>NZ_CP015136.1:655000-3055000 GCF_001618865.1 Luteitalea pratensis
TCGTTTAGGAACTCGGCAAATTGGCCCCGTAACTTCGGAAGAAGGGGTGCTCCCGTAGTGTGATCCGGCTTGCCCGGTGAGCATGAAGGAGTTGCAATAAAGAGGCCCAGGCGACTGTTTACTAAAAACACAGGGCTCTGCAAAGTCGAATACGACGTATAGGGTCTGACGCCTGCCCGGTGCCGGAAGGTTAAAGGGAGAGGTTAGCTGCAAGGCGAAGCTTTGAACTGAAGCCCCGGTAAACGGCGGCCGTAACTATAACGGTCCTAAGGTAGCGAAATTCCTTGTCGGGTAAGTTCCGACCTGCACGAATGGCGTAACGATCTGGGCGCTGTCTCAACGAGTGACACTGCGAATTTGTGGTACCGGTGAAGACGCCGGTTGCCCGCGACTAGACGAAAAGACCCCGTGCACCTTTACTACAACTTAGTAGTGAATGTTGACGTGTCATGCGCAGGATAGGTGGGAGACGTTGAACCGAGCCTCTTGGGGTTCGGGGAGTCACCGGTGAGATACCACCCTTGATACTTTGACGTTCTAACCTCGACCCGTTACCCGGGTCAGGGACACTGCTAGGCGGGTAGTTTGACTGGGGCGGTCGCCTCCTAAACTGTAACGGAGGCGCGCGAAGGTTCGCTCAGGCTGTTTGGAAATCAGCCGTAGAGTGCAAAGGCATAAGCGAGCTTGACTGCGAGACATACACGTCGAGCAGGTGGGAAACCAGGCCTTAGTGATCCGGTGGTTCCGCATGGAAGGGCCATCGCTCAACGGATAAAAGGTACGCCGGGGATAACAGGCTGATCTGGGCCAAGAGTTCACATCGACGCCCAGGTTTGGCACCTCGATGTCGGCTCATCGCATCCTGGAGCTGTAGCAGGTTCCAAGGGTCCGGCTGTTCGCCGGTTAAAGCGGTACGTGAGCTGGGTTTAGAACGTCGCGAGACAGTTCGGTCTCTATCTGTCGTGGGCGCAGGAGATTTGAGTGGGGCTGACCTTAGTACGAGAGGACCGGGTTGGACGAACCTCTAGTGTACCAGTTGTCACGCCAGTGGCAGCGCTGGGTAGCTACGTTCGGAAGGGAGAAACGCTGAAAGCATCTAAGCGTGAAACCCTCCACGAGATGAGATCTCCCTGGACGCAAGTCCCTGAAGGCTCCTGGTAGACCACCAGGTGATAGGCCAGGTGTGTAAGGGTGGTGACATCCTCAGCTTACTGGTACTAATCAGCCGTGAGGCTTGACCATAACTTCACCCTCTGTGGTGTAGTCGAGTAAACACTACCGTTTGCAGGATATTCAGTTGTTCCGCCTTCGCCGCCCTCACCGGGCCGCTGCGGCGGACAAGCCCTGGGAACAGATCCCCAGGCACGCTCTTTCACAAGATGCGCGGCTGCACGCCATGCCCCAGGATATGCTTGGGCCCCAGACGTGCGCACTTGAGACGGTTCATGCCGTCCAGGGCTCGGCACCGGGATCCCCGGTGCCGGCCGCCAACAAGTTTCCCGGTGGCCATAGGGGAGGGGTCACACCCGTTCCCATTCCGAACACGGAAGTTAAGCCCTCCACCGCCGATGGTACTGCAGGCGCAGGTCTGTGGGAGAGTAGGTCACTGCCGGGGATATTTACAAAGCCCGACGCGTCGTCTCGATGCGTCGGGCTTTTCTTTTTTGCGCGGCGGCGCGATGTCTGGACGCCACGGCCGCAACCGCGCTCGCTGTCAGAAGATGAACCGCGCAGCCAACTGGAACTGCCTCGGAAACGGATTCTGGGACGTGATCGTGCCGAATCCCGTGCTTGTCGGCGACGTATCCGGATTGTTCAGGTTGGTCGTGTTGAGGGTGTTGTAGGACTCGAGCCGCAACTGCAGCCGCGCCCGCGACCCGAGCTCGATGTTCTTCATGATGCCCAAGTCGAGCACGACGTAACCCGGCCCTCGCACGTCGGCCAGCCGCAGCGGCGTCGAACGAACGTTGGAGACCAGTTGATCGGCCGGCGCTCTCTCGAACGCATCGACGTTGAACCAGCGGGCGATGTCGCGGTCGCTACCAGAGAGTGCGATGTCGGCCTCGGTCATGCCCGGCTTGAGCAGATAGTTGCCAAAGCCCAGCGGCGCCCCGCTCTGCTGCTTGAGCAGGAAGGAAACCTGCCAGCCGCCGAGGACCGTGTCGACGAAGGTGTTCCAATTCCGTCCCCAGTGCCGATCCTGTCCGAACGGCAGTTCGACGATTCCGCTCGCGACGAACATGTGGGTCCTGTCGAAGGCGCCGATGACGCGATGTCGCTCGACGTCGAAGGCGTTGAGGTACTCCGTTTCGGTCATGGTCTTCGACCAGGTGTACCCGGCCTGCAGGGTGATTCCGTTGGCCATCCGCCGCTCCAGACGCGCCTGCACCGACTGGTAGTTCGACGTGCCGTTGGTTTCGAGCGCCGTGACGCTCGTATTATTGGCGCCAGTGGGCGTGAACTGCGGATACGGGCGGAGCAGCTGCATCCGCGCGACAGTCGCGCCATTGATCCCGGTGCCGGGCAGGAGCCCGGCGAACGGGTTGGCGACCTGCTGGGTGAGCAGGTTGTTGGTGGCGTTGTCGCGCACCGGCGACGTCGAGAAGAACTGCCCGGGCACGGCATTCAGCTCGCGGGCGACGGGCAGGTTCTCGGAGTACCCGCCCACGTAGGTCACCTCGCCCACGAAGAGCCAGGGTAGCTCGTGCTGCACACCCAGGGACCACCGATGGGTCCGTGGCGTACGGACTTCACCGACGTACGGGAACGAGACCGCGAGCCCGGCATTCGTCATCGGGCCGAGGGCGCTGCCCACCGGGTCCAACAAGCCGTCGGGAAATGGATTCTCGAGGGTCGCGATGAACGTCTGGCCGTTGTCGAGTGAGGGGACGAGCGACGTGACGCGCGAGTAGCCTGTCTGATTGACGCTGATCCGGTTGGGGCCAAGCGCGTCGTAGTAGAGCCCGTAACCGCCGCGTACGGCAGTGGCCGTGAGCGGCTGCCACGAGAACCCTGCACGCGGCATGAAGTTGTTGCCGTCGGACGGCCACGCGTCGGGCCGACCGCCGGTGTCGGGGTAGAGCACGCCGCCGCGCGCCTGGAACGCCTGCGAAGGCACTTCCGGAATTGGCGAACGTGCATAGGCGGCCTCTGCCGCGGCGCTGATCGGCAACACGGCCACGTCGTCGAACCCGCTGATCATCCGATCACGTGACTCGGTCAGGGGCTGTTCGTACTCGTACCGCAACCCGAGGTTCACCGTGAGGTTGCCGCGCACACGCCAATCGTTGTGTACGTAGAACGAGAGCACTCCATTCCGTTCCGTGTAATCGGTCGCCCGGCTCATCGATCCGCCCGACGGATACCCGAGCATCAAGGACGCGAGATCCTGGCCGCGAGGGGCGCCGGCGGCGTTGTCGATCGGACCGCGAGTCCACTGGTTGCTGAAGTTCAACGTCGGCGAGATGGCCGTGGGGTACCGACTCGCGTGCTCGACGTAATACCGGTATTCCGTCCCGAACTTCAGGTTGTGGCTGCCAAGCAGCCACATGAGGCTGCCGGTGGCGTTGTAGACGTCGGTGGTGAAGAAGCCGTCGCCTGATTCCCAGGTGCCCAGCGGCGTGTAGCCACTGACCGCGACGTTCGGAAACGTCGCCTGCGAGGGCTCGACCAGGCCGACCAGCGTCGGGGAGAACCCGAGACCGGCGACATCGAAGCCCTGGCTCTGGCGCCGCTCGGGAAACAGTTGCCGCGTGTAGCCAGCCCGCAGGTTGGTCAGCAGCGTGTCCCGCCAGGTATACGCGTCGTCGAGGCCGAGGACGCGATTCTTGCGATTCAGCACGATCCCGGTGGCGGCGTTGTCAAACAGGTTGTTCTTCGACTCCTCCCAGAAGTCCCAGCTGTAGCGTCCGTAGATCCGGTGCCGCGACGAGAGGCTGTGATCCACCCGCGTCGTCACCGTGTAGTAGCTCTCGTCGGCAACTGACGTCGGATTGACGTAGTTGTTGCCGCCGTCGGCCGTACCAGCCTGGTTCGGGAGCGGAAAATACTCGAGGATCTGGCGGGCGGTTGGACTGATCCGGCTGGTAGGGATGATGTTGCCAGGGAACGGATCTCGAATGAACCGGCCCGGTTGTGTCGGATGTGGTCGGGTTGTTGCGGGGTCGTAGATCTGGTACTGCGGCCCGAGTGCCAGCAGTTCGGAGAAATCGCCATTGCGCATGCGCTCGGACGGCACCGTCAGCACCGCCGGCGTCGGCACCTCGAACGGGTTGAATTCGACGTTGGCGAAGTAGAACGTGCGGTTGCGGACGATGGGGCCACCCACGGCCGCGCCAAATCGGTTGTCGGTGTAGTCGCGCTTGGGCCGGCCCGCGACTTCGTCGAAGTAATCCTGGGCGTCGAGTCCCGACCCACGGAACCATTCGTACACCTGTCCGGTCAGCCGGTTTGTTCCGCTCTTGGTCACGATGTTGACCGCCGCGCCCATGGCGTTGCCGATCGCGGCGTCGTAGGTCGCGGTCTGGATCTTGAACTCCTCGACTGCCGCCGACGGCGGGCTGTACGCCACGCGATCAGCCGCGACGTTGGCAACGCCGTCGATCGTGAAGTCGTTGCGCTTCTCGCCCGCACCGTCGCTCGAGAACTGCGACAAGCCGTTGTTGAAGGCCGCCTTGCGCGACCGCAGGTTGGTGGTGTTGGCCACGCCCGGCGCGAGGATCACCAGTTCCACGGCGCTGCCCTCGCGAATCGGCAATTCCGAGATTCGCCGCGCGTCGACCACCTGCCCGAGGCTTGCCGACGAACGATCGATGGCCACGGGCGCGGCACTGACGGTGACTTCGTCGGTGACCTGCCCCGCCGGCAGCACGGCGTCGACCGTCAGCACGTCTGCCACGTGAACCTCGATGTCGGGACTCTGGAACCGGCCGAAGCCATCGAGAGTCACGGCGACCCGGTATTGACCCGGAATCAGGAAAGGTACCCGGTAACTGCCTTGCTCGTTCGAGGTCGTGTCGGTCACGACACCCGTGGCGACGTTGGTCACGTCCACCCTCGCCCCAGGCACGACGCCCCCGCTCTGGTCGGTCACGCGCCCCTGGATCGTTCCACGCGCTTCCTGCGCCAGCCCTGGCGATGCCAGGAGTCCCGACAGCAGGCATATCCCTACACACCGCGCTGTTCTCGCCATGGTCGAACCCTCCTGTTGTCAAACCTGGTCATGCCCGCCCGCGTCCGACGCCCTCGGATGGCCGATTCCGTGGCGAGCGGTTGTTGCCGACCTTTGGTATGACGACTTGACCGGAGGCTACACCCGCGCCCGCCTCGGAACCAATGGGCTGGCCTCGCGCGGGTCGTCTTCGCGGGGTACGCTGGCTGCCATGTTCTGGCGCAGCCCTGTGCAAATCGCCACAGCCCTCGTGTGGCTTGCATCCGCGGCGGCGGGGCAACCCTCAACCGACCCCGCGCTCGCACTCGCCCGATCGAGAGATCCCGGCATCGTCACATTGCTGCGCCATGGTCGAGCCCCCGGTGTGGGTGATCCGGCGGGTTTTTCGCTCGGCGACTGTTCGACGCAACGCAACCTGTCCGACGAGGGCCGCGAGGACGCGCGTCGCCTCGGCGAGGCATTGCGTGCGGTCGGTGTACGCGAGGCCGACGTCCGCAGCAGCCAATGGTGCCGGTGCCTCGAAACGGCCAGGCTCATCGCCGTCGGCCCCGTTCGGACGGCGAGCTACCTCAATTCCTTCTTCGCCGGCCAGGGCGACGAGTCGGCGTCGACGCAAGCACTCCGCGCCGCGGTTCTCCAGAAGCTCGACTCGCGGCGGCCGACGTTCTTCGTGACCCACCAGGTCAACATCACGGCACTCACCGGCGTTTTTCCTGCCGAGGGCGAGGCGATCTTCGTGCGTGCCACCGCGGCCGGGACGATCGAAGTCGTCGGACGGGCGCGGCTGCGCTGAGAATGGACACGTGGCCACGACTGATGTCTCGCGCATTGTCCTCATCACCGGCTGCTCGTCCGGCATCGGACAGGCCACCGCCCATCGCCTGGCAGCGGCCGGTTGGCGCGTCTATGCCACGGCGCGGCGGGTAGAGACGCTGCAGCCGCTGAAGGCCGTCGGTTGCCGGACCCTGGCCCTCGACGTTGGCGAGGAGGCCTCGATGCAGGCCGCGATCGAGACGATCACCAACGAGGCGGGTGGGATCGGGGCGCTCGTCAACAACGCTGGCTACAGCCAGTCCGGCCCGATCGAACTGGTCGGTCCCGGCCTCGTCCGACGGCAGTTCGAGACGAACGTGTTCGGACCCCTGCGCCTGACGCAGCTCGTCCTGCCTGGTATGCGGGCGCGGCGCCAGGGCCGGATCGTCAATATCGGATCGATGGGTGGACGCCTGACGTTCCCTGGTGGAGGCGTCTACCACGCCACCAAGTACGCGCTCGAGGCGCTGTCGGACGCGCTGCGCTTCGAAGTCGCTGGCTTCGGTATCCGCGTGGTGCTGGTGCAGCCCGGACTCATCCGCTCGTCCTTCACCACTGCGGCATCGGCCAGCCTCGATGGTCTCGGCGCCGGCAAGCCTGGGCCCTACGGCACCTTTACCGCCGAAGTGGAGCGGATCACGCGGGAGTCGTATGAAAAAGGGCCCATGGCATCGCTTGCCGGCGCACCCGACGCCGTCGCCGCGATCGTCGAGCGGGCCCTGACGGCGAGGGTCCCACGGTCGAGATATCGCGTGACCGCGTCGGCATCCGTCCTGATGTCCCTGCGAGCGCTGTTGCCCGACAGCCTGTGGGACGCGTTCCTCGCTTGCACGTATCCCCGGCCAGGCGAGCGCCGCGACGGCTCCGCGTAGCCCCTGCCCCGTCGGCTGCTCCGCAGGCGCCTGTCGAGATCCAGACCGGGCCGGGCCGTATACTGGCCTGCTGTGTCCCATCGCATTCCGGTCGAATACGACACCGAACGCACGATCCGCACGCGCAACAAGCTCTACTATCGCTGGCTGCACTGGCCGATCTGGATTTTCGTCTTCTTCATCGCTCCTGGTCCGCTGACGTTCGACCTCTTCGAGCGAGGGTTCGACCTGCGCATGGTCCTGTGGCTGGCCGTGGTCATCGTCGCGACGGGCATCCCGTTCCTGCGCGGGCGGCTGCCGGGCTGCGAGCCTGCCCCGTACATCATCCGGTTCACCGAGGATCGGCCCAACCCCATCTACCGCCGCATCTGCTATTCGATCGCCTGGGGGGAAGCCATCACCTTCGCCGTCCTCAACATCGTCGGCCTCCTGGTAGCGATCACGACGGGCACGTGGATGCTGAAGGAGATCTACCGGCACGCCTACTTCCCGATGGCCGGTCTCATCTGGGCGATCGGGTTGTCGGGGCACATGCCTCGCGTCAAGCGCTCGACGTCGGGCGAGGGGCACGAACGACGCTATTTCTACGGCACGGTCTGGGCGGTCGCTGTCGCGCAACCGGTCCTCTGGTTCCTCTACCTGACGATGCCGAAGGGGCCGTTACCGGATACCTTCAAGCTGCTCGCGTTCCTGGCAGTCTTGGCGGCGATGGGCTGGCGCGCCTACAAGGGCAAGTTGCCACGTACACGTCCGATCGTCCCCGGTGAACTTGCGACGTTGGACTAGTCATAGGAACACAGGAACACAGGGAGTGTGATGACCCACGACGGACCGTTGACAATCCTGTGCGTGGCCACCTACGAGAAGGGCGCCGAATTCCTGCGCGAGTGCAAGCGCCAGGGCTGCACCGTCCTGCTCCTGACCACCGAGGCGCTGCGCGACATCCCGAGCTGGCCGCGCGAGGCGATCGACGAGATCTTTGCCATCCCGGCGATTATCGGCCGCGAGGATCTGCTCAAGGGCGTCAGCCACGTCGCCCGCAGCCGCCGCATCGACCGCATCGTGCCGCTCGACGACTTCGACGTCGAGACAGCCGCACTCCTGCGTGAGCACCTGCGCCTCCCCGGCATGGGTGAGACGACGGCGCGCTACTTCAGGGACAAGCTGGCCATGCGCGTGCGGGCTCACGAACATGGCGTGCTGGTGCCGTCCTTCGTCGGCCTCTTCAATGACGACGACGTGAATGCCTATCTCGATCGCGTCGACGGGCCGTGGCTGGTGAAGCCGCGGTCGCAGGCCGCCGCGATTGGCATCCGCAAGGCCACGACGCGAGACGACGTGTGGCAGCACATCCACGATCTGGGCGACATGCGAGCCTTCTCGCTGCTCGAGCAGTTCGTTCCCGGCGACATCTTCCATGTCGACTCGATCGTCTGGAACCGCCAGGTGGTTTTCAGCGCCATCCATCGCTATGGCTCGCCCCCATGGACGGTGGCACACCAGGGCGGTGTCTTCACCACCAGTACCGTGCTGCGCGAGTCCGAGGACGCGCAGGTGCTCGATGCGCTGAACCGGCGCTTGCTCGACACGCTCGGCCTGGTGCGCGGGGTCACCCACACCGAGTTCATACGCGCCCATGAGGACGGCCGTTGTTATTTCCTCGAAACGGCCTCGCGTGTCGGCGGCGCGTTCATCGTCGACGTCATCGTTGCGTCGACCGGTCTCAACCTCTGGCACGAGTGGGCGAAGGTGGAGGTGGCGGGCGAGCATGGCCAGTACGAAGTACCGCCGCATCGCGAAGACTACGCCGGCCTCGTCCTGTCACTCGCACGACAGGAGCGCCCGGATACCTCCGCCTACGACGCCCCCGAAATCGCGCAGCGCATCGACATGCCGTATCACGCCGGCCTCATCGTCCGGTCCGACCGTGCGTCGCGCGTGCAGGAACTGCTCGAGTCCTACGCCGGTCGCTTCGTCGAGGACTTCTACACCTCCGCCCCGGCGCCTGATTGCGCCAGTCATTAGTCATTAGTCATTAGTCATGACGCATGACCAATGACGCATGGCCGATCACGACCACTAACCTTGATGACCAATGATTGATGACGAATGACGAATGACGAATGACGAATGACGAATGACCAATGACCAATGACCAATGACGCATGACCAATGACCAATGACCTTACGGCGCTCCGCACGAATTCCCCGGGTCGGTCATCACGCCGCCGGCGATGACTGGCGCGGTCCAGTTGCCTCGGCACTCGCGCCAGGTGAGGGCCTTGACCGTCTGCAAGCCGTTGCCGCTGTAGTTGATCGTGGGGTTGCCGTTAATCTCCATCGCACCGTTGTTATTGAGTCGGATCGGGTTGTGGCCCTCGAAGGGGGTGTCGGCCTCGTTGAGGGCGATGACCTGTCCGTTCAGCGTCGGGTTGCCCTTGATGTCCAACTGGTGTCGGGCGTAGAACAGGCCCTCGTACGCGGCGTCGAAGTCCGCGCCGAGGTCGAGGTCGTAGCCGGCGATCATCAGGATCGGCCCGATGAACGGGACCGTGGCATGCGGAACGACCCCCGGATTTCCGTTGGCTGTAATCGAACCCATCGACAGCAGTGACAACGCCGCGGTGGTGCCAGCGGCGGCGCCGCCAGGGCCGCCGGTGTTGGCCGTCACCTCCGCGTTGCCGACAATGAAGTATGTGCCGGGCGCGGTCTCGCCCATGGTGATCCAGTCCCTGTGCGGGTTGGGCTGATGACTCCACCCGGTTGGGATAGTGCCGAGCGCCACAAGGGTTGAGGCGATACCGCTGCCGGCTGGGCCTCCCGGAAGGCCGTTGTAAGCGCAACCAGCATTTATCGTGCAGTACACGACGCCATCAGGTGCGACGACGTTCTTGCCGATCAGCGTTTTCACGGCCACGCCCGCGGCCTGCGCCTGTCGTGCCACGGTGTACGGATCCAACTTGGGGATGTTGATGCGGGGCGAGAACGGACGCGCATCGACGTCGGCGGCCGTGCAGCCCGTGCCGCCCTGGACGTTGCCGCTTTCGGTCGTGCCATCGACGCTGGCGTAGTACACGTGCGTGCAGGGGTTTCCCGACAGTTCGAGCGTGCCGTTGGCATGAATCGACCCAGCTGGACCAGTCACCGTGGGGTTACCTTTGACTTCGAGGTTACCCTCCACCACTACGGCCGGCATGGCGGTGGCGCCAAGCGTGAGTTCGACCGCGGCGCGTGATCCGCGCGGGCCGAAGCCGACGCTGCGCATGTAGATCACCTTGTCCACGTCGGTGTTGGGATCGTTGTCGGTGTTGGGCGCCGGCGCAACCTGCTCGCGCGAGTGGTTGTCGCACAGTTCCACGTAGTAACGGCCCTGCCCGAACGCGCGTCCCGTCGCGGGAATGAAGTTGGCGGCGGCCGTCGGGTACCCCGCGGGCAAAGGGATGTTGATGGGCGTACCGGAGAGCTCGTCGTAATTGCAGCCGGTCGCGTTGCCGCGCTGCAGGAAGACGTTGAGGCTCTGCCAGTCCTGCCACAGCACCAGTTGCTTGCCATGTTCGATGCCTGCGTCAGCGATCGCGAGCGCTTCGGTCGTCTCGCTCTCGGCGACTGCCTGCGCGACCGTCGACATGGCGACGCTGGTCAAGCCGAGGCCGAGCACCGTCACCATTGCCAGCGATAGCAGCGTGAAGACCATCGAGACGCCGCGCTCGCTGCGGGCTGCCACCACGATTCTGGGCATGTTCACTTGATCCTCCTCAAGCTGATCGCACTCGTACTTGTCACCGAGGGGAGCCCACGTCCTGCCGTCGTCACGATGGTCACGCGTACGCCGCCGATCAGGTCGGGCCGTGCGACTGGGTTGGTCAGCGGCCCGCCGTTCTGGTTCGTATAGGCGAAGTTGAGTGATTGGACCTGGTCACCGAACGAGACGAGGCCCGGATCCGAAGGCTCTTTCTTCCACAGCGTGCCGCCACCGACGACGAAGTACACGTCCTCGTACGGGTCGTTCAGATCGCCGTCGCGCGGGTTCCAGTCGGCACGGACCCGTACCGAATCGAAGACCCCGTTGGGCTCCGGGTCGGGGACGATCGACTGGCAATACACCGCGGTCGCGCTGATGCAGGACGACTGCCGGAGCAGGCGCGTCAGCAGGTCGATGGCCGCCGCGCCGCTGTTGCGCCCGTCGAGCGCAGCTCGCTGCTGCGTGAACATCGTGCTCGACTTGGTCATGACCGTAGTGGTGACGCTCAGCACGACGAGCATCACGGCGCTGCTCACGAGCAGCTCCACCATCGTCATGCCGCGCTCGGACGACAGTGTCATCGCCACAACAGGCTCCTCACATCGGAACGCCGGGCGCCGGCCACGAGTGGCTCGGCCCGGACGGAAATGTCCAGCGTGCCGGCGGGCCCGGCCTGGACCAGCCAGCGCACCCGCACCTGGCCGGCCGGGGGCACGTTCACCAGGCCGTTGTAGTTGGCCACGTTGGCGGTGAGGGAACCGGCGGCGGCGCCGCCACCTCCGAGCTGCACGCGCGCGTCGGTCCGCGGCAGCATCCGCAGCACTTCGAGTTGCTGCATCGCGGCCATACCGGCGCGGCCGCCGTCGCGCGAATTGCGCTGCATGCTCGCACCGGCGGCGAGCAGTCCGGCGACGGCGAGTAGGCCACTGCCGGCGATGCCGACGGAGATGACCGATTCGACGAGTCCGAAGCCGCGCTCGTCGTGCGCCGGCACGCGCAATCGATGTGCGGGTCGAATCAGGAAGGAGCGGATGCGTGCGAGCGTCATGGCAAGATCCTTAGGTTTCGGTGGTCCGGCCGGTCCCGAGCACGGACACGGTGCGAATGACGGTCGTGTTCGCGAGCCGCAGTTGAATCGTCATCGGCAAGGCCGCGGGGCGGCCGAGGGTGTCGAAGGTGAAAGAGGTCACGGCTCCGACGTTGTTGAATTGCACGCCGGCCGGCAGGTAATAGCGCTTGCGCTCGGCCTCTGCGTTGGCCACGCTGTCCCACGCGAACACCGAGATGCGACCATCGGCGGGGTCGACCTCGATGCGTGCCGACGTGCTCGTGCGGAAGGCCTCGCGTCGGGCCTCCGAGAGGGCGCTCCCCACATCCGCCGCCCCGGCCCGCAGGCGCTGGTTGGCCATGGCGCCGCGCAGGACCGGGGTGCCGAGCGCCATCAGCGTGGCCCCGACAGCCACGACCATGAGCAATTCGATGATGGAGAAGCCCCGCCGGGATCGGTGTGATGCGATCATGTCAGTGACTGCCATGGCAAGACTCGTACCCTGGTTCGTGGGCGCGTTTCGCGCCACCTTGCGCGGCAACCCCGCCGGGCAGCGGCTCCCGCCGCCATACTGAATTCGACATCTCCAGCCAGATCTGTAATCACCATGTCGCGTGACATCGACGCCCTGACCTCCTACACCCTCAAACACCTGCGCGACCGCTGGTGGACGGCGAGGTGGACGCATTGGGTCGGCAGTCACCTGCGGTGCGACCCGGGCGAGCGGCTGGTGCACGTGGGCTGCGGCAATGGCGAAATCGACGTCGCCCTGGCCCTGGCGACGCCAGGCCTGTCGGTGGTGTCGCTCGACGTTCAGCGGCATCGCGCGCGACACACCCGCGAACTGGCCGGAGAGGTGAACGTGTCCCTGCACGCCGTTGCGGGCGACCTGTGCGCCCTTCCCCTGGCCCCCGGGACGGCCGACGCGGTGCTGTGCGTCGGCGTCCTGCAGCACCTGGCCGATCCGCTCGCGGCCACGCACGCCCTCGCGGATCTCGTGCGTCCCGGCGGCCGGATCCTCGTCGTCGAGCCCGATCACGAAGCCCGGTATTGGTTCAGTGGCGCCGACGCCGGCGAGCGGGCCTTCGCGGCCGCCCGTGACACCCTGGGCGGCTGGCAACGCGAGTCCGCCCCCGACGCGCCCGCCCGGCTCGGGGTGCACGTGGTGTCGTGGCTCCGCGACGCGGGTCTCGAGCCCCTGTCCGTGGAAGCGGTACCAGTATCGGAGTCACGCCTGGGGGCGCCGCCTCCCGGGGTGTGGGAGGCCCGCGAGCGGCTCCTGATCGCAGCGGCTGACGCACCGGGACGGGCAGCCGCCGGCGCCGCGCTGCTCGAGGCCGTCGCCGCCTACCGCGACGAAGCCGACCTCCAGGGGCCGGCGTTTGTCGAGGTGCAGCACGCCCTGCTCATCGCCACATTGGCGCAAAGACCCCAATAGAGGATCCAGATAATGCTGGAATGTCGAGTGCAGGCGGGACCGGCACATGCTCTCGACATTGCAGCATTTGCTCTCGACATTCCGGCATTCCGGCATTCCGGCATTAATCTGTTCTCCCTTATGCCCGCCGGCCACGAAGGCTGGGGCGCCTACGCGCCCTTCTACGACTGGGAGAACGCCCGCACGATGGGCCGCCGCGACCTCGGGTTCTGGCGGCAGCTCGCCAGGCGCACCGGTGGCCGGGTGCTCGAACTCGGAAGCGGCACGGGACGCCTGACCGTTCCGCTCCACCGCCATGGAATCCCGGTAGTTGGCGTGGACCGGACGTCGGAGATGCTCCAGCACGTGGCGCCGCGGGCTCGCCGTGCCAGAACCACCCGCCCTCCTCTCGCTCGCGGCGATGTCACGAGCCTGCCCTTCGCGGACGGCAGCTTCCGCCTGGTGATGGCGCCGTACGGCATGCTCCAGTCACTGCTGAGCGACGTGCTCCTCGCCCGGGCGATTCGGGAGGCCTGGCGGGTGCTGGAGCCCGGCGGCCTGTTCGGGCTCGACCTCGTGCCTGACGTCCCCAAGTGGCGCGAGTACACCCGCAAGCTCGTCTTCTTCAGCCCCGAGGGTCCCAGGGGGCGGCCTATCTCGCTCCGCGAGACAGTGCGCCAGGACCGGGACAAGCGGCTCACGACGTTCGAGCAGGAGTACATCGAGGGACGGGGAGCGTCCAAGCAGGTCACGCCCTTCACGATCCGCTTCCGCACCCTGCCGCTTCCCGCGATCGCCGGCCGCGTCGCGCGGGCCGGCTTCGACGTCGAGGCCGTCCTCGGCGACTATCGCGGGGCCGCCTGGGACCGCCGGGCCGATGTCTGGCTGTTGCTCGCGCGCAAGCCGCGCTGACCGTTCGCTCTTAGGCCGGGTCCCGGGGGCCGGGTCCCGGGTACCGGGAGAGGCGACGCTGATCGTCGGACAGAGTCCGACGGCAACACCCGGCGTGGGACGAGCATAGCGGCCGGACTGTGTCCGGACGTGTACCCGGTACCCGGTACCCGTACCCCGATACCCGATACCCGATACCCGGTACCCCGCGTGCTAAGATCCCGAGGTTTTACGACGTTCTGCCGAGGAGTCCCACGCGATGTCCGGCCACTCGAAATGGCACACGATCAAGCACAAGAAGGGCGCGCTCGACGCCAAGCGCGGCAAGATCTTCACGCGCATCATCAAGGAGCTGTCGGTCGCCGCACGTAGCGGCGGTGGCGACCCGGCGATGAACCCGCGGCTGCGCACGGTCATCGCCGAGGCCAAGTCCGTCAACATGCCCAACGACAACATCGCCCGCGCGATCCGGCGCGGGACGGGCGAGGAAGATGGCGTCAGCTACGACGAGATCACCTACGAGGGTTACGGCCCCGGCGGCGCGGCCGTGATCATCGAGACCCTGACCGACAACCGCAACCGCACCGTGGGCGAATTGCGCCACATGCTGACCAAGTACGGCGGCAGCCTCGGTGAGACCAACAGCGTTGCCTGGATGTTCGATCGCAAGGGCTACATCGTCGTCGACAAGACCGCGGCTGAAGAGGAGGCGCTGATGAGCGCCGTGCTCGAGGCCGGCGCCGACGACATGGGCGACGATGGCGACAACTGGGAAGTGACGACCGACGTCGGTGGCTACGAGGCGGTGCTCGAGGCCGTCAAGCAGCTCGGCGTCGAGCCGTCCACCGCGCAGGCGATGGCGATGCTGCCCAAGAACACCATCAAGCTCGAAGGCAAGACCGCCCAGCAGATGCTCAAGCTGATGGACGCGCTCGACGACCACGACGACGTCAAGCAGGTGTGGTCGAACTTCGACATCGAGGAGAAGGAGATCGAGGCCTCGATGGCATGAGGATCTTCGGGATCGATCCCGGGTCGGTACGCACGGGGTACGGCTGCATCGAGGCCAGCGGCACACGCTGCGCCTTGATCTGCAGCGGTGCCATCGTGCCGCCCGCCCGGAGCACGTTCCCGGACAAGCTCAGGATCATCTATCTCGAACTCGCTGAACGGCTCGCCGACGCCCGCCCCGACTGCGTCGCGATCGAGAGCCTTTTCCACGGATTGAACACCCGCAGTGCGTTCGCCCTGGCCCATGCCCGCGGTGTGATGCTGCTGGCGGCCACGCAGGCCGGGCTGCCGGTTGTCGAGTACGCGCCGGCCGAGGTCAAGCGCGCGGTCGTCGGCTTCGGGCGTGCCGAGAAGCCGCAGGTGCAGCAGATGGTGACGCTCCTGCTCGGTCTCGCTGTTCCACCCAAGCCGCTCGACATCTCCGACGCGCTCGCCGTCGCGCTGTGCCACGCACACACCGCCGCGGCGGTCGTGCCCCAGGCCGACGCCTCGCCGTTCGCTCGTGGACGACGGGTCACCAGCTGGCGACAGCTGCGGCCCGAGGACCTGGAGCACCGGTGATTGCCGCCCTGCGTGGCCGGCTGATGGAAAAGCAGCCGGCGCGGCTGATCGTGGACGTCGCTGGCGTCGGCTACGACGTCCAGGTGCCGCTCTCGACGTACGGCAGGATCGGCGATGTCGGCGGCGACGTCAGCTTACGCGTGTACACCCACGTTCGAGAGGAGCAGATCGCCCTGTTCGGCTTCCTGACCGCGCTCGAGCAGCAGATCTTCGAGCGGTTGATCTCGGTCAACGGGATCGGCCCCAAGGTGGCGCTGGCCGTGCTGTCCGGGATTGCGCCGGGGGATCTCGTGGCCTCCGTCCAGGGCAACGAACCGGCGCGACTGACCACGATTCCCGGCATCGGCCGCAAGACCGCTGAACGGATCGTGCTCGAACTTCGCGATCGCCTGCCAGCGGCACTGCCGGTCAGCGCCGATCCGGTCACGCCCGGCAGTATCGTTCGCGCCGATTTGCTGTCCGCGCTCGTCAATCTCGGCTACCAGCGCCCAGTCGTCGAGAAAGCGGTGGGTGACGTGTTGAAGGCGCAGCCGGCGGCAACCTTCGACGAGGCGCTTCGCCAGGCCCTTGGCCGGCTGGCACGCGCGTGAGCGGCGAGCCAGGCATGCCGGACTCGCGTGTGGTGAGCGGACGCAGCGGCGACGACGACGCGCAATACGAGGCCGGCCTGCGGCCGCGCACGCTCGACGACTACATCGGCCAGGACCGCGTGCGCGAGAACCTGCAGGTGGCGATCGCGGCGGCTCGCCAGCGTGGCGAAGCGCTCGACCACGTGCTGGTCTCGGGCCCACCGGGTCTCGGCAAGACCACGCTCGCGTACGTCATTGCGAACGAACTCGGGGTCTCGATGAAGGCCTCTTCGGGACCGGTCATCGAGCGCCCCGGCGATCTCGCGGCGATCCTGACGACGCTGCAGCGCCACGAGGTCCTGTTCATCGACGAGATCCACCGCCTGGCACCCGCGATCGAGGAGATTCTCTATCCGGCGATGGAGGACTACGAGCTCGACATCGTCATCGGACAGGGACCGGGCGCACGATCGGTCAAGGTGCCGGTGCAGCCGTTCACCCTGGTCGCGGCGACGACCCGTACGGGCCTGCTGACGGCGCCCTTGCGCAGCCGCTTCGGCATCGTGCACCGGCTGGATTACTACACCGAGGCGGACATGATCGAGATCGTGACCCGCTCCGGACGTATTCTCGGCGTACCGCTGTCAGCCGACGCGGCAACCGAGGTGGCGAGGCGTTCGCGGGGCACACCCCGCATCGCCAACCGCCTGCTCCGGCGCGTGCGCGACTACGCGCAGGTGCGGGCCGACGGCACGGTGACCCTGGATGTCGCGCAGGCAGCGCTCGTGCTGCTCGAGGTGGACGCCTACGGGTTCGACGAGGTCGATCGGCGGCTGCTGCGAACGATCATCGACAAGTTCGATGGCGGGCCTGTCGGCGTCAACACGTTGGCGGCCGCGCTCGGCGAGGAGCGCGACGCCATCGAGGACATCTACGAGCCCTTCCTGATGCAGGTGGGCTTTCTCGAGCGGACGCCGCGTGGACGCATGGCGACGCGCCGCGCGTACGCTTTCTTCGGGCTCGAGGAGCCCGGAAAGGACAATCGCCTGTGGTAACGGAGTCTGCGGCGCGCCTGCACGGCGTCCTCAGCGGCGGCCGGCCCACGGTCCAGCCCTGCATCAGCGGGCTGGCCACGTACCTGCCGCCCCGCACGCTGACCAATGCCGACCTCGAGAAGATGGTCGACACCAACGACGAGTGGATCCTGCAGCGGACCGGCATCCGCAAGCGTCACATCGTCGATCCGGGCGTCGCCACGTCGGACCTCGCCGCGGAGGCCTCTCGCGCCGCCATCGCGCAGGCGGGCCTCAAGCCGACCGACATCGACGTGATCGTCGTCGGCACGACGACGCCGGACACGATGTTCCCCAGCACCGCCTGCCTGCTGCAGCACAAGATCGGCGCGTCAGGGGCGTGGGGCTTCGATCTCGGCGCCGCCTGCTCCGGCTTCACCTACGCCTTGACGACGGCAGCGGGATTCGTGAGTGCGGGCATGGCGCGGCACGCGCTCGTGGTCGGCGCCGACGTGATGTCGAGCATCATCGACTACACCGATCGCACCACGTGCGTGCTCTTCGGCGATGGCGCCGGCGCCGTGGTCGTGTCGCCGTCACCTGGCGACGATCTCGGGTTGATCGACTTCACGCACGAAGTCGATGGCAGTGGCGGCCCGGCGCTGTGCATGCCGGCTGGTGGATCGAAGCTGCCGGCCTCGCACGAGACCGTCGACAAGCGGCTGCATTACGTCCACCAGGACGGGCAGAGCGTGTTCCGGTTCGCCGTGCGCAAGAACGAGGAAGTGTGCCGGCGCCTGATGGACCGGAACGGCATCACCGCCGCCGATCTCGATCTGTTCGTGTCGCACCAGGCCAACAAGCGGATCATCGAGTCTGCCGCGCAACGCCTCGGCGTGCCACCCGCGAAGATGGTCTTGAACATCGGCGAGTACGGCAACACCACGGCGGCGACCATCCCGCTCGCCCTGAACGACGCCGTCCGAGACGGCCGTCTCAAGAAGGGCGACCTGGTGATGTTGGCGTCGGTCGGCGCCGGCTTTACGGTGGGAGCAGTGCTGCTTCGCTGGTCTTACTAACGCCTAACGCCTAACGTTCCCGCCTCAGGTCTCAGGCCTCAGGTCTCAGGTCTCAGGTCTCAAGCCTCAAGCCTCAAGCCTCAGGTCTCAAGAGGCATGGTGAATAAAAAAAGCGGCTCGCGTTGATCGAGCCGCCCTGTCTTTTGTACCCGGTACCCGGCACCCGGCACCCGGCACCCGGCGTGACCGATGACGGTCCAGCATCCAGCATCCAGCATCCAGCGTCAAGCGTTAAGCGTCAAGCGTTACCGATGTCGTTGCCGAGGGCGGCCCGCTCGGCCTTGGCCTTCTCGGCCTCCTCGAGCTTCACGAGGCCGCGACGGATGGCGGCGGTGGCGGCCTGGGTGCGGTCGCGAACGCCGAGCTTGCCGAGCAGGCCGTTCACGTAGGACTTGATCGTGCCCTCGGTGGTGTTCAACTCCTGCGCGATCTCGCGGTTGCTGTGGCCGCCGACGATGAGCCGCAAGACGTCCATTTCGCGACGCGTGAGGTCGGTGCGGCCGGCCTGGTCGAGGACCTGGGTGATGCGCGGCGGGATGTACTGCCGTCCCTCGTGAACGGCGATGATGGCCTCGAACAGCTCGTCGCTCGGCATTCCCTTGAGCACGTACGCGGCGGCGCCGGCAGACAGCGCCCGTGCGATGTCCACGTCGCCTTCGTACACGGTGAGCACGACGACGCGCGCCTCGGCGAACTCGGCACGGATGGCGCGGATGGCCTCGGGACCCTCCATCACCGGCATCCGGAGATCCATGATCGCGAGGTCGGGTTGGGTGCGGCGGAACGCGGCGACGGCTTCCTCGCCGTTGCTCGCCGTCGCGACGACCGAGAACCGCGGGTCGCGCTCGAGCACCGCGACGAGGCCCTGCCGCAGGATGTCGTGGTCATCAGCCACGAGGAGCCGGATTGGGGAACGTACTTCGCTGGTCACAGCGACTCCTTCGGGCAGTCCACGCCCATCCCGGTTGAGATCGGCGACCGGCATGAATTGGTGAAGCGCTTGCCTTCGCCCACTCACGCACGCTTCGGCGTGGCAGGCCCGCCGGCTTTCATCTCTGCCCTACGACGCCATGATGATGGCACAAACTGCCGGCTCTGAACTGACCAGCTCTCAGTTCACCCGATGTCGGGGACGAGCACTGCCACAGGGGCTGCCTGGAGCACCTGGGCGAGGAACATCCACTGCTCGGCGGCGGTCCGGGTCGACGTCAGCTGCGCACCCGTCAGCAGGTCCCGCCACGCAGTTCCCGGAGTGTCGTCCGGCAGGAGCACGCGCGACGTCGCCCAGGCCGGCCCGACAGGCCAGGCGCCCGGCAAGCGCGCCGTGCGCAAGCCCGCAACCACGAGCGCCCACCCATCACCGTCGTGCCTCCTCGCAAAGGCCATGGCCGACGCACTTACCGCCAGTTCGACATGCAGCGGCCGGTAGTCGCCGCGCAGCCACAGTTCCGGGCGGGCCCGCCGGGCCCGCAGCAGGGTCGACACCACATGCAATTTCAGTCGCCCGTCGGGCCACGCGTCCAGCCAGCGCGAGACGTTGCTCGGGCCGAACCGGTCGCATTCCCGCTCCGCGTCAAGGTCCCGCAAGCGCGTCGCCAGCGCCTCGAACGGCGCCGGCCGGCGGTTGTCGGGGTCGACGAGATCGAACTTCCAGCCCTCGGAGCCCTGGTAGGTGTCCGGGACGCCCGGCGAGGTCAGCTTCAGCACCGTCTGCGCCAGCGAGTTGCAGACGCCACGCGTAGCCAGCTGCGCCGCCAGTGGCCGGAGGACGCCGAACACCCGCGGGGCGATGGATCCGCCGAGCACCTCGTCCACGTACGACGCGGTGGCCGCTTCATAGGCCTCGTTCTGTGCGATCCAGCTCGTATGCCGCTTGGCCTCGCGAATCGCCTTCAGCATGTACGCCTGCAGCCGCGCGATCAGGTCGGCCGGCGCCGGGGCGTCGAAGGAAAGCCCGGGGGGCCAGCATCCGAGCAACACCTGCAGGAAGCGGCACTCGTCGTGGCGATCGGGGGCCCAGGCTCCGCGCAGCAGCGTCCGTGCGGACGCCGAAACCCGGAGCACGCGTCCGAGCGCCTCCTGCCACTCGTCGGCCAGTTCCGAGAGCGCATGGATGCGAGCGCGCACGTCCTCTCCGAGCTTGGTGTCGTGCGTCGACAGCGTGGTCATCTCCGCCGGCCAGTCGCGCTGCCGTGCGGCGTTGGCCGCGTGCACGTCGTCCACCGAGTGGACGCCCGCACCAGGGTCGGCGCCGACCTCGTTCATCGACACCAGCACGTTGTAGCGATAGAACGTCGTGTCCTCGACGCCCTTGGCCTGCACCGGGCCGGTGTACTGCTGCAACTTCATCGCAAAGGCCAGCCGGCGCTCGTACATCGACAGCGGCCCCTGGGCCGCGTGCGTGTCGTCGGGCGGCGAGGGCAGCAGCACCTGCCTGAGGAAGCGGAAGAGGGACCGTTCCATCGCCGGATTGCGCCGCTCCGCCTCGGCGATCGTCCGGTCGATGATGGCCTCGTCCTCGTGCGTCCAGCCTCGCGGGCTCACGTACGTGCGATACACGGGGATGCACGCCACGTACTCGGCGATCAGCTCGCGGAGGCTGTTGAGCGTGAAGTCTCTGGTGTGGCGATCGGCGCGCGCGATGCGCGCCAGGGCATCGGCGAGCACGCCCAGCTCGCTCGACATCGCCGTGTTCATGATCAGTGTCTTGGCGTCGTAGACGATGTCGGCAAGCGGTTCCCGCACGCCTGTCGTCCGCGCGTGCAGCCGTCGCAGCCGCCTCACGCCGGTCGGGTCGAGGAAGAGCCCGTTGATCTCGTTGAGGAAGTTGTAGCCGGTCGTGCCATGCACCTGCCAGTCGTCACGCAGGCGTTCGCGGCCCGAGAGAATCTTCTCCGCCACCACGTACAGCGGTGCGTCCTGCCCGGTCTCGTCGCGCGCGAGCTGTTGCAGCCGCCGGAAGTAGGCCTCCGGATCGAACAGCCCGTCGGGATGGTCGAGCCGCAGCGCATGCACCTGCCCCTCGCGCAGCCAGCGGCCGATCAGCTTGTGCGTCGCGTCGAACACGGTTTCCTGCTCCACGCGCACGCCGGCGAGGTCGTTGATGTCGAAGAAGCGCCGGTAATTGATCTCGTCGACGGCGGTGCGCCACGACGCGAGCCGGTACGGTTGCGCCTCCAGCAGCCCGTGCAGTTCGTCGTACGACGACAGCTGCCCCTGCTGGCCGTTGACGTGCGTCACGGCCTGCACGATGGCCTCGAGCACGAACGGCGTCTCCTCCACCAGGCGCAACAGGCGGCCGCGAAGCACCTCCTTCTCGCGTTGCCGAACCGCGATCCGCTCGGGATGGGTGTCGGTGTACGGCGGCAGGTTGTGCAGGCCCTCGAGGATGCTCTGGAACTCGATGACCGCCGCATGCGCATCGCCGAGTTCACCGACGAGCGTCGGCACCGCGTGCCGGAAGACGAGCGGCGTCTGTCGCGGGTTGATCGGCAGCCGATGATCGAAGTAGCACAGGCCCAGCCGACCATCCTCGTACTCCAGCTGCAGTTCGCCCCGATCGAGCGCCGCGCCGTACTGGTCGCCGAGGATCGGCCACAGGACCTTCTGCCGCAGGTGTGGCGTGATCGGGTCCCAGTCGATGTCGAAGTACTCCGCGTACGGTGAACACGGACCGTTCTCGAGCACCTCGCGCCACCAGGGGTTGGCACGGGGGTCGACGCCCATGTGATTGGGCACGATGTCGGCGAGCAGCCGCAGCCCGTGCGTCGCCGCGCCGCGCGACATGCGAGCGAGATCCTCCTCCGTGCCGAGGTCCGGATTGAGCGCGGCATGGTCGACGATGTCGTAGCCGTGCGTGCTGCCGGGGCGTGCCTTGAGCATCGGCGACAGGTACAACGCCTCCACGCCCAGACTTGCGAGGTACGGGGTGATCGCTTCCACGTCCGCCAGGCGCAGGTCCGGCCCGAGCTGCAAGCGGTACGTACTCGTCGGCGTCCACGCCGGCGGGTCAATCCTCATCGCGCGCCTCGGGCAGGTGCAGCACGATGCCGAAAGGCTCGCGGCCAGCCTCGATCACGAGGGACGTGTCCGCGGCGTGCACCCCCAGGACCACGCGGCGATCTGGTCTCGGCGTTGTCGCATGCAGCACCTGCAACGGCATGCCTGGCCGTGTGACTCCGGCAATCGTGCGCACTGCTGTCCCCGAGAAGTCGATGAACGTCAGCAGCCGGCCGCCGCGGTCCGAAGGCTGCTCGAGCCAGACGCCGTGCGGCCCGGCAGGCTCGCATCGGATGCGCGATCGCTCGCGCGGCTGTGCCGAGAGGTGCGCGCGCCGCACCGCCAGCAGTGCGCGCGTTTCCGCGAGCACGTGGGCGTGGCGCGGTTCGGTGCGCTCCTCCCAGTCGAGCACGCTGCTGCGCCAGGTCCATTCCGCCTGCGGGCTCGGGATCCGCTGACGCGCCTCGGGATCGTTGAACGTCGAGAAGCGGACGAACTCGCGCCGCCGGCCTTCGACGACCAGTTCACCGAGCCTCGCCTCGTGGTCGGTGAAGAAGAGGAACGGCGACGAGGCAGCCCACTCCTGGCCCATGAACAGCAGCGGTGTCTCCGGCGCCATCAGCAGCAGGGTCGTCGCTGCGAGCCATGCGGCCTCGCCGACCTGGTGGTGCAGGCGGTCGCCGTGGGCGCGGTTGCCGACCTGATCGTGGTTCTGCAGGCAGATCACCGAGGCCTCGACGGGCACGCCGGCCGGAGACGTGCCGCGCGGGCCGTCGTAATGCGACGCGTGCTGGCCGGTGAACACCCAGCCGTCACGCGCGGCGGCCGCGATCTCGTCGGTGCTGCCGCGGAAGTCGGCAAACCACGCTTCGTGGTCGCCGGCAAGATGCCGCCGGACGGCGTGATGGAAGTCGTCGGCCCACACGCCTGTCATGCCGTACCCGCCCTGCTCGAGCGGGTGCAGGAGCGTGTCGAGGTTGCGATCGTCCTCCGCGATCAGGTGCACATGGCGATGCCCCACGTGCGCGGCGAGTTCGCGGGCCATTTGCGCCAGGATGTGCTCGGGGCTGTCATCAGCGAGGGCGTGAGTGGCGTCGATCCGCAACCCGTCCAGGTGGTACTCGATCAGCCAGTGCAGGGCGTTGTCGCAAATCAGTCGCCGCACGTGCGCGCAGCCGGGGCCGTCGAGATTGATGCCGCGTCCCCACGGGGATGCGCGACGGTCGCTGAAGATCGTCGGCATCCACGCCGCGACATACGCCCCGTCGGGGCCCAGGTGGTTGTAGACGACGTCGAGCAGCACCGCGAGTCCGAGGGCGTGCGCGCGATCGATCAGCGTGCGCAAGTCGTCCGGGTGGCCGTACCGTTCCGAGGGCGCGAAGAGGGCGGCGCCGTCGTAGCCCCAGTTGCGCGCGCCCGGAAAGGCGGCGACCGGCATCAGTTCGACGGCGGTGATGCCGAGATCGACGAGGTCGGCCAGACGTTCGGCGGCCGCCGCGAAGGTGCCCTCCGGCGTGAACGTGCCGACGTGCAGTTCGTAGATCACGAGCCGATGCCGGGCGACGCCGCGCCAGTTCGCGTCCGTCCAGGCAAACGCGTCGGGATCGATCAGCATCGACGGTCCGTGCACGCCATCGGGCTGCCACCGGCTGCAGGGGTCCGGCCACGGCTCGTTGTCGTCGCGTTGCAGTCGGTACCGGTCACCGGGGCGCGCGCCGACCATGCGGGTTTCAAACACGTCCGGCGCGACTCGCGCCATCTCGACCGAAGGCACCCCGTCGAAGTGCACGCGCACCGTCGTCGCGCCTGGCGCGCAGACCCGCAACCGCACGCCGGACTCGTCCAGGCGTGGGCCGAAGGCCGGCGTCCAGCGTCCACGCATCACCGGTCACCCACGGGGCGTGCGGCGAGATCCTGGAGCACGGCCTGGGCCTGGTGCCGCCTGTCCTCGCCAGCGCTGACGGCATCGACGAGCAGGCGCCACAGCAGTCCAACCCGGAGGCCCTCGATCAGGTCCGATACGGAGCCCGTACTCGTCCCCGCGGCCGCGAGTTCCTCCTGCCAGCCACGGACGAGGGCCCACGTGGCGATGGACCACCAGGCGCGTGCCGCAGGATCCTGGGGATCGCGATGACCGGCCTGCTGCAGGGCGGTGAGGGCGGCGTAGGCCAGGTCGGCAGCCAGCGCCGCGATGTCCCGTTCCCCATAGTCGCTCGTGCCGCGTGTCCCGGGTGTGCTGTCGTCTGGATCCACCGGGGCCGGCTCGCCGTCGGACCACCGCCAGCGCGCGAGCGCGCCGAGGACCTGCCGTGACGCCAGGATCCGGCGCCCCGCGGGCGAGTCGATCAACGTCGCCCACCGGCTGCGGACCTGGTCCGGCAGATCGGAGAGCGCCGCGAGCGCTGCATCGGCCAGTTCCCGGTCCTTCGACGGGAACGTGTCGCTGCCTGCCGCATCCTGGGCCGCGTTTGCCGCACCCGTCGCGACGATGGCCATGTGGGTGGCAGCCACGCGCCGCCCCATCACCCGTGCCATCGCCTCGACCTCGTGCAACGGCTCGCTGTCGAGCCGCGGCGCGTCACGACCTTCGCGCAGCCAGGCGAACGGATCCGGCCGGTCGGCCATCGTTCGCGGTTCCGCAATCCATCGCTGGGCCAGCTGGCGCGACCGATCCCATCCGTCATCGGTGAATGGCACCTGGGATCGCAGCAGCACGAACGGCCAGCGCCGGTTGTCGGGCGTGAGCAGATCGAGGTTCGCGTAGGCCATCGGCAGTTCGACGTCCAGATTGTGCGCCAGCGCGCCGAGCAGCAGTTGCTCGTGCGATCGGCCCGGCAGGAGTCTTCGGCGAATCTTCAGTTCGGCGGCCGCGCCACACGTGATCACCGTCTGCCCGAGCGTCGTCGGCATCAGCGTGTACGGCTCGTGGTCGGCGAGCACGGCAGGCCCCTGCGACGCCGCGTCGAAGATGCCGTCGCGACCCGCCAGGCGCGTGCCGTCGGTGAGCATCCGCATCAGCACGCGGGCGGCGTCGGCCTCGATCACCTCGTGCAGCGTGCCCCTGCGCGCGCCGGCGATGCGAGCCAGTACGCGATCGGGGTGGCGCTCCAGGATCTCCTCGCCTCGCAGACCGCTGGTGAACGTCAGCACCAGGCCATAGCGATAGGTGTCCACGTCGCTTTCCACGTCCACCGCCGCGAGCACGATCGGATCGGCGCCTCCCCGCGCCAGGGCGTGGCTGGCAATCCGCACGCTGCGCACGGACGCGCCGGGCGCGCGATACCAGGACTGGCGTTCGAGGTACGGGCGCAGGTACCGGCGCTCGAGGATCGCGCGGCCGGGTCCGTCGAACAACGTGTCCCAGCGCTCGCTCACCAGCAGGTCGGGCATCGCGTGGCGCCGCTGATCGGCGACCGCCTCGCCTTGCACTCGCGGGTCGTTCGCGTCAAGGACGTGCAGCCAGTACCAGCCGTATGGCGCCAGCGTCAGCCCCAGCCCGCCTCTCTCGAGGGGTGGCATCCGTGTGCTCCCCAGCATCTCCACGTGCACGCGATCGTGCCGTGTCTGGACCTGCGCCGCCTGCACGTGCGCCGAGAGATTGGCGACCACCAGGACCGTGTCGTCCTGATGCGTGCGGAGGAACGCCAGGACCTTGCGGTTGCCGGTCTCGACAAACTCGATGGCGCCACGCCCGAAGGTCGGGTGGGCCTGGCGCATCGCGATCATGCGCCGTGTCCAGTTGAGCAGCGACGCTGGCGATCGCTCCTGTGCCTCGACGTTGACCGCCTGGAATCCGAAGACCGGATCCATCACCGGCGGCGCGCACAGGCGCTGTGGATCCGCGCGCGAGAAGCCGCCATTGCGATCGCCGGTCCACTGCATCGGCGTCCGCACGCCGTGGCGGTCCGACAGGTAGATGTTGTCGCCCATGCCGATCTCGTCGCCGTAGTAGACGACCGGCGTACCCGGCAGCGACAGCAGCAGCACGGTGAGCAGTTCGACGCGGCGCCGATCGCCGTCGAGCAGGGGCGCGAGCCGGCGGCGGATGCCGACGTTGATGCGCATCCGCGGATCCTCGGCGAAGGCGCCATACATGTACTCGCGCTCCTCGGGGGTCACCATCTCCAGCGTCAGTTCGTCGTGGTTGCGCAGGAACAGCGCCCATTGGCAACTCGCCGGGATGTCGGGTGTCTGTCGCAGGATCTCGACGATGGGCTCGCGGTCCTCGCGCTCGATGCCCATGTAGAGACGGGGCATCAGCGGGAAGTGGAACGCCATGTGGCACTCGTCACCGGAGCCGAAATAGGCGCTGACGTCGGAGGGCCACTGGTTGGCCTCGGCAAGCAGCACGCGTCCGGGATACTCGGCGTCCATGAACTTGCGGACCTGCCGGATGATCGCGTGCGTCTCCGGCAGGCTCTCGCACGACGTGCCCTCGCGCTCGATCAGGTAGGGAATCGCATCGAGCCGGAAGGCATCGACGCCGAGATCGAGCCAGAACCTCATCGCGCGCAGCATCGCCCGTATCACCCGCGGGTTCTCGAAGTTGAGGTCGGGCTGGTGATGGAAGAAGCGATGCCAGTAGAACGCGCCTGCCGCCGGATCCCACGTCCAGTTGGACGTCTCCGTGTCCGTGAAGATGACGCGCGTGTCCTCGTACTTGCGGTTGGTGTCACTCCAGACGTAGAAGTCGCGTGCCGGTGATCCCGGCGGCGCGTGCCGCGCGGCCTGGAACCAGGGATGCTGGTCCGACGTGTGGTTCATCACCAGTTCGGTGATCACCCGCAGTCCACGCGCGTGTGCCTCCCGCAGGAACCGCCGCACGTCGCGGAGCGTGCCGTATGCCGGGTGCACGCCCTGGTAATGGGCGATGTCGTACCCGTCGTCGCGCAGCGGCGACGGGTAGAAGGGCAGGATCCAGATCGTGTTGATCCCGAGCGCCTGCAGGTAGTCGAGTTTCCGGACCAGGCCGACGAAGTCGCCGATGCCATCGTCGTTGCCGTCGAAGAAGGTGCGGACGTGCACCTGGTAGATGACGGCGTCCTTGTACCAGTCCGGCTGCGTGGGCCGCGAGAACTCTTCCATGTCATCCCGGAAAGCAAAATCGCACGCCTGATCGCGACCGGAACGGCAGCGGGGCGTGCGAGAGCCGGCCAACCCTGCCGCCCCCGATCAAGGGCGGCCGTAAGCCGGAAGTGACAGGACAATCTTACCGGACAGTGGAGCGCGTTCGCTCATCCGCGCGCAGCAGCACCACTGAGAGCCCGGCCACCGGGTACTTGCCACGCTCGGCCGGGGCCACGGGCTGATGCTCGATGCCGGTATCGAAGAGGCGCGTCCAGGCCAGTCCGGTGCTGAGTTTCGGCAGCTTGAACGACACAGGTGTGGTCGCCGCGTTGAGCAGGACCAGCAACGTGTCGTCGACGATCGGCTCGCCGCGGTCGTTCACCTCGTCCATGGCCACGCCGCTCAGCCGCATTCCCAGGCAGCGGACATGCGGCGCGGACCACATCGCGTCGGACATCTCGACGCCGGATGGGTCGAACCACGCCAGGTCCTTCACGCCCTCGCCGCGCAAGGGCCGGCCCTGGAAATACCGCTGCCGGCGCAGCACCGGGTGCTTTTGCCGCAGCGCAATCAACATCCGCGTGAACTCGAGGAAATCGCGATCCTCGTCCGAACGGTCCCAACGAAACCAGCTGAGGTCGTTGTCCTGGCAGTACGCGTTGTTGTTGCCGTTCTGCGTCCGGCCGATCTCGTCGCCGCCGGCGATCATCGGTACGCCCTGCGACAGCAGGAGCGTGGCCATGAAGTTGCGGCGCTGCTGCACCCGCGCCTGGCGAATCGCCGGATCCGCGGTCGGGCCCTCGACGCCGAAGTTCATGCCGAGGTTGTTGGACTCGCCGTCGCGGTTCTGCTCGCCGTTGGCCTCGTTGTGTTTCTGTTCGTAGCTGACCAGGTCGGCGAGCGTGAAGCCATCGTGACAGGTGACGAAGTTGATGCTCGCGCTCGGCAGCCGGCCGGTGGGCTCGTACAGGTCACTGCTGCCGGCGAGCCGCGTCGCGAACTCGGACACCTGGCCACCGTCACCGCGCCAGAAGCGGCGCACCGTATCGCGATAGCGGCCGTTCCACTCGGTCCAGCCGACCGGGAAGTTGCCGACCTGGTAGCCGCCCTCGCCGAGATCCCACGGTTCCGCAATCAGCTTCACCTGTGACAGCACCGGGTCCTGATGGATGATGTCGAAGAAGGAGCCGAGCTTGTCCACCGCGTGCAGCTCGCGCGCGAGCGCGCTCGCCAGGTCGAAGCGGAAGCCGTCGACATGCATCTCGAGCACCCAGTACCGCAGGCTGTCCATGATCAGCTGCAGGACACGCGGGCTCTGCATGTTCAACGTGTTGCCGGTGCCGGTGAAGTCCTCGTAGTAGCGCTTGTCGGACGGCGAGAGCCGGTAGTACGACACGTTGTCGATGCCGCGCAGCGACAGCGTCGGCCCCATGTGACTGCCCTCGCCCGTGTGGTTGTAGACCACGTCGAGGATCACCTCCAGTCCCGCCGCGTGCAGCGCCCGCACCATCGACTTGAACTCGCGGACCGCGCCGTAGGCGGACCGGCTGACCGAATAGCGCAGGTCCGGGGCGAAGTAGCCGAGGGTGTTGTACCCCCAGTAGTTGGAAAGGCTCCCCTTGACCAGGTGCCAGTCGTCGATGTGATGGTGGACGGGCAGCAACTCGACGGCGGTGACCCCGAGCTTCAGCAGGTGTTCGATGGCGGCTTCCGAGGCGAGCCCCAGGTAGCTGCCGCGCAGGTCCTCGGGAATGCCGGGGTGACGCTTCGTGAAGCCGCGCACGTGCAGTTCGTAGATGACCGTCTCGTGCCAGGGTCGTTTGAGGCGGCGGTCGTCGGCCCACGTGAAGGCCGGATCGACGACCGCCGCAAGCGGGGCGTAGGCGGCGTTGTCACGATCGTCCCGGCTGTCGGGTGATCCGATCGTGAACCCGAACATGCTGTCGTGCCAGCGTACGTTGCGCCCGACTGCCTTGGCATAGGGGTCGAACAGCAGCTTGGCAGGATTGAAAC
Organism: Luteitalea pratensis; assembly: GCF_001618865.1. GTDB lineage: Bacteria > Acidobacteriota > Vicinamibacteria > Vicinamibacterales > Vicinamibacteraceae > Luteitalea > Luteitalea pratensis. The sequence goes on from NZ_CP015136.1 coordinate 684,266, forward strand.
GATGACCCGCCCGGAGGTCGTGCGGGCCGTGAACGCGGTAGCCATACAGGTGACCCGGCCGGACCTCTGGCAGGTAGCCGTGCCACACCTGTTCGGTCCGTTGCCGCAACGCAATCCGGTGCATCTCGCGGCCCGCGTACGGCGAGTCGAACAGGCACAGGTCGACGCCGGTGGCGTGCTCCGAGAAGAGCGCGAAGTTGACGCCGATGCCGTCCCAGGTGGCACCGAGCGGGTAAGGGGAGCCAGGCCAGACTTTCATCGTCACCGTGTGCCGCAGGCGCGGTGTTTCCCGTGCCGCGGCGCACAAGTATGCCATTGGAGGCTCAGCAGGAAGGAGGACGGAGGAAGGAGGACGGAGGAAGGAGGACGGAGGAGGGAGGACGGAGGACGGAGGACGGAGGAGGGAGGAGGGAGGAGAGGACAGAGGCACGCAGGCTGTCGACCTCCATCCTCCGTCCTCCCCTCGATCCTCCGTCCTCTATCCTCCGTCCTCTATCCTCCGTCCTGCGGTTACGGGCGACCCGCGTCAGCCGGCCTGCATTGCGGCCCGCCGGCCCAGCGTGTAGCGCAACGCGTCCTCGAGGCGTGGGTAGCGGAACTCGAAGTCGGCGCGCTGGAGTGCGGCAGGCAACACCCGCTTGCTGCTGAGCAGTTCGGCCTGCGCCATCTCGCCGATGACGGCCCTCAGCACGACCGCCGGCACCGGCATCACGGCCGGGCGATGCAGGACCCGCCCGAGGCTCTGCGTGAATTCCGCGTTGGTGACCGAGTGCGGCGCGGTGACGTTGATCGGGCCGCGGACCTGGTCGTGTGCAGCGGCGAACAGCAGTGCCCCGAGCACGTCCGCGATGCTGACCCAGCTCCAGTGCTGCGTGCCCGGGCCGAGCCGGCCACCGAGCCCCAGCCTGAAGGGCAGCGTCATCTTGCCGAGGGCGCCGCCGCGAGCGTCGAGGATGATGCCGAACCGGGGATGGACGACACGGATGCCCGCGGCGCGGGCAGGCTCGGCGGCGGCTTCCCAGGCCTCGCACACGTCGGCGAGGAAGCCGCCGCCCCTGGGACTCGACTCGGTCAGCACTTCGTCCCCGCGGTCGCCGTAGATGCCCATCGCCGATGCGCTGATGAGGACGCGCGGCGGGACGGGCGCGTCGGCGAGCGATCGCGCAAGGGCACGCGTCGGGCCGATGCGGCTGTCGCGGATCCGCGCTTTCATCGCCGGTGTCCAGCGGCCACCAGCCACGCTTTCGCCCGCGAGATGGATGACCGCGTCCACCGGCCCCATCGTCGAGGCGTCGACGATGCCCGAGTCGGGGCTCCAGCGGTGCTCATCGGGGCTGCGCGGCGTGCCGCGCACGAGGCGGATCACGTCGTGCCCCGTTCCCTGCAGGAACGGGACGAGAGCCGAACCAACGAGCCCGCTGGCGCCTGTGATCGCAATACGCATATCGAACCTTTTAACGCCGAACGCCGACTGCCGAACTTGGTACCGACCTCTATCCTCCCTCCTTCCCTCTCTCCTCCGTCCTCCGTCCTCCGTCCTCCGTCCTCCATCCTCCATCCTCCATCCTCCATCCTCTTTCCTCCGTCCTCTTTCCTCCGTCCTTGTCGCCCGGCCCAGCACCGGGCGATCATGGGCCGCCCGCATGCGCGTCGACGAGTTCGATTTTCACCTGCCCGAGAGCCAGATCGCGCAGCACCCACCGGCAGAGCGCGGCACGTCGCGGCTGATGGTGCTCGACCGCGCGAGCGGCGAGACCACCATCGGCCATGTCTCGGACCTGACCGCGTGGTTGCGCGCGGGTGATGTGCTCGTGCTCAACGACACCCGGGTCTTCCCGGCGCGCCTGCTCGGCCGACGGCTGCCCGGCGGTGGACGCCTGGAGTGCCTGCTCGTCGCGTCGCACGGAGCCGGCGCATGGGATGCGCTGGTGCACCCGGGACAGCGATTGAAGATCGGCAGCCGGTTCGTGTGTGAGGGCGAGGGTGGAGCGATCCACGGCGAGATCGTCGGACGCAGCGACTACGGCCGGCGCACCGTGCACCTGCGCGCCGAGGGGTTCGCCGACGTGGATGAGGCAATCGAGGCCATCGGGCACATGCCCCTGCCGCCGTACATCCGCCGACCCGATGCCTCCGAAGACCGCGACCGGTACCAGACCGTGTTCGGCACCCACCGCGGGTCGGTCGCAGCCCCAACCGCCGGGTTGCACTTCACGCCCGACCTGCTGGCGCAGTTGCGCGCGATCGGCGTCGAGATCGTGACGATCACGCTGCACGTGGGGTACGGCACGTTCAAGCCGGTGCGCGTGGACATCGTCGAGGAGCACATCGTCGACCCCGAGCGATACGACGTGTCCACGACGGCTGCAGACGCGATCAATCGTGCGAAAGCGGAAGGCCGCCGCGTGGTCGTCGTCGGCACCACCAGCACGCGCGCGCTCGAAAGCGCGGCAGGCGCGGACGGGCGCGTCCGTGCGGGTGCTGCCACCACGACGCTGTACATCCGCCCTGGTCATCGCTTCCAGGTCGTCGACGCGCTGATGACCAACTTTCACGTGCCGCGATCCTCGCTGCTGTTCCTCGTGTGCGCGTTCGGCGGGCGGGAGCACGTGCTGGGCGCCTATGCGCGTGCCATCGACGAGGGATTGCGCTTCTACAGCTACGGCGACGCGATGCTGATTACGTAGCTGCCGGACTTTGTCCGGCAGCCTGTTCGGGCACCGGGTACCGGGCACCGGGTCGTCGACCTTGGTCGACGGTCAGGCTGCGCATCACCCTGGGCCGATGCGCTTCAGCGTTCGGCGTTCAGCGTTCGGCGTTTTCTTCCCGTAGCCGTCGACCTTCCACCTTCGCCAAGGCTACGGCGGGACACGTCAGGTCGACGGGCAGCCTGACGGATTTCCCACGCACTCGGCGCGGATTGATATCCTCATCTCCTCCTGGAGGCTGGACAGATGATGCGTTCCAAATTGACGTTCGTGGCCGGCGTGGTCGCCGGTTCGGTGATGACCGCGGGCCTGCTGACGGTCGGCGCGGCCGGACTCGAGGCGCTGCGCGTTCCGCAGGCCGCAACAGCCACGAAGCCCGCCGGCATCAAGTACTCCACGCAGGTGGTGTTCGAGAACGAGCGTGTCCGCGTCAAGGACGTGACGTTCCCGGTTGGCGTGCCCGATACAGGCATGCACACACACGAGTTCGCGCATGTGGGCGTGATCCTGACCGAAGGGCAGTTGCTGTTCACCGAGAAGGACGGCAAGAAGGAGACCGCGTCATTCACCAGCGGCAGCGTCGGGTTCCGCGCCGCCAATGCCACGCACATGGTTTCCAATCCCGGCACCAGGCCAATGCGTGTAATCGAGGTCGAACTGAAGTGAACGGTCCGCCCGTGGGTCAGGTAGGGACCGCTCTCCGAGCGGTCCACTGCCTCGCCACGCTTTCGCGCATCACACGGTGGTACATCGCGCTTGGGCTGCTTGCCGGCCTCGCGGCGACGGCCATGCTACGCGCTCACGCTGGCGGAGCGCAGGCGACTGCCGCGTCGACGCTCCCCAACATCGTCGTCGTGCTTGCCGACGACCTGGGCTATGGCGACCTCGCGTCGTATGGACATCCGCTGCACCGGACACCGCATCTCGATGCGATGGCCCGCGAGGGCATGCGCGCCACTTCGGCGTATGCGCCGTCGCCGTCCTGCTCGCCGACGCGCGCGTCGTTGCTGACGGGACGATATGCCTTCCGCGTCGGGATTCGTGCGCCGCTGTCGCCGCGCAGCAGCGAAGGCCTGCGGGCGCGCGATCACGTGACGCTGCCGCAGGTACTGCACTCGGCCGGCTACCGGACGATGCTGGTTGGTAAGTGGCATCTGGGCGACCAGCCCGGGATGCGGCCGATGGATCATGGCTTCGATCGGTTCGTCGGCCTGCTGTACAGCCACGACTACAAGGCTCCATTCGTGGAAACGCCGGAAAAACTGGCGCTGTGGAACGGCGAGCAGCGCCGCGTCGAGGAACCCGATCCTGCGACGCTGACGGCGACCTACACGCAGGAAGCCGTATCGTTCATCAAGGAGAGTGCTTCCGCACGGCGGCCGTTCTTCCTCTATCTCGCGCATTCGATGCCGCACGTGCCCCTGGCCGTGTCGCCGAAGTGGCGCGGCACGACATCGAGCCCTTATGGCGACGTGATGGCGGAATTGGACGACTCGATCGGGCAGGTGCGGGCCGCCCTGGCCGCGGCGGGCGTTGCAGGGAATACGCTGGTCATCTTCACCAGCGACAACGGCCCGTGGAATGCGATGCCCGATCGCATGTTCGGCCGCGACATCGTCAAACCCTGGGATCACGGCACGACCGGGCCATTTCGCGGGGGCAAGGCCGGCACGTACGAAGGCGGGCACCGGGTGCCTTTGATCGCCGTCTGGCCGGGAACGATCCGGCCCGGGCAGGTCACCGAGGCGCCGATCAGCATCGTCGACTTCTTCCCGACCCTGGCTGGTCGCGCGCATCTCGCCGACAAGGTGCCGGCGAACGTCGATGGTCTCGACGTGTGGCCGGCGCTCTCGGGCGCGACAGCCAATCCGCCGGAGCGGATGCTGCTGTACGACAACCTCGGGAAGGCCGAGGCGATCCGCGTCGGGCCGTGGAAGTTGCGGGAGAGCACGACGGGGCAGGGGGAAGCCCGCCAGGAAAAGGTGGAATTGTTCGACTTGCTCCGGGATCCCTCGGAGCGGTACGACCAGGCGGGGGTGCAACCGGAGGAGGTCGCGCGTCTCCGCGCCCGACTCGACGCGGAGAACGCTCGGCGCTGAGATGACGCGACTTGGTCTGCAAGACGTACAGGGCGGCGGAACTCTGCTAGAATCGGACGTTCTGCTCCGAGCCGCCCCCGAGGTGTTGGAGCAGCCTTCAGGGTGCCGGTGTAGCTCAGCCGGTTAGAGCATGCGTCTCATAAGCGCAGGGTCGGCGGTTCGAGTCCGCCCACCGGCACCACAGTTCCTTCCAGCCTCATCCATAGTGGTCCACGATAGCGGTATTTGCGCCTGATTTTGCAGCAAGTCGGTCTCTGGTGGTCTACACTTGTCCCCAGCCACCGCCACGTTGTTGCAGTAGGAGTCGCAGTAGAGGGCGCCCTACTGCATCCTTCTCCGGATTTCCTACTGCAACGTGGCCGGCCGGAGGCGTATGCCGCGTCTTGTCGTGCCCCTCAGTGATGCGAAGATCCGGCGAACAAAGGCGGGCGCCACGCCTGTCCGCCTGTCGGACGGAGACGGCCTGTATCTGCTCGTCCAGCCGAGCGGGTCCGCCCTCTGGCGCTTCGACTACATCCTCCAGGGCCGCCGCAACACCCTGTCGCTCGGCGCCTACCCGGAGGTGTCGTTGACGCTGGCGCGCCAACGTCGAGCCGAGGCGCGCGCCAAGGTGGCCGCTGGCATCGATCCGAGTCGCGAGCGACAGGCGGCCCGCGAAGCCGCCACCCAGGCGATGACGTTCGGCGAGGTCGCCGACGAGTGGCTTGAGCGCCAGCGGCACGTGCTGGCGCCGATCACGTTCGAGAAGGCGAGCTGGATGCTGAAGACGCTGGTAAGTCCCTGGCTCGGCAAACGGCCGGTCGCCGAGATCGAGCCGCCGGAACTGTTGCAGGTGCTCCGCCAGATCGAGGCTCGCGGGAAACACGAGACAGCACACAGGACGAAGCAGCGGTGCGGTCAGGTTTTCCGCTACGCGATTGCGACCGGTCGCACGCAGCGTGACCCCTCCTCCGATCTGCGCGGCGCGCTTACTCCTGTGCGGCACCAGCATCGCGCAGCAATCACCGACCCAGCCCGTGTAGGTGAGCTACTGCGCGCCATCGACGCGTTCGAGGGCACATTCGTCGTCGGCTGCGCTTTGAAGCTGGCACCACTGCTGTTCGTGCGTCCCGGCGAACTGCGTCGAGCCGAATGGTCGGAGATCGACCTTGGCCAGGCGGAGTGGCGAATTCCTGCCGAGAAGACGAAGATGCGTGAGGCCCACCTCGTGCCTCTCAGCACGCAGGCGGTCGCCATCCTCGCCCTCCTGAAGCCGCTGACTGGGACCTCTCGGTACGTGTTCCCGTCCATTCGCACCAGGCACCAGGTGATGAGTGAGAACACGATCAATGTCGCACTCAAGCGCCTTGGGTACGACGCTAGCCAGATGTGCGGCCACGGCTTCCGGGCGCTTGCGTCGACGCTGCTCAACGAGATGGGCTGGGCGCCGGACATCATTGAGCGCCAGCTCGCGCACGCGCCGCGGAACAAGGTGCGCGCGGCCTACAACCGTGCGCAGCACCTAGCCGAACGCCGCAAGATGATGCAGGCCTGGGCTGACTTCCTGGACGGCCTGCGCCGCAAGGGAGAGGTCGTCCCGCAGCACCGCAGTGGCGGACGGGATGCGGACCACTGAACCGCAAGTCGCCACGAACTGGTCAATCCCGGCGGACTCACACTATCCCTGTAGCGATGACGGCGGGCAGGTCACGCCGCCATCTTGCCAATCCATGCCGATGCGAACGGCGCGCTACCGCGGTCGACGATGAGCCAACCACGCGTCGAGCTTTGCCTCGAACTCGCGCTCGTCCTGCAGTGCCCTTTCTAGTACGCCTGCTCTCCCGGGATCGAGCTGCGCCGGCGCGCGCGGCGCATTCAGCAGGTTCTCCCCGCGAATGGTGCGCAAGACGAGCTCGGTCAATCCATCCACCCACCACACTTCGATATCTCGCCCGTATGCGGCCGTGGCTTTCGAGGGTGTCGACAGATATCCCTGCCAGCCCGGCCTGGTCGCGATCGTCTGCAGCTCCTCGAACGTTCGCCCGGCCTGAGGAGGAAGACTCTTATACCCGCGATGCACGAGCAGCGGCTGAAGAGCCAGGTTGACGGACGTCTCCGCGACGCCGGCGTGAACATCGAGCCCGAATGCGGCAATCTCGGCCGCTGAGAAATGTTTCGCCGCGATCGCCCTGGCCCGGGATTGAATGGCCGCATCGGCGCGGAAGAGGCCGCTCACGTGCAGCATGCTGACCTTGAACGTTTCGCTGACGAAGTCACAGCCATCATTCACGGCGATGCCGTGCGAGGGGGAGGCGTGGCCAGTCAGGACGAAGATCCATTTGAACCCGTTCTGCGCCAGCTGTGCGCCGAGATCCGCAACCAGCGACCGGAGAGTAGAGTGGCGGATGCCATAGGTGCCTGGGTGGACGAAGACGCCGCCGATGACGTTCGCGCCGGTCTCACCGTAGTGAATCGTCGGCATCATCACAACACGCCATTGCGGCAGGGCGGCGCTGACCTTCGTCGACACGCCGGCGGCCTCGTACTCCACGCCGAAGGTATCGGACCCGACCGGCAGATGGGGACCGTGCTCCTCGAGCATGCCGATTGGGAGGATGAACATCGTGCGCTCGCGATCGAGCGCGTCGATCTGTGGCCACGCCAGTTCTTCGAGCTTGCGGATGCGTGAATCTCGAGGCTGTGCGAGTGAGGGCACAGTGCCGAGAACGCAGAGGAGGGCGATGTAATGGAGCGCACGCATAAACGGCACTCTCCCTTCGGGTCAGCGACGGCGTTCCGATTCTACGCCTGACGCACCTGGCCGGGAGCGCTACGGAGTCGGGCAGCAGGTCCAATCCTGGTCCTCGGGATGATCGTCATCGGCTATCAACGACCATCGAGATGGTCAGGCCAGGATTCGAGCTGAGCGGCGACCTAAAGCGGGTCGGCCCGGTCATCCTCCAGACCTCGTGCGACACCCTCCGCCGCTCACCGCGGCGAACTGAACCTGGCGCTCACCGGATACGCGGCCTCGAGCCAACGAGGGGCTCGAGCTTCACGACGACGCCGGCGTGACCGCCTTCTTGGCCAATGGCTCCATGGTCAAAGCCAGCCTCGCCTGTGGCTTGCCCGACGGCTCTACGCCACTCGGCGCCGCTTGGGCCGTTCGGCTGGCGCCAGAACGAGCCGGAGCTTGAACGGATCGAGCAGCCTGTTCAGTGTCTCGAGGGTCGGGTTGTGGCGCGGATTGATGGCACGCTGCACATTCGGAGCGGCCATGTCGATCTTGTCGGCGAACTCCTTCACGCCCATCGCTCGGATCACCTTGCCGAGCGCGACCTGAATCGCCACGCCCTCGTCCATCGCGGCAAGCAGGAACTCGCGGGCGAACTCAGCATCTCGCAGATCCTCGGCGAGCCCGACGTTCCAATCCTGACTGCGTCGTGCCATCTCACTTCCCTCCCAGGTACTCGCGCCAGTACACCTGCGCCAGGCGAATGTCCCGCGTCTGTGAAGCCTTGCTGCCGCCGACGAGCAGGAGCACGAGCGCAACGCGGTGGCGGCCGAAGTAGATGCGGTAGCCCGCGCCGAACATCACGCGCGCCTCCAGCACGCCACCACCAACGCTCCTGACGTCGCCGAAGTTCGCGTCTTCGAAGCGCAGGACGCGTGCCTGGATGCGCGCAGGAGTCACACGGTCAAACTCGAGCAGCCACTCGCGATACGGGGCCGCTCCGCCAGCCGTGACGAACTCACGGACGCGCACCTTCATGACGACGGTAAAGTATCACATTAGATATTAATTCGGCAGCCAGAGGTGCGCCGGCCCTACCGGCAGCTCGGTGACATCTTCCCCAACCTGCAGCAGGACCGGGGCGGTGTGGTCAGCCCGGGTCGGCTGCCGATGGGGCCTCCACGAGCAACATCCTGCACGCGACCCTGCGCCGGAACGAGGGCCTGGCGCACGTCTTCCACGATCTCGAGTCGATGGAGCGTGAGAGTGGGATCGACCTCGTGTACGAGCGCCGGTCTCTCAGGGACGGCCGTTGCCTGCTGTGGTCGAGCCGCCGACCGGATGTCGGTCACGGTACAGCGCCGCATCGTGCGGGCCGAGTCGTTGCACACTCATCGCGCAGGCCGACGAACGCTATCAACTGAGTCAGCGCGAGCACATCACGCTCGGCCTTTCGGGCAGCTCGCTCAAGGCATGGGTGGGGCGGCTGCCGCAACTCGGCCTGGTGCGAACGGCTGGACGGACGAAGCGACGCGACTGAAGGCGCCAGCGAGCCTGCGGCTGCACTTGGACGCCGCCGACGGGACGGCTCCCCGAAGGACCGCGTCACCGTATTACGGCCAAATGCAGGTGACGCAGCCGTCGGCCCATTGGTCGCCATTGGCACCTGTCGTTGCAGGCCGTCGGCTTCGAGCGTTTGGGGGTCGGGCCGCTGCTCGTGCATGGCATGCAGGACGGCCCGGTGGCGGAGAGCAGCCGCGCGCCACGGAAGGTACGCCTCGCCGTCGGAGGCACAGCGCCGGCGCCAGCGTCGCTGCACGATCCGGATCGGCCAGGCTTGGAAATAGGTGTCCATCACGCGTCTCGGAAGCGCGATGGCAGCGTAACCTTCCGGGAGATGCCGAGCGGGATGTCGAAATCGGTAGAATCCGGAGTGTACCTGTCCTGACACACGTGAAGATGTAGCCGGCCCGACTGAGCTTGTGTCCTATGCCCAAGCGCGCGAGTACCACCACCACGTTCGACCCGTGGGATCTTCTACCCACCTGCAAATACACCGTGGGCTCGTGGGGCTACAAGGATGACGCCGCGCATGAATTGCGCAACCACTGCAGGAGCCTGGGGATCGCGCCTGATCTCACCGGACTTGGCGAAGACGGGCCCATGACGGTGATGGCGCGCCTCGGCCAGCAGCACCATCTCCATGTTTACGAGCCCAGATCGTTCGAGGGTGGCAGCGACTACTGCCTGGTAGTTTCCCGAGCCGTCAGGCGCGCGGTCACGATGCTGTCACTGACCCAGGCCTGCACTTCGGACTGAACCCATCGTGCGCAGTTGCTACCGAGTGCGATCGGTCTCGGGAAGAGCCCTTGCTTGATGAGGTTGTACACATGGGCCCGGCTCATGCCCACGATGGCCAGGACGTCGCGAAGGCGAAGCAACATCTCGCCTTGGCCGTGGCTTGCGATAGTCGTGAGTCCGGTGCCGTTGCTAGGCTCGGCGGTGGACTGGCCGCACCGCTGTTGAAGCTGATGTCCCCGAAGGGCAGTCCTGGCGAGAGCGCGAGATGTCGTGATGGGGCTCGGCATGGTGATGCCTCGAGCGCGCACAGTCGTGGCGAATGGACGTGGTTCCGTCGACGCCGGCAGTTCACGCAGCATCTGTGACGGTGGATGCAGGCCATAGGCCGGCATCGTCGCCGGCCAAGCGCGGGCGACGTGGGTCGACTTGAGCGATGTTGCGACCGTACACCTCGTAGAACTCTCCGACGCCGGCAAATCTTACAACCGTGCGCTGGCGCGGCCGGCGGACCGCCGTCGCGTTAGCGGTGTGTCCACTGCGCATCGCGAGCTGGATGGGCGTGGGAGGCAGCTGAACGGAGGGAGTGCCCCTCCGCTCGGAGCATGGCCGTCGCCTGGGCGATGTAAGTTTCGAGCGGAACTCAGAGTTCTACTCCATGCGGGACGGACGTGCAGGACGCGTCCTCCTCTTCGGAGAGGAACCGGATGTACCACCTTCTGCAGGTCTCCAGCTCCACGCCGCCCAGCCACGCCCGCACGCTCGTCTCGGTCATGCTCCTCGCGCTGCCCTTCGCCGGCTCCGGCCGAGCGCGACGTCGAGCGACTTCGCGGGGCGGGTCTTGTCGACACCTTCACAGCCGTCGTTGACGGCGAGCGCGCGACGGTCTTGACGTTGTCCGAGGACGGCCTCGACCTCCTCGAGAGCGTCCGTCGAGATGACCGGACGGGCCCGGAGCAAGCCTTTCATGCGGGGCCGGCGACACGCCGCGAACTCCAGCACGACCTCAAGGTCTTGCACGCGTACCGCGAGGCGGCCGACGACATCCGTGGGTCAGGGGGGCGCGTCCGTCGGGTCGTGCTCGAGCGCGACCTGAAACGCGAGTACCAGCAGTTCCTCCAAGCGCCGAATCGCGAGCGGCGATCCGGCAGTGGACGCCCGGCGCGCGATGCGGCCGAGATCGCGCGCTGGGCTGCGGAACGCCATCTCCCCGAACACGACGGCCACGTGCAATTCCCGGATGCGCGGGTGGAGTACGAGCGCGCGGACGGGCGCCTCGACGTGCGGGATCTCGAGGTCGTGACGCCGCACTAACCAGTCACCGCAGGCGAGGCCGGGCCATCACGCATCAAGCGTGGGGCTCGCCTCGGCCTCGTCAAGGCGCGACGCAAGCGTCGCCCCCGCGTCGCCGCGGGACTGCGGCCTTGACGAACTCGAGGACTCGCCCGGACTCGTCGTCAACTACGTGATGCCCGGCGACTCCTGATGTTCAGCTCTGATTGCGGAATTCGATCGTCAGACTGAGGAGAGCTGCTCGATCAGCATCGACAGCGCGGCCGAGTGCGGCGCGCCGCCGGCGGGCCACCCAGCACTGGTCGCCACGTATCGTCGGAGACTGATGCTCAGGGAACGTGTGGAATCGCTTTGGAACCTTGTACGTTTCGGGAACACGATAAAATCGTTGGTTCATGGTTCGCGCCGGGCGTTCGTCCATCCCTGTCATCGACCTCTTCGCCGGCCCCGGCGGTCTCGGAGAGGGGTTCTCGGCGTTTCACCGAGAGGACGGGAAGGCACCCTTTCGGATCAGGCTGTCCATTGAGGCCAACCCGGTCGCGCATCAGACTCTAAGATTTCGCGCCTTCTTCCGCTCATTCAGAGATGGGGCTGTTCCCGGCGAGTACTACGACGTATTGCGTGGACTCCGCTCGCCGCGTGACGTCTTCGATTGCTACCCGGAACAGGCGGAGCTGGCCGACCGAGAGGCTTGGTACGCCACGCTCGGAGCCACCCGTCGTGCCGACGTGAATAGCCGCATCGAGGCGTGTGTCGCTGACGCCTCCCATTGGGTCCTCATCGGCGGACCGCCTTGCCAGGCGTACTCTTTGGCGGGCCGTTCCCGAAATGCCGGTAAGGACAATTACGTGCCAGAGGAAGACGATCGCCAGCTCCTCTACGTGGAATACCTCCAGGTAATCGCGGACCACTGGCCCTCGGTCTTCGTCATGGAAAACGTCAAGGGGCTCCTCTCGGCCAGCCTGAATCAGCAGCGCCTATTCCAGCGCATCCTTGGGGACCTGCAGTCCCCGCGAGAGGCCCTCCGCCGGGAAGGTCGTTCCCTGACCGGCCGTCGTAGCTACCGCTACCGCGTCCATTCCGTGGCGGCGAGAGATGCGCTTGCGACAGCCGCGGTCAGCGACTACGTGATCCACGCAGAACGGTACGGCATCCCACAAGCTCGTCATCGAGTCTTCCTGATCGGCGTTCGCGAAGACCTCGACGGAGTCCTTCCCACACTGGCTCTGAAGCCGCACTCAACGGCCGCCGATGTGCTCGAAGGCCTGCCTAGAGTTCGCAGCGGTCTCTCCGGCGGCCACGACAGCCCCGAGAAATGGCTGGCCGCTGTCGAGGCTGCACTCGACACCTCATGGCTCCGGTGGTTGCGACGGGGGGAGACAGTCGCGGTGGCGGACTACCTGGCGGATCGACTCACGAAGCTTCGGTCGCCTCGTCTTGACCGAGGCCGACCGTTCATCGAGGGAAGCTTCCAGCCTCGGTTCGAGCAAGAGTGGTTCTTGGACCCTCGCCTCGGCGGCATCGTCCAGCACGAGACGCGCGGACACAGATCTGACGACCTGCAGCGGTACCTGTTCGTTTCCGCCTTTGGTCATGTCCTGCACCGCTCGCCCCGGCTCCAGGAGTTCCCGCGAGAGCTGCTGCCGGCGCATCGAAATGTCCACGACGCGATGAACAGCGGCCACGGCGCCGGTGGCCGAATCCAGGATCCGGACTTCCACTTTGATGACCGCTTTCGAGTTCAGGTCAGGAACAGACCGTCGACCACGATCACCAGCCACATCGCAAAGGATGGGCACTACTACATTCACTACGACCCGACGCAGTGCCGAAGTCTGACAATGAGGGAGGCTGCGAGGCTTCAGACATTCCCGGACAACTACTACTTCTGCGGGAACAGGACCTCTGGCTACGGGCAGATTGGAAACGCCGTACCACCGCTGTTGGCACGGCAGGTCGCCGGCTCCGTTCTCAGTGTGCTTGATGACTGACGTGGCAGCCAGACCAGACCTTGACAGCTCGCCGTCAGCGCATCGCAGTTGGAACATGTCCCGGATCAAATCTGGCGACACAAAGCCTGAGATTGCCGTCCGATCGATCCTGCATAAGCTGGGCTACAGATTCCGGCTTCACGACCGGAGTCTTCCTGGTCGACCGGACATAGTCCTGAAACGGCACCGCGTCGTTGTTTTTGTGCACGGTTGTTTCTGGCATCGACATCGTGGTTGCCCGTTCGCCTATACGCCTAAGAGCAATGTCCCGTTCTGGACGGCCAAGTTCACCGACAACGTTGCCCGCGACCAAGTGTCGACTCGCCAACTGCGCCGCGACGGCTGGAGGGTCCTTGTGGTCTGGGAGTGCCGCCTGCGGCACCCGTCGCGCCTGCGAAGCGACATCCAGCGCTTTTTCCGGTCCGTCAAGTCCGCTCAAGATCCGCGGACTTCGCAGCCCTGACGCGGCGAGGACGACAGCCCAGCGTTGATGGCCACCGACGGCGGACAGATGGCCGACTACATGAAGCGCTTGAACTCTGCCGGCATCATCTGCCGTATAGCCAGCATCTTCATCGCGTAGAGGTCCCACGTCAGATCAAACTGGTTCAGGATGTCAGCGAAGCGCCTCGCGCTGCCTGGGCCGCTTCCAGCCGCTCCTCTCTTCACCCTCTGAGTTGCCGGATCAACGTACAGGTCCGTCGCGAGCTCCATCGCTGCCTTGTTTGTGACGATCTCCTGCCGCGAGGTCAGCTGCTCCGCAAGCTCGCCCAGCTTGTCGACGGGCCCCGCCAACACGGCGAAAGCGCGCCAAGGGGCGTCTCGGTGAGCACGGTACACTGTGTAGGGCCCCGCCAAGAGATGTCTGTAATACTTGCGATAGTCGTCGACGGCCGGAATGTAGCGCGCCTGTTCGTCAGGTTTGCGGCGGCCCTCTTCGTCAGGCGGGCACACCTGATCGAAATAGAAGAGGGTTAGCCAAGTCCACAGCGAGACGTCGCGTTCAACGCTCTTGAGGCCGGAATCGGTCAGCTTCGAATCCAGATACTTTGCCAGCTCGAACCTGTTCTCGAACGTCGTCACCGTGACCTCGATGGCGACTTCCAGCGGGCTCGACATCTCATCGTTGTCCAGGAGCCAGGCCGGGACTCCCTGAGGAGTGGGCGTATTCAATGAATCCAGAAAAGCGGTGAACTGTTCGATTCCCCTTACCGTTAGGCGGCGGACCTTCATGACTCTGAGCCTCCAGACCAGTGGGCGCCAAACCGCGCCTTCATGCCATGCATGCGCGCGAACGCCGCTACTGACGCGTTGATCCAATCCTCGAACGAGTCCTTCTCTTCTTCCGCGGGAACCTCGGAACTGCCCGGCAGCGCCGCGGCGAATCGCAGCCACCGAGCCTGCCAGTCGTCCGGATCGTCTGTATCGAAGTACTTCTCGACCCAGAGGACGCGTGTGAGGATCTCGCGCAGCGCCTGCGGCAGAGCCATGCAGACAAAGAACGGGCTGTGAGCGAGAGCACGCCAGTCGCCGAACTGGTTGTTGATAAGGAGCAGCGGCCGGTTGCTGAAGTCCACTCGGAACACTTCTTCACCGAGGTCGGCCGGCTTAATCGGGAGGAGTGGTTCGCGAGTCACCTCGCCATTCGCTTTTCTGTGGATTGGCGAGATCTGGTCAGCCTCGGCAAGGAGCCGGCCCTCCGGATCGCTCGTTGCCGTGACACGGACTCTGAACAAAATCCCTTCGCGCGCGTCGAACTCTGTCAGGAGTAAATCGCCAGGCACCTTGATGGCGCCCACCGTTCCGAAGTCGAATCGCATCCAGTTCGTCTGGCGGTACGCTTCGACGAACACTCTGGCTTCAGACGGCAGGCCGTACGACGTCAACGAGAGGCCTGCGAAAAAGCGCAGTGGGGCCTCCTCGATGCGCACGTTCGTGTCAGAACGCTCGAGGGCCTTACGCCCAGTGTAGTTGTACCGCCTAATCACCGGCGTCTCCCTTCACCACACCACGGACGACGAGATCACGGTTCTCGTCGAAGCCGCTGACCGTCAGACTGAAATCCTTGTCTTGAATCGCAACGAGGACTCGGTTGTTCTCGGCCTCGACGATGTCCAGTCCCTTCCTGTCGAGCTTGATAGGAGACTTGTCGAGCCTGAAATCGGCAGCTCGGTAGCGGGACATCGCGTTTCCGCGTCGGACGTCGTAAGCAGCCCGCAGCTCGATACGGGACGGAATTGGCGCACCAGGCTCGCCGGGCGTTACCGAGAATCCCCCCTTGACTCGGTTGATCCGGAAGCGGGACGGCGTCGGCGGTGGTGGAGGCGGTGGAGGCGGTGGAGGCGGTGGAGGGGGTGGAGGGGGTGGCGGCTCCTTGTCCTTATCGTTCTTCCCGGGCCCCTTGTCCTTCTTCCCGTCGCCGCCAGACGGCAGGTTGAAAAAGTCGATTAAAAGCGTCGGATCGATCTCCTGCTCATTCCCGACAATGGCTTGCTGAATCGCGGACACGGCGCCAGTGACGAACGTGATGTACGACTTGCCGTACTTGTACTTCCCCTTGAAGTGCGAGCTGTCGTGTTGCCACTGCGTGTGCGCCGGGTTCTCGGAATCACCGAGCAACGTGGCAAGGGGAGAGTCCTTGATGACCACAAGCGCCCGTGTCCCGCGGTTGCGGCGCGTGGGACGAACGTCCGAAATGATGATGCCGTCGCGAATGAAGACGGGGCGGCCATCATCATCGGCATCGTCGCGGACCATGTAGATGTCGAAGAACGCAGGTGCCGGCGTCGAGTCCTTCAGGCTGACACTCATGTGAATCCGAAATGCCAATCGGTCGCCCGCGTGAAGGCGTGGTCTGAGTGCCGCGATCAGCTCTTTGGGAAGTTCCACATCCTCCCATTTGTACGAGTTCCTCGGTTCGGGAACGCTGATCTCGTTCATGTTGGAGGAATCGAGCGCAATAGCCCATTTTGTCAGGTCAAGCGTGGGCACAAGTTCACGAGCCAGTGCCGGATCCGTCGCGGCAAGCGTCGCTTCCAAAGTCGCCGCACTCAAGCTGACCGTCTCTGAGGGCGACTCCACATCGACGATCAGGTCTCCGCTCAAAATCGCGTAGAAGTAGTCTCGCGCGGACGCGGCGACGAGGTGTTTAAACTCGATCTCGCTGTCGTACCAGGGCACGACGACGGACAGTCCAGGCCGCTCTCCTCGTTGCAGCTTGAAGTCGCTGCAGAAATCGTCAACCAGCTGAGGATCCTCGAACGGCATCGACAGGCCGTCCTCGTCTAAACCGAGCGAGCCGTCAGGCTTGTAGTACTTGTCGCCAATGAGATGAGACTTGAGGACCGCCTGTCCCATGAACAGCCGGCGCTTGTCGGCACGCGCGGTCACAGCAAGAAAGGAATTGATGCGGCTCGAACGAGGGAAGACGTATTTGCCGATGCCCCAGCGACCCCGCTGCTGATCGGTTTTCGCGGATTTTCCCTCGGTACGGAAGAAGTAGTAGAAATGGTTCTTCTGGCCCGGGACCTCCTGGCTTTGCCCGGGATCGCCTTCGAGGCCTCGCGTCGAGAAGTCCTCGCAGACCAGGAACGGACAGCCGTCCGCCGGTCCAGGGATGTCGCGCAGTCCGTTTCCCTCCGCGCCGAGGTGCTGCCAGGAGCCGTTCATGTAGAACGCCATGCGCGTCGAGGGAATTGCGCCGTTCTGGCCCGAGATGTAAAAGCGAACACGAACCGGCTTGGCAGTGCCGGCATCGAGCGAGTTCTGGACTGCCTCCCGGACGAACGCCTCGGCCGGATTTTTGATGGCGTCAGTCGAGAAGAACTCGCCTTGGATCGGGTCGCGGACCTTGTCTCCCCGTGACCAAGTCTTGAAGTCCCACTTCAGCGTCACCGGTTGCTCCTCCTGGCCAGACACATTGCCTACAGCCCTTGGGCTGGAAGCTCGATCAGGGCCTTCTCTATATCGGTTTCGAACGTTGCCGCCTTGATGAGCGAGTAGCCCTGCCGGCCGTGTTGCTTCACTAGGTCAGCGGATCGAAGCCACGCGAGCCAGGCGTACGCCTGGTATCCGGGCACGTTGTTGGCAGCAAGAGAGCGTTCCAACGTGTCCATCGTGAACAACTTCCGCGCCCTACTTGCATCCAGCAGTGCTTGCCGTAACGCGACGAGCAGGCTGTGCGGTGCGCGGTGCTGATATTCCTTGCGTCCGGCTTTCGACCACCCGATCTTCACGAGTTCGTCGCCCCGACGCATGAACCGCGGGTAATTCCGGGCAGCCGAATGACGACTACCTCGCGCCCGGCCTTGCGGCGGATCCTCTGAGGAGGGTGGTGCTGCCACTGCGGCAGCAACCTCCGCAGCGGTGCCACTGTCATCACCGCCCTGCCACTCGCTGGCGAGGTCCAAGACTCTGCGGGCTGTAGCGGCGATCCGGGCAAGCCGGTCGTAGTCACCCGCCGCCGCGGCCTCGGCCGCAACTGTTCGCAGCTCTTCTTCACAGCGTTTCAGGGCGGCGTACGTTCCCTCCATATCCCTGACCTTCATCTCAGCCATATAATACAACGAACGCCGAATACAGAACAGCGACTATACAGCGAAGGCGGAACGACCGGGCAGAGCCTTCGCTTCCCTGCGGCTCCGCAGGCGTTCCTTGGCATACGCGCAAACAGACGAAACGGACCATCCACCCTTGAGCTCCCACCCTCCTTAGCGTCGACGAAGTCGCGGAGTTCCTGCCCACATCCGGCGGCTGTCTAAGCGATGTTGGACCGCCGGCGGGGGTGGTGCGGCTCCTCTTCGATCGCTCCGCATTGCTAGGCTGGCTCGACCAGGAGCACACGCCGTCGGGAGAGGACGGAGCAACTCGCAGCGCAACGATGGGCCCGGGCGCGCGACCGGCCTTGCCGTGAGAAGGAAGCCCGGTGGGCCTATGAAGCGGCCAAGCATGTCATCGGGCGTCCACCGACCATGCTGGACATCGCGCCCCGGTTCCTCGACGATGAGGGTCGCTCTCCAGTAACGATCGGTCCGAACACGTTTAGCAGGTCACGACATTCTCAGTGATTCACGAACGTGCCTACCGGGAGAGCGTGTGACGTCTCGTCATCGTGGCTTGCCAGCGCTGGTGGCTCGTGTGATGGCCTGCAGTCGTTCCTGAACCTCGACCCCGATCACAGGGCCAAACAGTAGCCGTGTCGATGGCTTGGTCTCGAGATCCTCATGCAGCGTCATCATGTTGCGCCAGCGGACGCGCTGTCGCTTCCTGATCAACCCGATACCGTCCACCAGGTCATCGATCTTCCGAATGGCATCCAGCGAGAGCCCTCTGGCGTCCGGCACATAAAGGAACTCGCGCCCCTTCAACTGGAGGACGCCGGCCGTGGAGTCTCCCTGAAGCTGCGACAACGAGGCAGGCGGAACGGTGACCAGGTTCTGGCGAAGCGCCACCACCCCGGTCCACTCCATGAACGTGAGCGACTTCGAATCGATGTCCAGCCACTGCGAGGGTTCGCCGCTATACGACAGATAGAGCTCGTCTCGCGCTCTCGTCATCGCCACATACAGCTTGCATCCGTGCCGGAACTCTTCCTCCTTGGCTGTGCCGTCTGGTGGCAGCACGCCTTGGCTGCAATTCAGAATGACAACCATGTTGAACTCGTAATCCGTCACGCCAATGTCCCACATCTTCGCTTCCCAAGCGGACAATCCCGCCAGGAGTCGCTTGCGCGCGTCCTCCAGCAGGCCGATCCGTCGTCCCAGACGCTCGAGGGACAGATACCGTGACCGTTCTCCGTCCACGAGTGCGCTGCGTATCCAGTCGAACTCCTCGCGAACGTAGGTCTCGGCACAGATGCCCTGCGCCACCAGGCTGTCGTGGACAGGCCACAAGACGTTCGCGGAGTCGTTGTTCAGCCAGCAGCGGTAGTACTCGCGGAACACCTCGTCGATGTGCTCATTGAGCTTCCATGACACGTCGGCATAGTGCCTTGTGTTGTGCGGCTCGAACTCTGCAAGCAGTTCCTGGCAGAGTTGAAAGAACGACGACACCTTGATTCGGCATCGCACCGATTCATCCGGGGCGGCGGCATCCACCAGCCTCTGGATGAGGCCGGCAAGGCTTCGGTTCAGCGTCACGACGAGAACTTGGGCGTCACCTCTGGCTGTCGCCAACCGGACCGCGCGATGGATGGCTACGCACGTCTTCCCAGAGCCGGAGACACCGGACAGCTGCGCCGGGCCATTGAAGTCGGCGTTCACCACGGCGGCCTGCTCGGGATGCAAGAACAGCAGCCAGTCCATCTCGCCCGCGTTCCTGGCAAAGGATTGGAGCCACTTCTCGTGGTCGGGAGAGCCGACGCGGAGCGTTCGCATCTGATCTCCGTCCAACACCGCCAGCAGCTCGGTGCCCGAAAGATCGTCGATTTCCGTCACCACGCCGAGTTCAAGGTCCAGGCGGCTCTCTGCCGCCTGGCGATTGCCGCTGGCGAGCAGGCATAGAACGTCGTAGACGAGCACCCTGCGATCGATCGATTCGATTCCGCGGCATGCAGACTCGAGTTGTTCTGGCGTGGCGACCAATTCGAACGTCGCGAGCTTTCGCACTACGGTCGCTGGCACGCCCTCGAGAAGTCGGTCCACACGGTGATTCTCCATCCGCTCCAACAGCGGGGTGGACGCCGCAACAGGGGCCCTGCGAATGGGGTCATCGATGGACGGACTCTTGTAGACGGGTTCCCATGCCCCGTCTTGTCCCTTCCCGAGCGTCAGGCCTCCATGGGAATCGAGCCATCGGTCGGTATCGTCATGCGTGCCCGCAAAACAGAACGCCACGACCTTGTCGGTCTGCACGGTGACCAGTCGGTATCCGCCGCCGAGTTCGTACTTCACGCAGTGCTTGATGCGTGACTCGCCGTTGTTGGTGACGGGGAGATCCTTGAGCGGGCTCGAATCGACCTGCAGGCGACCCAGGTGCCAATACCTTGTCGGCCTTACGTTTCTTCTCACCACCCGCTTTGGTGAGGCCGCCAAGAGCGCGATTGAACTCCTTCAGGATTGCGTATTCCATCGTAGGCAACGTCGAGGATAGCCGATAGCGATGGTGTGGTCATTGACCGTTGGCGCCAACATTTGTCAAGTGTGGCCGTAAGTGTCAGCGACAAATTACGCGGTGGTGCTTGCAGCCCTCGACAGTCCATTTGCGTCGTGGAGGGTGTGTGACCTCCGCGGGGCCGGCTGACCGGCGAAAGCGCATTCCTCGCCTGATCGTCCTCGACACCCGCCGCGAGGGCATCCGCGGCTACTTCAAGGCCGACCGCGATCGCCAGTCTTTCCCTCCAGCTGCGCGGCTGATCGACAAGACCGCCGGTGTGGTGCGGGCGGCCGAGGCGTTCCGCCACTCATTTAAGGGACGGATGCGCGCTCGTCTACAGGTCGGTCGCACGCCGCGACCAGCATGCGGCGAGTGACGTCGACCTGCTGGGTGGCCGGGGAGCTGGGACTCGCCGAGCTCACGCCGATCCTCAGGAAGGCCGAGGCCCGGCTCGGCCGCGAGGTCAACGTCAGCAGCTATTCGGCAGCGGAATGTCAGAAGAAGGCAGCAGCGAAGGAGCTTTCTTGTCGGCGATCCTTGCGGGCAGAAAACCATTCGTGCAGGGCAACCAGCGTGAATGGACGACCTTACGGCCTTGGCAGCGCAGCCAATATATCGAGAAACCGGTTGGTGACGTGACTGCATTGCGCGCCGAGGCGAACGTTCCCCTGGACGTGCACCACGCTGTCTGGGTTGTCCCACTCACGCACGATGATCGTGCGACGCATCTTGTCGCTGCCCTCATAGAGCCAGACGGCCGCACCAATGCGGCCGTTTGGCAGCACATGCTCCCACCAGTTCGCATAGTCATCACTGGAGTCGGGCACCAACGGATGCTTGACGCCGTTGTGGGGGTACCTGGCATGGACGAGGCTCGCGGGTCCGATAGTCATGTGATTCTCCTGTCGTCGTGTGGAAGGGGGACGTTCCGCAGCGGGTCAGAGTGGGGAAACGCCGAGCCATAAGGCGATCTGAACATCGCGGCAAGGCATGCCAGCCTGCAAATTGGAACACGATGATCGTGTGTTCGCCCAGTGGTCGCACATTAGGTTCATATCCGCCTCGCTGCTAGTCGGTGAGGCACAGCATCTGCTGCTCCATGACGAACCCGCGGTCGTGTGGCTCCGCCTTGGCAACACCGGTCGGTGCCTCGCTGCTCGCCCGTGTGGGACGCGGACCTCGGACGCATTGTGGCGTCGCGGGAAACCGGCGACAGGCTCGTCGAACTCGCGTTCGGGGACGGTAGCGGGCTTCATCACGAGCCGCGTAATTGACCCGTCCAGCGGATCGGATCACGCTCGGGCCGCGGGAATCGTTGAAACACTCATACTAAACCAACGCACGCCGAGCGGACGATTTTACTCAGCGGGTGATTTGACGCATAACGATGCGCCCAGTTGGGAGTAGTCGCGCTCGTTACTCGCCGCGCCGAGGCGTTGCAGGTGCAGCTGCGTGAGCTTTTCGGTGTTGACGAGCATCGAGGCCGGCTTGCCACTGCGATGGATCGTCGCAACGGCGATCAGGTCAGAGGTGAGCTCGATCTCGCAGGCCCGGACGGTCGCCGCGAACCCTGGAGTCGACCCGGTCGCGCGAGGTGGACTCGTCGCCGAGCTGGTGCGCCACGAGCGCCGTCAACTCCTCCTTCGACAGCAGATCCAGCGCGGGCACGGTGATGAGCACGACGCTGCGCTCGTGCAGCGCGACCCCTGCTTGTGGAGCATCGACGATGTTGACCGCGTGCGGTTCCTGCCCGCTCGAAGCCGAAAGCAGGTCGGTGACGGTCCTGACCTTACGCGCGCGCCGCGGTTCGAATTCCGTGTCGTCGCCCTGGCGTGGCAGCACGGCGAGCACCCTCTGGCGGGCCTCGAGCGACATAGTGGTTCGGGCGTCGTCGAGCAGCCGTTCGAGCTCATTCGGCGCGACAGCGAGCAGTCGTGCCGCACCGAGGCTGGGCTGAACGACGCGTCGGCATGTGCCAATACACAGAGCAACGTCGGCAACAGGGAGCGGCCTTGGAACGCGCGTAGAATGGCGCGAACCAGACGGTCCAAGCGAAGGGCGAGGTGCGGCATGCGCGCACGCTGCGTGTCTATGGCAACGGCGAGTCCCTTGAAGTAGCGAAGCCATGTCGCAGGATGTGCAGCGAAATCGCTTGACCCCGTCCAACCCGCAGACCGGCAGCGAGGCGTACGAGTTCGGCCCGATCGCCATTGATGCGGCGCGCCACCGCGTGACGCGTGATGGGCGCGCGCTCGCGCTCCCGCCAAAGACGTATGAGCTGCTGCTGATCCTGGTGAGGAGCGACGGACGCGCGCTGTCACGTCACGACCTGATGTCCGCGCTCTGGCCCGACACCTTCGTCGAGGAGGCGAACCTCTCCTTCCAGGTCTCCACGTTGCGCAAGACGCTCGGGGAGGGCGCCGAGGCCTGGATCGAGACCGTGCCGAAACTCGGCTACCGCTTCACGCCGACGGTCCGCACGGAGCCTGCTGCGGTTGCTGCAGCCACAGGCGCGCTGCCGCCCTCGCCGCGACCTCCCGCCGATGATCGTGGCGAGGACGCGGTGCAGATGTTGGTCCCGAGCCGCCGAGCCGCGCGCCGACGCCTTGCACTGGCAGTCGTCGTACTCGCGGCGCTGGGGGCCGCCGTGCTGGTGTGGCGCCTCGCGATCGGCCGCCGGTCGGCACCGGAAGGACCGCTGGTTGGCACGGCGGCAACGCCGCTGACCGCATACATCGGCACGGAGGGCTCGCCGAGTTTCTCGCCGGACGGCGCGCAGGTCGCGTTCCACTGGAACGGCCCGCAACAGGACAACGTGGACGTGTACGTCAAGACGGTCGGCGGCGGCGAGCCCGTACGTCTGACCTCGGATCCCGAGCGCGAAGTGGCGCCTGCCTGGTCACCGGACGGCAGCCGCCTGGCTTTCCTGAAGGTCCAGGCCGATCAGACGGCGACCGACGTGATGGTCATGCCGGCGCTCGGCGGGACGGTCCGCCGTATCGCCTCGGTGGTGACATTCACGTCGGCCGGAGTGTTGGAGTCTGCCGGCGGACTGCTCGCATGGTCTCCCGACAGCCGGTGGATCGCGGTGGGCGGCACGATCGGGAGCGAACCGGGGATCTGGCTCATCGCCAGCGATGGATCCACGCGCCGCCGCCTGACCACCGACGGCTCGCTGCCCGAGTGGGGGCCGGCGTTCACCAGCGATGGTCGGCGGCTTGCGTTCATCCGCGAGTCCCTGATCTCCCAGAGCGGCGTGTTCGTCGTGCCGCTCGACACCGAGATGAGGCCGACGGGCCCGCCGGTAAAGGTCGTCGAGGCAGCCCCACGCCGGGTGTTGGCATTGGCATGGGAGCCGGGCGACCGTGGACTGGTGTACTCGGTCAGCAGTCACATGGCCAGTTCGCAATTGCGACGCATGCGCCTGGACGCCAAGGGCGCGCCCGTGCCCAGTTCAGGGGAGGCCCTGCTCGTCGGGGACCAGGGCACTGGCCTCGACATCACCGCGTCGGGTCGGATGGTGTACGCCCGGAGGTTCCGAGACACCGGTTTCTGGCGTCTGGATCTCACGCAGCCGGGAGCCGGATTCGACGACTCGGGACTGCCTGCCTCGACACTGGACGAGCACACGCCTGACTACTCGCCCGATGGTTCGAAGCTGGCGTTCACGTCGACGCGCTCCGGAAGCGAAGAGATCTGGATATCGCAGGCTGACGGTTCCCACGCCCGTCAGATGACGTCGATGGGCGGGCCGTTGTGCTCCAATCCGCGATGGTCGCCGGATGGTCGTGCGGTCGTGTTCGACTCGACGTCGCGCGGGGTGAGGCATCTCTATCGGCTGGACGTCGGGACCGCGGAAGTTCGCCAGCTCACCACGGGTTCGGTGCGTCACCACCAGGCACGATGGTCCCGCGACGGACGCTCGATCTACTTCGGCGCCTATTCGGACGAGGGGCCACACAGCCCCGTCGAGATTCGTCGCATGCCTGCCGATGGCGGCCCGAGCGTGAGGATTACGCCAGGCTCGGTCGCGGAGCCGTCCCACGACGGCCGCTGGCTCTTCGTGGCCAGGAGCGACGACGATCAGACCACGTTGTGGCGGCTTCGGCTTCCGGACGGTCAGCCTGAGCTGCTCCGGCGCGGCATCGTGCACGAGTCGAGCTTTGCCGTGGGCCGTCAGTCCGTCTTCGTCGTCGAGCAGGGGGGCAGGCCGGCATCGATGATCATCAGTGAGATTGACATCGCCACCGGACAGCGACGCGAGGTCGCCGCCCTCAGCAAGCGGCGGTGGTGGGGCCTCGCGCTCTCGCCTGACGAGCGTTACCTGATCGTGCCCGCGATCAACGAGGCTGGCAGCGATCTGATGATGGTGGAGCCGGTGCGATGACGATGCCATCGCCGCGAACGACCGGCACTGATCGCGCGAGCAACGCGACGAGCCAATGCTTCAGTTCACCTGAGTCCGGGAGGGCGGCGGCCGGTCGTGTGGGTCGCCGCATTTGCCAGCGTCCGCCTGGCCACCGGCACCGTACGTGTGAGGAGAAGCTGTCGTAAGATAGCGCCTTCACTCTCGCGATGGATGGGTGGAAGGCGGAGCGCCTCCGCGCCGCCGTCGCCGGGACCAGCAACATCCAGCGCGAAGGGAACGTCGACGATGAGAGCAACGTCATTGGCCGCCACACTCGTCGGGATCTTGCTCACGTGCACAGCCCACCCATCAACGGCGCAAGACGAGGGCAAGACGGCGGCGGCAGAACTCGCCAGCGCGTCACGGGCCGCCTTGACCCAGCTGACGGCGAGCGTTCCTCTGGCGAAGTCGCTCGCACCCACCGCACACGCGATCCTCGTCTTTCCAAAGGTGACCAAGGCCGGCCTGGGGATCGGCGGCCAGTATGGTGAGGGCACGCTGCTGAAGAAGGGCAAGGCCGTCGCCTACTACAAGACGACGGGCGCGGCCGTCGGCATCCAGGTGGGCGCGCAGCAATACGGCTATGCGATGTTCTTCATGAACGCGAAGGCGCTCACGCAGCTCGACAACGCCAATGGGTTCGAAGTCGGTGTCGGCCCGAGTGTCGTCATGGTGGACGACGGCATGGCCAAGACCACCACGACCAGCACGCTCAAGGACGACATCTATGCGTTCCCGTTCGGGCAGAAGGGGCTGATGGCCAGCATCGGCCTTCAGGGCAACAAGATCTCGAAGATCACGCCGAAGTAGACGCTGCGCGCGATCACCGGTCCGACTTCGGGAAGGCGGCGAGGTCCCGCACGAGCGAGGCGTCCAACACCATCCCCCGGTCCGGCAGGCGCGACAACAGCGACAGCACGTGCCGTGCGGTGCGCATCGCGCGGATGGTACTGCCGTGCAGTTGGACGACCTTCCCGGCCACGTAGCCGCCCGCGAAGTTCACCACGGTGCTGATGCCGTAGGCCTCCAGCAGTGTGATGACGAACAGGTCCCTCGCGAACAGCGCGGATTCCGTGACGCCATCGATGCCTCCGACCGGGTCCTCATGGAACGGATCCATGCCGGCGAGGTAGACCGCGTCGGTGATCCGGTGCTCGGCGATGAAGCGGGGCAGGTGCGACAGGGCCTCCCAATATGCCGGGACGTCATTGACGCCGAACTCCCACGACTGCCCCTTGCCGCAGGCGTACGGGGAACTTCTCGTGCTGGTCCCGCCGTGGATGTCGAAGGTGTAGAGCGGCAACCGGTGGTGGGCGATCATGGCTACCGTGCCGTTACCCCAGTGCGCATCGAGGTCGATGACGGCGCACCGGGCATCCGGGTCGCGGACCTGAACATCCATCAGGGCCGCGACCGCGTAATTGAACGTGCAATAGCCGCCGCCCGACTCCGGCACGGCGTGGTGCGCTCCCGACACCGGGTGCAGCACGGCCCGTCCCGCGATGCGCGCCAGGCGCTGCGCGAAGTGCTGGCCGTACCAGATGCGGGCCACCGACTCGGCGAAGGCCGGACTCCACGTGAAGCCCTGTGACGTCGCCAGGTGATGCGGCCGGCCAGAGCGCACCGCTTCGACGTACGTGTCCCGGTGCCACTGCGCGATGTGTGGCCACACGGCGTCCAGGTCCGGCGGCTGCGCGGACGGCAGGAACGCGAGATCAGAGGCATGGGCATCCATCACGAGCCCCGCCTTCGTCGTGCTGGTCAGCGGTGCCGCGCCACTGAGGTAGCGCGAGTCATAGACCGTGGGAACGGCGTCGGGATGCAGGTCGTTCACATCGCGCAGCGAGGGCGTCGGCGTGGCCAGTGGAGTGCGCGTGTCGGTCATCGGTCGGTCATGAGCCTGAAGTGCACTGCTGAGTCTACGTCTGCCAGACTGCAGAGGGCTGCCAGCAGGCATAGCGCCGAGCTTCGATGCCGAACACGCGTGAAATCCCGGGCTGGGCTCGACTTCTCCGGCCGTTGCCGTGACTCGTCTCTGTTAGTCTCGGCTCCAGGGACGGGTGCCGCGTGCGCGTGACGCCTCGCGCGTGCTCGTGTGCTGATGCCGTCCCGGCCGCGCCAGGGTGACCCATTCGCGATCGGCGCGCTGACCAGGTGACGACCGGACGTGCCGCGGGCTCGAGGCTGCTGGGGGTGGAACGCATGATCGGACACCTGGGACGCGGAGTTCGCTGATGCTGCCCGGATTGACGGATGGTGAAGTAGCGCCGCCCGACGAGGAGTTGTGGCGACTCGTGAAGGGGCGTCGCACGGCCGTGTGCTGGCAGCGGCTGCATCCACTCGGTTTCGAACTGCGCCTCGAGGTGAACGGCGACACGATGCGCACGACGGTTGAGCGCACGGTCGACGGGGCGGAGGAGCAGAGCGTCCACATGCGGCAGGCGATGCTGGCCAGGGGCTGGGCAGAGCATGCCTGACGCACGTCCAGACGATGCCAGCCGGGTCCGGCAGGTCTGGGACGATCAGGCCGGCCAGTGGGCCGGACGCGGTCTCCACTGGACGGAGCATCCGGCGGTGCAGGCGCGGCTCCACGCCAAGACGGGCGGCCCCGGCGCGCGAGATCGCTTTCAGTACCTGCTGTATCGCTACTTCGACGACGGCGCGGGCGTCGTCGATCGAGTGCTCACCCTCGGGTGCGGCGCCGGCGACTTCGAGCGCGGTTTCGCGCAGTACGGATTCGCGCGGGCCCACGACGCGGTCGACATCGCCGCCGGCGCGATCGAGTTGGCCATCGACGCCGCGCGTCAGGCCGGGTTCGACCACATCCACTACCAGGCGATGGACCTGAATCACGCGCGCCTGGCGCCCGACACGTACGACATCGTCTTCGGCCTCTCGACCGTCCATCACATCGCCAACCTCGAACACCTGTTCGCACAGGTACAAACGGCGCTGAAGCCTGGCGGTTACTTCCTGCTCGACGAGTTCATCGGTCCGTCGCAGTTCCAATGGCCCGACCGGCAACTCGCGATCGTCAACCACACCCTCGCGCGGCTCCCCGAGCCGCTGCGACGGAGCATCAGCCGTCCGGGCTCGGCCAAGCCGCCGGTCACGCGCCCGACCATCGAAGAGATGAACGCCGGAGATCCTTCCGAGTCGATCCGCTCGGCCGACATCCTGCCGCTCCTGCCCGAATACTTCGAGGTGCTCGAAGTGCGCGGCGCCGGCGGCAGCCTGCTGCATTTGCTGCTCGAGGACATCACCGGCAACTTCGCGGCTGGCGTTCCGGACGCCACGCAGTGGCTCGAGACCTTGTTCCACCTCGAAGACTCGCTGATCGCCAACGGCACGCTCGCGGATGACTTCGCGGTCATCATCGCGCGCAAGCCGGCGTGACCCGGTTGCGGTTCACGTCGCTTGCAACGTCTCGAGGGTCTCCTGCGTCACGTTGGCCGCCGCACCGAAGCCGGTGACGAGTCGCCCGCCTTCGATCAGCAACACATAGAACGCGAAGTCACCGAGCGCGGTGATCGGCTCGGCTTCCGGGAACTTCATCAGGTACACCGCCCGCAGCGCCTCGTACGCCGGCGTCCCGTGGTCTGGCACTCGCACGACGCCTCGCAATGTGACGCGCTTCACCTGCAGTGCGTCGATCTCGCCGACCACGGGTTCGTGAAGCAGGGCGTCGAAGGGCGCCCCGTCGTGCAGGCCCTTCGTATGCCTGGCCAGTCGCGACGCGTGCACCACCAGCGCCCGGAAGTCGGGCGTCACCGCGAACGGCAGCAGCCCGTTGACCGGCGCCTCCTCGACGATGAGGGCCAGCGACAGCACACGCGACGCCCTGAGCAACTCCCGCATCGTCTCGACCTGGGCCGGTGTCATGGGCATGGGCCAATCTTCACACGCCGCTTCCCGCCCGCCGACTCATCATCGCGAGCGTCAAGTCGTGCGCATCGGACCCGATGAGCGTCCAGCGTCCAGCATCCAGCATCAAGCGTCAAGAGTTGGTGTTCTCCCTTGACGCTCTCCCCGGCCGCTCATACAGTTCGCCCAGCACCCTGGAGGCTCCTCAGATGAACGTCCGCACACGTATGGCGACGGTGGGTCCCAGGCTCGCGCTCGCGATCGCCCTGCTGATCACCGTCACGCCATCGGTTGGCGCACAGGTGAAGATCACCGCCGCCGC
Organism: Luteitalea pratensis; assembly: GCF_001618865.1. Lineage (GTDB taxonomy): Bacteria > Acidobacteriota > Vicinamibacteria > Vicinamibacterales > Vicinamibacteraceae > Luteitalea > Luteitalea pratensis. Next base: position 713,054 of record NZ_CP015136.1, read on the forward strand.
TGAAGAGGTCACCGTCGACATCGACGGCAAGCCGTTCACGGTCTTCCACACCGGCGGACCGACCCTCAACCGCGTGTACCTGCACCCACTGCGGGCGGCGACGGGCACCGTCGTGAATCGCTCCTTCCCGGCCGGTCAGATTCCGGGCGAGACGCTCGATCATCCACACCATGCCGGGCTGTTCTATGGCCATGGCGACGTCAACGGCTTCAACTTCTGGGCGATCCAGAACGTGGCCCGTGGCGCGACGCCAGCCGAGCCTGCCGCCGACCCGTCCCGTCCACTGCCGGTTGCGGCCGGTCCTGCCCCGACCGACGCGACGCTCGGCCGCATCGTCGCCAAGGGCCCCGTGCGCGCGCACAGCGGCAAGGCGACGGGCACCATCGACGTCGTCCTTTCCTGGCTCAAGCCCGACGGCAAGCCACTGCTCACCGAGACACGTCGCATGACGTTCCATTCGCACCCGACGTTGCGGATCATCGACATCGATCTCGACTTGCAGGCGATCGAACGTGCGGAGTTCCGCGACACGAAGGAGGGTACGTTCGCGTTGCGGATGGCGACGGCGCTCGAGGAACCCGCCAAGGAGGCCAAGCCAGGGGCGATCACGCGCACAGGCAGGCTGCGCAACGCGGAGGGTGCGGTGGGCGAGGCCAACGTGTGGGGCAAGCGCTCGGCGTGGGTGGACTATGCGGGTCGGCTCGGCGATGAACCCGTCGGCATCGTGATGATGGACCACCCGTCCAACCCGCGGCACCCGACGTACTGGCATTCGCGGGGCTATGGGCTGCACGCCATCAACCCGTTCGGGTGGCACGACTTCCTGAACGACAAGACCGTGAACGGCGCCCTCGTGCTCGAGCCAGGGCAGCACGTGCGCTTCCGGTACCGCGTCGTGATTCACCCGGGCTTGTCACCGGAGGAAATTGCGACGCTGTTCAAGGCGTATTCGCAGGCGCCGCTCGCGTCATCCGCTCCGTAGCGCTGTTGCCGGGGCGGCCGATGATTCGCCGTACGTCGGCGAACTGGTAAGCGCGGTCCTCTCGGCCAGACGCCCTATCTCGATCTGCGCGGATTCCTGGATCCCGTATCCGATTCGTTGATGTCCACGTGTTGCCGGATCGACTCCGTGCGCACGTCCGCACGTGGCCCACGCTCGACGTGCCTCTTCGTCCACCCGGCAACCTGCCGAGACCAGTCGGGCGTGTACGATCAGTCGCGCCGGCGTGGGACGCCTGGCGGCATTCGAGTGTGGCAGGTGTGCGCGTTGGCGCGCAGCAGGCGACGGAGAGGCGTCACCGAGAGGTACCGACGTCGGTAGACCGACGCCCTAGTGGTAGATGTGCATGTGGGCCGGGCGCGCAGTGTCGGTGTCGAACTGGTCGAGCCACACTGCGCCGCCCTGCTGGTGCGCCACGAGCAGGCCCAGCGAGATGGCAGCAAAACGGTCGGAAAACCGCTGATCGAGCAACGGCCGGTCGGCGTGGTCCACCACCACCCAATGGTCGCCCTCGGCCCGGACGGCAACGTCGGCAAAGTTGAGAGGTCGCAACATGTCAGGATTCATGAGCATGAGGCGTGCCACATCCCCTTCAAGGGGCCGGACCATCCGGATCGGCCGCCATCGGCTCGCGTCTGCATTCGACTGGAGCAGGCGTGCCGAGGTTCCATCGCCACGACCATCCCTTGGTCGTGGCGCGCGTGGCGTCTTGAACGCGACGCCCCTTTCGCCAACGTGACTCGCTTCCCGACGCGCGTCTGGGCCACGATCCGGCGGCATGACCTGTTGACCGAGGGCGACCGTATCCTCGTCGCCGTCTCGGGCGGGGCCGATTCGGTCGCGCTGCTGCATGTGCTCTCGACGATCGCGCCGAAGGCGCGGGCCAGGCTCGCCGGGCTCGTGCACGTCCATCACGGCCTGCGTGGCGCCGAGGCCGACGGCGACGCGACGTTCTGCGAGCAACTCGCCACCGCACTCGCGCTTCCGTTCGATCTCGTGCGCGTCGACGTCGCAGGCGAAGCCGCACGGCGAAAATGGTCGCTGGAGCGAACGGCACATGCCCTGCGACATGCCGCCTTTCGACTGATCGCCCGCCGCCGGCTGGCGACGCGCATCGCGCTCGGGCACACCCTGGACGATCAAGCCGAGACGGTCGTCCTGCGCTTCCTGCGCGGCGCGGGCACGCGCGGCCTCGCCGGCATGTGGCCGAAACACGGCCTCGTGATCCGTCCCCTGCTCGAGGTTCGCAGGGCCGATGTGGAACATTACGCCGCGCACCGGGGTCTCAGATGGAGGGATGACGTCTCGAACGTCGACCCGGCCATTCCGAGGAATCGCATCCGGCACCAGGTGCTGCCGAACCTGATGGCGGTAGCTGGGGCGTCCCTGCCCGAACGGCTGGCTCATGCCGCCGACGCCTGGAGAGACGATGAACGATGGTTGTCGGCCTGCGTGGCGGTCGAGTTGCCGTCCGTGTTGATGCCGCATGCCGAGGGCGGCTGGTTACTGGACCTGCCGAGGCTCGATGCCGTGCCGCCGATGCTCCGGCGACGGGTCCGGATGGCGGCGCTGGAGCAGATGCTGCCGCGGGGCAACGTGACTCAAACGCTGGTGGACGCGTTGGAGCGTCTCGAAGCCGTACGGGTCGGCCGGATGGCTCGCCTTGGCCAGCTGCGAGTGTGGCGGATTGGCGCGCAGCTGCGGCTCGCGACCGGAGCGGCTGAGCCGGATTCACCGCGCGGGCTGGAGCTGCAAGTGTTCGCGGTCCCTGGAACGGTAGAGCTAAAGGAAGTAAATTTGCACATCACCGCGTCGGTGGTTCGACGCAGCGACTGGGATGCTGACGGCCCGCCGTCCAGTTCCGGAGGCCTCGCAGTCGCTCTCGACGCCGAGCGCGCGGGGCCTGCGCTCGTGGTGCGGAGCCGGCTGCCGGGCGACCGGATGCGGCCGGCCGGTGCGCCGGGCAGTCAGAAGATTCAGGACCTGATGATGAACCGCAAAATTGCACGGCTCGACCGTAGCCGGATTCCCATCATCACGGATGAAGCAGGACGGATTGCGTGGGTGGTTGGCCTCGCAGTCGGCGAGGAATTTGCAGTCCAGCCATATACAACCGACGTGTTACTCTTGAAAGTCACGCGGTCAGGAGGAAAGGCTTGAATTCGACTCTCAGGAGCCTGCTCTTCTGGATGGTGCTCGTCATCGTCGGGGTTTTGATCTGGAATTTTTCTACAACGTTCCAGGCCCGCGAAGAAGTCATCCCATTCAGTGAATTTGTCCAGCAGCTCGACACGAACAAAATCGACAAGGTCACCATCACGGGCCAGGAAATCGTCGCGACCTACAAGTCCGGCGAGAAGGCGCGCTCCTACGCGCCTGTGCAGTACGAGGGGCTCGGAAACAAACTGGTGGCCAACAAGGTCGTGGTCGACGCCAAGGAGCCGACCGGCAGCCCGTGGGGGATGTTCCTCTACACCTGGGCGCCGATTCTCCTGATGATCGGCTTCTGGATCTTCTTCATGCGGCAAATGCAGAGCGGGGGCAACAAGGCCCTGTCGTTCGGCAAGAGCCGCGCGAAGCTCTCGTCCGGTTCACAGAAGAAGGTGACGTTCAAGGACGTCGCCGGCGTGGACGAGGCAAAGGAAGAGCTCCAGGAGATCATCGATTTCCTCAAGGAGCCGCAGAAGTTTCAGAAGCTCGGTGGCCGCATTCCGAAGGGCGTGCTGCTCATCGGTCAGCCAGGCACGGGCAAGACCCTGCTGGCCCGGGCGGTGGCTGGTGAAGCCAACGTGCCGTTCTTCTCGATCTCCGGCTCGGACTTCGTCGAGATGTTCGTCGGCGTCGGCGCCAGCCGCGTCCGCGACCTGTTCGAGCAGGGGAAGAAGAACGCGCCGTGCATCATCTTCATCGATGAAATCGACGCGGTCGGCCGCCACCGTGGCGCGGGTCTCGGCGGCGGGCACGACGAACGCGAGCAGACGCTCAACCAGCTGCTCGTCGAGATGGACGGTTTCGAGAGCAACGAGGGCGTGATCCTCGTCGCCGCGACCAACCGTCCTGACGTCCTGGATCCGGCGCTGCTGCGCCCGGGCCGCTTCGACCGCCGGGTCGTCGTGGACCTGCCCGACGTGCGTGGCCGCGAGCAGATTCTCGCCGTCCACACCAAGAAGATCCCGATGGGCGACGACGTGAAGCTGAACGTCATCGCGCGCGGCACGCCGCGCTTTGCCGGCGCGGATCTCGCCAACCTCGTCAACGAGTCGGCCCTCATCGCTGCCCGCCAGAACCGCAAGGTGGTCACGATGCACGACTTCGAGATGGCCAAGGACAAGGTCATCATGGGCGTGGAGCGGAAGTCGCGCATCATCAGCGACGAAGAAAAACGCCACACCGCGTATCACGAGGCGGGGCACGCGCTGGTCGCGATGCTGTTGCCCAACGCCGTGCCGCTGCACAAGGTCACGATCATCCCGCGCGGCATGGCCCTCGGCGTGACGTCGTTCCTGCCCGAAGGCGAGCAGGTCGACTTCTCGAAGGAAGAAGCCGAGTCGCAGATTGCGGTGGCCATGGCCGGCCGCATCGCCGACGAGATCTTCTGCCATACCAAGACGGCCGGTGCCCGCAACGACATCGAGCAGGCCACCAACCTCGCGCGCCGCATGGTGTGCGAGTGGGGCATGAGCGTCCTCGGGCCGCTCAGCTTCGGCAAGAAGGAAGAGCAGATCTTCCTCGGTCGCGAGATCGCGCAGCACCGCGACTACTCGGAGTCGACGGCCATGCGCATCGACGAAGAGGTGCAGTCGATCGTGATGACCGGGTATGACGTCGCCCGCGGCATCATCGAGCAGCACAAGGACGCGATGCAGCGGGTCTCCGACGAGTTGCTCATCCGCGAGGTGCTCGACGCCGATCAGGTGCGACGAATCATCGCCGGCCAGCCGCTCGACGCACCGCAAGCGGTGTCGACACCGGGAACGCCGACCGCAGAGGTCACGCCCGAAGAGCGTCGTCCGCGCCCGTCGATCGTCCCGGCGATGCCGCTTCCCAACAAGCCGCTCGCGCAGGAGTAGGAAGAAATTTCAGAAGTGCAGGATTGCAAAATTTCAGCACCGCCTCCGCGATTCAAGGGTTGGCAGTGGTAAGGCAATTCTGAATTTCTGAACTTCTGAAATTCCAGAGTCGACCTGAAAAGGCGCCGGGTCACCGGCGCCTTTTCAATTTCAGAAGTGCAGAATTGCAGAATTTCATGCCCACCTGCAGCACTTCGAGGCGTGGTACTGGTAATGAAATCCCGCAATTCTGAAATTCTGCAATTGCCATGACACCTACGGCGCGTCGCCGGTACACGCTCGCATTGCCCGACGGGCGCGCTCTTGCCCTCGGGACCCGCACGCTGGTGATGGGCATCCTCAACGTCACGCCCGACAGCTTCTCGGATGGCGGCTGCCATGATGACGTGCCGCGGGCCGTGGAGGCGGCGCTGGCGATGGTCGCGGCGGGCGCGGACGTGATCGACGTCGGCGGCGAGTCCACCAGGCCCGGAGCCGCGTTGGTCGACCAGGCCATCGAGCGGGCACGGGTGGTACCGGTGGTCGCGGCGCTGGCCGCGCAACTGCCCGTCCCGATTTCGGTGGATACCACCAAGGCGCTGGTCGCGCGCGCCGCCATCGACGCCGGCGCGGTGATGCTCAACGACGTCAGCGGCTTGCGTCATGACGCCGGCGTGGCGGCCGTCGCCGCCAGCGCGGGCGTGGCCCTCGTGCTGATGCACATGCGTGGCTCGACGGCCGACATGTACCGGCAGGCCTCGTACGTGGACGTCGCGAAGGAAGTCGCTGCCGAACTCGCCTGGAGCGTGCAGGCCGCCGAGCGCGCCGGCGTGTCCCGGGAGGCGTTGGTCATCGACCCCGGGCTCGGCTTCGCCAAGCAGGCCGGGCACAGCTGGGAGATCCTGGCTCGTCTCGATCACCCCGCCCTGCTCGCGCTCGACCTGCCCATGCTCGTGGGTGCGTCCCGTAAGTCGTTCCTCCAGGCGGCCGTCGGCGAGTGCCCCGCACGCGAGCGGGACCCGGCCAGCGCCGCCGCTGCGACGGTGGCGGTGCTCTCGGGTGCGCACATCGTGCGCGTGCATGACGTACGTGGCAGCGTGCAGGCGGTGCGCGTGGCAGATATGATCAGCGCCGCAGCCGAGTCGGGCATGTCCTGACGCCGCCGGCCGCGTGACGCCAATGGACGCCCTCGCCTCGTGGATCAGCCGCACGCCCATCACGGGCTGGGACGTCCTGGACGTCCTCGTGGTGGCGTTGATCATCTACGAGTCGCTCAAGCTCATTCGCGGCACCCGTGCCATGCAGATGGCCTTCGGGTCGGCCCTGCTCGTCGGGCTCTACTTCTTCTCAATCGCGGCGCCGCTGCAGACCGTCAACTGGCTGATCCGCAACATGATCGGCTACGTCGTGTTCGCCGCCATCGTCCTGTTCCAGAACGACATCCGTCGCGCGCTCGCCCATTTCGGGCGAACCCCGTTCGTGCGTGCCTTCTCGCGAGCCGAGAACGATGACGAGACGATCGAGGAAGTGGTGACCGCGGCCGTCCAGCTGGCGGATCGGCGGACCGGGGCACTCATCGTGATCGAGCGCCAGATCGGGCTGCGCAACTACATCGAGAGCGGCATTCCGCTCGACGCGATGGTCACCCACGACCTCCTCGTCTCGGTGTTCCAGACGAGCGGACCGCTGCACGACGGAGCAGTGATCATCCAGGAGAACAAGATTGCGGCGGCCTCGTGCTTCCTGCCGCTGACGGTGAGTGCGATGGTGGGGACCGACCTCGGGACGCGCCACCGCGCCGCGATCGGGCTGACCGAGGAGAACGACGCGGTCGCCGTCGTGGTCTCCGAGGAAACCGGGCGCATCTCCATCGCGACCGAGGGGCAGATCTCGCGCGGGTTCACGGCGGAAACGCTGCGGGCGCGCCTCACCCAGCTGGTGCTCCAGCGCAAGTCGGCTCGCCGGATGCGGCCGCGGCCCTGATCATGGCCTTGCGACCGCTCTCGAATCTCCCGCTCAAGGTGATCTCGCTGCTCGTCGCGGGAGTGCTCTGGCTTGCCGTGTCGGGGCAGAGCACCGTCGAGCGCAATATCCGGGTCCCGCTCGAGTACCAGAACGTGCCGCCGGGCATGGAGATGGTCGGCGACCCACCAGGGCAGGCTGATGTGCGCCTGCGCGGCTCGTCGGGCAACCTTGCGCGTGTCGTCCAGGGCGATGTCGTCGCTGCGCTCGACCTCACGAACGCGCGGCCAGGCACTCGCATCTTCAACCTGCGTGCGAGCGAGGTCCGGGTGCCGTTCGGCGTCGAGGTCGTCCAGGTGACACCGCCAACCGTCTCGCTGGAGTTCGAGTACGCGGGGCAGAAGGTGGTGCCGGTCTCGCCCGTGATCGAAGGCGACCCGGAGCCGGGCTTCGTTGTCGGACGCATCACCACGTCGCCGGCGACAGTCCAGGTACTGGGGCCGATCGGCCGCCTGCAGGCCCTGAGTGAGGCGACAACCGAGCCGGTGCGCGTGGATGGCGCCCGCACGAACCTGACCGACAAGGTCACGGTCGGCGTCGAGGACACGGCTGTGCGCTTGCGCGAGCCGCTCGTCGCGGTGGTCACTGTCGAGATCGTGCCGGCGCCGGTGCAGCGGACCCTGCAGGGCTTGCAGGTTCGTGCCGAGAACGCCGGCCGCGGCTTGTTGGTGCGCCTCTCGCCTGTGACCGTGTCGGTGGTCGTGCGCGGGACACAGGAGCGCATGGCTGGTGTCGGTGCCGGAGATCTGCAGGCCACCGTGGACCTCACCGAGCTCCCGCGCGGGCAGCACTCGGTGCCCGTCCGCGTGCCCAATCGCGAGGGCGTCGCGGTGGAACGCATCGAGCCGGCCAACATCACGGTCAGTATCAGGTAATCAGTCATTGGTCATTAGTCATTGGTCATTAGTCATTAGTCATTAGTCATTAGTCATTGCTTATGATTCATGATTCATGATTCATGACAAATGACCAATGACAAATGACCAATGACAAATGACAGAGCCGTCAGCCTCTATGAAACTATTCGGCACCGATGGTGTACGCGGCGTGGCTGGTGAGGCGCCGCTCGACGAGATCACGATTCTCCGCCTGGGCTCGGCACTCGTGCGCGTGCTGCCGCATCAGGGCCCGTCGCGGCTCCTGACGGGGCGTGACACGCGCGAGTCCGGCTTCTGGATCGAACGGACGCTGGCCCGCGGTGTGCGCGCGATGGGTGGCGACCTCCTGTCGGCCGGTGTCGTGCCGACTCCCGCCGTCGCGGTGACCACGCGCGCCGAGGACTTCGACGCCGGCATCGTCATCTCGGCGTCGCACAATCCCTATCAGGACAACGGGATCAAGGTGTTCTCGGGTCACGGGCAGAAGTTCGACGAGGGCCTCGAACGTCAGATCGAGGCGCTGGTCGCCGATCCGCACTTCATCGTCTCGCCCGACGCCTCGGCCGAGATCGAGACACACGAGATCGTCGAGTCCTATTCGAGGCACTGCACGGCGGCCTTGCCGGTCGCGGGGCATGTCACTGGCCTGCGTATCGGCCTCGACTGCGCGAATGGAGCCACGACCACCGTGGCGCCGCGGTTGTTCCGTGCGCTTGGCCTGGACGTGCACGTCATCGGCAATGACCCCGACGGGCGGAACATCAACCTGGAGTGCGGGTCCACGCATCTCGAGGCGCTCCGGGCGCTGGTGCGCGAGAAGCAGCTCTCGATGGGCATCGCCTTCGATGGTGACGGCGATCGCTGCCTGATGGTCGACGATCAGGGCGCGGTCGTGGATGGCGACGCGATCATGCTGATCCTCGCCCTCCACCTGCAGCGCACGGGCGGGCTCGCCCGCAACACGGTCGTTGCCACCGTGATGAGCAACCTGGGGCTCGAACGGGCACTCGAGGCGAATGGCATCCGGCTGCTGCGCACCGCGGTGGGTGACAAGTACGTGATGGAGGCGATCCGCGACAACGGCTATGCGCTCGGCGGCGAGCAGTCGGGGCATGTCATCGTCGCCGAACACCTGTTCACAGGCGACGGCATCGTCACCGCGCTCAGTGTGCTCCGCGTGATGGCGGAGACGGGTCGGTCGCTGCGCGACCTCGCGTCAGCACTCGTGACCTACCCGCAGGTGCTGGTCAACGTACGCGTCGGCCGGCGGGTTCCGGTGGCGGAGGTGCCGTCGATTGCCGCCGTGATCGACAGCGTCGAGCGGCGGCTTGGCACCGAGGGGCGCCTGCTGGTGCGCTATTCGGGCACCGAGCCGCTGCTGAGGATCATGCTCGAAGGGCGCGATCAGCATGAGATCGATACCTGGGCGCACGAGATCGCGTCTGCCGCCACGGGCGCGCTCGGGGCTGGTTAACGCTTAAGGCCTAACGCTTAACGACTAACGCAGAAAACGAAGGCCGACGGCCGAATGCCGAAGGCCGACACCATCCGAACATGGCGAAGCTATCCGTGAACGTGAACAAGATCGCCACGCTGCGCAACAGTCGCGGCGGGCCGATCCCGTCGGTCGTCGACGCGGCGCGCGTCTGCGTCGAAGCAGGCGCGCCGGGCATCACCGTGCACCCGCGCGCTGACGCCCGCCACATCAATTTCGACGATGTGCAGGCGTTGAAGCATCTGCTGGACCCGTGGAAGGCCGTTGAGTTCAACATCGAGGGGGATCCGCGCCCCGACCTGCTGAACCTGGTGGAGCGCGTCCGCCCGCATCAGTGCACGCTGGTGCCGGTGCGGCCAGGGGAGATCACGAGCGAGGCCGGCTGGTCGCCGGATACCGACGAGAAGGAGCTTCGTGATGTGATCGCCCGGCTGCGGGGGCATGGCATCCGCGTGTCCCTGTTCGTCGATGCCGACGAGAAGGCGGTGCAACTCGCGCACCGCGTCGGCGCTGACCGGATCGAGCTGTATACGCAACCGTACGTGCATGCGTTCGCGACATCGACCGCACCGCTGAGCGAAACGCTGGCGCCGTTCGTCCGGGCCGCCACTGTCGCCGTGGAGCTCGGCCTCGGCGTCAACGCCGGCCACGACCTCGACCTCGAGAACCTGCCGGATTTCGTGCAGGCGCTGCCCCGGCTCGACGAGGTCTCCATCGGCCACGCGCTCATCAGCTACGCCCTCTACGTCGGCCTGCGCCAGGCCGTGCTCGAATATCGCGAGGCGGCGGGGGATATCATTTAGAGTCGGGAACCGGGTACCGGGTACCGGGTGCAACCGAGTGGTAGGGCCGGCTCTCCGAGCCGGCCATCACGTTGGTCCATGTCCTCGGCGCCCCATGGGTCTATCTCGGGCCCGCGCCCGGGCTGCGGCGGTGGACGGCTCGGAGAGCCGTCCCTACCATCGAAGAACAAAGCGCAATGAAACCAGAATCGATCGTCGTGGGAATCGCGGGCGCATTGTTCGGCCTGCTGTGCGGATGGATGCTCGGCGCCCAACAGGTGTCGCCGGGGCAGGCGCCCGCACCGCAGGTCGCGCAGGCGGGCGCCGCCGCTGCAGCGCCGGCCGGCGGCGCGGCCCAGGGCAGCACCGCCAAGGCGATCGACCTCGCGCAGGTGCAGGCGCTCGAAAAGCAGGCCACCGAGCGGCCGACCGATGCGTCGGTCCGAACGCAGCTGGCCAACCTGTACTTCGACGCCGAGAACTACGCCGAGGCCACCAGGTGGTACCAGGCCTCACTCAAGATCGCGCCAACAAACGCCGACGTCAGCACGGACCTCGCGGTCAGCTACTACTACACGAACCAGGTCGACCAGGCGCTGGCGCAGTTTGCCAGGTCGCTCGAGATCGACCCGAAGCACACCAAGACGTGGCTGAACCTCGGGATCGTCCGTGCCTTTGGCAAACAGGATCTCGCGGGCGCGGGCGAGGCATGGACCCAGGTCGTGACCCTGGCGCCAGCTGACTCGCCAGAGGCGCGAGCGGCGCGCCAGGCCCTCGATGGCCTGAAGTCCGCTCACCCCGAGATTGCTCCCGGCGGCACTCCGGCGCGCGATGGCGCGGCCGCCCCTGCCGCTCCGAAGCAAGGAGCCTGACGAAGTGCTCGGCTGGCTTCTCCGGCTCCTGCTCCTGTTCTTGCTGGTGCGGGCGTTGATGCTGATCGTGGGCGGGCTCATTCGCGGCCTGATCGGCGCCGCACAGGTGCCCGGCGAGCCACGACAGGGGACCGGTGCGGGCTCGGTGGCCCGTTCGCACGGAACCCTGGTGCAGGATCCCGTGTGCGGCACGTACATCCTGCAGGAGCGGGCGCTTGCCATGAAGACGGCCGGCGGCACCGCCTTCTTCTGTTCAGAGCGCTGTCGATCCGCCTATGATGCGCAGGCGGCCCGGTCTCGCTGAGCATCGCGGACCCGTCCGGACTGCCCCGTGACCGCCACGCCATGACGCCCCGAGAGGAACAGCTCCGCGCCGAGATCTGCGAAGTCGGCCGGCGTGTATACGCGCGCGGCTACGTGGCGTCCAACGACGGCAACATCAGCGCCCGGCTCGACGACCTGTACGTCCTCGCCACGCCCAAGAACGTCTCCAAGGGGTTCATGACCCCCGACATGATGGTGGTCACCGACATGCAGGGCCGCAAGGTGGCCGGCCATCGCGACGCGTCCACCGAGCTCAAGATGCACCTGGCGGTCTACGAAATGCGCCCGGACATCCGCGCCGTGGTGCACGCGCATCCGCCACTATCGACAGGCTTCGCCGTTGCCGGTGTGCCGCTGAACAAGTCCTCGCTCGCCGAGATCATCTTCTCGCTGGGCAGCGTGCCGATCGCCGAGTACGCGACGCCGTCCACACAGGAACTGCCCGACGCCGTGAAGAGGTACATCAGCGCCCACGATGGCCTGCTGCTGGCCAACCACGGCGCGCTCACGGCCGGCCAGGACCTGATGAACGCGTACTTCAAGATGGAGACGATGGAGCATTTCGCGCAGATCACGTTGGTCGCGCGACAGCTCGGGGGCGAGAACCTCATTTCCCGCGAGGAAGTGAACCGGCTCCAGGGCCTGCGGGACTTCTACGGCATCAAGTCGCCGGCCCCCATCTGCACCGACCCGGAACTGGCCGAGGGCGCCGGTACGACGTGCCAGTTCGTCGACGCACCCGCCTCCGACGGACCCCGCATCGTGCCGCCCATGGGCACGCTGCCGGGGGGCGCCGAGGGCGGGGAAATTCGGCTAACATACCGCGAGCTTGCGGCCCTCATTGCCGACGCGGTGCGTCAGGTGACACGCGACGCCTGATCGCGTGAGCCATATGTCCAGACCCGCGCGGGCAGGCCGCGCAAGCCGGCGCGAGGCGCCAGGTGATCCGTTTATGGGTGAAGCACTCGGAATGATCGAGACCAAAGGTCTCGTGGCGATGATCGAGGCTGCTGACGCGATGGTGAAGGCCGCCAAGGTCACCCTCGTCGGCTGGGAGAAGATTGGCGCGGGCTACGTCACGGCCATCGTCCGTGGCGACGTCGCGGCGGTGAAGGCCGCCACCGATGCCGGTGCCGCCGCCGCTCGCCGTGTCGGCGAGCTCGTGTCGGTGCACGTCATCCCGCGTCCGCACAGCAATCTCGAAGACGTCCTGCCCATCGGCAAGGCCGCCGGGAAATGATCCTCGGCAGGGTCGTCGGCACCGTCGTGGCGACCCGCAAGGACGAACGGCTGCTGAGCGCCAAGCTCCTCGTCGTTCGCCCCGTCTCCCCCGAGGGACAGCTCGAAGGCACGCCGCTCGTCGCCGTGGACACCGTCGACGCCGGGACCGGGGAAATGGTCCTGGTCGTCTCCGGCAGCTCGGCGCGCATGGCCGACGGCCTCGGGCAGTCGCCCGTCGATGCGGCCATCGTCGGCATCGTCGACACCGTGTCGATGTCCTGATCGCGAGTTCCCCACCATGCACCTGGCCCGCGTCGTCGGCACCGTCGTCTGTACACACAAGGACGCGCGGTTGTCCGGCGTCACGCTGCTGATCGTCCAGCCGGTCGGGCGCGACGGCAGCGACGTCGGACGCGCGCTCGTGGCCACCGATGCGGCTGGTGCAGGCGTGGGCGAGCGCGTGTTCTTCGTCCGCGGGCGTGAGGCCGCCTTTCCCTTTCATCCGGTCGAGGTCCCGACCGACGCGAGCATTGTCGGCATCGTGGACCACACGGACGTGGTCGACTGACGTGCAGGTCGGCACCATCATCGGCACCGTCGTCTCCACGCAGAAGCACGCCAAGCTGCACGGCGCGAAGCTGCTGCTGGTGCAGCCGGAACTGCCCGACGGCACCCCGAAGGGGACGGTCGTGCTCGCCATCGACAGCGTCGGCGCCGGTGTCGGTGAACGCGTGCTGTTCGTGATCGAGGGCAAGGCCGCGGGCGACGCGCTCGGCCGCAAGGGGGCCCCAGTCGACGCGGCCATCATCGGTATCGTCGACGCCCTCCAGAAGACCGAGGAGGTGTGGTGATGCAGGACGACGAGCTGCGCCTGCTGGTCCGCGACGCCATCGCCCGTCACCTGGGTTCCGATGGTAGGGACGGCTCTCCGAGCCGTCCATCTCCACATCCAGGCTCTCCGAGCCGTCCATCTCCATATCCAGGCCGTCCATGCCCGCAGGACACGATGTCCTGGAAAGCGCACCTGTCGCACGGCCGCTTCGTGTTCCTGGCCCCGACTGAACCAGATGCCCCGTGCGTGGTCGAACCCGAGGTGCGCTGTCACCACTGCGGGTTCTGCCAGTCGTACGGCCACTGAAGGACCTGCCCCAACGCCATGTCGACCTCACAGCGCCCGCGCGTCTTCGTCTCGCGCCGATTGTTCCAGGAAACGCTCGACCTGATCGCGCAGCATGCCGACATGGACGTCTTCGATCGGAGCGGCAGCCCGTCGTCCGAGGAACTCGTCGCCCGGACTACGGGATGTGCCGGGCTGATCGCGCAGGGCACCGACAAGGTCGACGCCCAGTTCCTCGATCAGCTCCCCGATCTGCGCGTGGTGTGCAACGTCGCCGTGGGCTACAACAACATCGACGTCGCGGCCGCCCGCGAGCGCAAGATCGTCGTGACCAACACGCCGGACGTGCTCAATGAAGCCTGCGCGGCACTGACATGGGGCCTCATCCTCGGCGTCACGCGGCGTCTCGGCGAAGGCGAGCGCATCCTCCGCGCCGGGAAGTGGAAGGGATTCCAGCTCGATTTCCTGCTTGGCATGGATCTCGTCGGCAAGACGATCGGCGTGATCGGCATGGGGCGCATCGGCCAGGCCGTCGCGGCCAAGGCCGCGGCCTTCGGGATGCGCACGGTGTACATGAAGTCACCGCGGCGGCCGGACGAACAGATCGTCGGCCCCGACGGCGTGCCGTACGAAGGCCTCTCGTTCGAGGAGGTGATGCAGCGTTCCGACGTCATCACCCTGCACGTGCCGCTCTCCCCGCAGACGCACCATCTCGTCAACCGGGACAGCATCCGGCTGATGAAGCCGACGGCGTACCTGGTCAACATGGCGCGCGGTCCGGTGGTCGAGGAGGCAGCCGTCGTCTCAGCACTCGAGAATGGCTGGATCGCCGGCGCCGCCCTCGATGTGTATGAACTCGAACCGGTCGTGCACCCGGGTCTGATGAAGTTCGACAGTGCGTTCCTCATTCCCCACCTGGGCAGCGCGACCCGCGAGACCCGCACCGCCATGTGCAACCTCGCTGCGCGCAACCTGATCGAGGTGCTCGGGGGCCGGCCGCCGGTCACGGCGATACCGGGGTCGTATATTCCGTGAAGTGCGCAATTTCAGGAATTGCACAATTTCAGAATTGCATCGACTTCACCAATGCCTCGTCGGTTGGTGCCGGAATGAAATTCTGAACTTCTGAAATCCTGCAATTTCTCGATCCCCATGGTTCGCGCTCTTTCCGTTCCGACCTTGAGGCCCCCGCTCCCCGTCGCGCCGACGCTGAAGCGGCTCGGTGTCGCGATTCGCTCGCTGGAACTGCCCGCGATCGAGAAGATTGGCGAAGAGTCCATGGGCGACGCGTTCCAGGTGCTCGTGTCGACGATGCTGTCGGCGCAGACCAAGGACGCAGTGACGCTGGCGTCGTCGTTGCGGCTGTTCGCGGTTGCGCCCGATCCGGCGTCGCTTGCCAGGCTCACGACGAGTCGAATCGAGAAGCTGATCTATCCGGTGAGCTTCTATCGCAACAAGGCCGTGCACCTGAAGGAGACGGCGCGCATCCTCGTGCGCGACTTTGCCGGTGCGGTGCCGACCACGATGGACGCCTTGCTGACCCTGCCGGGTGTGGGACGCAAGACGGCGAATCTCACGCTCATCGTCGCCTGCCGCAGCCGCGACAACATCTGCGTCGACACGCACGTTCACAGGATCGCGAACCGGTTTGGCTGGGTACGGACGCGCATGCCGGAGCAGACCGAGCGTGCCCTCTACGAGGTCGCGCCTCGCCGCTGGTGGGCTACCATCAACCTGCATCTGGTCACTTGGGGACAGCACGTCTGCAAGCCCGTGTTTCCGCAATGTGGCCGCTGCATTCTCAACGACACGTGCCCCAAGATCGGGGTCGTGCGTGAAGGGCGGGTCGCGTGACGAATCCTCGCCGGACTTTCCTGAAACTCGGTGCGATGGCTGCGACGGTGGCGGCCTTTCCGGTGCGTGTCTCGCACGCGCTCGCGCAGGCGATGCAGGGCGCACGTATCGTGCGGCAGGCGTCGCCGGAGAATCTCGAGAGTGACTTCGGCGCGCTGTCGGAGTTCATCACGCCAACCGAACAGCATTACGTTCGCAGCCACTTCGCGGTCCCGCAGGTGGACATTGCGGCGTGGACGCTGCAGGTACGCGGCGCCGTCGGGCAACCGCTGACGCTGACGCTCGAGCAGTTGCGCGCACTGCCGAAGGTGTCGAAGGTCGTGACACTGGAGTGTGCGGGCAACGGGCGTGTCTTCCTCAACCCGGCGGTCGGCGGCGTGCAGTGGGAACGAGGTGCCGTCAGCACGGCGGAGTGGACCGGCGTGCGGTTGGCCGACCTGCTGGCGAAGGCAGGCGTGGCGACCGATGCGACGCGGGTGGCTTTCGAGGGCATGGACAAGGGCGACGTGAAGAACACGCCACTCCCAGCGGGGCCGATCACGTTCCACCGGAGCGTGTCGATCGAGGACGCGAAGGCGCGGGACGTATTCGTGGCCTACGCCATCAACGGACAACCGTTACCGGCTGCGCATGGCGCGCCGGCACGGTTGATCGTACCGGGCTGCTACGGCATGGCGTCGGTGAAGTGGCTGTCGTCGATCGAGGCGATCAAGGGCGAGTTCGGAAGTTACTGGGAGAGCACCGATTACGCGTACTGGGATCGATCGACCGGACGTCCACTGCGTCGCCCGCTGATGGGGATGCAGGTCAAGTCGTCGATCGCGAAGCCGTCGCCCAACGGCCAGGTCGCGCGAGGGGCGACGACCGAGATCGTCGGTGCCGCGTGGAGCGATGGCACCGTCACGCGCGTAGAGGTCAGCACCGACGGCGGCGCCACGTGGCGTGACGCGGAGTTCATCGATCCCGAGAGTGCCGTGACCTGGCGTCGCTGGCGCCTGAAGTGGCAGGTCCCGGCCACCGGCAGCGAGGCCGTGCTGATGACGCGTGCGACCGACGCGAAGGGCCGAACGCAGCCGATGACCCGGAACAACGACTACGGCACCTACGTGATCCACCACGTCGTGCCGATCACGGTCAAGATCACATAGCCTGCAGCCTGCGGCCTACAGCCTACCTGGAGCCTGCAGGCTGTAGGCTGTTGTAGCCGTCGACCTTCCGCCTTCGCCAAGGCTCCGGCGGACAAGTCAGGTCGACGGTCAGTGATCCGCGACCAATGACTGCGGAGCGCCATGGCCGAACACACTGCGACCGTTGCCTGGGACCGCTTCGACGCGGCCTTCACCGACAACCGCTACAGCCGCGCGCACCGCTGGATGTTCGACGGCGGCGCCACGATCCCGGCATCGTCATCGCCACATGTGGTCCCTGTGCCGATGTCCGATCCGATGGGCGTCGATCCGGAAGAGGCGTTTGTCGCGTCGCTTTCGAGCTGCCACATGCTGTGGTTCCTCTCCATTGCCGCCAGTCGTGGCTTCGTTGTCGATCGCTACGAGGACAACGCCGTCGGCACCATCGCGCGCGACGAGAAAGGTCGCCTCGCGATGACTCGCGTGGTGCTGCACCCGACCATCGCGTTCAGCGGCCCGCGCATGCCGACCGACGACGAAATACGTGCGATGCACGATGCCGCCCACCACGAGTGCTTTCTCGCCAACTCGGTGCGGACCGAAGTCGTCGTGATGGACATGCCGAGCGGCCGATGATCAGGAGCGGGGGAGTCGCTGTCGCACTCCTGTGCACACCGGAGGAACCCGAAAAGGCCTGGGCTGGGTGAGGGTACTGACGACGATGGATCCTCAGCCGCACAATCACGTGCGCGCTTGTCTCGCCCTGATGAGTCGGGATATCGTGCGGCCTTACCGAAAGGACAACCCGATGGCCCAGAACGACTCCGCGGCGCGTGCCGCAATCGACGCGACCAATCGCAGGTTCGAAGCGGCGTTCAACACCGGTGACCCCGGTCGCGCCGCGCGGGAGGTGTACACCGAAAGTGCGTCGATCCTGCCGCCGGACCTGCCGATGGTGCAGGGACGCGAGAACATTGCGGAGTTCTGGGTCGGCGCTGCGGCGCAACTTGCTGTCACCGACGTACGGCTTTCGACCGTGGCCCTGGAGATTCATGGCGACGTCGCTCACGAGATCGGGAAGGCAGCGCTGACCCTTGCGGGCGGGCAGCAGGTCGCCATGAAGTACTGCGTGTTCTGGCTCCGGGTGGGCGACGAGTGGCGCTGGCACGCAGACATCTGGAACGCCGGCGTGTGATGCGGCGCGACGTCTGATGGATCTGCAGACGCAGTTCGGTCACATCGACGTCTACCTGTTCGATCAGCTGCTCCGCGGCCGCATTCGTCCGGGCATGCGTATACTCGACGCCGGCTGCGGTGGCGGACGCAACCTCGTGTACCTCCTGCGCGAGGGCTTCGACGTCCACGCCGTCGACGAGGACCCGCAGGCGATCGTCTACGTGCGCGAGATGGCTGCGGCCCTGGCGCCGAGCCTCCCGCTGGAACGGATCCGGCTCGACGCCATCGAGCGCATGTCGTTCCCCGACGCCTGGTTCGACGTCGTCATCAGCAACGCGGTGCTCCATTTCGCGCGAGACGACGAGCACTTCGAGGCGATGGTGCGCGAGATGTGGCGGGTGCTGAAGCCGGGTGGGATGCTGTTCGCGCGACTCGCTTCCAGCATCGGCATGACCGAGCCGATGGAGCATCTCGGCGGCCGCCACTACGTGTTGCCCGACGGCACGACGAGGTATGTCGTGGACGAGCCCATGTTGATGACGATGACGCACGCGCTCGGCGGCGAGTTGCTTGACCCGATCAAGACGACGGTCGTCCAGCATCAGCGCTGCATGACGACGTGGGTGGTTGGGAAGAACGCTGAACGTTGAACGCCGAACGCCGAGCCGAAGCCGACGGTTCGGTAGCGCCCGCTCGAGTAGGTCGCGCCCGGCTGTCCCAGCCGGGCGTTCCAAGCTGTCCGCGCAATGTCGAATCGAACGTCGGGCTGGGACAGCCCGACGCGACCATCAACGCGCCTGTCGCAGCTTGCTGTGGCGGTATCCGTACGCGAAGTACACCACCAGCCCAATCGCGAGCCAGATGAAGAAGCGTTCCCAGGTCTGGCGGGGCAGTTCCAGCATCAGGTAACTACACGAGCCCACCGCGAGTAGCGGCACCGCTGGGACCAGCGGTGTGCGGAACGGGCGCGGGGCCTCCGGATTCGTCCGGCGCAGCACCAGGATGCCGATGGCCACCAGCACGAACGCGAACAGCGTGCCGATGTTGGTGAGTTCGACGATCTCGTCGATGTTGGCAAAGCCGGCAAGCAGCCCGACGAAGACGCCGGTGAGGATCGTCGTGATGTGCGGTGTCTGGTACTTCGGGTGCACCTTGGCGGCCCACTGCGGCAGCAGTCCGTCGCGCGCCATCGAGAAGAAGATGCGCGGCTGGCCCATCTGGAACACGATCAGCACCGACGTCGTGGCAAACACGGCGCCGAGCGAGATGATGCCCGAGGCCCAATGCATCCCTTGCGCCGAGAACGCCGTCGCGAGTGGTTCGGCCGTGCCGAGCTGAGTCCATGGCACCAGCCCGGTGAGCACGATCGCGACCGCCATGTAGATGACCGTACAGATGACCAGGCTGCCGATCATCCCGATTGGCATGTTGCGCTGCGGATCCTTGGTTTCCTCGGCTGCCGTCGAGACCGCGTCGAAGCCGATGTAGGCGAAGAAGATGATGGCGGCGGCACTGCTGATCCCGGCAAAGCCGTTCGGCGCGAAAGGTGTCCAGTTGTCGGGCTTGACGTAGAAGACGCCGACGGCCAGGAAGAACGCGATGATCACCAGCTTGAGTACCACCATCGCGGTGTTGAAGCCGGCGCTCTCGCGGACGCCGCGCACCAGCACCCAGGTGATGCCCATCACCGACAGGAACGCCGGCAGGTTGAAGAGAATCGGCACGCCGCCGAGATGCGGCGCCGTCAGTACTGCTTCGGCGTTGCGGATGATGTTGGGCGCGAGGTCGGCGCCGGCTCCGCCCGCTGCCTGGTATTCGGCCAGGGCGCGATAGGCAGTGCGGTAATCGATACCCAGCCAGACCGGCCACGTGATCCCCAAGCCCCGCAGCAGTTCCTGGAAGTACCCCGACCACGAGATGGCCACCGCGACATTGCCGATCGCGTATTCGATGATCAGGTCCCAGCCGATGATCCAGGCCACCAGTTCGCCCAGGGTCGCGTACGAGTAGGTGTACGCAGACCCCGCGATCGGCACCATCGAGGCGAATTCCGCGTAGCACAGGGCGGCGAACCCACACGCCAGCGCGGTGAGCATGAACGAGATCACCAGCGCCGGTCCGGCCCCGAGGTGATGAGCACCACCGGCCGCGGCGCTGCCGACGGTGGAGAAGATGCCCGCCCCGATGATCGCGCCGATCCCCAGCGAGATCAGCTGCACCGGCCCGAGTGTCCTGGCGAGGCGCGGGCCCCCATGGGGGTCGGCGTCACCCGTAAGCTGGTGCAGTGGCTTGACCGCGAAAAGCTGGTTCACGCAAGACTCCTCGAACAGTGGCCGAAAACTTGGCTGCTACCTTACACCACGGCTCACTCTTGCAGCCTGCAGGCTACAGGCTGCAGCCTGCCGGCAGGCGGTACTAGAATCCCCCCATGACGCGCGCGTTGTTGTCGTTGCTGCTACTGGCCGCACTGTGCCTGTCCGCCGCGGGGCGTGCCCTCGAGGCGCAGGCACCCGCCGTCGGTCCGAAGATCGTGATGGAGACCGACAAGGGCACCATCGTCATCCAGACCTGGCCCGACAAGGCCCCGAAAACGGTCGCCCACATCGTCGACCTCGTGAAGAAGAACTTCTACAACGCCCAGCGCATTCATCGTGTCGTGAAGGGACAGCTGGTCCAGTGGGGCGACAAGATGTCGCGCGACATGACGTATCGCGAGTGGTGGGGACGCAGCCCGGGCGGCAGCAGTGGCACGCCCATCGGTGTCGCGGAGTTCAGCAAGGGCCTCAAGCATCGCCCCGGCAGCGTCTCGATGGCCCACTCGGGCAACCCCGCGTTTGCCGACAGCCAGATCTTCATCTGCCTGGCGGCGATGCCCAACCTCGATGGCAAGCACGTGATCTTCGGCGAAGTGAGCGAGGGCCTCGCCGTTGCCCGCACGCTCGCCGTCGCCGATCGTCTCAAGCGGGTGACGATCAAGTAAACGGGAGTCTGGAGTCGGGAATCGCGTCTACCGGCAGCGCCCGCTCGCCGACGATCCTGGGTAGGAGCATCGACGGTCGCGGCCTCCGGCGATGAGTCGGTTCGCTTGAATCAGGTCACATCTTCCGGATCCGACCCGAATCGGAGAACGTGTCCGTCCGGGTCTGCGACTTTCATCTCGCAGGCCCAGGGAAAGTTCTCCGGGGGATGGAGAATCCGGGCTCCGCTCTCCTTGTACTCTTCGTACAGCGCCTCGACATCATCGACACCGAGCCACACCCACGTTCCGGGATGTCCCTGGTCACCTTCGGACAGGTAGATGTTCGCCCCATCGCGCGTGACGCACGTGAATTCGTCGCCACCCCACTCGGCATTACTGAAGCCCAGAACGCCAACATAGTACCGGAGGCTGCGGTTCATGTCGGCGACGCTCAGTATCGGATTGGCGTGCTCGAATTTCGTCCGGACGGTCTCTCGACGCGGCATGAAGTCCTCACTTGACGTCGGGCTCGATACTCGATCTGTCCGCTTGCACGGACGCACGCAATCGGCCCGGGTTTACTTCCCCCGCACAGTCCGCATATGGTTAGGGCCGACTGTCACAGCACGTCTGGAGGCGCCCTGCATGCAGGTTGTTCCGGCGATTGATGTTCGATCGGGATTCGGTCAAACGAGACGGCGCGATGCGTGGTGGCGCGCGCCACTGGTCGTGTTCCTCGTCCTGTCGACCTTCGTGGTGTATGCGACCTGGGCCGCTTTCCAGAACGCGCATTACACCTTCGGCCCGTACCTGTCTCCGTTCTATTCACCGGAGATCTTCGGCTCCTCGCCGCACAGTTGGCTGGGGTCGCGGCCGGCCTGGTGGCCCGGCTTCGTGCCCTTCTCGCCAGCCCTGATCATCCTGCCATTTCCCGGCCTCTTCCGCTTCACCTGCTACTACTACCGGGGCGCCTACTACAAGTCCTTCTGGGCGGATCCGCCCGCCTGTGCTGTCGGCGAACCGCGCACGCGCTACCGGGGCGAGCACTCCTTTCCGCTGATCCTGCAGAACGCCCACCGTTTCTTCATGTGGGTGGCGATCGTCTTCATTGCCCTCCTGGCGTACGACGTGTGGGCCGCGATGTGGTTCACCGATCCGGCAACCGGACAGGCACGCTTCGGCATCGGCGTCGGCACGGTCGTGCTCGCGGTGAACGTCGTGCTGCTCGCGTGCTACACCTGGGGCTGCCACGTGTTGCGGCACGTCGTTGGCGGCAGGCTCGACGAAGTGTCGAAGAAGCCGGTGTGCGATTACGCATACGCGTGTGTGAGCGGCCTGAATGGCCGTCATCAACTCTTTGCCTGGTGCAGCCTCGTGTCCGTGATGTCGGCCGATCTCTACGTGCGCCTCTGCTCGATGGGCGTGATCACCGACCTGAGGCTGTTCTGATGGGCGCGCCGCACACGTATAGCTACGACGTGCTGATCGTGGGCGCCGGGGGCGCGGGCCTGCGAGCCGCGATCGAAGCCGCCTCGGCTGGCGTCTCGGTCGGCCTCATCTGCAAGTCCCTGCTCGGCAAGGCCCACACGGTGATGGCCGAGGGCGGCATGGCCGCCGCGATGGGCCACAACGACGACCGCGACAACTGGCAGGTGCATTTCGCCGACACGATGCGAGGTGGCCAGTACGTCAACAACTGGCGGATGGCTGAACTCCACGCGCGTGAGGCGCCCGACCGCGTCCGCGAACTGGAGGCGTGGGGCGCCGTGTTCGATCGCACCCCCGACGGCCGCATCAACCAACGCAACTTCGGCGGCCACCGTTACCCGCGCCTCGCGCATGTCGGCGATCGCACTGGCCTGGAACTGATTCGCACGCTGCAGGACCACACGATCCATCTGGGCGTCACGGTCCACATGGAATACACGGTCATCGATCTGCTGCTCGACGATGGGCAGGTGTCGGGCGTGCTGGCCTACGACCGCGAACGTGGGCGTTTTTACGCGTTTGCGGCCAAGGCCGTGGTCCTGGCCACGGGTGGCGTCGGCCGTGCCTTCAAGATCACGAGCAACAGCTGGGAGGGCACGGGCGACGGCCACGCCCTCGCGTACCGCGCAGGAGCCGAGCTCATCGACATGGAGTTCGTGCAGTTCCACCCGACCGGGATGGTGTGGCCGCCGTCGGTGAAGGGCATCCTCGTCACGGAAGGCGTGCGCGGAGAAGGGGGCGTCCTCAAGAACAGCGAGGGTCGCCGCTTCATGTTCGATGACATCCCGGAGAACTACCGGCCGCAAACCGCCTCCGATGCCGAGGAGGGCTGGCGGTATACGCAGGGGGACAAGTCCGCACGGCGACCACCTGAACTCCTGACGCGTGACCATGTCGCGCGCTGCATCAGACGCGAGGTCAGGGCCGGCCGCGGCAGCCCGCACGGCGGCGTGTTTCTCGACATCGCGTGGATCAAGGAGAAGCTGCCAGGCGCAGCCGATCACATCAGGCGGAAGCTGCCGAGCATGTACCACCAGTTCAAGGAACTGGCCGACCTCGACATCACCCGGGAGCCGATGGAAGTCGGTCCGACGACCCACTACATCATGGGCGGCATTCGCGTCGACGCCGACACACAGGCGTCCACGATTCCGGGACTCTTCGCGGCCGGCGAATGCGCCGCCGGCATCAACGGCGCCAACCGTCTCGGCGGCAACTCGCTCTCGGACCTCATCGTCTTCGGCAAGCGTGCTGGCGAATACGCCGCGGCCCACGCCCGCAGCCGGGTCGCACCGCGCCTCGACGAGCAGGCGATCGCGGAGGCCACCGGCGCCGCCCTCGCGCCGTTCGAACGCGGTGGAAGTGGAGAGAACCCCTACACGGTGCAGCAGGACCTGCAGGAGACGATGCAGGATCTGGTGGGCATCGTGCGCGTGGAAACCGAGATGCAGGACGCGCTGACCCGGCTCGATGCGCTCAACGCCCGCGCGGCGCGTTCGGGCGTCGAGGGGCATCGCGAGTACCACACCGGCTGGCACGCGTGCCTCGATCTGCGCAATTTGCTCACGGTCTCCGAGGCCATCACGCGTTCGGCGCTCGAGCGACGCGAGAGCCGCGGCGGGCACTTCCGTGACGACTACCCCGAGAAGAGCGCGGAATATGGCGCCTTCAACATTGCCGTGCATCGCGATCCCGGCGGCACGATGCACGTCGCCAGGCGGCCCATTCCGGCGATGCCGGCCGAACTGACCAGCATCGTCGAGGATCAGAAACAGTAATGGCCAAGGCAACCTTCCGACTCTGGCGAGGTGGCACCCACCAGCCCGGGGCGTTCGTGGACTACGCCACGGAGGTCTCCGAGGGCATGGTCGTACTCGACGCCGTTCACCGCATCCAGGCCGAGCAGGCGCCCGACCTTGCGTGCCGGTGGAACTGCAAGGCCGGCAAGTGCGGCTCGTGCTCGGCCGAGATCAACGGCCGGCCGAAGTTGATGTGCATGACCCGGCTGAACACCCTCGATCTCGCCGAGCCGGTCACCGTCGAGCCGATGCGCGCCTTCCCGCTGCTCAAGGACCTGGTGACCGACGTCTCGATCAACTTCCGGATCAAGCCGGGCATCCGGAAGTTCGCCCCGAGAACGCCGGATGCCGCCGACGGCACGTGGCGCATGGCCCAGCGCGACGTCGATCGCGTCCAGGAATTCCGCAAGTGCATCGAGTGTTATCTGTGCCAGGACGTGTGTCACGTGATCCGCGATCACGCCAAGCACGAGGACGGCTTCATCGGCCCGCGCTTCCTCGTGTACGCCGCGGCGCTGGAGATGCACCCGCTCGACACCGGCGACCGGCTCGGTGACCTGAAGGATCGCCACGGGCTCGGCTACTGCAACATCACCAAGTGCTGCACGACCGTGTGCCCGGAGCACATCCACATCACCGACAACGCGATCATCCCGCTCAAGGAGCGTGTGGTCGATCGCTACTACGATCCCGTGACCCGTCTGCTGAGGATGTTCAGGGGTTGATGACCATCCGTCGATCCGTTGGGGGTGACCATGTTCGAGCTGAAACCGCTGTCTCCTGCCGCCGTGCCGGCGGCATTGGCCAAGGCCGAGCGCTACCGCCTGCTCAATGAGCCCGGGCAGAGCCAGAGCATCTGCGAGGACGTGCTGCGCACCGAGCCGGGCAATCACCAGGCGCTGGTGATGCTGATCCTCGCGCTTTCGGACGACTTTCCCCGGCAGCAGGGCCAGACCGCCGCACGTGCGCGTGAACTGGTCGACCAGCTGCCAACCGAGTACGAACGCGCGTACTACGGTGGCCTGGTCGCGGAACGTCGCGCGCGCGCACTGATCGAGCGCGGCGGCCCTGGCGCCCGCGCCGGCGCCGAGTGGCTGCGCGAGGCGATGCAGGCCTACGAGCGCGCCGAAGCCTTGCGGCCGCCCGACAACGACGAGGCGCGGCTGCGTTGGAACGCGTGTGCCCGCGTGTTCAACGCCCAGCCGTCGCTGCTCGCTGGCGTGGATGACGAGGTACCCAGCGCCATCATGAGTGAATGACGCGGCAGGTGTCGCAAACGCGTCAGTCCCCGTCCAGGCGATCGAGTTCGGCGATGCGTTGCTGGAATCGCCTGGCCTGCCGGCTGATGTAGACGTACACGACGATCCCGGCGCCAAGCTGGCCGACGGCCCGCAGCGCCCACGAACCCACGTCGCCCGGGCTGCCCAGAAGGGCGCACCCGGTCATCATCAGCAGGATGGTTCGTGCGGCGCCCATATCGGCCTGCCGCCTGCGTTCCAGCTGCGCCTTGTATGCGCGGACGCACGTCGCGCTGTCGTCGACCCATCGGCGGCGACTGGCGATCCGCAAGCCGACGCCCACGACGTAGGCCGCCGAGACGATGCCGATCGCCGCGCCTGCCCGCTGGAGTGTGGTCTCGCTGATCAACAGCATCGGGACGAAGAAGAGCAGCAGCACGGCCGCGCAGGCAAACGCGATCCAGTTCGTGCCTTCGAACTCCCGGTTCCACCGGCGTGCCCGCGCGCGCATCTCCTCCATCGACATCCGGGTCACTGCCGATTCCTGGCTCTGCCAGATTCCGCGAGCGTCGTCGCCCCACGCGTCGCCGGTCATGAGCGGCTCCTTTCGTTGAACTGCAGTGCCAGCACACGCTTGATGCGGTGCACCTTCATGCCGATTGCGCCGGGCGACGTGCCGACGATCTCGGCGATCCCGGCCGCCTCGATCCCCTCGAGGTACGAGACGATGACCTGCCGGTCGATGGGATCGAGTTGCCGGATGAGCGCATACAGCCGCTCCAGGGTCCGACGGTGGTCGAGGGCCTCATCGGCCGACGGTTCGCGGACGGCGGGTTCGACCGATAGTTCGTCCAGTGTCACGAACCGCTGCTGGCGAACGCGGAATGCGCGGGTGATGTGCGACGTGGCCGTGTTGTGTGCCACGCGGTAGATCCACGTACGCGGCGAACATCGCCCGTCGTAGCTGCCAAAGCTGCGCCAGATCGCGAAGTGAATGTCCTGGATCAGGTCCCGCCGGGTCTCGGGATCAGCCTCGTACGCGCGCGCCAGCCGGTCGAGCGCCGGTCCGAATCGATCGATGGCGTCCCTGTAGCTGTCATCTCGCACCTGGGCCTGTCCCGGCGCGTGGTCGCGTGTGCTCACATTTCAGGTAGTCTCCCGCTGCCCGATCATTTCACGGCGCCATGAGCCGTAAGCCGGGACCGTACACCGGGCACCGTAGGCCGCAGGCGTGGAGCGTCCAGCGTCCAGCGTCAAGCGTCAGGCGTTAGAACAGCCCTTCCGTCCTCACAATGCCCTCGAGATGCGGGAAGCGGTCGAGGAAGGTGCGCGGGAACGGAGCCTTGACGGGATCGCCGATACGCGCCCGGATCTGGGCGGCGTTGGCGACGGCATTGCCGGCGAAATGGTTGTTCGCGTAGAGGTACAGCTTCTTGCCAAGCGCCGCCGCCGCCGCGGCGACGTCCACGAACGGTTCGAGTTCCTCGGGCCGATACAGGTAGTTGTATCGATCCTCGGCCGCCTCGTGATCCCACCACTGTGCGGCGTTGCGTCCATGCAACCGCACATACGCCCAGGGGCGATCGCGCAGTTCTTCGACGAACACGCCGGGCGACTGCCACACGGACGAGCGGAACTTCGGCTCATCGATCAGCACCCACGCCGCGCCCGCGGCATCGAGCAGGGCGAGCGTCTCGCGCCTGGCATCGCTCCAGCTCCTGTGACGAAGCTCCACGGCAAGGGGGACACCCTGCACCGCCTCGGCCAGCCACGACAGGTATGCCAGCGCCTCGGGCGTGGCCTGGAAGCTCGGGGGGAATTGCGCGAGGAGTGGTCCGAGCCGGCCGGCACCGCGCAGCGGCGCCAGCGCATCCATTGAGGCTGCCAGCGCGGTGGGCGAGGGATCCGGTACTGGCGCGAGATCGCGCGTCGACGGCGCATGCATCCGCGGGTGGGTGAACTGCTGATGCAGCTTGACCGCGAATTCGAATCCCGGTGGGGTCCTCACCACCCACTTCGCGGTCAGGTCCGGCGACAGGTCGCGATAGAACGACGCGTTCACCTCCACCGTGCGGAACCGATCCGCGTACCAGGTGAGTTCGTCCACGCCGCCCCGCGCCCTGGGTGGCGGATAGACGATGCGGGTCCACGCACCGCGGCCCTGCGGATAGTGCCAACCGGAGGTGCCGACCTGGATCAGCGGGACGCGCTCGGCCATTGCTACAATTCACAAGGGGCCGCCTGCCTGAGCTCCCGGCCTCCTGCTGTCCTCCTGATGCCCTGCGTTCCTGTCGTCCTGAGCTCCTGAATGTCCCTCGCCCTGACGATCACCGAGATCTATGCGTCGATTCAGGGTGAGTCGTCGTTTGCCGGGCAGCCGTGCACGTTCGTCCGCCTCACCGCCTGCGATCTCCGCTGTACCTGGTGCGACACCGTGTACGCGTTCACCGAAGGGCGCAAGCAGTTGCTCGACGACATTCTCGCCGAGGTCCGGCAACTCGGGGTGCCACTCGTCGAGATCACCGGCGGCGAACCCCTGCTCCAGAAGAACGTTCTGCCGCTGATGCAGCGCCTGCTGGACGAGGCGCACACGGTCCTGCTCGAGACCGGTGGCCACGTCTCCATCGCCGACGTTCCGGTGGGAGTCCACCGCATCGTCGACGTGAAGTGTCCCGGTAGCGGCGAGTCCGGCCGCATGCACTGGGCCAATCTCGATCTGCTCACGCCGCGCGACGAGGTGAAGTTCGTGATCGCGGATCGCGACGACTTCGAGTATGCCCGTGAGGTCACGGCCACCCACGACCTCGCGCACCGGTGCGGTGCGGTCCATTTCTCTCCGGCCTGGAACCGCGTGGCGCCGGCCGACCTCGCGGCGTGGATCCTCGAGTCCAGGCTGCCGGTACGCCTGCAGTTGCAGCAGCACAAGTACATCTGGGAACCCGCCGCGCGCCGCGTATGACGACCGTCGCACCCGCCGCCATCCTCCTGCTCAGTGGGGGGCTCGACTCGTACACCGCCGGCGCGATGGCCCGCGCCGACGGGTTCCGCCTGTTCGCCCTCACGGTGCGCTACGGACAGACGCACGTGCAGGAGGTCGAGGCGGCTCGTCGCGCCGCGCAGGCGCTCGGCGTCGAACGTCATGTCGAACTCGACCTCGACCTGCGCGACATCGCGAGGTCGGCGCTCACCGGCGCCAGCGCAGTGCCGCTCGATCGCGATGTCGCCCACGAGCACGACATCCCGAGCACGTATGTGCCGGCCCGCAACACGATCTTCCTGTCGCTCGCGCTCGCCTGGGCCGAGACGGTCGGTGCCTCCGTCATCGTGATTGGCGTCAACGCCCTCGACTACTCCGGCTACCCGGATTGCCGGCCCGAGTACATCGAGGCTTTCGAGCGCATGGGTCGCCTGGCGACGGCCGCCGGCGTCGGCGGCACCGCCCTGCGCATCCTCGCCCCGCTCCAGCACTTGTCGAAGGCCGATATCGTGCGCCGCGGCGTCGATCTCGGCCTCGACTACAGCCTCACGCATTCCTGCTACGCGCCGACACCCGACGGTCGTCCCTGTGGCCGTTGCGACAGTTGCCAGCTTCGCGCGCGGGGGTTTGCGGAGGCCGGCATCCCCGATCCCGCCCTGGAGCGGTCATGACGCCACCTTCGCGCGACGCGCTTCGGCGCCCAGGGACGACCACCTTCGCGGTGACCGATGCCGATGTCGCGTCGGCCTTCCCGGTGATGCGTCAGCTGCGCACGCAGCTCGAGGAGGCCACGTTCGTGGAGCGGGTGCGTGCAGCCGAGCGCCTTGGGCTCCGGCTCGTGCTGCACGTGGTGGATGGACGGGTCGCTGCCGTGGCCGGCTTCCGCCTGCTCGAGCAGTTGAAGAACGGCCTGGTCCTCTACGTCGATGATCTGGTCACCGACGAGGCGGAGCGCTCGCGGGGACACGGCGATGCGCTGCTGCACTGGCTGATCGCCTACGCACGGCAACAGGGCTGCGCCGCCTTCGAACTCGACTCCGGCGTCCAGCGGCACGGTGCGCACCGCTTCTATCTCCGTCATCGCATGCGCATCAGTTCGCACCACTTCGCCCTTGATCTCGACTAATCGCGTTTCGAGGTGTGTAGCCGTCGAGCTTGCTGAGGGGCGGGCTCGGAGAGCCGGCCCTACCGTCGAGCCCCCACGCTTGGAACAGAATCCAGGGCCTCGAAGGTTGTAGCCGTCGACCTTCCCCCTTCGCCAAGGCTACGGCAGACAAGTCAGGTCGACGGGAATCGGGTACCGGGCACCGGGAAACGGGAATCGGGAATCGGAATCGGGCATCCTTACGATCGATGACTTGGCATCTCACTCGCGCGCTGATTGTCGCTGCCGGTATCTCCCTGGCCGCGCCCGTCCTGTTGCTCGGACAGGCAGGCACGGCGCACCCGGTGTCCGGACGGATCATCGCCGGCGTGATGGGGCACGAAGGCGCCCCGTGGCTGGACCGGCCGGAGCGCGAGGCCGAAGAGCGGCCGAGTCGTGCCATCCAGGACCTGAAGCTCGAACCGGGGATGGTGGTCGCGGACTTTGGCGCGGGATCGGGCTATTACACCGAGCGCCTGGCGCGCGCGGTCGGACCGACGGGCCGGGTCCTTGCCGTGGATCTGCAGCCGGAAATGCTGCAGATGGTCGGGACGCGCGCGAAGAAGCTGGGGCTCACCAACGTCGAACTCGTTCGAAGTACGCCGGACGACCCGCATCTGCCGCCAGCCGTCGTGGACCTGATCCTGATGGTCGACGTCTATCACGAACTCGCCGCCCCGCAACGGGTCCTGCGCGCGATGAAAGCGTCGCTCTCGCCGCGCGGCCGTATCGCCATCCTGGAGTTCCGCAAGGAGGATCCGAAGATCCCCATTCGCGAGGAGCACAAGATGAGCGTGCAGCAGGCCGTGCAGGAGTTCGGCGCCGAGGGCTACGAGCTCGACCGTCGCGTCGACTCGCTGCCGTGGCAGCACGTGCTCGTCTTCAAACCTAGATAGCCTGTTAGCCTGCGGCCTGCAACCGCGTCACGTGTCTCAGGACTCAGGTCTCAAGCCTGAGACTTGAGACTTGAGACGGCCGCCGGCTGACTGGCGCTAGGCTGTAGGCGACTGAGCCCGTATGTCCAACCGCCTCTATTACGACGACCCGGCGCTGCTCGCCTTCGATGCGACGGTGCGCGCGTGCGAACCTGCGGCCGATCGATATCGCCTCGCCCTCGACCGCACGGCGTTCTACCCGACATCCGGTGGCCAGCCACACGACCTTGGGCATCTGCAAGCGGCCGATCGCGTCGTGTCGATCTCCAACGTCACCTCCGATGATGAAGAAGAGGTGTGGCATCACGTCAGCGAGGCAATCGCGCCAGGCACCCACGTCAGTGGCACGATCGACCGCGTGAGGCGGCAGGACTTCCGCCAGCAGCATTCCGGGCAACACATCCTGTCGGCGGCCTTCGATCACGTGCTCTCGGCGCGCACCGAGAGCGTGCATCTCGGCGTCGAGGACTGCACGCTCGACTTGCATCGGGAGGTGACGGCCGACGAATGTCGTCGTGCCGAGGACGCCGCCAACGGCGTCGTGTGGGACAACCGGCCCGTGTCGATCCGGTACGCGGATGCGTCGGACCTCGCGCACGAACCGAGACTGCGCAAAATCACGGCGCGCGAGGGGCGTGTGCGGCTCATCGACATCGCCGGCCACGACCTGTCTGCATGCGGTGGCACGCACGTCTCGACGACGGGGGAAGTCGGGCTGATCGCGATCCGCGGGACGGAGCGCTTCCGCGGCGGCACGCGCGTGACCTTCCTGGCGGGGCGCCGTGCGCTCGAGAGCTATCGTGCCTTGCGCGACACGGCCGACGCGGCTGCGCGTACGTTGTCGGTCGCCGCCGCCGACGTCCCGGATGCACTCATGCGTCTGCGCGAGGACCTGAAGCAGGAGCAGCGCCGGGCGATGGAGGCGATCGAACGTGTCACCGTGCTGCAGGCCGAGTCGCTCGCGAGCGGTGTGGACGCGTCCGGCCTGCTCGTGGCAGAACTTCCGGCCGCCGACGCGCTGGCGCTGCGCGTCTCGGCCTCGCAGCTCGTCGCGGTCGCCGGTCGGGTGGTGGCGTTGATCTCCGGATCCTCACCGCATGCGCTCGTCATCGCCCGCAGTGCCGATCGCGCTGACGTCGATGCCGGAGCGCTCGTCCGGCAGATCTGCGCGGCCCACGGCGGCAAGGGCGGTGGACGCCCCGATCTCGCCCAGGCTGGCGGAGTCGACGTCACCGTGGAGGCGCTGCGCGCTGTCCTCAAGACGTAACCGAACAATTGCAGAATTGCAGAATTGCAGAATTTCACTACCACCACAGAGCTTCGAAGATTGGCGGTGGCCGCGAAATTCTGAACTTTTGAAATTCTGAAATTGCTTGATGCCTACGACGCGCAGACCAACGCGAGCGCGCCTTCGACGACCGCGTCGATCTCGCGGTTCGGGGCGAGGAAGTTGTTGGCGATCACCGAGAACACGAATTCGTTCCCGGACGCCGACGTGATGTATCCCGACAGGGCACGCGCGTGTGACAGGGTTCCCGTCTTGGCGAACAGTCGCCCGGCGCACGGACTCTCCTTGAACCGGCTCGCGATCGTGCCGTCGGCACCCGCGACAGGGAGCGCGGCACGAAACGCGTCCCGGTGGGGCGGCCGGGCCATGACCTGCAGCAGCGTCGTGATCGCGCGGGCGGTCACGAAGTCCCGGCGCGACAGGCCGGATCCATCGAGCCCCTGCACGCTGCCGGCCGGCACTCCCATCCTCGCCATCGACTCCTGCAACACCGATCGGGCTTCCGCCGGCGACGCGTCGCGTGCAGTGGACGCCGACAGCACCCGCAGCAGCACCTCGCCGTACAGGTTCTGGCTGACCTTCATGAACCGCTGTGCGACCTCCGAGAGCGGTGCCGACTCGTGCACGATCAGCGGTGTCGCACTCGCGAGGTCCGGCCGCGACGCCACACGCGTGTTGCCGCGGACCTCGATTCCTGCCTCGGCCAGCGCCGCACGGAAGGCTCCGAGGAAATAGCGTGCCGGGTCCGACACCGACACCACCCGATCCACGGGAGCGGCACCGGCGGGCAGCGCTCCGCTGATGTCGATCACGGAGCTGCCGAGATCGCGTGTCACGCTCACGGTGGCGGGCTGGCCGGTCCTGGCCGTGGTTCCCCTCGGATTCACGTGCAATCCGTACGCGACTGGCGTCGCCGTGACGGCAAGTGGCGCGCCCTCACCCGTGCCAGGTGCGATGCGGAGGCGCACGACGTTCTCGTTGAAGATCAGTCCGGAGTAGGGAGCCGCGTAGCCCGCGGGCAGGTCCTCCCAGCTCCACGAGTCGCCGAGCCACTCCTCGCCGAAGCGCGACGGATCGCCCACGAGGTCGCCGTCCACGCGGCGCAGGCCCTGTGCGCGCAGCCGCTGCGCCCAGGCGCGGAACGTCGCCAATGGGTCCTCACCGCGTCCGATGGTCGGATCGGCGCCGCCAACCACCACGAGGTCACCGTGCAGTACGTGCCCCTCACGCGATCCGCTCGCGTGCACGAGCGTGCGGAACCGGTAGTCCCACCCGAGGCGCGTTGCGGCCGCCGCGAGCGTCACGATCTTCATGTTGGAAGCCGGCAGGACCAGCCGATCCTCGTTGCGGCTGGCAAGCACGGCGCTGGAGTCGAGTCGTTCGAGACGCACCGCCCAGAGCGCGGCGCCGTCCGCGGCAGCGAAGCGTGCGTCGAACGCCGCACCGAGCCGCGCGTCGGCGCCCAGGGAGCCGGCCCCACCTGGCTTGTCGATCGGAGCGGCTGTTGGGGAGGGCGGCTGGCTCGACGCGCAGCCGCCACCGATGGAGAGGCAGAGCGCCGCCGCCGCGAGGCGGCCGCGGCGCGCGCTCATGGAGTCTTACCTGGCGCCGTCGCCGGCGGCGGGGCGCTTGCGGGCTTGGCCGGTTCCAACAGCCCGATGACGTCGGTGACGGCCGGGGCCGTCAATCGGGCCGCGCCGGGTTCGCCATCGCGCAGCGCGTACATCTCGCCAGCGGCCTGCACGATCGACACACGCTCCTGCTTGTCGCCATCGAACGTGGCCACCACGCTGATGACCGGGGTCGAGGCCGTCGGTGCATCCGCCCAGCTCTCTGCGCGCATCGTGCTGAGCCGGCTCGCCAGATCGTCGATCGTCGCCGCCTTCACGCTCGAATCGGCCGGGGCGGTCTGCGTCCACGTGTCTGTCGCATTGGCGCCGGTGCCGGACTTCTTCTTTTCGAACGTCCGGCTCGTGTCGCCTCGCATCACCACCAGCCGCGACAGGTTGAACATGCGGAACGAGAACACATCCTTCGCGCGGTAGGCGGCCGCCGGCCGCTGCAGGTCGTCGGCCAGTGCCTTCTCCACCGTGAAGACCATGGACCGTGACGCGTCACGCATGTGCACGGCGGCATCGCCACTCGCGCTGCCGACGAACACCTGCGCCAGGGTCTTGCCACTGCCGGTCGCGGTGACCGTCGTCCGCGGCGGGTGCAGGCCGTAGGCGTCGAGCGTCGCCGGTTGCT
This sequence comes from Luteitalea pratensis, assembly GCF_001618865.1. GTDB lineage: Bacteria > Acidobacteriota > Vicinamibacteria > Vicinamibacterales > Vicinamibacteraceae > Luteitalea > Luteitalea pratensis. The sequence continues at coordinate 747,046 of NZ_CP015136.1, forward strand.
CGGCGACGATGGCTTGCATCTGTCCGGACGAGAGACGCGTCAGCAGCGATCCGACCTCCCCGCCATCCGCGCGCCCCTGGAGCGGCTGCACGAGGCGCCACTCGCTGCCGTCCTTCTTCAGCTCGATTGTGCCAGGAGCGCCGATAATCGCGAGGTGGTCCACGGCCTCGCGATCGACGCCGACGATGGCCTTGTTGCGCAACTGGAACGTGGTCTTGTCCAGGCTCTGCTCGAGCCAGCTCGGGACGGTGAAGACGCGGGCTGCGTCATCGAGCTTCGCGTACGTGTCGCCGCCCGTCGCGGTCTTGGCGCCGAGCAACAGCGTGCGTGGCTTGCCGGCGGCGGTGAACGTCAGCTTCAGCCTCGGTGAATCGAGTCCGAAGGCATCGAGGCTCCTGGGCTTCTCGTCGATCACGCGCGTCAGGTCGAGCGTCGCCAGGTTGCTCGTCACGCCCGATACTTCACTGGCATCGGCTGCCACCTGCACGGGCTTCTCGATCTTCCAGCCCACGCCCTGTTTCTGCAGCGTCGTGACATCGCCGTTGGAGGCGGTGAGCGTCAACGCCTCGATCGTGTCGGCCTCGAGCGAAGTGAAGACCTTCTCGCTCTTCGGCTCATCGCCGGCGGGCTCGCGCTTCATCTCCACGAACCAGATGTAGGCGCCGAGCGCCGCGGCCAGCGTCAGCAGGAGGAGCGTCGAACGTCCGCGCTTCATCCGCGCCTCCGGCTCCAGGTCCAGATGCCGAGCGCCGCGACGATCAGCGGCAGGCCCAGCACCGACAGGTACAGCACGCGACGCTGCTGGTCCTCGGTCATCGTCACGCGCCGGTCACCAGCCTGTTTCGGACGGATGGCGATCAGGTTCTCCTGCTGCGCCACCCAGTTGACGGCATTGAGGAAGAAGTCGCGATTGCCCTGCGTGCCGAGGACGGCGTTGGTGGCGAAGTCCGAGTCGCCGATCACCACCACACGGGTCTGGGGCTTGGCTGGCGTCTCCGGCGGTGCCTGCCCGGGCACCGGTGGCGGCGGGGGAGGCGTGGCCTTGGCATTTGGCGCATCGACACCGACAGCGACGGCCAGGGTCACCGGACCTTCCTTCTCGCCGGCGGCCTCGTCACGCTGTACGGGCGTGCCCGCGAACACCGCCTTGAGGTCCGTCTCGGCCCACGACTGCGCGCTCGTCGTCGCAATCGGCTGGGCCGTCCGACCGTTCGTACCACCTTCGACCGGCGTGACTGCGCGCGCCAGCGGGAACGCGGTGATCAGGCCGAAGTTCTCGGTGATGGGATGGTCCGGGTACGTCGCCACCACAGGCACGGACGGCCCCGCGCCGAGCAACTGCCCGACGCTGCTCACGTCCACGACGACGTTGGTGCCGACCTCGACGCCCCACGCCTTCGCGAGGGCAATGAGCCCGGTGAGCGGTGCCGCCTCGGCGCCATCGGGCGGGTCAATGAGGAGCAGCAGTTTGCCCCCCTTGTCGAGGTATCGCCGCACCATGTCGAGCTCGGGCTGCAGGAAGTCGTTCTTGGGCCCGGCGATCACGAGGACGGCCGCGTCGGCAGGCACGTCCTGCTGCTGCGCGAGCACGACCTTGTCGACGGCGAAGTTGTCGCGCTGCAGCGCGCCCGCGATGGCGTTGTAGCCACTGCGCTGATCGGCGCTGGTCGTGTCGCGCTCACCGTGGCCCTGCGAGAAGTAGACCTTCTTCTCGCCGCCCTCGACCGCCTTGACGATGGCGTTGGTGATGTCCTGCTCGGTGTCGGTGGTGACGCGTTCGATGCGGCCGTTGTAGTCCACCGCGATGGTGCCGTACTGCTGCACCTGCCACTGTCGCGCGACCGCCGGCTGCTTGTCCGGATCGATGTACTCGACCTTCAGCTGTGGGCTCGCGTAGGTATAGCCGTCGAGGCGATCGCGGAAACGCTGGAACTCGGTGTCCTTGGCGAACACCTTGACGTTGACCGGCGTCTTGAGTCCGTCGAGGACCTTGCGACTCTGATCGGAGAGCGTGAACTGCCCGCCCGCCGTCAGGTCCCAGCGCTTGTGCTGACGGCTGGCGATGTAGTTGACGCCGACCAGGATGCCGAGCAGGAGCAGCACGCTGGCCGACGTCAACGCGCCGGCGCGCGTCCCTCGCCGCGACCAGAGCGCGACGAAGTCGCGCCACTGCGTCACCAGGTAGGCCAGCACGACGACCAGCCCGGCCAGCGCGAGGCGCTGCCACAGGTGCTGTTGTTCGGGACGGATGAAACGGATGGCGACGGCTGCGACGACGAGCGCGGTGCCGATCCAGCCGAGGACGTTGACGAAACGGGTCATGACTGTGCGTCTCCGGACCGGGTTACCCACGCCAGCGATCGGCATCGACCGATCGGGCGGTGAGGAAGAGCCCGAACGCGATCACGCTCAGGTAGTAGATGACATGCTGGGTGTCGACCACGCCCTTCGAGAAATCCTCGAAATGCTGGAACACCGACAGCGCTGCGACGACGCCGCGGGCGATCGGCCCGCCGCCCTCGCCGACCCACGCCACGAGCAGGAGCATGAGCAGCACCGCGTACGTGAGCAGTCCGGCGACGATCTGGTTGCGCGTGAGGTTCGAGAGGAACAGCCCGATGGCGATGAAGCCGCCGCCGAGCAACAGCAGGCCGAGGTAGCCGGTGACGATCGGCGCAACCTCGGGATCGCCGTAGGCGAAGAGCCAGATCAGGTTGAGCGCGGTCAGGCCGATCATCAGCGCGTACAGCGCGAACGCGCCGACGAACTTGCCGAGCACGATTTCCCAGTCGGTCAGCGGCGACGTGAGGAGCAGCTCGATGGTGCCGCTGCGCTTCTCCTCGGCAAACGTCCGCATCGTCAGCGTCGGGATGAAGATGAGGATGATGATGCCGGCCTGCAGCAGGAGCGGACGCACCAGCATCTCGTTGACGTTCAGCGTCTGCGGGCCGCCCATGCCGAACTGCTGCATGCGGAGGCTCTGCTCGCTGAAGAAGCTGAGGAAGCTGTAGAACATCCAGCCGAAGATCAGTGCGAACAGGCCGACCAGGATGTAGGCGATCGGCGACGCGAAGTAGCCGTGCAGCTCGCGGCGCGCGATGGCGAGGGTGTTACGCACGGGCGACCTCCTCGGACGGCGTGTCGGTGGTGGTCAGCTGCAGGAAGATCTCCTCGAGGCTCATGCGCGTCGGCCGCAATTCCACGAGGCCAAGGCCCGCGCCGACGACTGCCTGGGCGACACTGCGGCGGACGTCCATGCCCCTCTCGCTCTGCACCTCGAAGCCCGTCGCGGCCCCGTGCTGGGCAGAGACCGTGACGCTGGTGACGCCAGGGACGGCAGCGAGCACGGCCTGCGCGTCGGCGCCCTGCGCGTCGACTTCGACGTACACGGACGCGGCGCCCTGCAGGCGTGCCGTCAGGTTCTCCGGCGTGTCCTCGGCGACCACGCGGCCCTTGTTGATGATCACGACACGCTGACAGGTCTGCGCGACCTCGGGCAGGATGTGCGTGCTCAGCACGATCGTGTGGTCGCCGCCGAGGCTGCGGATGAGTTCGCGCGTCTCGATGATCTGCTTCGGGTCGAGTCCGGCGGTCGGCTCGTCGAGCACCAGCACGTCCGGGTTGTGGATGAGGGCCTGGGCGAGGCCCACCCGCTGCCTGTAGCCCTTCGAGAGCTTGCCGCAATGGCGGTGGGCCATGTCGGCGACGTGCGTGCGCTGCATGACCGCGGCGACGCGCGCGGCCTGTTCGGCGGCCGGCACGCCCTTGATCCGCGCCACGAAGCGCAGGTACTCGCGCACCGTCATATCGGGGTAGAGCGGCGGCGTCTCCGGCAGGTAGCCGATGCGCAGCTTGGCCTCCACCGGCTGCTCCTGCAGGTCGAATCCCGCGACCCGGGCGCGCCCTTCCGTCGGCGGCATGTAGCCGGTCAGGATGCGCATCGTGGTGGTCTTGCCGGCGCCGTTGGGCCCCAGAAACCCCAGGATTTCGCCCTTCCCGACGTTGAAGCTGACGCCATCGACCGCCGTGAAGGGGCCATAGCGCTTGGTGAGTTGCTGCACCTCGATCACCGTGTGTCTCCAGGCTCGGCCGCCCGCGTTTTCCGCGCGGACGGCATTCCATGACGGGCCAGTCCAGCCCGTCGGTCCACTGCCAACCCCACATGGTAGAGAGCGATGGGGAGCCGGTCAATTTTCATTGGTGTAATATATGAACAGTTGTTCATATGTCACAGACGACATCCACGGTCCCCCGCCCGGCACTCACGCGCCCCGGTCCTCCGAGCCCGGCGACCACCGTTCGCCGCCGCGCTGCCCGCGCCATCACGCCGCCGCTGTCGGCCGAGACGGCCCAGGCACTTGCCGAAACCTTCCGGGTGCTCGGCGATCCGACCCGCATCAGGCTGATCGCCGCCATGGCGGTCGCGGAACGCTGCGTGGGTGACCTGGCGAGCCTCGTCGGCATGAGCGAGTCGGCGGTGTCGCACCAACTGCGCATGCTGCGTGCCGCACGGCTGGTGCGCACGCGTCGTGCCGGCCGGCAGGTGTTCTACACGCTCGACGACGCCCACATCCTGGCGCTGTTCGAGCAGGGCCTCAGTCACGTGCATGAACCGCACGGGGACGCACGATGAACGCACCCGCGTGTCCTCGCTGCACCGACCATCGCACCGCGACCTTCCACGTCGCGGAGATGGACTGCGCGCACGAAGTGGCGATCCTCGAAAAGCGCGTGGGCACGCTCGACGGTGTCGTCACGCTCGACGCCGACGTCCTGTCACGGCAACTGCGGGTCCACTACGACGGCGCCACGCTCTCGGTTGCCGGCATCGCCGAGGCGGTCGCGCAGGCCGGCATGCGCGCATGGCCGGTTACCGCGCGCGGTGAGGCGCCACGCGCCGAAACCGGCATGCCGTGGGGGCTGTTGACCGCGGGCCTCGCATGCGTCGTGGCCGGAGCCCTCTGGCTCACCGGCGTCCGCGATCTCTGGGTACGCGCGGCGCTGCTGCTCGCCGTGGCGCTGACCGCACCGGGCACCTTGCGTCGCGCATGGCAGGCCGCTCGCGGCCGGCGTCTCGACATCCACGTCCTCATGACCGTGGCCGTGGCCGGAGCGCTCGCCATCGACGAATGGTTCGAGGCGGCTACCGTCCTGGTGCTCTTCGGCGTCGCCCAGGCGCTCGAGGCTCGCAGCCTTGCGCGAGCCCGACGCGCCATCGCCGACGTGCTCGACGTGACGCCGCCAACTGCGGACGTCCTGCAGGGCGGAACCACGCGGACGGTGCCCGTCGCGCAGGTCGCCGTCGGTCAGGTCGTATCGGTGCGCCCAGGCGGCCGTGTGCCGCTCGACGGCATCGTCGCGGCCGGGGAAAGCGCGGTGAACCAGGCGCCGGTGACCGGTGAGGCCGAGCCCGTGCGCAAGATTCCTGGCGATGTCGTCTACGCCGGTTCCGTCAATGGCGAAGCCCTGCTCACGTTCGAAGTGAGTCGCGTGTCCACGGACTCGACGGTGGCCCGCATCGTGCACGAGGTGGAACGTGCCCACGCGGCTCGCGCCAAGGTGCAGTCGTCGGTGGATCGCTTCGCGGCCGTCTACACACCGATCGTGCTGGGGCTCGCCGTGGCGATGGCCCTGCTGCCGCCCTTGCTCACCGGGGCCCCGTGGCTCGTCTGGATCGAGCGGGCGCTCGTGCTGCTCGTCGTGGCGTGTCCGTGCGCACTCGTAATCGCCACCCCTGTTGCGATGGTCTCGGCGTTGTCTGCCGCGGCTCGCCGGGGCCTGCTGCTGAAGGGCGGCGCCGTGCTCGAGCGGCTGGCGTCCATCCGCGTCGTCGCGCTCGACAAGACAGGCACCGTCTCGGAAGGCCGGCCGCGGATCACGGCGGTGACGTCGCTCAATGCGTTTCCGGAGTCGCGTGCCGTGCAACTGGCGGCGTCGATAGAGGCGGGCGTGCACCACCCGCTGGCCCTGGCCATCGTCGATCTCGCATCGTCTCGCGACCTGGCGCTGCTGCCTGCCACTGCCATCCAGCACGTCGCGGGACGTGGTGCGTACGCCAGGGTCGACGGACACGACGTCTGCATCGGGCGTGGTGACTGGCTGGCGACGATGCTGCCAGCGGGCGCTCAGGTGCCCGACGCGACCGCGGTCCTTGCTGTCGACGGCATTCCCGTCCTCGCGATCGACGCAGCCGATCATGCGCGTGCAACGGCGGCGCCCGCGATCGAGGCGCTGGCGCTGCTCGGCGCCGAGGCGACGCTGCTCTCGGGCGACCACGAACCGGCCGTGGCCCGCCTCGCCTCGGAGGTGCACGTGGCCGAATGGCGCGCACGACTGCTGCCGGAGGACAAGGCAGCGGCCGTGGAAGACATGCGACGCCGCGGTCCCGTGCTGATGGTCGGTGACGGCATCAACGACGGTCCGGCCCTCGCCGCCGCCAGCGTCGGTCTCGCGATGGCCGATGGCGGCACCGCCGTCGCCCTCGAGGCCGCTGACGGCGCACTGATGCACCACGATCTCGCGTTGGTGCCTTACGCGATCGCGCTCGGACGCGCCACCCTTCGCACTGTGCGCACCAACGTCGCACTCGCGCTCGCCCTGAAGGTGGCCGTCATGATCGCTGCGCTCGCCGGCGTCGCCTCCCTGTGGCTCGCGGTATTGGCCGATGTCGGCGCCTCCCTGCTGGTCGTGGCCCTCAGTCTCCGGTTACTCTCATTCGAGTGGGTTGGAGGCGGTCGCTCTTGATTGCGACCCCTGTTGCGTTGTCGCTATAATCCGCCCGTTGCAGTCGGGGGCGCCGGGATCATGCCGGCACAGGACGCCCGGTGACTGCGGAGACCGTCATGTCCATGAGTGCCCCGAGCCGCGAGAGTATCGACGTGCGTGCCCTCGAGACCGTAGCCATCCTCGGCCTGTCCGCCACCGCGGCCCCGTGCGTATTCGGCCCGGTCCCGCATTTCCTTGCCGTCGATGAGGACGAAGAGGAAGACGAAGACGAAGACGACGACCTCGACGATGAGGACGACGACGAATGGGATGACGAGGTCGAGGGCGAGGAAGAAGACGACGCCGAGGACGAAGACGACCTCGGTTGGGATGACGAGGACGAGGACGACGTCGAAGAGGACGACGAGTAGGCGCGCGCGTCAGCGCTCGTGTCCTCGCCTGATCCGATGAACTCACGACCCGCCGATCGCGGCGGGTCATCGCCCGGGATGCGCGGCACTGCCTTCCACGACCGGTTCGTGCTGGCGGTGGCCGCGCTCTTCGTCTGTCTCCACCTCGCGTGGCTGCCACGCCACCTCGAGGACATCGACTCGATCAACTTCGCGCTCGGACTGCGTCACTACGACGTCGCGGCGCACCAGCCACACCCGCCAGGCTATCCGGTCTTCATCGCGTTGGGCCGTGCATGCGCGGCGATCGTGTCGCCGTTCGCGCCAGATCTCGCGAGCCGCGATGCGATCGCGATGGCCGTCCTGGCCGGTCTGTCCGGCGCATGCGTCCTGCTCGTGCTGTATCGCATCCTCCGCGACCTGCGCGACGAGCCGGATGCCTCGAACACGACGTCTCCTGCCGTCGTCATCACCACGCTGGTCACGGCGACACCCCTGTTCTGGGTGACCGCCTCGCGCCCCTTGAGCGACATGCCGGGTCTCGCCGGCGCGCTCACGTGTCAGTGGCTGTTGTTGCGTGCGGCGCGTCCCGAGGCATCCTGGCGCGGTGCTGCGATGGCGGCGCTGGGATGCGGAGTCGCCTCCGGACTGCGATCGCAGGTGACGTGGCTTGTCGTGCCCCTGCTGGCGTGGGTGCTGCTCCGGGTCCGGCGGCGGGACGACCTCCGCACGGCCCTCGGTGTCGCCGCGGCGGCGTTCGTGGGGGTCCTCTCGTGGGCCGTCCCGATGGTGGTGCTGGTCGGGGGGATCGGTGCCTACCGCGCTGCCTTGACTTCGCAGGCAGGCCAGGACTTCGAAGGCGTGCCGATGCTGGTGCTCCAGCCAGGGCTACGCCGTCTCGCGCAGGCACTGGCCGACACGTTCGTGTCGGGCTGGAGTTGGTGGCCCCTATCCGCGGCGATGCTCGTACTTGCGGCCGCAGGCGTGCCAGCCCTGCGTCGCCGGGCGACGCTGGCCACGTGGCTCGGGCTCGGTTACGGTCCGTACCTCGTGTACCACCTGCTGTTCCACGAGACGGAGACGACGCGGTACGCACTTCCGCTGGTCGTGCCCGTGGCGACACTGGTGGTGGTGGGACTGGCCCGATGGACGCCGCGCGTCGCGGTACCGGCCGCGTTGGTGGCCTGCGGCATCGCGCTCGGCGTCTCGCTGCACGCGCATCGGCAGTACGTCGGCGCCGGTGCAAACGTCAGCGAGGTCATGGGGCGGATGGAGAGCGAGGCCCGGCAGTCCACGGTGCGGCCGCAGGTGCTGATGCACCGGCGGGTCTGGGCGGAGACGAGGCGCGCGCGCGCCACCCTCGTGCCGAACCCGGCCTTCGACGTGCTGCCTTCGCCGCGTATGCAGGAGTGGCAGGGGGCCGTCGCAGCCTGGCGTGCCGGCAAGGTGCCGATCTGGTGGCTCGTCGATCCACGCCGCGGCGATCGCGCTGCCATCGATCCGCGGGCGCTGCACGTCCGGGAGCATGTGATGTGGCCGATGCCCGTCGCGCCGCTTCTCGGCGGCATGCGCCCGCATGCATTCGATTGGTACGACGTCACCGCACCGCAATGGGTACTGATCGATGGCTGGGGCCTGACGCCGGAACTTGCGGGGATCGCGGCGGCGGGGCAGAAGGGCCCATCTACCACCGGGGCTACCGCGGTCGTTCGCGGCCAGGCCGGCGTCTGCACGCTGGTCATCGGCGGCCGGTATCTCGCGCCACCAGCGGAGGCTCCTGCGCCGACGCTCGCCGTCAGGATTGGCGAGACCGATCTGCCCCCGGTGACCCTGTCGCCGGGGGCATTCGCCCATACCTGGACGCTGCCGGCAGGCACGATCGGACCGACAGGCTACGCCCCACTGACGGTCCGTGCCACGACCACCCCCGCCGGCGCGGCGAACGAGCGCGTGTTCCTCGAACAGTTCGACGTGCAGCCCGCGGGCGTTCCGGTCATTGCCCTCGAGGCCGGCTGGTACGAGCCCGAACGCGACGTCGCGACGGGCCGCCAATGGCGTTGGGTCGGCGACGAGAGTCGCGTGCGCATCGCGGGGGCGTCTGGCGACGTACGCCTCGTGATCGCGGGCACGTATCCTCGACACTACGAACGCGCTCCGGTCCTCGAGATCATCGCGTCGGGGCAGCGCATCGCGTCGTTGACTCTGACGCGCCCGTTCGCAGTGGAGCAACGCATCACGGCTCAGCAGTTGGGCGCGGAAGGGCGCCTGAAGTGGCGCGTTTCGCCGTCCTTTGTCGCTGGTGAACGGACCGGCAGCGCGGATGCACGGCGACTCGCGATCGAGATCACGACGCTGCGCGCCGACGCCATTCGTTGACACGACCACGAGCGACCGTTAGGCTTTGCGCGATGCAACCCGTGACGGTGCCGCCGACGGCACCGTGTCCCCCATCCCTCGAACCCGGGAGTCTCGGATCGATGTCTCGACTGCGAGTCGTGCTGCCTGTTGTGGCGCTGTGCCTGGCGCTGGGTGTGGCTGGCTGTGCCAAGAAGGCGCCTGCGCCTGCACCGCCCGCTCCTTCCCCACCTCCCGCCACCACGCCGGCACCGCCGCCGCCGCCGCCCCCGCCGCCTGCACCAGCAGCGGCACCCGAGGCGCCGCGGTCGCTCACCGAGGAAGAACTCTTTGCCAAGAAGAGCCTCGAGGAGCTCAATGCCGAGAAGCCGCTCACCGACGTCTTCTTCAAATACGACAGCGCCACGGTGAGCGAGGAAGGTCGTGCGTCAATCCAGAAGAACCTGGAGTGGCTGCGCAAGTGGGGCAACACTCGCGTGCTCGTCGAGGGACATTGCGACAACCGCGGTACGCCGGAATACAACCTCGCGCTCGGCGAGCAGCGTGCGGCGGCCGTCCGTGACTACCTCGTGAGCCTCGGCCTTCCGGCGACGCGCGTGACGATCGTCAGCAAGGGCGAAGAGCAGCCGTTCTGCAACGAGGACACGGAGAGCTGCTGGCCGCAGAATCGTCGCGGCCACTTCCTGATTACCGCGAAATAGGTAGGGGCGCCTCTCTGAGGCGCCCACGTAGGTAGGGGCCGCTGCCCGAGCGGCCCTGACACACGAAGGGCCCGACGACATCGCCGGGCCCTTCGTGTCTTCCGTCCAGACAGGCGCGCTCGGGGAGCGCGCCCTACCCTCGAGCGATCTCGTTGTTGATGTCGGCCGCGGCTGCAGCGGGATCCGCCGCGCCGGTGATGGGGCGCCCGATCACGAGGTACGACGCGCCCGCCTGTACGGCCGCCGACGGCGTCATCGTGCGTGCCTGGTCGTCCCTGTCCGCCGCTGCCGGACGAATCCCCGGCGTGACGATCGCGAACTCCGGTCCGCATGTCTCGCGGATCAGTGTGATCTCCTGTGGAGATGCCACGACGCCATCGACGCCTGCCGCGCGGGCGAGCGTCGCCAGCCGCTTCACCTGATCGCGCACGCCACCAGAGGCACCCACCGCCGCCAGTCGAGCATCGTCCAGGCTCGTGAGCACCGTCACCGCAACGATCAGCGGTCGGTCCACGCCCGCCTTGCCTGCCTCGTCCTGTGCCGCATCTCGCGCCGCCACGAGCATGTCGTGACCACCGCTGGCATGCACCGTCATCATCCAGGCGCCCAGCCGCGTGCCGGCGCGGACCGCACCGGCCACCGTGTTCGGAATGTCGTGGAACTTCAGGTCTAGGAAGAGCCGCAGTCCGCGATCGACGATCGGCGCGACGGCGGCCGGCCCTTCGCTCACGAACAGCTGCTTGCCGACCTTGAACCCGCCAACGTGCGGCGCCAGCCGCTGCACCAGCGCATCGGCCTGGGCGATGCGGTCGACGTCGAGGGCGATCAGGATGGACGACATGCCGGTTCCGGAGCCTTGACCTGGCCCGTTTCCACCGCGCCGACCAGGTCGGCCAGGCGCGCCACGCCGTGGCGGTCGCAGTAGGACTCGAGATCGGCGGTCACACGCGACCAGATGAACGGGTCGGCGAAGTTCGCCGTGCCGATCTGGACGGCATTGGCTCCGGCGAGCATGAATTCGAGCACGTCCTCGGCTGACGCGATTCCGCCCATGCCGACGATCGGAATCTTCACGACCTGCCGGCATTCGTGCACCATGCGGACCGCGATCGGGCGGATCGCCGGACCGCTCAGGCCACCCATGACATTGGTCAGCTTCGGCTTGCGCGTCTCGACGTCGATGGCCATCGCCAGGAACGTGTTGACCAGGGACACGGCGTCGGCGCCCGCATCCTCTGCCGCACGCGCGAATGACGCCACGTCGGTGACGTTGGGTGTCAGCTTGGGCATGATCGGCAGCGTCGTGACCTTGCGCACCGCCGCGACGACATCACGCGTGCCGTGGAGGCTGCAGCCGAACTGGATGCCGCCTTCCTTGATGTTCGGGCACGAGATGTTCAACTCGATGGCTGCGACGCCCTCGTGATCGGACAGGACGCGGCTCACTTCGCAGTACTCGTCCAGCGTCACGCCGCAGACGTTGACGACCGTGACGGCGCCCAGCGCCCGCAACTCGGGCAGCCGCTCCTTGACGAAGCGATGCACGCCGATGCCCTGCAGCCCGATGGCGTTGAGCATGCCGGCCGGTGTCTCGACGATGCGAGGCGGGGCGTGCCCTTCGCGCTCGGAGAGGAAGAGGCCCTTGACGACCACCGCGCCGAGCGTTGCGAGGTCCAGGGCGCCGGCGTATTCGACGCCGTAGCCGAAGCAGCCGCTTGCCGCCATCAGCGGGTTGCGCAGCGTGAGCGCGCCGAGGGGCGTGGAGAAATCAGCCATGGTGCGCCAACCCTTCCCACTCCAGTGTGCTGGCGGCAAACACCGGTCCGGCCGTACACGAGCGCAGGAAATGCGGCGTGCCGTGGGCCGTTTTCACCGGCACGACGCAGCTGTAGCACCCGCCCATGCCGCAGCCCATCACCTGCTCGAGCGACACCCAGGCATCACGGCCCGCGGTTGCCGCCCGCTGCGCCACGGCTTGCATCATCGGCGTCGGCCCGCAGCAGTAGATGGCAATGGGTTGGTCGGCCGGGGCGGCCCGCAACGCGGCGTCGAGCGGCACCGTGATGAAACCATGCGCGCCGCGACTGCCATCCTCGGTGGCGAGTACCAGGTCCACGCCGCGGTCCGCGAACCACTCGGCGTAGTACAGATCCTCACCGCGCCGCGCGCCATAGAACAGGCGCGTGGTCACGCCACGCGAGGCCAGGGCCTCGGCCAGTGTCGCAAACGGTGCGAGCCCGACACCGCCCGCGACCATCCATGCGGTGGTGGGCGGTTCGACCAGTGGCCACGGTTGCCCGAGCGGACCCAGGCAACCGAGCCGGTCGCCGACGCGGACGTCGAACAGCTGCCCCGTGCCCGTGCCGATGCGCTTGTTGAGGATGCCGATGCCGTGCGGGGTGCCGTCGGGGCCGCGCACGATCTCGAAGATCGAGAAAGGCCGCCGGAGCAGCGGCTCGAGCCCCGGCTTCGTCTTGATCATGACGAACTGGCCCGGGCGCGCCGCGGCGGCGATTGTCGCGGCGCCCAGCGTGACGACGTTGTACTCTGCCGAGAGCGTACGATTCCCGAGCACGTCGGCCTGCTCGTCCACGATCATCCCCGGCAGCATAGCGCATCCCCCTCATGCCGTACCTGCGACTGCTGACCAATGCGTTGGTGGCCGGCGCCCTCGGCGCGGCCATGCTGGTGCACCTCGTGCTGCTGCTCAACCCGCAGCTGCCGCTGCAGCCCCGCGCGCTGTTTTCGCTGGGGTGGCGGCTGCTGCTGACGGCAGGGCCGCTGCTGGCGGCGGGCTTCTTCATTGCGAGCCTCGCGCGCTATCTCGCCACGCGACGCGGGCCAGCCTGGCTCAGCCTGCGCATCCTCGCCTGGACGACGACCCTCGTCGTGGCGACGGGGGCCCTGCTGGCCTGGTTGAACGTGTCCGCCTTCCAGCCGTCGCTGACGCCTGCCGCGGGCCGGCGAGCGGTGGTGGTTACGCTCACCCTGGCGGTTACCGCCGGTGTGCTGCTGCTCATCGCCCTCGTCCACTACGGATTCGGGCGTCGCGGGAGTCGCGTCGGTGGGGCGCTCCTCGGCATCGCCGTGGTCGCCGCCGTCGTCCTGCCGCTCGTGGCGCGTGGACCCGCCGAGCCGGAGCCCGGGCCGATGCGCCGTGTCCGCGCCGTCGGCGCGCCGCTGCGCGAACCGGCAGCCGGCCGCGTCTGGATCGTCCTGCTGGATGGTGCTTCGCTGGACTACGTCTCGCCGGCTGCGGCGCAAGGGCGCCTGCCGAATTTCGGGCGCGTGCTGGACGGGGGAGCGTCGCTGACGCTGTTCTCGATCGAGCCGCGGCTGCCACCGCCGATCTGGGCGTCGGTCGCCACCGGGCAGTACCCGCCTGGCTCGAACGTGCACGCGCCCGTGCGATACCGCGGTGGATGGGCCCGCATCGACCTCCTGCCGCGATACGCCTTCGCGGACTTGCTGGTGCTGACCGGTGTGCTGCACGCGGAGCCGTTACGGCCCGAAGACCTGCGCGGCGCGCCCCTGTGGCGCGTGCTCGAGAGTTCTGGTGTACCTGCCGTGACGGCGGGGTGGCCACTCGCCGTGGCAGCGGAGACCAGCGTCGGGAGTGTGATCGCCGAGCGCGAGCGGCCCGAGGGTATCGATTCGGTCCAGGCCGACCGCACGCTGCGCACACGCTTCGAATCCGCGCTGACCCAGCGCGACGCGCAGGTCGCTGCAATCCGGTACGCCGCGCTGTCGGCGGACCGCCGCAGCACGCTGTCCCTGCGGTCGCGCGTCGGCCGGCGACTGCCCGTCGACGACATCTACGACTTCGTGGACGGCGAGGTCGGCCGCGTGCTGGGCCGCCTCGCGCCAGACGACTTGCTACTCGTGATATCGGGCTACCGGCTCGAGTCGCCGAGCCCGTTCGAGCGGCTCCGTGATCGGGTGGCCGACGACGCGGGACTCGCCGCGGAGGCATCCAAGTCGGATGGCTTCATGCTCGCGTATGGTGGCAAGGTCTCGCCGGGCCGCAAGACGGTGGGCGCCATCGTGGACGTGCTGCCCACCGTCTTGTACTACCTGGGCCTGCCTGTCGGGCGGGACATGGACGGCTACGCACGCACCGATCTTTTCGTCGCGACCCTCACCGCGGAGCGTCCGGTCAGTTTCATACGGAGTTATCAGTAACGGGTAACGGGCAACGGGTAACGGGCAACGGGAGTCGGGAAACGGGGAGTCGGGAAACTGGAAACGGGAAACGGGCAACGGGAGTCGGGGAGTCGGGGAGTCGGGAAACGGGAAACGGGAAGCGGGCAACGGGAAACGGGCAACGGAAACGGGAAACGGGAAGCGGGCAACGGGAAACGGGAAACGGGAGATGGGAGTCGGGCGAGAGGTAGCGGCCCGCTGTCCCAGCGGGCCGGCCGACTGCCTCACCAGCGTTCGGCGTTCCTTCGGCTACGTAACCCGGCGCTACGTGACTGCCACACCAGGATGTAGGCGTCGAGCTTGCTCGACGCTTTGGTCGACCTCGACCTCGTCGGCATTCGACACTGGCGGTTGTTGGTACCCGGTGCCCGGTTCACGGTGCCCGGCGTTCGAGGCAAGGCGCTAGTCGTCAAGCGTCAAGCGTCAAGCATCAAGCATCAGGCATCAGGCATCAGGCATTAGCCTGGTGCTACACTCGCTGCGGCTCTTTAATCGCGGTCCAGAGAGGCCGCAAAGAGGTCGTCCATGCCAGAGTTCCCGTACCCGCGCGCTGGCGCGGTTCCTCCCACCCTGTTCGTCGTGCGCGCCGCGGCTGCGGTGCCGTCCCGTGGTCCTTCCGGGAGGCCGTCATGCCCCAGGTGATGGACGCCTCGCGCATCGAGCGCACGCTGGCCCGCATCGCCCACGAGATCCTCGAGCGCAATCGCGACCTCTCGAACGTCGCGCTGGTCGGCATCCGCACGCGCGGCGTCGTGATCGCCGAACGCATCGCGGCCGTGCTCCGCGATGCCGGCGGCGTGACCATGCCGGTCGGCTCTCTCGACATCACGCTGTATCGCGACGACTACATGCGGCACCCGGTCGGCCCCCAGCCGGTCGTGCGGAGCACTGACATCCGGTTCTCGGTCGAGGGCCGCCGCATCCTGCTGGTGGACGACGTGCTCTACACGGGCCGCACGATTCGGGCCGCGCTCGACGCGATCATCGACTACGGCCGGCCGAAGAGCATCCAGCTCATCGTGCTGGTCGATCGTGGACACCGCGAGCTGCCGATCAAGGCCGATTACGTCGGCAAGAACCTGCCGACCTCGCACGAACAGAGCGTGCAGGTGCGGCTCACCGAGATCGATGGCCGCGACGAGGTGATGCTGGAGGAAGGCGCATGAGCGCACCCGCGAGCCTCACCGGCCTGCGCGGCCGCCATCTGCTCGGGATCAGCGATCTCTCCACCGAGGAGATCACCCTCATCCTCGACACCGCCGACGCGATGCGCGAAGTCGGCCAGCGTGAGATCAAGAAAGTGCCCGCCTTGCGTGGCCGCACAATCGTCAACCTCTTCTTCGAGCCGAGTACTCGCACGCGCACGTCGTTCGAGATTGCCGAGAAGCGCCTGAGCGCCGATACGCTGAGCCTGGCCGTTTCTACGTCGAGCGTCGTCAAGGGCGAGACGCTGCTCGACACCGTCAGCAACATCGAGGCGATGGCGCCCGACATGCTCGTCGTCCGTCACGGTTCGTCCGGGGCGTGCCACCAGCTCGCACGGCACTGCCGATCGCGCATCGTCAATGCCGGCGACGGGCTGCACGAACATCCCACGCAGGCATTGCTCGACGCCTACACGATGCGCCAGCACAAGGGGCGTCTCGACGGCCTGCAGGTGGCCATCGTCGGCGACCTGCTGCACAGCCGGGTGCTGCGCTCGAATCTGCTGCTGCTGCGCAAGATGGGCGCGACCGTGCGTGTTGCCGCACCGCGGCCACTGGTGCCGATTGGCATCGAGGCTCTCGGCGCGACCGCCTGCCGCACGATCGAGGAGGCGCTCGACGGCGCCGACGTGGTGATGATGCTGCGCATCCAGCTCGAGCGGATGCAGAACAATTTCTTCCCGTCGTTGCGTGAGTACTTCCTGCTGTTCGGCCTGACCGCCGAACGCATGGCCCTGGCTCGCCCCGACGCGATCGTGATGCATCCGGGGCCGATGAACCGCGGCGTGGAAATCGCTTCCGACGTGGCCGACGGTCCACAGGCCGTCATCCTCGAACAGGTGGCCAACGGCGTGGCCGTGCGCATGGCGGTGCTGTACCTGCTCGGCGGAGGCAGCGAGGAATGACGCAAGGCATGACCTACATCCTGAAGAATGGCCGCGTGGTGGATCCCGCCAACGGCCGCGACGGCATCTTCGACATCGAGGTCCGCGACGGCGTGATCGTCCGCGTCGGCCAGGATCTTCCGGTCCCCGCAGGCACGACGGTGCTCGAGGTCCCGGCGGGCTGCGTCGTCACGCCCGGCCTCATCGACATGCACGTGCACCTGCGCGAGCCGGGGCAGGAGCACAAGGAGACCGTGGCGAGCGGCGTCACTGCCGCCGTTGCCGGTGGCTTCACGGCCGTCGCCTGCATGCCCAACACGTCACCGATCAACGACAGCGCGGCGGTGACCCGGTACATCCGCGACAAGGCGGACGCGGCCGGCCTGGCACGCGTGTACCCGATTGGCGCCGCGTCAGTCGGATCGAAGGGCGAGCAACTGGCGGAGATCGGCGAGCTCAAGACCGCAGGCTGCGTCGCCGTGTCCGACGACGGGCACCCGATCCGCACCGCGCTGCTGATGCGCCGCGTGCTCGAGTACGCGGGCATGCTCGACGTGCTGGTCATCGACCATTGCGAGGATCCGACGTTGAAGGGCGATGGCGTCGTGCACGAGGGCCCCGTCGCCTCCGAGCTCGGGTTGCATGGCATTCCGGGCGAGGCCGAGGAGCTGTGGATCGAGCGTGACATCACCCTCGCGGGACTCACGCGCACGCCGTTTCACGTTGCGCACCTGAGCACGGCCGGTTCGTTGCGCGCAGTGCGCGCGGGCAAGGCACGCGGCATCCAGGTGACCTGCGAGGTCGCGCCGCACCACTTCGTGCTGACCGACGAGGCCCTCCGCAGCTACGACACCAACACCAAGATGAACCCGCCGCTGCGACCGCAGGCCGATGTCGATGCACTGGTCGACGGACTGGCCGACGGCAGCGTCGACGTCATCGCGACCGATCACGCGCCGCACCACGCCGACGAGAAGGCGCTCTCCTACGACCAGGCGCCGTTTGGCATCACCGGCCTCGAAACGGCCGTGTCGCTGACGTTCGACCGCCTCGTTCACACCGGCCGCATTGGCCTGTCTCGCATGGTGGAACTGCTGTCGGTGAACCCGGCGAGGATCCTGAAGGTGACCGGTGGCGCGCTGAGCGAAGGCGCACCGGCCGACATCTCGGTGCTGGCGCCGGACCTGAAAGTGACTGTGCGCGCCTCGACGCAGCGGTCGCTCTCCAGGAACATGCCCTTCGAGGGCTGGGACCTGCGCGGTGGTGTCGCCGCGACCATCGTCGGTGGCCGCGTCGTGTATCGCAACACCGCCGTGGAGGGACTTGGCGCCTGGCCACCCGCGGCGGTCCAGTGATCGTCGGACTCCCGGAGCCTGCACACATGACGACGCAACGCAACGATGACGTCCGCAAGCGCGCGCAGCGCATCCTGCAGGGCGCCAACGTGCTGATCGAGGGGCACTTCGACTTCGGCAACGGCTACCACGGGCGCACGTACCTGAACCCGCACATGCTGTTCTGCCAGCCGTCCACGATCTGGCAGCTCGCGCAGGATCTGCTCGACGTGTTGCCGTACGAGATCTCGACGCAGGTGCAGGCCGTCGTCGGTCCGGCCACCGGCGGCGCGTTGCTCGCACACACGCTGGCAGGCCTGCTCGACGGACGCCGCAGCCTCGAGCACCCGCCGTGCATGTTCGCGCCGGCGGACTACGACCTCGAGGAGGGACTGCGCCTCCGGTCGACCTACCGCGCCGTGCTCGCGGGCAGGAAGGTCCTGCTCGCCGACGATGTGCGGAACACGGGCAAGACGTTGAGCCACTGTGCCGAGCTCGTGCGCAAGGCGGGTGGCGAGGTGATCGCCACGACGCAGATCTACGACCGGATGGCGACCATCGTCACGCTCGACGTCCCCAACGTGCCGCTGCTCGAGTACGACGCCCGCGACATCCACACGTCGACGACCTGTCCGCTGTGTGCCGCGCGGGTCCCCCTGACCTCCTTCTGATGCCTTCCGTCCTGCGACTGCGCGCCGACGACCTCGCGCGCCTTCGCGGCGAGCTCGATCGGCTGCACGACACTTACAACGTGCCCGATTCGGCGGCCGACCCGGTGCAGTTCGTCTGGCGATACGACGACCCGCGTGATCGCGAAGTCGTGGCGGCGATCGCTTCAGGTCTGGCGTTCGGCCGGCTGGCGAGCGTACTCGCGAGCGTCGAGCGCGTGCTTGCGCTGCTGGGGCCGCACCCTGCCGCCTACCTCGAGACACTGGACGTGCGCGTGGCCCGGGAGGCCCTCGCGGAGGTCGTCCACCGGTGGACTCGCGGCGACGACCTGGTCGCCCTGCTCGTCATCCTGCGCCAACTGCGCGCCCGGCACGGATCGCTCGAGGGCGCGTTCCTGGCCGGCGACGATCCAGGGAGCGAGGACGTCTCGACGGGCCTCGAGGCGTTCTGCGCCTCGGCCTGCGCCGTGGACGTGCGCGAGGCGTACGGTGGTGCCCGCCGCGGCCGTCTCGGCGTGCAGTACTTCTTCCCGCGCCCGTCGCTCGGCAGCGCGTGCAAGCGCCTCAACCTGTTCGCGCGCTGGATGGTGCGCCAGGACGCGATCGATCCCGGCGGATGGAGCGGGGTATCGCGGTCGCGCCTCGTGATCCCGCTCGACACCCACACCATCCGCGTCGGCCGCTGCCTGCGGCTCACGCGCTACACGAGCCCGGGCTGGCGGATGGCCGCCGACATCACGGCGACGCTGCGTCGCGTCGATCCCGACGACCCCGTGCGGTTCGACTTCTCGCTCTGCCACATGAGCATGATGGGCGCTTGCGGCTGGGAGCGGAACGTCGGCAACGCCCAATGTCCGTTGCGAGCGTTCTGCCGGCCGGCCAGGGCACCTCGCACGAGCGGTCGCTGACCGTCGACCTGAAGGTCGACGGCTACAACTTCTCTCGTAGCTGCCGCAAACGTCTCTCGTAGCTGCCGAACGTCTCTAGCTGCCGACCTTCAGGTCGGCAGACGAGGGTCAGCGCCTCTGCCTCGCAGCCTTGTATTCGTCGAGATCTTCCAGCGACTTCGGCCAGTCGTCACGCAGCAGGCGCGAGAGCGCGCGATCGGCCAGCAACCTGCCGCCGGTCTGGCAGGTGGGGCAGTAGTTCGCCTCGTTCTGCGCGTAGACGAGGCGCTGGATCGGCGTGCCGCAGCGTGGGCAGGGCTGGCCGTAGCGACCGTGCACGGCCATGCCCTCGACAAAGGCCGTGACCTTTTCCGGGAACGCATCCCCGGTTCGTGTGCGCAAGCGGTCGATCCACGCCAGCAGCGTCGCGTGAGTGGCGGCGTGCAGCCGCGTGATCTCGTCGTCGTCCAGTTGGTGGGTCAGCCGCAGCGGCGACAGCAGCGCCGCATGCAGGATTTCGTCGGAGTAGGCGTTGCCGATGCCGCTGAAGAGACGTGGGTCGGTCAGCGCGCGCTTCAGCGTGTGCCGCTCGCGGGTCAGTACGGACGCAAACGCGTCGCGATCGGCGCCGAGCACGTCGATGCCTCCCGGATCCATGGCCGCCAGCGCGTCACTGCCGCGCACCGCGTGGAGTGACGCACGCCGCTTCGAGCCGGCTTCGGTCAGCGTCAACGTGCCGTGCGGGAAGTCGAAGGCCGCCAATCCGACCTTGCCTGGAATCCTGGCATCGACCGCCTTCCAGTGCAGGCGACCGGCGATCATCAGGTGCAGCACCAGCCACCGTTGTCCGGCAAACGCGAACACCAAGCGCTTGCCGAGCAACCGTACGTCCTCGAGCCTGCAGCCTTCGAACGCCTCCAGCGGCGGCTCCACCGAACGCAGCAGGAACGGGCTGCCGAGGCGCACGCGCAGCAGCGGTTGACCGACAACGCGCTCGCGCAGTGCCCTCGTGTACAGCAGCAGGTCAGGGAGCTCGGGCATGAGATCCTCGGGAATGGCCGCATGCGGGGCGTTGGTAGGGGCCGCTCCCCAAGCGGCCCCGTGAGCGGCGCGTTCGGGTCTGTAACGCGCCCTACCTTCGAGCCAGCATCTCCTCGTACACCGCGACAGTGTCGCCGACCATGTGCTCGACGCTGAACCGGTGATGAACGCGCTCGTAGCCTGACGCCCCGTACTGCCTGGCGAGGTCCTCGTCCTCGAGGAGCAGGACCAGCGCTTCGGCGAGCGCTCCGGCATCGCGCGGCGGCACGAGCAGTCCTGTCTCCTCGTGCACGACGACTTCCGGGATGCCTCCCGTATCGGTGGCGACGATCGGGCGGGCACAGGCCATCGCATCGAGCAGCGACGTTCCCAGCCCTTCCATCACCGAGCTCATCACGAACACGTCCGCCGTCTTCATCAGCGAGAGCACGTCGGTGCGGAAGCCAGGCAGGAACACGTGCTTCTCGAGGTCATGGTGTTGCACCTGCTTCACGAGCGCCTCGTGCAGTTCGCCCTGGCCGAGGATGACGAGTCGAGCATCCGGCACGGCGCGCACCACCTCGGAGAAGGCCTCGATCAGGTGCCGCTGTCCCTTGTGGGGAACGAGCGCCGCGACGTTGAGCACGACAGGTGCGCCGCGAGGCAGCCACAACGTCTCGTGCAACGACACCGGAGTCGCGTCAGCGACGTGTTGCAGGTCCACGCCTTCGTGAACCGTGACGATGCGGTCCCGTTCGACGTCGCCGGCCGCAAGAATGCGTCCGATGGCCGCCGAGGCGCAGATGAAGCGGTCCACGCGACGGTACTTCGCGCGCGAGAGGGTGTTGCCCCCGAGCCGGAAGTCCACCCGCCTCGACGCCACGAGCAGCGGCGGCGGTGACGGCATGCGGAACCCCAGCGCCAGCGCGGCGAGTGCCACGCCGTGCGGGTCGTGGGCGTGCAGGATGACGGGCTCGTAGGCGCGGATGATGCGCGCGAGTTTCCAGGCCGCGTGGAAGTCGACCTCGAAGCGTGGCGCGAGCGGTACGAGATCGGTGTCCTGCGGCGCTCGCCGGCGGAGCTCGCCATCGGGATGGGCCACGAGCATCGTCGGATGTCCGAGGGCGCGGAGGCCCTTCACCGTGAGCAGCGCCTGGTTCTGACCGCCGCGCCACGTGCGTGCCGTATCGATGTGGATCGTGCGGATCGCCATGGTGCGGAGGGCTACGGCGCCTGGCGTTGACGCTCCCAGAGCTTGACGTACTTCTGCAGCACGTAGACGCCGCCCAGCATCGACACGATCAGGCCCGGCGCGCCGTCGCGGAAGCCGCCGCGCGCGACGTAGTTGCGCAGGAACGCGGCCAGCGGATGCAGCAGCAGGTGCCACGCGCGGGCCTCGCGGCCCTGCGCCTGCATCTGTGCGGCCGCCAGGGTGGTGTAGTGGTTCATGCGCGCGAGGTGTTGAGCGACATCGGCATAGGGGCGATGCTCGATCTCGCCGCCAAGGTCAGCGACGTCGCCGCTGACGACGAGCGATTCGTGCACGGGCCGATCGTCCCAGTGCGCCCGGCGGCGATCGTAGAGGCGCACCGCTCGGTCGGGATACCAGTCGGTCGTCCGCATCCATCGTCCGAGGTACCACGTCACGCGTGGCATGCGGAAGGCGGCCGCACCGGGGTTGGTCGGCAGTGCCGCGATCTGATCGCGTAATGTCTCGGTGATCGCTTCATCGGCGTCGAGCGAGAGCACCCAGTCGTGGCGCGCGAGCGACGCGGCGTGATTCTTCTGCGCGCCGTACCCAGCCCATGGATGCGTCTCCACCCGCGTGGCGAGCGGCTCGGCCAGGGCGAGTGTCGCGTCGCGGCTGCCGCAGTCCACCACGATCCGCTCCGCCGCCCACGCCACGGACTGCAGGGCCCGTTCGACGTGCGCGGCGGCGTCCTTCGTGATGAGGATCACCGAGATCGGCGGCACGGGGGAAGCATAGCGGGAATGCCGGAATGCCGGAATGCCGGGAATGTCGAATGCGCGGCACCGAACGACAACAGGCCGGCGAGACTCGTGTCCCGCCGGCCTGTGAAGGCAGCCTGTAGCCTGCAGCCTACAGGTTACGGCCCATCGCCCTTACCGGTTCTGCCCGACGCGCCCCGCACCCGGCGTCACGCTGGTGGTGGACCCGGCCGAGCCAGTGCCCTGTCCGATTGCCCCGCCGAGCGTCAGACTGCCTGCGCCGGCGCCGGAGATCGACGCTTCCTGGGAGGCCTCGAAGTCGACGCGCGACTTCTCGAAGTCGAGGATGGCGCGCTGCTCGTTGTTGCGCGCCTCGGCGAGGTCGCGCTGCGCCTGCAACACGTTGAACGTCGTCGAGAGGCCCACGCCGAACTTCTTCTGCTCGGCCTCGAGACGGCGCTCGGCGAGCGAACGCGCGGCCTGGGTTGTCGAGACGCGCTTCAGGTTGGTGTTGACCTGGCGGGCCAGATCGCGCACCTGCTGCACCACCTGGCGCTCCAGATCGCGCAGCTGCAGCAGGTTCTGCTCGTTGGTCAGCTGCTGGCGTTCGAAGTTCACCTTGTTGCCGTTGCGGCCGATCGGGTAGCTCACGTTCAGGCTGAACGACCAGGTCGGGAAGGCGAAGCCGAACACGTCCTTCAGGACTTCCGAATAGGGAATCGACGACGTGCTGGTGATCTCGCCCGGGTCGAGGCCGCCGCCGTCGCGGTGGAGCACAGTGCCGCCGAGACCGGCCAGCCCGTAGTCGACGTTGGCCGACAGCGCGGGTAACGTCTGGTTCTTGAAGTACTTGAGGCGGACGTCGTTGCTCTCGAGCTGCTTGCGCGCCTGCTGCAGATCGAGCCGGCCCGACATCGCCTTGGCGACCGCGGCATCCACGTCGACGGGCGAGGTCGCGAGCGAGGGCGCGTCGGTCGTTTCAAACGTCGTGTTCCAGAAATCGACAGTCCGCGGGTCCAGAATCAGCGCCCGGAGCTGGTCCTGGGCCTGGGCGACCGTCTGCTCACCGATGATCACGTTCTCCTCGTTCGAGGCCACTTCGGCTTCCGCCTGCACGATGTCGATGGGGGCCATCGTCCCGACCTCCACGCGCTTGCGGTTGTCGCCGAGCGTCTGGAGGGACAGTTCCAGGGTCGTCCGCTGCACCGCCAGGGCCGACTGCGCCACCACGAGATCCCAGTACGCATTCTTGACGTCGCGCACGGTGCTCACGACGGTGTTGCGGAAATCCATCTCGCTGATCGCGAGGTTGTTCTTGCTCACCAGGATCTGCTGGCGCGTGATGTCGATGGAGCGGTTGCGAAGCAGCGGCTGCTCGAAGCTGAACGTGAAATTGCCCTGGGTGTTCGGGTTCAGCGTCGCGAACTGGTTATTGTTCTCGTTGCGCAGCGCCTGGTAGCCGAGGGAGTAGAACCCGCCAGTGGGCAGGAGCTGGTCCATGCCGAAGTTGCCGAGCCACTGGTCCTGCTGGAAGTTGGCGCTGCCCGACTGCAGGGTCGTTGCCACCGGCTGCTCGAGGCTCTGGAACCGGAACTGGCCCGTGAGATTGGGGAGCCACTGCGCGTAGCTCTGGACGACGTCCAGCTCGGAGATCCCAGGGTTCATCCGCTGCACCGCCAGCGACACGTTTTGCTCGAGCGACAAGGTCACGGCCTCATCGATCGAGATGCGGCGGACGGGGCCGACAGGCGTCGTGGGCTGTGTGAGCTGCGTGGACGCCACCGGCGGTGGGGCGGGCGCCGGGGCGGGTGGCGGTGCCTGCTGCGCCGACGCGGTCGTGGCGGCGGTAGCCATCACCAGCGCCAACAGGCCGCGCCGGAAGCGAGAGGGAACCGATGGGATCACGGACGTCAACTCCATCTCCATGGACAAGTGCTCGAATACGCCGGGCCGGGACGGGATGGTGAAGTCCGGGGATACGGCCGAACCAATAGACGGATCCGCCGGGATCCCGGTTCGGCGCGAAAGTATAACCTCCGCGCCGGACGGCCCCGGACGGCGCTATCCGGGCGCGCATTGCCGCGGAATTGGCAATTGCCGTCCGGAAATGCACAATGCCTCGACTTCTCGATGCCCCTGTTCCAGCCACGACACCTGCTTGCCACCGGACTGCTCGGCACCGCCCTGCTGTCCACGCTTAATGCCCAGACGGCTACGACGCCTGTCGCTGCGGGCAGCGCCGCCTCCGCCGAGGCTTCGGCGCCCCAGGCCTCCGGCCGATTCCCGCTGACCGTCGACAGCATCATGCGTGGACCGGCCCTGGTCGGCTACCCCCCGACCGGCCTCCGTTGGTCCGGTGACGGCACCCGTCTCTACTTCGAATGGCAGGCGCGCGACGAGGACGAAAGCGCCACGTGGGTGGTCGCTGCGGACGGCTCGGGCCTGCGCCGGCTCTCCGACGAGGACCGCCGGCTCGCACCTCCGGTCGTCGGCCAATGGGACCGAGCCCGGCGCCGTGTCCTGGCCGCCGCTCGCGGGGACATCGCCCTGCTCGACACGGTTGCGGGTACTCGCACCGAGCTGACACGCACCACCGGCGGCGAGTCGTCGCCACGGTGGGGACGCGACGAGACCTCCGTCACGTTCGTGCGCGACGGCGGGCTCTTCCTGCTGCCCCTGAACGGTGGCGGTGTACAGCAGATCGCCGAGTCCGGTCCGAAAACACCCGATCCGAAGAAGACCGACAGCCAGGCGGCGCTGACCGCTGAAGAGACCGAACTGCTTGCGCATGCGCGCGAGACGAAACGGAAGCGTGAGCGGGACGAGGCTCGCCGCGACAAGGAATCCCTTCCCAAGCTCGAACTGCGGGGCCGCCAGACCGCCACGGATCTGCAGCTGGATGCCTCGGGCAAGTATGTGTGGGCCGTCGTCACGGAACGCCCCGAATCGGCGAGGACCGCGGATGTCCCCGATTACGTCACCGAAACCGGCTACGTCGGCGACCTGCCCGGACGGACCAAGGTCGGCGACGTCCAGAACAAGGTGATGCTGGCCGTGCTCGATCTGCAATCGCGCAAGGCGACGTGGCTCGCATTGCCCGAAGCCGGCGGCACCGAGAAGGAGCCGCGAGAACTCCGCTGGGGCATGCCGGTGCTCTCCGACGATGGCGCGATCGCGGTCGCATCGGTACGTTCGTCGGACAACAAGGATCGCTGGCTGGTACGGATCGACCCTGCGACGGGCAAGGCCACCGTCCTCGATCACCTGCATGACGAGGCCTGGGTGCGCGAGGGCTTCGGCCCGGGTCCCTCGAGTTACGGGTGGTTGCCGGAATCGCATCGCGTCTGGTTCATCTCGGAGCGCACCGGCTGGATGCACCTGTATGTCGTCGACGCCAATGTCGGCGGCGAGGCGCGCGCGCTCACCTCGGGCGAATGGGAAATCACCGACGTCGCCACCTCCAGAGACCGTCGCACGTTCTACCTGACCACGACGGAGGCGGATCCGGGGGAGCGTCACGTCTACGCCGTCGGCGTGGATGGTGGGGCCCGGGCGCGGCTGACGACGATGACCGGATCGAGCGAGGGGGAGATCTCGCCCGACGGCAAGTCGATCGGGTTGATCTACTCGGCCGGCAACCGCCCGCCCGAGGTGTACGTCGCGGCGTATGGTGGCACCGCCCCGGCGACCCGCGTGACGACGAGCCCCACCCAGGAGTGGACCTCGTATCGCTGGCTCGATCCGCAGGTGGTCACGTTTCCGTCGCGTGATGGCAAGACTCTCCACGCGCGCCTGTACACGCCGGAGATGGTCGGCGCGAAGCGGCACGCCTCGCGCCCGGCGGTGCTGTTCGTCCATGGCGCGGGCTATCTCCAGAACGCGCACCGGTACTGGTCGTCGTACTACCGCGAGTACATGTTCCACCACCTGCTGGCGGCGCGCGGCTACGTCGTGCTCGACGTGGACTACCGCGCGAGTGCCGGCTACGGGCGCGACTGGCGGACGGCGATCTACCGGCACATGGGCGGCAAGGACCTCGAGGACATCGTCGACGGCGCGAAGTATCTCGCGACCGCGCAGAGAGTCGATCCGAAGCGCATTGGTCTCTATGGCGGCAGCTACGGCGGGTTCATCACGCTGATGGCGATGTTCACGACGCCGGAGATGTTCGCCGCCGGCGCCGCGCTGCGGCCCGTGACCGACTGGGCCCACTACAACCACCCGTACACGGCCAACATCCTCAACCTGCCGCAGTCGGACAAGGAGGCGTACCGCCGCAGCTCTCCGATCTACTTCGCCGACGGGTTGAAGGGGGCGCTCCTGATCTGTCACGGCCTGGTCGACGTGAACGTGCACGCACAGGATTCCATCCGCCTTGCGCAGAAGCTGATCGAGTTGCGCAAGGAGCACTGGGAACTCGCGCTCTATCCAGTCGAAGACCACGCCTTCGAGGAAGCCACGAGCTGGGCCGACGAATACAGGCGGATACTGAAACTGTTCGAGGACAACCTGAAGCAAACGCAGAACGCCGAACGCTGAACGCTGAAGTTTCAAGGGCCCAAGGCCCAAGGAAGGCCCCAGGACCGTAGCCCGCAGGCTGCAGGCAGTAGGCCGCAGCCGTTCTTCCCTATGACTTCTGATTCCGTACTCGCTCTGTTCCGCCATCGTGGCGCCCTCCTCGAGGGCCACTTCGTCCTGTCCTCCGGGCTGCACAGCGGCGGCTACCTGCAGTGCGCGCTGGTCCTGCAGCACCCGAACGATGCCGAAGCGCTCGGCACGGCCCTCGCGGCGAAGGTGAAGGCGGCTGGCTACAAGGTCGACGTGGTGCTGTCGCCGGCGATGGGCGGCCTGATCATCGGGCACGAGGTCGGGCGAGGCCTCGGCGTGCGCGCGATCTTCGCCGAGCGCGTCGACGGCACGCTCACGCTGCGTCGCGGCTTCCGGATCGACCCCGGCGAGCACGTGCTGATCGTCGAGGACGTGGTCACGACCGGCAAGAGCACGCTCGAGACCGTGGCCGTGGCCGAGCACGCTGGCGCGACGGTGGTCGCGGCGGCCTCGATCATCAACCGCGGTGGTGGCGACGAGATGAACGTGCCCTACGTGTCGCTGGCCGAGGCGCGCTTCCCGACCTACCCGCCAGACGCGCTGCCGGATCACCTGCGCGGCGTGCCGGTCATCAAGCCCGGCTCGAGGCCCGGCCAGAAGTAGCGTGCCCCGCGTCCTGCTGCGGGTGGCGTACGACGGCACCGCTTACGCGGGCTGGCAGCGCCAGGAGAACGGCCCTTCGATCCAGGCGGCGCTCGAGCAGGCGCTGTCGCCGCTGGCAGGCGGCGCAGCCACGGTGACGGGCGCAGGCCGGACCGATGCCGGCGTGCATGCCGACGGGCAGGCCGCTCACGTCGACTTGCCCGAAGGCATCGACCCGGACGTGGTCGTGCGCGCTACCAACACGCGCCTGCCCGCGGACATCCGGGTGCGGTCGGCGGCGCTGGTGCCCGACGATTTCCACGCGCGGTTCGCGGCCGTGTCCAAGACCTACCGCTACGCGTGGCTGGTGAGTCGCGTGGGGCACCCACTCCTGGCGCGAACCCACTGGCTCGTCTCGCCACCGCTCGACCTCGCTGCCATGGCGGCGGCCGCCGCAGTTCTGGGGGGCACCCACGATTTTGCTGCGTTCCAGTCGACCGGCAGTCCCGTGACCAGCACCACCCGCACCATCACCGGCGTCGATCTGGGCGTCCGTCCGGCGGCCGACTTCGGCGTGCAACTGTCCGAGCACGAAAAGATTGTGGAGCTCGAGCTGCGCGGTGACGGGTTCCTGCGACACATGGTGCGAGCGATCGCCGGCACCCTGCTCGAGGTCGGCTACGGGCGCCGCGCGCCAGACGATTTCGTTCGCCTGCTCGTCGGCGCCCCGCGCGGATACGCCGGCCCCACGGCGCCGCCGCACGGACTCACGCTCCTCCGCGTCGAGTATCCCCTGACGACGGAGGAGCGCGGCGAACAAGGGACAAGGGACAGGGAAGAAGTCAGGAGGGCGTCAAGGGAGGAGTGACAAGAGCCAAGGGACACGGGAGAAAACGCGCACGCGAACCGCGAGGTCTGCGAGCCCGGTCCTTGTGTCTTCCCGAGTAGGCCCGTCCTTGTCCCCTGTCTCTTGATAGGCCTGTTGACTTCTTCGTTCTCCCTTGTCCCTTGTTCGACCCCCGCCCCGCAGCCCGTCGGGACGGGGCGGGGGTTAGAATGTTCTCCGGCCCATGGCGCTCGACGAATTGCTGAGCTGGTTGTCTCCAGGCTCCCCGGATGTGGAACTGGCCCGGAGGCTGGATTTCGACCGCCTGCCCCAACACGTGGCCGTCATCATGGACGGCAATGGTCGCTGGGCCGGCCTCCGGCACCTGCCCCGCGTCGAGGGGCATCGGGCCGGCACCCGGGCAGTACGCGAGGTCATCGAGACGTCGGCCCGGCTCGGCCTGAAGTACATCACCCTCTACGCCTTCTCGGTCGAGAACTGGAAGCGCCCGGCGGCCGAGGTCGCCACCCTGATGGCGCTCCTGAAGCGGTATCTGCGCTCCGAACTCGAAACGCTGCTCACCAACAACATCCGTTTCGAGGTGATCGGCCGGACGCAGGAACTCTCGCCCGACGTGCAACACGAACTGCACGTCGCCATGGAGCGCACGAACCGGAACACCGGCACCGTTCTGACCATCGCGCTGAACTACGGCGGGCGCGCGGAGATCGTCGACGCCGTTCGGGCGGCCCTGACCCAGGGACTGCGGCCCGACGATCTCGATGAGGCCACGTTCTCGCGCCTGCTCTACACCAACGGACGGCCCGACCCCGATCTGCTGATCCGCACCTCCGGGGAGATGCGTGTCAGCAACTTCCTGCTGTGGCAGATCGCGTACAGCGAGATCTACGTCACCGACACGTTCTGGCCTGATTTCCGGCGCACGCACATGTTCGAGGCGCTGCTCGACTACCAGCGCCGTGAGCGGCGCTACGGCGGCATTGCCGCGGTGCCCGGTCCGCCGGTGGCTGCAGGCCGGTGACGCGCGTCCTCAGCGGCGTCATGCTGCTGGCCCTCACCGTCTTCGTCTTCTGGGGCCTGCCGCCCTGGGGGACCCAGGCCTTTGCCTTCGTGGCGCTGGTGCTGGCACTTCGTGAGTACGACAACCTCGTGCGTCGCGGCGGGCTCGACATCGTGCGGGGCGTCGGACCTGCACTGTCGATCGGCATGTATGGCGTGCTGACGTTCCACCTGCCGGCCCACCACTGGCTCCTGGTCAGCGGCGTCGCGGTGGGCGGGGCGCTGGTGCTTCGGGGACGTGTCCCGGCGCAGGCCACAGCCGTGGCAGCGGCGATGCTGTTCCCGGTGGTGTACCTCGGCATGGGCATCGCTACCGTGCCACTGGTGCGCGAGGCCTACGGCGCCCCGGCGTTGATGACCCTCTTTCTCACGCAGATCGGCAGCGATACCGCGCAGTACTACACGGGCCGGACGTTCGGCCGGACGCCGCTCTCGCTGGCGCTCAGTCCGAAGAAGACGCGCGAGGGCGCCGTCGGGGGCGTGATTGCAGGAGCGCTCGTCCTCGTCGGATTCGGACGTGTGTGGCTGCCCGGTATCCCCGCCTGGCAACTTGCGCTGCTTGGCGTCGGCGTCGCCGTGGTAGGTATCCTCGGCGATCTTTTCGAGTCGATGCTCAAACGCAGTGCGGACGTGAAGGACTCGTCGGACCTCATTCCCGGCCACGGCGGCATGCTCGACCGCATCGACGCGCTGCTGTTCACGATGCCGCTGTTCTACGTGACGCTGCAATGGCTGTGGGCAGCAGGACCATCGGCATGATCCGGCTCGCCGTACTCGGCAGCACCGGCTCGATCGGTGTGAGTGCCCTCGAAGTCGTCGCGGCGCACCCGGACCGGCTTGCCGTCATCGGCCTGGCCGCTGGCGGCAATGTCGCGACGATGCAGGCGCAGGTCGCCAGGGTTCGCCCGAAGGCGGTGGCGATGGCGACACGGGCCGCCACCCAGGATGTGCAGGCAGGCCTGCCGGCGGCAGTCCGGCAGGGCATCGAGACGTGGGCATCGGGGCGCGAGGGCCTGGTCGCGATCGCGACCCACCCCGACGTCGACGTCGTTCTTTGCGCCTGCTCGGGCACCGAGGCGCTCGAGGCAGTGCTCGCCGCGATCGAGGCCGGTAAGCGCATCGCCCTCGCGAACAAGGAAGTGCTGGTGATGGCCGGGGCGCTCGTGATGGCGGCGGCGCGCGCGCGCGGCGTGGATGTCCTGCCGGTCGACAGCGAGCACAACGCCATTCATCAATGCCTGGCCGGACACCCGCAGGCGCACGTGCGTCGGCTGGTGCTGACGGCGTCGGGTGGCCCCTTCCGCAGCACCCCGGTCGAGGCGCTGGCCTCGGTGACCGCCGCAGACGCCCTCAGTCACCCGACCTGGAAGATGGGGCGCAAGATCACCATCGATTCGGCCACCATGATGAACAAGGGCCTCGAGGTGATCGAGGCGCACTGGCTGTTCGACATGCCCGCCGATCGCATCGATGTGGTCATCCACCCCCAGTCGGTAGTGCATTCGATGGTCGAGTTCACCGACGGCTCGATGCTGGCGCAACTCGGCGTCACCGACATGAAACTGCCGATCCAGTACGCCTTCACGTACCCGGAGCGATGGGCGAGTCCGGTGCCACGGCTGGACTGGCGCCAGGGCCTCGACCTGCGCTTCGAGAACGCGGACCC
Organism: Luteitalea pratensis; assembly: GCF_001618865.1. Lineage (GTDB taxonomy): Bacteria > Acidobacteriota > Vicinamibacteria > Vicinamibacterales > Vicinamibacteraceae > Luteitalea > Luteitalea pratensis. The sequence goes on from NZ_CP015136.1 coordinate 778,130, forward strand.
AGGGCGGTTCCCGTGCCTGCGCCTGGCCTACGACGCCCTCCGGCAGGGCGGCGCCGCCCCGGTCGTGTTGAACGCGGCCAATGAAATTGCCGTAGCGTCTTTTCTGGGGGGCCACGTGCCCTTCACCGCCATTGCCGCGACCGTCGCCGACGTGCTCGCGGATGCCTCCGGGCAGGCACTCGACACCGCGTCGCTCGCGGCCATCCGCGAGGTGGACGCGTGGGCGCGCCGGCGGGCCACGACGAGGCTCGGCACGGTAGAATCGGCAGGACGAGGCATCATCGCGTGACAAATCTGTGGGCATTTCTCTTTGTGCTGGGCGTGCTGGTGTTCGTGCACGAACTCGGGCATTTCCTCCTCGCACGCTGGAACGGCGTGCGCGTCCTGACCTTCTCGCTCGGTTTTGGCCCCAAGTTGCTGAAGGTCACGCGCGGCGGCACCGAGTACTGCATCAGTGTCGTCCCGCTCGGCGGTTACGTGAAGATGGCTGGCGAGACGCCTGACGATCCGCGTCAGGGGGCGCCCGACGAGTTCCTGTCCAAGACCAAGTGGCAGCGCTTCCAGATCCTCATCGCCGGACCGCTGATGAACCTGCTGCTCGCGGTCGTCCTGATGACCTTCGTGATCTGGAACGGGGCCACGGAACCGGCGTTCGAGCAGCGGACTCCGGTGGTTGGCCGGGTCCTGCCCGGATCACCTGCCGAGAAGGCCGGCATCAAGCAGGGCGACGTGATCGTGGCGTTTGCCGACAAGGACGTCGCCACCTGGCAGGGCCTGCAGATGCGTGTCGTGCCGCGCGCGAACCGCGAGGTCCCGATCGTGGTGCGTCGCGGCGGCCAGCGACAGCAGTTCTCGATCGTTCCCGAGGCGCAGACCAAGTACGAGATCGGCGATCTGGGGATCGCGCCGTCGGTCCACCCCGAGATCGCACAGGTCTTTGCCGGCAGCAACGCCGCCGAGGTCGGGCTCCGGGTCAAGGACGTGATCGTCTCGTTCAACGGGGCCGATACGACCGGCTTCACCCTGCAGCAGATGATCAGCGAGATCGGCAAGCGCGCCGGCCAGCCGGTGACGCTGGGCATCCTCCGCGGCGGTCAGCGCCTCGATGTCCAGGCGACGCCCCGCGATCAGGGCGGCGTCGGCCGCCTGGGGATCAGCCTGAGCCCCTTCGAGACGGTCACGATCACGCCGGGTTTCGTGCAGGCGATGGGCATGAGCCTGCGGCAGAACTGGGAATGGACGGCGATGATCGGCGAGATGCTCGCGGGATTCTTCACCGCCGAGACATCGCCACGGCAGTTGATGGGGCCGCTGGGGATCGCCGAGGTGGCCGGTGGCGCAGCGGCGGTCGGCTGGGCGGCCCTGTTCGGCACCATGGCAATGGTCAGCCTGAACCTCGGGTTGCTCAACCTGATGCCGATCCCGATTCTCGACGGCGGCCACATCACCATCCTCGCCATCGAGGGCCTCGCGCGCCGTGATTTCAGCATGCGGGTCAAGGAGCGGATGCTGATGGCCGGCTTCGCCGTGCTGATGCTCCTCATGGTGACGGTCATCTACAACGACTTGCGGCGTGTCGAGTGGCTCAGCCGCCTGCTGAGCCGCAGCTGACACCCTGGGCACGCGCACGTCCGCGCACCGTCCTGCAGCGTCCAAGAGTCTGGTAGCCGTTGGATTACGCTCGATCGGAATCGGGAATCGCGAATCGGGAATCGGGAATCGCCGATCGCGCACATGGCGCGATCGTGGCAATCGGGAAGGTCGGAGCCGAGGACGTGACGAAGACCAATATGAGACACGTGGCGCGGGCGGTGGTGCTGAGCCTGGTCCTGCCGCTGGGCGCATTCGCGCAGGGCGGCCCTGGATCGCAGGCCGATCTCGACGAGTTGCAGGCTCAGTACAGCATGGTGCAGCAGCGTGTGGCCGCTGCGCGTCAGGCTGACCCGGCCCTCGGCACGAGGCTGGAGCACGACCTCGCGCTGGTCGGCGAGGACCTGACCTACCTGCGCGTGCGCTTGCGGCGCGAGAACAGCGTGCCACGCACCGAGCTCTCCGCCGTTCGCGATCGGCTCGCCGCGCTGGAGCGCGAGGCCAACGGCACCACCTTGCGGGAAGCGGCACCCGCCGTACGCGCCGGTGAAATCGCCGTCGGCCAGGAACTCGACGCCAGGCTGCAGACGCCCCTCAGTTCACAGAATGCCCAGGTCGAGGACCGCTTCGAGGCCACGACGCTCGTCGATCTCTACCAGGGCAGCACGCTGCTCGTCCCGGCGGGTTCGGTGCTGCGTGGTGTGGTCAGCAGCGTCGAGCGCGCCACTCGCACGGATCGGCGCGGCAGCCTGACGCTCTCCTTCGACCAGATGACGGTCGGCGGCCAGACCTACCGGATTCGTGCCTCGGTGACCGAGGCGCTCCAGGGACCGGGTCTGAAGGGCGAAGTGGGGAAGATGACGACGGGTGCGGCCGCCGGCGCGATCATCGGCGGCATCCTGGGAGGCTTCCAGGGCGCTGCGGTCGGCATTCTCGTCGGCGGTGGCGGCTCGTTGCTCGCGCTGCCCGGCACCAACGTCAAGGTCGATGCCGGCACCGTGCTGCGCGTCCGGTTCGACGCCTCGGTCGCCCTCGGCGCCGCCCCGGCGCCGACCCCGGAACCCCGGTAGGCATCAGGCATCAGGCATTAGGCATGAAGTCGTCGATCGGCGCGGAAGCGCCGATCTACGACTTCGGTGCCTGATAGCTCCTCCGGCCGCGGGCGACGAGGCCAGGGCGAGTGACGCGGACGTCGATCTTGTGGACCTTGCCGTCGGTCTGTGGCTCGAAGCCGAGCAGGTACTGGCTGTGCAGCTCCTGCGCGACCCGTGTGAAGGTCGGTCCGAGGTCGTCGGTGTCCTTCAGCTCGAAGTAGCCGCCACCGGTCTCTTCGGCCATTTTCCTCAGCGCGCTGTCGGGCTTGGTCCGCATGCCCATCATCACCGACTGCAGCCCGATCCCGTAAATCATCACTTCCTCTTCGCGGGCCCGCCGCAGCACCTCGCCGAGGCCGCTGCGGCTCGCCGTGTCGGCGCCGTCGGTGAACTCCAGGATCACCTTGCGGCCCTCGACGTTCTTCAACTCGTCGAGGCTGAACAACACCGAGTCGAACAGGCGCGTCGGGTTGCCGAACTGCATGTCCTTGATTGACGCGATCAGCATGTCGCGGTCGTTGCTGAAGTCGCTGAGGAAGGCGATCTTGTCGTTGAAGTACCCGATGCGGCCGCGGTCCTCGGGCAGCAGGCGGATCACGAACTGTTCGGCGGCCTGCTTCAACAACTCCAGGTTCATCGTCATGCTGCCGCTCGAGTCGAGCATGACGGCGACGGTGACCGGCTGGATCTGGTTGTCGAAGATCGTGATGGGCGCCTTGGTCTTTTCGTCGTAGATCTCGAAGTCGCCCTGCTCGAGCCCGGGGACGAGCCGCTTGTTCGCGTCGGTGACCGTCACGTAGACGGGGACGTTCTGTGCGCCGACACGGAACGTCGGCTGCTGCGCGTGCAGCAGGCGGGCGCCCGCGACAGACGCCGGCACCGAAAGAAGCAGGTCACGCCGGGTGATCATGGAGGTAAGCCTAGCAAAGGTCGAGCAAAGGAGCAGCAGGGCGCTTGACGCCCCGGCCGCCGGCGGCCGACACTGGGCGCCATTTCCGTGCACGTGGACACTGCCATCGCCGCTTGCCGGCGCGCTCTACCGTGGGACGCTCTCGGCGTCGCTTTGGTCTGTCTTGCGAGCCTGGCCACAGGGACTGCGGGCGCGCAGGCCGTCAACGGCGCCCCGCCGCCGAAGGTGGTCTACCAGGTGCGCGAACTGCTCCGGCAGGGCGACCTGGTGCTGTCGCTCGTTCAGCCGACGACCGCCGGGGGGCTCGATGGCAGCGTGTTGCGGGTGCAGCAGGCGGGTCGCCGCACGGATGTCCCGTTGGACGGCACCATGACAGGCAGGCGGGCGCGCATGGTCGGCAGCGCCCGCTATCTCCCCACAGTGGGCCGGGTCCTCCTGCATCTCGATCCCGCCTACGAAGCATCGGGTTTGCTGGTGGTCGACGTCGCGGCCGGCCTCGTCGTGGATGCGGTCACGGCGCACGACCTGGTGGCCTCGCCGGACGGGCGCTTCTGGGCGTTCGAGGAACATGCCGTCCGCACCCTCGCCGTCTGGCCGCACACCGAGACGGTCTATGCCGTGTACGATGCGGCAGCTCCGCCTGCCGCCAACGCGCGCCCGTGTCCCAGTGCCGACGACCGGTGCCGTGGCCAGGTGCTGTTCCTGCCGGACCGCCTCGCGCTGTGTCGCGAAATTGCCGCCGAGCGGGGCGGTTCGTGCCTGACGCCGGCGCGCGCGCCGCGCCATGTGCGCCGGTCGCCGTTCGTGTGGCTGTCGGCCACCGAACTCGCCTGGGTGGACGTGGACGTCGCCCGGCAGGCCAGCACGCTGGTCGTGGCGACACCGGGCCGGGAGCCGGCGGTGGTGCACGCCGTCCCGCTGGAGCGGGCGCGCGTCATCGGGGACGTGGAGTTTCCGTCCGCGCGTGAGGCGTGGACGATTGACGGGATTTCGCGCGACGGCGATCCGGCGCGTGTCTGGCTGCACTTCCGCAGCCCCCTGCCGCAGGCGCCGGGCGGCCGCCTCGGGATACGGGTCGGGAGGCGACGCGTGTCAAAGGGCGAAAAGGGCAAAAAGGCCGAAAAGGACAAAAAGACAGAATCGAAGGAGGAAGGCATCAAGGATTGAAGACGCTTGACCTTTCAAGACCGAAGGGTTTCCTGCCTGCCTTTGTCCGTTATCCTTCGATTCTGCCCTTACCCTTTTTGCCCTGTTCGCCCTTTTACCTTTGCTGAGGTTCCGATGGTTCGAGGTTGGCTCGCCAGGCGTAGCACGACGCTGGTTGCATTCACCATCACGTTCGGCGCGCTCGCGCTCGTCGGCTCCGCGCAGGTGCGCCCGGCGGGCCGCGACACCGCGGTGCATGCGCGCAAGCCGTCCCGGCTGCTGATCCGGCGGGCGATGGTGATCTATGGCAACGGCAAGCCGCCGTACGGGCCGATGGACATCCTCGTGCAGGACGGCGTGATCGCCAACATCGCGCCGTCGCTGCCGGTGGAAGCCGATGCCGTCATCGACGCCACCGGCAAGTACGTGATGCCCGGCCTGGTCGACACGCACATGCACTGGCACGAGGAGCGTGGCGGCATCCCCATGCCGATCCAGTACGAGCGCAATTTGTACCTGGCCAACGGCGTCACGTTGACGCGGGAGAACGGCGGCAACTTCGCCAGGAGCAAGCAATGGCAGGCCGAATCGGCTGCCGATCAGATCGTCGCGCCACGCATGCAGGTCTACTGGGTGGTGGCTCGCGGCAACGGCACCACCGAGGCGATTCGCGCGAACGTCCGCGAGGCCAAGACGCGCGGCGCCGACGGCTTGAAGATCTTCGGCATGGATCGCGATCAGCTCGAGGCGACCATGGCCGAGGCCAAGGCGCAGGGGCTGAAGACCACGACGCACATCGCGGTCGAGGAGGTCACGGCGAAGGACTTCGCCGAGCTCGGTGTCGACTCGATCGAGCACTTCTACGGCATCGCCGACGCTGCCCTCGACGGTGTGCAGCACTTCCCGGCGGAGATGAACTACAGCAACGAGCTGATGCGCTTCTCCAGGGCTGGCGAGCTCTATGCCCAGGCCGATCCCGCCAAGCTCGAACAGGTGCTCGACCTGATGGTTGCCAGGAAGGTCGCGTGGAGTCCGACGCTCTCGATCTACGAGGCCAGCCGCGACGTCGTGAAGGCGCAGAACCTGCCCTGGTACAGGGATTACCTGCACCCGGCCCTGCAGGCGTTCTTCGAGCCGAATCTCGCCAACCATGGCTCGTACTTCACGGGCTGGACCAACACGATGGAAGTCCGCTGGAAGCAGCAGTACCGCCTCTGGATGGACGCGCTCCTGTCGTTCGGGCACAAGGGTGGCGTCATCACGACCGGAGACGACGCCGGGTTCATCCATTCGCTGTACGGGTTCGGCCTGGTGCGCGAACTCGAGCTGCAGGAGGAAGCCGGATTCTACCCGCTCGACGTCATCAAGCACGGCACCGTCAACGGCGCGACGCTGCTCGGCATGGGTGACAAGCTCGGTCGCGTGCGCCAGGGCTATCTCGCGGACCTGCTGGTCGTGAATGGCAATCCGCTCGAGAACCTGCGCGTCCTCAATCCGTACGGCATCGACGTCTACAAGGACGGACGGATGTCGCGTGGCGGCGGCATCGAGTGGACCATCAAGAACGGCATCCCGTATCACGTGCCGACGCTGATGAAGGAAGTCAAGGCGATGGTCGACGCGGACCGGAAGAAGGCCGAGGTGCGGACGACGAATCCGTAAGGCGTAATGCCGCGATGCCGCGATGTCGCGATGCAGGAACGTAGCATAAGCCGTGAGCCATCTGGCGGCGTCTTCTCACATTCCCGTGAGGAGGCCCCTATGCGAGTGATGGCAGCAACGATCGCGGTGCTCTGCATATTCGTTCCCCACGAGACCAGTGCACAAACGTCCACCTCGGCACCACCGCCGCCTGACGCCGAACGCGAGCGACGACAGCACCTGAGCGTGCAGGTGGCGGCTGGGCCAACGTGGCAGGGTGGCGCGACAGTCATGTCTGCGGCGTTGGGGTACGCGCCGGCGTCCTGGCTGGAGTTGCTCGTCAACGTCGAGCGCATCCACGCGCCGCTTCAATCGACGCGTTATCCGAGCGGATACAGCATGAGCCGGGGCGGGACGATGACCTTTGCCAGCGGCGAGCTGCGGGTCGCCCCATTGCCGGGCGCGCGCGTGTCGCCGTTCGTGATGGCCGGCGTCGGCTGGGGCGTCTCGCGTCCCAACGTCAACGCCGAGTTTCCGGAGTCCGTAAGAAACGACCTTCGTGTCGTGTACCTCGGCGGTGGTGCGCGCGTTCCTCTACGCCTGGGGTTCAGCCTGCTGGGCGATGCGCGGGCGATGGTCGCGTTGGAGGGCTACGACTCGGTCGTGGGGGTCTGGGCCGTTCGTGGCGGCATCGCATGGCGCTTCTGAAGGCCGGGCGCGATCAAGTAAGCTGACGAAGGTCGCGGCGTCGGCCGTCTTCAACTCGTCGTGCAGGAGTCGACATGACCGGGACCACGGGCAACGAGCACGTCGCGCACAGGTGGTACGCCAGGCCCGTCTTCTTCGTGGCCGACGTCCAGCGTGCCCTTCGGTTCTATATCGACATGCTCGGCTTCGAAAAGGCGTGGCACGAGGGCGACGGGGCGGGCACGGTCTGCCAGGTCAATCGTGGAGAATGCGAGATCATCCTGTGCGAGGATGCCGTTCGCAGGGACAAGGCACGATTGTTCGTCGAGTTGACCGTGGAGGGGCTTGCCGAGTTCTTCCGGGAGCTCGACGAACGCCAGGTTCGCAGCAACAACTTCTGGTGGGGCTACAACGTCATCCAGATCAATGATCCAGACGGCAATGAATTGCTCTTCCCTCTGTCCGAGTGACCAGGGCAGCCATCGTGTCGCCCAGGTGCGCGCGGCCAATTTGAGGCGTTGAGCGACTTCGGAGGGCGTGCCTCAATGGCCTCGATTCGCGCGGCAGCCCCACAGTTCCTCGTCGATCGGCTCGACGCCTCGCTGGCCTTCTATGAGCAACACCTCGGCTTCGACCGCGACTTCGTCTATGAGGATTTCTACGCCAGCGTGTCGCGCGATGGCGCCGTGATTCACCTCAAGTGCGCGCCGAAGCTCGAGGCAGAGCGTGCGCATCGCCGGTCCGAGGAGCACCTCGACGCGTTCCTGGCCGTCTCCGGGGTCCAGGAGTTGCACGACGAGTTCGTGCGCCGCGGCGCTTCCATCATCAAACCAGTCGAGCAGCGGCCCTGGGGCCAGCGCGACTTCTACGTCGAGGATCCCGACGGCTACATCCTCTGCTTTTCGGAAGCCGTCTGACGCACCTCGCCGCCGGTGGCGGGCTTGCAGTGTGCGCCGCTGACGCATCACTCACCGCCGGTCGCGGACCAGAGCCGGTCGAATACCGGCAGTAGATCGCTCTGGCCCAGTGCTTGCTCGAGAACCACCAATGTGTGCCGCGTGTAAGTCGCGTCGAACGACGCATGCTGGGCCGACAGAACCGCGGCGACGTCCTCGAGATCCTTCGGCCGGGTTGCGAGGATCTTCATCACGACGATGTCCTCGGCCGACGCGACGGGCAGGTCCACGCCCTCGACGATTCGGCGTTGCGCGCGTGCCGCGAATGCTTCTTCCAGCCCGGGGCCGCCAAGTACGAGGTCGACCGGTATCCCAGTTGCCGTGTGTGCGACCGGGATGACACGTGTGTGCTCGAGGAAATGTGAATCCCCGAATCGCGGCTCGAACTGGGCCAACGCTTCGACCAGTGAGCGCCTGGAGAATGCGGGGGGCAGCAATACCGTGACATCGACATCCGCGGTCAGTCGGGCGGCACCGTGCACGATCGCTGCCTGAGCACCGAACACGTACCACTCGACGTCGAGTCCGTCGAGAGACGTTGCGAGATCGCGCAGGAGTTCAGCGACGGGCGAAGGCATGGGCGGCCCGGTCGAGCAGCATCCGCAGGCGGACATGACCGGCCATGTCAGCGCGTCGCTCATCCTCGGTTGGATAGTCGGGTCGCACGTGACGAATCTCGGCCAGCAGAGCCCGCGAGGCCTCGACCGTCGCACGAAGGCCCTCGCGCTGAAATCGGCCCGCCCAGTACGCGCGTTTGGCCGCCGCCATCGACGCCCAGTCGCGCGCCGCGTACGCTCGAATCGAGGCAGGGTCCATGGGGCGCATTGTAGCGGCGGCGCCTCCGGTACGGAGCCCGGATGGGTTGTCCGCTGGCTGACACGCGTTCACCTGATGGGTCATGCTCCGACCCGATACAGGTCAAAGGATGGGCGCCGCGCTGCCCCCCAACCCGCCGCCAGTGGCGAGCCTGCGTGTCCACACATGCAGCGTGACCGCCGCTGCCGCGTCGCCGGACACGCCGGCGGTGCTCACGCTGTCGGACAGCTCGAAGCCGAGCCGGCGAGCAATTGCCGCACTGGCGCCATTGCGGGCGTCACACCTGATCTCCACGCGGCACAGTGCCGGCATCGTCGTCGCCAGGTCGACCATCGCCTGGGCGGCCTCGCTCGCCAGGCCCGTGCCGGTGGCGTCGGCGCGCAGCCAGTAGCCGATCTCCGCGCGGTCGGCCTCGCCGTACGGCACACGTCCATCCACCGATCGCGGAAACAATGAGACCTCGCCAAGCACGCGGCCATCGATCAGGGCGAAGAGTGCGAACCGCCATTCGCGGTCGGAGGCGAAATCTGCCGCGAACGCGGCGAGACGCCTCGCCAGCACGGGCAGCGGCGCCGGCTCGGCCACGCGCGCAGGAATCCAAGGTCCGAGGTGCGATCGGTTCGCCTCGAGCACTGGAAGCAGGTGCTCGGCGTCATCGGCTGTCCACGGTCGCAGCAGGAGGCGGGAGGTACGGATCTCGTTCGGAGCGCGCATGGCAGCGGTGACCAAAGTGCGAGTGCTGGAGGGTGTACAGTCCGTCGAGACACCCGACGATGCCTCGATGACATCTCATCGTATACATGCCCTGCTCGCCGCGACCATGGCCGTCGGGCTTTGCGGATCGACGACGGCGCGGTCGGCGGTGCCGAGCTTCATCGCGCACACGATCGCGACCGGACTCTCCAGGGGCTACCAGGTCGTCGTCTCCGACCTGAACCGTGATGGGAAGCCGGACGTCATCGCGCTGGAGAGTGGCTCCAGTCAGTTGCAGTGGTATGAGAACCCGGGCTGGACGCCACATGTCCTGGTTGCTGGCATCCGTGCGGCCATCAATGCGTCGGCCTACGACGTCGACAGCGATGGCATCCCCGAGATCGCGCTCGCCCACGAGTTCGCGAACGACTACGCGAGCAGTCGCGGCATCGTTTCCATCCTGACCCACGGCGCCGATCCGACGGCACCGTGGACGGCACGGGAGATCGACCGCCTGCCGACGTCGCACCGGCTGCGGTTCGTGGATATCGACGGCACGGCCAAGCGGGTGCTGGTGAACGCGCCGCTCATCGGGTCGCGTGCGATGGCGCCCGACTACCGCGATCACGTGCCGCTGGTCATGTACCGGCCCGGCGAATGGAAGCGAGAGGCGATTGACGAGGGTGAAGAGGGCGTCGTGCACGGGATCGTGGCCATCGCGTGGAACAGCGACAGGCGCGAATCGCTATTGAGCGCAGGTTTTCTCGGGCTTCACGCGCGCCGTTTCGACAATGCTCGATGGACGCGAACCAAGCTCGCCGACGGCGATCCGGCACCGTGGCCGAAGGGCGGCTCGAGCGAGATCGTCGTCGGACACGTCGGCTCCGAGCCCTTTCTCGCCTCGATCGAGCCGTGGCACGGCAACCAGGTGGCGGTATACCGGCAACGCGCCGGTGCGTGGACGCGCCATGTCGTCGACGAGTCGATGGTGGATGGACACACGATCAGCGTCGGCGATTTCGATGGCGACGGGCAGGATGAGATCGTTGCCGGCGAAAGGGGCGGCAGGCGCAGCGTCTATATCTATCGGCTGACGAATGCTGCCGAGGACCAATGGACGCGCCAGGTACTCGACGACGGCGGGATGGCGGCGGCGGGTTGCGCGGTATCGGACCTGGATGGCGACACGCGCCTGGACATCGTGTGTGTGGGTACAGCGACTGCGAATTTGAAGTGGTACGAAAACGCCGTCGATGTGAAGCCCACGAAGACGCCCTGATACCAACTGGAGGACGAGGTCATGGCAACCAGTGTCAAGCCCATTCCCGACGGCGCGTCCGTCGTCATCCCCAGGCTCGTCTGTCAGGACGTAGTGGCCGCGATCGAGTTCTGCACGCACACGTTCGGCGCGGTGGAGCGTGTCCGTCGGCCAGGTCCTGATGGCGCCGCCGGGCATGCGCTGCTGACGATTGGCCCGGCGATGATCATGATCGAAGCCGAGTGGCCGACATTGCCGAGCCGCGTTCCCAGGCCAGACGGCAGTTCACCCGTGGTGATCTACGTCTACGTCGAGGACGTGGACGCAACCGTGGCGCGCGCAATCGCCGGCGGTGCGCAGGTACTCTTTCCCGTGCAGAACCAGTTCTGGGGGGACAGGATCGCGTGGATCATGGACCCGTCCGGCCACGTGTGGACGGTGGCGACGCGAGTCGAAGAGACCACGGCACCAGAGAGGGACAGCCGCTGGGCCGGCATCCGCGATGCGGCGGGTGATGCGTGAGCGCCCCTGGGTGTGTGCGCCGCCTTGTCCCAGCGCGGCGTTGCGTGACAGCTGCCTACTCAGGCGGCAGGTGAGGTGACGTGCACGGAGTGTGCTTCAGGGCGCCCGGTGTCGTGGCCTGGGAAGATGTGATCGACCCGGCGATCCAGGATCCTGCCGACGCCGTGGTGGGAGTCGATCTCGCGGGGCTGTGCGGGTCGGATCTGCACCCGTTCTTCGGCCGTGAGCAAGGCCTGGACCCCGGCACGGTGATGGGCCACGAGTTCGTCGGCCGGGTCCTCGACGTCGGGCCGGCCGTGCGATCGGTCCGCCCCGGCGATCACGTCTACGCGCCGTTCTCGACCAGTTGTGGGCAGTGCGCGGCGTGTCGCTCCGCACTGACGAGCCGTTGCGAGTGCGGTCAGTTGTTCGGGTGGCGAAGCGACGGTGTGGGGTTGCACGGCGGCCAGGCCGAACGCGTGCGCGTGCCGTTGGCCGATGGCACGCTGCAACCGGTGCCGGCGGGCCTGTCGGTGGAGGCGGCGTTGCTGCTCGGCGACAATTTCAGCACCGCCTGCTACTGCGCCGACATGGCCGGGATCCAGCCCGATGGCGTCACCGTGGTCATCGGCTGCGGGTCGGTCGGCGTACTCGGCATCATCGCCGCGACGCTGGCCGGGGCTCGCACCATCGTGGCCGTCGACCCCGTGCCCGAGCGGCGTGCGCGTGCCGCGGCGCTCGGTGCCGTTGCGATGGCGCCGGGGCCGGACGTGGCGCGGACCGTTGCCGCGCTGGGGCACGGTCGAGGCGCCGACAGCGTGATGGAGTTTGTCGGCTTGCCAGCCGCGCAGCGACTCGCCTGGGAGGTCCTGCGCCCGGGTGGCGTGATGGCCGTCATCGGATGCCACACGTCCGCGTTCGCCTTCTCACCGTCGGAGGCGTACGACAAGAACCTGACGTACCGCACTGGCCGCTGTCCGGCGCGTCATTACATGGAACGCCTGACCGAACGGGTCATGCAGGATCTGCCACACATCACGCAAGTGGTCACGCACCGATTCGCACCCTCGGACTGCGTCCGCGCGTACGACGTCTTCGCGCACCAGCGCGACGGCTGCGTCAAGGCTGTCTTCGACTTTGCCTGACGGCCGGCCGTTTCCGTCAGCGAGACCTCGCCGGACGTAGTCGTCGACCTTCCACCTTCGCCAAGGCTCCGGCGGACAAGTCAGGTCGACGGTCACCGTCAGACCAGGGAAGGCTCCGCTCCCGCTGGCTCGCGAGCGGTCAGGCACCCGTACGAACGTACTCATCCACGTTGCGACCGAGCACGTCCAGCGGCACGTTGCCGCCTCGCACGACGGTATCGTCGAACGCCTTGAGGTCGTACCGCGAGGCCAGGGATGCCTGGGCCTGTCGTCGAAGCCGGTTGATCTCGGTGTGCCCGACCTTGTAGCCGCACGCCTGCCCGGGCCACGAACAGTACCGGTCGACTTCGCTCGCCACTTCCAGCGGATTCGAGCCGTTCTCGTCGACGAAGAACTGCACGCCGCGCTCGCGTGTCCACCCCTTGGCGTGCAGGCCGGTGTCGACGACGAGGCGGCACGCGCGAAACGCCAGTGACTGCAGGTAGCCGAGCCGTCCGACGCGGTCGTTGTCGTACGCCCCGAGTTCGTCGGCGAGTTGTTCGGCGTAGAGACCCCACCCTTCCGAGAACGCGTTGAATGACAACAGCTGGCGGATGAGCGGCTGCGCGTGCGTGTACTCGCCCTGCCAGATGTGCCCGGGAATCGCCTCGTGAAACGTGAGATCGGCCAGGCTGTACTTGCTGTGCAGCTCAGTGGTCCTGAGGTTGATCCAGAACCGGCCGGGGATCTTGCCGTCGATCGAGCCGGCGCCTCCATAGGCGCCAGGTGCGCCGGGCTCCTCCTCCGGCGGCAGGCGCTTCACTTCCATGTTCGGGTTGACGACCGTGTTGAACGCGCGCGGCATCTGCGCCTTGATCCAGGCCAGCCTTTCGTCGATGAAGGCCATGATCTCGGCTCGCCCGGGGTCACCTTCGGCAAACGCGTACTTCGGATCCTCTGCCAGCGCCCGCATGCGGGTGCCGACGCTGCCCGAGGTGTAGCCGATCTCGCGCAGGATCGAGTCCATTTGCACGTGGAGGCTGCGCAACTCGTTCAGGCCGAGTTCGTGCACCTCGTCTGGCGTCATCGTCGTCGTGGTGGACGCCTTGAGTGCCCAGCGGTAAAACGCGTCGCCCTGTGGACGGGTCGAGATACCAGGCGCCGCCGTCGCCGCCTTCCGCTGCGTCTGTAATTCGGCCAGCTGCCGTTCCAGCGCCGGGGCGATCTCCTGCTGCGCGATGACCGACGCACGTTCGGCCCAGTTGCCCGGAATCGCCTTCGTCCGGCGCGCGATGGATTCGACGACCGAACCGCCCTTCCGCGCGTTCTGTACAGACAGCGTCAGCTGCTCCAGCGCCTTGTCGAGCAGGAAGGCAGGGGGCACCAGTCCCGCTGCATGCGCTGCCCTGATGCGACCGAGTTCGCCGTCGAGCTGCGTGGCAAACGACTGCAATCGCGCGAGGTACGACTCGGCGTCTTCGCGGCCGGCGATCAGGTGATCGCTGTCGAGGAAGCGGGGGATGTCGAGATACGCGCCGACGTTCTGGATCACCACGTACGGCGTGTTGCGCCAGCTGCCGACCGTGATGTCGCCATAGGGAAGCGTCAGGCCTTCCAGCGCCGTCGCGTACGCACTGCGCACGACCTGGAAGCTGGTGCGCATGGCGAAGGGCAGCCGGCTGATATCGACCGCGCTCACGAGCGCCAGGTCGGCCCGCACGCGCTCGGCGATCCGTTGCTTGCCGGCCTCGGAACGATCCGTCAACTGCGAACGCAGCGCCGCGCGACTTCCCGTGTCGACCCCCAACGAGGTGGCGGTTTCAGGGAACAGGGCGAGCAAGTGGTCGGCGCACTGATCGAGCAGCGCACGCGCCGCGGTGTCCTCGGGGCCAGGCCCGCTCTCGTTGTTCGGGCCCGCGCACCCGTGAAGCCACGGAAGCGCGGCGGTCGAGGCAAGGGCGGCGATGATTGCCCGGCGGCTGGGTAGGGCTGTGGATAGGCGCGTCAGCAGAGTGCTCCTCGTCGGGTCCTTGAGTGATGGAAGCGTCGAGCTGACCCGGCCGACGAAGCCGGGCGCCCGGTTGATGGTGCCCCGACCCCGGTACCCGGTACCCGGTACCCGGTACCCGGTACCCGGTACCCGGTACCCGGTTCCCGGTTCCCGGTTCCCGTCAGTACTTCATGTACACCGTCTTCAGCGTCGTGTAGAAGTCGATGGCCTCGGGTCCCTGTTCCCGCGGCCCGAGCGAACTCGCCTTCGATCCACCGAACGCGACCTGGTACTCGACGCCTGCCGACGGCAGGTTCACCATCACCAGCCCGGCTTCGATGCGCTGCGCGAACTGCAACGCGTGCGACAGCGACCGCGTGCAGATGGTCGCCGAGAGGCCGAAGCGCACGTCGTTGGCGATGGCGAGGGCGTGCTCGAAGTCGTCGGCAGACAAGACCGCGGCCACCGGCCCGAAGACCTCCTCCTGCGCGATGGTCATCGTCGGCGTCACGCCGCCGAGCACGGTGGGGGCGACGAAGTGACCCCGGCCAAGCGCGCCGTCGGTGAGCCGTGTGCCACCGGCGAGTACCTGCGCACCCGCGCCGGCCGCCGCGGCGACTTCGGTGACGACCCGATCGGCATGTGCGGCATTGATGCTCGGCCCGACGTCGATGCCCGCCTCGAGGCCCGGCCCCACCTTCATGGCCTTCGCCTTGGTGACCAGCTTCTCGCTGAAGGCGTCGGCCACCGAGCGCTCGACGATCGCGCGTGACGTGGCGGTGCAGCGCTGTCCGGTCGATCCGAACGCCGCGTTGAGGACGATGCCGGCGGCCTCGTCGAGGTCGGCATCGGCGAGCACGATCGTCGGGTTCTTGCCGCCCATCTCGAGCTGCACCCGCGCGCGCCGCTTGCCACACACGTCGGCGACCTTGCTGCCTGTCGCCTCGGACCCGGTGAACGAGATCGCGCGGACCTGCTCGTGCGCGACGAGTGCGCTGCCTGCCTCCCCGCTCCCGTGCACGACGTTGAGCACGCCGGCAGGCAGGCCGGCCTCGACGAGGATCTCGGCCAGGCGCGTGGCGCACAGAGGCGCGAGCTCGGATGGCTTGAGCACCACCGCGTTGCCGCTGATCAACGCCGGGCAGGATTTCCACGCGGGAATGGCGATGGGGAAGTTCCACGGCGTGATCGCGCCGATCACGCCCAGCGGCGTGCGCAGCGTGTGCATGAAGACGCGGTCGCGTTCGGAGGGGATGACGCGTCCGTAGAGCCGCGCGCCCTCACCACCGTAGTAGCGGAGAATGTTGATGGCCCGGCCCACTTCGCCCTTCGCCTCGGGCAGCGTCTTGCCTTCCTCGCGGGTCATCTCGCGGGCGACGGCGTCGGCGCGGGCTTCCAGCAGGTTGGCGGCGCGGTACAGCACGTCGCCGCGCTTCGGTGCAGGCATCGCGGCCCACGCCGGCTGCGCGGCCCGTGCCGCCACGACGGCAGCCGCGACGTCGTCGGCCGACGATTCGGGGAACGTCCCGACGAGGTCGTCCACGTCGGCAGGGTTGCGGTTCTCGAACGTGCGGCCCGTAGCGGAGGGCGCCCACTGGCCGGCGATGAGGTTCTGGTAGGCAGACACGTCCTACAGCCTACAGCGCCGCGCTCTCATCAGGTAGCCTTCTACCCTGAGACCTGAGACCTGAGACCTGAGACCTGAGACCTCAGACCTGAGACCTCAGACCTGAGACTTGAGACTTGAGACTAATCGTCACCGACCTCGACGGCAGCCTGATCGACCACGACACGTACCTGGCCGATGCCGCGCGTCCGGCGCTCGACGCCGCCCGGGCTGCGGGCGTGCCGATCGTGCCGTGCAGCAGCAAGACGCTGGCGGAGATGCGTCGGCTTGTCGTGCAGGTCGATCTGGTCCCAGCTCCGCTGATCGTCGAGAACGGTGGCGCCCTCTGGTTTCCGGCTGACTGGCCACGCCTGCCCCCGGGCACGGCCGCCCTTGGCGACCGAAGCGCCCTGCTGATCCTTGGTGCCGACGTCGCTTGGCTTCGCCCACGGCTCGACCTCGTCGCCGCCGCCACCGGTACCTCGGCGAGAGGCTTTTCGCGCATGACCGACGCCGAGGTCGCGCATCGCACCGGCCTGACCCTCGACGTCGCCGCGCTCGCGCGCAAACGGCAGTTTTCCGAGCCATTCCTGTGCGAGGGTGACGAGGTCCCGCTGCGGACGCTCGACGACGCGGCACGGCGCGTCGGTGCGAGGGTCACGCGCGGAGGCCGTTTCTTCCACCTGACCGGCGACACCGACAAGGGCGTCGCCGTGAACGTACTGCGCGCTTGCTGTCCACCGGGTGTGCGCCTGCTGGGGCTTGGCGATGCGCCCAACGACATCTCCCTGCTCAAGGCCGTCGACGATCCCGTGATCGTGCCCGGAGTCGCGGGAACGTTGCATCCCGACCTCGTTGCGGCGCTTCCGCTCGCGAGCCACGCATCATCCACCGGGCCTTTCGGCTGGAATGCGGCGGTTCTCGACTGGCTCGTCGCCACCGAGCCACAACGCTGACGCCTTTCGTGCGAGCATCACCGTGCCGCCGGCGGGCGCCGCCCCCGTTGACGCGCCGCACGAGTGCCCCATGACCGATCAGGCTACAGCCTATGCCGGCCCCATCCCGGCGCAGTACGACGACAAGCTCCGGCCGATGTTCTTCGAGCCCTACGCGCGAGACATCGTCAGCCGCATGCCGTCGACTGCCACTCGCGTCCTCGAAGTCGCCGCCGGCACGGGCATCGTGTCGCGGGCCTTGCTGCGGGCGCTTCCACCGACGGCCTCGCTGATGGTCACTGATCTGCAGCCAGGGATGCTGGACGTCGCGGCGGCTGCGATCGGGAACGACCCCCGCGTCGAAATACGCCAGGCCGACGCACTGTCGCTGCCGTTCGGCGATGCGCAATTCGTCGTCGTCTGCCAGTTCGGCGTGATGCTCTTTTCCGACAAGATCGCCGGCCTGCGGGAGATCCGGCGCGTGCTGACGCCGGGCGGTGCGTTCCTGATGAACACCTGGGGCTCACTGGAGGACAACCCGGTCGCAGGGAGCGCCCACGAGGAAATGGCACGGGCGTTTCCCGACGCACCACCGCAGTTCCTGTCCATTCCGTTCGGCCTGCACGATGCCGGGGTCATCACCGGCTTCCTGCACCATGCGGGATTCAGCTATGTGCAGTCGGCAGTCGTCGAGTGCACGGCCGAGAGCCGGTCGGCTCACGCTGCGGCGATGGGAGTGCTGTGCGGGACGCCGCTGTTCACCCAGTTGCAGCAGCGGGGCGTCGATGACCCGCGACGGCTCGTCGATGTTGTCGCCGCCCGCCTCGCGCGCGAAGGCGGCTTCGCGCCGATGCGATTGCCGATGAAGGCGCTCGTGTTCACGGCGCAGTAGCGCGGCCTACTCGTTGTCGGCCCGCACCGCGTCGCGCAGATCGTCGAAGATCCTCGGCATCGCCGCGATCACGCGGTTCCAGTTCGGGATCAGCGGTGCACCGAGCGGGTCGTCCAGGAACTGCTTGCTGGCGATCTGGATGGCGCGCGCGAAGGCCTCCACGGCAGTCTCCTCGGCGTGGCGGTCGAAGTCGAGGCCGTTCAGCATGGCATCGTGGTGGAAGCGCAGCAGTGTGTCCTCGGCCGTGCGCACGTATGCGGCCTGCAATGTCCGGAACGTGCCGCTCGACATCACGACGCCCTCGGCGGCAAGTTGCCGAAACAGGGACTTGCAGATGTCGACGGTCATCTTCATCAGGCCCGTCGTCGGGTCGTTCAGGGACACGGCCTGGTGCTTGTGGTCGTATCGGTCGGCCACGCCGACCTGGCAGATACGACGCAGTGACGTGTTGCGGTAGACCTCTCCGAGCAAGCCGACCTCGAGTCCCCAGTCGCCGGGGATACGGACGGTGCGCACCAGATCCACATCCATCGCGAACTCGCCGGCCAGCACGTAGCGGAAGCTGTCCATGTACGACAGCAGGGGCTGTGGCCCGAGAATCTTCGACAGGCTGCGAATGAGCGGCGTCATCAGCAGTCGCGTCACGCGGCCGTGCATCCGATTGCGTCCGACGCGCGGGTAGAAGCCCTTGGCGAACATGTACCCGAGGTTCGGGTTGGTGACCGGGTAGCAGAGGCGCGCCAGCATCGAGCGGTCGTAGGTGACGATGTCGCTGTCGTGCAGGGCGACGACCTCGACGTCGCTCTCGCCGAGGATGGCGCCGTAGGTCATCCAGCACGAACGGCCCTTGCCTTGATCCCCGATCGGCAGACCGGTCGCCTGAACCTCACTGTACAGTTGCTGAAGGCGCGGACCATCGTGCCAGACCACGGTGACGGGCGTCCCGATTCCGTCGAATGCCCTGCGTGCCTGATCGAACTGCGTCCGGTCGGCATGGTCGAGCGAGACCACGATTCGCGTCAGGTACGGCACGCGCGCCAACTCGGCAATGATGCGGGGCATCGCCGGCCCCTCGAACTCCGAATAGAGCGCGGGCAGGAGGAGGGCCGTCGGCCTCGTCCGCGCGTGCACGACCAGCTCGGCCTCGAGGCGCTCCAAAGCCTCCGGTGTGCCAAGGTTGTGAATCGTGGTGAAGACGCCGACCTGGTAGAAGTCGCTCACCCGGGAATCATTCGTGCGAGGTCATGGCCCATGCAAGCTCAACACTAGCATGCGGCCGGAGAACCAGACGTGACAGGTACGTTGTTTCTCATTTCTCCCGTGGTCGCTTTCTCGCTGCTGGCGATTGGTTGCGCGGGAGCGGCGCCGGAAGCCAGCTACGAAGCCAGCGCGCAGGCCAGGGAGTACCCGATCGCTGGTGTCGTACGGGGCGTCGACAAGGGCGCGCGCCAACTCACCGTGGCGCACGAGGCCATTCCCGGATTGATGGATGGCATGACGATGAGTTTCGCGGTGAAGGAGACGTGGGCCATCCAGGTCGCACAGCCAGGCGATCGACTGTCCGCCCTGCTTGTCGTCGACGGCGCGCGTTCGTGGATTCAGGGCATCTCGCTGAGTAAGCCAGCCACGGGCGCCGACGCCACCGGCAGTGCCGCAAGTGCCACCGACGCCGGCATCGGTCCGGCCGCCGGCACGCCGTTGCCGCCGACGCCACTCCGGGATCAGGCCGGACGCGTGGTCACCGCCCGCAGCTTCGCTGGACGCGACATCATCGTCACGTTCATCTACACCAGGTGTCCGCTGCCAGATTTCTGTCCCTTGATGATGCGTCGCCTCGATGACGTGGCGGCGCGCCTGCGCAAGTCGGGACGACGCGACGACGTGCAGATGGTGGCGATCTCGATCGACCCGGCACACGACACGCCCAGGGTGCTCGAGGCGTACGGCCGCGCACACATCACCGGCGAGGCGGCGGATCCGTTCCAACGCTGGTCGCTCCTCACCGGCACACCGGAGCAGGTCGGCGAATGGGCCACCTTCTTTGCGCTGACCTACGAACCGGATGGCAAGGAGATTGCGCACGGCCTGCGTACGGCCGTCGTCGATCGCGAGGGGCGAGTCGTCGGCGTGCTGCGTGGCAACCAGTGGACGACCGACGAACTCATGCGGCTGCTGCCACCGCGGTAGCTGACGTTCGCGAGGTCCAAGCGGTAACACTCCGACCAATCGCCGGGCTCCAGTGTCTAACACCTCCAGACGGCTTCACTGGAGGTTCCATGCATCGTTCTCTCGTGGCTGCGGCCCTCATCGCGGTGTGCGCGATGGTGGGCTACGCGGCCGTGCCGCTCGGCGTGTCTCCGCGCATAACCCAGCCGGCTGCGACCGGCAACCAGGCCCCACGTGATCGCCCGGGACAGGCCGCCGCTACGCAGCGACCGGCGCAACAGGCTGCTGTCGCTACGATCGAAGGCCAGGTACTGGACGCCACGGGGGCGCCGATGACAGGTGCCGTCGTCGACGCCTGGCACGAGGCCAGCGGCTGGCGCGCGCTGGCGCTGACTGACAAGGAGGGACGTTTCCGCCTGCAGGCCGTGCCTGCTGGCAGCGTCACGATGACCGTGCGGCGTGGCCCGATCGAGTTCGCGCAGGTAATCCAGGTCGGCACAGGTATGGGTCGGCTTACGCTTCGCGACGCCCGACCCGACGCCAGTGACATGGTCCAGGCTCGGTCCATGGCCGGGGCCATGGCGGCCCGGCAGGCGAGTCCGGCGCCCGCAACGAGCGCTCCCATGTACGCCACCGGGAAGGTGTACACCCAGGAGATGCGTTCAAGGGGCGTGGGTGTGATACCGCCGCCGACGTCGATGGACGCCTACGCGCGCGTCGATCCTTCCGGCTTCCGCCGGGTGGGCGATGCGCCACTGTCTACCTTCAGCGTCGACGTCGACACGGCGTCCTACACCAACGCGCGCCGGTTCCTGGTGGAGGCTGGACTGCCGCCGGCCGACGCAGTCCGGGTCGAGGAGTGGATCAACTACTTCCCCTACGCCTATGCCTCGCCGGAGGGGCACGACGCGTTCCGTGTGAACACCCAGCTCACCGCCTGTCCGTGGAACGCGGAGCACCAGCTCCTGCGGATTGGTGTGCGTGGACGCGAGGTGCCCACGACCAACGCGCCGGCGCGCAACCTCGTCTTCCTGGTGGACGTGTCGGGGTCGATGCTGTCACGCGACAAGCTGCCGCTGGTGCGCACCTCGCTGAAGATGCTCGCCGATCAGCTCACGGCGCGCGATCGAATCGCCCTGGTCGTGTATGCCGGGCGTACCGAAACGGTGCTCCCCTCGACGCCTGGCAATCAGCGCGAGCGGATCCACGGCGCGATTGAGCAACTCGAGGCGGGCGGATCGACCAATGGAGCGGGCGGGATTCAACTGGCGTATCAGGCTGCCCGCGAGGGTTTCATCGCGGGTGGCGTCAACCGCGTGGTGCTGGCCACCGACGGCGACTTCAACGTCGGCGTGACCAGCATCGGCGAGTTGGCGCGCCTCATCGAGAAGGAACGTGAGAGCGGCGTGTTCCTCTCCGTCCTGGGCGTCGGCCGCGGCAACCTGAAGGACACCACGCTGGAGATGCTGGCCGATCGCGGCAACGGCAACTACGCCTATGTCGACTCGCTGCAGGAGGCACGGCGCGCGCTCGTCGAACAGGTCGGCGCCACCCTCGTGACGATTGCCAAGGACGTGAAGTTGCAAGTCGAGTTCAACCCCCGCCATGTGGCCGCCTATCGGCTCATCGGCTACGAGAACCGCGCCCTGCGGACCGAGGACTTCGCCGACGATGCGCGGGATGCCGGCGAGATTGGCGCGGGGCACACGGTGACCGCGCTCTACGAAATCGTGCCGCCCGGGCGCGATGCGCACCTGCCAGGCACGACGACCTTGCGATACCAGCAGACGCCGGCGCCCAGGGGCGATGGTGGCGACGAGTTGGCGACGGTCAGCGTGCGCCACAAGCAGCCGGATGGCGGTGCGAGTGCGTTGCAGGCGCATCGCGTCGCGGCGAAGGTCGTCCAGGCCGACACCGACGCTGCATTTGCCGCAGCCGTCGCCGAGGCGGCGCTGGTGCTTCGCAAGGATCCGCTCGCCACGCGCGCCTCGCTGGCGTCGGCGACCACGAGGGCCGCGGCGGCCCTGGGTGCAGACAAGGGCGGCTGGCGTGCGGAGTTCGTGCGGCTGATGCAGCTGGCCGCGAGCCTGCAGGCGCTGGAAGCGTCGCCGACGTCGGAACAGTAGCAGCTTGATGCTTGATGCTTGATGCTTGATGCCTGGTGCCTCAGCCCTCAGGCCTCAGGCAGGGCCGGCCGTCCCGATGAAGGTAGGGCCGGCTCTCCGAGCCCGGCCAAACGTCGCGGCTCAAGTCTCACGTCTCAGGCAAGGACCTGAGACCTGAGACCTGAGACCTGAGACCTGAGACCTGAGACCTGAGACCCTGGGAACTGAGACGTCTCCAGTCGTGTCTTGAGACGTGAGACCTGCGACTGTACGAGAATGGGTCGCGCCGCGCCTGACGCCCGGCGCCACCCATACTCATGACCCAGCGTCTGTACTCTTTGACACTCGTGGTCCGTCGTGCGCTCGGCGCCGTCGCGATCCTCGCCACCATCGTCGCGACCGCATCGCCGGCCGCCGCGATCGATACGACCGATACACGGATGCTGTCGCAGCCGGCCCTCAGTGCCCGACAGATCGCGTTCATCTACGCCGGCGATCTGTACGTCTGCGACCTCGATGGGCATAACGTCGGTCGCCTCACCAGCGACGAAGGCATCGAGCGATCGCCGGCCTTCTCGCCCGACGGCACGCAACTGGCGTTCAGTGCCGAATACGACGGCAACGTCGACGTGTACGTGGTGCCCGTTGCCGGTGGCGTACCGCGGCGCCTCACCTGGCATCCGGGCGCCGACGTGGTCCAGGGCTTCACGCCGGATGGGACGCAGGTCCTGTTCACGTCGCCCCGGGCGGTGTTCACGGGGCGCTACACGCAGTTGTTCACGGTGCCGGTGAAGGGCGGGGTCGAGGTCGCCCTGCCGATTCCGAACGCGTCGCGTGGCAGCTACAACGCCGACGGCACGCGCATCGCCTACAACCCGCTCAATCCGGCGCACCTGCAGTGGAAGCGCTATCGCGGCGGTTCGGCAGCCACGATCATCCTGTACGACCCGAAGACGCACGCCACCGAGAAGATCGCCCAGCCGGCAACGCGCGCCAACGACGTCGACCCGCAGTGGCTCGGCGGCATGCTGTACTTCCGCTCCGATCGTGACGGCGAGTTCAACCTCCATCGCTTCGATCCGGCCTCGAAGCAGGTGACGCGTCTGACCTCGCACGACGACTTCCCGGTGCTTGGCCTCTCGGTCGCCGCCGGCAGGATCGCCTACGAGCAGGCCGGCTACCTGCACCTGTTCGACATCGCGTCGAAGCAGGCACGCCGGTTCACCATCGGCATCGGCGCCGACCTCGTCGAGCTGCGGCCACGCTACGTGAAGGGACCGGAATGGATTCGCGCGATGTCGGTCTCGCCCTCGGGCGCCCGCATCGCCATGGAGTACCGCGGTGAGATCCTGACCGTGCCGGCCGAGAAGGGTGATCCCCGCAACATCACCGCCACGACGGCCGTGCACGAACGCGCACCGAAGTGGTCGCCTGACGGCAGGAGCCTCGCCTACTTCTCCGATTCGGGAGGCGAGTACGCCCTGCACATCCGCGCCCAGGACGGCAAGGGCGAACCGTCTGTCGTGCGCCTGGCCGGCAGCGGCTTCTACGACGCGCCGGTGTGGTCCCCCGACAGCCGCCACATCGCGTTGCGCGACAACGGCCGCACGCTCTACGTGCTCACTGTTGCGACCGGCACGATCAGCAAGGTCGTGACCGAGCCCGTCTATCGTCCCGGTGCGTTCTCGGACACGACCTGCAGCTGGTCGCCCGACAGCAAGTGGCTCGCCTACACGACGACCAGTCGCGCGCAGATCCAGTCGGCACGCGTCTGGTCGGTCGACACGCAGGCGTCGTTCCCGGTGACCGATGGCCTCAGTGACGTAAGTGAGCCGGTGTTCGATCGCAACGGCAAATACCTCTACCTGTTCGGCTCCACTGACGCCGGTCCCGTGCGCGACTGGTTCTCCCAGGCCAACGCCGACATGCGCTCGACGAGCGCCATCTACCTGGTGGTGCTCAAGAAGGGCGAGGTCTCGCCGCTGGCCAGGGAAAGCGACGAAGAGAAGGCCGAGGGCGGAGGAAAGGGCGAAAAGAACGAAAAGGGCGAAAAGGACGAAAAGGGCGAAAAGGAGACCGGCGGCGACGCGGCGACGTCGACTCCGGCCGCGACGGTGATCGACACCGACGGGCTCGGCGCCCGGGTCGTGGCGCTGCCCGTGCCGCCCGGCGACTATTCCGGCCTGCAGAGCGGTGAGACCGGCAAGCTGTTCTATCTGCGATCGGCCGACGGCAAGTCCTCGCTGCAGCAATTCGATCTCAAGACCCGCAAGGTCGAGACGTGGGTGCCCGCTGCCGACGCCTTCATCGTCACCGCCGACGCGAAGAAGTTGCTGTACCGGAATGGCACGGCCTTCCACGTGGTCGTGACGTCGAAGAAGGCCGATGGCACCGAGGGCAAGGTGAACGTCGACGCGTTGCAGGTGCGCGTCGATCCGCAGGCCGAATGGCCGCAGATCTTCGACGAGGCCTGGCGCATCAATCGCGACTATTTCTATGCCGCCAATTACCACGGCCGCGACTGGCCGGCGATGAAGAAGAAGTACGCGCAGTTCCTGCCCCACCTGGCGCACCGCACCGACCTCGCACGCGTCATCCAGTGGATGGCGAGCGAACTCGCGGTCGGTCACTCGTACGGCGGCGGCGGCGACGTGCGCCGCAAGCCCGGGATCGTGCCCGGTGGCCTGCTCGGGGCCGACTATGAAGTGGTGAGCGATCGCTATCGCATTCGCAAGGTGTACGGCGGCCTGAACTGGACGCCAACCCTGCGCGCACCGCTCACCGAACCCGGCGTCGACGTGCAGGCCGGCGAGTACCTGCTGGCGGTCGACGGGGTCGATCTCCGCGCTTCCACGACCAACCTGCATGCGCCGTTCGAGAACACCGCCGGCAAGCTCGTGGAGCTGACCGTCGGCGCCAACGCCGACGGGGCCGGATCACGCACCGTCAAGGTGGTGCCCATCGAGAGCGAGGCGGCACTCCGCAATCGCGACTGGGTGGAGGGCAACCTGCGCAAGGTGACCGAGGCCACCAGGGGACGCGTCGCGTACGTGTACGTGCCCAACACCGCCGGGCTCGGCCACGAGTATTTCAAGCGCTACTTCTACCCGCAGACCGGCCGCGACGCGGTCATCGTCGACGAGCGCTTCAACGGCGGCGGCCAGGTTGCCGACTACTACATCGATCTCCTGCGCCGTCCGCTCGTCAGCTACTGGGCGACACGGCATGGCGATCCGATCCGGACGCCGGCCGCGGCGATTCTCGGTCCGAAGGTGATGATCACCGACGAGACCGCCGGCTCGGGTGGGGACCTGCTGCCCTGGATGTTCCGCAAGTTCCAGCTCGGACCCATTGTCGGCAAGCGCACGTGGGGCGGCCTCGTGGGGATCCTCGGCTACCCGGTGCTGATGGATGGCGGTAACGTGACCGCTCCCAACCTCGCGATCTTCACCGACGAGGGCTGGGTCGTGGAGAACGAGGGCGTGGCGCCGGACATCGAGGTGGAGCAGACACCCGCCGACGTCATCGCCGGCAAGGATCCGCAACTCGAACGCGCGATCGCGGCAGCGCTCGACGCCCTGGCGAAGAATCCCGTCAAGACACCCGTGCGTCCGAAGGATCCGGTCAGGTAAGGGAGTGCTTCCGTGTCGATCAACGGACGCGCAGGGCGACAACGGTCATGTCGTCCGCGCGACCGTGCCTGGCGGAGAGATCGAGCAGCGTCCCCGGCAGGTCGGTGAAGTCGCCGAGTCTGGCAGACATGACCGTGCGGTGGACGATGGTGAGCGGCAGGGGCGTCCACGCCCCGTCGCTCATGAGCAGCAGCGTGTCGTGAGGCTCGAGTGGTTCGTGGATCGGCAACGGCTCGGCCTCCCCGCTCCCGAGACGCCGGGACGGCTGCTCGGTCAGCATCCGACATCCGTGCTCGTTCACGAGGTAGGCACGCGAGTCACCGGCGTAGGCGCCAAGCAACCGCTGTTCGACCACGGCGACGCCGACAAACGTCGACTGCACCCCTCCGGCCATCGCCGCGTCGGTGGTGCGGATCCACTGGCTCCAGGCGGGGAAGCGCTCAATCTGCAGGGTGCCGCCCTCGACCTGGCGCGCGAACAGCCGCAGCACGTGCGCGGCGCAGTGCTGCGCATTGCCGGCGCCGTCGCACAGTGCGGCGACCGTCGACGTGGGACGCCAGATCCAAAAGGCGTCTTCGTTGGCGCCACCGCCGTCCCGGGGGCGTGTCCCCGCGTAGCACTCGACCTTCACACCTGTTTCATCGGCAAATGCCCGTGACGGCTCCACGGCAGACGCCGGTCGTTGTCAGGGGTTCCGCTCGACGTTGCCCGAGTCGTGTCCCGATCATCCCCGCTCCTTGCGGCCGCCGCGGGCGACACGTCCGTTTTCACCCGGTCCTTGCGGCGCCGGGAGGAAACGTGCGGTGCCGGCGCGCAGTATAGCTTTGACAGGCCACGGACCCCCGTGGCGAAATAGCGCCACTTCTGGAGTCGATCATGCTTACTCGCCGCCAATTCCTGCGGACCACCTCGGTGGCGACCGCTGCCGTTGCCACCGCCGACCTGTCGTTTGCCTTCCGCGCGCCGGAAATGGGCCGATTCGCCATCTCGCTCGCCGAGTGGTCGCTGCACCGGGCCCTGTTCAAGAAGGAGATCACGAACATCGATTTCCCGCGCCTCGCGAAGGAGCACGGGGCAACAGGCCTCGAGTACGTGAACCAGTTCTTCAAGGACAAGGCGAAGGACACCGCCTACCTGGCCGACCTCAAGTCGCGCGCCGAGGGCCTGGGACTGAAGAACGTCCTGATCATGATCGACGGCGAGGGCATGCTCGGCGCTCCCGATGATGCGGCAAGGACCACCGCCGTGGAGAACCACAAGCCGTGGATCGATGCCGCGAAGTTCCTCGGCTGTCATGCGATTCGTGTCAACGCCGCCAGCCAGGGTGAATACGCGGAACAGCAGAAGCTGGCGGCAGACGGCTTGCGCCGGGTCGGTGAGTACGGCGCCTCGCAGGGCATCAGCGTCATCGTCGAGAACCACGGCGGCCTGTCGAGCAACGGCGAATGGCTGGCGGGCGTGATGAAGATGGTTGGCATGCCCGGCGTCGGCACGCTGCCCGACTTCGGTAACTTCCGCATCAGCAAGGACGTCGAGTACGACCGCTACAAGGGCGTCTCGGAACTGCTGCCGTATGCCAGGGGCGTGAGTGCCAAGACCCACGACTTCGACGCCCAGGGCAACGAGACGCATACCGACTACAAGAAGATGCTCGACCTCGTCATCGCCTCGAGGTATCGCGGCTTCATCGGCATCGAGTACGAAGGGACCACCCTCGGCGAGCCCGACGGGGTCAAGGCGACCAAGGCGCTCCTCGAGCGTCACCTGCAGGGCTATCTGTGAACACACGTCTTCTCGAGTTTTCCCTGGCCGTCATGCTCACCAGCATGGCGGCCTCGTCGTCTCTCGCCCAGGCACCGGCCGCGACCCCGGCCCCGTTCGCGCCAGGTGTCCGCTATAGCGATGCCGTCCCGACCCTCGAGCAGGTGCTCGGTCACGCACCAGGGACGGCGATCACGCTGCCTGACGGGGTCGTGACCTATCTGAAGGCGCTCGCGCAAGCGGCGCCGACCCGCACTCGATTGATCGAGTACGGCCGTACCTGGGAGGGGCGGCCGCTGGTCGTGCTCGTCATCGCCTCGGCCGAGCGGATGGCGCAACTGGACGCCGTGCAGAAGGGACTGCAGCGCCTGGCCGATCCGCGCGTGCTCGCGTCTGGCGAGGAGGATCGGCTGGTTGCGTCCCTGCCGGTCACGGTGTGGCTGATGCATGCGGTGCACGGCAACGAGATCTCCTCGGTGGATGCCGCGCTGCTCGAGGCCTATCACCTGCTCGCGGCCCAGGACGATCCCCAGGTCACGCAGATCCTGCGAGAGTCGCTCGTGTTGATCGACCCGCTGGAAAATCCTGACGGGCGCGCGCGCTTTGTCGCCTCCAACGCGCAGGCGATGGGGCCGCTCCCCGATGCCGAACCGTTCGCAGCCGAGCACAACGAGCCGTGGCCCGGCGGGCGAGCCAATCACTACCTGTTCGACATGAACCGTGACTGGTTCGCGCAGTCGCAGGCCGAAACGCGCGGGCGCACGAAATTCTTCCTGCAGTGGTTTCCGCAGGTCGTGGTCGATTTGCACGAAATGAGCGGCGATTCGTCGTACTACTTCGCGCCGCCGGCCGACCCGCTCAATCCGCACATCACCCCGCAGCAGATCGGCTGGTTCAACACGATCGGCAAGGCGAACGCCGCGAAGTTCGACGAGCGCGGCTTCGCCTACTTCAACCGCGAGGTCTACGACTCGTTCTATCCGGGGTACGGCGAGTCGTGGCCGATCTTCCACGGTGCGATCGGCATGACGTACGAGATGGCCTCGGCGCGCGGGCTGACCTGGCGCCGCACGGACGAGGACCTGCTCACGTATCGCGACGGCGTGCTGCGCCATTTCACGTCGGCGATCACCACCCTCGCGACGTCGGCGGCCAATCGCGAGCAGCTCCTGCGCGACTTCGTGGCCTATCGCCGCAGCGCCATCAGCGACGGCGAGAAGGGCAGGACGCGCGCCTGGCTGGTGCCGGTCGGCGCCGATCCCGCCCGCGCGCACCGGTTCGCGCAGCTGCTGCGCGACCAGGGCTTCGACGTGCTGCAGTCGTCCGAGTCGATCACGGTCGGCACCCGGACGCTCGCAGTCGGCACTTACGTCGTGCCCGCCGCGCAACCGGCCGGCCGCCTTTTGCAGAACCTGCTCGATCCGTCGATTGCGCAGCCCGATGCCTTCGTGAAGGAGCAGGATCGCCGTCGCCGGAAGCGTCTGCCGGACCAGATGTACGACGTGACCGGCTGGCATCTGCCCTCGGCCTACGACGTCGAGGTCCTGGCGCTGGACCACCCGGTGCGGACGCAGGCAATGGCGGCGTTGCCGCCCGCGACGGTGCCGGCGGCCAAGGTAGGCTACCTGGTGCCTTGGGGGCTCGGGGCAGCCCGCCTGGTGGTGGCTGCGCAGGCGGCGGGGCTGCGCGTCCGGTTCGCCGGCGAGGGCTTCACCGTCGTCGGCCGTGCCTATCCAACGGGCACCGCGATCATCCGCTCGGCCGAGAACCCCGCTGACACGGCGGCCACGTTGTCGCGACTGGTCACCGAACACCGCGCCGACGTCGTCGCCATCGACTCCGCGTTCACCGAGGCAGGCATCTCCCTGGGGAGCAACGAGGTCGTGGCGCTCAAGGCGCCGCGGGTGCTGCTTGCGTGGGACGCCCCGACATCGTCCCAGAGCGCCGGCTGGGCGCGGTATGTCCTCGAACGTCGGTTCGGGCAGCGCGTGACCGCCGTCCGGGTCAGCGCGTTCATGCAGGCCGACCTGACGCGCTTTGACGTCGTCGTGTTGCCGTCGGGCAACTATTCGCCGGCATTGTCAGGCGCGGCAGTGCAGCGGCTGAAGGACTGGGTGTCGGCCGGCGGCACGCTGATCACGATCGCGGAGGCCACGCGCTGGGCGACGCGTGATGGCGTCAACCTGCTCGACACGACGGCGGAACTCCGTGACGGCCGTCCGGAAGCCAGTGGCGGTGGTGGCAGTGGTTCCGGTAGTGGTGGCGGCAGCGGCGCGGGCGGCGGCAGTGCCCGGCCGAGCGGCGGCGGTGGCGGCGGGGCAGCGGCGACGGTGCCAGCGGCAGCCGAGCCGAAGTCGATCGATCTCGAGAAGGCGACCCTCCCCAAGGAAGAACCGCCCGTGTCCACCTCCGGCGCACTGATGCGCGCCAACGTGGATCCCGAGCATTGGCTCTCTGCCGGAAGCGGCAGGGAACTGCACGTCATGGTAGAGGGCACGCGTGTCTTCTCGCCCATCACCCTCGACAAGGGCCGCAACGTCGCGACGTATGCCACCGGCGAGAGTGCCGTGTCGGCCGGGTTGATGTGGCCGGAAGCCCGCACGCAGCTGGGCAACAAGCCGGCGCTCATCGAACAGCCACGCGGGCGCGGACATGTAATCGCGTTTGTCGAGGACCCGAACTTCCGCGCCTTCATGGAAGGGACCGAACTGTTGTTCATCAACGCCGTGCTGCTCGGCCCGGCGCATTAGAAATTGCAGAATTGAAAATTGCAGAATTGCAGACGTTCACCACGACCTCGGCGCTTCGACGGTTGGCGGTGGAAATGAAATTCTGCAATTCTGAAATCCTGAAATTCCATCAGAGGTGGCGCGTGTAGATGAGCGCCACCTCTGGTCCGCCGTGCGGCCCGAACGGGGCGTAAATCGCGCGCTCGCCGGCGACCGTGAAGCCGCACGCCTCGTAGAAGCGGATGGCCGGCAGGTTGCCCGGCAACACGGCCACATCGAGACGGTGCGCGCCTGCTGTCTCGCACGCGGCGACGGCCTGCGCCACCAACCGCTGGCCGATGCCGCGGCGTTGCGCGGCAGGATCGACGTACAGCGCGAACAACTCGCACGCCTCCGGGTGCTGGGCGCTCTGCCCGGTGCCCGCGACACCCACGACCTCCTCGCCATCCACGGCGACGACGAACCCGAACCAGCCCGGCGAGGGCGCGATCTCCTGACGCATCCGGTCGGTGCCATAGAAATGGGCAATCATGCGATCGAGGTAATCACCCGTGACGAGATCGGCGTACGCCACGCGTGACGCGCGTGTGCACACCGCCGCGATGGCAGCGGCGTCGGCCTCACTCGCCGCACGGATCACGAAGGTGCCGCTCATCCCGCGATCGTCATGAATCCGCAACTGCCGGCAGGGGCTGGCGCGGATCCGGTGGTGATCGCCTGCAGGAGGACTTCCGAGAGGTAGGCATGTCCCTGGTCGTTGGGATGGAAGCCGTCGGCCGAATACATGCCGGGCTGATAGGAACGCGCGTCACACATCAGGTCCACGACCGGCACACGACTGGCAAGTGGATTGATGGCTTCCCTCGTGAGACGCACCGAGACGTCCTGCACGATCCGCCGATCCTCAACCGGCCGCCCGGCCATGTACGGAAGGGCGCCGAAATTCGGCGTGTTCATCACCACGATGAACGCGCCCGGCGCGCGAGCGCGCACGGCGTCGATGAGGCGTCCATAGTCGCGCGCAAACCCCTGCACCTGCTGCGTGAGGTAGCCGGACGGATCAGTGCCACCGCGGCCGGCGCCGATCGCCGACGCGATCGTGTTGGTGTCGTTGCCACCCGCAAAGATGGTGACCAGCGTCGTCGCCGGGGGTACCAACGGTGCCAGGTGGGCGAGAAAGTTGCCGGGGATGTTGCGTCCGAGATCGTCGCCGAGCGCCTCGACGTCCGGGCTCAGCACGCCGCCAGGCAAGGCCAGGTTGAGGAGCGAGACGGTTCGCGACTCAGAGAGCCGGCGTTGCACGAGGCCCACGTAGCCGGTGCTGTCGCGGCAACTGGTGGCCAGTGGCAGGCAGGGGACACTCGCGCCCCCACCCGCGGCGTCGCTCGCGCCGAGAGGTGTGTAGGCAACCGGCGTCGACGTGCCTGGCGTGGGCGAGGTCGGCGTGGTGCCGCTGTTGCTGCCGCTACACCCTGACAGGCAGAGCGAAAGCACGGCCGCGATGGCGACATGGACACCGCTGCTATGATTCGCCCTGCCGATCACTTCATCGCACATACGTATGCCAGAGTCCGAGTCCAGACGCTTACCCGCGCGCCTTCGTCGCGCGTCGCTCATCTTCTGCCTCGTTGCAGCCGGCGCCGCGGCCATCGGCACGGAGTCGCGTGCCGCTGCCGGGCAGGCGGCCGTTGCCGCGCCGACGACCTCGTCAGGCATCACGTCGCCCAGGGAGCAATTCGGGTTCGCCATCGGTGACGATTACCAGCTCGCAACGTACGAGCAGCTCACCGCGTACTGGAAGCGGCTCGACGAGCAGTCGGACCGCATGAGCCTCGTCGACATCGGCAAGACCGCCGAGGGTCGCCCGCAGTGGATGGCCATCATCACCTCGCCGGAGAACCATCGCAAGCTGGAGCGCCTGAAGACCATCGCGCGCCGGCTGGCCCTGGCCGAGGACGTCTCGACCGAATCCGAGGCGCGGGCGTTGGCCGCGGAGGGCAAGGCGGTGGTGTGGATCGACGGGGGACTGCACGCCAACGAGACGCTCGGCGCGCAGCAACTGATCGAGACTGTGTACCAACTGGTGAGCGGCACCGACGCGGAACTCACGCGCATCCTCGACAACGTCGTGATCCTTGCGGTGCACGCCAACCCGGACGGCCACGACCTGGTCGCCAACTGGTACCTGCGCGAGCGCGATCCCCTCAAGCGCTCGCTCGACGACCTGCCCCGGCTCTACCAGAAGTACGCGGGTCACGACAACAACCGCGACTCGTACATGAGCGCGCTTGCCGAGTCGGCGAACATGAACCGCGTGTTGTACCGCGAGTGGTACCCGCAGATCATGTACAACCACCACCAGACGGGCCCAATCGGCACCGTCATGTTCGCGCCGCCGTTCCGCGATCCGTTCAACTACGTGTTCGACCCGCTGATACCGACGACGCTCGACCTGGTCGGTGCGGCGATGCACACCAGGTTCGCCGCCGAGAACAAGCCCGGCGTGACGATGCGCAGGGGAGCGAACTATTCCACGTGGTGGAATGGCGGGCTGCGAACCACGGTGTACTTCCACAACATGGTCGGTCTGCTTACTGAGACGATCGGCAATCCGACCCCCATCGAGATTCCGTTCAGGCCCGATCGTCAGTTGCCGAGCGCCGATCTCCCGTTCCCGATCGCCCCGCAGACGTGGCACATGCGGCAGAGCATCGAGTACTCGCTGACGGCCAACCGTGCCGTGTTCGACCTGGCGGCGCGCTATCGCGAGCAGTTCCTCTTCAACATCTGGCGCATGGGGCGCAACGCCATCGAACGTGGCCAGCGTGACACCTGGACGATGTACCCGCGCCGAGTGCAGAAGGTGCAGGCGGCGGCGCAGGCGTCGGGGTCCGCGTCCGCGCAGCGATCGCCTCGCGGCGCTGCCGGCAGCGCGCCGCGGGCGCTGTTTGACACCGTGCTCCGCGACCCGGCACTGCGTGACCCGCGCGGTTACGTGCTGGCTGCCGATCAGGCCGACTTCCCGACGGCGATCACCTTCGTGAACACCCTCATCAGGGCCGGTGTGACAGTCCATCGCGCGACCGCACCGTTCACCGTGCAGGGCCGCTCGTATCCCGCGGGGTCGCTGGTCGTGAAGACCGCGCAGGCGTTCCGGCCGCACGTGCTCGACATGTTCGAGCCACAGGATCACCCCGACGACTTCCAGTACCCCGGTGGGCCGCCCATCCCGCCGTACGACAGCGCAGGCTGGACGCTGGCGTTCCAGATGGGCGTGCAGGCCGATCGCATCCTCGATGCCTTCGACGGGCCGTTCGAGCGCGTGCCCGATGAACTCGGCATCCCCCCAGGCCGCGTGACCGGCGCCGCCTCGGCCAATGCGTTCGTCTTCACTCACCAGAGCAACCAGGCGTTCAGGGCCATCAACCGGCTCCTGAAGGCGGGCGAGCGCGTCGAGTGGCTGCCCGACGGGCGGTTTCGCGTCGCCGGCACGCGCGCGACGAAGGCGCGGCTCACGGAGATCGCCGCCAGCACCGGCGTGAATTTCGAGGGTGTCACCGAGGCGACGCCCGGCGGGCAGGCGCTCGGTCCGGTGCGGATCGCCCTCTGGGACCGCTACGGCGGGTCGATGCCCTCAGGCTGGCTGCGGCTGGTGCTTGAACAGTTCGAGTTCCCTTACGAAGTTGTGTACCCGCCGCAATTGGACGCAGGACAGTTGCGGTCGAAGTACGACGTCATCATCCTGCCCGACGGCGCCATCCCGGAGGCCGGCGCCGGCGCGTTTGCGGCACGGGCACTGCGATCCGAGAACATCCCGGACGAGTACCGCGCCCGCATCGGCGCCTACTCGGAGGCCACGACGCTGCCGCAGTTGCGTGCATTCCTCGAGGCAGGCGGGACGGTGCTGACGATCGGGAGTTCGACGGCGCTGGGGCAGCAGCTCGGATTGCCGGTCGGCAACAAACTCGTCGACGCCAAGGGCGCCCCTCTTGCCGCCGAGCAGTTCTACGTGCCGGGCTCGATCCTGCGCGTGAAGGTGGACACGACCCAACCGCTTGCCCAGGGGCTGCGCGCCGAGACCGACGTCTACTTCGACAACAGCCCGGTCTTCACGTTGCCCGCTGATGCCAAGTCGAAGGGAATCACGCCTGTTGCCTGGTTCGATTCACCGGCGCCACTGCGCAGCGGGTGGGCGTGGGGCCAGGCACAGTTGGACGGTGGCGTCGCCATCGCAGAGGCGAAGGTAGGGCAGGGGCGTCTCGTCCTGTTCGGACCGGAAATCACCTTCCGGGCCCAGCCGCACGGCACGTTCAAGTTCCTGTTCAACGGCATCTACCGCAGCTCTGTGAGGTAGGGACCGCTCTCTGAGCGGTCCATCTCCTACTCCTGGCGGTCGATGGCCATGAAGAGGGGGACGCTTCGGGCGGCGTGGTCATGGACGCCTCGGAGAGGCGTCCCTACCTGACTCCGGGGAACCCGACATAGCCGCGGCGCGTACCCTTCGCCATGCGACGAGCGCCTGCGTTTGCCGTCCTCGGGTTCCTCGCCGCGCTCGCGGCGGAACTGCCGGCCCAACCTCCTGGCGCCTGGCAGTCGCTCGTGGAGGCGGAGCGCGCGTTCGCCGCCGACTCCGTCCGGACCACGATTCGTGAGGCGTTCCTTGCGCATCTGCATCCGCAGTCGGTGCTGTTCAACCCAGGCCCGGTCAACGGCATCGAGCTCTACACCGGCCGGCCGCCGCGGGCCGGGCAGCTCGCGTGGGCCCCAGAGGTCGTGGACGTCGCGGTGTCCGGCGACTTCGGCTACTCGACGGGGCCGCACCAGTTTCGCCGCACGCCGGACGGCGAAGTCTTGCGGCAGGGGTATTTCTGCAGTGTGTGGGTGCGTTCGGCGAGCGCGCCCTGGAAAGTCCTGATCGACCTCGGCACGGCCCAGCCGACGCCGGTAACGCTCGACGTGACCCCGCGGGACCCGACGCCCGCGGCCGGGGTCTCGGCGGGTGCCGGCGCCGCGGCCACACTCGCGGAGGCGGAGCGGCAGTTCGCGCAGGCGGCCGAACGAGACCAGGTCGCGACGTACCGCGCCCTGCTCGCACGGCACGCGCGCGTGTACCGCGATGGCGGCGCCCCGACGGAGGGCGTGCTTCCGGCCCTGGAGGTGATTGCGCGCCGTGGCACACTCGCGCGCGTCACACCGGAGAAGACCGACGTGGCGTCATCGGGCGACATGGGTTACGCGTACGGTCGTCTCGAACTGGCCGACGCTGGTCCCGGTGCGGCCCCCGTCTACTACGTGCGCGTCTGGCGGCACGACCCGCAAGGCTGGCGCGTCGTGCTCGACGTGGACACGTGGGTCGCTACACACTGAACGCTGAACGCTGAACGCTGAACGCTGAACGCTGAACGCCGAACGCCGAACGTCGAACGTCGAACATCGAACGTCGACCGCCGACCGCTGAACAGAGGGACGTAGGCGTCGAGCTTGCTCGACGCCCCGATCGGCTACGCGACGGTCGACCAAGGTCGACCGCTACGTCCAGTCATGAGGCATCGAGCATGAGGCATGAGGCATCAGGCATCAGGCATTACATCTTGTGGAGAGGCGGCCGGGGCAGGCCGCCCGGGAAGCTGTCGCCGGCGCGCCGCTCGCCGTCGTCGCGCCAGCGCTGCTTGTCCTGGTACATACGGGCGTCGGCCGCAGCCAGCAGGGCCTCGGCCGAATCGCCGTCGCGCGGGAAGACCGCCGCGCCGATGCTGACGGCGAGCGAGAACGCTCGTCCGTCGCCCAGGCGTACTTCGTGCCGCTTGATAGCGGCCTGGAGGTCTCGGAGGCGCTCCTCGGCCTCCTCGCGTCCACACTCGGGCAGCATGATGACGAACTCGTCGCCGCCGTACCGCGCGCACACGTCGTAGGGGCGTACGGCCTGCCGCAGCACCGTGGCCAACTCACGCAGGGCGAGGTCGCCGACCGGGTGACCTTCGTTGTCGTTGACCGTCTTGAAGTCGTCGACGTCGATCAGCAGCAGCGCCAGCCGGGACGCCTGCCGCGACGCACGCGCCAGCTCCTGGGTCAGGTGCATCCAGAGGAAGCGTGTGTTGGGCAGGCCCGTCAGCGGGTCGGTCAGTGCCTCTTCCTGCGCCCGCGACAGTTGCAGCGCGTGGCTGACGACCGGGCCCGCCTGACGCGCCACCATCTCGAGCAGCCGGCATTCGTCCTGCGTATAGCAGCCGGGCGTCACGTGGTAGATGGCCAACGCGCCCACGAGGTCGTTCTGCTCGCCGTAGAGCGGGCACACGATGGAAGAGCGGAGCCGGGTCACGGCGGCGGCGCGCGCGTCCATGCAGGTCTGCGGGTCGCCATTGGCCACCGCGCGCTGCTCGCGCAGCGACTGCCCGAACATGCCTGCATCGGCCGCCATCACGACTGTGGCCAGCATCTCGGCCTCGATCCCCTCGGTG
Organism: Luteitalea pratensis; assembly: GCF_001618865.1. Taxonomy (GTDB): domain Bacteria; phylum Acidobacteriota; class Vicinamibacteria; order Vicinamibacterales; family Vicinamibacteraceae; genus Luteitalea; species Luteitalea pratensis. The sequence continues at coordinate 814,820 of NZ_CP015136.1, forward strand.
AACGCCGCCTTGAAGCTGCGGCGTGACACGTCGTACAGGTAGAGGGCCGCGCTCGAGTACGGAATCACCCGGCGCAGCTTCTGCGCCAGCAGCTGGGCGGTGCCCTCGACGCCGAGGCCCGCGGTGATGGCCTGCGAGATTTCGAACAGCGCCACGTCTTCGCGCCGCGCGGAGACGATGGAGACAAGCGATCGGTCCATCGTGATGTCCAGCGACGGCCCGCCCTCGATCGAGGGCAGCAACGTGATGAACCGTTCCACGAGCGAGGGATCGAGCGACTTGCCTTCCTCCTCACGAAGGACGGCGATTGCCGCGTCGCGTGTCAGCCGATCGCGGTAGGGCCGCTCGCTGACCAGCGCGTCGTAGTTGTCGACGACGGCGAGCACGCGTGCACCGACGGGGATTGCTTCCCTGGCCAGTCCCTCGGGATAGCCCTTGCCGTCCCAGCGCTCGTGATGCGAGCGCACGAATTCGCCGACAGCCTTCGGCAGCGGCACGCCCTCGATCAGCCCGGCGCTGACCTGGGGGTGAATCCGGATCTTGTGAAACTCCTCGACCGACAGGGGACCCGGCTTGAAGAGGATGTGGTCGGGGACGGCGAGCTGGCCAATGTCGAGCAGCAACGCGGCCGTCCGCAGCGCTTCGATGTCGGCGGCCGGCAGCCCGATGGCCTCGCCAAGGGCGGCGGCCCAGGTGCGCCGGCGGTGCAGACGCTTGCCGGACGGATCGTTTTTGGCGTCGATGGCGCCAGCCAGGGCCTCGACGAGTGAGGCCTGGACGTAGTCGGTCGTCGGCTCCCGGCGGACCCGTGGCGGGGTCCGTGCGACGAGCAGTCCCAGGGCGCCGGCTCCGAGGCCCATCCCGAGGAGCAGCGCTCCCGCCACAGCGCGTCCGGACGCGAGCAGGATCGCGCCGGCGAAGGCGCAGGCCGCTACGACGGGTAGCAACCGGACGGGGTGGAGGAAGGCGGCCACGCTGGTTCAATAGTATCGCTCTTCCGACACCTGCCCGGCAACGTGCGCCTTGACGGGTGGACGAGTCGAGTGGCACTGTGGGCAGATGGCGGTGCCCTTGGCGACCCGACTCCGGGCGCTCTGGCTCGTGATCCTGCTCGTACTGGCGCCAGCCGGACCGGCGGGACTGATCCTCTCCGGCCACGTCGCCGGCGCGGACGCCCATGCCGAGACCGCGATGCACAACGCGGCCGACCACGGCATCGCCGCCGGGGCGCTCCCGGTGAACACCCCCGACAGGCACTGCCCGTACTGCCAGACCGCGTCATCGCTGCGATTTGGCTGGATCGAGACACCACAATATCTCCGCGCTCCCGCGTCGATGTCAGTCGACTGGATCGAGCTACAGGGTGGTGCGCCGCGCTCGGACTCGCGCGCCGCACTCCCCGCCCGCGCCCCCCCGACCCGCGCCTGATCGGCCGACCGGCCGATCGCCGCTCCCCATCCAGCTACGAGTTCGAGTCCAGGTGCCGCGTCGCAGTCGCGGGCACCGGCGGGTGGCCCGATCGCACCCGCGCGGGGTGTCTCCTGATCCCCGTCCTGCGTGGAGTGTCGTCGACATGTTTTTTGGGTTCACCACGCGGTGTGGTCGGATTTCCGACCCCCCCGCGGTCCTGTTTTTTCTCGCCCTCCTCTGGGCGACCCCGGGCGTCGCACAGCCTGCCGCGCCGTCTGCCACGCCTGAGGTGCAGGGGCGTGTCGTCGCCGGCGAGACGAAGACACCGTTGCCGGGCGTGACCGTGACCATCGAGGGACGTCCCGCCGTCGCCGTCACCGACGAGAACGGCGCCTTCTCCATCGCGGCCCCGCCCGCCGCCATCGTCCATCTCAAGGCCACCGCGCCAGGGTTCCTCCCGGTCCGCGTCGAGGTCAACACGGGCGCGGGTCCTGCGCCGCTGGAACTCGTCATGCAGGATGACCTGCACTACGCCGAGTCGGTCACCGTCGGCCCGGCGCCGCGCGATCCCTTCGAGTCCTACCAGCCGACCTCGGTGCTATCGGGGCAGGAACTCTCGCTCAAGAGCGAGGGTTCACTCGGCGGCCTGCTCAAGAACGAGCCGGGCGTGTCCGAACGTTCGCTCGGGCCCGGCCCGTCCAGGCCGGTCATTCGCGGCCAGGACGGTGATCGGGTGCTGGTCCTGCAGAACAGCCAGCGCACCGGCGACCTGTCCAGCCAGTCCGGTGACCACGGCGTGACCATCAACCCGGCCGCAGCGAGCCAGGTCGAAGTGGTTCGCGGCCCGGCCACCCTCCTGTATGGCGCCAACGCGATTGGTGGCCTGGTCAACGTCATCTCCAACCAGATCCCGACCCAGGCGGTCACGCGGACCATCGGCAACACGCAGGTCGACCTGGCGACCAACGGCGGTGAAGCCGCGGTCGCGGGTGACCTCACGGTCGGCAATGGCAAATGGGCGATGAACCTCGGCGGATCGGGGCGCCGTTCGAGCGACTACGAGACACCGGAAGGCAGCGTCGAGAACACGCAGTCGCGCGGGGCGTTTGCCAGCGTCGGCGTGTCACGCACGTCGCAGAATGCGTATCTCGGCGCCGGCGTGCAGATCGACGACACGAAGTACGGCGTCCCGGTGATCGAGGAAGGGGCGATTACGCTGACGCCACGGCGGCAGGTCTATGGCGTGCGCGGCGAAGCGCGCAATCTTTCCGGATTCTTCACGTCCGCGCGCGGGTCGTTCGCCTACCACCGCTACCGCCACGAGGAACTCGTCGGCAACATCGTCGGCACCGAGTTCCGCAACGACCTGGTGGACGTGGACGTGCGTGCGACGCACCGCGAGATCGGCAACATGACGGGCACGGTCGGCGTGTCTGGCTACGCGCGCACGTTCGACTCCATCGGCGAGGAAGCGCTCTCGCCGAAGGTGGAGCAGGACGTCTACTCGGCCTTCAGCTACCAGGAGGTGACGTGGCCGCATGCGACGTTGCAGTTCGGCGGCCGTTTCGACCACGCCGGCTACTCGCCGGAGGGCGGCCTGCGGGCCCGCAACTTCAACAACGTCTCGTTCTCGCTGGGTTCGCTCTTCCGGCCCAACGAGAAGAGCACGCTGGCGGTGAGCTTTGCGCGCGCCGCGCGCAACCCTGCCCTCGAGGAGCTGTACTTCTACGGCCTGCACGCCGGCAACTTCTCGTTCGAGATCGGCAACGAGAATCTCGACTCGGAGGTCGCGTACGGCCTCGACGTGTCGTACCGCGCCCGCCTGTCGCGCCTATCGGCCGAGGTCACGTACTTCAACAACCGCATCGACAACTACATCTTCCGCAGCCCTGTCGACGGGGCGGACTTCGCCGCCCGCTTCGGCGCAGCGACGAGCGGCGACGCGACAATGCCGGACGAAACCCTGCCGATCATCGAGTTCCTCGGCCGCGATGCCCGTTTGCAGGGCGTCGAGGCGCATGCCGACGTCGACGTCACGGCCGGCTTGCACCTCGAACTGGGCATGGACACGGTGCACGGCAGCCTGCGCGACAGCGACGAACCCCTGCCGCGCATTCCGCCGGTGCGGTTCATCGGCGGCATGCAGTACCACCGGGATGCGCTGCAGGTCGGCGGGCAGGTCGTCAGCGCGCTCGAGCAGGATCGCGTGTACGGGAGCGAGACGACGACGCCCGGGTACACGACGCTGCGGCTGTTCGGCGCCTACTCGCTGCAGGCGGGACGACTGCTGCACACGTTCTCGGCACGATTGGACAACGTGACCGACGAGCTGTACCGCAATCACCTGTCACTCGTGAAGGACCTCGTGCCCGAGATGGGGCGCAACTTCCGGGTGGTGTGGAGCGTGAAGTTCTAGTTCGCCTCCGCTCGCGGCCGCGAGCTCGGCTCACAACGCTCATCGACGGGGCCCTCGAGCCCCGTCGAAGTTCTAGGCAGGAACTCAGGAGCTCAGGAGCCCAGACCAGGATCTCAGTCCAGTGGCCTGCGGTCCTGTGATCCTGTGATCCTGTGATCCTGCGTCAGGCTTTGCTCTGCCACCGCGGCTCGGGGATGCCGCGCTGGTGGTTCTCGTACCGAGCCATGATGAAGAGCGCGTCCGAGAGCCGATTCAGGTAAGGGATCACGAACGTCCCGATCTTCTCGCCGCGTGTGAGCGCGATCGCCTCGCGCTCCGCACGGCGGCAGACGGTGCGCGCGACGTGCAGGTGAGCGGCACCGGGCGCACCGCCCGGCAGGACGAAGTTCTCGATCGGCCCAACGATCTCGTTCAGCTCGTCCATCAGCCGTTCGAGGGCTTCGACGTGCCGCGACTCGATCTGCGGAATCCTGAAGGCGACCTTGTCGTCCTCGAGGAAGCAGAGGTCCGACCCGAGGTGGAACAATTCGTTCTGGATCACGGGCAGGGTCTCGGCCAGCCGCGGCACGAGGCCGTTGGCAAGGGCGACACCGATCACCGAATTCAGTTCGTCGACGGTGCCGTACGTCGCCACCCGCAATGCGTCCTTGGCAATCCGCTGGCCACCGCCGAGCCCCGTGGTCCCATCGTCTCCCTTGCGTGTGTAGATGCGCGTCAACCGGGGCATCGTTCCATTCTAAGGGCAGCGTGCGAACGCCGAACGCCGAACGCCGAACGCCGAACGCCGAATCTGCGGATGTAGGCGCCGAGCTTGCTCGACGCGCGTAGACTGACCAACGACTGCAACGCAGGTAGCGCCGGCCTGTCCCAGCCCGGCCTCGATTCCCGCTCTTGAACCGGGGTGGTTGTACCCGGAACCCCGTACCCGGAACCCCGTACCCGGAACCCGCTACCCTGTCCCGACTTCCGACTCCCGACTCCCGACTCCCGATTCCTCTCGCTGATGCTTGTCGGCCGCCTCGCGCCCACGCCCTCAGGACTGCTGCACCTCGGCAACGTGTGTGCGTTTGCCGGCGCGTGGCTTTCGGCGCGCGCCGCGGACGGGCGTCTGCTGCTGCGCATCGAGGACGTGGATCGGGAGCGTGCGCGCCCGGATGTCGAGCAGGCGCTCCGCGATGATCTCGCGTGGCTGGGGCTCACCTGGGACGTCGAGACGCCTCGCCAGTCCGCGCGTGACTACGCACCGGCGCTGGCGCGCCTCGCGCCGCGTCTCTATCGCTGCCAGTGCACGCGCGCGATGCGGGCTGCGCCCTTGCCAGACGGCGCCGGCTGTCAGGGGCGATGCGACGGCAAGGGGTACGCCACTGGAGCGGTCCGCTTCAGGCTCGAAGCGGGTTCCCTGTCGTTCATCGACTGCCGCTGGGGCCCCCAGCACGCGGATCCTCGCCGTTTCGGCGATCCGATCCTCGTGCGCCGCGATGGGCTCGTGTCCTACAACCTCGCCGTCGTCGCCGACGACATCGACGATGGCGTGAACGACGTGGTGCGGGGGAGTGACCTGCTCGAGTACACGGCGGTGCAGATGCAGTTGTGGAGCGCGCTGGACGCGGCCGCGCCGCGATGGCTGCACACGCCGCTGGTGCTGGGTGCGGACGGCAGGAAGCTGTCCAAGTCGCACGGGTCGGCGCATGTCGGCGCGATGCGCGATGCAGGGGCGACGCCCGCCGACGTGTGGCGCCTCGTGCTGCCGTGGCTGGGCATCGCAGGAGCGACATCGCTCGCCGAGGCCGTGCCGAGGTGGGAGCCCTCTGGAGGTCCCCTCGGCCCGATTACCGTGAGCGCTTCTGGCGCTGACTTGTAGCCGCCGGACTTTGTCCGGCGGGCATGCCTCGCCTCACGTCGCCGCGACTGCGTCCTTGGCTCAGGCTGCCGTGCCCAAGTCTCGAGGCTCAGGGTCGAGGGGCCTGAGACCTGACGCATGAAGCATGAGGCCTGAGACCTGAGACCTGAGACCTGACGCATGAGGCCTGAGACCTGAGACCTGCGACCTGAGACCTCGCGGGTCCTTGACACTGACGGTGTTCGTGACAGGACGCCTTGACGCAAGAGCCTCGCCGGCGGGATCGTGCTCGTCGTGGCGAAGTCACCAGGCCGCTCGCGTTTTCCCATGGCCACTCTCGCCTGTTACGGGCCGACGCCGCAGCATGCGACGAAGTTGGTGGCGTCGATCCTGCTGCGACAGGGTGGTGAGGTCGCCGATCGCCAGATCTGGACGACCCTGGTCAGCGATGTGCGGCACGACCCGACGGTCCGCGAGGAAGTCCGAGCGTTCATCGAGGCACACGCCGTGCGAGACACCGTCACCGCGTCTCGCCTGCTCGGCTGCCCGCATCAGGAGGGCATCGACTACCCCATGGGGGAGGAATGCCCGCGATGCCCGGCCTGGGCCGGCATCGACCGCTGGACTGGCCAGTCACGCGTGCCGCGCCAATGGTCAGCCTCGGTGGCGCTCGCCATTCTGTCTACTCCCGGGCATGTCGGGCGTCCGGCCGCGATCGTCGCCGCCGACCAGTACCGTGACGCCATCGTCGAGGCCGTCCTCGCCACGCTCGCTCGCATCACCGCGCATCCCGAGACAGCCACCGATGCCGACAGCAGCCTGATCACGGACGGCCTCTATCTGTGCGCTCGCTGGCGCGACGTTCGTGTTTACGTCCCGCTCGTGACGTGGTTCCGCACGGCCGAGACCACCGACCTCGACCTGATTGGAGACGTGCTCACCGAGGACGCCGGGCGCATGCTCGCGGCCGTGTGGGGCGGCGACCGCGGACCACTGCAGCGGCTCGTCGAGTCGCCGACGGCCGACGAGTACGCCCGTGCGGCGGGGTTGAACGCGCTGGCGCTGCTCGTCGCCTGGGAGGAAGCGCCCCGCGACGCCGTCGTGAGCTACTTCGTACGGCTCGCCACCGAGGGGCTTGAACGGACGCCCGGCCAGACATGGAACAGTCTGGCCGTCGAGTGCGCCGAGATCGAGGCCCTCGAGGTGTTCCCGGCGTTGCGTGCGGCGTGCCTGGAGGGCCTCATCGAGCTCGACTACATCCCCGCGGTCGAACTCGACGAGGTCGAGGCGGGGCAGCGAGGCGTCCGACTGCAGGACTTTCGCTCGCGCCACCCAGCCATCCGCGACGTACTGCAGGAGATGAAGTGGGCCCAGCCGGTGCGTGTCACGACGCACGCCCCGAACCGTCGCAGCGATGGCAGCAAGATCGGCCGTAACGAACCGTGTCCCTGTGGCAGCGGACGCAAGTACAAGAAGTGTTGCGGCGCGACTATCGAATGGTCAACTCTCTGACCACCTCGAGCAGCGCGTCCGCCATGCGCCGGTAGCCCTCCGGCGTGGGGTGCAGTCGATCAGGCGTGTCGAACAGGCGGTCCATGTCATCGGGCCGCGCCGCCGCAGCACGCGTGTCGCAAAACACCAGGCCCGGCATCGACAGGGCGGTCTCGCGAATCCAGGTGTTGATCGCGTGCATGCCTGCATTCTGGTCCGGCGTTGCCGTGTCGTACGGAATGATCGAGCACGCGATGGTCGGCAGGCCCGCTTTCAGCGCGCGGGTGTACATCGCCAGCAATTGCCCCTGGACGGTAGACGGGTCGCGGCCCTGGTAGACATCGTTGACGCCGGCAAGCAGGATCAGGACGTCGGGGGCATGGACGAGCACGTCGCGTTCGAAACGCGTGGCGATCTCGTCGGTACGCTCACCGTTCACGCCGCGGTTGAGCACGCGCCAGGCCGGCTCGGCCTGCATCAGCCACCACGTGAACTGGCTGGTCGTATCGCCCTCGCCGTCTGGCGGCGCTTCGAGCGGCGATCGAAACCCGGGCGTCCCCGCTGTCGTCGAGTCGCCGAGCGCGACGATTGTGAGGGCCGGGCTCGGCCGCCTCCGCCAAGGCTTCGGCGCCCAGGGAGAGCCGGCGCTGTCAGCGGCATCACCATGCGCCGCGCTGAGGCCGACGAGCGACGGTAGCGAGAGGCAGTCCGGTCCCGGTGCCCGGAACCCGGTACCCGGTGCCCGACCCGGGTTGTCGGCGTCAGACATCAGCCCTGCCAGCGTCAGGCATCAGGGCGCTACCGGCGCGCCCCTGCGTGTGACGTGATCCATGTCCTCGATGGTCTTGATCGACGGCGTGGCCGTGGGCTGCAGTCGCGTCGCCACCGCCTCGGCCGCGCGCATCACCCGCAGGATGTTGCGGCTGCTGATCTTCGCGATGTCGTCGTCCGCGTACCCGCGTCGCGAGAGTTCTCCGAGCAGCGCCGGGTACGTGCTCACGTTTTCGAGCCCCTGCACCACTGAGGTGATGCCGTCGAAGTCGCTGCCGAGGCCGATGTGATCGATGCCGGCGACCTTGCGAATGTGATCGATGTGATCGGCCACCTGGGCGAGCGTCGCGCGCGGAGCCGGATTGGCGGCGGTCCATACGTCCAGGCCCTTCTTCTGCGCCGCCGCGTCGCCGGGAAACTGCGCGCGCAGTCGCTCGGTCTCGGCTGTCGAGCGGCGGGAGTGTTCGGCTGCCTCCTGCGAGATGAATCCCGGCACGAACGTCACCATGACGATGCCGCCGTTCTTCGGAATCTGGCGCAGGATGTCGTCAGGCACGTTGCGGACGGAGTCGGCCACGGCGCGTGCGTCGGAGTGCGAGAAAATCACCGGCGCCTGCGACACGCGGATCGCGTCTGCCATCGTGTCCGGCGAGACGTGACTGAGGTCCACCAGCATCCCCAGGCGGTTCATCTCGCGCACGACCTCTTCGCCGAAGGGCGAGAGGCCCTGCACCTTCGGCGTGTCGCTGCACGAGTCGGCCCATGGCACGTTCTTGCTGTGGGTGAGAGTCATGTACCCCGCGCCGAGCCGATGCATCATGCGCAGGGTCGCGATCGAGCTGTCGATCGAGTGTCCGCCCTCCACGCCGATCATCGACGCGACCTTGCCCGCGGCGATTGCGCGCTCCACCTCTGCGGCGGTCCGCGTCAACGCGAACGCCGACGGGTAGCGCCGCACCATCTCGTGCACGGCGTCGATCTGCTCGAGCGTCGCACTCACCGCGGCATCGCCCTGCAGTTCGACAGGGACGTAGACCGACCAGAACTGCCCGCCGACCCGCCCGGCCCGGAGCCTCCCGATATCGGTCATCAGCTGTGGCTGCGGCTTGGCGATATCGATCAGGTCGAAGTCGTACTTCGCGCGCGTCCGCATTTCCCACGGCAGGTCGTTGTGCCCGTCGATGACGGGCGCCTTCTTCAGGACGGCATCGAGCCGCGCCGGGATCGGCGCAGCCGGTGACGCAGCGGGCTGCGCGGCCACGTGGCCCAGGGCACCGGCAGTGAGGAGGGCGGCACACGCCAGCAGCGATCGGGTCGAGACGGGCATTGTCGGCGTTCGGCGTTCAGCGTGCGGCGTTCGCATTTGGCTCCTACACATGGCGGATGTCAGCGAGCTGACGGCGCAATTCGGCGCGGAAATCAGGGTGCGCAATGCTGATCAGCATCTCGCCACGCTCGCGAATCGAGGCGCCGTGCAGGTTCACCGCGCCGTACTCGGTGACGATCCAGTGGACGTGGCCGCGCGTGGTGACGACGCCCGCGCCGGGCTTCAGCGCCGACACGATGCGCGACACCTGGCCCTTCGCGGCGGTGGCAGGCAGCGCGATGATCGGCTTGCCACCCGCCGAGAGGGCAGCGCCGCGGATGAAGTCCATCTGCCCGCCGATGCCGGAGAAGATGCGATAGCCGATCGAATCGGCGCAGACCTGGCCGGTGAGGTCGATCTCGAGTGCGGAGTTGATCGCCACCACGCGGGGATTGCGGCGGATCAACGCCGTGTCGTTGGTGCGATCGCAGGGATGGAACTCGACCTGCGGGTTGTCGTCGACGAAATCGAACAGTCGCCTGGTGCCGTTCACGAACGACGTGACGGTGCGATTGGGATGGACGACCTTGCGCCGATTGGTGATGACGCCGCCCACCTGCAGATCGATCAGGCCATCCGAGAACATCTCGGTGTGGACGCCGAGTTCGAGCTTGTTGCCGAGCCGCCGCAGCACCGCGTCCGGGATCCCGCCGATGCCCATCTGCAGTGTCGAGCCATCCTCGACGAGGTCGGCGATCAACTCGCCGATGGCGGCCTCGATGGCGGTTTCCGGCGCCCCCTGGTGCTCGTGCAACGGGCGGTCGTTGGCGATGAATGCGTCGAGCCGTTTCACCGGCACGACGACGTTGCCGCGCGTGCGTGGCATCCGCGTGTTGACTTCCGCGATGAGCAACGGCGCCGTGTCGGCGGCCGCGCGCGCAGCGTCGACCGAGGTGCCCAGCGTGCAGAGGCCGTGACGGTCCGGCACCGACACCGACAGCAGTGCCGCATCGAGCTTCACCCGGCCCGAGAAGAACAGACCGGGGATGTCCGACAGGAAGATCGGGACGAAGTCGGCCCGGCCCTCGTCGATGGGACCGCGTAGCGGCGCGCCGGTGAACAATGACACCGAGCGGAACTGGCCGGCCTTGTCGGGCTCGGCAAATGGCGCCGGTCCAGCGGTGTGCAGGTGATAAACGGTCACGCCTTCGAGGTCGGTGCGGCGCGCAAGCGCTTCGAGCAGCGTCGTCGGTGTCGCAGCGGCGCCGTGGACGAACACTCGCATCCCGCTGCGGATGGCTGTCACCGCTTCGTCAGGCGACACGGCGCGCGCGGACCACTCAGAAGTCATGACCGCAATTCTGCATCAGCGCCGAAAGATGAAAGGGCAAAAAGGTAAATGGCAGAACCCTTCTTACCTTTTCAAATACCATCGGCATCATGAGATTGCTTGCCCTCTTCGCCGCCGGGCTCTGTGCCGGTCTGCCCGCGGCCGCCGCTGGACAGGACATGAGCCTTCCGCCGGCCATCCGGCAACGCGTCGCCAGCCAGGCGACCGCCCTGTCGGCCCGCCTGGTGGAGACGCGCCGCGACATCCATCGCCATCCCGAGCTCGGGTTCCGCGAGACGCGCACGGCGAAGCTGATCGCCGATCGCCTCCGCGCCCTCGGCTTCGACGAGGTCCGTGAGCAGGTTGGCGTCACGGGTGTCGTCGGCGTGCTGAAGGGAGGGCGGCCAGGCAAGGTGGTCGCGGTGCGGTCGGACATGGACGCGCTGCCCATCCCGGAACTGATCGACGTGCCCTACAAGTCGACGGTGCCCGACGTCAAGCACGCCTGCGGACACGACGGGCACATCGCGATCCTGCTCGGGGTGGCCGAGATCTTCAGCGGGATGCGCGCCGACATCCCCGGGACCGTGGTCTTCCTCTTCCAGCCGGCCGAGGAGGGCGATCCCGACGGCGGATCGTCCGGCGCGCAGCGGATGCTCGAAGGCGGAGCGTTCGGGGCTCCCGCGCCGGCGGCGATCTTCGGCCTGCACGTGATGCCGACGCTGCAGATCGGCACGATCGGCGTCAACGTCGGGCCGGCGATGGCCAGCAGCAACCGGTTCACCGTGACCGTCACGGGCAAGAAGACCCACGCGGCCTACCCGCACACGGGGGTCGACCCGATTCCGATCGCGGCGCAGGTGATCGACGCGCTCCAGACCATCCCCAGCCGCATGAACAACGCCGCCGAGCCGATCGTCGTCTCGGTCGCCACCATCAACGGCGGCAACCGCTACAACATCATCGCCGACGCCGTGACGATGACCGGCACCGTCCGCACGCTCGCGAAGGACGGGCCGGATCGCGTGAAGGCCCTGATGGAGCGCGCGATCAAGGGCGTGACCGAGGCGTCCGGGGCCACCTACGCGTTCGAGTTTCACAGCGGTAACCCGGTGACCTACAACGAGGAGACGCTCGCGACCGCGAGCCTGCCGGTCCTCGCGGAGACCGTCGGCGGGCGGACGAAGATCCTCGAGCCGCCGCCGCAGATGGGGGCGGAGGACTTCGCGATGTACCAGCAGCGGATTCCTGGGCTGTTCTTCTTTCTCGGCGTCGGCAACACGGCCAGGAAGATCACGGCCATGATCCACACGGAGTACTTCGATCTCGACGAGGACGCGCTGCCGATCGGCGTACGTGCGCTCGCCGGCGTCACGCTGGATTTCCTGTACAGGAAGTGAGGGATCGCCCGCGGACCTGACCTGTCCACCGTAGCCTTGGCGAAGGTGGAAGGTCCGCGGCTACAGCCCCCCGGCGGAGCCGCCGATGGCTGCACCCTGGTCGACGGACGCTTAGCTGCAGAGGACGATTGCAGCAACTTTGCGAGGCAATGTTCGGGCACTCCGTGCCAGTTCGTAGCCGTCGACCTTCAGGTCGACGGACGCCCAAGTCGACGGTCGCTTAGCGGGTCGCGTGCTTCTTGTGCGCCGCGTTTCCGGCGGCGCAGTGGCTGCACCCTGGTGCGCCCTGCGCCATGCCGGCCGACGATGCCGGCGGGCGCCGCTCGAACACCCCGAGCACACGGCGCAGCACCACGCCCAGCGCCCCGAGGGCGACAACCGACACCACCGCATGCTGCACGAAGCCATTCACGGTTGCGGCGTCTGGCATCACGGTATGCCTCCTGAGCGCAGCGCCTGGTACACGATCAGCGACGCCACGTAGGCCAGCACGGACATGTACGAGAACTGCAGCAACGCGTAGCGGCCCGATCCGGTCTCGCGGCGCGTCACGGTCAGCGTCGGCAGGCACTGCATCGCCAGCACGAAGAACACCAGCGCGCTTGCCGAGGTCGCCGCGGTGAACAACGGCGTGCCGTCGTCTCGCGTCGCGCTCCGGATGCGTTCGATCACGCCCACGTCCACGTCCGCCCTTGCCGATCCTCCCACAAGCACCGACATCGTGGATACGAAGACTTCGCGCGCCAGGAAGCTCGTGAGGATGCCCACCGTGAGCTGCGAATCGAAGCCGAGCGGCGCGAAGACCGGCTGCGCCAGCCGGCCGAGCCGTCCGGCGAACGACCCACGCTGCGACGCACGCACCTCGAGGGTAGTTGCTTGTTCGTTCCACGCCGCGCGCTGGGTGTCGCTCACCGATGGCTCGGCCGCCCGCGCGCGCAGGGCCGTGGCCTGCTCGGGCGGTGGCACCTGCGGATAGGCGCTGAGCCACCACATCACGATGCAGATCGCCATGATCACCGTGCCGGCCGTCTGCAGGAACGAAATCCCCTGATCCTTGGCGGTGAACACTGCGTTGCGCAGGGACGGCCATTTGTAGGTCGGCAGCTCGAGCACCATCGGTCGCGCGTCGCCGCGCAGCCATGTACGGCCGATGAGCGTCGCCGTGCCGAGTGCGGCTAGCGCCCCGAGCAGGTAACAGGCCGAAAAGGCGGCGGCGGCGTAGAGCGGGCGGTTGGCGAACAAGAGGCTGGTGAGCAGCACGTACACCGGCAGGCGCGCCGAGCAACTCATCAGGGGAGCGACCAGAATCGTCGCGAGGCGATCGCGCCGGTCCGGGATCAGCCGGGTGGACATGATCCCTGGCAGCGCACACGCCGACGAGGTCAGCAGCGGCACGAACGCATGTCCCGGCAGGCCGAACCGGCGCAGCACGCGGTCCATCACGAATGCGGCCCGCGCCAGATACCCCGTGTCCTCGAGCAGGCTGATCAGAAAGAACAGCAGACAGATCTGCGGCAGGAACACGACGGTCCCGGCCACGCCGCCGATGATCCCCTGCGAGACCAACGCGCGGACCGGACCGTCCGGCAGTATCTGCGCCGCGAAGTCACCGAGGCGCGCGAACGTCGCCTCGATGAGATCCATCGGGATGGTGGCCAGGGCGAACAGCGTATAGAAGAGCCCGCCCATCACCAGGATGAAGAACAGCAGGCCGAGCACCGGATGCGTGAAGACGCGGTCGAGGCGCTCGGTGAAGGCGTCACGCTCGTGCGGCGCCGAGGGCCGCCCGGCGCTGTAGGCCATCACGTCGTCGGCCCAGTTGGTGAGGGTCTCTATCGATGCGCCCTCGCCAGGCACGCCGGGTGCTGCGTCCGGCGTGCGGCCATGGCTCAAGGCCCCCGCCAACGCCGCGCGCACGTCGTCCACGCCCTCACCGCGGCGTGCGATCATCGGCACGACCGGGCAACCGAGGCGCTCGGAGAGCTTGCGCCCGTCGATCGTCAGGCCGCGGCCCTGTGCCAGATCGATCATGTTGAGCGCCACGACGACCGGCAGTCCGTAGGCGAGCAGTTCACCGACCAGTACGAGATTGCGCGTCAGGTTGCACGCGTCGATCACGACGAGCACCGCGTCGGGCTGGCGGTACAGTCCGGCGCCGCTCAGCACGTCGCGAGCGATGCGCGTCTCGGGCACCTCGAGGCTTAACTCGTACAGCCCAGGCAGGTCGATGATCTCGGTCAGCCACTCGCCGGGCAGGGCAGCGCGCCCCACGCGTGACGCCGTGGTTGTACCGGGGAAGTTGGAGGTCTTGGCGCGGGCGCCGCAGAGGCGATTGAAGAGGGTGGTCTTGCCGGTATTCGGATTGCCGATCAGCGCGACACGGGCCACTGCCTGCGCCGCGACGCGACCGTGGGTCACCGTCTCGGGGGCCGAGACCGCCATGTCAACCTTCGTGCGCGTAGGGAACCACGAGGATGCCGTCGGCGACCTTGCCGGACAGGCCGATGCGCGTGGAGCGCACCTGGACGATGCACGGCTCGCCGGCCTTGCACAACGTCAGCTGGCATTCACGTGTGAGGCCGAGGGCGCGCAACAGGTCGCACGATGCGGGATCGAGCTCCGTGCCGCGGAAGCGGACGACGGCGCCGGCTCGCAGGGAGCTCAGCCGAATGGGCGCAGGGCCCGAGGTCTTGGCCGCACGGGTCGGTGCGGCAATCGCGGCGTGGTCGATCATTGGGGATGCCCGCGTGGCCCATCGGAGGATGGCGACCTGGCGGGTCCGATTTCCACATTCGATACTAACACGGTAGTGAGACTGGCTCTCAATACCAGTGGCTACGGCCTACAGCCTACGGCCTACAGCCTACGGCCTGCCGCCTGCGGCCTACCGGCGTTATGTCTCAACTCTCAAGTCTCAGGCAGGACGATGGGTTGCTTGAGACCTGAGACCTGAGACCTGAGACCTGAGTCCCAACGGGCCGCGGCCGGCCGCGAGGTGAATGCGCGGCCTAGAATCTACTGATGGCCAAGCCCCCCGTCGAGGTTGCCCTCGAATGGACCCGCGACCTGGTGTTCCAGTCCCAGCTGAGCGGTCAGCCGGGTCCGCTCATCGACAGCGACGGCGTGGCGGGTGCCTCGCCGGTGCAGGCCCTGGTCGTGGCCCTCGGGTCGTGCATGGCGGTGGATGTGGTGATGATCCTCCAGAAGGGGCGCCACGACCTCCGGGGCTTGCGCGTGAGGGTCGTCGGCACGCGCGCTGACGGGCCACCGGCCTACGTCACCGGCTACCGCATCGAGTACGAGGTGAAGGGGCAGGTCCCGGATGCCGCGATCGAGCGGGCGATGGCGCTCTCTCGCGACACCTACTGCTCCGTATGGCACAGCCTGCGGCCCGACGCCACCCTCGAGCTCACGTACACTCGCGTGGATGGCTGAACTGGCGCCCGGGAGCGTCGCACGGTCACCACGCTCGCGCGCCGGCTACATTGACTGGCTCCGCGGTCTGGCGGTCGTCATCATGATCCTCGCCCACGCCGTCGACTCGTGGACGGTGCTCGGGCCGACCCGCCACACGAATCCGTACTTCTGGTTCATGGTGCTTGCCGGTATGGGGGCGCCACTCTTCCTGTGGCTGGCCGGCCTGGCGGTGCCCCTCGCCGCGCACGCCCGCATGCGCCGCGGGGCCTCGCAGGCCGAGGCGAGCTGGACGCTGCAGAAACGCGGCTGGCAGATCTTCGGCCTCGCCCTGCTCTTCCGCCTCCAGGCCTATGTCTTCAGTGCCGGCGCCACCCTCTACGGCACCCTCAAGGTCGACATCCTCAACGTCATGGGCCTGTCACTGGTGGCCGCTGGCTGGCTGTGGGGGCGGGGTCGTACCAGGAACGGCCGCGTCACGGCCGCCCTGGCCGCGACGATCGGCGTGCTCGTCCTGGCGCCCTTGCTGCGGCTGTGGTCCTGGCCCGCCCTCGTGCCGGATCCGATCGAGTGGTACCTGCGTCCGCCACCCGCCCGCAGCACCTTCACGCTGTTCCCGTGGAGCGCCTTCGCCTTCGCGGGACTTGCCCTCGGCGAGTGGCTCGCCGGCGTGACGGCTGAGGCGCGCGATCGCTTCCACGCGTGGTGTCTCGCGGGAGGCGCCGGCATCGCGGCGGCGTCGTACCAGTCGTCGTTCCTGCCGACGCTGTTGCCTGGCTCGAAGTTCTGGACGACGTCGCCTGCCTTCTTCTCGATCCGCCTCGGCGCCATGATCGCGGTGTTCGGGCTGCTCTACTTCCTGTTGCGACCGGGCGGGGCGTGGTCGCGCATCGCGCTGCCGCAAGCGTGGAGCCCGATGGAGTTGCTCGGGCGCACGTCGCTGTTCATCTACTGGGTGCACGTTGAACTGGTGTACGGGCTCGCCACGCGCCGGCTGCACAAGGCGCTGTCGTTCAACGCCGCCTTGATCGCGTTTGCGATCTTTACGGTCGGCATGCTGGCTCTGGCGATGGTCAAGAGCCGATACTGGGACAACGAAGCGCCCTGGCGCACACGTGATGCCTGATGCCTGATGCCTGATGCTTGCTTGTCCGCCGTAGCCTTGGCGAAGGCGGAACGCTTGACGCACGCACTAGTCAGGTCGGCGCACCCCCTCGAGGAAGTACACCATGCGCATGCTGTTCTCCCTGTTCGGTATCGTGCTCACCACCGCCGTGGCCTCGGCCCAGCCGTCGCTCGACATCTACTACCTCGATGTCGAGGGCGGTGCAGCCACGCTGATCGTCACCCCGGCGCGGGAGTCCGTCCTCGTCGATGCCGGCTGGCCAGGCAACGGCGGGCGCGACGTCGATCGGATCCAGGCGGCGATGAAGGCGGCCGGGATCACGCGCATCGACCACCTGATCGTCACGCACTACCACACCGATCACGTCGGTGGCGTGCCGCCCCTGCTCGCGAAGGTGCCGGTGGGGACCGTCTACGATCACGGCCTGATGTCGCCGCCGCACGATCCTGACTACGCCAGCAACTACGAGGCCTACGTGAAGGCCGTACCGCAGCGCAAGGGGCTGGCAGCCGGCGATGCCATTGGCCTCAAGCCGTCCGCCGATGGCACCCCCGTCTCGCTCAGCGTCGTCGCCGCGCATGGCAAGGTGCTGTCACGCGCGTCAGCACCGCGCAACGCCCGGTGCAGCAGCGTACCCGCCAAACCCGCCGACACCAGTGACAATGCCCGCAGCGTTGCGTTCGTGCTGACGTACGGGGCCTTCGACTTCTTCGACGCAGGCGACCTGACGTGGAACACCGAAGCCGAACTCGTGTGCCCGAACGTCAACGTGCCAGCGGTGGAGGTGTACCAGGTGACGCACCACGGGCTCGACGCCAGCAATCACCCGCTGTTGCTCGAGGCGCTCGCGCCCACGGTGGCGGTGATGAACAACGGTGCGAAGAAAGGGGGATCGGCTGCGACGGTGAAGACCCTCAAGTCGCTCCCGTCGTTGAAGGCGCTCTACCAACTGCACCGCAACGTCGCGACCGGGCCAGACGACAACACCACGCCAGACCTGGTGGCCAACCCCGACGAGTCGCCCGATGCCGGTCACATGGTCAGCGTCCACGCGAAGAAGGACGGCTCGTTCGAGGTGGCCAACCACCGCACGGGGGAGAAGCGTTCGTTCGCCTCGGCCAGGTAGGGACGCCTCTCCGAGGCGTCCATCTCCTTGGTGAGACGTCTGCCCGCCCAGGCGTCATCTCCGCAGATGGACCGCTCGGAGAGCGGTCCCTACCCCTACCGCTCCAAGGTCATGGACCGCTCGGAGAGCCAACCACCGCACGGGGGAGAAGCGTTCGTTCGCCTCCTCCAGGTAGGGACGCCTCTCCGAGGCGTCCATCTCCTTGGTGAGACGTCTGCCCGCCCAGGCGTCATCTCCGCAGATGGACCGCTCGGAGAGCGGTCCCTACCCCTACCGCTCCAAGGTCATGGACCGCTCGGAGAGTCAACCACCGCACGGGGGAGAAGCGTTCGTTCGCCTCGGCCAGGTAGGGACGCCTCTCCGAGGCGTCCATCTCCTTGGTGAGACGTCTGCCCGCCCAGGCGTCATCTCCGCAGATGGACCGCACGGAGAGCGGTCCCTACCCCTACCGCTCCAAGGTCATGGACCGCTCGGAGAGCCAACCACCGCACGGGGGAGAAGCGTTCGTTCGCCTCGGCCAGGTAGGGACGCCTCTCCGAGGCGTCCATCTCCTTGGTGAGACGTCTGCCCGCCCAGGCGTCATCTCCGCAGATGAACCGCTCGGAGAGCGGTCCCTACCCGACCGCTCCAAGGTCATGGACCGCTCGGAGAGCGGTCCACCTATCCGCGGTGCGACTCGACGAACCACAGGTACTTGTCGACCCCGTGTGCGATTCCAGTCAGGAGATCGACGGTGACCGCATCCTCGAGTTCGTCGGCATCCTCGATGGCCTGACGCAGCGCGGTCCCGAGCTTTGCGAGGGCCGACGAAAGGCACTCCACGTGGCTCTTCCAGTCCTGCGCGTCGACCGGATACGGCGGCAGCGTGGTCCGCTCGACGACGGCCTGCGACGTGCCGACGGCGACGCCGCCGAGCATCACGGCCCGTTCGGCGATTTCGTCCTTGTACGTGGCCGCTGAGGCCGAGACCTGGTCGAAGAGTTCGTGAAGGCCGATGAAGTTCGGGCCCTTGACGTTCCAGTGCGCCTGCTTGGCCTGCAGCTCGAGATCGATGACATCGGCGAGGCGGGCATTCAACAACTCGACCACCGACTGCCGTGTCTCGGCGTCGAGGCCATGCTTGGTGCTGTTCAGGTGTATCTCGGCAACGCTCTTGTTCGACATACCTGATTAGACGCACCGAAGCGCGCACGAGGCAACCCCAGCCGCACGATTCAATGACCGACGGCTGCTGCGGTGGCGGCAGGCGCTGGCGTGGCACCCTTGTCCGGCACGTCGTTCCAGAACAATACCGCCGCGTTGAACAGCATTCCGAACTCGCCGTGGTTCTGCCAGCGGTAACACGGGTTGGTGGCAAACGCCACGACGCGGCCCTTGCCGACCGGCGTATCGATGATGGCCGGCCGTCGCCGTGTTTCGGCGGCGCCACGCATCAGGCCGCTGAGCACACCGTCGTCCCCGCCCGTGAACCGCATCAGCACCTGATCGGCCACGTCGTCTTCCGGCACCTGGAACAGCGGCCCGTTGGCGTACCTCACCGGCAGGGTGGTCTTGCTGTAGCCGAAGAAGATCGGATGTTCGGCGCGAAGGACCTCGGCCTGCACGATCGGCCCGGGCGCATAGAACGCGCCGGTCGGACGGTTCGCCGTCACCGCCGGCAGCAGCCCGAACTCCGCCGGCATGTACGACGAGGCGCCGAGCGTGATCAGCACGCCGCCGTCCTCGACGAACTTCTCCAACTCCATCACGCCCTGCAGGCCCATTCCGCCTGTGACGTCGTCGGTCTCGCCGTAGGCGCCGAGCGTGGGGAACTGCGGGTCCTTGCGATAGGCGAGCGGACCCGCCTTGCGCTCGACGTCGTACACCAGGGACTTGCCTGTCGTGGCCTGGCTCGGGATCAGGATCACGTCGTAGGCCTGGTGCAGCCCGCCCTGGCGAATCCGCTCCTTGTAAATCAGCTCGTAAGCAATGCCGAACGTGTCGAAGGCATGCCGTACCCAGCCCACCTCCTGCGTGCGGCCCCAGGTGCTGAACATCGCGAGGCGCGGCAGGTCCACCACGACCGTTGCCACATCGGGAAGCGACGCCAGGCCGGTCGCCTCGAGGCCAAGGCGCGTCACGGCGTCCGTGAACGTCGTGCCGGCGTTGGCCGGCACGAGGAACGATCCGGCCGGATAGCTCGCTTCGCCGACCTTGAACGACACCCGCGCGGCGCGCACTTCCGTGCTGGCGCCAAGGGCGAGCCGGAGGCGCACCATGTCGTTGGAGCCATGGTGGGCAACGACCCAGGCCGAAGGCGCCGACGGGCCGTTGACCGTGCCCGTGCGCGACAGGTCGGTGACGCGTGTCACGGGCGCGTCGAGCACCTTCTTGTCCACGGTCGGCTTGATCTCGACCTGCAGCATCAGTCCCATGGTCCAGCCCGTGTCGTCGTAGGTGCGCAGCGACGGATCGGGGAAGGTCTGCTTCTCGAGCAGCGTCTTCACCAGCCGACCGTACGGCTGGTTGCGCTTGATCACGTACGACCCCGCCGGGTACGTGCCGTCCGACAGCGTGATCTCGCCGCTGGCCTTCGCGACCTCGATGCCCTGTTGCTGCAGCAGCGACACGAGCAGGTCGACGCGCGTGAGATCCTTCTGGCCGGCGGGCACGACGTACGCGTACGGCGCCTCCTTCTGCCCGGCCTCGACGCTGTTGCGGCTCTTGCGGTAGAAGTTCTCGACTAGGACATCCGGAAACGACGACGCGTACTGCAGCGCGGACAGCACGGCGGTCTGCATGTAGTTGGTGTTGTTGCGCATCGACCACGTGACTTCCTTGTACGGGGGCAGCGGCCGATACCACTCGCGACTGGTCTGGCCGGTGCCCTCGGGCGGTGCGACCTTGCGCTTCATCGTCGTGGCGCCGCCGTTGCCGAACGTCTCGTACATCCGGATCAGCCCGTTGTGGTTCGACGACATGAAGGCGAGGTAGCCCGGCGACCACATGTCCACGAATCCGTGTGTCCACACGCCGGGCATGCCGTACTTGGTGAGCTGCATCATCTCGAAGTTGGCAAACGTCGGCAGTTCGCCATACACGATCGGATCGAGATTGGGGTTCTGTGGGGCCTGCCCGGAGAACGTGTAGAGGAACGGCACCGATTCATGCAGGTCGTGCATCACCGGCGGATGCGTCTTCAGGTACCACGCGAGGTGCGCACGCATCGTCACCTGCGAGTAGTTGATGTCGCGATTGTTGTCGTGAAAGATGTACTTGCCCCAGTACGGTGGCCCCGAGATGCGGTCCTTTTCCTCGGTGATGTCCACCATGTGCTTGCGGTACCAGTCGATGTACCGATCGCGGCCGTCGGGGTCGCTGGCCGGCGTGAAACTGACGATGATGCGTTCACGGATCTGGCGGATGAGGGGCGTCTCGCTGGCGACCAGGCGGTACGCCAGCTCCATCAGCATCTCCGGGGGGCCGGTCTCCGCGCTGTGCAGGCCCGCCATCAGGTGGTACATGGGCGGCGTGATCGCGATCAGCCGCTTCGCGTCCTCCTCCGGCAGCCCGCGTGGGTCGGCGAGGCGGCCCAGATTGGCGGTGTGCGTGGCGAGGTTCTTCAGCGTCGCTTCGCTGGCGA
Source organism: Luteitalea pratensis (assembly GCF_001618865.1). GTDB lineage: Bacteria > Acidobacteriota > Vicinamibacteria > Vicinamibacterales > Vicinamibacteraceae > Luteitalea > Luteitalea pratensis. The sequence continues at coordinate 836,072 of NZ_CP015136.1, forward strand.
TGTAGACGACGGTGACGTCGCGTCCCTCGTCGGTCTTGCCGATGGTGGTCACGCGGATGCGTGGCGACGCCTTCTCGAGGGCCCGGTAGTACGCCAGCGCGGCGTCGGTCTTCGTCAGGCGCTTCGGCGTGCCGACGTGGTAGCCGAGCACGCCCTTCGGCGTCGGGATGCCCTTGACGAGCGGCAGCTGGTCCACCAGGGGACTCAGGAACTCGGGAGCCGTCGTCCACTCGCGGACGCTGCGGGCGAAGTCGGCGTCGAACGATTCGCGCGCCGCTGGCGCGGGTTGCGCGTGCGGGAATGCCGCAAGCAGCACGGACAGGCAGGCGATGGCGGCCCAACGAGGCAGGCGCGGAAGGCACATGCGGGCGACTATAGCCCACCAGATCCGTGATCTCACCTTCCACAAGCGTGATCCGCGTTCCGGTGCGCCTCACGGGCGCGAGCTGCGATTTCCGCGAAAAGGCGATGCAATTTCGCGTGGCACGTCGGTTGCTCTTGATCGACGCGTCGGCGGTCTGTTTGTGGCACGATGCCACAGTGCTGGGGAGCCAGATCGTCGGCAGCAGGGGCTGCGCAATTCTGCGCGGCCTCTGCCCGTTTGTGCTGGTCCTTCCGTCCGCGTGCTGCAGGGAGGACCGGTGACATCGCGCCTCGACCTCAACGCCGATCTCGGTGAGCACGACGGCCCGCCGCCGCCACCAGCACGTGCCCTCCTCCACATCGTGACGTCGGTCAACATCGCCTGCGGTGCCCACGCAGGTGATGCCGAGAGCATGCGTCTCGTCGTCGCGGAGGCGGCCGCCCTGGGCGTGCAGATCGGCGCCCATCCCTCGTTTCCCGACCGCGCCGGCTTCGGGCGCCGCATCGTGCCGATGACGATGGCCGCGATCAGCGACACTGTCGCGCAGCAGGTGAGCGAGCTTGGCGTCATCGCGTCGCGGCAGGGCGCCGCGATGCGTCACGTGAAGCCGCATGGCGCGCTCTACAATCTCGCTTCGCGTGATCGCGCCGTGGCCGATACCGTGGTCGCCGGCATCATTCGTACCGACGCGTCGCTGGCGCTGTACGCACCGCACGGATCGGCGCTCGCGGCCGCCGGGGCGGAGGGGCCACTCCGCGTGGTGTACGAGGGCTTTCTCGATCGGGCCTACGAGGACGACGGCACGCTGACGCCGCGCGACGTGCCCGGCGCGGTGCTGCACGATCCTGAGCTCGCCTGCAGGCGTGCGACGACGTGGGCCGGGTCCGGGCTGGTGCGCACGCGTACCGGTCGCCTGCTGGCGCTACCGCTCGAGACACTCTGCGTCCATGGCGACACACCGGACGCCGTGGCCATCGCCACCCGGGTGCGCGAGGCGCTCGCCGCCGCTGGCGTCAGCCTCGTTGCTGCGTTGCAGCCATGAGCGCGGGGCGCGGATGATGATGCTGGTCGTGGGCCTGGTCGCCTTCGTGGCGTCTGCGCTGACGTTCGTGTCCGGCTTCGGGCTCGGGACGCTGCTGATGCCGGTGTTTGCCGTCTTCATGCCCGTCGAGCGTGCGGTGGCCGCCACCGGCGTCGTCCACTTCCTCAACAGCGTCTTCAAGTTCGGACTGGTCGGTCGTCGGGCGCACTGGCCAACCGTCTGGCGGTTCGGCGTGCCGGCATTGTTTGCATCCTTCGTCGGTGCCTGGTGGCTCCTGCGTCTCGCCGCCCAGCCGCCGCTCCTGACGTGGGCACTCGGCAGTCGCCTGCTGCACGTGACCACGGCGAAACTGCTGATCGGCGCGTTGTTGCTGGTCTTCGTGCTGGTGGAGTGGGTGCCGCGCTGGAAGCGGCTGACCTTCTCCCCGTCGTACATGCCGCTCGGCGGCTTGTTGAGTGGCCTGGCCGGTGGCGTGTCGGGCATGCAGGGCGCCTTGCGATCGGGGTTCCTGGCGAGGGCAGGGCTGTCGCGCGACGCGTTCGTCGCCACAGGCGTGGTGATCGCCTGCCTGATCGACATCTCGCGGCTGGGGGTCTACTCGCGGATGTTCGCCGTGCACCAGGCGTCGCTGGATATCGGCCTGCTCGTGGTGGCCGTGCTGTGTGCTTTTGCCGGTGCGCTCGTCGGGCGCCGCTTCCTCGAACACCTCACGATGGACGCGGTGCGGCACGTGATTGCAGTGCTGCTCCTGCTCATGGCGGTCGGGCTCGTGGGGGGCCTCCTGTAGAAGGAAGGAGGATGGAGGAGAGAGGACGGAGGAGAGGACGGAGGAGAGAGGACGGAGGTAGGAAAGAGGACCGAAGACAGAGGTAAAGACAAGGCAGCGGGAAGAGCGGTTGGAACGTGAGGTTCAGGAATGGAGATGTGCGTGCTGCAGAGGGATTTTCGCATGCGACCGGTGCAGGCCGTGCTCGCCGTCGTGCTGGTTGCGTCGTCGGCGACCGCGCAACCGCGTGGGCTCGTGCCCGCGGACTTCTACAAGGAAGTCACGGTCGAGGAGGTGGCGATGCGGCCACAGGGCGACATGGTCGCCTTCACCGTGATGACCATCGTCGAGAAGGAGAACACGCGCCATCGCGAGATCTGGCTGCAGCCCTTGCAGAACGGCAAGGCTCTCGGGGCGGCCTTCCCGTTCACGTCGCCGACCGAGAACTCGGCGCAGCCGCGGTGGAGCCCGGACGGGGCGCTGCTGGCGTTCACCTCCCGGCGTGACAAGGACGAAAACACGACATGGTTTGCGCGTGTAGGAGGGACGGGCGGCGAGGCCTTCCACGTGGATGGCGTGTCGGCCGAACCGGTATGGTCGCCCGACGGCAAGTGGATCGCGTACGTCAAGGCGCCGATGCGCGACGGCGATCACGACGGCACGGCCGACAAGAAGGACGAGCACGAGGGCTGGGTCGCGCCTGATGCGCTGACAAAGACACTCGACGCCAAGCGCTTCGACGGGCGCGTCATCACGTCCACCCGCTACAAGTCCAACGGCACGCTGACGTGGCTGCCCCACTACAGCACCAAGGACGTTGCGCAGGTCTTCGTCGTGCCGGCCGCGGGCGGCACGCCGGTGCAACTGACGCGGCTGACCTTTGCACCCTCCCAGCTGACGTGGACGCCGGACAGCGCGACGATCCTCTTCTCCGCCGATCCCAGCCAGGATGACGAGTACAAGCAGGATCCGACGTCGGATCTCTACGCGATCGGCCGAACCGGCGGAGAACCACGGCTGCTGACGGCCGCCGCTGGCAGCGAGCGAGCCCCCGTCGTCTCTCGGCAGGGCACGCGCCTCGCGTTCCAGTCGGTTCCCGGACGCGGCGCCGAGACCGACATCCTCGTCGTCGACATTGCGTCCGACGGCACCTTCCGCGGCCAGCCGCGCAACCTGACCGCGGACTGGAATCGTGTACCTGGCGTGCCCCGGTGGTCGCCGGACGGCCGCGCCATCCGCTTCGACGCCGAGTTCAGCGGCAATGCGCACGTCTTCGAGGTGCCCGTGACAGGCAAGGCGACGGTTCGGGCCGTGACGATGGGCGACCGCACGATCAAGGCTGCGTCGGACAGCCGCGACGGCGCGTGGATGGCCTACACCGTGGACACACCGCTGTCGCCGCCGGAGTTGTTCGTGGCTGCTGGCGTCGGCTCCTCAGAGGAGCAGCTCACGCACCTCAACGCGGCATGGCTGGCGGGCGTGACGCTGCAGCCGGCCGAACGACTGACATGGAAGGTCGGCAACGGCACCGAGATCGAGGGCTGGCTGGTCAAGCCGATCGGCTATGTGCCCGGCCGCTCGTACCCGATGGTGCTGAAGATCCATGGCGGGCCGCACACGCAGTACGGCAACACCTGGTTCCGTACCTTCCACGTGCTGTCGGCTTCCGGCTTCTTCGTGCTGTACCCGAACCCGCGCGGCTCGTCAGGCTACGGCCATGCGTTCACCTATGCGACCAAAGCCAAGTGGGGCGAGCTCGACACCGAGGACTACCTGAAGGGCGTGGATGCGGCACTGGCGCGATACCGGGACATCGATCCGAAGCGTGTCGGCGTCTCCGGGGGCAGTTACGGCGGCTACATGACCAACTGGCTGAGTGCGACCACGACGCGATTTGCCGCGGCCGTGACGAGCCGGTCGATCACCAACTGGGAGAGCTGGTACGGTGCCTCCGATGCGCAGCCGCTGACCGAGTTCGAGTTCAACGGCCCGCCGTGGGAACAGCGCGAGCTCTATCGCCGCCTGTCACCGATCAGCTACGTCGAGAAGGTCACCATCCCGACACTCATCATCCACAGCGAGAACGACTACCGCACGCCGATCGCTGATGGCGAGCAGTGGTTCATGGCGCTGAAGAAGCGCAAGGTGCCGGTCGAGATGGTGCGCTATCCCCGATCCACGCACGACCTGTCTCGTACGGGCGAGCCATGGCTGCTCGTCGATCGCCTCGAGCGCATCCGGAGCTGGTTCGACCACTGGCTGAACACGCAGGCCAGCGCGCGCCCGGCCACGACGCCGTCGCTGCCATGACGGGCGAAGCGGGAGCACTGACCTGGGTCGGCTGAACAAGGGAGAAGCCGTTGTCCCTTGTCTCTTGGATTTCGACGCTCCCCGGCGGTCACCGGGCTTCGGTCAGGCGAATCGACTGCGCCACCCGCTGGAACGCGTCATCGAACGCTGCCGCATCGCGCTCCGGCACGATGGTCAGGCAGTAGAAGAGCGTGCCGTCTGCGAGAAAGGTCGTGTACACGTCGACGCGTTCCTGCCCGCCCAGTGGCGACGGGTTCACCAGCGGTGTCCTGATCGCGGACCGCTGCGAGAGTCGTACGGCCGTCTGCGTACCGGCAGCGCGCAGTTCCGGGTTGTTCTGCGCGACAGCACCCAGCCACGCGTCGGTCGCCGTGCGAAGGTCCCGTGAGCTGGCGCGGGAGATGCCGAATTCGACGCCGTGGCTGAAGACCGTGCGCCCCTCGAGTTGCCCATAGCCGTTCTGGGGCACGACCTTGATGGCGCTGGCAGATCGCAGGGCCGTCCAGTTGGCGGGCACATCTGCCTGGAACACGCCGCCTCCGTTGATGGTCTGGTACTGCGCCGATGGCGGCGGGACGGGCTGGCCGGGCGTGCCGACGGTGGCCGGGCCGCCGCCGCCTTCGCCCGCCGAAGCGCGTGCGAGATCGGCCATCGACTTGGCAGGTGGCTGCGACGCAAACGCCGATTTCACCGCCGTGAAGCCGCGGTCGTCGGCCGGGTTCGAGACGGTCAGCGACGCGGCCTCCCGTTCGATGTATTGCGTCCGGTTGCCAGGATCCGGGTGGCTGCTCAGCCACTGGGGTCCGCCTCCTCCGCTGCTGCGAGACTCGCGCTCGATGGTCTCGAACATGCGGGCGAGCGCGCGCGGGTCGTAGCCGGCACGGGCCAGGATCTGCACGCCGAGCAGGTCGGCCTGCTTCTCGAAGTCGCGACTGTACTTGAGGAGCAGCGTGCCGAGGCCGAACTGGCTGCCCTGTGCAATCGCCGATCCCGCCGCGCCACCGACGACGGCGCCGCCCAGGGCACCGGCGACCTGGCCGAGCTGGAGCCACGGATTCTGCGCCTTCGAGACGTTTGCCGTGCCGTGCCGCAGCAACACGTGCGACAGCTCGTGGGCCATCACGCCGGCGACCTCGCCCTCGGAGGCCGCGGCGTCGAACATCCCGCGATGGACGAACATCGGCCCGCCCGGAAGGGCGAACGCGTTGATTTCCTTCAGGTTGACGGGAGTGAACGAGTACTCGTAGACAGGCTGGTTGAGGTCGGACGGCGCCGCGGCAACGAGACGGTCACCGAGGGTGCGCAGGTAGCCCGCGATGCGCTCGTCAGCGATGATCGGGTACTGGCGCTTTACCTCCGCGGCCGCCTCTTTTCCCAACTCCACGTCCTGCGCGGGCGTGTAGCGGTTCTTGGGCAGCTTGATGGCCGTCTGCGCCCAAAGCATGGGCGCTGACAGCGCCACTGCCAGCAGCAACGAGACGGCGCGCGCGGCCCCGGTTGCGGTCGTCCTATCCATCACGCTCGACCCGTGTGACCTGGTTCAGCAGGATGTGCAACTTGACGCGGTCGCCCGGATGCAGCCCGGCATCGACGTCCTCGCCGCCCACCCGTGCCATCTGTGGGATCAAGTCCTCGTCATCGGTCTTGACGTAGTGCACGTCGTAGAAGACCTGCCCATGGATGCTGACGGGCTGCAGTTTGGTGATCACGCCGACCTGGATGCCTCGCAGCATGCTCCTATTGTGACCTGCCCATGAGGAGCATGAGCAAGGCCTTTTGTGCATGCAGGCGGTTCTCCGCCTGGTCGTAGATGATCGACGCCGGACCGTCCATGACCTCGTCGGTCGCCTCTTCGCCGCGGTGGGCCGGCAGGCAGTGCATGAACACGGCGTCGCCGGCCGCGTGCATCAGGGCCTCGTTCACCTGGAACGGTGCGAATACCTTGCGGCGCTGCTGCGCCTCGGCCTCCTGGCCCATCGACGTCCAGGCATCGGTGTAGACCGCCGAGACACCATTGACCGCCGCCCGCGCGTCGCGCGACACCTCGAGGGTCGCGCCGTGGCGGGCCAGGTCACGCAGCTGGCTCTCCATCTCCGGCACGAACTCGTAGCCGGCCGGCGTCGCCAGCCGCACGTGCATGCCGAGCATCAGCGCGCCCTGGGTGAGCGACGTGGCAACGTTGTTGCCGTCGCCGACAAACGCCACCGTGTGACCCTTCAGGTCGCCGAACTGTTCGTGCAGGGTCAGCAGGTCGGCCAGCGCCTGGCATGGGTGCTCCTCGTCGGTGAGCGCGTTGACCACATGCAGCCGCGGCGCCGCTGTCGCGAACTCCACCAGCCGATCCTGCGCGAACGTGCGGATCACCACGCCCGATACCCAGCGTTCGAGGTTGCGGGCGACGTCGGCAATCGGTTCGCGTTCGCCCATGGCCACGTCCTGCGGTGGCGCGATCACGTCGCCGCCCAGCTCACGCACGGCAATCTCGAAGGTGCAGCGTGTCCGCAGCGACGGCTTCTCGAACAACAGGGCCACGTGCTGCCCCTTCAACGCCGTCGCCCCGTAGGACCGCACCCCGCGCGCGCGCTCCTTCTTCAGGACCAGCGCGGCCTGCAGCAGACTGGCGAGTTCGCCCGGCGAGAGGTCACACAGTGAGACGAAGTGTTGCGTGCGGAGTGACCGCGACGCGGCCGGCTTCGGAGTCGTGCGCGTGACGCGTGTAGGCATGGCGAGGATGGAGGAAGGAGGACGGAGGATGGAGGAAGGAGGAAGGAGGAAGGAGCTCAGGAACTCAGACAACTAGCGATAGGCCCTAAGCCCCAAGCGCCAAGGCCTGAGACCTGAGGCCTGAGACCTGAGACCTGAGACCTGAGACCTAAGTACGGTATTCCGCGTTGATCTGCACGTATTCCTCGCTCAGGTCGCAGGTCCACATCGTGGCTTCGTGGGTGCCGCCAGTGCCGAGGTCGACGCCGACGGTGATGTCCTTGCGCTGCAGATACGCGGCGGCTTGCGGCGCGCGCTCGTCGAAGGGGCGACCGCCCTCGAACAGGACGACATCACCGATGCGCACCGCGGCCGCCTGGAGGTCGAACCCGACGCCGGCGCGGCCGGCGACAGCGACCAGCCGGCCCCAGTTCGGGTCGCCGCCGTGGATCGCGGTCTTCACGAGCAGCGAGTTGGCGATGGCCCGTGCCGCCTGCTTGGCTTCGTCGTAGCTGCGGGCGCCGGTCACCTGCACGGTCACGAGCTTGGTGGCACCCTCGCCGCCGCGCACGATCTCGGTCGACAGGAACTTGCACACCTCGTACAGCGCGTCCGAGAACAGCGGCAGGTCAGCTTCGCCGATCGTCACGCCACTCGCGCCGTTGGCCAGCAGAGCCACGCAGTCGTTGGTGGAGCACTCGCCATCGACGGTGATGGCATTGAACGTGTGTTCGGTGACCTCCGACAACACCCGCTGCAACAACACCGGCGAAACCGCCGCATCACACGTCAGCACGCCGAGCATCGTCGCCATCCGCGGCTCGATCATCCCCGAGCCCTTGCAGATGCCGCCGATCCGGAAGGTGCCGCGTGTCGTTGTCACTTCCACCGCGCGTTCCTTGGGGAACGGGTCGGTGGTCATGATCGCCTGTGCACACCGCATGTGCCCGTCCACCGACAGCACGTCGGTGGCGGCGATGATCCCGTGCGTCACGGTGCGAGGATCCAGTTGCACGCCGATGACGCCGGTCGACATGACGATCACCTCTTCGAGATCGCAATCGATGGCGCGGGCGGTCTCGGCCGCCATCAGGTGCGCCACCTGACGGCCCTGATCGCCGGTGCAGGCGTTGGCGCAGCCCGAGTTCACGACCACGGCGCGAGCGTGCCCCCGTGTCGCGTGCAGGTGATCGCGCGAAACGATGACGGGCGGCGCGACGGCGAGGTTCGTGGTGAACACGGCTGCCGCCGTCGCTGGCAGGTCCGAGACCAGCAGCGCGAGGTCCAGCTTCTCGGGATTGGCCTTGATGCCGCAGTGCACGCCGGCGGCCCGGAAGCCGGCCGGCGCGGTGATACCACCTTCAATGTGCGTGATCATCGATGCAGGACGAGGACGGACGACTCGGCGCTGCGCGGTTGCGCGGCGCGCCGGCTGTGGCGCACGGCCGTCATGCTGCCGATCTGCGTACCCCGGAGTGGCAGCGCCACCGCGTGCTGTCCGCACGTGCGGAACTTGGGGCACCCGACGCAGTCGGTCGCAATCTTCTCCGGCAGCCAGGTGTGCGGGACGATGGTGAAGCCGAGGCGGACGAAGTGCGTCGCCTCGTGCGTGAACGCGCACAGGGTGCCGAACTGCTCGCGGCGCGCGGTGGCACCGAGCGACTCGATCAGCGCCGGACCGAGGCGCTTGCCGCGATGCGCCGGACCGATCACGAGCGAGCGGACCTCGGCGACCGTGCCGCTGAGCGGCGCCAGTTCGGCGCACCCGACCAGCGTATCGCCGGACATGATCACGAGGAAGCGCTCGGCGTGGCGGCGCAGATCCTCGAGCGTGCGCGGGAGCAGATGGCCTTCGTCGAGGCTGGCCATGATCAACGCATGCATCGCCTCTGCCTGCTCCGGCCGGCCGCGCTGGATCGTGTAGCCCTCCGGCAGTTGCCGGGCCTGGGGGACGTCGACCGGCGCGAGGATGGGCGACATCGTCAGGCTCCTTGCACTGCCGTCAACGCGGCATCGAGACGCGACAACGCTTCGGTGATTTCGGCTTCGCTGATCACGTACGGCGGCAGCAGGCGCACCACGCGCTCTGCCGTGCGATTGACGATCAGGCCGCGCTCGAGGGCCGCGGGCACGACGGCCGCGGCGTCGCGGTCGAGGACGAGGCCCTGCATCAGGCCGGCGCCACGCACCTCCACTACCATCGGGTGCTTGCGGGCGAGTGCCTGCAGTCGGTCGGCGAAGATCGGACCGATGCGGCGGACGTGATCGAGCAACCCGTGCTCGAGCGTGTCCAGGACGGCCAGGGCGGCCCGGCAAGCGAGCGGGTTGCCGCCGTACGTGGTGCCGTGGTCGCCGGCGCTGATCGAGGCCGCCACGCGCGACGACACCAGCACGGCGCCAATCGGCACGCCTGCCCCCAGCGCCTTGCCGACCGAAATCAGGTCGGGGCGAAGTCCCAGCGCCTCGAAGTGGAACATCTGCCCGGTGCGACCGAGCCCCGACTGCACTTCATCGGCGATGTACAGCGCGCCGCTGGCGGCGCACGCCTTGTTGATGGCGGCCACGATCTGGGGCGGCAACGGGCGCACGCCGCCTTCGCCCTGGATCGGCTCGGCGATGATCGCGGCCGTCTGCTCGCTCACGGCGGCCAGCAGGTCGTCCGGATCCTCGTTGGAGACAAAGCGCACCTCGGGCACGAGTGGTTCGAAGGGCGTCCGGTAATGCTCGTCCCAGGTCGTCGACAGCGCGCCCATCGTGCGGCCGGAAAAGCCGCGTTCGAATGCGATGAACTGGGCGCGGGGTGTGCCCGCGGTGTACCAGAACCGCCGGCTGAACTTGAGGCATCCCTCGACGGCTTCCGCGCCGCTGTTGCAGAAGAACGCGCGCTCGAGGCCGGACGCCTTCGTGAGGCGCGCGGCGAGCTCACCCTGGAACGGATGGAAGAACAGGTTGGAGGTGTGCACCAGTTCGCCGACCTGCTCGCGCACGGCGGCCACCAGTGCCGGATGCGCATGCCCGAGGACGTTGACCCCAATACCAGACAGCATGTCGAGGTAGCGCGTGCCATCGTCGGCGACGAGCCAGACGCCTTCACCGCGCACGAACACCACCGGCTGGCGCTTGTACGTCTGCAGCACGTGTGCGGCCTCGACGGCCTGGACGGTGGTGGGGGGGGTGTCAGTCGCGGTCGACATCATGGGCTCCATCAATTTCAGAAGTTCAAGATTTCATAATTTCAGGATTGCGTTCCCCATCGCGCGTCGGGTGTGCCGACCCGGTTGGTGCAATTCTGAAATTCTGCAATTCTGCGATTTCCTCTAAGCGATCCTCGTGCCCTTGCGCTCCAGGATCGCCTCGGCCGACCGGCCGTCCACGATCGACACCGTTGCGACGCCGCGTGTCCGGGCGGCCATGGCAGCGCGGAGCTTGGCGATCATCCCCGCCGACGCAGTGCCATCCTGCATCATGACCTGGGCCTCATCCTGCGTGAGGGCCGGGATCGTTCCGCCGGCGCTGTCGAGCACGCCTGCAGTGCCGCCGACGAGGACGAGTTCACGGGCGCCGATGCCCGCCGCGACGTGGGCTGCAAGCGTATCGGCATTGACGTTCAGCACGTCCGCGTCCGGCGACACGCCGAGACTGGCAATCACCGGGACGTAGCCGCCTGCCAGCAGGTGGGCCACGAGGCCCAGATCCGCGGCTGCTTCCGGCTCGCCCACCAGCCCGAGGTCCACCTGCGATCCCGCCGCGGTCACGTGTGAGGCGGCGCGGCTGGCACGGCCGAGTGCTGCATCGACCCCGGTCAGGCCCACCGCCTTGATCCCCAGCCCGATCAGGTGCGCCACCAGGCGGGTGTTGATGGTGCCACCCAGCACTGCGACCACGGCTTCCAGCGTCGCGGCGTCCGTGATGCGCAAACCGTCGACCGCCTGCTTGGCGACCCCGCGTCGCGCGAGTTCCGCATCGATCTCGCGACCGCCGCCATGCACCACGACCAATGGGCTGGCCACGGCCAGCGCCGCCAGGGCCTTGCCCACGGCGTCGAGCCGTTCCGGCGTCTCCACGAGTTCGCCGCCGAACTTGACGACCGCCGGACCCATGATCACAGCAGGCCCTCGGCTTCCGGGAAGCCGCACAGCAGGTTGAACTGCTGGACGGCCTGGCCAGCGGCCCCCTTGAGCAGGTTGTCGAGCACCGCCACGACGATCACGCGACCGGTCGGCTCATCCACTTTCCAGCCGATGTCACAGAAATTCGTGTGCACCACGTGCTTGATCTCGGGCATCCGATCGTCGGTCAGGCGCACGAAGAACGCCTTCGCGTACGCCGCACGCAGCGTGTTGGCCACCTGCGCCGCCGTCACGCCTGGCACCAGCCGGGCGTAGGTCGTCGACAGGATCCCGCGGTCGAGCGGCACGAGGTGCGGGGTGAAGGTCACCGGCAATCCTAGCGCCTGTTCCATCTCGGGGGTGTGACGGTGGCTGAACAACGCGTAGGCGGCGACGCTGCCGTGATTCTCCGAAAAGTGCGTCCGTTCACTCGCGCCCTTGCCGGCACCGGAGATCCCCGACTTGGCGTCGACAATGGCGTCTCCCTGGAGGAGCCCGGCACGAGCGAGCGGCAGCAGGGACAGCATCGCGGCGGTGGGATAGCAGCCGGGACAGGAAATCAGTCGGGCGCCAGGCACAGCCGCCGCGTCGAACTCGGGCAGGCTGTACACCGTGCCGTCGGGCAGCGGGTCCGGAGTCGCCGGGTAGAACCTCGCGCGCTGGGCCGCGTCTTTGAGGCGAAATGCCCCGGAGAGGTCGATCACGCGGTGACCGCGGGCCAGCAATTCGGCCGCACTCGTCGCGGCGAACGCCTCGGGGGCGCTCAGGAAAACCACCTCGCACCCGGCAAGGGCGTCCGCGTGGTAGGCCGTGATTTGCCCATCCCACGTGCGTGCGAGGCCGGGCAGGGTCCGGGGCTGGTCCGAGTCACTCGACCCGAGCGCCACCTTGAGATCGGCGCCCGGATGCCGGGCCAGCAGGCGCACGAGTTCCTGCCCGCCGTACCCGGTGGCGCCGACCACTCCGACTCCGACGCGTTGTTGTTGCCCCTCAGTCATGTGAATACTTATGCAAGAGAACGCCCAGTATGCAGAAGGCCGCCGTCCTGCGCAAGTGAAATTTTCTGGCTATTCCCATGTCGATGCAGGTGCTACGATGCATACGACTGCATAATCGATGAAAAGGACCAGACACGGCGTCATCCTTGACGTCATCCAACGTGAGAGCATCTCCAGCCAGGAGATGTTGAGGCAGCGCCTGCACGCCGAGGGCCTCGACGTGACGCAGGCAACGCTGTCGCGCGATCTCAAGGAACTCGGCGTGGTCAAGCGCGCCGGCGACGGCGCTTACCAGCGGCCACGGCCGGGTGGCCCGTCGCCCGATGCGCTTGGCAGCCTCCGGCGGACCACCGCGGAGTTCCTGACCCGCGCCGAACGATCGGAACAGCTGGTCGTGTTGCGGACCGATTCCGGGCAGGCGGCGCTGCTCGCGATCGCCATCGACAGGGCCGACCTCGGCGAGGTGCTTGGCACGGTGGCGGGTGACGACACGATTCTGGTCATCTGCCGCGATGCCGCCGCGGCGCAGGCGCTGGTCGGGCGGCTGGACACGTGGCGATCGGGCGCACTCCTGCGCATGCCGGTCCTCGTGGGGTAAGGACGCAACGATAGATGTCACAACAACGGGTGGTGCTCGCCCATGCGGGTGATGCGGCCACGCTCTGCGCCATACCCTGGCTCGCCCGCGACGCCGAGGTGGTCACGGTGACCGTGGACGTCGGACAGGGCGAGAGCCTTCTGGCCGTCCGCGAACGTGCGCTGGAGGCCGGCGCCGTCCGTGCACACGTGCTCGATGCGCGCGAGTCCCTTGCCGAGGACGTCGTCTTGCGCGCCCTGCGGGCTGGTGCTGTCGGCTTCGACGGCGATCCGCACGCGGCCGTGCTCGCGCTGCCATCGGTCGCGGCACAGGTCGCGATGGTCGCGAACATGGAACAGGCCGATGCGCTGGCACATGGCGGCACCGGACAGGCGGCCGCCCGGATGGCGCGCCTGCTCGCGGCCACCTCGCGCATTGCGCTTCGCCCGAGCGTCGAGACGATGCCGGTCGACGCCCGCGACGAGGCCATGTCGGCGTTGCAGGTCGCCGCGGAGGCGCTGCCCGCCGTGCGTGCGACGTTGTGGGGACGGTCCCTCGTCGTCGACGGCCCGATCGATGCGCGGGTGGACGAGGCGCGGTTCACGCAGACACGAGCCGTCACGCGCGGGCCTGACGCCCCGGCGATGATCGGTATCGGCTTCGAGGCGGGGACCCCACGCCGCGTCAATGGCGTCGTGATGCCGCTCGTGGAGTTGTTGAGCAGCCTGGACACGATCGCCGGCGCGCACGGCGTGGGGCGTATCGACGTGCTCGTGCCCGAGGGTGCCGCCGTCCGTCGCGAAGTCGCGGAGGCCCCGGCGGCCACGGTGCTGCAGATCGCCATGCGCGAACTCGAGGCGCTGACGTTACCGTGGTCGCTGCGCACGCTTCGTCGTCGGCTCGCGGAAAGCTATGTCGACGTGCTGCGCACCGGCGACTGGCACGGCTTGACCCGTGCGTCCATCGATGCGCTTGCCGATCGCGCGCTCGCGAATGCGTCCGCGACCATTCACCTCCGCCTGTTCAAGGGCGGGGTACAGGTCATGGGGCGAGAGAAGCACTGAACGGCCTTCGCCATTTGGCCGTCGGCCTTCGGGTTCCGCGTTGGCATCGCGCGGGTCGTGGTGACGTGTGGCGTCATGCCGATGCACGAGAAGGTAGGGCCCGCTCTCCGAGCGCGGCCTTCGAGATTTCCGATGGCCCAAGGCCGATGGCCGATGGCCGACACAGATGAGTGAGTGATGTCGAACTTGTGGTCTGGCCGATTCGCGAGTGCCCCCGATCACGACGTGTTCGCCTTCGGCGCGTCGTTTGCCTTCGACCGTCGCCTCTTCGAGGACGACGTCGAGGGCAGTCGCGCGTGGTCCGAAGCGTTGCTGCGTGCGGGCGTGCTGTCGTCGGACGAACAGCAGGCGCTCGATCGCGCCCTGACGGAACTGCGTGAAGCCGCGGCAGCCGATCCGATGTTCGTATCGGGCAGCGATGAGGACGTGCACTCCTTCGTGGAGCGCCAGCTCGTGGAGCGTGTCGGGGCGACCGGCAAGCGTCTGCACACGGGTCGCTCGCGCAACGAGCAGGTGGCGCTCGACCTGCGCCTCTACCTGCGTCGCCGCATCCGCGTCGTCCAGGATCAGCTGCGTGCGCTCGTCGCGGCCCTCTGCGCTCGGGCCGCCGAGGCCGGCGACGCGCCGCTGCCGGCCTACACCCATCTGCGCCGTGCCCAACCTGTCCTCGAGGCGCACTATTGGCTGGCGCACGCCTCCGCATTCCGGCGTGCCTGCGAGCGATTCGATGTGGTGTATGCCGAAGCCGACGCGCTGCCGCTGGGCTCGGGCGCGATTGCCGGCAACTCGTTCCCCATCGACGTCGAGTTCCTGCGCGCCCGGCTCGGCTTTGCGCGCATCGTCGCTAACAGCATGGACACGGTGGCCGACCGCGACTTCGTGTCGAGCTTCCTGCACGCATGCGCGCTCGTGATGATCCACATCAGCCGCCTGGCCGAGGACGTCATCATCTATGGCTCGGAGGAGTTCGGCTTCTTCGAACTCGACGACTCGGTCACGACCGGCAGCAGCCTGATGCCGCAGAAGAAGAACCCGGACCCGATGGAACTCGTACGAGGGAAGACAGGGCGGGTCATCGGGCGTCACACCGGCTGGCTGGTGACGATGAAGGGCCTGCCGAGCGGCTACAACAAGGATCTGCAGGAAGACAAGGAGGCCGTGTTCGACACCGAGGACACGGTGGCGGGCAGCCTCATGTCGTGCGAGGCGGTGGTACGGACACTTCGCGTGCGACGCGACACCACGCAACGTGCGGCGGGCGGATTCATGCTCGCCACCGATGTGGCCGACTACCTCGTGCGCAAGGGCCTGCCGTTCCGCGATGCCCACGAACTTGTCGGCGGTATGGTGCGGACCTTGCTTGAGGAACAGCGGGCGATCGAGTCACTGACCCCTGACCAATGGCGGCGCTTCTCGCCGCTCTTCGACGATGATGTAGTGGAGGCCATCACGCCCCTGGCCTCCATTCGGGCGCGGCAGACACCGCAGAGCACCGCACCAGGTGCGGTGGCGGGACGTCTGACCGAAATGCAGGCGTGGATCGGACCGCAGTGAGGTTGTGCTAGTATCCAGTGACCTCCTTTCCGTTGGGTCTGTCGCGGATTTCCCGACCCGCCTGGGACGTACTTCCGGGAGCTGTTGATGCAAGAGCGCCGGCTTCGGCTGGGTGATGTGCTGGACGACTATTGTCCACGCGAGAAACGCCTTTCAAATCATGTGATCGTCGCGCTCGTCGGCGACGAGGTGCGCACCACCCGGTGCGCGACCTGCGATTTCGAACACGTCTACAAGGAGGGCAAGGTACCTGCCCGCCGCAAGAAGGCCGATCCACAAGCGGCCTTGTACAAGACGGTGCTCGAGAACATCACGGGTCGTGAGGCTGAGGGCGGCGTACCGTTACCGCCGACGATCGAGCCCGACGTGCCGGCGCCGGTGGCCGTGGTCGTGCCGCAGGCACCGCCTCGGCTCGCGCCAGCCGCCGCGCCGCCCGTCGAGGTGACGCCGGTGCCACTGGCGGCGGCGCCTCCTCCCGAACCGGAAGACGAACCGCGTCGGGAGGAGCCCGTGCACCGCCATACCCTCATCAGGGCGACGTTGCCCAAGATCGAGGGCCAGGTGCCCGAGCGCAAACCGGCGGACTTCACCCTCTGGAATGTCGCGAGACATCCGCAGGGACGCCGCGGGCCTGGTGGCGGGCGTCCGCGCCAGCCGCAAGCGGCCGGTAACGCGAACTGGGGCGGCTATTCCCCGTATGCCAACGGTCACCCGTCCGGCAAGGGGCCGCAACAGGGCCAGGGTGGACAGCCTGGCAAGTCGCGTCCGTCCAACCGCCGCGGCCGCTGAGGCCGCACAGGAACACTGCGCATGTCGGATCTTTCGGGACGCACCGGCCTCATCGTCGGTGTCGCGAACAAGCGGTCGCTCGCCTGGGCCATTGCGCAGCGGGCCGATGACGCCGGCGCGCGACTCGTGCTCACGTACCAGAACGACAGGTTGAAGGAGAACGTCGACGAGCTGGTGACCCAGCTGAAGACGCCTGCCGTCCTGCTGCCGTGTGACGTCAGTCGTGACGACGACATCGCGCACCTCTTCGAGTCGCTCGACGCGCAGGTCGACGGCCTCGACTTCGTGGTCCACGGCGCGGCGTTCGCGCCGCGCGAGTCGCTCTCGGCGCCGTTCCTGCAAACGTCGCGCGAAGCGTTCCGCATCGCGCTCGACATCAGCGCGTACTCGCTGGTCGCGGTCGCACGCGGCGCGGAACCACTGCTTGCCAGGAAGGGTGGCGGCAGCATCGTGACGCTGTCGTATCTCGGCTCGGACCGCGTGTTTCCCAACTACAACGTGATGGGCGTGGCCAAGGCGGCGCTGGAGTCGTCGGTGCGCTACCTGGCAGCCGATCTCGGGGCGCAGAACATCCGCGTCAACACGATTTCGGCCGGCCCGGTGAAGACACTGGCCGCCTCCGGCATCTCGGGTTTCTCCGGCATCCTGCAGGTCTATCGGGATCGCGCGGCGCTCAAGCGCAACATCGACAGCGGCGACGTTGCCGGCGCGGCGATGTTCCTGCTCTCGGACTGGGGCCGCGGCGTCACCGGCGAGGTGATCTACGTCGACGCCGGTTACAGGCCGATGGGAATGTAGGGCCAGGGCGACGAACGCAATTGCAGAATTTCAGAATTTCAGAATTTCACGCACAACCGCGGTGCTCCACGCCTGGCGGTGTGAATGGAATTGTGCAATTGTGAACTTTTGAAGTTGTGCGTCACTACATCGTGGGCGCCCACTGCTCCATCCGCACGTGGCCGGCGGGCACGCCGAGTTGCGACAAGGTGTGCGTCAGGTCCTCCACCATCCCGGCCGGACCACACACGAAGCACAGCGGCGCGTCCGACGTGAAGCGGCGCAGCAGCGTGAGGCCGATCCGCCCCCGCGATCCCTGCCACGTCGGTGGCGCATGGCGCGTCGCCGTGATCACTGCCTCGCCGCGGTGATCCTCTCCCCATCGCGCCAGTTCCTCCGCGTACGCCACGTCCATGACATCTTTCACCGAGTAGAGCAGGTGCCTGGGCGCGCGGTGGCCACGGGCGCGAGCCTCGCGCGCCAGCGATCGGAGCGGCGCGAATCCGGTGCCGCCGGCCACGAACAGCAGCGGCGCGTCCGGCAGGTCGTCCGGCAGGACGAATGCCCCGAACGGTCCCTCGAAGTCCACGCGCGTGCCCTCGCGCACGCCATCGAGATGACGGCCGAGGCCACCCCCGGGGAGGGCGCGCAACAGGAACTCGATGGTGCCGTCGGCTGACGAGTCAGCAGGCGCTGACGCGATCGAATACGGGCGGCGCTCGCGCTGGCCATGCAGGCCGAGTGCGCCGCCCTGGCCCGCCTGGTAGGAGAACGGCACATCGCCGAGGGCCAGCAGGAGCCGGCGCGTGGTTGGCGTGGGTGCGGCCAGCTCGCGAACGGTGAGGGTGAGGGCGTCTGGCACGGGATGCGTATGAGGACCGATCCGCCGGGCCGGCCGTGTCAGGCGCCGTGGCTGCTCTGTCGATAGTACCCGGTCTGGTACTCCTCGATGAGCGCCTTCATGCGCACGGCATCCTTCTTCCGATGGCCGGCGCAGCGTATCGGATTGACGCCGCCGGTGGTCTCGATGAAGACGTCCGAGAACAGCATGTTGGTGTCGATGCGCACCGAGGCGACGTGCGCCATGTGCATCGAGTGCTCGAGCTTGCCGACCCACTGCGGCGTGTAGTGCACGACGCTGGTCGGCGTGATCAGCACCTGCACCGGCAGCAGCCGATTGCCGCGACTCAGCCGGCTGGCCCGGAAGACGTGCCCGGTCGCGAACGGCCGCCCCTTGTGCCAGACCAGGATGGCCGCCAGCAGGAGGACCGCCAGCACGCACGCGAGTACGATTCCTCCCAGTCCCGTGGCGGTGAGCACCGCGGAAGCCTACTCTTCCTCGAATGGAAAAGTAAAAATGCATTCGCGGTAAGCTGTCCCCTGGGCGACGCGATGGGCACCCTGTTCTCCGAACTCGGACCGCTTCGGGCTGCGCAGGCGCTGGGGCCCCTGGTGTATGCCGACGCCAACCTGCCGGCGCCGCTGGTCGGCTTCATGCGCGAGCGTCTCCGCTGGGACGTGCTGCACGTGATCGACGAACCCGCCTGGCGACGCGCAACCGACCTCGCACACTTCCGGCGTGCCCGCGACCTGCATCGGACGCTCGTGACCCTCGATCACGACTTTCTCGAGGACCGGAGGTTCCCGCTCGTCGACAGCCCCGGCGTCATCGTCCTGAACGGACCCGACGACCGCGCCCTACGGAAACTGCTGGCCGAGGTCGATACCTACCTGCGCAGGTCGTCTGCCGTCGCACCGCTCGCCGGTCGCAAGCTATGCCTGCACCCGGGCTGGACGTCGGCATGAAGCTTACTTGCCGGGCACCGTTCACCGTAAGCCGTCACCGTTCACCGTTCACCGTTCACCGTTCACCGTTCATCGTTCACCGTTGACCTGAGCGTTCGGCGTTCGACGTTCAGCGTTCGTCATTGCGTGTTTTTTGGGTCCCATGTCCTATTGCCTATGTTGATCTTCGACGGCGCCTCCCTCGTCCTGCCTGATCGCGTCCTTTCGCCGGGTCGCCTCGTCATCGACGGCGATCACATTGTCGAAATCGGACCTGGCACCGAGGACGGACCCATGGCGGGACTGTGGATCCTGCCCGGCTTCATCGACGTGCACGTGCACGGCGTGCTCGGTCATGACGTGCAGGGCAGCCCGGGGGGCGTGGCGGCGATCGCGGCGCAGATGCCGCGCTTCGGCTGCACGTCCTTCACGCCCACGACCTTCGCCTGCCCGCCGGCGACCCTGGCGATGGTGGCCAAATCGGTCGAAGCAGCCATGGAGGCGCGACCGGCGGACGCGGCTCGCGTGCTGCCGGCGCATCTCGAGAGCAACTTCATGGCGCCGGACTATCGCGGTGCCCAACCCCTCACTGCGCTCTGTCTGCCTCCAGGCGCACCCGCGGACCTGGCGGCACCAGGCACGGCCACCGGCTTCACCGCGCAAGACATCGTCGGCGTGATCACGGCACATCGCGACGCCATCGGCACGCTGACGCTGGCGCCGGAACTGCCCGAAGCGCTGGCCCTGATTCGCGACCTGGTGTCGCGCGGTCATGCCGTGTCCCTGGGACATTCCGGGGCGACGCTCGAGGAAGCGCGCGCCGGAATCGAGGCGGGTGCGCGTCGCGCGACGCACCTGTTCAACCGCATGCCGCCGCTCACGCACCGCGCACCAGGGCTGATCGGAGCCGTCCTGGACGACGACCGGGTCACGGTCGAACTGGTCTGCGACGGCTATCACGTCCATCCCGTCGTGATGCGGGCCGCCATCCGTGCCAAGCGGCCGGAACGGGTGATGGCCATCACCGATGGGCTGGCCGGTGCCGGCCTGGCCGAGGGCGCGAGATTCGAGGTGGACGGGCGTGCGGTGACCGTCCGGGCCCAGGCCTGCTTCCTGGACGACGGGACCCTGGCGGGTAGCCGGCTGACAATGGATCGGGTGTTTGCCAACCTGGTCGAGATGGTGGGTGTCACCCCGCTCGACGCCGCGATGATGACCGCGAACGTGCAAGCGCGGACGCTCGGTCTCTCCGACCGTGGGCGCATTGCCGAGGGTCTGCTGGCGGACCTCGTGGTGCTCGACGCGAACTGGTGCGTGCGCCAGACGCTCATCGGCGGGGCGGTGGTGTACGCCAACGACGCCGGCTGATCCTGTCGTCCGATAGCGGCTGAACCCTTGCCAGCACCAGTTCGTCTACATGTGACAGCGATGCGACTTCAACGAGCCCTGCCCATCGTCTGCTGCGCCGGCCTCCCGCTGCTGGCCGGTTGCGTCGTCCATGTCGACTCGGGCGGGTTCTCGTCACGCAACGAGATGCATTTCAAGGTGACAGGCCGGCCGGTCGTCGACCTCACCACCTTCGACGGCGCCATCGAGGTGCGTTCCTGGGACAAACCGGAGGTTCTCGTCCGGGTCGAGGCTCGCGCTTCGTCCAAGCCGCTCCTGGACAGCATTGACGTCGCCGGCAGCAGCAAGGATTCGCACGTGGTGGTCACGGCTTCGGTCAAGGAGACGTCGGGCTGGGAGGTGTCGTCGGGCGGCATGAGCCGGTCGGTGCGGCTGGTGGCCACGGTGCCGGTCGACAGCGAAGTCCGGCTGCGCAGTGGCGACGGCTCGGTGCGCGTGGAGCGCGTGCACGGCGTGATCGATGCGCGGACCGAGGACGGCCGGATCGTCATGCGCGAGGTCGGCGGCGACATCGTGGCCGACAGCGGCGACGGCAGCGTGCAGATGGAAGACGTGGACGGCCACTGCACGGTGAGCACGCGCGATGGCAGTGTGCTCGTCAGTGGCCGGCTCCGTGGTGGCCTGAAGGCGAGCAGCGGCGACGGATCC
The DNA here is from genome assembly GCF_001618865.1 of Luteitalea pratensis. Classification (GTDB taxonomy): domain Bacteria; phylum Acidobacteriota; class Vicinamibacteria; order Vicinamibacterales; family Vicinamibacteraceae; genus Luteitalea; species Luteitalea pratensis. The sequence continues at coordinate 856,965 of NZ_CP015136.1, forward strand.
GTGACGGTGCGCGCGGCCGCCGGCAGCTCCATCACCGGCGACTGGAACATCGAGACCGGAGATGGCGGCGTGATGCTGGCGCTCCCCGATGAACTCGATGCGAAGCTGGACGCCCACACCAGTGATGGCCGCATTGCCCTCCACGGGTTCACGGACATGCCAATCGAGCGGCAAGGCGAGGGACGCCGCCTGCAGGCCGTCCTCGGCAGCGGCGTCGGCAACCTCCGGATCAGAACTGGCGACGGCACGATCACCTTGAAGCGCAGTTACATCCCAGTCCCCCCGGCACCGCCCGCACCCCCCACCGCCCCGGCAGCGCCGTCGGCTCCAGAGGCGCCGGGTCATTAACAAAGGGAAGAGGGACAGGGAAAAAGTCACAAGGGCATCAAGGCACGAGTCCCAAGAAATTAGTTGAAAGGGAAAAGCGCGTGCCCTCAGGCATTTCCCTTGTGCCTCCCTCCGAGTGCGCGTCCTTCTCCCTCGTCCCTTGACGTTCCTTGTGACTTCTTCGTTGTCCCTTGTCCCTTGGTCTGCGGCGGACGTCTGGCGGCGGGGCGTAGGCCTCGATTCCGTCGAGCAACGACGGCTACAGAGGCGAGGTGTAGCCGCCGACCTGGGTCGGCGGGCGGGCCAACCTGTCCCTTGTGCCTCCTCCGAGTGCGCCCTCTTCTCCCTCGTCCCTTGACGGCCCCTGTGACTTTTTCGTTGTCCCTTATCCCTTGATCGTCGAAGTTCCCCTGTCCGCGGCGTAGATCGTCTGATCCTGCCCAAGTGCCTCCATGAACGCGTCATGGCGTTCCCGGCACTTGCTGCAGGCCCCGCAATGGATGCGCTCCAGGGGATTCATGCAGGACAGGGTGAGCGCCATCGGCGCGCCGATGGCGTGGCCGCGACGGATCACGTCGGACTTGTGCAAGGTGCGGTACGGGGTCTCGATCGCAATCGGGTGCGCCAGGCCCAGTGACAGCGCGCGTGCCATCGACTCGTAGAACTCCGCGGTCGCATCCGGGAACGGATTGCCGGCGAGGGGGCCGAGGGCGATGCGCCCGATCTTCCGCAGCGCGCAATACACCGCCGCCTTTCCAAGCAACACGATGTTGCGGCCCACGAGGTAGACGTCCTCGTCCGGTGTGTCCCATGACGGTGGCGTGCCGGCCAGCGACCAGTGCGTCGGCGCGTACACGTCGCGCACCGACGCGTCGAGGACGTGCAGTGGCGCCACCCGCGTGCGGTCGGGCAGGCAGGCCAGCGCGCGCTCGAGCATGGCGCGCTCCTGCGCCTCCCACGCCAGACCGGACGCGACGTAGATCGGCTGCACCGGCGCGGTCGTCGCCAGATCGGCAGCCAGCACGACGCTGTCGAGGCCGCCGGAGCAGAGCACCGCGACCGGCGCACCGTTTACAGTGAGGGAGTGATCTACCGACACTTCGTCTTTGACCTCGACGGCACCCTGATCGATTCGCGCCAGGATCTTGCCGACGCGGCCAATGCCATGCTCGCGACCTACGGGGCGTCCCCATTATTGGTCGCCGACGTGGTGGCGATGGTAGGCGAGGGCGCCAGGATGCTCGTGGCGCGCGCGCTCGCACGGGCACACGTTGCGGCGGATCCCGACGAGGCGCTGCCCCGCTTCCTCGACGCTTACAACGAACATCTCACAAGCACGACGACGCTGTATCCCGGCGTCGCCGCCACGCTCGCATGCCTGCATCAGGGCGCGCGCGTGTCCGTGCTCACCAACAAGCCCCAGCGGCCGACCGACGCCATCCTGTCGGCGCTCGGCATCACCTCGGTGGTGGACGCCGCAATCGGGGGAGACACCAGTCACGGTCGCAAACCCGAGCCCGCCGCATTGCATGCGCTCATCGACCAGTCCGGCGTGCCCGCCGCCGAGACGCTGATGGTCGGCGACTCCTGGGTCGACGTTGCTACCGCCACCGCCGCCGGCATCGACGCGTGCCTTGCCGCCTACGGATTCGGTTACCCCGCCGTGGACGCAGCCCACCGCCACCAGGCCCGCTGGACGATCGCCACCGTCGACGAACTCACGCGACTCGGATCCTGAATACCGCCATCGCGCTTCGCCCTTCGCCCTTCGCCTTTACCCTTGGGCCTTCCTCCGTCCTCTGCCCTCGGTCCTACCTCTTTCCTCCGTCCTCTTTCCTCCGTCCTCCTTCCTCCCTCCTCCCTCCTCCCTCCTCACTCCTCCTTCTCGACGAGCACCTTCGACGCCGCCCGCGCGCCGAGGACGATTTGTCTCGCGTCAGCACCCTGCACCGCGACGCTGTCGGCGGCCGTATCGCGCGTGACCACCATGATCGCCTGGCCAGGCATCAGCGCGCTGTGCTCGATGAACCGGAGGAAGTCGGCGTCCTGATCGGCGACGCGCGCGACGCGGACGGGGCGCCCGACGGGGCACTCGAGCAGCGAGTGGTAACTGCGTTCGGCGACGCCGCCGTCGGCATTCGGGATCGGGTCGCCGTGCGGGTCCACCGAAGGGAACCCCAGCATCTCGTCCATGCGGCCGATGAGACGCTCGGAGACGGCGTGCTCGAGATGTTCCGCTTCGTCGTGCACCTCGGCCCAACTCATGCCCATCACCTGCACGAGGAAGAGCTCGATCAGGCGGTGACGTCGCAGCACCAGTGCCGCAAGCTTGTCGCCTGCCGCGGTCAGCCGCACACCGGCGTACGGCTCGTAGCGGACGAGCCCCGACTCGGCCAGTGCCTTCACCATGGTGGTAGCGGTGCCAGGCACGACCTCGAGTGCCGCGGCCAGCTGGCCCATCGGCACGAGCGCATTCGCGCCCAGCGCGCGCTGGGCCGAGTAGATGGCCTTCAGGTAGTTCTCGACCGTACTCGATGGCAACATACCGGCGCCTGTTATGGTACTGCCGACCATGCCGGCAACACCGTCGATGCCGCAGAAGCCGGGGCGCCCGCCCCGCGGTGTGCTGACACAGGCGCTGGCCACGCCGGCAGGCAAGGCCAGCTACGTACGGGCGCTGTTTGACGAGATCGCACCTCGCTACGACGACATCACGGTCTGGCTGTCGTTGGGCCGAGATGCGGGATGGAAGGACGTGCTCGTGCGGATGGCCGCAGTCACGCCGGGCGAGCGGGCCCTCGACCTGGCCTGCGGCACCGGCGACATCGCGGCCCGGCTGCGCGCCGCCGGCGCGGATGTGACCGGCCTCGATCTCACCCATCGCATGCTGCGCCTGGCGGCAGGCAAGCCGGAACTCGCGGGGATGCGCTGGGTGTGCGGCGACATGCTCGCCCTGCCCATCCCCGATGCCTCGCAGCACGTCGTCACTGCCGGGTACGGCCTGCGTAACGTGCCGGATCTGAGGCAGTCGCTGCGCGAGATCCGGCGCGTGCTCGTCCCAGGCGGCCGATTCCTGTCGCTCGATTTCACCCTGCCGCGCCAGCCACTCATCCGCGCGACGTACCTGGCGTACCTGCGCGTGGTCGGCGGCGTCGTCGGGCAGTGGCTGCACGGCGACCCGGACACCTATCGCTACATCCCCGAGAGCCTCGCACGGTATCCCGGCGCGGGCGGCGTCGCCACGCTGATGCGCGAGGAAGGCTTCACGCAGGTGTCATGGTGGCCGCTGCTCGGAGGCCTGATGGCGGTCAATGTGGGACAAGCCAGACGAACGCCTCATTAACGCCTAACGCTCAACGCCTTCCGCCTCCCGCCTGACGCCTCACCGAACACCATCGGCATCGAACCCCAAGCCGTAAGCCCTGAGCCATAAGCCTCAGGTCTTAGGTCTTAGGTCTTAGGTCTCAGGTCTTAGGGCGGCCGGCCGCAGGCCGTAGGCGGCAGCCTGTAGCCTGCAAGCCCCTCTGCTACTCTTGGTGGCCATGCTCGAAACCGCGGAAGTCCGTCGGCAACTGACTCATCGGCTCGCGGAACTGCGAAAGGCGCAGGCGCAGCGACGTGCGGCCGCCGAGACCGCACGCGCGGCATTCGAGGGCGTGCTCGAACGTGAAATCGCGCCGACGGTGCGCCAGTTCGCGCAGGCACTCAAGGCAGAGGGCTTCACCTTCTCGGTGCAGACGCCGGCATCGACCGTCCGGATGGTGTCAGATCGATCCAGCGACAACGTCGTCGACATCGTGCTCGAACTCGGCGCGGCGCAGCCAGCCGTCGTGGTCCGGAGCGCCTATACGCGCGGCCGCCGCCAACTCGAGGACGAACGGACGCTGGCACAGGGCGACGCCATTGCCTCACTCGATGGCGAGCGCGTGCTGGCGGCGTTGCTCGACGTGATCGAGCCTTTCGTCGAGCGCTAGCCGTCGCCTGAGGTAGGCCCGCTCTCCGAGCGCGGCCCGCCTCCGAAGGCGCCACGGCCCCGCACTGCCCGCCGCCGTCTCAAGCTCAGCGCCTGCCGAGGCGCCCGGAGGTTACTCGTGCGCCACTCGCTGTTGCTGATTCTGTTCGTCCTGGGGCAGGTTGCGCTGCCCCTGGCGGCCCAGGCTCCCGCCCAACCCAACGTACAGGACCTCATCGGCGACCTGGTCATCGCCTCGGGTGAGGGCGTCGTGAAGCGCGCGCCCGATCAGGCGTTCGTGACCGTCGCCTCCGAAGCCCGTTCGCGCCAGCCCAACGAAGCGCAGGCGCAGAACGCGAAGGTCGCCACCGCCATACGCGCGCGGCTCGCCGGCTTCAAGCTGCCAGACGATGCGGTTCGCACCGTGAGCGTGGACATGCAGCCGGAGTTCGACTGGGCCAACGGCAAGCAGACGCTCAAGGGCTATCTCGCGACCAATGTCATCGAGGTGCGCCTCGACGATGTCGCGAGGGTCGGAGACGTGGTGGACGGCGTGATCGCGTCCGGGGCGACGCGCGTCGCCGGCGTACGCTTCACCCTCAAGGACATGGCTGCTGCCGAGCAGCAGGCCCTGAGTCTTGCGTCGGCGTCTGCGCTCGCACGGGCCAAGGCGATGGCGTCGGGCGTCGGGCGCAACGTCGATCGAGTCGTGCGGCTCGACGAGACGGGTGGCGCCGCGCCACCACCCCGCCCGATGCCGATGATGCGCGCGATGGCCGCGCAGGCCGCCGACGTGCCGTCGACCCCCGTCACCGCGGGTGAGGTCGAGGTCCGCGTCACGGTGACGCTGCACGCCTCACTACGGTGACCGACGTCCTGCTGCCCGTGTTCGCCGCCCTCGCGGGGGCGTTGATCACGTGGCTGGTGTTGCGCACGTCGCGCACGTCGGCAGCCGATGCCCGCGCCTTGCATGCCGATGCTGCGGCGTCCAATGCCCGTGCCGGCGCCGCCGCCGCCGCCCTCGCGCAGGCCACTGGCGAACTCGAGGAACTCCGGCGCGAGTTGTCGATCGCCCAGCGCGGCAAGGCGATCGCCGAGACGCGTGCGGAGCAGATCGAGATCCGCAGCCGCGAACAGGTGCGGGAGTTCGCATCGGCGCACAAGCAGGTGCAGGATGCGTTCAAGGCCCTGGCCTCCGACGCGCTCGACGCCAGCACCACGCGATTGCTGGCGCTGGCCGAGGAGCGATTCCGCACGATGCAGGAACAGGCCTCCGGCGAACTGCGGGCGCGTACCGATGCCATTGGCGCCCTCGTGACCCCGCTCGCCGAGAAGCTCACCGAGTACCAGCGCCAGACGCAGGCCTTCGCCGAGACCAGCCAGCGCGGCCTCGGGGAAGTCGGCCAGCACCTGCGCGACGTCGTCGCCGCGACGGGGCACGTTGCAGCAGGAGACCGCCCGGCTGGTCACCGCGCTGCGGACACCGCACGTGCGTGGCCGATGGGGTGAAGTCGCGCTGCGGCGGGTTGCCGAACTGTCCGGCATGAGCCCGCATTGCGACTTCCTCGAGCAGAGCACGCACGAAGGCGAGGACGGACGACTGCGGCCGGACGTCGTGGTGAAGCTGCCGGCGGGCCGCACGATCATCATCGACGCCAAGGTCGCGCTGACCGCGTATCTCGACGCACTCGAGGCGAGGACGGAAGACGAGCGCCGCGCGCACATGCAGCGGCACGCGGCGCAGTTGCGGTCCCACGTCGGCAAGCTGGCCGAGCGTGGCTACGCGGCGCAATTGCGTGAGAGCGCCGAGTTCGTGGTGCTGTTCATTCCGGGCGACACGTTCCTGGCCGCGGCAGCCGAGGCCGACCCCCTGCTGATCGAACAGGCCCTCGAAAAGCAGATCGTCATTGCCACGCCATCGACATTGATTGCGCTCCTGCGTGCCGTGGCTTATGGCTGGCGGCAGGAGAAGCTGGCCGAGAACGCGCAGCGCATCAGCGACCTCGGGCGCGACCTGCACGATCGCCTCGCGACACTTGTCACTCGCCTGGCGGCCATGGGCCATCAGCTCGGCAAGGCGGTGCGCGCCTACAACGACACGGTGGGCACGCTCGAATCCCGCGTGCTTCCCGCCGTGCGCCGGTTCGACGAACTCGGCGTGACGAGCGGAAAGGCGCGCACCGACCCCTCGCCGATCGACGTGCAGGTGCGTCAGCCGGCGTTGCTCGAGATCGATCTCGAGTAGCTACGGCAACGGCCGGACCCGCTCGACGCGCACGCTCCACGTGCCATCATCGGGGAATCCAGGGGCATGCCTCCGCGGCGCGTCGTCCCACCCGGCCGCCATCATCGCCACGGCCGCGAGCAGGCCGCCGTTGGACGGCAGGTACACCGGCAGGTTCGGCCGCTGCGGGTTGTGCCCGTTGGCGACCCACCGGTTCTTCGGGACGTCGAGCAGCAAGGCATCGATCGCGTCGGCGGGGCGACCCAGCCTCGCGGCGGTCATCGCCAGGGCGGGGTAATCCCAGCCCCACGTCGACTCCCACTGCCAGTTCGCGCGGACCCAGTCATACGTCCGCCCCATCGTGGCGGCGTCGACGCCTGCGGTGGGCGGCAGGAACCCGTACGCCATCAGCATCGATGGATGATCGGTGGGCGTCGTGAATGGCTCGACGCCGACGGCTGTGTACCGGCCGTCACGCATGGTCGGCTCCACCATCAGGTCGCGTACGCGATCCCAGGACGGCTCTCGCGGCAGGCCGAGGCGCACGCGCCACTGCTGCGCCACTCCCAGCGCCCAACGCCAGTACGCCAGCTCGAACGTCGGATCGCGCATCGTTGCCTTCATCCGGCCGTACGTTTCCTGTGCCGGGATCAGGGGCGATGACAGGTGGAATCGGCCGTCGGCCTCGAGTGTCGCAAACGACGCCATGAAGGCGGCGCTCTCGAAGACGATCGGCGCGTATCGATCCAGCACGGCACGCGACTGCCCGTCGCGCCAGAGCAACTCCGCGAGATAGATGGGATGCGGCTGCTGCCAGAGCAGATACGTCCCGACCCCGCTCGGCGATTCGCGGCCGTCAGGGCCGACCATCTTCGGCCAGCGCACGCCGGCGTACCCCTGCGCCTGCGCCGTGGCGCGGGCGCGCGGCAACAGTTCGCGATACCAGTCGAGGGATCGCGCGAGCAGCGCGCCTCGATCCCATAAGGCGAAGTGCGCCGCATGCCACCAGTACATTTCCAGGTGCGCCTTGCCGAACCAGCTGTTGGTCACCAGACCTGTTTCCTGCGGCGGCATGGTACCGGAGCCATGCAGGCGCGTCAGGAACTGCGAGAGCACGATACGGCGTTCGAGTTCGCGCCAGCGAGGGTCGGTGCTGCCGGACAGGTCGATCGTGCCGCCGGTCGACCAGAAGCGTGCCCAGCCAGCCGCGGTTGCAAGAAGCGTCGAATCGACGTCCGGCGCGGCCGAGCCTCGCGGCAGCTCGTTGGGCGAGACCTGCAACGTGCACGCGAGCGTGTCGGTGGAACCGGTGAGCACCCAGGTGTGTGGTGCGGTGGCCGACAGCTGCGCGTCGGTGGTCCAGCGCAACGCGGCGAAGTAGCGCGTGTCGTCCACCGATCGCGCGAACTGCGCGCGATCGGGCGCGATGCTCGCCACCGTGTGATGGGCGTCCGGCTGCGTCCAATCGCGCGTCTTGTCCCAGGTGCCGGCGGGGAAGGGAAATGCGAGCAGGATGCGGACGCGGCCGCTGCGCACGAGCGGAGACACCACGCGCGTGGCCAGCACATCCTGGTCGGGATGCACGGTGGTTTCCACGCGCACCTCGACGTCGTCAACAGTGAAGCGGCTGGTCAGCGTCGCCGTCCAGAGATCGAGCGTCTGCTCGACGCCCGTCAGCGCATCGAGTGGCACGGGCGAGCCATCGGCGTGGGTGATGACCAGTCCGAGGCGTCCGAGGTCGAGTCGATGCGGGTTCGCCCGCAGCCAGGCTGCCGCTGGAAACGCGCGCCCGTCTCGATCGTCGGCGTCCGCGTACGGCACCTCGCGGTCGCCGACGCGGTAGCGCACGAGGGTGTCCTCGAGGCGGTACCGCTGCGGGTTGGGCGAACTGTGCCAGGCCCACGTGCTGAGCGTGGCCAGCGGCGTGCCGTTCCCGTACGCCTCGGGGTAGGTCTGCAGGCCAGTGACGTCCGCCGTGAACGCAACCGAACCATTCCCGACCGACAACGGCGTCCGGACGTCCGGGGCGCGAAGGACGACGCGGTGGCGAGCGACCAGTGCCTGGCGGTCGATGGGGGCCTGCGCCGGGACCCCCGTCTGCGACGCCACGCTGCTCGACGCCATGAACAGGGCGCACGCGACCCAGGCTCTCTTCATGCGTCCCAGAGTGTAGCGGGGAGCGACTCGAGAACGCTTAACGCTGAACGCCGAACCCCAAAGCCGGACGCGGCCGAACGCTGATGCTTGACGGACGGTAGCGCGCCCCGGTGCCCGGTGCCCGGTGTCCGGTACCCGGTGTCCGGTACCCGGTGTCCGGTACCCGGTGTCCGGTACCCGGTACCCGGTACCCGGTACCCGGTACCCGGTACCCGCTTACACTATGACCACGCACTTCGGTCGATAACTCAGCCTTTTTGCGAGGCGCACTGATGAACGTGCTGCTCCTCTCGATGCCGGACGCGTTCGAGCACACACCCACGATCGGCATGTGCATGCCGAACGGCGCCCTCGCGTCGCTGGCCGGCAACATCGATCCGCATCACAGTGTGGCGATTGCCGACCTCGTGCTCGTCCAGGGCAACGTCCTCGCGACGGTCGAACGGCTGGTTCGCGAGCATCGCCCTGACGTCATCGGCTTGTCCTGCATGACCTTCCAACGACGGACGGCGCTCAGGCTCATCCGCCGGCTGCGGGCCTGGTGCCCTGGAGCGCCCCTGGTCGCCGGTGGGTACGATCCGAGCCTGGCCACCGATGCCTGGACCGGCGCCGACGGCGTCGACTTCGTGGTCCGCGGGGAAGGAGAGGCCACGTTCCGAGAACTGCTTCGCGCACTCGAAGCCTGCGAGAGCATCGGCGGGGCCGACGGTCGAGCCGGCCTTGTCGACGGTAGGGCCGGCTCTCCGAGCCCGGCCCGTTGTGACGCGCTCGCCAGCATCGCTGGACTGACCTGGCGAGCTGCCGACGGTAGCGTCGTCCACAACGACGCACGCCCGGCGTCGCATCGACTCGACGAAACGCTCGCCATCCCGCGCCGGTCCGCGCGGGTGCTGCAGGGCTACACCTTCCTCGGCGATCAGGTGGACGTGGTCGAGACCTCGCGCGGGTGCACGTTCGACTGCAGCTTCTGCTCGATCATCGAGATGCGCGGCCGGAACTTCTACACCCGCGAGATGGCCCGCGTCATCGCCGACATCACCGACGCGCGCGATCACGGCGCGAAGGTCATCTTCCTGGTCGACGACAACGTCACCCTCGACGTGCGTCGCTTCGAGGCCCTCTGCGAGGCGATCATCGAGGCTGACCTGCACCACCTGCGCTACCTGGTGCAGGGGATGACGTCAGCGTTCGCTGCGCACGGCGAACGCCTCGCGCCGCTGATGAAGCGCGCCGGCTTCGAGTACGTGTTCCTCGGTATCGAGAACGTGCTCGAGGACGATCTCGCCTTCCTCAGGGCGTCGGCCAAGAACGCGCAGCGCGAAGGCGGACGGCGCGTCGGCAACGCGACGCTCGCGGCCATCGACATCCTGCACCGCCACGGCATCTTCGTGGTGGGAGGGCTCATCGTCGGCAATCCCGACGACACCCACGACGCCATCGAGGCCAACCTCGCGTTCGCGCGGGCACACGTGGACTGGCCTTACATCCAGCACCCGACGCCGTACCCGCGCACGCCCATGAACGAGGACTTCCGTCGCCGCGATCTCGTGGTCAACGAGCGCCTCGAGGAGTACGACGGCACGACGGCGGTGGTCCGGACCACGCACCTGGGCGCCGACGACATCGAGTTCCTGCGGTGGAAGTCCGAACGCTGGATGAAGGTGCGGCACATGCCGGCGGTGCTGCGCCGCCGCCCGGGCTTCGTGCTCCGGAACGCACCGATGCTGCTGGCGCACACGTTCCGCGGCAGCACCTGGCGATCGATGATCGGGCTGGAGTCGTCGCGCGACACCTTCCGCCGTTACAAGGCGATTCGTCAGCGCGAGCGGGAGTACGTTGCCGAATAGTGCCGGCCTTGGGCCTTGGGCCTTGGGCCTTCGGCCTTCGTTGTCCGGCGTCAGGCGTTCAGCGTTCGACGTTACGTGCGTGTGGCCTGGTTGGGAAGCCACACGCTGACGGCCATGCCGCCGGCCTGCCGGCGTGCGAGGTGCAGGCGCCCGCCGTGTGCTTCGACGATCTCCGAGCAGAGGGAGAGTCCGAGGCCGCTGCCAGCCCGCTTGAAGGAATGGAACGGCAGCAACGCCTTACGCATGGTGTCCTCGTCCATGCCCGTCCCGCGATCGAGGACCGTGAGCAGCACGCCATCGTGCCGTGCGTCCACCAGCATGCGGATCTCTTCGGGCACGCTGCCGGACTCCTCGGCATTCTTCAGCAGGTTGATCAACACCTGCTGGACCTGCGCCGCGTCGAACCAGCCGGCGGCTTCGCCGACCGGCGTGTCGAGCGTATACGGGAACAGCTGCGAGACGCCCGAGAGGAATGGCGCGAGCGCCACCGTCTCCGGCCGCGGCACCGGCAGCCGAGCGAAGCGCGCGTAGCCTTCGAGGAAGCTGGTCACGTGTGCGACGCGCTCGGCAATCGTGTCGAGCAAGGCGGGCAAGCGCGCAGCGGCGTCCGGCCGGCTCGCCGCCACTTTGGCGGAATGGGCCAGCGAGCTCACCGGCGCCAGCGAGTTGTTCAGTTCGTGGCTCATCACCCGGATCGCCTTCTTCCACGTTGCCGTCTCCTGCCGTGACAGTTCGTGCGTGATCCGTTCGATGACCACCAGCCGATGCGACACCGTGTTCAGATGAAAGGCGCGGACGAGGATGCGGTAGCTCTCCTCCTGTCCATCCTGATCCCACGTCACCAGGCTGTCCTCGCCGCGTCGCAGCGGGCCCTGGAGCGCGGCAGGGGCCAGTTCCACGAGTTCCGCGAGCAGGCGCCCATTCAGGCGCGTCGCGCCGTGAAACACCCGTCGGCAGGCGGCATTGGCAAAGACGATGCGCTGGCGCTGGTCGAGCAGCAGAATCGCCATCGGCGCGCCCTGCAGCAACGTGTCGAGTAGGAGTTCCCGCTGGATCAGCTCGGCGCGTTCCTCACGCAGGATCGCGCCCATCCTGTTGAAGACCGACACCAGGTCCCCGACCTCGTCGGGCGAGGGCGATGCCAGCCGCGTCGCGAAGTCGCTCTCGGCAAAGCCGGTCACGCCGTCGTGCAGGGCACGCAGCGCCTGGCGTGCCGGGGATGTCGCGATCCGTGCCGCCGCCAGGCCGACGACGAGGGCGACGGCGAGTGCCGAGGCAACTGCCAGCCACGCAGGCGCGCCGCCTCGCAGCAGGACGGCGCCTGTCGCGGTTGCGGCGCAGGCACAGGCGACATTGGCCAGCAGCACCCGCGTCTGCAGGCGGAACACGTCAGCTCCGCGGGCGGCGTTCGAGCGAGACGCCGAGCCGCTCCATCCGACGGTAGAGTGCCTGCCGCGAGAGGCCGAGCGCCTCCGCGGCCCTCGACACGCTGCCGCCATGCACGCGCAGCACCTCCTCGAGCGCATCGCGTTCGGCTCCCGCGCCGGGAACACGGTAGGGCCCGCTCTCCGGGCGCGGCTGCACCAGGGGCGACGAGGCATGCGCGGTCGCGAGGCCAAGATCCCCCGGGCTTATCTCTTCACCCGGGGCCACCAGGCTCGCGCGTTGCAGACGATTCTCGAGCTCGCGGACGTTCCCCGGCCAGGCGTGGGCGAGCAGCGCCCGCTCCGCCGCGGCGCCCAATGTTCGCGTCCGGCCCTGACCCGACAACATCTGGCGCGCGATCGGCAGGATGTCGTCTGGACGATCGCGCAAGGGCGGGACGGCGAGTTCGATCACGTTCAGCCGGAAGTACAGGTCCTCGCGGAACTGTCCGGCCGCGATCGCCGTCGGCAGGTGCACGTTGGTGGCGCACAGGAGCCGGACGTCGCTGTGGAGCGAGATGCTCGATCCAAGCCGCTCGTACTCGCCGGTCTGCAACACGCGAAGCAGCTTCGCCTGTCCTGGCAACGACAAGGTGCCGATCTCGTCGAGGAACAGCGTGCCGCCATGCGCAGCCTCGAAACGGCCGACGCGGCGTCGCTGTGCGCCCGTGAAGGCGCCGGCTTCGGCGCCGAACAACTCGGCTTCGAGCAGCGTGTCCGGCAGCGCCCCGACGTTGACGGTGACAAACGCGCGGCCGGCACGCGTGGAGTTGGCCTGGATGATGCGGGCGATCTTCTCCTTGCCAGAGCCGTTCGGGCCGGTGATCAGCACCGGCACATCGGCCGCCGCGACGTGAACCGCGAGGTCCACGAGCCGCGCTATGGCGCCGCTCTGGAACACCAGCCCGCAGAGGTCCGGCTGGCTGGCGCCCGGGCGACTTCGTGCCGCCGACTCGATCGACCCGTTGGCGCTCCGGTCGCTGCTGCGGCGCGCCTCGCGCATCGCGAGCAGTTCGCGGACACTCGCCACCAGCCGCGCATCGTCCCACGGCTTGCCGAAGTAGTCGGTCGCTCCCGCTTTCACGAGCGACACCGCGCGTTCGAGCGACGTGAACGCCGTCATCAACAGCACCGGCATCACCGGATCGACGCTGCGGATCGCATGGAACAGCGCCGCGCCTTCGTCGCCCGACGTCTCACCTGGCGCGAAGTTCATGTCCTGCAGCACGACGCCCACGTCCCCGGATCGCACCCGCTCGAGCGCGGCCGCGGCGTCCACTGCGACGGCCGCGGGCACGTCGTGGAGCGAGAACAGGACCTCCAGCGCCTGGGCGACGGGGTCCTGATCCTCGACGATGAGGCAGACCAGTGGGCTCGGGGGCACGCGCTGTTGGGTACGGGTCGCTGCGTCAGATGTTCCGCGTCGCCTCGGCCGGCGCGACACGCGCGCCGCGCAGGGCAGGCCACAACGTCGCCAGCAGCCCGGCCGTCCACAGCAGCACGGCACCGATGGCGAGCAGCCCGGGTGTGATCCTGGGACCATCCATCTCGCGGAGCAACGTCATGTTCAGCACCACCGCCAGGCCGACCCCGAGCACGATGCCGACGGTGGTCGTGATCCAGTTCTCGAGCAGGAAATGCCTGAGGATGTCGGCGCGCCCGGCGCCCAACGCCCGGCGAGTTCCAATCTGTCTGGTCCGCTCGGCGACCGAGAACGACGTCAGGCCCATGATACCGAGCGCGGTGACGAACACGAGGACGACGATCACCAGGGACAGTAGCCGCACCATCAGGGTCTGGCTGCCGAGGAAGCGGCGCTTGACGTCGGGGATCGTCCGGACGCGGAACGTGCGGTTGGCGTTGACGCCCGCCAGCACCCCCTCGACGCCCTTCTCGACCGGCGTGAGCTGCCCGGGCTTGACGCGTACCAGGTACGACGTGCCGCCCTCGTAGCTGCCCTGGCGCTGCGGGTAGAACGTCGCGTACTCGCCGATCTTCCAGGCGTAGGGGTTGTAGAAGTGCTCGACCACTCCGACCACCTGCCAGTGGTCGCCGTTCTCGTCTTCGAACGTCTTGCCGAGCGGCTGTCCCTCCGGGAACATCAGCTTCGCGTAGGCACGCGTGATGATCGCTGGCACGGTGACCGTTGAAGCCGCGATACCCGATGCATCGCGGACTCGATCGATGGCGTTGAGCGCCCGCAACTGCTCCGTGTTGCGCAGCACGTCGTCGCGCGTGAAAGCACGGCCCTCGACCAGGCGCACGCCGAGCGTGTCGAGCATCCGCTCGTCGGCCGCGTAGATCTGCGTCCGGATGGCTTCCGCCTTGCGCGTCCGCTGGAACATCGTCGAACTGCCGCCGCCCTGCCAGGGCAGGAACGAGCTGTTGGTCGCGTTCTCGATGGCCGGATGGGCGCGCAGCGCCGCCAGGTCCTGGTCGGCGATGGTGTCGCGATAGGAGACCTCGCGGAAGGCCTCGTTGAAGGGGGTCGCCGTCACGAGCATCAACTGCTCGTCGACGAAACCGGAGGGGCGCGTCAGCTCCCGGCGCGCGTCGAGAATCAGACTGACGCAGTTGGCGACGATCGCCAGCGTCAGCGCCACCTCGAGGGCCAGCAGGCCGAAGCGGACCTTGTTGCGGAGCATGGCACGGACAAGGGGACCCAGATGCATGGCGAGCCTCAGGCCTTCAGGTGGTTGGCGGGCGCGAGGCGGCAGATCCGCCACGCGGGATAGACGCCGGAGATCAGCCCGGCGAGGATGGACAGGCCCAGTGCAAGCAGCAGCATGCGGGCGTCCAGCGAAAACAGCCCGGCGCGGTTGGTCATGTCGAGCATGAACCCGTTGAGCACGCGCAGCGACAGGCCGGAGAGCACCACGCCGATGATCCCGCCAAGGATCGCAACGACCTGGCATTCGACGAGGTGCTGGAGGAACACGTCGCGACGGGAGGCGCCGAGCGCGCGACGCACGCCGACCTCGTTGGCGCGTGCGAGGAACTTGCCGAGCAACAGGCCGATCAGGTTGACCGCGGCCACCGCCAGGAACAGCAGGCCGACCATCAACAGCGCGAAGGTCTCCTTGGGCGCGATGTTGAAGTCCTCCATCAACGCCTTGATGCTCGAGACGCGATAGTTCATCGGCCGTCCGTACCTGCCGACCTTCTTCTGTTCGGTGATGTAACTCTCGATGAACGAGCGGTAGGCGGCGTCGTCTTTCGGAGACCGGAGCTCGACCCAGAACTGCAGCCAGCTCGTTTCCGAGTTGAGGAAGGCCGCGACGCCGGTGCCCGACCGGGTGCCCCACCCGTCGCTGTTGCCAGCGGTCCGGATCTCCATCGGCACGACCAGCCCGAACGGCATGAACACCGCTTCGGGCTCGCTGAGCGCGCTGCCGGTCATGTCGTACATGCGCACGGTCGGCTGCCAGCCGGCCAGCACGCCGACGATGCGGAAGTCGCGGTTTTCGATGCGCAGCGACTGCCCGACGCTGTTGCGGCCGCCGAACAATCGTTCGTTGAGCGTCTCGGACAGCACGATCACCTGTTCGAGCTTGCTGTCGGCTTCGCGTGTCCATGCCCCGCCGTGGCGGAACGGCACCTGGAACATCTCGAAGAAATCCGCCTCGGCGAGCCGCACCTCCTCGCGGGTGGGGCGGGCGACGGCCGGGTTCGGGATCACCGTGAGCCGGGCGCGGAAGCTCGCCGTCTGGCGCACGGGGAGCGTCGACCGTTTGAGCGCCATCGCATCGCGATAGCTGATCTGCGGCGGCAGCGCATCGGGACGGTCGCCAGGGTAGGCCTGCCGCGGATCCCAGTTGTCGAGACGGATGTAGCGGAGCACCTGCTCCTTGTCCGGCAGGGGGTGCTTCGTGAATGCGTGCCGCACGGCGGCAAAGGTCGTCGCGAAGGCGATACCGAGCGCGATGCACGCGACGATCAGCACCGACAGCGTCGGGCTCCGCCTGAGGCTCTTCCAGGCAATCCAGATGTTGTGCAGCAGCATGGCGTGTCCCTACTGGATGGCCGCCGCGAGGCTCGGCATCGTCCGCTCGGCGAAGAGCTCGGCGTCGGCGTCGGTGTCGAGCACCTTGCCGTCGAGCAGGTGGATGTGCCGGGGCGCGCGGGCCGCGCACTCGGGCGAGTGGGTCACCATGACGATCGTCGTGCCCTGCTCGTGGATGCGTTCGAGGAGGTCCATCACTTCGCGCGACATCAACGTGTCCAGGTTGCCCGTGGGCTCGTCGGCCAGGATCAGCTTCGGGTCGCCGGCGAGGACGCGCGCGATGGCCACCCGCTGCTGCTGCCCGCCCGAGAGCTGCGCCGGGAGGTGCCGCAGACGGGAAGACAACCCCACCATCTCGACGGCGCGTTCGACGCGGGCCTTGCGCTCCTTCGCCGGCAGGCGGCGATAGCGCAGGGGCACGTCGACGTTGTCGAAGACGTCGAGATCCGGAATCAGGTTGAAGGACTGGAAGATGAACCCGATCTTCTCGTTGCGGATGCGCGACATGGCGCTGTCGGAGAGGCGGCTGACGTCTTCGCCGTCAAGGTGATAGGTGCCGGCATCGAACGTGTCGAGCAGGCCGGCGACGTTGAGGAACGTGGTCTTGCCCGAGCCCGAGCGGCCCATGACGGCGACGAATTCACCGGTGTCCACTTCGAGGGTGATCTCGTCGAGAGCGTAAGTCTCGACCAACTGGGTGCGATAGACCTTGCGGATGCGGGACATGGAGAGCATTGGGGTCTCGGGAATCGGGAAGCGGGAAGCGGGATTAGAAATCGGGTACCGGGTGCCGGGTGCCGGGTGCCGGGTACGGCGTATCTAGTACGGTGTACGGAGCACGGAAAAGGGTGTACGGCGACGTTTCAGTGTTCGGTGTCAGCGGTTGCGGAGCAGGATGCGTTCTGCTCCCGTGAACTCACTCGTGTCGGAGACGATGACCTGGTCGCCCTCGCGCAGGCCGTCGGTGACCTCCACGTGCGACAGGCTGCGGGCGCCGGTTGCGATCGGCGTCCGTATCGCCACGTCCTCGCGGACGACATACGCGAGGCGACCGCCACCGCTCTGGAGGAACGCCCCGCGCGGCAGCATCAGGACGCGCGGCCGCGTCTCGAAGAGCAGACGCAGGGACACCCTTTGGTTCTGACGCAATGTCGAGGGTGTTGCGCCGGCAAAGGCGGCGCGGCCTTTGACAAGGCTGTCGGCAACAGACGGCGAGATCGCGGTGACCTTGCCGTCATACTCCCGGCCTTCGTAGAGCACGCGGACCGGAGTGCCGGGGCCGGCCTCGGCCGCCTCGTTCTCGGGCAGGCTGAACTCGATTTCGTAGGCGTCGAGATTGACCACGGTCAGCACGGCCTGGTTGGCGCCGACCGCATCGCGATCCTGCACGTTCACGGCGCCGATGAGCCCGTCGAACGGCGCCACCAGTGACAGCTGCGTGACCTGGCGCGCGACTTCTTCAGCGAGCGAGGCCTGTCGTGCGTGGGCCAGGTGCTGGGTGCGGATCTCGAATTCGGCGGTCTCGCGTTCCAGTCCCCGGGCCTCACGGGCGGTTTTGAGCTCCACCTCTGCCAACTGCACGTCGTCCTGCGCCCGCTCGTAGTCGACCTTGTTCAGCAGTCCCTCTTCGTAGGTCTGCCGCGCGCGTTCGAGGTTGCGCCTGGCACCCTGAAGGCGCACCTCGGCGAGCTCGATGGCGCTGGCGTTGCGCGTGTCGCTCTGCTTGGCCGCGATGCGGGCGCGGCCGAGCGCGACGTCCAGCGATTCGAGCGCGCTCTGTTCCTGGGTGAGCTTGCTGCGCAACTCGGGGCTCTCGATCGTGGCCAGCAACTGGCCTCGTGTCACCGGGTCGCCCGCCTTCACCTTGAGCGTCACGATGCCGCCGGTGGCCGCAAACAGCGTCGGCGCGTTGGCCGAGACGATGCGCCCGTCGGCGGAGGCATCGCGTACGAGACTACCGAGGGTGACCGGAGCGATCTGCATGCGCGACGCGTCCATCGCGCGGTCCACTGAGGCCAGCTGACGGTACGTGGGCCAGGCGAAGGCGCCGCCGACGATCAGCAGCACGAGGGCAACCAGCCCGATCCAGGCCCGCCGCGACAGCCCGCCGCGCGCGACCGCGCGGTCCATGGAAGAGGTCCCGGAAATCACGCCGACCGTCAGAGCAAGCGCGGTGCCAGCCCCGGGACGTGAAATCCTGGCGCGAATGCGCAATCAAACACGCACCTGTCCGGGGGACAGATGTCCGCCGGACGCGGACAGATGTCCGGAGGACGGAGGACGGAGGATGGAGGATGGAGGACGGAGGACGGAGGACGGAGGACGGAGGACGGAGGACGGAGGCTGGAGGATGGAGGCTGGAGGATGGAGGACCGAAGGATCCTCGCGAGGTCGTGCTTGTGACCTACGACGCCGATCGCCGCGGCCTGGTCGCAGCGCAGAAGGCGCATCCGACGAATCAATGAGTGTGTTGGTGCGCCGACGCCGGACACGCGGCTACCGCCCGCAGACGCCTGTCAGATGCCATCCGGACCGGGTTCGTCCTCGAGCTCGAAGAAGCTTCTGTCCTCCCATAGTTTCCAGGCTCGCAGGTCCCCCTCTATCGATCCGCGAATCCGCTCTTGCCGGAATCCTGGCCACGACGGCACGGCTACTCGTAGGGCGTTCCAGTCGACCTCATGCCTGGAATCAGGCGCGCCCGACGTGAGGGAGGCCCGATACGCTATGACCGGGGCAAGAACGCCCATCAACTCGAAAGGATCGAGAGGAAAACAGGGAGGCATTTCGTCACTCCACAGGAACCCTCCTCGCATGATGTCGTAGACACGGACCGCCGTCGGATCATGGACGCAGCGCCCGAGGACTACCCTTGCCATTGTGTCCATGAGTATCTAAATGCCTGAATCAGGCCGAGCCGCGAAGCGGTTTCAGGTGAGCAGACTGCGGAAGTAATCGTTCATCAGCCTGCCCTGTGGATCGAACTGGTGACAGGCCTCCCGCATGGTCTGGAGTCGCTCCCCGAATGCATGGACGACAATCGCCCTGGTCAATCCGAACGTCTGATTGAACAAAGGCTTTCCATCGCGCTCCATGCAGAACGTGTTGTAGTCCGTGAGGAAGTCCTTCCAGCCGCTGTTGCCCGTCGAGACAGGATCGATCGTCATGACGTTGCCGTCCCAGGAATAGGACAGCAGCGCCTGTCGGTCCTGCGCGATCCAGTAGCCGACATAGAGCAGATTGGAGCGATATCCCCGAGTGTTGTAGTAGGTCTTGGCAAAGTCCACGAAGTCCGCGAGTGTCGCCGGAAAATGCTCTTCGGCAAAGCAAACAAGCTGAAGGTGTAGCGGCTATCATCGGACTGCGGAGGGTAGCGAATGATCTGGTCGGTCGGAATCGTATAGTCCGACTTGACGATGTGTTCCAACTGGAATCGCCACAACCCATTGAAGTCATCGAAGATCGAATAGCGGACTGTCGGAACGTCGAAGTGCTCCTCGATGTCCGCGCCCAGCCGTGGACCAGACGTGCCCCAGAAGTGGTTTCGCAGAGCCCACGCATGCGCATTCGGCTCGCCTGTGTCGCCAGGATTGTAGACCCTGAACTCGACGGTGATCTTGTCGCTGAAGGTGAACAAGTAATACATCATCGATTCCCTGCGAGCCTTCAGTTGCGGAATGCGCCTGCAGAAATCGTCTCGGGCATGGAGCGCCTCCGCTGGAAATAGACGTCGTCGAGGCCATGGTACGCCTGTGCCCTGGTCTGATCCTTCGAGCCGAGAGGCATCAACGATGTCGACAGCGGTCGCAACAGCCGCGTTCGGTGGTTCCAACTGCAGATGAAGCCGTAGCCGGACAACGCCACGCTTGCTCGAGGAGCATGTCGCCCGTCGGTGCGATGGCAGTCGTCACGTCGTGTCAGTATGTCCTTACCAGCAGTGAAGCAACGTGATGTGGTCCTTCGCTCGAGGGCGGAGGCGGCCGACACAGGCTCCCGCACTCGGCATCGCGCGTCGCGCGTGGCAGGAGGTAGCCGGAATGCCGAAGTGCATCCTGTCCCTGGCGACCGGGCCGCCCGGATCACGACGTCGTGCCCGAGGCGTGGCAGGCAGCACGCCGCCGACGGTCGGCTCGGCCCGCAACCGACGACGAGGGCTTTCAGGCTGAGCCTGGAGCGCCGACTGGGAGCGGCAGGCTCTGCCGCAGGGCCAGGTCGCCGACGAAAGGTTCGCGGTGTTACGGCGCGCGGTCGTATCGAGCGCAACGGCTCTACGGCTGAGTTCTCCGTCGTCACGTTGTCGCAGGCTGTCCTCAAGAGAACGAGGTTCGAACATGGAGCCTTGCATCGGGAGCGACCTGGGATCTGGGCCCCGGGGACCGGTATTCGGGACTGGGGACTTGGGACTCGGGATGCGCGGCGCGGCTGCCGTGGGGGCCGCCCGCCCGGCCCCGAAGTCGGGGCGAGGAGACGGCTGAAGCGTCTGGCATATGACACAAGCGGATCGGCGACCGGTGACACGTTCGCTATGATCGTTGGATGGCCCCATCGTGACGGGGCCTCGGGTGGTCGTCGCCATTTTGCCGGGGGCGTCCTCCGGCCGCAGGCACTCGCGGCGAGCCGCCCAAGTCGAAGGAGCTTTCGTGTCGCACACCGTTCACATCCCCACGCCGCTTCGCCAATACACCGACAAGCTCGACACGGTGCACATCGACGGGACGACCGTCGGCGACCTCCTTGCGCAGCTGACGACGACGTATCCGGAGCTGAAGAAGCACCTGTACAACGAACAGGGCAAGCTGCGGCACTTCGTCAACATCTACGTCAACGACGAGGACATCCGCTACCTGCAGAAGGAGCAGACGGCACTCGGGACCGCCGACACGATCAGCATCATCCCGTCGGTGGCCGGTGGCAGCCAGGCGGCGCCGGCGGAATTGCCGGCCCTCGAACAGGAGGAGCTGGCGCGTTACAGCCGGCACCTGATCCTTCCGGAAGTAGGCGTCGAGGGGCAGAAGAAGCTCAAGGCGGCGAGGGTGCTGTGCGTCGGGGCCGGTGGTCTCGGCTCGCCGGTGCTGCTCTATCTCGCCGCGGCCGGCATCGGTCGCATCGGTATCGTCGACTTCGACGTCGTCGATCTCAGCAACCTGCAGCGGCAGGTCGCGCACGGGACGTCCGACATCGGCCGGCGCAAGCTGGATTCCGCGCGCGACGCGGTGCTCGCGATCAACCCGCACGTGCAGGTCGATCTCTACGAGACGGCTCTTTCGTCGCAGAACGCGCTCGAACTGTTCGCGCCGTACGACATCATCATCGACGGCACCGACAACTTCCCGACGCGTTACCTCGTGAACGACGCGTGCGTGCTGCTCGGGAAACCGAATGCCTACGGAAGCATCTTCCGCTTCGAGGGACAGGCGTCGGTGTTCGCGACCAAGGACGGCCCGTGCTACCGCTGCCTCTATCCCGAGCCGCCGCCTCCGGGGCTCGTGCCGAGTTGCGCCGAGGGCGGTGTCCTGGGCGTGCTGCCGGGGATCATCGGCGTGATTCAGGCGACCGAGGCGATCAAGCTGATTCTCGGTACCGGTGAGCCGCTCATCGGCCGGTTCCTGATCTACGACGCGTTGCGGATGAAGTTCCGCGAGCTCAAGCTCCGGCGCGATCCGGAGTGCCCGGTGTGCGGCGACCACCCGACGGTGAAGGCGCTGATCGACTACGAGCAGTTCTGCGGCCTCAAGCCCGCGCCGGGTGCCGCGGCGGCGCACAGCACGGAGGTTCCCGCCATCACCGTGGAACAGCTGAAGCAGCGCCTCGATCGCGGCGACGACCTCGTCATCCTCGACGTGCGTGAGCCGTTCGAGGTGGACATCGTCCGGATCGAGGGTTCGACGGTGATCCCGCTCGGGGAACTGCCCAGACGCATCGGCGAACTCGATCGCACGCGCGACCTCGTCGTGCAGTGCAAGGTCGGCGGCCGCAGCGCCAAGGCCGTCGCGCTTCTGCGCGAACAGGGCTTCGACCGCGCCGTCAACCTCACCGGCGGCATCCTCGCCTGGGTCGACAGGATTGAGCCGGGCAAGGCGAAATACTAGAGAGGACGGAGGACGGAGGAGGGAGGACGGAGGAGGGAGGACGGAGGAGCGAGGTAGGACGGAGGACTGAGGTCGAGGACGGAGGAAGTTAACCCGTCCCTGGTAATGCCGGTGTAGACAGTCCGTCCTCGGCTTTCGGGTCTGCCTCCCCAATCCGTCCTCGGCCGATCTTGGCTCCAGTAGGCCTTATCGGCCGTCAGCGCGAGATGGTGCGTTACACCCTCCCGGCGACCGCACCTCTTTCCTCGGTTCCTCTGCCCTACCTCCGTCCTCCGTCCTCCCTCCTCCGTCCTTTCACGGCACACTTCTCGCTCGGTCCCGTGGCATGTCCGAGTTGCCACGCCAGGATCTCGTTGCCCGGGCGCGGGTGTTTTCGGTGCGTTTGCTCAAGGTTTGCGAGGGGTTGTTTCGCGATCCCGGGTGTTCGCGGCGGTTCGTGGAGAACCTGGCCGCTGCAGGAACTGCCATCGGGCAGAATCTGAGCGAAGCACAATCGTCAATGTCCCGCCGCCAGATGGCACAGTGCTATCGCGTGGCGCTACGCGAATCGCGCGAAGCCAGGCACTCGCTGCAGATCGTCCATGACCTCCACAAGGGCGACGCTTCGGAGGTTGCGTGGCTCGCCGGCGAGGCCAACGAGTTCATCGCCATGCTCGTGACCTCCGTCCGCCGTCTCGACGAACCCGCCGACCGCGACGGCAGCCTCAGGTGAACCTGTTCCTGCCTCCGTGACGCGGGGCCTCCACCGCTCCCCAGCACCGAGTTCCTCCGTCCTCACCACCTTCCGCCTCTGTCCTCATCCCCCCTTTTCCTCGCTCCTCAATCCTTCCTCTCTCCTCCGTCCTCCCTCCTCCGTCCTTTCTGTAACGGGCCGGCCACGAAGTTCCCGCGCACTATCCAAAGTTCCGCACCCGATTTTCTGTTCGCCCCGCCTACCTCTGGCGTTAGCCCAGTCATGCGACGCGTGTGCCTCGCGGGGGTGGTGGTGCTGCTGGGCGGGCTGATCGTGGCCCCGCTCGCGCAGACCCATGCGCCTGCGGTGTCGCCCCTGGCGGCCACGCTGCGCGAGACCGGCCTCTACAGCGACTGGGACACGAAGACCGTCGCGCCGGGCCACCTTCGCTTTGCGCCGCAGTACCCGCTCTGGACCGACGGCGCCGCCAAGTCGCGATGGCTCCACCTCCCGCCGGATTCCTGGATCGATGCCTCGAACCCGGATGCGTGGGAGTTTCCGGTCGGCACCAAGGTGTGGAAGGAGTTCCGCTTCCACGGCGCGCCGGCCGAGACACGGATGATCGAGCGGACGACGGAGGGCTGGCGCTACGCGAGTTACGCCTGGCGGCCTGATGGTTCGGCCACGCTCGTCTCCGAGCGCGGGATCCTCAACAGCGTCGAGATCGCCAACGGCGTCCGCCACGCGATCCCCTCACGCACCGATTGCACGGCATGCCACGAGGCCGGGCCATCCCGGCTCCTGAGCGTCAGTGCGCTGCAACTCTCTTCGGACCGCGATCCGCTGGCCCCGCACGCCGAACCGCTCCCCGAAGGCGCGGTCACGTTGCAGACCCTCGTGGACCGCGGACTCGTGCGCAACCTGCCCATGCAGCTGGCGCGCAGCGCCCCGCGCATCGCAGCGGCATCGCCGGTCGAGCGAGCGGCGCTCGGCTACCTGCACGGCAATTGCGGGATGTGCCACACGGGGGCCGGCGAGATGGCCTCACTCGGCTTCGTCCTGCAGTACCCGCTCGCCCAGGCGGTGGGCGCCTCGGCGCCCGCGCTGGGGACCTCGCTGGCCCAGCCAAGTCATTTCCAGGCTGCGGACCGTCCCGACCTGCGCGACCGTATCGCGCCTGGCAATCCCGACGCGAGCATGCTGCTGGCCCGCATGGACTCGCGTCATCCCGTACTCCAGATGCCCCCGCTCGGCAGCCGCATCGTCGACGCGGAGGCGGTTGCCCTCCTGCGGCGGTGGATCGCCGAGGGCACGGGCTCATCCCCACACACGCGCGCATCCGCGCGCTGACCGGAGGCTTCATGCGGTTCCCGTCAACACGTCCATCGTCTGTCCTCGGCGCCAGCCTGCTCGCCTTCGGTGTGCTGCTGGTGGTGCGCAGCGCCCATCCGAGCGCCCAGGTGGCGCCCACGGCCGCCGCGGGTGCGTCGCGGCTGGCCCATGGCGAGTACCTCGTGAAGACGGGCGGCTGCAACGACTGCCACACGCCCTGGAAGTTGGGCGACAACGGTCCCGAGCCGGACATGTCGAAAATGCTGATGGGACATCCGGCCGGCCTTGTGGCAAACGATCCTCCGGGCCTGCAACTCCCCTGGATCGGCAGCGCGAGTTCGACGATGACCTCGTGGTCAGGTCCCTGGGGGCGCAGCTATACGGCCAACCTCACGTCCGATCGGGAGACCGGGATCGGGGCATGGACCGAGCGACAGTTCATCGACACCATTCGCAGCGGCAAGCACTGGGGTAACGGCCGGCCCCTGCTGCCGACGATGCCCTGGCCGGCGTTCCGCAACCTCGCCGACGATGACCTCGCGGCGATCTTCGCCTACCTGCAGACGGTTCCGGCGATCCGTAACAAGGTGCCGGACCCGGTGGTCGCGCCTGGCCCGCCGCCAGAGCCCCTGCCGACGACCAAGCTCCTGAAGGTCGCGCCCGGTCAAGCCGACCCAGTGTCGCGCGGGCGCTACCTGGTGACGGCCAAGGGGTGCGGCGACTGCCACACGCCGATGAAGATGGGCAGCAAGGGACCGGAATACGACATGACGCGCATGCTCTCCGGGTTCGACGCGCGCGGCGCGGTCCCGCCGATGCCACCCATCGAAGGCGCGGGGGAGGTCTACGTGCTCGAACCGGCGTTCGCTGGTGGGTGGGGGATGAGCTTCGCGGCCAACCTGACGTCCGATGTCGAGACCGGCCTCGGCAGCTGGACCGAGCAGCAGTTCCTCGACACCCTGCGCAATGGCCGCCACCAGGGCCGCGGCCGTCAGCTCGTGCCGCCGATGCCCTGGCAGATCTTCGGCCAGATGAACGATGCGGATCTGAAGGCGATTTTCGCGTATCTCCGCACGGTGCCGGCGGTCAAGAACAAGGTCCCTGACCCGGTTGCGCCAGCGCCCTCGGCGTCGTCGAAGCGATAGCTGTCGTCAGGGCACGCTTACGTGTCCTGCCCGACTGCGGTGCCGGGTTCCCCCTGCCGGAACCCGGTGCCCCCAAGGTCGACGGCTCCGTTACAAGGTAGCGGCCCGCTGTCCCAGCGGGCCGAGCCACGACCGCACCATGTCCTCGTCGGGCTGGGACAGCCCGACGCTACCCTCGCCGATTCCCGATTCCCCGATCCCCGATTCGTGGAGACGTAGGCGTCGAAGTTGCTCGACGCTTCGCCAGGGCTGGGGGGCACCACCGGCCGGACCAGCCTCGCCTCAGAGCGGGGAAGCCGGCCGCTTTCACCCGGTTGCGGTTCCCGGTAGACTACTGAGATGCTCCGCCTCTCCAAGAAGACCGACTACGCCCTGATGGCCATGAAGCATCTCGCGCTTCATGGGGACCGCGGCGCATCGAGTGCCCGGGAGATCGCCGAGCAGTACGACATTCCTGCGGAATTGATGGCCAAGGTGCTGCAGCGACTCGTGCGGCGGGGCCTCCTGCTCTCGCATCAGGGCACCCGCGGCGGCTATCAGCTCGCGCGCCCGGCGACGCTGATGTCGGTCGCGGACGTGATCCAGGCCGTCGACGGCCCGCTCACCGTGACCGCCTGCTCGACCGACGACCACGCCTGCGACCAGTACACGAAATGCAGCGTGCGTGACCCGCTCTGGCGCATCAAGGACCGCATCCTCACCGCCCTTGCCGCCTGCACGCTTGCCGAAATCGTGGACGACACCAGCGTGCCGACCATTCCGGTGACGCTCTCGCGCCGTACACCTGCGCCCGTCACCGAACGCTGAACCACACGGGTGCCACGGGTCGGCCTTCGTCAGTCGGCCTTCGCGTCCAGCGTCCAGCGTCCAACGTCTAGCGTCCAACGTCTAGCGTCCAGCCTCAAGCATTAGGCGTTAACCCAGTGTCCCGCCTCTATTTCGACGCCCACGCGACCACACCCTGCGACCCGCAGGTGGTGGACGCGATGCTGCCGTTCTTCAGCGGACAGTTCGGCAACGCCGCAAGCCTCCAACATGCCTACGGGTGGGAGGCACAGCAGGCCGTCGAATCGGCCCGTCAGCACGTGGCGGACCTGGTCGGCGCCCGCCTGCGCGACGTGATCTTCACGAGCGGCGCCACCGAGGCCAACAATCTCGCCCTCTGCGGTGTAATCGACGCCGTTCGCGCTGCGGGCGGCCGACCCCGCTCGGCGACTCCCGACTCCCGACTTGGCACCCCGGAGCCGGCAGACGGAGGCGGACGTCCTCATGGGCCGCGCTCGGAGAGCGGGCCCTACCGGACTCCGGACCCGATTCCCGACTCCCCAGTCCCGAGTCGCGATCCCCATGTGCTGACGGTGGTGACCGAGCACCCGGCGGTCCTCGAGCCCTGCGCAGACCTCGAGTCGCAGGGCGTCCGGGTGACGCGCGTGCCCGTGCGTCCCGACGGGCTCGTCGACGTTCCCGGCATGGCCGAGGCCATCACGCCGGGCACGACCGTGGTCTCGGTGATGGCCGGCAACAACGAGATCGGCGTCATCCAGCCGCTCGCCGACATCGCGCGTCTCGCCCACGCGGCGGGGGCCTGGTTTCACACCGACGCATCACAGGCCGCAGGGTTGGTTGCCATCGACATGGCGGCGATGGGCATCGACCTGCTCTCGTGTACCGCACACAAGATCTACGGCCCGAAGGGCGTCGGCGCCCTGGTGGTCCGGAGGGCGTCGAAGGTCGCGATCGCGCCCCGCCAGCGCGGCGGCGGGCACGAGCGTGGCCTGCGCTCCGGCACCCTCAACGTGCCGGGCATCGTCGGGTTCGGCGAGGCGGCGCGCCTCGCGCGGGCTCGGCGTTTGACGGATGCGGCGCGCCTGGCGACGCTCCGCGACCGGTTGTGGGGACGATTGCAGTCGGCGTTGCAAGACGTGCACCTCCGCGGAGCCGAACAGCCGCGGCTGCCGCACAACCTCAACGTCGGGTTCGACGGCCTCACGGGACGCGACCTGGTGCTCGGGCTCACCGACGTCGCCGTGTCCCCCGGCGCGGCCTGTGCCTCCACATCAGCCGAGCCGTCGCATGTGCTGATGGCCCTCGGCCTGAGCGAGCCCGAGGCCCGGTCCTCGCTCCGTTTCGGTCTGCTGCGGACCACGACCGAGGCCGAGGTGGACGAGTTAGCCGACAGGGTCATTCGACTCGCCTCGGCACTTCGATCACAGCGCGCCGCGGCTCGATGAAACTGAAATGCCGCAATGCCGCGATGCCGCGAATGCCGAAAAGGCTTCGTGAAGCGGTAAAATGAAAAGGCGCACGTCGGGAGCGGTTTCGCATCGCAGCATTCCCAGCATTCCCGGCATCGCGGCATTACTGAAATCCGACCATGTACATCACACTCGACGCCGGACGGCAGATACACAAGTTGCTCGAGAAACAGGGCATGCAGGGCGGTGGCCTGCGGGTGGGGGTGAAGGCGGGCGGGTGCAGCGGCCTGAGCTACGTCTTCGCGTGGGAACCGCAGCCGGCCGAGCAGGATCAGGTGTTCGAAGGCCCCGAAGACTCGCGCATCTATGTGGATCCGAAGAGCTATCGGCTCCTCGAGGGCACGCAGATCGACTACGACACCAGCCTCATCAGCAAGGGATTCGTGGTCGTCAACCCGAAAGCCAAGGCGACCTGCGGCTGTGGCACGTCGTTCTCCCTGAGCTAGCGACCAGGCGCTGCCAGGCAGCCCTCTGCAAGACGCCAGCTCAGGCGGGCGTTTCAACGACCGGCGTCCTGTGTTCCCCGGTCTCCAGATCCATCCGCCCCACCTCGCCGGCGCGCGTCAGCGCAGCCCGGAACAGGATCGGGCCGATGGTCTCGTGCAGCGTGATCATCGACACGATCAGTGCATAGAGCTTGCCGCCCCAGTCCGGGAACTCCGCGTTGATCAGGATCGCGAGCCCGAGCGTCACGCCGGCTTGTGATACCAGTCCCATCCACGCCAGTGCGGGCGGCTCGCCGCCAAGGCCCGCGACGCGCGCGCCGACCTTTGCCGTCGCATGGATGAGGGCCATGCGCAGCGCTGCGATGGCGACCGCGAACACCCCGACTTCCGCGAGTGCGCCGAGGTGCAGGTTCGCACCAGCCGCCGCGAAGAACAGCACCAGGATCGGCAACGCCCCTCGTTCCACCGCGAGGCGGAGCGCGTCCCCTTCGGGTGGTGCGATGTTCTCGACAACGAGTCCGGCGCCGAGCGCGGCCAGCAGCGGTTCGAAATGCAGTGCGCCACCGACCTGGCTGAGCAGGATCGCCACGCCGAGCAGCACGATCGTCACTTCGCGCCTCACGTAGCGCAGGTAGAACGCGAAACACGCGCCGACGATGCCGCCGAAGGCAAAGGATCCGAAGATCTCCCACGCCAGTCCGGAGAGGATGCCGTGGCCTGCCTGGCCGCTGCCGAGGGCGAAGCGGACGCCCTCCATCGACAGCGTGAACAGCAGGATCAGCATCAGGTCGGCGAGGACGACCAGTGCGAGCACGAGCTCGGACAGCGGGCCGCGGGCACGGCTCTCGGTGATCACCGCAATGCTCACCGTCGGCGAGAAGCTCACGGTGACGGTGGCCACGAGCATGGCCAGCGCGAGCCGTGGCAGTCCGACGACATCAGGGGCGATCGGCAGCCATCGCCACGCGATGAAGAACAGCACCGTCAGCGACACCCACATCAGCGCGATCATCACGCCGCCCATCGTCAACATCGCGCGCAGTTGCGGTCGCAGACGTACGAAGTTGATCTCGAGGCCGGCGATGAATGCGATGAGGGCGATGGCGACGCCGTTGACGACCTGCAGCTCGCGCGCCATGGCAGGCGTGAGGATCGCGCTCGCATACGGACCGCAGACGACGCCGAAGAACAGGTAGCCCGAGATGCGTGGCAGGCGGAACCGCTCGAACAGTTCGCCGGTCAGCGACGCGGCAATCAACGCGAACCCGATGGCGAGCGCCGTCCCGGGGCCACCCCCGCGTTCCGCCGTCGCCGCGACGCTCGTCACCACGGCCGTCGTGCCGAGGATGATCGCGAGCGCGAGCAGGCGCATCACGGCAGTGTCTCCTGCGTCGGCCGCAGCACCAGCGCCAGTGCTTCGGACGCGAGCGTCGCCGCGACGACGGCGGTCAGCACCGCGGCCATGCCCGGCGTGCGCACCGCCTGCAGGAGGTGCAAGGCGACCGCGATCCCCAGCAATCCCGGGGCGATCAGGTGCAGACCCAATTCGCTGGCGTTCACGAGACCCTGGACGCGCATCGCCAACCAGCCACCCATCAACTTGCCCGTCAGCCTGAAGAGGACCAGCGGGCCAGTGAGCCACACGGCCTCGCGCGAGAACTCGCAGGAGGCGCCGGCCACGAGCAGCAGCACCACGATGAGCGGGTGCTGGACGCGCTGCAGGTCACTGCGGACAACGCGGTCCGCCTGGCCGGGCAACCACACCCACAGAAGTCCGGCCATCAGCCCGGCAAGCAGTGGCGACAGGCTGAGGAACGACGACGTGCCGCCGATCAACGCCACGACACCCGCGATGAAGACGTTGCGCTCGGCCCGCGAATGGGCGCGCTCGAACAGCAGCCAGCCGGCCGTGCCGACTGCGATGCCGAGGACGATGGTCCGGAACAACCAGGCCACGGCACTCCAGATCGGCACGGGCGTCGCACTCCCGAGCATCACCACCAGGACGCCGCTCACGAGGATCGGCAGCACGTCGTCGAGGTCCGCGATGCCTGCGGCGATCGCATGCGTCGGCGACGTGTCGTCGGCGCCTCCGGCCGACGACACGGACGCACAGAGGCCCAATGTCAGCGCGACCAGGGCAGACGGCAACACGAGCGGCAGGTTCCATGACGCGAGCAGGACGAGGAAGGCCCCGCCCACGGCGAGCAGCGTCACGATCGCTTCCACGCTCGCAGCGGTGAAGATGCGTCGATTGCGCTCGCCACGCAGGTCCAGCGCGAGTCCGGCGAACACGCCGAGGACCGCGAGCGCGACTGCGACGACGGCATCGAGATAGCCGAGCGCCGTGGGACTGAGCACGTTGGTGAACGATGGCCCGAGGACGGCGCCGATCGGCACGAACAGCACGGCAGGGGCAACCACGGGAGTCAGGCCGAGGACGGCCCGGGTGCGCAGCGGCTGCAGCCACGGTATGGCGCCGCTGCTCGTCGAGGGCGGGATGATCGCGTCGAGCGCATCGGGCCCACCGATTTCGCGCCAGTCTTCGTTGGGCGTCATCGCTGCAGCGCCACGAGACGAGGCTGTCCGTTGCGTTCGACCGAGAGGAACGTGACCCGACCCGGCGGCAGCGCCGCGAACGCGCTGGCAATGGCCTCTGGGGCCGGCGCATACGTGCGTCCGAACGCCAGGACGACGTCGCCAGCCTGCAGACCCGCGGCGTCCGCGAGCGAGCCGGGTTGTACGCGAGTCACTTCGCTGCCGCGTTCTTCCACGGGCTTCAGCGTCAGGCCGAGCGTACGTTCGGCCTGCACCGACCGTGCGCCCGTGGCAGGCGCAGGCGGCACCGCGGCGGGGCCGGCGCGCACGGTGACGGGCGCACTGAGGAACGCGCCATCGCGTCTGAACGTGAACATCAGCGCGACGCCCGGCGCCGTCCTCGCGACGCGCAGCCGCAGCGCGTCAGGGGTGCGCACGAGTTGCCCGTTGACTGCGGTGATGACGTCGCCCGGGGCGAAGACCTGGGCGGCCGGACCGTCGGCCCTTACCGCCGCGACCGCCGCCCCAGCAGCCGCGCCCGTGGCGGCAGCGAGCACCGAGTCGACGGCCTGCGTGACCACGCCGATCTCGCCTGTGTGCGGCGGCCCGTCGCGAAGTAGCTGGTCGACCGACGACATCACGACCTCGGCGGGCACGAGGGCCGGCTCGCCCTCGCTGGACGTCAGCAAGCCCGCAAGACGCCCCTCGAGGGTGAAGACCGGCGCGCCGATGTCGGCCACGGCGCCGCGGCCCATCGTCAGCAGTGGCGTGTCCCAGCGCGGATCTCCGATGCTGTCGCTGCGGCCCACGAAGATCGGACGCACGGAGGTGCCGGCCGCGCTCGCTTCGGCCACGGCGACGTAGCCGGGTGCGGGGAGCGCCTGCTGTCCTTCGCGAATGTTCAGCACCGGTGCGCGCGCAGAAGGGATGCGAACGAGCGTGATGCCCCGGATCGGGTCGCGAGCGATGACGGTGACGGTCCCCGGTACGCCGATCACCGCCTCGACGAGTGCGCCTTCATCGACGAGCGCGGCCGCCACGTCGTCGCGGACGCGGAGCGCCGGCAGTAGTCTCGTGCCGTCGGATGCAGCCGGGCGAGTCGCGCTGACGCCGGCGCCATGCGCCGTCGTTCGCAGCACGATCAGCGAGCCGCTGACGCGACCCGAGAGCTCGCGCACCGCGAGCGAGAGGTCATCGAAGGCGGCGCGCGCCGCCAGGCGGGCAAGGGGCTGGGCCGAGGTCCCGTCGCGTGAGTCGGCCGACGGGTCCGGAAACCGGAAGCGCGAAAGCACGACCAGCACGATGACCGAGACGGCAATCGTCGCCGTGAGGAGGCGGGCTTCTCGCGAGAATCCTGACCTCACGGGCGGCGTCATGGCCGAAGGTATATCACCTGCCGGGCGAGGTCGACCACGCGTCCGGGTGCAGCGCGCGCGCGAGCGCTTCCGCGGCGCCTGCCAGGCGCGGTCCAGGCACCACGAACTGATCGCCCTGAAGGGTGATGATGCGACCCGACTTCACCGCGGGCACGCCCGCAAGCGTCAGCCACGGCGACGGCGATTCTTCCGCATGCGTCTCGGCCTGCAGTTCGACGATGACCTCGGGCGCACGCGCCAGCAACAGCTCGCTCGTGGCCTGGACGTTCTCGCGATCGACGTCGGCGAACACGTTGTCGGCGCCCGCCACGTCGAGCAGTTCGTGCAGAAAGCCCGTGCCGCCACTCGCCCAGACGTTGCGGAGGCTGCCCGGGTCACGTCCGAACACGAGCAGCACCTTCGGGCGCGGACGCCCGTCCACGCGCATGCGGACGGCCGTCAACTGCGCCCGCAGGACCTGCGTCGCCTCGCGCCCGGCGTCGGCGTGGCCGGTTCGCGCGCCGATGGCTTCCAATGTCTCCAGCGTGTCGCCGATGCCGCCGTGGCGGTACGTGAACGTGGCGATGTTGGCCCGGGCGAGCTGTTCGTGCAACGCCTCCTGCGATCCGTAGGTGACGACGAGATCCGGCTTCAGCGAGAGGATGCGCTCCAGGTCGGGATCGAGGAGCGCGCCGACGCGCGGCCGCGTCGCGACCTCGGCGGGCGTCTTGTCGAAGCTGCTCACGCCCACGACCTGCGGACCGGCTCCCACCGCGAACAGCATCTCGGTGATCGCTGGCACGAGCGACACCACGCGCGGCCCCTGGGCGAGGGCGGTGCCTTTCGCGGCCTCCCGCGGCCGGCACGCACCGATCAGCGCGAGCAGCACCAGGAAGGTAGGGACGGCTCTCCGAGCCGTCCATCTCCTCGCCAGCGGCCGCCCCTGCCCTGCTGCGCCACGTGCTCCAGGCCCGGTTCCGAGATCCGAGGGTGAGACGGGTGGAGGTGGACGCCTCGGAGATGCGTCCCTACCAACGGGAAAGTTCATGGTTTCCTTATCAGCAGCCACAGGAAGAAGGGTGCTCCCAGCACCGCGGTGACCACACCCACCGGCAATTCGACCGGCGACAGGACGACGCGCGCGACGGCGTCGCACGCCATGAGGAACGCGGCACCGAAGAGCGCCGAGGCCGGCATCACCACGCGATGATCCGCGCCGACCAGCAGGCGCACGAGGTGCGGCACGATGATGCCCACGAAACCGATCGGACCGGCCAGCGACACCGCCACACCGGTCCCGAGCGACGCCGCGAAGAACGCGAGGCGCTGCACGCCGACGACCGGCACTCCACGCGTGCCCGCCTGCTCGGCCCCGAGCGCGAGCGCGTTGAGGCTGCGCGGCAGCCACGCGAACGCGACAATCGCCGGCAGCAACATCACGGCCGCAATCAGGAGCGGCCGGTAGCCAGCGACATCGAGGTCACCCATCAACCAGCGCAGCGTCCGCATTGTCTCGGTGAAGTCCGAGAGGTACTGCACGAGCAGGATCAGCGCGGAGAAGAAGGCGTTGAGCGTGACCCCGGCCAGCAGCAGTACGTCGGTCGAGAAACCCCGGTGCCGCACCTGTGCGAGGGCGTAGACGATGAGCACCGCGCCAAGGGCGCCGGCGAGGCTGGCAAGCGGCACGGACGTCAGCGCGCCGCCTGTCCACGCGGGCAGGAAGGTCAGCGCCAGCATCGCGCCGAGCGCCGACCCTGACGACACACCAAGCGTGAACGGCGTCGCGAGTGGATTGCGGAGCAGTGCCTGCATGACGACGCCCGCCACCGCGAGCGTGGCGCCGACCAACCCTGCGGCGAGCACGCGCGGCAGGCGCGCGATGAAGAAGATCTGGGCGTCGAGGTTCTCGGCGAAGGGACGCGATCGGTCCAGCGCCGCGCGCAGGTCGATCGGCGTGGACCCGACGAGCGGAGCGCCGACGACGGCAGCCAGCAGCAGGACACCGAAGACGGCGTAAATGCGCCACGCCTGGCGCCGGCGGGCGGAGGCAGCCTGTGCGGCGCGACGGGGATCGTGCGGATCCCACGCCCTGGCCTGCACCGCCCCCGAGCCGGCGGGCGTCGTCACCGCAGCACTCCGGGCAGGGTCGCTTCCGGGGACGATGTCCGGCGCGAACGATCGCCGACCAGCGACGTTGGCACCAGCGAGACAGTGCCATCGCGATGGGTCATGCGGTCCACGTGGACGCCATACAGCGTGTGCAGGTGCTCGGGCGTCAGCGTCTCCTCCGTGGGCCCGTCGGCGAGCACGCGTCCCTCCTGGAGCAGCACCACGCGATCGCAGACCTGCCAGGCGAACTGGAGGTCGTGCGTGGTCACGAGCAGCGTCAGGCCGCGGCCGTCGGCGAGGCGGCGCAGCAACTGCGCGACTTCGATCTGATAGTGGAGATCCAGGGCCGCCGTCGGCTCGTCGAGGATGAGCAGACGGCTCTCGGCGTGTGTGTCCTCTTCGAACTGGGCGAGCGCGCTCGCGATCACCACGCGCTGCTTCTCGCCGCCACTCAGCGTGTCGAAATGACGGCATTCGAGATCGGCCGTGCCGGTCGCGGCCAACGCGCGGCGGACGGCCAGCAGGTCAACGGCGGTCTCGAACCCGAAGGGACCGAGGTGGGCGTATCGCCCCATCAGCGCGAGGTCCAGCACGGTGTAGTCGAACACCGGGTGGATCTCCTGCGGCACGACCGCCAACCGTCGCGCGAGCTGTCGCTTCGGCAGGGCATCGATGGGCGCGCCGTCGAAATGCACGGTGCCCGTCGAGGGCGCGAGCGCGCCCGACAGGATCCGCAACAGCGTCGTCTTGCCCGAGCCGTTCGGGCCGAGCACACCGGTGATGCCGCCGCGCGCGATGTGCAGCGAGACCCCGTGCAGCACGGGTACCCGGCCGAACCGGCAGGTGACGTCAGCGGCTCGTAGCAAGGCGGACTCCGACCATCACGCTGCGTCCAAGCGAGGGGAAGCCGTAGATTTCCTCGTACTGCTTGTCGAACAGGTTGAGCGCGCGTCCGAAGACTTCGACCTGGTCGAGCAGGCGGACCGAGACACCGGCGTCGGCCGTCGTGTAGCCGGGGTTGACGAAGATGCCGGCGTTGGCGCCGAAGCTCGGGTCGATGTCGTTCACTTCACCGCGGTTGTCCACGCGTACGAAGCCGCTCACGCGTCCGGCGGTGACCAGCGCGTCCACGAATCCGGCCAGCTCCGGGCGGCGCAGCAGCGGGTCGCCGACCTCGAACGGCGTCGGCGCGCCTGGCCTGCCGTCGTTGGCGAGAATCTCCGTGTGTTGTCCGATCAGGCCGCCGCGCAGCGTGAGCGCCGCGACCGGACGGAACGAGACCGAGGCCTCGACACCTTCGCTGAGCGCGTTCGAGACGTTGTCGCTGCGGTAGCTCGTCGTCCCCGCCACGCGGCTGACCGTGACAATCAGGTCGTCGTAGTCGTTGCGGAAGTACAGGACGTCGGCCACAAGGCGGCCGTCGAGCCAGCCGGTTTCGACCCCGCCCTCGAGACTGCGGGTCTTCTCGGGCTTCAAACCCGGATTGTCGGTGAACGCGATTTCGAAGGCGCCGGGTGCACGCATGCCGGTGCCGAACCCGCCGTGCAGGCGCGCCCACCAGTCATCGCCGCCGAGGGCCCGCCAGCTCACGGCCACGCGTGGATTGATCACGGAGACCGTGTCCTCGGCAAACGCCGGCCGCGGGCTGAAGACCGAGTTGTTGCCCTCGAGCGCTCCCCGCACCACCTGCTCGAAGCGCGCGCCGCCCTGGATCGAGAGACGACCCAGCTCGAATCGCCCTTCGCCGAACAGGCCGAGCTGCGTGCGTTCGACGGGAATCTCCTGATCCTGCAGGCCGGTGATGAACGACGACGCGGCGCGTTCGCCGGTCCACTCCGTGCCGGCCGTCCACGAGAGGCCGAGCCACGCCCCGTCCACTTGCCCGCGCGCCGCCCACATGCGGTTGCTCGAGGCGGTCGGCGCGTCGGGCGTGTAGATGCTCAGGAAAGTGCTGTCGCGGTTCGCGTACGTGAACGACCCACGCGCCTGGAACGCGGGCGCAAAGCGCCAGGCCGCCGATGCGCCTGCCGCCAGTGTCTCGTTGTCGTTGCGCGAGACCGTGTCGACGCCGGTGTACGTGTCGTTCGGGTCGCTGCCGAATGGCCCGGGCACGCCGCGTTCGTTACGGCCTCCCCGAATCAGGCCTGTGAGCTGCCATCGATCCGTGAGGTAGCCGAGACTGCCCATGCCATCGGTGCGGCTGTAGTCGTCGTTGCTGACGGTCTCGCCGGTGCCGGGGGCGATGCCCGTGTAGCCGTCGGTCGTTAGTTGCTCGGCGCCGCCCCCCCAGCGCAGTCGCCCGCTCGTGCCGTTGGCGGCGCCGTTGGCCCGCCACGTGCCGAAGGTGCCGCCCTCGACCAGGCCGGTTGCGCGAAGCGGGCCGCCGCGGCGCGACACGAGCTGCACCACGCCGCCGACCGCGTCCGACCCGTAGATCGCGCTCTGCGGCCCCCTGACGACCTCGACCCGCTCCACGTCGAACAGCGGCAGGTGGGCGGCATCGTAGCTGCCGCCCATGTCGTTCAGGCGGATGCCGTCGACCATGATCAGCGTGAAGTCGCTCTCGCCGCCGCGGGGGAAAATGGACGTGACGGCGCCGCGGCCGCCACTGCGCGACACGGTGAATCCGGGCACCGATCGCAGGGCATCCTGCGAGCTCTCGAGCTGCCGGGTATGCAATTCCGCCTGGTCGAGGACGGTGAGCGAGGCGCCACTCGCCGATCGCGTCAGCGGGACGAAGCCGGCCGACACGACGACCTGCTCGCTCACGGCGGCGAGGCCCATCGTGACGTCGGCCGACGCCTCCGCTTCGTCGCGCAAGGTGACGCGACGTGCCGGCGCGTCGAAGCCTTCGGCGACGACCCGCAGGGTGTACTCACCCTCGGGCGCTTCCAGGACGAACGCGCCGGTGGCAGAGGTATGCGTCGTCGCGACGGGGCCGGTGGGCCCGTCCAGGACGACGGTAGCGTTGACGATTGGGACAGCGGGACTGCTGGTGACCGAGCCGACGAGGCGCGCCGCAACGGCGGGCGTCGACAGCAGGGTCAGCAGCACCCCGGCCAGACACAGGGCGGGCGTGAGAATCAATCGACCTCCTCGGCGTTTCCACGCGCCGGTGCTGTGGCGCGGCATGCGCCAACAGGCAGAGGACTTGCCCGATGGAAGGTTTCCTGACTCGGCGGGACTACGAGCGGTTTCTCGCCTTCCCACAGCCCTGGGGGGCTGCAGTGGCGTCTTGACGGACCGTGTGGCCCGTCGCTCGGACGAAACCGGCTCTCCGCATCACAGTGGCGGGACCGTGTGGGCTTTTCACCCAGCTTCCCTTCGACAACATCGGGTCGTCGGGGCGAGAATAGCACGCGGGCCGGCGCGGGACGCCCCGCACGGGCCGCATGACGCAGGTTGGCCGTCGGCCTGGAGAGCCGAGCATTTCACCCCATCAGTTGCGGCGCCTCGGCCAATTGGCATAACATTGCCGTTTCGTGCGTCCGGCGGCGCTGTGGCCGCCCGGACCTATGCTGTCAACGAGGAGCGCATGAGCAAGAGTTCCACGGTGACCGTCCGCGAGACGCCAGTCGCGGAGGTGACAACCGTTTCTGCCGGGGCGTTGAAGATTCACGGCGAGACGTTCGTCATCGAAACCGATGAGCGCGTCGACGTCGTGGACCTGACCGAACGGATCATGGAGCTCGTCCGGGGCGTCAACGTCCGGGAAGGCATCGTCAGCCTGTGGTCGCTGCACACCACCTGCACGGTGTTCATCAACGAGTTCCAGACGGCGCTGCTCTCAGATATCAAGCGTTTTCTCGAGAAGATGGTTGCGCGTGACGAAGCCTGGGTGCACAACGACCCGGATTTCAGCGACTGTGATCGGATGAACGCGGACAGCCACCTCCGCGCCCTCCTGCTCGGACACAGCCTCACCCTGCAGATCAGCGGTGGGGACGTCGTCCTTGGCCAGTGGCAGCGCATCCTCATGGGTGAGCTCGACGGCCCTCGTTCGCGCACGCTGCGCGTCCAGGTCTGGGGCATCGCCTAGGTCGCCGACATCGGTAGGGCCGGCGCCCCGACTTGTCCACCGTAGCCCTTGGCGAAGGTGGAGCCCGGCCACGCTTCCCATGCGCACCCGCCTTCGCGCAGCTGGACTGCTCGACATCGCCGAGAAGCTCGACACCCGGCAACGCCTGTCTGCCGAGGACGGC
Organism: Luteitalea pratensis; assembly: GCF_001618865.1. GTDB lineage: Bacteria > Acidobacteriota > Vicinamibacteria > Vicinamibacterales > Vicinamibacteraceae > Luteitalea > Luteitalea pratensis. The sequence goes on from NZ_CP015136.1 coordinate 895,040, forward strand.
CTGCGCCTCTTCGAGCACCCGGACCTTCGCCTCGTCGGCTGGCTCGCCAATCGCGAGCGCGAGCGTCGCCACGGCGACCGCACCTTCTACAACTACAACCTGCGGCTCGAGGTCACCAACGTCTGCCAGGCGTCATGCCTGTTCTGCTCGTTCGCGCGCCTGCAGGAAGGGCAACCGGGCGCCTACACGATGTCGCTCGAGCAGGCCTGGGACAAGGTCCGCAGCCGCGACGGCCAGGCCCTCACCGAGGTCCACATCGTCAACGGGCTGCATCCGGACCTGCCCTTCAGCTACTACAAGGACCTGCTTGCCGGATTCAAGCGCATCCGTCCGGACATCACGCTGAAGGCGTTCACCGCCGTCGAGATCGCGTTCTTCGCCGACCTGTACGGCATGACCGACGAACAGGTGCTGCGCGAGTTGATGGCGGTGGGCCTCGAGTCGATCCCGGGCGGCGGCGCCGAGATCTTCGCCGAGCGCGTGCGCAGGAAGATCGCCCACGACAAGGCCGACGCCGATCGCTACCTCGCGATCCACGCGATCGCCCACCGGCTCGGCATGAAGACCAACGTCACCATGCTGTTCGGGCACATCGAACGGCTCGACGAACGGGTCGATCACATGGTGCGCGTGCGCGAGGCGCAGGACGCGACGGGCGGCTTCCAGGCGTTCATTCCGCTGGCCTTCCACCCGGACAACAACCAGATGCGCAAGCTGCCGGCACCGACGGCGGCGGACACGCTCCGCACGATCGCCGTCTCGCGGCTCGTGATCGACAACGTCGATCACATCAAGGCTTTCTGGATCGCGACAGGCGTGTCGGTGGCACAGGCGGCGCTGTGGTTCGGCGCCGACGACCTCGACGGCACCGTCCAGGAAGAGCGCATCTACCACATGGCCGGGTCGGACACACCCGACACCCTCACCACGTCGCAACTGCGCTTCCTCGTCGAGCGGGCCGGCCGCACGCCGCTCGAGCGCGACACGATGTACAACCTGGTCGAAGCGTAGCCGCCCGGCCGCGCCTCCGCGGCCTGGTCGGCCATCGGCATTCGGCCTTGGGCCTTCGTTTTGGTCGCTGCCGCGCCCGGGAGGATTAGGCTGTAGGCGCCAGGCCGCAGGCGGATCGCGGTCACGCCAGCCTGTCGATCCACTCGACGGTATCGAACCCCGTATCGAAGCTGAGGATGCGATCGATCTCGTACCGCTGCATGATGGCGACGTGCACCGCGTCGCGCGCGGAGAGCGGCGACACGCCCAGCAGGAGCGCCTTCGCCCGTTCGATGTCGCCCAGTTCGATCGGGTAGATGTGATCCACCACGCCAAGGAGCGCGTCGAAAGCCGGCTGGATGGCGTCGCGACGGTTGATCGCCACGTAGCGGTGCAGGATCTCCTGTAGGACCTCGGCATCGGTGACGAGGCGCTCGCCCCGGGTGATGCACTGTTCCAGTAGGCGCCGTGCCGCGCCCTTGTTGGGATGCGTGGCGCCGACCAGGAACATGGGGATGTTGGAATCGACGAGGATCACGCGTCGTGACCGCCGAGGTAGCCGCCTTCGACCTCCTGGAGCATCCGGTCGATGTCGGCGGTGGGGTAGTCGCCCCGTGCTGCCGCGCGCACGGCCGCGAGTTTCTTGTGAGCGTCCACTGCGGGCTCGTCGCGTCGCGCGCGACGCAGAGCCTGCCGAACCCACTCCGCGACGGTCATGCGTTGTCGCTTGGCCACACGCCTGATCTCGTCGAACTCGTCGTCTTCCAGCAAGACCTGCATCCGTGTAGTCACTTGATGAGTATGATTGACTCATTTCGATGAGTCAACTCGCTCCGAACGGTTCCGTCCTCTGGTGGCGTTTTGGTGGTGACCGCCTCGTCGGGTCGGACGCAGGCCTGCACGATTACGATGAAGGCCCATGTCCCCATCGGAGTTCATGCAGGTGTGCACACGCGGCGACGTTGCCACTCTTCGGGACTGCCTCTCCGCGGACCCGGGTCTCGTATCGACGCGTGACGAGGGCGGTCGCACCGGTTTGCATCTCGCCGTGCGGCATCCGGAGGCGGCGCATTTCCTGCTGTCGCATGGTGCGGACCCGAACGCGCGCGAGAACGGCGACAACGTGACGCCCCTGCACCTCGCTGCCGCGCATGGCCTTCTCGAGAGCGTGCGGATCCTGCTCGATGCCGGCGCCGACGTCCACGGCCGCGGCGACCTTCACGAGGGCGACGTGATCGGCTGGGCCGCCGGCACGCGCAACCAGCCGGTGATCGACCTGCTGCTCGAACGCGGCGCGCGGCACCATGTCTTCTCCGCGATGGCGCTGGGTGATCCGGACCTCGTGCGTCGCGTGGTCGCCGACGATCCGGCAGCGCTGCGTCGTCGCCGGTCACGGTTCGAGAACGGGCAGACCCCGGTGCACGCGGCCTTCGCGCCGGCCGACGGCATCGGGTTCCTCTGCGGCAAGCCGGATCACGACCTGCTGGCCCTGCTCATCGAACTCGGCGCCGACGTCGATGCCGCCGACGACAGGGGCCGCACGCCGCTGACGATCGCGATGCTTCGCGGCGACCATGTCGCGACGCGGATGCTGGTCGCGGCGGGCGCTGCAGTCGACAGGGCCGACGCGGACGCCGAAGTGAACGACATCGCGCCGCAGCTCTCTACGCTGTCGGACAGCGTGTCACGGGCCGAGCCGATGTTCACGGTGCGAGACGTGCCAGGCACAGTCCGCTGGTACCAGGCCCTCGGCTTCACCTGCACCGATGCGTATGAAGACGACGGCGCGGTGACGTTCGCGCGCCTCGTGTTCGGCCGCTGCAGCTTCGCGATCTCCCCAGGGGGAGCCAGGCCCAGCGGCGTCAGCCTGTGGGTGTTCACGAGCCGCATCGACGAAATTTACAGGCTCGTGCGGGCTCGTCAATGGCATGCGGCACGCAGCGAGCTCTCGGGCGAGCCTGGCGGCCTCGAGTGCAGGTTCGACGAGGACCTCTACACACCCTTTTACGGTGGGCGGCAGTTCAGCCTCCGCGATCCCAACGGCCTGTCCCTGATTTTCTACCAGCCCGAGCCAGAATGACGCTGGATGGAGAGATGAGGGAACCATAGACGATTCGTGGCGTTAGCAATGGCGGGTTTGGTAGGGCCCGTTGAAGACCCGCCGATGTCCGGCTCCGCCGGGCGGCGGGTTCTCCGAACGCGGCCCGTGCATCGGGCATGAGGGGCCGCTCGGCGAGCCGGCCCACCGTCATTCGACATTCGACGTGCGACATTCGACGTACGGCGTGCAGTGGTGAACGTTCCGGCAGGCTGTAGGCCGTAGGCCGCAGGCCGGTTGTGGAGAACACATGGATCGACGACGGTTTCTGCACGTGACGACGATAGCGGCCGGGCTGACACGAGCATCGCGGGTGAGCGCGCAGGCGGCGGGTGCTGCGCAAGCACAGGCATCGGGGCCGCCGCTCCAGCAATTCGACGGGCACACGCCGTTGGTCATCGAACGCCCTCGCGACGGCAAGCCGCGCACGGGGCAGGTGCTGGTCGCCATCCAGCCGCACTCCGACGACATCCCGCTCTTCGCGGCAGGCACGGTGCTGAAGCTGATCGACGAAGGCGCGACGGGTTACGTGATCCGGGTGACCAATGACGACATGGCTGGCCCGGGCACCCACGCCGAGACCGTGATGGCGAACTGGCGTGACTCGGAGGCGGTCGGCAAGGCGCTTGGCGCCACGCGCACGTTCGACCTCAATTACAACAACCACATGATGGACAACATCGCGTGGGCCGAACTGCGCCAGCGCTTCATCTTCCTCTTCCGCCTGCTCAAGGCCGACATCGTCGTCACCTACGACCCCTGGGGTGCGTACGAGGAGAACCCGGATCACGCCGTGACCAGCCGTTGCGTCGAGGCCGCCGCGTGGATGGCCGGCGGAACCAAGGACTACCCGGAGCACTTCGCCGCCGGACTTGCCCCGCACGGGGTGAAGGAGAAGTACTATTTCGCGCGGTTCCAGCAGCGCGTCAACCGCGTGGTGGATATCGGTCCGTGGGTCGAGAGGAAGATCGACGTCAACCTCGAGAACAAGGCACAGGGGCCCGCGGGCGAGAACGGCCAGCGGCTGCGCGCGCGCCTCGCCACGGAGGGACGGCGGCTACCGCTCCTCGGCGACGACGAGCGCACCGCCAACCGCGAGTACATCCGCGAGTTCGTGCTCGATCGCGATCGGGCCGCGGGAGCGCCGCACGGGCTGGCCCATGCGGAAGCGTTCCACTACATATCGGTACCGCCGGACGCCGTGCAGGAGTACCTGCGCCAGCACACCGTGCCGCGGTGAGGTCAGGTCCCAGGTCTCAGGTCTCAGGTCTCAGGTCCCAGGTCCGGTCTCAGGTCTCAGGTCTCAAGTCTCAAGTCTCAAGCAAGATCTTCCCTGGGCTCTTGAGGTCCTGAGATCGTGAGGTCTCGCGCCCGTCGGCCCTGGTGCGGACGCGGAGTTCTTAGCGTCCGGGCGCCGGCATGCGCCGTGTGAGGTCGTCGAAGAAATCGGTGATGACAGTGAGCGTCGTCGCCGGCTGCAGGAACTCCCTGTTTTTCAGCATCAGGAACTCCCGGCCGCCCGGCACCACTGCGAAATCGAATCCCGGGATGTTCGGAAAGGCACCGTGGAACAACAGCCTCGGCTCGCTCGCGCGGAAACTGGGAGTCAGGGCCACGTCGATCGCGTACATCTCCGTCCCGAACTTGTAGACGATCTCCGAGGTGCCGTTCCACGCGGCCTTGTGCCCACCATCTCTCGACACCTTGTGCATGGCACCCGGTGCCGGGTACGAAGTCACGTAGATCTCGTCTCGCCCCGACTGGTCCGAGGTGAACAGCAGCCAGCGGCCGTCTGGGGACACCTCGCCGAAGTACTCTGAATACGGCGTCGCAAGAAGGATCTCGGGGCTGTGCGTCCCAACGTCGGGTCCGCTCGTCGCGGGAGAACCGGACGATATCGAAGCCCCCAGGTCCCATCACGCCGAAGGCAGTCATCGCGGTGCCATCTGGTGAGAAGGACATCGGAACGAGATAACCGGGCCCTCCACTGTTGTTGGACCAGAGTTCCACCGGCTCCGCGCCCCCGTCGACCAGTTGCAGGACGAGTTGGTACACCCCTTCCGCTGGCCTCCTGGTCCACACGACGCCGCGGCCGTCCGGCGTCCAACGCGGGTAGCCGTTCAAGCGAGGTTCGCCGGTTGTGGCCCGCGCCGTCAGCGACGACTTCCGATGATCCGTCAACCCGACCAACCAGATCTGGGTCACCCGTCCGTCAGTCGCCTCCTCGCCGAACGCCACGCGCGTGCCGTCGGGAGACAGATCGAACGTGGAATACCTCGCCTCGGGGAGCCCGGCGGAACGGCTGCGTCCGTGTCGGTCCACCCAGACAAAGGTGGTCATGTTTTGCGGTCGGCCCGCCGCGTAGACCAGTGTGCCGTCGTTTGCGGCTGCGAACTGAGCGACGCCAAACGGCGCCGTCCGCGGGTCTTCGAACAGTGTTACAGCGGCGGTTACCGCGCCGGGACGCGCAATGTCGAAGCTCGAAGCCATCAGGCGGCCGGGCAACGCGTACAAGAGATGACCGGTTGGGAGCAGGCGTGCGCCATCAACGGTCCGGGTACCAGGCGGGCGCGGCGTTCTCGTTCGACGGGCGCACGTTGTACTTCAATGCGGCGCTGAACTCCCGACCCGGGTTCGGCAGATACGACCTGTTCGTCACGACACGCAGCCGGGATACTGGGTCTCACGCCAGGTGAGCATCGGACGGCAGAAGGTGGCCATCAGGTCTCACGTCTCAGGCAAGACGTTCCTTGAGACCTGAGGCTTGAGACCTGAGACCTGAGCCCTGAGACTTGAGACCGTCTAGAAACGGAGTCGCAGGCCAAGCCTGATGACACGGCCGGCGGCGAAGCCCTCGGCATTGCCGACGTTTTCGGCCCCGAGGACCGCCGTCGAAGTGTTGTCCTCCAGGCCGTTCAGGAGGTAATCGGTCAGGTCCACGAACCCGCCGGTGCCCAACCCGGGCACGAAGAACTGCGGGTGGTTGAACGCGTTGTCGAGCATCGCCGTGAATTCGACCTGCGTCCCGCCAGCCGATCGGAAGACGTCCTTGTAGAACGCGAAGTTGGCAATCCACGTCCCCGGCCCCTTGAGGCTGCCCTTCTTCGCGTTGCCCAGCTCGCCATCGGCAGGCAGCCTGTATGCCGTCACGTCGAAGAAGCGCTCGCGGGAGCCGCCGCTGTTGGGATCGCCGCTGACGTCGGGCCGCCACGACTCGCCGAACTGCCCGACGCCGTCCAGGCCCACACCGGTGTTGGCCGGAAAGATGGGGTCGGTTCCCCAGACGAAGTACGGTGTGAGATTGGGTCCCGAGCGCGCCTGGAAGATCGTCGACATGGTCCACCCACCGACGATCGCATCGGCCCATCCAGGCATCGTCGATCCGTACGCGCGTTCGTGTCCGATGGGGATGTCCCACGTGCTGTTGAGCACGAACCGGTGCCTGATGACGTTCGGATCAGGACCGCGGTCCTTCTCGATGTCGTACGGGTCGTACTGGATGACGCCGATGGTGCTGTTGCCGCTGTCGGGCGCGTTGCTGTCCGAATCGGCCAGCGTGTACGCCGCGTTGAGCGCGAAGCCACGTCGGAAGCGCCGGTTCAATTCCAGCTGCAGCGCGTTGAACTGCCCCTCGCCGGCGTTGGTCGTCATGTTCAGGAAAGTGCCGTAGAGCGGGTAGGGCAGCCGTGCGTGCGCCTCGGGGTCTTCGTTGATGTCGCCGAGAGGTACTGCGCTTGCCTGCACACTGTTCGCTTCACGCGTCACCAGCAACTTCTTCATCGTAGAGCCGAGGTAGCTCACACGCAAACCGACATCGCCCGGCAACTCGCGCTCGACCGTGAGGTTGTACTGGTAGATGTCCGGGCTCTCGAGGTTGATGTCGAGTCCCTGATTGCCGAATCCCTGCGAGGTGCTCACGGTGCCGGTGGTGAAGCCGTGCTGGAGGGTGGCTCGATTGCGCGTGATGCTGTAGCGGAAGGGGTTGCGCGACATGATGTCGCGCGCGCCCTGCGCGGCCCCGGTCGGGTGGAAGATGCCGAAACCGCCCCGCAGGACCGTCTTGGCGTCGCTGCCGACGCGATAGGCGAAGCCAGCACGCGGGCTGAAGTTGTTCCGATCGGTGTTCATCAGGCCAGGCCCGACGCCGACCGCATCGGCGAGGATGGTCCGGTTCAGGTCGATGGCGCCTGGCGGCAACAACTGCGCGATCTGCGCGTTGGGCACGACGTGATGGCCGCCATTGTCGAGGACGAAATTCGCGAAGATGTCGCTCTTGTCGACGAACACGCCGACGACTTCGTAGCGTAGGCCGAGGAACAGCGTCAGCTGCGAGCTGAGCTTGAAGTCGTCCTGCACGAACAACGCCCAGTCGTTGGAGACGGTGTCCATCGGCTGGTCACCGCGCGTGTTGCGCTGCTCGCGCACGGTGTTGGGAAGGCCGAGCAGGAAGTCGGCGAAGGAATTGCCGGTGGCCCAGCCGCTGAAGTTGTACTGTCCCTTGGACTCGTTCGCGCCGGTGGAATATCCGTCGGTCGCGAAGTTGCGCGCATAGCTGCCGCCGAAGCGCACCGAGTGACGCCCCTTCACCCACGTCGTGTTGTTGCTGATCGAGAACGCTGCCTGGTCGAGGTCCCGGAACGTGTTCTGTCGCTGATCGCGGATGTCCGACGGGCGGTTCAAGCCGGCAAAGATGAACTGCGGGAAGCCGGGTACCTCCTGCGCGAGTGCGGGCACCTCGATCCCGGCCTCGGCGCCGACATCGCCAGCGATGTACTGGCTGCGGCGATCGCGAACGTCCTCGCTGTAGCCGCCGCGCAACTCGTTGACGATCGAATTCGAGAAGATGCGCGTCCAGCCCGTGGCGATCGTCGTGGCCCGCGACGCGCGGTCGAGGATGCCGAGGTTGGTGAGGCCGTTGCCGCCGTTGCCGCCGGTGCTCTCGAACGTGAAGGCGTCCGGATCCCGGCGCTGCCAGCTGACACGGCCGAACAGCGAGTCGTTCTTGGTCAACTCATGATCGATGCGGCCGTCGGCCCGGTCACGGTTGCGCGTGAGCGGAAGGATCTGCCGGTACGTGCCGTACCCGTTGGCGAGTGACGTCTGGTTCGGGTCCGGGTAGAACATCCGCATGATGTTCTGCGCCGCCGGATCGAGGCGGTTGGCGGGGATGCGGTTGCCGGGGAACGGCTGGCCGGTCTGCGGGTCCCTGATCACGAAGCTGGCGCCAGAGAAGTCGCCGGCACGCATCGACTGGCTCGGGATGATGGCCTGCGCCCCGCCGCTGAGCGCCTTGAGCCGGCCCCCCTCGTAGTTGCCGAAGAAGAACGTCCGGTTCGCGTGGATCGGCCCGCCGAGGCTGAAGCCGAAGCGATGGTCGTGCGTGTCGGCGTTCGGGTCGTCCCGCGAGACGCCGTCGAGCGTCTGCGCATAGGTCCGGGCATTCAGCTCGTTGCTGTTGAAATCGTAGAAGGAAGACCCGTGGATCTGGTTCGTACCGCGCTTGGTCGAGACGACGACACCAGCGAGGCCGCCGAACTCCGCGCTGTACGAGTTGGAGAGCACCTGCACTTCCGCGACCGCATCAAGGCCAGGTGCGGCGTTGGACAGCTCACCGAAGATCCCGGCCGAGGACGGTTGCCCGTCCTGGATGTAGGAGGCGCCATAGGTGCGTCCGCCCAGGAACTGAATCGAGTCGAAGCCGCCGACGACATTGGGGTTGAGGGTGAGGAAGTCCTGGATGTCACGGCTGTTGCGGGGCAGGTCGCGCAACTGCTGTGCGTCCAGGCCGCGGGCGATCGACGGGCTCTCCACGGTGATGTTCTGGCCCTCGGCGACCACGGTGACGACGTCCTGGAGCGCGCCGACTTCGAGCTGAATGTCGGCGCGGGCCACGGACGCGGCCCGCAGGAGGATGCCTGTCCGTTTCGCGGCCTTGAAGCCTGAGAGGTTGACGTCGACCGAGTAGGTGCCAGGGCGAAGGTTGGGCACCTCGAAGAGGCCTTCGCTCGTGCTCACGACCTCTCGTGCGACGCCCGTGTCTTCGTCGGTCACGATGACCGTCGCGCCGGGGACGACCGCGCCCTGCGCGTCGCTCACCGTGCCTCGTATCGTGCCGAGCGTCGATTGAGCGGCGCCTGGCGTGGCCGCCAGCACCACGACAGCGACGAGGGTGGCGATCCCGAGAAGGAGGCTCGGCCGCCGAACCCGGGGATTGGACGAGGTCGATGCGCGCAGTCGAGACATCAGCGGACTCCTGTCGGGGAACCGTGAACTCGTAAACGACGGCTATCGCACCGGCCCTGCGGCCAGGTGCGTTCGTGCGGGTGCTTTGGTGATGCTAAGCCGACTGCGCGGCCTCCGCAATGCCTGGCCTGCCACGGATGAGCAAGCGCGCTGGGACGAACTCATCCGTTCGTCGCGACTTACATGAGTGGAGCCACGGCGGCTTCCGGCTGTGGCCAGGCCGCGTGTGGTGGAGCGTCGCTACGGCAGGCCGACGAGCGTCCTGGTGACCTCGCGCAACCGGCGACGCGCGCCGGCGTCTGCAGCCTGCGCATGCGGGGTGCCGAGCTTCTGCCCGACGAAGTAACTGCCGCTCGGCGCGTCGGTCGTGATCGCGTTCATCACGGCGGCGGTGCCCTCTTCCACGGTACTGCGAGGCGTGAGGCCGGCCGACAGGATCATGCTGGTGTTCATGTACGTCGCCGGGTGGAGCGACTGCACGACGATGCCCTTGTCCTTCAGCTCGGCGGCGAGATCGATCGTGAACATCACCTGCGAGAGCTTGCTCTGGCCGTATCCACGATTGGTCGAGTAATCACGCTCGATCATCACGTCGGTGAAGTCGATCGGCGCGGCGCTCAGCGACGAGACGTTGACGATGCGCGGCGCCCGTCCCTTCTCGATGAGTGGCAGGAGCTTGTAGGTGAGGAGGTAGCCGGAAAGATAGTTCACCGCGAAGTGCAGCTCGTGTCCGTCCTTGCTGACCTGGCGAGCGTCGCGTACCACCACGCCGGCGTTGTTCACGAGCAGATCGAGGCGGGGGTAATCGCGGGTGACGGCGTCAGCCAGGCTGCGGACTTCCGCGAGCGACGCGAAATCGGCCTGGTAGAACCGTGCCGAGCCCTTGGCGGCCGCGTTGATCTCGTCGACCACCGCCTTGCCCCGCTCGGCGTTGCGACCGTGCACGATGACGTGCGCGCCTTCCGCAGCAAGTCGCCGCGCGACCTCGCGTCCGAGTCCATCCGTCGAACCGGTGACGAGTGCGACGCGCTGGGACGGTGTCGGGACGGTGGCGGCACTCGTAGAGGCAGGCTGGGCCGCCGCAACGATGTGACCGAGGGCGAACGCCGCGATCGCGAGCAGGGCGGTGCGCATGCCGGCATCATACCGGCACGCGCGTCGGCCGCTGCCATCTACTCCAGTTTGAACGAGACCGACACCGTCATGACCACTTCGACGGGACCGCCGTTGAGCAGCGTCGGTTCGAACTTCCACTGGCGTACGGCATCGAGCGCCGCGCTTGCCAGGTCCGGGTGCACCTGCGCCGCCGTGACGCGCGCCGCCGTCACGCTGCCGTCCCGCCCGATCACGGCTTCGATACTGACCACGCCTTCCTGACCGGCTTCCTGCATCGACTCCGGGTAGACCGGCTTGACGTCCTTGGTCTTGCGCGGTGGCCGGATGTTGCCGCCGACCCGCACCCGCACCGGACTGGCCGCCGCGGCTGCGCCAGTGCCGCGACGTCCCGTCACGCTGATGGTTTCCTGTACGGCGCCGACCTGCAGATTGACGATGCGGTTCCAGTCGGCCGGCTGTCGCAGTTCGAGGTCCTGCCGCAGCGCCCGGAAGCCTGGCAACTCCGCCGCGAGCACGTATCGGCCTGGCTCGATGGCCGGGAAGACGAACCGCCCCTCGGCATCCGTGGTGGCCTGCGCCTTCTTGCCACCACTCATCTTGCCGAGCATGAGTTCCATCGCCTCGGTGGACGAGAGGGGACCAACGAGTACGAGGCGGACCTCGGGGACGACCGCACCCGTGGGGTCGTACACGACACCCTCGAGCTCTCCCTGGGCCGCGGTGCCGCGGATGGCGGCGACGGGCATGACGAGCAGCAACAGCGCGGCGATGGCGAGGGCGATGGTCGTGCGCGTCGGTGCCGCACGTTGGATATGGGGATTCAGCATGGCCGTGATTCTCCTGTGCAGGGTGGAAGGGCGAGCCATCGGCATCGCGATGGCGTTCGGTGTTCGGTTACGGAAAGTTCGCGCGATGGCCACCAGGTGACCGGCGTAGGCATGCGCAGCAATCCCCTGCGCCAGCACTTCGTCGTCGCACGCGCGCTCGCTCTCGATGGCCAGCCGGTGGCACATCACCCACACGAGCGGATTCCACCAGAACAGTGCCCGTATGACTGTCGCGTAGACCTGCCAGGCCCAGTCGTTCCTGCGCACGTGGGCGAGCTCGTGACCGAGCACGACGTCGACTCGCGTGCAGGACCAGTCGAGCGCCTCGCGAGGCACGAGCAGGTAGGCGCGCCGCCAACCCCATGTCGCGAGCAGGTCGGCGCTTGGACTTTCGCGAAGCACCACGGGTCGGCGTAGCCCCGCCGCACGCGACGCCCTGGCGAGGGCCTCGTCCCACTGTGGCTGTCCGATGGGCGCGGCCGTGCGCGTGGCCCTGGCGAGGCGCACCAGCGACAACGCGAGGGCGCCGAGGGCGATGGCCGTGCCGAGGCCCCACAGTGCGAAGAGCAGCGTGCCCCACGACAACCGCGCCGGCTCAGCTGGCGTGGCCGCGCCGAGCGGTGCCGGTAGGGCCATAACAGGCGCGCCGACGAGCGCGACGTGTTCACTCACTGGCGGCATCGACTGCGTCGTCACGAACGGCCGCGGCAGGGTCACTGCGATCGCAGGCAGGACCGCGCCAAGCGGAGCGGCCAGCGGAGTGGCGCAGAGCGTCGCGACCAGCAGCGCATGCCGGAGCGCGGGCGCCTGCCCGCGAAGGGCGGCGTAGCCGATCAGTCCGATCAGCAGCACGACCGACCCACGAAGGGCGACTTCGATCATGGCCGTCATGACGCTTCCTCCCGCGCGCGGCGCACCAGCGATTCGATGCGTTCGAGTTCGTCCGGCGTGAGCTGGCCGACATCGGTGCCGAGCAACGCCGCAACGACCTTCGCGCGCGATCCGTCGAAAAACGTCTCGACCAGGTGTCGCAAGGCCGACCGCCGGGCCGAGTGTCTGGGTACTGTCGGCGCGTAGACGTACCGGTTGCCGTGCGTCTCGTGGACGACGTGTCCCTTCGCCTCGAGGATCCGCAACTGCGTCCGCACGGTCGAGTCGGTCGGGGATCCGGGCAGCGCGGCCAGCACCTCCGCGGCCGTGGCCCGCCCGTGCCGGTACAGCACGTCCATGATCTGCCGCTCACGTCTGCTCAGCGCCTGGTGCATCGATCGCTCCGTTAAATTTTTAACGTTACCGTTAATTTGATAACACCTCTTGGGACGCCTGTCAACACCCGTCTCGATCAAGGGAACAGGGCGAGGGATACCCCGTCGTACCATGGCCGCATGCGGCAACTGTGGGTGGTGGTGGCGCTGGCCCTCGCCAGCGGGATTGCGGGTGCGACGCAGGTCCGCGAGCCGGAGGCGCGGACCCTCACGGGCAAGCCCCTGTACCCGCCCGATCCGATCCCCAACCGGGAGAAACTCGAAGGGGATCTGGCGATTGCGTTGTCGGTGACGACCACGGCCCAGCCCGAGGCGATGATCACGATCGGGCGGCGCCATGCGTACCTGTGGCGGTATCGCGAGGCGATCGACTGGTTCACCAGGGGGATCGCGCGCTACCCGGCGGACGCGCGCATGTATCGGCACCGCGGCCATCGCTACATCACCACCCGGCAGTTCGATCGGGCGCGAGCCGATCTCGAGAAAGCGGCCAGCCTGATTCGCGGCACCGCCGATCAGGTCGAACCCGATGGCGCGCCGAATCGGTCAGGCATCCCCCGCAGCACGCTGCACTTCAACATCTGTTACCACCTCGGGCTGACCTATTACCTGCAGGGAGACTTCGCGAAGGCGCTCGACGCGTACCGTTCGTGCCTGGCGGTGTCCAACAACGACGATGCCGTCGTGGCGACGAGCGACTGGCTGTGGATGACGCTGATGCGGATGGGCAGGAAGGACGAAGCGGCCAGGGTCCTGGAGCGCATCACCCCGAAGATGGACATCATGGAGAACGCGTCGTACCACCGGCGCCTGCTGATGTACAAGGGCCTCGAGACGCCGGAGGCGTTGCTCGATCCCGGCGGCGGCGACGCGACAACGATCGCGACGCAGGGGTACGGCGTCGGCAACTACTACCTCGTGACCGGCGACACGGCACGCGCGCGCAAGGTATTCGAGCAGGTCACCTCGGGCGCAGGCTGGAACGCGTTCGGTTACATCGCCGCCGAGGCCGATCTTACGCGGATGAAGTGACGAGCGTGGCGCCCGTCGACCTGAAGGTCGACGGCTACGGGATGGATGTAGGCGCGGACCTTCAGGTCCGCGCCCATGGTCACCGATGATGCGCGTCAGAACGTCAGCTTGATCCCGACCTGCGCGCGCCTCGCGTAGTTGTCCTGGTTGGACGCCGTGGTCTGGCCGAACGTCGACGTCGTCGGGTTGACGACCGGCACCGGGAAATACGGCTCGTTGAACGCGTTGATGTATTCGAACCGGAGCTCGAGGCGCATGCCGTTGCTCAACCCCATGCTCTTGATGAGCGAGAGGTCCACGTTGTCGATCGGGTCCCTGCGCACGTCGTCGAACCGTAGCGGAAGCGTCCGCAGATGGTCGACCGGTGTGGAGTTGACGGCCGAGTCGGTCAGGATGGACGTGAACGCGCCCGTATTGAACCACTGTGCGGTCGTCCGGTCACCCGACGGCAGCTGGATTTCACCGCCGCTGTAGAAGGCGTCGGTTCCGAACGGGACCGGGAATCCCGCCTGGTAGGTGTAGACCCCCTGGACCTTCCAGCCACCGAACAGGGCCTCGGTCAATCCGCTCGCATCAGTAAGGATTGGCTTTCCGTTGCCGAACGGCAGCTCGTACACGCCGTTGATCGACAGCCGGTGTGGAACGTCCAGGTCCGAGATCATCCGGGTCGGAAGCGCGTCGCCGGCGTTCAGGTATTCGGTCTCCTGCATCCAGCGCGAGAAGGTGTAGGCGAGACCCACCGTGTAGCCCTTCGAGAATCGCCGTTGCAGGCTCGCCTGCATCGAGTGATACATCGACGACCCGTCGTTGTTGGACGTGTTGATGTCGCCGAACCCCGGGTACGGGCGCAGGAGCTGCCGGCGGGCGATCGTCGCGTTGTTGATGCCGCTGCCCGGCACCAGGCCGGCAAACGGGTTGGTCACCGCTGCCGACAGGAACGTGTTGTTGGCATTCATCGCGGCGGTCCGCGAGCTGTCCGGGTTCAGGTAGTTGTTGGGCAGCGCATTGATGTTCTGCACGATCTCGATGTCGTATCCGTAGTTGCCCACGTACACCAGTTCGGCGGCCCAGCTCGATCCCAGCTCACGCTGCACGCCGATCTGCCACCGGAGTTGCTTCGAGACGGACGGATTCGGATTGAAGAACGTGATCGCGTTGCCGAGGGAGGTCTGCCGGCCGCCGGCGTTGCCGACCGGCTCGAGGATCGGCGTTGTCAACAGCGCGTTCTCCCAGCCGAAGGGGATGGGGGCGCCGTTGGCATTGAACGTCGTGTTGATGGTCGTCGTCTGCGAGTAGCCCGGCTGGATCACGTCGCCGCGCCGCTGCCCGAGGAAGCCCGCGAACAGTCCGGCACCGCCGCGAACGACCGTCTTGGGGTTGACCTCGTACGCGAATCCGACGCGCGGCAGGATCGAGTTCTTCGGTGTCTGGTAGGTCGTGTCTGTATCCGGACCGACGAACATGAGGCCGCCCTGGACGTTGAGCTGCGGCACGAGCGCCTTCAGGGCCGGATCGTTGAGGGCCGCGTAGCGGCTCTGGACCGTGCCCTGAATCGGCTGGACGTAGCCGTAGTCGAAGTTGGACACGGTCCGGTCTTCAACCTCGCTCAGCGGTGTCTCGAGCTCGTAGCGCACGCCGAGATTGACGGTCAGCTTGTTGCCGACGCGCCAGTCGTCATGAAAGTAGAGGCCCCAGGTCGTCGAGTGCTCGTCGTACTCTGCGGCGCGAGTGATCGAAGTCGTGGCCGGCAGGCCGAGGAGGAACGACGCGTAGTTCTGCAGGCCCTGGAAGTCTGTGCCGCTGGCGCTGTTCTGCCTCGTGTACGCGTTGGTGAACGTGTACTGGCCGGCCTGGTTGTTGCCGGTCGACACGCTGCGCTCGCCATAGAGGCGCATCTCCGCGCCGGCCTTCCACGTGTGCGCGCCCTGCGACTTGTTGATCGTGGCACTGACGGTGTGCGAGGTGATCGGCCTGATGTCGGCCCCGAACGCGACGTCGATCATCGTCGTGCCGTCGAAGTCCAGGCGCGGGAAGTACCGGTTGGCCTCGGGAACCATCGCGTTGTAGCTCGCCGGGAAACCGAGCGACGTCAGGTCGTAGTTCCGGGCGTCCTCTTCCTGCCCCGAGTTGCGATCGAAACGGTTGTACGCATACCGCACGTTCAGGATGGTCGTCGGGTTCAGGGTGTGCACGTCATCGATGACGGCCTGCCACGACTGGAACTGGAACCAGGTGCCGGAGGCCACCGAGTCCAGATACTCGTTGTAGATGCTGTCGCGGTTGTACCAGCTGTACCGGCCGAACATCCGGTTTTTGTTGCCGAACCGCTGGTCCACGCGCCCGGTGAGGCTGTTGTAGTCGGCCGTCTCCGGCAGCGTCGAGTCGGTGATGTTGCCGTTGAGGCCCGGGTTCTTGGGCAGGGAGTAGTACTCCAGGATCTTCTTCGCCACCGGACTGATCCGGTTGGCCGGGATGGCGTTGCCCGGGAACGCCTGCCCCGTGAACTGTCCGCCGCCGATCGGAGCGCGCGTCAACGGGTCGTAGATCGTGATGTTGGACGCGTAGTCGGAGAAGTCGCCGTTGCGCAGCTTCTCGGTCGGCACCCAGCTGTCACCGCCGGCGTCGAAGCGCGGGCGGACGTCCTTGATGTGTTCGAAGCCGAACATGAAGAACGTCTTGTCCTTGCCGCTGAAGAGTCCCGGGACGCTGACCGGGCCACCAACCGTGAAGCCGGGCCGGTCCGACGAGCTCTCGACCACATCCTGGCCGCGAGCCTTGCCGAAGAAGTCGTTGGCGCCGAGCTTGTACGGCTCCGCGAAGTAGTAGGCCGAGCCATGGTAGGCGTTGGTCCCGGACTTGATGCTGATGCTCGTGACCCCACCTTCGGTGTTGCCGAACTGGGCGTCGAAGGTCGCGGTCTGCACCTTGAACTCCTGCACGAGATCGGACGGCGGGACATAGGTCGCGATGACTTCGTTGGCGTTGGCGGTGGCCGTGCTCGGCGCGCCGTCGATCAGCAGGTCGCTGCGGTTGCTGCGCGTGCCCTGGTACGCATAGCCGACGATGTGCGTGGGCTCATATGGGCGATCCAGCCGTTGGCTGCCCGAGTGGGCGAGCCCGGGCGCCAGTCCCATGATCTTGTAGGGATCGCCGTGGATCAGTGGCAATGAGGCGATCTTGGATTGATCGACGACCAGCCCCAGGTTGGCATTCGACGTGTTCACGGTCGGCGGTTCGGCGACGACGGTGAGCGTTTCCTCCATCGCGCCGACCTCGAGCGTGACCTGCACATCGATGGTCTCGGCAACAGGCACGGTGACGTTGTCGCGCACGTACTTCTTGAATCCCTGGAGTTCGACGGTGACGCGGTATGTGCCCGGGAGCAGGTACGGCGCCTGGAACAGGCCCTGCTCGTTGGTCGTGGCCAGCGCGGTCGAACCGCGGGCGGGGTCCGTGACGGTCACGGTGGCGCCGGGCACGGCCGACGTCGACGAATCGACGACGCGGCCCGTGATGCGGCCGCGTGCCTCCTGCCCGTGCAGTGACGCCGGGAGCGCGAGGGCCGCCAACACAAAGACGGCTGCAAAGCGCCTCGAACGGGATTGCATGGCGATCATCCTGGCTCCTCCTTCAGTAGTGCCTTGCACGCACAAACGCACGACGAGGCGAGCCCGTCTCGCCGTCGTGCCGCATCCTGCTGCCCTCGTTAATGGCTGGTGATTGTATCTCTAGTTGACAAAAGGCAACAGGACCTTCCGATAGGACTTTCGGCCGGGGCGCGGCCGGAAGATTCCTCCTCCGCGGCGCCGTGGCGGGCGGCTACGGCCTCGCGACGACCGGACTCTGCAGCGTCCGCACGAAGTCGGCGACGATGGCGTCGCGGTTGAAGTTCTCCCAGATCGTGATCATCCGGGTGTTGCCGACGCGGTCCTCCCATTGCGTGCCGACGAGTGCCGGCGCGCCCTGGCGCCGCGAGGTCGCCCACGCTGGATTCTTCAGGATCGCGGCCGCACCCACGTCGTAGAGCGCCCGCGACGGCGGTGTGCGGTCGAACTTGATGTGCGCGAACAGGTTCACGGAATAGTCGCCGAAGGTCGTGAACGCCTCCCCGTGGCGCCCCATCACCGGTGTGCCCACTCGCGGCCCGCCGCCGGCGAACGTCGCCTTGACCTCGTCCGGTGTGACCCGAATCCCGTCCGTTCCGGATGGCGTGCCGTACCGGACCACCACCATTTCGAACGGCACCTCCACCGACAGCACGTAGCGGAGTGACTCGGGGTCGTTGTCCTGGTTGTACTCGCCCGGCGCCGGATAGTTCGAGCCGAGCCACACGATGCGGACCTTCTTCGCGATGCCTGGCGATCGCGCGAGCGCCAACGCGATGTTGGTCAGCTTGCCGATTGGCAGCAGCACGAGCCGCGTTCCCGCGGGCTGGGCCTCGGCACGCGCAATGATGAAATCCACCGCCGCCTTGCCATCGAAGTCCGGCTGCCGCATCGTCGGGCGGATGGCCTCGAAGGAGCCGTTCGCCCCCGCGTGCAGCGGGATCCCGGCAACGCCGCACAGCGCCATCACGCGGCGTGCCTCCTCGTAGTGGCCGCGGACGTCGCCGCCGCCCCTGGTCGCATTCACGGTCACGCCCTCGACGCGAAACGTGTCGCCATTGAGCAGCACGTACGCGAGCGCGTGCTGGTCGTCGAGTTCGTTGTTGGCGTCCGTGTCGACGATGACCGGGATGCGGGGGGCAGGTTGCGCAGCCAACATCGCCACCGGCAGAAGGAACACGGCGGCGGCCAGGGCCAGGACGCGGATGGTCAGCATGGACGGCATCATGCGGCCGACGTAGGATGTCGCGTCAACTGAGTTCTTGTCCGTCCGGCCGCCGGTGCCCGGTGCGGGGAGGCACACATCCGTGTTCACCAGCCTGGTCCTCGTCACCACGATGCTGCTCGCCCAAGGCGCTTCGCCCTTCACCGAACGCATCCTCATCGACCATCACAAGGCGATCCCCATGCGCGACGGCGTCACCGTCTACGCCGACGTCTATCGCCCATCGCGCGAGGGGAGGTTCCCGGCCATCGTCGTACGGACACCATACGGCGTGCAACGCGAGGCCACGGGCGTTCACGACCGCATGATCTCCCTCGCTCGCATGGGCTACGCCGTCGTGAACGTCGACGTGCGCGGACGTTACGAGAGCGAGGGGACATGGGATCCGTTCCGCGCGGAGGCCAAGGACGGCTACGACGTCGTCGAGTGGGCCGCAAAGCAGCCCTGGACGAACGGCAAGGTCGCGACGCAGGGCGGAAGCTACCTCGGCCACACGCAGTGGGCCACGCTCGGCGAGGCACCGCCGAGCCTCGTGGCCGCGTTTCCTGCCGTCGCCTCCACAAACCTCTACGCCAACTGGGTCACCCATGGCGGCGCGTTCCATCTGGCCTTCAACTTCGGCTGGGCGGTTGTCCGGATGCCGTTCCGGATCATGCAGCCGCAGTGGTATTTCACCGGTCCCGACGCTGCGCCCGAGCTGCGTTACGAGCAGATGCTCATGCACCTGCCGCTCGAGACGATGGACGAGCGGGCCTTCCAACACCCCGTGAAGCATTGGCGCGATTGGGTGACGCACGACAGCTACGACGCCTACTGGAAGGCGGTCAGTGACGAGGAGAAGTTCGCCAAGGTGAACGTGCCGGTGATGGCGCAGGGCGGCTGGTTCGACATCTTCCTGCCCGGGACGATCGACGGCTTCGTGGGCGTGCGCAAGCACGGCGCCAACGAGCGGGCGCGGTCACTGACGCGAATGGTGATCGGACCATGGGGCCACGGCCCGTCTCGCAAGTACGGCGACCTCGATTTCGGACCCGATGCCGATCGCACGCTGTTCGAGTACGAGACACGCTGGCACGACTTCCACCTGAAAGGCGTGAAGAACGGCATCGACACCGACGCGCCCGTGCAGATCTTCTACATGGGCGTGAACAAGTGGCGTGGTGAAGCGGAATGGCCAGTGCCTGGGACGCAGTACACGCGCTGGTACCTGCAGCCGGGCGGAGGGCTCGCACCTGCTGCGCCAGCGGGTGAGGGGTCCTCGACCTATCGGTACGACCCGAACGATCCGGTACCGACGACCGGCGGCAACAACTGCTGTGGCTCGCCGACGATTGCCGGTCCCGTCGATCAGAAGCCGCTCGACGGCCGTGCCGACATCGTCCGTTTCACGAGCGAGCTACTGAAGGAACCGGTGACCATCGGCGGGCCCGTGGCGATGGACCTGCATGCCACCACCGACGGCAAGGACACCGACTGGATGGTGAAACTGGTGGACGTCTCCCCGGACGGCAAGGCGTACCCGATGGCCGAGGGGATCCTGCGTGCCCGCTATCGCGACGGGCTCGACAAGCCGACCCTGCTCACGGCGGGCCAGCCGTATCGGTACACGGTCGGCATGGTCGGCACCGCCGTCGTGTTCCTGCCCGGCCACCGCATCCGCGTGGACATCTCGTCGAGCAATTTCCCGCAGTTCGACCGCAACCTGAACACCGGCGATCCGCTGGGGAAGGGCACGCAGCCGCGCGTCGCGCAGCAGACGATCCACCATTCCGCAGCCCGCCCCAGTGCCATCGTGTTGCCGGTGGTCAGGGGCTTTTGACGAACGCCGAACGCTGAACGCCGAACGCCGAACGCCGAACGCAATACCGCCTACAGCCGATGGCCTACAGCCTACATGCAGGCTGGAGGCTGCAGGCCGTAGCCCGCGCGATCAGTCCCTGTAGGCCGCAGGCTACAGGCTGCAGGCCAGATGCGGGCTGCAGGCCGCGCCGCTAGGCGCGACCTGCGAACTCGCGGGTCTCGGTGTGGACGCGCACCTTCTCGCCTTCGTTGACAAACAGCGGCACGCGCAACTCGAGGCCGGTGTCGAGCGTCGCGGCCTTGGTCACGCTGCCGCTCGCGGTGTCGCCGCGGCTGCCCATCTCCGTCCGGGCCACCGTGAGCTCGACGATCACCGGCAACTGCAGGCCGATCGGGTTGCCGTTGAACTTCTGGATCTGCACTTCCAGGTTGTCGGTCAGCAGCAGCCGATCCTCGCCGACGATGTCCTCGTTGAGGGTGAGGGTCTCGAAGTTCTCGAGGTCCATGAAGTGCAGGCCGGTGCCGTCGGCGAACTGGAAGGAGGCCGGCACCATCACCAGGTCGGGCTCCTTCAGCTTGTCCTGCGCCTTGAAGGTCTTGTCGAACACCGAGCGGTTGATCAGGTTACGCATCTTCACGCGGACGAGCGTCTGCCCGCCGCGTGCCGTCGGCCGCGAGATCTCGACCTCGAGCATGTGGAAGGGGGCATCCTCGAACTCGACGTACATCTTGCGCTTGAAGTCGATTGCGGCGATCAGTCCGGCCATGGCGTGCGGTGCGTCCTCTCAAACATCGGCCGGGCTCCGCCTCCGCCGAGGCTTCGGCGGACAGGTCGGCGCCCGGCACTCAGGTCAAATGTTGTCGCAGGAATGCGAGGATCGCCTGGCGACCTTCGGGTGTTTCCTGGTGTTCGACGTCGTAGCGGTTCATCTGCCAGCGCTCGGGATGACCCTGCGCGGCGTACACCGCTTTCAGGTGCGCATCGATGCGATCGAGCCCGACGACAGGCGTCAGCTTGTCGCGCAGACCCGCGAGGGCGAGGTGCGCACGCGGCGCGATGAGCTCGTTGATCTGCGCGGTGGTGAAGTGGTTCATCAGGTCCGGCACGTAGTAGTAGATGCCGTGCCGCGACAGGCCGTTGTCGTCGATCAGCGCCTGCAGGTCGGTCAGGCAGTTGATGTCGACGCAGACCTTCATGCGCTCGTCGAGCGCGGCGAGATACCACGCAGCAGTCGAGCCCATCGACATGCCGAGGGTTGCCAGCCGCGCCGGGTCGACGTCGGGACGTTGCAGGAACACGTCCGCAACGCGCAGGCTGTCGTAGACCATCATCCCCCAGAGGACCTGGCCCTTCAGCAGCATCGCCTTGAACATGTCGAGCTCGGTGGTGTGGCTCCGTTCGCCGAAGATCCAGGTGTCGATGCAGATGGCGACGTATCCGAGGTCGGTCAGCGCCTTGGCATACGGCGTCGGCTGCAGGTAGCTGCGGCCCTCGATGAACTCCGTCTTGCCGATCTTGTAGCCGCCGCCGTGCGAGTGGCAGAAGATGACGCCGGGCGCCCGGCCGGTGAGCCCCTTGGGCCGGGCGACGTATCCGGGTACCGGCTCGATGCCGTTCAGGTCGTAGCGCCACGTTTCGAGGATGTAGCCGTCGCGCTCGACTTCCCCGAGCTTCTCGCCCGACACCGGGCGTGTGCGATCGGGCAGCCTCCCGAGCAGGGCGTACAGTTCGGCCCGGCGCGCGGCGACTGACGTAGGAGACGAGGAAGGTGCCTGCATGTTGGCGTCGGCGGCCAGCCCGGTGGATGCCAGCACGCCGAGGCTGCCCAGGGCCCCGAGGACCTGCCGGCGTGTAGTGGACGACTCCCTCATGTCGGGAATTCTACAGGTAGGGGCGCCTCTCCGAGGCGCCCGTTTCGACCTGCAGGCGGTCCCGTCCTGGTGATCAGCCCATCGAGACCAGCGAGCCATCGTCGTAGGGCAGGTCGCCGTCGCTGGTGGCCGTCACCTCCATGCCGACAACGGTGACGGTGCCGCCGTAGGACGAGAGGAATGCTGTGTCGGCGGCATCGCGGCCCGTCGAGATCCGGAGCATCGTCACCCGTGGCGCCAGGCGGGTGGCGTCCAGGACGTGCCACTGCCCGTCCACGCACGCTTCGACAACGGCGTGGAAGTCCATCGGCGACAGGCCCGGAGCGTAGCAAGCCACCAGGCGTGCCGGTACAGCCAGCGCCCGCAGGAGGCCGATGACGAGGTGGGCATAGTCGCGGCAGACGCCGCACCGCGTCAGCAGGGTATCCACCGCGCCGTCGGTGTGGTCGCTCGACCCCGACACGTACGCGATGCGCGAGTTGACCCAGGCCTCGATGGCCCGCAGGCAGTCGGTGCCCTGCAATCCGCCGAACAGATCCATGGCGAAGGCCATGAGCTTGTCGCACTCGGCATAGCGGCTCGGGCGCAGGTATTCGACGAGGTCGGCGGGCGGCACGGCTTGCGGCCCGTCGCGGCCGGTGATCGTCGCGTCGTAGCGCACCTCGATCCGGCCCGATCCGGCTCGGCAACGGTGCACGCGCGCGCCATGCCGCATCGGCGCTTCCTCGGCAGCGAGCGGCTGGCCGTCATGCGTGATGACCAACTGCTCGTCGACGGTGTACGAGCCGGACGCGACGGCGAGGCTGATCAACAGATCCGCCTGCCCCACGACGTCCAGGGCCAGCCATGCCGAGACCGTCCGGCGCATGGCCGCGTGTGGCACCTCCATCCCCTGGACCTGCGTGGAAGGATCACCGGAATGGCTGGTGATGGGCGGTGGTGTTGCCTGAAGGTCGACGTGTTCGCCCGAGGCGGCCTGCATTCCGGGCGAGAGCGTCATGACCCCCATCGTATCCTCACCCGCCAGCGCTCGTAGGCCGCACCCTGCAGGCTGCAGGCCGTAGGCCGTAGCCTAATTCAACGGCGGCAGCCCGATCCGCCGCAGGAGATCGGCGAATCGGGGGTCGCCGCGCACGCTGTCGAAGCGCACGTCGGTCCTGCTTGCGGCGACCGATTGGGCGCGCATGCCGTATGCCCGCTCGAGATACTGGAACGCCTCCTCGGGCTCGCCGAGACGAGCGTACAGGGCCGCGATGTCGACGACGTTCCGGTTGTTCTCATCCTTGACTGCCTTCAGTTGCTCAATGCGCACGCGGAACAGGCCATCGATGCCGGCGCGTGCGAACGCCGACCTGAGGTCGCCGGCCTGCGTTGGTGTCAGAACACCAGCGTCCCGCTTGAGGATGCATTCCGCGGCCTCCTCGTGCTTCCCCCTTGCCGTAATACGCCTCGCAGAGATTCCACCCGACCGCGTCCGGGTGGAGCTGGCGTAGTTTGACGCCCCATGCGATCGCGTCGTCGTACTCGCGAGCCCAGGCATGGTGGCCGACGATATGAATCATGGGGGCGTCGGACACCGGGTCGAGCGCCAGATACGCCTGACATTCCCTGAGTGCTTCGTCGATACGCCCGAGCTCCAGCAGCAGGTGCGCGTACATGTGACGCGCATCCGCGTAGTTGGGATTCAGCTCGATTGCTCGGGTATACGCCTTCTCGGCACCGGAGAAGTCCCAGTCCGTCCACAGCAGGGCCCCCAGCGCTGAGTGGACTTCAACCAGTTCCGGGTCCAGGGACAGCGCCTTCATCGCCGCCGCGCGGCCTCGGCGCTCCGCTTCCTGCCTCGTCAGGCTGGCCCCCCGGTTCCAAAGCGGTCCGTGCCGCGCCGACCGAGGCGTCGGTCAGATAGGCATCCGCGAGGCCCGCGTACGCCAGCGCGTAGTCGGGGTCGCGCTTGACCGCCTCCTCGAAGAAGGCGATAGCTTGCTTCGCGCTCTGGACGGTAGATCTCGTCGAGGGCATGATCTTCGATTTCCCGGACTCGGCGAGAGCCCTCCCTCCCCGGCGTTCATCTCGCGCCGCGTGCGCGAGCCTGCGTCAGCGCGCTGGCCGCCGCGCTGTCGGCCCTCACGCGCACCGTGACCGAACTGCGTCACGCGCTCGGTGATGACGCCGACCATCCGCACCTGCTTGAGACGATTGCCAAGCCATCGCAGTGGGGGCGTCGGCGGCGTCGACCTGTATGTATCGACGCGCGTCAGGGTTCACCCGGGGCAGTAATCGGGAGCCGAGCGACATGAGGCCGTCGACCTGAAGGTCGACGGCTACGGCGTAAGCGATTCAGTCCGACGCGGTAGAACGAGGGTTCACCGGTGGGCGATGAACAGTTCGAACGTGTGACGACCGTCGGCGCCGCTGACAGGCTGGCGCCCCAGGAAGGCGATCTGCCTGTCAGTGGGGCTGATGTGGGATAGGCGGCCTGATGCCTACCAGTCGCTCGTTCTCGCTTGCCGCCGGTGGCCATGTTCCCGTAGGCCGTAGCCTAATTCAGCGGCGGCAGCCCGATCCGCCGCAGGAGATCGGCGAATCGCGGGTCGCCGCGGACGTTGTCGAAGCGCACGTCTGCCCTGAGTGCTGACATCCCTGACGAGCGCAGGGTGTAGGCCCGTTCGAGATGCAGGAACGCCTGCTCCACTTCGCCGAGGCGTGAGTGGAGGGCCGCAATGTCGACGTCGTCTCGCTCATCGTCCGCGACGGCTTTCAACTGTGTGATGCGCACGCGAAAAAGACCGTCGAGGCCCGAACGTGCGAACGCCGATTTCAGGTCACCGTTCTCGGCGGGTGTCAGGCGCCTGGCGTGCTCGGTGTAGAAGCAATCGGCGACTTCCTTGTGCATGCCCTTGGCGTAATACGCGTCGCAGAGGGTCGGCTGGGGCGCGTCCGGGTAGATCTGCCGGTCCTTGAGGCTCCACGCGATCGAGTCGTCATACTGGCGGGCCCAAAGATAGTGCCAGGCGAGATGACCGATGGGTGATTCCGATACCGGGTCGAGCGCCTGAAACGTTCGACTCTCCCTAAGCGATTCGTCGATGCGCCCGAGTGAAAGCAGCAGGTGCGAGTACAGGTGATGCGCTTCTGCGTAGTTGGGATTCAGCTCGAGTGCTCGCGAAAGCGCCTTTTCAGCGGCGGGAAAGTCCCAGTCGATCATCAGCAGCAACCCCAGCGCTGCGTGGGCTTCGGCCAGTTGCGGGTCCAGGTACAGAGCCTTCATCGCCGCGGCCCTGCCTCGGCTTTGCGCTTCTTTCCTCGGCAGGCCCGCTCCGGCCTCGAGCCCGAACAGGTAGGCATCGGCCAGGCCCGCGTACGCCAGCGCGTACTCCGGGTCGCGCTTGATCGCCTCTTCGAAGTAGGCAACGGCCTGCTTCGAGCCCTGGACTGTCCATTTCTCCCACGCGTACCGACCCTTCAGATACAACTGGTGCGCGTCCGCGTTGTCCGTGTACGTGCGCGCCAGTTGCTGCCTTGATGAGGCACTCAACGTCAGTCGAAGGTACTCGACGAGATCGACGGGGATCGCCTGCTCCATCGTCGCTACTTCACGCAGGTCGACCTCGTACCGGTGGCCCCAGAGATGCCGGTTGTCTCGCGCATCGAGTAGCTCCAGCGCGAGCGCCAGCCTGGTGTCCCGCTTCACGAGGCGGCCGGTGAGCACAGATCCGACGCCAAGATCTCGCGCGATCGCTTGTGTGTCACCCCCGCGCTTCCTGACGTGCAGCACGGCGGTGTGCGAGATGACTCTTAGACCGGTCAGACGGGACAGTCGGTGGATCACGCTGGCGGTGATGCCATCCGCGACGTAATCGATGCCAGGATCGTCGGTCCCGTTGGCAAAAGGGAGGACGGCAAGCGATGTCACTGCCTGGGGAGCGGTATCGCGACCGAGGCCGCTCGACACGAACCACGACGTGACGAGGAGCGCGGCAGCGCACGTGATGGCGGCGACGACTCCCCTGCGGCGTCTCAGCGCACCGGCCCTCGCGGGAGCGTCGACTGTTGAACCCGCCAGCCCCATCGTCGCTTCATCGACCGCCCGCTCCGTGCTGTGGTCCTTGTCAGTGTCGAAGGGAGCCGCCGCCGACAGTGTGGCGTCGTCGATGACCGCAGTTGCCGACGTCGCGTTGTCATCGCACGGAGGGTCTATGGTGTCGAGGATGTAGCCGCGCCCGCGAACGGTCCGAATGAGGCGCGCGGCGTCCTCGCCCACGGCTTCGCGCAGTTCCTCGACGCACTTGGCCAGCGAGCCGTCGGTGACCGCGCGGCCCTGCCAAATGTCCTCGATGAAGCGTTCCTTGTCCACGACGTGACCGCGGCGCTGGGCCAGGTACCGGAGCACTTCGTAGGTTTGCCTCCGAAGGTGCACGGGCCGGCCAGCGCGCAGAAGGCAGCCGCGCTCCAGATCGAGCGTGGCGTCAACGGAGAGGATGTGCTGGGTCGCCAATGGGCCAGCCTTGATGGGTTGGCGGCGATTTTCACATAGGGGTGATTGCCGGCGCAATTGCCTCGATGCGGCGCGCACGGCGGGATTTCGCGAAAATTTCGCGATTCTTCGCGCGGATTTCGAGACGGCGGCCAGGCTGCTTCGCTAAGGTCCGGGCCATCACCGGGTTGTGCCTTGGCCAGGCAGTCGTGCCGACCGGGCGAGCCCGAGTTGCCGAAAGGTGTGATCATGACCACGCGCATCAACGCCTGCGTGTCTGGCAAGTTGGCTGTCAAGTTTCTGGTGGGCATCCTGTCCCTGAGCGCACCGGCTGTGGTCAGGGCCGACGTCGTCGTGGACTGGACCGTCATCGCCGGCAACACGGCCGGGGGGGTGAACGGCGGTGCACGGAACATGGCGGTCGTGTCGCTGGCCATGTTCGAAGCGGTGAACGCCATCACCGGTGATTACGAGCCGTATCTCGGCACGGTCAGTGCGCCGGACGGCGCATCACCCGACGCAGCAGCCGTGGCGGCTGCGTATCGTGTGCTGCGCACGTATGTCACCGCGCCGGCCACCGTCGCGGCCCTGGATGCCGCGCGCGCGGCATCGCTGGCGGCCATCCCCGCTGGGCAGGCCAAGGACGACGGCATCGCGGTCGGCGAAGCCGCTGCCGCGGCTGTCATGACCCTCGCTGCCAGCGACGGATCGTCGCCGGCGGCGTTCTTCGAGCCGCTGCCCCCCGCCACCGGCGCGTGGCAGGCGACGCCGAGCTGCCCGGTCAGCGCGGCGACGGGCCTGCGCGTCGGCATCTCTTACCAGGTCGCGAACATGAGACCGTTGGCCATCCCGAGCCCCCGGGCCTTCCGGCCGGAGCCCCCGCCGGCGGCCGACAGCTACCGCTACTACATGGCCCAGCGCGAGGTGATGACCGTGGGCGGCGTGGCGAGCACCGAGCGGCCCGCCGATCGTACGGATGTCGCGCGGTTCTACAACGGCATCGGCAACACCTTCGGCGTGCGATTGATCGCGCCGCAGCTCGCGCTGGCCCGAGGCGACGGCCTAGCGCAGAACGCGCGCAACTTCGCCCTGATCGCGATGGCCGTCAACGACGCCTTCATCGCCTCGTTCGAGGCCAAGTACCACTACGGCCTGTGGCGGCCGGAAACCGCGATTCGCGCGGGCGGGGACGACGACAATGGGTGGACGGCGGGCGATACGTCGTTCATGCCGCTCATCACGACGCCCTGCTTTCCCAGCTACCCGTCGAACCACGCCAGCGGCAGCAGCGCCAGCCTCGAGATGATGCGGCGGCTGTATGGCGAGGCTGGGCACGATCTGACGCTGGAGAACCCGGCACTCCCGGGCGTGGTGCTGCACTACGGGGCGCTTCACCAGATCCTCGCAGACGTCTCGGACGCGCGCGTCTACGGCGGCATCCATTTCCGCTTCGATCAGGACGCCGGCGAACGTCTTGGCCGCGAAGTGGCGACGTTCGTCGAGAAGGCGTACCTGCGGCCTGTGCACCCGTAAGCGTGTGCCAGTGACTTGCCACAAGCCTGCCGGAACTGCATGGCGACGCGACGTGCATGCGATGGCTTCACGAGCGCGTGCGAGCGCCGGCAGGCCACACTTGCAGCCGGTCGCCGCTGCGGTTCATCAAGACCTGGTCGAAGGTCGCAATCACGACATCCGGCCCGATGGCGTCCTGCCACACCAGCGCCGACGCGAGCTGAACCGCGCCGCATCCGCGCAGTCCGTGTTCCCAGGCCAGGCCATCGGCTCGTGTGACGAGGACCTCGGTCCAGGGGATCCTGACCAAGTCGGGCCCCTCGCCAGCGAAGCGTCGATGGGCGTTCTGGCCCGCGTCGGAGCTCAACGCATTCAGGCGCACGGCGCGGGCCAGAGCTGCGGCGCCTTCCAGCCCATCACCCTTCATCGCCGCGTGATGAACAGATCGAACGTGTCACGACCGTCGGCGGCGCTGACGGGTTGCCGCGACAGGAAGGCGATGTGCCTGCCATCGGGGCTGACGGTCGGATAGGCGGCGCCCTCCAGCCAGGGGAGTTCGCTCGTCGCGACGTTGACGCGCGCGACGGTGGCGGTCGTCCGCTCCCACACGAAGATGTCGCCCAGCAGGTTGATGTCCGCGCCGCAACTGGGAAGGTCGCGCGAGTCGCAGGCCATGTTCGTCGCCGTGGACTCGAAGATCACCCGGCTGCCCGTCGCGTCGATCGCGGGCAGCTTGCTGACGCCGTTGGCTTCCCGCCCTTGCGCCGTGATGCTTACCAGGTGCCGAAGGCCGTCACCGATGTGTTCCACGTACACCTGCGCTCGCGCGACGTCCATGCTGCCGGGGCGCGTCGGTCTGGGTCTCGAGACGTATGCGATCCATTGCCCATCGGCCGAGAGCGCCGGCGCGAAGACGTCACCTTCGGCCAGCTGCGCGGCCGCCGGACCCACGGTTCGAGACACGTTGGGGCCGATCACCCGAATGACCTGAGGCGCGCCAGGGTGCAGGCTCGTGACGAACGCCACGACGCTGCCATCCGTGCTCACCGTCGCGGCGTATCCTTCGCCGACCTCCTGAACGTCACCCGGCGCGTCCAGTGACACCCGGTAGACGTGCGACCGCTGGCCGGGTGTGGCATCCACCGGTCGCGCGTCGAAGACCATGACCCGGCCATCGGCCGAGAGCGCAGGGCGAGCACTCGTGTTCGGGCCAGCGCCGGCCATCGCAGCGATCCGGCGCAGCACGTTCGTGCTCCTGTCGAGGACGAAGACATCGGTCGTGACCGGCGGGTCGCCCTCGACCAGGTCGGTCGCGTCCGATTCGAACACCACCCGCTGGCCGTCACCAGACACGCGTGGACACCGGCTCGAGCCTCGGCCTGCATTTCCAGCGGGATTGCGCGACACGAGCATCACCCGGTTGGTCGAGCGCTCCAGCAGGTACACGTCCGGCTTGCCGTTCTGGTCTGCGGGATCGAGCGATACGTGCGCCTCGAAGGCTACGCCTGCGCCATCCAGCGACAACGACGGCGGGCACGGCCGAAGGCCCACTTCCGAGGGAACGCTCGTGGGAACCACGACATAGCGTCCCGGCATCCCGGGCATCAGCCCGGAGACGAGCGAGGCGGCAGCGAGGGTGAGGATGGCGCGCATGCTCGCTCCTCACCGTGGCTGGACTTGCTTCGCGACCAGTTGGCCAACGAGCACGGCCCGTGCGGTCTCGAAGGTGCCGGATGCGCGCCGCACCGAGTGGTCACCCAGCGCATGCTGGTTGGCGGCATTGACCCCGTCGAGCCGCTCCAGGATGTGCTCCACTTCGTGGGCGACCAGCTCCGGGAGGCGCCGGCCACCCGGAATCGCCACCGTCGCATCCACGGAGCCATCGTGCAGCACGGCGATCGTGGTCGCCGCGTGCGCGTCGCCGCCGATCTGGTTGGCGTGGACCAACTCGATCCGGATTGACAAGCGCGGGAACCGTTCCAGACGCTGCCACTGACGGCGGAAGGCTGGCGACCTGCCCAGGAGGTCGTCGACGAGGCCTTGCAGCTTGGCATCCACCACCACGCGGGCTGTCACGGCGCTCGCGGCTGAGCTCGCCCCGACGACCTCGGGCATGAGCAGATCCAGCGTCGTCAGCGAGTCGCGCGCCGCCCCTCCGTCGGGCAGCACTGGTTGGGCGACCGCGGTGCTACTGCCGAGCAGAATGCCTAAGACGAGGCCCGCGAGCGCCCTTCCCCCACCAATGAGTTGTGACATGCGCCGACGCTAAGCGCCGGGGCATTTGCATGTCCTTTGCAGAGGTGCAGGGAGTTCAGAGGATTACGTGAGAAAACGCAAGCCCTTGTCTTTCAATGGTTTGGCGTGACGCCAGTTCCGCGGGGAGCTACTTCCAGCCGGTGGACTTCCGCAGGAAGCGGGCTGGGATGGCGGGCTTGGCAGCGGCCTCGGGCTCCTGCACGCCGGCTGGTTCGCCCGATGCGGCCTGGATCTCGCGCTCGAGTTCCTCGTCGTTGGGCAGGCCGGCCATCTGGTCGACGAAGACCAGCGACTGCTGCGACGGGATCTCGAACCGCTTGCCACACTCCGCGCACGTCAGCTCGTCCTCGACGCGCAGGAGGTAGTCCCGCAGCTTGGCGAACTTGGCGCGGTCCTGCTCGTCGGCGCCGCCGGGCAGGCGGTCCTTCTTCGAGCGCCGCACCCAGCGCACGCTGTACTCGTTGGTCCGCTTGCATCGGGGGCACTGATGGCGGGCCTTGCGGGTCTCGGGTCGCTCGTTGAAGAAGGCGCGCTCGTCGAGGGACATGCGCCGATGGTAACGCCTAACGCCTAACGCCTAACGCCTGACGCCTGACGCCTGACGCCTGACGCCGGTCGACCAGGGTCGACCGCTACACCACAGAAGGGTATGGGCGTCGAGAGAGGGGTGTAGGCGTCGAGCTTGCTCGACGCGTAAAGCGCTCGAGGCCTCCGAGCCCTATCCAAGCCCAGGTGCCTGGCGGTGGGGCAACCTCGGCCAAGGCTGAGTAGAATACGACGCACTCCCGTTCTGTTGCCGCGCGTCCGCCCTTGCGCGGCGAGTTGGCACCTGGGCGCGTCGTTCGAAGGAGCGGACGTGACGCACGAGATGGCCAACCCGTTGTCGGAGGCAGTCGTGCGATCGCCCGGCATAGAGGTGTATGCCTTCGGCCCGATCCGCGTCGACGTCGCGCGCCACATCGTCTTGCGCGACGGGCAACCTATCGCGCTCGCGCCCAAGACCTTCGAGTTACTGCTGATCCTCGTGCGTAGCGGCGGCCGCGCGCTATCGCGGCAGGAACTGGTCGCGAAGTTGTGGGCCGACACATTCGTCGAGGAGGCCAACCTCTCGTTTCAGATCTCGACGCTCCGCCGGGTGCTCGGTATGGGCGCCGAGCTGTGGATCGAAACGGTCCCGAAGGTGGGGTACCGGTTCACGCCGGAGGTGACACGCGAGGCGCCAACACCCGCGACTCCACCCCCTGCCAGGATGCTGCCTGGGGAAGGAGATGAAACCACCCCTGCGCCGACATTGCTGACGCCAGACGGGATCTCGACCCGGCGACGATGGATGTCTGCCAGCGAATGGAGGAAGGGGACTAGATTTCGCGCGCTGCATGTTCTGGCTTCGCTCTGTGCCGCGTTGGCGGTGGGGCTTGTCGCACTGGGGATGGTGTACGACCGCGAGCGACAGCGGAGCCAGGACCTGAGACAACTGGCGGCGGAGACCTTCTTCCAAACGCGCGAATTGGACGCCGATCTTGCCAGACTCCGCCGAAGCGGAGCTTCGTCGAACACCCTTGTGCGTTCCTCGTATCGACTGACGAAGCTCGAGGAGTCGTACGACCGCTATCTGGAGCTCATCGGCACGTATGCAGGGAAGACACAGGCCGAACGGTCGGTCATGCGCATGGCTCGCCGGCTGGGGGAATCGGAACTGGACGTGTCCCCGGGGTTCCATGCGCTTGCGATGCAGTACGTGGAGGAGTGGCGCGCCGATGCGCCACTGCTGCGAGCCGCGCTCGATCGTGCCCGCGAAGGTAATCTGTTGGAGCTGGTGTACAAGGCCCTCGATGAGCGAGGGCTTCCGAGGGAGTTGGCCCTGATTCCACTCCAGGAAAGCGATTTCGACATCGCGTGGGTCGGAGCCCGGAGGCCCCGCGGTATATCCAAGGGCATGTGGGGGTTCATTCCCGATCTCGCGACGAGGTACGGTCTGGCCCTGGGGCCCCTTCACAACGCTCCGATCTACGACGCCCTGGACGAACGGCACGACCCTGTGCGTTCAACCGACGCCGCGGTGAGCCATCTGGCGGATCTCTATTCGAGCCCGGCAGCGGCTTCCGGGCTCCTGGTCATTGCCGCCTACAACTACGGCCCGGGCAACGTCATCAACAAGCTCAACGAACTTCCCGATGATCCGCGTGATCGCAACTTCTGGAATTTCTACAGGCACAAGTGGATGTCCGATGAGGCATTGGACTATGTGATGTCAGTCTTCGCGGCGGCACTCATCTGCGAGGATCCCGCGCTGTTCGACATACCCATCGAACGGCCTTGAGGCTGGAACCATCACGATGCCGTGGGCGTGGCCTGGACACCTGACGGACGCTCACTCATCGTCGGCAAGCACGATGACGCGCTGAGTGACATCGTCCTGATCGAACTGCGGCCCTGACTGCTGCTTTCGTCCCAGAGCGGCGGTTAACGCCTGACGCCTGACGCCTGACGCCGGTCGACCAAGGTCGACCGCTACACCACGGAAGGGTGTAGGCGTCGAGCTTGCTCGACGCGTAAGGTCGACGCTCGAGGCCTCTGAGCCCCAACCAAGCCTCAGTGCCCAGGACGCTGTTCCGATTCGATCCTGCCAACCTTGGCATCGCCTGTGTGCCCCTCCGGTGCTACGACATCTCGCCGGACGGCCGGCGGTTCTACGCCGTGCAACGTCGGCCGCGCCAACCTCCGCCGCCGGTCACGCACGTCGGCCTCATCACCAACTGGTTCGAGGAACTGCAGGCCAAGGTCCCCTCACGTCGGTAGTGTCACGATGGGCCCCTGACGGAACCCGTGAGCATTCGGTTGCGAAAGGACTCGTGCATGACACCGATCTTATGGTTGCCGACCCCTTGCGATGACGTCGGGCGGTGCGTCGTCCTCAGCGGCAGTCGCTTCGCCCACCTGGGCGTCACTCCAGATCGGGCAACTGCGCGCGCGTGAGCCTGAGGCGGATCGATCGGGGCCTCCCCGGCTCACGGTCGACGAAGCCACGCTCGTGCAGGGTGACGATCATCTGGTGCACCACGGGCGCTGTCACCCCGAAGTACCGTCGCAGGTCGGCCTCTGACGGCGAGACGCGATGAATCTTGGTGTAGTAGTGGATGAACGCGAGGTACTGCCCCTGCTTCGCCGTCATCGGTCGTGACGAACCGGTGACGCTTGAAGTTTCCCCCTCGGTCGGTTCACCACTCCTGCTCGGGTCTGGCGTCGCAGGCGGCTTCGGCATGAAGCACAGGATCCGTGACCGACGCCGTCGATCGCAATCGTGGAGTGGAGTGTTCGCCGCGTCGATGGCTGACGGCAAACGCATCCTGTTCAACGCGG
Source organism: Luteitalea pratensis (assembly GCF_001618865.1). Lineage (GTDB taxonomy): Bacteria > Acidobacteriota > Vicinamibacteria > Vicinamibacterales > Vicinamibacteraceae > Luteitalea > Luteitalea pratensis. Next base: position 928,715 of record NZ_CP015136.1, read on the forward strand.
CGCCGCGAGCCACCGGCGGCCTCTTCCTGCTCGACGCGGAAACCGCCCGCGCAACCCGCCTCGAGACGGGACCCGGGTACGTGCTGGAGGGGAAATGGTCGCGCGACGGGCGGTGGATCTACTTCTCCCGGCAGACCACCGAGGTGATCGACGATGCCAACGTCTGGCGCATGCCGGCGGGCGGCGGCTTCGCCGTGCAAGTCACGCAGCGCCGTAGCAGCGCCGCGCAGGAGTCGCCCGACGGTCGCTGGCTTTACTTCACGCGCCAGCGAGATCTGGCGTATGCCCCTTGGGGGTGGCCCGGAGGAGCACGTCGCGTCAGGCCTGATGGGCGTCCTGAACCTCGTCGTCGGACGCAGGCACCTCTACTTCCCTGCCGCCGGTGCGGGATTCGGCACGATCGACGCGGTCGATCTGCGCACAGGGACACAGACGACGATCGCCAGGCTGGGAAAGCCGGTCGGTGGCGGGCTGGCGCTGTCACCGGACGAGCGCACGCTGCTCGTGCCCCTCGTCAACGCCGAAGGCAGCGACCTGATGCTGGTCGAGCCGGTACAGCACTGAAGGCGCCGGGTCTCTGGGCTATCCGGGTCCGCGGGTCCCGGCATTGCCGGGCCATGCCTGCAATCCGCTTGCCTCGGCGGCGTTCATCAACACCTGATCGACCGTCGCGAAAACGACATCCCGCCCGATGGCGTCCTGCCAGACCAGCGCTGACGCGAGCTGAACCGCGTCGTATCCGCGCAGTCCATGCTCCTGGCCAGGCCATCGGCTCGTGCCACGAGCACCTCGGTTACGGGAACCCTGACAAAATCTGGCCACTCGTCGGCGAAGCGTCGTTGCGCATGCCCCGGCGACTTGGCTCAACCCGCCAAGGCGCACGGCCCGGGCAAAGGCCGCGGCGACCTCCACGCGACTGACCATCGATGTCGCGGCCGCACGGCCCATGTGTGGCGCGCCTCTTGTTCGGCGTTGCCGTTCGCCGTTCTCGCTCCGGCCGCGCGTCGGAGCGTTCGGGATGCCATGACATCACAGTGCCAGATGCTATGATGACGCCATGCGGACCACGGTACGCCTCGATGATGTGCTGCTCGAGCGCCTGAAGGCCCAGGCGCGGGCCGAGAAAGTGAGCCTCACGCGCATGCTCAACCGCGCCCTGAAGGCGGGGCTCGATGCAGGAGGCGCGCGCAAGCGACCGCGACGGGCCTATCGGGAGCGGGTGCACGCGATGGGCGTTCCTCGCGTCGCCCTCGACAAGGCGCTGGCGATGGCCGCCGCGCTCGAAGACGAGGAAGTCGTCCGCGAACTCGCGACTCGCAAGTGAAGATCGTCGACCTGAACATCCTGCTCTACGCCATCAACGCCGAGGCGGCCCAGCACCAGAGCGCGCGTCAGTGGTGGGAGCGCACCGTCAACGACGGCGAGGAGGTGATCGGGCTGCCATGGGTGGTCCTGCTCGGCTTCCTGCGACTGTCCACCAATCCCCGCGTGTTCCCGCGCCCGCTCACGCCCGATGCCGCGGCAGCGAAAGTGGACACATGGCTCGCCCTCGACAACGTCCGTGTCGTGCGGGAGAAGGACGAGCACTGGGAAGTCCTGAAATCGCTGCTGGCCACCAGCGGCGCCGCGGGGAATCTCACCACCGATGCGCACCTCGCGGCCCTCGCGCTCACCCATGACGCCGTGCTGGTGTCGAGTGATACGGACTTCGCGCGCTTCAGGGGCCTGAGGCTGGAGAACGCCTTGCGGGGCTGATCCGCCTTCACGTTCCGCGAGCTTGGCCTGCCGACCGCGTCTCCCGTCGTCAGCCCGCCGGGGCGACCAGCGGGTCGTCGTGACCAGCCCGGGCCACGCGCCGCATCGGCTGTCGTACCCCGTACGTCAGCGAGCGCCACAGCCACTCGAGCGGCCCGAAACGGCAATGCGCGAGCCAGATCGGGCTGATCACGAGCTGGACGGCCCAGATCGCGAACACGACGTAATAGAGCTGGTGGCGCGACAGGTGGCCGTACAGGCCGAATCCGAAGCTCCGGAAGACCAGCATGCAGACGATCGAGTGCGAGACGTAGTTGCTCAGCGCCATCTGGCCCACGGCGGCCAGGCCCCGCTGCAGCCAGCCGAGGATCCCGGCGTTGCAGAACAGCATCAGCAGGCCCACGTGCCCTGTCGTCATCGCCAGTCGGCCGAGGTCGTAAGTCACCTCGGCCTGCACCCGCGCCAGCGTATGGAAGTGGTACGTCAGCAGGTGTCGTACCTCGAAGAGGTTCACCGTCAGGCCTATACCGTACCCGAGCACGACCATCCACACGTACGCGCCGCGCGGATGACCGAGGTGCAGCAGCCCGAGCTTGAACAACGCCATGCCGATCAGCATCAGCGACCAGACATCGAAGAAGTACCTGTACTGAAACCAGCTCTCGTGGTGCGCGACGGTCGGCGCCTGGAACGCGACGACGGTGGCATACGACCCTCGCATCGACTCGAGCGTGTCCCGGATCTTGTCCGCGTCCGGATTCATCTCGTCGACCAGTGCCGGCCAGGCCTTGAGGGCCTTGGTCTGCGGGCGCGTCAACGTCGCCCCAGCGGCCTGTGCCGCCCGTGCCTCCTGGTAGGCCGTGTGCTTCTTGATCGCGTTGTACGCATCGAGCTGGTTCCATGCCGCGCCGACCAGCAATCCGCCGAGGGCGAAGGCGAACAGCGTGCGCGGGGTGGCCTTGCGGAACGCGTAGACGAACGGCGCGGTGGCTCCGTAGAAGAACAGGATCTCGCCGGTCCACAAGAGCAGGTACCCGTGCACGATGCCGAAGACGATCAGCCACAGGTTGCGTCGGAAGAACACGTGCGACGCGTCGCCACCCCGGGCGTCGATGCGCTCGGTGAGCAGGAGGACGCCGGCGCCGAACAGCAGCGAGAAGAGCCCGCGCTGTGTGCCCTCAAACAACATGCTCGTCGCAATCCACGCCCACAGGTCGGCACCGGTAGCGCCGCCGTAGATGTGCGGCACCGAGTACGCGAACGGCATGCCGAAGGACGTGATGTTCATCAGCAGGATGCCGAACAGGGCGACCCCGCGCATCACGTCCAGCGTGATCAGGCGTTCGTCCGTCCTGCTGCAGTGGTGTCTGCGCCGCACTCATGGACGTCCCTTCACCGATGAGTCACGCCGACGGCCCACGCCGGTACGGGCGGCCCGAAGAACTCCGCGCCGCGGAGCATGAGTTGTCGTGGTGAAGGGCAGTATGGCTGCTACGGCCGGGCTGTCAAGGCTCGGGCCCAATGGCGTGTCGTCGCGCTGTCCGACGGCCGACGGCCGACTGACGAAGGCCGAGACCCCCCAAAAGGCGCGCCGTGAGGCGGCCCTCTGCGCTTGGCGTTCTACGTTCGACGGTCGTCAGCCGACTACCGGATGCTGAACGGTCCACGATCTCTCGTCACCAGCACAGTTCGCGCACGCGTCGCGAGATGTACGCCGGGGAGGGAGGGCTCTCGCCGAGTCCCAGGGTATGGAGGACCTCGTGCATCACCAGCACTCCAGCCTCGACGGGGCTGTGTCCTGCAACGTCTGCGAACGCGGCGCCACACAGATGCACGACGCGGCTCCCAGGCATGGTGACTGCCAGCACGGATTTGCGGCAGGCGGGGAGGGACCCGCCATCGACGAAGACTACCGTGCGCACGTACTCCTGCAGAGGCAGCTTGAGCGCATTCAGCCGGGCGGTCAGCGGCGGCTGGCCCCCGTCGACGAATTCCGATAGCACCCGCTGGCACCTCCGCGTCGCCGCCTGCGTCGATGCGATCTGAAGCGCAGACTCGGCCGCCCTCCTGACGCGGGTGTCGGCGATGTAGACCCTGGACCCCGCCGCTGTCGACCCTGGCGAAGCCCGGCTCACGTCGCTCGCGACTGTCCCAGCCGCCGGAGATGCAAGCGCCAGGCTCGCCGATGCCTGTCCAAGGGCGGGCACGGCGCGGACCAGGAAGAACAGCAGGATCGAGCAGCAGAAGGGCCGTCCGAAATGCGGATGTGGACACATGCGTCCACGCTCGGCGGTCGCGCGTGCGGCGTCTTGACGGGCTTGCTGAATTTCGCCTCGCTCGTCGCTGAATTCGTGTGAGGCCTCGGGCGCCAGTCATGCCACGAGCCCGTGAGGGTGCTCACGGCCGAGATCGGGCATACTGCGCGGGACGAGCAATCGATGCTGCGCGTGGGTTCGGGAGGTGACTTCCGCCTGGGCGGGTGGCTGGCGCAACCAGCCCAATGCCGGCTGTCGAAGGACGGCCGGACCGTGCAGGTGCGCGCGAAGGTCATGGACCTGCTCACATACCTGGCCTCGCGGCAGGGGCAGGTCGTGCCGAAGGACGACCTGCTGAACGACGTGTGGGGCTCGCAGTCGGTCAGCGAGTCGGCCCTCACGCGCACCGTGACCGAACTGCGTCATGCCCTCGGTGATGACGCCGACCATCCGCACCTGCTCGAGACGATTGCCAAGCGCGGCTATCGGTTGATCGCGGAGGTCGAGTACGTCGAGACCGGGACTCGTGAACCACCAACCGCGTCGACGGCTCCGGCAGGCTCGACGGCGGGACGCTCCGCGCGGACGGTGCCGGTGTCGGTCGCCCTTGTGGCGGCACTGCTGGTCGCCCTCGGCCTGCTCGCCGCGGCGCCGTTCGTCGCGCGCTACGCGTCCGCCGGACGGACCGCCGATGTGCCCGCGCCGTTGCAGGTTCGCGTCCCCGAGCTTTCACGCACCGACCTCCTGACCAGTGGGCCAGGACGCGAGTTCGCACCAGCCATCTCGCCCGACCGCAACTGGGTGGCCTACGTGGCGGCCGGCCCGACCGGTCGTACCGACGTCTGGGTGCGATTCGTCGGCGGCGGTGATGCCTACAACCTGACCGCGTCCGCGGACCTGGACATCACAGCCCACATGGGCATCGGTGGGCTCGCCATCGCCCCTGAGGGCAACCGCATTGCGGTCATGGCGAAGCGCCGAGGCAGTACGGCCGCGTTTGCCACGTGGGAGGTTCCCGCGCCGTTGCCAGGCGTCCCTCGCAAACTCCTCGACGACGGCATGCTCGGCACCCGCTGGTCTCCAGATGGGCGCCGCATCACGTTCATAAAGGCTGGCTCGTCGGCAGGCGACGCGTTGTGGGTAGCAGATGCTGACGGCACCAGCAGACGGGAGATCATCCCCGCCGACGCCGGCATCCACATTCACTGGCCAGCGTGGTCCGATGATGGGTACGTGTACTTCATTCGAACGCGATCGACGATAGCCAACCTGGACCAGTCGGACATCTACCGCATTCGCGTCGATGGCGGAACCTCGGAACCCGTCGTGACCACGCCGCGCCGGGCAATGTTTCCGATGGTCGCGCCCGGTAACGGGGGCATGTTCTTCGCGAGCGATGCCGCGTCCGTGGATCTCGGCCTGTACTGGCGACCGGCAGGAGGCGGGACCCCCGTTCCCATTACACGTGGCATCGGCGACTACTCGGCGGCGAGTCTTTCACTGGACGGCCGCGCAATCGTGGCCACCCACGAAGAGCTCCGTCAGTCGCTCGTTCGGCTCACACCCGCAGGGACTGGCGTCGACGAGCAGCCAGTCACCGATGGCTACTCGGGTGATCTGGATCCGACGATCTCGCCGCGAGCCAACCGTCTCGTGTTCAGCTCGTCGCGCGGCGGCAGACGCTGGATCTGGAGTTCCGAGCTGGACGGAACGCAGCCACGTCCACTGACGTCCGGTGATGCCCTCGATCAGTGGCCGTCGATGTCGCCTGACGGCGCGACCGTGGCCTTCGTGTCGGATCGCGGCGGCCGTCGCGGCATCTGGCTGATCTCGTCCGAGGGGCCCCTACTCTTGGGATGGCGAGCGACGTTCGAAGGCCGACGGCCGATTGACGAAGGCCGACAACGCGAAAGGCGCGCCGTGGTGGCGCGCCCTTCTGCGTTCAGCGTTCGACGTTCGGCGTTCCGGGTTCCGCGTTCAGGAGATGGACGGCTCGGAGAGCCGTCCCTACCAACGAAGCTTGCCTGGCACGAACTCGTCGATCAGGTCCTTGTAGTACGGCGTCAGCTCGGTCACGTTCGGGCGCGCGTCGCCCTTCGAGTAGAGGTCGAACCTGTTGAACGCCTTGACCCATTTCATGCACTCACGGTCGTTCTCGTTCGTGAGGTGCGTGTAGGCGCCTTCCTTGTGCCACGGATAGAACGAGTGATACCGGAGCGCATACAGGCCGCCCTCCGGGATGTGGTTCTTGAACACGTGGTAGATGTACTCGTCGTGCCCCCACGAGAGGTGCACGTTGGCCAGCCCGCAGTGCTCCTCATAGATGCCGTTCTCGGTCATCAGCTCCGGCTTCTTCGAGTCCGGGTTGAGCTCGAAGAACTCCGGGTACACGCACTTGTCGGAGTACTTGCACCCGACCGGGAAGGTGTCGCCGACGACCGCCCACTGCGGCTCTCCCCACAGGCACAGCACCTTGCCCAGGTCGTGGACGAGGCCCGTCAGCTGGAACCAGCGCGGCTGCCCGGCGGCGCGGACGGCCTCGGCCGTCTGCATCGCGTGCTCGATCTGCGTGAAATCGACGTCCGGGTCGCTGTCGTCGACGAGCTGGTTCATGTACTCCAGCGCCTCCCACACGGTCATCTCCATGCGATGGAGCGAGAGGTACTCCTTCTTCTTGCCCAGTACGAAGTCCAGCGTCTGGTTCGTATGGTTGAGACGGTAGAACTCACGCACGCTGCTGCGCGCCTCGGCGGCGTAGTTTCGGAACTCTTCCGGCTTCTTGCCTTCGCCGGGATGCGTCGCTTGTGCCATGACTCCTCCTGAACGGACAGGGAATCAGTATAGACCGCCAGTGCTACGATTCGATCAGCCATGGATGTCAAGGTCCTGACCGATTACGAGCAATCGAGCCTGTCGCAACGGCAGCCGCTGCCGGACCGCTACCTGGGGCTCGGACTCGAGGAGATGGATCAGCGGATCCGCGCCGCCAAGGCCGCCCTGGGGGACCGCCTCCTCATCCTCGGACACCACTACCAGCGCGACGAAGTCCTCGTCCACGCCCACGTCATCGGCGACTCCTGGAAGCTCTCGCGCGAGTGCAAGGCGCGCCAGCAGGCCGAATACGTCATCTTCTGCGGCGTCCATTTCATGGCCGAGAGCGCCGACATCCTCGGCGCCGACCACCAGAAGGTCTCGCTCCCCGACCTCGCGGCTGGCTGTTCGATGTCCGACATGGCCGACATCGACCAGCTCGAAATCTGCTGGCGCGAATTCGAGGCGATGGGGATCACCGACGTCGTGCCGGTCACCTACATCAACTCGTCGGCGGCCATCAAGGCGTTCGTCGGTGAGCACGGTGGCACCATCTGCACGTCCGGCAATGCCCGCGCCACGCTCGAATGGGCATGGGCGCGGGGCCGCCGCATCCTGTTCATGCCCGACCAGCACCTCGGGCGGAACACTGCCTGGAAGATGGGCGTGCCGCTCGAGCAGATGGTGGTCTGGGATCCGGAGGAGATCGGCGGCGGTCACACGCCCGAGTCGCTCGCCGACGTGCGCCTCCTGCTGTGGAAGGGACACTGCTCGGTCCACACGCGATTCACCGTGGCGCAGATTGCGAACATCAGGAAGCAGTACCCGGGCATCCGCGTCATCGTGCACCCCGAAGTGCCGCTGGCCGTCGTCCAGGCCGCCGACGAGTCGGGCTCCACCGAGTTCATCCTGAAGCGGGTACGCGAATCCGAACCGGGATCGGTCTGGGCGGTCGGCACCGAGGTTCACCTGGTGAACCGCCTCGCCAACGAAGTCGCCCCCGCCAAGACCGTCGTCACGCTCGACCAGTTCGGGTGCCTCTGCTCGACGATGTTCCGGGTCTCGCCCAACCACCTGCTCTGGGTGCTCGACGGCCTCCTCGAGGGCGTGGTGCACAACCAGATCATCGTGCCCGAGGCCACCAAGCACTGGGCGCGGGTGGCGCTCGATCGGATGCTCAGCATTCAGTAACTCACGTCTCAAGTCTCAGGTCTCAAGTCTCAGGGAAGTGTGGCCTGAGCCTAAGACCTGAGACCTGAGACCTTCCCAGGAGCGTTGCCACTCATGCCCTACGAACTTCCGCCGCTGCCCTACGCCCACAACGCGCTCGAGCCGTTCATCGACGAGCAGACGATGCAGATCCATCACGGCAAGCATCATCAAACCTACGTGAACAACGTCAATGCCGCGCTCGAGAAGTACCCCGAACTCCAGGGCAAGCCGATCGATCAGCTGATCGCCGACCTGAACGCGATCCCGGAAGACATCCGCACGGCCGTGCGCAACAACGGCGGCGGGCATGCCAACCACACGTTCTTCTGGGCGGTCATGGCGCCCAACGCCGGCGGTTCGCCGACAGGAAAGATCGCCGAGGCGATCAACGCCAAGTTCGGCTCCTTCGATGCGTTCAAGGAGGCGTTTGCCAAGGCCGGCACGACGCGTTTCGGCAGCGGCTGGGCGTGGTTGATCAAGAGCGGCAGCGGCGTGGAGGTGACAAGCACGCCGAACCAGGACAGCCCGCTGATGGAAGGCAAGATGCCGCTGCTCGGCCTCGACGTCTGGGAGCACGCGTACTACCTGAAATACCAGAACAAGCGCCCCGACTACATCGCCGCGTGGTGGAACGTGGTCAATTGGGACGCAGTCAATAACGCGTTCTAGGCGCCTAACCGCCTACAGCCTACAGCCTGCAGCCTGCAGCGTACGGGTGACCTGTCTGGAGGTCGCCCGCACGCCCCAGCCTCGCGTTCAGGGCCGTAGCCGCTGAGTTGTAGGCCGTAGGCAGCAGCCTGCAGGCCATCACTCTTCGCGCTTCCCGTCCCACTGCACCCGGCCGCCCACGACCGTCAGTGTCGCCTTCACCGCCCACAGCCGTTCCGGCGGGATCGCGAACACGTCCTCGGACAGCACCACGAGGTCGGCCATCCGCCCGGGCGCCAGCGCGCCCTTCTCCTGGTCCTCGCGGCTGGCAAACGCAGCGTCAACGGTGAAGTGACGCAACGCGGCGGCGACGCTGATGCGGTTGGCGGGATACCAGCCGCCGGGCGGCGTGCCGTCGGGCAACTGCCGCGTGACCGCGGCATGGATGCCACGCATCACCTCCATCGTGAACACCGGGTAGTCGCTCCCGAACGCCTGGACGATGCGGGCGTCGTCGAAACGCGCGAACGCGTCCACCCGTGAGGCGCGTTCGGGCCCGAGCGCGGGCGCAAAGCTCGTGAGCGTGATCGCATCGGGACTCGCGAACATCGCCTGCGTGGAGGCGATGACCCCCAGCGACCGGAAGCGCGGCAGGTCCTCGGGCGAGGGCAGTTCGGCATGCTCGATGCGATGGCGCCGCTCGGACGTCCCGTTCACCGACCGCGCACGCGCGAAGGCGTCCAGTGCCATCCGTATCGCGCGATCGCCGACCGCATGGAGTTCGATCTGAAGTCCGGCCTGGTCATAGGCCACCACCGCGGCGTTCAGCGCCGCCTGATCCCACATCGGCAGGCCGGACTCGTTCGGCCGATCGGCGTACGGCGCCAGCATCGCCGCCGTGTGTCCGTCGACCGTCCCATCCAGCACGCCCTTGACGATCCCGAACGACAGCCATCGATCGCGATGCTCGTCACGGAGGCGGACGAGTTCAGCAAGTCGCTCCGGCGTGACGTTCATCTCGAACGGCATCGCGACCCGCACGCGGATCGGGAGCGTGCCTGCCCGCCCGGCGCGTTCGTAGGCGGCGACTCGCTGGCCAGCAGGGTCACTCGCACTGGCATCCTGCACCGATGTCAGTCCGTAAGTCGCTGCCTTCTGAAGGGTCGCGAGGACGGCGCGGTCCGCGTCGTCCGGGCTCACTGGCGGCAGCAGCCGCTGCACCAGGCTCATTGCCGCTTCCTGCAACAGGCCGGTGGCCTCGCCCTTCGCATCGCGCCCGATGCGGCCGTTCTGCGGATTCGGCGTGTCGCGGGTGATGCCCGCCAGCGCCAGCGTCCGGCCGTTCACGAGGACCTGGTGGCCGTCACGATCGGTAATCAGGACGGGGCGATCCGGGAACGCCGCGTCGAGATGACGGCGATGGGGCTGCAGGCCCGGGAAGTCGGACGGCCCCCAGCCATCGCCCAGCACCCATGCGTCAGCCGGGCCGGTGGCGAACGTCTTCAGCCGCCGCACGATCTCGTCCGCGGTGCCCGCTCCTGTGAGGTCCGCCGTCTGCCGCAGCGGCAGATGCCAGTGCGCGTCGTTGAAGCCCGGCACCACCCGTCGTCCTTGGACATCGATGATGCGCGTCGCCGCAGACGCCATGGCTCGTACGACGTCGCTGTTGGCGACGGTGACGATACGGCCGTTGCGGATGGCAATCGCCTCGGCCTCCGGGCGATTGCCATCGCCGGTCCAGACTTTCCCGTTCAGGACGATCAGATCGGGCGCTTCGGGAGCTTCGGGCCGGCATCCCGAGAGCAGGGCAGTGGCCAGCAGCACGAGCCCTCGGGACCGAAAAGTCATGAGCGAGTCTACACAGGCTGCGCGTGCGTCGAGTCAGGATAGGCTGTAGGTCCCCACACCAATCAAGGATTCCATTGATGAATCTTCACACCCGCCAGAGTCGTCGCCGCTTCATCAACGGCGCGCTGGCGACGACCGGCATGCTGGGGTTGGTGACACCCTTCGATCGGAGCGACGCTCGCGGCAGCAGCCCGATCGATGGCGGCGCCCTCGCGACCTTTCGCGCACAGCTCAAGGGTCGCCTCGTTCTTCCCACCGACGCTGGCTACGAGGCAGCACGACGCGTCTACTTCTGGAATCCCGACACTGAGAAGCGCCCCGCCCTCGTGGTGCGCTGCGCCCATGTCGATGATGTCCGGCACGCGATCGCCTTTGCTCGCACACATGCACTGGAAGTCGCCGTGCGCGGCGGTGGCCACAGTCCAATGGGCTGGGGCACCTCCAATGGCCTCGTCATCGACATGGCGGGGATGAACCTCGTGACCATCGATCCGGCCACGCGAACGGCGCGTGTCGATGCCGGTGCGCTGGGTGGCGAGGTCATGCGACAAGCGGGACGCCACGGGCTGGCTCCAGTCGTCGGTCAGTGCGCCGGTGTCGGGGCTGCAGGGGTGACGCTCGGCGGCGGCCTCGGCTGGCTGTCCGGTCTGCATGGAGCCGCTTGCGACAATCTGCTCGCCGCTCGGGTGGTCACCGCGGACGGCACCCTGCTGTCCGTGGACGCGGAACGCAATCCGGACCTGTTGTGGGGGCTCCGGGGCGCCGGCGCCAACTTCGGCGTGATCACGAGCTTCGATTGTCGCCTTCATTCCCTCGGTCCGGTCACCGCCGGCGACATCCACTATCCGGTTCGAGAGGCGCGATCGGTCCTGCGATTGTTCCGCGAATTCATGGCGGAAGCGCCGGATGCGTTTCAAGCCACCCTCAACCTGACGCCAGGCGAGCGCGGCGTGTTCGTCCAACTCTGTCACGCCGGTGAGAGCGCCGAGGCCGAGCGGTTGCTCCGGTCCCTACGAGCGATTGCAGCTCCAGCCAAGGACATGGTCAGGCGCCAGGAATTCGCCGATCTGGCTGGCAGGCAGCCAACCGGCACAGCAGATGCCGACTTCAGGTGCGTGGCAACCGCCTATCGGCACGAGTTGTCAGACGAGGTCATGAATGTCGTCCTCGACCGCCTCGCCGAGGCACCGGCTTCCACCGTGATCGGCATCAGCCACTACATGCACGGCGAGCTGTGCAGGGTGGCTTCCGACTCCACGGCCTTTCCACTCCGCCAATCGGGAGGCGTTCACATTCGCTTTGGTGCGGACTGGAATGATCCCGGTTTGGCGCAGCGCCTCATGCCGTGGGCCAGCGAAGCGAGTCGCTTGTTGCGCGCCTCGTCTGGCGAACGGATCTACGCCAACTACCAGAGCCATGCCGGCAAGGGCTCAGCCGAGGCTGTCTACGGCAGCAATCACGCGCGGCTGGTGGCCCTCAAGAACACCTACGACCCCAGCAACGTCTTTCGCCGGAACTCGAACGTCGAGCCGACGTCGGCGTGACTGGCCGACGCCGTCAACGCCGCGTTCGGCGCTCAGGACGCCTGCAAAAAGCTGGAATGCTGAAATGCTGACATGCCGAAGACCACCGGCCGCTCTCGACATGCCAGCATTCCGGCATTTCGCATTACGACGGCACGGGGCAGGCTGTAGGCTGTAGGCGCAGCCCATGCCCAGCCGCTCCTTCGATGCCCGCGCCCTTGTCCTCGCCACGGCGATTGCCGTGGCGTTGTTGTCGGTCTCCAGTCACGCGATTCGCCAGGCGCCGTCGTCCGGGGCGCTGCACCTCCAGGTGCCCGATGGCTTCACGATCGAGCGGATCGCCGGGCCGGAGTTGTTGTCGTACCCGATGTTCGGGGTGCAGGACGATCGCGGGCGCCTGTTCGTGTTCGAGTCCACCGAGCCGAACACGATGACCACCGAGGAGATGCTCGCCAAGCCGTCGTATCACGTCCGCGTGCTCGAGGACGCGGACGGCGACGGGTCCTACGACCACAGCACGATCTACGCAGACAAGCTGCCGTTCCCGAAGGGCGGCGCCTTCGTCGACGGTAGCCTGTTCGTTTCGGCCGCGCCGCATCTGCTGCGGCTGAAGGACACCAACGACGACCTGGTGGCCGACGAGCGCGAGATCGTGCTCACGGGTTGGACGCTGAACGTGAACGGCGCGGCACTCGGCGGCCCCTTCCTGGGTCCCGACGGTTGGCTGTACCTCACCGACGCACGCCGTGGCTTCCGGATCACGCGCAAGGAAGGCGACACCCTGGAAGGCAAGGGGGCGCGTATCTGGCGCGTGCGTCCGGATGGCTCCGGGCTGGAGTGGATTGCCGGCGGCGGCTACGACAACGCCATCGAACTGGTGTTCATGCCCTCGGGCGAGACCATCGGCACGATGACCTACTTCATCGACCCGCGCGACGGCGTCCGCGATGCGCTCATGCACTGGGTCGAAGGTGGTGTGTACCCGAAGCCGCACGACGTCATCGCCACCGACAAGCTGCCGCTTACCGGAGACTACCTGCCGCCAATGACCACGTTGGCACGCGTGGCACCGTCGGGGCTGGTGCGGTACCGCGGCGCCGCCCTCGGTGCTGGCTTCCACGGGAACCTGTTCAGCGCCCAGTTCAACACCGGCCGGGTGATGCGCCACATCGTCACCGTGAGCGGAGCGACCTACCGTACCGAGGATCTCCCGTTCGTGACGGCAACCGCTCCGGACTCGCATCCGACCGACGTGCTCCAGGATGCCGACGGCAGCCTGATCGTGATCGAGACCGGCGGCTGGTTCATCAAGGGTTGTCCGCTGTCCCGCGTCGCCAAGCCCGACGTGGCCGGCGGCATCTATCGGATCCGGAAGACCGGCGCCCCGCCCGTGAACGACCCGCGCGGGCTGCAGATTCCCCTCGCGTCGCTGACGCCGGCACGCGTCGGCGGACTCCTCGCCGATCCGCGGCCGGTCGTGCGCGACCGCGCGATCGAGCACCTGGTACGCGTGGGCGAACCTGCCGTCGCCGTGCTTGCGGCAGCGCGCCGGTCGGCATCGGATGTCGAGACGCGCGCCGCGACGGTATTCGCCCTGCACCGCATCGGCTCGTCGTCAGCACGCGAGGCGATCCGAGCGGCGCTTGCCGATCGCGACCCGGGCGTCCGGGTCGCGGCCGCACGGAGCGTAGGCCTGGCGCGAGATGCCGCCGCGCTCCCCGTCCTGTTACGCGCCGTCGTCACCGATGCGCCGGGCGTCAGGCGACAGGCGGCGTTCGCACTCGAACAGATTGGACAACCCGAGGCGGTGCCAGCGCTGCTGAAGGCGTCGCAGGACCCCACCGATCGCTTCGTCGAGCACGCGGTCATCCACGCGCTGAGCGCGCTGCGCGAACCGGCGCCCCTCGTCACGGCCCTGGCATCGGCCTCGCACAACGAACGCCGCGCGGCGCTGGTGGCGCTCGACCAGATGGCAGGCAAGTCGGAGAGCCGGCCCTACCTGAAGCAGGAACACCTGCGGCCGTTCCTCGCGTCCAGCGACGACATGCTTTGGCGGACGGGCATCTGGGCGGCGTCGCACCATCCGGGCTGGTCGGACCTGATCGTGAGCGGCGTACGCTCCCGGCTCGACGCCCTGACACTCACCGAAGCCGATGCTGCGGTGGTGCGCGACGTCATGATCAGCGTGTGCAAGGACGGCGACGTGCAGGCGTTCGTGGCGGGCGGGCTGGCTGGCGCGCACGCCGCGTTGTTGTCCGACGTCATGCAGTCGTGCCCCGTCGCGAAGGTCCCGGCCGTCTGGGTCGACGCACTGCGCACCCAGCTCGCCAGCCAGGACGATGCGGTTCGCGCCCGCGCGATGCGTCTGGTGGCTGCGCGCCGCATCGAACCGCTGGCCGGTGAACTGGCGCGGCTCGCGGCCGATCCGTCGCTGTCGCCGGCGCAGCGGCTCGAGGCCATGGGCGCCCTGGTACTCGTGGTTCCCGCGTTGGACCCGCCTGTCTTCGCCTGGCTGACGGCACAGCTGGACCGTCACGTGTCCGCACACGTGCGCCAGCAGGTCGCGGGCATACTGGCGCAGGCCTGGCTCACCGACGCGCAGCTCGTGACGCTGGCCGAGTCGCAGGTCGCCTCCGCCGATGCCTTCGTCCTGCCACGCCTCGTCACGGCGTTCGATCGCGGGACGAGCGTGCCGGTCGGGACCGCGCTGGTGAGGGCCCTGGAGCGATCCATCGATCGACTGGACGTGCTGTCCGAGCACGATCTCGCGGAGCGACTCGCGAAGTTCCCGGAGCCGGTACCGACCAGCGCGGCGCCGTTGATGATGGCGTTGCGGCAGCGGCAGAACGCGCGACTGAAGCGGCTGGAATCGATCGATGCGGGGCTCGGACGAGGCGACATCGACGCCGGACGACGCCTCTTCTTCGGCAAGGCGACGTGCGCGACCTGCCACGCGGTTGGCAAGCAGGGCGCGGCGTTCGGGCCCGATCTCAGCAACATCGGCGAGATCCGCGCGCGACACGACATCCTCGAGGCGATCCTCTACCCGAGCGCCAGTTTTGCCCGCGAGTACGAGACGTGGCGCGTACGGACGAAGACGGGCGAGAACACCGGCGTGATCAGGGAGCAGTCACCGGACGCGCTCGTCATCGAGACCGGTCCCGGTGCGTCGCTGCGCCTTGCACGCAGTGCGATTGTCGCCGTGGAGCCCGTCGAGTTCTCTGCGATGCCGCCCGGGCTCGAGGCGCTGCTCACGCCGACCGACCTCGCGGATCTGATCGCCTACCTCGAAGCATTGCCCGATTCATTCGATCGCAAGAAGAAGACGCAATAAGGGCTCACGCGGAAGATCACTGACCGTCGACCTAAAGGTCGACGCGTCACACCTCACCCTCAATACAGCGTCACGACGACGCGTCTGCCGGCCTCGATCCGCGTGACGCCCACCGGCACCTCGACGTAGCCGTCGGCATCCGACAGGCTCGTCACGTCTCCCGAGCCCTTGAACACCGGCACCGCGCGATCGCCGTCGAGGCGCACCGGGTGGAACTGCAGCCGATCGACGGGTGACGTCAGGGCACGCGCGAGCGCTGCATCCCGCGTGACCGGCACGAGCGCCGGCAGGCCGGCGAGGCGGCGGACCAGCGGACGCAGCAGGACGTACGCGTTCGACAGGCATGACGTCGGATTGCCGGGCATGGCGAGCACGAGCTGCGAGCCGATGCGTGCCAATGCCGTCGGTTTGCCGGGCTTGACGGCGATGCCGTGGAACAGCATCTCGCCGCGCTCGGCCAGGATGTCGCTGCCGAAGTCCTGCTCGCCAACCGAACTGCCGCCCGAACACACGATCAGGTCCGCGTGCGTCGCGGCGTCGAAGGCATTGCGCCAGTGGTCGAGTGTGTCGCGCACGACCGGCAGCAGGCGGACGTCGGCCCCAGAGCCGGCGCACACCGCCGCCAGCATCACCCGGTTGGCGTCGTAGATCTGCCCGGGCCCGGGCGCCCCGGCATCGGTGCCGGCATCGAGCAATTCGTCTCCACTCGAGATCAGCGCCACCACCGGCTTGCGGCGGACTACGAGACTGCATAGTCCGAAGGAGGCAGCGACGCCGAGGCGTGCCGGCGTGAGTACTTCTCCGGCACGCAGCACCACCGCGCCGGCCTGTACGTCGTTGCCACGAGGCGACACATGCTCACGCGCCATCACTGGATGGGTGAAACGCACGCGATCGCCATCTCGGTGCGTGCGCTCGACCATCACGACAGCGTCGGCGCCTTCAGGCAACGGCGCACCCGTCGCAATGTCGACGCACGTTCCCTCACGGACGCTCACAGGCGAAAGCGCGCCGGGTCGCGCGCGTCCCGCCAGTGCCAGCCACAGCGGCGATTCGGCCGATGCGCCACCGAGGTCACTGGCACGGACGGCGTAGCCATCCATGGCCGATCGGTCGAAGCCGGGCACGTCGAACGGGGCGGGCACATCCTCGGCAAGCACCCGGGTCGAGGCCGAGGCAAACGGCACCGACTCGTGTCCCTCGACGATGCCGGCCGCGTCGAGCATCACCTGTCGCGCGTGCTCGAACGGGAGCACCGCGCCGAACGGCCGCATGCCACCGAACCCCCGTTCACTCATCGGCGCGCTTCCCTCACGAGGTGACCGATTTCCGGCAGGACCAACTTGTCCATCGCGAGGCGGACGGCGTGCTCCGACCCGGGTAGCGCAATCACCACGCGGCACTGCGAGACGCCGGCACAGGCACGACTCAACATCGCCGCGGCGCCGATCTCCTGGAAACTGAGCATCCGGAACAGCTCGCCGAAGCCGGGGATCGGCTTGTCGAGCATGGCCATGATCGCCTCGTGCGTGTTGTCGCGCTGGGCGACGCCGGTGCCACCGGTCGTCAGGATCGCATCGACCTCGTCGCGCGACCGCTGGTGCTGGATCCAGTCCTGCACCGCGCTCGGGTCGTCCTTCACGAGCCCTCGCGCCACGACTGTGTGTCCGTGGGCTTCGAGCAGCGACACGATGGCGGCGCCGCCGGTGTCGGTCTCGAGCGTGCGCGAGTCCGAGATGGTCAGGATCGCGCAACGCACGGAAGTGGGCGACGCCGCGCGATGTTCGATGTGTGACACCTGATCATTATCCCGTAGGGCGCGCGGGCGGGGGAAACCGGGGTGGTGCCGTGGGTGGAGATCCAGGACGAGCACGTCGAACCGCTCGACCTGACCGACGATCCCGATCTCTCATCGTGATCCACGGCAGCAGAGCGATGCGCGCGCATGTCATGGCTGACGGGTCGCCCAGTCGAGCCCGACAGCGGACGAATCGACCGTCACCAAGCGCACCTGAAGAGGTGACGGGTCACGACGGGCCGTTGGTGCCAGGCGCTATCGCGGCTCGCTCGACGGTGGCACCAGGCCCTTGAGCCGGAAGTGCACCGCCATCTGCGCGTATTCGTGTTCGATGTGGACGACGTTGCCGTAGAGCGTGCCCAGACGGCTGCGGCTGCCGCGCGGTCCCGTGATCATCTGGGTGGCCGCCTGGTCGGTCATGCCGCCATAGGCCTTCTCGCACTCGGCCCCAGCGGCCTTGACCGCCTCGACGAGCGCTGCTTTGGTGGTCATCTCCCGCGCGCCGGCGGTCTTGCGCTCGCCGTTGAAGCCCGAGCAGGCGCCCATCGCAGAGTCTGCCGTATGAGCGATGAGGTCCTTGAAGCTCTGGCTCTCCGGCGCCGGCTTGAACGCGTAGAGTTCCTCGGGCATCTTCTCGGCCGCGGCGGCGACGTTGCCCCAGGTGCGCGTCCACGCCTGGCGGACCTCCGTGCTGAGCGGGTTGTCCTGCGCCGCAACAGGGGCCGCCGACAGCAGGGCACAAAGCGTGAATGTCGCTGATTTCGTCATGGATCCTCCGCGAGGTATACGCCGTAGCGGTGCACGCCGTTGCCGGGGATGCGGGCCGGCACGATTGACGGTGCGACGGCTCAGCTCTTGGCGCGCGCCAACCGCACCACCTGCAGCACCAGCACCGCGCCAAGGATGGCGGCGGCACACTGCAGGCCCGCGCCGTCCGTTGACGCGACCCGCCGGTCCGCGCTACCGCTGGCGCTTTCGGTATGGCTCGCTGTTGCCCAACTCGCTGGACCTGGAGAACGGCGAGCGGCAGCACTCGTCCAACGCCAGAACGGGGGATGTCAGTCCGACTCGCCTAAACCTGGAACGGCCCCTCGTTGGGCTTCTTTCGATCTCAGAAGAAGCGGAAGTAGGCGGTCGCGTCGCTGGCTGCCGGCAGTCTCACCGTCAGTCGTCGGCATGTGCCGGCCCACGTCGGGTCGGTCTGCCAGTTGACGTGATACGCGTTGCCGTCCTGCCCGAGACCCGTTGACCCGGGCGAGTCGAGTGCCACCGGCGCCTCGCCCGTCGGCTCGAGCGTCGAGCAACTCACCGGCTGCGAATCGAGATCGGCAAGCGTGACGACCGAGGTAGCTTCGACCGTGAACTTCACGGGCACCACGGAGCCGGCATTGACGGCGTTGACGCCCGGCGCTGCCTCGATGGGCGACGTGAATCCACCGAAGGTCGCCGCCGTGCAATTGGCCGGCAGGTCGAACGCTTCGACGCCGTCGGTCCGGTCGTTCGAGCTGCCCTGGCTCGCGCTGGCGCCGAGGCCACGCCTGGCGAACGCGCGCCAGATCTCGCACTGGTTCGCGCCACCGGTCAACGCCACGTCGGCCTGGAGGATCCCAGTGCGGCCGTCGACGAAACCCGGTCGGCACACCTGGAACTTCAGGCCGTCCATCACCAACTGCAGCGCCCGGTTGTTCCCCCCGGTATTCCAGCTGTCGTAGATGTCGGCGTTGTAGCCATATCGGTCGACGAGGTTCCAATACATCTCCCACAGCATCGTGTTCCAGACGTACCCGATGCCGTGCGGCTGGCTGATGTTCACAGTGTCGGCCACCGACGCATACGTCGACGGGTTGACGGTCATGTCCGTCGTGTACTGCGTGGGCCTGATGCCGAGGCCATCAGCGGGCTCGAAGTTCACGTAGGTGCCGACACCGCGTGGTGTCGTGCCCGTGTCCGACGGATGCGTGGTGAGAGTGAGCGCGAACCAGTCGCTCCAGCCCTCGCCCATCTGTTCCGCGTTGCCCAGGCACGCCACCGTGGCTGGGCCGCCGGTGAGCCGGTTGGAGATGCCGTGACCATACTCGTGCGCGATGACGCCGGCGTCGAGATCGGAGTCGCGGTCGGGGACGCCGCCGGTGCCGTCGGCGATGGTGGCCGTCAGTGGGACGTTGGCCTTGAACAGGGTGCCGTCGTCCAGGCTGACCATGACCGACGGGATCGAGATCGTCGGGTCGGCGCCGCCCATGGCGATGGGCGATCCCACGATGTTGTTGGCCACGATGACGGCGCGAGCTCCGGAATCCTGGGCCTTCTTGACCTTTGCGACGAAGGTGCAGGAGCCGCGCTCGGTCAGCGCGATCTTGCCGGCAGGGCTTGCGAGGTAGGGATCCAACGGCTGGCCGGCCTGGTATGCGGGGTCGCAGCCGCGGCCGATGTAGACGACCTCGCCCGCGATCGGTCCTGTCGTCACCAGGCTCTCTCCGAACCCGGCCATCGGACCATAGTAGGTGCCGGCGGCTGCGGCTGGGGCCGTCACGGTGATTGGGTTTGGCGCCGACGAGCGCCACTCGAACATCTGCATCCGCGGCCGGGCACCATCGACATTCGTGCCGAAATTCGCGTTGTTGCGACCACTGCCATCCTGAGCCTCCGCGCGCACGTCGTCGTTGCCCAGCCCGCCCTTGCCGTAGTTGTTCACCTGGAAGTTGCCAGCCGCTTCGTTGAACCCGTACCGGTAGGTCACGTCGTGAACGATGTTGTTCCAGTAGAACAAGTTCGTCACGATTGCGGGCTGCGAGTCGAGTGGCCTGGCCAACAGGTCGAGATTGAAGTCGAAGAGAAGGCCCGGGCCTCCGTCTGGATCGGAACCTGGGTCGGCGGTGTTGTTGGCGTCGCGATCGGCGTAGGCGTGCACGTTGTTACCGCGCGTCCGGGTGAACTCCGGCCCGGCGACCCCATTGGTGTCGTGCCACCCGAAAGGCGAGCTCGCCGGATCGGCCGCGTTGGTCACGAGACTGCGGTCGCCGTCGTTCGGGCTCTCGAACGGCAATGGGAACACGCGGTATGCCGCGCCATCGGTGGCCGCGAACGTGGGGA
The DNA here is from genome assembly GCF_001618865.1 of Luteitalea pratensis. GTDB lineage: Bacteria > Acidobacteriota > Vicinamibacteria > Vicinamibacterales > Vicinamibacteraceae > Luteitalea > Luteitalea pratensis. The sequence goes on from NZ_CP015136.1 coordinate 948,989, forward strand.
GCGCCGCCGGTGAGTCGGCCGGCCGCGCGATGGCGGCGGCAATGGCGTGCGCCGAGTCGTGCACGATGAGATCGTGTTGACCCAGCGAGGCACCGGTTTCGGCGTCCACGAAGGCCTGCCACCAGTGCGCTCCGCCGACCTCCTCGATCTCCACCATCCAGCCGAGCCGCACCGCGCCCTCCAGGGGCACCCACACGAGCCTGGCCTCGATCGGCTTGAGGCTGATGCCGCCATCCGAGAGCGTCACGGCCTCGGAGGGGCCGCCCTTGTGCTGGAGGACCTCGAAGGCACGCGTCGGCTTGAGTCTGACGTGCCCGGCAGCAGCGGCCACCGCGTCGAGTGCGGCCTTCTTCGCGTTCTGCCCGCCGGCCTGTGAGGCGATGTTCGTCACGAACCGACTCTGGGCACTGACAACCGCGCTGTTGGCATCGACGGCCACATTGAGGATGCCTGACCACACCTCGATGCCCCGGTAGCGCTGCTGCAGGTACACGTGGGTGACGCGGTTGTGGTCGCTTCGGACGACGCTGCTGACGACGACGTCGCCCACGTCGGAGCCGGTGAGACCGAGCGTCTGTCTGCTGCCCCGTATGTAGTCGAGGGCGGCGGCTGCGGCGGCATCCTGCGCCACGGCGGGTGCAGCGGCGACACTGGCGACGAGCAGACCGGCGACGACGACGAACGTCCTTGGGACCATGGGGCCTCCGTGCGACAGCCCGAGACGGCTGTCGGGCGCGACACCTCGAAGTGATTTGTCACGGCTGATTACCACGGCAGGCGCGACCGTTCAAGGACAATCGCCGCCGTCAGGCCGAGCCCGCGCTGCAGACCGTCATCTCTCAGGTAGGGGCGCCACTCCGAGGCGCCCGCGTCCGGCCCGCGCGGAGCGGGCTCTACCATCGAGCCGCGCTCATTGGCTACGGTCGGGGAGTCATCGTGAACTGGTATGCGCTGCCGGCTGTGAACGGCTTACGCGAGGCGTTCGGGAACGTCGCGCGTCCTTTCAGTTCCAGCATCTCGACGTCCACCGTGCCTTCATGCACGCGAAGCATGACGCTGAGGTCCCGCAGATCCTGTCCTGTGCCGGTGACGCTGTACTCGCCCATGGCCCGCCCCGTGGACCAGGGAAACCGCCCAGGCCGCGGGGCGATGATCATGCGCTTGGTGACCGCGGAGTAGTGGAAGCCGGTCAGCGCCAGGATGGCCGCCCAACTCGCCATCGCGCGTGCGTAGTGGTGGCCGCACTCGGCCTCGTCGAACGGGTTGCGGTGCAGCCCGTCGTAACGAGCCCGGATCATGCCGATACAGGTGAGGCCCTCGGCCTCGAGCCCTTCGTAGAGCATGCCCACGGCCGCCGCATATTCGAATCCAGTCATTACCTCCGTGAAGTACGGGAACGGGTTCTCGGGCCGGCCCTTCGGATAGCTGGCCATCAGCAACGCCGCGTCGTCGCCCATCGCGAACACGCGCATGTTGTTGAAGTGCGCATGCATGTCGCCCCGCAGGTTGTACTTCAGGATGCTCTGCAGGGTGGTCCGGGCGTGCGCGGGATCGACGAGGGAGCCGAGGCGACACACGCGGGCCATGAACTGGCCGACGAGTTGATCGACCAGGCACCCCTGCGCGAGCTGGAACTCGGGCCTGGTCGGATCCTTCGCGCCCATCCCCACGAGCAGGCTCGGCGCGACGGCCGCCGCACTCGACGGCGGCCGTACCTGGTGTTCGTAGTACTCGCCGTTGAACAGGTTCCCGTCAATCCAGGTGCGACCACGTTCGTAGAGCGAGTGGCATGTCCGCGCGAAGTCGGCGTCGCCGACGTGTTGCGCCATCTCCTCGGCCGCGCGCAGCGCTCCGAGATACCACAGGCCCATCTGCGGATTCGGGCCGTAGTACTCGACGTCCATCGTGTTGTGCTGGCAGCCTTCCATGACGCCGTCGCGGTCGGCGTCCCAGCCGCCGGCAATCCAGCAGAACTCCACCGCGCGACGCACCGCTGGCCACAGGCGCCGAAGGTCGGCGTCGCGCCCCGACAACTGCCAGTCGCGATGGATCTTCATGATGCAACCCATCTGGCCGTCGGCCGCGGCCTTGCCGAAGGCGCGTCCGCGCGCGAGGGGCAGGTGCACGCGGAAGCTCATCATGCCCTGCTCGTCGGTGGCGTGGCCGAACTCCACCTCGCGCATCGACCAGGCGAGATCGCCGAAGAGAAAGGCCGTCGCTTGCTCGTAGTTCCAGACGTGCGTACACGAGCCATGGCAGCAGCCCTGCGTGTCCGCGATCCCTTCCCAGCCGAACAAGGTGCCGTCGGGCGTGCGGAAGCACGTCTGGGTGCGCAGCGTACTGACGTTGAAGAGCGCAGCCTCCTTCACCTGCGGCGGCAGGTCGCTGCCGCAGACGGTGTTGACGAACCTGGCGGTCCGCGCCTGCAGCGATTGGAGCTGCGGCACTTCACGGGCCAGTACGTCCCAGGCATCGGTGTAACGCGTCGTGTAATGGTTACCGATACGGTCGTCGCCGGATGGCGGCGTGGCCGGCGTCCACGTGTAGCGGTTGGGGAAGTGCCATGCCAGCAGCATGGTGATCTCGCGCGTCCCCCCAGCGGGCACCTCGAGCTTCACGGCGAGCGAGGCGACAGGCGTATCCACTTTCGGGTCGCCCTCGCGCGCGTCGATCGCACCGTCGGCGGAGAAGTCGTCCCAGAAGTCGAGCAGCGGGACCCCCCAGCGCGGCTGGACCCACGATGCGCGTCGCGTCACGCCGGTGGTTGCCGTGGTCGCCAGCGCGATGGTGCCGAAGGCCTCGTGCAGCGGCTCGACGCCGCCGGAGGTCATGAAGATGCCGGCCAGGCTGTCACCATCACGCAGGGCGTTGCGGTTCTGCTTGGCGCCGACGTACTGCCGATCGCCTTTCCAGTCCTTCCGCGTCTCCGAGCCGTCGACACCGATGAAGTTGGGCAGGGTGGCGCAGACCGCAGCGCTCACCGCCATCGTCGAGGCATTGCGCAGTTCGACGGTGATGGCGGCAAGGGGGATGCTGCTCGCCTCGGCATCGGTCGGCACCAACGGGTTGAACGCCTTGAGGTGCACTTCGATGGGAACGTCGGGATCAGTGAGCACGACCCGGCCGAACGGATACGCCGTCGCGAACGACGCGTTGCGGAAGCGCGGCAGGTTCAGGTTGGGGCCAGGGGCACCATGGCTGCCTTCGTACTGGTCGGCATCCACCGGACCTTCGAGCACGCGGCACACCGCCGGCTCCGTGCCACGTTGCGCGTACAGCGCGAAGAACGGCGCCGCGCCTGCGAACACCGGCACGAAGCCCTTGCCGGGGCGGTTCATCACTTCCCAGTCGCGCAGGTCGCCGCGGCCGCCGAGAGACACGGTGCCCGTACCGATACCGCCCAACGGCAGTGCGATGCGCGCCAGGTGATCACGGTCATAGACGCGCAGCGACGGCCACGCCAGGTCGCCCGTCAGGCGTGCCGTCTCCGCCGCACGCACCTGCATCGCACTCGCCAACTGGTCGGCCTCGGTCGCGCCGCTGGCCGAGACAGGCGGTGCCGCGGCGCTGGTCAGCCCGAGTCCCACCAGCCGAACGAAATCGCGCCGGTCGACCTTCGGTGTGCAGTTCCCGCCTGGACAGCAGTCGTCATCACTCATTGGTCGCACCATTGGAAATGCCGGAATGCCGCGAATGCCGAAATGTCGAAACCAATCAATTCAAGACTCAAGGCCGAAGGCCGAAGCCCGAAGGCCGAAGGCCGCGCTCATCGTCAGGCCACTCTGAGTGTAGCGGCCGGACTTGTCCGGCCGACAGGTGATCGTCGGACCCGTGATCCATGGCGCCAGCGCCACCGGTAGTCACGATGTGCGGTCCGGGCAGGCTGCAGCCAGCAGGCCGTAGGCGGTGAATATCCTTGGAGTCCGACGGCTACACCTGTATCTCTGCACCGTTGCCGGTTCCGGTTCCGGTTCCGGTTCCCGGTTCCCGGTGCCCGGTGCCCGGTTCCCGTCTCCCGTCTCCCGTCCGCGTTTCAGAACGCAAACCACCACTGCAACGACAACAGGTTGTCACGAGGGTCGTCGGCATCGACGGTCGTGTTGATCATGTACTCACCGCGAATCTCGGAACTTCGTCCGAGGCGATACCCGGCGCCGAACTGCCATCGGCGACGGTCGTAGTCCCAGCGCTCCATCTGGCCATTCGATCGCCGGAGGTCCAGAAAATGGATCGCGTTGTAGCGTGTGGCCACGAACAGGCCCGCCATGATGCGCGCATGACCTTCGACGTAGTACGAGATGTCGCGGGGATCCCCAGGGGCGCGGAATACCTCCCACCGATTGATCAGCAACTCGCCCCGCACGTCGACGAGGCCTCGTGAATAGGTCGCATCGACGCCGTAGGCCTCCTGGTCCTGCGTCGGCACGCGCCTGCCCGTGACCGGATCGGTCACGCCCGATCGCATGTACGGACCGTGCGTGTACGACAGACCCAGCTGCACGGCGGGTGAGACGCGGTACCGGACCTGACCGACTGCCGACGGACCGGCGGGTGCCTCGGGGCCGAGCGTATCCCAGTCGGAGGGCTCTGACGACGGTGCCGTTGTCGTCACGCCACCGGTGGCCGACACGGGCCCCTTCCCGCCGCTCACGGTCAGTGCAATCGGGTAAGGCACGGCCCACACGATCGGCAGGCCGGCGGCGCGAAACGGCGGACGGTTCTTCCAGGTGAAGATGCCATCCACGGCCGCGGGCACCTCGGTGGGCGAGATCACGGTGCGGTGGTCGTAGGCCAGCGGTGGCCGGATGAACGGGTCGGCGCTCGTGTGCGCCCGACCCGGATAGCCTCCGAATGGCGAGACGAACTTGCCGCCCTGGATATGGAAGTTCGTGCCCGGCGCCGGTGTCAGGCGCACGAACGCCTGCTGCAGGTGACCTTGCATGGGGCCGCTCCGAGCCGGTTGGCCGCGATCCAGGCGCAACTCGGTCGACGCGAAGAGTCGGCGCCCCACGAAGAGGTCGACGAAGAGACTGGCCCGACCCGCGATAAACGGGCTGGTGTCCTCCAGGTGCCACGCCGGGGCGTCCTGCGGCACGAAGCCATCGAGCTCGATGCGCACACTCGGCTTCACCTGTACGAGGCCATCCGGCGACACGTACCGCACGCCCATCTCATCGAGCGTCGGGGCGTCGAATACCTGCGCATCGACGCGCGCAGGAGCCATCGACAACAGCGCGAGGACGAGCAACCGCATGGTTGCGCGCGTCACGCACGGCCCTCCTCAGCCCGGTCCACGAGGCCGCTCACGAGGTAGGGCATGACCGCCACGGAGAAGCCCTTGCTGATCCGCGACGGCTGTTGGGTCGCGATCACGTAGGCGGCCACTTCCCGATAGGTGGCTTCGCCGATGAGCACTTCGCCCGGGCCGGCCTCCGCGCAGAGCCGGTTGGCGGCATTCACGGACGCTCCCAACACCGTGTAGTTCAGTCGTCGCGCCGATCCCATGTTGCCGGCGACCGCCTGGCCCGTGTTGACACCGATCCCGATGGTGAACGGCGCCTCGCCGCGTTGCTGCCGCGTGCGGTCGACGGCCGCGGTCACGTCGCGCAGCCTCAGGGCCGCCCGCACGGCCCGCAGCGCATGCGTCGGGTCGGCCATCGGCGCACCGAATACGGCCATCACGCTGTCGCCGACGTACTTGTCCACGATGCCGCCCTCCTCGGCGATCACGGTGGCCGCGAGTTCGAGCCACTCGTTGAGCATGCCGATGACCTGCTCCGGCGGCAGGTGCTCGGTCAGCGTCGTGAACCCCCGCACGTCGGCAAACAGCGTCGTCACCTGCCGCGTCTCGCCGCCGAGGCGCAGGTCGCCCTTCAGCAGTTCCGCCGCCACGTCCGGCGACACCACGAGGTCGAGCAGGCTGCGGTAGCGTTGCTTCAGCAGGAGGCCCTCGATCATCCCGTTGAACGCGGCGGCGAGCGTGCCGAGCTCGTCGCGGTGTGGCACCTCGACGTGGAAGTCGTAGTCGCCCCGGCCGACGCGCTCGGTGGCGCCCACGAGCGTCCGGATGGGCGCCGTCAACTGCGTCGACAACACCGCACCGAGTAGCAGCGCGAGCAGCAGCGCGGTAGCGGCAGCGATCACCTCCACCCGGCGGATCCGCTCGAACGGCGTCAGGACGTCGTCGAGGGGCACGGCAATCACGGCTGCGACCGGGCCCGCGGCGGGGAGGGGCGTGGACACCAGTGCCATCCGCCGCCCCTCACGTGTCACGTACGCCGGCGCGCTGGCCCGCGCTGTCTCGATCATCCTCGCGGCAAGCGCGGTGTCGCGGGCGCCAGGACTCGCCGCCAGGCAGGTCGTCGCCGCGAAGCAGACGTCCGCGTCCACGATCGTGCTCAGGCGGGACGCGACCTCGTCGTCGACGACGAAGCCGATCGTCAGGCTGCCCACAGGCTCCTCGAAGAGCGTCAGCGCGCGCGCCAGCACGAGGAACAGCCGCCCCTCTTCGAGCCGGTAGCCACTCGCCGTGCCCTCGTGGCTGGCCGCCGCTCGTCGAGAGAGGTCGTCTTGCCTCGCATCGGCGATGCGGGTGCCGTCAAGCAGCGTGAGCACCGGGCGGCCCTGCGTGTCGTTGAATCGCACCAGGCCTTCGCGCAACTCCGCGAGTTCGAGCTCGTACTTCACCTGGTCGGCGAACTCCCGATCGTCGCCGCCATTCACCGCCGAGTCGAGCGCCGCGACAATGCGGATGGAACTGCTGACACGGAGCACGAGCCGCTCCAGTTCCGCACGCCGCAACCGCTCCACCTCCGCGAGCGCCCGACGTGTCTGTTCGGCCCGCTGCTGCACGACCCACGCAACCTGTCGCTGGGTCTGGTATCCGACCACGAGGAGGCTGCTCAGGCCGAGCAAACTGACGCTGCCCACCAGTGCGGCGAGCAACCGGGCACGGAAGCTGACGTCGCGGAGCGGTCGCCGCAGCTTGTCGCCGAATGGCTCCCGGTGCGTCGTCGGCGGCGCGGTCACGGCGCGAGGGTCACGGTTGCCGTGCCACCCTCGGGAATCTGCACGTCTGCCTGCGCGCGCCTGTCGAACGTTTCCACGACGACGCGATATCGGCCAGCCGGCACCTCGTCGAACTGGAAGCGTCCGCTTTCCTGTACCACGGCATGGAACGGATTCTCGACCACGAGAATCCCCGCGCGCATCCACTTGTGGACCTCGCACAGCACCTTGACGTAACCGGGCTTGTCGAAGACGACGGTCTTGGTCTCGCCCTTGGGGTAGCGGCCCAGGTCGAAGCGCCTCGCACGCGAGTACGAGAAGACGTTGTGGAAGAGCGGGTCACCGTTCGGGAAGCTCACCGTGGCGCCCACGGGGACGACGACCAGTTCGGGGCGGAAGGCTTCGCCGCGCTGCGCCAGTTCCGGTCGTGCCGACGTTCGCGGCGGCGCGCCGGGCACGGGACCGGCGATGTAGACGACGGCGGGGACGTCCTGCACGTCGCGGCTCTCGCCGGTGGAGGATTGGTAACGGTCTGTCGTGCGCGTGGCGCGCCTGCCGGGCAAGGTCACGGTCCCCTCGAGGCGTCCGACGGCAGCAGTGGGCCGCGTGGAGAAGGCTGGTGGGGCAGCCGCGAGGGCCGTCGCGATGGCGTCAGCGGCGGCTGAGCCGGGCCGAACGTGACACACCAGCACCAGTGTCGCGAGCAGGGCCCGCCAGGGCCGAACGGTGCGATGAGGGCTCGGTGGTAGCCGCATGTGGCCGGGTGGCGGGTCGCGGGAGGGGGCGCGACAGCGCAGATGCTAGCAGAGCGGCAGGGAGGCAAGGGGAAATGCCGGGATGCCGAATGCCCGGGACTGCCGAATTGTCAGGCACTTGTCGCACCGAAGCCGCCAGGCGAAGGGAGATGAGGGGCTGTGATAGACTTCGAATTCTGTGCGTGGCGCCCAGCGGTCACATGGGTACCTCGCATCAGCCCCTAAGCGCCCTTAGCTCAGCTGGATAGAGCGTCTGGCTACGAACCAGGAGGTCGCACGTTCGAATCGTGCAGGGCGCACCACTCCTCACTTCGTTCGTCGTAATGCGCCCTGCACGAGTTCAGCTGCGGGCGCCTCGCGCTGCGCGCTCTGCGCCCCGCAGTCGAATCGTCGGTCCGGCCACACGACTTGCGCCGTTCGCGCTCGGCGTCCTGCCGTCGAACCGCCGGTGTGGCGCACGCTCACCGTCTGCCGACCGCCAGGTCGTGTAGCCGTCGGAGTCCGACGGTCACCCCGTGCGGCCGGACTTCAGGGCAACTGCGTGGCGTTCGAAGGCCCGTTCACGGCGTGCGGCTGGCATGGCCGGGCTGTCTGGGACAGCACGCCTGATGGTCAGTCGCGCAGTCCCGTGGTTGCCGCTATGGAACCGTTGTGGCTCATAGAAGAAGAGCGGATCGATGGGCGACACCGAGTCGTTGGCGAACACGAACAGCTCGCCGGCATGAGGCGCCGTGAACTCGCCTCGGTAGAGCTGAGACTCGTTGTGCCACTGCATCTCCAGGGGATAGATGTGCACGCTGTCGAACTGGAAGGGTCGGGGTGGCTGGCGAATCTCGATCATCGGCTGGAGATACCTGGCCTCGATGACGCGACGGAACGGCACGCCGAGGTAACCCACGAGTCCCAGCTCCGCCGCGGTAAGTCCGACCGGGTCTGTCGCCGCTGTACCGTCGAACCATTTCTCCTTCACCGTCATCTCGACGATGTAGCGCGTGTTCTCGACGGCCTTCGCAGGGACCGAGTAACACGGCGTCCGGGTCGAGAAATCCATCTCGTGCCGATCGAGGTCCGGCAGCGCGCTGCCGTTGGACTTGCACAGCGTCTCGCCGCTTTCCAGCCATGGCAGTTCTATTTGTGTCAGGAGTGCGGCGCCCGCCCACAGCGCCACGATGGCAATAACCGGGGTGACGGCGACATTCGGCAGGAACTTCCACTTGAACGCCTGCACGGCGCGCTGATAGGTCGTCGAGGTACGGATGCGCTCCAACCGCGTCGGTGCCGTGGGCGGGGCGACTGGCCCGTGTGGTGTCGTGGCATCTCGCCAGATGGCTCTCGCTCGATCGCGGAGGCTCAGCTCGCAGGCCGAACTGTGCCACATCAGTGCGCTGATTAGCGCCGCCACGATCAGGAAATAGGCCGGGTTATCCGCGAAAGAGTCGACCCAGAACCGCAGGAAGGCCGGCGTGACGAGGAGCGCCAGGCGCAGCACACCATCGATCCACGTGCGGCCATCGGCCAGCACCGGCGACTCGGGCACCTTGTCCGCCCAGAAGGGCATGGTCACGAGCAGCAACGTCAGGCCGACGGTCACGAAATACGTCACGCGCCGGCGCCAGACAAGATCCCAGACCGCTTCCATCGCCATGGCTCGCGCCCGAGTGGCCTCCGGCTCGGCCAGTCGGGCGCGCAGCGCGGCGCTCACCATCGGATGCACGTTTCCATTGTCGGCAAGCCGCCCATCGTCGGCAGGCCGCCCATCATCGCTATCGGGCTGCGGCGCGTTCTCTCCCTCGACCTGCGGCGGAAACACCTCGAAGTGCTCGGGCAGCGTGATCGGCGCGTATCGATCCGTCCCGTTCGCGATCCGCGCGACGACGCTTTCGTGGACCCTGACGTGCGTGAGCAGTCCCTTGGGGTGGCCATCGACCGTCACGATCGCGGGATCACGCAAGCTGTACGTCCGCGCGTCCACGGGATGGAGCCACGCGGCAATCTTTCGCGGCTGATACCGATAGTACGAGCCGACCCCATGCCGGCTGTCGTGAATGGGTCCGGCGCTACTCGCCAGCGCCACGAACCGCGACTTGATCGTGTCCAGCGTCCGAAGGCCGGCCTTCTCGGCCTCTTCCATCATCCACAGGAGCGAGACGAAACTGAGACTCTCGTCCGGGTACCCGCCGCCGACGTCCGAATGCATCCCCGTGAACCACACCTGTTGAAGGCGTCCCGCGGGCATGCCGGCCGACTCTTCGTGAACCTCGTCCCACAGCAGTGGCTGGAACGCGTCACGTTCGTCGTCGAGCGCCAGGGCATGACGCGCACAGACGACCTTCTTGTTCAGTTGGTAGTCGGGCATGCTGAGGGGGAAGATCCAGTTGTCGATGGCGCGGGTCACTTCGGCAAAAGGACCGCCGTAGGCCGCGACCGTATCCCAGACGCCGACAAAACGGATCGGCGGCGCGAGGTTCTGTTTCGCATCGTATGAACTACGGCCCTTCCTTCGATCCCGCCATGATGTGATCCCGTCTCGGAGTTGCCGAAGGAACCTAGTCGGCCAGGTCAGTTTGCGGGGCAGCCAGTTCTTTCTGAACGAACGGTACGCTTCGCGGCTGAGGCGATTCAACTCGGCCTCGCGGTCCGATTGCACCAGCCCCTCGGCCGCGATGAGGGCGACGGCGAGGCGCATCGTGAACGCTCCCCGGCTGAAGCCGAAGCCGTAGATCTCGTCGCCGGTCTTGTAGTTTCGGCACACGTACTTGTAGATATCGAGGACGTTGCGTCGCAGGCCCCAGCCGAATGCGCCACCGAGGACGGCCAGCGGCTTGAACCCCGACGTGCCGACGCCGTCGTCGTAGTAGGAAATCTGGGGACGCTTGCCCGGAGGTGCCGGCCCGAGATCCACGGCCTCGTACATGCGCCAGACATTTGTCTTGAACAGCTTGGCGCTGCTGTTTCCGGTGCCATCCGAGAACAGGACGATGGCCTTCGGGCCCGGCAGGGGCGGCATGGTCGCCGCGGCGTCGTGAATGGGCCGCGTGTCGTCGGCGGGTGTCGTCGTTGTGTCAGGCATAAGATGCGCTCGAGGACTGGCCACTGATTGGCGATATCAGCGCCGTGGCGGTGACGCAGCCGTCGTGGCTCACGTCGTGGGAGACCGTTCGCCGGCTGACGCGTACATGCTCCGCATCTGGATCGGATCTGCCCTCGTAGCCTTGAACGCTATGACTGCCGGGTTCGTACAGGCCCGTGACGGCCCAGGGATCGGCGAGCATCTTGGTAGGGGGGCGTTCCCATGGCGCGCGGCCTGCCCTGATTGCTCCCTGCGGTGTAGCAAGCGAGGTCGATGCGCCGTGCGCCTTGCACGCAATGGCCAAGGCCCGAGGCGATCCTGGCCAGGGCCGATCGTTTCAACGCGGAGGCAGATTCCAGGTTCGGGTCTCAGGCAGGGCCTGGGCCGAGGGCACAGCCAGAATTCTCGGCCGTTGTCCGTGCGCAGGGCCTGCGTACGGCACAATGGGCTCCGATGGGTTCACCCGACGTGTCGTCGGCTCACGCGATCGACTACATGCGTGAAGCAGTGCGCCTGGCCGGCACCGCGGCCGCACTGGGCGAAGTGCCGGTCGGTGCCGTGGTCGTCCGCGACGGCGTGATCATCGGCCGTGGCTACAACCGTCCCATTAGCGGCGTCGACCCGACGGCGCACGCCGAGATCGTGGCCCTGCGACAGGCTGCCGCGTACGTCGGCAACTATCGGCTTACGGGTGCGGATCTCTACGTGACCGTCGAGCCCTGCACCATGTGCGCGGGCGCGCTCGTGCATGCGCGTATCGCCCGGCTCGTGTTCGGCACACGCGAGCCCAGGGCCGGTGCGGTCATCTCCACGGGACAGGTGCTCGCCGTCGCCGGGCTGAACCATCGCGTCGAGGTCATCGAGGGCGTCCTGGGCGATGAGGCGCAACGGCTCATGGTGGAGTTCTTTCGAGAACGCCGAACGCCGACTTGTCCGCCGAAGCCCTAACGAAGGCGGAACACCGAACGCTGAAGCTTTCGACATTCCGGCATTCCAGCAGTCCGGCATTTCGTTAATGCTGGTCGTCCTTCACGCGTGCGACTCGCGCACGGGCGCAGCGATCCACCACGTGTTGCCATTCGCATCGTTCACGCCGGCGTTGCGGTGGCCATACGGCTTGTCTTCGGGTTTGCTCTCTTCGGTGCCGCCTGACGCCAGCGCCTGCGCCCACGTGGCATCCACATCGTCGACCCACAGGTAAAGGGCACAGGGCCGCGCCGGCCATTCGGGGCCGCACTGGCCGAGCATCACGAGCGAGTCGCCGATGGTGACTTCGGCATGCATCACCCGGCCATCGGGCGTGCGGCTGCAGTGTCGGACGGTCCCGGCAAACGCGGCCTCGAGGAACCGCAGTTGCGCGTCGGCGTCGTTCACGAGCAGGTATGGAGTGACTGTGCGGTAGGTCGTGTCGGTCATGGCCTTATCGTCGCGCACCGGGCGCACTCGAGGCTTGGAGGAATTTGACCTCTGTCCGCCGTAGCGAGCGGAGGCGGATGGCGCTACTTCACACCCGGAGCTCCTCGAGCTTGCGCAGTTGCCGCCCATCGCCGTCGAAGTTGTCCGGCGCGAGCCAACGCTCGTAGCTTGTCTTCAGCGTCGGCCAATCCGAATCAAGGATGGAGAACCATGCCGTGTCTCGGTTCTGCCCCTTGACCACCATGTGCTGGCGGAAGATCCCCTCGAAGGTGAAGCCGAAGCGCAGCGCCGCCCGCTTTGACGGCACGTTGCGGTCGTTGCACTTCCATTCGAATCGGCGGTACCCGAGTGTGTCGAACGCATACGTGGCGAAGAGATACAGCGCCTCTGTGGCCACGCGTGTGCGTGCAATGGCTGGCCCCCACAGCACGTGACCGATTTCGATGACGCCATGAACGGGATCGATGCGCAGCAGGGCCTGACGTCCTTCCGCGCGTCCGGTTGCCTTGTCGATGACCGCGAAGAACAGCGGGTCGTCGGCGCCGACGGCGCGTTCCATCCAGATGCGGAAGTCGTGGGAGTCAGCCGGCACCTCATCCCACAGATACGCAAAACGTGCCTCCGCGCCAGGCTGCCGAGCCGAGTCGAACAAGTCCGCCTCGTGCCGTTCGATGGTCAACGGTTCCAGGCGTGCGTACCGTCCGTCGAGCAGGACGCGCCCCGGTCGTGGGACGCCCGCCCAATGCGAGAGAGCCTTAGTCACACTACCCTCATCCGTCGACACGCATGCCGTCAGCATCCAGGAACGTGACGTGATTGCGGTGGGGCGTGCGGTGGTCGAGGTACGCCGAGGGCGGCAGCCCGGCGAAGGCGCGGAACTCGTGGATCAGGTGGGACTGATCCGAGAACCCGCAATCGGCCGCGATGGCGGCCCAGTCCTCGGCGGCGCCGCGGTGGGCAACGGCAATCGCGCGCTGGAAGCGACGCACGCGGCAGAACCGCTTCGGTGTGAGTCCGACCTGGGCAGTGAAGCGATCGATGAGGTGACGGGCGCTCACCCCCGCGGCGGCGACGGCGTCGCCCACTGTCGTCACGGCCGCGCGGCGCGCGAAGGCGTCAAGCGCGCATGCGACCGATGGATGCAGAGGCGCTTCGCGCCAGTGGGCGAGGAGTGCCGTTTCGAGCACGTCGAGGCGGGCGTCGGCGGTACGGGCCTCGAGCAGGCAGGCGCGCAGGCGATCGATAGCGCGAGTGCCCCATAGGGCGTCGAGCGGTGCTTCGGTCTCGGCGAACTCCGCCGCCGGCGCTGCCAGGAGCGACGGCAGGCCTCCAGGGGCGATGCAGGCGCCCACGACGTCGTATTGTTCGTCGGTGTCGATGATGCCGTAGCGGGTGCTGGGGCCGCACAGCACGGAACCGGAAGACTCGACGACGGCGAAGCCACGTGCCTCGTCGTAGCCGCGCGTGCGGTCCTCGGCGAGGTTGATCACGATCTGGGCCGTGCCGGTCGGAAGCACCCGCTCCAGCCGGCGTGGCCCAGGCTTGGCCGTCACGGTCCACAGGACCGTGACGCATGCGTCAAGCGGCGGCCGCGGGCGCCTGGCGTGGAGCATGGGAGAAAGCCTACCGCACTGGAAGTGCGGCGGCTCAGCCGAGGCTCGGGCATCGGCGTCCGGCCGAGCCGCTCTGGCTGGGCTCGATGTAAGGCCCGTGGTAAAATTCGGAGTCCTACCTCGCGCGGAGAGGTACCGAAGTGGTCATAACGGGGGCGCCTCGAAAGCGTCTAGTCGGGAAACCGGCACGTGGGTTCGAATCCCACCCTCTCCGCCAACTCACACCTCCAGCGCCACGGCGTTCCCACCTACTTGGATGAACGCAAGTTGAGGGCAATTCCTTACAGGCAGTCGGTAGACGAGTCGCGAAGGACCTCGTAGCTTCCTGAATGCCGACGGCCCGAGGGTGAAGTGCTCTGGCGGTTCTGATCCGGCCTAAACCACGCGGTGTCCGGCGATTCCTCGCGGATCACTTCGACGACCGTTTGATGGAACTCGTTGACGACGCGCAGGTCGACCAGCGTCTTCGAGATCGAGAGCTGGAGCCCGAGCTGCTGGCGAACCTCCCTGGCGAGCTTCAGGATCACGTCTGCCAAAGCGCCGCGATCGCCTCCTTCGCGGCGCGCCTGTTGGACGGCCCACCCGAGTTCCTCGTCGATCACCCGTTGGACACGTTCCAGGCGGGCGGTGGCCGAGAGCTTTTCTTCGACGATCTCATTGGCGCGTTCCAGGGCGACGACCCGCGAGGTGAGGTGACGCATCCGTTTGAGCCGCTGATGGATGGCGGGTTCTCTGACACCGAAGTGTCGAGCGGCGGCAGCCTGGGAGTGCCCGGCGTCGAGGTAGGTTCGCAGGTCAGCGTCCGAGACTTTTGGGGACCGCCATGACTGTACTTTTCCTGAAGCAAAGTGAAGGTCGCTCGACACCCTCAGCCGTCGGCTTTATCGCTGATCCTGTTCGTCCGGTCAGGATCCCTTTGGCGCGTCGACCGGCTGGCTGCGGACGATCAGCCGGCCGAAGCCCGTGGGTAGTGGCCGCTCGAAATCGCCTCGAACATCTGCGCCCTCACTCCCCACCGATCAGCAGGCTGCAGCTGCGACCTGCGTCCGTTGGGGAGGCTTACGAGCCAGCCGAGGCCTCAGCAACCCCTGCAACACGATCCAAGCGCATGATGCACGGCTTCGGTCGGTTTGTCAGGATCCCCCGCAGGCTACGCTGCCTCGACGACCGCGGAAGGAAGTGTGGTCTGCTCGGGCAGGCGATCGCAGCCGCCCGGCGCAGGGCGGGTGCGCAATTCATGCGGCGACGATGTAATCGCTGTCGCCCACAATGGTTACGTGCCCCCCAACCATCACAGCTTGCAGCGAGAGGTCGCCCGTTTCTGGCGACCTCTTCGCATTTGTAGCCGCCCCCAGCATCGCCGCCAGATTCCCTTTCAGTTCGATTTGGAGTGGCCCTGGCTCGGCGTCAGGACGATAGCGTCGATGAGAGCACGAAGCGCCTCAGAGGCTTCCGTGCGGGTCCCCGGTTGCTCCCAGGGCCTGTGCGAGAACGGTGACCTTTTGGCAGTACAGACTCGCGTGTAGCGTCTCCTGCTGGAGCGTGGACAGCCTCTCGGCCAGCCGGCGGCCGTCGCCCAGACAGACCGGCGAGACTGGCGGGCCGCCTCCGCGAGTCCAACGGCCACGGCGCTCCAAGCAGGCGCGGCGGCAAAGCTCGATGCGACCCTGACGCGTTTAGAGGTCTCAGACAGGGCCTCACCGGACGCCAGCGTGAATGTGATGGGCGGTTTTGCTGAGGAGAGAAGTGAGCCTAAATTCCGCCAGTTGGAACCAACTGACAAGACTGGCGTCGTCGTGTCGATTTGAGTGCCGTTCTTGCTGGTCGCGCATCTCTGCACGATCTCTGAAGCCGGCGAACCCGATTACGATTAGGCTCCCATGGAGGGTCTAGTGATACGAACGTCGATCATCGCGGCGCTCCTGCTATCGACTGTCTTGACCGGTATCGCGCAGCAGCAGAGCGTGCGGACACGAGATGCAACGAGCACCGAACAGGCCGTTCAGCAGCAGGATCAGGAGCGGATTCGCGCGCAGATCACTGCCGACACCATCGCGCTTCGCCGAATCTATGCCGATGACTTTCTCGGCATCGGTCCGACCGGCGTCGTGCGCAACAAGACAGAGGTCATCGCTGACTTCACAGCGCATACCCTGACGTACCAATCGATTACCACCGCCGAGGTTCGCGTGCGCGTCTATGGAAATACCGCGGTGGAAACCGGTCGCTCGACGATGGTCGGACAGGATAGGGGCAAGGCCGTTCCCCGCGAAAATCGTTTCACGCGCGTCTGGACCATGGCGGACGGGAGGTGGCAGCTGGTGGCTAACCACTATTCGCCGATGACCCCCCAATAGGAATCATGCGGTTCTGGCGTCTGAGATGACGCCTCAATGCGAGGCTGCGCTACGCGCGCGAATTTCTTCGTCGTCTACCGAGTGGACAGCCATCTGAGCCACCGGAAAGCAGGGCGGCTGCCTCCAACGGCGTCAACGCCCGCAGAGGTATATCGGCATTCTGGCCTGTCCGTCCGCCATGCCACCGAACGGGAACGTGGGGGTTACCACCCCGATCGACAACAGGAACGCAGCCAGGAAGATCTTTCGGAATCGAAGGAGCGCTGATGAATGTTGGCAATTCCGCTGGAAAGTCGCGAAACGAACCTTACCGGAATCGCCAGACTGTAAAGCATGCTGACCAGTGAGCGCGGGACTGGCGCTGACGGCAAGAGTTCATCGTTCGGTACTCACTCTCAAACCATGCGCGGGGCCTGTGGCCGCAAGGTCTAGCAGCCCGTGGCGCAAGTCACTGACTCACGCCGGTAGCGCACCGCCGAGGTCGTCGGTGGTGTAGGTCGACACGGGCACCGACAAGGGTGTGGTGCCCGGCAGGTCGGCCCAGCGCGGGGCGAGCAGGCCGAGATAGCGCGTGATGAGGCGCGTGAGCGCACCGAGGCGGCTCCGGAGGCCTCGCGGCGTGCCCCAGCCGGTCAGTTGTCGCAGGATCAGGCCAAGATTGAAGGCGCCCGCATGCACCAGGAGCCGCTTGAGGATGTTCTGATGCCCGCGCAGATGCGTGCGGCGCATCGCGCCGGTCTCGTAGAGGTGCGCGAACGAGCGTTCGACGTACTCGGCGCGCTGCCGGCGGAGTCGTCCGCCACGCGCGCCATGCAGGCGTCGGCGATTCGCGTAGACGAGCGCTTTCGCTTCGGGAAGGTCCCGCCATTGCCGGCGCCCGCGGTCCGGTTCGGCGATGTACGGACGGACGTCGAGCGCGTGCAGGTCGATGAGGGTCCGATTGCTGTGGTAGCCCTTGTCGGCGATCAGCTCCTCCAGCCGGTGCGGCGCGCCGGCCCGTTCCAATTGCTCCGTCGCGTCGACGACGGTCTCGATCACCGTGGTGGTGTCGCCGACGTCGGCGCCGTCCACGCGCACGGAGACGACCGCCCCGCTGTCGACATCGACGGCGTGCTCGGCCTTGTGCGCGAGGTGCGTCCGCCCGTTCTTCATCTTGGTGATCTTCGCGTCGGGATCGACCGGGTGCGTCCACTCCTGGTTGGAGCTCTTCTTCTTGCGACGCCGGTCGAAGCGCGCCAGGGCCTCCCGCGTGGGCGTCGTGATGCCGGAGGCCTCGGCGAGTTGCGTCAGGTAGGCCTGGTAGGTCTCGCCCGTGTCGCGCCGCACGATGCTGCGCATGGCGGCATTGGCCTCGAGTGTCGTCGCATCGACCGCCACGGTCTGGCCGCGCAGCAGCCCGTGCGCCACCAACTGCGTCTGCACCCACGTGAAGACGGCTCGATGGGTCTCGATGTCGATCAGCCGCCGCGTGCGGGAGATCGTCGAATGATCCGGCGTGCCGTCCTCGAGCCCCAGATGCAGGAAGCGACGGATGGCCAGCGAATCGGCGGCACGCCAGGCAATGCCGCGCTCGGAGCCGAGGCCCTCGAAGTACCCGAGCAGGAGCAGCCGGAAGTACCGACCCGGCGCCAGCCCAGGGCGTCCCATCACCGCCGCGTAGAACCGACGGCATTCCGCCTCGACGAACGCGTCGAAGCCGGCCGCGTCGAGCACTGTATTCAACCGCGCGTAGAACGGATGCCCAGGTGCCGTTGGCAGGTCCGACGTCGCGATCCACAGCAGCGGTTGTTCATCCTGGCGGGTGCCCATGGCCATGCGCAGCCAGTCTATCGAGCGCGATCGATCGTGTCGATCCCTCGGAACGACTCAGGAGATACTTTCACCACGGGCTGCTAGGGAATATTTCCCAGACTGTCGGCATACCGCTACGAACAAGAATAGGCGGCCGTGGGCCACTCAAGGGCTTATGAAGGGCGTCCCGCAGTAGCCGGTGACATGCACGTTGAATATCGAAGCGTCTTCGGCGTCACCGCCGAGGAATTGGAGCACGATCTGGTCGTCGTCCAAGATTGGCTGCCCGCCGGGGATCGAAGCGGACGCATGCTGCGAGCCCTTGCCGAAGACTGTCAGCTGAGCACTGAATGAGCCGTTACCCGTCTTTTGGAATGCCTGGACGGAGACGCGCCAACTTTGCAGGCTGCTGACGTCTCCACCGAACGGACTCGCCAGTAGATCGGTGACCAAGAAGCTCGTTCCCTTGGCACACGCGGGCAGGGCCACACTTCCGAATGCGAGGGCCTGGCCAGGCGATACCTGGACGAGGGTAGATGTCGTGATCGCGCGCGCCGCCGATGCGACCGTTGTGGACCGCGGATCTTGCGCGGTCGCTGGTGCCGCCGCGAGTGCCGCGGCCGTGGTCAGCAAAAGTACGGGTATGACGCCTTTGTTTAGGGTGGTCATCATGAGGTTCTTTCTTTGTTAACTCATCGGAACTCGCTCTGGGCCGCGACGCGCATCCACCTATTGGCCACTACCACAGCGGCTTCACACGGCCGCATGTCGTTTGCCCCATGAAAGCTTTGCTGGTCGGCATGCGGCTACGGGGCCTCATCGCGCTCTTCTCACACCTAACCGGTTGACGTGCGGCGCTGGAGTCGACTTCGAAGTTGGGAACTGCCGAGCGCAGCGGCTGAGCTACACCCCCCAGATGTACGCGGAGATGATCGCCAACGTCGCGATGGTCGCAAGCTGTCGGTAACAGTCCTCCGATGTGCCAGGACGCAAGTGTCACGACGCTACTGCTTGACCAGCTCGACGCGACGGTTCTTGGCGCGTCCCTCGTCGTGGTCATTCGATGCGACGGGAGCGACGAACCCGACGCCGACGGATCGCAGTCGCGCCGCGCCGACGCCGTAATGGGTCCGAAGATGCGCGACGACGGCGTTGGCTCGACGGCTCGACAGGTCCATGTTGCTGTCGAACCCACCCACGTTGTCGGTGTGACCGACGACATAGAGCGTGAGCGTGTGGTCCTGGGTCAGGAGCTTGCCGATCTCCGCCAGCGCCGGTTCCGATTCCGGCTTGATCACGTCCTTGCCGGTGTCGAAGTAGATCCCGTAGAGGGCGGCGTGGCCGGTGCTGGCGATGTCCTTGGCCATCGTGCCAGCATCGACCTTCACCATGTTTGTCGCCATCGGCTTCGTCTCGACGATCTCGAGAAGGGCGAGCGAATGGTTGAAGGTGTCCTTGAAGTGATCGAAGGTCTCGAGTCCCACCATCAACGATGCGTACGTGTCCTTGCCCGAAGCCGAGAGTCTCGCTGCCAGATAGCGCACGTCCTTGGCACCCTGGAATGCCAAGGCGCTTGATTGCGTGCCATTCTCGAAGTGCCTTGCCTTGTTGTAGATCTGACCGCTGAACCGTCCCGCGTTCCCGTCGAAAGAGCATTCTCCGGCGGTACAGGAGAACAACGGCTGAAAGCCGGCAGTCTTCAGTGCCGCCTCGTAATTCCTGAAGACCTCGAGGGGCGACCGTCCCGCAGGTACGACGTAGAGCAGCCGCGTCAACTTGCCCTCGACTCGCTGGCTCTTGGAGAGCTTGTAGGCGAACCCTGCCGCCGACTCGTCCGCAACAGCTCGGCCCAACGCCAGGGGCAGCTCGTCGAACTCGCGCGTGTCGTAGCCGATGATGGAAGATCCGGCGTAACGTGGCACCAACGGATGGTCCCGGCTGCCCTTGATGTCCGTCTGCTGCGCCGGCGCGCTCCGGGCGACGCAGATGACCGCGGCTAGTAGAAGTCCTGTTGTGCCACGCATGAGGTACCCCTGGTGGAATCAGGAAGGGTCTTGGCAACACGCAGGCGAAGCATGGGACCGGAACGCGGCGGCGGCAATCACCTGATCTGGTAGGAAGGTGCGGCCGCGGCTGCGCCCGAGGGCTGCCGGTTCTTTGGTTGCTCGAGGGCGGAAAGCAGCCGAGCCAGCCTCGCGCAGCCCTCAGACCGCACGTTCACCAACACGCCGAGCGTGACTCGGCGCGCCGACGGGCGTGATATACAACCGCGGAGCTCGAGTTGCAGCGTGGCACACGTGCACGAATTGTCGGAGTCGCCATCGCGATCGCCGCGTCCGCCGCGGTGGCCCTGCGGGCCGAGCGCGTTCCCTTCCTCGTCTACAACGTCTCCCAGGGACTCGCCCACGATCGCATCCGCTGTGTGCTGGCTGATTCGGTGGGCTTCCTGTGGTTGTGCACTGCCGATGGATTGAGTCGGTTCGATGGCCGCCGGTTCATCAACTACGGGTCGGCGCACGGGCTCCCTCATCCGGAAGTGAGCGCGATCGTGGAGGCCGGTGCTGGCGTGTACTGGGTCGGAACCGTGGGCGGGCTGGCGCGGTTGGGCCCCGATTCCTCTGGTTCCAGCGCCGTCGCACCTGGTGGACGTCACATGGGCACCGCCGGTGGCCACGCCCCCCGGGCGGTTCCGTTTACTGCGGTGTCGCTCGGTTCGGCCACCGACAATCATGTGTCCGCTTTGCAAGTGGATCGTGGCGGCCGGATGTGGGTCGGCACGGCAGGCGGCTTGTTCGTCCTCGAACGTCCTCTGGCCGATCCGCGCGTCCGCCGCGTTGAGCCCGATGGCCCGACGGTGAGTTTCGGGCAAGTGCGGGCGCTCGCCGAGGGGCCGGACGGCACCTTGTGGATCGGCACCCTTGCAGGACTCTTCCGGCGGCTGCCCGACGGTCGGATCGTTCGCGACCCGATAGTTGCGCCGACCGATGAGGTGCGGCGCTTGCTCATCGATCGATCGGGCCGGATGTGGGCCAGCAGTCTCCATGGCCTCATTCTCGCGGTACCGGCTCCACTTGGAGCCTCGTCCAGCCCATTGCCTCCCATGTCGCTGCTGCCGCGTTGTCGCGCCGCATCATCGGCGTCCAGTCTTCCCAGCCTGCCGGGAGAAGCCTGCCAATTCGACGCCCTTGTTCGCTCGCCCGCCACCGTACGGAGCCTGTGGGAGGGGTATGACGGCCACGTGTGGATCGGCACGACACGCGGCCTCATCGAGTTCGACGGCGACATCCGTACTTACTCCACACGACATGGTCTCAGCGATGACACCGTCACCGCCGTTGCCGAGGACCGCGCGGGCCAGCTCTGGGTCGGCACCGACGCCGGCGGCGTCGCCAGGCTCATGCGAAACGGGTTCGTGAGCTTCAGCGAAGCCGACGGGCTCCGGCACGGATACGTGACGTCGATCTCGCAGAGTCGGACCGGTCGACTGCGTGCCAGCGGTGGCTGGCCGGTGCTCAACGAGTTCGACGGCAAGCGATTCTGGTCTGGCGAGTTCAGCATTCCTGGCCAGGTCAACGCGGGAGGCCTCTACGACGTGTTCGAGGACCACACCGGCGACGTGTGGGTCGGCACGCCGAACGGATTGCTGCGGTTTCCCGCCCGCGCCAGCGTGGCGCAATTCGCGAGCGCCAAGCCGACGGGGAGGTATTCGGCCGCCAACGGACTACCTGCGGCACGTGTCGCGCCAGTGTTCGAGGACTCACGTGGTGACCTGTGGATGACAGCGCACCTTGGGGCCGATGGGCGCGCGGTACGCTGGGAGCGGTCGACCGGGCACTTCTATCAGTACCCGGAGACGCACGCTCGGCTGGGGGCGGTGCGAGACCAGGTGTTCGCCGAGGACGGCGCGCGGACCGTGTGGCTGGGATCGAGCCGTGGCCTGGCGCGCTTTCACAACGGCCGCTTCAATGACGTCGCGCTCGGTGTCGTGAACAGCACGATAGCGGTGACCGCACTACACCGAGACCAGCGCGGCCGGCTGTGGGTGGCGACGCGAGGGCACGGTCTGTACCGCTCAGACGATCCGGCGGCCGGCCGTCCATCCTTCACGGCGTACACGGTTGCGGACGGGTTGAGCAGCGGCACCATCTGGTGCCTGACCGACGATCGTGCTGGCGATCTGTACGCGGGCACGGCGCGGGGCGTCGATCGGCTTCACACCGAGAGTGGCCACATCACACGCTATTCCGTCGCTGACGGTCTTGCGGGAAGCGAGGTGATCACGGCATTCCGCGCGAGCGACGGCACGTTGTGGTTCGGTACCTTCGAGGGGATCTCACGGCTGACCGTCCGACCGCCTGTGGCCCGCGAACCGCCGACCGCCTGGATCGGCGACCTGCGCATTCGCGGCGTGGCGCAGCCGCTGGGGCTCCTCGGCCAGTCGCAGGTCGTCATGCGCACATTTGCGCCGGAGCAGAATCACGTTCAGATCGACTACTTTGGTCTTTCTTCCGCCCCAGGAGCGCAGCTCACCTATCAGTACCGGCTCGAAGGCAGGGGCACGGGCTGGACCGCGCCTAGCCCGGAACGCAGCGTCACGTTTGCCGAACTGGCGCCCGGCTCCTATCGCTTTCTCGTGCGTGCGATCGGCGAGGCTGGAGATGCCAGCACGCGGCCGGCGTCGGTGACCTTCACGATCCTGGCCCCCATCTGGCAGCGGGGATGGTTCCTCGCGACGCTGGCACTCATTGCAATGGCGTCCGCGTACGCCATCCACAGGTCTCGCATCACGCGCCTGCTCGAGATGGAGCGACTGCGCACCCGAATCGCCAGTGACCTGCACGACGACGTCGGATCCAGCCTGACGCAGATCTCGATTCTGAGCGAGATCGTCCGCACCCGCCTGATCCATCCCGGCGACCTGATCGCCGACGCGCTCTTGCGCATCGGTACGCTGTCGCGGGAGTCCGTCGATTCCATGAGCGACATCGTCTGGGCCATCGATCCTGCTCGGGACACCCCGGCGCACCTGCTTCAGCGCATGCGACGGGTCGCCTACGAGCTTCTGGGGAGTGCCGGCATTCAGCTGGAGTTCACGTCATTCGGCGACGCCAGCCCACGTCTAGCCGCCGACGTACGCCGCCACGTGTTCCTGATGTTCAAGGAGATCCTGAACAACACCGTTCGCCATGGCGGCGCCACCGTTGTCCATGTCGAGGTCACGGTGGCGGTGCGACAGGTGCGCGTCGTGGTCACCGACGACGGCCGCGGATTCAACGCGGCGGCCGCCGCAGAAGGTCAGGGATTGCGCAGCCTCGAGCGCCGAGCCACGAGCCTTGGCGGGTTGCTGCAGGTGACCTCCTCGCCAGGGCGCGGAACCCGCGTGATCTTCACTGTCCCAGTGGTGCACTGAGGGAGGCGACTCGAACCTGTCATCCTGCGGCCGCATGCCTACCTGAATAGGTGGCTGACCCGCTGCGACGAAGGGGTACACTCGCAGCGCGACGCCAGGACAGTTGTGAACGATATCGTCCGTGTGGTCACCATCGAAGATCAGCGGGAGATCCGCGAGGGCCTGCGGTACTTCATCGACAATGCGCCTGGATTCCGCTGCACGGGATGTTTCGGGTCCGTGGAGGAGGCGTTACCGGCGCTGCCGCCCGGCAGCGCCGACGTCGTGCTCATGGACCTGGCGCTCCCTGGCATGTCGGGCATCGAAGGCATCCGCATCATTCATGCTCGTGACGCGACGATCAAGCTGGTCGCCCTGACCATCTACGAAGACGACGACCGGATTTTCGCGGCATTGTGCGCTGGCGCATCGGGATACCTCCTGAAGAAAACGCCGCCGCCTCGCTTGTTCGAGAGCCTGCAGGAGGTGGTGGCTGGTGGGGCGCCGATGTCACCGGAAGTGGCTGGCCACGTACTCGCACTCTTCCGCGACTTCCATCCTGCCCCGCCGGGCGTTCATCGCCTCACGCCACATGAATTGCGGCTTCTTGGCTTGCTCACCGACGGACACAGCTACAAGAGTGCTGGCGCCGCGCTCGGCAGCAGCGTGAACACCGTCGCCTTCCACATGAAGAGCATCTACGCAAAGCTGCACGTCCACTCCAAGTCCGAAGCGGTGGCCAAGGCGCTGCGCGAGCGTCTCGTCCGCTAGGCGCGGGCGTCACGTACCTACTCGATCAGGAGATTGTCGCGGCATCACGACGGCCGCATGCTCCCACGATTCAAATACCAGTACCGAGGGTCTCGACCCATTGTCAACGCTTTGAGTGCAGGTCGACACCTATGTTCCTGTTCATGGCGATCGCGGCGTGCTACGGCGTATTTCAACTCGCCGTGTTGGGTTCAGCGACCCGATCCGTGCGGATGGCCAACCTGTTGCTGGCCGTCACCCTGGGGCTGTACGGCTGCGGCACGGTCGCGGTCGTTCTCGAGGTCCTGTACACCCGAAGCGTCGCCGCCCTCACCCACACGCCGGTTGGCGTGGTCGTGCGTACGGCCAGCTACACGGTCGATCCCGTCATCGAAGAAGTCGTGAAGGTGCTGCCGCTGCTCATACTCGTGCTGTTCCGGCGGATCCGTGCCCAGTGGGGTCTGACCGACTATCTGTTGTTGGGCGCCGGCACCGGATCCGGCTTCGCGCTCGTCGAGGCGACCATGCGATGGAGCCACGCGGCCAGCCGGGCCGTCGGCGACCTGTTCCACGGATGGACGATCAGGGTCGGCCTGTTCGGCGTCGGCGCGCACATTCCCGGTCCGTTCGAGATCGCCGCGGCGTGGCTGCCCGCACCGGCCGGCGACGCTGTCACTTTCCTGCACACCGGCTCACAGACCACGAACCTGCACCTGGCGTGGAGCGCGGTGGCCGGGTTCGGCGTCGGCCTGCTGGTACGCGGACACGGGAGGCAACGCTGGCTCGGCTTGCTGCCGTGGCTGTATGCCGCCTTGGACCACATGGCCTACAACCACGACGTGATCGTCGGCGGCCGGAGCGGACTCTGGATGTCGTCCGCACCGGTACGGGCGGTCGAGCCGCTGCTGTGGCTGTTCCCTGTGGTGCTGCTCGCGGTCAGCGGCCGGCGGGACTGGCGGGAGATCCGGGCCGCCAAAGCGGCGTCGCCGGACGTGCTGCTCCCGGCAGAGCGTGCCGGGGAGTCGAGCAGTGTCGTGCTCGGACGGTTCGCGACCGTCGGCCTGCCGTGGACGCCCTTCATCGCGTGGCGATTCGCTCTCGTGCGCCGGTCGTTGATGTACGCCCGGCTCCGCGATGACGCCGTCGCGGATCAACTGCACCCGCAGGTACGCTCAGTGCGGGAGCAGATCGAGCGGGCGAGCAATCCGGCGGTCTGGCGAGCACTGTCCGTGCGGTTCGCACAGGCGGCGTCGCTGCCGCCGCTCGAGACCTTGCTTCGCCTGTACTGGCACGTAGCGGTATCACTCGTCTTGCTCCTGCCGTCCGTGCTGTTCCTCATCGTGGGCGGGTTCCCGTCCACCTCGGGCATCCAGCGCCTGTTCGCCACGTCGGCCGTGTTCGGCATCCTGACGGTGTTCGCGATCGCCACCGTGACCATGGTGGCGTGGTGTCTGGTCTGCACCGTGCGCGCAATACCCGGCGCGTTTCGCGACGCCTACACAGATGCCGCGGTGCGCGAGTCATTCCGGACCGGGGTTGGAGCCGGTGCATTGGGCATCGGCGCGCTGTCACTGTCCCGCGTGTTGGCCGGGGCGGGAGCCAACACGTCCCTCATGTCCAACTTGCACATTCTCGACGCAATCAGTCGGATGACCAGCATTCTGGGGTTCGGTCTCACGGCTCTGTCACTGTTGGCGTTGTTCGCCGCGTTGCTGGGAGGCCCCGGCGGCGGCGGGATCCTGGTGGCGGCCATCGCCCGAATCGGCCTGCAGGACCTGCTGCAGATGGTCGCCATCAGCGGCATCGGCGCGCTGGGGGCGCTCGGCGCGATCCTCGCCATGGCGTCCGGGGGCGGCTCTGGCGGCGGGGACAGCGGCGATGGCGACGGTGAAGGCGAGGGCGAGGGGAAGGGCGACCAGGGCGCTATCGATGAGGTACTGAAGGACGCCACTCCAGGACGAACCAGCAAGCCGGGGATGGGCGCTGACAAGTACTCGAAACCAGGCGGGCTGGACCAGGCGACGGCGGATTTCGACCAAATCGCTGGTAATAATCCGGTCACAGACTACGGCGGTGGTATCCGGAGCACGGAGCTACCCAATGGAACAACCGTCAGCGTGAGACCCGGAAGCACCCAGGGATCGCCGACGATTCAAATCAACTCCCCCACGGGCAACCCGATTAAAATTCGATATGTACCGTAGGAGCAGCATGGTCGAGACTGGGATCATTGCAGTAACAGAACAGAAGGCGAGTGACGAACTCGTCTCGAGACTGAAGACTTGTGTGAGTCGCGCCGAAACCGGCTCGCTAACGCTATTCAAACAGGCAGGCTGGATCGCAGTCCCATTGGAGAGTTCTTATCACTTGAGCGATCCACAGAAGACATTGTTGACGGCTGCGATAGGAAGGTTTTGCACGCCTGAGATATGGGCAGTGACTCTAGAGGAACTCACTGGAGTGCCCAGGGCGTTCAAGGTGAGGCCGGACAGACATGGGCTGAATGCCTTCGACAAGGCGTGTGCGCACTTCAACGTGGCGTTGTTTGCCGGCGCGCCCGATTGGGTCGTTGTCTGTACGACCGATGACTACCTTGTTGTTGGTGGCCAGGTCGAGTTCGTCGACGCCGCTGTTGGAGGTATTGCCGAGGCTTTTGAGCGGTTTCGCAACTTCGCCACTGACCCGAGGCTGTCTCAGGGAGAGCGCGACAGTCTCCGGCGCGTCTTAGAGACGCTCGAGCATCGATTCCTCGGCGCTGCTGCCGGTGAGGCGATCCTCGTATAGGAAGTTTCTGCTCACTTTCGTGGTTTTCCGGCACGTTGTACGGCGGCCATGACGTGGTGACTGACACGTGCGGCTATAAGCGGTCGCTTGCGTCGATTCAGCGACGATCTACGGACGGTAAACCGATGGGACAACAACGCAACCGTGACGTCCTCTTAGGTGTAAGGTTCGGCTGCGTGGGAGCGTTCGAGAGGGAAGGATGGGCGGGTTGCGCTGTCCCTGTTTTGTACCTGATACTCAGATTTCTATAGGATCTAGCGGTTTCTGGCGGTTCTGATCCGGCCTAAACCCTTGAGGGACGCGGGTTCGTCGGGAACGAATCCCACCCTCTCCGCCAATCCACACCTCCACCGTCCCGACGGTCTCGCCTACTTGGATGAACGCAATCTGAGGGCGAAACCTTACAGGCCTCGCTTCGCAGTCAAGCAAGGCAACTCGCCTCAGCGACGACACTCGACCTGGGGGGCGTACACCATGGGGCATTCCCGAGGTCGATTCCCTTCAACACGTTTCGTCACCTGCTCTAACCATGATCGTCGTGCCTGCGATCCGCGGTGTCGATCCCTTACCCGGCTTTTCAACAGGCTCTCTTAGCCAGCGCCGTTACCGCCGGATGGGAATGCACCATAGCGCAAACGACTTCGACTTCGGTTCGGCAATTGTCACTGAGCCAACCTCAAGCACCGCTGTCCTGCACACCTCCATACTTTCCTGAGGCACCAAGAATGTGCTGGACAGCAAAAAGAAGTCGCCGCCTTTCGCGACAGTCAACGGCGATGTGGTGATTATGGTGCCAGCTTGGTCACTGATTTCCAGGCTCAGGCGGCCAGTCTCGGCAGACACCACCGAGTAGTAGCCCTGCAACCACATCGTCACGGTGCTTCCTGGCCTGAAGTCGCCCTGCTGTGCCTGACCAGCGTCGATGCGCAACGCATCCTCGGCTGTCACGACCAGCGTCGCTGCCGCTTCGCGACCACGATACGACGCTGATACGGTCGCCTGTCCCGCCGACCGCCCGTTGGCAACGCCGAGCGCATCTACTGCGACTACTTCAGGACGGGTCGACGACCACGTCGCATCGAACGACACGACAGGCGTCTGGCCTGAGCGCAGACGGGCGACAGCAACACACGGGCCCTTCTGCCCAATCAGCAGCGAGACTGGACAGGACACCTCGATCGCCTGGACGTCTGAGCCGCCAGTCGTCACCGCACCACTCGGCGACGTCGGCACTGCTCCTCCGCACGATGTCACGCCGAACGTGGCAATCACAGCGAGGCACCATAGATGTCGACGCTGACATCGCGTCACCCGAGCTTGCTTGTTCATTGCATCGGAGTCTTGAACCGTTGTCTGTCTAACGTGCCGCTTCGGCCGCGGCGGCTCCGGATCGCATCGACCGCCGACGGCTGCACGCGGATGTTCGACCGCTCACCATTTGGGCCCTCGACGTTTTACGATGGGTTGCCATTTCTCGCGCCAGGCGCCGTACGTGGCGGATACGTGCATCAAGTCAGCGTCCTTTGCCGAGGTCGTCAGCATGATGGTCCGAGCGGGCGGCGTTGGATCGAGTTGGGTAGCGTGAATCAACCCGCCGATCACTCGCGCTGGCCCCAGGGTGCCATCGAACTTGAGCAGATCGCGCGACGGCTCCGGAGTCGTCGAAGTGGGCCCGGCAACGATGCCTATCGTTAACTTCGCGGAGAATCTCAAAGCTCCGGTGTTCGGATTGTGGGTCACGTCCTGCAGTTCACCGATCGGCGTATCGCCAGCGAGACCTTGGGCCGACTCAAACAAGCCCAAGATGCAGTGTCCCGAGCGCCAGACCAACACGGCCTCCCCGTAGGCGTGTTCTACCGTGTAGCGCATGTTCGAAAATGCGCCGATCTCGGAAATCGGCGCGGTCGTTGCAATCGATGCGCAGGCGTTGGACTGCGATGCCCCTTGCAAGGAGACGGCGACCAAGAGCGC
The DNA here is from genome assembly GCF_001618865.1 of Luteitalea pratensis. Classification (GTDB taxonomy): domain Bacteria; phylum Acidobacteriota; class Vicinamibacteria; order Vicinamibacterales; family Vicinamibacteraceae; genus Luteitalea; species Luteitalea pratensis. The sequence continues at coordinate 977,893 of NZ_CP015136.1, forward strand.
AACTGTGGCGAGCGTGCTCCTTGTCATCACAGCCCTCCGCCGCTTCAGTCGGTCTGACGTCGTGGCGCTCAGCTCCGCGAGCGGCGAATCAGCAACTCGGTCCGGAACCGAGTTCGATGTTGGCACAACATCGGCGCCGCTCGTTGGCTGCAGCAGCTGTTGGGCTGCTGCCGGTACGGTCTTGGGCATCTGCTGGCGGCCGTCGGCGTCTACAGCGTCATGTCGTACACGGTCCGAGCGCCTCTCGGACCCTCGCCGAAACGCTGCGTCCTTGCTGCGCTGGAGGATGGTTGGGACGCGTACCTGCGTCGCCGCGAGACATCGACATCATTGATTCATAATTAACCGCACGACAGCCGCACTTGAAGAGAGGAACTGGAAGAGGCGCTGGGGGCTCAAGCACCTGACCGCGTTGCGCCACGGTGCCCCAAGGACCCTGGCCAGAACTCGCCTTCTGAGGGTGGGACCGGTGCGAGGTCACGTGCGCCAACGCTCGATCTGCTCGAACTTATTCAACACAGCGAAATCACGGATGTAGGCGAGCAGAGCTGCGTCGGCATCCGATGCGCCTGTCGCTCAAGGTGCCCGTAAGGTTCGGGTGACGGTTTCTGGCGGTTCCGATCCGGCCTAAACCGTTGAGGGACGCGGGTTCGTCGGGAACGAATCCCACCCTCTCCGCCAAATTATCTCGTTTAGGATCAATAACTTAGCATTGAAGGCCGGCCTTCCGGGTGCAACGATTCTGATTTTCGCGACAATCTTCGCCTCGGAGATCAGCGAAATCATTCGACTTTGAGCGACGCGGGTTCTCGACATAGCCACCGGGTTCCAGTGGAACCCCTGGCGCCAATCGTGGACGTCCGCACGCGCCCGGCGCTGCCCCCGGGCAGTGCGACTCGGCGAGCGGGTCTCGCTCTGACGGGCCCGTCTCAACGGCCATCAATGGCCGGTTCGCGCCCGCCCGTCAACGACGACGGTCACCGTCGAAGGCGGAACGCCGACCGAAGCGGCTCGCAGCAAGAAACGGCTGCCGCTGGCGCTCACGGCGTAACTCGCTACGAATGGCGCCAGCACTTCCGGCGAGCGGGTGGCGAAGAGCGGAGTCTGTGCGCCGTGCTCGAACCGCGAGCCGCTATTCACCGCGACGGCCATCATCGTGCCGTCCGCAGCGACATAGAAGAGCTCACGGCCATCCTGCCGCCACGTGGGCTGGGAGCCGCCGCGCGATGACACCAGCACCTTACCGGTCCCGTCCTGAAACGATTGCACGTAGACCTCGTACCGGCCCGATTCGTCCGAGGCGTACGCGACCCAGCGGCCGTTGGACGAGAGCCGCGCCTGTATCTGATTCTGAGGCGCCACGACCACGGGACGCCAGCGCGAGTCCGCCAGACGCACGGCGAACACGTCCCAGGCCATGCCGCCCGGAGCCGTGTAGAGCACCCACTCGCTATCGGGCGACCAGCTGGTCGGGAACATGTTCGTCTGGGACATCGACGGGACAATCGCGATGTCGCCGCCATTGCCGGCCACGGTCGTGCGATAGAGACGCGCCGCGCCATCTTCAATCGAGCTGAAGACCACCTGACGGCCGTCCGGCGCCCACACGCCGAAATGGGCGGCGCCCGGAGCGAGCGTCACGCGGGACCGGTCGCCACTCCGCAGATCGATCATCGACAAGGCATCCTGCTGTGGCGAAGTCCGCTCAGTGACCAGGGCGCGTGCTCCATCGGGGGAGAGATCCAATGCGGTGTACTGACCTGACGGCAGGACGTGTTGGAGCACACGGCCAGCACGATCGACCAGATCGAGATCGAAGGTCGGTCGGCCGTCGCCCGTCCAATAGGCGATCGTATCGGCGGCGGCCGACACCGGCAGCCACGCCGGTCCCCGGAGCGCGACAACGCGGTCGGGCAGCGCGATGGGCTGCCCGGAGAGCGTGGCGGAGGTCGGATCGAAGGGTTGGGCGGTCAGATTCCCGTCGCGTTCGAATAGCAGCCGGCCGGCTGCGTAAATCGGCCGCGCGGCCGAGGCGACTACGAACCGATGCCCCGGCGCGTCGAGCGAACCGACATAGGCGCCGTTGCGCGCCCGGTCGCGGCATCGCATGTAGAACAGAAAATGGCGGCCGTCAGGGAGGAATTGCGGCCAGCGCTGTGCAAGCTCGCCCGCCGAGTCGTCAACTGCGGTCGCCGCGCTGGCTGGCCCACCGTTCTCGGAGATGCGAAGCAGCGTCCGCCCGGGCCCGCTGAACAGCATCGTTCCGTGCGGGCTCCAGTCGCCGCCAGGGACGTCCTGGGCGGCATCGGCGAGCTCCTGTACCAAGCCGCTTTGAAGCGACACCCTTTTCAGTTTGCGATCGGCGAAGAACCCGATCGCCGATCCGTCCGGCGACCAGAACGGCCCAGTGGCGTGATCGGTTCCGGCGAGCGTGCGGCCACTGGTCGAGTCGAGCGGCCTGATCCAGAGACGCGACACCCGCGCCGCGTCGGCGACCACCAGCACCATCTGGCGCGCGTCCGGCGACAACGCGAATTGCGGCGCGCCGGACACGTCGAACGGCGCCAGCGTCATGCCCTCGGGCGCGATGATCGACAGCCGCACGGGCGTCACGGTGGAGGCGGGCGCACGACTATTGCGGGTCGTGGTGAACACCGCGACCGCCAACGCAGTGGCAGCGATCACCCACGGGACGGACCTCAACACCCGCGAACGAGACGATGTCAGGTCGTGAGTGTCGGTTTGAAGTTCGGGCTCTGCCAGATCGACGATCGCATCACCGATATCACGCAGCCGCTTCGCCGGATCCTTCTGGAGGCAGTGCCGCATCACCCGAACCATCGAGCGCGGCGTGGTGACCGGCAGGAGCCCCCAGTCCGGCTCGCGCTCCAGGACCGCGGCCACCGTCTCAGCGAAACTGCCGCGTGTGAAGACGGCGCGTCCCGTCAACATCTCGAACAAGAGGCAGCCAAACGCCCAGATATCCGCTCTGGTGTCCACTGGCTCTCCGCGGGCCTGCTCGGGGCTCATGTAGCCGCCCGTCCCCACCACTGCGCCCTGACGGGTGTCGTCAGCCGGGCGCGCCGAAGATGACGCTGCGCTCGCGCGCGGCTTGACCAGCTTGGCCAGGCCGAAGTCGAGGACCTTCGCGCCGCTGCCCGTCAGCATCACGTTCGCGGGCTTGAGATCGCGGTGCACCACGCCCTGGCTGTGCGCGGCGTCGAGCGCCTGGATGATCTCGGTGGCGTATCGGCGTGTGGCCTCGAGTGGCATCGGGCCGCGGCGCAGCCGATCGGCGAGCGTCCCTCCTTCCAGGTACTCCATCACCAGATAGTCGATGCGGCCGCCGTGCTCGACGTCGAACAGCGTACAGATGTGGGGATGGCTGAGTGACGCGATCGTCCGCGCTTCGCGCTGAAACCGCGACCGAGACGACGGGTCAGGGGCCAGATCCGGCGCGAGCACCTTGAGCGCGACGGTCCGGCTCAATCGTGAGTCTACGGCTTTGTAGACCTGCCCCATGCTGCCGCGGCCGATGAGCTCGACGAGGTCGTAGGCGCCCAGGCGGGAACCCGGCGCGAGGTCAGCGTCCGAGGCACTGAGCTCGTGGAGCGAGGCCGTGGTCAGTCCCGCCATGGCATCTGCTGCAACAAAGTCGCCGGCGGCGTCGTGAGCGCCGAGCAGTGACTCGACTTCCCTGCGCAACGCGGCGTCGTTGCCGCACGCGTCGGCCACGAACGTTCCTCGCACGGCGGGCGTCTGCTCCAGTGCGGCGTGGAACACAGCCTTTACACGCGACCAGTCGGGAGTGTCGCTCACCGGACGTCTCCCCCCGTCGTCAGCCGGCGGTACAGCCAAGCGCGTGCCATCTGCCATTCGCGCGTGATCGACGACCGCGACACTGCGAGCGCAGTGGCGATCTCGTCCTCTGACATTCCTGCAAAATATCGTAGCTCCACGATGTGCGCCTGCCGCTCGTCGAGCCGCTCGAGCTCCTCGAGCGCGGCGTGGAGCGCCAGCACATCGCAGGGCACCGGCGCCACGCGCCCGACTTCGTCGTCCAGGGCGACACGAAGGCCATGGTCCGGACGCTTGATCGCCAGCCGCCGGCGGGCGTGATCGACCAGCACGCGACGCATCATGCGGGCGGCGATCGCCAGGAAGTGAGCGCGGCTCTGCCAATCGACCCGCTGCTGATCGACCAGCCGCAGGTAGGTTTCGTGAATCAGGGCGGTCGGCTGCAGCGTGTGGTCACGCCGTTCGCGCCGCAGGCAGGCCGCCGCCCGGGCCCTGAGATCCCGATGCACGAGCGCGAACAGGTCGTCCCTCGCCTGAATGTCGCCGCGTCCCCAGGCCTGCAGCAGGAGGGTCCCGGCGCCGGGGTTGGGACCCGTCACGTGGTCATCTCGGCAGGACTATGTCGTCGGGAGGCAGGCCAAGTCAAACCGGTGGAGGCGCGGCACTCCTGACGCAGTTTTCTCGCGCCCTGCGCGTCATCAGGCGGAGGTAGACACGATGAAGCCAGGAACTCTGTTGGGTGTGGCGCTGCTGACGGTAGGACTTGCGGCCTTGACGGCGTCGACGTTGGCACAAGGCGTACCGGACGATCCAAACGGTGACCGCGGGCGCGTGTGCGACGCCGGCATGTTGAAGGGGACGTACGGCACGCAGGTCGTTGGGCAGCGGCCGGGCGCAGACGGGAAACCGGAGCAGTTCGTCGCCCTCGCGCTGGGCACGTTCGATGGACAGGGCACCTTCACGCAGGTGGACCATTCGCATGGGCTCAGCGGCACTGGCGTGGATCGGCATGGATCGGGCACGTACACGGTCAATCCTGACTGCACGGGAACGCTGGAGCTGTGGACCGAAGGGCTGCCCTTCCCCATCCAGTCCCGACTGGTGGTGTTCGACAAGGGTGCCGAGACGCGCGGCCTGGTGATGTCGCCGGCGGTCATCGTCGCCGCGACCACGGGCCGCAGGGTGTTCTGATTCAGACGCAGGACGCGTGAGTCCTCGTATCTCCTTGGCAATCGATCGCCAGGCTCACTCCATGGCCGGCGGCGCACTGCCGCTGGCCGCGGAGGCGGCCCGCAAACCGCGGGACGAGCCGAGGGGAGCGACCCCGATGGGAGTTGTCTCCTCCGCGTCAGGCGTAGGCCTCTCGGCAGCAGAGCACTGGCGCGCCGCCATAGTCCAAGGCCGCGGCAAGGTCCAGCAAGTCTCTTGCGTTCATCTGCATATGCAGGATGATCGTCGCAGTACGGAGGGGCCCGCGATGGAAGCCCCTAGGTGCAATCAGGTGCAAGGCGCCGCGGCAGCGATGGCATTCCTGGCAATGCCGGCAACGTGCTTTCTATAAGTTACAGAATCTACAGGAGGTGATCGGGTCCGAATCCCACCCTCTCCGCCAGATTCCTCGCTTTTTTTTCAATAAGTTAAACGGATCAGCTGACGTTCGGGTGCAACGCGTGCGCGTTTCGCCGTGATGTTCGCCTCAGAAAATACGCCGAAACAGGCGTGTTTGGGGCCGACGCATTCCGCGAATGGCCGCGTGGGTGCAATTGGAACCCTTACCGCCTGGCGTATCCGACCTCTAGGTTGGGTGTTACGGCGCTGGAGGGTGGGGAACGATCACGTGGGGAGGCGGCGGGGAGTCGAACGTCAAATTTGTAAGCCGGTGAGCAACAATAAGTTACGAGTTGTTCCTGCTGAGATTCATACCCCCAGATTTACCCCCACACTAAGCGCGATACTTATTCTCCTCGCTCACTTGCCGGTAGTGGCGTGAGGCGCAACGACTTCACATCAATCGCTGGGCACCTTGGCCGGGCTGAGGGGCAGAAGTCGCGCTCCCTATGTCGACTCCTGACTCGGACCGCGGCTGAGTCCGCGCGACCCCTTTAGCAGAACCAAGTCGGGACGCTGGCATGCTCGCGGTAGTCGTCGCACCCGTCCTCGCTGCTGAGAACTCGCGCGCGAGAGTTCGGAATGTCCGCGGCGACGGCCGCGCTACTGCCAGTCGCCGGACCCCACGAACGCGCCCCAATAGAAAGGATGCCCTCCAAGGCCGTGCGCCCGTCGCGCCCGCAGGACGGTCAGGGCCGCACCCCTTACGGCAGCGGAGGTATTCAGCTGCTTCAGCAGCCGGCCCGTGTAGAGCGCGGCCATCCACTGCCGGGTCGCGTAGTCCTCGACCGACCACAGGCTCATGATCACAGTCCGGGCACCGGCCACCTGGAAGGCTCGTCGCAACCCGAAGACACCTTCGCCAACCCTGAGTTCACCCAGGCCGGTATCGCAGCCGGACAAAACGGCCCACTCGACACCATCCAGGTCCAGTGTGGCGACCTCTTCGGCGGTGAGCACGCCGTCCTCCTGGTCGGTTGCCGCGAGGCTCCGACGATTGGCGCCCGCCAAGGCGAGGCCGGATGTGAGGAGCGGATTTTCCCTGACAATCCGGGACGAGGTCACTGAGGCGGACGCCTGCGCCCCGTCCATCACCGATCGGCAGCGTTCGCCGAGGAAGAAGCCGTGCGTTGCCAGGTGCAGTACGCGACGGCCGGCCGCTTGGGTCTTGAAAGCCGACTCGCTCGCTCCAGCCCGCGTGAGCCGGGCGACGGCAGGAAGAGAGGCGTCGGGCGCGACGGCGTGACTCTGGGCCCAGACGGTTGTCACCTCGTCCACCTCCATCAAGGACGCGGGCAGGGAGTCGAATCGCATGGACTCGAAATCAGGGCACGGCGACCGAGGGCCACGATACGAGGCGATGGCTCCGACTGATGAGGGCGTGGACTCGTCGAATGCCGGATCGCCCATCACGAGCAAGCCGCGCCCCCCGACCTTGCGCGAATCCGTCGACACGAGATCCCGCTCCGTGGAGAGGTAGTGGATCACTGGGCCCGATTCGACCAGGTATTTGGACGTGCCGGTCGGCAGGGCGGCGAAGCTCACGAGGTGAAGCGCGCCATCCGGGACGATGAACACGCGCGTGGACGTCGCAAGATGGGGTGTCAGGGGATCCCAGATCTGGCGCCGGAGATCTGCGGCGACCCGGCGATAGGCAGCCTCACTGCGCGCCGCTCCCCTCCCGCCAGCCATGGCCTCTTGGGCGATCTGCTTGCGCCACTGCAAGACGAGTCCATCGATGTGAACAGCCGTGCCGAGCGGAACCACGGCGGGCCGCCGGTCGGCACCGCTGACGACGAAAGCCAGATACGCCGGCTCGGTTTCGCTCGCGGGTGTGCTGCCAGCGCCAGCGGCCGGCGGCGGCGCGTGATACCTGAGGAAACCCACCAGCGCGCTGTCGGATGGCAAGGCCGCCGACACCGCGTCGAGGGAAATACCGGCTCTCGATTGGTCGTCTCGAAACCTGGCGCTGTGCTCCGCGAGCGCACGCTCCGCGCTTTCTTTCGCGGCTGTGGCCTCTTCGAGGAGGCGACGGTATCGCTCTGGAGGGTCATTGCGAACGCCGCGCACTGCGAGCGCGGCGAGGCGCTGCCGCGCCGCCCCCAGGGCAGCCGCACGTTCTACACCGTCCGATGCGTCGCCCACGGTGGCGGAACGATGGCGGGCCCCCACCTCGTCGAGCACGATCCCGCGGGCGCGTATGACGGCGTCCCAGGCGCCTGTCAGCAACGCGCTGCCGCTCGGCTCGGTTGAGGCCAGGTGGAGCATCAGGTCCAGTTCTTCGCCGAACGATGCGGCATACGCCAGCGCCTGGCGTTCAGGGAGCGTGCGAACCGTCAGTCGCAGGTGCTCCCGCGCGATGCTGGCGGCACGAGCCGCGAGGGCAAACGCCTCGACCCTGTCGTCGGCGCGGGCCATGAGTTCTGCCCGACTGCGGAGTGTGAGGACGAGGTCCGGGTGTTCCGGGCCCAGCGCCTCCTGCTGAATCGCCAGCGCCCGGGCCAGCAATGGCGCGGCGTTCTCGTCGCTGCCGGTCCTCGAGTGAAAGCGAGCCAGGTTCACCAGGCCCGTTGCCACCTTCGGGTGTTTCACTCCCAGCGACTGCTCCCAGATGTTCAGCGCCCGCTCGTAGTGCCGCCTCGCCAGGTCGTTGTCCCCGCTGCGCGACAGCACGTCGGCGAGGTTCGCGGCGGCGGCTCCCACCTCTGGATGATTGGGGCCGAGGAACCTCTCCTGGGCCGCAAGGGCTCGCTCGAACAAGGGCCGCGCTCGTCGGTGGTCCTCCGGGCTCGTAAGCACCGCTGCCAGATTGCGGAGACTTGCTGCCGTGCCCGGATCAGCGAGACCGCTGCTTCTCGCGCGCGAGGCAAGCGCTCTCTGAAAGAGGTCGATGTCATCCGAATCGTAGCCGGACACGGGAAACAGGTCGGGTATGAACCAACTGGCGCGAGCCCGGTCCGGATCCGAGGGCTGCAGCGCCTCCTCGTTGATCCGGGTGGCACGCTCGAACAATGCCATTCCCTCGGCATAGCGGCCCAGTCCTGCGACGATCGTCGCCAGGGTGTGCAGACTCATCGCCACTTCGGGGTGTTTCGGCCCGAGCGCCAGCTCCGCAATCGCCAGCGCTCGCCGCGCCGCGCGCTCTGCCGCCGCGTAGTCGCCGAGATCGCGGAGATCCGTGGCCAGATGCTCCAACGGTGTCGTGAGGCGCATATCAGTGGCGCCGTACGCCTGGTCGCTCAACTCCACCAGCCGTTCATTCAATCGTGCAGACCCCTCGAAATCACCTCCCAGATCACTCAGCACGACTGCCACACCGGTCAGAACATGGAGGGTCAGGATGTTGGGCGGGCCGGCGAACCTTGCGGCCAGTACGCCGGCACGCTCGAATCGCTGTCGCGCGGCAGCATAGTCGCCAGTCCGTTGATAGAAAATCCCGAGATTGACGAGCGTCCGGACCGTCTCCGGATTGCCCTCGCCGAGCGTCGCCTCGCGGATTCGCTGCGACCGCTCGAGCAGAAGCTTGGCGGCGTCGTCGTCCCGGACTGCTATCAACAGGCCGCCTAGGGCCTGAAGTCCCGCAGCAACGGAGAGGTGATTCGGACCGAATGCCGACTCTCGAATCGCGATCGCCCGCTCGATCAAGGGTCGTGCGGGACCTATGTCGCCAACCAGAGCCCGCTCAACGCCGAGGTTGATCAGGCTGGTCGCCACCTCGGGGTGCAGAGGACCGAGCGCTCTCTCCCTGATCGCGAGGGCCCGTTCGGCCATCGCGATCTTCTCCTCTGCCGGCACCCTGGGCGACCGGCGCACCGCTCGGCCGAGCAGATCGAGGACCTGGGCCACTTCCAGGGCGTCGCGCCCCCTGGTGCTCTCCACTCTGGGCAACAGCACCCGTGCGACGTTCTCGGCCTCGATTCCCCTTCCCCGCTCGAGGAGCTTCGTGATCATCTCCAAGGCGTCGGCCAGGCCGGGCATCTGCGTGCTTGTCTGACCCGACGATGATTGCGCCTTGACGTCCGGCGGCGAGAGACCAACAACCGCGGAGAGGGACAGAAACAGGCTCGTCAAGATGCCGACCACCGTGCTGCGCAGTTGTGGGGTCACCAATACAACCTGACGCCGACTTGAATCTCACGCGCCGGCCGCGCGCTCACGACCTGGCCGAATCTGGATCCCGGCCGGGCGCATGTGGTCGTGCCTCCACAGCTCGACGCGACATCGAGAAACTGCGTCTGGTTGAACGCGTTGATCAGGTCGGTTCGAAGCTGCAAACGTGTCGTGCCGCCCAGACTCACGCTCTTCGACACGGCGAAGTCCCACTGATGGCGGCCGGGCAGACGGAACGGCGCGATAGGGGCGTCGCCATACTCGCCGCCGGGCGATGGCACGAACGCCGACGGGTCGAACCAGAGCAGGCCGTTCTGCTCGCCAGCCGCCGGATCGCCCACCTGATTGGGCCGCAGCGCGCCTGGAAAGCACGACCCGTTGTAGTTGCAGTTGGCGATCTGAAGTCGAGCAGCGGGGCCTGATTCGATCCGGGTAATCCCCGCGATCTGCCACCCTCCGAACAGGTGCGTCCTCCAGCCCCCTGAATCGCCGCGCCCGAATGGGAGTTCGTAGACGTAAGACGCGGTGAAGATGTGCGTGCGGTCCGTACGCGCCGCGCCAAACTCGCTGGTCCTGTCGAGCGGGTTCTGGGGATCGTCCATTTCCGAGTTGTCGTAGGTGGCGTCGGCTGCACTCCGACTGAGGGTGTAGCTCACCAGTGCCGAACCGGCGCGACCGGCCTCATGACGAAAGCTCGTCGCGAGCGCGTGATACCGGCTCATAGCGGTCGTTTCGCGCATGACGATCGCGTGGTAGCCCTGAAAGGGCCGCACCAAGTGCGCTTGCCCGTCCCGTGCCAGAACGTCGTCCGGCTGGGGTTGGTTGATGTCCACAGACCTCAGCAGATGATCGCCGCGAGAGCCGAGGTAGCCGACATCGATCATCCCGCGGGAGTAGAGCCGTCGCTGCATCCCGACGTTCCATTGTTGCCATCGAGGCGCCACGAACCGGTCGGTGGTGGACAGGGCCACGGGAGTCAACACCGCAAACGGAGTGATCACCATGCCGGCGGCAGGATCTGACAGCGGCGGATTGCCGACGACGAGGTCGGTGCGAAATGGGTCGTAAAAGGACTCCTGCACGTTCTGGGCGACCATGCCCGCCTGCGTGTGATCGAAGTACATCCCGTACCCGGCGCGGACAATCAGACGCCCGGCGCCGCGCGGATCCCATGCCGCCCCGATGCGTGGCTGCAAGTTGTTCGTGTCCGCGGCATAGAGGGCACGCCCATGCGGTGAGTCCTTGCCGGCGATGCGAATGCCGTTGAAGAGGTTGCCCGTCCCGGATAGCACGAAGAAACCATCCGGGTCGGCAAACGTGGGCGCCTGAGTGGGGTCGTATGCGTCCGGCGAAAAGGCAAAGAGCTTGTCGTCGGCATCGGTCAGGGGCGGGTAGAACGCGTAGCGGAGTCCCAGATCGAGCGTGACGTTGCGAAGGATTCGCCACGTATCCTGGGCAAAGAGCTCGTACCGGCCAGAGCGGAACCTGTTGACGACGTCGATGTCTGTTTCGGCATAGGTGCAGGATTCTCCGCATGTACCGGCCGCGTTGCCCTGAAGAAAGTTCTGAAATGCGGTCGAGCCGTCGCTCCCCTGAAAGTTGAAGGACCCTTGTGTCCTATCTGCAAAGAGATTCGAGTTCACGTGCTCGAACGCCGCGAGTCCACCAGCCTTCAGCACGTGCGTACCGCGCTCGAGCGTGAGAGCGGAACTGAAGGTGTGATTGAGATATTCGCGCGGAAACGGCTGCAGCCCGTCGAGCGGGGTTAGACCACCCACAAAGACGGATGGAATGAGGCCTGCCACGTTTTCGGGAAAGATCTCTGGAATCAGCACGCCGGCCTCATCTCGCGTGAGCATACGGTCGTCGCGGCCTTGCCGATGCACCGACAGCTGGTAGGACAACTCGTGCAACAGTCGCCCGCCCGCTCTGCGCGTCTCTACCACTGCGAGCTGGCCGAGTGAGGAGCGATGTCCCGGCGATAGATCCGGCACCACAAGATACTCGCCGTACGAGTCCACCTGGTCACGCAGATAGCGGCCGGTCAACGACCACGTCGCCGTCATGTTGTAGTCGGCGCGCACGAACTCCTGCCGGGTGAGGAGCTGATTCGTGATCGTCGTCCGATACTGATTCGTGCCGGGGACATTCGGCGCAGGCCAGAGCGCCAGAAGCCTCACCGCATTGGCGTCCCGCAACTCGGGCGCCACGTAGTTGACGCTGCTCGGATCGGTGAGCCACGTTGGGTCGGGAACCGGAAAAGGCCCACTGGATTCTTTGTCCCGATGGCTCCGCCGCCACTCCTCCGAGAAGAAGAAGAACAGCTTCTTGCGATCCGGGAGTACCGGACCCCCAATCGTGTACCCGAAGTTGTTGTAGCGGAGTCGCGGCGGGGAACTGTTGATCTGTTCTTGCGGACTCATGTTGCGGAAGAACGAATTGGCGTTCAGCGCGTCGTTGCGCAGGAACTCGTACGCACTGCCGGAGAACCGGTTGCTGCCGGACTTGGTCACCGCATTGACCACGCCGCCACCATTGCGTGCCCATTCAGCCCCGTAGCTGCTGGTGATGACGTTCACCTCCTGGATCGCTTCGAGTGAGGGCGTTGTCACCAGGGTGTAATTGTTCCACCCGTTGACGTTCGAGGCGCCATCGAGCAGCCAGTTGACGGCGCTGCGGCGAGCCCCGTTGATCGAGATGTCCAGGTTCCCCTGGTCGCAGAAGCAGGCGTCCTCCCGGAGGTCGCTCGAGACGCCCGGCACGAGCGTGACGAGCTGGACGAGCGTGCGGGTCAGCAGCGGCAACTCCTGGATGGCGGCCAGAGGGACCAGATGTCGGACCGTGGCGGTCGGTTGCACGAGGCGCTCCGCGGTCACCGTCAGAGCGTCCACCGCGCCGACGACCAGCTTGCCATTCACCTGCAGGCGATCGTTGACGTGGAGGGAGATCCCGCGTGCCGTGAACGGTTGAAAGTTCGGCAGCAGAAAGCTGATCTCGTAGTTGCCGACCGGAACGCTGGCGCTGTACTGGCCAACGTGGTTGGTGGCGACTTCGCGGATGCGGCCGGTGTCGACACTCGTGATGACGACCTTGACCTGAGGTAGCACCGCTCCGGTCTGGTCCACGAGCTCACCCAGGATCGTGCCGCTCGTCTCCTGCGCGGATGTCGGCACGGACAACGGCACCAGCAGCAGCGCACAAACGATCGCGAATCGAGCAACCAGGGGAAACGTCATGCACTCTCCTCCGTGCGGCCTGCGCCTGAACGATGTCACCGCTCGTCGAGCCGCTTGATGGCAGCGAGCAGTGTTCGGGCCTCACTCGTCCCTGTCCCCTGAAGCTGGATCAGCGTGCGCAACTCCGCTTCGGCGGCAGCAGGACGTTTCTGCCGCAGCAGCGCCTTGGCGAGGTACCAGTGCGCTTCTTCCAGGTAGGGGGAATCGCCGAGCGCTGTCGTGGCACGCAGCTCGGCGATCGCAGCGATGTCCTGGCCAGCCATGAGATGAGCGATGCCCAGAAAGAACCGGATGTGGGTCGCGTCGGGCGCCAGCGCCGCAGCGCCACGAAGCTCGGCGACGGCCGCGGGGTAGTCAGCCTGTTGGTACCGTGCCATCCCGGCCTGGAAGCGCGACGTCGCTTCGTCTGGCGCGCCGCGCAGCGTCAATGGCTGGTACGGCGGTGCTTCGACAAGGGCGAGCTGCTCCAGCGAAGGTCCGGCCGTCAGCGGCGGTGGCGGTGTCGGGGACTGTGACGCCTCTGGTCGTTCTGCTTGCGACGCCGGCCGCGTCTCGGCCGTGCCTGATAAGCCCGGAGGTGTCGGTGATCGCATCCACACCGCCGATCCGACCATCAGGACGATTGTGGCGGCCAGTCCGGCGAAGGAGAGCCATCGGAGCGATGACGATGCCTTCGCAAGGGCAGGGTCAGCATCCACTCGAGGCAACTCCCGCTGGATCGTTTGCAGCATCTGCAAATCTTTCAAGCAGCGCTCACACTCGAAGAAGTGTTGCTCGAACGAGTCACGGTCCTCGTCGCTCAACCGGCCCAGGAGGTAGCCCTCGAGGAGTTCCTCGCGTGCCACCCTCTCGCAGTTCATCGTCGGCCTCGCCGGATCATGTGGGCCTCGCAGGAACTAGTGGTCGGAGATTCAGGTTCGTGACAGGTTCTTGACACGTTCTGTCGTTCTCTTCAGCGCGCGCGATTTCCGCGTGCGCACGACTTCGGGCGTAAGGCCGAGCCGCCGGGCGATCTCGCCAGGCTTCAGCCCCTCCACGAGGGTCAGCAGCAGGATGGTCCGGTCGGTCAGGTCGAGGGCGCGGAGCGCGCGTCGCACCAGCCCCAGGCGCTCCTCGGCGTCCGCGGTGTCGGGTTGCAGCGCCAGAGGGAGCGCGGCATCGAGAGGGTCTTCCTTGAGTCGGGTCCGGGTGCGCAGATAGTTGTTGATCAGGTTGCGTGCGATGCCATACACGAACGCCGCCAGGCGTTCGGACTCGTGCAGTTGGCCGGCCCGAACCGCACGAAAAACGGCCAGCATCACATCTTGCGCCACGTCTCGTGCCGCCTCGCGATCGCGCGTGCGAGCGAGCGCCATGAACATCACCCTGTCGGCAAAGAGGCGCACGAGCTCCTGCTCTGCGGCCGGTACGTGGCTGCGGATTCCCTCAGCCAGACTGCTCTGCTGCTGAGGCGTGAGTAGCGCGATCGGGGCGCCAGCCGCTGTTCCGCCGAAGTCGAACATTGGCATGCGATTGCCAGGGGCTTTGCTGGGTGGCGCTCATTGTATGCCCTGCCAACCGAACGCGTGCTGTCGGGATGGAGGGCTGAAAAGGCGCGGCGCGCCGACACGATCGGCGTTGGCCGACCACTTATATGGCGCATCGCAGCACGTCGCGCCCGCAGCCCCTTGGCCAGTGACTTCGAAACAGTCGCCAGCCATTGTCGCGACGACGCGGCCCGGGGCATCGTGCCGACACCGAAACTGACGAGACAGGTGCAGGAGGATCGAATGAACAAGCGATTGCTAGGGGTAACGCTCACCTTGTGGGTCGTTGCTCTCACCGGACCGATGGAGTCGTCCCAGATTCAGGACCTGACGGACAAGGTTGCCGTCCAGGACGCGGTGGTCGACTTCGGCGCCCCTCACCCGCAGCCTGCGAGCCCGGGGCACCACATCCTCTCTCCAGAAGAAGTCACCATCGTCAAAGGCGGAACGGTCACGTTTGTCATGAACGGCACCGGGCACGGCCTCGCGATTCATCCCGTCAGCAAGAACACCACCCGCCAACACATCGCGGAGGACCTCTGCCAGGGCGGCCCAGCTCTGTGCAACACGACGGCGCAAACCGCGCGACGGCAGTACCTGATCACCGATGGTGAGGGCAGCCTGATCATCGATACGGGGGTATTCCCCGCGCAGCCGGTCGTCGATCACACTCCCGGACAACTCATCTCGGCGGGTGCAGGCGTGTTGCTCACCGGCTCGACGCCGACGACGGCCGGTACACAGGTGAGGCATCGATTTGCTGAGGACGGGCGCTACCTGGTCATCTGCATCAATCGCGTCCACTCGATCAACGACTGGATGTTCGGCTTCGTCAACGTCGTCTAGCGGCCTGCAGGAGTACCGATGAAAACCTTAAAGAACAGACACACCCGAGTGTTGCTGTCAACGGTGGTCCTGCTGACCGTTGGGTGGCTTGCCGTCCCGCACGCGGGCCAGGAAGACGCCAACGACGGCTTCATCCTGCTTACCACCGACCGCGACAATCCAAGCAACGATGGGATTTGCAACCCTCCACAATGCGAAGACATCTACGTGATGGCGCCCGACGGCAGCAACCCGACCCGCCTCACGCATGGTGGCGCCCCGATCGGTTCCGCGGGGTACAACAGTGGCGGGGCCGACTGGTCCCACAGCAAGAAGCTGATCGCGTTCCAGAGCAATCGGGTCGGTGGTATTCCGCAGATCTTCACGATGAACCTGGACGGCACCGAACAACAGCTCATGGTGAGCGTTCCCGGCGGCGCCGCCTTCCCTAGCTTCTCGCAAACCGGCAACGAGCTCTGCTTCCACAGCCAGGCGAGCCCGCGGGACATCTACGTTGTGAACGTCCATGGCACCGGTCTGACCAACCTCACTGAGTCCTACCGAAAGCCCGGGCCGCTCGGAGAACCGCCCCCGTTGACCGGCGACAGCACCCGCTGCGACTGGTCACCAAAGGGGAATGCGATCGCATTCATGAATGGTGCTATTGGCAACCAGGAGATCTTCGCGATCGACGCGGATGGAACCGGCCTCCGCAGATTGACGACCGCCAGCGGCAGCGACGCCAACCCGGCATTCTCGCCCAAGGGTGACCTGATCGCGTTCGAGAGCAATCGCGATGGCACGCCGGAGATCTACGTGATGAAGGCGGATGGCTCCGACGTCCCGGAGCGGCTGACGAACTTCACCGCGGAACCGACGCCGAACAACGTCAACGTCACGAAGCCGACATGGTCACCTACCGGGGACCTCCTCGCGTTCCATCGCCGTGTCGGCGCACAGGGTGCGCGCGGTCACCTGCAGGTCTACACAATGAACGCTGACGGCACCAACGTAACGCAGATCACGTTCACACCCTCGCCCGGCTTCAGCGGCTTCCCGAGCTGGGGCAAGTGGTCGGCGGACGGCGTCCCGCGGTAGCTCGCACCCGAACGTTCCTGGAGGAGTCACGAAGAAACCGGGTCTCATCTGCTCGCCACGGGCGAGCTCCCAGAACGTTGTCGCCTGACACAGGAGAACACACATGACTCGTCCTCTTCTCTCGGCCGCAGCGTTGGCGATGGCGCTGCTGCTGTCGTATCACTCCATGAGCGCTGCGAAGCCTGGCAGCAATGTCGTGGATCTCGGGACACTCGGCGGTGGCATCAGCGACGCCTTCGGCATCAACAACGATCCCGACTCCATTCAGGTGGTCGGTTATAGCAGGCGCGCGGACGATTTCGTCCACGCGTTCTTCTGGAAATCGCCTGGTCCGATGGTCGATCTCGGCACCCTTGGCGGCGGCGACAGCCACGCGTGGGATATCAACGAGCACGGCCAGATAGCGGGTACCAGCGACGACGCATCCAGGCAACGGTGGGCCGTAGTATGGAGCTTCTCTGGCAGTACATGGACCGTCGAGAACCTCGGCACCGCGACTGGCGCGTGCTGCGCCGCTGCGCGGGGTATCAACAACGGAATCGGCGGTGATGCCGCTGCTGTTGTCGTCGTCGGGGTTAGCACTGTGAGCTCCGGCGAAAGCCACGCCGCGGCGTGGACGAGGTCGGGAAGCGGATGGGCTGTGCAGAGTCTCGGGAAGCTCCCGGGGGACTTGTTCAGCGACGCACATGACGTCAACGACGGCGGATTGATCGTCGGAGTGAGTGTCCGCGCTGGCGGCGCCAGCGGGTTCCTGTGGACCCTCGAAGCCGGAATGTCACGGTTACCGAGTCTCGGCGGTGAGACGACCTACGCCCTTGCGGTCAACAACAGCGGCGACGTGGCAGGACTGAGCACCGATTCAACTGGCACTCGTCACGCGGTCCGCTGGCGCTCGAGCGCCGGGTGGGCGGTCGAAGATCTCGGGACACTCGGCGGATGCTGCAGCGAAGCCTACGGCATCAATACATCTGGCGATGTGGTTGGCGTCAGCAATCTCGGCAAGCGTTCCGGTACGCAACAAGGATTCCTGGCGCGGCCGGATGCGCTGATGACGGGTCTCGCCGCGCAACGTCAAAGCGGGGCGCGCGACCTGAACGATTTCGGCGTGGTGGTGGGTCACGGCGGCAGTCAGGGGCATGCGGTCCTCTGGAGAGTGCCCTGAGCCGAACCCTTGCGCACCTGCCCGAACCGAAGAACATATCGCCGCAAGCGGTTTCGGCGCAGCGCGTGAGCGGCCCGAGCTCAGAACACGCGGCCTGAGATCACCGACTGGTACAGCGGACGCTGCGCCGCGGCACGCTGAACGAAGTCGAACTAGAGGTTGACCATGAAGACGATGTTCGCCGCGCTGCTCGGACTTGCGCCCTCCAACTGGTCAATAGGGAAATCTTCGTGATCAACGCCGATGGCTCCGGTACGGCGTCTCTGATCACCGATACGAACGGCACGAGTGTCGAAGGTATGCCGAAGTGGGGCTGGTAGCCAGCAACATGCGGGCGCCAGGCCAGAACACATATGACTCGTCCACGCGCCTCGGCGATCACCCGCGTCCATTCGATCACTGACTGGATGTTCGGCGACGTGAACGTGGCATAGACGTCACGATGCGTATCGCGATCACGAGACCGCGGGCGCCAACGGCAACTTGTCAAATTCATCACAAGGAGATCACGCCATGTCTGCCTTCGTCATCACCTCGAGGTTCGCCCTTGCCGTTGTTGCTGCGACAGCGGTCTCGGGCTGCTCCGGCGAGTCGCCAGTCGCGCCGACGTCCCACGTCGTTGGGGCGGCGGTGGAGCAGAGCGCGAGGCCCGGTCAGGGTGTCCCTGGTACGTATGAGCTCACGTTCACCACCTACCGCATCAACGCCTTGACCGAGGTGTCGAGTCTAGTTGTGAGCAGCGAGGAACTGACCCTCAAGGCGTACGTCACGGACAGCGCCGGCCAGCCCGCGACCGCGGGCAACGTGACCTTCGAGTACTGCTCATACAAGAAGGGGCCCGCCAACGACATCAGCCGACCGGACGAAGCACCGCTCGAAGCCTGCGCGGAAGGCACCGGAAGTTGGGCGCGGCTGGCCTCGGTGTCAGTGACCGAGCAGCGCTGTCCGCGTCTTGGCATCGGCTACGCCTGCTACAACTTCGGCATCGTACAGATCCCCAGAGAGGTCGGCTTCCGCATGCGCTACGACCCGAAAAACAGCGGGATCGCGAGCGGTGGAACTTTGCCGAAGAACTTCCTCTGGGTTGCGGGCTCCTGAGCTGTCGCGCGATCAGGAGCGCAATGACCTGGAGACTCCCATGAAGATGAAGCAGAGGCGTGCGGCGTTCTCTTTCGCAGCGGTCCTGGCGGTGATGGCGACGACTGGCGAGCAACCGGTCGTCGTCGCATCATCGTCGGGCGCGATCCTCTTGGAAGGAACCGTCGTCACGATGAATGCGGCACGCGAGGTCATTCCTAGCGGCCGCGTGCTGGTGCGCGATGGCCGCATCGTCGCGGTATGGCGAGGATCAGCGCCGCCACAGGGGGTCGATGTGACCGACGCCGAACGCGCGCCGCCTGGCCAGCACGCGTACATCTATCCCGGGTTGATCAATCTGCACGACCATCCGTTCTATGGAGTTCTGCCGCCGGGCAATAAGTAGCGGCGCTAAGAGCGTTTAGAGGCGCTTGAGGTCCTCCCAAGTGGACGCGAAAGAACGTGAGATTTTGTAATAACGCTAATTCAGTCACACGGAACCCAGCGCGAAGACACTAGCCCAGCTCTCTAACATGCGTCAATTGCGTTGTGCGTGATGGAGCGCTGATTGGAACGGGCATGCGGCAAAGTTCGCCACCTTGCGTTCAATGGCGGCGATTCGCTCTATGTGCTGAAGCTCGCCGACTGGTTGATAGCGATGTGCGTGTTCGATGCGTCGGGATCGTGGGTTCTAAACCCTTGAGCCGCGTGGGCTCGTCGGGAACGAACCCCACCCTCTGGTCCAAATGATCTCCTTTAGAATCAACAATTTAGCGATTGGACGCCTCGCTCGGGTGCAACGCCGCCGATTTTCGCTGTGATGTTCGCCTCGAGTATCCTCACCAAACAGGCGCGGTTTAGCCCACAACGGCTTTCGACATGGCACGTGGGTGCTTGACTCCACCCGTGGCGCACCTCGAAGATTCCTGCGGCGCTACAATGCCTCCAAGCGCCAGCCATGACGATTGATCGGAACCGCGAAGAAATCCTCCGCATCGCCGCACTGCACGGCGCGCGGAACGTGCGCGTGTTCGGTTCGGTTGCACGCGGCGATGACCGGGCCGACAGCGACGTCGATCTATTGGTCGATATGGAAGACAACCGATCGCTCCTCGATCTCGTCGGGCTCGAGCAGGACCTCGAAGATCTCCTCAGGCGCGACGTGGACGTCCTGACCGATGCCAGCATCCATCCAGACCTTCGCCTGCGGATCTCTGCTGAAGCCCGAGCTCTGTGAAGGACGAACGCATCTACCTGGGGCACATCCGGGCGCCATCAGCGACATCAGAGCCTACGCATCGGTTGGCGAAGAAGTCTTCCTCGCAGACCGCATGCGACAGGACGCCATCATCCGGAAACTCGAAATCATCGGTGAGGCGGTCAAGCAACTCTCCGAGGCAACCAGAGCGCAGCGGCCCGAAATCCCCTGGAAGCGGATCGCGTGCGCGGCATGAGGGATCGGCTGAGCCACGCCTACTTCGGCGTCGACCTCGGCCTCGTGTGGCGCGTCGTAGAACGTGACGTTCAGCCGCTTGAGACCGCAGTAGCGGTCCTTCTAAAGACGCCTGGCGTTTGACGATGCACAGTAGACGTCCGCCGCTTTCTGATCGGTCGCGAGGGTCGGCGTCCTCTCGGCCCATCTCAATGCGGGCGGCCGTCGCCAAAGCACACACGCGCGGCCGATGTTCGCCGCTGCAGCGTTGATCGGGACCGAAGGAACCACCCACAAGGGCGACAGGTCGCTCTCCGGATCGACTGGTCGAGGGGCGCTCCTGAAGTCCGGGAACGGGCGGTTGTCGGACCACGGGATGGGTCCGTGATCCATACCGGTGATCTGTCGCATTGGCACTGTCCGTTGCCAATAACCAACTCCAGGCGTCTCGTGAAGCCGACCGCGACGGCGCGATGGGTGCTGCAGGTGTTATCCCACGAGTGGTGTGGACACCCCGAGCTTGAACCCGTCCAGATCGTTGAACTGGAACATGCGCGCGCCCCACGGCCGGTCCGCCGGCTCACTCAGCAGCGTTCCACCAGTGGCCTTGATCCGCGCAGCAGCCGCGTCCACATCGGCAGCGCCCGCCACGTTGATCTGCAGGTAGAAACCCTGTCCCTTGATCCGGTCCCAACCGAGCTTGCCATCGTCCTGGTTGAGGACAATGTGGCAATCACCCGCGGCGACCACCGCCGCAACGACCTTCCCTTCGTTCTCGAACGTCTGAGCCACCGCAAACCCGATGGCATCGCGGTAGAAGCGAATAGACGCCTCTAGGTCCTTGCACGTGATCGAGCAGCCCAGATTAGTCGCGTTGATTGCGGCCGCGGTATCGGTCATTGACTGATCCCTCCGTTGGTCGTGATGAAGGTCGAGGATGGTGCGTTCAACCGAGGAAGGGCGAGTGTACGGTGAGACTCGGACGGGCGCAATCCAGGGGTTGGGGCCGAGGTCGCCGGTTCGGCACGCCGCCGCAACGGACCGCTCGCCGCGGTGGCCAATGGCCGGCTTGGTGGTCGGCCTCGCGCCAGCGCTTCCGCACAACGGTGTGCTTAGTCTCGCTGAGGCGTTGGTGCACGGCTGCTGCAGCCGCCGTCGATAGGCCCGCTGTGGAACCGGGTGACATGTAGGCCCCCACGCAGCATGATCGTGGGGTGAAGTCGCGGGTGCACCCCACGTACAAGACAGAGTATCGGGTGGGGAATTGGCGGGTGTACGAGCGCGGCCTCATCAGTCGGGGCGACGTGACGCTGTGGCTCTCCCCAGAGACCAGGGCGGCGTGGGGCGTTCGGCCGTCCGGTCGACCGGGCGTCGAAACGAACGCCCCGCGGCCCGCGTGCAAGATTCCAGAGGCGCTCCGCGGACGTGTACGAGAGGCATACCAGCGGGCAATGGCGGGCAATGCGCGACGGCAACCACGGCATTCATGGCAATCGCGGCAATGTAGTTTCTGAAAGTTACAGATTCTAAAGGACCTGGCAGAGTTCGAATCCCACCCTCTCCGCCATCCACACCTCCTGTGTCTCGGCGTCCCGCGCCTCCCTATAGAACGCAGCCGCAGGCGAAACCTTACCGGCCTCGACCCGTCCCCAACTCGAGTGGACCAATGCAGGCGGCAGCTCGTTGCCTGTGCGTGTCAGGCTCGCCGCGCTCAATCGACCCGCGACGCCGGGTGAACCTGACCGCTCCGCCGGGTGAACTCCTGACAAGCCAGCCGAGCGGTACTCAGAGCGTCGCGACCTCCTGCGCGCCGGGCGGCTGGCGTTCGACGAGACGCCGGGCAGGCCCGCCTTCGGCGAGCGTGGGGTTGCGCCAGGAGTCGGCTGAGCGTTGACCGTCGGGGGCGGGCTAGTACACTGGGCGTACGGAGTTGCACCTTTCACCGGACCTGGAAGGGAAGCTGGCCGACCACAACCCTGGTCGCTGATGCAGCCTTCGGTGGACGGACTGGGCGGCGAGCGACCTGGAGCCGATCGCCGGAAACGCGTCCTCATCCACATCTGGAGTTCCCAGGACCTGGTGGAGACTTAGCGGCGCTGCTTGTGCGTCGCTTCGAACTCCTCTGGGCTGAGGCCAAACAGATGGCTGTGGCGCCGCACGGGATTCTGCGACGGCCTTATCCCAGCAGTTGCCTTTGCGGTGCGCGGGTAGGTGATACCCGTCACCCAGGCGGTGTTTGCGCCGTGTCACCGTGAACTGGCGCTGGACGAGATTGGGGATGAGGACCGACGGCTTCCCAGCGGCCGACCGCCGCCTGCGATAGCCGTGCGCCGCACCGAGATTGGCCTGGCGCATCAATCGCGTCACCCGGTGCTTGCTGCACGCAGAGCACGACCAATTACGGTTTGCAGATGCGTCGAGAAGGACCTCGCGGATTGTCCGGCCCGGAAGCCGGGAGGAAGGCGATGCGCGATTACCCCGACGATGAGATCGCGTTATGACGTCCAATTCGCCATCCTCGTCGGTGACTTCGGTCGACGCAACACAACGCAAACTGATCGTCGGCATCGTCATAGCGACCTTAATGGCGTTCGCCATCGTGATCGCCGACTTGGCGACTGGCGGGCGTCCTGATCCGCCGACGCTGCGCGCCGCAGCGACCCTACTCGATGGTCCGTGGCGGTTCCATACCGGCGACGACCCACGCTGGGCGGCCGCGAATGCCGACGATACCGGGTGGGAGACGATCGACCTGACACCCGTGCCGGGCAGCCACGACGGCGACGTCGGTCTGCCCGATTAGGTCGGCGGGTGGATGGCGCATGGTCATCGCGGCTATCACGGCTACGCCTGGTACCGACGCGCGGTGACGGTGCCAGCGGTACGCGCGTCGTGGGACATCCTCGGGCCGACTCTCGTCGAGGACGGCTACGAACTCTATTGGAACGGCCAACGACTCGGTGGGTCTGGCAGGCTCGGCGCGGCCCCGCGCGTCGTCGGCACGCGGCCGATGCGGTTCGTCCTTCCAGGTGATGCGGCGGGTCGCCGCGGCGTGCTGGCCGTCCGCGCATACATGCGTCCCAGTTCAGGGGCCGGCGCCGATGGCGGGGGCATGCACAGCCCGCCCATACTGGCTCCTCGACCGATAAGCGACGAGCTCCATCGCGTGCAATGGGAGCGAACCATCGCCGGTTACATCGTTGATGTGATCGAGCCGATCGCCATGGTGGCACTCATTGGCTTGGCGTTCGGGTGCCGGTCTGGCAACAGCCACGGGGGGTTCTTGATATTGGCCAGCATCGCGCTGGCACTTACGGCAGTCAGGCGGCTGAACAACGCGATCACGGCATGGACCGATCTGATGGATCGGGCGACCTATGCGTGGCTGGCGTCAGTGATGTGGGTGCCAGCGGTGGCCGCCTGGACGCTGGCCTGGAACCGTTGGTCCGGGCGTCCGTGGCGAAGCATCGATGTCGCGACAGTGGTGCTGGCGGTCGCCGGGGTCATCGGCGCCGAGGTCCATTCGCCGAGCGTGACGAGCGGCAGCCGGCTCGGGTCGATCGCATTGTTGGTCGCGATCGTCGCGCGCATCGTCCGTGTCGGGCCCGCGCGGATTCTGGCACTCGTCACCCTGGCGTCGATAATGGCCGGGCTGTTCGGCGGCGAGTTGCTCGATCCGATCGGCGTGGCTGGCATATGGTTTCCCTTCGGCATCGGCGTGTCGCGGACGCAGTACGTTTACGCGATCGCGATCCCGCTCCTGGCCTTCTTGATCGTGCGGACCTTGCGTTTCAAAGTTAACGATGACGACCTTCATGCTCGCTCAACCAGAACGGCCATGACGTCGAGAAACGCGGGATCGTAGTTCTCGTCCACATGGTTCTCGTTCCAGAGTCCTGCTCCCGCTTGACAATCTTTCGATTGTTAGCTAAATATGGATCAGTGAACAAGGTATTCAAAGCGCTGTCGGATCCAACACGCCGTCGCGTCCTGCAATTGCTCAGGCAGCGGCCGATGTCGGCGGGAGAGCTGTCGGATCACTTCGCCGTGTCGAAGCCGACCATGTCAGCCCATTTCGCCGTGCTGCAGGTGGCAGGGCTCATCGAAGCGGAGAAATCCGGACGGACGATCATCTACCGGCTGGTGATGTCGGTGTTGGAGGAGGCGCTGCTCGGGTTTGCCCACACCCTCGGGTGGGGCCTGGAATCGAAGCGGTCGACTCGCGTCAATCACAACAAGGTGGCCAAGCGGCCCGTCAAAGGAGAAGCCTGACATGGCACTGAACTGGATCTCTTCGCGGGCCGCGTCGGCATTGCCACTCATTGGTATCGTGCTGGCCCTCGCCAACTGGAACGCACGACCGGATGCGGCATGGGCGTGGGCGGCAACCATCGTGATGTTCGTGGTCATGGTCGCCGTGGAGCGCCGCTCGCAGCTCGCCTCGAGCCGATCGTCGGGAGATGCCGCGTCGGCTCGGAGCGTCGCCTCGGTTACCGGCGCCGTCGCGTTCGGCGCGTTGATGATGATCATTCCGCTGGCGCTGACACTCGCGCACGCGTATGGCGTCGTGGACGATCCAGACGGCGGGCGACGCACGACCATGATCATCCTCGGTGCGTACTTGGCCGTGACCGGCAACGCCATCCCGAGGAAGCTCCCGCCGACGTCATCGATGCAGTGCGACGGCGCGAGAGTACAGGCGTTTCAGCGGCTTGCTGGTTGGACATGGGCGCTCTGCGGCCTTGGATTCGCGACGGCGTGGCTGGCGCTGCCGATCGACGCGGCGGAGCCTGTGTCGATGGCGCTGGTTGTTGCGGCCATGTTCGTGACGATCGTGCAACTCCTACGGCTTCGCAAGCCGCGCCACCACGCACCGGGCCTGAACTAACCACACAGCCGCTGTGACCGAACGGACGACGGCGAGTCTGTCGTTGCCGCCGCCCACAGGAAACCTCTGGGCTGACGAAGGAGTTGGACCGTGCGCCGCCGCTGCTGCGACGACGCGGGCCAGGGTATCTCATGTATTTCACCGACGGGGCCGCGCGGTGATCATCCTGCTGGCGGGCGGCAGCAGACACACACAGCCCGCCGACATCAGAGTCGTGCTGCGGTTGGGGCGCGGCTTGTCGGAGTAGCCGATGAATCAGGTGCAAGGCGCCACGGCAGCCGTGGCACCGACGGCAGCGTTGGCAATGTAGAATCTGTAACTTGCAGATTCTAAAGGACCTGACTAACAAGACCCCGCACCAAGCGACACTGAGTTCGGCGAGCTACGGCTGGCTTCGCCCTGTGCTGCGGCGAAGGATGGCGTCCGCCGTAGCCTTGGCGAAGGCGGACCACCCCTCCACCGTCCCGGCGTTCTCGCCTGCTTAGATGAACGCAATCTGAGGGCGATTCCTTGCAAGCGGCGCTGACGGTCATGTCCCGATTCCTGCGTTGCTCCGAGCCGCGCGCCGTCACCGCGAGTACGAGACATGCCGTAGAACGCGGACCGCATGACCGGGATCGCTCCAGCCCGCGCCAGGGTGAACGCCCGACCAGGATTCTCTGAGGCCTCGGTCCCGACATCTGGGTTCTGCGAGGGCGAATCCAGACTACGTGCAGGAGCTGAGGCGACTTGTGGAACCATTGGTCCATGACCGTGTGCACCCGCACTCCGTTGATCGTGATGCTTTCGGCACTCACCGTTGGCACCGGCCTGGCCGCCGCGGGCCAGCGCGCCGTCGTGTCCGGGGCGCACGACGCGCCCCTAACGGCCACCGTTCCCGTCGACCCACGGATCACGGTGGGCACGCTCTCGAACGGGATGCGCTACTACATCCGCGCCAACAAGCAGCCGCAGAACCGGGCCGAGATCCGGCTCGTGGTGAACGCCGGATCGGTCCTCGAAGACGACGACCAGCGGGGGCTGGCGCACTTTGTCGAGCACATGGCCTTCAACGGGACGCGTCACTTTCCCAAGCACGACGTGATCGCGTTCCTGCAGTCGACCGGTATGCGCTTTGGCGCCCACATCAACGCCAACACCAGCTTCGATCAAACGGTCTTCGAGCTGCGGATTCCGACCGATAGCCCTGCCGTCATCGACAGATCCCTGCTGATCCTCGAGGACTGGGCGAACGCCGTGTCGTTCGAACCGCCCGAGATCGACAAGGAGCGTGGCGTCATCCTCGAGGAGTGGCG
This sequence comes from Luteitalea pratensis, assembly GCF_001618865.1. GTDB lineage: Bacteria > Acidobacteriota > Vicinamibacteria > Vicinamibacterales > Vicinamibacteraceae > Luteitalea > Luteitalea pratensis. Next base: position 1,003,948 of record NZ_CP015136.1, read on the forward strand.
CACGGGTCTCGGTGCCAACGCCCGGATCCTCGACGCGCAGTTGCCGGTGCTGCTGAAGGATTCCCGCTACGCCGAGCGCCTGCCCATCGGCAAGCCGGAGACCATTCGCACGTTCCCCTACGATCGCCTGAAGAGGTTCTATACCGACTGGTACCGACCCGACCTGATGGCTGTGATCGTCGTCGGCGACTTCGATCCGGCCGCCATGGAGACGCTCATCAAGGCGCATTTCGGATCGATTCCGGCTGCCGCCGCCCCCAAGCCGCGACCGGTGTACGACGTACCCGATCAGCCGGGCACGCGTTACACAATCGCGGCCGACCCCGAGGCCACGCGGACGACCGTCGGCGTCTCCAGCACCATGTCGGCGCGCGACCAGTCGACGCTTGGCGCCTATCGTCGAATGACGATCGAGCGGACGTTCGCGGCGCTCCTTTCCGCACGGCTCTCGGAGATGGCGCAGAAGCCCGGCGCGCCGTTTCTGGCCGCGCAGACCAATCGAGGACTCTTCGTGCAGTCGGCCGAAACCACGACGCTCAGCGCCCTCGTGCCGGATGGTGGCGCTGAAAAGGGACTGGCGGCGCTCCTTGCCGAAGCCGATCGTGTCGCCCGGTTCGGCTTCACGCAGACGGAGCTCGATCGCTACCGGCTGACCATCCTGAGAGTGTTCGAGCAGCTCGCATCGTCCACCGACGAGCACACCTCAGAATCGCTCGCCGACGAGTTCGTCCGCAGCTTTACGCAGGGCGAACCGATCCCGGGCATCGCCTACGAGTACGCGCTCGCGCGCAGGTTCCTGCCGGAGATCACCCTTGCCGACGTCAATGGCCTGGCCCGCGACTGGGTCCCCGAGCGGAACCGTGTCGTGTCGGTGACCACTCCACGCAAGGACGGAGTGGCCATCCCGACCGAGGCGTCGCTGGGGGCCGTCATCAAGGACGCGGGCGCGGCGGCGCTGACGGCCTATGTCGACACCGTGAGTGCGACGCCACTGCTCGAGCCGTTGCCCAAGCCGGGCTCGGTGGCGAAGGCGGAATCGAGGCCGTCCGGCCTCACCGAGTGGACGCTGTCAAACGGCGTGCGCGTGGTGCTCCAGCCGACCACCTTCAAGCAGGACGAGGTGCTGTTTCGCGCCTTCAGTCCCGGCGGCACCTCTCTTGCGGCCGATGGTGACTTCATCGCCGCCGAGACGGCCGATCGGATCGTCGCGCAGGGTGGGCTCGGCACGTTGAGCGCCATCGACGTGAGCAAGAAGCTCGCCGGCAAGGCGGCGCTCGTGCGTCCGGACATCGACGAGATGTTCGAGGGACTGAACGGCCAGGCGTTGAACCGCGACCTGGAGACGATGTTCCAGTTGATCTATCTGACGTTCACCCAGCCACGTCCGGACGCTGAAGCATTCCGCACCGCGATTGAGCAGTTGAACGCGGCGCTGGCCAACCGCCAGGCGCTTCCGGAAGCGGCGTTCGAGGACGCGCTCACGGCCGCGGTCAGCCAGAATCACGTGCGCGCCCTGTCGTTGACGCGCGAGGCGATTGCGCAAATGAGCCTCGACAAGTCGATGGCGTTCTATCGAGACCGCTTTGCCGACGCCAGCGACTTCACGTTCGTCTTCGTCGGCAGCTTCGACCTGGCGACGATCAAGCCGCTCATCGAGCGCTACCTGGGCAGCCTGCCGTCGCTCCATCGCAAGGAAGCCGGTCGAGACGTCGGCATCCGTCCGCCGGGCGACGTCGTCGAGAAACTGGTGAACAAGGGCACGACGCCCAAGAGCCAGGTCGGAGTCGTCTTTACCGGGCCGTTCGAGAACAATCCGAAGAACCGCCTGATTGTCCGGAGCATGGCCGATACGCTGGCGGGGAATCTGCAGCGCGTGCTGCGCGAGGATCTCGGCGGCACGTATGGCGTCAGCGTCGTGCCAGCCTTCACGAAGCAGCCGGTCGAAGAGTACAGCGTCTCGATCATGTTCGCCTGCGACCCGGCACGCGCGTCGGATCTCGTCAAGGCGCTGTTTGCCGTCGTCGACGATTTCAAGACACGCGGGCCGAGCGCCGGCCAGGTGGCGGACGAGCAAGCGGCGCTGCGGCGCGATCTGGAGATCGACAGCCGCCAGAACAGCTCGATTCTGAACAAGCTGGCGTTTGCCTATCAGTACGACGAACCGGTGCCGGATGTCACGACGTTGCGTGGGTTGTACGATCAACTGAGCGTGCCCCTGCTGCGCGACGCCGCGAACACCTATCTGAATGTGAAGCGCTACGTCAAGGTCGTGCTGATGCCGGAAGGGAACACGCCGTGAACCCTTTTGGCCGCACGGTGGCGCCCTTCCAGAACGCGACACGACCGGCGATTTCGGCGGCGTACGCGGTCGAGTGGGCCTCGACCCGGCGAACTTCGATCTCAAGGTGGCGATCCGCGTCGACCGGACGCTTGTCCCAGTTTGACTACGGCTGAGCGCCCACGCATACTTGCGCGGTCCGGTGCTCGATTCCTCGGCTCGCAGCCTTTACTCACCCGCATCGGCACGTAGCAAGTGAAAAGGTTTCAGTCTGTCCTGACGACACGGTATACATTCCGGAAGGAGTTAGGTTCATGAGCAAGTTGGTGTTTTTCCCGTGGCCGGCGATTACTGCCTCGGAGACCGCAAAGATGCAGAGCTGGACTGCAACGGGCGACTTCGAAGTCGATCACTACACCGGCAATCCCGTAAACGCCGTTCGAAGCAGAGTCTTCGGAGAGATCTATATCTTCGGGCACTGCAGCGCTGGATCCAACACCCTCAGCAACGACGACAACGTCCACCTTACCTATCAGGAAGTTGCGGATACCCTCGAAACCAGCGGCCTGAAAAAGATCTTTTCAGGAGCAATCAAGATCTTCGCGTGTGAGAGCGGCGCGCCGGTTGGCGTCACGATGTCGTTTGCCAAGAAGTTTGCCAAGCACATGTTCTCTGACAAGAAATACATGCTCGCGCGCGTCTACGGCTACACCAAGCCGCTGAACTCCCAGATGGACAGCACGCAGCAAGTAAAAGCTTGGGGAGAGGTGCACGTGCAATCGGTTCACAAGAAGCCCCATAAGTGGGCGTCGAGCGAGTATTGGGCCGGCCACAACTGGGTGGAAGCGACGAAGGCCAAGGATGCGCGAGAGTACTTCAGCCCGTTCTAGCTGGCGCAACACCAGTCCGTGAAATCGAGATCGCGGGCGCCCGGGCCACCGCCTTGCTCCCATCGAGCACCAGTGCGCTGCCGGACGTGATCCGAGCCGGTGGACGGGTGACTACGGCGTCAGCGGAGAGCTGGCGTTCGAATGCGCCTCAGCCCACTGAACACGTGGACATCTGTTCGTCTGTGTCCTTCCGTGGCCGGTGCGGCAGGACCTGCAAGGTGGTTCCGTCCACTCGCGTTCAAGGTAGAGGAATGGGCGATTGCACTGTACCTGCTTCGTACCTGATACTCAGGTTTCTAGAGGATCTGGTGGTTTCTGGCGGTTCCGATCCGGCCTAAACCCTTGAGCTGTGCGGGTTCGTCGAGAACGAATCCCACCCTCTCCGCCAAACCAAAGTTGGCCGGGCACTCCTTTGAGCTACGCCAGGAACACAACCGCGGGTTCGTGCAAGAGTCGTTCTTGCCAGTCAAGGTCGTGTCGTGGATGATCGCGACGCGCGAGACCGATTTCACTGGAACCCCTTGCCTTTTCGACGCCAGGCCACGAGCGCCCTCAAACGTGCCGAATGAGGCTCCTGCATCAACGACCGCGCTTGTCCAATACCTGTCACCGATGATCCGGCTCGTCACGGCGTTCGTCGCGTACTCGGTTGCTGTTGCGCTCCCAGCAGCCCAAGCGCCCGCGCCCGACTACCGCGTCTACGTGGCTTCGGAAGCGGCAGACAAGATTTCTCTCCTCCGCTTCGATGGAGCGGCCTTTCATCTCGAGCGGCAGTTCGATACCGGGGTGATGCCAGTCGACATCGACGGACCACACGGCCTGGCGCTCAATGCTGCCGGCACGGCGTTGTTCGTGTCGATTGCGCACGGGCAGCCGAACGGCGTGCTCTGGAAGTACTCGACGACGACCCACCAAGTGGTGGGGCGCACCACGCTCGGCATGTTCCCTGCCACTCTGCAGGTCAGCCCATCGGGAGAGTTCGTGTACGTGGTGAATTTCAACCTCCATGGCGACCCCGTCCCGTCGAGTGTCTCCATCGTGCACGCGGAATCGATGACCGAGCTCGCGCGCGTCACGACGTGCCGCATGCCGCACGGATCCCGCTTCAACCCGCAGGGTACGCGCCACTACTCGGCGTGCATGATGGACCATCGCGTGGTCGAGATCGACACCGCCACGCTGCGCGTGGCGCGGGAATTTCGACTCAGTCCGATGGCGGATGCCGGTAGTCACGCGGCTGCTCATGGTGCCGATGTGTCGACCCCGGCAGGTGCGGCGTGTTCGCCGACCTGGGTGCAGCCTTCGTCCGATGGGTCGGCGCTATTCGTGGCGTGCAATGGATCGAATGAGATTGTCGAGATTGGTGTCGAGGCGGGATCGATTCGGCGGCGCATCGGCGCCCGCAATGGTGTCTATAACCTCGCCACGACGCGTGACGGACGGCTGCTGATCGCGACGAATCGCCGCGACCAGTCGGCGTCCGTTCTCGATCTGGCGACTGGCCGCGAACGCGCACGTCTTGCCACGCCCCGCCGCGCCGTGCACGGCGTGGCGATCAGTGCGGACGATCGCTTTGCCTTCGTCTCGAGTGAAGGCATCGGTGCCGAATCCGGTTCCGTGATCGCGATCGATCTCGCCGGCCTGACGATCGCCGCCACCGCGCAGGTGCCGCCGCAGGCCGGCGGTATCGACGTTCGCTGACGCTACTGCGACGTGTTCGTCGGCGTGAGCTTCTTCAGCTGCGGCAGTTTCGTGATCCAGATCCCGCTGTTGATGTCGTTGAAATAGATCAGGCCCTTGTGCGGCTGCGCGCCCCAGCAGAACGGCAGATTAGGACGCCATCCCTTCGGATCGCCCGTCCACAGGCGGGCGATCTCGCGGCCTTGACGATAGAGGTTGCCCCGCAGTTCACCCGACACGTCGACGACGCGGGCGCCGGCGTTGTAGTAACCCATGTACATCACGTCGTCTTCCACCCAGATGTTGTGCGCGCCGGCTTCCGGAATGTCATACGTCGCGACTCGTCGCGGCCGCTCGATGTCGGTGACATCGACGACGTGAACGATGCCTTGCACGGGAATGCGATCGCGACTCGACAGATCGAACTGAGCGGGGAACACCTCGTCGCCTACGAATACATAATTGTTGTACCGGAACACCGCATGCGCACCGGCCAGCCAGCCGGGCCCATACAACTCGTGATAGTTGAAACGAAGCTGGCTGACCAGCACGGGCTTCTGCGGGCTGCCGCCCTTGATGCCGTTGCCGACGTCGAGCACGATGAGACCGTCGCGCCACCATCCCGCATACAGCAGACCGTCCCTCACCTGCACGTCGTGCAACATGAGGCCACCGACGAACTCGTCACCCTCGGGACTGCGGAACGTCTGGGTCTGGCGATCCGGAGCCCAGCGGCCCACCTCGCGCGGCGATGTGACATCGTGGAAATCGATGACCCGCAGCGAACCCGTGGCGTCGTCGGTGATATAGGCGAAGCGTCCGTCGATGAACGCGCTGTGCACGCCGCCGCTCACGGTAGCGGTGTACTCGGAAGCCACCCTCGGATGCGCCGGATCAGAGGTGTCGAGAAAGGCGATGCCGTTCTTACGATTGGACGCGCCTTCGCGTGTGATGACGGCGACCTTGCCATCTGCCGTGGTGCTGACATCATTCAGGATGCGCGCATCGAACGCCACCGAGTCGACTTTCAGTGGCGCTGCGGGATTGCTGATGTCATAGACCCAGAGGCGGCCGGCCATCGCCGACGTGACATACGCGTAGTTGCCGACTATCCACTGCTCGAGCGTCTGGAACTCCTCTGCGGGGGCGCGGCCGACGACCTCGAGCGCGCGCTGCACGTTGCGTGGTTTGACGACCACCGTTGCGACGGCGGCGCGATCGGCGCTGATTGCGGTGATCAGGTAGCTGCCCGGCTGTTCAGCCACGAAGACGCCGTCGGCATCGATTGATGCGCCTTCGCCGCTGATCGACCACCGCACGCCTGCCTCCTGGGCGCCGGTCACGGCTGCGGAGAACCGGACGACATCGCCGGTCCGCACTGAGGTCGCGGGCGGCTGAACCGACAGGCGCTGGACGCGACCCGATCCAATACGAACCGTCGCGGTCGCGCTCGCGCCTTCCGTGCTCGCGCGAATCGTGGCCGTGCCCGGCGCGACCCCGGTCACGAGGCCGGCGGCATCGACCGAGGCGATGCCGGGCGATTCGGAACGCCACACGTACTCGACGTCCGATACCGGCTCGCCGCTTGGCGCGATGGCGATGGCTCGCAATGCCACTCCAGGGCCAATGCTCATCGTCGTCTTTGGCGCGTCGATCTCGATCCGCACAACTGGCTGGCGCCTGACCGTCACCTTGGCGAAACCGACCTTGCCGTTGATGAGGGCGCCCACGGTAACCACGCCTGGTTTGTAGAAGGTGACGGTGCCTTGCTGATCGGCGACGGCGCTGTCGAACGGTGCGGCAAACCATGCCGAGGGTTTCGCGTCGATGCGTGTGCCGGCCTGATCGATGCCGGCGGCAGTGAACGACAGCGCGCTGCCGGCGATCGCTTCGGCGGTCATGGGTGTCACGTCAACCCGCTGAGGCGCCGGTCCGGAAGGTGGCTTTTCCTGCGCCCCAAGTGCGACAACGACGCTGGCGAGCAACGCAATCGAGACAAGTCGCGCGCGCATGGATTCTCCTTCGTTCGAGCAGGACGGGTTGAGCGTGGGCCACTCTACTCCGTCCGCGGGGAGAGCTCAACGGGCGTCTCAGCGCGTGCGCGGCCACCTACTGCCAGTTTGAATCTCCTACGGGATCCCCGCATGGCAAACCGACTCTTGCTCATGGCTGCGATCCTGGGATGCATGCTGGTGCCGCTGTGGCGGAGGATGTCAGCGCTTGTCGCGGCGTTGGTGCACGGCTGATGGCCCTCCGTGCGATCGGCGGCCTCGGGTGCGCTGGCGGACCTGACGCCCTCCGCGGCATGATCGTGGGATGAAGTCGAGAGTGCACCCGACCTACGAGACGCACAATCGCGTGGGGAATTGGCGGGCGTACAAGCGTGCACTCGTCCGGCGAGGCGACGTGACGCTGTGGCTCACCCCAGACGCGAGGGCTGCCTGGGGAGCTGCGCCGTCCGGTCGACCAGGCGGGCAGCAACGCTTCTCGGATCTGGCGATCGGGACGCTCTCGCGACGGAGTCAGCGGCTGGATGTCGGCGTGCACGTCGCCCCGGCCAAAGGACCGATGCATCTCATTAACGAGGACGGCAAGGTTGTCGCGACGTGGACCGCGCTCGAGCGCGCGCGATCGCGCGATCACCGACGTGGAAACGCTCGGGCGGCGCCAATGGCAGAAGGCCTCGGGCTATCATCGGCAGGCCCGCGTAGAGAACGCCTTCTTTCGCTACAAGTCCATCATTGGCGACGGCCTTCACGCCCAGAGTCGGCGTGGCCGGAGCGTCGAGGCGAGCCTTGTCTGTCGTGTCCTGAATCGGATGACCGCGCTTGGCATGCCCCAGTCGTCTGCGATCAGCCGGTGACAAGGCTGTGGGTTGGGGAGTGCGAGTCCAGCGTCGAGCCATGCACCAACGCCTACCGCTGGGCTCGGCGGAGGTAGGCACGTCAGCGACCGAGACAGCACCAAACGATCATGGCCGAACCCAGGCGCAAGAAGTGGAGCGAGGTGAAGGCACGGCTCGAGGCGCTTGACCGGAAGGGCCTCGTGTCGCTGCTTGGCGACCTGTACGACGCGAACGAGGCCAATCGCCGCTTCCTTCACGCGCGCCTCGCTCCCGACAGTCGCGCCATCGAGGAGTACCGGCGCCTGGTCGCCGACGCGCTCTATCCCGACCCGTTCAGCAAGCGTCGGGTCAGGGTCTGCGACGCAGCCGCGGCAATCGCCGAGTACCGGCGCGCAACGGCGGATGCCTCAGGAACCGTCGATCTCATGCTGACGTTCGTCGAGGCGGGAACGGAGCAAGCCGCGGATCTTGGCTACGGCGACGAGGCGTACTTCGATGCGCTGCAGATCCGTCTGGACGCCGTGGCGAAGGAGTTCGACACGTTGCCCGCGGAAGTGCGAGCGAACGTGAGAGCTCGCTTGGGCCGTATTCAGGTGCGCGCACACAGTGTCGGCTGGGGATTCGGTGATGCCGTTGACGAACTGCTGCACGCGCTCGACGCTCGTACAGACGGAGTCAGGCTCGGCAAGGTGGATCGACGGTGATTGGGATGGAGGGGCGGTACGGCGTCGGTCGCCGCTGGTGCAATCAGGTGCAAGGCGCCACGGCAGCGTTGGCAATATAGAATCAGTAACTTACAGATTCTAATGGGTCTGACAGAGTCGATGATGACAGTAGTGGAGAGGCAGCTGACGCTGTCAGGCCTGCGCTGACAGGCCGCTCCATGCGCCGAAATCACTTGAGGTCCGCCTCTATCATTGCAAGTTCTCGGGCGACCGACGCCTGGGCGACGGAGATCGCTCCCAACGACGCTCAGTATTCCGGCCGCAGCGACAATGCCGACTGCGGCGCTCATGAGGTGGACCCAACACGCAGGAATCAGCGCTTGGCGTTTCAGAGAGCGGGCGTGGCGCCAATCGCGAACCGCAGCGCACCTTCGCGCGATGGCCACTTGATGTCCGATGTCGCGGACGAACGAAGCGCCACCGCCAGCACCACCACGGTCAGGACGGCCACGCACGTGAGGATGCCTGCGCCCGACTGAGTGCCAGCAGGCGCGCCACCACCTGTTCGAGCGCCAATTGTTGGCCAGCAGGCCCGTTCTCACTCCACGCACGGCCGATCACCCCTTGGATCGCCGATGGCCGTGTGGAGTCTTGGAGCCTGGCCAGCAGCATGCCGGACGCTTCGTCAACTGGTTACGGGTACACGGTGGGGCCACTCGGCCGTGGCATCCGTACGCGGATGTCCGGTGCCCGTCATCACCGTGATAGTCGCGAATGGCTCTCCCAGTCGGGAAACAGTGTTGTACATTGAGGGGCGCCCGGCGAGGGCTCGCGAGGCCGAGCACGTTCCGGGCTGCGGCTCAGGATGCCCACTGCTTTCCTGATCACACCGTTTTCGCCAGCCCGAGCCGGGGGCGAGCAGGCGCACGTGTACGACGCGGTGCAGCGAGCTGTCGCCGACGCCGTCACGTCCGCTGGACTGGAGCTCGTCAATCCAAAGGAAATGGCGGCCGCGGGCCCGATCGCGGACATGGTCCTGCAGGCGATTGACGAGGCAGACGTCGTCATCGCCATTCTGACCGGCAACAATCCCAACGTCTTCTTCGAACTGGGACGGGCTCGCCAGGCAGCGGCGATTCTCATTTCTGAAAGCGTAGACAACATTCCATTCGACGTCAGACACCTGCGGGTGTTGACCTACGACTCAGAGGCCGCCCTTTCGACGCTTTCCGGCCGGCTCGAGGCCGCCATTCGCGCGACGAGGGCGACACGGCCGATACCAAGGCTGCCGGCGTTGAACCGGCCTGACTATCGCAGCGAGATCGACCACATCATCTCCTATCGCACCACGATTTTCATCGGTCGCGACGAGGATCTTGCGATGGTGGCGCGCGTTGCGGAGGAGCGCGAACCCAAGTACCTGCTTGTGAGTGGCGGCGCCGGCACGGGCAAGTCGGCCCTCGTCGCCGAGCTCGTTCGCCGTCACGAGGAGCGTCGTTGGCCCACGGCGATTAGGCCACGGCTGCTTTTTGTGTTCGTGCGTCAAGAAGGCGGCGCCAACCGCTCGATCGACTTCATGCGCGCTCTGAATGCGCAGATGCTCGCCTTATCCGATGCCGACGAACCGATCGCATTCGAGTCGCCGGCCATAGAGACGCAGTTCGCCAGGCTCTGGACATCGTCGATGCAGCTCGCGCGCGCGGAGGATCCATTGCTGCTGCTGGTCGACGGTCTGGACGAGGCCGCCGTCGAAGGGAGCGCCGATGTCATCAGACACCTGCCATCGACGTTGACGAACTACGTTCACGTAATGGTGACGTCGCGACCGTCGCCGGACCCGAGGTTGCGCGTCGACCTGGGCCATCCACTCAGAGGGGCGCAGGCGCATGAACTGCGTGCCTTCACAGTCGGCGAGGTTGAAGAACTGCTGCGCTCGATGGGCGCAACCCCACCAGAACTGTCGGCGCTTGCCCGCCGGGTGTGGAAAGCGACGAAGGGACTTCCACTGCTGGCGAGATTTGTAAGCAAGGACGCGGTGTCCGATGTCAGTCGCCTCGATGCACTCGAGAACAATCCCCCGACAGACATCCGCGACTATTTCGTCAAGCAGTTCGAGCAGTTGGATGCGATCGCCGAAACGAAGGACTCAGCATGGGCTGTCTTTCGCACGTTCGTCGTCGGTCTCGGGCCGATGACGACCGAGGACCTCACCGAGATCCTCGGCTGGAGCAAGAACCAGGTCGTGAAGGCCATCGCCGCTGGAGAGCGCTTCCTCGTATCCGGTCAGGATGGCTGGGAATTGATGCACGTCGAACTGCGACGTGTGCTCCAGGAACGACAGTTCTCCTCGCGCGAGCTGGGCGATGCGAAACAGGGTGTGGTGGCCTGGTGCAGGACCTATCAGGCGAAGGGCTGGCCGAGCACAACGCCTGTATATGTCCTGCGATATTTCCTGCGGCACCTCAGTGAACGAGAAGAGGATCGCAGCGTCGTCGATGCCTGCGCCGCGGGGTATCTCGAGGCCAAACTGGAGCGGCTCCTGTCGCCGAGAGACTTCGAAGATGACTACTCGGTCCTGCTGACATCGTGCGTCCGGCTCGCCGATCGCGAGGCCTTGTATGCCTTTACTCAGCGGCGCGCCCGCCTCGCAGATGAAGTCGCTGTTCTCGCCCGACTTGAGCAGTGGCTCGATGTGTTCGGACAGGTCGTCCAGTCTCGTGAGAGCGTCGCCTGGCGGCGATGGGTGGTCATCTGCGTCCTTGGCCAGCGGCCGATTGGACTGCTGAATCTCTGTGCGGGGTTGACACCGGATGGCACTCACCCGACGGAGATTTTCGACTCGGCCGAGGCGCTCATAGTGACGCTGGCATTGGGCGACACGCGCGATCAGGCGACCCACCGTCTGGTGCGGGAGCTTACCCGCTGGGGTGCGGTGCCTCTCGCGCGGGCGCGTCGCCTGTGCGAATCGATTGGCGCACCGCACGTCCGCGCCAGCGCGAACCGGTTGATCGCGTCCGGGTATGCGGAGGCCGGCCAGCCACCGAACGCCTTGGCCGCCTTGACTCGAAGTCTGAGCGAGGTCGAGCAAGTGCTCCGGTCCGGGAAGGACGAAAGTTCGATTCTTGCCACGTTCATCGAGATCGCTCAAACGTTCCCGACAGTCGGTGCCAAAGACGACGCGAAGGCGGGACTCGACCACGTCGTGTCGCTCTCGAGCCTCATAGCCAACCCCGAGTCGGCGTCGAAGGTCGTCACGGCCGCTTCACATGGTTTCGCCGTGCTGGGCGATACCACTCGAGCGACGAGTCTTCTGATCCAGACGCTCATTGAAGGCCGCCCATCGCGGTTTGCCGGCATCACCCCAGCCCAGGCGACCAGCGCGATCGTCGAACACTCGAACATCGCTGGCGCTTCCCTGGAAATTCGCGGAATCCTCGAGCGGATTTCTGAAGCCGTCGGCCATGTCGCTGACCGAGCCGTACAGGCGCAGGTTCTTGCCGCCGTGGCTCATGGCTACGCGACGTGTGGGGATATGGACGTCAGCAGCCAAGTACTCGCTCGCGCAATCACGGCCGGGGCTCCGTCGGGAGAATCGGGTGACGACGTCTCGGCGTGCGTCGATACGTACGGCGGCCTGGCCACGGATGATGCGCAGGCGTGTCTCGATCGCGTGCGGGCCACGCTCGAGTCCATCTCGAACGGCCAGGAGCACACGGAACTCGCATCGCTGCTCGCTCGCGGATATTCGATGGCGGGGCGCGACGACATCGCTTGTGACCTGCTGGATCGGGAGTTCCAGCAATTGGTCCGGAAAGACCTCGACCTGTCGTGGGCGCTGTCACATCTGTCCCAGGGATACACGAGCCTACGCGATGTGTCGATCGCGCGACGCCGCCTGGACGGGCTGCTTGAACGCGGTGCGAGTCTCAGGGATGCGATATCCGTGTCTCATGTTCTGTCTGAACTGTCCGGCAGTTTCGAGCGGCTCGGTGTGGCTGACGTGGCGCGACGGATCGACCGCCTTCACGACCTCGTGGCAGAGGGCCTGTCGTCGGCAGTTGATCGATCGGCGGCGTACTCTCGCGCTGCCGCCGTCTACGCAAGGGTGGGAGACGTCGACAACGCCAGCCGCAGCCTCTACCAGGCGGCGCGAGCTGCGGCGGACTCGAATAGCTTCGGCTACTTCGGCATTCACTTGAAGTACGTCTTTGCCAGCTTTCGCGACCGATCGGCGGCGGCTCATGTCCTCGAGCGCCTGCCGGCGATCCTTGTCGATTCCGGGAACACGGCCGTCGTCGTGCGCATGCTCCTTGCTCTTGCACGATGCGCAGGGGCGGCAAGAGATGACGCCCAGACGCGTGCCTTGCTCGAGCGGGCGCATCAGTCGGCGCTGAGAAACTCGGCAGAAGCCGCGCGATGCGGCGTTCTTTGCGACATCGCCCTGGTCGCAGATCGCCTGCAGTGCACCGAGCTCGTCGAAGCCACGCTCGACGACGCAGAGCGAGCGGCGCGACAGTTCAAAGCCGGTTTCGGCTGGTTTGTCGGAGTCGCGCCGATGATCGAGAGCATGGCCGACGTGGTCGGAGGCTTGACAGACGATCAGAGGGCCACGCGGTGGTTGATTCGGCTGGGGAGGATCGTCGTCGACAAACGACCGTCGGAGGATGTGGGCTACGCGCGATCGCTGAGCGCTGTCGCACGCGCGTGCACGAACCGGCCGCGAAGCGCCGAACTTCGACAGATTGTCGAGGAGATGTGGGATCTCGCCCCCGACATCGCCGACGTCTACGAGCGAACACGAATGCTCGTCGCCCTAACCGACGCAGTCAGCCGTCACTCCGGCTCCGACGCGGCCCGTGAGCGTCTGGAACAGTTGCAAGGAACGCTCGCGGCGATGGCCAATCAGGCGAATCGCGCCGAGGTGATGGCGCTGATAGCGGGCTCTTTCGTGGGTATGGGCGAGTCATCGGTGGCCGTTGGTCTCCTGCAGGACGCCTACGAGCTCGTGTTTCCGGAGAGTGGAAGCTGGCAGTGGGGCTCCGCCAGCATCGCCGCCATCTGCGCCATCGTCGGGACCTACGGACGCCTCGCTGACGACACTCAGGCGATCGGCGGTCTCCGCCGCGCTTGCGCGACCGTCGCCCGGCTCCCGTGGGATGCGAGGATGGTCGTCGCCGAGATCGCTAAGAGTCACGCCGCGATTCTCTCGCGCGGCAGCTATGTCCGTATGCTCGATGCGTGGCATTCCGCGGCCGCGCCGGGCATCTTCCCGAATGCGCTGATCGCCCCCGTGTACTGGCGGACCGGCAAGCGCGCGAAAGCGATCGACGTCCTGTCACAAGGCGTCGAGAATTTGACCTACATCACAGATCTCGAGCGCAGGAAGACGGCGCTCTCGATGGTGGCCCATGGTGCCGCGGAGATACAGGGCGATCTCCGCGGCGCGGACGGGTTTCTGACGCTCCTGCGACCACTGACACGGATGGCCGAAGAATGCGGCTGCCCCGAGGTGCTCGCCCTCGTCGGACGTTCGTTCATCAACGCGGGCGAGATCGACGCTGCAGTCGCGTTGTTGACGAGAATGACGGACGCCGACACGTTTGCCGATCTCTGCGCGAATCTCCTGAGGGCCGCGACGTCCCCTCGTCAGCCTGACGAACTGTTCGACCGGATTCTGATCGCCAGCGCACCCAAGGGAAGTGGAATGCTCGTGCGGGCGATCGAGGAGAGAGTGGTGCGCTCTCCAAAGACGCTCTCGCAGGCACACCTGGAGCAACTCGACCGCGCCCTCACTGCATTCACGGACACCGTTCTGGCTGCGGCTGCCGATGGTGGAGAGACGCTCGAATCTGGAGCCGTGGGTGCAGCCCGAGCCGCAATCCTCGTGAACGCCGGACGGTACGAGGACGCGGCACGGCAGTATGCCAAAGCCGCTGAGACCTACGAACTGCAACACGCTGAGTCATGGAGAAGCTGGGGATTGAGCTTGTCGGAACAGGACCTCCATGAGGCGGCCGTCGAGAAGTACGAGAGAGCCTTGACCGTCAACCCCTTGGATGGGCTAACGCAGGCTTTATACGGCTTGAGCGAGAGTAGGCTTGGCCATCCGACCAAGGCCGCCGACCGGTACCGCACCGCTATCCCGCTGTTGCCCGGGCATGCTCGTCCGTCCGTGGCCGAGGATCTCTTCAACGCTGGTTCCAAGATGTTCGATGCGGGCGACTTCGAGAACGCGGCGCGAGCCTTCGCCGACGCCGGGAATTACCATGCCGATCGCGTGAAGTGCGCGTATTGGCGAGGAGCCTGTCGCTTCAACGTCGGGGAACTGAAGGCCGCCGAGGAGGATTTCTCCTTTGCGCTCGAACAGGACGCAACGCATGCGAGCGCCCGCCGCCTTCGCGTACGGACCCGCTTCGCGATGCGTCGCTACGCGGACGCCGAAGCCGATCTCACCGAGTTGATCGACCGAGGTCCCGTGACTGGCGATGCATTCTACTGGCGGGGCCGAGCGCTGGCGTCTCAAGGAAAGGCCGCGGAGGCGTTACGGGACTTCTCGCGCGCGATCGAACTCGATCAAGATGCCCGGTCCTATTACTGGCGCGGCCAGGTCCGTCAGGCTCTGCAAACCTACGCCGATGCAGAAGACGATGCCACGATGGCGATCGAGAGAGACTACGGGGCGCTCGCGTATGAGCTGAGAGGTGAAGTTCGGGAAAGGCTCGGGAACCTTCAGGAAGCCGAGCAGGACTTCAGCCGGGCTGTCGAGGCGGCGCCCGGCGAAGCGCGTCTGCGTCTCGCGCGTGGTCGCGTCCGACTGTCGCTCAGCGAATTCTCCGGGGCCGACGAGGACTTCTCCGCTGCACTCGAGTCTGGTTACCAGCGCAATGAAGTGTCGTTTCAGAGGGGCCTCGCCCGGTTGTCTCTCGGGCGCTTCCCGGCCGCCGAAGAGGACTTCTGTCGGGCCGGGGCCGACGGCGCGGCGAGTCCTGAGATCGCTTACTGGATCGGAGTGTCTCGCCTGAATCAGGGCAAGCTGGTCGAAGCGCGATCCGATCTGACGACTGCCATCAGTGGCGGCCTGAAGGAATCGCGTGTGTCATTCGCGCTTGGCCTGGTCAAAGCTGGCTTGAACGATTATGCCGGCGCCGAGACCGATCTGACCGCCGCAGTCACCGCGGGAATGGACAGCGCGGACGTCTTCCGCTACCGATCGCATGTCCGCTTACGCCTCGGGGCGTTGGCTGGCGCAATCGAAGACTGCACGCTGGTCGAAGCCAAGGCTACCGGCAGCCCTGATGCCCTTCGAGTTCGCGCCTATCTCGACCTGGCGACCGGTGCCTTCGAGAACGCCGTAACCGCCTATCGGCTGGCCCTTGCCGCGCAGACTGACGCGGAAACACAGTTTGAGCTTGGTCTCGCGCTACTCTTCGCCAACGAGTTCGAGACCGCCCAAGCGACATACGCTGATGCGGCATCCGAGGCTGCGAGGGGCGAGGTCACCGCGGCCATCGGCGAACTGGAGTACTGGACCGGAAAGTACTCAGATCGGCTCGGCGCTCCTGACGCATCGAGCGCCGTGGCCGCGGTGCGTTCTACTCTCCTGGGCGCCGCGAAGGCACATGAGAGCTGAGGCAGCGCCATCCGAACATCACCAGTGTCTGATGACTGCCGTCCCGCCAGACCTTCGGTCCCCCGAGCCGGTCCTCAGAACCACGGGGACGTCAGAGGAAGTCGAAGTACATCCTGAGGGCGGCGAGGTGCAAATCAAGACGGCGTCTGGAAGGGGAGTCAGCCCTGTTTCACAAGTTTGGCGTCCGCTCTCGTCTCAATATCTGATGACGCCCAGACGCCGCGCACATTGCCAGCGCCGACGCCTACGCGAGTGCAATCCCCTTGGACGTCCCGTTCTTCAAGCCTGACGCCAAGCTCGAGCGGGCGAGCAATCGCCTCCGCAGCCGCCCGTTCTGGATGGAGCTGCAAGTACTTGGACAGGCAGCAGCGCCACGGACTCCTGGCACGACCTGAGCAATTTGAGTATGTTTGACGTTCCATCAGCCGGGGGCTTCTCATGCTCAGATCAGTCAAGCGATTGGTTGCCACGGGTCCGCTCCTGCTCGTGACGGCACTGTCTGTCGCCGTCGTCTTTGGCATGGCCAAGGCGGCCGCGCAGACCGCGATCAAGGAAATCAAGTTCTCCGACACGAAGCTCAAGAACGGGCTGCGCGTGATCATCTCGGAGGACCACGCCGCGCCCGTCTTCGCCATCGCCGTCAACTACAACGTCGGATCGCGCGACGAGCGGAAGGGGCGGACCGGCTTCGCCCATCTGTTCGAGCACATGATGTTCAAGGGATCCGAGAACGTCGGCCCTGGCGAGCACCCGTACCTGATCTTCTCGAACGGCGGCTCGATGAACGGGACGACCAACAAGGATCGCACGCTCTATTTCGAGATCCTGCCCGCCAACCAGCTCGATCTCGGGCTTTACCTCGAGGCCGACCGGATGCGGTCGCTCGAAATCACCGGGCCGAACCTGGACAACCAGCGCCAGGCGGTGCAGGAGGAGCGTCGGCTCGGCGTCGACAACCAGCCATACGGCAAGACATTCGAGGTCCGCGACGAGCTCGCCTACGAGAACTTCGCCTACGAGCATTCGGTGATCGGCTCGATGGCGGATCTGAGTGCGGCGACGGTCGACGACGTGGCGTCGTTCTTCAAGACGTACTACGCCCCCAACAACGCGGTGCTCAGCATCGTCGGCGACGTCGACACGAAGGCGACGCTTGAGAAGGTGCGCCGCTACTTCGAGTCGATTCCCTCGCAGCCGGCGCCCGCGGTCGTGGACATGACCGAGCCGGTCCAGACCGAGGAGCGGCGCACGACGCTCGAGGACAGCCTCGCGCGGCTGACGCGCCTCGACATGGTCTACAAGATCCCGCCCAGCTCGAGCCCGGACGCCGACGCGCTGCAGGTGCTGGGCACCGTGCTGTCGAATGGCCGGTCGTCGCGCTTCTACGAGGCCATCGTGCGTCAGAAGGAATTGTCGCCGAGCGTCAACGCCTTTTCGGGTGAGAGCCGCGGCCCGGGGCTCTTCACTGTCGTCGGCATCGTGACGCCGGGCAAGGCCGTCGCCGACCTCGAAGCCGCGATCGACGCCGAGATCGAGCGGGTGAAGACCGGGCCGATCGAGCCGTGGGAAATGGAGAAGGCCCGCAACAACGCTCGCAGCCAGTTGGTGAACAACCTGGGCAGCGCGCTCGGACGCGCCATCACGCTCGGCCAGGATGCGCTGTTCTACGACCAGCCCGGCCGGCTGAACACGACGGCGGCGCGCATCGCCAAGGTCACGCCCGAGGACGTGCAGCGCGTCGCCCGGCAGTATCTCGTCAAGACCGGACGCACCGTCGTGATCACTGTGCCAAAGGCCGCGCCGCCGGCGAAGGGAGGACTGTGATGCGCAGGACCACTGTCGCCGTTCTCGCCGTCTCACTGGCGACGCTGCTGCCGCCAGATCCGGCTCTGGGTCAGGCCGGCCCTCAGCAACCGCCGTCGACCGTCGGCATGGTGGTCAAGGGGAAGGCGCCTGTCTCCAACGCCGTGCTGGCGGTCACGCTGCCGCACCCACAGGAGGCTACGCTCGCCAACGGGTTGCGCGTGATGGTGCTCGAGGATCACCGGCTGCCGCGGATCTCGTTCCAGTTGATCATTCCGGGCGCCGGCGGCTACTACGACCCGGCCGCGAAAATTGGTTTGAGCGGCCTCACCGCGCAGATGATGCGTGAGGGCACGGCCACGAAGTCGTCGCAGCAGATCTCGCAGGCGCTCGAGACGATGTCGGCGAATCTCAACGTGGGCAGCGGCGCCTCCGGCACCCAGGCGACGATGTCGGGCAGCGCGCTGACCGAGAACTTCGGCAGGCTGTTCGAGCTCGCCGCCGACGTCCTGCTCGACCCGTCGTTCCCGGCGGACGAATGGGATCGCCTGAAGACGCGGACGCGCGCCGGCCTGACCCAGCAGCGGACCCAGCCCCAGTTCCTGGCGCAGGAGCGCTTCTCGAAGGTGGTCTTCGGCGACCATCCTGCCAGCCGCGTCGCGGCGACGCCGGAAACGCTTGACGCGATCACGCGCGACGCGATGGTCGAGTGGCATAGGACGCGGTGCGTCCCCGATCACGCGCTGATCGCGTTCGCCGGCGACATCACGCTCGCCGCCGCCCGCACGCTCGTCGAGTCGAAGATCGGCGCCTGGAAGAAGGCCGGTGCGCCGAAGCCGCCGGTGGCCGAACCGGTGCCGGCGGGTCCGCCGAAGGCGTACCTCATCGCCCGCCCCGGCTCGGTTCAGACGAGCTTCGTCGTGGGTGCTCAGTCCATGACGCGCACCGATCCCGACTACGTACCCTTGACCGTCGCCAACCGCGTGCTCGGCGGCGCGATGGGACGGCTGTTCCGGCACCTGCGCGAGGAGAAGGGCTACACCTACGGCGTCGGCAGCTTCTTCAGCGCGTCCGAGCATCGTGGCCAGTGGTCGGCGAGCACCAGCGTGCGCACCGACGTCACCGAGCCCGCGCTGAACGACCTGCTGGCCGACATCGATGCCATGCGGACGGCGCCCGTGCCCGAGAAGGAGCTGAACGACCACAAGCGCGCGATCGTGGCCGGCTTCGCGCTGTCGCTCGAGTCGCCGGAGCAGCTGCTCGGCTACTACGTGCAGAGCTGGATGTACAGTCTGCCGGCGGACTACTGGGACAAGTACCCGGCGCTCATCAGCGGCGTGACGGCCGAGCAGGCGCAGGCGGCCGCGTCCAAATACTGGAACGCGTCGAGGCTTCAGATCGTGGCCGTTGGCGACGCGAAGATCACCGAGACCATGAAGAAGCGTGGGCCGATCGAGATGTACGACGCGGACGGGAAGTAGATGCAGTAGCGGCCCCGGACGCGGCCCAGGTCATGTCCGGGGCACGCGCGCGTTGTACTCGCCATGATCGCTCCCGAGTGGAGCGCGAAGGGTAGTGAGCAGGCGCACGCTGCAGATTGATCTATGCGGACGCCCCGACGGGCAAGGAATGTCTTGTCATGGCGCTCGACTTCACGCCAGCGGATCGGCCCGTGTAATTCAGTGCCCGCTCAGCGGGGCTTCGTGTGTGCGCCGGCTCTTGCGAAGGACTGCGGCAGCCCAGCGCACGCCAGCAACTCGGTGAAGCGCGGGTCTTGACGGATAGGGTCGACTCCCAGGTGGAAGCCTATCGACGCGAAGCGGACTTCCTTGTTGTCGCAGCTTCGCTGAAGCCAGTCGAACGCCGGGTCGATGTCGCCGAGCGCGATGCGCATCAGGCCCAGATCGAACGCTGAGACGTAAGTGGAGCGGGCCAGCCGTTCGGCTTGCGCCACGCGTCTCCGCGCTTCGCGGACGTCGCCGGTGGCGGCCAGCCCGTCCACGGCGGAGGCTATCGCCATGAAGTTGTCCGGCGCCGCACGCTCAGCCTCGAGGAACTCCCGTAGCGCCTCGTGGTGACGGCCAAGCTCCATGAGCGCTTGGCCTTTGATCACGCGTGCAAACCAGATGCGCGGCTCGCGCTCGAGCGTCCGATCGATGGCCTCGAGCGCTCGATCGGGCTGGCGCATGGCCGAATACAGATTCGCAAGCGAGACGTTCGGCATCGGCGTCAGCGGATCGATCTCGAGCGCACGGCGTCGCTCGACCATCGCCTCGTCGTATCGTCCGACGGTCTGGAGATGGAACGAATACCAGTGGTGACCGGTGGCGTAGTTGGGATCGAGCGCGAGCGCACGGTGATACGCCGCCTCGGCGTCTGCCCAACGCCGCTCCTGAAAGCCCAAGGCCAACGCGAGACTGAGATGCGCCTCGGCCAGACCGGGGTCGAGCAGGAGAGCTTTTTCGGCGGCCGCGCGCAGGGCCGGGCCGGTCTCCCACGGCGGGGCGTAGGCAAAGTACCCCATCGGCGACCAGGTGTTCGCGACCCACGCGTAGGCCAGCGCGTAGTTCGGGTCGCTGGCCGTCGCCCGCTCGAACGCCGCGAGCGCCTCACGCAGGTCGCGCCTCGTCCGCCGTTCGAAGTGCAGCCGTCCCCGCAGGAACCATTGATACGCGTCGAGACTCTCCGTCATGTGACGGGCGAGCGCCGCGCGCTCCTTCCCGCTCATTGGCACGTCGAGCCCCGCCGCGACGCGCTGGGCGATCTGTGATTCCAGCCACATCAGATCGCTGACGGGCACCTCGACGGCACCTTCCCAGAGCACGCGCTCGCCGTTGGTGGACACGATACGCAGCGCGATCGCGAGCTGCTGGCCAGTTCGCGTGGCGGCCCCGCTCAGCCGGGCGTCCACGCCGAGCTCGCGACTCAGTGCGCGCGGATCGGCGGTAGCGCCTGCCGGCCACGGCTTGACGGTGAGTGCGTGCAGTCGACCGAGCCGCCTGCCGATCGCAACCGCCAGCTCGCTTCCCAGGTTCGGGTGCATCTCCCCCGCGCGCAGCTCGAAGGGCTGCACAGTCAGCGACCGCACGAGCGGCGCGGCCGATTGTCTCGCGGGTCCGGATGACAGCAGCCATGCGGAAAGCAGCGTGCCGGCCACTACTACGCCCGGCAGGGCGGTCCTGCGTGCCCGGCCCACATCCAGCGGCATCTGTCGAGCTTCAGTACCCGGCGAAGCGGCCAGAGGCGCAGCGACGGCAGCCGGCAAGGCGACGGGGCTGGACGCCGATGCTCCAGGCTCGGTCGGCAGCCCCTGCACGTCCGCGAGAAAGCGGTAGCCGCGTCTCGGGACGGTCTCGATGAAGCGGGGAGCGCTGGCGGAATCGCCGAGGGCGCGCCGGACCTTGGTGATCGCGGCGTTCAGGCTCGCGTCGAATTCGACGAAGGTTTCGTTCGTCCAGACGAGCTGCCTCAGTTCCTCGCGCGTGACCAACTCGCCCGGCCTGCTCACCAGACGGCTGAGAATCCGGGCCGGCTGCTCCTGAAGGGGCACGCGGCGCCCGTGTCGACGCAGGACCCCCGCGTCGAGATCGAGCTCGAACGTCCCGAAACTCACGAGACGACCGTCATCGACGATGGCCATCGGACGAGCAGGCGGCAAAGCGGATCTCAGCATCACGCGCGCGAGTCAGAGCCGTCGGTAAACCTTGTTTCATCCGGACTTACGGGTTCATGCTCGTTTCACTTCCATACCCGCGCAAACCGTAGTTTCTGCGCCTGACATGGGTGCCTGGGAGTGAATCCCAGCTCTTCCAAGGAGCAACGCAGATGCGCACGACAATCCTCGGTGCGACGCTGGCAGCCGCCCTGGCGGCTACGGCGGGACACGGCATTCAAGCGACGCATTCGTCCGCAGCCGTGGTCCTGAAATGGAACCAGCTTCTTCAGACCACGCTGCCTCAGCCGGGCAATCCGCTGAGTCCCCGTTTCTACGCGATGGCGCACATCGCGATGTTCGATTCGATCAACGGAATCGAGCGAGACTTCGAACCGTATCGGGTCCGTCTGCGGCCAGGGTTGTGGGGATCGGCCGAGGCGGCCGCCTCGCAGGCCGCGCATGACGTCCTCGTGGCCCTCAATCCCTCGGC
Organism: Luteitalea pratensis; assembly: GCF_001618865.1. Classification (GTDB taxonomy): domain Bacteria; phylum Acidobacteriota; class Vicinamibacteria; order Vicinamibacterales; family Vicinamibacteraceae; genus Luteitalea; species Luteitalea pratensis. The sequence goes on from NZ_CP015136.1 coordinate 1,025,884, forward strand.
GACCGCGGCCTACGACGAAGCCCTTGCGGCCGATCTCGGCGAGCATCCATCCGGCTTCGTCCACCGCGGCGCCGAGATTGGCGCCCACGTCGCCAGGGAGATCCTGGCGTGGCGGCAGCAAGACGGCTGGGTTGTCCCGGCGTTTCCGCCTTACGCCGAGCCGCTCCTTCCCGGGCGCTGGCAGCCGACACCGCCGGCCGGCACCGCCGCCACGTTCACCCATCTCCAGCATGCGCTGCCGATGGCGCTGCTCTCGGCGACACAAGTCCTGCCGCCGCCCCCGCCGTCGCTCACGAGCGGCCGATACGCTGCGGATCTCAATGAGGTGAAGCTCCTCGGCAAGTCCGACAGCACCGCGCGGACCGAGGAGCAGACCAACATCGCGCGCCTCTGGTCAGGCGTCGGCACGACCACCGGTTTCTTCCCGGTGTGGAACAACGTGGCTCGCGATGTCGTCCTCGAGCGGAATCTGTCGCTGGTCGAAACGGCCCGCGTGTTCGTGCTCGTCAACGTCTCGATCCACGATGCTCTCCAGACGACACAAGCGAGCAAGTTCGTGTACGGCATGTGGCGCCCCGTGACGGCGATCCGCGCGGCCGACACCGATCTGAATTCCGAGACCGAGCCAGATTCGACCTGGCTGCCCTTGATCACCACGCCTCCGTACCCGTCGTATGCCGGCAATCTGGCGACGATCGGCGCCAGTGCGGCGCGCGCCCTCGAGCACGTCAGCGGCACGAACGATGTGCCAGTGGCCATCACGTGGACTGGGCTCGGCGGGCTACCTCCCGTCACTCGGCACTTCGACGGTTTCCAGCAGGCAGCCGATGAAGAATTCATGGCCCGCATCTACGGCGGCGTCCACTACCGGTTCGACCAGCAGGCCGGTCAGCAGGCCGGCGTGTCGGTGGCCGACTATGTGTTTGCCAACTTCATGCGGCCGCGCGGTCGATGGCTCGACTGAGAGACTCCGCGTCCTGACCCACCGATGACAGTCGCGAGGCTCGATCCACTCGAGCCTCGCGAGGCGGCATCGTCCCCCACGACACGCGGGAGCCGCGAACTCTCGAAACGCAGCGTTGTCCCGGATGTTGGTTGCGCCACTCCAGGTGCCGGCCCTATGGGCAAGGCGATGACGCTCAGCTGCGAGGGCGGCGTTGGTGCACGGTTGCGGACGGCGCTATGGTAGCCGGCGGTGGAACCGTGGCGTGTCGACGGCGCACGCCGCATGATCGTGGGATGACGTCGCGGGTGTAACCGACGTACAAGATGCACTGTCGGGTTGGGCAATGGAGGTGTACGAGCGCCCTGGTCAGGCGGGGCGACCTGACGCTGTGGTTGTTCCCTGATGCCAGGGCTGCCTGAAGAGTTCCGCCGTCCGGTCGACCGGGCGGGCAGCCACGGTTCGCGGACCTCGCGATCGAGACCGCCTGACACTCCGGCTTGCGTTCCACTTGCCCTTGCTGTCAACGGAGGGTTCGTCCGGTCGATCCTGACTGCGATGCGCGCCGGTCTCGACGCCTGGGCCATCGACGCTGCCGCGACGGAGTCAGTTACTCGACGTCGCGACGCGCGACATGCCGGCCACAGGCCGCTGCATCTAATCGTCGACAGCACAGGCCTCTCAGGGGTTGGCGAAGGGGAGTGGGCCGCCGCGAAACACGGCGGACGTGGCACGCGAGGCTGGAAGAAGCTCCACCTGGGTGTCGCACACCCACCATGCGATGAGGCTCGGAAGGCGAACGACGTGTCCCCCATGGACGCCGGTCCACTCGTCCGCCCAGTGGTTCCCGAGCGATTGGGACCGCCCGGCAGCGTCGATCGCCGCTCTTGACATCAAGTAGCCACACGGCTACAGTCCGGAGCGATGGTCGAGGTGCGTCGGACCGAGCGCTTCGCGCGATGGCTGGATGCCTTGCGCGACGTGCGCGGCCGCGCACGGATCCAGGTGGCATCGAACGCCTGGCAGCGGGCAATCCAGGCGATGTCGCACCGGTTGGCGAGGGAGTGTCCGAGTTGCGGATCGACGTTGGGCCAGGGTATCGCGTGTATTTCACCCGACGGGGCCGCGCGGTGATCATCCTGCTGGCGGGCGGCAGCAAACACACACAGACCGCCGACATCAGAGTCGCGCTGCGGTTGGCGCGCGGCTTGTCGAAGTAGCCGATGAAAAAGGGAACTGTGACCGTCCGGTACGATGTGGCAGAACATCTCAGGACCCCTGAGGAGATGGCCGCTTACCTTGAGGCGTGTCTTGAAGAGGCTGACGGCGACGCGGCATTCGTCGCAAAGGCGCTTGGCGACATCGCACGAGCGAAGGGTATGAGCCAGGTGGCTCGAGATGCAGGGCTCTCGCGCGAAAGCCTTTACAAGGCCCTGTCGGGTGAGCGCAGCCCTGATTTCGACACCGTCCTCAGGGTGATGGCCGCCCTCGGATTGAGACTGCATGCCGAAGCCGCCCAAGGATGACCTGAACGGTCGCAGCGGTTCGTGGCCTCCGAGCCCGCATCGGCTCGACGCAATGATCGAGGAGGCCACAGTGGAAGCCTACGGCGAGTCCGAACAGGCGACCGCCTTCCTGACCACGCTCGAAGAATATCTGCCGCTTCCATTTGGTGCGACCGTTCTTGGCGACGCGTTGGCAATGTAGAATCTGTAACTTACAGATTCTAAAAGACCTGACAGAGTTCGAACCCCACCCTCTCCGCCATCACCCAAACGATTGATTTCTGTACCACCTCGCCACGTAGGTGGCCTTTCCACCCGCTTCGTCAGTCCATTGACACGAGAAAGCCACACGAACGGAGAGGCTTGGCGATTGATCGATTCGTTTCGTCGCACCTCTGCGAGCTCCTGGCGACATACCACGAGGGAACGGCGTCGTCGGTACGCGTCGCCGCGAAGAGCTGGGCGTCGCAGTCGAAATGTAGAGCGCGGTCGCGTCACCTCACGGCTGCGCCGAGTAGAGCGCATGGTGTGTGAGGATGAAGAGCGTCCGCCGATCCTTGCCGCCCAATAGGAGCTGCAGCGGACGCGCCGGCACGTCGATGCGACCGACCTCCTTGCCGTCCGGCGCGTAGACGAACACCTGACCATTGGCGACGTACACCCGCCCGTCCGGACCGACCGCGACGCTCTCACCGCCGCGGTTGGCGAACACCCTCAGGTCGGTGACTGCGCCGCCGGCGCCGAGCAGGCCGCTGTAGGTCTTGATCTCCGATCCGTTGGTCACGAATACGCGCGACCCGGGCTTTGCGGTGATGAAACCGTAGGTCTGCATCGCGTTCGACCAGCGCCAGCCGGGCCCCTGTTGGAACGTGCGAAGCGCCGGCAGGGCGAGGCTGCCGTCGGGCGAGACGTAGTAGCGGGCGTTGGGAACGGCCATGTCGCGGGCGAACATCTCGGCCAGCGTCGTGAAGTGGTCGGCCCTCGGGTCCTACTGGTCCTCGAACTCGCCGTTGTTCCAGTAGTTGGCCGGCAGCACGAGCTCGCTGCCCGCGGGCGGTGCGGCCGTCGTCGGTGCGAGCACCGACATCTCGGTCTCTGGTGAGCCCGGCTTGAAGCTGTACACGGTCCCCTCCGGGCCTTCGGCCGAGAGCACTACCAGGTTGCCGGCTTTGTCGACGGCGAGATTGACCGGGTCGAGGCTGGTGTCGCGCTCCAGCGTCAGCCCGTCCGCTGCGCTCCAGCCGTGGATGCGATGGAACTTGCGCTCCACGAACCACAGCTTGCCGTCGGGGCCGACGGCGCCGCCCGAGATCGACCAGAAGCCGTCGGCGAGCTTCGAGACCGTGACGCCCGATGCCGGCGCAGGCATGGGCTGCGGCTTCACGTCTGTCGGGATGTCGAGCACGGCGAACTCGCGCTCGCGCACCTGCAGCCCGCGGGTCACGTCGACGATGGCGTTCTCGTAGGGGAACTTGCTCGCCCGCAGGAAGGTGGCGGGGCCGAGGCTGTCGGCGGTCCCGAGCCCGCTCTCGGCGTTGACGTGAACGTTGCGGAAACGGACGCCGGCGACGTTCTCCAGCCGCACGGCCATCGGCGCCGGCTTGACGGTGCGGGTCACGCGGTAGCCGTGATAGTTGGTGACGAGGATGTTGCGTGCGTTGCGGATGTCGAGGCTGACGGCGTCCGGGCTCTCGCCGACTTCCTCCTCGGTTTGCGGGGCGTGCAGCTCCCAGTTCTCAACGCGGTTGAGGCCGATCTCGACCCGACCGTGGTGCTCGGCAGAGAGCTGCAGGATGCGACCGGGCGTCTTCGTGTCGGAGACGTAGAAGCCGGACTGGGCGTAGGTGTTCACACTCCAGACGTTGGTGAACGTGCCCCCACCGCCGTCGGCCACCCAGATGCTGTGGTACTGCACGTCCCAGCGCTTCCGCGGGTCCTTGTCGCCGGCGTGGTAAGGGTCGTACGGATCGAAGCGCGAGCCATCCTGCAGGAACGTGCCGTGCCCGCCCTGGAGCTTGACGTCGTCAACGAGCGACGTGGCGCCCGCTTTCCAGAGCAGCGCCGTCGCCCGCGCGTTGATGCCGCCGGTGAACAGCCCGAACCCGCTCACGATGTTGTCGCCGCCCTTCGGGGCCTCGATCAGCGGCTTCGGTCCGCCGACGCCCTGAAAGCCTCTGGTGCCGTCGGGGATGACGATCTGCGTCGTGCTCGGGTGCAGCGCGATCAGCGCCGTCTCCGGTTTCAGCAGCAGAGTGTCGGTGATCTGGTAGAAGCCGCTGGGGAAGTAAAGGACCCGATGCGCTTCGATCGCCGCCTTGAGCGCGGCCGTGTCGTCGGTCTTGCCGTCACCCGTGACACCGAGCGTCCGGACGTTGACCCACTGATCGACCGGCGGCAGATTGCGAATCACCTTCGGACCGACTATGGGCAGGCTCGCCAGTGGCTCGGCGTCGAAGCGCGTCTCGTAACGGCCGAAGGCGCCGAGCGCCGGCAGGGTCAGGCCGTACGTGAACGCCTTGACCCGATACCCGCCGGCGCGGCCGACCGTCTTGCCGCTGTCGCGGAATCGCGCGAACACCGGCGTCCCGGTGGCGACCGCGTCGTCGAAGCTGACCTGAGTAAAGGCGTTGTCCTCGTTGGACACGATCACCGCGGCCTTCGACACGTTCTCGAACCGCAGGCGCTGGCCGTAGAGCCAGTCGCCGTAGCCGCGATCGATCTCGATGCCGACCGGCGTGTCCCTGAACGTCACGTTGAGCATCGTCAGCCCGGCCTCGTGCTCGCGGATCCCGGCGTCGCGCTGGCCCTCGAACGTGCTGTCCACCAGGGTGAACGACCAGGCCGGCGACGGCTTCTCGGTGACGATGCCGTAGCGCCCACCCTTGAAGTGCAGGTCGGCGCCGTAGTTGCCGACCATGTAGACGCCGGCGAACGCGCTCCCGAGGTCGAAGTCCATGTGCTGGAGGTAGGCGTGCTGCGCGGCGTGGAAGCGGATGGCGGCCGCGCCTTCGTTACCAGCGCCGATCTGGATGTCGATGTTGCCCATCGCCGGATAGAACGTACCGGGATTGGCGTCGGCGATGTTGTCGTTGAACGGCACGCTGCCGGGCGGCGGGAAGGGCGGCTTGCGGGCGAAGCCGGGTGGCGGTGGCTCGACGCCGCGGCCGGCGAAGATCACCATGTTCTTGATGCCCTCCTGGAAACCCGGCGTCCGGTCCGCCAGGAGCAGCACCGGCCGCGTCGGTCCGATGCCGATCAGGCGCACGCCAGGCCAGACGTAGATCGTGCGGGTGAGGTTGTAGCGGCCCGAGGGAAGAAAAACGATGCCGCCGGCGCCGCGGTTCGAGGCGGCATCGAGCGCCTGCTGGATGGCGGCGCTGTCGTCGGCAATGCCGTCGCCGGTCGCGCGGATCGTGATCGCCTTGGGGTCGTCGGGCGCGGAGCGGTAGACGGAGGGCCCGCCCCAGGCCGGAACGGCGGCGGCCAGGCTTGCCAAAGCAGCGGCAGCTCGGATTGTCTTCATGGAGGCGACGACTCTACTACCACGTCGCCGATCTCAGACGCGGAGGACAACGCCATGACGCCTTGCGGTCGACGCACGCGACGCGAATTCCTCAAGAACCGGGCCTGCCGAGGGGGCGCTGGCCGTCTGGCAGCAGATTCCGTTCGTAGCGGCGTGGCGAACAAAAAGCGAATATGCTACGCTGGCGCGCTGAGGGTTTCGGACGCTACGCGGCAGCTATGCGGGTCCGGCCGTCGGCACTCGGTTGAGGTGACGACCGCTTCCGGGTCGACGACTACGAGATGGCCCTGAAGAGAGCACGCACTCTCGTTGACCGGTCCGAAGAGGAGCCCCACGTGAACCCGAACAGTCACACGCACGAGTTCTCACTCCGGGATCCGGACGGATACTACGTCACGATCAGTGCGCCCTCCGCGCCGGAGCGAGAGGAACCCGCGAGGCGGCGGCCTGACAAGCGCCTGAAGCCGACGACTGCGCGCGGCCGAACCAGCAGGGTAGGGGAACGACGTCCGCGCCTTCGCGGCTGAAGCGGTGATCGATGGGCAGCCATCCCGAGCCGCTCTCGCAACTCGAGGTGCTGGCGGTCGACTGTCAGGCCACGGCTGCAGCTCCGCGAGGGCATCTCATTGAGATCGGCTGGGCCCGAGTTCGCAAGACCATCACGCACCCGCGTGCCTGCCTGATCGCGCTTCCGGACAGCGAGCAGATTCCGCCAGCCGTTGCGCGGATCACGGGAATCTCCGAGCACATGATGCGAGACGCTGTCGAGCGACACCGCGCATGGCGCGAGCTGTCGGTCCACGCCGCCTGTCTCTCGCACCAGCCCGCGCCGACGGTCATTCACTTCGCTCGATTCGAGGAGCCGTTCCTCCGCTCGTTGGCCGCCGGCCCGTTTCCACTCGACGTGGTCTGCACGCGGGACATTGGCAGGCGCCTGTTGCCCAATCTGCCTCGCTGCAGCCTGCGTGCCCTTTCCGGATACTTCGGTCGCGCCGTTGGCGCGCTGCGTCGCAGCGCCGATCACGTGGATGCGACGGCGTTGGTCTGGCAAGAACTCGTCCGGCTGCTCGAGATGCAGGGTGTGTCGACGTGGGGCGCGCTCCACGATTGGCTCGCCAGACCGGTCAAGCCTGCCAGGTGTCGACGCCGCGTCTGGCCGATGCCGCGGGACGTGCGGCTTTCGCTGCCGGATGCCCCTGGCATCTATCGCATGCTGCGGACAGACGATAGCGTCCTGTACGTCGGCAAGGCAGCGTCGCTCCATCATCGGGTCAACAGCTACTTTCGGAAGCAGAACGGGGTTCCCGAGCGGTCGCTCGAGATGCTGTCGCAGGCACGCGCGATCTCGTTCGACGTCACACCCAGCCCGCTCGAGGCCGCGCTCCTCGAGCCGGACGAAATCAAGCGACACCGTCCGCCCTACAACGTTGCGCTCACGAATCAGGACCGCGCGTTGTGGTTCACGTCGCCGGATCTCAGCGCGCGTCGTCCACAGCCGTCGCCACACTGTCCGCTCGGACCATTTGCTTCCCCCGGTACGCTCGATCAATTCGTGGCGCTCACTCGGGCAGACCGCGCGGCGCTGACGTCCGGTCGATGGGCCCCAGATGCAGGCACGTTCAACGCCGGTTACGAGCGGTTGTGCGCTACCCATCCTGAAATGTCGCGCATCAACCTCTCTGCGCACGCCACGCTGCTGCGGCTTGGCACGCGCCTGTGGCGAGAAGGTCGGCGAGACCGCGACGTTGATGAAGACGAGGTCAACGAAAGGGGCCGTGGCTTCCCGGGGTGGACCCCGGAGTTCGTTCAAGTGTCCCTCGAGTGGCTCGCGTTGCGGGTGGCGCTCGCCCGACGCCGCGCGATCTGGCTAACCCGATTGGTCGATTCGAGCGTGGTGTGGCGCGAGCCCGGTGGCAGTGGTGCACGGCTCATCGTGATCGAGAACGGCGAGGTCGTGGTGAGCACGGCAGCGGACACAAACGCAGCATCCCCGATTCCACCGGGTTACCGCCGTCCAGTGGCCGCTCGTCGTGAGGCCTTCACCCTCGCCTCCTTCGATCGCCTACGGGTATTGACGACGGAGCTGAAACGCTTGATTGCAGCTGGCGCTCCAGTGGCGCTGCGCCTGGGCGTCGGACCGGCACTCGACGAGTCGCGACTCGCGTCTGCGCTGTGGTGGGTGTGATGGGTTCCATAGCCACCATTCTCCACGCGGACCTCGACGCCTTTTATGCGTCGGTCGAACAACTGCTCGACCCTCGCCTGCGCGGCAGGCCGATTGCGGTCGGCGGCGGCGTCGTTCTCGCGGCCTCCTACGAAGCGCGGGCCTTCGGCGTACGAAGCGGCATGCCAGGCCGGCGCGCGCGGCAACTCTGTCCCGACCTCGTGTTTGTCGGCGGACACTTCGACCAATACCAACGGCTCGGCGACGCCGCCATCAGGGTACTGAGCGATTTCACGCCTTCCATCGAGCGGATCTCCATCGACGAGGCTTTCGCCGACGTTGCAGGGTGCACGCATCTCTTCGGTGCGCCGGCAGAGATCGCAAGGACGGTCCGGGCTCGCGTGCGCGCCGAGCTGGGCTTGCCAATCTCAATCGGCGTGGCGCGTACCAAGCACCTGGCGAAGATCGCATCGCAGGTCGCCAAGCCGGATGGATTGGTCGTCGTCGATCCAGATACTGAACTCGACTTCCTTCACAAACTGCCCGTCGGCCTCATGTGGGGCGTGGGCCCCGCCACCGAGGCGCGGCTGGCCAAGCTCGGCGTCACCACCATCGGTCAATTGGCTGAGAGCTCTCCAACATCCGTGGAGCGATTGCTTGGGCAGGCGGCGGGAAGAAAGCTGACGGCACTCGCTTGGAACAGCGATCCGCGGCAAATCCAGACGCGCCGGCGCGCGCGCTCCGCCGGCGCACAATCGGCACTCGGACGACGGCCTGCGATCGAGCGCGTCTTCAAACCGACGCTCCATCATCTCGCCGACCGCATCGGCGCCAGGCTCCGGGCCAAATCCCTGGCGGGCCGGACGATCACGGTCCGCGTGCGCTTCGCCGATTTGCGCTCGGTCACGCGCTCGCTCACGCTGTCAGCGCCGATTTCTGCAACGAGGGCTCTCGCTGAGATCGCCGAGGACCTGGTGCGCGGCGTGCTTGCGGATCACCATGACGAGAGGACGATCTCGTTACTGGCGATCTCGGTCTCAAATCTCGAAGCGCATGCGATCGTGCAACTGGAGCTGCCGCTCGGGTTTGCCGACGAAGGACGCCGTCCTGGCACACAGAAAGGCCTGGCGCGATCGCGCGCCGACCGGGCCGTCGATGCGATCCGCAAACGCTTCGGAGAAGAAGCGGTGGATTATGGGTCAGCATCGCGGGGTGCGCGTTCCGTCCCTGACGAGTTCCGACGCCTTGCTGAAAGAGAGCTTTGAATATCGTGCGCGCGCTGTAAGAATCACCGACGCGCGCTGGGGAGAACTGCGAGTCCCGTGTCGAGCCATGCACCAACGCCGTTCATCGGACGGTCGTCCGACACACGGCGACAAGCCTTCCAGCGAGGTCCCACGCTTGCGCTTCGACGGCTCTGCGTGCCGTTCCATTCCTGCCGATTTCCACCTCAGTGGTCGGCACCGTACCGTCCTGGGCGTCGATCGAGAGTACCGGTCGCCCATTCACGTAGATATCCACGCGGGAGATTTTCCGGCTGGCCTTCGACGTTGGCACCTTCGACGCGGCGCTGACCACCATCCTGCTGGCGCCTTCGCCGCTCACTGGGTTCACTGACAGCTGGAACGAGGGCCGTTGCTGAATGAGGCGTGCGGCACGGGACAAGAGATCGACGTTGTCGCTCAACAGGTCGCGTTTGGTCATGAAGTGCGGCACGTCTGGCAAGACCCCGAACTCCTCCAGCGGCGAGCCTGCGCGCAGACCGACCCGAATGCTCCGACGCATGGCCACGATGAGCTCGGCCCCCTTCGGCAACTTCTTGAACGGCGACGCCGGGTCCTTCTTCTGCGCCCGCAGCAGGTCGTCCAGTGACCAGAAGTTGGCCCCCCCGGCTCCGGTGTTGCCGCCCGTCCCGAGTATCGGTCCGATCTCATTGTCCTGAAAACCCGCGGCGAAGATGTCCGTCGCGCTGTACGACAATGCGTCGGTAATCAGCACGACGGGGCCGTAGTAGACCTGACCGATGCCGTTGCACAACGCGCCGAGCGTGAGTGGAAATCCTGCTGAATACGTCGCACCGGTCAACACCGAGTCGCCAATCGAGGGCCCCCACCGCTTCAGATCCCAGCCGTCCGGCGCGGACTTGCAGATCTGAAAATTCAGCGGTGTGTTGAGGAACTCGAACGACTCCGGTTCGATGGTGTTGGGCGTGAGCAGCTGCAGCAGCGATTCGGCCGCGCGGATGTCGCCGCCCGGGTTGCCGCGCACATCGAGAACGAGGCCGTCCTGTGGGAAGCCGTCCTTCGTGATCAGCTTGGCGAACGATCGACGGAAGCGCCACGCATCCTCGACGGCGAAGCTGAAGATCCGGATGTAGCCGAACGTCTGGCCGTGCACCGTCTTCTTCACCGCGTACAGGATGTCCTTGATCGAGCCGACCGTGGCGGAGTCGTCACGCGGGTACAGTTCTCGCTTGACCTCGAGGATGCGCGTCCTCTTCACGTCCAGCGCCGTCCGCTTCCTGCTGTGCGACGCGGACGACTCACCGGTGTCACTCGTCTTGTGCACCAACCAGTACGATCGATGGCTCGCGATCACGCCGTTCTTCGCGCGGAACAGGATGTCCACCCACATTTCATCGGGGGGCAAGGTGTTGTTGAGCGGCCGAATGGTGAGGTTGTCCAGCCCACGGGCAAATCGCGCATCGGGGTTGCTACCGGCCTGCATCTCGCCATTGATCTCGATGACTCTCACAATAGGGACACCGTTCCACGCCAGCACTTCGACGCCACGCTCGAACCGTGCCTCTCGCCCCTCCTCTGACCAGGACAACGCCTCTTCGTCGTCCACCGCCGTCCGCGTCACGATGAATCGTTCAGCGCCCCGATCGAAGCACTGCTCGATGAGAAATGGCAGATACGCGGTGCAATCCCTGAATGGCTCCGGGAGCAGATAGAGCGTGTGCAGGTCGCGCGTCGAGCCAAAGATCGACAGCATGCGGCGGTGGAAGTCGATCGTGCTCTCGAGGTCCGCATTCCACTCGGCGAGGTGGAACCTGAGAAGCTTGAGCTGCTGGATGGGGTCGATGGCGTGAATGGCGCGCTTCATCGGCAGATGGACATAGTTCATCTCCATCAACACCAGGGCCTGCTCGACAATTTGCAGACGCTCCTCCCGGGAGAGTCCGGCCCCTCGTTCAGACAGGTCGAGGAAAGTGCGAAGGTCGCGCTCTGTCCGGCGCCCGTTCCGCGAACGGGCGATGTCCAGCAGGTCCCGCCTCCTGCCGACTTCGACTTCAGCCATGGTTCTCCCTCGGTCCCGGGGACACGCCACGTCGCGACGGCACCGGAACATGAAGAAAGCCGGCAGCAGGATCCCTGCTGCCGGCTATCGCGCTACTTCTTCTTCGTGGCCTTCTTTGCCGTCTTCTTGGCGGGTTTCTTCTTGCCGCCGCCGGCCTGACCGCCGCCGGGATCGCCTTCTTTAGCTGCCATGTCCAGCCTCCTTCTGTGCGTTGACCGACCGTGTTCGCTCGAGCACTTGCGCGAGTTCCTTCAAACGTCCTTGAATGTCATGCCGCTGTGCGTATCCGCGGTAGTTGTCGTCGCCCCAGCGTGCCTGGAGAGCCGCGCGGGTCGTCTCGGCACGGACGGCGTAGTCGGAGGCGGCCGAACTGTCGCCCTCTAGCCGCATGGCCCGTGCCGACACCAGCCACGCCCGCCACTCCGACTCCAGTTGCCCCCCCGCCGAGAAGATGCGCTGTGCGGCCTGCGCGTCAGCGAGTGCGCCCCTACCGTCGCCGCTGGCCAGGCGAACTTCGGCCGACGCGAGCAGCGCTGTCGAAAGAAGCCGGGGAATTTTCAGCGCCCTGGCCGCGCCCACCGCGTGTTCGACGAGCGTGAGGGCTGTCTTCGGCGCGCCGGGACCAACCTGGGTGAGGGCGAGCGTCTGCCTGGCCTGGAGTGCGGTGTCCTTGTAGTCGGGGTCAGCCAGCGACAGCGCCGCCGCGGCACGCGTCCGGGCTTGCACGCGGTCGCCCAGGCTGAGGGCGATCTGCGCGCCGACGACCTCGACGTGGGCGAGTTGCGACTTGAATCGCGCGTCGGGCCCGGCGGCAATGGCACGGGCTTCGTCGAGAGCGGTCGCGGCTTCGTCGTACCTGCCTAATGCCGCCAGCGACGCCGCCCGATTGGCCTGGTCCCATCCCATGCTGACCCGCGCGCCGAGCGACGTGTTGATGCGATAACTCTCCGCGAGATACGGCAGGGCCTCGGCGTACTGCTCTTGGTTCTCTCCTAGAAGGGCGCCGATGCTGGAATGCGTCGCCGCGAGGCGAGCCGGGTCGCCTGACTGCTTCGCCAATTCCAGTTGCTCGGAGAATGCCTTCATCGCGACGGCGTATTCGCCTTTGTCGCGATAGGCGCGCCCAAGCAGAATCAGTGCGTTGGATGTCTCGGTGCGGTAGCCCGCCGGCTGGTAGAACTTCAGCGCCGCCTCGAGGTGAGACACCGCGTCATCGAAGGTGCCGTCCTGCGTACCGAGACTGCCAAGTGCGAGGCGGGCTCGCGCCTCCAGACGAGGCGACTTGTCCTGACGGGCCAGATCGAGAGCCTGATTCAGGTACTCGCGCGTGCTGGCGAACTCGCCTCGCGCCAGCAGGGTGTACCCGAGGTCAATCAGGCCGTTGGTCGCGAGCGTTCTGCTGTTGAGCAGTTGCGCGGCCTTCACCGCGTCGGCGGCGATCGCCTCGGCCCGGGTGCTGTCGCCGGTCGCGTAGTACACGTTGCTGAGTTGCAACGATGTCCTGATCGCCTGGTACTCGCTGGACGACGCGCGTGACATCGTCAACGACTGCTCCAGTTGCGCCTTCGCTTCAGGCAGTCGCCGGAGTCTGGCCAGCAGCGCGCCCCTCTGGTAGTGCACCTCGGCCAGGCCTTCCTGGTTCGACATCGCCCGGTAGATGCCCTCCGCCTTCGAGAATGCCTCGTTGGCCGGTGGCAGCTGCTGGCGACGGCCATGGAGGATGCCCGCACGCAGAAAGGCGGCGGCCGATTGCGGATCCAGCTGGGTGGCCTTCACGTACGATGCGATGGCGCGATCGAGGTCCTCGTTCTTCTCGTACGCACGGCCAAGATCGACGTAGGCCGCGGACTTGTCCGATCCGCCAACCGAGTCCGCGATCAGCGCGTACTTGTCGATCGCGGTCGTGAAGTTGCGGCCGAGCGTCGCCGCGACGGCGTCGACATAATTCGACTCGGCGTCCGACAGCTGCGAGCGATCCGGGAGCAGCGCCATGGCCTGCAGCAGGTCTTCCCGCGCCCTGTCGGTGAGGCCCATCTCCGCGTAGGCTTCCGCCCGCCGCGCCCGCGCCAGCGGGAAGTCGTTGTCGATCGCGAGCGCGCGCTCCAGCGCCTTGCTCGCTTGAAAATACGCCCCCTCGCGAATGGCGCTGGTGCCGCGGTCGTACCACGCAACGGCCTCGGGAGGCGGGACGTGCCGCCCGCGTCGCAGCAGACCCGACGCGAACCACGCCGCCAGGAGCACGGCAATCGCGCACGCGGCGACGAGCGTCTTGAATCGGACGAACCGGCGGCGCACGTTCGTCGTTGACGGCGCCGTCACCGCTGGCCGGACCGTCGATCCGTCGAGCGCATCCTTGAGTCCACGCAGATCGTGGTGAAGCGATCGTGCCGAGTCGTAGCGCGCCGCGGCATCTTTGGCCATCGCCCGCGCGATGATCGCGTCGAGCGCCGGTGGCATTGCCGGGTTGAGCTCGGAGGGCGGAGGCGGAGTGACGCTCATCACCTGCATCGCGACCTGCACCAGCGTTCCTCCACCGAACGCAGATCGGCCGGTCGCGCATTGGTAGAGAGTGACGCCGAGCGCGTAGATGTCGGAGCGCGCGTCGGCGTTCAGGCCGCGCAGCTGCTCGGGAGACATGAATGCCGGCGTGCCAATCAAGCTCCCCGCCACCGTCAGAGGTTCACTCGTCTGGGTCTCGGCAAGAGCGTGCGCCGCCAGTTTCGCGAGTCCGAAGTCCAGCACCTTCAGCTGTCCGCGCGGCGTGACGATGATGTTCTGAGGCTTGATGTCGCGATGAATGACGCCAGCAGTGTGGGCCGCCTCAAGCGCCTGCGCTGCCTGGATGCCGATGTCCACCACCTCGGCGGGCGCTAGTGCGTGCTGTCCGATCCGCTCGGCCAGACTCTCGCCGTCGATGTATTGCATGACGATGAAGACACAGTCGTCTTCTTCGCCGACTTCGTGGATCGCGCAGATGTTGGGGTGGTCGAGTGCGGCGGCGGCTTTCGCCTCGTTGATCAGCCGTCGCCGGGCCAGATCGCTCTCCACACTGCGCTCGAGCAGCATCTTGATGGCGACCTTGCGGCCGAGCGTGGTGTCTTCCGCAAGAAAGACCTCACCCATCCCGCCCGAACCCAGTTTCCGGACGATGCGGTAGTGGCTGATCGTGGATCGTGCCAACAGACGCATCTTAAGCCCTACCGTAGCGGAGGCAAAGCGGAAGATCGCCTGGCGAGAGATGCGTCCGAGCGCACGGTCGGTTGGCGAAGGGGAGTGGGAGGCCGCGACCGAGCGCGGCGAAATCAGCAGGAGCTGGCCGGTGGGCAGGGGATCGCCTGAGTAAGGCGGTCGCCATCGGTTGCCGCACGCAAGTGGGACGACCCCACTTGCGCGCAGCGGAACGCGGCGTGTGCCGGCACGAACTAGAGGAGCGCGTCCTTGGCGGCCTTGACCGCCCGGATCTTGAGCACCTTGCTCGCCGGCTTGGCCTTGAACACCGTCGGCTCCTTCGTGAAGGGATTGATGCCCTTCCTCGCCTTGGTCGCCGCCTTCTTGACCACGACGAACTTCGCGAGGCCAGGGACGACGAACGTCCCGGACTTCCTGAGCTCCTTGTGTGCGATCTCGGAGAGCCCCTGCAGGAGGTCCTTGACGGCTTTCTTGCTCAGCCCATCAGAGCTCGCGACCAGCTTCTCGATCAGTTGTGTCTTCGACAGCATCTTCTCCGTCCTTTGTCCTTCCGGGCTTGCTGGCAAGCGGTGAGTGCGGCGCCAACGTGGCGTGCCTCCGGCCAGAACGCAAGTTCCTCGTGGCGTGAGCACGTTAGTCGTGCGGCCGAAGGCGATTATACAGATGTGATGGAGGTGCTGATACCATCTCGACATCTTCATACGCGGAGGACGACGCCATGACGCCTTGCAGCCGACGCACGCGACGCGAATTCCTCAAGACCGGCCTGGCCGCGGGAACGCTGGCCATGTCCGGCGCGCTTCCCCTCGCCGCGCAGCGCGGGAAGGCGACCGACCTGGTGACCCTCGGCCGATCGGGAGTCAAGGTGACACGGCTGGCCTTCGGCACGGGCAGCTTCAGCGGCCGCGTGCAGCGGGAGCTCGGGCAGGACGGGTTCACGCGGCTGGTGCGTCACGCGTACGACAGCGGCATCCGCTTCTTCGAAACGGCCGAGTCGTACGGCGAGATGCACAAGATGCTCGGTGTCGCCCTGAAGGGCATCCCCCGCGACAGCTACCAGATCATGTCGAAGGTGACGACCAGGGACGGTGTCGATCCGCAGAAGAAGTTCGACGAGCTCCGCACGCTCGCCAACACGGAGTACTTCGACATCATGCTGCTGCACTGGCAGCACACGGCGTCGTGGCCCGCCGACACGGCGCGCTGGCAGGACGCGATCCTCGAGGTCCAGTCACGCAAGGTCGTGCTCGGCCACGGCGCCTCCGTTCACGGCCTACCGGCCCTGCGCCGGGTTCCCGGCAACGACTGGCTCCAGGTCGCGATGATTCGCGTGAACCACATCGGCAAGGCCATGGACGCCGAGGACTACAACACGCAGGGGCTCGGCAACGTGCCGGAAGTCGTGTCCCGTGTCCAGGAGGTCCGCAAGCAGGGCATGGGCGTGATCTCGATGAAGCTCGTGGGGGAAGGCACGTTCGATCGCGAGGACCGGCGGAAGGCGATGCGGTTCGCATTCCGCAATGCGGGTGTCGATTGCGTCACCGTCGGCTACAAGGCCCCCGCCGAGATCGACGAAGCGATCGAGAACCTGAATCTGGCCCTGGCATAGTGGCGGTCGCACGCCGGAATTCGGTCATGGCCACTGCTCGGCGACATCCGTTATCGCGCCGATGACATCCACCGCCGCCGCGTCGCCGCCAAGCAGCGTGACCGCCGGTGCCCACGCCTCCACTATCACCAGCGCATCAGCGCGATGGCTGCGGGCGTGAGCATGAAGCGCGGTGCGAAATACCGGCAGAAGGTGTGGGCGCATGTCGGCACCCAAGTGCGAATGGCACCTGCGAAGAAGCGCTCCAACGCGCACAGGCGTGTCGATCCGCTCCAATAACCGAGCCAACTCCTGGCGATCCCGATCCCGCAGACCCGCGACGAGAACCGGAACGACGAGGTCATGGCGCTCCGGCGTCAGGTAGTCCGCCAAGCGTGCCAGGAGCGCGGCGCAGTCGCTGCTGTTGAGCGCCTGCGACTGTCGCACGATCTCATCGAAGCGATCGTGTTCAGAGTCCAGCCGGTCGAGTCTCCGCCATAGCTCCCCGACAGTCGATCCTGCTTGTGTCACGCGAATCGGAGGTCGCTTGTCTGACGAATACGCAGCGCGGACCGCGGGCTTCAGCTCGTCGAGGAGCGACTCGATCAAACGATCGGCGATAGCAGGATCCCGAGAAAGGCCGGGAGCGGTTCGATCGTCTTTCGCGGAGATGCCTTGTGCTGCGTCCGGCCACCCGTTCCGAATGTCGGCACGGATGCTGTCTGCGGCACGCTGCCATGCCTCGAGAACAGCCGCATCGAGCTTCGAACGGACAAGAGTGAGCCGCCGCCAACGCTCGGTCTCCAGCGGAGTCTCGAGCAGCGCGGCGAGCACTTCGCGCTCGCGTGGCGGGTCCAAACGATCGGCGATCGCCAGCAGCGCGTGTGCGCCCCATGTGCCACGACCGAGGCCCAGCGCAACCGCCAACGCCGACGAGCGCGATTCTTCGTCGACGATGAATGGAGCAATGCTGGTGAGCAGCTCTGTAATCTGCCGCGGGCGGGTCGATCCGGGCAGGTCGTCCAGCAGTGCCGCCAGGTGACGAGGGAGGAGCTGCGGCGCGAGGCTCTCTACCAGCAGGACACGTTCCGCGCACTCTGCCCGATTTCCGTTCGGGGGCAGCGCTCGCAGGAGCGCGATGGCCTGGTTCGCATCGAGCTTGTGTGCCAGCTTGCGAAACGCCTGCATCGCGTGAATCGGCTGTTGGACGCTCTCTTCGACGAGAGTGTCCACGAGCGGCGCGGGCACGCTTGCTGCGTATTCGACCATGCTGACCGTTGCGCCAACCCGAAGAGCATGGTGACCGGTCCTGCGTGCATCGCGCAGCGCCTCCTGCAGCAAAAGCTCATCGACCGGTACGCTCGCGACAGCGGCCTGACCGAGTGCGATCGAACGACAGCTCGGATCCGTGATTGCCCGCGCCAGCGCCACCAATTCCTGTAATGGCAACCTGGCGCGGCTGGAAGTCGCCCAGCCAATCGCCTCGCAACGCAACGAATCGTGGCGCAGCGTTCGAATCGCGTCTACGTAGGAACGGATTGCTGATGCGGGCCATGCGGCTGCTGCTGTGCGCAGCCACGCGAATGTGACCTCGTCCTCCGCGATTTCGATGAGCATCTCCGCTGCGCGTTCTGCCCGTACAGGAGTCAGTAGGGCAGGCCAGCGTGCCACCAGCGCCGACAGTGCCTCCAGCCACGCAAAATCTGTCGTGATGCCCTCGAGCAAACCAACCGCGTGAGACTGCAGGCCGTCATTCAGGAAGGGCGCCCATGCAGCGAGCAGTCGCCCGCGAGACGCCGCGGACAACAAGCCATCGGCGACATTCAGCACCGGCGCTCCAATTGCTGCGCGCTCGTCCGCGGCAACGTCGCACAGGACCCGCACACAGTATTCCGTGGGAAGCATGCCCGTGACTCGTGCAACGACGGCCGCAGCGGCGGTGTCGGGAAGCCGCGGGATCAGCTCGCGCAGGGCCTGGAACCGAAGGTCCACCTCTGCTGCCTGACCGACGATGTTCAATACGTCGAGCAGATATGACGGGGCGGCCACGCCGCAAGCGACGGCCGCGGCCACGCGTCGCAGCGGGTCGGGCTCAGCGGCGATCGAGGCCAGCGCGAGTTCGAAAGTCTTGTCGCGGGACCGGCCACTCTGCCGCTCGGCGAGCCGAATCTGAAGCCTGCCGCGATCGGCCGCCGCTTCAACCGCAGCCACGGCGGCGACGGCGCGAACCAGCGAGCCCGCTGGCGCGAACACGGCGAGGCTGCGAATGGCACTTCGGCGAAGAACCGCATCTCCAATCTGCCCAGCCGTTTCAGCGAGGAGGCGTACAGCCGCCGGAGACAGATCACGCTCGAGAGCGAGGCGGCACACACTTGCGTGTCGCGCGACGTCGTTGTCGGCCGATTGCAGCACGCGCTCGACCTGCGCCGCCATCGAGGCGTCGAGGCCGCCGGCGTCGAGGAAAGCCTCCCTGGCACGACGCTGTTGCGCTGCGATGTCATCCAGCCACTTCCTCGTCTCAGCCGGCAAACGCGCGAGCTCGCGTGCAGCGTTGAGCTCTGGCGGCGACCACGGCAACGAGGCACTGGCCAACGCGTCGCGGTCAACGTCCGCGGCGATCAACACCGCTGCCGGCAGCTGCAGATGCCGTGGCAGCGCTGGCGACAAACGCAGCAGCGCACGCGTTCGATCGGCCGACGGGGGACGAATACCGAGCCACTTCAACGCTGATGCCATCACCCGCGCCGGCGCGTCCACCATCGCCACGGCGAGCGACTCGAACAACTCGGGCCATTCGAACCCGGTGCGGCCATCGATAGGCGAGTCGAACGCTCGTGCGAGCACAATCCAGCGATCGGGTGGCGCCAGGAGTGGCGACACATAGATCGATGCGGCTGCCTGGACGCTCGAAGTCGGCAGTGAGCGCCCAGCGGCAAGCAAGTGATTGACCGCATGGGCGGCGCCGCTCGGGCAGAATTCGGCGAGCGCGCGCACCGCTCGCATTCGCGGAGCCACGTCATCAATCCGGCGCGCTGCGGCCACAGCTGTCGTGGTCTGTTCTGTCGGTAGCACGCGCGCCAGCGCCGCCAGTGCGTCGCTGCGCAGATTCCGATCCCTGATGGCTATGGCGGCAGCTGTTGCGTCGCCGAGCACCGACTGCGACGTGGGCATGAGGTCCACGGCCATCTGCACCAGACGTCGGCCCATTGCCGGTGCATCGATTTCGGCTGACAGCCGCAAAGCGTGGCCAAGAAGTCCGAGGCGTCCGTCTGGCGGCAGCTGGCCAATCAGGGCAAACCATCTGTCCAGACGTGCGCCCGGATCGGGGAGTTTCCCCGCGAGCGCAATCGCATCATCGATTCGCCAGGTGCGATACCAGGCGGTGAGCTCGCTCAGCCATCGCTCGCGCTGCTGCGCCGAGCCGAGCCGGGCAACCGCATCGAGCACCGGGCCGAAGTGTGCCGAAGCGTCAGGACCAAATGCCATGAGGCGGAACGTCCCTTGCTCTATGGCGTTGAGCGTCGACGCGGCTTCGAGCCAGCGCACCAGGGTCTGCTCACGAACGACAGGCAGCAGTGCGACCAGGCAATCAACGCGAAGGGTCGGTCTGATGTCCTTCGCATCGCAAACGGCCGCGAGGGCCATGGTCATTAGTTCATCCGAAGGTCGCGCCAGCCTGGCAACCCTCAGCGGTATCTCGAGGTCCTGCAGCGGCGCGCGAAGCGCCGCCGCAAAGATTCCCTCACGCGAAATGTCCGGCATCGACGCCGAATCGAGCAACTGCTCGCGAGTTGACTGATCCACGTCACCATGCCCCCAAAGTACGCGCGCGAGCTGTGGAATCGCCGCGGCAGTATCGGCGTGAGGCGGCCACAATTTCGAGCATGGCAGCAGAGTCAGCGCATCGACCAGTTCGCTCGAGCGAAGTCGTACATAGGGCGAACCAGCCTCGCCCCATCGATCCTCTGCGGCCAGAACAAGTGGCACCGCGTCACGAAGGATCGACGGCTCGACACCATCGATCCCGTCCACGAGCACGCGCAGGCTCGCGCTGAGCGACGGTGGCGCTGTCGCCGCGAGAGCAGACCTCGCGATCGCCTCGGGCCGATCGGCTGACGTCGCTCCCGTGGCCTCAGCCCCGAGGTCCAGCGCCATCAACTGGCCAACGATGGCGATCCGGTGCGTCCAACCGGGTTGTCTATGGCGAGGCGATTGCGCGAACCTTTCGGCCAGACGCCGCGCCGTTGACCATAAAGACGCTCGATCGACCTTCGCGGCGATCAGCATCAGACGGATCTGCGACGTGCTCGAGCCTCCGTCGATCGCGGCAGGCCGCCACTCTTCGAACGAGTCACCCGAGCCCTCGGGCTGCAGCAGATCCACCAGGGCTGCCATGGCGGCGGATGCTGATTCACCGACACTCTTCTCAGCGATGACCGCGAGTGCTCGCTCGGCGACGAACGACTGCAGCGCCGGCTCGGGACGCGAGCGAACCAGTGCCGCGCACAATGCGAGACACTCGTCACGGAGGAAACGCAAACGCGCTGCCTGCTTCTCGAACCAGATTCGGGCTT
Source organism: Luteitalea pratensis (assembly GCF_001618865.1). Taxonomy (GTDB): domain Bacteria; phylum Acidobacteriota; class Vicinamibacteria; order Vicinamibacterales; family Vicinamibacteraceae; genus Luteitalea; species Luteitalea pratensis. The sequence continues at coordinate 1,046,673 of NZ_CP015136.1, forward strand.
CGTGTTCCGATGTTGCGCTGGCCCACTCCAGATCGCTTCGCCACCTATCGTCTCCCGGGTCTGCGAGCAATTCTTCAGCGTGCATCGCCGCAGCGACGAGACGTTTGGCCGATGGCGACGCATCGTGGAGGATCGCCCGCAGTTCGTGGAGTCGCTCCGGAGGCGGCAGACGGCGTGCCGCCATGGTCAGGAGTTCCAGTTGCGGCGCCGCCAGGTACGGAACGAGTTCGGCGCGCGACGCATCTGCGCGCGTGCGCGGCAAGGCTTGCCACGCACGGCACAGCAGCGTGAATCCGTCAGGACCGAGATCGCTCCCGGCCACGATCGCCGACCCCAGAACCTGAGCTGCCGCGTACAGCGCCGCCTCCCGCAAGCCATTCGTGTCGCTTCGAGTCCCATCGCCAATAGCGCGCTGTAGCATCGACAGGCGCTCGGCCGCCGTCGATCGCGAACCTGTCGCGACAGCATCACGCAGGTCGGCGTAACCACTCACATCGGCAGGCGCCGTGTCGGGGGACGCGGCCGCCGCTGCCGCACGAACGATGGCTCGCTGCTCCGGAGACACCGTGCACCGCGCCGCTGCCTCAGTCACTGCCGCACGGACGATGTCGAGTTGCTCGCCGTTCAATCCATGCTGAGCAATGCGCCATACCGCTTCCAGGAAGCGGCCAGCCATCGCCGGACCAGTATGAAGGTTCTTGGCGTTGGCTATGGTCCGCAACACACCGCGAAGAATCGTGATTCCCTCTTCGTTTCGGAGCAACGCTCGCAACTCGCCAAGACCCGCCGCGAGTGCGAGCGGACGGTCCGCGTCGGCAGTGACCGCAGCCAGCGCCAGGACCGAATGGAAGCGATCTTCCTGATCAGGGATTCTCGTGGCGTATGCGATTGCCTGCTCCGAGGTCCAGACACCGCACTCCAGCAAGGCGCACAAGAGTGCCGCCGGCATGTCAGCGGCTTGACTGGCGATGCTCGAGGTGCACAACGGGCCGCGAAGTTCCGTCGCCAGATAGCGCACGGGCTCACCGCGGCCGCTCGCCGCGTCGTCGTCTCGGGCAGCGATCTCGCATGCCCTGCGCAGGTCACCAAGGAATCCGCCGTAGCTTCCCTTGTCGATCCGGTCCCACGCGCGGACCCACGCATTACTGGCCATGCCCAGGTAGTCGTCAACAGTGCAGGCGGCACGGTCGAAGTGCGGCCGCGTGAAATACAGCAGATAGGCGGGGACCTCGCTGACCGGCCGGCTGCCATCGGCAACTCGCGTGAGCCATGCCCGGCACCAGCGCACGTAGCGCAGTTCCTGATCGTGTTGCTGGCCGGCGTTGGCGAGTCGATCGTAGAAGTACTCGGCAAGTCGTGGATGACTGAGCGCGTATCCCTGGGTGTCGCCGTCGCCGACGACGAACCGCTTCAAGTCGCTCATCACATCGTCGAGCGTCCACACCGCCATCGAACGCGGGCCGGGAAGCAGTTCGAGCAGTTCGGCGGTCAGCAACGGTCCGAGCGCACAGGCGAGCGCGTTGAAGACGCCATCGACAGCCGGTTCCTTGAACGGCGAATCATCGCCCCAGAGCGCGCGCTGGTCATCCCACCACCGATGAAAGTAACCCTCGAGCCCGGGTTCGAGCGCGCCGAGGTCCTCGGGCCGAAGACGTGCGACTTCCTCGCCGCGTGCCCACAAATCCGAGACGTAGAGATTTACGAGCAGCGGATCCCCTTCTGTCAGGCGGAATAGCTCCGCCACGACGTCGGCGCGTTGGCTCAGTACCTCCAGCGGCACACTCGATTTCTGTAGCACGTCGGTCAGACCGCGTGCGCTGAGAGGCGGCAGATCGAATGGATGTGCCAGGCGCAAACCACTCCATCCCAGCCGTGCAATCCAGCCGCGCGCGTCCACGTCACCGGCCAGATACCGCGCTGAAACGACGATACGCAGACGCTCGGTAGGCACAGCCGGAAAGAGATCCGGCCCGAGCTCCCAATCCGCGCTTTCGTCGGCACCATCGAGGATGACCAGAAGACGGCGCCCTGCTGGCGGGGGACGCCGCAGGTACGCCGCCGTCAATTCCCTCCACACTTCGGCTGGCGTTTCCGGTCCCGCGAGCAGTGGTTCTCCATGGACGGTCGCGAGTCGCGCCGCGATCGAGGTGAACGCCACGTTTGCCAGATTCGTCCGAAAGCGGATGCTGATCGGAAAGTAGACGAGCGCCAGGTCCGCGTGCCGCGTCAGCTGCCTCGCCCAGTGCACGAGCAGCGCGGATTTGCCACGGCCCGCTGGTCCTGCGACGAGGGCATAGGGTGCGGCGCGTGGATCGGCCAACCACCGATCCAATTGCGCGAGCTCTGCATTGCGACCGCCAAATGGCACTGGCGCGTCGGGCCTCCCGAGGTATTCCTCGAGGAATCGCTGGATTCGGCCGTCGAAGTCACCGTGGAGCTGCCGCGCGCCGTGCGCGACCAGCCGGTCGAATATGAGGTTGTGCAGGTCGGCGACGATGCGCGTCGCAAGTTCGGCTGCAGTCTCGAACTGGACGACTGTATGGGCCGCCTGCAGCTCGCGTAACCATGCGGCGCGGCGCTCCGCCTCGTGACGGGGCTGCGGATCGTGCGCTGGCGGGTTCGCCTTCAGGTAGATCAGGCACGGCAGACCGCGCGCGATCGCGCGGCGGTACTCCTCTGCGGTGATGCCGGAACCCCAACGATGGCCGATGACGCCGACGTAGATGTGGGAACGGTCGACTTCATCCAGCGATGCCTGCCGCGTCGTCGCCGTCCGGGCCCCGAAGTACTCCATCCCGACGAAGCGGATAGACTCTAGCCGTCTCGCGGCCCGTTCGATCGCGTCGCGCTCGACAATGAGATCGATCCAGGTGGAGCTGACGAATACCTTCAGTGGTTCCATCGATGATCGCGTTCGACGTCTGGATGCGGCGGCCGGGCATTCGCCATGTGCCCGACAGTGTATCCGCAGCGTGGCCCGAGTGATTGACCATGCAACTACCCGATCTCGATGCGCTGCTCGTACCGGTTTCCGCGGACGAACCCTGCGGTCCGAACCTCGAATACGCGCCCTTGTTCGCGGAACTCGAAGCCGCCATCGCCGGCCGGCCCGAACGGCAGTTCGGGAACTTCATCGAGCCGGCGCAAGGTCCCGACTGGGCGCGTGTGCAGGAACTGGCGGCGAAGCTCCTTTCACAAACAAAAGATCTGCGTGTGGCGATTGCATGGACTCGGGCGCTGACGGTCACCCATGGCCTGGACGGCGCAGCAGCCGGCCTTCAATTGATCGCGCGCCTGTTGACGACGTGGCCGCGCGACGTTTACCCGGTGGTCGAACCCGATGAAGACCGACCTCCCCTGAGGTGGTTTGTTCTGGCCAACCTGGCTGCGCCACGCGGACTCCTGCACGATCTTCACGGGACGAAGTCTGGCGCCGAGGCGTCGATAGGCGCAGAGTGGGCGCGGATAGACGAAGCCTTGATCACCATTCGCGAGGTGCTGTGGGACACGGCCCCCGGTAACGCCCTGCCGGAATTGTGGAGTTCCATCGGCGTCGATGGGGCCGTCGATTCTGGCGCCATGCGGCCATGGCCAGAAGGCGAACCGGTTGCCGCCGACGCGACAGTCTGGTCGAAGGACCAGCAGGGGTTGCTCGAGTCGATTTGTGATCTGATCGAGCGCGCTGGTTTCGACGCGGCGTCGGTCTGTCGCCGTGCGCACCGTATCAGCGTCAGCCGGTACCTGGATCTCGCTGCAGACGTAGCGCCACCGAGCCGCGAGCACGCCGCGTCATCCCGGCAGCCGCGCGGTTCCGACCAGGCTCGTCGGTCAGACGGACGCGGACAGTCGTGAAGCACACATCGATACCGCGAACGCCCTCGCGCATCGCCATGCACTACGAGGTGGACGTCAATGGCGCCACCCGACGTGTTGAGCTTCCCTTCGTGCTGGGTGTCATGGCCGACCTGTCCGGTCAGCCTGACCAGCAGCTCGAACCGCTGGACGCTCGCGAATTCGTGCCGGTCGACGCCGACACCTTCGACACGCTGCTGGCGGCGGCCCGACCGCGCGTGATGTTTCAGGTCCCGAACCATCTCGTTGACGATGGCTCCGATTCGTCGATTGAACTGACTTTCGGGTGTCTCGACGATTTCGCGCCCGGGCGTGTAGCGCATCGCATCACGGCGTTGCACCATCTGCTCGAGCGCCGGAGCAACGGCGGCGAAGCAGCGGCACGCCAGATCGACGCGCTCGTTGACAAGCAGCTGAGCGCGATTGTTCATCACCCTTCCTTTCAACGGCTCGAAGCGACGTGGCGCAGCCTGCACCGTCTCGTGACGCAGACCGAAATCGATGACGACCTGAAGATCGCAGTGCTGAACGTCACGAAGCTGGAGGTCGGAAAGACCCTCAAACGATACAAGGGGGCTGGATGGGATCGGAGCCCGATCTTCAAGAGGATTCACGACGAGCGCTATGGCGCCGCGGGCGGAGAACCGTTCGCGTGTCTGCTGCTCGACTACGAGTTCGACCATGGTCCGGCCGACGTGGAAATGCTCACGCAGTTGTCGAAGATCGGTGCGGCGGCATCTGTGCCGTTCCTGGGCGCGGCCGCGCCAAGGTTATTCAGCCTCGACTCGTGGCTGGAGCTGTCGCAACCGATTTACCTGGCAAAGATCTTCGCCTCGCCTGAGTACGCGGCGTGGCGATCGCTGCGAGAGGCCGAGGATGCCCGTTACCTTGTACTGACCTTGCCGCGATGCGTGGTCCGGTCCCGTTACGAACGACGAAGCAGCGTCGCTGACGAGTACGACTTTCACGAGGACGCCGGAGACGGCCACGCCGGGATCCTGTGGGGCAACGCCGCCTATCTGTTCGCCGAAAACATCCTGCGTTCCTTTCGAATCCACGGCTGGCCGACACGGATCAACGGCTTGCAGACGGGAGGGGCCGTCGAGGGGTTGCCGCCGGTATCTGTGCCGAGACCGACCGGGCCTGGGCACACGATGGTCGTCACCGAAACGATGGTGCCCGACCGTCGTGAAGGCGAACTGGCGCAGTGCGGCTTGACCGCGCTGGTTGCGCGCGGCGAGTCTGGTCTCGCGGAATTCGTCAGCGCCGTCACCCTCAGCAAGCCGATGCAGCACCTCGACTCCGACGCGACCGCGAATGCGATACTCGCGTCTCGACTCGCCTCTGTCCTGTCCATCGGCCGCGTCGCACACTACATCAGAGCCATGGCGAGAGATGTGTCGTCGCTTGGTGACCGCGCGACCGTGCAGGCATGGTTCGAGAAATGGATTGCCGACTATGTCGATCCGAGCCCAGCCTCGCCGGGCGGACTCTTCGCGTTGCCCAGGCCTCTGGCCGCCGCCGAGGTCACGGTCGAGGATGTCGACGGCGGCGGACACACGGTCAAGTTCTTCTGCCGTCCGAACTTCTGATTCGCCAGGCTGCCCTGCGAGCCAGCAGCCGTGTAGAGCGAGAGGGATTCTGCGCCAAGCTCGCGAATCCATCTGCGATTCGGTGTGCCACCTCGTCTTTGACACTTCGCGCTCCGGTCGCCTACAATTCCGGCGCTCCCGCTGAGTGCCCATGTCCTGGTTCTGGAAGGAGTTGCGCAATGCATCTCGTCCGGCGTTTGCCAAGCCTGAGGCTTGCTGCGTGGCTGCCGCTGCTCCTCGTTTCAATTTCATACGTCGTCTCCGCGCAAGACGCGGCGCCGAAGGCGCCTGTTCGCGAAGTCACCGACACGTATTTCAATACAAAGGTCGTGGATCCGTATCGCTGGATGGAGGACCTGAAGGGACCGGAGATGGTGACGTGGATGAAGGCGCAGAGCGCATACACGCGCCGCTACCTTGATGCGTTGCCAGTTCGTCTCGCACTCCTGAAACGCGTCGACGATTTGAGCAACGCCAATGTGGTCGTCTCCGGCGCACAGCGCGCCGGCGATAACTATTTCTATTACAAGCTGGCGCCCGGCGAGAATACCCGCAAGCTCTATGTGCGCGCTGGTCTCAGCGGCGCCGAGCGACTGCTCCTGGACCCTGACAAACTATCCGAGACAGACGTTCACCACTCGATTGATGCATTCAGTCTGTCCCAGGACGGTCAGTACGTCTCCTACACGGTATCGGCCGGCGGCTCCGAAATGGGCGAGCTGCACGTGCTCGATGCCAGGACCGGCCGTGAGTTAGGCGAAAGGATCGATCGTGCCCGCTTCGATTCCGGCGCATGGCTGCCCGACGGGAAGTCGTTTCTCTACAATCGTTTGCAAAAGCTACCGCCAGGCGCACCGGCGACTGATCTGTACCAGAAAAGCCGCGTCTACCGTCACGTGCTCGGAACGGATCCCGAGAAGGACGAAGCGATCTTCGGAGCCGATGTCAATCCGCAGATCACGTTCGAGCCGACGTTGCTGCCCTTTGCGTACCCGGTTCCAGGCTCCGCGCACGTCATTGCCGTGGTCAACTCCGGGGTCTCGCCGAATTCCGCGTTCTACGTCGCGCCCGCTGCCTCGCTGGGACTCTCGCCGATACCTTGGCGGAAGATCGCGGACTTCGCCGACGAGGTGAGTAACGTGGACCTGCACGGGGACGATCTATACGTGCTCACGTACAAGCAGACGCCGCGCTTCAAGGTCGTCCGCACGAGTCTTTCCCATCCCGACTTGACGAAAGCACAGACGGTCATTCCGGCGAGCGACGCGGTCGTCACAGCGATCGCGGCCGCGAGCGATGGTCTGTACGTCCAGGCGCTCGATGGTGGGATCGGCCGCTTGTGGCGCGTGGATTACGGCGACGGATCTGCGGAAGCGATCACATTACCGTACAAAGGATCGCTGTCCATCGCGAACTACGACCAGCGGATGGCTGGCGTGCTGTTCGTGACGAGTTCCTGGACCAGGTCCCCGACGATCTATGGATACGACGCGGCGAAGCGAGCTGTCGTGGACACATTGCTGCAGCCGCCCTCGCCTGTTGATTTCTCCGGCATCGAATCCATCGAGGTCAAAGCCAAGGGCCAGGATGGCGTCATGATTCCGCTGTCGATTATCTACAAGAAGGATATGAAGCACGACGGCACCAACCCGACCATCCTCGGCGGGTATGGCGCATATGGCATCAGCCGCGAACCATCATTCTCGCCTGGCTCGCTCGCGTGGTTGGAGCGTGGCGGCATCGTGGCCGTGGCGCACGTTCGCGGCGGCGGTGAGTACGGCGAGGAATGGCACATGGCCGGCTACAAGCAGACGAAACCGAACACGTGGAAGGACTTCATCGCTTGCGCCGACTACTTGATCCGTGAAAAGTTCACGAGCCCCAGGTACCTGGCCGGAGAAGGCGGCAGCGCAGGTGGCATTCTCATCAGCAACACCATTACGGAGCGGCCGGACCTGTTCGGCGGGGCGATCATTCACGTTGGCGTCAACAACACGCTGCGGGCTGAAACTACGTCGAACGGCGTACCGAATATTCCCGAGTTCGGCACCGTCGCGACCGAGGAAGGATTCAAGGCCCTGCTGGCCATGGATGGGTATCACAAGGTCAAGAACGGAACGCCGTACCCTGCCGTCCTGTTGACGACTGGCATCAATGATCCACGTGTCGAACCGTGGATGTCGGCAAAAATGGCGGCGAGGCTGCAGGCCGCGACATCCAGCGAGAAACCGGTTCTGTTGCGGGTCGATTACGACGCCGGTCACGGCGTCGGCTCGACCAAGCAGCAGCGGAATGAAGAGCGCGCGGACGTGTTTGCATTCCTCCTGCAACAGATTGGCTCCGGCGCTGGCACGAGCAGCAGCGTCGTCAGCATCAAGTGACGGCGCCTCTGACGGAGTGACAAGTAATCGTCGCCGGCGCGTCGGGCAGCTGGGGGCGGGTTCGTCGGGAACGAGTGGTGTCGCGGCCTGCGATTGCTCAGACCGGTAACGTCACTGCGATGACGGCACGCCGCCGGCCGCTTCGAAGCGCTGCTTGGTCTGTACCAACGACTTCATCAGCCCCGACCGGGCGCGGTGCTGCACGATCGGGCGCGCAATCGTGCCGAGAAGGCCGCCCAGCCGGCCGACTCGCGCACGATTCACATAGACCCAGTAGAACGCGGTTTCCTTCGACCCCCGGTCGGGCATCAGGGCGTTGATACCAAGGGACCCCTCGATGTAGTGGCTCGCGTAGATCTGGATCGTCAGGATCGTCACCCGCCCACTCGTCGGGTCGGTGTGCACGCCAACGTGATTGAGACCGACCACCGGTTTGAAGCCAAAGACTTCCTTCGACCAGTAGAAGAAGTCCTCGGTGTGCGGATCGGGATGGGACGGGTACTGCCGGATGTGCTCCCGGAGACCCGTCGCATGGTCGAGCAAAGAGGGTCTCGCGTCCAGGAGCGATTGCGTCTCGTGCGCCAGGGACACCCCGGGCTCTCGGTCCTGATAGTGCGCCAGGCCCTTCGTGCCCGTGGCTCGATATCTGACAAGGTGCTCGAACAGAATGGTTCGGTAGAGGCTGGCGGCGTCGCGCGCAGCGGTCGTCGATCTCCAGTTCACCAGGCTGAAGCGCCGTATGTCGTCCGCACTCAACTGCACGTCGCATGCACCCACGCGACACGTACGCAAGGACTCGACATCCTCGGGATCGAGCGTCAGCGTGTCGAGGTCGCGAACGTGGGGCTCTTGGCCGAACTTCTCGATCTGCAAGACGAACTGACTGGTCCGGAATCCTTCCAGCGTCTTGAACTGGCTGACGAAGCGCGCCATGGCGCTGCCGCGGATCCGGACGCCACCGGCGGTCGTCATCTCGCGCGGCGCGCTCGAAGTCAATGTCTTCGCGATGGCTCGCCCCTGCACCAGCGCCGACAGATCCGCGTCAGACAGCTGCAATTGCTCTCTGAGCACGGTACGGGGATCGCCCACTTCGATGGGGCGTTCGCGGACAGTCGCGTGACACACGATCCCCAGCAGTACCGCAACGACGGTACCAGGTGCGGCCCGCGCGACACGACGTAACATCATGGGCATCCTCACACCTTACGATGGGCAGCGCCGCCAGGCGCATCCGAGCGCGGACGATGCGCGAGCGCTGCGACGAACCGGCGCGCGCCAGACAACCCAGCATGCGCATCGGGAACGTGTGAACTCGATTCATGGGCGCGCTGCGACGAACGCGAGCGCCATGACTGCCATCCGCTGGGCGAGGGGCATGGCCACACTATATTCGCGGACGCCATCGCCATATTCGCGATGACCATGCGCCGGTCGCATCGCGCCCCACGTCATCCCGAGCACGTCCGGCACGGCGATGGTGAGGGCATCGACCACGATGTTCGGGAAATCCGGCTTCTCGACGACGAGCCGATGCACGCCTGGACCTCATGGCGCTGCCTCAGGCCACCGGCGCCTGACACGCTAGTGGACATCCGACCGCCGCGCACGTTCAAATGCCACATGAAGAAACGCACGGAAGAACGCCTGCCATCGGATCGCACGCCGGCGACGGCCACCGTCGCGGAAGCGATTGGCGCAGAAGCCATCGGGGCACAGGCGATCGGCGCCCAAGCCGTCAAGGTCCAGGCTATTGGCAGCCTCGCCATCGGAGCGCTCGCCGTCGGAGCCGTGGCGATCGGCGCGCTCGCCCTGGGCCGCGTGGTCATCGGTCGCCTGACCGTCCGACGCACTCGACTCGGCGTCGTCGAAATCGACGAGCTTCGAGTCGGACGCCTGTACATCGGCGAACAGACTGAAGAGCACAGTCGATAGCGAGTGTCACAGCCTCCATTCTTCCGGACGTCTCGACGCGGAGCCCGCGCGTCGCATGGAGTCGAGGGTCGGCCATCCACGACTACGAATGCCGGTGGACCTTCCAGCCCAGATAGACCTCCATTGCCTCGGCGAGGATCCCGGCGCAGTGTGATGCATTCATTGCCGCGTGGTGCTCGAACCCATGACGGCAGATGAACCGCATCAACTGTTGCAACTGCGGCACGTGGACCACGGCGCGCGTGCCGAAGGTGTTGAGCGGGTCGTCGGTGAACTCGCCTTCCCCGACGTAGGCGCGGATGCACCCGTCGCGGTCGTCAGTTGATACCCTGCCAAAGGTCACCGGGCCACGCGGCGTGCGGCCCGCCAACGCCCCATAAGTGTTCTGTTCGCCCAGCGGTTGAACGCGCGTTTGTCGACGGCTCGCTGGTGCCCACCGAGAACGGCGGGACGGCCGGCACCCAGGAAATCGCCGAGCGTGTGCAGCGGCAGTTGGAGCGAGGAGGTGACCGAGCGCAGGTACCTCGTGGTTCTGGTGATTGAGCTGGCGAAACCTTAGAGCTAGTCCTGCCGCAAGGCATCCATCAGGTTGACTCGCGCCGCGCGCCACGCCGGCAGTGCGCACGCGATCAGCCCAAGCAGCACGAAGAGCAGCGCGGCACTGCCAAGCGTCAGTGGGTCGGTGGGCGGGACCCCGAACAGCAGAGTGTGAAGGAGGCGGCCCATCAGCACGGAGAAGCCGAGCCCCAGCGCCACCCCGAACCCAATGAGGCGCAGCCCTTCACCGAACACCAGCGACAGGATCTCGGTGCGCTGCGCGCCAATTGCCTTGCGCACCTCCATTTCCTTCAGCCGCGATCCCACCGACAGCGACAGCACGCCGTAGAGCCCGACGAGCGAGAGCAGCGTTGCGACGACGGCGAACCCGACCAGCAGGTGCATGGCGAAGATGCGCGGCGCGATCGACTCCTGTCGGAGCTGCGCCATCGCCTTGACCTGCTCGACCGCGGCGGCGGGATCGACCTCTCGAATCGCTCGACGGATGGGGCCGGCCAAGGCCAGCGGATCGCCGCTGGTCCTGACGATCAGATGCTTGGAGAACGCCCTCTGCTGCCAGAGCGGGAGGTACGCTTCCGGCGTGGCCGGTTCGCTCAGGGCGTCGGTGCGCGCATCGGCGACGACGCCGACGATCGTCATTGGCGGGGTGCTCGCGTTGCCGGCGAAGCGAATCGAGCGCCCGAGCACGACGCCGGTGCCGAACTGGCTGGTCGCGAACGCCTGGTTGACGATGACGACCGGCGGCGCGCCGCGATCGTCGGATTCGCGGAAGGCGCGGCCGTCGGCCAGGCGGATCCCCATCGCCGCGAAGTAGTCGGGGGTGACGGCGCGCAACGGCACATGCAGCTCCTCGGCGAGGCGATCGGTGCCGGCGTTGCCGACGATCTCCAGCGTTGCCGGCCAACTGTTGCCGGTCAGGGGCACGCCCCAGGCGAAGGCAGCCTGCCGCACGCCGGGGAGGTGCGACACGCGCTCGAGCGCGTCGGCATGGAAGGTCTTCCAGGCATCATCGCGCTGCATGGTCGTTACGGCCATCGTGAGCACGTGCTCGGTGTCGTACCCCGGGCGCAATTCGGCGAGGTTCCGCGCGCTGCGGACCAGCAGCGCGGCTCCCGCGAGCAGGCCGACCGTGAGCACGATCTGAAGTGCGGCCACGCCGCCGATCAGGCGCCGCTCGGCCGGACCCGCGGTGGTGCGGGTACTCGCGACGCCATGCGAATGCTCACCGAAGGCGGCGCGGGCGGCCGGCAACAGTCCGGCGATGGCCGCCGCGATCGGGGCGACCACCGCGCAGAATGCGAACACCGGCCAGCCGATCGCCACTGCATCGGCGCGGGGCAGGGCGTGTTCACCGACCGAGAGGAACAGCGCGACCATCACCACGGCGAAACCGCCGCCGACGACTGCACCGACCAGGGCGAGCGCAACGGACTCGGTCAGTGCCTGTCGGAAGAGTCGCTGCCATGTGGCCCCGATCGCCGTCCGCAGCAGGTAATCGCGCTGCCTATGGAGTCCTCGTGCCAGCAGCAGGCCGGCGACGTTGGCGCACGCGATGAAGAAGACCAGCGCGACCGCGCCGAACAGTGGCACCAGCAGGCGCCGGCCGTCTTCGTTCAGCACCTCGAGGACTGGACGCGCCGTCGCCGTCAGCCCGTCGAGCGTCGCGTCCTCTGTACGCTGTCGCGCCGCGACCGCGCTGACGTCAGCGTTCACCGCGGCGGCCGACATCCCAGGCGCCAGGCGACCCACGACGTTCCACTGGCGCTGAGTCAGCTGCGACTCATCGGCGAGGGCCGGCAGCCAGAAGTCCACGTGCGCGTCGACGTCGTAGCCCGGTTCGCTGACGTTGGCCGGATCCGGGAGAAAGCGGATGCCCGGAGGCATCACGCCCACTATCGGCAGCGGGGCAGGCATCCGGCTGATTTGCAGGGTCCGGCCAATGATGTCCGGGTCGCCGTTGAACGTGCCTTGCCAGAGTTCGTAGCCGATGATGACGGCCGTCGGAGGACCGCTGCTGGCGGCTTCCGAGGCAAGGAACTCCCGACCGCGCAGCGGCGTCAGCCCGAGGACGCGGAAGTAGTTCGGCGTCACGACCATGCCGCCGAGGGCCGTACTGCCTTCGCTCCGGACCAGGAAGTTGAACATCCACCGGTAGAGCGCGGTCTCGACCCTGGGACTGGAGGCACGCCAGGCGAGCCACTGCGTCGTCGTCGGACGCTGTGGGTACGGCGATCCGTCGAGGCGTGCCGGCGACAGCAACACCAGGCGGTCCGGTTCGGCGTAGGGGGGCGGCGACAACAGCACGCCTTGAATCAAGCCGAACATCGCGGCCGCGCCTCCGATACCCAGCCCCAAGGTGAGCACCGCCACCAATGAGAACGCGGGCGCCCGGTAGCCCTGACGGAAGGCGTGGCCGAGGTCGCGCCAGAGATCGGCCAGCCCGCGTCCGACGGGGATCCGCTCGCGCTGGTCGTGGAGCTTCCTGGTCATCGGGCCAACGCCACCCACCTCGACCTGCGCGCGTCGTCGCGCCTCGTCGGGGGCGTGCCCGGCGGCAATGCCCTGATCGGTGCGCTCGTCCACGAAGGCGCGAAGTTCCTGCTCGATATTCGGGTCCGGATCGGTGCTCCGGAACAGTTGTGCGCAGCGCGCACGTAGTCGCGACATCGGCGGCATGACTCGTTTCCTCTTTTAGGCGCTGCGAAGCACCTGCGCCACCGCCGCCACGACGCGGTCCCAGGTGTGCTCCTGCTCGACCAGTTGCCGGCGTCCGGTCGCGGTCAGGGCATAGGTCCGGACGCGGCGTCCCTCTTCGGTCGTCGTCCACTGGGCGGTGGTCCATCCCGCGTGTTCGAGGCGGTGGAGTGCTGGGAAGAGCGAGCCAGGCTGCACGTCGAAGGTGCCCTGGGTGACCTGCGCAATCCGGTCGGCGATGGCCACGCCGTGCAGCGGGCGCGGCGACAGTGTTCGCAGGATCAGGAGGTCGAGGGTGCCGCGCAGGACATCGGTGCGAGTGGTGGTCAGCTTGGGCACGGGGTTGCCAAGTGGTATACGGTTCCGATTGGTATACGGTTCCGATATAGAAATTCAATATCGTGATGCGCGGATACCGGAACCGTATACCCTGCCCTCCACGAGCACAGAGGTCAGGCGCTCTGGCTCGTCTCCGATGGCATCGGGAAGCGTTCCTGGATCCACGCTTGCCACAGCGGTGTGACGTGGGCGACGGTTCCGGCCGCCTAGATCGCCGTACAGGTAGAAGCTCACCGCAACCATGCTCTGGCCGCCGGGGAAGCTGAAGGCGCCAAGGGCGGCTACACCTGGACCCGGCTTGTCGAGCCGCATCAGGGCATCGTAGGGACTCTGGCTGACGTACTCCGCCACGCCGCTCAGCGCCGGGACACCCGCGGGCGCCGTCCAACGCTGCCCGACGCTCACGCCTTCCACTCCCAATGCCGCGGTCAGCGTTTCCCAGCCCTCCGCTTCGGTTCCCGCGACGGGAGCCACGAACTGCGCGATCGCGGATCGTTGGCCGCGGAAGTGCGTGAGATAGATCCGCAGGGTGCGGAAGAAGCCGGGCCAGCCGTGCGCGGTGCTTTCAAGCTGGTTGTCCCAGTCGTCGGTGCTGGCAAAAAGGCTGTGCACCACACGGACGAGGCACACACCCCCCGCGCGCGCTTCGACGATCCACTCGGTTGCGATCGGCGGCGAGCCACCCCAGCCCTCGCCCTGCGCGGCAAACATCCGCGGCGGATCCCAGGCCGTCACGGCAGAACGGGCCTCCATGCCCGCGCCGAAATTCATCGTGATCGCGACGGGTTTTCCATCGCGCTCCTCGAATTGCGTCGGCACGAACCAGGACGAAATTCCTGGCCCGGTGGCGATGGCCTGCCAGACTTCCTCCGGCGTGCCGGGGACCTCGACGTCGACCTGGACTGAACGGCGGCCGGAGGCTTCTTTCTTCACGCTCATGATGGCTCCTTGGGATCGGATGTGTTCGGCCCGCCTTCGCGCCGAAGGCGCTTCGGCGAGGTCTCGCCGGAGTCGGCTTCGCCGACGAAGGCGGGCACAGGGTGCGCCACGACGATGAGGCGATGCGCGCGGCCGCCGGGCGCGGATTCGTCGTGGTACTTCGCGACCAGTTTCGTGATCGCCTCGGTGAGTTCATTGCTGAACGCCGCCCGGTCAGTCGCCGACCGGAAGCGCACCTCGGTATCCACTGCCAGGGTCGCCAGGCGTTTGCCCGTGTCTGTCGCACGACGAACAAGGTGGCCCACCTCGCGGACGACCCGTGCGCCGAGGGCAATGAGGTAGCTCGCGGACAGCCTGTCGATCTCCCGACTCGGGTCCGCCGCGATCGGACCCAGGGCGCCCGGCGAAACGACGTAGGACGCGGCCGTGGCCACGAGCAGCCGCTCTGTCAGGCCGCCCCACTTGCGTTCCTGGGCCAGCCGCACCAGCCCGTGCGCCTCGAGCGCGTTCAAGTGGTAGGTGACTTTCTGTCGAGCCAGGCCGACCCGCGCGGCCAACGTCGCTGCCGAGGCGGGCGCGGCCAGTTCCGCGAGGAGTCGACTCCGCATGGGCACCAACGCCACGGTCGCCGCTGCCGGATCTTCGATGACGTGGACGTCGAGCACGAAGGCGAGAGTAGCCTTGACAATATTAATTGTCAAGGCTGATTTTGGCCTATTTGCGACGAACTCGATCTTTCTCGGGCAGACGCGGCTCAGGCACTTGGCACGCTGGTACCCTTTGGCGACGGAGGGCACCGGGCAACGTTGCAACCCTCCACCTAGACCCAATGACCGTCATCCGTTGCTTACCGCTCTTACTCGCGCTGCTCGCCTCGACCACATCGCTCGCGTCCGCGCAAAACAAGTACTGCGACGGTTCGCAGTTCGATGCGCTGACGAACATGTGGAAACTGGAGCCGGATCAGAACACCCGGCAGGTCACGGCCGGCGAGCTCGCGGCCGAACGGACGGTCATGCGGCGCGTCGTGGAGATGTTCAAGTCTACCTTCGTGCCGACGGGCGCCGCCGGCTACTACGGCGTGAACTATGACGTTCTGCCGCAGGCCCTGAACAAGGACCGCTATGGCAACACCTATATCTTCACCCTGAGCAATCACAAAATCGAATGCCTCGGCGGCAAACCGGTCGCGCTGGACGTGTCGCTCGGCAACGTCTCGGTTCAGGTCAACATGCATTTCGTTGGCGAGGCCGAGAAGGGCGACTCCTCCGTCGGCTTCGGCTACCTGCCGCGCGGGTACTACCAGCTCAAGGACAAGATTGCGCTACCTGAAGCCAATCCCGAGGGTATTCAGGAGTTCAACTTCGTGGACGGCACGACCGTCTGGTGGCTCACGCGTTCTGGCGCCCTGCCGTTCCGGTTGGTCACGAGGCGCGAGTTCCTGCAGAAGCAGATCGAGATCCTGCGATCCAGACCGACCCCCAGCGCCACGTTGGTGGCCTACTACGAGCGCATGCTCGGCGATGCATCCGATGACGTGGCGATCGTCAAGGAAGCGCAGGTGCCATCGCTGAACGTGTCCGGCTACGTCTTCACGACCCTGGCCGAGAAGGGGAACCGCGTCTACGTCACCGTGAATCCCGACTACTACGACCGAAGCCTGCCGAAGTCCGCGCCACAGCACATCCTCATCAGGCTCAGGCACCTGAGCGTGGAGTCGCTCAACGCCACGGGAAACGGGGCCCGTCACCTCGAGAGCTTCGCGAAGCTGCGGGAGATCGTCAAGGCCAACCTTGCCGAGCTTCGAGCGATGGTGAAGTAGCCTGAGCGTTGACGGCGCTGCGTCAGGGCCGTGCGGCAGCCTCCTGATCCGTGCCCGCGGACGAATCCGGTGATGCAATCGTGCAAGGCGCCTCGGCGTCGCGACAAGGCTGTGGTCCGTGCATCCGTTCTCGACAGAGGCGTGAATATCAGCGCGGGCATCTGGAACCTGGAAGGAGGCCTTCGATGGCGTCACTCGATTGGCATCAAGTGCATCGCGTGCATCTCCTGGTGGCTGCCCTCGGCCTGAGCATCGGGCTCGGAGCCCAGGCCGCGGATGTCACCGTTCGCGTCCAAACGCGGATGGAGCCGGCGCGCTGGGCGGTTCTGGAGCGGCGGTTGCTCGCCTCCAACGTTCCGGCCGCCAGGGAATTCTTCGAGAAGTATTACGACCATCGCGGCTACCTGAAAGCCTTCGTGCGCTGGGGCGCCAACGATGGGCCCGACGATGCGTTCGAGCATTTCAATCGGTGGCCGGAGTTGCACGCTCTCGGCGCAAACGACGAAGTCCTTCGGATGTATACGCAGGGCCACGAGGGCCTGCTGAAGCAATACACCGAGGCCCGCACCACGGAAGTGCCGATCGCGCGTCAAGGCATGTACGCGAAGGAATTCATCGTGCAGTCCGATTGGATGCACCACGGTGAGGGCCTGCAGTTGTTCAATCGGATGGGGCTGTCGACCCCGCAGGATGCGACCTATCGGGCGCGCGCCCGCCGATTCGCCGGGTTCTACATGGCCGAGGATCCCGGCGCACCCAACTACGATCCGAAACTCAAGATCATTCGCAGCATGCAGAACGGCAGCCGCGGGCCGATGCTGCGCCAAGCCACGGCCCTCGATTGGGTTGGTGATCCGTTCGACGTCGCCAAGTTCGATGCCGAGCACGGCGAGTCGACGTTCAAGCAGTTCCTGGCGCATTACGAGGACTACACCGACGTCGCCGGCGATCATTTCCTGAATCTCGCGGCCACGACGCTGGCGACCAACGCGTATTTGTTGACCGGAGATCAGAAATACAGGCGATGGGTCGTCGACTACATGGATGCGTGGCTGAACCGCATGCGCGAGAACGGCGGGATCATCCCCAGTCACATCGGCCTCGACGGCACGATCGGCGGCGCCGACAAGAAATGGTGGGCGGGCGCGTATGGCTGGGGATTCAGTCCGATCAATCCGGTCACCGGACGCCGCGAGGATCGCAATCGCATCGGATGGGCCCTCCCCGGCTTCGGCAACGCGCTCCTGCTGACCGGCGAGCAGAAGTACGTGGACGCCTGGCGCTCGATGACCGCGTCGGTGAACGCGCACGCCCGCGGCGAGGGCACAGAGAGACAGTTTCCGACTATGTACGGGGCTGACGGCTGGTATGGCTGGCGCAGCACGCCATGGGATGCGGGCGCGGTGGACGTCTGGTACTGGTCGCAGAAACCAGAAGATCTTCCGCGCGCGCCAGCCCCTCGGTCGCTGCCGACAGGCAGCGGCGCCTACACGTCTCTCGGCACCGCCAGCTGGATCAGTTTTCTACACGGCGAGAAGTCAACCTATCCCGAAGAAGCGCTGCAGTGGGATCTCGACCTCATCGACAAACGCCTTGTCGCGATGAGGAAGGACGCGACGCCGCCCGATCGGCGCCTGGCCGACAACATGCTCGACTACAACCCGGTCGCGGCCGAGTCCCTTGTTCAGCTGATGTGGGGCGCGCTGATGCCGGGCCGCAACGGCGGCCTCGTCAATGCACGCCTGCGCTACTTCGATCCCGATCGTCAGCGAGCGGGCGTGCCCGAGGACGTTGCTGTGCTCGTGTCCGAACTATCCGACACGCAGACGAAAGTCACACTCGTCAACCTCAATCCCTCTGTGGCGCGTCGCGTCGTCGTCCAGGGTGGCGCGTATGCGGAGCATCAGATTGAGAGCGTCGGGCGAGGCAGCACGTCGACATCGATTCAGGCACCCCACTTCACCGTCCACCTCGATCCCGGCTGCGGCGAAACGCTGGTCCTGACCATGAAGCGCTATGCGAACGCGCCGACGGCGCGGCATCCGTGGCAAAGGCCCTAACGGTTAGCGTGATGCGTCCCTGACGGACCTCCACGCGATGCGGTGCCCCTCGCACCACCTGCATGCGTGCCTCCAGGCGGACGCAGGCGCGGCTCAATTCGCGCCAGATTTGCCTGGGACCGTGAAGATGAATACGTTGGATGCCACGCCGACGCCGCAGGCGTTGATGGCGGCGACGCGAATGTCGTAGGTTCCTGGCTCGAGGCCGGCTGTCAGACTCGTGCCTGCGCCGGGCGACGTGATCGTCGTGGGCCCGGAGGGGCCGGCGCCGACCACGCGATAGTAGTCGGCGCGCGAGCCACCGGCTGGCAACCAACTGATCGTCGTCTCGCCATTGATGGTTGACGGCGGCAGCAGGACGGGCTCGAGTGGCGCGGCGGTGCAGACAGTCGTCGCTGGCACCGACACTTCGTTCGATGGCGCGCTCACCGTCGCACCGCGCACGGCGCGCACGCGGACGTAGGACGTCGTAGCGCCCGCGGGATAGGTCACGCTCGGCTGCGTCGTCGTGAGCACCGCCGCGTCCGCTCGTCCTGGCCCGCCGCCGATTTCGACCTGATAGAGAGCGTCGACGCCTGGCGCGGGTGTCCAGGTGGCCGTGATGAACCCGTCCTCGATGACGGCGAGCGCGCCGCTGGGCGGGCCGCTGGCCGACCAGGATCCGGCAGCCGCGACTCCGGCTTCATTGGACGGTGGACTCAACCCGTCGGCGAGCACCGCGAAGACCGTGAAGTAGTAGGACCCCGGCGGCAACGCGGGAATCGTGTACCGATTCGACGCGTCCGCTGTCACGATGACCGGCAGCGTCGAGGTGTGTGGCGCCGTTCCGCCGCTGATCGCGTAGCGCACAGGAGCCGCGCCGCGCGGTCCGATCCAGGTCAGGACGACACCGCTCCCGCTGGCAGTTGCGACGAGGTTGGCAGGCTGGGCGGCCTCGCCGCCATCAGCCGCTGGCGCGCTGGCCACTGCGCTGCTCGAAGCTGCGCGGGCGCCTGGCACGGGCTCGATCACGGGGACCTTGTTGCCGCTGGCGCTCGCGCGCCAGTCGTGCAGCGTGTTCGGCCCGACCGGGACCGGCGCTGCGCGGCCGGCGGTGTAGAGCTCGGCGCTGCCGGTCGTGGACCATTCACCGACAATGCCTCCGGCCATCAAGACGTTGCCGTCATCGACCAGGGTGGCCGTGTGCCAATAGCGTGGGGTGGCCAGGCTCCCTCCCGCGGAGAACACGCCAGTTTCAGGATCATAGAGTTCGGTGCTACCGAGAGCCCCCCAGCCTTCCTGATTGGCTCCCGCGATCAAGACCGTTCCGTCGCGGAGCAGCGTGGCCGTGTGTCGTCCCCGGCGCGTCGTCATCGTGCCGGTCGGCCTGAAGGCCTCAGTCGAGGGGTCGTATACTTCCGCGCTGCCAATCGCGCCGAACACGAGGCCACCGGTAACCAGGACCGTGCCGTTGGCAAGCAAGGTCTGGGTGCCCGCTTCGTACTCCCGGGTTGCGATCATGCTGCCGGTCGCGCTGAAAACGCCGGTTCGAGGATCGTAGAGTTCAGCGAGGCCGCTGGTCCACGTGACGAGGACCCGACCGTCCTGGAGCAGAGTAGCGGTCGGATGGACGTAGTCTTCTCCGGTGGAGGCATTGATGCTGACGGGCGTTCCGGTTGCGGCGAACGTGCCGCTCGCAGGGTCATAGAGCTCGGCCCTCAAGTCGAGCGGTGCACCCTTGCCCCGATATTCCGCGCCGGAGACGATCAAGACCTTGCCACTGCCGAGCAGGACCGCCGAGTGGTACAGACGAGCGGCGACCATGATCCCCGTCGCCGTGAACGTGCCGGTCGAGGGGTCGTACAACTCCGCGCTGCCGACTTCTCGATAGAAAGGGGGGTCGTGTTGCCCGCCCGTGATCAAAACGCGACCATCAGTAAGGAGGGTCGCAGTGTGAAAGGCACGGGGCGTGGTCAAATTGCCTGTGGCGGTGAAGGTTCTCCTGGAAGGGTCGTAGAGTTCGGCGCTGATTGCACGGTCAGCACGTGCTTGGTACCGGGACGAGAGCGAATCGCCACCGACGATCAAGACCCGACCATCAGGGAGCCGGGTAGCGGTATGGCTGTGACGGTTCGCGGCCATGTGGCCGGCGCCGGTGAAGGCGCCGCTTGCCTGTGCCCAAGCCCTCCCTGTTCCCGGGGTAGATAGCAGTACCAGCACGGCCAGGGTCTGGCTCACTCGCTGCACCCCAGGCACCACGATCGCGAGTGCCGACGCGCGCGCGCAGGTCAGCAGCGACTGGCCCATGTGTCGATTTCGAGACCAGAGGTCGTCGTCTGGCTTTGACCGCATGCGGCTGAGAATAAGCTGCCCCGGATTGAGCGCAGAGTAGCAAGGGGTTGAAAAGGGGTTGGAGAACCCCCGTTGGCCGCAGTGGATGGCGTGCGACGATGGGTACTCCTCGTTGACGCACCGGATTCTGCGGCCATTCCCGAGACGCCGTCGTTCACTTGTTCCCGAGACGCATGTGCTGAAGCAGGTCGTTCCAGCGAGGGTCTGCGTGAAGCGCGTCGAAGTCGGGATCGGCCTTGATGAAGGGGAACCAGTCTTCACGCTCGTCCACCGCACGAAAGAGCAGCGTGAACGCGGCGTCGTGCTCGCCGAGCGCGGCGTGCACGACAGCTGCCCCGCCGGCGGCACCCTGAAGGCCTGGAAGCAGCCGGCGGGCATCGCTCCCGCGACCCATCCGCGCATAGGTTCGAGCGATCCGCGCGCGATAACCAGGCGTCAGATCCGCCGCCAGCTCACCAGCCTGTTCGTAGAGCCGCAAGGCCTCGTCGTAGCGTCCGATCAGCGCGTAGACATCTGCCAGTCGGGCATACGACACGCCATTGCGCGGCTCCAGCTCTATGGCCCGATTCAGGCGCTCCCTGGCCTCGTCGAAACGACGAGCACGATAGAGAATCCGGCCAAACGTCGATTGCACGTGCGCCGACAGCGGATCCAGGTGTGCGGCATGCTCGATCTGCGCCACCGCTTCCGACAGTCGTCCCATGGCCATCAACAGAATCGCATACACGTAGTGGGCGTCCATGCTGTTCGGCTCGAGCTGGACGGCATGCTCAATGGTCGCCTCCGCCCCCGTCCAATCCCAATCGAATATGCCCTGCACATAGGCTTGCGCCGCGTACGCCTCCGCGAGGCGGTCGTCACGCGCCAGGGCCTCGCGCGCCGCGTCCCTCGCCGGCGCTGCCACCTCTTTGAAACTCAGAGGACCAAGAACGCCTCGCATCCACCACGCGTGCGCGAGGCCGGCGTACGGCGCGGCGTAGTCCGGAGCGATGCTGATGGCGCGATGGAAGTGCTCGATGGCGCGCAGCCGGTCCTCTTCGATGAATTTCCACAGGAGATAGCGCCCGAGCAGGTATTCCTGGTGAGCTCTCGGATCGACCGTTGGCGCCGACGCCAGACGGGCGCGCTCGTCCGGCCTGATCTGCACGCGAATCTCGTCGGCGACCGCCCGCGCAATGTCGTGCTGCAGTTGAGGGAGGTCCGCCGCGTCTCGTTCAAAGTCACGGGCCCACAGATGGGTGTCAGTGGGTGCATGAACGAGTTGAATGGAGACCTTCACGCGCCCGTCCTGGTACCGGACTGACCCTTCGAGCGCCGCATCCACCTGCAACTCCCGTCCGATGGCGGGGAGTGATACCCGACGGCCCTCAAAAGCCATCGCCGAGGTCCTGGAGACCACACGCAACGCGCGGATCTGCGCCAGCGTCGCAGTCAGTTCTTCGGTCACGCCGGCCACCAGGTAGGCCTGGGCCGGATCGCCCGAGAGGTTGTCGAGCGGGAGCACTACCAGCGACGTGACGTCTGGCGATGCCGAAGGCGTCACTCGGCCTTGCGCGAAGCCGAACACGATGGCCGCGACGGCGCACACAATCACGCTGGCGACCGCTGAGACCCAACCGAGCCACGGGCGCGGCCTTGCGGTTGGTGGTGGTTGACTCGTCGGCAGCTGCAACGCGCTGCCGTTCTCGGCGTCCGCACGGGGTGGTTCAGCGACGCTGGCAGATGAGCGCCAAGTCTCCTCGCCAACGTGCCGGGTGCGGGTTCGCTGCCACGCATCGAGCTCGGATCGAAAGGCGTAGACCGAACCCTGCTTGTCGTGCACGTGCCGCCGGATCGGCAGGCCCTCTCGGTGTTCCCAGCGCTGAACCGTCGTGACGTCGCGGTTCAGGTAGGCAGCTACGTCCTTCCAGGAGTCCAGCCGATCCGAGGTGCCCCGACTGGGCCCGCTCGATGCCGCCGGCGAGGGTCCCCTGGTCATCTGGTCACTCCAGTGCGAGCACCGGTCGCTTCGGATCCGGTTCCAGCGACCGGCCGTCCGGACGGCAAAGCACTGCAATCCACGGCATCTGTGGAATGCGTTGCCTTGCCGCTTGATCGACACGTCCCGGCGAACGAGGCTGACTGCACGAACGCGGCCGATATCGCTCGTTCCACATTAGGAAACGCGGATCGATCGTGACGTCTCTTGAAACGGAGCCCCAGCATGACGCGCCTTCACCGGAGATTCAAGGCCGTTGGCCCAGCCTTCCTCGTGTGCCTTGCCATGCTGTCGGCCTCTCCCGTCGAGACCGCCAAGCCGTTTGAGGCGTGGACGGCCCCGGTCAACCTGGGGGAAGACGTCAACTCGGCGTTCAACGACTTTCTCCCCGAGCTGTCCAGCAATGGCCTCAGTCTCTATTTCGCCTCCAACCGCCCGGGGCCATTCGGTGGAGAAGACCTCTGGGTCTCACGGCGCGCGAGCCGCGACGCCCGCTGGGGGACGCCGGTGAATCTCGGAACCCTGGTCAACACCAGCTTCAATGAACGCTCGCCGGCCCTTTCGCGCGACGGTCACCTGCTCTTCTTCGCAAGCGACCGTCCAGGTGGTGCGGGCAGCCTCGACATCTGGGTCTCGTGGCGAGCCCACACGCACGATGACTTCGCGTGGCAGCCGGCGGTCAATCTCGGCACAGGGGTCAACGGGGCCGCCGGCGATTTCGGGCCGAGCTATTTCGAGAACGACGAGATTGGCATACCCAATCTCTTCTTCGCCAGCAGCCGACCAGGCGGCGTC
Organism: Luteitalea pratensis; assembly: GCF_001618865.1. Classification (GTDB taxonomy): domain Bacteria; phylum Acidobacteriota; class Vicinamibacteria; order Vicinamibacterales; family Vicinamibacteraceae; genus Luteitalea; species Luteitalea pratensis. The sequence goes on from NZ_CP015136.1 coordinate 1,069,946, forward strand.
GGAGGCGTGGACATCTACCGGAGCGAGCTTCTGCCCAGCGGTTCGTTTGGGCCGGCTTCTTCGATCCCGGTGCTCAACGCGCCTGAGAACGACTTCCGCCCGACCATTCGGCCCGACGGACTCGAGCTGATCTTCGACTCCAGCCGCCCAGGTCCGCCCGACGTGTCGGGGCTCGGCCTTCGGGATCTCTGGGTGTCGGCACGCTCCTCGGTGTCGGCCCCCTGGTCGACGCCCGAGAACCTGGGATCCGTGGTGAACGGTGCGTTCAACGACATGCTCGCGGCGCTGTCGTCTGACGGGGAAATGCTCGTGTTCACGTCGGATCGACCTGAAGGGTTTGGGGGCAACGATCTCTACATCACCACGCGGTCCGGGAGATGACCGCCAGTTCTGTGGACCCATTGGCTTTGGTCAAGCTCACCGCGTTGATGGCGCGCACCAAAGGTCGCGCCGAAGTGACGGTCGGTGTCATCGATGGGCCTGTTCGCATGCAACACCGGATTTGACCGCCGACCATCTCCGTGACGTGTCTGGCTCACAGGGCGCGGTTGAAGCAGTGATACGCCGGGTCGAGCTTGGATGAACGCAATCTGAGGGCGAAGCCTTACGGCCGGCTACCGCTCCGAGATTCTCCTCGAGACGGGGAACCACGCAAGGGCGAGCTGTGTGTCCGCCGCCCCGGCGCCGGGCCATGTGCCGGCGCGGGCGGCGACTAGCGCATGCCTGACTCCTGGCTCGTTCCCTGCGTCGACGCACTACTACATTCTGAACTCCTGCCCAATAAAGCCCGTAGACTCGAGGAGGGGTTTCATGAACAGCAAATACAAATACGTCGGCTTGAGCATGAGTTTGGGCCTCTGTTTCGGAGTCGCACTGGGAACGGTCCTGCACAATGTAGGCGTGGGGATCGGTCTTGGCGTCTCACTTGGCCTGGTTTTCGGCGCGGCATTGGGCATAGCACCCGACGCGGCACCGGCCCACAAGAAGGCGGCATTACACAAGCCCCTGCCCCATCCGTTGGGTTTGTTCGAGCGGTAAACTGACGTTCCTCCGACCCTGACCGCACCACCTCCGCGCAGGCTTCGCCCGCCGCGAGGCAGGTCGAATCCACCCTCTCCGCCACACACCTCCACCGTCTCGGCGACCGCCTTGCTTTCCTGAACGCGAATTTCGCCAGAAATCTTTCACCGCCGCCCGGCGGCGTACAAACCACCGGACGGTGGTCGGTGCAATTGCGCGCGAACCCATTCGACCGCAAGGTTCGCTCAAGGCCTGCGCTACAGGAGCGACAGGGTTCGGCTCCTTCGTCCCATCAACGCCAGGTAGATCACAGCGCTCAGCGCGAAGGTCACAAACCACGCGTACGTGTAGAGCGTGTCGAGCAAGCCCGGATCGGCCACCTGCCCACCCGGTGTGGTCGCCGCGCGTGCGAACCCGGGCAGCACCGGCAGCACCGCAAGAACCAGCGCTGCGATCGCACGCCAGTTCACGCCTCCCTGATACGTGTAGCGCCCGTCGACGGCGAACAGATCCGGCACCGACAGCTCGCGCCGGCGAAGCACCCAATAGTCGGCGATGAGGATGCCGCCTATGGCGCCCATCAGGCTCGAGTAGCCGATGAGCCACGTGAAGATGTACGCCGCCGCATCGGCATACAGCTTCCACGGCATCATGACGATGCCGAGGACCGCCGTGATGAGGCCGCCCATCACGTAGCTGACGCGGCGCGGCGCGAGGCTCGAAAAGTCGTTGGCCGGCGAGACGACGTTGGCCGCCATGTTGGTCGTGAGTTGCGCGGCCAGGACCACCAGAGCGCCGGCGATGACGACCGGTGCGCTGCCGATGCGCGCGATGAGGACGACCGGGTCCCAGATGGCCTCGCCGAAGAGCACGATCGTCGCGCCGGTGACCGCCACTCCGATGAATGCAAATCCCGTCATCGTCGTCGGCAGTCCCATCAGTTGACCCAGGGCTTGCGAGCGCTGGCTGCGCGCGTAGCGGGTGAAGTCCGGGATGTTCAGGCTCAGCGTCGCCCAGTAGCCGACGTTGGCGGTGAGCGCGGCAGGAAACAACGTCCAGAAGGGCGTCCGCACCTGCTGCAACCGGGAGGACTCGCCCAGGATGCGGCCCAGGCCGCCGCCCGCGTCGATGGCCCACAGCAGCAACGCCACCCCGCCGCCCAGCAGCAACGGCGCCGACCAGCTTTGCAGCAGCCGGATGCCTTCGAGGCCGCGCAGGATGATGCCGACCTGGATCGCCCAGAACGCGGCAAACGCGATCCACACGGCGCCGGGCACAGCCGACCAGCCTGGCCAGGCGGCGCGCAACAAGGTATCCAGCGCCAGCCCGCCAATCCACGTCTGGATGCCGAACCACCCGCACGCGACAATCGCGCGCAGCGTGGCCGGGACGTTGGCGCCCTTGACGCCGAAGCTCGCCCGGCACAGCACGGGGAACGACACGCCGTACCTCGTGCCGGCATGGGCGTTGAGGATCATGGGCACCAGCACGACCGTGTTACCCAGCAGGATCGTGGTCAGGGCCTGCCACCACGTCATGCCCTGCTGCATCAGCCCGGAGGCAAGCGTGTAGGTCGTGATGACCACGCTCATGCCAATCCAGAGCGCGGCGATGTTGTAGGTGGACCAGGTGCGCTGATCGGGCCTGGTCGGCGCGAGGTCGGGATTCCAGAGCGGGCTCGTCGAAAAATCGTCCGGGCCGGGCATCACTCGTGGGCGGTGCCGGCGTGCTCGGCGTAGCCTTCGGCATCGTGCCCGCCGAAATACTCCTTCGAATCGGGGCGGCCGATCTGCGAGTGCGTCACCACGCGGTCGCGCCGCAGGCCGCGAATGTCGTCGACCGACGACCAGCCACGGTCAGCGTGCCGCTCGAGGAACTCGGCAAGGCCGCGCGTGAGGCCGGCGATGATGTTGGGGCCAATCGCGTGGTCGAGCATTGCCGCCGTGCACACCTGCACGGTGCCGCAGCCGAGCAGGAAGTAGTTGAGCGCGTGAGCGAACTCGGCGACGCCGCCGATGCCGGAAAATGCCTTGTCGGGAAATGCCTGCGTGAGCTGCGCCATCTTGGCCATCGACAGGGGCAGGATGGCCGGGCCACCCAGCCCTCCGCTCGAGACGTACCCGTCCACCTGCATCTCGAATTCGAGCGTCTCGGGGTCGATGAGCGGCAGCGACGGAAAGGTGTTCGACGATGAGATCGCGTCGGCGCCGCCGAGGAACGCGCCGCGGGCCTCCTCGACGATGTCGGTGGTCGACGGCGTGAGCTTGGCCCAGACCGGCACACGTGCCACCTCTTTCACCGCCTCGACGACGATGGAGATGAGCTGTTGATCCTTGCCGATGTTGCTGCCCATGTCCTTGCGGTCCATGTGTGGGCACGACAGGTTGAGCTCGAGTGCGTCGGCGCCCTCGTCCTGGCAGGCCGTGGCCAACGTCTGCCAGTGCTGGAGCTCGCGGTCGCTCCCCGAGCCGGCCATGATCGAGGCCACCAGCACGCGCGTAGGATGAGCCTGCTTGATCCTCGCGATGCGCGGCACCCACCAGTCGAGCGGCTTGTCCGAGATGAGCTCCCAGTTCCACGACGAGTGCAGCGCCGTTCCCTGGCGCTTCTGCATCGACAAGTGCGGCGAGTCGGGCGTCGCGCGCAGGAACTTCGTCTTCGGGCCGCGGACATTGACCACCGGATGCAGGCCGATGGTCTTGGTGACGACGCCGCCCCATCCGGCGTCGAAGGCGCGCATGATGTTGCTGTCCGATTCGGTCGGCGGGGCCGACGACAGCAGGAACGGGTTGTCGAAACGCAGGCCGGTGAAACTGACCGAGAGGTTGGCGGCCATGGTCGGCTCCTTCTCGCGCAGACGGTAGCATAATGGGCGTCCCCGGAGGAGGTGCGTGATGGCGGAGGCGGTCGAGACCCTCTCGAATTTCGTCGGCGGACGGTGGATTCCAGCGACCGCCACGAGTTTTGTCGACGTCCACAATCCGGCGCGCGGCACCGTGATCGCGCGCGCGCCGCTGTCGACCTCACGCGACGTCGAACTGGCTGTCGCCGCCGCGACCGGCGCCTTTGCCGGCTGGAGCGAGACGCCTCCGGTGGTGCGTGCGCGGGCGATGTTTCGCTTCAGGGCGCTGCTCGAAGAGCACTTCGAGGAACTGGCCCGGCTGGTCACGACCGAGCACGGCAAGACGCTGGACGAGTCGCGCGGCAGCGTGCGGCGCGGCATCGAGTGCGTGGAAGTGGCCTGCGGCGGGCCGTCGATGCTGATGGGATACGGCCTCGAGAACGTCTCGCACGGCATCGACTGCACGGTCATGCGGCAGCCGATTGGCGTGTGCGCCGCCATCGCGCCGTTCAATTTTCCCGCGATGGTACCCCTGTGGTTCCTGCCCTTCGCAGTGGTGTGCGGCAACACGTTCGTGCTCAAGCCCTCCGAGCAGGTACCGCTCTCGCAGGCGCGCATGTTCGAGTTGCTCCAGCAATGCGACTTGCCGCCGGGTGTCGTCAACCTCGTACACGGCGGGCGGGAGGTCGTGGAGGCCATCTGCGATCACCCGGGCATCCGATCGGTGTCCTTCGTCGGCTCGACGCCGGTCGCGCGGCTCGTCTACCAGCGCGCCACGCACGCCGGCAAGCGGGTCCAGGCGCTGGGCGGCGCGAAGAACTTCGTGATCGTGATGCCCGATGCCGACCTCGATCGCAGTATCCCCATCATTTCCGAGTCGTTCTATGGCTGCGCGGGCGAGCGGTGCCTCGCCGGCAGCGTGCTCGTGCCCGTGGGTGAGGCCCACGCCCCGGCACGCGATCGGTTGATCGAGGCCGCCGCAGCGCTGAAGGTTGGCGACGGGCTCGAGCCCGGCGTCGGCATGGGGCCGGTCATCAGCCGACCGCATCACCAGCGCGTGGTGACCTACGTCGAGCGTGGCGTCAGCGAGGGTGCGCGCCTGGCACTCGACGGCCGAGAGACTCGCGTGCCCGATCGGCCTGACGGCTTCTTCATCGGTCCTTCGGTGTTCGATGAGGTGAATCCGGCCATGGCGATTGGCCGCGAAGAGATCTTCGGCCCCGTGGCGTCGGTGTGCCCTGTGACGGATCTCGACGCGGCCTTCCGGTTGATGGACGCGCACCCCAACGCCAACGCGACCTCGATCTTCACCAGCAGCGGGAAGGCGGCGCGCGAGTTCAGCCATCGCGCGACGGCGTCGATGGTCGGCGTCAACATCGGCGTCGCCGCACCCATGGCGTATTTTCCATTCGGCGGCGCGCGCGACAGCTTCTTCGGGGACCTCAAGGTGCACGGCCGCGATGCCTTCGAGTTCTACACGGACAAGAAAGTCACCATTTCACGGTGGTTCTAAGCATGTCCCGAAATGTCCGCTGCGGCCTGATTCAGGCGGCCTCGCCCATCACCGATCCAGCAGTGCCGATCGCCGAGGTGCGCGACGCATCCATTGCCGCGCACATCCCGTTCATCGAGGAGGCCGGCCGTCGTGGCGTGCAAATCCTCGGGCTGCAGGAAGTGTTCAACGGGCCCTACTTCTGTCCGTCGCAGGATGCGCACTGGTACGACCTGGCCGAACCCGTGCCCGGCCCCACTACCGAAGCGATGGCGGCGTACGCGCGCAAGCACCAGATGGCGATGGTCGTGCCCGTCTACGAGCGTGAGCAGGCCGGCGTCTACTACAACACCGCGGCAGTCATCGACGCCGACGGCAGCTATCTGGGCAAGTACCGCAAGAACCACATCCCGCACACCAGCGGGTTCTGGGAGAAGTACTTCTTCAAGCCGGGCAACCTTGGCTACCCGGTCTTCAAGACGCGCTACGCGACCATCGGCGTCTACATCTGCTATGACCGCCACTTTCCCGAAGGCGCGCGCCTGCTGGGCCTCAACGGCGCCGAGATCGTCTTCAACCCGTCGGCCACGGTCGCGGGGCTGTCGCAGTATCTCTGGAAGCTGGAGCAGCCGGCGCACGCCGTCGCCAACGGGTACTTCATGGCCTGCAGCAACCGTGTCGGCATCGAGGCGCCATGGAACATCGGGCGCTTCTACGGCTCGTCCTACTTCGTCGATCCGCGCGGCAACTTCCTCGCGACGGCGTCCGAAGATCGCGACGAGCTGATCACCGCCGACCTCGATCTCGACATGATCGAGGACGTCCGGCGGGTGTGGCAGTTCTACCGCGATCGCCGCCCCGAAACCTACACGCCCATGGCGGAGCAGCTTCCGTGAGCCTCCTGATCAAGAACGGCACTGTCGTCACCGCCGTGGATCAGTACGTCGGCGACGTGCTGATCGAGGGCGAGCGTATCGCCACCATCGGCTCGTCTCTGTCGATGCCGGTCGACAGGACCATCGACGCCTCGGGCAAGCTCGTGCTGCCGGGAGGCATCGACGTGCACACGCACCTGGACATGCCGTTTGGCGGCACGACGTCAGCCGACGACTTCGAGTCCGGCACCATCGCGGCCGCGTTCGGGGGGACGACCTCCATCGTCGATTTCGCGATTCAGTACAAGGGCCAGACGCTGCATCACGCCTGGGAGACGTGGATGCACAAGGCCGAGGGCAAGGCCGCCATCGACTACGGCTTCCACATGATCATCACCGATCTCACCGATCAGGTGGAGCTCGAGATGGACGCGCTGGTGGGGCAGGGCGTCACCTCGTTCAAGCTCTTCATGGCCTATCCGGGCGTGTTCATGCTCGACGACGCGAGCATCTTCAAGGCACTGCTGCGCACCGGGAAGAACGGGGGCACCATCTGCATGCACGCCGAAAACGGTGGCGTCATCGACGTGCTCGTGAAGAAGGCGCTGGCCGAGGGCAAGACCGCGCCGAAGTACCACGCGTTGACCAGGCCGGTCCGTGCCGAGGCCGAGGCGACGCATCGCGCCATCGCGCTGGCCGAGATGGCCGACGTTCCCATCTACATCGTGCACCTCTCGGCCGCCGAGGCCCTCGAGATGGTCACCGAAGCACGCGACCGCGGCCTGCCGGCATATGCCGAGACCTGCCCTCAGTACCTGTTCCTGTCCGACGACAATTACGAGGAGCCGGGTTTCGACGGCGCGAAATACGTGATGAGCCCGCCGCTGCGGCCGGCGGCAACACAGGACCGGCTATGGCGCGGCCTGGCGTTCAACGACCTCCAGGCGATCTCCACCGACCATTGCCCCTTCTGCATGAAGGAGCAGAAGTCGATGGGGCACGGCGACTTCTCGAAGATTCCCAACGGCGCGCCCGGCATCGAGACGCGCATGAGCCTGGTGTACGACGGCGGCGTTCGCACCGGTCGCATCTCGCTCAACCGCTTCGTCGAGTTGACATCGACGTCGCCGGCGAAGATCTTCGGCCTGTTCCCCCGCAAGGGCACAATCGCGCCAGGATCGGACGCCGACATCGTGATCTTCGATCCGGAAAAGACCACCACGCTGTCGGTGCACTCGCTGCACATGAAGGTCGACTACAACCCGTACGAAGGGCGCCAGGTGACCGGCGTGACCGAGACCGTCATCTCACGTGGCCGCGTCGTCATCGACAACGGGCGGTTCGTCGGTCGCGCCGGCGCCGGCGCCTTCATCAAACGCAGCGCGCGATGGTAGGGGACATCATGAGCGAGATCCTCGACGAGTTCGAGCCGATCAGAGAGTTGGCCGAAGTCGCCGGCCTGATCGACCCTACTCCCAAGGCCGTCGATCCCGAGCCGATTCCTGTGTCCGAACCGCCCGCTGCCAGCAGTCAGCAGGATCGATCATGCCGACCAGCCACGCCCCAGCGACCATGACAGGCGACGAAATCGTCGCGCTGTCCAGGCAGCACACGATCTTCGAGTGGTCCGCGCAAGGCGCCGTGGACCCCATCCCCGTGGACCGCGCCAAGGGTGTGTATTTCTGGACACCTGAAGGCAAGCGCTTCCTGGACTTCAACAGCCAGTTGATGTGCGTGAACATCGGGCACGGCGACCCGCGCGTCGTGATGGCCATCCAGGAACAGGCGGCGAAGCTCCCGTACGCCAACCCCTTCATGGCCACCGAGGTTCGGGCGCGGCTTGGCGCGAAGCTGGCAGCGATCACGCCCGGCGACATCGACTGCTTTTTCTTCACCAACGGCGGCGCCGAGGCCAACGAAAACGCCATCAAGGCGGCGCGCTGGTACACCGGTCGCCACAAGATCCTGGCGCGGTACCGCTCGTATCACGGCGCGACCGCCGGCACGATCACGCTCACCGGCGATCCGCGGCGCTGGGCCGCCGAGCCAGGCATCCCGGGCGTCGTGCACGTGCCCGATCCGTATCACGGCATCCAACGCGGCTGGGATCCGGTCGACGACGCGCTGGCGCGGCTCGAAGAGGTGATCCAGCTCGAAGGCGCGCACACCATCGCCGGCTTCATCATCGAGCCGGTCACGGGCACCAACGGCATCCTGGTGCCGCCGGACGGCTACCTGCAGGGCGTCCGCGCGCTCTGCGACAAGTACGGCATCCTCCTGATCGCCGACGAAGTGATGTCAGGGTTCGGCCGCACCGGTGAGTGGTTCGCCGTGGACCACTGGGGCGTCGTACCCGACATCCTCACGATGGCCAAGGGGCTGACGAGCGCGTACGTGCCGCTTGGAGCCGTGGGCCTGCGCCGCAAGGTCGCCGACCACTTCCGCGACAAGGTCTTCGCCGGTGGCCTCACCTACAACAGCCACCCCCTGGCGTGCGCCGCCGCGCTGGCGACCATCGCCGTATACGAAGAGGATGGCCTGGTGGCACGCGCCCGGCAGATGGGCGAGGTCATGGCGGGACTGTTGGCCGACCTGGCCGCGCGTCACGTGTCGGTCGGTGCCGTCCGCTCGATTGGCCTCTTCGGCATCGCCGAACTGATTCGCAACCGGCAGACTCGCGAGCCCATGGCGCCGTTCAACGGCACGTCACCCGAGATGGCGGCGCTGAGCCGGTTCTTCCGGCACGAGGGGCTCTACACGTTCGTACGGTGGAACACGTTCTTCGCGAATCCGCCGCTCTGCATCACCGACGCCGAATTGCGCGAGGGCTTCGAGATCATCGACCGCGGCCTGGCGGCTGCCGACGCCGCCGTGGCGTAAGGGCACGTGCCCGTGGGCGTCGATCCCGTTTCGGCGCGGCTGCAGGATCGCCCGGAGGGCGGCGCGTGTGTGTCGTTGATCGTCGGCCAGAGTCGCGCATCTCAAAGACCGCAGGGAGCGGACGATGCGGATATCGATGTCTTGCACGGCAATCCTGGCGTACCTGGTCATAGGCCACCCGCCGCCGGCGGCGGCACAGGTCGATCAACAGCGCGCCGAGCAGTACTTCAAGGAAGCACAGACTCTCTGCGAGCGTGACGGCGGCCGGCTGTGGGGAGTGTCGCTCTGCGGTCCCATGGTGATTGCGGACGCCGCCACCGGGACGATCGCCACGAGCCAACCGGCGCCAACTGCTGTCCGTCCCCGCGAGATCGGCTTCGTGAACGCGCCCATGCAGTGGGGCGGCATCACCTGGTCCGCCTACGTCTGGCAGATGATCCCAAAGGATAATCAGGCGGAGCGCGGGCGGCTGTTCATGCACGAGCTGTTTCATTGCATCCAGCCCCGCCTCGGGCTGATCGCTCCACGTGATCCGAGCGCTGGCGAAAACATTCACCTCGATTCGCTGGAGGGCCGCTACTGGATGCGCCTCGAGTGGCGGGCCCTGGCGCGGGCGCTTGGCGCCTCTGGCGCGGCGCGCACGTCCGCCATTGCGGATGCGCTGGCTTTTCGCGCGGCGCGCCACGAGCGTTTTCCCGGTGCCGCAGCGGCGGAGCACGTTGTCGACATCAACGAGGGGATCGCGACGTACACGCAATACGTGACCGGGTCTGAGGGTGCGCAGGACGCGATCCGCAACGCGATGGCCGGACTGGCGGCGGCGGAGACGGGCACATCCTTCGTCCGGACGTTCGCGTACGCGTCGGGAGCCGGCTACGGGCTGTTGCTCGACGCGTTGTCTCCAGGCTGGCATCGGAAAATCACAGGGGCGAGCGATTTTGGCCAACTGCTCTCAGCAGCGGCTGGAGTAACTGCGGCGCTGGACGCCGCCGCCGCCGCTGCGCGGTATGACGGCGCGTCGCTGCGGGTTGCCGAAGCGCAGCGCGATCGCGAGCAGCAGGCAATCATCGCCGAGTTACGGCGCCGCTACGTCGATGGACCAGTGCTCATCGTGCCAAGAGCCGGGAGCGGCAGCATCAACACCATGGGGGCCACAGTCATTCCCGGCGAGGGCACGGTCTTCCGGGCAATGGCGAACAGAAGCGCATGGGGATTTTTCGATGCGCAGGGCGGCGCGCTTGTTTCGGCCGACGGTGAGACGATATCGCTGCCGGCGCCGGTCGTCGTCGATGCGACGACGCTGAAGGGTGACGGCTGGACGGCGACCGTCGGTCCGGGCTGGACCGTGCAGCCGGGCCCACGACCGGGATCGTTTCGCGTCGTGCGGCAATGACCGAACACGTCTGGCCCTGATTCCACGTCGTGGCTGTTTCCCAGGCGCGCCCTTCTTTGAACTCTAATACGCGGGGAGACTGACGAATGCCTCATGTGGTACTCGCCGGTGATTCGATCTTTGACAACGCCAGGTATACGGAAGAAGGGCCCGACGTCGTGTCACAGGTCCGTGGACTGTTGCCGCCTGGCTGGGAAGCCACGCTGTTGGCCGTCGATGGAGCGACCACTGATGATGTTGCGAGCCAGGTCGGCCGCCTCCCGGAACAGGCGACACACCTCGTGCTCAGCGTCGGTGGCAACAACGCCCTGATGCACATCGGGATTCTTGAGACTCCGGTATCGTCAATGACGAAGACCGTCGGAGCATTGGCCGACATTGCGTCGGACTTCGAGAGACGTTATCGAGTGGCCATTGCAGCCTGCCTGGACACGGCCCTTCCCCTGGCCGTGTGTACGATTTACAACGGGTGTTTCGACGACAGGGTTTTCCAGCGCCTGGCGTCCACGGTACTCACGGTATTCAACGACGCGATCATTCGGGTGGCCATTGACCACTCCCTTCCTGTCATCGACCTTCGCTCGGTGTGTGTCACCAGGGAAGACTATGCCAACCCGATCGAACCATCGTCGGTGGGTGGGGAGAAGATCGCCCGAGTCATAGTCGGACTTGTATGTGAAACCAGGGCGACTGTGCCGGCTACCCGGATCATTGTCCAGTGAGTCCCTGGATAGTGTCTGCGCGAGCAGCATTGCCGCTCGAACCGCGTCGCGATCGCGAGTCGCGGCTATCTCCTGACGGCCGCTTCATTGCGGTGACGCTCGAGGAGCAAGCGACGACGAGCGTCTGACTGTACGACATCGATCGGGAAACGTTTTTGCGATTCACTCCCCGCGATGCAATCGACGCGCACTCCGGTGTGGAGTCCCGACGGCCTATAACTCCTGCGCGAATCGGCACTGTCGTGCCCGGCTCTGCCGGGTCAATCTGCGACGCTCACTGCCGGCCGAGGAACGCACCGACGACGCGCCGAAACTCTTCCGGCTGTTCGATCCACGGAAAGTGTCCGGCCTTGTTGAAATACGTCAGCGTCGAGCCGGCGATGAGCGCGTGGATATCTTCGGCCGTCTTGTCGCCGATGGGATCCTGGTGTCCCTGGACGATCAGCACCTGGCGATTCAGCTTGCGCAGTCCGTCCCGGAGGTCGTACTGCTTCGCGAGATCTCCGAACAGGCCCGCGTTGACGTCCGGGTGCAGCGCGCCGTCCTGGATCGCCGCCGCGAAGGCCAGGCTCTGCTTGCGATCGAAAAAGTATCCGGGCAAAATCGCGCGGACGGCTTCCATCGCTGCCTTGTCGCCATCGACGCCTTTCTTGGCTGCCGCCTGCCAGTAGTTTCTCGCCTCGCTATCCTCGGGGCGTAGCCGCATCTCGATGTTGTCGTTGAACCACTGCGTGAACTCGAGCGTCGGCCCGCCCGACCCGATGAGGACGAGTCGGTCGACGCGGTCCGGGTGGGTGGCCGCGTAGGCCATGGCCAGCATGCCGCCCCACGAGTGGCCGACGAGGAGAAGCCGGTCTTGTTTCAGGTGTAGTCGCAGCGCCTCGAGGTCTTCGACGACCATCTGGAGCGTCAGGCCGGCGGGGTCGAAGACGGCTGGCCGCGACTTACCCGTGCCACGCTGCTCGAGGAAGATGCGCCGATAGCCGGCCGGCAGAAAATCGCCGACCGGGATCATGTAATCGACCCGGAACCCAGGCCCACCGCTGAGAAGAACGGCAGGCGTTCCCGTGCCTGCGCTTCGGTAATGGAGCTCGACGCCGTCGGACACGAACGTGCTGTCCTGCTGGGCGAGCGCCACGCCCGGGGCGAGGAGAAGCGCGGCGAGGAGGAGCAGCGTCACATGTCGAGTCATGCGTCGCAGAGTAAGCCAGAGCCGCGGCCGAGGTGCAAGCGTTCCCCTGTCGTAGCCTCCGCTCCGGCGGTCTTCACCAGCGCCATTTGGAAGGCCTGGTGGCACGCGCCCGGCAGATGGGCGAGGTCATGGCGGGACTGTTGGCCGACCTGGCCGCGCGTCACGTGTCGGTCGGTGCCGTCCGCTCGATTGGCCTCTTCGGCATCGCCGAACTGATTCGCAACCGGCAGACGCGCGAGCCCATGGTGCCGTTCAACGGCACGTCACCCGAGATGGCGGCGCTGAGACCCGCTCGAGCCGATCGCGCTGCCCCGCCGGGATGACGAGCTCCGGCATCTCGGTCTTTCCACGGACCTGCCGGTCGCCGGTACGTACGCCGTGCCGTTGCGGTCGCCCTCGGGATGTATGCCCATCAACTGCGCGAAGACCCGCCAGATGTAGTCGTAGTCCTCGGCCTGCGCCGGTGTGAGCGGGATGTCCAGCCGCTCGAAGCCGTCGATCACGAGCAGCGAGAACCCCATGATCGTGGCCAGCATGGCCTCGTGGTTCACGGGCACGCCGTAGGTCCGCTGATAGTCGCGGAGGCGCGCCTGGCCGTGCGCGATCCGTCGGACACCGGCATGCAGCAGCCGCAGCTTCTGCGCGGTCACCACCGCCGCCCCACCCGCCTCGAAGCCGCCGGCCCGGGTGACGTTGACCACCATCTGCAGCACGCCGAGCAGTCGTCGGTAGGCGTGGTGCTGCAGGTCTCCCGAGATCATCAGGATCTCGGCCAGGTTGCGTGCCGCGTAGCCCTGCGGCAGGCTCGCGGCGATCAGCACCAGCGCCGCCGGGAACGCGTGGGTGCAGAACACCTGCTCTCCGGCATGCAGGCGCGCGGCATCGACGGGCGTGCCGTCGAGGGTCGGCATGCCGTGGGTGGCCTCGAAGAACGCGCGCAGCGGCGCGGCGACGTGATGGGGCAGCGGCGCGCTGTCGGTGTCCATCTGCGCGAACAGGTGCCGGTAGTCCTCGCGCTTCAGCCGGGCGACGGCCGCGTCGGCCAGCGCGTCGCCCTGGAGCCGCAGGGCATCCAGGAACCCATCGTCGGACCACCGTGACGGCTGCACCCGCGATTTCGCCTCCTCCACGCCACGGCTCCTGTCATCCTGATGTCCCGAGTCCTGGTGTCCTGAGTCCTGATTTCCTGCGTCCTGTTACTGCCTGACCACGCCGACCGTGCGGCCCGTCGTGCAATCGACGCGGAGCAGTTCGGTCCCGACGACGCCGTACCTGCCCTCGGGCACGCGGTAGTCGCCGTAGCCGCGGTCGGATCGTTCGAGCTGCAACGTCGCCTTGTCGCGCGGGTCCACGATCGGCGTCCGGCATGAGCTGTTGTTGTTCAGGGCGCCATCGGCGAGGACGAACTGCCAGGGCACGTCGGTGGCGGGCCGCTCGGTGCGCCCCGGCGTCGTCTTGAAGGTATCGGACATGGAGCTGCAGCCGGCTGCTGCCGCCAGCATCGCGACTGCCACCATCGTGTCTGCGCGCATGTGTTCCTCCCCGCCGCATCGCGCGGCGCCAGGTGGCGCCGCGGAACGACTGCCGGGCTAGCGTATCGCAGTTGGGGCCGGGTACCGGGGACCGGGGACCGGGTGCCGGGTGCGGGACGAAACGCAACCCGACGGGCGGGCTGTCGTTACACCACGGCATGCCATCGCTGTCGGCGTTCCTCCGCCGCCTCATCGACGTGCGCCCCAACGAAGTGGCGGCGCTCGTCTGGGCATTCGACAAAACTCTCGCATCGTGCGTGCTGATGAACAGCTCCAACTCCTTCCGCGCCCGCTCCGAAGCGGCGTATCGCGGCGACATGATCGACACGAAGACCCCAGCCCTCTCCACCTTGTCGACGACGTCCTCGGGCATGTCATCGTTGACACGCACCCTGTCATCCAGGAACACGCTCGCCTCGCGGCCGAGGAGTTGTGTGATTCGAATCTGCAGTGCTCGTCGAAACTGTTCGACCCACCCCTGGCCTCCCTCGGTCAGTTCGAGACTGTCGAGATGCGAATAGCTGCCATATACGTCGATGTCGATTTTCACGTGAACCTCGAGGACGACGATCCTGATGTTTCGACGTGCCGCATTCGGAGTCGGACAGCGAGGGCTGATTCCATTCTGCCTGACACCAGGCGGAAGGGCTTCTTGCGGTGGTTCACCCCCCGGATGACAATGTCCGGACTGTGGCGGACATCTTTCTCAGTTACGCCCGCGAAGACATCGCCCGTGTCCGTTTGATTGTGGCGGCGCTCGAGTCCCACGGTTGGACCGTCTTCTGGGATCGACACATTCCGCATGGACAGGACTTCAACGCCTATCTTCAGGCGCGGCTCGACGAGGCGAAATGCGTCATCGTCGCGTGGTCGAAGGCGTCGATCGCGTCGCAGTTCGTTCGTGACGAAGCCGGTGAGGGCAAGCTTCGACTGGTGCCGCTCCTCCTGGCCGATGTCCGGCCGCCTCTCGGTTTTCGGCAACTGCAGACGGCAAACCTCACCGACTGGAGCGGTGACGCCTCTCACGAAGAATTCAGCCGCTTCGTCGAGTCAGTCCGGGCCATCGTTGGCGCCTCCACCCCACCGAAGGCATCACGTCGAGTGGACGCCTACGTCAGTTATGTCTCCCTCGACAATGTTCCGGAGAGCGCGGGACGCAACGGCTGGGTGACGAATTTCGTGCGCGCGCTCGAGACGCGAGGCAGGCAGCGTCTTGGCCGCGAGTTCAAGGTGTACTGGTACCCGTGGCTGGAAGGCAAAGCCCCCTTTCCGGAGGGCCTGCTCAAGCAACTCCACGACGTGATGGCGTTCGTGCCGATTGTGTCCAACCACTATGTCGAGTCGAAATGGGCGGCGCGCGAGCTCGCGGAGTTCTGCGATGCGGCGCAATCACAAGGGGGCACCCGGGTTCGAGATCGCTCTCGAATATTCAAGGTGCTAAAAAGCCCGGTTCCCACCGCGAGTCAGCCACGCGAGTTGCAGTCGTTGCTCGGGTACGAGTTCTTCACGCTCGATCCGGAGAGTGGCAAGGTCCAGGAGTTCGACAAGCCCTTCGGTCCCGACGCACAACAGCAGTACTGGCTGAAGCTCGACGATCTCGCACGGGATCTCGTGAACCTTCTGGGAATCCTCGAATCCGAGGCGCCTAGCGGGAAACCGTGACGGTGACGTCCTGGTAGGCGATCCACCCGCCGTCGTGTGCGAGCGCACGCAGGACGTAGACGCCCGGTGTGCTGAACGTCGCCCGCGCGCTCCAGTTGTTTCCCGGCGGTGGTGGCGGCGTGCTCCAGCCCGCGGACCACGGCGAGTTGCCGCCGTCGCGGTGTTCTTCCCACACCTTGGTTTGTGGCGGGTCGAATTCCACAGCTCCCGCGCCCCGATAGACGAACCAGGAGAGGCGGAGTCCCGTCGCAGAGTTCGGCACGAAATGACCCTGCCCCACGAGAAAGGCGGGCATCGGCCGAGTTCTCGGCTTGCCGTCGTCGGTTGCGTTGGCGCTCAGCGAGAGCGGTTCGCCGACCTTGACGCTGCGCTTGCGTTCGGGGGAAACCCGAAGAAAGCGCGCGAATCGGGCACCCCTGAGAACGGCCCTTCTGTTGCCTCCCGACGGCGCTAATGCTTCCTATCGTCACAAGCACACCCTTGACAACAGTCAGGCGGTCGAGCAGGTCGCTGTACTCTTGACGGACCGATTCACCACCGCCGCGCTGGGGGCTCCGCCGGCCGAGCTGTTCCGCTTCACCCCTCGGAAGGGGCGAAGGAAGTGCCGAACGTCGCGTCGCGCCGTGACAAGAGGAAGTAGGCGGCTGGGGTTTCCGGCGTGCCGCACAACGTTCCGCCATTGGGCGGTCACTCCGTCGGTGCCGCCTGTTGGAGACCGCGAGGGTTGGTCTGTCACCGGACCTGAAGAACATCAACCAAAGCAACCCGAGAGCAACACGAGCACGACGGTCGGTGACCGCCATACAAGGCTCTCGCCTCGGCGCGTGGCGCAACGTCGTGGCAAGATCGGGTCGCCATGCCGTTGACTCCGAAGGCCGTCGACAGGAGACGTTCATGCGCATCCACCGCCGCGAATTCCTGAGGGCCGCCGGGGTCGCCGCCCTGAGGCCGAGCTGGCCGACGTTCGCTCAGGAGGCATCCGGCACGATCGTCAACGACATCCACTCGCAACTCAATGCGACCCGCATTCGGCGCGTTGTCGAAGTCGATTCGCTGAACGGGCTGCAGGCGGCGGTTCGGAGTGCAGCGGCCGAACAAACCGGTATCTGCATATCAGGTGGGCGGCACGCGATGGGCGGCCAACAGTTCGCGTCTGGCACGACGATGCTGGATATGCGGCGCTACTCGAGGGTTCTGGGGCTCGATCGCGCCCGCGGCATCGTCGAAGTCGAGTCCGGCATCATGTGGCCGGCGCTTATGAACGAGCTCCACAGACGCCAGGCCGGCTTGTCGCAGCAATGGGCCATCGCTCAGAAGCAGACCGGCGCCGACCGGCTCACGATCGGGGGCGCGGTCGCGGCCAACGTCCACGGTCGCGGGCTCAAGATGAAGCCGTTCGTAGGCGACATCGACTCGTTCGTTCTGATCGACGCGACAGGGAATCCTCGTACGTGCAGCCGCCGTGAAAACGCGGAGCTCTTCAAGCTGGCGATCGGTGGCTACGGTCTGTTCGGCCCCGTCGCGACGGTCAAGCTCCGCCTCATGCGGCGGCAGAAGATTCAGCGGGTCGTCGAAGTGCGGAACATCGATGATTTGCCGGCAGCCTTCGGCCAACGCATCGCCGATGGCTTTCTGTTCGGCGATTTCCAATTCGCCATCGATGAGAAGTCCGATGACTTTCTTCGCCGCGGCGTCTTCTCCTGCTACAAGCCGGTCGACCCGGCAACGCCGACTCCCTCGGGACAGAAGGAGCTCGTCGACGACGACTGGCAGCGGCTGCTGCTGGCAGCCCACGCCGACAAGACTGCGGCCTTCCAGCAGTACGCGGCGTACTATCTGTCGACGAATGGCCAGGTGTACTGGTCGGATACCCATCAACTCAGCGCGTATCGCGACGACTACCACAAGTTCATAGATGCGCGCGTCGGTGGCAAGGACCAGGCGACCGAGATGATCACGGAAATCTACGTCCCGCGTGCGCTGCTCCCGGGCTTCATGCGCGAGGTGGCCGAGAGGTTCCGGATCAACGGCGTGCCCATTATTTACGGCACTGTCCGGCTGATTGAAGCAGACGACGAAAGCTTTCTTGCGTGGGCAAAGCAATCGTACGCCTGCATCATCTTCAATCTGCACGTCGTCCACACGCCGCAGGGAGTAGACCAGGCGGCGGCGGCGTTCCGCGATCTCATCGAGATGGCGATCGCGCGCGACGGCCGGTATTACCTCACCTACCACCGCTACGCGACTCGCGCCCAGGTGGAGGCGTGCTACCCGCAGCTGACTGACTTCCTCGAGCTGAAGAAGAAATACGATCCGGACGAACGGTTTCAAAGCGAGTGGTATCGGTTCTACCGAACGATGTTCGCAGACAGACTGTGACGCCAGACGGCCGACGCCCGCGCTACGCGATCGCCCTCTGGGCACTCCTCGGCCTGTTCGGCCTTCGAGTCGCCGGGCAGCTATTGATTGCCATCGGTGCCGGCGGCTTCCTGCCTCCGTGGGAAGAGTGGTTTTCAGGCGCGCTTCCCTATCCTGCATTGCTGACCAGCCAGCTGCTGATTATTTGTCTCTATGGAGCCATCGCGCGTGACCTGACACGCGGATACGGTTTCTTCGCCGTCTCACGGCGCCGCCTCGGTTCGGCTTTGCTCGCTTTCGGATGGCTGTACTTCAGCGTCATGGTGATTCGTTACGTCATGCGCATGACGCTGTATCCTGCCGAGCGCTGGTGGGGAGGATCGATCCCGATAGTCTTTCACGGCGTGCTCGCGTCGTTCATTCTGGTGTTCGGCGCCTATCATTGGCGGTCGGGTCCTCCGACTCCGGCCTGGCGGTATCCGAAGGGCGCCCGCCTGGCCCAAGGTGCGGCCTGGCTGTTCATCGCGGCCGGGATCGGTGGATGGATCGCGTACCAGCTGGCGCCGACGTTTCTCGCGGGCGTCCTCGACGTCCGTTCGGCCGAATACGCGGTCCGTATCGACCGCGCTGTCGTGATGACCTCGAGTGACGGAGTCGCCCTGGTATCCGACGTCTATCGTCCCGTGCGCGTCGGCAGGACGCCGACGATCCTCGTACGAATTCCGTTCTCGAAAACCATCGTCAATTCGCTCTTCGCGACCGTTGTCGGTCGCTTCTGGGCCGAGCGTGGATACACGACTGTCATCCAGGGGACGCGTGGACGATACGAATCGGGGGGCCGTCACTATCCGCTCATCGATGAGCGGCGCGATGGGCAGGAGACGCTCGCCTGGCTGAAGACGCAACCATGGTTCGATGGACGCCTGGGGATGTGGGGCGGGTCCGCCTTCGGACACACGCAATGGGTCCTGGCCGACCAACTGCCATCCCCGCCATCGGGCCGCTCCGCGTTGATGGTGCAGATCGCCAGCACGGATTTTCACGGCATGTTCTATCCCGGTGGCGCGTTCTCATTGGCGAGCGCATTGTTTTGGGCGGTCCGAAGCCGCGGCGCCGAGGACGAGACGCCCGATTCGCGGACGCTTCAGCGCGGGTTCGATGGCGTTCCGCTCATCGAGGCCGACGACCGCGCCGTCGCGGACATACCGTTCTTCAACGACTGGGTACGACATTCCGATCGCGATGCGTACTGGCAGGCCATCGACGGCGACCGGCGCGCGGCGCTGTTGCAGGGACCGGTGCTCCTGACGGCCGGGTGGTTCGATCCGTTTCTGCCGGGTCAGCTCGCCGACTTCGTTCGGATCCGGCGCGAGGGCCGTGCTGATGTGGCGGCGTCGACGAGATTGACTGTTGGCCCGTGGGCGCATGCGGAAACCGTCACGCTGCCCGGCGATGTCCGTACCCGCAACTACCGTCTCGAGAGCCTGGCTCCGACGATTCCATGGTTCGATCGTCAGCTTCGTTCGGCTGGACGTGGCGTTCAGCCCGACGCGCCAGTGCGCATCTACGTGATGGGCGCAAACGTGTGGCGCGACGAGCAGGACTGGCCGCTCGCACGCGCGCGGGCGACGCCGTTCTACCTGCGGAGCGGTGGACGCGCGAACTCGGCGTCAGGGGATGGACAGCTGTCGATCGACGCCCCGAGCGAAAACGAGCCGGCGGACACATTCGCGGCCGATCCGCAGCGTCCCGTTCCCACGCGCGGCGGCGCGACGCTTGGTCCTGGCGCCGGCGTGGCGCGACAGAACGACGTCGAGATGCGTGACGACGTCCTCGTCTACACGACCGCGCCGCTGCCGGAGGACGTGGAGGTGACCGGGCCGATCGCCGCGACGCTCTACGTCGCCTCGTCTGCGCCGCACACCGACTTCACCGCCAAACTCGTCGATGTCCACAGTGACGGCAACGCGTACAACGTCACGGACGGCGTTGTCCGGCGTGCCTACACCGCACACGCCAATCCGGCGGACGCCGAGCCGGGGGCGATCGAGATCATGTTGTGGCCCACGAGCATGGTGTTTCGTCAGGGACATCGCATCCGACTGGAAGTGGCGTCCAGCAATTTCCCACGCTTCGATAGCAACCCGAACACAGGCGCCCCGATTGCAAGCGCAGTCGCGACGGCTGTCGCGAGGCAGGCCGTTCATCACGGACCGGGCGCGCCCTCGCGAATCGTCCTGCCGGTTGTTCCCGGGCCTCGATGATTACCGAACCCAGCACACTGGTGACCGATTACCTGCTCGCCACCCTGTGCCTGTGGCTCGCGTGGCGCTTACGGGCGAGGCCCCTCGCCGCACATCGGCGGGCGGTCAGGTTGTTCTCAGCGGCACTTGCGGCCACGGCGGCAGGAAGCTTCGCAGGCGGCACCTATCACGGCTTCAAGATCGTTCTCTCGGATGGCGTTGCCGGCGCGATCTGGACGACCAGCACGATCGCGATCGGCGCAGCGGCGTGCCTGTTGCTGTCTGCGGTGTTGACCGCCGGCGTGCGCGAGCCGGCGCGGCGTTGGCTGCTGGTTGCGGTATGGGGACAGTTTGCGGCGTACGCGCTCTGGATGCTCCAGCACGATGAGTTCGTGAATGTCATCATCGAGTACGGTTCGGCCCTGCTCATTATCGCGTTGCTCTACCTCGGTCTTCCGACGCTGCGGTATCACCGGTCGGCTCGATGGATCATCGCCAGTATCGTCGTGACGATCGCCGCAGCCGCAGTGCAACAGAGTGGAATCGATGTGCACGTCTACCTGAATCACAACGACTTGCAACACCTCATACAGATGATCGCGGTCGCGCTGCTCTACAAAGGTGGCGCGGAGCTTCGTGATGCGGTGGGTTAACAGCGCGTGGTGCGATTCACCATGGGCTGTCGACTCGCCGCTGAGTGCCTTCAACATCACCTCTTGCACCGTCATTACCCGCTCCCACGCGGCGTCGGGATACGACATGGAGCACCTCAGCTCTGTCGTCTCCCAGCCGCTTTCGAAGCGGTCAGATCACTTGCTCTCGGGAGCGGTCAAATCATGTACTCCCTACAGCACCCCTGAGAACGGCCCTTCTGTTGCCTCCCGACGGCGCTAATGCTTGCTATCGTCGCTGGCGTCTTTGCCCGTTCGCGGTGTATGCGCGTGATGAGATCACCGCGAAAAACGGCGCCGGCGGGCGAGTGCCAGCGAGGCGAATGCCAGCCCGACCATGGCGAAGGATGACGGCTCCGGTACGGTTAAGCTCGGCGGGTTGACGGAGCCTGGTACGAAAGTGCTGAGGAACCCGCTCGTATCGGATCGCGTGACTGCGATATTTCCGTTGACGACGAACGCACCACTGCCTCCCCCATTTTGGTTGGTGATAGTGATGACGAGGGGAGCCAACGGAATATTTACGGTATCCGTGGCAGGTTGCACCGTTGTCGAAGTTTGGAGGATGGTGCCCAAGAGCAGGCCCTGGGAACCGGAGAGAACTCCCGAATTCGCTCCGTTGTTCGCTGCGTAGATGCTCAGGCTGGACCCGGCCCCGTAGCCGGTCACCGTGGTTACCGGGGCGACGCTATAAGAAGATGAAACCGATCGTCGGTGCGGTACTTCGTCCTGAGCGTGGCCACCACGGCCGGATCGTTCAATTCGAGCTCGCTTCTGAGCACGCGTCCGGTATCAGCGTCGATCCAGAACTGGCCATGGGCAAAGATGTCCCGGCCGCGTTGTCCTTTGATGACGGCGGGCCGTCTCTGCTCACGATACCCTACGATCCAGACGCTTGCCCGAGCGGTACGATCCTGCCTCTCGAGCGAATAACGTCTGACCTTCTGAAGCGGCCGAAAAACACACGAGAAGCCCAGTCGCGCCAAGAAACAGCCGCGGGCGCCGTGCCATGAGCCGACTATACTGCAGGACTGAATCAAGAGAGGAGCGCGAGAATGAGACGCACGATCGCGGCCGCTTCAATCTTCGCCGTCACCCTGGTGTCGCTGACCATTTCTGCGCAGCAGCGCACAGCGCCTACGCCGGCCGCGCAGGGCGCGCGGCCACAGTCGTCGGCGACGTACTTCCCGGATCGCTTTGAATGGCAGCACAAGCGCCCTGAGGAAGTCGGCATGAACGCCGCGCTCGTCGCCGAGGCCGTGAAGGCCGCGGCGAGCCAGGAAATCGCCGGCAACCGCGATCTGGCCCTCGAGGCCGCGACGACCTTCGGGAGAAACGAACCGTTCGACACCGTCATCGGTCCGCTCAAGCCGCGCGGACCGGCAAGCGGCGTCATCGTGCACAACGGCTACATCGTCGCCGAGTGGGGCGAGCCGATCCGCGTCGACGTGACCAACAGCGTGACGAAGACGTTTCTCACGACGGTGATCGGCCTTGCCTGGCAGCGAGGGCTGATTCGTGACGTCAACGACTACGCGCGCGACTACATGCCGCCGGGCGTGGATCTCTTCGAAGCCGAGCACAATCAGAAGATCAAGTGGGATCACCTGCTCCGCCAGACGAGCGACTGGCAGGGCACCCTCTGGGGCAAGCCCGACTGGGCGGATCGGCCCGAAGGCAAGACGGCGGCCGACTGGCCGAATCGTCCGCTTCGTGAGCCGGGCACGCATTTCAAGTACAACGACGTCCGCGTCAACGCGATGTCGCTCGCGGCGCTGCAGGTCTGGCGTCGTCCGCTGCCCGCGGTGTTGAACGAGATGGTGATGGAGCCAATCGGCGCGTCGTCGACCTGGCGTTGGTACGGGTACGAAAATTCCTGGGTCGATATCGACGGACAGAAAGTGCAGTCGGTGTCGGGCGGTGGACACTGGGGCGGCGGCATATTCATCAACGCCTATGACATGGCGCGCTTCGGGTACCTCTTCCTGCACAATGGGAAGTGGAAGGATCGCCAGATCGTGTCGGAGAAGTGGATCGAGATGGCGAGAACGCCAGGCCCGGCCAATCAGAACTACGGTTATGCCAACTGGTATCTGAACACCGACGGCAAGCAGGTACCGACGGCTCCGACAAGCGCCGTGCGATTTGTCGGCAACGGCAACAACATCATCTACATCGACTGGCAGAACGATCTCGTCATCGTCACACGCTGGTCGAACGGCTTGAACGATCTCGTTGAGAAGACGATCGCATCGCTCAAGCGCTCGCCCACGACTGCGGGCCAGTAAGACGGCAGGAAGGGCGGGAGGGGCAGGGGGGCAGGAAGGGAAAACTTTCGGCCCTACCTGGCACCGTTCACGTGCGGCGTCAGGACGGCCGCGATGAAATTGTGCATGGGCGTTGGCTCGCCCAGTTCCTGGCCAATGCGGACGACGGCGCGTCGCGCGTTGCGTCGACTTAAGAGCTCGGCGGCGCACTCGCGCCGGCCTGGCCGCACGCCCTGTGTCACGCGGTGGCGAGCCGGGGCCGCCGGGCGAAGAGGCCGTGCAGAATGCGGTCGAGGCCGGCGAAGCGGCCGCTTCCTGTCGCGAAGATGACGACGAGCGCGCACAGCTCCACCAGGTTCTTGTTCACCACGAGATAGCTGCCTTCGGTGGGAATCGAATAGAAGTAGCCCACAAACGGCGGGTTGCACAGATAGAACATCGACAGGAACGCGATCCCGCCGATGCTCGCCAGCCGCGTGAACAGACCCAGAATCAGGCAGAGCCCGACCAGCGTCAGCCCCCACATCGTGATGAGGTCGGCGTTGGCGAGCAGGTTCGGCTGCGCGGCCAGCCACCGGAACAGCTCCGCGAAGGGACCGCGCGACTGCTTCATGTAGCCCGCTGCCGACCACGAGGGCGACGTCAGTTTGGCGAGGCCCTCGTACAAGAAGTGCCACCCCACGAACACCCGCAACACCGTAATCGCGATGAGAGGCCAGCGGGCGCCTTTGACGTCTTCCATGTCCATCTCCTAGATCTTGAAATCTTCGGGCTTGAACGCCAGGCGCGTGTTCGCCTCGATCGCCTCGTTGACCTTGAGGACGGCGACTGCGGTCTGATACGCCTCCTCGGACGGGCAATTGAGTTTCGCCGTGCCGCGCACGGCGTCGAAGAAGTTCTGCAGATGCGGCTGATGATAGGGGTCGCGCAGCGCCACCGGCACCGTGTGACGGTCGGGCGCGACCGACTCGCGCACGTCGGCAATCGCGCCGGTGTCGCTCTGCGCCTTCGCCTCCTGCACCTGCGGAGCGCTGACGTAGCCTTTCTGGATCCACGCGTCCCAGGCGGGGGCATTCGGGTCGCGATAGAGCGAGCCGGGGTTGTTCACCTCCGACTCGGAGATGAGCAGCGTGCCCTGATCGCCCATGAAGGTCTCGAAATAGCCCTGGCTGCCGTTGGTCGTCTGCGTCTGGTAGTACGCCTTGGCCGGACCGAGCGGCGTGTCGTAGTCGTAGACCACCATGACCGTGTCGTACCACTCGTGGGTCTTCGGTTCGTAGTACAGCCGTCCGCCGCTCGCCATCACGTGTGAGGGGTTCGCCCCGAGGAACCAGCTGTAGATATCGATCTGGTGCGATCCGAGGTCGACGATCGGCCCGCCGCCCTTACCCTTGTACCAGCGCCAGTTGCGGAACTGGTGCATGTCCTTGAAGCCATACTGCGTGAGCTGAGCCTGGGGGATAGCGTAGCGCTCGGGCGCGCCGAGGTCCGGCGTCACCGCGCGGTTCCACTGGCCGTTCACCGTCACGATGCGGCCGAGCAGCTTCGCCTCGCCGAGCAGCTTCTGGTAGCAGTGGAGGTAGCGCGGGTTCGATCGGCGCTGGTGGCCGATCTGGAGGAGCTTGCCGGTCTGGCGGGCGGCGGCCACCATGCTGCGCGCGCCCTCGAGCGTGTTCGACATCTCCTTTTCGCAGTACACGTGCTTGCCGGCCTCGAGGCAGTCAATCGCGTGCTGCGCGTGCCAGAAGTCCGGAGTCGCGATGATGACCGCGTCGAGCGCCTTTTCCTTGTCGAGCATCTCGCGGTAGTCCGCGTACCCGTTCACCTCGTGCTTGAATCGCTTGAGGGTGTTGACCGCTCGTCGTTGGTTGTAGTCGGTCCAGATGTCGCAGACGGCGCGGAAGCGGAGCCCCGGGATGCGAAGCATGGCTTCGGTCAGCACCTGGCCCTGCGCGCCGACGCCGAGGAGGGCGACGTTGATCTCCTGCAGGCCGGCCGGGGTCGCCGGCGACGCCGCGGCCGCGGCGGCCCGCGTCTCCTGATACCCACGTTGCTGCTGCCACGCGTAGCCGAATAGTCCCAGCGCCGGGACCGTGGACAGCCCCATGAGCAGGTCGCGCCGATCGAGCTTTTTCGGTCCCTCGGCCGCGCCCTTGCCCTTCTCGTTCTCGCCAGCCATCTGTGTCTCCTGCGTCTTTGCGCCGGCCCCTCGGGCCGCCGACCAAGTGGCAGCGCGGCGGTCCGGGTTCAGGCCGATGGCACTCGGGCCATGGCCGGCCCGCGCGCAAGTCTATCGCCGCGGACCCTCTGTGGCCCTGCCAGGCGAACATCGTTCGTGTCTCAAGGACCCGCCGCCGATTCGGAGGCGTCGGCATGGAGACTGCCGAAGTGGAGCAGTTCCACCTCGCCGGGCCGGCCGTCAGCGCCCTCCGGTAACACCCAGGCCTCCAGCCCGGGACTGCGCTCGCAGAGCGCCGCGATCTCCTCGATCCCGAGCAACATGAACGCCGTCGTCAGGGCGTCGGTGACCGCGGTCGCGGCCAGTCTGGGCCCTTCACCGACCGACGCCCGAGCCTGCGCTGGCTCCGGCCGTGGCGCCGCCACCCAGGCGGCGCGGCGACCGCGGACGGGCAGGCCGGTGAGCGGTTCGACGATGTGATCGCCCTTCTGGATGCCGGACGCCCCCAGCGCGGTCTGCCGCAGCGAAAGGCGGGTGAGCACCCGTGAGGGCGCGCCGGGATCGCTCAGCGTCAGCGGCCAGCCTTCGCGTCCATCCGGCGCCTCGAGGGTGAGGACGGAACTGAAGCCCCCGTGAACGAGCGCCCGCCGAAGCCCCCAGTCCTCGAGCACTTCCGCCATCAAGTCGACCGCGTAACCCTTGCCGATGCCGCCGAGATCGAGGCGGACCCCCTCTTGTGTGGCGCGCACGACGCAGTCCTCTGCGTCGAACTCGAGCGAGGGCAGCCCGGTGCCGATCGAGACGTCGAACGCGCCGCCCGTCAGTTCGAACACGTGCCGCGCGATGACGAGACACTCCAGCGTCGTGGCGCTCACCCGGGTACTCTCACCCGCGGCCAAGTGATTGATTCGAGTGATGTCGCTGTTGGCGACGAAGCGGCTCAGCTCGCGCTCGAGGCGGTCAGTCAGATCGAAAGCCGCCTGCGCCGCCTGCGCCGCGTACCGCTCATCGGGATGCGCCGCATGCACCTCGAAAACGGTGTGCATCGCCTCATGCGAGTAGCGCCGCGCGTCGCTCGCGCGCGGCCCCTCGATCCCGACCCCTCCATCTCCGTCCATGTGTACTCGCTGGCCGATGCCCATGACGGGCCGTCGGGCCGGGGAGCTACGTGAGCGACCAGCTGCCGCGATACTTGTGCTGGATGAACTGGTCGGTCTCCGGCAGGTTCGTGACCTTCATGGTCGGCGCGTCCCACAGGAGGCGCTGGCCGGGGTAGCGGAGCGACACGTTACCCAGCAGCACCGCCTCCGTGAACGGCCCGGCATAGTCGAAGCTCGACACCGCCTGGCCCTTCTGGCGAATCGCATCGAGCCAGTTCTTCTCGTGCCCCGCCCGGCCTTCCGGCACGCGCGGCAGGCTCCGCGGCGGTCTCTGGAAGGCCTGCATCGCCGTCTCGGGGATGAGGCGCGGGCTCTCGGAGTAGGTTTCGCACCACATCTTGCCCTTGTCGCCGACAAAGATGGTGCCCGACTCGGGCATCGTGCGATCCGGCTCGAGATCCTCGGGCCGCTCGGGCAGGAGGCCGCCGTCGTACCAGTGCAGCTTGACTGGCGGCATCGCGCCGCGCTCCGGGAAAGACAAGTGGATGAGCGAGGACGGCGGATAGCTGTCGTTGTACTCGACGCGCTTGCCGAATCCGCGCTCGCCCGGCACCGGGGGCAGGAAGTTATAGGCGAGCGTCGAGATGACGCTGGTCGGCGCACCGAGCTTCAGGATGGTGAATGCCGCATCGAGGACGTGACAGCCCATGTCGCCCATCGCGCCGGCGCCAAAGTCCTGCCACGCACGCCACCCGAACGGGTGGTAGGTCTTGTGGAACGGCCGCATCGGCGCGGGGCCGAGCCACATGTCCCAGTCGAGGCCGTCGGGCGCCGTCTGCGTCTCGGTCGGCCGCGGCATGCCCTGCGGCCAGATCGGCCGGTTGGTCCAGCAGTGCACCTCGCGCACCGAACCGATCGCGCCGGCCTCGAGCCACTCCTGCATCAGCCGCAGGCCCTCTTCCGAGTGGCCCTGGTTGCCCATCTGCGTGACGACCTTGTACTTTCGCGCCGCCTCGGTGAGCGCCCTGGCCTCGCTGATCGTGCGCGTCAGGGGCTTCTGCACGTACACGTGTTTGCCCAGCTGCATCGAGGCCATGGCGATCAGGGCATGCCAGTGGTCCGGCGTCGCCACGAGCACGGCGTCGATGTCCTTCTGCTTGTCGAGCATGACGCGGTAGTCCTTGTACTGGACCGCCTTCGGCAATTTCTCGAGCGTCCCGCGCCTCTTGAGGGCCTCCTTGGCCGCCGCGCTCTCGTCGAGATCGCACAGCGCGACGATGTTGTCGCTCTTGATCACGTTGAGCAGGTTCGACGTCCCCATGCCGTGGATGTAGCCGACGACGGCGACGTTGACCTTGTCGCTCGGGGCCTGGAACCCGACGCCGCCGAGCACGTGGCGCGGCACGATCGTGAACCCGGCAGCGGTGGCGGCGGTGCTCATGAACGTCCGGCGGGACACCGGGGTAGCGGGCTGCTCCTCATTGCTCATCGTGTGCTCTCCTACGCCAGGGCCCGATCTCGTGGGCGGGTGCATCGTAGCGCATCATGCACGCGTCGACCGCGCCTCGTCGGCGGTCTGGACAGATTCACCGACGGGCGCCAGGATTCCTGGTCGTCCCGTCACGTGGACGGTGGGTGACGCGCTCGCGCCAAATGTACCCGAGTTCGACCACCGCGCGGGCAAAGTCGTACCAGCGGAGCTTGGAGCCGGGGATGTCGTGCCACGCAGGCACGACGAGCTCGTAGAGACGATCCCGACGGGCGGGCTCGCCCGGAGCGACCGGCAACCGCAGGTAGCGGGCGATCAGTTCGACGTCGAAAATCCACGGGCTGCGGAACGGCTCGGCGAACATCGTCGCCATCGACCCGTTCGCGCGCAGGACCTTTGCTCCGCACTGCGTGTCGTACACCGGCAGGTCAAGGGCGAAGGACACCGCGGTGGCGAAGACCCGGCCAAGGTAGTGGCGCGTCGCCTTCCGCCTGACGTCACGACCCATCAGCATGACGCGCGAGCCCAGCACGAACTCGATGGTCGGATGGTCGCGGAGCACGGCCATGAAATCGTCGACTGCCCGGAGTGGCGTCGAGAGGTCGGCGTCGAAGAATCCGACGAGCGCCGCGCGCTGGTCCAGTCCCGCGAGGATGCCGGCCCGCACCGCCTCGGCCTTGCCGCGGCGCGCCGTAAGCCGCAAGGTGGTAACCGCGTCAGGCGCCGCCTCGCGCATCCGCTCGAGGATGTCCCCCGTGGCGTCGACACTCCCATCGTCGACCATCACGAGCCGCACGCCCGGGTGGGTGGCGAGGAACTGCAGGAAGGCCTCGGGGGCGAGGCGGGCCGCCTCGTTGTAGCAGGGCACGACGAGGGCCAGCTCGGGAGGGGTCATCTCGCACGTGCCGCGCGCCACAGTGCGACAGCGGGCGTTGGTCCGCACGCGTGAGCACTGGGCGGCACGGCGTCACCACACCCCGGCGCCCACCCGCCGAGGGCCGCCCGGGCGAGGAACCGCTCCCATAGCCCACGCTCGACGTAAAGCGCCAGCAGCACTTCAGGCCTGAGACCGTAGAACTCCGTGACATAGCGGTCGCCGAGCGATGCATCGAGCGCTGCCGTGTGCTCCATCGCGGCGACGATGACCGGCGCCTGCAGTGCAACCGGATCATCCGCCCCGGCCCAGTAGCCGACCAGCGGCATCGCCCGGAGATACCAGGGAATCGGCCACTGCTCGTGCGGCGAGGCGATGACCGATACCTGCATGCGCGCCCCGTCGGGATGCAGGGCAGCCAATTCGCGAATGCGCGTCGCCATGCGGACCGCGTCGGGGACGGTGTGCGCGTAGACGTAGGGATTGCGCGGGTCTGACGCGTAAGTCACCGACGCGCGCCATGCCTGCCATCCCAACTGGCCAGAGGCGATCACAAGCACTGCCGCCAGCGTGCCCCGCACCACACGGGACGCGGTGACCTGGACGAGCGTCGAGAAACCGACTCCGGCCAGCACGATCGCACCGACGTAGCACGGCAGCAGGTTCCAGGGAGTCTTGTACGGGATGGCCGAGAAAATGGCCGTGGTGACGATGACGTTGACGGTGAGGTAGCGAGCCCAGAAGGTGCGTTCAAGGTGGGAGCGATCGAGCGTGCCCCACGTCGTCATCGCGCCGACGATCGCCAGCACGAGCACCAGCCCCTCGCTCCACGTCAAGCCGCCGGACGACGAGTACGCGAGCAGGCCCAGGTAGTAATGCCACGGATGCGAGTGGGTGCCCGGGGCGATGCCGCGATCGAGGTAGGTATCAGCACCGCGGAACGGCTCGAGGGCGGCCCCGGGTGCGGCGAGGAACGACGAGTAGAAGAGCCCCGCCACCGCCGCGGCAGCTCCCAGGCTCACGAGCGCCGCCCGCCGCCCACGTTGGTGGGCCAGCGGATTCCGGGGCCGTCCCGCTCCCAGCGACCACCAGGCGATCGCGCTCGCGACGAGTGCTGCGGGCAGGACGATGACCGAGGTTTCCTTGGTTGCGACTGCCAGGCCTGCGGCGACGCCGGCCAGCGCGGACCACGCCAATCCGCCTCCTGTCGCCAGGCGCCCAAGGGCGATCACGAACGTGAGCGTGAAGCAGGCAAACAGCGATTCCTGGATGTACATCCGCGAGTAGAAGACCATCGCGGGTGAAAGCGCCATCAGCCACGCGCTCGCGGCTGCCGCCGTCCGGCCAATCGCCGCCGACAACAGCGGCAGCAGCAGGATCGTCGCCGCGCCGAACACCGCGGTCACGCCGCGGAGCGTACGTTCGTCGAGGGCGGCGAGCGTGGCCTGCCCGCGGAGCCACGCCGCCGGAAGGGTCAGGAAGTAGAGCGTCGGACCGTGGTGATCGTACGCGTCGTAGCGGTATTCGCCGCGCTCGAGCAGCGCGCCGAACTTGACGGCCTGGTTCGCTTCGTCATGGTGCATCGGACGCACATCGAGCCGGGCCAGGCGGAGCGCCAGGCCGGCCGCGAGGGCGATCGCCATGAGGGCACCGAACCACACGCGTGTCACTTCGGCAGGCCGTAGACCTCCACCTCGACGTAGTGGTTCAGGTCGTTCGTCGTGTTTCCCTTGGAGTAGAGGCGGACGTATCGACCTTTCGCCCCCTTCGGGTCGACGAGCCTGCCCTCGGCGACCTCGATGTACTCCTTGTCCGTGCCCTGGGCGATCTTCGACGAGTTGTCGTGATCGTTGTTGAACACCGTCGTCACACCCGTCTTGAACGACGCGTCGTTCGAGAGTTGGACGACGACGTCGCGGTAGACGCGCGCCTGGCTGTGGTAGTGCCACAGGAGGATGGCGGACAGGGGATGCGGGGCGCCGAGGTCGATCTGCACCCACTGGGAGCCGGGTCCGAGTTCGACGAAGTACCCGTCACCGCCTGCCTTCTCCCCGTCGGTGATCATGTCGAGCTCGCCGATGACCGGCTGTGAGTCGCTCGAGGTCACCGTCTTCTTCAGCGACAGCAGGACGGTACCCTTCGGCACGTAGAACGGCGCCCGTGACTTGCCCGTGACCACTTCGAGGTTGGGGCTCCGGAGGTTGGTGGGAGTGCCGATGAACATGGGCTTCGGGAGCTTGAGCTTCAACTCCTCCTTGTCGGCAGCGGGCTGCGCACCGAGCGGCGCCAGGGTCAGGACGAACAACAACGAGCCTGCGAGTATGCGCTTGGTCATCGAGGTTCTCAGAAGATGACGTGGTTTATCGGATGGAGCGTCTACCGGCCGACGCCGGCGCTCACGGCACGCCCGCATTCTGGAAATCTTACACTCGAGTCCGGCTTTCATGATCCTGAGACGCTCGACACGCCGGGCGTTGCCAGCATCGCCGCGCGCGCTCTGGCTTTCCGCAGTCCGCTGAACCACCACCAGCCGATTGCGAGGGCCGCCAGCGCACCAACGACGGCGCCGGCCAGGGCGCCAGGATACGGGCGCCCAACACCCCGCGCCAACGCACCGGCAGCGGTCATCGTGCCGACGGCGAGCGGCACCATCGACAAATCGAAGCGCAGGACGGTGACGTAGGTGAGGATCAGCGCCGCGCCGATCGCCGCCATCCCCATCAGCCATCCCACCGGTTCGGTCGTCGCCGGCACGCCGGCTGCC
Source organism: Luteitalea pratensis (assembly GCF_001618865.1). Classification (GTDB taxonomy): domain Bacteria; phylum Acidobacteriota; class Vicinamibacteria; order Vicinamibacterales; family Vicinamibacteraceae; genus Luteitalea; species Luteitalea pratensis. Next base: position 1,101,501 of record NZ_CP015136.1, read on the forward strand.
GCGAATCCAACCAGTGCGAGCAGCAGCACGCCGAGGAGGCGATGGCGCCTCCACCCCGTTGTCAGATGATCGACGGTCAGCAGGGTCGGAAGCATCACGGCCGTCGCCATGAGCACCCGAAGCGCGGGCGCGAGCGCGGCCTGGAGGATCGGCACCAGCGATCCTGCGGCGTCGATATTCGGCGACTGTGCCCATTGGGGTGCGCTCACGGCGGCTGCGATGGCCGCCGCGGCGGCGCCGAAGAGCCCGACCGCGATGCCCAGCCGCGCCGCATCGGTTCGCGGCAGCTCACCCGAGAGCGTCAGACGGTGTGGTGCCGCACCGAGCGCGAGACCGACGAGGGACGCGGTGATCAGCAGGCCCACCGCACCAGTGCCCAGGATGCCCAGGAGTGCCAGGCGCAGTGGTGCCGCCGTCGGCACGTTCGCCAATAGAGTAGGCCACGTGTTGGCGAAGCGGACGATGGACAGCAGCAGCATCAGCCCGGCGCCCGAGACGAAGAGCATTGGCGTGTAGCGCCGTCTGCTCCACGACATCATGGCAAACACCGCGGCGCCGACGAGCAGCCCCGCGAAGACCATGACGTCGGCAATCCGGATGATGAGGTCGCGCGTGCCGGCTGCCCGTTGCTGACGCTCCCATTCTTCCGGCACGAAGACGTAGGGCCGCGCCGAGACGACTTCGTCGCCCGCGATCCCGACGTCGATGCGCGGTTCGCCCTGCGGCAGCGCGGCAACGGTGGTGTCGACGAAGGTGAACGTCCAGTCGGTGCGCGCCTTCAACTTCGAGGGGCGCGCCGAGACTTCCCTGATTTGCCCTCGTGCTGCGTCGAGACCGAGCCGCTCGGAGACGGCCTTGACGGCGAGCGCCCTGGCGCGCGGCTCGTCGAGTGACGGGCCGGCGCGATCCTCGGGCACGATGTGGCGGACGCGCATGACGCGGCCGTCTGCCGAGATCAGTGCGGCCCATTCTTCCGCGCGATCGGCGACGTCGCCTTCGAAGGTCGCGACCCGGACCGACCAGCCGGGCGCCGGAAGGTACGTGCCGACAAGCTCACGTCGTCGCGCCTCGCCGGCCGTCTTCGCGACGAATTCATGCGGGCCGTCGCTGCCATCGAGCGGCTGGGGCATCACGCGCCATTTCCGATCGAGGCTGACGCCGCGCTCGGCGAGCGTGCGCCGCGTCGCGGCGTCGGCGTCCTGACGGGTGGCCGACAATCGCGTGGTGTCCGATCGCAGGCTTGTTACCACCAGCGCCAGCAGCGCGACCGCCCCGATCGCCAGCCAGGCCATGCGAGCGCGTGGTCCGATGGGTGTCTGCGGCGGTTCGAAGGCCGCGGTCTCTCGTTCGACCATGACCGGCGGGGTCCACGCGGCGTTGCGATCGGCCGGGGAGAGTTCTGTCCAGCTTCCGACCTGAGCTCGCCGGAACAAGACGATCCACAGCGGGACGAGGACCAACACCGCAATCATCGCCTTCTGGATCCAGATGCCGGGGGCGTCGGCGACCAGGATGGGAATGGCGAAGAGCACCACGTCGAAGGCGTAGTGCAGGACGATTCCCGGCAGCAGGCCGTAGTGGAGGTAAAGGAGACCGAAGCCGACCGACGGGAGGAGCAGCTCCACCGGCCGTGCGTACGACGGCTGGGCGGGATACGGCGCGTGGCCGGCGCCGAATACCAGGGCCTGCACGACGAAGCCGATGACCAGGAAGAGACGCCGTTGACCGAATCGGTCGCCGATAAGGGCTGCCCCCGCAAGCGGCACTGCCCGAAACAATGCTTCCTCCCAGAAGCCGGCCTGGAAGGAGTTGGCAATCGCGGAGAGCCAGGGCGCGTAGGTCGAGAGCACATCCGGGTGCAGGAGGGCTTCGGAGGGAGACCACCATCCGAAGTACTTCGTGGCAACGTAATACAGCATCACGTCGTAGGCGAGGAAGACCGCGACGAGCAGGTAAGCGCCGACGGTGCGCCCGAGAATCTGCACCGATGCGCCGGGCGCCGCGGCCTCGTCGCCGGTGGACGACCGGCGCGCCCACGCGCTCCACAACTGCGGGTGGTCGCCGAATGCCCGGCGTGTCAGCGTCTCGGCCGCCATGAACGAGAGCGCGGCGAACGCGGAAAGACCGAGCAGGCTGGCGATCACGAATGTCGCCTGCTGCGCCAGGAACGTCGAGCGCGGCAGCGCCGTGTCGTAGGCCATCCACTCGAGCGGCAACTGGTTGATCATGGCCAGCGCCTGCATCGCGCCGACCGCGGCGCCCCACGTGGCGGCGCGCCGCCACACCAGCCACCGTACGCGGAGCATGAAGAACAGACCGATGCCGATGCCGCCGATCACGTAGAGCAGCATCATGCCGACCATCCCGCCGACGCCGATGGCGTCGTTGGCGGAGCGCATGTTGGCGTAGCGCCGGATGAATGCCTCGGGAATGCGCACGAAGTGCGTGACTTCCGTGAGCCGGTCGCCCGACACCACCAGGCGCAGCCGATAGCGCCCTTCCCCGGCGGAGGCATCGGTGCGCTCGTAGGTGATGGTGTGGTCGATGCGCCCGCCGACGCGACGCTCCTGGCCCTGCTCGGCGACCGCGAACTTCGAGAGATCGACGTTCCATCGCGGCGCGGCGCGCTCGGCGAGCGCCCGCGCCGCACTGGCGTCGAGCGCCGCCCCCGGCGCGTCCTGCCTCAGTTGCTCGACGAAGCCGTACAGCCTGCCTTCGGGCGTGAACCTGATAGTCGCCTCATGAGGCTCACCTTCCTTGAACTGCCGGACCCGCCAGGTGTAGGCCGAGTAGAGGCCGTTGCTGAGCATCGCCGTGAACGCGTCCTTGCCGCCACCTTCCAGCTCGATGAAGGTCTGCGCCTCACCGTCCAGCGCGAACGAGGCCGCCTGCCGGTAGCCGGCCGGCCCGAGCGCTTCACGCGTCATCACGTCGCGGGCATGGGCGAGCGCCTGCTCGCGGTCCATGGTGATGTCGAGCGCGACGATGGCGAAGGCGCGCGGGAAGTAGCGGACCGCGACCAGCGCGGAAAGGAGGGAAAGGACGGCGAATGCCAGCCAGAATGCAGGACGCCTCACGAATGCTCCTCAATGGCAGTCAGCTTCATCGCTGTTGGTGCAATGTTGCACCAATCGGGATGAATCCCTCTGACCTTCGTTGTGCAATCATCGTCCGGCCGGGGTCAACGGACAGACAGGGGCGTTTGTCGTGAATCAGAGTCGACGACGGTTCGTTGGGCAGTGCGCCGCTGCGGTGAGCACATCGGCGGTGTCGGCAATGATTGGTCCCAATCCGGCTGAGGCCGCGCAGACCCAGCCGCTGCGCAATTGGGCCGGCAACTATCGGTACGGCACCAACCGCATCACGTCGGCGACGTCGCTCGCGCAGATCCAGGCGTTCGTCCGGAAGCACCCGCACTTCAAGGTGCTCGGCACCCGTCACTGTTTCAACGGGATTGCTGACAGCGCCGACCATTTTCTCTCGCTTCGCGAGATGAACGAGGTCGTCGCACTCGATCGGGCGGCGCGGACGGTTACGGTGGAGTCGGGCATGAGCTACGGCCAACTGTGTCCGTCTCTCGAGCGCGACGGCTTCGCGCTCCATAACCTGGCCTCGCTTCCGCACATCTCCATCGCAGGTGCCTGCGCTACCGGCACGCACGGCTCGGGTGTGAACAACGGGAACCTCTCGACGGCGGTCTCGGCATTCGAGATCGTGACTGCCGGCGGGGATGTCCTGTCGATTGCGCGCAGCAAGGACCTCCGCACGTTTCAGGCGACGGTCGTCAATCTGGGTGCGCTTGGCGTGGTCACCAAGGTTACGCTGGACGTGCAGCCAGCGTTCACCATGCGGCAGGACGTGTATCTGGACCTGCCGATGGCGCAGGTCAGGGAGCATTTCGAAGAGATCGCCTCCGCAGGCTACAGCGTCAGCCTGTTCACCGATTGGCAGCGGGGACGGATCAACGAAGCCTGGGTGAAGCGTCGCGTCGGAAAGGGTGAGACCCTGACGGCCTCGCAGGAGTTCTACGGCGCGCGTCCCGCCACGACAAACGTTCACCCGATCGTCGAGCTCTCAGCGGAAAACTGCACCGAACAGATGGGAGTGGTCGGTCCGTGGTACGAGCGGCTGCCGCACTTCCGGATGGGCTTCACGCCCAGCAGCGGCAAAGAGCTGCAGTCAGAATATTTCGTGGCGCGCAGCAACGCCGTCGATGCCATCAGTGCCGTCGAGCGACTTCGGGATCACATCAGTCCTCACCTGATGATCACAGAACTCCGCACCATCGCGGCCGACGACCTCTGGATGAGTCCCTGCTACACACGGCCCAGCCTCGCGATCCACTTCACATGGAAGCAGGACTGGCCGTCAGTGCGCAAGGTGCTGCCGATGATCGAACGGGAGCTCACGCCATTCGAGGTGCGGCCGCACTGGGGCAAGCTCTTTACCATTCCCTCGACGCAGCTCCAGCAGCGATACGAGATGTCGGCTGAGTTCAAGCGGCTCGTGGCTGAACATGACCCGCACGGCAGGTTTCGCAACGCATTCCTCACCGCGAATCTGTACGGCTGACACCGATCTGCCCGGACACCTTGAACGTCATGGGGTCCGAGACGCCCACGCGCCGTTGAACAGCAGCATCAGCATCGACGCGCCAAGGGCCAGCAGGCGTTCGGTCCGGGTTCCAGTCACGGTGCTCATCCCATTGGGGTCAAGGCACCGCCACAAGTCGTTGACGGCTATTCCGCGCGCAGCGCGGCCCACGGGTCGATTCGTGTCGCGCGGCGCGCGGGTACCCATGCCGCCATCAGTGCCACCGCCAACAGCAACAGCGTGACGATCGTGAACGCGATCGGATCGGTCGGCGTCACCCCGAACAGGAACCTCTGCAGCACCCGCGTCACAGCGACGGCCCCCGCGAGGCCGACGATCAGGCCGGCGCCGACGATCCGGAGTGCGCGTACCAGCACGAGGCGGAGCACTTCGCGGCGATCGGCGCCGAGCGCCATGCGCACGCCGATCTCGCGGCGGCGCTGCGCCACCGCGTAGGCCATCACTCCGTAGATGCCGCACGTCGCAATCAGCGTCGCGGCCGTCGCAAACAGCACCAGCAGCCACATCCGGAAACGCGGCGGTGCGACCGACGCCGCCACCGCTTCGTCCATTGTCGTTGCACCGGCGATGGCCAGATCGGGCGCCACGCGACGAACCTCGGCACGCATGCCCTCGACCACGCTTGCGGGCGTGGCCGTGCGCGCGACGAACGACACGAACCGCAGGTAGAGCATGCCCCGCTCCTGCTGGTAGGGCACGTACAGCATCGGCTCCACCTCCCGGTCGAGCCCCATCTGGCGGATGTCCGCCACGACGCCCACCACCGTCAGCCACTCGCCGTCCTCGCCCATGCGCACGCGTCGACCGAGTGCCTCGCGCGTCCCACCTGCAATGTAGTCGCGCACGATGCGCTCGCTGATGATCGCGACCTTCGGTGCATTTGCCGTGTCGCCGGCGGTGAACTCACGCCCTGCCAGCAGCGCAATCCCCATGGTCGTGAAGTAGGCCGCGTCGATCTTCGGCCTGCCGGCGGAGATTTTCGGCTTCGGCAGACCCTCGATGTCGAACTCGTCGCGGATGAACATCCTCCCGAACGGCGCCGAGTTGATCAGGCTCGCGGACTTCACGCCCGGCAGGGTCTGGATGCGATCGAGCACGTCGCGCGCGAACGCGTGCATGCGCTCGGGATCGTCGTACTGGCGTGGGGGCAGCGTCACCCTGACGGTCTGGACGACGCCGTCGCTCCCGCTCAGTTCGAAGCCCGGCGACACCGACGTGAGACGCACGAAGCTGTGAATCAGCAGGCCCGCGCCGATCAGGAGGACGAGCGTCATCGCGACCTGCCCGACAACCAGCAGCGTCCGCAGTCGTTCGCCCTGACGGTCTCCGGTCGTCCGCGCCCCGCCGGCATGCAGGGCGAGGTTCTCGGCAAACGCCGCGGCGCTGACGCGCGCTGCTGGCACGAGACCAATCATCAGCGTCGACACGAACGACAGGCCGAGGCAGAACGCCAGCACACGTGCATCGATGACGATGCTGCCCAGGCGGGGGAGCGCGAACTCTGGCACGAGCGGCAGCATGACGTCGATCGCGATCCGCGCGAGCAGGACGCCTAAGACCGCACCCAGCACTGACAACACGACCGCTTCGGTCAGGAGTTGACGCACGATCCGCCCTCGCCCGGCGCCGAGGGCCAGGCGTACGGACAACTCGCCGCGGCGCGCGGTGAGGCGCGCCATCTGCAGGTTCGCGACATTGACGCAGGCGATCAGGAGCACGAACGACACTGCCCCGAGCAGAATCAGCAGCAGCGTGCGCACCGACTCCGTGCCGTGCTCCTGCAGGCCGACCGTGCGCGCGAGCGTGCGGACGTTCGGCGCGAGTGCGCCCTCCATCCCGCGCGCGCCGGTCGCGAAGGACGGAGCGTTCACCAGCGCCGTCAACTCCGATTCGACCCGTTCCTGCGTCATGCCCGGTGTCATCCGGCCCAGCAGGAAGAGAAACGCGCCCTTGCCCGGATCGCCGACCCAGCGATTGGGCAGGTAGACGTCCGGTTCCGGCAACGTACCGATCCGGATCACCGGCCTGAAGCTGAAGTCCGGCGGCAGCACGCCGACGACGGTGCGGGGAAGGCCGTCGATGGTGATGGATTGCCCGACGATGGCCGGATCGGCCCCCAGCGACGTGCGCCAGAGCCGATCGCTGACGATCGCGCTGCGATCGTCGTCGGGAGCCGCGGCGCCGGTGAGGAACGCGCGGCCGTGCACGGGAGTGACGCCCAATGTGACGAAGAAGTTCGTACTCACGTCGAGCGCGCGCAACTGCAGCGGCTCGCCGCGTCCGTTGAGCTCGGCGTCGATTGAGGTGTAGGCCGCGAGCTGATCGAACGTGGTCACGTGCTGGCGTAGCGCGTCGTACGACACCGGCGACCAGTTCCAGAAGGTCCTGGGGCCCGTCTCCGTCCGCTGTGCTGACGAGAGAAGGATGAGGCGGTCGGGCTCGTGGTACGGCAGCGGACGCCAGAGGACGCCGTAGGCCACGGAGAAAATAATGGTTGTGAGGCCGATGCCGAGCGCGAGCGTGGCGAGGGCGGTGACGGTGAAGGCCGGGTCGCGCCGAAGCAATCGCAGCGCGTGCCGCGCGTCCTTTGCGAACGTTTCGGTCGTGGCGAAGACCCAGGCTTCGCGCGACTGCTCGCGAAGCCTCAGCGCATTGCCGATCTGCCGTCGCGCGGCCGCTTGCGCCTCGTCGCTGCTCATGCCCTCCGCATCGGCGAGCGCGCGCGCCTTCATCTCCTCGTGAAAGCGGAACTCGTCTTCCAGATCCTGATCGAACTGATGGCGCTTGAACAAGAACAGCACCCGTCGGAGCACGGAACCCACGGCACTCTCCTGAGAATCAGGACACTAGGTCGTTTTCATCACGCGCATGATCGCGCCGGACATCTGGGAGAATCGCGATGCCTCGACGCCGAGCTGCTTCTTGCCGGCAGTCGTGAGCGTGTAGAAGCGCGCCCGTCGGTTGTTCGCCGAAATCTTCCACTCGGCCAACACCCATCCCTTGACGAGCATCCGTTGCAGCGCCGGATACAGCGATCCCTCTTCGATCGTCAGCACGTCGGCCGACAGCATCTGGATGTGCTGGGCGATGCCGTAGCCGTGCATCGACTCGATCGACAGCGTCTTCAGAATCAACATCTCGAGCGTGCCTGGCAGCAGCTCGTTCCGGCCCTTCGTCCTCGCTTCTTTCATCAGTGCCTCTTTGCATAGACGAACTATGGAAGCGAGAAGTTTCCCCCTGACGGGAGAGGCTGTCAACTGCTGGCGTTTGCGTTGTCCGGAGCAGAGGTCAGCCCGCCGGCCCTCGGCTGGTGGAGGACGGCGCTGGCCCTGGAACCCTGGCGCGCCGCGGCCAGCGGCAAGTGCTGGACCGGGGATAGGTACAATGCGCGAGCAGTTGGCGGAACACGTTCAGACCTTACATCGATCCGGAGGAACGCGATGCGGCTCACAACGGTACCCACGGCCATGCTGTTGCTGACCCTACTCGCGACCGGCGCCGCGGCGCAGGACGCGGCGTCTGTCGTGGCCGCGGCATCGAAGGCGATGGGCGTCGACACGTTGAACGCCATCACCTACTCGGGGACAGCGAGCAACGGCGCCTTCGGCCAGAGCAAGGCCATCGGCGAGCCGATGGGCCCGGTCAACGTCACCACGATCTCGCGATACACGCGAACACTCACGTTCGGCCCTGCAGCTGAACCCGCGGCCCTGGTCTCGCGTGCCACCGGACCAACGCAGCCGCCCACCATCCCGGGCGTGCCCGCGCAGGCGGCCGGCGTCTTCAACCAGAACATCACCGGCGCGCAAGCCGGCAGCACCTGGGCGCAGGCGCTCAATGTCTGGACGACACCGTGGGGGTTCCTCAAGGCCGCCGCCGGACGTGAGGCGAAAGTGCAGCGTCAGGGCGGACTGCAGGTGGTGTCCTTCTCGCCGGCGAACCTGACGTCACCGTCGGGGCAGACCTACACCGTGACCGGCTACGTCAACGACCAGAACCTCGTCACGAAGGTCGAGACGCGCGTCGACAACGCGGTCGTGGGCGACCTGTTGGTCGAGTTCGACTACTCGAACTATCGGAGCATGAACGGCGTGCAGGTGCCGGGCCGCATCGTCCAGCGCCAAGCCGGGATGCAGACGTTTGACGCCACCATCGACGCGGCGACGCCGAATCCCGCCAATCTCGTCGAGTTGCTGACACCGCCGCCCCCCGCAGCGGGCGCGCCGGCCGCGCCGGCCGCTGCACTTCCCGCGGCCGCCGCCAGTGCGCCGCCCGTCGAGAAGCTCGGCGAGGGTGTCTTCAAGATCGGCGGCAATTACGCGTCACTCGCCGTCGACATGGGCGACCACATCCTCGTCGTCGAGAGCGGGCAGAGCGACGGACGTGGTATGGCGGTCATGGCGGCAGCCCGGCAGGCCATTCCGGGAAAGACGATCCGCTTCGTCGTCAATTCGCACGCGCACTTCGATCACGCGAGTGGGCTCGGGGCAGCGGTCGCCGAGGGGGCCACGATCCTGACGCATCGCAACAACGAGCAGGTCCTCGAGCGGCTCCTCGCGGGCCCGCGGACGCTCATCGGCGACAGTCTGTCGAAGGTGCCGAGTCGCCGGAAGGACGTCGTCCAGGCGGTTGGCGATCGCGACATCCGGAAAGGCTCGAACGGAAAGATCGTCGAGCTGCATCACGCGCCCAACGAACACAGCGACGGCATGCTCGTGGTCTATCTGCCGGCGGAAAAACTTGTCTGGACGGCGGATGTCTCGATTGTGAATTCGACGCCTGTGCAATTGGCAACCGTGAAGGCAGTGGCCGCCACGCTCGATCGTCTGAAGCTCGACTACACCGTCTGGCTGCCGGCCCACCCGCCGAACCCCGATCGGCCCCTCACCAAGGACGATGTCGTGAAGGCCGTCGGCGCAGCAGCCCCGTAGTAGGGTTCGCCTCCCGGCCGGTTCCGTTACGGCACGGCCAGGGCGATGAGCTCGGCGGGAACGCCGCGGGCGCCGATGGCGACGACGATGTATTGGCGATCGTCGACCATGTATGTCATCGGAATGCCCGTCGTGCTGGCGGGCAGCGCCATCTCGTGGACGATCGCGCCGCTCTTCTTGTCGATGGCGCGAAACATCTTGCCTCCGCTTCCAGGGCCGGCGCTGAAGAGGCCCGAACCGTCGGCGCCGAACAGCAGCGTCTTGGTCACCATAAGCGGGGAGCGTTCGGGCTTGCCGGCCTTCGAGAGATCGAGGTTCAGGCCCTTGATAGCCGGATTGTTCTTCACGACGTCGGGCGCGTCACCGTTGCCGATCATCCAGAGGTGGTCGCCCGTGTTGAGGTCGATCGCCGTGATCCGGCCCCAGGGTGGGCGGATGAGCGGCAAACCCTGGGGCCCGAAGTTGGGACGGCCGGCGCTTTCGCCGGCAACGGGCGGCGCGGCGGTCTGGACGGCGCCGCTGGGGGCGCCAGGATGCGCGCCGAACGTGGCCACGTACGCCATGTCCGTCCGTTTCGGATCGCCCTTCTGGAGTGCCACCGCGTCGGCGTTGGTGACCGAAGACACGTACATGATCCCCGTCTCCGGATCGAGCGCGCCCCCCGGCCAGTTGGCGCCGCCGGTGTGATGCGGCAGCCACAACGACGACAGCTTGCCGTCGGCCCCGGCCAGGATGGGGGGCAGGTACGGAGTGGTCGACGTCTTGTAGTGCCCGAGAATCCTGATCGCTTCCGCTTTCAGTTCGGGCGTGAAGTCGAGGAGGTCGTCGGTCGTGACGCCCTGGCGGTCAAAGGGCGCCGGCCTGGTGGGAAACGGCTGCGTCGGTGACGTCCGCTCTCCTGGAACATCGGTCTGCGGCACCGGCCGTTCCTCGATCGGCCAGACCGGCATGCCGGTGACGCGATCGAACACGAAGGTGAACGCCTGCTTCGTGACCTGGGCGACGGCCTTGATCTTCTTCCCGCCGACGGTGATGTCGGCGAGCATCGGGGGCGACGAGGGCTCCCAGTCCCAGATGTCGTGGTGGACGATCTGAAAATGCCAGACGCGTCTGCCCGTCTTCGCATCGAGGCACACGAGGCTGTCCCCGAACAGGTTGTCGCCCAGGCGGTGGCCGCCGTAGAAGTCGCCAGTCGGCGTCTCGACGGGGACGTAGACGTAGCCGAGTTCTTCGTCGGCGGCCAGCGGCGCCCACGCGGCGGTGTTGCCCGTGTATTTCCACGAGTCGCCTTCCCAGGTCTCGTGGCCGAACTCGCCGGGCTGCGGGATTGTCTTGAACGTCCAGATCTGCTGGCCGGTCCGGACATCGAAGCCGCGCACGTACCCCGGCACGTGCGTCTTCGACGGAGGAGCGGTGCCGGCGATCATGGCGGCCCCGACCACGACGACATCGCGGACGACGACGGCCGGCGAGCTCGAGCCGATCTGGCCGGGTGTCACCACATCGCGGTCGAGGCCATTGGTGAGCTCGACAATGCCGTCCTTGCCAAACGCGGGGATCGGGCGGCCGGTCTTCGCATCGAGCGCGACCAGTTGATAGCCCGGGGTGACGAGGAGGAGCCGGGCGTCGCCCTTGCCGTCGGTCCAGTAGGCGAGGCCGCGATTCTGTTTTCTCGGGGCGCGGTCGCCGCGTTCGCCCTCATCGAGGCGGTACATCCAGAGGGTCTCGCCGGTGGCCGCGTCGACGGCGACGACGTCACGCCGGGAGCCGGCCGTGAAATACAGGACGCCGCCGATCATCAGCGGGGTGACTTCCCAGTTGTAGTCGGGCGTCGGGCCGAAGTTGTCCGCCTTCCAGCGCCAGACGATCTCGAGCTCCCTGACGTTCCTGGCGTTGATCTGGTCCAGCGGCGAGTACTTGGTGTTGCCCTGATCGGCGCCGTAGTAGCGCCATTCGCCCTTCGTCGCGCCTTGTTGCGCGTGGAGGTTCCCGGCCAATGCCAGCAGCAGGGCCGACGCGGCGACGAGGCGAGCGGGTTGGCGTCTCATCTGGTTCGGGTGATCGTGATCTGGTTGAGCGCGTCGAGCTCGGTCGGGAACTCGCGGTCGCCGGCCGGAAAGCCGTTGGCGCTGAGCAGGTAGGCCGCGATGTCGACGCAGCGCTTTCGGCTGATCTTCCCAGGGCCGTCAGACGGCATCGTCGTGCGGGTGTACTCGACGAGGTCGCCGACGGTCTTGCCGCCCCAGAACGTGAAGAAGACGTCGTCGACAAGGGCAGGGGAGTTCTCGCCGCCGCCGAGCGTCTCGCCGTGGCAGCGGGCGCACAGGGCGTTGTAGGCGGTTTGCCCGCGGTCGACTTGATCCTGGTTGAACACACGGTCCCAGGCGGACCGTGCGGCAGGGGGCGGAGCTTGTTCCGCCGCGGCCGAGATCGACAGGGTCAGCGCGGCGAGCAGGCCCGCGAGCCGCGTGCAGGGCGCACTCATCTGGGCGGGGCCGGTGGGGGCTCGTATCCCGTGGTGGTGGCGTCGCGCGGGCCCTGGAACAGCCGGTAGCCTGGTCGGTCCTTCCAGCTCGACGGGCCGGCGAGAACCAGGCCTCGCTTGAGGACGGCTTCGCGTACGAGCTTCTCGCGCGCGTTGTAGCTCGCGTCGCCGTCGCGATCGCCGCCGTGCATGCCGAAGTCGTTGCTCGCCACCATGACGATGTCGATGCCCTGCACCTCTTCGAGGAGGTCGTCAATGATGCCGACGCCGTGCGGGTTCTCGATCAGGATCATCACGAGGATGTTGTTGTTCGCGTTCACGGCGTAGCCAGGGCCCCAGAGGCTGGGCGCCTGCATCTGGCCCGAGCTGCGATGGCCCCATGGCTTGGCGTTCGGGTTGTCGCGGTGCCCGATGGGGAATTTGGAGAACAGGACGGCGTTGCGCGCCTCCTCGACCGAGTCGGCCATCGGGATGATGATGCCGAGCGCGCCCGCATCGGTGGCTTTCTGGATGTCGCCCTCGTTCGCGGTCGGTACGCGCACGAAGGGAATGCTTCCGGCTTCGACAATCACCTTGATCAGCTGCTGGGTCTCACGCCAGGTGAGCGTGCTGTGCTGCATCTCGATCCAGATGAAGTCCACCCCTTCGCAGGCTTTCTTCGCGACGGCGAGGTCAGGACCGATGATGGTGTTGCTGAAGACCTGCTTTCCTTCTTTCAGCTTCGCGATCACGGTGTTGAACGTCTGCGAACCGGCCTTGACCGGAGGCGCGCCTGGCCGTGCGGCCTGTGGAGGCGCAGCGATCTGAGGCGCCGGCTCAGCCGCGGTCACCGAGACTGCGGCCAACAGCGCCGCCGACAGCACGAGCAGCCGGGTCGTACGGGACTTCGTCGAGACGGCAATGGGGTGGGCGGGGGCCGGTGTCGTGGGGCGCATAGGTCCATTCATTTGGAGTGTCGTCGGGCAGCGGCGATGAGCATAACAAGACACGGACTCGAAGCGGCCCAGTCGAGGATGCCGCGGCGGAGCGCCCTTGCGTACGCGGCCGCGCAGACGAACTCGTCGTTGTCCACGGTCTGCGTTCTTCCCTTCAGGAGGTGCCGTGTCACCGTCTCGCCCGGGAGCACGTCGTCCTGGAACTGATCGAGGGGCATCGTGTTCAGATCACGATGCGAGTACGTGTGGTTTACCCAATTCGAGTCCCGCGTCCAGCCACATCCGGAGCAGGCGTGTTCGGCCCTCGACATCGCTGGGGCCCCGGCCGTCGACGAACAGCCGTCCCTCGTTGACGAAACCCACGGCAGGAATGGTGTACGCGCGCACTGCGCCCAGAAGCGACGACAAGTCTTTTCCAGCGCCGGGCGTCCACGATCCTCACGGTATTCAACGACGCCATCATTCGAGTGGCCATCGAGCATTCCCTTCCCGTCATAGACCTTCGCTCGGTGTGTGCCACAAGGGAAGACTATGCCAACCTCATCGAACCATCGTCGGTGGGTGGGGAGAAGATCGCCCGAGTAGCGGTCGGACTTGTCTGCGGAGCCACGACGACTGCGCCGGTTACGCGGATTTTCGTCGCGTGAATCTGTGGACGATATCCGCGTCAGGATCATCAGCCGCCGACAGCGAGTAGGGATGCACGCATACTTCACGCGCCTCGCTCGCGCGGCGACTTTGGCGCTCCTCGGCCAGCGGTAGCGCTGGATCCGGGATGCGTGGGCCATTCCTACCCGGGGACAGCGAGCAGCGGCGCCTTCGGCCAGTGGCCAACACGCTCGATCGTCTGAAGCTCGACTGCACCGTCTGGCTGCCGGCTCACCCGCCGAACCCCGATCGGCCCCTCACCAAAGACGTGTCGTGAAAGCCGTCGGCGCAGGACAGTAGCTGAAGCCGCAGGCCCGCCGTTCGTCGGCCACCAAGGCGTGGCCGACCCGGGTCGATGGCACGGAGGGCGTCTACGCACTGGTGCTGGAACTACAATCGGCGCATGCCTGAACCGGCCGACATCACGGGCCTGCTGAGAGCATGGAGCCGGGGAGACGACGAAGCGCTCGAGCAACTCATGCCGCTGGTCTACGCCCAGCTCCATGCGCAAGCCCGGCGCTACATGCGGAGCGAGCGCGCTGACGTCACGCTGCAAAGCACAGCGCTCGTCCATGAGGTGTACCTGCGTCTCACCAAGGCACGCGACTTGAACTGGACCGATCGTGCCCACTTCTTCGCACTGTCGGCACAGATCATGCGGCATATTCTGGTCGAGGCGGCGCGTGCCCGGACCGCCTCGAAGCGAGGCGGCGGCGCTGCACGGGACGGACGCTCGCCGGCGATCGATCCGGACCAGATTCCGACGGCCCAGTCCGACACGGCTTTCATGCTCTGTGCGCTCGACGACGCGCTCGACCGCCTGGCGCAGCACGATTCCAGACGAGCGAAGGTGATCGAGATGCGCTTCTTTGCTGGACTGAGCGTCGAAGAAACGGCGGGCCTGCTGCAGGTCTCGCCGCAAACGGTGATGCGGGACTGGCGGCTGGCGAAGGTGTGGCTTGCGCGTGAGTTGAGGGCTGATGGGTGCGCCACTAGTGGCGTGACGCGCGCAGCAGGCAGGTCGACCCGGCATTAGTGAGGTTTCGGATACTCGAGCGCCCGAACGACGTGGTCATGCCCGACAAGGTCGATTGGTTCCGTCATTTCGAGGACATCTGGGACGCGGCGATGACTCGCCCGCCGGCCGACCGCGCGGCATTCCTGCGCGAAGCCTGCCGAGACGACGACGCGAGCCAGCTCGAACTCGAAGTGACGCTGGTCGACGTCTCGCGCGCAGAAGAGTTCCTGGAACAGCCGCTTGCCGCGGTGGTTGCGGACGTCATGGAACCGCCGACAGATACCGTGCTGACCGGACGGCGGTTCAACACCCTGCAGATCGGCAAGCTGATCGGCGCCGGCGGCATGGGGCATGTCTACCGGGCGCGCGATACCGAACTGAACCGTAATGTCGCGGTGAAGGTCCTGTCACCCGAGTTCGCCGACGACGCTGACCGCCTTCTGCGCTTCGCACGCGAAGCGCGTGTGCTCGCGTCGCTGAATCACCCGAACATTGCGCAGATCCACGGCTTACAGAGTTCCGGGGGCGTGACCGCCATCGTCATGGAGCTGGTCGCGGGCGAAACGCTTGCCGACCTCATCGCGCGCGGCCCCATCGCCGTAAACGATGCGCTCCCCATCGCACGGCAGATTGCCGCGGCGCTCGAAGCGGCGCACGAGCAGGGTGTCGTTCACCGCGACCTGAAGCCCGCGAACATCCAGGTCCGAACCGACAGCACGGTCAAGGTGCTCGACTTCGGCCTGGCCAAGACGGTCCATCCGACAAGCGACGAGGCCGACGACCTGGTGAATCCGGCGGCGGTCTCGTCAGTACCGGGTGTGGTGCTTGGGACGGCCGCCTACATATCGCCGGAACAGGCGAGTCAGAAGCCGGTCGACCGCCGCGTGGACATGTGGGCCTTCGGATGCGTCCTGTTCGAGATGCTCACCGCGCGGCCGGCGTTTACCGGGGAAACGCGATCGGCCGTGGTGCGCGAGGTCATCGGCGGCGAACCAGATTGGGCGGCGCTGCCTGCATCCACACCGCCGGCCATCCGCCGATTGCTGCGGCGTTGCCTCGAGAAGGACGCCGGACAGCGGCTGGACTCGGCAGCGGCGGCCCGCCTCGAGATCGACGAGTCTCAAAGAGAGGCGTCGAGTGTCGTGTCGAGCAGGTCGAACACGCGGCAACGCTCGGCATGGGCGACAGCGTCCTGGCTGCTGTTCGGCGCGCTCGCTGCCTTGCTCGTGACGATGACTGTCGTCGAGCGGGCGCGTCCATCGGAGCAGTCCAGGCCGTTGATGGTCATGTCGATGACTGTCGATGGGCCTCGCCTCGTCCATCAGGCAGGCGTGCATTTCTCGCTGGCGCCGAACGGCAGGACCATCGTGTACTCGGGCCCGCATGGTGGGAACCGTGTCCTGTACCGGAAAGACCTCGACCGACTCGATCCAGAACCCATCGTCGGGACCGAAGGTGGAAGTGATGCGTTCTTCTCTGGTGATGGCCGGCGAATCGGCTTCGAGACACGAAGTGAATTGTGGTCGACCTCTCTCGACGGCGGCACACCCCGCCGGCTGCATTCGAACCATCCGACGCGTGGCGGAACCTGGGGAGAAGCGGAAGGGATCGTCACTGGTCGTTTGGGCTCCGGCCTCTGGTTGACTTCCGCCGAAGGCGGCGAGTCTCGCCAGTTGACGATCCCGGCAACCGGCGAGCGTCACGAACTTCCCCAACTGTTGCCCGGCGGTCGCGGCGTGCTCTTCACCATCCTGGACGCGAAGAAGCCGCCTCGCGCAGCCGTCGTCCTGCTCCACACGCGCCAAGTGCGCGATATCTTCGAAGGTGTCGGCGCGCGCTACGTCGACTCGGGTCATGTGGTGTTCGGCCGACACGACAAACTGTGGGCAGTCGGTTTCGATCTCGACTCGCTTCAGACACGGGGAGTCGCGCGCCGCGTCCGTGAGGACGTGCTCTGGTCGCCCACGGGCTATCCGCAGTTCACGGTGGGCGGAGACGCGCTGGCGTACGTGCGGTCGAGCGAGGCGTCCGCGTCGGCCGGCAAGACCGTCCTGATGTGGGTCAATCGACGCGGCGAGGCAGAGACCCTGCCGCTGGCGCCGGAAAACTATCTGCTGGCCGCACTATCGCCGGCAGGCGACCGGTTCGTGGTGCAGGTCGGGCCCAGCCGCGATCTCTGGACGTACAGCTTCAACAGGGGCACTTTCACGCGACTGACCTCGGGTCGAGTCGTGGCATTCTCGGCGCCGACGTGGACCCCGGATGGAAGCCGCATCGTTTTCACGACGTCGTTCGACGGAGACGTCGGGTTCGGCTGGGTGCGGCCAGACGGGAGCGGTTCTATTGAAGCGCTGGTGAAGGGCATCGGGATGCGCTCGTTCGAACGGACCGATCCCGATTTCCTGCCCGACGGAAGCGGCATCATCACGACGGGACTGGCGCCGGGGGCATCGCTCGACGATCTGCTGATCGTTCGGCTGACTGGGAAAGTGCGCCTTGAAACGTTGTTGCAGGCTCCGGGCGTCGAGCGAAACCCGGCGATCTCTCCCGACGGTCGTGCCATCGCATACAACTCGGACGCATCAGGCCGACGCGAAGTGTACGTTCGCCCATTTCCCAACGTTGGCGCTCGGATGTGGCAGATCTCCACCGGAGGCGGCGCAGGTCCTCGCTGGACACGCGGCGGGCGTGAGCTCGTGTACGTCGACGACCAGGGCCGCGTCATGGCAGTGTCGGTCCGAGCCGATGGCGAGGGTCGCTTCGAGTTCTCGAGACCAGAGCCGCTGTTCACCTATACGGCAGCGACGGCGTTTGGCCTCGACCGCGAATTCGATGTGTCCGCCGACGGCGAGCGCTTCCTGTTCCACGGCGTTCCGACTGCATCAGCCAGCGGGTCATCAGTGGAGTTGGTGCTGATTCACAACTGGGTCGACGAACTGAAGCGTCTCGTTCCACGAGAGCCCTGAGCCGACCACGTGTTGCGTGTTGCAGCTCGGACAACTCAATTCAACGGTGTCCCCGTCCGAATTGCCGCGCGGGAATTCTGTACGGTAGCGAGGCCCTGCTGGGCACCAACTGGTACAGATACAGGTAATCCTTCGTTCTCACCAGGATCGCCACCAGTTCATACACGCAGTTCTCGTCAGTGAGCTTCCAACGAAACTCGCGAACGGTGTTGGCTCTCTCGTCGAGCGTCCAGATGGCGGAGGCGACGGCTAGCGAGTTACAGCGAAGCTCCACACCCGCTTCGCGGTTGTCGGCCGCGAATGGCGTGACGACGGCGAAGTTCAGCGAGACAGGTGGCTCGTACAGCCGCTGTTGGACGAACGCGACATCCAGTGGCAGCGCCGTCGTGCGCGCGGATGGCCCGTGCGAGTCCGCCGCCACGCTGATCATGTAGATCTCGGAACTGGCACGTCCGAGATCCTGGGCCCACTCGCCATTGGTCATCACCGGCGAAGGGTGCGCGTCGCTCGACTGATCGGCCCCTGGAAGCGCAGCGGGTGTTGCCAGATGAAACGTCGCACAAACGGCGAGCGGCAGCCGGAGCGTTGCCCACATGGAAACCTCCCTCAACGGTTGCCGTCGAGCGTGCCGTGGATGCTCGCGAGAGTGAGGCTGGTCCCGAGAACGAGCATGGCCCCCACTGAAGTGATGAACCCCAGGTGTCGGCGAGTTCGCAGTCTCATGACGTACCTCCAGTCGTATGGGGGGAACTGGCGATTCAATGGAGGAGCCGCGCCGGCTCCTCGGCTCACGCACGACCACGTGGCTCGAGGCTCGACCCGCGGGGTGATGCGCGTTCACGGGGTTAAGCGCAGAACCGGCGGCGGAACTTCAACGGAAATGTGACAGGCCAAGAGGACGCCTGACAGGCAGACTAACCCTGGACGGCGAGTTCGATGGCCGTGCCGCGCCTGGTCACGGTCGCCTTCGGCAGGAGCGCCAGGCGCAGCAGCGTGCGCGCGTAGATGTTCACCAACACATGACACGCGGGCTGGTCGTCGCGTTGCGTACCCGCCGGTCGATCGTCGAGCGCGTGGGCTGCCTTGGTGTGGACGTTGCGCACGGCGACGCGGGCCTTCGGTGCGAGCAGCAGGCGCGAGTACCGTGCGCCACGCGGCGGTCCGGCCTGCACGGGCACGGGCAACTCACCGAGCACGGGCATCACCATGGCGCCGATGCCGCGTGATCGGTAGGAGATCGTGGTGGCCAGTGTGACGGCGCCCTTGGCGGCCATCGAGGCGATGGTGGCGTAGTCCACGTCGGCCCCCGTGCCGAATCCCATGCCGAACACCACGGTGTCGGCGAAGCTGCCGTCGGGGATCGAACTCATGAGCGCGCCCGACGTGCGGATGCCGTCGGTGAGCATCGCCAGGTAACGGCGTTCATCGGCCGGCAGGTTGCCGAACGGCGCGGCCACGAGCGTGGAGTGGACGTCGGCCAGGGCGTCGGCCAGCGGTGTGCTGCCGCCCGGCGACATGCCTGCAACGGCCCCGTCGAAGGCGGCCTGGCTGTGCGTACCTCCGGCCTTGACCAGGCCGTAGCCCGGCGCCGGCAGGACGTTTACGAAATCGTTGGCGATGCCCATCCGGCGGAACGTCTTGACGCCTGCCACCACGTACGTGACGCCGCTCTCGTGCACCGTCTCGCAGTCCTGCAGGAACGTCGACACGCCACGTGTCGCGGCGGCCCACTTGGTTACGTCCGGATCGCTACTGATCATCGGATCGGGCGTCATGGCGAGCATGCTGCCCGTGCGGTCGAGGCCGAGCCCGACGATGGCGATCGAGTCGTAGGTGTAGCCGAGGGCGCGGAAGTCGAGCGTGTCCGCGTTGATCACCGGCCCGAGCGCGGCGAAGTCGGGCATCGGATGTCCGTGGCAATCGTGGCGTTGGTGCCGTACCCCGCCGCGCCGCCGTGCCAGCGATACATCAGGTCGTTCCGGTGATGGTGTGCCACTCCGCCGGCAAGCGGGTATTCCGTGGCATGGCCGTCCACCTGCCACATCGCCCATAGCCGGTCGATGTTGCAGTGGTGCAGGTGGAAGATCGGGTCGAAGGGCGACGCGGTCGGATTGTTCATGTGGCCGCCGATCCAGCCGTGCAGCCCGTTGCGCAGTTGCTGTGCAGGGAAGCTGGTGAGGCCGTTGCCGCTCTCGAGCGCCTGCTACGTCGAGTACGAGGCCATGTCGAGCAGTTCACGCAGGTCCGTGGCCGAGGGCAGAGAGCCGACGCCAGACGAGTTGCGACGGAGGGCGCCGTCGAACGTGCCGAATCCCATTGAAGTCCGGCAGCCGCCAGCCGGTGGGGCCCGCAGGCCACCACGCGGGCGCGGGTGTCGGATTGGTGCCCGTCGTGGGCGCGTCCGCGCCGAAGTAGCCACTGCGCACCTCGTCGCCGACCGACCCATCCGGGCCGAGGAAGTCGTCGGTGAGAATCGATACAGGGTCGGTCCAGTCCCAGTACGGCATCATCACGCCTGGCACCTTCGTCTGCAGGTCCAGCTCGAGCCGGTACAGGAAGTAGCGATGCCAGCTGAGGAAGCTGTAGCGACCGAGTCCGCCGTGCCCGAAGTTCACCGACGCCGCGCCGGGCGCAAACGCGCTCTGGATCATGCGGTGTATGGCGCCAGTTGGTCCCAGCGACTGTACTGCTGGGCCGCAGGCGCAGCCGGATTGACGATGTCGGCCTTCTTCAACACGCAGGCGCGGGCGAAGTCCTCGCGCTCGGCGGACGACAGGAACTTGGCGTTCTTGCGGATGCCCATCACGTTCTCCCTTGCAGTAGCGGCCAGGCTGTCGCAGCAGGGAGGGAGCTGGCAGTCCAAAGATGCTTTCAGGTCTGTTCCAGGCGGACCGCCGTGGTCATGGCGGATCGAGTCGGCACGGCCCCGTTGAATAAAACGTCGACGTTGCGCGGTGCGGACATCGCCACGAGGCCGCCAGGCATCAGCCCGCGTTCGGCATCGGCCGGGTTGATCGTTCCAAAGAAGGATCGCGTATGTGCGGACCGTCGCGCCGTATCGGAGTTGCAGCTGAACTGGGCCCTTTCGCCAGGCGATGTCCTGGGCCACTACCGTGTCATCGCGCCACTCGGAGCGGGCGGGATGGGGCAGGTCTTCCTCGCCGAGGACACCCGGCTCGGGCGCAAGCTCGCCCTGAAGGTGCTCGCCCCGCAGAGCCTGGCCACCGGGGAACTCATCGAACGATTCGATCGCGAGGCGCGCAGCGTCTCTGCCCTCAATCACCCCAACATCATCACGATGTACGACACGGGGCAGATCGGCGGCACGCGCTACATCGCCACGGAGTTCATCGAGGGGAAGACGCTGCGTGTGCTTCTTGGCCACGGCCGGATGGACGTCCGTCAGTCCCTCGAGATCGCCGCGCAGGTGGCGCAGGCCCTTATTGCCGCCCATGCCGCCGGTGTCGTGCACCGGGACTTGAAGCCCGAGAACGTCATGCTGCGCCACGACGGCTACGTGAAGGTGCTCGACTTCGGCCTTGCCAAGTCGCGTGGCATCGTCACCGGCTCGAGCAACGCAGGTGCCGGGCGCGTCTACGAAACCGCGGCAGGCATCGTGATGGGCACGGTGCGGTACATGGCGCCCGAACAGGCGCGAGGCCAGGAAAGCGACGCGCGTACGGACCTCTTCGCACTCGGCGTGGTCCTCTACGAGATGCTCGCGGGCGCGACACCATTCGCGGGCGCCACCGCGGCCGACACCATCGGCGCGCTCCTGCGCCAGGAGCCACAGCCGATTGCCGACGTTCCCGATGACGTGAATCGCATCACCTTGACGGCGCTGCGCAAGGACCGATCGGAGCGCTATCAGTCGGGAGCGTTGCTGCTCGACTCCCTGCGATCGGCCCAGCGTGCACTCGAGTCTCGCCTCGGCGACGCCACCCTCGTCATGCCGTGGACGCCTCCGACGGCGGTATCGGACAGCCCGAGCGTGGGCGCGTCCACGCCAGCGACCCGGCCGACCGAGAGGACGATCACGCCCAGGCGACGGTACGTCCGCAGGACCCCCCGCTCGCTGGCGGTGTTGCCGATCGCGGCCGATCGTGCGCATGCCGACGAGCAGTACATCGCCGAGGGACTGACCGAAAGCCTGATCAACAACCTGTCACAGATGCCGCGCCTGCGAGTCATGGCGCGCAGCACGGTCGTCCGCTGTTGTAGCCCCGACGTCACCGATCCGCGGGCCATCGGGCGCGAGCTCGGGGTGCAGGCCGTGCTCACCGGCCGGTTGACGCAGCGTGGCGAGACATTCGCGGTGAGTGTCGCGCTGATCGACGTCGAGGATGGATCGCAGCTGTGGGGCACCAGCCTCCACCGGCCATCGCGCGACCTGTTCACGCTGCAGGCCGATATCTCGCACGAGCTGACCACCGCGCTCAGCGTCCGACTGACCCGCGAGCAGAAGCAGCGATTGGCGAGGCGCCACACGGCGAACGCGTCGGCTTACCGCCTGTACCTGCGCGCACGCTATCTGTGCAACCAGCGGACGCGACCCGCGCTGGAGGAGGCGCAGATGCTCCTCGAGCAGGCGGTCACCGAGGATGCGGACTTTGCGCTGGCCTACGCCGCGCTCGCCGACTGCTGTTCATTGCTGGCGGTAAGCCTGCGGCCCTCGTCGAGCGGTCCGACGATCCGGAAGGCACGGGACGCCGCCTTCAAGGCATTGACGCTCGACGATGGTCTTGCGGAGGGCCACGCGTCGCTGGCGTTCATCGCGTTCCGGTTCGACTGGGACTGGCCGCGCGCCGAGGCCGAGTTCGTCCGCGCCCTTGCGCTCAACCCAGGGCACGCGCCGTCGCGGCAGTGGCACGCGATGTTCCTGGCGGCCCGTTCGCGCCTCGACGCGGCGCTTGCCGAGATGCGGGCGGCGCTCGAACTCGATCCGTTGTCGCTCAACGTCCAGACTGGTGTCGGACGGATCCTGCATTTCGCGCGACGTTTCGAGGACGCCGTCACGCAGTACGAGCACGTGCTGCGGACCAACCCATCCTTCGGACAGGCGTATCTCGATCTGGCGCTGACTCGCGTGGCGACCGGTGAATTCGCGGCCGCCCGCGAATGCCTCGACCACGCGGAACGGTTGATGGGGCGGGTCTCGACGATCATGGTCGTCCGGGGCGTCTGCGCCGCCCGTGCGGGCCGTCCCGATGAAGCGCGATCCATCCTCGCCGAGCTCCAGTCGTGGTCTGGACAGGGTGATACGGGCATTGGCGATCTGGCATGCCTCGCGGCGGAGCTTGGCGACTGGGATCTGGCCCTCCCATGGCTGCGGGAGGCCTGTGCCATGCGCGCGGCGTTCATCGCCTACGTCGACGTCGAGCCGGTGATGTCACCCCTGATCGAGAACCCCGAGTCGCGGGCGCTGCTCCAGCCATACGGATTCGCAAGCGATCGCTGACAGGATCACCGAGGCGACGTGATCCGGGGGTGCCCGACACCACGCAACACACGCCTGCATTGGCGTCTCCACTGGTTCGCGGGCTCTGGACACGCGAGCAGGCTGTGAGGTCAGCGGCCGTCCGAGCGCGCGGTGCAGCATGACCCGGTGCGCGACAAACGCGGACGACATCACGATCCTGCCTCGCTGCGTCACCGCAACTCGTCGACTGGTTGGGCGTGACCGGCCTGACGGGCCGGCCGATACGCGGCGCGGCGGCAGCGGTGAGAAACCGTTGGTAGGGACCGCTCTCCGAGCGGTCCATCACAGTGCGGTGATGATCCCGAGGGCGAGCCAACGCGGCGTTCATCGCGCTGACCGGCGGTCGACGACGTACACGATCAGGTGCGCGACGCCGATGCCGATGAGCACCAGGCCAAACCACTGGGCGCCATCCGGGATCGGGCTCGTCTGGTTGTCAAAACCTGAAATGACGGCGTTCACGGCCAGGATCCCTGCCGCACCTACGGCGACCCACGTGAGACCGGACAGCAGCAACAGGCGCTGGACCGGCCACCTGTCGCCGTCAACCTTGTCGTCGGACGGCGGCACGGGCACCCCCTTCTCGAGTGCGGCCAGCCGCTCCCGGTGCGCCATCAGGCGACGCGCGTGCACCAACCAGAGGCGAAATGCGACAAAGGCGATGACGGCGATTGTGACGATGGCGACTTCCATGCGATGACGCTCCTTGCGGGTTTATAC
The DNA here is from genome assembly GCF_001618865.1 of Luteitalea pratensis. Lineage (GTDB taxonomy): Bacteria > Acidobacteriota > Vicinamibacteria > Vicinamibacterales > Vicinamibacteraceae > Luteitalea > Luteitalea pratensis. The sequence goes on from NZ_CP015136.1 coordinate 1,125,297, forward strand.
CCGCGGAGTACCTGCAAGGTTGCGGCGCCGCCCGCTGCTGAAATGCAACCACCAGACAGAGTTGCGCGTATCAATGCCCGACGTGGAAGACGAGGTCCAGGGCCTGCTCCGTGCCAGACGGTACGACGAGGCGTTCGAACGGCTGCTGGACCGGCACGAGGCGCAGGTCTTCCGCATGGCCGTCATGATGCTTCGCGATCACGGGCGCGCCGAGGAACTCACCCAGGACATATTCCTGCAGTTCTGGCGTGTCTTGCCCCGGTATGACGGGCGAGCGGCACCGTCGACATGGCTGTACACGATGGCCCGCAACGCGTGCCTGTCGGCGCTGCGGGCGGCGGTCCATCGCCGCACCAGCCCGCTGGAGGACGTGCCAGAGCCAGCGGCCGCCAGGCCCGCACCTGTCGACGCGCTGGACATCCGCCAACTCGTGTCACGGTTGCCGGACGTGCAGCGGGAGATCGTGACGCTGTTCTACCTGCAGGATCGAAGTCTCAAGGAAGTCGCTCTTGGGCTCGACCTGCCAGAGGGCACCATCAAGAGTCACCTGCACCGATCACGACAGGCATTGGCGAGAATGATGCTGGAACGAGGGGGCGAGTGATGACCTGTGATGAGGCGCAGGAGGCGGTGTTGGACGCGATCGACGAAGGGCGGGTCCCTGAAGGAGCCCTGGCCCTGCATCTCGAAGGCTGCCGCCGGTGTGCGGAGCTGTTCGAGTCGCATCGGATGCTCGATCGACGGCTTGCAGAGGCCTTCCCGCTGCCCACGTTGAGTCCTTCGTTCCGGCCGGCGTTGCGTCGCCGGATCCAGCGCGAGCAGGCGCCCACATGGTGGCCTGCGTTGCCGGAGGCGGTGCACCTCATCGCCTGCAGCCTCGCGACCGTCGTTGTCGGGCTCATCCTGCCCGTGCCGCCGGCGACAACGATGACGCTGGGGGTCCTGGGAACAGGACTCAGCTACGTCCTGCTCGTGGTGGTCGAGGAGGCGGTCACTGGATAGCGCCCTGAGCTTTCAGTGCCGGGTAGGGGAGCGGCTGCCCGTCGCCTCAGCCTTGGTGGCTGGCGGCGCTTTGTCGAGCTGCTGTTTCAGCCCGCCCGCAGGCATGGTCAAGCGCCGCCAGGCGCATCGTGCGACGTTTGGCAGCGGCACGTCAGCCAGTACCAGCTGGCGGGCCACGCAGCAAATTGCTTTGGGAAGACGCTCGCGGTGAGCGAAGGTTGGCGGACCAGCCGAACCGCTGCCCGACAAACGCCAGCGATGTGGCGATCCTGCCTCGCTGCGTCAACGCCACTCGTGTGTGCAATGCGATACAGACGTGACGCCCCTGGCGCAGCGAGAATGCACACATGGCGACCATACCTGATGTCCCTGCATTGGCGAGTACCAAGGGCGACGAGCGATGGCAACAGTGGGTGGCGAGGGGCGTCGCGCACGACGCTGACGTTCGCCATCGTACGAAGGTGATCGCAATGCTGATTGTCTCGACTGGCGCACTCGTGCTCGCACTGTTGCTCGGCCTCAATTGACCTCGGCGCGGCTGCCGGTGCTGCGCGTCCGACCCATCTCCCGCAAGGCACGAGGGACCCACAGTGATTGCAGTTGACCAGTCTCCCGCCTCCTCGTCCAATGCGGAGGCTGACCCGCGGGACGAGCACCTCTGGTCCCTGACGAGGGGGCGTAGCACCGCGACGTGCTGGCAGCGTCCTGGCCCCGCCGGGCTCGAGTTGCGCGTGGACGTCGATGGCCACGTGTGCCACCGCCGCACCGTCACGACTCGACTGAACGTCTTGTCCGATAGCGTCCGCTGGCGGACGCTGATGGTGGGACGGGGGTGGGCGCGCGCGTGATGGGGCTCGTGCGCCGAGGCCGGGCGGTCATCCGGCGCCGATCGCAGGGAGCCGGCCTTCAGGGGGATGAGTCGCGCCCTCGCGGTTCTTCTCTCTCTCTCCTCAGTCGTGAAGGACGATGCTCAGGAGCGAGCTGTTCACCTTGAGCACGCCGTTGTATTCGATCAACCCGAGCTTGCGGAACTTGTTCATGAAGAAGTTCACACGGGAGCGGGTCGTCCCCACCATCTCCGCGAGCGTCTCCTGTGACAACTTGGGGAGTACGCGCGGCGTCGTATCCTCCTTGCCGTATCGAGCCAGGAGCAGCAATGTACGGGCGAGCCGCTTCTCGCTGGAATTGAAGAGCTGATCGACCAGATCCTCTTCGATTCGGATGTTGCGCGTCAGCATGTGCGACAGGAACCGGTCGGAGAATGACGGATGTTCGTGCAGCATCCGGACCATGTCGCGCTTCGGGATGCGCAGCAGCGCCGTCCGCATGACGGCCGTCGCCATGCCCATGCGCAACGGCTGCCCGGCAAGGCAGCCCTCGCCCAGGAAATCGCCGGGCCCGAGCATGGCCACGACGGCCTCCTTGCCGGACGAGGAGAGGACCGAGAGCTTGATCCCGCCCGCCTGGACGAAGAACACGCTGTTTGCCTGTGCGCCCTGGGCGAAGACGACGGCGCCCGTCGCAAATCGCACGTTGCGCGGAGAGATTCTCGCCGACTCGAGGAACGACTCGACGTCGAAGGTCGGGAGGGCCGGGAGTGGCTTGGGCGGCATGCCGTCCGATCATCCCACGACTGACCCGCTTACCCACTCGAGCCCCTATTGTGGGAGCCTCGCGGCGGGCGCAGATGTGTACAACTGCACAGACGATCAGCCTCAGAAATGGGACGATCGGACCACGAATCCGCGTCAGCGCACGCAGACAGCAGTGGCCTCACGATGCGGGCACGACGAGGCCCGCGTCGTACACCTTGCTGTAGGCCGACCACTGCGCCAGCGAACGTTCGCCGCATCGCAGGGCCAGCGCGGGCAGCGCGCGCTGCCACCTCGAACCTGCGACGTAACGCTGCAGCTCCTCCAGCGCGCAGGCTCCATAGCGGTAGCAGGTGCGCAGATGTGCCCACGCAGTCACCGCGCCCATGCTGGCGATCGTCGACTCCAGGCGTTCGATCCGGCCGTCCCATCGGGCGAGATCCAACCGGTCCGTCATCGGCTGCAGTTCCTTGAGCACGAACGGTCTCCCGCCGATCGTCACCGCATGCAGCAGCGCCGGTGAGATGGCCTGGGCGACACGCTGCGTGGTGACCACGCGATGCGCCTCGGTGGCCCATCGGAACGAGTGCCGGTCGCGCAACGCCGGGAGCGTCGATGGCACGGCACGCTTCAGGTCGAGCAGGTAATTGCTACGCGGCGCGCCCTTGCCTTCCACCAGCAGTACATAACGTTCGAGCCCGAGGCTCCCTTTGCCGGCCACCCGCCGCGCCGCATCGAGCAAGCGATAGAAGCGCTGTTCGCCTTGCGCGGCGCCGAAGCCTTCGATGAAGGCCTGGAGTTCTGCACGCTGCGGCTTCTCGATCGGCAGCGCGCGCTCGTTCAGGCGTAGCCGCCGGCCCCTGTCTGTGCGGACCGTGCGCGCTTTCAGCAACTGGAGTCGCGTGCGTCCGATCACGCTCCCCAGCAGATCGCGCACCATGCCTTCTGCCGTCGACCGTTCGAGCCAGCGGGCCTTGCCGTCCAGGATCCAGTTCCGGTAGCAGTCGATGAACAGCTCGCCGAGCCCCTCCGCCTGCCGCGTGGACAGCCGAAGATGGGCAGCGACATGAATGCTGCCGATGAACCGCAGCAGGTCGAGCGTGAACGGTGCCAGGGTCGCCTCGTCGAAGTCACTCAGGTCGAAATACGCGAGGCGGTTGTCGCCCTTGTAGACACCGAAGTTCTCCAGGTGCAGGTCGCCGCACACCAGCACCGCCGGGGCGGTCGCGAGCACGGCGTGACGGGGCAGGTTTTGGTAGAAGAGGTGGCAGGTGCCGCGGTAGAACGCGTAGGGATCAGCGCGCAGCAGCTCGAACTTGCGCCCCAGCATCTGGGGATCGCGTCCGCGGTTGTAGTCGAGAATGGACTGCGCACTGTTACGGGCCATCATGGGTCGCGAGGAGAGACTATGGCGCTACCGGCTCGCCATGTGCAACGCCATCCGCCTGATCAGATCGTCGAAGTAGTCCGGAACCGTCGGACCGAAAAACGACATCGTGCGCGGCTCGTATCCGTCCATGTGGTAGTAGCGGGGCAACACGACGTAGCCGACATAGTCGCCGTTGAAGCTCGTGATCACCGCCTGGCGGCCTGTTCGCGCTCGCAGGAAATCCTTGATCCCGAGGGCGAGCTCGCCGCTGAAGTCGCAGGGCGTGGATACCCACACCGCGTCCTGGAGCCGGAACGCCTGAAGGTACGTGCGGGTTTTGGCCGGCACCAGGTGCGCAGCCAGCCACGGCCGGAGCCGGATCCCGTCGCTCACACGCACGTTCAACTCGGGCAGTGAGACCGCCAGCCCGAAGGTCCCGAAGGCGACCTGCCTGGAGAGCGGCACGTTCGGCAACTGATCGAGCAACTGGCGCGCCAGGCCGTCGCCCATCAACTGCGCCCCCTCGAACCCTCGCGTGGGAGTCACCGGCCCGTGACTCCCGACGCCACCGGCCAGGAACACCGCGATGCCGCCAGTCGCAGACTCGACCGCTCGCTGCCAGACACCCGGATAGTCGGCACTGAACTGCATCACGGCGGCAGGGAGGACCGTGGCGTGCGCCGCGTAGCTGCCCAGCACGCCGATTCGGCCGCCTGCCTGCTTCAGGACGACGAAGCTGAACTCGGGGTCGACGGTCCCTCGTTCCTGAACGAGCCGGTTCCGTACGAACTCGCGCGCGTCGAATCGCCCCTGGCCGAACTCGGCGGGGGTGAGGTCACCGAGAGACTCCGCGATGGCGGCGACGATGCGATCGGCGAACCAGACGCGCACGCCGGGTTGGAAGCCGCCCGCGAACGACTCGGCGACGCGACCTTCGCCCCAGCCCCCGAGGCTGCTATGGCTGTGCGTGGCGCTGAGGTACACCTGTTGGCGCGACAGGTGCAGCTCGGACTCGACGCGGTGCATCACCGCCTCGGTCACTTCGGGTGGGATGATCAGCGCGTCTGCGCCAACCATCACGCCGAGTTGATCGGCGACGCGGAAGGCGACCGCCTTGACCTCGAGGTCGTCGTGGGTACCGGTGGCGGGCTTGCCGTCCCGGCTGCCGAACCCCGCGAGCGGCATCGAGCGAAACTGCCCCCTGGAGGGATCGTCGTGCGGCGCGTCGATCGTTGGGGTCAGACGAGCCCGGCCGAAGCCGGCCTCCAGGTCACCGTGGACGATCGCGCCGGCCCGGATCGACTCGCGGAGGCGCGCCGCGGTCTCGGTCGCGTAGGCCGACGCCATGTATGGTCGATGATCGACGCCGTCGAGCGTAATGCCCGCCCCAAGGGGCACCAACAGCGTCGTCCCCAGCGAAAGTCGGAGCAGGAGTCGCCGAGGTTTCGTCATCCCCTCAATTCTCATCAGGCGCATCTCGCTTCGAGGAGCTCCGACGCCGTCGTCGTCCGCGAGTTGCATGGCATGATCGGCCATGCCAGAGACCGCACAACAGTACATCCAGCGGATACTGAGCCACGCCGAGGGCCTCGATGGCTTGACGCTCCTGGCTGAGACGCCCTCACGACTCGAGTCGTTGCTGCGCGCCACGTCGGCAGACAGGTGGCGCACGCGCCCGGCTCCGGAGCGCTGGTCGGCCGGCGAGGTGCTGGCGCATCTGGCAGACTCCGAGATCGTCACGGGCTGGCGCGTGCGCTCCATTCTCGCAACCGATGGCGTCCCGCTTCAGCCGTTCGATCAGGACGTCTGGGCCGAGGCATTCAGGTACGGCGAGATCGATCCCGCCGAATCGCTCGCGACCTTCTCCGCTGCGCGAGCGAGCCTGCTCTCGCTCCTGCGACGCGTCGACCCGTCACGGCGTCAGCATCACGGCCTGCACGCCGAGCGGGGCAAGGAATTCATCGAGCACCTGATCCAGTTGTATGCCGGCCACGACCTGAATCACCTGAAGCAGATCGAAGCGCTGGTCGCCTCGTAGAGCCATGGACGATCTCCATCGACCGCCCACCGAGCGAGAGCTGGGCCTGCTGCAGTTCTCCACGGTTCTCTACTACCTGCATGAGACCAACCCGGACAATGGACTGGTCCGGGACAAGACGGACCCGACGGCTCCCGTCAGTATCGCCGCCGTCGGCATGGCGCTGGCGACGATCCCGGTCGTGGTCGAGCGTGGAGTGCTCTCGCGAAACTTCGCCGCAAAGATCACCCTGAAACGCCTGCGGTATCTTCTCGCCTGTCGGCAGGGTCCCGAGCCAGACGCCACCGGTTACAAAGGCTTCTTCTACCATTTCCTCGACATCGAGACCGGTCGTCGCGTGTGGAACTGCGAGCTGTCCACAATCGACTCGGCGTTCCTGTTTGCCGGCGCCCTGACGGTCGGCACCTTCTTCGACCGTGACACTCGCGACGAGATCGAGATCAGGGACCTTGCCGACAGCCTGTACCGTCGGGCCGACTGGAACTGGGCGCGGGATGGCGGGCCAACGCTCACGCATGGCTGGCGGCCGGAGACCGGCTTCATCCAGCACCGCTATCAAGGCTATGACGAAGGCCTGCTGCTGTACGTCCTCGGACTCGGCTCGCCCACGCACCCTTTACCGGCCGAGAGCTATCACGCCTATTGTTCGACGTATCGATGGCAGCACATCTACGGTCGTGACCTGCTGCACTCGGGCCCGCTCTTCACCCATCAGCTCTCGCACCTGTGGATCGACTTTCGCGGTATTCGTGACGCGTTCATGCGAGCGCACGACAGCGACTACTTCGAGAACAGCCGGCAGGCGACATTCGTGCAGCAGGAGTACGCGATCCGCAATCCCGGGAACTTCGTCGGCTACGGCGAGCACTGCTGGGGCTTCACTGCATGCGACGGCCCGGGCTGGGAGACGCGTGTCGTCGGTGGAGTCCAACGCGAGTTCTTCGACTACCTCGCCAGAGGCGCGCCATTCGGTCCCGACGACGGCACTGTTGCCCCGTGGGTCGTCCTCGCCTCGCTTCCATTCGCGCCAGAGATCGTCATTCCCACCGTGCGAAACTTCGCCCAAATGGACATGGGAATGATTGGCAAGTATGGGTTCAAGCCGTCCTTCAACCAGTCGTTTGCCGTACCGGAGAGCCCGACCGGATGGTGGGTCACGCCCTACCATTTCGGCGTCGATCAAGGGCCGGTCGTGCTGATGATCGAGAACTATCGGACAGGGCTGCTCTGGAAGATCATGAGCCGCTGCCCGGCGGTGGTCATGGGACTTCGGCGCGCGGGATTCACCGGGGGCTGGTTGTAGCGGGCCGTGCCGGCCATCCCATGTATCTCGCCTCGACCTGTTGACACGCCACAGGGGCACGCTAGACTCGTGTGGAGGAGCCACAGGAACGTGTCCAAGCTCGAACTTCTTCAGGGAACGCTGGACCTCATGGTGCTGCAGACACTGCACACGCTGGGGCCGTTGCACGGCTATGGCATTGCCCGTCGGATCGAGCAGGCGAGCGGCAACGAGGTATTGCTCAATCAGGGCACGATCTACGCCTCCCTGGTGCGGTTGCAGCACCGCGGCTGGATCACGGCCGCGTGGGGCACCTCGGACAACAACCGCCGCGCGAAGTACTACGCGCTGGCGGCCCGTGGACGCGCCGCGCTGTCGAAAGAGACCGCGCACTGGCATCGCGTCACCGGCATGGTGGGCCGGGTCCTCGGCGCCACTGGCGGGGCCGTGAAGTGAGGGACGCACTGCGGGAGACATGGCAGCGATGCGTGGCGGTGCTTCAGGGGCGCCGCCGCGATCTGGACTTCGACGACGAACTCCAGACCCACCTCCAGTTGGCGACCGACGAGCTCGTGGCACGCGGTGTCGATGGCGAGGAAGCGCGCCGCCGCGCCGCGGTGGCGATCGGCGGACTGGACGCGGCGCGTGAGGCACATCGAGACGCGCGCGGCCTGCCGTTGCTGGAGAGCGCGTGGGCCGACGTCCGGTACGGCGTGCGGCGGCTGATCAAGGCGCCGGCCTTCACGCTGTGCGTCGCCGTCATTCTGGCCGTCGGCATCGGCGCGAATACGGCCATGTTCAGCGTCGTGAATGCGATCGTATTGCGTCCGCTGCCGTTTGCCGCCGCCGACCGCCTCGTCTGGATCGCTCCGGATACGCGAGACGAGGGGATGAGCGCGCGCACGTATCCCATCCGTGTCGTGGAGGAGATGCAGCGCAACAGCAGCACGCTGGATGGCGTGACGGGCTACTTCGCGTTCTTCGGCTTTGCCAGCTACACGCTCACCGGCCGCGGTGACGCGGAGCGCCTGATCGGCGTGCCCGTCGGTCCGCAGTTCTTCGAGATGCTCGGCGTGGCGCCGGCGATCGGGCGCGGCTTCACTGCGCAAGAACTCGCTCCAAACGGCCCGCGAGCGGCCCTCATCACGCACGCGACCTGGCAAAGGACGTTCGCGGGTAACGCGGCCATCGTCGGGCAGCCCGTCACGCTCAGCGGGCAGCCCGTCACGGTCGTCGGTGTCTTGCCGGCGGCCTTCGACTTCGGCTCGGTGTTCGTGCCAGGCACCCGGGTGGACATGTTCGTGCCCGCCAACTATGCAGAGATGCGGGAGTGGGGCAACGTGTTGGCTGTGGTCGGCAGGCTCGCGCCAGGTGCGTCACTGGAAGCAGTCCGGACGGAATTTCGATCGCTCATGCCGCGCATCGGCACGAACCTCGGGACGTTTCTCAACCAGACGGCAGTGATCACGCCACTCGAAGAGCACGTCAACGGCCGCATCGAGCGATCCCTGCTGGTGTTGTGGGGCGCGGCAGGTCTCGTACTGCTCATCGCCTGTGCCAATCTCGCAGGGCTGCTCCTGGCCAGGACGTCGGCCCGCAGCAAGGAGATCGCGGTGCGCTTGGCGCTAGGCGCCAGTCGGTCACGGATTGTCCGGCAGATCGTCACCGAGAGTACTGTCCTGTCGGTCATCGGCGCTGGTCTGGGAATTCCACTCGCGTATGGCCTGGTGAGCTACCTCAAGTCGCTGCCCGGGCTGAGCCTGCCCCTCCTGCACCGGGTCGAGGTCGACGGCATGGCCCTGCTCTTCACGGCGTTGGTCGCAGTGGGGTCTGGCGTGGCGTTCGGCCTGCTGCCCGCCAGACGGATCGCCTCCGGAGACTCGCAGCAGTCCATGCGCGATCAAACGCGTGGCTCCACCCGCGGACGAGGCCATGCGCGGCTGCGGTCCACGCTGGTGGTCGTGGAGATCGCGCTTGCCTGCGTGCTGCTGGTCGGCGCCGGCCTCCTGCTGCGCACGTTCCTCCGTGTCCAGGCCGTCAACCTGGGATTCGCGCCGTCGCAAGCCTTTGCCATGCGCGTGAACACCAGTGCCGACATGGACCGCAAGGCGCGGCACGTGTTGCTGCGGGAGATGCTTCGCCGCCTGAGGAATGCCCCTGGCATCGAGGCAGCGGCGCTGAGCGATGGACTGCCGCTCGATCGCAACCGCACGTGGTCCGTCAGCGCTCCAGGGCGGGAGGTCAGGCCCGGCGAGACGCTGCTCGCGTTTGTCTACATCACAGGCCCGGAGTTCTTCAAGACCATGGGCATGCGGCTCACCAGCGGCCGCGACCTGGCCGAGACCGATCGGTCCGACAACGAGCCGGTGATGGTCGTCAGCGAGAGCCTGGCGCGTGCGCTCTACCCGGGGCAGGACGCCGTCGGGCGCATGGCCCAGCGTGGACCTGGGCTGGTGCGGATCGTCGGCGTCGTCAGCGACATCCGGCAGACGAGCCTGGAGGCGCAGGGCGCGCTGCACATGTACCTGCCCTACGAGCAGGTCGGGGATGGAGGGCTCGATCTCATCGTCCGCTCCTCGCTTCCCGCGGCGTCTGCCGGCACGACGGTGCGCCGCACGACCGGGGAACTCGATCCGACGCTGTCAGCGACGGACCTCCGGTCGCTGGACGACCTGATCGAACGTGCCATCTCGCCGCGTCGCTTCCTGGTGTGGCTGCTCGGCGCGTTTGCCGTCATTGCGCTGGTTCTCGCGTCGCTGGGCATCTACAGCACCGTGGCCTTCAGCGTCGGCGAACGTGTCCGCGAGTTCGGCGTGCGCATGGCGCTGGGCGCGACTGCGGCAGACATCAGCCGTGGCGTGCTGGCGCAGACGGCCACACTGGCAGCTGTTGGCGTGACGATCGGCGGCCTCGTGTCGCTATGGCTGGCGCGGCTCATGACGGCCCTGCTCTACGAGACCTCCTCGACAGACGTCGCCACGTTCGTGCTGACGGCGCTGGTGCTCTCCACCGTCGCCATGGTCGCTGGCTACGTTCCCGCGGCGCGCGCGGCCCGCGTGTCGCCCATGGCTGCGCTACGAAACGAGTAGGTCAGGACGAGCGAATCTGTGTGACGCATGACCTTGCCGTTCAGTCGGCAGTTCGCTACTTTCGCGGCGAGCGTCGATAACCGACGGCTGGGGTGGTGCACGTGTGACCATTGACCCTTCCCGCCACATTCATGGAATGTGGCCGGAAGTGTCAGCGGCCGGTTACGGCGTGGCTCCTGGTCGGCATTTTCGAATCCGTCGAGCTCAGCCGATCCGTCGAGTACAAGTGTTCCGCGCCACGCATCGGCGCCCCTGGATGGACGTACACTGCACCACGCACGCACATGTCGTTGTCGGCCGGCACGCGAATCGGCCCGTACGAGATCGTGGTGCCGCTCGGGGCAGGCGCCATGGGGGACGTCTACCGCGCGCGCGACACGCGTCTGGCCCGCATGGTCGCGATCAAGGTCCTGGCGCGCACCGACGCACGCCGAATCGCCCGCCTCGAACGTGAGGCCCGCGCCATCTCACGCGTAAGCCATCGCTACATTTGCGCGCTACACGACATCGGACGCCAGGACGGGCTCGAGTACCTGGTGATGGAGTATCTCGAAGGCGAGACGCTGGCCCGGCGGCTCGAAGGCGGCGCCCTGCAACTCGACGAGGCGCTCTCCATCGGCATCCAGATGTGCGAGGCCCTGGATGCGGCGCACTCGGCCGGCGTCATCCACCGCGATCTGAAGCCGAGCAACGTCATGCTGACCCCGGGCGGCGTGAAGCTGCTCGATTTCGGCCTGGCCAAGCTGCACGACCCCGAACCGGACCCGAACCTGCCGGCTTCCACACAGAGTCGCTTCAGCACCGAAGACGGCGCGGTCGTGGGCACGTATCCGTACATGGCGCCCGAGCAGGTCGCGGGTGGCCATGTCGATGGCCGCGCGGACATCTTTGCGCTGGGCGTCGTGATCTACGAGATGGCGTCGGGCGTGCGTCCATTCGACGCGCCGACGCGGGCCGAAGTGGCGGCTGCGATTCTCACGCGGACGCCGCCCGTCCTTTCAAGCCTCTGTTCCCATGTGCCGGCGGCGCTCGATCGTGCCGTCCAACGATGCCTGGCCAAGGATCCGGAAGCGCGCTGGCAGACGGCGCGTGACCTCGCGTCGGAGCTGCGCTGGATCGCGGGAGAGGTCGAAGCCGGCCGTCCCGATCGACCCGCATCGCCGCACGAGGCCACGCCGCGGCGGCGACTCCTTGCGTGGGCAGGAATCGGTAGCGTCGCCGGGCTGGCGGTGGGTGCCGTCGTGCTGTGGGGCTTGATCGCGAGTGGCCTGGTGCGCCGCACTGCTCCCATCCCGCGGTTCACTCAGCTGACATTTCGTTCGGGCACGATTCCCGCTGCCCGATTCGCCCCGGACGGCGAGACGATCATCTATAGCGCCGCCTGGCACGATCAGCCGTATGGGTTGTACATGTCGCGGACGGGCAGTGCCGAAGCACGCGCGCTCGGCATCACCGGCGCGAAGCTCCTGGCCGTCTCGACATCGGGCGAACTGGCCTTGCTGCGGGGAGGCCATGGCACCCTGAGTTTCTTCGGTCGCGGCGCCGGCACACTTGCTCGCGTGTCGCTTGCGGGCGGCGCACCGCGGGACGTGCTCGACCAGGTGGTGTCGGCCGACTGGGTGCCGGGCACCGACCAACTCGTCGTGTCCCGAACCGGTGGCCACGTCGAGTTCCCGATCGGGACGAGGATCTACAAGTCATCGTCGGGCGGAGTCCGGGCCGTGCGGGTGGCACCGAGCGGCGACCGCGTGGCGTTGCTACAGGGGGGTGCAGGAGGTACGAGTGTCATCATCCTCGATCGATCGGGCAGGACGATCGCGTCGAGCTCGTGGAGCGATGCGGGTAACGTCACGTGGTCGCCGGACGGACAGGAGGTCTGGTTCAGCGCGAACCGGCGGTATGCGTCGCCCGTGTTGTGGGCCATGTCGACGACAGGAGAGATCAGGGTCCTGGTGCCGACCCCCCCTGAGATGCACATCATCCAGGACGTGTTCCACGACGGTCGCATCCTCGTCGCGACGCACATGCGCCAGCACGGCCTGTGCTGCGTAGGTTCGGACACGCCTCCTCGCGAGTTGGCGTGGTTCGACTTCTCGATACCAGAAGCGCTGTCGGCCGGCGGCACCACCGTGGTCTTCGGCGACAGGCCCGCCGGCGCTCCCGGCACGGCCTACCTGCGCAAGACCGACGGGAGCGACGCGATCCGGCTCGGCGAGGGATACCCGGAGGACCTGTCACCCGACGGCAATTCCGTGCTCGTTGGTATCAGGACCGGAGCCGCACATTGGGCCATCCTCCCGACCGGTTCCGGTTCGTCGAGATCGTTGCCGCGGGGACAACTCGAGAGACTGGGTGAGGCCAATTTCCTGCCTGACGGGCGGCACATCGCCTTCTGGGGCGCCGAGCGAGGCCGCGCCGGACGCATCTTCGTGCAAGACCTCGATGACGGCTCCGAGCCTCGCGCGATCTCTCCCGAAGGCGTCGGGACGAACGCACTGGCCACGCCGGACGGACGATTCGTCTGGGGCGCCTCGTCCGTCTCCGGTCACGCGCTCTATCCGGTGGGCGAAGGTCGCCCGCGGCCGGTGCCGTTGCTGTCCACAGATGACGAGCCCTTGCAGTGGAGCACGGACGCCAGATACCTGTACGTCCGCCGCGACGACTGGCCGCCAGAGATCGACCGAATCGATACCACGACCGCCACGCGCATCCGGTGGCGAACCGTGTTTCCCAGCGACCCTGCGGGTGTCGACACCATCGGCAACATCCTGATTACCCCCGACGGGAGGCTTCACTGCTACAACTACGCGCGCCTTCTGACCAACTTGTTCATCGTGGACCAGTTCAACTAGGCAGGCGCGATCCTCATCTGAACTCGATCGTCATGTGAGGGAAAAGATGAACACCGTCGCGGAACTTTTCCGTCATCTCGACGAAGAACGACCGGCCATCGCTCAGCTGACCAGCGACCACCATCGCCTCGTTGCCGCCTCGCTGTCCGCGAGTGTCATTCCTGATGGATTCAAGGAAGAACGACGCGGAACCCACGGTCAGTGATGGCAGCGCGGCGAGTTCGCCCATCGTCAGCAGGTCGTCGGCAACCGCGGCTTCCAGCTCGGACCAGCGTACGAACCACACGGGAACCTCATCGGTACCAGACAGGAACTGTGCCGCCGGATACGGGTCGTCGAGACTGGCCCAGTTGACGCGCCCTTCGATGTGCAACTGGCAGAGGGCGGGCTGGCCGCTGAAATCGAGGAAGTCGAGCAGGTTGAACCCGGGCGGGATGCAGTCCGGCGAGCGGTAGAACACGATCACGGCCCACTCGTCCGTATGCGGCTGAAACCCTCGCGCGAGGTTTGCGTAATACGGTGGCTGGATGTCTTCGGGAATGCGCATGTGAATCTGCGCCTGGAGCGGAGCCGAGGCTGCGAGGACGGCAGCCATCACACCGACCAGCGTCATTCGCGTTCGTGCCTGCATGATTGTCTCCTTCCGCCGATGGCTGCCACTCTCAAGAACCATTCTCGCGTGGCGGCATGGCGATGACGCGACGCTACGCCGAGCGCCACCGGAAGTCGCAGGAGGGAGGTAGCATTACGTCAGGATTTCTTCAGGACAACCGTCATGCGGGTCGCCTTCGGTGAATTCCTGCTCGACTCAGAGACCCGCGAACTGTGCCGCGCCGGTCGAGCCCTGGATCTCACACCGAAAGCCTTTGATCTCCTGGCGATGCTGATCGCGAACCGGCCAAGGATCGTGACGAAGGCCGAACTCCAGGAACGTTTGTGGCCCGACAGCTTCGTTGTCGACAAGAACCTCGCCAACCTCGTGTCCGAGATCCGTGACGCACTCGGCGAGGATGCTTCCAACCCTCGCATCATCCGCACGGCCCATCGGGTCGGCTATGCGTTCCAGCACCGCGACGGCAGGGACGAGCCGCGGCATCAGTCCGCCCGCAGGAACGAGCGCATCTTCCGGCTCATGTGGGATGACCAGCACATCACGCTCGAAGAGGGCGAGTACGTGATCGGCCGCGATCCGGATGCCGACGTGTACGTGGATTCGCCGAGCGTGTCGCGACGACATGCGGTGCTGAGAATCACGGGGCACCAGGCGTGCGTCGAGGATCTTGGCAGCCGAAACGGCACCTTCGTGGGCGATCGCCGCATCGACAGTTCGTCAGCGCTCCAGAACGGAGATGCCATTCGAGTCGGTTCGGTGGTGCTGACGTTCCGCGCCGTCGTTGCGCCCGGATCGACGAAGTCCGCCGGCTAGCTTCGCGCGGCGCGTGGTTCCCGAAAGGCGTCCGGAACGCTTCTGGACGGCGGTCGCCAATTCGGCGCGCGAACAGGCGGCGAGCGATGGAGGCACGCAGCCGACCGAGGTCATCCGAGAGCGAGCCGGGACGAGGATCGTCCCGGCCGGATCAGTGACGGCCGCGACGGCTACTTCGCCGGATGGATGCGGTCGGCGATGGTGTCGCGGTGGAACGCCGAGTGCTGACGAATGTCGGCCCAGCCGCCGGCGGTGGCGTCTCCCGCCGATGACGCGGCCGCCCGATCGCTCGCGAAATCCTGCCAGGAGTTGTAGCGCGTGATGGTCGCGAAGGTCCAGTCGCTGCCTTCGACGTGCTGCAGCAGCACGTTGCCGGTCTGTATCTTGCCGGCTGCCCCGGTGGTGCCGAGCGATTGCAGGAGCTGCTCGCGATGACCAGCGACGGCGCGGTGGACGCCGACGATGTATACCTGACCAGGCGCCCCGCCGATGCCCATTTCCTTGGTGAACTGGCTCCACGATGGCCCGGTCGTGAACGTGTCGTTATGCCAGGCGACGAGCCCTCGCGTCGGGTCCGTCGGCGGCGCGCCTCCCGCCGTCACCTCGGCCTTCGGCCCGAGATGCTGGATGACGACGTAGTCCCAATCGTCGCCTTCCTGATGCCGGAGCACGACGAAGTGATCGGGCATCGGCGAGGTCTTGTCAGGGGTCATGAGCGACTTGGCGTGTGCGGCCGCCTGCCCTGGCGCGGACTTCGTGAAGTGGACGTGGTACAGGTCGGTCGCCGGCGGTGTGCCTTGTGCCGAGGCCACCGTTGCTGCAGCGATCCCCACGAATACGACGAGACAAACAGCCGTGAACCGCATCGGATACCTCCAGTGCTCACGCGCCGGGCATCGAACCGGATGCCGTAAAGGATGATGCTGGTTTGCCCGGGCGAGGGAGTGGGCAAACATACCACGGATGAGGTTGTGCCGAAAGCGCGGATGAGGCGAATGCTCGTCAAGGCGAGCAGCATGCCAAGGAGTCCCGAGACAGCGGCGAGCACGAGGCTCCCGGTGAGCAGCTGTCGCACGATCCGTCCAGCACTTGCCCCAACCGCTGCGCGAAGGGCCATCTCGCGCGCGCGGGCGCTGCTGCGCGCCAGCGAGAGGCTCGTGACGTTGGCAGCGGCGATCAGGAACACCAGGAACACGGCGCCGCCGAGCATCCACAGCGCCAACCGCGACTGTCGTCCCACCATGTACTGGCTCACGGGGACGACGGTGATGCCACGGCTCCTCTCGGTGGCCGGCCGCTGATCGTCGAGATGGCGCGACAGTGCGCTCATCTCCGCCTGGGCCTGCTCGAACGTTGCGGTCGGCCGAAGTCTTCCGATGACGAACCAGGTCTGTCCGCCGCGCGTGCTGGGGTGCGTCGGATGCGGTTCCCACACGTCCGCGTCGAACCTCGCAACCTGGAAGTCAGCGGGGAGGACGCCGATGATCTGCGATGGCATGCCGTTGAGCACGAGCGTGGCGCCGAGCGCTTTGGACGAGCCTCCGAATCGTGCCCGCCAGAAGCGATGACTGATCAGGACCAGTCGCTGCCGTTGCTCGGCTTCTTCGATCGAGAAGCTGCGCCCCAGGACGGGCTGGACACCGAGCAGTGGAAGCAGGTTGGGGGGAGATACTCGCGCCGACGATCTGCTCGACCCCTTCATCTCCACTCAGCAGGGTGGAGACGGAATCGAAGGTGGCCATGTCCGCGAAACTCTCACTTCGACTGCGCCACTGCTGGACATCCCACAGGGCCGATCGACCCTCGCGAAGGTTCTGCGCCGGATCCTCGGTCCACAACGTCGCCAACTGGTCGGGCGACCGATACGGAAGCGGCCGGAGCAGCACCGCGTCGAGCACGCTGAACATGGCGGTGTTCGTGCCAATCGCCAACGCCAGCGTGGCCACCGATGCGGTCGTGAACGCCGGACTCCTGCGGAGGCTGCGAAGTCCCTGGCGCACGTCACGCGCCAGACCCTCCAGCCACATGAATGACTGGACCTCCCGATACACCTCTTTCGCCTGCGTCGTGCCGCCGAAACTGCGGTGCGCGGCCCGGCGCGCCGTCTCAGGGGAAAGGCCGTGCCGGACGTACTCCTCCGTGGCTTCGGCCAGGTGGCTGGCGATCTCGTCGTCGATCTCGCGATCCACCTGCCTGGACCACACGAGGGCCCGTAGCCGGAACAGGAAGACGCGCAGGCGCGTCATGGGGTGTCCTCGGAGATCTTCAGGAAGCGTTCGACAATGCTCGCCGCACGCTGCCACTGCGCCTCTTCCTTGTCGAGTTGCTTGCGACCGGTGCGCGTGAGTGCGTAGATCTTCACGCGACGGCCGCTCTCGGATGTACCCCATTTGGACGAGATCCAGCCCATCTGCTCCAGCTTGAGCAGGGCGGGGTACAACGTGCCCTGATTGAGTGCGATCTGATTGCCGCTGATCTGCTCGACGCGTCGCGCGATGCGATACCCATGTAACGGGCCCAGGGCCTCCAGGATCTTGATGATCATCAAGCCGAGGGTGCCGTAGAGGACGTCACTCCGGTCGGGTGTCATGTGTTGGGAGCCTACATCTCGAGCTGTTGGCAGTCAACTGGTCCAGCGTTCGCTCGAAACCGGCTGCCGGCCCGGACTGGTCGGCGGAGCTGTTTCTCCTGTTGTTTTCCAAAATGAAGCCGTGTACTCTCATTTTGGAATACAACAGGAGCCTGAGATGACATCTCTCCGGCGATTCATGAAGCGCCTGGCCGCGTCGGCGCTCGGACGACGAGACGACGAGCGCATGCGGGAGGAGTTGGCCGAGCACCTGGAGATGCTCGTGCAGGAACAACTCCGCACGGGACTGCCACTCGACGAGGCGCGTCGCAGGGCGAGGCTCAAGCTGGGCGGGCCGGACGCGCTTGCCGAGGCGTACCGGGACGAGCAGCGCCTGGGCTGGTTGGAGAATCTCGGCAAGGACCTCCGCTACGGGCTCCGGAGCGTGCGCCGCAATCCGGGGCTCAGTGCGGTGGCGATCGGGACGCTCGCGCTCGGTATCGGCGCCAACCTCGCAATTTTCTCGCTCGTCAACGCAATGCTGATTCGGCCGCTGCCGTTCAGGGACGCTGAAGCGCTGGCACTGGTTCACCTGCTCATGCCGGAAGACGATGCACCTGGCGTCTACCGCCGGACAATCTGGTCGTACCCCAAGTACGAAGTCGTCCGTGCCGGCCAGCAGGTCTTCTCGGCGACCAGTCTGTTCACGGACACGGAATGGAGCCTGACGAAGGCCGGCGAGCCGGAGCGCATACAGGGCGAGGTCGTCGAGGCGGCGTATTTTCCGCTGCTCGGCATCGACGCCCGCCTTGGGCGGCTGTTCTCGGCTGATGACGATCGCGTCGGCGCGACGCCCGTGGCCGTCATCGGCCATGGCGTGTGGCAGCGCCGCTTTGGCAATGACCCGGGGGTGCTGGGGAAGGCCATCACCCTCGACGGCACCGTCCTGACCATCGTCGGCGTGACACCACAGGGATTTCGCGGCTTGTCCGGACGTGCCGAGGTGTGGCGGCCGCTGAAGCCGACCGTTCCCTTCGACCTCAACGAACCGTTCTCGCACAGCTACCACCTGATCGCGCGACGCCGGCCCGGCGTCTCACTCGAGCAGGTCGACACGGCGGTCCGGACGCTCGGCGCGCAGATTGACGCCACGTTTCCCGTGCCACG
Organism: Luteitalea pratensis; assembly: GCF_001618865.1. Lineage (GTDB taxonomy): Bacteria > Acidobacteriota > Vicinamibacteria > Vicinamibacterales > Vicinamibacteraceae > Luteitalea > Luteitalea pratensis. The sequence continues at coordinate 1,143,683 of NZ_CP015136.1, forward strand.
ATCCGTGGGGAAGAGCGGCGTGGCTGCCGTGTCCCTCAACGATGAGCGCATCGATCCCTTGCTGCGGCGTGCAGCCCTCGTCCTTCTCGGCGCAGTGGGGCTCGTGCTGCTGATCGCGTGCGTGAATCTCGCCAATCTCACGCTCGTGCGCGGTCTCGCACGGCAGCGTGAGGTCGCGATTCGTCTCGCGCTCGGCGCCAGCCGCCTGCGCATCGGTCGCCAGTTCTTCATCGAGAGCCTGTTGCTGTCGGTGGCCGGCGCTGCGGCGGGCGCACTCGTCGCGACGCTTTCGATCCGGCTCGCATCCGCTGCCGTCCCAGACTTGAACGCCTGGCTGCATGGTCCGACCGGCGGCCTCATGCGCGTCGGCGCCTCGATGCTCGGCGTCGATACAACGGTGGCGGCCCTGGCTGTCGCGCTCGGTCTCGTCAGCGCCATGCTCTTCGGCATCGTGCCGGCATGGCAGGCAGCGCGCGGCGATCTGACGTCGCCGATGAAGCCTGTCGTCGGTGGCCATCACGCGATGGGCTCGCGCGGCCAGGCGTTTCGCAACGGCCTGCTGGTCGCCGAGGTCGCCCTGGCGCTCGTCATGCTGGTGTCGGCCGGGCTGATGCTGAAGAGCCTGATCCGTTTGAACCAGACCGACCTCGGGTTCCGCCCCGATCACGTGCTGACCTTCCAGATTGCGCTGCCAGGCGACTCGTATCCGCCAGAGCGGAGCATCCCATTCATCGAACAGCTGCTGGCGAAACTGAAGGCGCGGCCCGAAGTGCAAGCGGTTGCGTTCGGCCATTGCGCGCCGGTCATGGATCGGTGCAACGGGACGCGGGCGACCTTCCCCGATCGCGCCCCCGTGCCGGCCGGCAGCGGTCCACTCGTCGGCGTGACGTGGGTATCGCCAGGCGTCTTCGACGCGCTCGGCATCCGGCTCGTACGTGGCCGCGGGTTCACGGAACGCGATCGTCAGGGCCAGCCAAAGGTGGTGGTGATCAACGAGACGGCCGCGAAGCAACTGTGGGCCGGCGACGATCCGATCGGGAAGCGGATCAGTATCGGACAGGGCGGCTTTCGCGACGGAGCCGAGGTGATTGGCGTGGCCGCCGACGTCCGGTATCGTGCGGTGGAGACGCCACCTGGACCTGACGTCTACATCCCGGTGCTTCAATCACCGCGCCCGTTCGGCTTGATCTTCGTGCGCAGCCGGCTCCCTTCGTCCGCGCTCGTGCCGATGATTCGCCACGAGGTGGCTTCGCTCGATCGTGATCTGCCGCTCAGCGACATCAAGTCGATGGACGAACGATACGGCGAGGCGACGTGGCGGACGTGGGCGATTGGCGTGTTGCTGTCGATCTTCGCCGTGCTCGCCCTCGTCCTCGCGGTCGTCGGTGTCTTCGCGGTCCTGGCGCAGAGCGTCGCGCAGCGCACGCGCGAGATCGGCGTCCGCATGGCGCTGGGCGCAGCGCCGCACGACATCCAGCGACTGGTGCTGGGCCGTGCCGTGACGATCGCCGCCGTGGGTGTCGGCATCGGCCTGGGCGCCGCCTGGCTCTCGTCCCGGCTGCTGACGACGTTGCTGTACGAAGTCGAGCCACACGACGCAGGCGTGCTTTCGCTGGTCGCGCTGCTGCTCGTTGTCGTGACCATTGTCGCGAGTTACATACCGGCCTACCGTGCGGCGCGCGTCGATCCGCTCGAGACGGTGCGGGCCGAGTAACACGAAAGACACAAGGGAGAACGAAAAAGAAACCAGGAAATCATGAGAGACGAGACAAAAGAGAAGAGGGCAAGAAGCGACCTGCCTTCCCCCTGTCATCCTTCGGTCTCGTCCCTCTTGGCAATTCCTTGTCTCTTGTTCCCTCTCTCTTTTCACTCTTTTCAGGGGTTCGACTGATCCGCGAACGCGATCGATCCCTCGAAAGTCCCGGTGGTCGTGCCGGTGGCCGGATCGAACACGCGATGCACGATGAAAGACCCTGAGACACCCGACAAGCGGCCCGTACCACCCGTGACCGTCGCATTCTCGACGATCGTGGTGACCACGCCACGCTGCGCCTGGCCAGTGAAATGCGCGATCAGCGTCGCGCCGTTGGCCGCGGTGAAGGTGTAGGTGCCTTCGCCGGTCGAGGTCGCGAAGTTCACGGTGTGCGGAAACGTCACGGTGAACAGCCCGAGATGCGTGCCAGTTCCGGCCGCCGAGCCGTCCACCAGGGCGAACGGTGGCTGGATCGGCGTCACCGTCTGCTGACCTTCGAGACTGCCCTTGAACGGCACCAGTTGCGTGCCGGCCGACGACGCCGTCTGGTCTCCAGCGCCACCAGCGGAGGCGGTCGCTGAGCCACGGCCCTGCACGGCCGACGGGCTCGTTGGTGTGCTCGACGCATTGCAACTGGTGCACAGCACCGCAGCAGCAACGATGGCGACGGCGTACGACGTGTTCACGGGCGACCTCCTCAATCGAAAGGACAGGGCTGAGAACTGCTCCTGTTCCTTTCGGCGTAGACTGTCGCGCAAACGGCTCACAACCGGCTCGAGGCCCCCGCAGCACGCCTGGGCCCCTTGCGCCGAGGCTCGTGGGCAGCTGCCATGTCTACATCCCCGTCGGATGTCACGCGACTGCTCCGCCTGTGGAGCGAAGGCGACGCCGACGCGCTCAATCGACTCGTGCCCTTGATGTACACCGAGCTCAGTCGTCTTGCGCGCCAGCGGCTGCGGCATGAGCCCTCGAACTGCGCGCTGGACACGACGGGGCTCGTCCACGACGCCTACATGAAGCTGATCGACGTGCGGCACGCGCAGTTCCGGGACCGTGGACATTTCCTGGCCATGGCGTCGCGGGTCATGCGGCGGGTACTCGTGGACCAGGCGCGGGCGCGACGCGCCGCCAAGCGCGGCGGCGCGGTGGAGGCCGTCGAACTGGACGAGTCGCTCTGGGTCTCGGAGGCACGGGCCGAAGCGTTGGACGCGCTCGACCAGGCGCTGGCGCGGCTCGAGGTCCTCGATCCGCGGCAGGGCCAGATCGTGGAACAGCGGTACTTCGGCGGGCTTTCTCTCGAGGAAACCGCAGAAGCCACGAGCGTGTCGCTGGCGACGGTCAAGCGGGAGCTGCGGTTCGCGCACGCCTGGCTTGCGGCGCAGCTCGGTGCACTGCCGGACGTGAACGGGAATGGCACGTGACGCGGTGGACGAAGCTCAAGGAAGCGTTCTGGACGGTCGTCGACCTCGACCCCGCCGACCGTGCGCACCGACTTGCGGAGCTGACCTCAACCGATCCCGAGCTGGCCGAGCAGCTTGACGCGTTGCTGGCGGCTGACGCGCGCGGAGAATCCCTCGACCATCTGTTCGAGGCAGAGCCCCAACCGTCTTCGCCGCAGTACCCGGCGCGCATCGGCCCCTACGACGTCCTCGGGGTTGTCGCCACGGGCGGGATGGGGCAGGTGTATCGCGCCCGCGACCCGCGGCTGCAGCGCGACGTCGCGATCAAGGTGCTGCCGAGCGGACTGACCGACGATCCCGACCGCCGGTCGCGGCTGGAGCGCGAGGCCCGCGTACTGGCGTCATTCAATCACTCGCACATCGCCCAGGTGTACGGTCTCGAAGATGCGGGCGGATCGATCGCGATCGTCATGGAACTCGTGAACGGGCCGACGCTTGCGAGCCTGATCGGACGTTACGAGACTGCGCCCCTGCCGTTGTCTCGCGTGCTGGCGATGGCACGGCAAATCGCCGACGGCCTCGACGCTGCGCACGAGAAGGGCATCATCCATCGCGACCTGAAGCCGGCCAACGTCGCAGTGACGGAGGAGGGCGACGTCAAGATCCTGGACTTCGGCGTCGCGAAGAGCCTCGATGGTCGCGGGCCGGCAACGGCCGACGCCCCGCTCGCCACCGACGCGGGCGTCGTGCTCGGCACGCCTGCCTACATGAGTCCCGAACAGGCGCGCGGGCTGCCCGTCGACCGGCGGACGGACGTCTGGGCCTTCGGCTGCCTGCTCTACGAGCTGCTCACCGGGCGTCAGCCCTTTGCCGGTGACACCCCGACCGATAGCCTGGCCGCCGTGCTCGGGCGGGAACCGGACATGACGATCCTGCCCGCGGCGACACCAGCCGGCGTCCGCACACTGCTACGCCATTGCCTCGAGAAGGAGGCGAGGAAGCGCCTGCGCGACATCGCGGATGCTCGGCTGGCGCTCGACGATGTCCTGAACCAGGGCAATGGTCTGGCTGCACCGGCCGCAGACCTCGCCTCGGTGCAAGCGAGCGGAGGCTGGCGTTGGCTGGTTGTGACTGGTCTCGGCACGCTCGCGGTCGCCGCGCTCGCCTTCGCGTCGTGGACCTCAGGTGCAAGTCGGTCGAGGGTGCCCGCGCGAGTGGTGGCATCGCTCGTGTTGCCGGACGGGATGAGCCTCGCGGGCACCGATCAGCAGTCACGGTCGGAGGCGCGATTCGCCTTGTCGCCGGATGGGCGCAAGCTCGCGATCGTCGCTTCTTCTGTGTCAGGCCGGCCTCAGATCTGGATTCGCGAGCTGGCGTCCGCAGTGCTGCGGCCCATCCCGGAGACCGAAGGTGGGTCGTTTCCGTTCTGGTCTCCCGATTCCGGGTCGATCGGGTTCGTCGCGCAGGACAAGCTCAGGACAATCAGGCTGTCTGACTACACGGCGGTGACGGTCAGCGCCGCCGCATTCCGCAGTGGCACGTGGAGCCGCGACGGCGTGATCCTGTTCACGCCGGCGAGCGCCTCGGCCATTCACGCGATATCGGCCGGCGGTGGCAAGTCGAGGGCCGTGACGAGGCTTGACCCGGGCTCCGGTGAGGTACAGCATGGTGAGCCCAGCTTCCTGCCGGACGGGGACCACTTCCTGTACTTCAGCATCGGGACCTCGTCGGGCGGCGCGCTCGATCGTCGCGGCATCTTTCTTGGCTCACTCGCGCGTCCCGATCAGCCGAGGTCGCTCCTGCCAGGAGTGACGCAGGCTCGCTACGCCAACGGTCACCTGGTGTTCGTGCAGGGCGGCACGTTGATGGCGCAGGCGTTCGACACGACGCCAATGGAGCTTCGCGGGGCGCCGTTCCCGATCGCCGAGGACGTCACGCCCTCAACCGGGGGAGCGACGGAGACCACTGCGGCCTTCAGCGTCTCGGAGAACGCCGTCCTCGTGTACCAGGCCGCCGTCAGGACACAGTCACGGATCGTGACGGTCGACCGCAACGGCACGCAGCTCGCAGTGATTGCGCCCCCAGGCGACTATGTCGACGTGGCCATCTCGCCCGACGGGGCGCGCGTGGCGATCAGTGAGCGAGACCCGGCACGGTCTTCGCGCGATCTCTGGGTCTACGACGTGGCCGGCAGCCGGCGGCAGCGGCTCACCTTTGACACGGGTGAGGAGTTCGCTCCCGTCTGGTCTCCGGACGGGACGCGCGTGCTCTACAGCGCGATGAGCAAGGGGTTGGTCGATCTGCACGTCAAGGGCGTCAGCGGCGGCGGCGACGCCGGGCCGATCCAGGTCGATGCGTTGGGATTCGGGCGATTCGCCGCGGACTGGTCTCGTGACGGACGCTTCATCATCTACATCGGCGGTGGGCGCGCCATCGCCCGAAGCGACCTGTGGATAGCGCCGCTGTCCAACCTACGCGGCGCGCGGGCGTTGCTCGAATCCGCGTTCATCGAAACCCACGGGCGATTCTCGCCCGCAGGAGGATGGTTCGCGTATGCCTCGAACGAAACGGGCCGACTCGAGGTCTATGCTGACAGATTCCCGTCGCGAGGCTTCAAGCACCTGATCTCGACGGGTGGCGGCGGCTGGCCGCGATGGTCTGGCGGAGGACGCGAGATCCTCTATCTCTCGCCCGACAATCGCCTGATGGCCGTGGACGTGCGCGCCGCGGGCAACCGCCTCGACGCCGGTGTCCCGCGGGCGCTGTTCGCGTTGGGTCCGCGGCCGCCGGCGCGGCTCGATGCGTACGCCTACGACGTGTTTCCTGACGGTCGACGATTCGTCGTCAACGCGATTGCGGAAGACACCGCTGCGACCACCGTCACCCTCGTGCTCGACTGGAACGCTGGGCGCTGAGGCGCCTGCACCCCGTCAGGGCGCCTCGACGTTCTCCACGACCCAATCATTCGCGCGCTGCAGCATCGTGAATCGCCAAGTCCCTTCGACGATCTGTGTGTCGTGATTGCCCACGCGGGGTCGATACCGCAGCGTGCCGCGGCAGAGGACGGTCGCCGTGTCTCCATTCATGGCGCCGCCGCACCGCGAGAGCGTGAGTCGCTGTTCACGAAGCGCGGTGAAGGTCGTGACGAGCGCCTGATGGTCCGCCGTCGGCCAGACCGCCTGCGTGGCGCTCGCGTCCATGCGGTTGTACGCCGCGGCGAAGCGGCCAACGGTGGCCAGGACCTCCGGAGGCGCGGCGCTCGGCGCGGGCGCGGCAGCCTGTCGACTCGTTGTCACAGTGGCAACGGACGCTCGCGTGGGGTGGCGTGCTGGCGGAACGGCCCGCCTTGAAGGCGCGACCGCCGCGGCGACCTGCACAGGTGGCGAGGCTGGCACGGGCGTGACATCGGTGGCGGCTTGCGGCGCCGCCGGGACGTCGCCGGTGGCCAGTTGCGGACCAGCCACCGCCGGCGTCGCCAACGGCGCGGTGACCATCGGAGGCGGCGCCGGCGAGGGCCGCTCTGCGGCGACCGGCGCGGGGCGTCCGTCCGGTCGCCACGCCACGCTGAAGGCGACCGACGCCATGACGCCGATCAGCGCCCCGGTCCCGAGGAGCGCCAGTCGCTCGACCCTGGTGCGTGTTTGCCCTGCGATCGGCGGCAACGACATTCGCACCGGTCGCTGCCCACCGCTCGGCGCGATCGCCAGGGACAACCGCAGAGGAGTAGCGTCGGCAGTCGGCCAGGAGGGCATCGAGGTCGACGTATGCTGCCCAACCGGCGCGGTGATGGTGGTCTGCAGCATTGGGGTCGTCGCAGGCGGCCTGGACGGCGGGAGCGAGGGCCGCGCCGCCGCAGTCGCCTCTTCGGACCCGATTGTCGGCTCTGTCGAGGTTTCGACCTGATCCTCCAGCGCCGGGGCTCGTGGCGCCTCGGGGGGCTGTGCGGGCTTCCGCACTACGGTGGAGGTCGCCTCGCTGGCAAACCGCGACGTGATCGGATCATCGACCCACGCGTCAGCCGCGTCGTCGGGCGGTGGGGTCGTCGGCATGCCCCTCCCGCGCTTCGGCAGCCACGCCCGGTACGAGGCCTGGCCCGGCGGCGTCATGTTCTTCCAGGCCAGCCTGCCGGCTGCGTCGCGCTCGAGTTCCAGTGTCTCGATGTCGTCGAGTTCGCCACGCGCAACCGGCCAGGGCAGGTCCGCATCGTCGGGCGCTCTGTTGCTACCCATGGTGAGTTCCAAGAGTATCTACCATCCGGGCCCCGAGAAACAGGGGTGGGCGCACGCCGCACCGGCCACTGTCCCCTCAGGTCTTTTTCGACCGTTTGCGCGCGTGGAACCTGCGGATCACTGCGGCAGGCGACCATTCCTCCTGCTCGAACGCCTGGCGATACTCGGCAGCTGAGCGTTCCAGGAACGCGTCGGTCCGCTTGTGGCGATCCCACTTGCCGATGCCCTTGCCGATCACGAAGCGGACCTGGCCGTCGGCGTCCAGGACGACGGTCGAGCCGCCCAGGTACCATCGGCGCTCCTTTTTCGCGCGCTGTGTCACTTCCGCAACGATGTGGAAGTCCAGGTCATCGTCAGGCGTGAGCCGCCGCAGCGTACGAATGGACTCGACGACGGGTTCGTCGTAGAGGACCCCACCGGAGCGTCCGGGAGGCACGAGGCCGAAATGCTTGTGGCGGTCGTCGCTGGTGACGTATCGCCCCAACGCGTTGGCTCGCTCGATCCTCTCCTCCTGGTCCGCGAACCAGCCTGGTTCGAACCGATGACGCAGGTCCGCGAAGCTCAAGCCCTGGATCGGCGGCAGTGGCCTCTCCGGGCCCTTCCAGAGCAGCGCCTCCTCCGACAGGTCCGGCACGCCAGGGACCGTGATGCCGTACCGGCGAAAGGCCATGACCAGGGCTTCGCGATACTGGTACGGATCGGCGGGTACCGTCACCCAGTCCGCGGTGACGAGCGCACGCAGGAACTCGCCGAACGTGATGTCCACCGGCGGGCAATAGTCGATCGCGCGGATGACGATGTTCAGGAACTGACCCGCCAGGTCGCGCGCGGCCGTCGTCAGCAGATCAATCAGGTGGTCGCGCGAACCTGGGGACTGCTCGGCAATCTTCCGGAGGGTCCTGGTCTTGCTCTTGAAGATCCGGCTCATGGCCTCGAACACGGCTGCGACCAGGACCGCGCCCAGATCGTGGTGCTCTTTCTTCGGGTTGTAGCGATCCTCCCTGGGCACCGGCGCATCGGCCGGTCCCTGGCGGTACAGGACCTCGCGGAGCGGGGCCCGCCCATCACCGTCCGTGCGTCCCCACTGCTTCGCCATGTCGGTGAGCAGCGGAGCGTCGAGTGTCTGGTCCTTCGACTCCTCGAGTCCACGCCGGACGACGTCCCTGTAGCGGAACCGCATGAGCAGGGCGACGAGATCGGCCAGCCCCTCGTGGAAGGCCGCCACGTCGGGATTGGACGGACGCATCAGGTGCGGCCGCATGCCGTCGAGCATGGCATGCGAGGTCTCGTGCGCGATCACGTCGTGCGAGAGGCAGGTGAAGACGTAAGCGCCGGGTTGCGTGGTCCCCAGCGACCTGGCGGTCGACTTCACGTAACCGAAGCAGAGCGCGGCCTCGTCGGGCTCGTAGTACGCGTTGTCCTCGTGGTCCCAGTGCGGGCGGATCTCGATGCGTCCTCGCTCGGTCTTGCGGAGGACGGCAGGGGAGAACTCCGGAAGACGGCCGAGCGCCATGCGAAAGCGCTCGTAGGTGGACATCGCGACCGCATAGGTCATCTGCTGCGCGAAGCGGGGATTCGTCGTGCTTGGGGCGAGTCCCTTGTCGACGGTGACGCGGAACTCATCGAGGTCGATGGGCGCCCACACGTCGCCCGTGGGCTTGTGGATATCCCGCACGACGAAGACGCTGCCGGTCGGTCCGGGCCCGACCGGTTCCCAGGGCAGCTCCATTTCGGCGATGGCCCCGTCGGCTTTCGACGTCCCCGGGTCCTGCGTGTAGACGCGCAGCACGCGCTGCACCGGATCGTCGAGCTTCCGCCGGTACGGCTCGGGCCTGGCGTTCTGCAGGAGTCCCGATCCGAGGTTGAACGGGGCCACGTCAACGTCCCAGGCGCTGACGCCAGTACGCCGCGCCCGCCTCGTGGATTTGCAGCCACCATTCCGCCATTGCGCGCTCGTCCTGGGGTACACCGGCACCTGGCGCCTTTCCCCCCGGAACGACGTCGGCCGCATCCACCACGCCGCCAGCGCCGCCTTTGCCGGCGAGCAGGGGGAGTTGATCGAGGCCTGCGGGCAACCGCATCAGCCGCGGCGTCTGCGGACGGCCGAGGCCGATGACCTGCGTCGCGACCTCGCTGCCGTAGTCCTCGTTGGTCTGGCGGCGCGACACCGCCGAGGCGAGCGCGGCGGCTGCGATGCGCGTGAAGTGGCCCTGGCCGCCGGACTCATACGCGAACTGGTTGTCGAGGCAGGCTGCGAAATGGATGAGGCCGGGCAGCGACTCCTCCGCGTTGGTCGGATCGGTTGCCGGTGCGCGGGCGCGGAAGCGCCGGTGCGCCTCCTCGACAGCCGGGGTCAGCTGGAGAAACCGTCGTCGCTCGTCGTTGCGAGGCACGCTGCGGTCCAACGGCGCGAAGCGGCTATTCGTGCCGGAATGACAGCAGTCCATGAGCAGGGTCAGCACGGCGCCGTCGGGCAGGCGGCGATACACGTCCGCGAGATCGTCATCCAGCAGCAGCGCGCCGCTGGTGTAGTCGATCGGCACCAGCGCCTCGTCATAGCGATCGCTTTCGTCGCCGTTCAGATCTTCGGCTTGCGTGCCATGGCCGGAATACTGAAAGACGAGCGAGTCCCCGGGCCTGGCCGCGCCGACGAGCGTGTTGAGGGCATCGATCATCCGTTGCCGCGTGGCGTCGCGGTCCAGCACGGTGGTGACGTCGAAACGCAGTCCACGCAGCGCATCCGCCCAGGTCTGCGCGTCACGGACGCAACCGGCAAGCGGGCTCGTGGGGTAGCTGTCGATGCCGATGCAGAGCGCGCGCCGCGCGCCAGCCGTGGCTCGCGAGGCGGGAGCAGGAGAGGTCACCGGCCAGGCCGCCCGTCCTGCGTCGAAACCGGCGCCCAGCGCCCGCGACGACGCCTTGTCGCACTTCGTGTCCTTGATCGGGAATGCCACCGTCGTCGGCAGCCCCGCAATCGTCTCGAGCACCGAACGCATTGTCGCGTCGTCATTGTCGAAGCAGCCGTGCATCCGTGAGTGCGTCGCCGGGTTGTGCGGCTTGCCTTTCGCGTGCGAGAACTCCAGGCGGTGCGCGCCGGTCGGCTTGAAGAGACCCGTGATGCCGGTGTCGGTGCGGAACCGCTCGTCGAGACCGAGGATGGCGGCCTTGTTCGTCTCCGGCTCGAAGGCATTGGACACGAGGTAGAGCAGCGACTTGCCGTAGACCGGGACGCCCAGCGGTTCGATGAGGTCGTCGTCCTTTTCGGCCTCTTCGTCCATCGTGTACATCTCGAATCGTGCGACCTTGCCGCTGGTGAGGTGGGGCACGACCATCTGTTTGAACAGATCGATGCGGACCGCCGGCGCGAGCAAGGCGAGGCTGTCGACCTGCATCGACGCATCGACCAGCGCCGGCACGAAGTGGCTGTGGAAGATCGCACCGGCGCTGTGGCCGACCGCGTGCAGTGTGATCGGCTTGCCGCCTGGTGGACTTGCGATCAGCGAGCGCAATGCCTGGGCGAAGATGCGCGCACCACCTGCCTCGCCGCCGCCTGCGTCAGTTGCGGACGACTTCAGGGCGTAGTCCTTCATGTCGTCCCAGAGGGGACGGGCGAGCGGGCGTGCGAAGCGTTCGAAGCGGCGGTCCCACCAGTCGCCGAGGCCGCGGCCGAGGCCGAGGCGGTTCTTGATCACCTCGAATGCGCCCGTCTCCCAAACGAAGTAGACCGGGTAGATGCCGTGACTCCGCCACCACGGGAACGCCGCGCGCGCGTAGTTCAGCGCCGACCGCTCATCGACCAGCCCGCCGTGGGCGTGCAGCATGAGGCGCGGTGAAGGGGTCGACTCGGCATAGCTCCTGATGCCCTCGATGATGTCGGCGATGGAGTGGTCGTCCATCTTGAACAGGCCGCGGCGCGAGAGCTTCCCCTGGCTCAGGTTGACGACGTGCGGACGCAGAACCAGCCATTCGTCCGCGTCCCGGCCGACGACAGCAGCCAGATCGTTTCGAGCGAAAGCACCGGCGCGGGTGGCCGCTTCGGCAGCGATGGCCCGAGCCGACGCACCGTCTTCAGGAATTTCCCGATCGTCGTAGCCGGCAGTGGGCTTGTCCACTGGCTCCGCAACATCGCGGCTGACGAGATACTCGAGCGGCAGCGGCAGCGGTGTGGCAACGCTCGCTTTCGCCTTGCTGCGGGCGCCACTCCCCCCCGTCGCACGCGCACCGCTGGCAGGGGCGGCACGCAGCGACGCCAGCGCCTTGTCGATCTCGGTGACCAGCTGTTTCTTGTCGACCCCCGTCCCGGGACAGGTCTTGGGTGAGCCCAGCTCCCGGTGGAAGTGGACGTCCTTGGTACCGAGACCGCACTGGTCGAGGATCCCGGCGACGACCGCACACACGGCGGCGCGTTGCTCTCCGTCGAGGATGTCCTGTCCCGTGTCGAAGTCGCCGACCATCTCGATCATGAACGGCCCGGCGTCCGGCTTGCCGTTCCTGCCCTTCTGACTGGCCGGGGGCAGGTTCCAGTTCCGGCCCGTCCACGAGATGCCGAACGGATCGATCGTGAGATGCTGCGCGATGTCGTCCCACCCCAGCCCGATGTGGTAGTCCCGCATCGCCTGTACCGAAGCAACGCCCCGGAACTGTGACCGGTTGGGCCGCCATGTGTGGTGCAGGTGGACAGCGGTGATCTTCCTGCCAAGACCTGGGCGGACGGAGGCGAGGAGCGAGAGAAACTGATCGGTGGTCAGGCGACGGATCTCTGGGCGCATCGGGACAGCCTCCGGCGATCTGGACGGACAGATATGACGTTGTGCCAGAAAGCATATGCGAACAGGTAGTCGGTACGCAGGGCGCGTCGTCGCCACGACCGACTACGTGACGTTGGTCGTCGTAATCGAATCTGACGCAGTCGTTGACTGCCGCTCCTGCCGCTGGGTGTCGTCCTTGGCCGCGAGCACTGAGCGTAGCTGCAGCAATTTGCCGAGCGCGCTGTACCAGAACGGCGCACCGAGGCTGAGCAACAACGCCGTGATCAGCATTCCGAGGATGCTCGACATCGAATAGCCACGCTGCCAATCCTCGAACGAGGACGGGAGCGAAACGATGCCGGCGACGTCGAGTGTCTGGCGCGACCACGCGCGGGCTGCAGACGCGGGCGTTTCCTTCGGGGCACCGGTCGCTCCCTCACCGGTGGACGGTTGTCCAGCGGCGGGGGCGCCGGGCTCATCCGCGCTCCCCGTTGCGGGAGCCGTCGCGGTTTCGGCAGGATCGGACGGCGTCGTGGCGTCGGTACCAGCGTCCTTCGCGTCGGGAGGGGACGCCGCCGTGCTCCCTTCCGAAGCTGGCGTGTTCGATTCGGGCGGCGGCACGGATTTGGCTCGTTCCACAAGAGCCGCTACCAGCTCTGGATCGGCAGCGAGGCGGTTGACCAGCGCTGGCGTGTCCACCTGCAGGCCGAAGGCGACCAGGAATGCGGCCACGAACGTCACGGCGCGTGTGGACGCCGTGAACCGCTGCGACGTCCGATCCATGCTCTGGTCGAACCAGCCGTTGATCTTGGCGACGAGATCGCTGGGTGCGGCCTGGAGTACGGCCAGCGTCTGGCGAGTCGCGTGCGACAGCTCTGGCGACTTCTGCTCGAGTTGAAGGGCCAGCATCCGGATCTGTGCGAGCTTCGCGTTCGGGTCGCCGATACCGTTGTTTGCGAGCGCCGTGTTCAGCGCGGCGACGACATCGGGCTTCAGTGACGTCCCCCTCGCGCCGGCGGCGAATGCCATGAGCAGTTTGGTGAACTCTTCACGGTGTATGACGTTACCGAGACGGCGCGCGGAGGTACCGACAACGCTCGAGCCGCTCACGAGGGGATGCCTGAGCACGGCGCCCGCGATGGCCCGGCTGTGCTCGGGACCGAGCGTCTCGTCCAGTTGCTGCAGCAGGTCCGTCAGGCCTTGTCGCAGGTGAGACCCGCGGCTGTTCACGATGCTCGTCAGCGCCTGTGTGATGACCGTCACGGCCATGCTGAGGGCGAGCAGCACGACCACGAGACCAATGAGTACGTCCAGAGACTCCAGCATCGCCACCTCGCGGAAGCCGGCGATCGCACCGGCTCGTCTATGAACGTCGAGCCCGCCATGGGCGTACAGGTCCTTGCGGCTGCCCCTGGTGCCGAAACCGTCGCCCGTCGGCCCAGCGGACGTGCGCGGACGTGTTTGGCACGCGTACCGAGAAGGTGACGCGCCACCTGCACGCCCGCCACCACACCTGTACGGTGAGCGTGCCGGGAGCGTCTTCCCAGAGAGGGTTTGGCCGCGACACGCGGCGGTACGATCCACGTCGCGCGCCGTCAAGGAGGTTCGCTTGGGTGACCGCAACCGACTGTTCATCAGCTACAGCCACCTCGACACCAAGTGGCTCGATGCCATCACCGAACAACTCGCCGTTCTTCAGGCAGAGGGGCTCGTCTCCATCTGCGACGATACGAAGCTGCAGGTCGGAGAGAACTGGTATGAGCAACTCAACGAGATCATGCTCGGCGCCAGGCTTGGACTGCTGCTGATCTCGGCTCCGTTCCTGAACTCGGAGTTTGTGCGCAAAGAGGAGGTCCCGCGTCTCTTCGATCAGCATGCAGCGGTCGGAATGAAGATCTACCCTCTCCTTGTCGAGCCGTGCCCCTGGAAGCGTGTCGAATGGCTCGCCAGGCTGCAGCTACGACCGCAAGACGCCAGACGGGAGGCCAAGCCGCTCTCGACGTTCCAGGGGGCGGCGAGGAAGCAGAAGATTGTCGACGTCGCGTACGAAATCGCCACCCTCGTCCAGCAATGACGTGGCTCGCTCCTCAACCAACCGGAGTTGCCCGGCTTCCTCGCGCTGGTGAGGTTCTCCACCGGCCGCAACGTGGCCTGATACGTCGCCCTCCTGAGGCCCTGCCCGCGCCTTCCCGTTTCGGGCCAGTTGAGGTGTCCGAAAGGTCACGTCGCGACGTCCTCTCCTGATGCGATCACCGCAGGGCCGTCCCGGCGGGTGTGTGCCTCTGGATGGTGAAGACGGCGCACGGGCTGACCACGCCCGGTCGCCTGGGAGCTTCGCGTGTCAACGTCCGGGCGACACCGGCCGCGTTCCGGCGGACGTGTGAGGAAGAACATGCCAAAGGCATTGCGCGTCAATGGAGTGCCCGACCTGAAGCCGGATGCGTCGCCGGGGACTTCGAGGTGGATGGCCCCCCTTGCCTTCAATGGCCGGCGCCGATAGCCGCCCGTTTCACAGCGATGTCACGCGCGGTCGAGGATGACGTACGGGATCACTGGCGCAGTCGGCCTGCCCCGGTGGGTCAAGACCTCGTCGCAACTGTGGCCGTGACTGCGGCGGGCGTGTCCGCGTGCAGGAAGCGGAGGACCGACGCCACGTATTCCGCCGGTGCCGTGGTCATGCCCTCATGAGCCTGGCCTGCCAGAGTCTCGACGCGAGCGTCAGGCAGCACCGCGGCCAGTGCGTCGGTGACGTAGAACTCGCGCGGGCTCTCTGAGCCGACCTGGAGCAGGACGGGCACGCGCAGGTTACCGAACCGAGCGGCATCGAAGTCGTAGGCGCCCAGGGCCCGGAGATCCTCGAGTGATGCTCGAGCGTCGGCGACGATCGGCGGCCAGTCGTCCGAGGCGCGCACCGCATCGAGGTCCTCGCTTGGGACGTGGAGCACATTGGCGAAGAACGCATACGCGAGCTGATCCCAGGCGCCGGCTCCCGCAAGGGCCTCGAGCGCCGCAAACGCATCCGGCTGGATCAAGTGCGGCCACGCGGGCTCGTAGAGCACGAGTTTCGTGACGCGGTGAGGCTCGCGCGCCGCGGCGACCAGGGCACAATGCGCGCCGTACGAATGGCCAACCAAGGCCACGGGTTCGCCGGCGGCGCGAATGACCGCGAGGACGTCCTGTGCTTCGTCCGCCAGAGAGTGGCCCAACGTCGCCTCGGTCGCGCCACGGCCACGCCTCGCCACCGCGTGGACGCTGGCGTATCGCCGCAACTCGGGTGCGACCCGTGCCCAGTTGCTGTCGTGGTCGCTGAACGCGCCGTGGACGAGCAACAGCGGTGGACCGCTGCCCTCGACGGTATACGACACCTTTGATCCTGTGGCTGTGGGAATGACCAGCATGGCACGCCTCCTCGCGATAAATGACCGTGTTGCGGTTGTCCGCGCCCGGTTCGACGAATGGTCGAGCCGGCCTGAGGTTCCGGATGCGCCGAGCTGGAATGGCGTTCGGCTGGCACCTCGGCGCCGTTCAATTCAAGGGCGTGAGTCCGCGCCTTCCGGTGTGAGGCGCGAGCGAGGGGGGCACGTGAGCGCGACCGTTGCGATTGCGCCGTTCGACAATCTGTCCGGCGATCCGGCGCAGGACTACTTCGCCCGCGGGTTCGTCGAGGATGTCGCCACCGAACTCTCGCGGTTCGGCACGCTCGAAGTCCTGCATCCGCGCGCGTTTGGCGCCGCTCCTCTCGACGCCGACTCGGCCCGCCCCGTTCCGGCCGCGCACATCGTCCACGGCAGCGTCCGCCGTACTGGCAGTTCGGTGCGAGTCAACGTGCAACTCGTCGAGGCGGCCAATGGACGGCAGCTCTGGGCCGATCGCTACGACGCTACCGCCGCCGACCTGCTCGCGGTGCAGGATGCGATCGCCGCCCGCATCGCCAGCACGCTGGCAGTCCGGATCAACGAGGCCCGGCTCGGCATCGCGCGGCGCGCGCCCCTCTCCAGCCTCGAGGCCTACGACTGCTGGCTACGCGGCCTCGAGCGCTTGCGCACCGGCAGCGTGGAGGCCGACGCCGAGGCTCGATGCTTCTTCGAGCGGGCGCTGCAGATCGATCCCGGCTATGCGCGAGCCTACGCAGGGATCTCGCTGACGCACTTCAACGAATGGAGCTGCCAGGCATGGGTCAAGTGGGACGAGAAGGAGCGCCTTGCGCACGAGTACGCACGGCGCGCGCTCGCGCTCGACGAGACCGACGCGGTTGTGCAGGTCGTGCTCGGGCGCATCCTGGTTTACCGGCGTCAGTACGACGAAGCCGCTCACCACGTCGAGCGCGCACTGCTGCTCAATCCCAATGACACCGACGTCCTCGTCCACGCGGGCCTGTGCCAGGCCTACCTTGGTGATCTCGAGGCCGCGCTCGAGACGGGCACCAAGGCGATGCGGCTCAACCCAGCGCATCCGACGTGGTACGCCGCGCCGGCCGGCCTCGCGCTGTTCCTGCTCGGTCGAGATCGTGAATGCCTGGAGCTGACGCCGCCGACCATGATGTTCGTGGACGTGCCCGCCTTCCTGGCCGCCTCTTGTGCGTTCACCGGGGACATGGAGTCCGCCCGTCGATACCTGCGCAGGTTTCTCGACGACTTCCAGGAGCGCATCGGCTTCGGACGCACCGCCGAACCGGGTGAGCCGCTGCGCTGGCTGCTGCACGTGAACCCGTTCAGGCGTCCCGAAGATGCCGAGCGTCTTGCGCGCGGCCTCGCACTCGCGGGACTCGAAGCCGATCCCGACGAGGGACGTCCCGAAGCCGTCGCGCGCCCACTCGCGCCCGACGCCTCACCGGCCACGTTGCGCCGCGATGGGCCGCTCTGGACGATGGGGTTCGGCGGTGTGTCGGTACGATTGACGCACCAGAAGGGCTTCCTGGATCTCGCGCAGCTCCTCGCGCGCCCGAGCATCGAACTGCACTGCCTGGAACTCGCCGATCGGCCCGCGGAACCCGCCGGTGATGCGCCCATGCTGGACGACCGCGCGCGCCGTGAGCTGAAGGCGCGCGTATGCGACCTTCAGCGCGAGATCGACGATGCCGATGCCGCCTGTGACCTCGGTCGAGCCGAAGCCGCTCGCGAAGAGCTCGATCGCATCGTCGAGCACCTGTCGGACGCCGTCGGCCTGGGAGGCCGCTCCCGGCACCTGGGCAGCGCCGCCGAGCGGGCGCGGTCGGCCGTGACCTGGCGTATTCGCAGCGCGATCCGGAAAGTGGCTGCCATGCATCCGCGACTCGGCCGGCACTTCGAGAACGCCGTACGCACGGGGACGTTCTGCGTGTACGAGCCGGAATCGCCGACTGCCTGGACCCTGTAGCCTATGCGTAGCCGTCGAGCTTGCTCGACGGGCAGCGTAGCGGCGGGACAAGTATCCATGACGCCAGCGCCACCGGCCCAAACGAATCTGGCAAGCGCTCTCGACATTCCGCATGGCCGCATTCCAGCATTGCGGTTCGCGGGCGCGCGGCGGGCGTGCCCGCGAGATTCGTTGGAGTCCCGCAGCTACGCACCTGAGGTTCGTGCCGTCCCGCCGATCAGCGCACCATCTTGCGCAGCACGAACGTCACGCGGAGGTTCACACCGCCCGTCGGGTTGAACCCGAGAAACGTCGTCCGCTGCTCGCCGATGAACCCGACGTAGTTGCCCGCACCGCCGGTGACGACGCGCGTGAGTGCGCCCGAGCCTTCCAGGCCCTCACTCGCCATCATCTCCTTACCCTGGCGGCCGAGGACGAAGAGCTGCGCCGTGTGGGCCCACCAGTCGGCCGCAGGAATGTCCGAGGCCGACACCAGGTGCGTGCCGCGGGATATCCAGACGCCGACGTGGCCGATTCGGTACGGATTGAAATCCGCCCCATCACCTTGAATGGTGCCGCCTGGGAACACGCGCCCCTCGGTGACGTAGAAGGCGCCCCGTTCGGGTTGCGTGTGTTCGGGCTTGACGAGCGTCGGCACGAACTTGCCGCCGAGATCCTCGGCGACATCAACAGTGATTTCGATGACGTCCCGGTCCTGGCTGGCCCCCTGCACCTGCGCGTGCGAGACGGTTGCTGCCGACAGCGCGAGGGCGAGCGCGGAGACCGCGAGCACGAACCTGCGGCGACGAACGCGGGTGACGAGAGAGGATGACGATGACATGGTGTTCCTCCTGGATGAATGAAGGCGAGCATCCTGCGCGCACGGGTGAACCCTCGTGCTCGCAGGCATCCAGTGGGCGTGAGGCGCGGCGTCACGATGGGAGGGACGGCGAGGCCGATCCTCCTTCCTCCCCTTCACGACAGGCGCGCGGCGACGGTGTGTCGGTAGGCCGAACGGCCGGATCCGAGGATGGCGATGACGGCGACCATGCCGCACACCGTGCAGATCGCCAGGGAATAGCGAACCGCGGACGGATTCGCGAAGACTCGGTCGGTGATCACGGCCACGCTGGTCGGGCCGACGACGCCCGCAAAGAGATTCACCACGAGCAGGTAGAGGGCCGTGCCCTGTCCCCTGAGGTGCGTGGGCAGCGCCTCGGCAACCGCCGCGTTCGCAGCGCCCCACGGCATGGCCGCGAAGATGTTCACGGGCACGAGCAGCCAGGCGGCCACCACGGAGGACGAAACGAGAGGGTATGCGCCGGCGGTGACGATCATGCCGAACGCCGCGATGATTGCGACCAGTAGTGGCGCGTCCGCGCGACCGCTGTAGACCCAACGGTCCGTGAGCCAGCCACCGGCGAGCGCGCCAAGTACGCCGAAGGTCATCGTCAGGAGGCCCTGCAGGGCGCCCGCTTCCGTGGCGGTCCACGCGTGCGTCCGGACGAAGAACGTGGCCAGCCACGCCGCGATGCCGTAGTTGACGGCAGACGAGCACGCGAATCCGAAGGCCAGCGTAGCCAGGGTGCGGCGATGGATGCGCACGTAGTCGAACACCTCGCGCGGCGACGCCGCAGCGGCGCGGGCTCCCCGCTGCGGTTCATGCATCGTCAGGGCCAGCGCCCCGACGACGAGGCCCGGCGCGCCCACGACCAGGAACACCACCTGCCAGGAGCGGATCGGCCCGAAGAAGGGAAGGGAGACGGTCATCCCCTCGGCCGACACGCCCGCCACGTACGCGCCAATCGCGTACGCGATGCCAGACCCGAGGAACGTGCCGAGTGCGAACACGCTCATGGCGCGGGCGCGGCTCTCACGCGGGAACACGTCACCGAGCAGCGACACGGCTGAGGGCCCGAGTGTCGCTTCGCCGACGCCGACTCCCATGCGGAGGACGAGCAACTGTCCGAAGGACTGCGCGAAGCCGCACAGTACGGTCATCCCGCTCCACAGGAGGGCGCCGGCTGCGACGATGCGTCGCCGGCTGTAGCGATCAACGAGCGCACCGACGGGCACGCCCAGCACGGAGTAGAAGAGGACGAAACTGAGGCCCATCAGCAACGACACCTGCGTGTCGCTGATCTGGAGGTCCCGCTTGATGGGCTCGACGAGAAGCGCGATCACCTGTCGGTCAACCAGGCCGCACACATTGGCGAGCGTGAGGACGGCGAGGGTGTACCAGGGCTGGCCGGTCAGGGACCGCGGGGGACGACCCACACGTGCACAGTAACGGTTTCCGTGCCTCAGCTCTCGAAGGCCGGTGACGATGCTGGTACACCGGAGGCGCGTCGTGCCGCTCTCGGATAGAGCCGCATCAGCAACGGCGTCGTCATGAAGGTCGTCACCAGCGCCATCACGACCAGCATCGAGAACAGGGCCGGCGAGATGATGCCGAGGTCGAGGCCCAGGTTCAGCACGACCAGTTCCATCAGCCCGCGCGTGTTCATCAGCACGCCGAGTCCGATGGCGTCGCGCGGCGGCAGGCCGGAGATCCACGCCGCCAGGGCCGACCCGAGCAGCTTGCCGATGATGGCCAGCGCCAGGATCAGGCCGCAGTAGAACCACATCTGTCCGCCGGACACGAGGCCGATCTGTGTGCGTAATCCGGTGAGGGCGAAGAAGATCGGCAGCAGCAGCGTCGTCGCCACGAGCTCGAACCGCGCCGTGACGGCCTCGACGAACGCCTCGTTCTTCGGCAGCATCACGCCGATGAAGAAGGCTCCGAACAGCAGGTGCAGTCCGAGCCACTCGGTGAACACCGACGCCACCATCACGATCGTGAGGAGGACCGCGACCGTGTCCTCGGAGAGCCTTCCGCGCCTGTTGTAGCTGGCCAGGAAGACGCCGAGTCCGAACCGGCGCAGGAGGGCGACCGCCGCGACGAACGCACCAAGGCCCGCGAGCATCCAGGGGACCGGGAGGGCATGTTCCGACACGCGCACCAGGGCGACGATCCCGGCCAGCAGGCACCACGCCGTGACATCGTCGACCGCGGCGCACGCGATCGCCACGGTGCCGATGCGCGTGTCCTGCAGCCGCCGCTCGCGCAGGATGCGGGCGAGCACGGGGAACGCGGTCACGCTCATGGCCGTGCCCATGAACAGGGCGAACTCGTTGAAGCGCACTTCTGCCGAGGAGAGCCGCGGGTAGAGGTACAACGCCAGCACGACGCCGAGCAGCATCGGCAGTGTGATGCTCGCGTGACTGGCAAGCACCGCGGTGTGCCCGAGGTGTCGCAGGCGCTTCAGGTCGAACTCGAGGCCGACCAGGAACATGAACAGCAGCAGGCCGAGCTGGCTGAGGGTATTCAGGTGCGCATGGTTGCCGGGCGGGAACAGGGCCTGCGAAAATGTCGGCGCCATCCAGCCGAGCAGCGACGGGCCGAGGGCGATGCCCATCGCCATCTCGCCGACCACCTGCGGTTGGCCGAGCCAGCGCGCCGCGACACCAGCCAGCCGGGCACAGGCGACGAGGACCGCCACCGAGAACAGGAGCGACGGGAGGCTGAAGCCGCCGTTCGCTGCGGCCCCGCGAAACGCGCCCGTGGCGGTCGCCGCTGGCGCCTGCAGCCAGGCGCCGACCTGCAGCGCGGCGAGCACGCCGATCACGGGAATCCCGACAAGCCCAGCGTATTCGATCACCACGCGCGAAACCTTGTTCACGGCCGTCGTCTCCGGGGTGTCATCCCGACACGATACACGCGTCAGCGTGAAGAAACTCTTCAAGAACCACCGGAAGCGAAGTGCCGCTGAGGTGCGCCTGTGTGTGGCCGAGATGGGTGACGACGTGCGTTCGCGCCAGGCGAGGGGACCGTCAGTCGTAAGTGTGTCCTATCGTGTTCGGGAGCCACGCGTGCGCCACGTCTTCGGGGCAGTGGCGAGCGAGGTTCTCTGGGGTCAGCCAGTTCAGGAGCACCGTCAGCGTGTTGTTGCGACGCGTGACGCGGTCGAGCCCGAGGAAGCGCTGGCCATCTGGCGTGACGCCGTACTGGTTCAGGTTCGGATTCGGATCGATGTTGGTCTCGAAGAGGGCGACAGGCTTCTGAATGACGAGTGCGTCGCCGATGCTGATCGCCACGCTCATCATCGACGAGTCCGGCGCAAGGTAGAACAGTTCCTTGCCGTCGGCTCGCCAGTGCGGTTGGACTCCGCCGGCGGTAGATACGCGGCGCCTGGTCGTGAAGTCCGGAAATCGGGCGACATAGATTTCCCACGCCCCTGATTCGTCGGAGTTGTAGGCGATCCAGCGGCCGTCCGGCGAGACGTGCGACTCATCCACGACGTAGGGACTCTTCATGAGCCGGCGCGGGGCGCGGTCCACTCCCACTGTCACTGTGGAGAAGCCCGGTTGTCCGGGTTGGCGCACTACCAGCGACCGTCCATCGGGAGTCCACCCGTCCACGACGAGTCGGCCGCCGTCAGGAAGTGATGCGGCCAGATCCTCGCGCCCGCTCGACACGTTCTTGACGTAGACAGCCTGGCCTCCCGTCCGGGTTGACGTGAACGCCAGGCGCGTGCCGTCTGGTGACCAGACGGCGTCAGTATCGGCAGCGGGATCTGTCGTCATTCTCGAGGTTACCTCGGTGGAGAGGTCGACCTCCCACACGTCCCTGTCCGCGGTCGTCTTCCATACGGCGACCCGTCGGCCATCGGCCGACAGCGCCATGCCACCGTGTTCGTCCCAGTCCGCAACCGTGCTCGACCGAAGGCCGGCTCTCGAAAACCAGGTGAGTCGTGTGGACAGGTTCTCGCTGGAACGGATCACGATCGTGCCGTCGCCCGATACCGAAAAGGATCGGACGCGATCGGCGAGCCGGGTCTGTGCCGCGACGAGCGCGGCAGTGCGCGGGTCGAACGCGCGGGCGAACAATTGCGCGTTCTCGACAAACAACAGTGACCCGCCACTCGGCCGGGCCTGCCTCCCGAAGCCATCGGCCACCTTGCGGGCTCCAGACCCATCCAGGGCGACCACGTGCAGGCTGTCGTCAGGAAAGGTGCCGAGGAGGAACGATTTCCCGTCTGCGAGGGATCGCGGGAGCACGTAGGCGTTCCCCGGCGGCGGAACCAGAGATGGCACCGGCTCCGGCGTGCCGCCGTCCGCAGACACCGTGTAGACCCCTGCGCCCTCTATCATCCCCGCCGGAATTTCCTTGCCAGCGGCGAAGATCACACGGTCGTCGGTCCATGTGCCTCCGAGGCGAATGGGAGCCGCTGTTGCGATGACTCGCGCCGCCCCACCGCTGACCGGGACCCGCTTGAGGTAGCCGCGGCTGAAAAAGCCAATCGAACGGCTGTCGGGTGCCCAGAACGGGTAGACCACATCCTCGTTTTCAAGCAGCACCCTCGATTCCTGAGACGTCAGGCTCCGAAGCACGAGTTGTCGTTGCCCCCTGACGGTTGCGCTAAAGGCGACCCACCGTCCGTCCGGCGAAATCTCCGGCATATCGAAGGCGATGCCCAATGAAAGGGCGGTGTCCTCCGGCAGCACCATCTCGAAACGGCGCGGCACCGCATCGTCGACGGCGATCGGCATCCGCCATAGCGTGAACGCAGCTGTCGCGAGCGCTGCGCCCAGCGCTATGCCGACAGGCAATGCCAAACGTCGCCGGATCCGCGAGGTCTCGGCGGGACGATCGACGCCGCTTGTGGCGTGGAGTTGCAGCCACTCCAGTTGCAGCTTGACGTCGTGGGCCGACTGCCAGCGGTCCTCGGGTCCCTTCGCGAGGCAGCGCTGGATGACAGCCGCGAGGGCGGGCGGCGTGGCGGGCACGGCCGCGGTCATCGGCGGCGGATCGGCCTGCAGGATCTGGGCGATCAGGCCGGCAGCCGTCGGCGCCGCGAACGCCTTGCGCCCCGTGATCATCTCGTAGAGCACGACGCCGAGCGCGAAGATGTCGGTGCGCGCATCGGTGGCGCGCCCATGCACCTGTTCGGGCGCCATGTACTGCAGGGTGCCGACGATCGTGCCTTCAGCCGTCGCGGGACCATCGTGGACCACCGTGGCGGTCAGCGGTGTGGCCACGGTCGGCACGGCAACCGGCTTGGCGAGCCCGAAGTCGAGTAACTTCACCCCCGACGCCGTCAGCATGATGTTGGCCGGCTTCAGGTCGCGATGGACGATGCCGTGGCGGTGCGCGGCGGCAAGGGCGTCGGCAATCTGGGCGCCGAGGTGGGCGGCCTGGCTGAAGGGCAGGGGACCGCGGGCGAGTCGCGCCGCGAGCGTCTCGCCCTCGAGTAACTCGAGGACCAGGTAATGAAGGGACTTCTGCTGGCCGACGTCATGCAGCGCACAGATGTGCGCGTGGTTCAGTGACGAGATGATCCGTGCTTCACGCTGGAATCGCGCCTGGTGCGCCGCGTCTGCCGCGACGTCTGGGGGCAGCACCTTGAGGGCGACCGAGCGCTCGAGGCGTGTGTCGCGCGCCTTGTACACCTCGCCCATACCGCCGGCGCCGAGGAACCGATCGATGGTGTACGGGCCGAGCCGCGTACCAACGGAAAGCTGCACTGTGCGGTCATCGTGTGCCAAGTGCCGCTTAGTGTCCAGCTACGCCTGTCGCCATCCTGTCGACGGCCCAGGGCCTTCCTCGATGGTGGAACGGCGCCGCTTCAGCGTTTACCAGCGGCGGTTCGCGCGGCGCGGCGCGGTCGACCTGTCGTGGCCAGCGCCGCAGCTGCCGCAAGCTTGTGCCTCGCCTGCCAGGGCGGCCCGATCGATTGGCCCATCGCGCGGAGGAAAACGTCGATATCCTCGCGGCCGAGCGCCGCCGCTGCGTCGAGAAATACCTGCTCGCGCTCGTACCAGTGCACGGACCAGCCGCGCGCCTCCGCTGCGCTCGCAAGGGCCTCGCGATACATGACGGAGTCGGCGACGGTTTGCGCACGATTGTCGGCGATCCGTTCCTCTGTCGTCGGCGGAAGCTCGGGGCACACGCGGATCGCGATGCTCGCAATCGGCACGGGGACTGCCGCGGCCAGCGCCTCGAGGCCCTCACGCGCGCCACGCGCGGCGGCCGCGCGCACGCGTTCGACGAGCGCTACGGCCTGCGCGAGCGACAGCGATCGCGCTCCCGGTGTGTTGAGGTACCGGCCCACCGCCCATGACCCTTCGTGGTGATGAGGATGCGTTGGCAGGCCGTGCCCCGTGAGATCAACGCGCCGGCGATCGAGCAGCTGACCGTCGGGCGCGATCGTGACGAGCACCGCCGAGTTGCCGTGCTCGGCGACTCCGACAGTTGCGGCCCGCTGCGTTCGCGCTCTCGCCATGTCTTGTCTCGTCGGAATCTCGCTGCGGAGGTGGAGCGCAACTCCGCGCGTATTGTTCATCGCTCGCGCCGAAGGACCCTGGGGCCGGCAGCGGCCTCGAGAAGTTCGCGTGCCGGACGTCACCGCGCCGCGGCGCCGTTGCGGACCTCCGGCAGAGCGGGAACGTCCGGGTCAGCCTTGTGCCAATTGGCCAGGAGTTGACAATAGGCTTCCACCGATCCCGCACGGTCTCCGGCCGCCAGCCTGGCCCGCGACAAGCCGAGCAGGGCAGCGCTGCGCTTCGGTGTGAGCTGCAGCGCGCGCTCGTAGGCGGCGACGGCTTCGCGCGGCCGCCCCGCCTTCAGGAGCGCCTCACCGAGCAGTTCGTCGGTCCTCAACGTCGAGGGTGGACCGACTGGCGGCCGCCCGGCCGGCGGGAGTTCGGCGATCAGCGCGTCGAGGTCGCGAGGACCTTCGCGGATCGACGCAAGAAGCCGCGCGTGGAGGAGTGTCGTCTTGAGGAGCGGCGCCTCCACATCGCCGCCAGCGAGCGACGTCACGCGGGCGCGCAGCGACTCGATCGTGGAGTCACGGCCGCACATCATGTTGGCGATAGCTGCCTGGTAAATCGCGGACCCGCGAAACGAGCGCTCGCGAGCCGACGAGGAGCCCGGCGCGGCAGGTACGTACGTCGTCGAGCAGACCGGGCCCGACCAGTCGCCCGTGTTGGCGGCGTAGGCGAACGACAGCCATCCCACGGTGTACCGGCCGTCTACATGAAGCGGATTCGTCAGGTCGACGCCGGCGAGCACGTCGCGCGCCGTGTCGATCAGGCCGCGCGCCTTTCCGTACTGGCCTTGCTGGAGGTAGCCGTACTGCAGCCACTGCAGCGCGTGGAAGCTGAGATCGGCATTCGACAGCTTGCGCGCCGCTACCTCGGCGCGCGACGCGGCCCATGCTCGCTCATTGGAGGCCACCGCATCGTCCCACAGCCCGAGCTGCACGAAGATGTGCGACGGCATGTGCAGCGCGTGCTCGGCCTCCGGGGCAATGGCGGCGTATCGCCGTGCGGCCTCCAGCCCGCGCGCCGCGAAGTCGGGTTCATCGGTGGCGTGAATGAGATAGTGGACGCCGCCCGGATGCCGTGGATACTGCGTGAACACGCGCTCGGCAAAGGTGATGGCCTCGTCACGCGCCGCGCGGCGCGCGTCGGGCGGAAGCTCACCGACATAGGCGCTGAACAACAGGGCCAGCGACGTGAACGCGGCTGCGTCGGGATCGTCGGGGTAGCTGGCCGACACCTGGCGCATCCCCTCGGCGAATCCGCGCACGCGGCTTGGAAGGTCGCCCTCCGAATGCAGCGCCTCGACGGCCGTGCCGTAGGCGCGCTCCCTCGCCGTGCCGGCGCGGGCCAGCCGTGCCTCGCGCGTGGGGGCCAGCCGCTCCAGGGCACGGCGTGCCGCATCCCGGTCGTCCTCTCCCCAGAGAAGGTGGCTGTAGGTGACGGCCTCGCCCCAGAACGCCATCGCGAAGGATGGATCGGCGTGCTGGGCGTCACGGAAGCCCTCGGCCGCTTCCTCGTACTCGAAGCTGTGGAGCAGGGCGAGCCCGCGAAGGAACGGCGCCTGTGCCGATGGCGCTCCGGAGTTGGCGAACCGAATCTCGCCAAGTCCGACACCCGGCTCGGACCGGGGATGCACGTGCTGCTCGGGCGGCTGTGCGACGACGATCGCCGAGCAGCAGGCGGCAAGGACACCAGCGAGGCAGGACCTGAAACGCATCACCCCTCCGAACGCCATGAAATCAACAATTTTCGAGTGACCCAGTGTGGCGGGGCGGGATGTTGTCGTCAATGACGCCGTTCATCAATCGGCGGCCCGCATCTCGCGGAGAAGCGCCTCCGCCACCCGGTCCGGTTCGTCCGAACCAACCCGGAAGGCGGGCGTGGGACGCCTCCCCGCCGCTCGTTGAATACCCGACCGCCAGCGTTCACCCGCGTGCCGTTCTCAGTTGTTCAGGCTGACGTGTCCCTCGAACGATCCGGATCCGGTCGCCATGCTGGTTGCGAAATCGATTTCCTGGCGCACGTGAATGGTGAACGTTCCGGTGGCTGCGGCGAACCGGCCGGTCCCGTCAGGGTGATTCAAGCCGCCCGATGTTTCGATGACCTGGTAAAGAGTGTAGAGACAGAGCCCCGACGACGACATCGTCCGGCGGTTCGAACGCTATGCTGATCCCATTCCAGGTTTCGCGTTGGCCCATGGCGATCGTGGCTGCTGCGTCCTGGCACGACCGAAGGCCTCGGACAAGTACGCACCTGCTGTTCGCCGCGCCGCGAGTCGATCGGGTCGCGCTACAGGATCGAGATGGCGATCCACGCAGCGTACGCCAGTACGATCGCCGCCGCGCCACCGAAGAACACGCGTACCGCAGTGCGCAGCGTCATCATCTCTCGCACGACCGCCCACGCGAGGAGGCCGCACACGGCCGTGATCGCCGATTGCCAGAACAGGACGAACGCCCAGACGAACTCCGCGCCCTGGCTGCGGAAGCCGCCGATGGTCGGCGATTCGGTCATGAGCAGCGTGGTGGCCGTCAACCCGATGAAACAACTGACGATGGTGCGAAACAGTGCTGCGGCCGGTCGCAGTTCGGCCGGCGTTCGCAGCAGCAGCGCGAGGCAACCGAAGACGACAGTCATCGGTGCGACGGCCATGACCGAGGCCCCGGACCAGTCGCTCAACTCGGGCCCGATGCGCCAGGTGACGGCAATCAGCAGCGTCAACGTCAGCCACAGCACTTCCGGCGATCGGAGCACCGCCGCCCGCCAGCCGTCGGCTAGGCGCCCGCCCGCACGCGCCAGCGTCGCCAGGTGCGCGGCAAGGGCGAGTTGGATGAACCAGATCAGGACGACGACATGGAACACCGCGGCGGACGGAGTTGTTTCGAGGGTAGTGCCTGACACCGCGAGCCAGGTGAACACAAGAAAGGAGCCGACCACCGAACTGACCAGCGCGCGACTGACACCAAGCACTGGACGGGCGACGTCCGGCCGCGGCCGCACGCAGGAGAACGCGCCACACGTGGCCGCTGTTGCCACGACGAGCTGAATCGTCATCGACGCGACTTGCGTCGTCACCATGAGTGACAGCATCACCGTGGCCATGATGGTGGACGCCCAGACGATTTCTGGCTGTCGAAGCATGCGTGGCATGTGGATCCACCCCGCAATCAGCGCACTGTCAAGGAAGAGTCACGCCCTGATGAACCGCATCGCCGTGCCCATGGCGGGCCTCCTCCCAGCGCGCGAACGACGGTTACCGTGCCCCCGACCAGAACTCGCGAACGATCGCATCGCGCACGTCGTCGTCGACGGCTCGCGTCGTGTGACGCGGGTCGCGCACCGAGGTGACGTTGGTGTTGAAGGCGACGATGTAGCCGGACCGGGATGGGCGATGGATGTAGAGGTGCGAGATGAACCCGTTCTGATCGCCGCTGTGTCCGGCCAGTTCCACACCGCCGTGCCGCTCGATGAAGCTGGACAGCCCGGCCTGCACGTCGTCGCCGCTGCCGCCTTCGCCATCGGCTGCGCGCAGTTGCGGCGTGAACATCTCGTCGAGGGACGAACGCTGGAGGACGGGGCCGTCGGTCGTACTCAAGAACGCGAGGTACCTGGCCATGTCACCAAGGGGTGCGTTCAGGCCACCGTTGGACACCGTGATGCCCGAGTCGAAATCGAATGGCTGCTCGGTGGTGCCATCGTCGGTGCCCACGTAGCTGTGCGATCGATGTCCGACGAGATGATAGGGCGCCCGGTCGAAGAAGCTGTGGCTCATGCCGAGAGGCATGAAGATGTTCTTCGTGATGTAGACCTCGTAATCGTCGCCCGACAGCAACTCGATGATGCGGCCGAGGATGATCACCCCGGGGTTCGAGTAGCTGTACTTCGTCCCCGGCTGGAATCGCAGATCGGTATACGGCAGCATGGCGACGAACTGGGCCCAGCGGGTCGGCTCGAACGGATGCCACGGCTTGTCGCCGCCCCACGGCCACGTCCCGGCCCGCAGTCCCGAGCTGTGCGACATCAGGCTCCGCACGGTCACCTGGGCGACGTCACCGTACGGATTGTGGATCTCGCGCAATTCTGGCACGTACTTGACGGCTGGATCGTCGAGGGACAGTCGCCCGCGGTCGCGCAACTGCATGATGGCGATGCCGGTGAACGTCTTCGTGATCGACGCCCAGTGGTAGATCGTGTCGTCGTCCACGACGCGTTTGGTCGCGAGGTCCTGGTAGCCGACCGCTGTCTTGTGCGTGACCTGGCCGTTGGCGACAAACACCAGGCTGCTGCCGACGATGCCGACCTGCTGGACACGTTGGCTGTGCAGCGCGGCGACCCGCGACCAGGCGTCGCCGGTGGCGGTGCGCTGGATCAGCGCCGCGAGGGCTGTGAGCGCGATCAAGGCCCGCATCATGTGACGACTCCCTGCGTGCGTGACGTCGGATTCTGTCTGTTTGCACCGACGGGGCCATCAACCGCGATAGTCCGGACGTCAGGATAGCTGGAACCAACTCGGCTGCCTATTCACGGCAGGTTCGCTGCTGAGGCGCTCCCGAATCGGGCCTCATCCCACTTGAGGCTCGGCATGCCCCTTTTTCCCCAATGGTTCTCGCCTTGGGTAACAGCAACCACTCGCTGTTATCCGGAGGCGAACCATGACCCGGTCGTCCAGTCTTCTCCTCTTGATCATCTTGATGTCCGCCGGCGTGCAGGCGCGCCCCTGCGGCGACGTCCCGAAACTGGCACTGGGGACGACGGCTATCGCGGGCATCAGCGCGTCCGGTGCACGGATGCCTGGTAAGAGCGAGTGGCCCTGCCGGCTCGGCGTGCCCAGGCCGATCATCCCGAGAGTCCAGGAACTGTGGATGGCGTCGCGCACCTTCCGGCAGCAATGTATCCGCCTGGCCGAGTCCGACGTCACCATTGCGGTCGGCTTCTCGCTGATGCTCCCGCCGAACCTGCGCGCGGCGTCGAAAATCCTGAAACGGGACGGTCGCGTCTTCTACGTGTCGACGACCTTGCGTGACGACCAGTACATCGAAGAGGACCTTCCGCACGAACTGGAGCACGCGATCGAACAGATCGAGGGCCGCGACCTTGCGACCGACGCCGCGGCAGGTCGCGGCGCCTGGCCTTCAGCCCTCC
The DNA here is from genome assembly GCF_001618865.1 of Luteitalea pratensis. Classification (GTDB taxonomy): domain Bacteria; phylum Acidobacteriota; class Vicinamibacteria; order Vicinamibacterales; family Vicinamibacteraceae; genus Luteitalea; species Luteitalea pratensis. The sequence continues at coordinate 1,173,657 of NZ_CP015136.1, forward strand.
ATGGCTATGAAACCGTACGAGCGAGAGCCGCCGCAAGGCAGGTACGCGAGGAGGTGCGGGCGGCGCGGTGCCGCGGCACATCGGCTCTGGTGGTGGCCGAGCCGGCGGCGCGTCCAGCAGGCGCCGTTACCTTGGCAATCGCGCCCGCCAGTCCATCGTGATCATGATGGGTGGTTGGCTCCGCTGATCGATGGCCGTTGGTATGAGGAACCGCTGACCATCGGCGGTAACGGCGTACGGGCGCAGCGTGACCAGGCTGAGGCCGCTGGGGAACAGCGGCTCCGGGACGAGCATCCTGAATCCCCGGACCGTTTCAACGCGTGCCGCCATCATCGTGGCGTCCAGCGACAAGAAGAAGATCTCCTTGCCGTCACCGCGCCATCTTGCGGCCATCCCGCCATCAACCGACACCTTGTGCTCGGCAGCGCCGGAAGGAAACTCCCTGACGTAGACCTCCGAGCGGCCCGACTTGTCGGACGAGTAGGCCAGCCAGCGGCCGTCGGGAGAGAGCGTGCCGGCGCGTTCCCGCGCGGGCGTCTTCCAGAGGACCGAAGGCGGAGACTTGCCATCGAGCGTATGGATCCAGTTGTCGCCATCGTCTCCGTAGACGATCGAACGATCGCCTGGCACCCAGGACGGCGTCTCCGCGGCGTGCCTCGCTGCGACCACGCGTTCGTCCTGTCCGCTTCCGTCCGCTGCACGCAGGAAGAGATCGACGCGACCATCGCTGCGATTCGAGTTGAACACGAGTTGCTTGCCGTCGCGAGACCAAGTGGGATCGAATTCCCAGGCCGGATCGGTCGTCAGCGGCACCGCGTCACCGCGCTCGAGATCGAGGATCCAGATGTCGGACGCGGCCGTTCCCCTCACCAGCGACGCGGCCACACGCTTGCCGTCTGGACTCAGGTCCAGGGTCGGGTAGCGGCCGGGCTCGCCAAACACGCCGACGGTCTTGCCACTCCGGTCGCGCCATGTCAGTCGCTGCTCAGACGGGATCGGCCCACCGGGATGAGTCGCCAGCACGCCCGACTCGGAAACGGAGAACGCCGCGAGTAGATTCCAGGTGGCAAATGGCGGTTTCGTCACGACCGGCAGCGGAGTTCCTGTCAGCCGGCCAGCGTCTGCATCGAAGCGCTGCGCAACGAGGTGGCGGCCACTCAGGAAGAGCAGGTGGCCTGCGGAATAGCGCGCGTTCGATTCATGGCGGCCGAGTGAGATCGGGGGCGTGCCGTCGAGGTAGCCGATCCGCAACTCTCCTGGATCCCCGGGACGCGTGAGCGCGAGGTACAGAAAGCGCTGGCCGTCCGGGAGAAACGACGGCCAGCGATGAGCGGTCTCTCCCTTCGCCAGGACCGTGAGCGCCGCAGGAGCCGCACCCGCGCGGGCCAAGACACTGTTCAGCGTGAAAGCACTCGACATGAAGATGATGACGTCGTCGCGATTCCAGCTGCCGCCGACTTCGTCGCGTTCCGATCCTTCGGGCAAGTCGGGCGCCTCGCACACGACGGTCGGCAAACCGCCGCGCAGCGCGACGATCTTCAGCAGCCCTTCGGCGAAGAAGCCGATTGCGAGGCCATCCGGCTTCCAGAACGGAAACAGGGCGTCATGAGTTCCGGGAAGCTCCCGGTACTGCAGGCTGCCGATGGGCCGCACCCACAGGCTCGACCGGTTCCCAGATTTTGCCGTGACAACAATCTGGCGTCCGTCGGGAGAGACAGCGAAGCCGCCGTATCTGGGCAAGAGCGTCGCCTGATCTGAAGGAACGACGGGGAATTCGAATAACTCGGACGGGAGCGGCAGGCCGCCAATCTTCGAGAAGACCAACGCCGAAACCGACGCGACAACGAGAAGCGCAGCCGCGAGCCACCAGACCGGCCTGGTACGCTGGGCGGGCTCCTGAACTGGCGCCGGCGTCAGATCGCACTCGTCGATCTCGATCCGCGCATCGGCAATGTCGTGCAGCCGTTTCGCCGGATCCTTGCGCAGGCACCGCTCGAGCAGCGTCCGGATGGCCCTGGGCGTGTCGGCTGGCAGCGACCCCCAATCGGGATCACGTTCAAGGACTCGGCCCAGCGTCTGTGCCGTCGTCTCGCCGTGGAAGGCAGGTCGCCCCGCCAGCATCTCGAAGAGCACGCAGCCGAACGCCCAGATGTCGGTGCGGTCGTCCACGGCGTCGCCACGCGCCTGCTCAGGGCTCATGTACGCGGCGGTGCCGACGACAAGGCCGGGACTGGCGTCGCTCAACGAGACCGCCGATTCGGCCTCGAGCCAACGCTCCGCGGCACGGGTCGGTACGGCGATCTTGGCCAGCCCGAAATCGAGCACCTTCACCTGTCCGTTGCCCGTGATCTTCACGTTTGCCGGCTTGAGGTCGCGGTGCACGATTCCCTTGGCATGAGCCGTCTCGAGGGCCGTGGCGATCTGTGACGCGATGGACAGCGCCTCAGCCACCGGCAGTCCCACATGGGTCCTCGCGCGTGCACTTTTCAGCTGCTCGGCCAGTGTGGGACCTTCGACGAGTTCGAGCACGAGGGCTTGTCTGCCGCCCGCATCGTGCTCGAGGCCATAGATCGCACTGATATGCGGGTGATTCAAGGACGCGAGCACGCGCGCTTCGCGATCGAAACGGGCGAGACGATCCGCGTCGTTCAGGAAGGCCGGCGGCAGCACCTTGATAGCGACGTCACGACCCAGTTGCGAATCATGGGCCCGGTAGACATCGCCCATCCCGCCCGCACCCAGAATCGCAATCATCTCGTAGGGGCCGATGCGGGCGCCCACGAGACCTCGCTCCGGGAGGACCTTCGCCGCCACGTGAAGCGCCGGACTCTCGATGAAGCCTGCCGCCGATTGTTCGTGGGCGAGGAGCGACTCCACCTCCCGCTGGAGGTCGACATCGCCGGCGCAGACCTCCGCGAGGAAGGCTGCCCGATCGCCCGCATCGTGATCGAGCGCCGCCTGGCAGATCTGCTCAATCCGTCCCTGGCGCTCAGACGGGGCGTGTTCTCTCGTCACTGAGTTCTCGCAGTAGCCACAACTTGGCAAACCGCCAGTCGCGCTTCACCGTGTCGACCGACACGCCGAGCGCCTCCGCAGTTTCTTCGAACGTGAGTCCCCCGAAGAACCGCAACTCGACCACGCGGCTCTTGCGCGGAAAGGCCTCCTCGAGCAGCTGTAGCGCATCGTCCAACGCGACCAGATCGTCAGGCAGGCTTGAGACGACGAGCGCCTCGTGGAGGGAGACATGACGGATCCCGGCGCCACGCTTGCCGCAGCCGCGTGCCCGAGCGAAATCGACAAGGATGCGCCGCATGGTCCGTGCGGCCACACCAAAGAATTGTGCACGGTTCTGCCACTGGACCTTGTTGACATCGATCAGCCGAAGATACGCTTCGTTCACGAGTGCGCTGGCCTGCAGGGTATGGTCGGCGCGCTCCCGTCCCATGTAGCGTCGCGCAATACGCCTCAGCTCGTCGTGGACGAGCGGGACCAGCCGATCGAATGCACCACCATCGCCGCGGCCCCATGCCTGCAACAACTCCGTCGGCGTGGCCGAGTCGTCGGACACGCGGGACATGTTACGCCGCTGGCCGGCGGTCGGCGAGAGCCTGATCGGCACGCCTTGCGCCGCGTCACGGTGGCTTCGCTGCCACCTCTTGCCAAACTAGGAGAGCGGCGGTACCGTTTCCTAGTATGACTAGGAGTCGAATCGACGCCGACAAGCCAGCCAGCCTCCTTCCCGGCACGCTGGACATGCTGATTCTCAAGGCCGTGTCGCTGGCACCGCTGCACGGATATGGCGTCCTGCTCCGCATTCGGCAGATCTCCGGCAACGCCCTCGACATTCCGCAGGGGTCGCTATACCCGGCGCTCCACCGCCTGGACCACCAGGGCCTGATCGCGACCGAATGGGGCCAGAGCGAGAACAACCGCCGGGCGAAGTACTACACGCTGACGGCAGCGGGTCGGCGTCGCCTCCGCGACGAGGCCGCGGGCTGGACCCGGCTCGCGACGGCCATCGATGCGGCGATGCGCGCCACGTCCGAGGAGGTCTGAGATGCTCGCGCGGCTCCGTTCCCTCGTGGGTTCGCTTGCGCAGCGTCGTACATTCGAGGCCGACCTCGACGAGGAGCTCGGCGCCCACATCGAGCAGTACACCCGGGACCTCATTGGTTCGGGAATGTCACCGGAGGACGCGCACCGGCAGGCGCGCCTCGAGCTTGGCGGACTGAACACGGTCAAGGACGAGTGCCGTGAGGCGCGCGGACTCGGCGCATTCGATGCGTTCCAGCGGGAGTGCCGGTACGCCGCCCGCCAGCTGCGGCGCAGCCCAGGATTTGCCGGCACCGTCGTGCTCACGCTCGCCCTCTCGATCGGCGCCAACACCGCCATCTTCTCCCTCGTCAACACGCTGCTGCTGGAAGCGTTGCCTTACGCGCAGCCGGAGCGCATCGGGACGCTGTATGCCCGGACCTCGGGTCTCGAGTCGGCGGAGGCGCGCAGAACCGTCGATGGCGAGCAGTGGGAACACGTGCGCGACGAGGTGTCGTCGGTCGTCCCGGCGGTGGCGACGACGGGGACATCCGGGGCGAACATTCGCGCGGGTTCCGTCGTTCGATATGTTCGTGCCGGCCGGGTCTCGGCACGATATTTCGACGTACTGGCGCTGCACCCCGTCGTGGGACGTACGTTTGCACCGGACGAAGACGTTCCAAACGGTCCGAACGTCGCGATGCTGAGCCACGCCCTGTGGCAGAACATGCTCGGCGGCCGCACCGACGTCGTCGGGCAGTCCGTGATGCTGAAGGGCGAACCGTACACGGTCGTCGGCGTCCTGCCCGAAGGGGCCACGACGCCTCTCGAAGCCGACGTGTACACCGCCCTGCAACCGAACCGCGACGGGGACGGGAGGGCAGCAAACTTCCGCCTCGTCATGCGGCTGCGTGATGGCGCGACATGGCAGCAGGCCGACGCCGAACTGCATCGCGCGTTGAGCGCGAGCTCCCGTTTCCAGAACTTTGCGCGCGAAAATCCTGGCACGCAGCTGAACTACCACGCGGTGCCACTGCAGCAGGCCGCGACCGATACCCTCAGGCCCCAGGTCCTGGCACTGATGATCGCGGCAGGACTCATCGTGCTCATTGCGTGCGCCAATATTGCCGGCCTCAGCCTGGTCCGCATGTTGCGCCGGACGCGCGAGATCACCATCCGCCTGGCGCTGGGTGCGTCCCGATGGCAGATTCAGCGCCAGCTGTGGGTCGAGCACCTGTTGCTGGCCGCGGCGGGCGGCATGGTGGGTCTCGGCGTCGGCGCGCTTGCGCTTCGCGGGTTGCTGCAACTCCTGCCGGAGCGCTTCCTGCCTGTCGCCACCGTGACGCTCGATGGCCGGGTCCTGGGCTTCACGCTCCTGCTCTCGCTGATGACCTGCGTGCTGTCGGGAGTGTTGCCAGCCGTCGCCATGGGCGGCGTCAGCCTACGATCCTCCGCGCCGGGGCGCGGCGTGATCGGCGGCGGACACATCCGTCTCAGGCAGATGCTGATTGGCGGAGAAGTGGCGCTGACGGTCGTGCTGCTTGCCGCGGCGGGACTGCTGGTCCGGACGCTCATCGGCCTGCAGACGATGCCGCCCGGCTTCAATCCGGCCGGTGTGATCACCGCGAAGGTATCGCTCGACGACGTTCGATATCACGACCCCGGGGCCTTTCGCAGGTTGCTGACCGAGAGTCTGTCGGCGATGAGCCGGATTCCTGGCGTGCAGAGCGCCGCCGTCGCCTTGACGCTGCCCTACGAGCGGGCCGTGTTCAACGGCGTGAAGCTCGGTTCCGGCAAGGAGGCGGGGCGAACGATCAGCACGAATCATGTGTACGTGACGCCTCGCTATTTCGAGACCATGCAGATCGCGGTGCTCGAAGGCCGCGTGTTCACGGACGCGGACGGCCCTGACGACCAGCCGGTCACCATCGTCAACCGGTCGTTCGCACGCAAGTTCTTCGGGGAGGAGAGTCCGGTCGGCCGGTATCTCGACGACAAGGTCCTGATCGTCGGCATCGTCGCCGACACCGTCCTGTCCGCGGAAGGCCGGTTGAACCCGGGAACGGCCCCCTTGACCCGCGAAGAGATGGTCTATGTCCCTGCCGCCCAGGTGACCGACTCCAAGATGCTCGCCCTCGCGCACGGCTTCTTCCAGCCAAGCTGGATTGTCCGGACGGCCGCCCCGGCGGGTGTGCCTGCCCAGATGCAGCGCGTACTGTCGAACGCCGATCCGCAACTCGCCATGTCGGGCGTGTTCGAGATGAGTGACCTCATGGCTCTCGCACTCGCGCGCCAGCGGGTCGCCGTGGCGCTGTTGGCCGTGATGTCGGCGCTCGCGCTTCTGCTGAGCGCGGTGGGCATCTTCGCGTTGGTCGCCAGCGTGGTTGCGCAGCGGACACGGGAAATCGGGATCCTGATGGCGTTGGGCTCGACCGTTCCACAGACCATGGTCCGCGTCGGCAGGGCCGGCGTGATCACCTCGGGAGTGGGATTGCTGCTTGGACTGATCCTGTGCGCCGTCGTGCTGCCGGCGATGCGCAGCGTCCTGTACGGCGTCGGCGTGTACGACCTGCCGACCATGCTGGCGGTGGTGCTGACGCTGGTGGCCGTGACCCTCCTGGCCACGACGCCCATCCTGAGGATTGCGCGCATCGACCCCGTGAAGGCCCTCCGCGAAGAATAAGACAACAGAAGGTACACCCATGAAACGTGGCTTCGACGTCCTTCGGGACAAGGCGCTCAACCGGTCGATCACATTCAGCCGGCGCGACCGCGATCGCCTGGGTCTGCGTGGATTGCTGCCGCACCGCGTGGCGACCGACCGGCAGATGGTGCAGCGGGTCATGGACAACCTGCAGCGGTTGCCTCGCGACATCGATCGCTACATGCTGCTGTCGTCGCTGCAGGAGCGGAACCAGCGGCTCTTCTACCAGGTCATCGACGCGCACGTCGACACAATCCTGCCACTCATCTATACGCCCACGGTCGGCGAGGCCTGCCGGGAGTTCTCGCACATGGCGCGAGACCCGAAGGGCTTCTTCATCACCCCGGACGACCGCGGATCGATTCGTCGCATCCTCGCCAACTGGCCTCGCAAGGACATCCGCGTCATCGTCGTCACCGACGGCGAGCGGATCCTGGGCCTCGGCGATCTCGGGGCGAATGGCATGGGCATCCCGGTGGGGAAGCTGGCGTTGTACACGGCGTGTGCCGGCATCGATCCGGAGAAGTGCCTGCCGGTGACGCTCGACGTCGGTACCAACAACGATGCACTGCGAAAGGACCTGCTGTACCTCGGCTATCCGCGCCGGCGGTTGACGGGGAACGCGTACTTCACATTGGTCGACGAGTTCGTGAGCGCGGCGCAGTCGCGTTATCCCGATGCGTTGATCCAGTTCGAGGACTTCCTGACGCCCAACGCTTACGCGCTATTGAACAGGTACCGGCAGCGCGCATTGTGTTTCAACGACGACATCCAGGGCACCGCCGCCGTCGCCCTGGCCGGTGTCTACTCGTCGACCCGAATCACCAACCTGCGGTTCACGGACCTGAACATCATGTTTCTCGGCGCCGGCTCCGCGGCCACGGGCATCGCGGACCTGATGACCGCGGCGTTCGTGGACGAAGGGCTCACGGTCGACGAGGCGCGACGGCATCTCTCGTTCGTGGACGTGAATGGCCTGGTGGTGAAATCGCGCACGGATCTGCTGGAGCACAACCTGCCGTACGCGCACGAGATGAGGCCGCTGGGATTCGTCGACGCGATCGAGGCGATCCGGCCGCACGTGCTGATCGGCGCTACCGGCGCTCCGGGGACGTTCACGCAGGCAGTCGTCGGCAAGATGAGCAGCATCAACCAGCGCCCGGCACTCTTTGCGCTGTCGAATCCGACATCGCGCGCAGAGTGCACCGCCGAACAGGCGTACGCCTGGAGCGGAGGGCGGGCGCTGTTCGCCAGTGGCAGTCCCTTTGGCCCGGTGGCATTCGGCGAAACGATGTTTCACCCCGCACAGGGCAACAACGTCTACGTCTTCCCCGGCATCGGCCTTGGCGCCCTGGCCTGCCGTGCGCGCACGCTGCCGGACGAGTTGTTCCTGACCGCGGCGCGCACGCTGGCCGGCCTGGTGCGCCGCCCCCACCTCGACAAGGGCTCGCTCTACCCGCCGCTGCGCGACATCAGGAAGATCTCGCTCGCCATCGCCGCCAGCGTCGCCACACAGGCGTATGCAATGAACCTGGCGCGTGAGGCGCGGCCCCGGAACGTGCGGGCAAGCGTCGAGGCCATGATGTATCGCCCGTGACGCGGGTGCGCGTGAGCGATCAGAACGCTTCCTGCACGGCCAGGTAGACGCCCTTGGACCCCTGCTTGCCGAAGCCGACGTCAAAGCACAGGTTGGTCTTCGACCGCTTGTTGATCAGCAACCGCAACCCGGCACCGCCGCCCGTGGCGAAGCTGTCGAAGAGGCGTTCGCCCTGATCCAGGCTGCTCACCGTGGTGGTGTTGAGGAAGGCAACCATACCCAGCAGCCCATTCCGCGTCAGCGTCGCCCTGTATTCGATCTCGCCGTAGGCAAGCCGTTCGCCCCGAAACTGGCCTTCGGCGTAACCGCGCGCCGACCGGCCGTACGTGTCGCCGGCCGTGGAGGGCAGGTCCAGGAACGGAGCCACGCCGCCGACGACGAGATCGGCGAACGTCCAGAAGGCGATCTTGTGCCGGCGATCGTGCGACAGGTTCACGTAGGTCCGCAAGTCGAGGTTGACCTTCTGCCAGCTCGAATCGCCGCCGAGGAAACCGTCGAACAGCGTTCGATAGCTGGCCTTGGCCAGCCATCCCCGATCGGCGTTGATGAAGCTGTCGCGATTGTCCCAGAGGATGTCCACGCTCGTGCCGGCGGCGATCTGCGAGTCGAGTGGAAGGCCGTGCTTCTGGCTGTATTCCACGTACGGGGACTCGGGCCAGGCCACTTCTTCGTCGTCGCCGGGGCCGACGCTGGTGTGGTTGTCGAAATAGAGGCCCGCGCCCGCGTACAGTGCGCGATGCACCCGGTAGAAGGCCGTGTGATGCAGCCTGAAGAAATCGAAATCGGCGACGGTGCCCTCACGCGTGTCGGCACTCGTACCGAGATCGTAGGTGTCGAGCGACGTCCACTGGAAGCGGTGGTCAGCGTCGAGTCGCCAACGGTTCTCCCGCGAAAACATGGTGAAACGGTCGGTAATCGACGTCTGCTTCTTCGTCGAGAAGGTCACGCTGGTGACAATCGACGATATCCGCGTCGTCGACGGATCGCCCCGATAGAAGGCGATGTTGCCGGCCGCCCCGAACAGGGCGCCGCTCGAGGGCTTCGCGCCGATCACCGGGGCAAAGGCCCGCATCGGTTTGCGATAGTCCCAGGGCTGGTCCTGATCCGCCGTCTCCTTGTGGCGGACCTTGCGCCACAGGTCGAAGATGTCGATCGTCTCCGGGGCCGGCGACACCGCCTGCTCCGGATCGCCCTCGGCAGCGGGCGGTTGCGCAGGAGAGGGCGTCGCCATCACCAGCATGGCGATGATGAAACACGCAAGGACGCGAGGCGGAGCCCGAAAACATGGTGGGTTCATCGAAGGATCGCCTCAGCGCTTGCAACTGATGGACACACCCGCACTGCTCGACGTGTCCACGGTGGTCGTGGCATCCGGCAAGGCCTTCATGTAGGCCAGGAACTCCGCAATGCCGCGGCTTACGCGTCCGGCGACATTGTGGGCCGTGAAGCAGCCACCGCGAGCGACCTTCGGCCAGACGGCCTGCGCGTACTGCGTGTACCACTCCTTGTCGGCGTCGGAGAACACGAAGTCGAACGGACCCGGCAGCGCGGGGACGATGTCGTGCGCGTCGCCGAGGCGCGCGTCGATGTAGGACGCGACACCGGCCTCCTTGAAATTCGCGAGGGCGGTGCGGTGCCGTCCCGGGTCGAGTTCCACCGTCGTCAGCCTGCCACCAGTCTTCGCGAGCGCCCACGCGATCCAGATGCCTGAATGCCCCGTGGACGTCCCGATCTCCAGCGCGCGCGTGAACTTGTGCTTGACGATCAGATCGTGGAGGAGCTGACCGTCGCTCTCCGGCACGTTGAGGTCATGCCATGTGCCCTTGCGCTGCTCCAGGAATGCCTTGACCTTGCTGTCCAGTTCGGTGCCCGTCGGCTGCTGCCCAGCGATGTGAACGGGCAGCAGCAGGGTCATGCCGGCGATCGATGCCACTGCGAGGACGAGTGTGCCCATGTTCGTGATTGCTCCTGCCCAGGCATCAAAGGTCGGCCCGACGCTGAGGATGACCGGAAAGCCAACGCCCACACCGTAGTGCTCTTTCTGGAAACCTACAACAGGTGTGGCCTTCTTGTGGTGGTCCAGGGGTGCAGCAGAGGTACGCGCTGACAGGGGGCCCGCGCCGTGCCGCGGTGCCGCACGTGCGGCACCTATGGACATTGCAAAGGGAGCCTGCTAGCCTCATATGCAATGGCCAAAGGACGACTTCGCGCCGCATCGAGGCTCGACGTGCTGCAGGGAACGCTCGATCTGATGGTGCTGCAGACGCTCGAGAGCATGGGGCCCCAGCATGGCTACGGCATTGCCCGCCGCCTCGAGCAGGTCAGCGACGACATCCTGAAACTGAACGAAGGAACCGTGTACACCGCTCTCATGCGGCTCCAGCACCAGCGATGGATTTTGGCGAACTGGGGAACCTCGGAGAACAACCGGAAGGCCAAGTTCTACGCGATCACGCCTGCAGGCCGGCGCCAGCTGGCGCGTGAAGTGCAGAGCTGGGACCGCCTCGCGGGCCTGATCGCCCGCCTCCGTGCCGTGGAGCCCTCCTGACATGTGGACCCGTCTTCGCGCGAGCGTGTCGCGATTGCGCTTCGCCTGGATACGGCGGCGCCTGGACGCGGACGCCAGGCAGGAGATGGAGGCGCATCTCGACCTCCTGGCCGACCGCTACATCGGCCAGGGCATGTCTGCCGACGAGGCGTACACTGCCGCGCGCCGTCAGTTCGGCAACCCGGCGGTGATGCGCCAGGGCCTCCTGGACATGAACAGCATCGGATGGCTCGAGCAGGCGTCACGCGATCTGCGGTACGCCTGCCGGCAGTTGCGCCGCGGCCCCGGGTTTGCGGCCGTGGTCGCGGCCACGCTCGGCGTCGGCATCGGCGGCACGACCGCGGTGTTCAGCATCGTCCAGGCCGTGCTGTTGGCGCCGTTGCCGTACGAACAGCCCGGACAACTGGTCCGCTTCTTTCAGCAGGAGCCCGCGAGGCCGGACACGCGAGACGTCCTGGCCGGCACGCACTTCACGTTCCTTCGCGAGCATGCCGGGTCGTTCGAGGACGTCGCCGCGCTTGCCCATTACTCGGAGACGGGACTCGACCTGGTCACCGATGGCCGTGCCGAACGACTACGCGTGCTGCGGGTGTCGAGCGGCTACTTCAGCACGCTCCGCTCGTTGCCCAGGCTTGGCCGTGCCTTCGACCTCGACGACGAGACAGGCGCGCGTCGCGTCGTGCTGAGTGATCGAGTCTGGCGGACGCATTTCGGCGGCGATCCGTCGGTCGTGGGATCGATCGTCCGGCTGAGCGACGAGCCCTACGAAGTGACCGGAATCGCCCCACCCGGCTTCACGGACCCGATTGCGCCAGACGTCGCTGCGTGGATCCCGTACGCGCTCGCGAGGGACAGGTACGAAGAGAACAACTCGCTGACCGCCATCGGCCGGCTTCGCAACGGGATCAGCCTGGAACGCGCGCAGGCGGAACTGGCCACCCTGACCAGGCCGATGCGCGAACAATGGCCGGGCGCGGCCAAGAGCGCCATCGTCGCGGTGCCGCTGCAGGAAGAACTCGTGTCGAGCGCACGAGGGCCCCTGCACCTGCTCCTGGCCGCCGTGATTCTCGTCCTGCTCGTCGCGTGCGTGAACGTGGCCGGTCTCGTCCTCGTGCGGGCCACGGGGCGTGTGCACGAGTTCGCGGTTCGCGCAGCGCTCGGGTCCAGCCGTCACCGGCTCGCTCGCCAGTTGCTGGTCGAGAGCCTCCTGCTTGGGTGTCTCGGCGGCCTGCTCGGACTCGCCCTGGGAACCGTCGGCATCCGCGTGCTGCAGCGCCTCGGTCGCGACGCGTTGCCACGGCTCGACGGCGTCGGGCTCAACCGTGCTGTGCTGGCCGTTGCGCTGCTGACGACCGTCGTGACAGCCGTCGTCTTCAGCGTCGCGCCGGCATTGCGACTCACGCACGTCGCACCTGTCGAAGCGCTCCGGCAACAATCGCGCTCCGCTACGGGAGCCCGAGGGCTGGCGCGCCTGCGCGCCACACTGGTTGCAGCGCAGGTGGCGCTGGCGTTGACCCTGGTCGCCGGTGCGGCCGTCCTGCTGGGAAGCCTCCATCATCTGCAACAGGTAGACATCGGCTTGCGGATCGAACGCGTCCTGACCTTCGAGGTGCATCTACCCACCGCCTCGTACGACGCCGTGCGCCGCGCGTCGTTCCAGGAGGAACTCGCCCGTCAACTGGAAGCGATTCCCGGAGTGACGGCGGCTGGCGGCATCTCCCGCCTGCCGGCCACCGGCAGCTATCACCCGTGGAATACCCAGATCCGCACGGGCCCGCTGGCCGGAACCACCGTTGACCGAACCCGGTTCGCGATGCAGCAACGGGTCACCAGTGGTTCATTCTTCCCGGCCATCGGCATTCCGCTTCTCGCCGGGCGCGTCTTCGATGACCGCGACGATGCGAGCTCGCCTGGGCGCGCGATCGTGAGCGCGAACTTCGCGGCCCAGGCCTTTCCGCACGTACCGCACGAGCAACTGCCTGGGCAGCGCATTGCCGTTGCCGGCCGCGAACTGGAGATTGTCGGCGTCGTCGGCGACGTGTCGTTGAACGTGTATGGCACGCCCACGATGGTCGTCTACCAGGCCCACCGTCAGTTCGCGGCCAATCGCAATTGGGCGCTCGTCCAGGTCGTCGCCACCGATCAGCCACTGGAGCCGCTGGTCAGCGCCGTGCGCCAGGTGGTGGAGCGGCTGGATCCGGAACTGGTGGTTCACAGGCCAGCGGCCATGGCGGACGTCGTCGGCCGCGGCGCGAGTCGAGAGCGGTTCGCCGCCGTCCTGATGGGCACCTTCGCACTCGTGGCTCTCGTCCTCGCTGCCCTCGGACTCTATGGCGTGCTGGCGTACACGGTGCGCCAGCGCACGAAAGAGATCGGGATCCGCATGGCCGTCGGCGCGAGGTCTGCCCAGGTGCGCGCGATCGTGTTCCGTCAGGCCGCGGCTGTCGTCGTTCCTGGCCTCGTGGCTGGCCTGCTGGGCACCCTGGTGAGCCGACCATGGTTGGCCACGCTGGCGTTCGAGGTCAGCCCATCAGACCCGCGCATTCCTGGCGCCACTGTTCTCCTGCTCACGGTGGTGGCCAGCGTCGCCGCCTGGGTGCCGGCCCAGCGCGCAGCGAGCGTGCCACCCAGGGTCGCCCTCGAGGAGGGAGCGTGACCGTTCACGACGACCGGAGCGCACATGATGGATCGACGAGCGCTGCCCGTCGTGCCACCACGGCCACCGCGAGCATGGCAGCCGCAATCGTGACGACAATCGCCGCCGCGTAGGTGAGTGGGTCCCGATTGGTGATCCCGAACAGGTAACTCGACGCGAACCTGCCCGCCGCGACAGCGCCGACAACTCCGGCAATCACGCCGACGCACACGAGGCGTCCCCCCTGCCACAGCACCTGCTCGGCGATCACGCCTCTCGTCGCGCCCAGGGCGACACGAATCGCGAATTCCCGACGCTGCTGTGCGATCACGTGGGCGACCAGCCCGTACACGCCGACTGTCGCCAGGACGATGGAAAGCAACGCCGCACCAGCGACCAACCACGCCTGCAACCGCGGCCGCGCAAGGACCTTCGCCACGTCCTCTTCGACAGTCCTCACCGCCGAGACCGCCTGCAAAGGATCAGCTTCGTGGATGGCACGTCGAATGGCGCCGGCCATGGTGCCTGCATCACCACTGGTACGCACGACCACCGTGGTGATGTATCCGGGGCTTTGCGCATGCAGGGCATAGACGGTGGGGATGGGTTCCGACATCAGTCCCGAATGCCGTACCTCGCCGACGATGCCGATGATCTCGGCCAGCGAGGCATTCGAGCCGTCGACGAGGATGCGCTGTCCAATTGCGTCGCGACCGGGGAAGTACTTCCGGGCGAACGTGCGGTCGACGATCACGACCCGTGGACTCGACGGGCGGTCGGTCTCCGCGAAGTCACGGCCGGCGAGTACGGGGATGCCCATGGCCGCGAAGTACCCACGACTCACGAGCCCGCAGGAGGTTGGGCGGCTGTCGGCGGGGCTTCGCGCGCCAGCCTGCGCGCCGTGCCAGAAGCCCGTGCCGCACGTCATGCCGCGCAACGGTGGAAACTGGATCGTGCCGGCCGCAACGACACCGGGTACCGAGGCAACCCGCCCGAGGATCGCATCGAGCGCGGCGATGCGGGCCTCCGGCGGCCGCACGCCCAGGAACACCCCCATCGTGAGCGTCCGCGTCGGCTCGAAGCCAAGTTCGAGACGCGTCAGGTTCACCAGCGTGCGAAACAGGAGGCCTGCCCCGACCAGCAGCATCACGGAGACGGCGACCTGTGCGATCACGAGCACGAACCTTGCCCGCCTGGTGTGACGATCGGCGCTCGCGCCACGGCCACCTGTGCGCAGCACGGCGTCCGGTTGCGCATGGCTTGCCTCGATCGCCGGCACGAGCCCGAAGGCCACCGCGATGATGACCGACGTGCCCAACGCGTAGACGATGGCCCAGGTGTCCAGTGTCACCGCACCAAAGGCGTCGACCGGAAACGCGAGCGCTGCCAGCGTGGAAAGCGCGCGCGTCAGCCACCACGCGAGCGCGACGCCGGCCAGGCCACCGGCCAGCGAGAGCAGGAGACTCTCGGTGACGACCTGGCGGACGAGGCGTCCGCGCCGGGCGCCCAGCGCGACCCGTAGCGCGAACTCGGCGCGGCGATCGGCGCTCCGTGCCATCAGCAGCCCAGCGATGTTCACGCCCGCGATCGCCAGCACCGCGAGCACGACGCCCAGCATCAGGTGCAGCGCCGGTCGTGTCTCCCGCGACAGGTACTCGTGCAGGCTCGAGACCGCCACGCCCATGTCCTTGTCCATCGGGTACACCTGGCGCAGACCAGTCGCAATGGCGGTCATCTCGCCTTGCGCGCCGGCAAGGGTGACGTTCGCGTTCAGCCGGCCGTAACACTGGAAGGCGCGCGATCCGGCCGCGCCGGGGTTGGCGGGATCCAGGACGAGCGGCGTGAAGACGGCCGGCTCGTCGCCGCCGATCTTGAAGCCGCGCGGAGCCACACCGATCACGGTGAGCGAGCCGGCGGGAAGGCGGAGTTCACGGCCCAGCACGCCGGGGTCGCCGCCGAACCAGCGCTGCCAGAACGCGTATCCAAGGACTGCCACCTGCGGTCCGCCCGGTCGCGTGTCGGCATCGATGAAGCCGCGCCCGAGCGCAGGGACGACACCGAACACGCGGAACAGATCCGACGTCGCCATCATGCGGCTGACCTGTTCGGCGCCCTCCGTGCCCATCACGTTCAGGGGCGGCGTCTGCACGAGGACGAGCGACTCGAACACCCCGGACCGGGAACGCCACTCGACGAAGTTCTGCGGATGCACGTTCAGTGGTGCAGGAACATCGAGCGCGCGCTCGTGCAACACCACGATCCGGCCTGGCGACGGGTATGGAAGCGGGCGCAGCAGCACCGCATTGGCAAAGGCGAAGATCGTGGTACTCGCCCCGATGCCCAGCGCCAGGACGGCGATGATCGTCGCGGTGAGCGTGGCGCTGCCGCGCAACGTCCGACCGGCGTATCGCACGTCCTTGAGGGCATCGTCGAACCACGTCAGACCGCGCGCGTCGCGGCACGCCTCGATCGGGCTCGTCAGTGCGCCCATTTCTCGAATGGCGCGGTGTCGTGCGTCGACGGGCGACAGGCCGGCCTCGATGTGGCCCTCGATCAGGAGGTCGACATGGTGCCGCAGTTCGTCATCGAGATCGCGGTCCACCAGCCGTCGCCGGAACAGCGATCGCAACCGCAGGCGGAGGAGTGAAGGCGATTTCACCGGACTGCCTCAGAGTGGCTTCATCACGAGGTTGACGGCCGCGGACAGCCGTGCCCACTGTTCCGACTCCGCCTCGAGCGCGCGGCGTCCTCGCGCCGTGAGCGTGTAGTACTTCGCGCGGCGATTGCTGTCGCTGATCGCCCACTCGGCCTTCAGCCACCCTTGCTGCTCGAGACGATGCAGGGCCGGGTACAACGCGCTCTGGCCCACCTGCAGCTGCTCGTCGGACATCAGGCGTATGCGCTGTGCAATCGCCCACCCATGCATGGGTTCCAGCGTGAGCACCCGCAGGATCATCAGGTCCAGCGTGCCCTGGACGAGAGCGTTCGGTCTGGTCATGGAAGATGCTTGTGTCAGTGACTGACACAAGCATACCCGTGGGCACCGGCAGTGGCAAGTGCCCACACGCGGCGACGACTTCCCGCCAACTGATCGGCCCCATTGAAGCGCGGAGGTGCGCCTGCCGATTCGTGGGACGAGCATGATCCTCATGCGAGCGCCCATCGACAGCGCCAGCGCGTCCTTCAGACGTGCCGGACGGCGCGTCGGCGCGTGGCTGCTGCTTGCCTGCCTCTGGCCGGCGACGCCGGCGCTCGGCCTGGATCCGGCCCGGCAACTCTCGCAGTACGTGCGCGAGTCCTGGGACGCCACCGACGGCCTCGTCCAGAACACGCTGCAGGTCGTGCTGCAGACCCGCGACGGCTACATCTGGCTGGGCACCGAGGCCGGGCTCGTCCGTTTCGACGGCGTGCGCTTCACCACCTTCGACCGCCACAACACGCCGGCGCTGCAGCATCACAACATCCGCGCCCTGGCCGAGGGTCATGACGGCACGCTGTGGATCGGCACCCAACCCGGCGGGCTCGTCCGTTACAAGGAGGGGCACTTCAGCGCGTTCGGCCACGGGCTAGGCCTGCCCGACACGTCGGTGTACACGCTGCACGTCGATCGCACCGGTGCGCTGTGGGTCGGCACGTTCGGCGCCGGCCTCGCGCGCTGGGCGGGAACCCGCTTCGAGGTGATCGATCGCGCCCGCGGTCTTTCGCACGATCACGTCCGATCGATCTTCGAGGATCGCGACGGCGTCATCTGGGTGGGTACCGATGGTGGCGGCGTCTCGCGCATCGTCCACGGCCGCGTCGCGCCGGGCGTCGCCGTGCCCGCGCTCGCAGCGACCGTGGTCTGGACCATCGCGCAGGACCGTCATGGGGCGATGTGGTTCGGCACCTACGCCAGCGGCCTCTTTCGACTCGACCGCGGCAAGTTGTCGCATTACGACAACGCCGACGGCTTGCCGTCCGACAACGTCTGGGCGCTTCACGAGGATCGGGACGGCAACCTCTGGACCGGTACGAGCGCCGGCCTGGCGCGCTTTCTCAACGGCCGCTTCGCCACGTTCAATCAGCCCGACAGCAGCTCCCGCATGCCGATTCGGAGCCTGTACGAGGACCGTGACGGCGCGCTCTGGATCGGCGGGTACGGCGTCGGCCTCAGCCGCTTCACCGATGGTGTATTCACGCCGATCGGCACCGAGGAAGGTCTCTCGGCCGATCGCGTCTTCGGCCTTCACGAGGACCGCCACGGCGCCCTGTGGCTGGGCACCGATGGCGGTGGGCTGAATCGAGTCGACCCGGACGGCCAGGTGCGGACGTTCACGCGCCGCGACGGCCTGCCCAGCAACAGCGTGTGGACGATGACCAGCGCACCGGACGGCACGCTCTGGGTCGGCACCGAGCGTGGGCTGACCACGCGCCATGGATCGCGATGGACCACCTATACAGAGCGCGACGGATTGTCCGAGGCGCGCATCTGGGCGATGCACTGGCTGCACGACGGCACCCTGATCGTCGGCACGTTTGCCGGACTGGACCGCCGCGTCGGCGCTCGCTTCGAGCCATTCGTGCCCGCTACCGCTGCGTTCGGCAGCGGTGTCCGCTGGATCCACGAGGACCTGCGCCACGACGTCTGGATTGCGATCAACCGCGGCGGACTGGCGCGTCGCCGGCCCGACGGGACGCTGCGCATCTTCACGACCGCCGACGGCCTGCCCAGCAACGACGTGCTGTCGGTGCACGAGGATCAGGACGGTACGTTGTGGGTAGGTACGCGTGGCGGCCTCGTGCGGATCCGCGACGGCGCGATCGCCGCGATCACGCCGGCACACGGTCTTCCCGAGGATGCCGTCATCGGCGTGCTCACCGACGGACGGCAACGGCTGTGGGCATCGAGCGAGCGCGGCATCTTCCGCGTGGACATCGCCGACCTCGACGCCGTGGCGCGGGGCACCCGCGCACGCGTCACCCCCGTCTTCTACCACCGCGACGACGGTGTCCGTAGTGACGAGGGCACCGCAGGGGCGCAGGGCGTGGCAGTCCGGGGCGCTGACGGTCGCCTCTGGTTCGCGACGTTGAAGGGAGTCGCGCTCGTCGATCCCTCGCGTCTCACGGGAAGGGCCCGCGCGCCCGTACTGGTCATCGAGCGCGTGTCACTCGACGGCCAGAACACGGCCATGCGGGGGCCCTTCCCTGATGGTGTCGTGCGTGTGCCCGCCGGCTCGCGCGCGATCTCGATCGACTACACGACCCTGGCGATCGCGGAGGCGCATCACACCGGCTTCGAGTACCGGATGGTGGGTGTGGATGACACATGGGTCTCGGCCGACAGCCGCCGCGTCGCGTATTACACGTGGCTGCCACCGCGGCGACTCGCCTTCGAACTGCGTGCCGTCGATCCCGAAGGGCGGCGCAGCGAGGTGCCGGTGACGCTGGCTCTCGAGGTGCAGCCGTTCTTCTACGAGACCTGGTGGTTTCGCGCCCTCCTGGCGCTGCTCGTTGGCGGCGCGGCACTCCTGACGGTGCGGGCGCGGACGGCATCGCTCCATGCCCGTCAGCGCGAATTGCAGCGCCTGGTGGACGAGCGTACGAGGGACCTGCAGTTGGCCAAGCAGAAGGCGGAAGAAGCCAGCGAGGCCAAGGGCCAGTTCCTCGCCAACATGAGCCACGAGATCCGCACGCCGATGAACGGCATCATCGGCATGACCGACCTGGCGTTGGAGACCGCGATTGGTGACGACACGCGACAGTTCCTCGACGTGGTCCGTGATTCGGCCCAGGCCCTGCTCAGAGTGATCAACGACATCCTCGACTTCTCCAAGATCGAGGCCGGCAAGCTCGAGATCGCGCCGACGACGCTGCACCTGCGCGAGTGTGTGGACGGAGTGATTCGGACCCTCGCCTTCAAGGCAGAACACAAGCGCCTCGCGTTCAGCTGCTCGATGGCCGCGGACGTGCCGCCGACGATCGTCGCCGACGGCGATCGGCTCCGGCAGGTCCTGCTGAACCTGCTCGACAACGCCTTGAAGTTCACGAGCCAGGGGTACGTGCGACTCGATGTGTCTGTCCAGGCCCGCGACGCGCACGGCGTGCGTCTCGCGTTTGCCGTCACCGATACCGGAATCGGCATCCCCCGCGCCAAGCAGGCGGCCATCTTCGAGGCCTTCACGCAGGCCGATGGGTCTACCAGTCGCCTGTATGGCGGCACAGGCCTGGGCCTGTCGATTTCGACCCGGCTCGTGCAGATGATGGGGGGCGAGATGACGGTGGAGAGCACGCCGGGTGTACGGACGTGCTTCCGTTTCACCGCGTGTATCGGCCTTCCCGACGAGAGCCGAGTGCCGGCCGCGGTGCCGAATCGCATCCCGGAGCGCGGTGACGCGTCGATGCCCTTGCGCGTCCTGCTCGCCGAGGATCATCCCGTCAACCAGCGCATCGCCATGACGGCGCTGCTGCGGGCGGGACATCGCGTCACCGTCGCCGCCGACGGCCACGCGGCACTGGCAGCGGTCAGCAGCGACGCCTTCGACATCATCCTGATGGACCTGCAGATGCCGCACATGTCCGGATTCGAGGCGACGGCCGCCATCCGGGCGCGCGAGACGCGGCTGAACCTCCCGCGGGTGCCGATCGTCGCGATGACGGCGCACGCCCTGGCCAGCGATGCCCAGCGCTGCCTGGAGGGGGGCATGGACGGCCACATCGCCAAGCCGGTGCAGGTACACACGCTGGCCCGCGTCGTCAGCGACCACGCCGCACGGGCCGGCTTTCGACCGGGGCACCGCAAGGCAGGCTAGGCGAACGGGGTCACGCGTGCTGGAACTCGCCTGGCGTCTGGCCGGTCCACCGCCGGAATGCGCGATGGAACGCCGCCCGTTCCGAATAGTCGAGGAAGAACGCGACGTCGGCGACACTCGAGCCCTGGTCTCCGAGCATGACCCGTGCGAACTCGGCCCGCACGTCATCGTGCAAATCGCGAAAGCTCGTACCCTCGGCCGCCAATCGGCGGCTGAGCGTGCGCCGGGTCGTGCCGAGCGCCTCGGCCATGGTGTCCGGCGTCACCGACGTCCGGCCAAGCGACTCGACGAGCACCCGTCGCACGCGCCCACTCAGCGGCCCGGTCGAACGAGCATCCTGCAGCGCCAGCACACGTTCGAGCCGGCGCCGGACGATGGCGGCCAGGGCTTCGTCGGCGTCGCGCAGCGGCCGCCGTGCGTCGCGTGCGTTCAGCAGCAGGGAGTTGCTGCCGGCGCTGAAGCGCGCGCGGGTCCCGAAGAAGCGGCGGTGCTCATGGTCGTCGGCGGGAGCAGGGTGTCTGAAACAGACCCGCCTCGGGACGAGTTCGTGCCCGGTGCCATCACGAGCGAGCTGCATGGCGATCGCGAGAGCGAACTCGGTGCGGGCGGGATGGAGGCGGGTGCGCCCGACATCGTCCACCATCAGGAGCAGCGCCTCGTCGTTGGCTTCGGTGCGGGCCGCGACACGGTCGCTGAGCACCCGGCCGTATCGGGCGAGCCGCTCGAGTCCGTCACCGAGCGATGCGCTCGAACGGAACGCGTACTCGACGAGATCGAGGGCGCCGCGCGGCAGCGACTCCGCGACCAGGATGCCGATCGCGTCGTCGCGCGTCAGCTCCGCCGCCAGGCTCCATGCCGCTTCGACGACATGCTCGGGAGCGCGGGCATCAGGGTCGTCGGCCGCCAACAACCCGGGCAACCGCCGCATCATCGACGCGTCCGCGCCTCGCCGCTCGACAAAGGCCAGCAGGTACGGCAACGACCAGGCGTGCACGGATTGGCCTTGGGCGGGCCTCGCGCCCCTATGCTCGACAGTCATGAGTTCGATTCACGTCAGGTTATTCGTGATGTGGCCGATTCTGTCACGTACATGGCCCGTTCGGACACTCGGTGCGGGGGGGATGTCTGCTGAAATCATGGTCGCGCCAGTCCGTCCAGTGCCTGCACTGGTAGGTAGACGCTTTCACACGATGCCGCGATTCGGCCGCACGCATGAGCTGCCGTCACCAATTCCGGTGCGCAGCGGTGGGGGCCAGACGCTGGCAGACAGTCCACGGAGCCATGCACGCATCGCAGTCAGCGCACCTCGACGACCATGCCGACGGTCTGGGGAGCCACGCCTTTCGTGAAACGGCGATGACCTACGTCGCCGCGTTGATCGCGCTGGGGACGGCCATCCTCGCCAGGCATGTCCTGAGTCCATGGATCGGTGCCACCCTCCCGTTTGTCACCGTGCTCGGTGCCGTGGCGGCAGCGGCGTGCCTGGGTGGATACCGTCCGGCCGCGCTCGTGGCGGTACTCGGGTACGCGTTGTCGGCCTGGCTCCTGGTGCCTGACCATGCCGTGCCGAGCAACGCGAGCGAGTTCGGTGGCTGGCTCGGACTCGCCGCGTACCTGCTGACGTGCGCTCTCATCGTCGGCTTCGTCGAGATGGCCCGCAGGAGGCACGCGGCCGATCGAGAGGCCCGCGCCGTGCAACGCGCGGCCCTGCGCAACGTCGAGGAGGCCGTGGTGACAGCCAACGCGCACGGGTGGGTGACATCGATGAATCCGGTCGCAGAACGGCTCACAGGTTGGCGTGAGATCGACGCGATCGGCCAGCCGATCGACGTCGTCGTCCGGCTGATGGACGCATCGACGGGAACGCCGATCGGCAGTCCAGCCGCCCTGGGCATCGATCAGGACTGCGTGATGGTTGGCCTTGCCCGGCGCACGGTCCTCGTCAGCCGCCATGGGACCGAACGCGACGTCGACGAGAGTACGGTGCCATTGCGCGACGGGCAGGGATTCCAGACCGGCATCGTCATGATCCTCACCGACACCACGGAGTCGCGACGCGAGGAACGCGAGCGCCAGGCCCAGCTTCGGGAACTCCGCCGCCGAGCGTCGATCGTGGAGGCATCCAGCGACGCCATCGTGGTGACCGGGATGGACGGCACCATCGTGACCTGGAATACCGCTGCGACGCGCCTCTTCGGCCATGCCGATGCGCTCGGCAAGCACGTCTCCCTCATCGTTCCACGGCAGCGCGTTGCCGAGGAAGCGGCGATCCTCGGCGGCGTCCTGGCAGGATGCCGGACCGAGCACTACGAGACCGAGTGCCTTCGCGCCGACGGCCAGCGCCTCATCGTCTCGCTTTCGATCTCGCCGATCCGGAACGAGCGCGGGCAGGTGACCGGCGCGGGCCTGATTGCCCGCGACGTCACCCGGCAACGTCATGCCGAGCAGCGTGATCGTGCTCTCCTCGCGCAAGCCATTGCCGAAAAGAAGAGCCTCGCGGAGGATTTACAACGGCTCGCGGAGGCTCTGTCCGAACGCGACCGATACAAGAACGCGTAGCCGCCAGGGCCACCGACGCCGGTGCGGACTCACCTCGAGCCGCCGGTTGGTCTGGCCGCCCTCTTCGACGCAGCCGTGCTGACGGCGATGCACGCGAAGTTGGCGGCCTGGTCGATGCTGCCGGCTCCTTTGTACCGCGCCACCTGCGGGTACGGGCACAGCGGGCGTGATCGATCGATCGCGCCGTTGGTGCTGTGCGTCGCGACCAACGTGTCTGGCGCGATGCCCTTTTCCACCCACTGCTCGAGCGCGCCGAGGGCGTCGAACTGGTTGGGCCCCGGCCCACCGGAACAGTGGCCCATGCCCGGCGCGGTGAACAGGCGGAAGAACGACTTCGTCTTGTCGTACCCGCCCATCGTCCGCGCGACCGACTCGTAGTACTCCGCCGCGTCCTGCGGCGGGACGATCGGATCCATCCAGCCGGTATACATGATCAACTTGTTGCCGCGTGCCTTGAACGGGGTGAGGTCGCGGTCGACCGCGTGCAGGTGCGCGAGACGCTGCTCCGCATACGCGAGATCCCGGTCGTAATCGAGCGTGCGCGCATCCCATCTCGGGTCGGCAAACAGGAAGTAACGGAACAGCCCGACGCGCGATGGCTCGCGCGGATCGATCAGGTACTGGCCCCAGCCCTGGTTGGGGCTGTTGCCGAACGCCTCGCTGCCGCGTGGCCAGCCCGTGAAGATCTGCTCGCCGGTACGGGGATTCTTCACGCCGGCATACACCTTGTCGATCGCCTCGACCTGCGTCACCGTCAGGCACATCGCTTCATCCGCGCCCGGCTGGCAGGTGAGCCTTGCCGGATCGAACTGGCAGCGGCGCGGGTCATCGATGAGGCCGTCGGTCAGGCCGTCGAGTGCATCACACGCGTCGACAACCGCCCTGGTCACCAACTGCAGCTTTGCCCGCGTGAGCAGCGGGGCGCCGTCGGTATCGTGCGTCGCCATCCACGACCACACGAAGCCGAAAGGCTGGCGGATGCGATTGTGTGCCGGATGGCCGGCGACGATGCCGTCGTAGTCGGCGGGGAAGCGCTGCACTTCCGACATCGCCTGGTGCCCGCCGGCAGAACAGCCGACGAAGTACGACTTGTCAGCGAACCGGCCCATCGCGTTGCGGACGATCAGGTTTGCCGTTTCCGTCATCACGTGGATGGCGCGGTAGCCGTAATCGATCACCTTCTCCGGGTGGCCCTCGCCGAACTTCATGTCGTCGCCCGTGTGGCCGGTGTCGGTGCTGGCGGTCGCGTAGCCCCTGCGCAGTGCGGTCGCCATCGCGGCATACGAGATGGATCCCTGGTAGCCGCCGTTGCCCACGCCCTGGAACTTGCCGTTCCACGCCGCCGCCGGCGGTAGCCAGACCTCGAGGTTAATCTCGGAATCGCTCGTCGGCCTGGCCGTCGCCTCGACGCGGCAGAAGGCGGGCAGCGTGAGTGCGGCCTGTGAGGCGGGAGGAGTGAAAGGCCCGGCCTCGATCATCGCTGCCGATCGGATCGTGACTGTCGGGATCGTCAGCGCCGCGAGATCAGCGCCCGAGGTAGCCGCGGCAGCCGGCGTCACGGCACCGACTGGAGACATCAGCGACAGCGCGAACACGCACAGCAGGCGACCACGACTCATGCAGACAACCTCCGGGCCGTGATTATAGAAGGGCGCCGACACTCGGGGTCGCGTCGCGCGGAACCTGCTACGCTCCCACCATGCGCGTCTCGGTCGTCGTCGTGGCGATCGCACTCGGGTCTGCCGGTGTCGCGTCCCCGATGCAGCAAACACCGGATGCACGTGGCGTGGCCTCTGCGAGGGCCTCGGCAAGAGGGATGCCGGATGGCAGGCAGTGGACGACGGAGAACCTGAACGTCGACGCGGAGCCGTCCTTCTGTTACGAGAATGCGGAAGCGCACTGCCGTCGGTACGGCCGGTTGTACACCTGGGAGTCCGCGCAGCGGGCGTGCCGGGCACTCGGATCGGGATGGCGACTGCCGACCGTCGACGAATGGCGGCAACTGGCCAGCCACTACGGTGGGGTCCGGGGCGACTCGGACGACGGGGGACGGGCGGCGTACGAGGCGCTTGGCGCCGGTGGCCGCTCGGGGTTCAACGCACTGCTGGGCGGCGGCCGCGATGCCGCAAGCGGCCTGTACGCGCGCCTGGATGCCCATGGCTTCTACTGGACGGCATCGGCCAGTGGTCCCGACCGGGCATGGTTCTACAACTTTGGCAAGGGCTCAGGCGCGCTCAACCGTCATGACGGCGGCGAGACGCAGAGGGCCTTTTCGGTCCGCTGCGTGAACGGTGACTGAGGCCGCCAGAACTCGGCAGATGGGCGTGTGATAGAACACTCGCAACGCCAGACCGTGTCCCTTTCGCAGTCCGCCGTTTACGAGGAGTCGACATGTGTGAACAGGATCAATTCGAGAAGGATCGCCAGGAGTACGAGGCGCGAGGCCTGGTCACGCGCCGCCAGTTCGGCGTGCTCGTCGGCGCGGGGATGACGATGATCCTGCCGCGGGTGGTGGGGGCGGTTGCGGTGACGGAATCGGATGTGACGATTACCACACCCGACGGCACCGCCGACTGCTACTTCGTCCATCCGGCGAGCGGGACCGCCCCTGCCGTGCTGATCTGGCCGGACATCTTCGGCCTGCGGCCGTCGTTCCGGCAGATGGGCAAGCGGCTGGCCGAATCGGGTTATGCCGTGCTGGTGGTCAACCCGTTCTACCGCGTCAAGAAGGCGCCGACGGCGGAACAGGGCGGCGCGACGCCGATCGATCAGGTGAGGCCGCTGGCGCAGGGGCTGAACGAGACGACGCAACTGACCGACGCGAAGGCCTTCATCGGCTGGCTGGATCAGCAGGCCGCGGTCGCGAAGAACAAGAAGGTCGGGACGCAGGGCTACTGCATGGGCGGTCCGATGGCGTTCCGGACTGCGGTGGCGATGCCGGGCCGAATTGGCGCGGTCGCCTCGTTCCATGGCGGTGGGCTGGTCACCACGGCACCCAACAGTCCGCACACGCAGGCGGCGGCGACGAGTGCACAGTTCCTCATCGCCATCGCGGAGAACGACGACGCGCGGGCGCCCGACGACAAGACGACGCTGAAGGACACGTTTGCCAAGGCCAACCGTCCCGCGGAGATCGAGGTCTATGCCGCGGCACATGGCTGGTGTCCACCCGACTCTCGGGTCTACAACGAACCGCTGGCCGAGAAGGCGTGGAGTCGCCTGCTGGCGCTCTATACCAAGGCGCTGGTATAGGAGAACGGATGTGTTGACCTGGAAAGACGTGCTGGACCGGGCCCAGAAGGGCAACCCGCCGGCGCCGCAGCGCGTCGAGCGCAGTGACGGGGAGTGGAAGACACGGCTCACGCCGGAGCAGTACCACGTCACCCGGCAGCACGGAACCGAGCGCGCGTTCAGTTCGGCGATGTGCAGCCGCTTCGAGCCGGGCCGATACGCGTGCATCTGCTGCGGCACGCTGCTCTTCGATGGCACGAGCAAGTTCGAGTCGGGCACAGGGTGGCCCTCGTTCGGTCAGCCGTCCGCGCACGACGTGGTCGCCTATACCGCCGACAACTCGTACGGCATGGTTCGCATCGAGGCCACCTGCAGTGTGTGTGATGCGCACCTCGGGCACGTGTTCCCCGATGGTCCAGCCCCGAGCGGACTGCGGTACTGCATGAACGCGGTGTCGCTCGAGAAGCTCTCGGTCGACGACGAGGCTCCAGCCGCCGATCACTGATCGGCCTGTCACGTCGCGCGGTCGTGGTTCGGCCCGCTGGGACAGCGGGCCGCTACCAATCTTTGGGGGGCCATCATGCGTGGGGGCCACGTCAGGACCGCTGCCGCTTCGTCGCCGGCTTGGCGACCGGTGGCGCGTCGCGTCGCGGCCGCTCGGGGACGATGGTCTCGCCGCGCGCGAGCATGTCGACGAGAACGGCGATCTTGCGGGCCCGCCCGGCGGGCGTCTTCATCGCGTTGGTCCGGAACGCCAACGCGAACAGGTTCATGCGCCCCAGGGTGGCGAAGGTCCGGCGCGCCTTCGGATTGGCATCGATCGCGGCGCGCAGGTCGGCGGGAATGCTCGCCATGCTCGCCTCGCGAACCGGTGCGTACGCGGCGTCCCAGCGGCCGTCAGCCCTGGCGAGGTCCACCTGCCGCTGCCCGTGCGGCGTCATCCGACCGGCCGCGGTCAGCCGGGCGATGTGATCGCGATTGATCTGGCTCCACAGGCTGCGTGACCGGCGCGGTGTGTAGCGCTGCAGGAACGACTGCGCGTCGAGTGACTTGCGGATGCCGTCGATCCACCCCCAGCACAGCGCCACATCCAGGGCCTCCGCCAGCGTCACCGTCGGCAGCCCGGTTCCCTTCCTGTAGATGGCGAGCCAGATCTCGGGCTCGCGGTCGTGGTTGGCACGCATCCAGGCCTCGAAGGTCCGGCCGGTGGGGAAGCGCTGAATACGTGAAGGGTCGGGATTGGTCGGCGCCACCCCTTTCGCGTACCACGCTGCGGGCCCCATCGGCAAGGCCCGCCTGACAGGAGACGCATGCAGCCACCTGTTAGTCTGTCGGCATGGAACAGGACGCCGTCGATCTGGTGGGGCTTGCGCGCATCGCGATGCGCGAGCGCGGCCTCGAACCCGAGTTCCCGCCGGAAGTGCTCGCGCAGGTCGCGCGGCTCGACGGTCCGGTGGCCGACGCGTCGCTGGCCGACCTGCGTCACCTCGCCTGGTGCTCGATCGACAACGACGACTCGCGTGACCTCGACCAGCTCTCGGTCGCGGAAGGAACATCGAGGGGCACGCGGGTGCGCGTGGCCATCGCCGACGTCGATGCGTTCGTGCCGCATGGCACGCCAGTGGACCAACACGCCGGTATCAACACCACGTCGGTCTACACGCCGATGCATGTCTTCCCGATGCTTCCCGAGCGGCTCTCGACCGACCTCACGTCGCTCAATCCCGACGCGGATCGCATCGCGGTCGTGTTGGCCTTCGACGTCGACGCCGAAGGTACGGTGAGCGGTGGCACCGTTGAACGGGCACTGGTGCGCAACCAGGCCCGCCTGTCGTACGACGACGTCGCCGCGTGGCTCGAGGCACGCGCCCCGGCTCCGCGGCCGATCACGTCGCGCGAGGGCATGGCCGACCAAGTGCGATTGCAGGACGAGGCGGCTGCATGGTTGCGCGTGCGGCGGTACAGGGACGGCGCGCTCGACTTCCAGAGCACTGAAGCCCGTGCCGTCGTCGCCGACGGGCACGTCGTCGGCCTGAAGAAGGAGGAGAAGAACCGCGCCCGGGCGTTGATCGAAGACTTCATGATCGCGGTCAACGGCGTGTCGGCGCGTTTCCTCGAGGAGCGCGGCGTGCCCTCGATCAGGCGCGTGGTGCGGACCCCCAAGCGCTGGGATCGCCTGCAGGTCATTGCCCAGGACGCGGGCGAACGCCTGCCGGACGAGCCCGAGCCCGCCGCACTTTCGGCGTTCCTGGCCAGGCGGCGCGCCGCCGACCCTGACGGCTACGGCGTGCTGTCGCTCGCAGTGCTCAAGCTGCTCGGCCGGGGGGAGTACGTGCTCACGCGACCTGGCGACGCCAACGCCGGCCACTTCGGGCTCGCGGTGCACGAGTACGTGCACTCCACCGCTCCCAACCGGCGCTATCCCGATCTGGTCACGCAGCGGTTGCTGAAAGCCGCGGTCATTGACGCCGCACTGCCGTACACGGACGAGGCCCTCGACGTGCTGGCCCGGCACTGCACGCGCCAGGAAGACGCAGCCGACAAGGTCGAGCGACAGATGCGCAAGGCGGCAACCGCCCTCGTGCTGTCCTCACGCGTCGGCGAAGAGTTCGACGGCATCGTCACCGGTGCGTCGAGCACGGCGACATGGGTGCGGACATTCGACCCGCCGGCCGAAGGGCGGATCGTCCGCGGCACGGCCGGCCTCGACGTCGGTGAGCGCGTGCGCGTGCAGCTGACCGGCACGGATGTGGCGCGTGGGTTCCTCGACTTCGTGCCGGTGGCCCGGCAAGCTACTGGGTGAGACTTGTAGCCGTCGGACTTGTCCGACGGTCAGCGTCCCACGCTGCCCGACAAGTCCGGCAGCCACACCTGCTCAGCCCGCGCGATAGCGGTCGGCGAGGTCGCGGATCTCGCGGTTCTCGACGATCCGTCCGGAGAGGCCGTCAGCGTGGGCCTGCAGCATCGCGCGGCCGAGATCGTCGCCGCTCACATACAGGCCTCGGAAGGGGCGGAGGAGCCACAGGGCTGGCCGCATCACGCGATATGCCATGGGCTCGCTCGCGGACGGATGGCCACCGATGGCGGCCGGGCGCCAGCACAGGGCACGGGTGCCGGCAAGCAGGTCGCGTTCGGTCTCCGCCTTGACGCGCGCCCACATGGCGCGGCTGCCGAGAGCCGCGCCGGCACCGCTGACGAAGTGGAAGGTGGCCGCGGGGCTCGCCTTGCGCAAGGCGCCTGCCGCCGCGATGGCGAAGTCGTAGGTGGGGCGCCGGTACGCGGCCTCTCCGTCCACCTGTGACACCGACTTGCCGAGACACCACAGGCACAGATCAGCGCCCGCGAAGGCCTCGTCGCCGTCACCGTAGTGAGCGAAGTCGTCGCGCAGCACGATGCTCATGCGGGGATCGCGAAGCGCCGGCGCTCGTCGCGTCACGAGCCGTAGCTCGCCGACCGAGGGCGACGCCAGGCACTGGCGTACCACGCAGGCACCGGCTGATCCCGTCGCCCCGAACACCACCACCGTGAGCACGATGTCGCAGTCTACAGCGGCCCTTGCCTGGGCCGCCCAGGACGACTCCTCGCCGGGGCCGGGCTCGGAGAGCCGGCCCTACCGGCTCCCCGAATTCCCACATGTGGATGTCACGGACGGATGACGGTCCCGTCCCGCCGCCGCGTGGTGCCCCACGAGTAGTCGAAGTTGGGCGGACCCGGCTTGAACGGGAACTTCGCCGCGACGGCCTCGTCAACGTCGACGCCGTGACCGGGCGAGTCGTTGGCGACCATGTACCCGTCCTTCTGCTCGGGCGAGCCCTTGAACACCTCGCGCGTCTCCGGCGGAAATGCGCCGCCTTCGTGGATGCCGAAGTTGTAGGTCGAGAGCTCGAGGGCGAGCTGCGCCGCGTGCGCCACCGGTGACGCATCGCCGGGCCCGTGCCATGCGGTACGCACGCCGAAGAACTCGGAGAGCGCGGCCACCTTGCGTGCCGGCGTGAGGCCGCCGATCTGCGAGATGTGGATGCGGATGAAGTCGATCAGGCGCTCGGAAATCAGCGGCAGGTACTCCTGCACCGTGTTGAACAACTCGCCCATCGCGATCGGGATGCTCGTGTGTTGGCGCAGTTGCCGGAACCAGGCGTTGTCCTCGGGCGGGAACGGATCCTCGAGGAAGAAGAGGTTGTAGGGCTCGAGCGCCTTGCACAGGTTGATGGCCTCGGCCAGCTGTACGCGCTCATGGACGTCGTGCAGCAGCTGAACTTCGTCGCCGAGCTCGGTGCGCAGGTGCGCAAACAGCTTCGGCAGCATACGTACGTAAGGGGCCGATTCCCAGATCGCCCGCGGGTTGGTCGGGCCGACCACGTCGGCGGCCGAGCCGCTCGCCGGCGCGTCGCTGCGCGCCCCGTAGGTCGCGAGCCCCGGCACGCCGCCCTGCACCCGTACGTGCCTGAACCCTGCCGCGATGCCCTTCTTTGCGTTGTCGGTGACCTCCGTGAAGTCCCGCCCGCTCGCGTGGTAGTAGCAGTCGGCGCCGTGTCGGACCTTGCCGCCGAGCAACTGGTGCAGCGGCAGCCCGGCGCGCTTGCCGAGAATGTCCCACAGGGCGATGTCGACGCCGCTCATCGCGTTGAACAGCACGGGGCCGTTGCGCCAGTACGAGCTCACGTACATCGACTGCCAGATGTCCTCAATCTCGTCGACCCGCCGGCCGATCAGGAATGGCCGCAGGTACTGGTCGATCGCGGTCTGCACGACGAGCGCGCGTTGGGTGAACGTCGCGCAGCCCCAGCCGTACAGCCCCGGCTGGTCGGTGATCACCTTCACGACCACGAGGCGAATGCCGTTGGGCGCGGTCAGGACGACCTGCACGTCCTTGACGCGAATCACCGGCAGCCCCCTCGGCGCCGGCGGCACCACCGGTGCCTGCGCCAGCACGTCGTGCCCGGCGAGTATGCCGGTTCCTGCCACCATCGGTCCCGCGGCCAGCTTGCGCAGCGCATCACGTCTGTTCATCGGTGCCCTCGTGGCCCGCATCCTGCGTGGCCCGGGACGACGGTGTCAAGCGATGAGGCCGGACGTGTCAGAATCGCGCGCATGTGGACACGACGCGAGTTCCTCGGGTCTGCGGGCGCGTTCGCGCTCGCCGGCAGTGCCCATCGCGCCGAACCGACGGCAGCGGAAGTCGTCGAGCGGATCAAGTCCCGTGTCGGCATTCCGTGGATGGCCGAAACCGTCGACCGCATCGTGGCTGGACGGCCCGAGACGCCCGTGCGGGGCATCGCCACGACGATGATGGCCACCTTCGCGGTGCTGCAACGAGCCGCACGCGAGGGGCGGAACCTGGTGATCACGCACGAGCCCACGTTCTATTCGCACCAGGACGTGGTCGCGCCGCTCGCGTCGGACCCGACGTACAAGGCCAAGGCGGACTTCATCGCGAAGCACGACATGGTGGTCTTCCACTTCCACGATCACTGGCACCGCATGCAGCCGGACGGCATCGCGACCGGCATGGCGAGAGCGCTCGGATGGGAGGCCCACGTCGAGAGCGCCTCCCCACCGCGGTTTGCGCTGCCGCCGACGACGCTCGAACGGCTGGTCGCGGACATGAAGGCGAAGCTGAAGGTACGGTCGATGCGTGTCGTGGGCGAGCGCGGCCAGCGCGTGAGCCGTGTCGCCGCGAGCTGGGGGTACGCGAGCCTGATGCCCCGGCTGATCGAGGTCGCGGCCAGCCCGGACGTCGATGTGATCGTGGTGGGCGAGACCCGCGAGTGGGAACTGGTCGAGTACGTGCAGGACCAGATTGCCGCGGGGCAGCCGAAGGCGTTGATCGTCATCAACCACGTGGTCTCCGAGCAGGCCGGGATGGCGTACTGCGCCGAGTGGCTCCGGCCCATCGTCCCCGAGGCGCCGGTGACGTTCATCGCCGCGGACGAACCCTTCTGGTGACGAGCGTGCCGGCCGAGGTGGCGTCAGGCCGGGCGTAGCCGTCGACCTTCCACCTTCGCCAAGGCTACGGTGGACAAGTCAGGTCGACGGAAGTGCTGTCAGTCGCACGCCGGGCACGTCGTCATCATGAGCGGGAACTGGTTCCCGGCATGTGAGGTAGCGATGCGCAGGATCGCGGTCTTCGACAACGTCTCGCTGGACGGATACTTCACCGACGCCAACGGCGACATGAGCTGGGCGCACAAGCACGACGAGGAGTGGAATGCCTTCGCGAGCAGCAACGCGGGGGGCGACGGTGCGCTGCTGTTCGGCAGGGTGACCTACGACATGATGGCGGCGTTCTGGCCGACACCTCAGG
This sequence comes from Luteitalea pratensis, assembly GCF_001618865.1. Lineage (GTDB taxonomy): Bacteria > Acidobacteriota > Vicinamibacteria > Vicinamibacterales > Vicinamibacteraceae > Luteitalea > Luteitalea pratensis. The sequence goes on from NZ_CP015136.1 coordinate 1,206,055, forward strand.
CGGCGCAGATGCTCCCCGCCGTTGCCGCGGGGATGAACGCGATGCCGAAGTACGTCTGCTCGCGTTCGCTCGACCGCGCCGACTGGCAGAACACGACGCTGCTGAAGGGCGACCTGGTGACCGAGATCACGCGCCTGCGTGCGCAGCCCGGACCGGACCTGGTCATCCTCGGCAGCGGCAGCATCGTCTCCCAGCTCGCGGAGGCTCGACTGATCGATGAGTACCAGCTGGTGGTGTGCCCAGTCGTGCTCGGCAGGGGACGCACGTTGTTCGAGACCGTGCAGGCCCGGCAACCGCTCACGTTGACGCGGTCGCGCGCCTTCGCCAACGGCAACGTCGTGCTTTGGTACCATCCGGCCTGACGTGGTGCTGCCTGCGCTGATCCGGCCGATCGAGCTGCGGCCGGGAGCGACCCGCGAACTCCCGGATGGCACGCGCGTGCCATCCGACGACGTCTACGCGATGTTCGAGGCCGCGCGGGTCGGTGATCTCGAGCGCGTACGCGCGCTGGTTGCCGACGTGCCCGGCCTTGCGACGGTCGAGTACAACTACACACCGCCGATCCATTTCGCGGTGCGCGAGGGGCATGCGGGCATCGTCCAGTTCCTGCTCGCGCACGGCGCCGACCCCGCGTATCGCAGTTACCCCTTCCAGGAGTCGCTGCTGCAGTTTGCCGAGGACCGCGGTCACTCGGACGTGGCGGCGATCCTGCGCGACCCGCTCTCGCGCCGCTTTCCACTGGCGCCGGGAACGGCACCGCTGATCGAGGCGGCTCGCAAGGGCGACCTCGAGGCAGTGCGTGCGGAACTGGCTCGCGATCCCGACCTCGCGCACGTGTCCAATGAGACCGGCGACACGCCGCTGTTGCAGGCGGCGCACAAGGGGCACCTGGACGTCGTTCTCGCGCTGCTCGCTGCCGGGGCCAATCCGGATGCCACGCGCGCCGACGGCACCCGTCCGATCCATGCCACGTTGATGCCGGACTGGCGCAGCCGCGTCCCGGAGGATCGGAAGGCGGCCATCGCCGATGCGCTGCTGGCGCGCGGCGTGCGCTACACCATGCTGGTCGCTGCCCTGCGTGGCGACATCACCTGGATGCGTCAGGAGCTGGCGCGCGATCGATCGTCCACCTTCGCCAAGGCTGCGGCGGACACGCTCGCGAACGATGAGGACACCTGCCATCAGCGGCCGCTGTCGGCGGCCGCCGGCAGAAACGACATGGAGATGGTGCGGCTGCTCCTCGAGCACGGCGCCGACCCGAACCTGCCCGAAGAAGGTGCTCCCCGCGGCCAGGCCCTGTTCCGCGCGGTCCTGCATCGTCACGAGGCGATCGTGCCGCTGCTGCTCGCGCATGGCGCCGATCCCAACGCGATGGTCGAGTCGGGCGGCACGCCCATGGAACATGCGCGGCACGATCCTGCGATGCTCGCGCTGCTGAAGGCCCACGGCGGCGTGGTGCCCGACGACGAACGGAACCACCTGGAGCGGCTCATCGAGGCCAACGATCTCGACGCCCTCGAGCGCGAGATCCTGGCCAACCCCAGGCTGGCCACCTTCGACGATGCGTCATGGGGCGATGGTGTCCTCGCCGGCCCTGCGCACTCGGGCAACCATGCGCTGATCGCGTTGCTGATCAAACTGGGCGCGCGCGTGCCCCTCATGTCGAAGTGGGCGCCGTACTACTACTTCAAGCACGAGGCGACGGCCGCATTCCTGCTCGATCACGGGATGGATCCGAACCACATGAACTGGCACCGGCTGACGCTGCTGCATCACATGGCGGCCGAAGGCGAGCTGGGGAAGGCGCGCCTGCTGGTGGATCACGGCGCCGCCATCGATGCGATCGACGAGGAGTACCAGTCGACGCCGCTGGGCCTCGCGGCACGCCGGGGCCAGCGCATACTGGTCGAATTCCTGCTGACGCGCGGCGCACATCCTCAGGCGGCGGGAGCGTCGTGGGCCACGCCGTTGTCGTGGGCGCGCCGCTACGGCCATGGCGACATCGCCGACGTGCTGCTGGCCGCCGGCGCGACGTCCTGAGCCCCTGAGACCTGAGACCTGAGACCTGAGACATCAGGCATGAGGCATTAGTTCCGGCCGCGGCCGCCACAGGATCAGCACGCGGCCCACGCGCTGCACGACGGCCGCTCCCGTCCGGACGGAAATCGCCTCGGCATGGGCGACACGGGCATCGCGATCGCCTTCGCCGATCTTCACCTTGATCAGTTCATGCGCCTCGAGCGCGCGATCGATCTCGGCCACCATCGCGTCTGTCACACCGGCGTGGCCGACCCGGACCACCGGCTCGAGCGCATGTGCGCGGGCCTTCAGGGCGGCACGCTCGCGCGTGGTCAGGGAGGGTGCGGGCCGGGGCGAGACGGGATCGGGCATGTCGGTCATCCAGCAGGGATCCTACGCCAGCCCCCGCAGCGTAAAAAGGTGAGAAGGAAAATTGAGAAAGGGCAAAACGGCAGAACCGAAGCGCAAAGAGGGAAGACCGACGGCTGAAGGGTCGGACAGAAGGCTCGGCCTTTGAAGTTCCCACGGCAGTCGCGCGCGCACCTGGCATCGCGGGTAGGATTGCGGAGCACTCAACCCATCAGGGCGGAGCGGCGTGGGCCGCCACCCAGATGCAGGAGCCGGAGAGCCTCATGCAGCTTGCGACGATCGACTGGCTGATCCTGGCCGCCACCCTGGCGGTCTGCTTCGCGCCAGCCCTGTTCTTCGGGCGGCGTGCCGGCACGAGCACGTCGGAATTCTTTGCCTCCGGTCGATCGGTGCCATGGTGGCTGGCGGGCCTGTCGATGGTCGCCACGACGTTCAGCAGCGACACGCCGAACCTGGTGACCGACATCGTCCGCCGCAATGGCGTGGCCGGCAACTGGGTGTGGTGGGCCTTCGTCCTCACCGGCGTCTCCACCGTGTTCTTCTACGCGCGCCTGTGGCGGCGGTCCGGTGTGCTCACCGACCTCGAGTTCTACGAGGTCCGCTACTCGGGCACCGCGGCCGGCGTGGTACGCGGGTTCCGCGCGCTGTACCTCGGCTTCTTCTTCAACTGCATGATCATGGCCACGGTGAACCTGGCCGCATGCAAGATCGCGGCGATCCTCTTCGGGCTCGAGCGATGGCAGACACTGGCGATGGTCGGCGTGCTGAACGTGGCGTTTGCCGCCCACTCAGGTCTCTGGGGCGTGCTGGTCATCGACATGATCCAGTTCTTCATCAAGATGACCGCGGTGATCGCCGCCGCCTACTTCGCGCTGCACGCGCCAGGCGTTGGTGGGCTCGACGGACTGATCACGCAACTCTCCACACGGCGCGGGCCGGGGGGCATCGACTACCTTGCGGTGCTGCCGGACTTCACGAGCAACTGGGACCTGGCGGTCGCCGTGTTCATCATGCCCATCGCCGTCCAGTGGTGGGCGGTGTGGTATCCCGGCGCCGAGCCGGGCGGCGGCAGTTACATCGCCCAGCGCATGCTCGCGTCCAAGTCGGAAAAGGATGCGCTGGGCGCGGTCCTCTTCTTCAACGTCGCGCATTACGTCCTGCGCCCGTGGCCGTGGATCCTCGTCGGCCTCGCATCGATCATCGTGTATCCGGAACTCTCGGACATCAGCGCTGCCTTCCCCAACCTCGATCCGCGGCTGCTCGGACACGACATCGCGTATCCGGCGATGCTGAAGTTCCTGCCGGCCGGGTTCGTCGGCCTGATGGTCGGTGGCCTCGTCGCGGCCAACTCGTCGACGATCCTCACGCACCTGAACTGGGGTGCTTCGTACCTCGTGCACGATTTCTATCGGCGATTCGTCAGGAAGGACGCCGCCGAAGCGCATTACGTGCTGGTCGGGCGGCTGGCCACCATCCTGCTGTTCGTCTGTTCGTCGGCAACGGTATACCTGCTGGACACGGCCAAGGATGCCTTCGACGTCATCCTGCAGGTGGGCGCCGGCACCGGGCTGCTGTACCTGGTGCGATGGTTCTGGTGGCGGGTCAACGCCTGGTGCGAGGTTGCGGCGATGGCCAGCTCGTTCCTGGTGTCGGTCGGCTTCCTGGCCATGGCTCGTGCCGGGTCGCCGGTGAGCACCCACATTGCGCTCGTCCTCACCGTCGCGGTCACGACCATCTGCTGGGTGGTGACGGCGTTTGTCACGCCGCCCACCGATCGTGACGTGCTGATTGCGTTCTATCGCAAGGTCCGTCCGGTGGGTCCGGGCTGGAAACCGATCCGCGACATCGTCGGCGTCGATGCCAATGCGCATGCCGCTCGCGACAGCATCCCGCTCGGGTTACTGGGCTGGTCAGCGGGCAGCGCGATGATCTGGTCGGCCCTGTTCGCCGTCGGCAACGTTCTTTATGGGCGCCACCTGCAGGCGGGCGTGCTGATCGTCACCTGCCTCATGTGCACGGGCATCGTGCTCTGGGTCATGCGCCAGCAATGGCCAGATAACGCCTGACGCCTAACGCCTAGTGCTTGATGCTTGACGCTGGACGCTGGACGCTGGACGCTGGACGCTTGACGCTTGACGCTTGACCACTGGCCTGCCAGGGCGCTTGGTTTCACGCGTGACGCCTCGCGTTTCTCGTCTCACGTCCAGTAAGTTCCGAGCGTAGTCAGCGTGTCGCGTGGCGGTGTACGCTTACGCGACTTTGACCACGATGGTGATGCCCACCGGTCCCTGGAGGCCAGTGGGCGTGGCCGTGTCGGCCTGTGCAGATCGCACTCCGCGTCCTGCCTGGGCGACCGCCCTGTGGTGACTGGAGGATCCGTGACGAGAGAACGCAGCGGCATGTGGCAAGTCGGTGTGGCAACGGCGTGGGCATGGACATGCCTGGCGGGGGTGGGACTTGCGCAGCCCACCGTCGTGATGCGCGGCCTCGACAACCCGCGTGGGCTCGCATTCGGCCCCGAAGGTGCGCTGTACGTGGCCGAAGCCGGCCGCGGGGGGGACGGGCCGTGCGGCACGACAGGAACCGGCGCCACCGCCTGTGTCGGCGACAGTGGCGCCATCTCCCGGCTCTGGAAGGGCGAGCAGTCGCGCATGGTCTCGGGCCTGCCATCGTCCGCGCCGGTCAGCGGCGCCGAGGCGAGCGGCCCCCAGAACATTGCGTTCCTTGGACGCGGCGGCAGCTGCGTGACGTTCGGATTGGGGGGCGGTCCCACGTACCGCGCCGCCCTGGGTGAGGCAGGCGAAGCCCTGGGCACGCTCGTGCGGATGTCGGCGAGCGGCCAGTGGAAGGTTCAGGCCGATTTGGTCGCGTACGAGATGGCGAACAATCCCGCCGGCGGGATCATCGACTCCAATCCCTTCGGAGCGCTCGCGGTGCCCGCGGGGTGCGTCGTCACCGACGCCGGCAGCAATACCCTGCTCGGCGTCGCGGCCAATGGCGCGATCGAAACGCTGGCCGTCTTCCCATCGCGTCCAAACGCCTCGACTGACGCAGTTCCCACTGGTGTCGTGATCGGACCCGACGGCGCCTACTACGTCAGCCAGCTCACGGGAGCGCCGTTCACCACGGGCGCGGCCAACGTGTATCGCGTCGTGCCTGGAGAGGCGCCGACGGTCTACCGCTCCGGTTTCAAGACCATCACGGACCTCGCGTTCGCCTCCGATGGCAGCTTGTACGTCGTCGAAGTGGCCAGCGGACCGGGCCTGTCGATGCCGGGCCGCCTGCTTCGGGTGAACCCCGACGACACCCGCGTGCCGGTGCTCATCGGGCTCGACCGGCCGACGTCGGTCGCCATCGGACCCGACGGCGCCATCTACGTGACCAACCACGGCAGCTCACCCGGCATCGGGGAAGTGTTGCGGGTGCAGTAACGCCTGACGCCTGACGCCTGACGCCTAACGCCTCCCGCTTGGCGCCTGACGCCTGCGGTTCGTCGCAAGTCTCAAGTCTCAAGTCTCAAGTCTCACGTCTGAGACCTGAGACCTGAGACCTGAGACCTGAGACCTGAGACCTGAGACCTGAGACCTGAGCCGTTAGCCTGCAGGCTGTAGGCCGCAGCCCTTTGGCGTTAGGCGTTAGGCGTTAGCATGGGCCCGGAGGGCTCTGCGCATGCATGTTCGTTCGACGATGGCCGCGGCTGCGGTGGTGGCATTCCTCACTCTGGGCGCTGCTCATGACGCGTCGGCGCAGGCCACTGCGCCGAAGCCGCGGGCAGGTTTCACGGTGCTGTTCAACGGCAAGGACCTGAGCGGCTGGCGTGGCCGGCCGGGTGGCGGCGGCGTGTTCAGCCCGTACGTGGAGGCCAAGTTCACGCCCGAGGAACGTGCCGCCAAGCAGGCCGAGTGGAACGCCGATCGTGACCTGCATTGGAGTGTCGACGCCGCGACCGGTGAACTCGTCTCCGACGGCAAGGGCGTGCACCTCGCCACCGAGAAGCCGTACGGCGACTTCGAGTTCCACGTCGACTGGAAGCTGACGCAGCCGGGCGGCGACTCCGGGATCTATCTGCGCGACTATCCACAGGTCCAGATCTGGGATCCCAACAGCGCCCGCGAGAAGAAGAATGGCGCCGACAAGGGATCGGGCGGCCTCTGGAACAACAATCCGGACAATCCGGGCCGTTTCCCGCTCGCGCTTGCCGACAAGCCGATCGGGGAGTGGAACACGATGCAGATCAAGATGGTCGGCACGCGTGTCTGGGTGACGCTCAACGGCACGCCGGTCGTCGTCGGCCAGGTGCTCGACAACTTCTTCGAACGGACGCAGCCGGTGTTGCCGACCGGCTCGATCGAGCTGCAGACGCACGGGTCCGAGGTCCGGTTCCGCAACGTCTACGTGCGCGAGATTCCCGAGAAGGAAGGCAAGACACTGCTGGCCACCGTGTCGAAGTAGATCGGGCCGGTCGCGCGATGCACCCTCGCCCTTGCTGGACGACGCGATCGCACGCGGCGACACGGGCCTGACCGCAGGCGCCGGCATCGCGAGCATGAGACCACAGGAGTGATGGGGGCTATCGCCCGTCGTCCTGCTCGGTAATCTCGCCCTCGATGTCGGCCAGTTTCTCCTGCAGGAATCCGGTCGCGTCTTTCACGCCCTGGTTGTAGACGGGCGGACCGAGGTGGCGCACGAAGAAGTCGACGAGGCCCTCGGCGCGGAAGGCGCTGAGCGGCTCGTCGAACTCGTCCTCGAAATGGCGCTGCAGCGCCGCGAGCAGCGATGCGCGGCGTTCGGGCGACAGGCGGATGCGCTGAGGCGACCTTGGAGGCATGCTTCAGGATACCGGGGACGGCCGGCCCCGAACCGCGGGGCTGTACCGGTCTTGGGTGCTTGCCCGGTGCCCGGAACCCGGAACCCGGTGCCCGACCACCATGACACGGCCGTTACTTGATGCCGATCACCATCGAGTCGGGGCCGACGAGTGGTTCGACTCGTGTCGACGTGAAGCCGGCCTCGCGCATCCACGCCGCGCAATCGGCGCCGGTGTAGTCGAATCCGCCGGGCGTCTCGATCAGCATGTTGAGGCTCATGAGCAGGCCGAAGGCACTCTTCGACCGATCGTCGTCGATGATCGACTCGTAGACGATCAGCGCGCCGCCGGCGGGAATCGCTGCATACGCCTTGCGAATCAGCCTGTGCTTCTGGGCCAGGTCCCAGTCGTGCAGGATGTGACCCATCATCATGACGTCGGCCTTCGGCAGGTCGTCGGTGAAGAAACTGCCCGGGGCGAACGTGAGCCGGTCCGCGACGCCGGATGCCTTCGCGTAGTCCTCGAAGATGGGCGCCACCTCGGGCAGGTCGAAGCCCTGGCCCGTCAGGTGCGGGTGGGCCGCGGCGACCTGCACGGCGAGGTCACCCTGCGCCGTGCCGACATCGACGAACGTCGCGTGGTCCTTCCACGGAAACTGACGAGCGATCGCCATGTTGGCGCCCCGGCTGAGACCCGACATGGCGGACAGGAACTCCCGCAGCCTCGCGGGATCGGCGTAGAGACCCTCGAAGAGCCCCGGTGAACCCAGCTTCATCTCGTTCTGCGGCAAGCCGGTGCGCAGCGCCTCGGTGAGGTGCCCCCAGAACGGATACAGCCGGTGGTTGGCCATCTCGAGCATGCCGCCGACGTAGCTCGGTTTCTGCCGATCGAGGAAGAGGTCCGCGTCGGCTGTATTGGCGTAGGTATCACCGCTGCGGGTCAGGAAGCCTATGGCAACCAGGGCATCCAGAAAATCGCGCGCCGACCGCGGATGCAGGCCCAGCCGCCCCGACAGCGCGGCGAAGGGTTCCGGTCCACGTGCCAGCTCGGTGAAGACCCCCATTTCGATGGCGCTCAGCAATGTCTTGGAAGCCCAGAATGCCAGGCCGGTCTGCAGGATGCGTTCGGGGTTCAACGACTCTGACACGAGGTAGCCTCCAGTTCGCGCCCAAACGCCCGAGCGCTCGAATGACGATGCGCGGGCATCCTAGCTGAAAAATCAGATCGGCGAACTCGTCGCGCTCGCGCGTCGCCATCCAGTGAACATGGCCTGTCCCCGGTGCGGCAATCCAGCCGACGAATCTGCGGAGACCTGTCCGTCCTGCCAGGACGGGGCGTCAAGACAGCTTGATTCTTCAAGGAGGCGAGACGCACCGACGCAGGCGCAGCAATAATCACGCCCATGAACCGCCGAAACTTCCTGGCCGGCGTGGCTGGTGCCGCGGTTGTCGGTCCGACGCTGACCGCTCAGACCGGAACGGCTCCTGCAGCGGGGCGTGCAGAAGGCGATCTCGCGGCGCCGCACTTCAGGCCACTGCCGCTGGGGACCATCCAGCCGGCCGGGTGGCTGCGTCGCCAGTTGCAGATTCAGGCAGACGGGCTCACGGGTCACCTTGACGAGTTCTGGCCCGACGTCGCCCGCAGTCGCTGGTTCGGCGGCGAGGCCGAGGGCTGGGAGCGGGCGCCGTACTGGCTCGATGGCGCCATTCCTCTCGCCTGGCAACTTCGCGACACTGCGTTGCAGGCGCGCATCACGACGTACGTCGACCACATCGTCACGCACCAGCGCAAAGACGGCTGGTACGGGCCCTACCCGCTCGACGCCGTCGCCACCCGCTACGACATGTGGGCGATCCTGCTGGCCAACAAGGTGCTGGCGCAGTATCACGAGGCGACGGGCGATGCCCGTGTCCTGGAGGCCGTCACCCGTAGCGTTCGGGCAATGGCCGCGGGACTGTCGCGCACGCCACTCTACGACTGGGGACGTTTCCGCTGGTACGAAGGACTGGTGCCCATCTTCCATGTGTACGAGCGGAGCCGGGAGCCGTGGCTGCTCGACCTGGCGCGGACGCTGCGTACGCAAGGCGTGGACTTCTCCCGCGTGTTCGCTTCGGGCGACATCGCGATCCCGACGCCGCGCCGCGGCCTGTGGACCTGGACCCGGCACGTCGTCAATCTCGCGATGGCCACCAAGGCGGCCGCGCTCTCCTGGCGACTCGATCAGCGCCCTGAGGATCGCGCGTTCGCGACGGAGATGATCGAGACACTGGACCGCCATCACGGGCAGGTCAACGGCATGTTCTCGGGCGACGAATGCGTGTCGGGCCGCAACCCGCTGCAAGGCACCGAACTCTGCGCCGTCGTCGAGTTCATGTACTCGCTCGAGCACCTCTTCGCGGTGTTCGGCACGGTGGCCTTCGCCGATCGGCTCGAACGCGTGGCCTTCAACGCCCTGCCGGCGACGATTGCTCCCGATGGCTGGTCGCACCAGTACGACCAGCAGGTCAACCAGGCGCAGTGCACGATCAACCCCGAACACGGCTGGTCCACCAACGGGCCGGAGTCGAACCTGTTCGGTCTCGAGCCGAATTACGGCTGCTGCACGTCGAACATGCACCAGGGCTGGCCCAAGTTCGTGGCGCACGCGTGGATGCGCAGCGCGGACGACGGGCTGGTGGCGGCGGCCTGGGGGCCGTGCGAGCTGTCGACGACCGTTCGTGACGTGCCGGTGACGGTATCGGTCGTCACCGACTATCCCTTCCGCGAGGAGATTACCGTGACCGTGGCGGCCGGCCGCCCGGTACGGTTCCCTCTCCACTTGCGGGTTCCGGCGTGGGCCGACGGTGCGTCGCTGCGTGTGGCGAACGGGGCGACGCAACCGCTCGCCGCGGGCACGTTGCACCGTCTCGAGCGCACGTGGCCGGCATCCACGACGGTGATGCTGCGGTTGCCGATGACACCGCGCGTGACGGAGCGCTACCACCGCGCCTTGTCCATCGAGCGCGGGCCGCTGGTCTATGCGCTGAAGATCGGTGAGCAGTGGACGCGCGTGAACGCGGCGGCGCCGCATCGCGAGCCACCGCATGCCGACTACGAGGTGCGCCCGACCACGCCCTGGAACTATGGCCTCGTGCTCGACCCGGCCCATCCCGAGGCATCGCTGTCGTTCGACGAACGCCCGATCGGGGCGCAACCATTCTCGCCTGACGGCGCCGGCATGGTGGCCTCGGTGCCGGCGCGGCGCATCCCCGATTGGAAGCTTGCACACGGGTGGGCGGCCGAGATGGCCATCCCCGAGCGCGACTGGTCCGATCCGGCCCGGCCGGTCACGACCGAGCCGCAGGAGACCGTGACACTGATTCCTTACGGGTGCACGAACCTGCGGATCGCGGAGTTCCCGCGATTGCCACCGCCGCGCGCCTGATCTCGTGTGGCGGTCGGCACCAACCGCGAAGTCGAGCAACCGTCGAGCTGAAGGTCGACGGCTACGGAAATTGAAGGTTGACGGCGACGGGTAACTGAAGGTCGACGGTTACGGGCCGCGTGCGCGCGCGCATGTAGCGGCCGACCTTCAGGTCGGCCGACGATGGCGTTCGGCGCCCGGCGCTTCGGTCCGCCCGGGGTCGTCCGGCTCCGCGATGAACCGGTAACCTCGCCCCCGCACGGTGATCACGTGCCGCGGCTTGGAAGGGTCCTCATTCAGGAAGCGGCGCAACCGGACGATGAAGTTGTCGATGGCGCGGGTGTCGGTGTCCTCGTGCAGGTCCCAGACGTCCTCGAGGATCGCCTTGCGCGACACGACCTTGCCGGCGTTCTGCAGCAGGTACTGCAGCAGGTCTGCCTCCATGGCCGTCAGGTGATACGGCATGGTCCCGACGCGCAGTTCGAGTGTCGACGGATCGAACGTGTTACCGCCAAAGGTGTAGACCTCGGGAGCGCGTTCCGGTGGTGCAGGCGCGCTGCGCGCCCACGTGCTGCGGCGCAGCAGGCTGCGCATGCGCGCCAGAAGGATCGGCAACTCGAATGGCTTGGGCAGGTAGTCGTCCACGCCGGCGTCGAAGCCCTGCAGCACGTCCTCGGGGCGGCCGCGAGCCGTCAGCATCAGGATCGGGACGTAATCGCCACGCGCCCGCAACTCGCGCGCGACCTCGAAGCCATTCTTGCCGGGCAGCATGACGTCGAGCAGCACGGCGTCGAACATGCCCGTCTCGCCGCCGAGGCGCGTGAGGGCCGTCTCGCCGTCGCCGGCCACGTCCACCTCGTGCCCGTCCGCCTCGAGGTTGAAGCGCAGGCCCATCGCGAGGTGGGGCTCGTCCTCCACCACCAGCAGGCGTGCCATCAGGTCCGCACCATCCGCGGCAGTTCGATCGTGAACGTCGAGCCCCGGCCCTCGCCGTCGCTCGTCGCGGACACGCGCCCGCCGTGCTGCCGGACGATCGATCGCACGATGTAGAGACCGAGCCCGGTCCCCTTCACCTTCGACCCGCGCCACTGGAAGCGGTGGAACCGCCGGAAGATGCGTTTGAGCTGCGCGTGCGGAATGCCGACGCCCTGATCCGAGACACGGACGCGCACCAGTTCGTCTTCCGGCACGCTCACCTCGATCGCGACCCGTACCTGATCGCGCGAGTACTTGACGGCGTTGTCGAGCAGGTTCGAGAGCACGCTGCGCAGTTCGTCGGCGTCGCCGTTGACGAAGGCCTCGTCGGGCGTCGCCTCGGCCATTGTCAGTGCCTCCGGCGTGAGGTGGTGGCGCAGGCGCGCGACTTCGAGCACCTCCCCGACGAGTGCCGCCATGTCGACGGGACTTCGGTGAAGCAACCCGACGCGCTGGCTGGCCGCGCCGGCCTTGAGCACCTGTTCGACCGTCTGCTGCAGCCGGTCGGCGTCGGCCAGCATGGTGCGGTAGAAGTCCTCGCGCTGGGCCTCGGAGACCTCGCGCGACTGGAGCGTCTGCAGATAGAGCCGGATCGAGGCAATCGGCGTCTTCAGTTCGTGCGTGACCGCATTCAGGAACGCATCCTGCTGGTCGTTGCGATGCAGTTCGCGCACCAGGAACACGGTGTACACGATGATGCCGGCGATGATCAGCGCAAAGGCCACGACGCCGAGCACGAGCGGCAGGAGGCTGCGCGCATTGACGTAGATCCACCCGATGTTGAGGGTGAGGGCCGCCGCCACGAGGACGACGCAGAGCGTCACGACGACGATCGTGGCAGTGCGGCGGGTCACGGGAGGATTCTATCGAACGCCGACCGCGGAACGCCGAACGCCGAGCCAGGAACTGCGGCAAGACGAAGGAAGAAGGCAGGGCCGGGCCCAAAAAAGTAAGGCCGGGCTGTTGCCAGCCCGGCCCCGGTTTCCATTCGTCCTGCCCGTGAACTACTCGAGCATCAACGGCTCGGCTGACGAGATGTCGACCGCGTCGTTGGTCTGCTGCGGCATGCGGTGGACGTGCTCGAGGCGGGCCACCTTGACGTCCCACACCAGACCGAGTGCGCGCAGGATGCTGATGTTGATGTAGTTGATGTCGATCTCGTACCAGGCGAGGCCATGACGCGCCGACACGGGGTGGGCGTGGTGGTTGTTGTGCCAGCCCTCGCCAAACGTGATCGCGGCCACCCACCAGAGGTTCGTGGAATCGTCCTTGGTCTTGAAGCGGCGCGAACCCCAGATGTGCGTCGCTGAGTTCACCAGCCAGGTCGCGTGCAGGCCGTAGGTCGTGCGGAAGAAGATGCCCCACAGCACGTACGGGATGCCGCCGAATGCCAGGAATGCGAGGCCCAGGACCACTTGCGGTATCCAGTGCCACTGGGTGAGCCACAGGTGGACCGGGTCCTTGCTCAGGTCCGGGACGTAACGGCGCAGCACCGCGGTGTCGTGGTGCATCGCCTTGCCCATGAAGATCCACCCCATGTGCGCCCAGAAGGTGCCTTCGCGAGGCGAGTGCGGGTCGCCTTCGTGGTCCGAGTGCTGGTGGTGGATGCGGTGGGTGGCCACCCAGAAGATGGGGCCGCCCTCGAGCGCGAGCGTGCCGCAGATCGTGAGGAAGTACTCCATCCACTTGGATGTCTTGTAGCCACGGTGCGTCAGCAGGCGGTGATACGCCATGCCGATCCCGAGGCTGCCGGCGACGAACCACATGATGACGGCTGACAGGATCGCGCCGAAATCGATGTAGAAGAACGCGGCGACGGCGCCAATGTGGAACGCCGTCATCGCGGTGATGGTGATCCAGTTGTAGCCGTGACCGGCGGCAGCCTTGCGGCCGTAAAGGGCAGTGACTTTGACAGGTGCACTCATGGAGAGCAAACGATGCCACGGCTGGCGCCGCCGCACTGTAATACTTCTGTAAGCGAGGCAAGAAACGTACTAGATCGCCCCGTCAGGCGATCAGAATGTGCCGGATTGCCCCAGCGCCTCGTCAGCGCCGCTCTCGCCTATCAGCCTGCGATGGACTGCCGCGTGCCAGATCCAGATCCATGCGACGGCGACGTAGAACCCGAGGATGATCGCTGGTGACGCCTGGCCGGATGCGATGGCGGCAAAGGCCACGAAGAACAGGACGCCGCTGAGCGCCGAGTACCTGGCCCACGTGCGGTGCCCGCGCGCGGCGAAGCGGCGCGCGAAGACGAAGCACGCGGCGATCAAGGCGTAGAACCCACTGCCGCCGCACACGAAGTGCATCAGCCCTGCGTGCTGAGCGTCGCCGCACCCATCGGCGTGCCCGGCGGGAAGCCCTGTCCCGGATCGGCCGGGAACACGCCGGCGCCGATCAGCCCGAGGCCGTAGACCGACAGCAGCAACGGTCCCCACGTGCCGCCACGCCCGGGGTGCAGGACGCGCCGCACGCCGATCGCGCCAGCGATCACCAGGACGCCCGCGATCAGGAAGTTCGCGACCTGAATCCATCCCAGGTCGCCGTTGGCCAACAGAATCAGGGCGTGGCGCCGCATGTCGAACCCCTCGCGCGTCCATGCCTGTCCGAACCCGACAAGCAGGTAGATCGGCCCGGCGGCCACACCGCAGGCAAGAAGGAGCCGTTCAGTCAATTGGATCCACAGCCCATGAGCTAAAGCGCCGTCGGCGAGAACCTCCACGGCCTTACCTTCCGCCATCGCGTGCCTCATAGAGGCGCCCCCGACCATCCTTCCAGGCCGGGCGGCTCGGGGAGCCGCCCCTACCTTCTTGAGGGAATCGCGTGGCGCTCGTCGTCGAAGCCGAAGGCGTGCAGCGTGCCGTCTTCGGTGCCCACGTAGACCTGCCCGAGTCCGCTCCACAGGCTGCCCGGCGACGCGGGGGTCGGCATCGCCCGACCGCTCGTCCAGAGACGCTTGCCGGTCGCGCCGTCGTAGGCGAGCAGCGTGGCGCCGTCTCCAGGCACGGCCCCCTTGGCTGGCGCGCCCGCGCCGAGCGCGAACACCACGCCATTCACGATCAAGGGCGTCGCTGGGGACACGAGGGAGCCCGAGGCCCACGCGGGCTCGAGCGACAGCGATCCCGCCGACTCGCGCACGGACAGGGCGACGATGGCACCGCGCACGGTTGCAGGACCGTTCGGCCGGGGTACCTGCGCGGCAGGCGGCCCGTCGATGGGCACAACAATCCAGGTCGCCCGGTCTCCTGTTGCCGTCGCGGCTGCGGTCGTCGTGGACGTGGTCGCGGTTGTCACGACCCCGGCACCTTGCTGCCACAGCGCGATTGCGTCACGACGCACCGATGCGCCCGTGCCGAAAACCGACGCCGATATGGCCAGCGGCGTCGCGTGATCGGCGCCACCGAGCGCCGCCGCGTCGAGCAGCACCACTCGACCGTCCTTCGTCGCGGCCGCGACGATCTCGCGGTCGCCCTGCCGGAACACGGAGGGCCCGGTCGCGAATTCGGCGTCCGGACGCGTGAACCAGTCCGTGACCGCAAGCGTCTTCGGGTCGAGCGCGACAATGGCGTTGGCCTTGCCGTCCCCGCTCACCGTACCAGCGCCAACCGCGGCCAGCAGCACGCCACTGGACGTCACTGCCACGGGCCCGACGATGGGGCCGCCGTTGGTCGCCCACGACACGACCGGTTTCGATTCGCTGGCGAGATCAATCGCCCACACACCGTCTGGCGTGCTGCCGCAACCGCCGGTCGTCGCCGCATACAGCGTGGTGCCAACCGCCACCGGAGCGGTCCAGCGCGCGCCGCGCGGAAGGAAGCTGGCCGGCGGTTGAAGGTCCTTGCCCGAGGCGAGACCGAGCACGCGCAGTCGGCCATCGCGGGCGATCACGTACACGACACCCGACGGGCGAGCCAACGTCGCGCGTGGACTCGGATCGGGCGGCGGGGCTCCAGGAATGACGTCTCCGGGACGGATCGTGGGCGTGGCCGAGACTGGTGCGGGTGTGCTCGACGCCTGTGCCGCGCCTCCTGCGGGCGCTGGTTGCGCTCCTGCGGCTGGAGTGTTGGCCGCTTGCGCGCCCGGGCCCGGAGCAGCGGCGCGCGCCGCTGCCTGCGCCTGCTGTCGCACCGTGTCTGCCGGCGCGCCTTCACCGGCGCGACCGAGCTGGCTGCGGTAGCCGACGCCAGGAGGGCCGGCGGGACGCGCCAAGGGGTTAGCCGTCGCTGACGCGTCGAGCGGCACGATGCGCGTCGCGGCTGCTGTCGCGGCGCCGGCACACGAGGGCAAGGCTGTGGCATCCCCGACGTCGAGCGTGCGCTGCCAGACGACGAAGGCGATGTCGTTGTCGAGCGCGTAGACGCGGTCGCCTGCACCGGTCACCACCGACATCGGCACGAACAGCGTGACGCCACTGGCGGTCACGCCCTGTCGGAAACCGCCGGACACGCCGGCGTCCGGGCCGAGCGCGGCCTGCCACTGCCGCGAGAAGCCCGTGCCCGCCATCGACTCGACGGAGATCTTGTCGTCGACGCGCACCCAGGACGTCCGCTGGGCGTCGGCGAGCGGCGCGAACCATCGTGTCCCGCCACGCCCGACCTGGGCGAGGCCGACGCTGCCCGCAAGGACGCAGGTAAGTGCGGCGAGAGGCCACCGGAAAGCACGCATGACGAATCCGTCCTAGCGAGGAATGCCGAAGCAGTAGAGCGTGCCGTCGAACGTCGCGATGTAGGCGCGGCCGTTGGCGACGGTGAGCCCGCTGAAGTGGTTCCAGGAGGTGATCTGGTCGCCACTCGACCAGAGTTGCTTGCCGGTGCGGCCATCGAGCGCATACATCGCCGCACGGCGCGAGCTGGCGATGCGGCGAACGGGCCCCGAGCTCAGGCCGCCGCCGTAGACCGGGCCGTCCGATTCGTCGAAACCCTTGTCGGGCAATACCTGCGAGGCGTCCTCGCCCGCGGCGTACGCGAACACGATGCCGTTGGCGATGACCACCTCCTCGGCCAGATCCATGTCGCGCGAGATCCAGGCCGGCACGAGACGCCATCCCTCCGGTCGTTGCCGCAGCGTGAACGCGGCCACGCCGCCGCCCTTCGGCCGCGCGTGCTCGATCGGTGCCTTGAAGGTGCGACTCACCGGCCCCCAGAACGGCGCCAGCACCCACTGCGTGCCGGCACTGTCCTTCCAGGCACCGAGCGCGCCCCAGATGCCCTGTCCGTCGAAAGCCTGCTGGTCGTTGCAGATGAGCGGCGTCGTGTGCAGCGTGGTGCGGTGATCCTCGCCGCCGAGCGCATCACGATCCAGCAGCCAGAGCCGGCACTCCTTGCTCGTGCCGACCAGGAACTTGCGTCCGCCATGGTCGAACGCGACCGGCGTGGTGTTGACGTCGAGGTCACGGCGCCATAGCCAGTTCGCGTTGGGCGCGCCGAAATAGTCGGCCAGCTGCAGCTGCTTCATGACGTCGAGCTTGACGCCGACGATGCCGTTGCCAAGGCGACGACTGAGCGGATCGAACATCGCGTCGCCAGTGCCGAGGAACACGCGGCCCTCGGCGTCGATGGCCGCGCCTCGTCGTCCCCACAAGCCACCACCCGAGGGGATGAACGCACTGACGACCCTGGAGGCGAGATCGAACGAGTAGAAGGCGTTGGTGAGCCCGCCACAGCCCTGCGCGGTCGCGGTGTAGATGACGCCCTTGTGCAGGTTGAGGGCGTATGGCTTGCCGCCGCCGGGGATGAAGAGTTCAGGCGGAGCGGCGTCCTTGCCGTCGGCCAGGTTCACCTGCCGCAGGCGGCCGTCCCACGAGACGGCGTAGATGGTGTAGGTGCCGGGCGAGATCTGCGTCATCGTCGGCACCGCCGTCTGGCCGCCGGGACAGAGCGTGTCGTCAGTGCGACCCTCGCTGGTCAGCGTGCTGTCGAAATGCCGGTGCCAGATCTCGCGGCCTGTTGCGACGTCGATGCCCCAGAGATCGTCGGAGACCCCCGCGACGACGGCGAGTTCACGCGGCCCATCCGCCGTATCGACGCGCTCGGCGACGAGCGGTGCGAACAGGTTGTGCATCGCGCGCGGCTTGCTGTCCAGCTTTGCCGTCCACTGCAGCGTCGTCGTGCCGACGTTGGCGGGCGTGAAGACCCGCTCGTCACGCAGCCAGCCCGTCCGCGCCGAGTCCACGCCCTCGGCCAGGAAGTCGGAGGCCAGCCCCGTGACTCCTGCCGAGACCAGCATCACCATCGTCAGCTTCGCAGCCCGCATGTCCCCTCGTTTCCCTGTGCCGCAGCCCCGGCATCATACCCTTCGACCGGTCCTCTCGAGTCGTTGTCGGCTCGCCAGAACCTCGCTCGGGGGTAGAATCGCGGCCTGGTCGCGCGCGCAAGACATAGGGAAGGTCGCGACGGAGGTGTGCGATGGCAGTGCGGTGGCTCATGACCGGTGCCCTGGTGGCGCTGTGGATGGCGTCGGCGGCGATGACGTCGGCGCAACAGGCGCCGGCGCCGGTGATGCTGACGCCTTCCGGGGAGGGTCTGCCAGATGGCCCGGGCAAGGATGTCACCGTGCGGTCCTGTGGCACGTGCCACGAGGCGAGGCGGGCGGCATCCGCGCGCCTCACGCGTGCCGGCTGGGCGGCGGTCATCGACAGCATGATCGGCCGCGGCGCGCGCATCGCCGACGGTGATGTGCCCGTCGTGCTGGAGTACTTGTCCACGCACTTCCTCGGCGAGGCCGCGCAGCCGCTCAACATCAACACGGCACCCCAGATCGACATCGAGGCCGCCGTCGGACTGCTTCGACGCGAAGCGGCCGCCGTGGTGCGGTATCGCGAGCGAAACGGACGCTTCAAGACGATAGACGACCTGAAGAAGGTTCCAGGCATCGACTTCAGCAAGGTCGAGCGCCGCCGCGCCTTCATCGTGACGTTGTAGGTAGGGCCCGCTCTCCGAGGGGGCCACGCGATAGGCTCTCCGAGCGGGCCACGCCCGCGCCATGGCCGCGTGATCGACGGCGTTGGACGGCTCGGCCACCTTCGCGCAAGCGCTTCGGTGCCCCAGGGAGAGCCGTCCCTACCTACCCGACAGGGAATGTAGGTAGGGCCCCGCTCTCCGAGCGGGCCACGCCCGCGCCCTGGCCGCGTGATCGACGGCGTTGGACGGCTCGGCCACCTTCGCGCAAGCGCTTCGGTGCCCCAGGGAGAGCCGTCCCTACCTACCCGATAACATCTGCATCGTGCGGTCGGCGGCAAGCACACCGCGATACTGCGCTTCCTCGAACAGCGGCAACCCGCTCAGATCGGAGTGCGCGAAGAAGAGGCGATCGAGCCCGCGCTGCGCGGCCTGCCACGCCGGATCCGACAGCAACCCGGGCGTGGGACGCACCATGGCGTGGCCGAAGCGCATGATGTCCACCCGCGACACGCATTCGCGAATGTCGGCGTGGGCCCGCGAGAGATCGTCGAGGATCCGATCGCGCAGCGTTGCGTAGTCCTGGGCGAGGAGCCAGCGGCGCGCCTCCAGTGCCGGTTGCTGCGCCAGGGCCCAGTAATACGTCCACACCGTGCGCGGCACGTGCCGCCGCAGCTGCTGGTGCGTCGCGACCACGTATCCGAGGGCCGGCGAGTCGAACAACACGTTGTCCCACGCCACCGGGAAGCCCCGCTCGCGCGGCCAGCGATCGAGCGTCAGGTTGGCCGTGATCCACGGCGACGACGTCACCCGCACCGGCGGCGCGCCGGCGACGATGCGGGACGCGACGTGCATCGGGGCGGCAACGATGACGACATCCGCCGTCCAGTCGGCCCGCGACGTGAGCACGCGCCACCCACGACCCTGCGGCTCGATCCGGTAGGCGATCTCGCCGGTCCGTACGCGCGGCTCGAGCCGGTGCAGCAATCGCCGCGCAATCCAGCCGTTGCCCTCGGGCCACGTGAGCGGGCCGGAGTCGTCGGCATCGCGCGCCGCGAAATACAGCACGCCGGCCCAGGCCGAGACGTCGCGGGCCATGCCGCCGTAGTCATCGCGGCAGGCGTAGTCCACCATCCACCGCAGCCACGGCGAGTCGAGGCCCTCACGATCGAGCCACGCGGCCATCGAGAGGGAGTCCTCCGCAGGCGGCCGCGTGACGTCGGTGGCCGCGGCCATCGGGATCGTGAAGCGCCCGGAGGCGCGCAACTCCGCGATGCGCGCCGTGAAGCGCGCGACCTGATCGCGGTCGCGCCGTGTCGGCCCGACCGCCGGCTCGAGCCCCTCCTGCCATCGGCCGTGGATGAAGAGTCGCTCGTCGGGCGCATGCACCAGGTGACGCTCGTCCCACGTCGTGCCGTCGTACACGCCGAGGTCGGTGAAGATCTCGCGCACCAGGCCGGCGGCCTTGCCCGGGATCGGCACGTAGTGCGCACCCCACGGATAGGCGGACACCTCGTTCTGCCCCCAGCGCGCGTTGCCGCCCGCCTCGGGCTCCATCTCGAGCACGATGAAGCGATCGAAGCCCCGCTTCTGCAAGTGCCGGGCGGCACACAAGCCGGCCATGCCGCCACCGACGATGAGGACCGACGTCGAGCGCGCCTCGCGACTGCCGCCGAAATCGGCGCCGTCGCGCAACCGATGGCCGCGCTCGTGAGACTCGTTGACGAAACCGCCGTCGATGCGACGGCCCGCCTTCTGCGTCAGGCCCACCAGCGCCGTCGACAGGAACGCTCGCCGCGTGACGTTGGTGGTCATCGGGTCAACTCAGGAACACAGGACCAAGGAGAGCAGGAACACAGGACCACAGGAGCACAGGAGCACCGGAGCGCAGGAGCGCAGGTCATGCTATCGGAGTCGGCCGGGCTCGGACCCGCCTTCGCATTGCTTCGGCGTGCCAGGGAGCCGGCCCTACCGTCGCGGCTCCGCACCCGGCACCCGGTACCCGGTACCCGGTACCCGGTACCCGGCACCCGGTCACTATCGGTTAAGAGCATTCCACTCGCGCTCGTAGTACCGCACGAGGGCCTGCGTGTGCAGGCGATTGGGTTCGACCGGCACACGCGCCATGTCGACGGGGAAGTCGAACAGTTCGCCAAGCCCCCGCGTGGTCAGGAAGCGCAACCCGGCCGGCAATGTCGTCGGCACACGTGGCGCCGATCGTCCGGCGAGGACGAAACCCCACTCGCCGAACGACGGCACGTACACGTGGTAGGGCGCCACTGCCAGCCCCGCCTGTTCGACGGTCGCGACGATGCACCAGTAGGCCTGACGCGCGAACAGCGGCGAGGTCGACTGCACGACGAACGTGGCATCGGGGGTGAGGCGCTCCATCAGCATCCGGTAGAACGTCGTCGTGTACAGCTTGCCCAGCGAGAAGTTCGACGGATCGGGGAAGTCCACGATGGCGAAATCGAAGAACTCGCGACTCTCGTCGATCCACGTGAACGCATCGGCGTTGATGACCCTCACGCGGGGGTCGGAGAGCGCGCCGCCGTTGAGCCTGCGGAGTTCCTCGTGCGAGGAGAAGAGGCGCGTCATCTCCGGATCGAGATCGACGAGGGTCACGGCGCGGACCTGCCGATAGCGCAGCACCTCGCGCAGCGCCAGCCCGTCGCCGCCGCCGAGGATGAGGACACGAGCCGCGGCTGGCAACGCCGCCAGCCCCGGGTGCACGAGCGCCTCGTGGTAGCGGTACTCGTCACGCGAGCTGAATTGCAGGTTGGCGTTGAGGAACAGTCGCAGGTCGTCTTTCCACGCCGTCATCACGATCCGCTGGTAGGGCGTGGTCCTCGAGAGCACGACCTCGTCGGCGTACAGATTGGCCTCGGCGAGATCGAGGATGGCGTTGGCCTTCCACAGGCCGACGCCGAGCAGCGCCAGTGCCACGACGCACGTCGCCTGCAGGGTCCGGCGGATGGCGGGCGCCAGCGACTCCCGCAGCACCGAGGTCGTCCACAGCGCGACGAGGACGTTGATCGCCCCGAAGAGCATCGGCGCTCGTACCAGCCCCAGCTTGGGCACCAGCACGATCGGGAACAGCAGGGACGCGCCCAGGGCGCCCAGGTAGTCGAACGTCAGCACGTTGGCGACGACGTCCTTGAACTGGAACCGGTCGCGCAACAGCCGCATGAGGAGGGGAATCTCGAGGCCGACGAGCGTGCCCACAACCAGCACGAGCACGTACAGCAGCAGGCGGAATGCGTCGGTGTAGGCGAAGGCCAGGAACAGTGCGGCCGACGAGAAGCCGCCGACCACACCGACCATGATCTCGACGAGGATGAAGCGCGCCGCGAGGCCGCGCCCGACGAACCGCGAGATCCACGAGCCGATCCCCATCGCGAACAGGTAGGTCCCGATGACGGTGGAGAACTGCGTGATGCTGTCGCCGAGCAGGTAGCTGGCGAGGGCGCCGGCCACGAGCTCGTAGATGAGCCCGCAGGCGGCGATGAGCAGGACGGAGGCAAGCAGAGCGGCTGTCACTCGGAAACCTCGCGCCGGACACGTGGTCCATGGCGCACACGCCAACCGGCCGGCGCGAATCCGTGGGGTGTCGCCGCGGGACTTGTCCCGCGGGCAGCGCGCCGGACAAGTCCGGCGCTTACGCGTTGTCCCACCGTAGCCGTTGGCGAAGGTGGAGCCGGCCGCACATCGGTCGTACGCCCGGCGTGTCTAATGAATGGCGGCGGCGATGATCAGCGACATGCCCAGCGCGAACGACCCGATCAGCACCGCGAGCGCGGTGTTGTGATCGTCGATGATCTCCTTCCAGAGCTGGTAGGGCGTCAGGCGGTCGACCGCCACGAACGTCGCGAAGAGCACGACGATGCCCAGTCCCGCGAAGACGATGGCGGCTATCAGGTTGTTGAGGAGCGTGGCTTCCATCGGTCACTTCCCTCCAAAAAGACGCGGGCCGCCGGCGTACAGCGATCGGTAGGCGCCCGGGTTGTCGCGAATCGAGCGTGGGACGTTGCGCACGACGTCGTCGCGCGTCATCCAGCCGGCCCGGTCGGCCCTCCAGGCCCAGCCCGTGGTCATCAGGCCGAATGCGAGGTAGATCACCGCGCGGCGTATCACCATCTCCTCCTGCTATTCGTCGTCGTCGTCGGCATCATCATCGTCATCATCGTCGTCCGAGGTGGATGGCGCGTAGTCGCTCTCCGCGTTGCGGCGTGCCTCGAAGCCGGCCTTGCGGAACCAGACCCAGATCGGCCGCAAAGTCAGTAACACCAGCGCCAGCAGGTATGGGAACGGATCGGGAAGGTCGCGGCGCACGTTGATCTTGTACGGGACCTCCGGGCCGTTCGGAGGTCCTTCCGGCTCCACGCGCAGGTAGTACTGCCCGGCGGGCAGGCGAGGGAGCGACAGGGTGGCAGCCCGGTTGCCCTCCGACCACGATTCGCCGCCCTCGACCCCCGAGTAGAAGCTGACCTCCGAGTCGGTGTTGTGCGCGTCGCCCGTCTCGAGGTTGATCAGGGCGAGGTCGAAGCCGAGCCACGAGTTCGATACGGTGGTCGAGATCTTGACCTCCACCTTGCCGTCGCTCGGGAGCACGAAGGGCTCGGTGACGAACGACGACTCCGGCACGCCCGGCTGATACCGGAAGTCGTGCGAGAAGACGGTGGCGCCGGACGCGGTGAGCATCCGGTACAGCATCAGGACGACAACCAGCACGGACAGCCAGCGGAAGGCGCGCCACAGGGCCGTGGATTTCTCGGCGTAGGGATTGGGCTGGTTGGCAAACACCCCGACGGGTTGTGGGGGTGTGGCCGGCAGATCGAAGGCCTTCCAGATCTGCTGCGGGTCGGTATACATGCCGCGCGACCAGGTCCGCTCGTTCTCGGTGCCCTCGCCCGACAGCATGTAGGGCGGCTCGACGAAGTCGTCGGTGGCCACTTCTTCGCCGACCTGCACACGCCACGGAAACTCGCCGAGGACGAAGTCGGTACGCGCGTTGGCGTGCTGGAAGTGCTTGAAGACCACGTCGCCCAGCCGCATGGCCGCCCGGGAACCGCTGCTATCCATCGCGGGCAGCTCGCGCACGGTGGTCACGTCGTTCCAGTGGCCGTTGTACTCGGTGAGGTAGCGGAAGCCGACGTACGGGTTGAACAGCACGTACTCGTCCCACGCGTACCGCTGGCCATCGACGGTGACCGAGCGCTGCTGGAAGCCGATCACGTCGTGCGGCCGGCCGGCCCAATCGGCGCGACTGCCGAGCGGGATCCGCGGCGAGATCGGTTGCTTCGCGGCGGCCGTTTGCAGGATGGTGACGTTGCGATCGCGCGTGTCGATGACCGCGCCACAACTCGTGCACGCCACGGCTCGCGTCTGCGACAGCGCCCGCAGCTCGACCGCCGCGCCGCAATTGGCGCAGTTGAAGCCCTGCATCGCCTTCGAGCGATCCTCGGCCTCGAACGTGCGGACGTTCTGCAGGTGCAGTTCGTCGAACGAGACGAAGCGGCCGATGAACAGCACCGGCGCGCCGTCGCTGTAGTCGATGGTGCCGAATGTCGCGTCGTGGCCGCGGAGGTCGGCAAACAGCACGTCCTGCTTGCCCCAGTACTCGAACGGCAGTTCTCCCTCGACGCCCTTGTAGTGAGCGGTGGTCAGCGTGGTGACCTGCAACGGCCGGCCATCCCACGTGTAGTCCATCCCCAGCCTGACGCCGTCCGCGGCCGGCAGCCGCTTCTCTGGCTGCACCAGGCTGGAGACGGCGTATTCGAGCTGGGCGTCCGACAGCCAGCCGCTCGTGCCGTCCGCGTAGACGACATGCCACTCGTTCCACCCGCCGTCATCGTACTCGTAGACGATGCGGCCGACGACGCTGAAGCTACGTCCGTCGAGCGTGCCGGTGGTGCCGATCTGGATCGGCGAGCTGTCGGGCGGCAGGTCCGCGATTTCGCCGATGGTCTCGAGGTCGACGTCGTGCCGGACGATGACCGAGCGGCACGACTCGCACGTCGTCTGGACGGCGCTCGACCAGCGGAAGCGAACGGGGGCGCCGCAGTTCGGGCAGCGGCCGGCGGGTCCCCTCATGCGTTGCCGGCTCTCGCCGGCCGGGAACCGGGCACCGGGCACCGGGAACCGGGACGTACCTCGCCGTAGGTGCGCTCGATGCGCCTGACGACCGTGTCGGTGGCGCCGAGCATCTCTGCCATCAGTCCGGCCGCATCGAACTCGTCGCGTGGACGGCAGCAGAACACGTTGACGCAGATGGAGCCGAACTCCGGGAACGTGTGGCAGGCCAGATGCGATTCGGCGAGGATCACGAACCCCGTGAGGCCGCCGGGAGCAGGGAACGTATGCCAGACGGCCGGCGCGACGGGCGTCAGGCGGAGCACGGCGATGAGGCGATCGAACACGGCCTCGAGACGGGTGGCATCGCGCAACAGGGCGGCGTCGCAGCCGCGGGCGTCGATGATCCACTCGGCGCCGCCGGCCACGTGCGGGGCAGCGGTCAGGGGATCAGCGACGTCTCGGTCTGGCGGAGAAACGGCCATGCGCGTGTGGGCCGGGATTATATGGCAGCTCGGTCCCCACCGGCTCCGGGCTATGCTCTCGCATCCCGGAAGGTGAAAGGTGGTGTCGTGGAGACGAGTCAGGCCCGGCTGAAGGTGACGCTGTCGGCGTTCATGTTCCTCCAGTACTTCATCTGGGGGTGCTGGTACGCGAGCATGGGCACGTACCTCGCCAATACGCTCGGCTTCGATGGGGCACAGATCGGCCTCGCGTACGGAGCGTTCGCCATCGGCGCGATCATCTCGCCCTTCTTCGTCGGCCTGATCGCAGATCGCTTCTTCGCGACGGAGAAGCTGCTCGCGGTCTTCGGCCTCCTCGGTGGCGTGGTCCTCTGCCTGTTGCCGCAGATGACGACGTTTGCCGCCTTCTACCCGGCGCTGATCCTGTACTGCGCGCTGTTCGTGCCGACCCTGGCCCTCGGCAACTCCCTGTCCATGCACCACCTGGCGGACCCGGGACACGACTTCCCGCGAGTGAAGGTGCTCTCGGCCGTCGGCTGGCTGGCGGCCGGCATGGTGCTCAGCGCCCTCGCCGCCGAGCAGCGGGCGTTGCAGTTCTACCGGGCCGGGGTGTCGTCGATCGTGTTCGGCCTCTTCGCGCTGACGCTGCCGCACACGCCGCCCCGCAAGACCGGCGCCGACGTCTCGCTCGGCGAGGTGCTCGGCCTCGATGCGCTGGCGCTGCTGAAGAAGCCGTCGTTTGCGATCTTCATCGCGTGCATGTTCCTGATCTGCATTCCGCTCTACTTCTACTTCGTGATGATGAGCATCTACCTCACCGAACTCCGGTGGGAGCAGATCGCCGCCAAGATGACGTTGGCTCAGGTCTCCGACGTCGTCTTCCTCTTCCTGCTGCCAGTGTTCCTCAAGACGCTCGGCTACAAGAAGACGATCATCATCGGCATCCTCGCGTGGGTGCTGCGGTACTTCGCGCTCGCGGCGAGCGTAGAGGCCACGGGCCTGCAGGTGCCGCTGATCTTCGTCGCGATCGGCGTGCACGGGGTGTGTTACGACTTCCTCTTCATCGCCGGCCAGCTCTATGTGGATGCCGAGGCGAACGAGCGGATCCGCGGCGCCGCGCAGGGCTTCATCGCATTCATCCTGTGGGGCGCCGGCGCCTTCATCGGGACGCTGCTGGCGGGACGGGTGCTGGCGGCGCACCAGGTAGCGGGCGGGCCCGGCCAGCCGGTGACGTACGACTGGCAGGCGATCTGGAGCCTGCCGGCGTGGGGCGCGGTGGCGGTGCTGGCGCTGTTCGTCCTGGCCTTCCGCAACCCGGCGCGCGACGCTCAGGAACCGTCGGCGGCGGAGGTCGCATCCAGCGTCACCACCGCGTTGTAGTCCGGTTCCATCGACGCGTGATCGATCGCCGCGGCCGCGAGCAGCACGTTGCCCTCGGGCCAGTGCACCTCGAGGTTGCCCGGCGTGATCGGTGACGCCTTGAGGTGGCCGCGGTACGCCCCCGCGCCGCCCCACAGAACGACCGAGGTGCCCTCGGCCAGCGCCAGTCGTTCGAGGTCCTCGCGACTGATCAGGATGTCGTCACGGCGGGCGCCGGTGAGCGGATCGACCTCGCGCTGAATCATCGAGTTGAACTGCTTGCCGCGCCGCGTCGATACCCGGAAGGTGCGGGCAGGGTCGGCCGCGCCCTCCAAAGCCATGACCGCGGCGTGCGCCGGACGCACGGTGTCGATCGCCGCGAAATGCGCCTTGCGGTCGGCCGTGGCGAAGTGGCCATCGGCGTAGAGTATCGGGCCGCCCCACTGGAACTGGTCACCCTTGGCCGAGAGACGCTCGATGCCCGCGTACAGCGGGATCGCGCGAGCGATCTCCGACCGGATCGCCGCGGCGGTGGGGAAGCGCACCCGATCGGCGCGGTCGGGGAAGGCGCGCGCCATCGCCTCGCCGAACACCTGCCATTCCGGACGTGCCGAGCCGATGCGGCGTCCCGCGATCTCGGGCGAGTAGATCACGCGCCGCTCGGTGGAGGTCTCGGTGCCGCCACCCGGCGACTCGTAGCGGGTGGTGGCTGGCAGGATCAGCACGTCGCCGTCGGTTTCGGCCAGCATCGCCGAGGACAGCACGATGTCCTGGTGCACCCGCAGGCGTGGGCGCCGCAGCGCCCGACGGGTGCGGCCCTCGTCGGGGAGCGTCTCGAGGAAGTTGCCGCCAACGATCCAGAAGAGGTCGATCTCGCCGTCGGCTGCGTGGTCGATCATCTCCGACGTCGTCCACCCGGGCGTCGCCGGCAGGTCGAAGCCCCAGACCTCGGACCAGCGCGCGGCAGTGGCGGCATCGACGGTCGGTACGCATCCCATCTCGGCGCCTCCCTGCACGCCGGAGTGCCCCCGGATCGGGACCAGGCCTCGTTTCGGGTAGCCTGGCAGCGCTCGCGCCAGCCCGACGTTCATCAGCGCGCTCACCGTCTGCACGCCGTGCGCGTGCTGGGTGAGTCCCATCGACCACACCAGAATCGCGTTGGGGCGATTCATCAGCAGACGGGCGAAGGCCTCGATCCGCTCGCGGGTGGCGCCGCTCTCGCGTTCGATCGTCGCCCAGTCGCTGCCCAGCGCGCGCGCACTGGCTTCCGCGAAGCCGGTGGTGCGGTCGCGGACGAACGCCTCGTCGACGCCGCCTGCCTCGATCAACGCCCGCAGCACGCCCACCAGGAACGCGAGATCGCCGCCGGTGTGCACGTCGAACCAGTGGTCCGCGATGGTGGTCCCGAAAACCGCGCTCGACGCGATGGACGGCACCCAGTAGCGCGCCAGCCCGGGCTCGCGGTAGGTATTGACGACGGCGACCTGTGCGCCGCGCTGCTTGGCGTAGTGCAGGTACTTGGTCGTGACCGGCTGGTTGTTGGCGACGTTGGAGCCGAAGAAGACGATCAGGTCGGCCCCGAGCCAGTCGGTGTAACTGCAGGTGGAGGCACCGTACCCGAGCGCCGCCTTCATCGCGACCGTCGACGCGGCGTGGCACAGGCGTGCGGCATTGTCGACGTGGTTCGTGCCGAGGGCGCGGGCCGCCTTCTGCGCGGCGTAGTACACCTCGTTGGTGATCCCACGCGAGGTCATGAACACGGCGGCGCGCGCGGGGTCCACCGTGCGCAGCTCGGCGGCGAGCCTGTCGAGTGCCTCGTCCCACGTCACGTGCCGGAAGCCGCGATCGCCGGTCCGGCGTAGCAGTGGCTCCGGAAGCCGGCCAAGCGCACGCAGCCCCGCTGACGACGTCGAGGTGAGTGAGGAGACGTCGGCAAGGACGGCCGGGTCGAGCGCGGGCGCCGTGTTCAGCCGCAGCAACTCGAGGCGCACCATGCAGAGATGCGTACCCTGCAGGGTCCAGTCCTTCAGCCCTGACGTGCCGAGGGCGCAGCCATCGCACACGCCATCGCGCAGGATCCGCCAGGCGAACGGCAACTCGTCGCGGTTCTCCCACGCAATCTGGAACATGTCGCGGAAGTGGCGGGGCTTCTGCTGATCGAGACCGAAGAGGGCCATGCGTCCGGGCTCACGCAATCCGCTGCGGGTGCGCGTAGAGGTTGAACCCGTCGCCGCGGGTGAAGCCGGCGAGGGTGAGGCCGTGGCGTGTCGCGAGATCGATGGCCATCGTCGACGGCGCCGACACCGCGACGAGCAGCGGGATACCCGCGACCAGCGCCTTCTGCACCAGTTCGAACGACGCGCGCCCGCTGACGCACAGCACGTGGGAGGAGAGCGGCAGCGCGCCATTGCGCAGCATCCGCCCGATGATCTTGTCGACGGCGTTGTGCCGGCCGACATCCTCGGCAATCTCCAGCAGCGTGCCGTCGGCGGTGAAGAGCCCGGCCGCATGCAGGCCGCCCGTGCGATCGAACACGGCCTGTTGCGCCCGCAGGCGATCGGGCAGTCCGGCGACGATGGCAGCGCTCATCGTCCAGGCGGCGGTGATCGGTGCGATGGGCAGGTCGAGCGCGTCGGCAGTCTGGCGGCCGCACACACCGCATGCCGATGTCGCGGCGACATGACGCCGTCCGGCGAGTCGAGCATCGAGTCGCGTGAAGGCCTGGCCTCGCAGCGCCACGTCGATCGCCGATTCGTCGTCGGCCTGTGCAATCGAGTCGATGTCGGCACGCTCGGCGATGACCTGTTCGGCGAGGAGGAAACCGGCCGCGAGGTCGGGATCGGCGCCGGGCGTCCGCATCGTCATGACGAATGGCCGGCCATGGAGGCGGATCTCGAGCGGCGCTTCCGTGGCAGCGCGGTCCTCGGCAACCGAGCGCTGGCCGTCGCGGACACGGTACACCTCGATGGCACGCCAGGCGCCGGGGGCATTGCTCATTGCCTACAGCCTACAGCCTGCGGCCTACGGTCTGCAGCCTCCGGCTTACGGCCGGGCGGCCGGAAACATGGGTAACAGATTAGTCCGGGAACATGGGTAACAGTTGGTTGGGGCCTGTGAAGGCGGTGCCGACCGCGGTCTGTGCGGTCGGGACGGCCTTCACAGGCCGGCGCTCACGGATGCTGCGCGGGCGGCAGCGCCGTGATGGTGCGAGTGCGATCATGAACACGCCCCAGACTGACCGACGCAAAATGCAGCGTCCAGACCCCATCATCGACCGCTTCGAGGGCGACCGACTCGCCGTCGAGTACTTCGGTCAGAAACAGCGGCGCGCCGCCCCAGGCGATGCAGCCATTGCTGTCCACGCGGCGTACCTCCCAGTGGCCGGGATACACGAGGGCCGGGACTCGCGCCGGCAGCGCGCGCGGCGAGGGCTGATACACCGTCGCGGGCGGCTGATTGTCGAGCGCTTCATGGGGGCGGATGCCGTTGTACTCGCGGCAGAACGTTCGGAAGCGCTCCTGTTGCGCGCGCGCGGTCCGCGCGGGCGGCCGGGTCGTCTCGGCCTTGAGCACGCGGTGGAACTGTTCATGCGACCCATTCTGATCGGGGCGCCCAAGGCCGGTGCGCTCCGGGACAATCCCGAGCCGCATCCACCAGACATTCAGCCGCGAGAGGCGGCCCAGGCCCGGCCCGGCAAACGGGCTCCCATTGTCACTGCGGATCCGCTCGGGCAGCCCATAGGCCGCGAACGCGCGCGCGAAGCAACGGCGCGTCTCCGCGGTCGTGCGGCTGAGCAGGGCATCGCAGCGCAGCACATACCGACTGAAACCGTCGCGCAGCGTCAACGGATAGCAATAGGCGCGGTCTCCCGTGCGGAATTCGCCCTTGAAGTCGGTCGTCCACGTGACGTTGGGCCCGGTGAGGGGCGCCAGCCTGTGGCTCCCGTGCGGCACCGGCCGCCGGCGCCGGCGCGGCACGATCAGCCCGTGGCGCTGCAGCAGATCACACACGGTCGATCGACTCGGCCACGCGGCGTCGGGCTGCTGCCGGCGCCCCAGCGCCAGCAGCTTCTTGGCCCCCCACTGCGGATGACGCCGCCGGACGCGCAACAGGGCCTCCACCAGCGCCGGGGCCGTCGCCGCCGGATGCTGATGCGGCCGACGCGAGCGATCCCCCAACGCCGCGGGCCCCGCCGCGTCGTAGCGGGCGACCCATTTGTACGCCGTCTTGCGGCTGATGCCGTACTGGGCCGCGAGCGCCGTCATGGTGAACCGATCCGCCAGGTACTCACTGATGAACTGCACACGTAGATCCACAGGTGACTTCTCCCGCCACGGCATCGCGTTCCTCCTGCGACACCATGGCCGAACGTGTTACCCATGTCTCCAGACTGCTTTGTCACCCATGTCCTCGGACTGAGCCGGCCTACGTCTCAAGTCTCAGGTCTCAAGGTCAGGTCTGGCCTGAGACCTGAGGCCTGAGACCTGAGGCTCCACCCAAGGCCGAAGGCCCATGTCCGAGGCCGAAGGCCGACGGCGTTTAGGATTGGTCCATGCCACTCTCCACGGTCGTGCTGACGCTTGCCATCACGACGCTGGTGCCGCTGGCCGGCCTCGCCGGGGCACAAACGCCGCCCGCCGGATCCACGTGGACGCTCGTCGAATTGCCGGGACACATGCTGTCGGGCGATCGTGTGCCAACGCTGACCCTCGACGGCAGCCGCGTGCAGGGCTCGGATGGCTGCAACCGGTACACCGGCCCCTACAAGGCCGGAACCGACGGCACGTTCCGCGTGTCCGGGTCGGTGGCACGGACGAAGATGGCGTGTCCGGGAGTGACCGCCCAGCTCGCGCGCGAGTTCATGGCGGCCCTGACGCGTTCGGCACGGCTGCGACTCGACGGCTCGCGCCTCACCCTGCTCGACGCCGCGGGCACTGTCCTGGCAGTGTTCGAGGCACAGACGCAGGCACTGGCAAATACCGCGTGGGACGTCACCGCCTACAACAACGGCAAGGCGGCGGTGGTCAGTGTCATCACGGGCAGTCGCCTGACGCTGGCGTTCAGCGAAGATGGCCGGGTGTCGGGATCGGCCGGGTGCAATGGCTTCACGGGCAGCTATACGGTCGACAACGGCGACCTCTCCATCCGCGGCACGGCGGCCACGCGCAAGATGTGCGTGGATCCCGCAGGCGTGATGGAACAGGAGTCGGCGTTCCTCAAGTCCCTGGCGACCAACATGCGCGTCCGGATCGAGGGCACCCGCCTGGAACTGCGGTACGCCGACGGCGCCCTCGGCCTCAACGCCACCCGTACCGGCGACCGTTGAGGCGCCGGGATCCAGCAGTCGACCGTCCCCACGCGATACCGATGACGCGGCACCGGGACGCCTCAAGCCTCAAGCCTCAAGTCTCAAGTCTCAGGTCTCAGGTCTCAGGTCTCAGGTCTCAGGCAAGAGACCTGAACCCTGAGACCTCAACTGCCGACCGATGGCAACCCCGCCAGCGCCATCGCCAGTTCGCTCTCGTCGTAGGTCTGGTCGGTGAGCTTGTCGGCGAAGTAGTCCGTGTAGGCCTGCATGTCGAAATGGCCGTGCCCGCAGAGGTTGAACAGGATCGCGCGCGACACGCCTTCCTCGCGGCAGCGGATGGCCTCGTCGATCGCGCCGCGCACGGCGTGGTTGGCTTCTGGTGCCGGCAGGATGCCTTCCGCCCGGGCAAACTGCACGCCGGCCTCGAAGCAGGCCTTCTGCATCAACGCGCGCGCCTCGATCAGGCCGAGCTGCCTGAGATGCGACACCATCGGCGCCATGCCGTGATAGCGCAGTCCACCGGCGTGGAAGCCGGGCGGCATGAACGTCGAGCCCAGCGTGTGCATCTTGGTGAGTGGCGTCATGTGCCCGGTGTCGCCGAAGTCGTACGCGTACCTGCCGCGGGTGAGGCTCGGGCATGCAGCCGGCTCGACCGCGACGATGCGGACATCGGGTCCGCCGCGGAGCTTGGCGCCGATGAACGGGAAGGTGATGCCGGCGAAATTCGATCCGCCTCCCGTGGCGCCGACGATCACGTCCGGATAATCGTCGGCCGTCTCGAACTGGTCGATCGCCTCCATGCCGATGATCGTCTGGTGCAGCAGCACGTGATTGAGCACCGATCCGAGGGCGTAGTTGGTGTCGGGATGGGACGCCGCCACTTCCACCGCTTCCGAGATCGCCATGCCGAGGCTGCCCTTGCATTCAGGGTCACGCGCCAGCACGGCGCGTCCGTATTGGGTGAGCGGCGATGGACTGGGCACGCACGTCGCGCCGTACGTTTCCATCAGCGCCCTGCGGTAGGGCTTCTGGTCGTACGACACCCGCACCATGAAGACCTGCACCTCGATGCCGAAGAGAGCTCCGGCAAACGCGAGCGATGAGCCCCACTGGCCGGCGCCGGTCTCGGTCGCGATCTTGCGGATGCCCGCTTCGCGGTTGTAGTACGCCTGGGCAACCGAGGTGTTCGGCTTGTGACTGCCGGCCGGACTGACGCCCTCGTACTTGTAGTAGATGCGCGCCGGCGTCTGCAGGGCCTGCTCGAGGCGGCGGGCGCGGAACAGGGGCGTCGGACGCCATTGGCGGTACACGTCTCGCACCGGCCCGGGGATCTCGATCTCACGATCGGTCGACACCTCCTGCTGGATCAGCGCCATCGGGAACAACGGTGCCAGATCGTCAGGGCCGAGCGGCTGCAGCGTGCCCGGATGCAGGGGTGGCGGGCACGGCACCGGCAGGTCGGCGGCGAGGTTGTACCAGGTGGTCGGCAGCCGTGTCTCGTCGAGCAGGTACTTCACGCGATCGGTCATGCATCCTCCGTTGATCGCCGGCCATCGTAGTCCAGGGCGAGGCATCTGACGAACGCTGAACGCCGAAAGCCGAACGCTGAACAGCAAGCGTCGAAGGCCAAAGGCCGAATGCCGAGGGCCGTGTCTGAGCCGTGCCGGTCTCGCGCTGCCGACGGTACCGTCCAGGTGCTTACGCGACACGCCGCCGCTTACGCGTCGCGTAAGGTCGCGGCGCGGCGTTGCCGCGATTCGGCGCGATGTCGCAGGCGCCTCGCGGCACGTCTCTTGCGCGTCCCGGAACGGCCGCTTCGTTCGGGAGCGGCCGCTTACACATCCCCGGAGGAAGAGATGACGCACAAGACAGGGTTCACGACGGCTGCGCGCAGGGCGATGGCATCGGCCGGAGTGGTCGCCGCTACGCTGTGCAGCACGCCCGCAGTCACGCGGGCTCAACAACCCGATCCGACCGTCTACGACACCAACCTCGCGGTGCGCGCAGTGGCCAGCGGGCTGAATCAGCCGGTCGGCATCGCGTTCCTCGGATCCGACAGCTACTTCATCGTCGAGAAGGCGTCGGGCCAGGTGAAGTGGGTGCGTCCGGTCGGCGGCGTGCAGACGACCACGGTCGTGCTGGACCTTCCCGTGAACAGCTTCTCCGAGCGTGGTCTCCTGAGCGTCGCGCTGCACCCGGACTTTCCGGCCAACCCCGGGGTTTACCTCTTCTGGACGGAGAGCAGTACGAGCGCCGACTCGGCTGTCGCCGCCAACGTCGGGAATCCGAACTCGCCGTACCCCCCAGGAACGCCCAATCCGTTCGGCAGCCGTATCGACCGCTTCGTGTGGAACGGCTCGTCGCTCGCATTCGCCCAGAACCTGTTGGTGATCCGTTCGTTCCAGGCCGATCCGACGCAGCCCCTGCGCGGCAACCACAACGGCGGCGTCATCAAGTTCGCCAGTGAGGGGGGACGCGCGCGCCTCTACGTCGTGATGGGCGATCAGGGTCGCCGCGGCCAGTTGCAGAACCTCGAGTTCGGCGCGCCGGCCGACCCGATTCTCCATCCCAATTTCCCGGCCGACGACCAGTTCGGCGGTCCGGCGCCCGACCAGGCTCACCTCTCAGGTGTCGTGCTGCGGCTCAACGACGACGGCAGTGCGCCCGACGACAACCCCTTCTTCGCCTACGGCCGCGAGCTCATCAACGGCGGCAACGCCGCCGTCGGCACCCAGCTGCAGAAGGTGTTCGCGTACGGCGTTCGCAACAGCTTCGGTCTCGACATCGACCCGGCGTCCGGCGACGTCTGGATCCAGGAGAACGGCGACGACTCGTTCTCGGAACTGAATCGCGTCGTGGCCGGCCAGAACGGCGGCTGGGTGCAGGTTGCCGGTCCGGTCTCGCGTATCGCCGAGTTCAAGGCGATCGAGTCGGGCACGTTCTTCCTGAGCCCCGGCAAGTACGCCGGCATGCAGCAGGTGCGGTTCCCGGCGACGTACCTGGCCGACACGCCGGATCAGGTGATGTCACGCCTCTTCATGCTGCCGGGCGCTACCTACCACGACCCCGAGTTCTCCTGGCGCTTCGAGATCGCCCCCGGCGGGATCGGCTTCCTGCACGGCCGCAACCTCGGGCCGCAGTACGAGAACGACCTGTTCATGGGCGCAGCCGTCGCCGCGATGGAAGGCGGCTACCTCTTCCACTTCAACCTCACCGGCAACCGCCGCAAGATTGGCGTCGACGACCCGCGCATCGAGGACCGTGTCGCCGACAACCTCGAGAAGCACAACTTTGCTCCCCCGGGAGGCACGGCCGGTGACTTCGGGATCATCGAGAGCGAGTCGTTCCGCTTCGGCCGCGACTTCGGCATCGCGACCGACATCAAGACCGGCCCGAACGGCAACCTGTTCGTGGTGTCGCTGTCGCGCAACACGGTGTACGAGGTGTACCGGCCGAGCAAGCAGTAGGAAACAACGGGTACCGGGTTCCGGGTTCCGGGCACCGTGTTCAAAGAAACGTGGGGTCCGCTCTCCGAGCGCGCTTCCCATTGGGCCGGGTTCGGAGAACCGGCCCTACCGCCGTCCTCGAGCTCGCAAGAACCGCTGCAAAAAAGGTAGGGCCCGCTCTCCGAGCGCGGCCCTACAGAATTTGAAATTTGAAATTCCGATGGCCAAGGCTCGCACCTGACCGTCGGCGTCAACGTTCGGCGTTCGTCATGGCTACACCTTGACCGGCCGCCCAGTCTTCACCGACTCGTAGATCGCCTCGATCACGCGCATGTCGTTGCGGCCGTCCACGCCGTCGGTAAGCGGGGGCGTACCCTTGGCGGCCGACTCGGCGAGGTGATCCATCATCGCCGCGAAGTGATCGGGCTCGCGCAGGTTGCGCTGCTCGATGACGTTGCCGCGGAAGACGCGCATGCCGAGCGCGCGGCGGCTGTAGGCCGGCTCCATCTCGAACGACCCGTTCTCGGCGTGGACCCTGAAGCGGTTCAGGTTAGTGCCGTAGCTCGACACGCAGTTGGCCAGCACTCCACTCGGGAAACGCATCTGGAAGTTGATGGTTTCCTCGACTTCCACGAACCGCGGATCACCGGGCGTGCTGTACTCCATGCCGAAGACCTCGGTGGGTTCCTCGCCCGAGAGGTAGCGCGCGGCGTTGACCGCGTAGATGCCGATGTCCATCATCGAGCCGCCGCCGCCCTCCTTCTTCTTCAGCCGCCATTGGTCCGGGTTGCGCGTGTTGAAGCCCGCCTCGCACAGGATCACCTTGGGCTTGCCGAGTTCCTTGTCGCGCACCATCTTGATCATGGCCTGCGTGTACGGCTCGAACCGCAGGCGGTATGCCACGGCGAGGTACTTCCTGGCCGCTGCCGCCGCCGCGATCATCTCGTCGCAGTCCTTCGTCGTGTTGGCCATCGGCTTCTCGACCAGCACGTGCTTGCCGGCCTTGTGGGAGCGGATCGTGTACTGGGCGTGCATGAAGTTGGGCAGCACGATGTAGACCGCGTCGATGTCGGGGTTGTCGGCAATGCGGTCGTACGTGTCGTACGAGTAGAGGCCCTTGTCGGGCACGCCGTACTGCGCCGCGAGCGCCCGGGCCTTGTCGACGCTACCGCTCACGAGCCCCGTCAGCCGCGACGACTTCGTGTGTGCGAACGCCGGCAGGATGTCGCTCAACGACAGGCCGCCGAGACCGACGACGGCGTAGCCGAAGGTCTTCGCGGGCGGCGTCGGCACGGCCTGCTGGCCCGCCATGGCGGCGACGACATCTCCGGCGGCGACCAACGGCGTGGCAGCGGCGACGGTCGCACCCGTGGCGCGCAGGAAGTCTCGACGGGTCTGGGTTGGCTCGGACATGACGGGAAGGCCTCGGAGGAAAACAGGAAAACAGGAAAACAGGAAAACAGGAAAACAGGAGCTCAGGAGCTCAGGAGCTCAGGAAGTCGGGAGTCGGGAGTCAGGAAGTCGGGAAATCAGGCAATCAGGCGTCCTGGTTCGGCGCCATTGTGCCTCGTGATTGGCGGGGTGCCCAGCCCCGCGTTGGTCGAGCGCACCGCCACGCCAGGTGCACGCGGCCTCGCGACGCGTTACTCGGGTGACAACCGCGTGCCGTATCGTGGCGGCATGTCGAGCCGATTGCTCCTGCCGGCGCTGCTTGGTGCCATCACGGTCGTGTCAGCCACGCAGTCCGCGGCGCCTCCTGCGCCACCGGTGTCGTGCGCTGCAGTCACGGCGGCCAACGCCGACGACTGCCTGCGCCTGAACCACCTGCAGGTGCTGGGCACGCACAACAGCTACCACCTCGCACCGGCCGCGCCGATCCTTGCCGCGCTCGGCGACCGCGCTCCTGCCCTCGACTACACGCATCAACCGCTGCCGGTGCAGCTCGAACGGCTCGGGATCCGTCAACTCGAGATCGATGTCTACGCCGACCCGTCCGGCGGCCGATACAGCACGCCCGCGATGCTCCGGACGACGCCCGGGCTGGAACGGCTGGTGCCCGGACCCGCGCTGCGCGCTCCCGGTTTCAAGGTCCTCCACGTACCCGACGTGGACTTCCATGTGACCTGCCCGACCCTGGTCGCCTGCCTCACCGAGGT
The DNA here is from genome assembly GCF_001618865.1 of Luteitalea pratensis. Lineage (GTDB taxonomy): Bacteria > Acidobacteriota > Vicinamibacteria > Vicinamibacterales > Vicinamibacteraceae > Luteitalea > Luteitalea pratensis. The sequence continues at coordinate 1,243,329 of NZ_CP015136.1, forward strand.
GCGCGACTGGTCGCGTGCGCACCCGCGCCATGTGCCGATCCTCGTGATGCTCGAACTCAAGGACGAGCCGCGCGACGACCCCCGGCACATCGGGCTGGTACAGCCGCTGCCGATCGACGGTCCCGCGCTCGACGCCCTCGACGCGGAGATCCGCTCCGTGTTCGACGAAACCCACCTGCTGACGCCTGACGACGTCCGCGGCAGCCGGGCAACGTTGCGCGAGGCACTCGAAAAGGATGGCTGGCCGCGGTTGCGGGATGCCAGGGGCAAGGTCCTCTTCGCGATGGACAACACCGACGCGCACCGTGCTGCCTATCTCGACGGTCATCCCACGCTCGAGAGACGAGTGCTGTTCGTGAGTGCCGATCCGGGCTCGCCCGCGTCGGCGTTCCTCAAGATGAACGACGCGCTTGGAGCCGAGGGCCGCCGCATCCGTGCCCGCGTGGCCGAGACCTACATCGTCCGGACACGCGCCGACGAGCCGGGCAAGGAAGCGCGCACCGGCGACACCAGACGGCGCGATGCCGCGTTCGCGACCGGCGCGCAGTTTGTCAGCACTGACTATCCCGAACCGAGCCCGTTCGGAACGGGCTATCTCGCGCGGCTGCCAGGCGCTGCATCGCTGCCGGCGCGGTGCAACCCGGTGACCGCCCCTCCGGGCTGTCGCGACGCGTGGCTCGAGGCGCTCCGATGACAGGAGCACAGGAACACAGGAAACGCCGAACGCCGAACGCCGAACGCCGAACGCCGAACGCCGACAGGAAACAGGAGAACAGGACGACAGGAGTGCAGGAAGACGGGGGCGAGGCGTCTCCGTCAGCGTTGGGAGACGGCGATCGCGACGGCCACGTAGCGTGCGGCCTTGCCCACGGTCGTCCAGAACGCGAAGGGCAGCAGCGGCATCCGCGCCGCGCCGGCCAGGGCGACGATCAGGTCGCCGATCACCGGTACCCACGACAGCAAGAGCGCGGGCGAGCCGTAACGGGCGAGCAGCGCCGACGCGCGTGCGACGCGTGGCGACGGCGACGGCGCATGGGTCACGGCGAATCGGGCGAGCGCATACGTGGTGGCCGCCCCGAGCACGTTGCCGACGGTGGCCACCAGCACCGGCACCTGCCAGTCGCCGCGACGGACGATTTCGACGACGAGAGCCACTTCCGATGACAACGGCAGGATCGTCGCTGCCGCGAAGGCCCACGCGAACAGGAGCAGCAGGCTCACGGCACCACCGGGTACCGGGTGTCGGGTACCGGGTACGCGCGTCGACCTGAAGGTCGACGCCTGCAAATCAGGGCATCAAGCATCAAGCATCAAGCATCAAGCATCAGGCATTTCAATTGTCGGCATTCGGCATCGCGGCATTCCCGGCATTGTCCCGTGTCCAGTACCAATAGAACGGCACGCCGATGGCGACCAGGCCGAGCCCGGCGAAGGCCTGCCGGGGGCTCGTCTGCAGCGTGTTGACGATCAGCCACGCGGCGGTCAGCAGGAAAAGCACGGGGACCACGGGATAGCCCCACGTGCGGTACGGCCGATCGACGTCGGGCAGGCGGCGGCGGAAGACGAACACGGACGCCGTCGCGAGACCCATGAAGATCAGCACCGCGAAGATCACGTAGTCGGTCAGCGTGTCGAACGAACCCGAGACCACCAGCACCGACGCCCAGACAGCCTGGGCGACGAGGGCCCGGACCGGCACGCGCGTACGCGGGCTCAAGCGGGCGAGGCTGCGGAAAAAGACGCCGTCGGCGGCCATGGCGTACGGGATGCGAGCCCCGACGAGCGAGACGATCTGCAGCGCCGTCATCACCGACATCGCGAGCAGCCCGCTCATCAGCCCCGTGGCGGCTGGCCCGAGGAACTCGGTCGCGACGACGGTGGCCACGGGCGAAGCCGCCGCCACACTCGCGATGGCTACGGGCGGCAGCACGTAGAAGTAGCCGGCGTTGACCGTCACGTACAGCGTCGCAACCGTCAGGATGCCGCCGATGATGGCAATCGGTAACACGCGGCCCGGGTCCTTCACTTCACCGGCGACGTAGGTCACCTCGTTCCAGCCGTTGTACCCCCACAGGGCGGCCATCATTGCCGCGCCGATGCCGGCCAGGCCGCCACGCGCCGCGCCGTCCACGCCTTCGCAGGTACCGGCCGCGCCGCTCATCGCGTAGTGTGACCACGACCCGTCGGCGAGCAGGAACGCGCCGATGCCGACGCCGCTCACAAGCAGCAGCTTCAGGGCGGTGAGCACGGAGGCGACGCGCCCCCCGGTCGATATGTCGGCACAGTTGACCAGCGTCACCATCCATACGGCCGCGATCGCCACCAGTGCGATGCCGCTGACCGAGCCGAGCCCAGGCACCGTCATGCGCACGGCATCGATGGCGCCGCCCGAAAGCGCGTTGAGAAAGATCGCCAGGCCGGTCGCGAGCGCCGCGAGCGCGCCGGCGGTCGCGACGAAGAAACGGGTCCACCCGTACAGGAAGCCCCAGAGGCGTCCGTACGCCTGTCGAATGAAGATGTACTCGCCGCCGGCGCGGGGGAAGATCGTCGCCAGTTCTGCGTAGGTGAGTGCCCCCAGCAGGCTCATCAGCCCGGCGATCACCCACACGCCGATGACCATGCCCGGGGTGTCGACATTGCAGGTCATCACCCGGGCCTTGAGAAAGACCCCGGTCCCGATGACGTTGCCGACGACCATGGCGTAGGCGGCAAAGGGCCCGAGGCCACGGACGAGGGAGATCGATGGCGTCGAGCTCGGGTCGGGCGGGGTCACGGTGCGACGCAGTGTATCCTCGCCGCGCGGGCCGGCGGCCACGCGACGGAGGACACATGGCATCCATGACAACCACGGCGACGGCCGCGGTGCTCGCCTGCTCGACGGCGGGGCTGCTGATCGTCGGACCCGGGCTGCACGCACAAGGCGGCAACCGCAGCGCCATCGCGGCGGCGCTGTTCGACGGCCTCGACGGCAACAAGGACGGCGCGCTCTCGCGCGACGAGGCACGGGCGGGCGCCGAGCAGTGGTTCACCGCGTGGAAGCCAGCCGACGCGACCGGCCTCACCAGCGAGTCGGTGATTTTCGGCCTGTCGGGGGTGCTGCCCTCTGCCGGTCCCCAGTGCGGCGGACGCAGCGCGAACCCGCGCACCCCGTGTCCGGGCGACGTCGACGCGATGGTCGCTGCGCTGCCGGCCGCGGCTCCGGCCAAGCCGAAGGCACCGCGCAAGGTGCTGGTGATCGCGCGTGCGGCGGGGTACGCGCACTCGTCCATCCCGCTCGCGGCTCGCACCGTCGAGGAACTCGGCAAGAAGACGGGCGCCTGGGCCACCACGATCACCTACGACGCGGCGGACGTCACCGAGCAGAACCTGAAATCCTACGACGCGATCTTCCTCGCGAGCACCACCGGTCACTTCCTCGACGATCCCACCGACGCCGCGGCCACGGCGGCACGCCGCAAGGCATTGCTCGACTTCGTGCGCGGCGGCAAGGGGCTGGCCGCCATCCATGCTGCCTCGGACTCCTACCATGCCAGCGCCAAGGAACTGAAGGCGGCTGGACCGGGCCAGACCACCTTTGCCTCGCGGCTCGCGAATCTCGGTCCGGGCCTCGACGCAGCGGTGCCGGTCGGCACGCGGATGGTCACCGATGGTGACGCCAACAGCGACAAGATGCTGTCTCGCGAGGAGATCACTGCGTTGGTCGCGACGTGGTTCGACAAGGCGGATACGCAGAAGATCGGGCGCGTCACGCAGGCCGACTTCGTGAAGGCGTACGACACGCTCATGCCGCCGCCCCCACCGGCCACGCCGCGTGCGCCACGCGTCGGCAACGGCCAGGCCAAGGCCACCGATCTCGGCCCCGACGACCAGGTCGGCACGTGGCCCGAGTTCAACACGCTGCTCGGCGGCTTCTTCAAGTTCCACTGGAACGATGGGCAGTCGATCACCTACAAGATCGACGATCCCCGCAGCCCGCTGACCGCGCCCTTCAAGGGCAAAACGCCGTTTGTCGTGGCCGACGAGACGTACACGTTCGGCCGCGAGGTCTATTCGCGCAAGAACCTGCGCGTGCTCACGAGCGTGGACATGGCCGCGATGTCGGCCGAGGACAAGGCCAAGGAGCAGTTTCCGCGGCCCGACGGCGACACCGCGCTCAGCTGGATACGGGCCGAGCAGAAGGGGCGCGTCTTCTACATGTCGCACGGCCACAATGAGAAGGTCTACGCCAACCCGGTGCTCCTGCAGCACCTGCTGGCGGGGATCCAGTTCGTCATCGGCGATTTGCCGGCCGACAGCAGTCCGAGCAGCAAGTAACCGCGCGCCGCACGCTTTCGCGCGCGTTTGCGCTCGGCCGTTGGCCCTGGCCTTCGAAGGACCGAAGGCCGAAGGCCGAATGACGAAGGCCGTCAGAGCGCGCCTCCCGGCCCAGAGTGCCAGCGGGCCGGGCCGGCCCGTTTGTCCCAACAGGGGACTTGCGCTCGTCTGTGGCCAACTGGTCGCGCCAGGGCGGTGGGCATCGTAATCAGGGGCAAGAACCGCCGCACCTGGACGATCCGTCGTGCCGGTTGAAGCGCTATCATTTGTGGATACGGACGCCATGTCGACGCCCGCATTCCCCTTGTCGACTCAACTGAAGACCATGACCACCTCATCGAACAACGTGCCCAGCAGCAGTGAGCGCCGCGACTTCCTGAAGAAGTCCGGCGTCGCCGCCGGCGCCGCTGCCGCCGCCGGATTCCCGAGCATCATCTCCGCGCAATCGGTCACCAACTCGCTGAAGGTCGGCCTCGTCGGTGCAGGCGGACGTGGGAGTGGTGCAGCGGCGCAAGCGCTCAGTGCTGACAAGAACACCGTCCTGACCGCCGTCGCCGACATCGACCAGGCGATCGTGAGCCGCGCCGTGACGCGCCTCTCGGGCAGCCAGAAGTTCGGCACCCAGGTGAAGGTGGACAACGCGCTCTTCGGGCTCGATGCTTACGACAAGGTCATCAACAGCGGTGTGGACGTGGTCCTGCTTGCGTCACCTCCGGGGTTCCGGCCGGCCCATCTGAAGGCCGCGGTCGACGCCGGCAAGCACATCTTCTGCGAGAAGCCGGCCGCCACCGATGCGCCTGGCATCCGCTCCGTCATGGAGTCGCAGAAGGCGGCGCAGGCGAAGAACATCGCACTCGTGTGCGGCTTCTGCTGGCGCTACAACAACATGATCTCGGCCGCGATCGAGCAGGTGCACGGCGGCGCGCTCGGCCGCCTGGTGGCGCACTACTCGACCTACTACACGAACCCCGTCAAGCCGATGCCGCCCGAGAGCGCACGTCCGGCCGGCATGGGCGACGTCGAGTGGCAGGTGCGTAACTGGTACAACTTCGTGTGGCTGTCGGGTGACAGCCTCGTCGAGCAGGCCGTCCACAACGCCGACAAGATCATGTGGGTGATGAAGGACCAGCCGCCCGCCAGCTGCGTCAGCGTCGGCGGCCGCTCGGTGCCGGCCAACGGCGGCAACATCTACGACCACTTCGAGGCCAACTTCGTCTACCCGAACGGCTACCGCGTGTTCCTCGCGAACCGCCAGTCGACCGGCTGCTTCAACGGCACGCTCGACTACGTCATGGGCACCGAAGGCACGCTCTTCCTCGGCAAGGGCAAGCCGCGCATCGAGACGCCCGACGGCAAGATCAAGTGGCAGTGGGAAGGCGAAGAGTACGACATGTACCAGAAGGAGCATGACGTGCTGTTTGCGTCGATCCGCTCCGGCAAGCCGAAGAACGACGACCTCAATCTCGCCACCAGCTCGCTGCTCGCCATCATGGGTCGCGATGCCGCGTACTCCGGGCAGGAGGTCACGTGGGAACAGGCGATGAACTCGACCGTCAGCCTGCTGCCGACGCAGATGGACATGAGCGCCAAGTTCGAAGCCCCTGGTCTCGCCATTCCCGGACGGACCAAGGTTTCCTGACGATGACTGCTCGTCTCGCGACGATGGTCGCCCTGGCCTTGATGGCCGGGGCGGCCACCGTGCCGGTCTCCAGCCGCCAGCCCGCCGCGGCTCCTGCCGCGCCTGCCATCGACCCCAAGGAGATGGCCGTCGTCGAGAAGCTCCGGGCCATGTTTCTCGAGAAGGCGAAGGGCGATCAGGCCGCCAAGGCCTACACCGTGACGCTGCCGAACACCACGGCGAGCTACGGCATGGCGCCGATTCCTGCCGGCAGCTTCGAGATGGGCTCGGCCGACCCCAAGGCACCCGCCGATCAGAAGCCGACGCGCACCGTGACGCTCGATGCGTTCTGGATGATGACCACCGAGGTCAACTGGGACGCGTACCTGATGTTCATGTTCGCCGACCAGGCCAGCGAGAAGACCAATCCTGACGCACTCGTCGACGGGCTGAGCCGCCCGACCGCGCCGCACCTCGAGATGAGTTTCGGGCGCGGTAATGCCGGGTTCCCTGCCATCAGCATGACGGCGCATGCCGCCAACAAGTACGCACAGTGGCTCAGTGCCCGAACGGGCGAGTACTACCGCGTACCCACGGAGGCCGAATGGGAATACGCCTGTCGTGCCGGCGGTGCGCCGGCCGTCGAGGAAGCCCAACTCGCTGACGTGGCCTGGTATCAGAAGAACTCACCGACCGGCGAGTTCACCGACGGCACGTACCACAAGCTCGGTACGAAGAAGCCCAATGCATGGGGCCTGCACGACATGCTCGGCAACGTCATGGAGTGGACGTCGGACCAGTACGCACCCTATCCAGCCGCCGCGGCCACGAACCCCTGGGTCAAGCCGACGACGTCGTACCCGATCGCGGTGCGCGGCGGATCGTGGAACGACGCGGCCACGCGCGTGAACTGCACCGTGCGCTACAAGTCGGACGCCGTCTGGAAGGAACGCGACCCGCAGCTGCCGACCAGCGTCTGGTACATGACCGACGCGGAGTGGCTCGGCTTCCGCCTCGTGCGCCCGTCGAAGGTGCCGAGCGCGGAAGAGATGTACCGAGCGTGGAACAACGGAGTCGAGGTCGATCCGTACTGACCGCTGACGAACGCCGAACGCCGAACGTCGAACGGTGAAGATCGAAGGCCAAAGGCCTACACGTGCGGCGCGGTGAGCACCTCATCAAAACACTGTTGGTGCGCCGCGACGAGATGCGGCCAGGCGAACTCGTGTTCGGCCCGCTCCCGACCGCGCTGGACCAATCGCCGACGCAGGTCGGCGTCGCGGTGCAAGCGCTCGAACTGTGCGATGAAGTCGCCGGCGTCGTCGCTGTCGAACAACAGTCCGTTGTCGTCGTGCGTGATGACGCTGGGGATGCCGCCGGAACGGCTCGCCAACACCGGGACGCCCGCCGCATTGGCCTCGCACAACACCCGGCCCATCGTTTCGGCGTCCTGCAATCCCGTGGTGTGATGCGTGGTGACGCGGCTGGCCAGGACGAAGCAGTCTGCCGCCGCGAAATAGCGCTGCACCTCGCGCTGTGGGACCTTGCCGACCAGTCGCACCGCGTCGGCCAGGCCCGCGGCAGCGAGTTGGGCCTCGCAGCGGTGTTTCTCCTTGCCATCACCCACCACGATCACCCGCAGGTCCGGAACGACGCGTTGCAGTGCCGGCACTTGCCCCAGCAGGAAGTCGATGCCCTTCTTGGCGACCAGGCGGCACACGGTCAGCAGCACCGGCGTCTCGGGCCGCACCCCCCACTCGCGGCGCACCGCCCGGCGCGTCACCGCGCAGGGGGCAAAACGCTGCGTGTCGACGCCCCCAGGCAGCACCTGCACCTGCGCACGGCCCACGCCCACGTCCTGCAACAAGTGCCGGGTGTAGAGGCTGTTGGCCAGGATCACGCGATTGGCGCGCACGCTCCGCTGCACCAGTGCCTGCCGTTGCCGGCGGAACACCGACTCCAGCCATTCCGGCGCATTCCATTGCCGATACCACTGGTGCAATCGGCTCTCCAGCGCGGGATGGCTGACGACACGGCTGCCCAGGCGATACGGATAGGCAATCCAGGGACGCTGGACGTCGTTGCCGGCCGAGCGACAGACGACGGGTACGCCGAGCTCGGCGCCGAGCAGGCCGTAGTAGACGTTGGATGCGTAGATCAGTGCCACCCGTGATTGCCGCAGGGTCTGCAGCAACGCCCGGTGGTTGGCCCAGAAGCCGAGCCGGCTCAGGACGCGCCGTACAGGATAGGCGGCCTGCCGATCGAAGGCATTGGCCTCGGCCGCCAATTGCGGGTCGTCGCACCGATACGTGTACACGCAGATCGCATGACCTGCATCATGCAACGCCTGCGCGAGGAACTCGGCATGCGTCTGCATCCCGCCGACGCTCGGCGGAAACTCCGTGAGGACCAGAGCAAGATGCACGGGCGAGTGACGTTGCGTCATGAGCTGCCGCCGGGCCGCGTCTCCTTCACGTGCCGCGACGATCAAGTATGATGCGGCGCCAGCCAAACTACAGGATTCGTGGAGGTATTGGTGCTGCTCTGGACACGTGTGCTCGCGTTGACAGGATTCTGTGTGGCTGTCGTCGCCCCCCCGGCATCGGCACAGGGCGCCTCCACCTGGTTCCTTGCCGAAGGGGCCAACAATGCCAACTTCGCGCAGGACATTCTCATCGGCAACCCGAGTTCGAAATCCGTCACGGTCACACTCACGCTGCTGCCGCAATCGGATGCCATCACGCCGACGCTGGTCAAGACATTCACCATGGCTCCCACGTCCCGGCTGACGGTGAACCTGTCCAAGGACTTCAAGCTGAATGGCAGCAGTTCGGCGCGCGTCAGCGCGGTGGTCAGCGGTACCTCGACGCCCGCCGACATCGTGGTCGAGCGCACCATGTTCTTCGGGGGCGACCTGCCGCTCGGCAGTCGTGGGGGGCTCAATTCGCCTGGCGCGCACAACGCGAGCGGCGTGACGGCCGCCGCTCCGCGATGGACACTCGCCGAAGGTGCCACCGGCGCGTTCGAGGCATTCGTCCTGGTGGCCAATCCCAATCCGTCGGCGACACGCGTGCGTGCCACCTACCTGACAGGTACCGGCCAGGTGCTGGTCAGCGAGCAGGAGGCAATGGCGCAGGGGCGCGTCACGTTCTGGCCCCGGGCCGAGCACCCGGCGCTCGCGTCGGCCGAGTTCTCCACCGAGATCGAGTCGCTCACCGCGGGCAACAGCGTCGTCGCCGAGCGTGCCATGTACTTCGACGGCTTTCGCAGCGGCCACGACGCCCTGGGCGTGACCGCTGCCAGCACGACCTGGCATTTCGCGGAAGGGTTCACCGGCGGCAATGCCGCAACGGCGTTTGAAACCTTCCTCCTGCTGGCCAACACCGGTGTCGTCGACAGCCGAGTGACCGTGGACTACCTGCTGGACACGGGCGGGGTCGTGTCGCGCACGTACAACGTTCCCGCGCGGCAGCGCTTCACCGTGTGGGTGGACGACGAAGGGCGCACGTTCGACACTCGCCTGGCGGCCTCGGCCTTTGGCATTCGGATCACGGCCTCCGCGCCGATTGTCGCGGAGCGTGCGATGTACTGGGGCACGCCGTCAGCCGCGGACCCGACGACGCCGAGCTTCCCCTGGGTCGAGGGACATGCGACAGCGGGCATCACCGCGCCGGAAGCGCGATGGGCGTTCGCGGAAGGGCAGCAGAACACATACGGCGGTTCGATCGACACCTTCTTCCTGCTCGCCAATCCGCAGAGCGTGCCAGTAAAGGTCCGGGCCACATTCGTCAACAACCTCGGCGAGGGCATCGTCCGGGATGTCTGCCTCCCGGCGCATTCTCGCACCACCGTCTGGGCGGCGAACTATCCGGAGTTGGTGGCTGAGTTCTGGTGGTTCGACGCTTACTACGATTACTGGGAGGAAGGTCAGGTGTTCGCCCACGTTCTTCGAATCGGTGACGACCTCTGACCCGGCGTGCCCGAGCACGTCCGGCACCGGCTTCGTGGCCGAGCGCGCGATGTACTACGGCGCCGCCTTCACTGGTGGGCACGTGAACGTCGGTACGCCGTGGACTGGCGCTATCAGTGCCCCCAGCCGAGGCATGCGTCCGCCGCCGGAGGCTCAGGTCCCCGGATGCACGTACAGCGTGTCGCCTACGTCCCTGACCTTCCCCGCCACCTTCACGATGACCAGCGAAGCCACGGTGACGGTCACCGTGACGACTGCCCCCGGTTGCAGGTGGCAGGCCACGCCGTATGGGCCCAGCATGCTGACCTGGTTCATTGCCGAAGGCGCAGGTAATGGCAGCGGGACGGCCACGGTCAGGGTGTTCGGGGTCAACACGAAGACGACACCGCTTACGGGTACGGTGAAAATAGCCGGGCAGCTAGTGGCCGCCACGCAGCGTGCCCGCTGAATCAGCCGACCCGAGAAAGTGCGTTGCCAGCTACCTGCGCGCGGAGGCAGGCGCGAACGTGATCCCGTGGCCGAAGGGGAACAACGGGTCCTTCGAGTCGTGCGGCACGTCTTCCTTCTGCTCCTGCACGGCCAGCATCGACGAGGGCAGCTCGAACGGCAGCTTGCCTGTGGGCGGGTAGGTGCCCGTGAGGACGTCGAGCAATGCCTCGTCGCTCACGCCGAAATGCGCGAGCAACGCCGCCGACTCCTTGGCGAGAGCGGGCACCACGTACGGCCTGTCGAAGTACATCGCGACGATGGTCGGCTTGGCCTTCATCACGACACGCAGCTTCTCCAGCCGATCGGGTGCGAGCGTCAGGCCGATCGGCGCGCCGCCGGTATTCATTCCGCCCAGTCCCGCGCCGCGTGGATTACGGCCGGCCGCGGCGCCAGTGGTCGCGCCACCAGGTCCTCCGCCTCCGGGGCCAGCAACGCCCCCACCAGGGCGCGCGCCCATCGCCCGAGCCCCCGGGACTTCGCCGGACGGCTCGTTGAACGTGACGCGCAGCAGCGCGACGTCGGCTTCGGCTGGCGTGGCCACGACGGTGAAGCCACGCACCTGCAGTACCTTCGCATCGACCCCTTCCGCGTAGACCCTGGCGCCCGCCTTGAGGGGCAACACGCCGCGTTCTTCCTTGAGCAGCACCAGGGACTTGCGCTGCGCCTCGAGTGCCTTCTTCTGGAAGGCCGCGTTGCGCACCGTTCGCTCGGCCACGTCGGCATCGGCATAGGGGTTCTCGAAGATGCCCAGCGCGATCCGCACACGAAGGATGCGACGCGCCGATTCGTCGACACGTGACTGGCTCAGCTCGCCCTTGCGTACGAGATTGACGACATGTTCGGGCGTCGTGTCGTTGCTGTAGATGTCGACGCCCGCGTCGATGCCCTTCTTGTAGCGCTGTTCGACGGTGAGGTTCTCGACGCCCCACACCATCGACGTGGTGATGCCGGAGTCCGAATTGACGATGCCCTTGAAGCCGAGGCGGTCGCGGAGCAGGTCGGTCACGATCGCCTTGTTGTAGCTCATGCCCACCTGTTCGGGCGTGATGTCCTTCGGGATCGAGTAGTACGGCATGATCGCGACCGCGCCGGCGTCGATGGCGGCCTTGAACGGCTTGACGTGATAGTCGAAGTTCTTGCCGGGATAGACGTCGTACTTGCCGAACTCGAAGTGCGAGTCCTGTCCCTGAATGGCCGGGCCGCCGCCCGGGAAGTGCTTGACGATGAGCGCCACGCTCTTCGGGCCCAGCGTCTTGCCCTGGAAGCCTCGCAACATCGCGCGCACCATCTCGCTGGTCAGGTCAGCGTCCTCGCCGAAGGTGCCGGAGATGCGCGCCCAGCGCGGCTCCGTCGCGAGATCGATCTGCGGGTGATAGGCGCCACGGATGCCGACGGCCACGTACTCCTCGGCGGCGATGCGCGAGAACTCCTCGACGAGTGCGGCGTCGCGGGTGGCCGCGAGTCCCAGCGTGCCCGGCCATTGCGAGAAGCTGCCGCCGGCTTCCTCGATGCCCACGACCATGGCGCCACCGAGATGATTGCGCGGGTTGGTGACGAAGAACGCGGGGATGCCGAGCCGCGACGACTCGGCGATCTGCTGCACGCCGTTCAGCCACGTCACCATCGTGCGCGGGCTGGTGTTGGCGCGGTTGATGAACTGGCGGCTGTGCATCTTCAGCACCGCCTCCGACGTCCCCGGCAACGACCACGCTGGCCCGCCGAATGGATTGGGCATCGGCCGCGACTCCTCGTTGACGGCGCCATCGGTCCCCATCGTGAGCGTCGGGCTGACCATCAGCCCCGCCTTCTCCTCGAGCGTCATCTGCGACACGAGATCGTCGGCGCGCGCGTCCACCGGCTTGCGCCAGTCCTCGTACACGTCGAGTTTCCCGTTCTTGTTGAGGTCCTTGAACTTCAGGCCGCCGACCTCGAGCACCTTGACGGTGCGCGTGCCGAGCACGGGTTGTGACGGCGTGGGTTGGCGGGCACTCACCAGCCCGATGCCCGCCGAGGCCAGCAAAACCAGGCAGCGAGAAGCAACGCGCAAGGACATCGTGACGACTCCAGACGGATGGAAGGGAACGGCCGATTGTACTGCGTCAGGAAGGTAGGGCCCGCTCTCCGAGCGATCCATCCCCCACGAAGGTAGGGCCCGCTCTCCGAGCGGTCCATGTCCCACGAAGGTAGGGACCGCTCTCCGAGCGGTCCATGTCCCACGAAGGTAGGGCCCGCTCTCCGAGCGGTCCATCTCCCACGAAGCTAGGGACCGCTCTCCGAGCGATCCATGTCCCACGAAGCTAGGGACCGCTCTCCGAGCGGTCCATCTCCCACGAAGGTAGGGCCCGCTCTCCGAGCGATCCATCTCCCACGAAGGTAGGGACCGCTCTCCGAGCGGTCCATCTCCGCGATGTAGAGGCGAGGTCATGGACGCCTCGGAGAGGCGTCCCTACCAACCAACTCTCCGTCCGTCCAGGGACGTGTCCTGCTCTTGTTCAGCGAGCGCTGGCGTGCGACCACGGCCGCATCGACGGCGCTGCCGCCGTGGCCCCATTCACGCCGGACGTAGGTCAGGACGCTCGCGACCTGGGCGTCGGTCATCGCCGCGCCAAGCGCGGGCATCAACCCTGTCGAGCCTTCCTTGCCGTTGAGCAGGATCCGCACGGGTATCTCGGGTGGCGCCAACGCCAGCGCCGACCCGACGAGGCTCGCGGCGCGGCCCGACTGACCGCGGCCATCCGCCTGATGGCAGGCCTGGCACATCGCCTCGTAGATTCGGCGACCCTCATCGAACCGCTGCTGCTCGGCCGTGGTCAGGGGCGCCGGCGCGTCGGGGTCGCCCGGCTTGCCTGGCCAGCTGACGCGTGTGAGCACGGCCGCCGCCTGCCTGCCGAGCGGGCTGTCCTGGCCGGCGAGTGTCACGAAGGCATCGGGCCGGCGTCGCAGGCGCAACGGCGGCGCCGCGACGCCGGGCCTCGTGTAGGCATTCGCCGCGGCAGGCCATTCGAACGCGTAGTCCCCGCCGCTGCTTTGACGGCCACCCGGGCAGGTCGGACACGTCACGCCACTCGAGGCCGGCAACGGCGGCTGCTGCCCGGGCACCGGTGCGCCGAGGATGCCGATCTCGGCGCCATGCATCAGCGCCTCGCGTTGCCAGTGCTCGAGGGGCCGCGCTCGGAGAGCGGGCGCTACCGTGGCCGTGGCGGCATCACCGGTAGGGCCGGCTGTCTGGCTCGCCGAAGCCGGACGGCGAAGGCGGGTCGCGGCCCGGCCAGACCCATCACCCGCGACGCGTGCCAGCCACTGCTGCGCGTCCTGCTCACGAGCTGCACGCAACATCGTCGCGGTCAACATCGTGATCGCGTCAGTGGCAGGTGTTGGTAGGGCCCGCTCTCCGAGCGCGGCCTGCGACGGTAGGGCCGGCCGTCCGAGCGGGCCGTCACCACGCCGGCCCTGTTCCAGGATCCGCTCCAGGATCATCGACTCCGCGCCGCGCGCGCCGCTCAGCACGATGTCGGCCAGTACCGGGTCGTCGCCGCGACGGGCGAGCAGGGTGGCCATCGCATCCCACTTCGCACGGTCGTCTTTCAACGCCCCCAGTGAGGCGGCTGCCTGCAGGCGCACCCGTGGATCGGCATCCTCGGTCGCCGCCTCGATCGTGGCCCGAAGGGCGGGCGTGGGGGTGTCGAGCCATCGTTCCGCAATGCGCAAGGTCGCGGCGCGCACGTGCGGTGAACGATCGTGCCATGCCGCCTCGACGTCAGCGACGGTGATGGCATCGAGCCCGTCGAGCGCCCAGAGCGCATGCAGTCGCGTGCGTGGCTCGTCGGCGTCGTGCGACAGCCGGGCGAGCACCGGCGCGATTGCCGCATCGCCACGTTCGACGAGCAGGCGCTGCGCCGTATCGCGTCGCCAACCGTTGGGATGCGACAGCAACGCCACCAGGTCCTCGGCGGTGCGTGTCGCCATGGGACTCGTATCGCGCGGCTGGTCCTCGTGGACGATGCGCCAGATGCGGCCAAGGCCCCGCGGATTGAGCAGGCCCTGCGTCTCGATGTACGACTTCAGGTACGTGGTCAGCGACAGCCGGTGCTCGACGACGCCCCGGTAGAGATCGACCAGGTAGAGCGCGCCGTCGGGGGCGTTCGAGAGGTAGACGGGCCGGAAGCGCTCATCGGACGAGGCGAGGAACTCGGCATTGCCCCATGCCTTGGCAGCCTGAACGGTCGCGCCGTCCTCACGCAGATCGATGCGGCTCACGACGTTGGCCGCCGGCTCGGCCACGAACACGCTGCCTGCCACCGGCAACCGATCGCCTCGGTACACGAGCGGAGCGCAGACCGAGGTGTATCGCGCCAGCGTCCCGTCCGACCGTCGGATGCCAGCCTGGTAGCCGCGGTTGATGCCCGGCGTGGGCCGGACTGGCCACACGGTGTTCAGGTCGTTGTCGGGCATCGCGAGGCGCTCGTAGCTGCCGCGCGTGCGTAGCAGCTGCGGATGGCGCGCGAAATACTCGTCGGCGACCATGTCCACGTGTAGTGCCGACTCGTTGCTGTTGCGGAAGGTGCGCCCGACGTCGTCATGGGTCACGCCCCACTGGCCACGGACGGGCGCGGGCACGGCGACCAGCGTCCCGGCCTTCCATCGGAACTCGAGCCGGGACTGGCCCGCCGTTCGGAGGCGGTTGTCGAGCCCCCAATCGAACCCGTTCGCGTTGTTCTCCACGTCGACGTCGCGCTGCCCGAACTGGCCGGTCACACGCGTCTTCGTGTCCATGCGCAGGTCGCCGTCCGTGTCGCGCATCAACCACAGGTCTGGCGGTTCGGCGACGAGCACGCCGTGCTCCAGCACCTTCACGCTCCTGGCCAGGACGAGGCCGTCGGCAAACACGGTCCGACGGTCCATCCGGCCGTCGTGGTCGCTGTCTTCAAGCACGACGATGCGGCCGATCGCGTCGTGCTCGCCTGTGGCGGCGATGTCGGGCATGAAGCCGGGCATCTCGACCACCCACAGGCGGCCGTCCGGAGCCCAGTCGATGGCAACCGGATCCTGCACGAGCGGCTCGCTGGCGACCAACTCGACGCGGTAGCCCGGCGCGAGATGAAAGGTGTCCCGTTCCTGCTCGGGCGTGAGGGCCGGCGACGCCTGCGAGACGGCCTGCACGCCCGGGGGCCACGGGCGCCGAGGCGCGTCCTGCTGACCGCGCGTAGTCACCGCGGCGGCAGTGGCAAGCAGGGCGATGGCGACTAGGATTCGAGACACAATGACGCGCATGGTCAATCGGCGTTGGCCGGTCTCCACCTCCGCCAAGGCTACGGCGGACAAGTCGGCCGCCTTCGCGCTACGCGCTTCGGCGCCCAAGGAGAGCCGGCCTTGCGTGGGTACTCCCACCCGACGGGGCTTCCTGGCCGCGTCCGGCGCTGTTGCCGGTGCCCTGATGTTTCCCGACGCGTCCGGCGTGCGTGCGCAGGGAGAGCCCATCATAGACATCCACCAGCACGTCGGCTACAGCGGCCGGCCCGACGAGGTGTTGCTGGCGCACCAGCGGGCGATGGGCGTCACCATGACCATCGTCCTGCCCGCCGGCCGGCCTGCGGCGCGCCCCTCGACCCACGACGGGGTCTCGAACGGGTTGCAGGCGCAGGCCCTCGGCAACGATGCCTGCCGCGACTTCGCAAAGGCACATCCCGGGGAGTTCCGTTTCGGGGCCAACGACGTCCCGGACCTCGACGGTGCGGCGCAGGAGATCGAGCGGCAACTCGCGCGAGGCGCCATCGTGATCGCGGAGCAGAAGTTCGGGATTGCCTGCGACGCCCCCGAGATGCAGTCAATCTACCGGCTTGCCGAGACGCACCGCGTGCCGGTGCTGATGCACTGGCAGTTCGGCATGTACAACCACGGCTTCGAGCGATTCCATCGCATGCTCGAGCAATTTCCGCGCGTTACCTTCATCGGTCACGCGCAGACGTGGTGGGCGAACATCGACGCCGGGCATGCCGACCAGACGGTGCTCTACCCGAAGGGGCCAGTGACGCCAGGCGGCCTCACCGATCGGTACCTGCGCGACTACCCGAACATGTACGGTGACCTCTCGGCCGGTTCAGGCCTGAATGCGTTGACACGCGACGAAGCGTTCACGCGCGGTTTCCTCGAGCGGCACCAGGACAAGTTGCTCTACGGCAGTGACTGCAACGATCACGTCGGCAGCGGCGAGAAGTGCCAGGGCGCCCAGACGATCGCGGCGCTGCGACGGCTCGCCGCCAGCAAGGCCCTCGAACGCAAGCTGCTGTACGACAACGCGAAACGGGTGTTCGGGATCTAACGCCTAACGCCTAACGCCTAACGCCTAACGCTTGAGGCTTGAGGCTTGAGGCTTGAGGCTTGACGCCCAGGGACGCTGACTTGTCCGCCGTAGCCTTGGCGAAGGCGGAACGCTGAACTCCAGGCCATGCACGCGATCTTTCGCCAGTTCGTTGGTTCTTCGCTCGTCGTCGGGCTCGTGCTCGGTGGGGAGATCCGCGGGACGGCCGGCTGGGATACCCGGCCGGTACCATCGTCTGGAGGATCAGTTGATAGGGCCCGCTCTCCGAGCGCGGCCTCAACGGCCTGGGGCAGCCAGCCGCTGCCTTTTCCGACGACCCTCGAGCGATTCGAGGGTGTCGAACCGCACATGGGCACGCTCGTGTCCATCACGGTGTTCGCGCCTGATGCGACGAAGGCTCGCGTGGCGTTCCGTGCCGGATTCGACCGCGTCCGACAGCTGAACGAGATCCTCTCGGACTATCTGTCCGACAGCGAACTCAGTCGCGTGACCAGGGACGCCGTGCGACGCCCGGTGCCGCTCAGCGCCGATCTCTTCGCCGTGCTCAAGGCCTCGCACCGGCTGTCGGTTGCGACCGGCGGCGCCTTCGACGTGACCCAGGGCCCGGTCATCCGGCTGTGGCGGGAGGCACGCAAGGCGAAGCGGATGCCCGACCCCGATGCCCTGCGCGAGGCCGGTACGCGCAGCGGCTACGCGCACATGCATCTCGACGAGGCTCGCCGGACCGTGTCGTTCGATATCGCCGGCATGCAACTCGACGTCGGCGCGATCGGCAAGGGCTTTGCGGCCAGCGAGGCACTCGCGGCGATCACGCGGACCGGCATTCGCCGTGCGCTGGTGGCCGTCAGCGGTGACCTGGCGTTCGGTGACCCGCCGCCGGGGCAGCCGGGGTGGCGCATCCGCATCCACGACGGCGACTTTGGCGATACGCCCATTCCGCCGATCCTCCTGCTGGCCAACATGGCCGTCTCGACGTCCGGCAATGCCGAACAACATCTCGACGTGGACGGCCGCCGCTACTCGCACGTGATCGATCCGGTGTCGCGCACGGGCCTGCTCGACGACATCACCGTGACGGTCATCTCGCGGCACGGTGTGGATGCCGATGGCCTGGATACGGCGATCGGCGTACTGGGCATCGAGCGCGGGCTGGCGCTCGTCGAGCGCGACCATGAGGCCGCCGCGCTCATCGTCCTGCGCAAGGCCGGAACGACACGCGTCGAGACGTCACGGCGGCTGCGCGAACTGGTGAAGCGACAGCCCGCACCGGCCACAACGCCAGCGCCGCGGCGTTGAAGGCGTCGCGCCCGTAAAGGCGCCTTCCGTAGGCGTCGACCTTCAGGTCGACGCGCTGCCGCTGACCGTCGACCTAAAGGTCGACGGCTACGTGTGAACGCCGAGCGCCGAACGTCGGACGGTGAACGCCGACGTCAGGCGGGTCAGCCCAGCGGCTCCGGTCCCCGATTCCCAGTCCCCGATTCCCAGTCCCCGGTTCCCGGTTCCCGGTTCCCGAACCGCGACATCCCGTTCATTGGTGCGCGCTGAGCCACGCGTCGACTTCATCGCGTGTCGGCAGTGACGGCTGCGCGCCCGCCCGTGTCACCGTCAGCGCGCCGGCGGCGTTGCCACGGCGAAGCGCCTCCATTGGCGGCAGCCCCTCGGAAAGCGCCACGGCGAAGGCGCCGACGAATGCGTCACCGGCTGCTGTCGTGTCGACCACGTCGACGGTGTAGGCGTGCACGAGGGTTGGCGCTTGGTCGCGGGGCACCAGGCGTGCACCGGCACCGCCGAGGGTGACCACGATTGCGCTCGCACCGCGATCGTGGAGGCCCGTGATCGCAGCCTGCTGATCCCGCGCGGCAGGTCCGGCCACCGTGAACAACTCCGTCTCGTTCACGATCAGGTAGTCGACCAACGGCAGCAGCGAGTCAGGAAGGATGGCGGCAGGTGCCGCGTTGAGGATCACCGTGCGGCCGGCGTCGTGCGCGATGGCTGCGGCGGCCTGTACGACGGCCATCGGAATTTCGAGCTGCAGCAGCAGGACATCGGTCGACAGGACGACGTCGCGCGCGAGGGTCACGTCATCGGTCGTCAGCGCGCCATTCGCGCCAGGAACGACGATGATCGTGTTCTCGCCGTCGGCGTTCACGGTAATGAGGGCCACCCCGGACGCGCGGCCGCCGCGCACGTCCACGTGGCGGACGTCGATGCCTTCGTCGGCGAGGCCCTGCGCCATGGATGCGCCGAACGCGTCCTCGCCGACGCCGCCGATCATCGCGACGGTGCCGCCAAGGCGTTGCGCCGCGACGGCTTGGTTCGCCCCCTTGCCCCCAGGGACGGTGAGGAAACTCTCGCCCGTGATCGTCTCGCCGGGATGCGCGAACCGGGGCGCGCGCACGACGAGGTCCATGTTGATGCTGCCCACCACCGTGATCAGAGCCACGGAAGAGAAATACAACAAACGCAAGGACGGAGGAGAGAGGAGAGCGGACGGAGGAAGGACGGAGGACCGAGGACCGAGGGGGAGCGAGAACGGAGGAAGGACGGAGGACCGAGGACCGAGGGGGAGCGAGGACGGAGGAGGAATCCCCAATCCCGATCCGAAGGCCGAAGGCCGATTGCCGAAGGCCGATCGCCGTATCGTGTAGTGGCGCAGAATGGGCGGCATGCGATTACCTGTGCGGGTGCTGTGCGTGATGGGAGCGCTGACGTGCCTTGCGGGGCATCCGGCGTGGGCGCAGGCGGGGCGGCCGGCGATGGCCGCCGACCCGGTGGCCAGTCGCGTGGA
This sequence comes from Luteitalea pratensis, assembly GCF_001618865.1. Lineage (GTDB taxonomy): Bacteria > Acidobacteriota > Vicinamibacteria > Vicinamibacterales > Vicinamibacteraceae > Luteitalea > Luteitalea pratensis. The sequence continues at coordinate 1,262,827 of NZ_CP015136.1, forward strand.
CGCACACGTGGCTCGGGTGCGGTTGCTGGTGCTGACCGATATCGCCAACGAACCGGACGACCAGATGTCGCTCGTGCGGTTGCTCGTGTATGGCAACCAGTTCGACATCGAGGGGTTGGTGGCCACGACGTCGACGTGGTTGAAAACCGGCGTACGGCCCGACGTCCTGCACACCGTCCTCGATGCCTACGCGCAGGTGCAGCCGAACCTGTTGCTGCATGCGCCCGGGTTTCCGGCGGCCGCTGATCTGAAGCGCCTGGTCGCGGCCGGGCAGCCCGGCTACGGCATGGCCGCGACGGGTGCCGGCAAGACGTCACCGGGCGCGGCGCTGTTGCTGGCGGCGATGCGCCGCGACGACCCGCGGCCGTTGTGGGTGACGGCATGGGGCGGCACGAATACGCTCGCGCAGGCCTTGATCGACGCCCGCGCGGCATTGACGCCCGAGCAGCTCCGCACGCTGGTATCGCGGCTCCGCGTCTATGCCATCTCCGACCAGGATGACGCCGGTGCGTGGCTGCGGCGAAAGTTCCCGGACCTGCATTTCATCGGCGTCCCCTCGACGCAGGACGGGCAGGAATACGCGGCGGCGACATGGACCGGGATCAGCGGTGACCGCTTCTATCGCAACGCGCCCGGCGCCGATTTCCGCACCTTCACGGACGGCTGGGTCGACGCCAACATCCGGGCTCGCGGGCCGCTCGGCAAGCACTATCCGTATCCCTGCTGCATCCACGAGGGCGACACGCCTTCGTTCCTCGGCCTCATCGACAACGGCCTCGACAGCGCGATGAGCCCGACCTTCGGAGGCTGGGGCGGCCGGTACGTCTGGCTTCAACCGCATGGGGAGCCGCGGGCGTTCTGGACGCAGGGCGGCGACGCCTACCCGGGTCGCGCGTCGTCGCGAGACACCGTGCGCGGCAGTGACGGCCAGATGTACACCTCGGATCAGGCGACGATCTGGCGATGGCGAGAGGCATTCCAGCACGACTTCGCGGCGCGCATGGCGTGGACCGTCCTGCCTCGTGAGGGCGCGAACCACAACCCGCAGGTGGTCGTGAATGGTGCCGCCGGCACGGCGCCCATCCTCGTAGACGCGCGCGTGGGCACGCCGGTGGCGCTCGATGCCCGTGAGACGCGTGATCCCGAGGGACACGCGCTGACGTTTCGCTGGTGGTACTACCCTGAGGCCGGCACCGGCATCCCGGGGCGTCCGGTCCTCACCGCTCCCGGAGGAGCCCCGCCGGCCGCGACCAACGCGTCACCCCCGGCCGCGCGCGGCGAACGTGAACCGGCGCGCGTGCAGGTCGAGCGCGGCGAGGAGGCGCAGGCGTCGGTGACGCCACGGCTGCCAGGCGTGGCGCACGTCATCCTCGAGGTCACCGACGACGGGACGCCGCGGCTGACGAGTTATCGTCGCGTGATTCTGACGATCGATCGTTGACGTCCACCTCGCCGGTACCCGGTACCCGGTACCCGGTGCCCGGTCGCGATTCATGGCACCCGCTGCCCGATTTCATGCACCAGCGCCTCGCCCCGCGCGAAGGCGCTGACGCTCGCCAGCGTCGTGTCGGCGATGTTGGCAAGCGCCTCGCGCGTCAGGAAACCCTGGTGCGAGGTAATCAACACGTTCGGGAATGTCAGCAGTCGCGCCAGCACGTCATCCTGCAATACCTGCGCGGAGAGATCGCGAAAGAAGAGGGGGCCTTCCTCCTCGTACACGTCGAGCCCGGCGGCACCGACGTGGCGTGACTTCAGCGCCTGGATCAGCGCGCGCGCGTCCACGAGCGCCCCACGGCTGGTGTTGATCAACATGACGCCCGCCTTCATCTGCGCGAACGCATCCTTGTCGATCATGTGGTGCGTCTCGGTCGTGAGCGGCACGTGCAGCGAGATCACATCGGCCTCGCGGTAGAGCGTCGATGCCTCGACGTACTCGACGCCAAGCTCCCGTTGCAGTGCCTCGTCTGGCGAGGCGTCGGTCGCCAGGACACGACAGCCGAAGCCATGTGCGATGCGTGCCAGCACGCGGCCGATGCGGCCGGTGCCGATGATGCCGAACGTCTTGCCGTGGAGGTCGAAGCCGACCAGGCCCTCCAGCGAGAAGTTGGCTTCGCGGACGCGGTTGTACGCGCGATGCACCTTCCGGTTGAGCGTGAGTACGAGGCACATGGCGAGTTCGGCCACCGCGTACGGCGAATACTCCGGTACGCGCACGACCCGCATCCCGATGGCGGCAGCGGCGTCTAGGTCCACGTGGTTGAAGCCGGCCGATCGCAGCGCCAGCAGGCGCGTCCCGCCACGGTGCAGGGCGCCAATGGTCTCCGCATCGGCGCGGTCGTTGACGAACGGGCACACCACCGGCACGCCGCTGGCAAGCGTCGCCGTGCGGCTGCTCAGTCTCGGCTCGAAGAAACGAAGCTCGTGTCCGTACCTGGTATTGGCGGCATCAAATGCGTGACGGTCGTAGGCGCGGGTGTCGAAGACGGCGATGTCCACGCCCCCAGCCTATCGCAATCACAAGGCCTGCAGCCTACGGGCTGCAGCCTGCGGCCTACAGCTATGGCTGGCGTGAACCGCGCTCCGCCACTGCCGGAGGTGGAGCGTCAGCGCGCGCGTGTTGGATCGACCGTCGGCGCACACGGTAGGGCCGGCTTCCTTGGGCGCCGAAGCGTGTAGCGCGAAGGCGGCCGAGCCCGGCCCGCGCTGCGTGACTCGCAGCACCGATCAGTCGGCGGGCGAGAGTCGCACGATCAGGCCGGGACCGTTGAACGCGACGTAGATCAGGCCATCCGGACCGACACGCACGTCGCGCACGCGGCCGGACCCGCGAAGCAGCAGTTCCTGGTGCGTGACCCGGCCGTCGCGGATCTCGAGCCGGCGCAGCTGCTGACCGGCGAGCGCCGTCACGAAGAGATCGTTGGCCCAGCGCGGAAAACGGCTCCCCGTGTAGAAGTCGATGCCGGAAACGGCGATGGACGGCGTCCAGTACACCACCGGCTGTTCGAGGCCATCCTGCTCGGTGCGGTCGGTGAGCGGGGTGCCGTTGTCGTTCATCCCGTACGTGATGATCGGCCAGCCGTAGTTGCGGCCCTTGCGCACGAGGTTGAGTTCATCGCCGCCGCGCGGCCCGTGCTCGGTCGCATAGAGGTCGCCATTGCGGGGGTCGATCGCGAGCCCCTGCTGGTTGCGGTGGCCGTAGCTCCAGATGCTCGCCACCGCGCCGGCACGGCCGACAAACGGGTTGTCACTCGGCACCCGCCCGTCGTCATGGACACGGTGCAGCTTGCCGTAAGGGCTGGCCAGGTCCTGCGCGTCCGCCATGTGACCGCGATCGCCGATCGAGAAGAACAGGTAGCCATCGCGATCGAACAGCAGCCTCGCGCCGAAGTGTGAGTTGTTGTTCCAGTACAGGGCCGGCGCCGGACGGAAGATGGTCACCTGGTCGACGAGGGCATTGCCGCGCAGGGTGCCGCGGATGATGCGCGTGCTCGAGGATCCGGTTTCCGCGCCGGTCTCACTGAAGGCGAGGTACACCCAGCCGTTCTCGGCAAAGCGGGGATGGACGGCGATGTCGAAGAGTCCGCCGTCCTGTTCGACCCACACCGCCGGCACACCACTGATCGGGGGCAGGACCTGTCCCTCGCGGATGATGCGCAACCGGCCCGGCCGCTCGCTCACCAGCAGCGCGCCGTCGGGCAGGAACTCGATGCCCCAGGGCGTCTCGAGTCCGTCGGCCAGCACCTCGGTACGGAATGCGTGGCGTTCGCTCTCGATTCGCGCCGGCAGGGGCAGCGCCGCGGGTGGCAATGTGCCGAGTCGGGCGCTCTCCTGCGCCTCCCGGACGTGAATCACCATGGCCCGGATCTGCAGGTCGGTCAGCGCCGCCCGGAACGGCAGCATCGGCGTACCAGCCACGCCCTCGCGGATCACGCGCGCTATGTCGGCGTCGGTGTCGCCATGCTTCCACTCCGCGTCCACCAGGCTCGGCCCCTGGCCACCCTGAAGCGTGGGGCCGTGGCAATTCGCGCACAGCGACGCGTAGATGGTGGCGACGCTGGCTCGCGGCGCCGACGCTGACTGGAGGGGCGGCAGCACGTACGGCGCCGCACCGAGACCGACACCGAGGACGAGCACGGACAGGAAGGGGCGCATGAGCGGAAGGCGATCATACGTGAACCTCAGTTGGCCGCCGCGCTACGATGCGCTCGATGTCCGAGTCTGCCCCGCCGTACCGCGCCGCGATCATCGGCACCGGCCGCATTGCCTCCCTGCTCGAACGTGATCTCCTCCGCACCAGGCCGCACACGCACGCCGGTTGGTACGCCGCCGACGAGAGGACACGACTGGTCGCGGGCGCCGACCTCGACGCGGGGCGCCTCGAGTCATTCGGTGCGGACTGGAACATCGACGAGGCACACCTGCACGCCGACTACCGTGTCCTGCTTGAACGCGACCGCCCCGATATCGTCTCCATCTGTGCCTACGCAGCCGACCGTGTGGTGATGAGCCGGGCCGCCCTGGCAGCGGGTGTCCGCGGGCTGTGGATCGAGAAGGCCGTGGCGTGCACCGTCGAGGAGGGAGACCTGCTGGCGCGAGACGTGGCCGCCGCCGGCGCGGCGGCGGTCGTCGACCACCCACGCCGCCTGGACGCGCGCCACCGTGCAGTGGCTCGCTGGGTCCGCGAGGAGACCTTCGGCCGGCTCGAGACCGTGCACGTGCTGTTCAGCGGACACGTCGTGCACACCGGCAGCCACGCGTGGGACCTGCTGCTCGCATGGTGCGGCCCGTGGGCGTGCGTGGATGCCACGCTCGACACGGCCGCGCACGAAGCCGACGCCAGCAGCGACGGTCATCAGCGTGACGAAGCCGACGAGGTCCGTTATGCCGGCGCGCTCCGCGACGGTGTCGTCGACCGCGGCGGTCGTGCGCGCATCCTGTTCGAGAACGGTGTCGAGGTGTTCGTTACAGGTGGAGCGAAGCGGTACTTCGTGTTCCAGTGCGACCTGATATGCAGCGGCGGCCGCATTCGCATTGGCAACGACGTGTGGGAGGTGCTGGCGCCGGCCGAGAGCCCGCGATACAGCGGGTACCGTGAACTGTCGCCCATCGATCCGTCGACGCAGATGTGCGCCGAAGACCGGAGCCGTGGTTCGGTCCTCGGCGAACTGCTCACGGCGATGCACACCGGCGTGCCCTCCATCTTGGCGGTCGACTCGGCGGCACGCGCACTGGCCCTTGGCGTGGCGGTGATGCAGGCAGGCCTGACCGGCCGCACCATCACACCGGCGACGCTCGACCGATCGCTCCGCATCGCGAGCATCTAGCCTGCAGCCTGATGCCTACGTCTCAGGTCTCAGGTCTCAGGCCTCAAGCCTCAAGCCTCAAGCCTCAAGCCTCAAGCCTCAAGCCTCAAGCCTCAAGCCTCAAGCCTCAAGCCTCAAGCCTCAAGCCTCAGGTCTCAGGTCTCAGGTAAGCGCGTTGCCGAGACCTTTGCCTGAGACGTGAGACGTGAGACCTGACGAATGACGTATCACACTGCCTGCTGCGGCTCCGACACGTCGCGCACGAGGTCGCCGGTCTGTTCGGCGGTTGCCCACCGCGCCAGGTCGGCCTGCGCGACGATGCCGCACACCTCACCCTCGCCATTCACGATTGGGAGGCGCCGCACCTGGTGCGCCTGCATCAGCTCGATGGCATCGCTGACCTGCGCATCGGGTGGCAGTGACACGGCCGGTTGGGTCATGCAATTGGCTGCCGTGGCGCGGCGCAGGTCGCCGCCATTCGCGACCAGGCGCACGACGATGTCGCGGTCGGTGACGACGCCGATGAGGCCGCCGCCCTTGGTGACCACGGGAATCTCCCCGCAGTCGTGCTGCATCATCATCGTCGCGACGTCGGCGACCGGGGTCTCAGGCGTACAACAGGCCGGGTTCGGCGTCATGAGCTCTTCGATGTTCATGACGCAGGGCTCTTGCAAGCGCGCGGCCAGTTCTCCAAGCCTCAAGCCTCAAGCCTCGAGCCTCGAGCCTCGAGCCTCAAGCCTCAAGCCTCAAGTCTCAGGGCTCAGGGCTTAACCTCGTCTGGTGTTCGGCGCGTGACCTTCGTCGACGCAGGAGGGACGTAGGCGTCGAGCTTGCTCGACGCTTCCCGATACCTTGACGACGTTCAACGTTCGACGTTGGCGTCCAGCGTCTAGCGTCTAGCGTCCAGCGTCCAGCGTCCAGCGTCCGGCGTTCGCCGGTGCCCGGATGCCCGCGATATGCTCCGCCGATGACGCGTGCGCTCGGTCGTCTGGCGATCTGTGGCCTTCTCGCGGGTCTGGCCTGTGCCGCACCGCCGCGGGTCCGCGCGCCGTTGGAGGGCCCTCCGGAGGGCGCCAGTGGCTGGACCGACAAGCCGGGCTGGTCGGGCGCAACATGGATGGCGGCCGCGGCGAACCCGCTCGCCACCGACGCGGGCGCCGAGATCCTCAACGCCGGCGGCAGCGCGATCGACGCGGCGATTGCCGTGCAGATGGTGCTGACGCTGGTCGAGCCGCAATCGAGCGGCATCGGCGGCGGTGCCTTCCTCCTGTATTGGGACGGGCGATCGCTGGTGGCGCTCGATGGGCGGGAAACGGCTCCCGCCGCGGCCACCGAGGCCCTCTTCCTGCGCGACGGTGTCCCCATGCCGACCGCGGAAGCCATCGTCGGCGGCAGGTCGGTCGGGGCTCCCGGAGTCCTCCGCATGCTGGCTCAGGCGCATCGGCGATACGGCCTGCTGCCCTGGGCGCGGCTGTTCGCACCCGCGATCCGGTTGGCCGACGACGGCTTCGCCATCAGCCCACGCCTGGCTCGGCTCGTGTCTGCCAACAAGGCGCTGCCGTCTGATCCTGATGCACGCGGACACTTTTTCACGGCAGATGGGCGACCCAAGCCCGTCGGTACGCTGTTGCGCAACCCAGCCCTGGCCGAGGTGCTGCGACGGGTGGCCAGCGAGGGCGCAGAGGCCTTCTACACCGGCGACATCGCGGCGGCGATTGCCGAGAAAGTGCGTACCCACCGGACCAACCCTGGCCTGCTCACGGCGGCCGACATCGCGGCCTATCAACCGGTCGAGCGTGAGCCGCTGTGCTTCGACTACCACGACGCGCGGATCTGCGGCTTCCCGCCGCCGTCCAGCGGGACCATCGCAGTGGCGCAGATTCTCGGCGCACTGCAGTCGCGCGACCTGAAGACGATGAAACCGGCGCGGGTCGACGCGGGGCACTGGCGTCTCTCGCCGGACCTGGTGCACGTCTACGCCGAGGCGGCGCGGCTCGCGTTTGCCGATCGCGATGCGTATGTGGGCGATCCCGCCTTCGTGGACGTCCCGGTGGCCGGGCTGATCGATGCCGGGTACATCCGCGAGCGTGCCGCGCTCGTCGGCGATCGATCGATGGGCCGTGCCTTGCCCGGCCTGCCCCCCGGACGGGCACGAACGGCATCTGCTGCGATCAGTCTCGAGCGCCCGTCCACGTCGCATATCTCGATCGTCGATCGCTTCGGCAACGCGCTGTCGATGACGACGACGATCGAGGACGAGTTCGGTTCGCGGCAGATGGTGCGTGGGTTCATGCTGAACAACCAGCTCACCGACTTCTCGCTGGCGGCCCTCACGCCCGACGGCACGCCGGTCGCCAACCGGGTGCAGCCAGGCAAGCGGCCTCGGTCCTCGATGACGCCGCTGCTCGTCTTCGATCGCGGAACCGGGCGGTTACGGATGACGCTCGGTTCGCCGGGCGGCTCCGATATCATCAACTACGTCGGCAAGGTCCTGATCGGCACGCTCGACTGGGGTCTCGACGTGCAGGCGGCGATCACGCTGCCCAACGTCGGCAGCCGCAATGGCCCGACCGAACTCGAGGCCGGTCGCGTCGACACGGCGCTCGGCGCGGCCCTGGAAGCACGCGGGCACGCGGTCCGCTACGTCGCCAAGACCTCGGGCGTGCAGGCCATCGAGCGGACGCCGACGGGCTGGTTCGCTGGCGCCGACCCTCGGCGCGAGGGCACCGCGCGAGGGGACGCGGTGACATCACGTCAGTAACACACGGGCTACGGCCTACGGCCTGCAGCCTGCGGGTCACGTCTCACGTCTCAAGTCTCAGGGAAGATCTGAGCCCTGGGACCTGAGCCCTGAGACCTAAGAGCTGCAGCTGAGCATGCTGCAGCCGGCGCGGTTGCGGGCCCATTCCGGGCGGCGCCGCGCCAGGTCGTCCTCGCCCGGCTGGTCGTCGTAGGGGCGGGCAAGGACGCGCAACAGCCGCTCGATCACCGACGAGTCACCCTCCGCGGTCGCGACGATCGCCAGCTGGGCGAGATAGTTGCGCAGCACGTACTTCGGGTTCGCGCGATGCATGCGGGCGACGCGCTCGTCTCGTGGCCGTCCCTCCGCACGCACACGTGCCGCGTACTCCCGCAGCCAGTCGACGACGCGACCGCGGTGCGGCCCCTGCAGCGCCGCCGCGTCGTAGAACGCATCGCGAATCGGATCCAGATATTGTTCGTCGTTCGCCGCCGCGTCCTCCACGGGCACATCGGCGAGCCCGCGGAAGAAGATCGTCATGTCGGTCTCGGTCGCCTCGAGCCACGTGAACATGCCAACCAGCAGCGGATCCTCGCCCGTCGTGTCGATGGAATCGAGGCCCAGCTTGTCGCGCAGCATGACGCCGTAGCTCGTGTCGAAGGTCTCGCGGTAGATCTCGAGACCGCGATGCAGGTCGTCGGGCGTCTCGATGAGCGGAGACAGCGATTCGCCGAGTCGCGCCAGGTTCCACAGCGCGACGTTGGGCTGCTGCCCGTAACGATAGCGCCGGGTGCCGGCGTCGGTGGTATTCGGGGTCCACGTCGGGTCGTAGCCCTCGAGCCACCCGTAGGGCCCGTAGTCGATCGTCAGACCGAGTATCGACATGTTGTCGGTGTTCAGCACACCGTGCACGAAACCGACGCGCGTCCAGTGCGCGGCCAGGATCGCGGTGCGGCGGCAGACTTCCTCGAACAGCGCCAGGTACGTCGCGCTCGACGGCACGCCGAGTTCGGGGTAGTGCGTCGCGATTACGTAGTCGGCGAGCCGGCGGAGGATGTCCGTCTCGCCGTGTGTCGCGTGCATCTCGAACGATCCGAAGCGGACAAACGACGGCGCGACGCGGCAGACGATCGCGCCCGGCTCCGCGTCGGGCCGGCCATCGTAGAACATGTCGCGAACCACCGGTTCACCCGTCCCGACCAGGCTCAACGCTCGCGTCGTGGGGATGCCGAGCCAGTGCATCGCCTCCGAACACAGGAACTCCCGGACCGAGGATCGCAGCACGGCCCGGCCGTCCGCGTGCCGCGAGTACGGCGTGCGCCCGGCGCCCTTCAGCTGCACTTCCCACGACTGCCGATCCGGTGCCCGCACTTCACCGAGCGTGATCGCGCGTCCGTCACCGAGCTGATCCGCCCATTGGCCGAACTGGTGGCCGCCATAACGTGCGGCGTACGGCCGCATGCCCGGCACCTGCCTGTTGCCGGACAGAATCTCGGCTGCCGCACCCGCGCCAAGCGGTGGTCGTGCGAGCCCGAGTTGCGCGCCCATGGCATCTGACCACGCCAGCAGCGATGGGGCCGCCACCGGCGTCGGCGCCACGTGCGAGTAACTGGCGCCGGGTACTGCCCGCGACACGTTGCGTGTCGATGGGTCGGCGGGCAACGCCCTGATGAACGAGTCGGAGAAGTCGAGGGAGTCGAACACAGGAATTTCAGAATTGCAGGAAGTTCAGAATTTCAACCACCCACCGCCACACGGCTACCAGCTCACGTTGTCATCATCGTTCGATCGGTGGCGATGCAAACCCCTTGACCGCCCCTCGCCTGACTGCGACTTGCTGACCCATGTGTCGAGCTGCTGACCAGGACAGTGAAATTCTGCGATTCTGAACGTCTGCAATTGCGTGCCCCTCACCAGGCGTGATAGTGGCCGTCCCGATGGGTGACCTCGACAGGGCGATCGTACAGCGCCGTCAGCGTCTCGGTGGTCAGCAGCGCGGCCGTGGCGCCGTCGCCGGCGATGCGTCCCTGCTTGAGCAGCACGACACGGCCGACCTCCGGGACGATGTCGGCCAGGTCGTGGGTCACGAGCAGGAGGCTCGTCCCTTCCTGTGCCAGCGCCCGCATTGTCGCGCGCACTTCGTGGGCGGCGCCCAGGTCGAGGCTCGTCATCGGCTCGTCGAGGATGAGCGCGCGCGGCCTGTGGATGAGTGCGCGTCCGATGAGCAGGCGCCGCGCCTCACCTGAAGACATCCGCGTCATCAGCCGATCGGCGAGATGTGGCAGGCCGAGCCAGGCCAGGATCTCGTCGACGCGCTCATGCATGGACGGCGTCGGCGCATGATGCGGCCACAGGCCGATGCTGCCGAAGAACGCCGAGAGCAGCAGGTCGCGCCCGGTCACCTTGCGCGTACAGGTGGCGAGCAGGTCGTTCGAGACGATGCCGATGGCGGCGCGCAGATCCCACTGGGTCCAGCGATCCTGGCCGAGCACGGTCACCGAGCTCTCTGGCCGAGCCAGAGGCCACAGGTCGCGGGTGACGAGCTTGAGGACCGTGCTCTTGCCGGAACCGTTCGGCCCGACCACGGCCACATGCTGGCCGGCCGGAATCACCAGGGAGAAATCGTCGAGGATCGTGGCGTTGTCGCGGATCACCGTAACGTGGGAGAAGGCCAGCAAGGCGTCGGACATGTCGTCGCCGAGCATGGTAGCCCGTTGTCTCTCGCGTCCCGCCCGCTGTGCCTTGCACGTGGGCCCGCGTCGGATTTGCCCCATGCGTCGTGAAGAAGGACACGGTCACCACTGGACCTTGGTCGATGGAGCGGCGCCACGGGTTGTCAGGGGGCCGAAGCGGGCGCAAGATACGGCCTGCGGCGAGCGCAAGCCCACGATCGTCGGATGGTCGCGCGACGGCATGTCGCGTGCATCGGAGGAAGCATGGCCAGTGCGTGTGCTCGCTCGGCTCAGCGGATCGGATGGGTCTGGCCCTGCGCCCTCGCATGTGCAGCGCTGACGACTCCGAATCCCGTTGCGGTCGTCCACGCGCAGGTCGCGCCCCCCTCGTCCATCAGTTCGGCAGCGGTCACGTTCAAGCCCGAACCTCCCCTGCGCAGCTACGTCGCCATCCGGCGCCTCGAGTCTGCAAACGATCGACACAACAAGGCTGCGTGGCTCGTCGTCCGCACCTGCCTCAATGACGGCGTGTTCACGTGGGAAGCGCTGGACGAAGGCGGGTCCGAACTGATCCGGAAGCGGGTCCTGCGCGAGACGCTCGACAAGGAGGCGCAGGTGCACCGCGAAGGACTGTCGCGCCGCGGCGGCCTGACCGACGAGAACTACACGTTCTCCCCGCCGTCACCCGTCGAGGGTGGCGTGCGTGTGGCGATCGATCCTCGCAAGCGCGAGGACATGCTCGTCAAGGGCGAGATGTGGCTCTCGCCCGAGGGCACGCTGCTGCGCATCGAAGGCGATCTCGTCAAGCGGCCGTCGTTCTGGACGAAATCCGTACACCTGATCCGCCAGTACGGGCGTGTCGACGGCACGCACGTGCCGTTGCGTCTCGACATCGTGGCGCAGGTGCGACTGGTCGGCACGTCGCGACTGTCGATGACGTACCAGTACCTCGAGATCAACGGTCGCCCCGTGCAGGATGTCTCGGAGACCTCGCTGATCACGCGCGCCACAGCCGTTCGAGCGCCGTCGCACTGACCCACCCGCCTGCCTAGGGAATCAGCCGGTAACACACCACCGCCACTGCCGTCGGCAGCAGCGCGGCCGCCGCAAGCGACAACGGCGAGATCGCGCCGCCGAAGAATCGCCCGAGAATCGCCTGTCCGGCCGGATTGGGCGCATTGGCGATCACAGTCAGGCCGCCGCCCGTGACGGCGCCCTCGACGACGGCCATCTTCGCCGCCTCGCCGAGGTTCGGCACGAGCGTCGCCAGGTAGGTGATGAGTGCGTTGTCGTTGAACGCCGTCAGCAACGCCGCGCCGAAGAAGAGCGGCGTCTCGCTGAGGCTCGCGAGCACCGGTGCGATCCACCAGCCCTGCAAGCCGCCGTGAATCACCAGGCCCGCGAGGAAGAAGCCCACGAGCAAGGGCGATTTGAGCGGGACTTCGGCCTGGCAGGCGCTGGTCGCCTTCACGAACCCGAGGAAAAACAGGAAGCCACCGATGAACAGCGCGGGGTAGTGCGAGTTGACCACCGTCCACGCCATGAACAAGCAGTGCACGACGATGATCCACGCGGGCACGGGGACTAGCAGGCCGTGACCGCTGGCGACCGCATCGGCGTCGGGGACCTCGGGGTCGATCACCGCCGGACGCGTCGCCAGTGCCTGCAGTTCGGCGCGGAACATCGTGTAGTAGAGAAGCGCGGATCCGAACACTGCCAGCAGCGTGCGCCAGCCGAAATGGCTCATCACGTACCACATGTCCCATCCCCACGGGCGCGCGACCATCAGGATGGGCGGTGCGGCGAAATGGGTCAGCGTGCCGCCGATCGAGACATTAACGAACAGCAGGCCCAGCGTGGCGTACTTGAGGCGCTGGCTCGGGTTGAGGTCGAAGAACTGCCGCGAGAGCAGCAGCGCGCAGATGGTCATCGCCGCCGGTTCGGTGATGAACGAGCCGAGCAGCGGGCCGATCGTCAGCGTCGCGAACCACCAGGCCGCTGGCGTGCTTCTGCCGAGCGTCGCCACCTTGCCCATCGCCCATTCGGCAAGGACGATGATCGGCCGCGTCGAGGCCAGGGCCATGATGACAACGACGAACAGGGGCTCGGTGTAGTTGACCGTGTCGTTGACGTAGTGCTTGGTGAGTGTCCACCCGCGGGCCCACGTAGCCGCGGCGAGCAGCACCACCGCCCACAGGCCGAAGACCACCTCCACCTCGCCGACGAAATGGAGGATCTCCGACAGGAACGCGGGTTGCCGTGGCCTGCCCGCGGCATCGGCGTCATGGTCGGCGCGGTGCTGGATGTCGTGCGCGAGCGCGAGGACGCGCGGCGCCAGGAAGGTGTGCAGGATGGCGAGGCCGAAGATGCCGGTCGCGACGATATTGGCCGGATCCTGGGCGATGCGATCGGACAGCGTGTGCAACAGGCCGTCCGGTGACGCCGGGGGGTAGTCGGACAGCGGCGTCGGGAAATGCGCGTGACTCGGGGGACCGGCCATCGCCCGAACATAGCGGAGCCGGGCGCGCGCCACAAGCGAGAGACGGCGGGCGAGCGGCGCGTCCACGCGTGATACGCTCCGGCCGACCCTCGAATCCGGGAGCCCGAGCCTCATGCTGCATCCCTCGCCTTCCTCACGCGCGACCACCGCGAATGGCCTGTCGTACCATGCGCTGCTTCGTCGATCGGCCATCGTCCTGGCGATGGCGCTGGTCCTGTCAGCACTGGTGATTCCGGCGTCGTCTGTGCGTGCCCAGGCCGCCGCCCCAGGCGGTCCGCCCCTGCGGATCGCCATCGCCGGCCTCGTGCACGGGCACGTGCGCGGTCACATGACCGCGATGGTCAAGCGCACGGACGTCGAACTGGTCGGGGTGTACGAGCCGGACGCGGCGCTGCGCCAGACGTTTGCCGAGACACACACGATCGACGCGGCGAAGATGTTCGCCGACCTGGACCGGCTGATCACGACGGCCCGGCCCGAGGCGCTCGTCGTCTACACCAACACCTTCGATCACCTGAAGGTCATCGAGATTGCCGCGAAGCATGGCGTGCACGTGATGGTCGAGAAGCCGCTGGCGGTGTCGACGGCACATGCCAGGGCGATCGAGGCCGCCGCCATGCGCGGCAAGATCCACGTGCTGGTCAACTACGAGACGACCTGGTACCGCAGCCACCGCGCGATCTGGAGGCTGATGCACGAGGAGAAGACCGGCGGCCGGATCCGCAAGATCGTGGCGATGGATGGCCACTTCGGACCGAAGGAGATCGGCACCCAGCCCGAGTTCTTCGACTGGCTCTCGGATCCGGTGCGCAATGGCGCGGGGGCGTTGTACGACTTCGGCTGCTACGGCGCCAACATCGCGACGTGGCTGCTCGACAACGAACGGCCGATCCGTGTGACGGCGGTGACCCAGCGCAACAAGCCCGCGATCTACCCCAAGGTGGACGACGAGGCCACGATCGTCATGGAGTACACGGGCGCGCAGGCCATCGTGCAGGCGTCATGGAACTGGCCGGACCATCGCAAGGACCTCGAGGTGTACACCGAGAGCGCCGCGGCGTGGGCGACGGGCGGCGCGGCCTTGCGGACCAAGCTCCGTGGCCAGCCGGTCGCCGACGTGCCGGTGGAGGACTGGCCGGTGGACGAGCAGAACGCGCTGAACTACCTCACGGCCGTCGTGCGCGGGCGCCTCGTGCCGTCGGGCCCGACCTCACTGCAGAACAACGTGATCGTCTCGGAGATTCTCGACGCCGCACGCGAGAGCGCGAAGACGGGACACGCCGTCATGTTGTCGGGTAAGTAGGTCACGCGCAGACCACCTGGCCGGTGACGACCAGGGCTATCCAAAGTCAGTGCGCTGCTATCGTCGCGCGGGCGCCTCGTACGGGCATATCCTGCTGTTGTGCCCAAGCGCGCGCTCGGCCTCGGCGCAGCGGTGTTGGTGGCATCGGCGACGGTTGCCGGTGTCGCGATCCGGTATGCCTGGCTGGTGGCCAGTTCCCCGGACCCAGCGGGCCGGACGGCCGTCGTTGCGCTGACCGCGATTGCGGTCCTCGTCGTGCTCCAGGTGGCACTGGGCTGGCTGGTCTACACCCGCGTCGCGGAGCGGGAGGCACTCGCCCTCAGCGCGGAACGTGCCTGGGATGAGGCGCTGCAGCGGAGCGAGCAGCAGCGCCGGCGGGTGATCGACGAGGTCGAGCAGGTCATCTTCCAGGTGGATGGCCACGGCCGACTGACGTTCCTGAATCGCGCCTGGCAGGTCCTCACCGGATACGCCGTCCACGACTCCCTCGGGCAGACCTTCGAGACATGCGTACACCCGGACGACCGCGCCGCGGCACAACAGTTGTACGGTGATCTGCTGGCCCGCCGGGCCGACGAGGCACACCAGGAACTGCGATTCCTGACGAGCGAGGGCTCGATTTGCTGGATGGCCATCGCTGCCCGGCCGATGATCGAGGGAGGCACTCCGCAAGGTGTCGCCGGCACGATCACCGACGTCACCGCGCGCCGGCACGTGCAGCAGGAACTCGAGGGGGCGCGCGTCGCCGCCGAGCGTGCGAGCGCCGCCAAGAGCGAGTTCCTCAGGTCGATGAGCCACGAGATGCGCACGCCACTCAACGGCGTGCTCGGCTTGATGGAACTGCTCCTGGCGACCCGGCTCGATCCGCTGCAGGCGCGGTACGTCGCGGTGGCGCGGGCGTCGGCCACTCATCTCGCCACGCTCATTACCGAGATCCTCGATCTCGCACGCATCGAGGACGGCGCGCTGGTGCTGGATCGTGCCCTGTTCGACTTGCCCGATCTCGTCGAGAGCAGCCTGGACGTCGTCGCGGCGGAGGCGTCGCGCAAGAAGCTGCACCTCTCGTGCACCGTCACGCAGGACGTCCCGACCTGGGTGATCGGCGACCCTGGCCGATTGCGGCAGGTGCTCGTGAGCCTCCTGGCCAACGCCGTGAAGTTCACCGAGCGCGGCGAGGTGCACGTGCACGCAGGCGCGCAGGTCGATGTGCCCGCTCGCACGGCGCGCTTACGCATCGAGGTCCACGACACGGGGATCGGCATGACGACAGACCTGATCGACCGGCTGTTCCTGCCGTTCACGCCAGGGGATGCCTCGAACACGCGCCGGCACAGCGGCACCGGGCTCGGCCTCACCATCTGCAAGCGCCTGTTGGACGCCATGGAAGGCACCATCGAGGCGCGCAGCGAGGCGCGTGCCGGCGCCACCTTCACCGTGACGCTGCCCATCGAGGTCGCGGATGCGGCGATGGTCGAGAGCCAGCGCGAGGGCGACGTCCCGCTGCGAGTGCTGGCGGTGTTGCAGGACCCGGCCGATCGGGCCGAGGTCGCCCGCTTGCTCGAGGGCTGGCGCTTCGACGCCGGTGTCGTGGCCGATTGCGACGAAGGGCTCGAACACGTCCGGCAGACAACGCCCTCGCGCTGGCGCTTCGGCGTGGTGCTGCTCGACGGTCTCGCGCCTGGCGCGGCCGCTTTCGCGCGCTATCTCCGCGACCTCTCGCCCGCGCCCGGGGTCGTGTGGATCACCCCCGAAGATGGCCGTGTGCCGGGCGAGATCTCCAGCGTTCGCGAGCGGATCGACCGCCCCGTCAAGGGCCCCGCCCTGTTTGACGCCATCATGCAGGCGGTCGTCGGATCGTCCCCGGGTCAGGGCGAACGGCCGCCGCCACCGGCGTGGCCGCGACGCCTGCGCGTGCTCGTCGCCGACGACCATGACGTCAACCAGATGGTCGTGCGCGACCTGTTGCAGTCGATGGGGCTCGACGTGGACCTGGTGTCGGACGGCGAAGGAGCCGTGGCCGCCGCACTCACCACGCCGTACGACGTCGTCCTCATGGACTGCCAGATGCCCGTCGTCGATGGCCTCGAAGCCACGCGCCGCATCCGGCTGGCGCAGGAGCAGCGCCGCATTGCGCACGCGCCGTGGATCATCGCGCTCACCGCCAATGCCACCGCCGAGGACCGCCAGGCGTGCCTGGCCGCGGGCATGAACGCGTACCTGACCAAGCCCGTGCGCGGCACGGTGCTGCAGCGGACCCTGCTGCGGCTCGTCGGCGGCGATGCCGGGAAGACGGCCGACGAGGAGGACGTGCCGATGACGCCCGCTGCCGCGCCAGCCGCGTCGCTCCACGAGCCCAGGCTCGGCGAGGCCCCTGATGCCGAGGACATCCTGGACCCGGCCGACGTGCTCTTGCGCTGCAACTACAACGCCGACCTCGGCGCGCAGATGCTGCAGTTGTTTGCCGAGTCGCTGCCGGGGGAACTCGAGGCGCTCGAGGCCGCAGCTGCCGCCAACGACCATGACCGGCTGGGGAGGATTACCCACAAGATGCGCGGCGCGGCGGCGACCCTCGCCGCCGTGCGCCTGGCCGGCGCGATCACCGGCATCGAACTGTTCCTGAAGTACGGTGACGGCGGCCCGTTGCCGGAGCTGCTCGCCGAGGTTCGCCACGAGAGCGCCCTGTTCATCGGCGTCGTCCCGCAGATCGTCCGCCGACTCACGGAAGGCACCGCGCCGTCGCGTCAAGGCTGAGCCCGTGGCCCTTCCGGATTGACGGGGTTGCTCAGAGTCCGATAGCGTGGCGCGGTCATGACCGAGGCTTTACCCGCCGTCGAGGTCCTGGGGGCCGCCTGGTGCGTCGACACCGCTCGCACCCTGCGTTGCCTGCGCCGCATCCGCGTTCCCTTCCACGTCAGCGACGTCGATGATCACCTCGACGCGCTGCAGGAGGTCACCCGGATCACGGGCGGTGAACGGCGCACGCCGGTCGTCCGCGTGGGCTCGCAGGTCCTCGTCGAGCCGTCCAACGAGGTGCTGATTCGAGCCCTGGAAGAGGCGGGGCTGCTGGCACCCTCGACGGTGCTCGCTTTCGAGCATGGACAGAACGTCGGCGATCTCGAGCGCGTGCTCCGGCTGGTCGGGGCCGGGCTCGCGATCGCGGCGACCACAGACATCCCTGCTCCCGTGCGCGTGCCGCTTCGCGTCCTCGCCGCCGGCCTTGCGCTGACGGCGGCCATCGGGTGGTGCCCGGTCTACGATGCTCAGGGCGTGACGTCGGTCGGCGGTCCGGGTGACCACCCCGACGAAGCAGAGCGCGACTCGTGGCTGGCCACGACCCGTCCTGCCGACCCGTCCCTGGAGCCCCGATGGTGACCTTTCTCGATCCGTCCCTGCGATCCATCCTCAACGCCACCCACGGCGATCCGTTTGCCGTGCTCGGTCCACACGTCCAACGCGGACGGTTGGTGATTCGCGCCTTCCTGCCGCGCGCGTCGGCCGTGCGGGCCATCGTCGCGGGTGCATCGCGTTCGGGGCACGACATGGCCGTGAAGCATCCCGAAGGCCTGTTCGAGGTCACGATCGACGACGTGACGACGCTGGCGCCCTACCGGTTCGAAGTGACGTGGCGCGACAGCGGCGAGGTCACGATCGTCGAGGATCCGTATCGATTCGGTCTCCTGCTCGGCGATCTCGATCTCTACTTGATCGGTGAGGGCCGCCACCAGCAATTGAACCGCGTCCTTGGCGCGCACCCGGCAGTGATCGATCACGTCGCCGGGACTCGCTTTGCGGTGTGGGCGCCCAATGCCCGCCGGGTCAGCGTCGTCGGCGACTGGAACGGATGGGACGGGCGGGTCCAACCGATGCGACAACGGCTTCCGCAAGGCGTGTGGGAACTGTTCGTGCCAGGCGTCGCCGCCGGCGCGCGCTACAAGTTCGAACTCGCGCCAGCCGCTGGCGGGCCGCCGTTTCTCAAGGCCGATCCGTGCGCCGCGGCTGGCGAACATCCACCGGCGACCGCGTCGGTCGTCTGCGGCGAAAGCGAGCACGTCTGGCAGGACGGCGAGTGGATCGCGCAACGGGCCTTGCGCCGCGAGGCGCTCGATCAGCCGATGGCAATCTACGAGGTGCACCTCGGGTCGTGGGCCCGGAGCGCCGACGGCGAGTTCCTTTCGTACGCCGAGCTCGCGACACGCCTGGCCGCGCACGTCCAACGCATCGGCTTCACGCATGTCGAACTGCTGCCGGTGCTGGAGTTCCCCTACGACGGCTCCTGGGGCTACCAGGTCACGGGGTTCTTCGCGCCGACGAGCCGGTTCGGATCGCCCGACGACTTCCGCGCCTTCGTCGACACCCTCCATCGCGCCGGCATCGGTGTGATCCTGGACTGGGTCCCCGGGCACTTTCCCAAGGACGCGCACGGTCTCGCACGGTTCGACGGCACCGCGCTCTACGAGCACGCCGACCCGCGACAAGGCGAGCACATGGACTGGGGCACGCTGATCTTCAACTACGGGCGCAACGAGGTGCGCAACTTCCTTACGGCGAGCGCGCTCGCCTGGATCGAGGACTTCCACCTCGATGGGCTGCGCGTGGATGCCGTCGCCTCGATGCTGTACCTCGATTACTCGCGCAACGAGGGCGAGTGGGTGCCCAACGCGTACGGCGGCCGCGAGAACCTCGACGCGGTGTCCTTCCTGCAGCAACTCAACGCCCTGGTGCACGAGCGCCATCCTGGCGTGGTGACCATCGCAGAGGAGTCGACCGCGTGGCCGGGTGTGAGCCGGCCCGTGCATCTCGGCGGCCTCGGATTCACCTACAAGTGGAACATGGGCTGGATGCACGACATCCTGACCTACGCCTCCAAGGACGCGATCCACCGCCGCTGGGAGCACACGCACCTGACGTTCTCGATGCTGTATGCCTACAACGAGAACTTCGTCCTGCCGTTCTCGCACGACGAGGTCGTGCACGGGAAGCGCTCGCTGATCGACAAGATGCCGGGCGACTCGTGGCAGAAGGCCGCGAACCTGCGCGCGCTCTATGGCTACATGTTCACGCACCCGGGCAAGAAGCTGCTGTTCCAGGGGTGCGAGTTCGGCCAATGGCGCGAGTGGAATCACGCCGAATCGCTGCCGTGGTTCCTGCTCGACCACGCCCCGCACGACGGCATCCTGCGCTTTGTCGGCGACCTCGCGCACCTCTACCGGCGGGAGCCATCGCTGTACCAACGCGACTACGACTACACCGGGTTCCAGTGGATCGATTGCAACGACAACGAGAACAGCGTGATCTCCTACATCAGGCGGGCGACCGATCACAACGACCTCGTCGTCGTGGTGATGAATTTCACGCCGGTGCCACGCGAGCGGTACGTCGTCGGCGTACCCAGGGCCGGTCGGTATGACGAGATCTTGAACAGCGACGCGTCCAGCTACGGAGGCAGCAACATGGGCAACGGCGGACATGTCATGACCATCGGCGAGCCCGCGCACGGCCACGCCCAGTCGCTGAGCGTGAGCCTCCCCCCGCTCAGCTGCCTGGTCCTGAAACCTTCGTAAGATGCCGTGACCGAGCCTCTCGACACGCGCGTGCCTGGTGACGCGCGGTGGTGGCTTGCCCACGATGGCTGCGGCACGCTGGTGTGGGACGGCCGCAGTGGTACGGTCCTCGCCGCGAATGCGACGGCTCTGCGCCTGCTCGGGCGCGATGCCTCCTGGGCGCCAGGAGGAGAGTCCATCCGCGACCTGTTCGAGATCGCTGATGGGCCGCCGGCGGCAGAACTCGCGACACGGCTGGGCGCCGGCCAGCCGCGCGAGCGACGGATCGCTCGCCAGGGGCAGGACGATCTCCGGTTGCTGCTGATCACATGGGAGGTGCCGGGGCCGGCGCACGCGTGGGCGACGTTGTGCGTCGATATGGAAGCGCCTTCACGACCGGACGCGGCGTTTGCCGCGCACCCTCGAATCCTCCAGGCGCAGAAACAGGAGGCACTGGGGCGGCTCGCCGGCGGCATCGCCCACGACTTCAGCAACCTCCTCACGGTGGTACTCGGGCACTGCGACGCCGCGCGCCAGTTGCTGCCGCGCGACTCTCCGGCACTCGAGGAACTGCAGGGGATCCAGGAGGCGGCACAGCAGGCCACCAACCTGTCGCGCCAGTTGCTCACGTTCAGCCGGCGCCAGGTGGTGCAGCCCGAGCCGCTGCAACTCGACGATGTGGTGGCGCGTCTGACGCCGCTGTTCCGGCGGCTGCTCGGGGCGCGTGTCTCGCTCGAAGTGGTGTGGCTGACGGGCCTGCCGCGCGTGCTCGCCGATCCGGGCCAGATGGAGCAGGTGCTGACCAATCTGGTCGTCAACGCCCGCGACGCGATCGCCGATGTCGGCAAGGTCCGCATCGCCACGTCGCTCGCCGGCGCGTCAGCCTTCACCGACGACACGGGCGTGGCGGCGCAGCCAGGCCGCACCTACCTCTGCCTCTCGATACGCGACGACGGCGTCGGCATGCCGGAGGAAGTCCGGCAGCGTGCGTTCGAGCCGTTCTTCACGACCAAGGCTGATGACCGGGGCACCGGCCTGGGTTTGCCGACCGTGCACAACATCGTCACCCAAGCCGGCGGCGGCGTTGCCCTGGAGTCGACGCCAGGCCACGGGTGCGACGTACGCGTCTACCTGCCGACGATTCCGGCGTCGGCGGCCGCCCCGGTAGCGCCCGTCGAGGCGCGAACGTTCCCGGGAGGCCACGAGACGGTGCTCCTCGTCGAGGATCGCGAAGCGGTGCGCCGCGTCGCGCATCGCTTCCTGTCTCGTCGCGGTTATCGCGTGATCGAGGCCGAGAGTGCCGAGCAGGCGCTCGAGGTCGCCGAGGCCCATGCCGGTGAGATCGACCTCCTGCTGTCGGACGTGATCCTCGGCGGCATGGATGGGTACGCGCTCGCGATTGCGTTGACAGCCCGGCAGCCTGGGCTTCGCGTGGTGCTGATGTCGGGGTATCCGAGCGAGATGCTGACGCGCGCTGGCAACGGTGGACCCATCTTCCCGTTCGTCAACAAGCCCATCGACTTCCCGACCCTCGCCCAGCTCTTGCGGGACCAGCTCGAACGGCGCAGTCGCTAGACCGTGTTGGCGGACGGCTTGCATGGCCCCACGGCATGCCGCTCTTCGACTTGCCGATTACCTGGCGCGAGGTCAGCAAGCGCACGGTCAAGGAGATGATCGCCGACGACTGTCTCGGGCTGGCGGCGCAACTCGCTTATTACCTGTTCCTCGCACTCTTCCCGGCGATCCTGTTCCTGCTCGCGCTCGGCAGCTTCTTCCCGCTGCACGACCTGGCGGGCGCCCTCGTGCGGGTGCTGCGGCCAGTGGCTTCGGAAGACGTGATCCACATCGTCGCCGATCAGATCCGGCGCATTTCCGAGTCCGAGAATGGCGGCCTGCTCACCTTCGGCGTGCTCACCGCCTTGTGGAGCAGTTCGGCCGCGATGGTGGCGGCGACGAGCGCCCTCAATGCGGCCTATGACATCGAGGAGGCGCGGCCGTGGTGGAAGGTGCGCGTGATCGCCATCGGCCTGACCCTTGCCCTCGCGGTGTTCGTCCTGCTGTCGTTCTCGCTGGTCCTCGCCGGTCCCGAGATCGCGGAGTACCTCGGGCGTACGCTGCGGATGGGGACGGTGGTCGAGTGGTCGTGGAAGGTCCTGCAATGGCCAATGGTCTTCGCCCTGGTCTCGACCGGGGTCGGGCTGGTCTACTACTTCGCCCCGGATGCCGAACAGGACTGGGTGTGGATCACGCCGGGCGCGGTGGTCGCGGCGATTCTCTGGCTCATCGCCTCGCTTGCCTTCCGCGTCTACGTCACGCGGTTCACGGACTACAACGCGGCGTATGGCGCGGTGGGCGGCGTCATGGTGCTGATGCTCTGGTTCTACGTGTCCAGCCTCGCCATCCTGGTCGGCGCCGAGATGAATGCCGAAATCGAACACGCCTCACCGCACGGCAAGGACCCGGGCGAGAAGGTCCCCGGGCAGCGCAAGCGCATCGGCGCCCTCGCGAGGGGCATGTGGGAGGCAGGCCACGCGCGCCGTCGTCCTGCGACCGTGTCGAGCAAGCTCGACACCTACGATTGAGCAAGCTCGACACCCACGATTCGAGCAAGCTCGACACTTACATTTCCGTGAAATCCACCCATGGTGCAGATTGACGGTGAGGGTGGTGCTGCGATTGCATCTAGGGGATCCGGCTACGCGTCGTGAGCGTTGCCGCATTCAGTTGCGCGGTCGTCCTGGCCGCATGCCGGTCTAGCAGGAGTCTTTCGAGGGAGTAGTTGCGATGAGCTTGCGCGATAAGTACGCCGCCGCCATTCATGTGGCCAAGTCCGTGGGTATGCAAGGAGCGGCCGAGGAGGCCAACGGCCGCCTGCAGTTCAAGGGGACCGTGACGTCGGAGGACGACAAGAACAAGATCTGGGACGCACTCAAGAGCGTGCCGACGTGGAAGGACGAGCTGAACGCCCAGATCGACGTGGTCAAGCCCACTGCGATCACCTATACCGTCCAGTCGGGCGATACACTCAGCAAGATCGCGAAGGCCCACCTTGGTGATGCCAACGCGTACATGAAGATTTTCGACGCCAACAAGGATCAGCTGTCCGACCCGGACAAGATCAAGGTCGGCCAGGTCCTCACGATTCCTTCGGCGTAGTTCTCGCTCGAAAACGAGACCGGGCCCCGCGCCCGGTCTCGCGACATTGCGCGCAGTGCCGCGCGCGCCAGATGGGAGCGTGGTTCATGACCGATGCGTACGCCCTTCGCCGCCGCGACACTCACCGTAGCTGGGCCTGGTTCGCCTTCGGCCTGATCGTCCTCGCAGCGGTGCTCGCGCTGTTCGTGCTTCCTCGCAGCTCCAGCCAGGACGAAGTCGGCCCCCACGGCCCCACGGTGCGTCCGCAGTCGAACACGCGCCCGCTGCCACCGCCCTCCGTGGCGCGCACACGCGGCCTGGCCGCGTAACGGAACCGGACACACGTCGTGGCCCGGAGGATGTCCGCTGACAGCGATCCCGTGACCTTGCGCGTCGGCGACCACGACGTGGTCATCACGCACCCCGACAAGGTCTTGTTCCCGGAGGCACGGCACACCAAGCTCGACGTCGCGCAGTACTACGTTGCGGTCGCTGACGGTGCCCTGCGCGCCACCCAGGACAGGCCGACGGTGCTCGTTCGGTACCCCGATGGCGTCGGCGGTGAGTTCTTCTTCCAGAAGCGTGCGCCATCGTCCCGGCCGCCCTGGCTGGACGTCGTCACGCTCGAGTTCCCCTCGGGGCGTACGGCGGAGGAAGTGGTGCCGCGCGAAGCCGCGGCTCTCGCGTGGATGGCCAATCTCGGGTGCCTGGAATTGCACCCGCATCCCGTTCGCGCCGACGACCTCGACCATCCGGACGAACTGCGCATCGATCTCGATCCGGTGCCGGGCGTCGCGTGGTCGCAGGTGCGGCAGGTCGCGATGGTGGTCCGCGCGGCACTGGCGGACCTCGGCCTGACGGGGTGGCCCAAGACGTCGGGCTCGCGCGGCATGCACGTGTACGTGCGGCTCGAGCGGCGATGGACGTTTGACCAGGTGCGGCGGGCGGCGCTGGCTTTTGCCCGTGACGTCGAGCGTCGCGCGCCGTCGCTGGCGACGAGCAAGTGGTGGAAGGAAGAGCGGCACGGCGTCTTCATCGACTACAACCAGAACGCGAAGGACCGCACCGTCGCCGCGGCGTATTCGGTGCGGCCCACGGTCGACGCGCGTGTCTCGGCACCGCTCGACTGGGACGAGGTCGAGGCGTGCGATCCGGCCGACTTCACGCTGGTGACGATGCCGGGGCGGTTTTCGGGGATCGGCGACAGGCACGCCGGCATCGATCGTGTGCCGCAGGCCCTCGATGCGCTCCTCGAACTGTCGTCCAGGCATGAGCACGACGGACTCGGCGATGCGCCGTGGCCACCGCATTACCGCAAGCAGCGTGGCGAACCGGTGCGCGCCCAACCGTCACGTCGTCGTGTGCCCGTGCACCCGCTGGTCGAGATCGGCCGCGCGCGACGCAAGGAGGATGCGCTGGCGGGGCTGGAACGATGGAAGGTGCGATATCCGGATGTCGTCGCACACCTCGAGCCGGCCGACGTGCTCGTCGATGCCATGCGCGGACGGCACACGACATGGACCCGGGTGCGGGTGAACCTCCGGCACGTACCCGACGCGATCCGGCCGTCGCAGGACGCCCTGGATCCCAACGAGGACATGAGCACGGACTGGCTCGCGGATGTTACGCAGACCCCGCCCGCGCCGCGGAGAAGACACGCGCCAACTCGTAAGGAGTCGTGACCTCGAGCTGGTCGTAGCGGCAGTGCTCCTGGGGCTTGTCGGGGCGCCAGCGCCTGAACACCGTCGCGTGGCGGAACCGATTGCCCTGCAGGTGGTCGTAGGTCACCTCGCATACCCGCTCGATGCGCAGGGGTTCCCACGACAGATCCTTGCCCGCGCTCCAGCGACTCTGCCCGCCGGGCATTCGCGTGCCTGCGGCGCTGACTTCGGCCCATGCGCGCCACGGGTGCTCGCGCAAGGCGTCCTTCCGCAACGGCGCGAGTTCGGTCGCTAGCTGCTGACGCATCGCCATCGTGAACGACGACGTCACGCCCACGTGTTGCAGGACGCCGGCATCGTCGTACAGGCCGAGCAGCAGGGAACCCACATGTGTCTCCGGGCCGGCCTTGTGCCAGCGGAAGCCGGCGACGACGCAATCGGCAGTGCGGACGTGCTTGATCTTGACCATCGTGCGGCGGCCAGGCTCGTAGATCGCATCGGCGTGCTTGGCGACAACGCCATCGAGCCCCGCTCCTTCGAACCGGGCCAGCCAGTCCGCCGCGAGGGCACGGTCGCGTGTCAGTGGCGTGAGGTGCATCGACGGCGTGAAGCCGGGCGCGAGCGCTTCGAGGCGCGCGCGCCGGGCCGCCAGCGGGTGCCTGCGCAGGTCCTCGTGATCGGCGGCGAGCACGTCGAACGCGACGAAGGAAGCCGGCGTTTCGCGCGACAATTTCTCGACGCGCGACGCGGCCGGGTGCAGCCGCATCTGCAGCGCATCGAAGTCGAGGCCACGCGGCGTGGCGATGACCACCTCGCCGTCGACGACCGCCCCGTCAGGCAAGCCCCGGACGAGCGCGTCGTGGACGTCGGGGAAGTAGCGATCGAGCGGCTTCAGGTCCCGGCTCTGGATGTAGACGGAGCCGCCGTCACGAAACGCGATCGCCCGGAAGCCATCCCACTTCGGCTCGTAGCACCAGCCGTCACCGTCGGGCAGGTCTGTCGCGGCCTTGGCCAGCATCGGCTCGACCGGCGGTGTCACGTCACCTCGTGCCATCGCGCGATTGTCGATCGACGCCGCTCAGTGAGGCAACTCAGGGCCGCGCTCGGAGAGCGGGCCCTACCTACCCCTGCTGCCCACTGATCACACGCAGGTAGCGTCGCCAGGGACCGACCTCGTCCGCATACTGCGTCCCGAGCACGCGTGCGATCTGGATCACGTGGTCCAGGTCATGCGCGACCCACGTCGCCAGCAGTTGCGACAGCGTCACAGGGCCGAAGTCGGGATGGCGCCCTCGCCGTTCGAGATCTGCCGGCGTGATCTGCAGGGCCGCGAGATCGCGCAGGTTCTGCGCCCGCAGCGACGCGAAGTCGTCCAGCATGTCGGGCAGCGGGCGCCCGCGCTCGGCAAACTGTGCGAAGCGGTCGTACGGCTCGAATGCCTGCGCCTCGCCGTGTTGCATGATGATCCGGGCGCGCGGCAGCCAGTCGGTGCGCTCGCCGTGAATCAGGTGGCCGAGGACGTCGGGGGGACTCCAGGTCTCGCCGCCCTCGTGCGCGGCGAGCCAGTCGTCCGACAGTGTCCGCAGCAGTGCGTCGAGGGTACGTGGCGTGTTCGCCAGCAGCGTCACCGCCTCGGCGAGAACGAACGGGCGACGAGTCCGGGAAGTGTTGTCTAGCATGTCAGATCCGATTATGCAGGCGCGTACGACGGGCATAGCCACATCTTGCGGCTCGGCGCGTTCTCCGTCGGCCTTCGTTCGTCGGCCATCGGCCATCGCGCTGAACTCGGTCGGAGACGACGCGCTTCGGACCTGATTGCTCTACGCGTCGCGCACGACGAGGGCAGCGAGCGCGTGCGGCGAGCGCGGCCCGAGTTGCGTGGAGAGACGCGTCACGAACGCAGCCCAGTCGTGCGTGGCGGCATCTTCGGCCATCATCCGCTGCGCGCCCGCGGAGCCGCGACGGAACGCGTCGGCCCAGGCCGGCCGGGGCCGGCCGGCGGCATCGAGCGCGAGGACGTCGAACTCGGGACCGTCCTTGTAGAACGCGATCACGCCGGTGCCGCCATGGCCCGGGATGCGTGCCTCGAGCCTCGCGACACGTCCCTTCGGATCGTCCTCGAAGTGCGCCAGCAGTCCCTCGACGAGCGCGTGACCCGAGGCAAAGAAGTCGATGGCCTCGTCCTCGACGGCGTAGTCGCGATCGAACGTGCCGACGAAGGACGATCCGCCGGCAACACCGGGCAGGCTGTCGATGAGCGCCTCGTTGCCGAACTCGATGGCGTAGGCGCGACGGCCGCGGACCTGTTCGACACGAAACCCCAGGCGGGAGGCGGCGTTGACGACCACCTGTTCCATGAGCGCGTCGAGTCCGGCGGGTATCCGCGCGAGAATCGACGGCCCCAGGTCGGCCTGATAGGGGTCGCGGTGCAATTGCTGGTAGGCCGCGTCCTGGATGCGTGACCGCGCGGCCTCGGCGGCCGCGATCAGCTGGTCGATCTGCGCATCGGACAGCGAGGCGTCTGGATCGAGGGCGACCGCGTCGAGCGCATCCTCGACCTGCGCGAGTTGCGGTTCGACACCGGCCATCGGTGCCCGGAACAGGCCGAGCCGTTCGAACAGCCGGACCACGTCGGCGCCGATCCCGGCCGCCGGACGGAAGTAGACGACGTCGACAGGAATGCGGCGTCCGATGCGGTCCAGTCGTCCGATCCGCTGCTCCACGGTCGACGGTGCCCACGGCAGGTCGTAGAGCACGAGTCGCTGGCAGAACTCGAAGTTGCGCCCCTCGCCGCCGGCTTCGGTCGACACCAGCAGGCTCGGCCCATCGTCGGCGCGAAACCGCGCGACTTCGGTGTCGCGCCGGGCCGCCGACAGGTCTTCGTGGAAGACACCACTGGCCAGCTGCGCGCGCGCGCTGAGCGCGTCGCGCAACATCTCCAGCGTCTCGCGATGGGCGACGAACACGAGTGTCTTCTCGTTCGCGCGCCGCCACAGTGGCGCCTGCCTGAGCAGCCACATGAGTCGCGGATCGGTGCGGTCCATCGTGTCCGCCTGCTGGCGCAGGGCGATCTCGTCTGGCCCGAGGACGGCCCTCAGTGCTGCGCCTGACGCGAGTGCGCGGCGGATGCGGTCGAGTGCACGGCGTCTCGCGAGTGCGTCGTTGCGCGTGCCCTGGGCATATGCCAGGCGAGCGTGCGAGGCCAGGTCGATCGGGGGCGCACCATCGTCTGGCATCCCTGCTGCCCCTTGTTCGTGGGCGGGGAGATCGACAGGCAGCGGCGCGCGGGGAGGCAGCCCGCCGATGTCGACGCGACGGGTGGAACTCGTGCACGGCGGCAAGGGCACGCCCGATTGGAGTCGTGCCTCCACATCCAGTCCTTCCGGGAACTCGTCGGGCCGCAGCAACTGCAGCAGCCGAAAGAAGCCGTGCGCATCGTCTTCGAGCGGCGTCGCGCTGAGCAGCAGGAGGTGCCGCCCGAGCGCGGCGATGGGAGCGACGGCACGATAGGCCGGTTCGCCAGGATGGCCCGGTGGACGCCGCAGTCGCTGCGCCTCGTCGATCACGAGCAGGTCGATGCCGGCGCTGACGGCCTGCGCGCCCAGCTCTGGCCGGCTGACGAGTGTCTCGAGCGCGAGCACGGCGCGGCGGTGGACGTCGAACGGATTGAAACCGGCCCCGAAGTCGCGCGCGACGTCGGCCAGGCGCGGTGGATCGAGCAGCGTGAACACCTGGTGGTACTTGCGCCACAGCTCGCCGAGCCACTGCACCGTCAGCGCCTCGGGCACGATGACCAGGCAGCGCTCGATCTTCTGCGTGTGGAGCAGCCGATTCATGATCAGCGCCGCCTCGATCGTCTTGCCAAGTCCGACTTCGTCGGCCAGCAGCCACCGCACCGGCAGCCTTGCCGTCGCGCGTTCGGCGACGTGCAACTGGTGCGGGAACAGCCGCACCCGCCCACCGAGGAACGACCCGAGGCCCCCTGCCTCACGCGTCGCGAGCAGGCGCAGCACGTCGAGTCGCGTGAGGACGTCCGCGGTGTCGTCGATCTCGCCCGCGGCCAGCCGCTCGATCAGCGATCGGTCGCGGCGAGGGGCCCGGTCCGCCTCGGTCGCCGTCGCCGGAACCAGCGCGTCGCTGGTGGCGGCCAGCCGCAGCGTCGTCGCGCCGTGCGGGAAATGGACGACGAGGACACGCCCTTCGATGGCGGTGACGCGGCCGGTGCCGAGGTCGGCATTGAAGCGGTGGGTCAGGTGGTCCCCGACGGACCAGAAGGGCACGGGGAGATTCTACCGAAAGGACGGAGGAGATGAGGACGGAGGAGGGAGGACGGAGGAGGGGGGACGGAGGAGACGAGGAAGGAGGAGACGAGGACGGAGCCCGGAGCACGAAATGAGCTCACTCGTATTTTGACCGCGTGTCCGCAGTCGGCGACCGACGGCTTCGCGCCGTGCCCGCCGCGACTCGAGCGCAACGCGCGCACATACCGGATTGAGCGGGCGGACGGCACGTTCCAGACAGTCGTGACGTCGGATCCCGGACGGCTGCTCCTCACTGGCCAGCCGGCGGACCTTGGCGTGATGGAGTCCACGCAACTGCGCGGCATCAGCCGGACCGCACCGTACTTCCACAACAACTCCGCCGCGACGCTCGAGGAAGTGCTCGACCTCTACGACGCGTTCTTCAGGCGATCGGTGAGGCTCTTCCCGCCGCCGAACCTGCCACCGATCATTTCGTCGGATGGAACGGTCATCGACCGTGGATTCCTGACCGCCGAGGACCGGGTCGCCTTGCTGGCGTACTTTCGCAAGCTGTAGACGGACCCGGTTCGCGCCGCTCCTTCCGTTCACCGGAAGGGGGTGACGGATTGGCGTGAGATGGCCCGGACCGCGGAGACGCTCACGGGGTCGGTCGTGATCGCCTCGGTCATACCGTCCGCAAAGGAGTCTGCCGGCGCATCTCCCGAAACGTTGCGGCACGGCAGCACTGCAAGCGATCGCACGGGAACCGTGGCGACCGCGGATTGTTTCACCCACAGGAGGGCGACCGTGACGCCAACCGCAACGAGCAGCGGCACGACCGACCACGCGTAGAAGACACGCGTCGCCGTTGCGACCGGCTTCGATGACTGAGGACTCGGCGTCAATGATCCCGCAAACCGATAGCCGTGCCTGGGAAGCGTCTCGATCCACTCGCGCGCTTCATCACCGAGCCCCCTTCGCAGGGTCGAAATCTGAAAGGAGAAGGTTGGCCTCCTCGACGAAAGTGCCGGGCCATAGGGCCGCCATCAGCTCCCACTTCGAAAAAGCCCGGGCGCCGTCGTGGCTCAAATGACCGAGCGGTGATATGAAGGTGAAAAGCAGGTGACGCGAACTCTCGCGCGCGTCTTGCCTGCTAGGATCGGACGTCCAGGGAGATTCAGGCGTGTCCGCGATGTCGGGAGATCCGCATTTCGTACGGTTTGCCGGTTTCACGTTGGATCTGCGATCCGGGGAGCTCGCGAGGAACGGCCGTCGGCTGCTGCTGCCGGAGCAACCATTTCGCATTCTCACACTCCTGGTGCGTTCGCCCGGCTCACTGGTCACACGCGATGACCTCCGTCGTGAACTGTGGGGCCAGGATACGTTTGTCGATTTCGAGCACAGCATCAACGCCGCCATCAAGCGGTTGCGTGAAGCGCTAGGTGATTCGGCTGCAAGATCGCAGTTCGTCGAAACCCTTCCGCGCCGTGGCTATCGATTCAAGGTTGCGGTCGACGTCGCGCCCCCGGCCTCCCAAGAGGTCCCGATCAACGCGCCGTACGCATTGCTCGCTCGGTTTTATGACGTTCTGTGCGGCTATGCGGCGCCGATCAACCGTCACGCCCGCAGGCAGATTCTGTGCGCCGTGCTGCCGAGCGTAAAAAGTGTGTGTGATGTTGGTTGCGGTACCGGCGAGACGGCGCTCGATCTTGCTCGGCATGGCCTTGAAGTTGACGCGCTGGACGACTCCCGCGTGTTCTGCGAGACGGTTCGCGCCAGGGCGCGTCGGGCCGGACTCGCCGTCACCGTTCACTGCGATGACATGCGCGACTTCCGATTGCCGCGACCCGTGGATCTCGTTCTTGCAGAATTCGCGTCGCTCAACAACCTCGCAGATCGCCGTGACCTGCCACGAGTGATGCACGCTGTCGCGCGCGCGTTGGCAGACGGCGGTTGGTTCTGTTTCGACGTCAATACACCGCGATCGTTGCGCGTTGAGTACCCGCAGACGTTTTGGCTCGAAGATTCCAGATTCAAGCTCGTGCAACACGGAAGTGTCGAGACTGACGGGCGGCGGGCGAGGCTGGACTTCGAGTGGCTCCTCCCGGCCGGACGTCTCTGGCGCCACGTGCGCGAGACGCTCTGGCACGTCTCCTGGACTGACTCGGAGATCAAACAGGCTCTGCGAGTGGCTGGATTCGAGCTCGTGCGGTACTTCGACGGCGTCGATGTTCGCCCACAAAGGCCTGGGACGACGCGCGGAACGGATGCGTACTACCTCGCACGGAAGGGAAGGCCGGGACAACGGCGTCGTGCCAGGACCTAGTGGATTCCTTACCGCCGCGTCACGTGGCCGCCGGCGCGGTCAGTCGCATCCAGGTGGCCTCGGATTCGATGTCGGCCGGGAAGAGCAGCGGCCTCCTACCCTCCCACGTAATTGCGGCGCTTCATGTCGCGCGCGATGCTCGTCGTCATGAACTGGCTTCTGAAAGGAACTCGCGCCATGACATCGCATCGCGTTCTGCAGCTGAACGCTCTTACTACCGCCGGATGTGGCCTCGGGACCGTAGCGACACGAGGTGACCTGCACGCGCTCTTCGGACTCGAAGCGCCGATCCTGCTCGACGCGATCGCCGTCGGTCTGCTGGCCTACGCGGGTGCGCTTGCGTTTGCGGCCCAGCGTCAGCCGGTCAGCCGGCAGGCCTTGATGTTCTTCACCGTTGCCGACGCGATCTGGGTGGTGGCCAGCGCCATCGTGCTGCTGCTCTTCTGGCCGCAGTTCGCGCCTGTGGCGCGGCTGCTCGTCATTGCCGTCGCTCTGGTCGTCGAGGTCTTCGCGACATTGCAGTTCCGTGCCGATGGGAGGATTGCGGGCATCTCGCCGCAAGTGGCCTGAGCCCGACACGATCGAGGCGCAGCGTCCCAGCGTCCCGCGCCCGCCCGGAATTTTCCCCACGGTTGCGCGGACTCTTTCTCCCTGTCGTCGCGGAGTCTTCGTTCTGGCTGGTTTTCACGCACGAGAGCACCGTGCTCGGTGGGCATCACTTTCGCACTAATCAGTTCTCGGACCGCGCTGTACAGCGGCGGCAGGCGTCGCCGTTGCGCATGTGTCGGTGGTGTGGATCGCGGGTTGCGTTGGTGCGACCGCGGCAAGCAACGGAGGTGCAGGATGTCCAGGACTATGAAGGCGGCGGTGGTTCGCGCACTCGGCCAGCCATTGTCGATTGAGGAAGTCCCCGTCCCGACGCCGGGGCCGGGAGAAGTCCTCGTGAAGATTGTCGCAAGTGGCGTGTGCCATACGGATGTGCACGCCGCCGATGGTGACTGGCCCGTGAAGCCGACGCCACCGTTCATCCCCGGTCATGAGGGCGCTGGCATCGTCGCCGGCCTTGGACCTGGCGTGACCGGGCTGAAAGAAGGCGATCCTGTCGGCATCGCCTGGCTCCACGACGCGTGCGGAGGATGCGAGTCGTGCATCACCGGATGGGAGACACTCTGCCCGTCCCAGCACAACAGCGGCTACGGCGTGAACGGCACTTTCGCGGAGTACGCGATCGGGAATGCCGCCTACCTCGCCCGCCTGCCGGCACGGCCGGACTTCGCGGCCCTGGCGCCCATCCTGTGCGCTGGCGTCACCACCTACAAGGGCATCAAGGAAACCGAAGCGAAGCCAGGAGAATGGCTCGCCATCTCCGGAATCGGCGGCCTCGGTCACGTCGCCGTGCAGTATGCCAAGGCGATGGGGTTACACGTCGTCGCCATCGACGTCGCGGACGACAAGCTCGCCCTCGCCAGGACGCTCGGTGCTGATGTGACCGTCAACGCGATGTCCCCGGATGCTGCGGAAATCGTGACGAAGTACACCGACGGTGGAGCTCACGGCGTCCTCGTAACCGCGGTCTCCGTGCCGGCGTTCTCGCAGGCGCTGCAGATGGTGCGGCGAAAGGGTACCGTCAGCCTTGTCGGCCTGCCGCCTGGCGACTTCCCGACGCCCATCTTCGACGTCGTCCTCAAGCGAATCACAGTCAGGGGTTCGATCGTCGGCACACGCAAGGACCTGGCGGAGGCTGTGGCGTTCGCGTCCGAAGGGAAGGTGCACGCGCATATTCATACGGCGCCGCTGGAGTCGATCAACGACATCTTCGCTGCGCTGAAGTCCGGCACTGTCGACGGTCGGATGGTGCTGGACCTGGCGCTCCCTGCCGGCTCCATGCGGGAGCAGGCGGCGACGCGGATCAACGCGCTCGCCTGATGAGTGGCCTTTCGACAGCGGACGCCGTCGAACGACTCGGGCAATTTGGACCGAATGCACTGCCAGAGCAGGCTCCGGAGCCTCTCTGGCAGCGCTTCCTGCGTCAGTTCAACAGCCCGCTGATCTTCATCCTGCTGTTCGCACTCACGTTCGATCTCGGGCTGTGGGCGTACGAGGGCGGGCACGGCTGGCCAATCGAGGCAGCCGCCATCGGCCTGATCCTGCTGTTCAACGCTGCTCTCGGCCTGTATCAGGAGCAACGCTCCGAGGCCGCGCTTGCCCGGCTCAAGGTGTTGGCCGGGGCCCAGGCCTGGGTGCTTCGCGACGGCGAGTTCGTGCGGCTGCCAACGCAGGATCTCGTGCCCGGCGATTGCGTGCGACTCGAGTCAGGCGACCGCGTTCCGGCCGACGGCGTCCTCCGCGATCCACGCGGCGCCATGCTCGATGAATCGATCCTGACCGGAGAGTCGGTACCTGTCGACAAGGGACAGGACGACGAGGCGTTCAGCGGCACCTTGCTCGTCCGCGGCAAGACGCTTCTGGAGGTCACCCGAACCGGACCGCTGAGCGCGATGGGGCGCCTAGCAACGATGCTCGGCGACATCGAGCTCTCGAAGACGCCGCTTGAACGCCGGGTCGACGTCCTCGGACGACGGATCGCGCGTTGGGTCCTCACGCTGACGGCCCTGCTTGGTGTGGCTGGCGTGATCGCCGAGGGGTTGAGTCGCGCCCCGCAGATGATCATCTTTGCCGTCGCTCTTGCCGTCGCGGCCGTCCCTGAAGGCCTGCCCGCGGTGCTCACCGTCGCGTTGGCCCTGGGAGTCGAGCGCATGGCCCGTCACCGCGCCGTGGTGCGACGGCTCTCGGCGGTGGAGGCGCTGGGCTCGGTGACCGTCATCGCTACGGACAAGACCGGGACGCTGACCGAGAACCGCATGGACGTCCGGTCGATCGATGCGCCGGACCTGGGGCGCGCGCTTGTTGCCGTCGCACTCGCCAACGACGCGGACCCCTCGACCGGCGCAGGTGATCCACTCGATGCCGGACTGCTGCGCTATGCCTGCGCGCACGGCATCGACGTCGCACGACTGAGACAGGAACACCCGGTGATCAGCGAGCGGCCGTTCGACAGCGCCTGGAAGTTCGCGCGCGTCACGGTCCGTGAAGACGGGCACAGGGTGAGCTTTCTCAAGGGAGCTCCGGAGGTCGTTGTCGCGCGGTGCGACCTGAGCGTGGAGGATCGCGAGTCCTGGACAGGGAAAGCCGAGGCGTACGCCGAAGAGGGATTCCGCGTCCTCGCGATCGCGAGCGCGCCCGGTGAAGCCGAAGAGCACCTGTCGCTGCTGGGCCTCGCGCTGTTCTGGGATCCGCCGCGGCCGGAAGTGCCGAAGGCCGTCCGGACAGCGCTGGATGCCGGTATCCGCGTGGTCATGATCACCGGCGACCATCCAGTGACGGCCCTTGCCATTGCGCACCAGATCGGCATCCCTGGCGTGCGGGTGCTCACCGGGGAGGACCTTGCCGAGTACGAGCGTCACACCCTCCACGACGCGCTGACGGAAGTGAATGTATTCGCGCGGGTGCGGCCAGAACAGAAACTGCTGCTCGTGGAGTCCCTGCAGGCGCTCGGTCAGATAGTCGCGATGACCGGGGACGGGGTCAACGATGCGCCCGCGCTGAAACGTTCCGACGTCGGTGTGGCCATGGGGCAGCGCGGCTCCGACGTCAGCCGGGAAGTGGCCGATCTCGTCCTGCTCGACGACAACTTCGCCACTGTCGTGAGCGCGGTCGAGGAAGGCCGGGGCATCTACGAGAACATCCAGAAGTTTCTTCGATTCCTGTTCTCGACCAATCTCTCGGAAGTGCTGCTCGTGGCCGGCGGCGCCGTGGTGGCGTTCTCGATCGATCTCCGGGATGCGGCAGGGCACCTCGTGCTGCCGCTCACGGCCGCCCAGATCTTGTGGATCAATCTGCTGACCGATGGCCTGCCTGCCCTCGCCCTGGCTTTCGATCGAACCCCAGGGGTCATGCAGCAGAAACCGCGACCGGCCGGCTCGCCGCTGCTGGACCAGCCCTCGGTCCGGTTCGTCGTTGCCGTGGGAAGCATGAAGGCTGTGCTCGCGCTGGCCGTCCTCGGAATCCTTCCGACGTTTGGCTACAGCCTCGAGGTCACGCGCGCTGCCGCATTTCACTTCATGGCCATTGGCCAATTGTTCCTTACGTACCCGTCACGGCACACATGGATGCGGCCGCTGTCGAACCCGTACCTGCATGCTGCCGTGGTCGGCGGGGTCGGCATCCAGATCGCCGCAGCGTCGATACCGTTCGTCTCGAACCTGCTGGGAAGTGCTGCGCTTCCCGTGGAAGTCTGGGCTGTGGTCTTTGCCGCGGCCTTCGGGTCCTGGGCGCTTTCGGAACTCATCTCGCGACTGGTGTGGCGGCAAGTGGGGCAGCGAGAGGCCTGAGCGAAGAGACCTCACGCATGGATAGCCTCGGTGTGCCTCGCGCGGCGCGAAGCCATCACGACCGTCACGCGCATGGATTGAAAGGTGTCATGTGAACGCCACGATCCATGACAACAGGACGACTGTTTACTGGCATCGGGAGCTGCCGCCACTCGAGGCGGAACTCGTCGCGGAACACATCGTCGAGGCAACCAGCAGCCGTGTCTCAGGAAGGCTCGCACATCGTGACGAGCTGTGGGATCAGTGCTATCGGGAGCTGATGGCGAACGCCGAGCGCCGGCTCGTGCAGGAGGTCGCACGGCTCGGTGGCCACTTCGCGCACGTGCACGACGAAGTGATCCATCCCAAGCACGACGACGCAGCGGGGGAGGCGTGGCTCCACGGCCGTTTCAGCTACATGCTGTACCGGCGCCCGCAGGAATCGCGTTAGCCTGCCTCATCGCGCCTGTTTCGCGAACGCGTCTCCGATCTTGAGGCTGAGCGCAGACGTGTTCGCGTGCGCGATGTTGGACAGCACGGCGACGACGATGCCGCTGTCGCGCAGCGTGGTCAGCGACATCACTATCCCGCCCGCCAGCTCGCCGTTGACGCTGACGCGCTTCGCCAGGCCGACGCCCACCATGTCCGACGCCGTGGAATAGGACGCCATCGTCCCCGCGCAGCACGCCAGGTCGCGCATGTACATCAGCCGCCTGCCCCGCCGTGGATTGTCATCCGAACGCGGGACGTAGAACGTCGCGCGATCATCCGGCAATGGGTACTCGGCGGGAGCCAGGCCAAGCGGCTGCAAGATGTTGTGGCGGATGAGCGTCAACGGTGGGAAGTCCTCTCCCGGCTCACCGATCCGCTCCGGACTCCACGCTGTCGCCGCGTCAGCGCCGGTGTTGGTCAGCCCGAGCGACGCAATGACGTCGGCCGTGACCGCCGATGCCGCCGTGCCGATGTTGAATCGGGTCTTCGGCGTCACCGGCGTCCGCGTGTCCACGTCCCTCCAACCGAATCCTTCCGCCCAGACGATCGTCCCGCCGGCACCGACCGCCACCGACACCCCTGGCAGGTTCTGCTCCAGGACGGCCGCGCGCACGAGCTCCCGCGCGCGCCCGACGGCCACGGAATATTGCGGCGACGGCGCCGAATCGATGACCGATGGCACGTCCTGCGGTTGTGCGAAAAGAGGCACGGTCAGCGCGACCGCATGAGTGAGAACTGCCGCGAACGCCGCTATCAGGACCCCGACGGCAAGCCCCGTGCGCGCGGCCCAGGCCGGCAGCCGATTCCGCGCGGCCTTCACGCCGAGCACGACCGTGCCGATCATCAGCAGCAGCCCGATGCCGCCGGCGCCGGGCGCGTCGTCCACTTCCCCCACGTAGATGCCCATGGCCCCGATGGCCAGGGCGAGGGCGATGAGGGCGGCCGCCCTGAGGTTGTTCGTCACAGTGGATGCCATGTCGGCCACTGTGCCCGAAAGCCGGCCGCGAAGTCCTCACCGAATCATGAGCGGGCCATGAGATTCGAATGAAATGCGGCAGACCTTGCGCCGAAGAGGGGAACGCCGGGACCGAAACGCACAGGACCCTGGCCGATTCCGTCGCAGTTGGGCGCGTCGTCGAGTTGACGAGCATTCGATGCAGAACTCGAAAAATTCTCTGAATCTCGCGGGTTTGTGGGACGAAGACCTGGGCGACCGAAGCGGGCACGGAAAACTGCGGCGAAGGGATTCGAGCCCGAAGGCCGAGCCGAAGACGCTGGCCTGAGCCTGAAGCTCACTCGCTCCGCCAGGGCGAGCGAAAACGCGGTCTGACGCGCCGCCGGCCGCCTGGCGGAAGACGTCGACGAAGAGGTCGCCGAACATCAGCGGTGATGAACGGCAGGCTGAGGCAATTGGGGAAGGGATTCGAGCCTGAAGGCCGAGCCGAAGGCGCTGGCCTCAGTCTGAAGCTCACGCGCTCCGCCAGGGCGAGCGAAAACGCGGTCGGCAACTGGGGAAGGGATTCGAGCCTGAAGGCCGAGCCGAAGGCGATGGCCTCAGGCCTGAAGCTCACTCGCTCCGGCCACACTCGCCGCAGGCGAGTGTGGCGGAGAGAGTGGGATTCGAACCCACGGTAGGGTTTCCCCTACACACGCTTTCCAAGCGTGCGCCTTCAGCCTCTCGGCCATCTCTCCAGCTCTGTAGAATCAACAACTTGCGAGCGGTCGACGCAAGATTATCGCACACGCCGCGGCCGCTCGTGCACCAAACCGCTAACGCGAACAGATTCAGCGACTTGGAGCAAAGCCAACAGGGAGCTTCGCACCGGATTGTGTAACATCTCTTAATCCCTCTGGAACACTTCCGGTCACTTCGTCAGTTGCGCTGGTGCATTGTTCAATGACTGTAGTCACGGACTGGACGAGCGCTTCTCTTCGATCTGTCAACGGGCGCTCGGCGCCGCTCGGATGATGATGCGTCGCTCTATGAAAGTCTCGAGTTTCTGAACCACCAGCAGGCCCCTGCGGCGCTATGGCGGACGTGCTGGGTGTCATTCCGCGTTCGCTCGGCGCCCGGCTCGGTGCACGGCGACCAGCGGCTTCCTGGATCGTGCACGGACACCGGCTTGCCGACCGACTACAGCCAGGACGAGTGGCATCCCGCGCTTCTCAATAAGGCCGACGTCATCAAATGCAGGACAGCGCTGATCCTGCGGCTCACGGCGTGGCGGGCCGCGTGGGGCCTCTGAGGTAGTGCGGCGCTGCGGTTGTGGGTCCAGAAGGCACGATGTGGACGGCGGACTTCAACGGCCGAGCGGAGTGCCTCTCCAGATCGACATGCACCAACGCCTCTTGTTGCCTCGGGCACAAACAACGCAACCACATCCTCACCCGAGGACTGGCTCGGTCCCGGTCTCGACGAAGGCCGGTCGGTCAGCCAGCGCACGTCTCCCGCTCAGAGCTTCCAGCGCAAGCACGATTGCCTGCGTGCCGTTGCGAGCGCCGCCGTACGCTACGACGGCGTGATACAGCTGTTTGGCGAGGGCCAGACCGGGCAGCGCCAGGTGCATGGCTTCGGCCTCCGCTAGTGCGATTCCCATGTCCTTGATGAAGTGCTCCACGTAGAAACCGGGCTCCATGTCGCCGCGAATAATGCGCGGCACGAGATTCTGGAGGGCCCAGGATGCCGCAGCGCCGCCACCGACACTTCCGAGTACCTGCTCTAGCCCTAGCCCGGCGGCGCGCGCGTACGTGATGGCCTCACCGACCCCTACCATCGTGCCGGCAATTAGGATCTGGTTGACCATCTTCGTGTGTTGACCACTGCCCGGCGGACCCTGCAACAGGATGGTCTTGCCCATGTGTTCTAGAAGGGGCCGGGCCCGATCGAATGCCTGCCGCTCGCCCCCGACCATGATGGACAGCGTCGCATTCCGCGCACCGATGTCGCCGCCGCTGACAGGCGCGTCGAGCACGTCGATACCATGCTCGCGGCCCGCGGCCGCGAGTCGTTGGGCAAGAGAGGGACTGCTGGTCGTGAAGTCGACGGCCAGGCTGCCCGGCTTCAGTCCAGCCAGCACCCCCCCGGCCGCTAGATAGACCTCTTCGACATCGCTCGGATAGCCGACCATCGAGAAGACAACGTCGCTCTGGCGAGCGAGTTCGCGTGGGGTGTCAGTCCAAGTGGCGCCCTCGTCCAGCAAGGACTGTGCGCGTGCCCGCGTGCGAGTGGACACGATGAGCGTGTGACCAGCGCGCAGCAAGTGGCCCGCCATCGACGCACCCATCACTCCCGTCCCTATCCAGCCAATCTGCATCGTCGACTCTCCGTGACGCCTGCCGTGGCGACGTCTGTATTTCGCAGCCTCACGTGTCGTCCTCGTGCGGCGATCGCCTGCACACGACGGCGCGTAGGCCGCCAAGGAGCAAGCTCGACCCCGGCGAGGGTTACGGCTACCGAATCCGATGGAAGCATCTTCGTTTGCGTCGAGACGGGTGCTCACACCACTCCTGCAGATTTCACCCTAGACCACCGGCGCGCTGCGCGGAATCTCCTTGCTCCATGCGAGTGCGCCCACGTAGCCTCCACTCGTCCACTCGAAGAACCTGACCGCTGTCGTGATTGCGTCTGTCCGGCGCCTCGCGATGTGGGAAGCGGAGTGCCCGTGGCGAGGGGGCGCAGCGCGCGCCGCGCTCGGACCATCCGACGAGGATTCTCGCTTTCGTGGTCACAGAGGAGTCCGCATGTCGAGGTCTCTCACATACTTGTTCGCCCTGCTGTTGGCGCTTCCCTTTACGGCACATGGGCAGACGACGACCGCCAGTGTCGGTGGCGTCGTGCGCGACGTCAGCGGCGCCAGCATCCCCGGCACGAAGGTAACCGCTCTCAATCTGCTCACGTCGTTCAGCCGCACCACCACGACAGACGAATCGGGCGGCTACCTGATCACGAACCTGCCCATCGGTGACTATGCAGTGACGGCAGAGAGGGACGGCTTCCAGCGGTACACGCAGGCGGGGATCTCTCTCGTCGTCGGCCAGAACGCACGCGTCGACCTGCAACTCCAGGTAGGCAGCATCACCGAGGATGTCAACGTCGTAGTCGAGGTCCCGGACGTGGACACGAGGTCGGCCACCGTTGGCGAGGTCGTGGACCGGGTGCGCATTCAGGAGTTGCCGCTCAACGGTCGCAATCCCATGGAACTTGCGGCCGTCGTCCCCGGTGTCATCAGCGTGAGTGCTCCCGCGGTCGTGACGAACGCCAGAAGCGGTCCGCAGCTCGTGGTTGCCGGTGGCCGGGACACGTCCAACGAGTACCGCTTCGACGGCACGTCTCACAAGAACCTCACGCAGAACACGGCGCTAAATCTGCCGGCACCCGACGCGCTGCAGGAATTCCGGGTGGTCACGAGCAACGTCAGCGCTGAATATGGCCGGTACACAGGTGGCACCGTCATCGCGGTGACACGCTCCGGAACGAACCAGTTTCGCGGCACCGCCTGGGAGTACTTCCGGAACGACGGGCTGAACGGCACCAACTACTTCGCCACCACCAAGCCGGAGCTGAACCAGAACCAGTACGGCTTCACCCTTGGTGGCCCGGTCGCTCGCAACCGCGCCTTCTTTTTTGGATCGTACCAGGGCATCCAGGTGGAGGAGACGCGGCTGTTCGCAACCGCAACGCCACC
This sequence comes from Luteitalea pratensis, assembly GCF_001618865.1. Taxonomy (GTDB): domain Bacteria; phylum Acidobacteriota; class Vicinamibacteria; order Vicinamibacterales; family Vicinamibacteraceae; genus Luteitalea; species Luteitalea pratensis. The sequence goes on from NZ_CP015136.1 coordinate 1,303,795, forward strand.
CACGGCGGAAATGCGAGCAGGCGACTTCTCGAACGCCGCGCGAAAGCCGATTGATCCACTGACCAAGCTGCCGTTTCCCAACAACGTCATCCCCTCGTCTCGCTTCGATCCGGTCTCGATCGAGGTGATGAACCGGTACGTTCCGCTGCCGAACGCCACCGGCGGCCGGTGGGTGGAACAAGTCCCGCAGCCGACCAATGGCAACCAGTACCTGGGGAGATTCGACTACAACATCTCCGGCTCGAACACCGCCAACATTCGCTACTTCCGCGATTCCACAGAGTTGTTCACGCAGAACGGGAACATCTCTCCCTACGCACCGAACCGACGCGCCCTGACGGTCGCGAACTGGGCAATCCAGGACACGCACACCTTCAGTCCGACGTTGCTCAACGAACTCAAACTCGGAGTCAACCGCGTAGATTCCAAGGTGTTCGTCCTCGACGACACCCAGCTGTCTGACCTCGGCGCCAACTTCCCCGGCGTGATCACGCCGCAACTGCCAACGATTGGAGTCACCGGGTTCTTCAATCTCGCGACACAGGATGTCTTCGGCGAAGACGGCGGGATCTACCAGATCGGCAACGTTCTGCGGTGGTTCCGCGGCCGCCACGCGATCTCGGCCGGTGGCGAGTTCGAATGGACCCAGATGTTCAACCGCGGTTCGTCCGCCAATCAGGGCGTCTTCAGCTTCGACGGATACGCCACAGGCAATGCGTTTGCGGACTTCCTGATTGGCAAGCCGGTCAGCCTCGATCAGGCGAGCCCGTACGAGCGCCTCGTGAAGGGTTGGGACTGGTACACGTTTGTGCAGGATGACTTCCGCGTGTCCAACAACCTGACGCTGAACGTCGGTCTGCGCTATCAGTACTTCCAACCGTACGGCGCCGTCTACGACCGCACCAACACGTTCCGCGACGGCCAGCAGTCACAGGTCACGACCGCTTCGCCGCCAGGAATGGTGTTCCCCGGCGATCCGGGCATCAGCCGCGGTCTGGTGGCCGGTGACAAGAACAATTTCGCACCGCGCTTGGGTGCGGCGTGGGACCCGAGGGGCGATGGTCGCCTCAGCATTCGGGCTGCATACGGGTTGTATTACGAGGACTTCCGCTCGGACCTGTGGACGTACCCGGCGGTCAACCAGCCCTTCGTGATTCGGGAGTTCGTCAACAATCCGGCCAGCTTCCAGGATCCGTATGCTGGTCGCGTGAACCCGTTCCCGTACGTGTACTCGCCGGACACCGCGAAGTTCCAGTATCCGATGGGCCTGTTCACGGTCATCGCGCCGGAACTGGCGATGGCTCACATGCATCAGATGAGCTTCAGCATCGAGCACGCGCTGCCGTTCAAGATGGTGGCCAAGGCGGCCTACGTCGGGAAACGGGCCGACGACCTCATTCGGATGGAGCAGCGCAATCCTGCGACGTACATTCCCGGTCAGTCGACGCTTGCAAACACCGACGCGCGCCGACTCGGCATGCCGTCCCAGTACACCAGTTTCCGCGAGATCACGGCGAGCGCTGGGGCCAGGTACGACTCCATGCAACTGTCATTGTCGCGCCGCATGTCCCAGGGGCTGACGTTCATGTCCAGCTATACGCTCGGCAAGTTCAGGGATCAGTACTCCTCGGCCAATCTCGGCCAGACTTCACAGGACCCCGCTAATCCCGACGCCGAATGGTCGCGCTCCGATGAGGATCGTCGTCACGTGTTCAACGCGTCGTTCCTCTACGAGTTCCCTTTCTTCCGGAACTCTGGCGGCCTCGCTCACGTCCTGCTGGCCGACTGGGCGCTGTCCGGTATGGTCAGCATGTCGAGTGGCGAGCCGGTCAACGTCCTCAGCGGACGTGATTTCTCACTGACGGGCGTTGGCTTCGACCGCCCGGACCTGGTGGGAGACCCGGTGATTGAGCACTCGAACGATGCCGACATGGTTGCGAAGTACTTCAACACGGCGGCGTTCGTGGCCAATCAGCCCGGCCAGTACGGCAATGCGGGTCGGAACCTGTTCAGCGGCCCCGGGTATTCCGCTACGAACCTCTCGCTGACCAAGGCCTTCGTCCTTCCCGGCCGGCTTGGCAAGATGCAGTTCCGTGCCGAGGCGTTCAACGTGTTCAACCAGGTTAACTTCGGCCCACCCGAAGCCCGACTCATCAACGCGAACTTCGGCCGCATCCTCACGGCTGGCGAACCTCGCATCATGCAGCTTGCACTGCGCTGGAGTTACTAGGCATGCGGCGCTCGCTCATCCTGCTCGCCCTCCTCTTCGCTGCCACGCTAAGAGGGAGCGGCAATGGCCCGGCCGCGGTGCGGCCCGATTATCCCGCGTCCAAGCACGGCGGGACGTACATGTTCAACTATTACTTGCCGCCTGCGCCGAGTGCCACGGCATGGTCGCCGGCGTGGTCGCCTGACGGCAAGTGGATTGCCGTGGCCATGCAAGGCTCCATCTGGAAGGTGGACCCGGCAAACGGCACGGCCTCCGAGGTGAGCTACAACGCAAAGTATCACGCGTCGCCGACTTGGTCGCCTGACGGCCGCTGGATCGTGTATACGGCCGACGATGATGGGAGCAGCATTCAACTGGAGGCGGTCGACGTCCAGACTGGAGAGTCGCACGCCCTCACGAATGATGGCCACCTGTATGCCGACCCGGCGTTTTCGCCCGATGGCAGTCGACTGGCCTACGTCTCCACGAAGCCGAATGGCTACTTCAACGTCTACGTCCGCGCCATCAAGGACGGCCGCTGGACGGGCGAGGAGATCGCCGTCACGCAGGACAACAACTACGGAAACGAACGACTGTACTTCGGTGCGTGGGACATGCATACGCAGCCCTCGTGGCTGCCTGGCAGCGATGCGCTGGTGCTGGTTTCCAACCGGAACGCGCCATTGGGTTCGGGCAACGTGTGGCGCGTGCCCGTGGAGGCGAACGCCATGCCGAAAGCCACGCTGGTCCTGCAGGAGGAGACGCTGTATCGCACCCGCCCTGATGTCTCCAGGGAGGGCAAGCGCATCATCTTCTCGTCGAGTCGAGGGGCCGCCGATCAATTCAATCACCTCTATCTCGTTCCGACGGGCGGGGGCGAACCCTACAAGCTCACCTTCGGCGACCACGACGAATTCCACCCTCGGTGGTCGCCAGACGGTGAACGAATCGCTTACATCTCGAACGAAGGAGGTCTGCCACAGCTCTGGGTGCTCGAGACTTATGGTGGTGCCAAAACGCAGGTGCGGATTCAGTCGCGCCAATGGCGGCGGCCCATGGGGCGCGTGCACGTGCGCGTGGTCGATGGCGTCACGGGCGCCAGTACCGCCGCTCGGGTCTATGCCGATGGTGCCGACGGCAAGGCCTACATGCCGCCGGACGTCTACGCCAGGATCGCCAGCACGCGCATGACGCGCCGGCTGAATGGCCATGTCTTCCATGCCAGCGGCGACTTCACTCTCGAGGCACCACCGGGCCGGCTGTCCCTCGAGGCTGTCAAGGGCTTTGAGTATCAACCCTCTGCCGCCGAGGTCGAAGTGAAGGCAGACGCGACGACGCAGGCGACGCTCACGCTGCGGCCGATCGTCGACATGGCCGCGAAAGGCTGGTACGGCGGCTCCACGCATGCGCACATGAACTACGCGGGTAATCTCCGCAATACGCCGGAGCACATGATGCTCATGGGGCGCGCCGAGGACGTCGACGTTGTCAACATACTCGCGGCCAACAAGGACAGCCGCGTCTTCGATCACCAGTACTTCGAGAAGGGCGGCGGCGAGCACTCGTCGTCGGTCGGGCAGCCGGACGTCAAGGTCATCGTGGGGGAGGAATACCGCCCGCCTTTCTGGGGGCACGTCTTCTACATCGGCCTTGCGGACCATCTGATTTCGCCCTTCACCACGGGATACCAGGGCAGCGCTCTCGAGAGTCTGTATCCGAGCAACACGGACATGTTCCGCAAGGCGCTCGCGCAGGGCGCAGCCGTGGGGTACGTGCATGCGTTCGGTGGCGACCGTGACCCTCTCGACGGAAGCCTGGGAGGCGCGAAAGGCTTCGCAATGGACGCGGCGCTGGGCACCATCCACGGTCTGGAGTGGTCAGGTTCGTCTCGCGGTTCGTACACGGTGTTGCACCATGCGCTCAACAACGACCTGCGCATTGCGCCCGTTGGCGGTGAGGACGCTAACACGAGCCTGCATCGCCACACGATGATGGGGAGCATTCGGACCTACGCCTACACGGGACGCACCTTCACGGCGGAAACTTGGAGGGACGCGATCAAGGCGGGCCGCACCTTCTTCAGTAACGGACCCCTCCTCGAGTTCACGATTGACGGCCAACTGCCGGGAGACTCCGTCCAGTTGACCGCGCCAGGAGCGGTCACGCTGAAGGCCGAAGTCTGGTCATTCCAACCGCTGACGAAAGTCATGGTTTACCGCAACGGCCAGATCTGGAAGGAGATCTCCCTGAAGGACGGCGGGACCCGCGCGCGCTTCGAAGAACGCGTCGAAGTGTCCGACAGCGGATGGTATGCGCTGTCGGTCGAAGGGGCGCCGGCCTTTGCGCCAGTCGACCCTTCCTTCCCGCAGGCAGGCACCAGCGCGATCAGGGTCTACGTCGGCGACCGGAAGATCAGGAATCGCGCGTCGGCCGAGTACTTCATGCGTTGGCTCGACAAGCTGAAGGGCATGTCCGAGAAGTGGCCCGGGTGGGGATCGCAGGTTGAAAAGGATCGTGTCTTCGCACAGATTCGCGAGGCGCGGCAGCGCTACGAGCAGTTCGCCAAGGAGGCGCAGTGACACCAGAGACGCACACAATCGAAGGCGGGTTCTCACGGCGGGGCTTCCTGGGGCGGCTTGCCGGTGGATCCACCGCCGCACTCGTCGGTCTCACCGACACGAGAACCGCCTTTGCAGGTACCTTGCAATCGGTGCGTGCAACCGGCGCCGACGGCCGGTCGGACGGTGGCTACTGGGAGAAGGTCCGCAAGCAGTTCATGCTCGAGGACGGGTTCGCCTACCTGAACACGGGGACGCTCGGTCCCACGCCCCGTCCCGTCTGGGAGGCGATGAACGAGTACTGGCGGCTGATGGCCGTCAATCCCAACGAGAACAGCGCGGTCTTCCAGAACCACGTCGAGCAGATCCGCACGAAAGTGGCTGCCTTCGTCGGCGCAACGCCGGACGAGATCGCGATCACCCGGAACACCACCGAGGGGAACACCATTCTCTGCCAGGGGCTCGACCTAGCCCCGGGCGACGAGATCCTTATCACCGCGTATGAGCACGCGAGCAATCGCGAGACACAGATGCGCCACGCGAAGCGTCGCGGCCTCGTCGTGAAGGAGGTGCAGTTCCCCATGCCACCTGCGAACCCGCAGGTCATCATCGACGCCTTCGCCGCGGCCATCACGCCGAAGACGCGTGTCATGCACTTCGGCAACCCGCTCGGTGGATATGGCTGCATCATGCCGGCGAAGCAATTGGCAGACCTGGCCCACAGCAAGAAGATCCTCTGCTTCGTGGATGGCGCGCACGCGACGGGCATGTTCCAGTTCAGCCTGAAGGAGTGGGGCGTCGACGGTTTCGCCTGCAATTCGCACAAGTGGCTGTGTGGGGCTGCTGGCGCGGGGGTCCTGTTCGTGAAGCGCGACGTTCAGGAACGAGTGGCGCCCGTCATGGGCATCTACCGCGACGAACCGGCGGGCGCACGGAAGTATGACCAGCTGAGCCGTCGACCGTGGCCCACTGTGATGACATTCGAGGACATCATCGACTTCCACACGGCGATCGGCAGCGCGCGCATCGAGGCACGTGCACGGGCTCTGGGCGAATTCGTACGGACCGGCCTCGCCGCGATCCCGAAGGTGAAGATCTACACACCGATGGATCCCGCGATGTCGTGCGGTACGACCACCGCGGGGATTGACGGCGTGCCCGGCGCGCAGATCAGGGAATACCTACGACAGAAGTACGACACCTACGTGCCAGGTGGGTCGGATCGGATACGCATCTCGACTCACTACTTCAACACCTTCGACCAGGCCGACCGCGTGATCAAGGCCTACCGCGAGCTGGCTTCGGGGGTGTCGTAGCCATGCACAGCGGCTGGTCCAGACGTGCATTCCTCCGTGTGCCAGTGGCCGGCGCAGCCGCGCTGAGCGCCGTTGACGTGCAGACTGCCTTCGCGCGCGAGATGAAGGCACCGCAGGCGTGGAAGTTCGACGCAGGCTATTGGGACCGCGTGCGTCGAAATTTCCACCTCCAGGAGGGGCTGGCGTACCTCAACACCGGCACCGTGGGTGCGACACCAGCGCCGGTGCTCGCCGCCATGAACCGCTACTGGCAGCTCATGGCGGAGAATCCCAACGAGAACAGCGCCGTTCTTCAGGGCCGTCAGGAAGCGATTCGCGCGAAGGCCGCAGCCTTCATCGGCGCGGATGCTGCCGAGGTGGCCATCCTGCGAAATGCGTCAGAAGGCAACAGCCTGGTCTGTCAGGGCATCGACCTCGCCAAGGGCGACGAGGTGCTGATTGGTTCACTCGAACACGACAGCAACCGGCAGCCGTGGCTGCTCAGGGCGAAGCGCGCCGGAATCGTCGTGAAGGAAGTGCCGATCGGTACGCCCGCCGAGTCGCCACAGGCGATCGTGGATGCTTTCGAACGTGCCATCACGGGGCGGACGAAAGTGATCAGCGTCGCACATTGCGACACGGTCACCGGCACCATCACGCCGCTCAAGCAGATCGCGGCGCTTGCGCACAGCCGCGGCTTGTTGATCTTCGCTGATGGTGCACAGATGCTCGGGGCCACACGCGTGGACGTACGCGATCTGGATGTCGATACGTACACCACAACCTGTCACAAGTGGCTCGCGTCGCCGGCAGGCACCGGATTGCTGTACATCCGCAAGGGCCTTCAGGACCGCATCTGGCCGAGCGTCGCCACCGAGAACTGGTGGAGCTATTCCGATGCGCGCAAGTACGACCGTGTTAGCCGTCGGCCATGGCCCGTGGTTGCGGCTCTGGAGCACGCCCTCGATTTCCAGGCGGCGATTGGTCAGGTCCGCATCGAACAGCGCATTCGCGAGCTGAGCCAGCACTTCCGTCGCGAAGCGGCCCGCATCCCGCACGTCGTGCTCTACACCCCGCAGGACCCGACGATGTCGGCGGGCATCACCAGTCTGACCCTCGACAACGTCGCGCCGGATCTCGCACGCGAGTACCTACGGCTACATCACGATGTCTACATCGCGGCCAGGACGAAGGGGGAACGGTACCCGGCCGACCCGAATGGCGTGACCGGATTCCGCGTATCGACGCACTTCTACAATACTTTCGAGGAAGTGGAGCGCGTGTTGACAGGCCTTCGCGCCCTGGCAAGTGGCACTGCTTCCTGAGTAGGTGCGGCACGAGCGCAACGCCATGATCGACGGGCTAGATCACAGCCCGTCGGTCTTGCCACACGGCCGGTCGTACCAGGCGCAGTCGACGCTTCGCGATGATATCGCCCAGCGTGCGGATGCCGGCGTCGATCACGGCTTCGTTCTCGGTCGCAAAGCTTAGTCGCAGGCAATTGTGCTTGACGCCGCTGAAGTAGAAGATCGCGCCTGGCAGGAACTGCACGCCTTTGTCCTGCGCGAGTGCAAGCAGGTCCCGCGTGTCCATGTCGTCAGGCAGGGTGACCCACATCGACAAGCCGCCCTCGGGAACCGACCAACGTGAGTCGCGAGGAAAGTAGCGACGCAAAGCCTCTGCCATCGCATCGCGACGTCCCCTGAAGATCTTCCGAACCCGCTTCAGGTGACGAACCATCAGCCCACGCCGGCAGAACTCGTCCATCGCCGTCTGCACGAGGGTACTGGTGTGCAGGTCGCTTACCTGTTTGGCGACCGTGATCTGTTCGGCGAACGGCTCGGGTGCCACCATCCAGCCGAGGCGGAGGCTGGGGTTGAGCATCTTGGAGAAGCTGCCGACGTGGATCACCATGCGTGGACAGAGTGACTGCAGCGACGGCAATGCTGCGCCTTCGTACCGCAGCGCCCCGAAGACATCGTCTTCGATGAGCGGGATACTGTGCTGGAGTGCGATATCCGCCAACTGGCGCCGCTGCTCCATCGGCATGGTTAGACCGGTCGGATTGTGGAAGTTCGGTGTGACGTAGATCAGCTTGCAGCGTTTCTGATGGTTGACCAGCGTTGACGGATCCAGCAGTGGTGCGTTCTCGTGCACCGGAAGTGGCATCAGGCCCGTCCCGGATGGCGACAGCGCACCCACCGCGCCCGGGAACGAGGGGTTCTCGAGCAACATTGAATCGTCCGGACCGACGAGCAGCTTACGCGTCAGGTCGAGCGTTTGCTGGCAGCCCGTTGTGATGACGAGGGTCCGCTCCGTTGCAACAATGTCGTGCTGCGCGAGCCAGCCAATCAGGTATTCCTTCAAGGATGGCAGGCCACTTGCGGCGGCACCTACCCGATAGACCTCGGTGCCACGCCGCTTGAGGATGTAGTTGGTGCAGTGCCGGAATTCCTCAACGGGGAACAGGTCGGGGGGCGGCGCAGCATACACAAACGAGGCGCTGCATTCCTTCGCGTAAGCCATGGACGGCAGCGCACGGGTCGCAAGGCGGGGATTCACGAAGAGCGGGCCCCACACCCTGAGAGCAGGATCGTCGGCCGAGTCGCTGGGCACATCGGGGCTGGGGGCGCGGGTCGCTTTGGCACAGACGAACGTGCCGCTGCCGACCTTCGTCGCAATCAGGCCGTCCGCCTCCAGGCACTGGTAGGCCTTATGCACTGTGAGTCGATTGACACCGACCTCCGTGGCCAAGTCACGCGAACTCGGCAGTCTCGTGCCGAGATTTAAGATGCCGCGCTCGATTAGGCTGCGGATGGCATCCTCGATCTGCCTGTACGGGGGTATCGGCGCGGCTCGATCGACGTGAATGTACATGATGAATCCTAGCGACGCTGCATTCGTCCAGTCACGTTGATCGTCGTGTGCTCTCGGCAGGCCGAGGCAGACCAATTTACACGATTTCGTTGTGCACCACTTGTGGAAAGCGCGCTGAAGGTCGGGACGGACACGGTGGCGACTGGTATGCTCGACCCGAATCCACCAGCGGGATTTCTATTCCTCTATTCGACTCGAGTGCCATGACCCATCGTCGACGTGACTTCCTGCGCCAAGTGTCCGGCGTCGCTCTTGGCTCCGCTTCGTGGAGCACTCTCTCCGGAACTGCCCACACGGTCGGCCTTGCTGTGGCCTCCCCGCGAGAGGACGAAGAGTATTGGCAACTGCTACGGCAGCAGTTTCCGCTCGAGGACGGCCTCACGTATCTCAACGCGGCGAATATCTGCCCCGCGTCCCGACCGGTCCTCGACCGCCAGGTCGCGTACATCGCAGACTTCCACAAGAATCCCTCGTTCCAGAACCGCGAGAAGTACAAGCCGATGTATGAACGGTTGCGAGGCAAGTTAGCCAGCGTTCTCCATGCCAGCAGCGCTGACGAGATCGCCATCACGCGGAATACGAGCGAGGGCAACAACCTGATCGTCAACGGCCTCGACTTCGCGCCGGGCGACGAGATCGTGATCAGCGACCACAATCACCAGTCGAATAGCGTTGCCTGGGAGATGCGCGCAAAGCGTGACAGCCTGGTCGTCAAGCGTGCGCCGGTGAGCGTACCGGCGGAGAGCCGCGAGGCGCTGATCGCCGGATTCGAGCGTCTCATCACGCCGCGCACGAAGGTAGTCGCTCTGACGCATGTCACCGCCACCACGGGCGTGCTGTTCCCCGTGCGCGAGATCGCCGAATTGGCCCGTCGGCAGAACGCGTGGGTGCACGTGGATGGTGCGCAGACCTTCGGTGTCCTCGCCGTTGACGTCCAGGCGCTCGGCTGTGACTCGTACAGCGCGAGTTCCCACAAGTGGATGATGGGCCCTCTTGAGGCCGGCGTCCTGTACGTGCACTCGCGGCGTCTCGCCGAGTTGTGGCCCCCCATCGTCACGGCTGGATGGGCCGACGATCTCAAAGGCGCACGTCGGCTCGATGTCGTCGGGCAGCGCGAAGACCCCAGGGTGGTGGCCTTCGAGGCCGCCATCGACTTTATGCACGTGATCGGGATTGACAAGGTCGAGGCGCGCAGCCTAGCACTGGCTGCGCGCGCCAAGCGCCTGCTTGCCGACCTGCCCGCGGTCAGGATGAAGTCGCCGGTCAGCCCGGAACTGTCGGGGCCTGTGGTGAAGTTCTCGCTGAGGAACCGCCCCACCAAGGAGGCGTACGACACCTTGTGGCAGAAGCACCGGATCGCGCTGGCAATCACCGCGGCTGGCGAGGCCGAGGGCCTGCGGTGCTCACCGCACATCTATAACTCGTTCGATGACATCGATCGCCTGGTGGCCGGTGTGCGGGAGCTGGGTTGAGAGAGGGCGCCTCGGGAATTACGCGCCGGAACCTCCTCCAAGGCGCCGCAGCTCTGTGTCTGGCGGGCGGCCGGGGCGCGGCACAGGAACAGGCTCCCTACGATCTCCTGGTACGCGGCGGGCACGTGGTCGACCCTGCTTCGAATACATCCGGCCTCCGAGACGTGGCGATTCGCAGGGGGCGGGTGGCGCGTGTCGCAGAAATGATTCAGGCCTCGCAAGCCCGCGAGGTTCTCGACGCCGCGGGCTGCGTGGTGACGCCCGGCCTCATCGACATGCACGTGCACGTCTACGACGGAGTGGCGCCCATCAGCATCCCACCAGACGCGAACTGCATCGCCAAGGGGGTCACGACCGTGCTCGACGGCGGTTCGGCCGGAGCACACACCTACCCCGGCTTCGAGAAGTACGTCATCGGGCCGTCCGAGACCCGCGTCTATGCGTTGCTGAACATCTCGGTGGCCGGGCAGTCGACCTTTTCTTCCGAGAACCCACATGGGGAACTGCTCGACCTGAATCTCGTCAACCCGAGGGTGGCTGCGGGCACGATCGCGAAGCACCGGGATCGCATCCTCGGAGTGAAGGTGAGGCTTACGCGAAACATCGCTGGCGACCAGGATCTCGAGGTGCTGGCCCGGGCCTGCGCAGCCGCACGGGAGGCAGGAGTCCCCGTCATGGCACACATCGGCGGTTCGCATTCCGCGCTGAAGGATATTTTGTCGAAGCTCCAGGCCGGCGACGTAATCACGCATGCGTTCCGCGCGGGTGAGGGCGGGATTCTGGACGACCGTGGGGTTGTGCGCCCGGAAGTGCGGGAGGCGATGGCGCGGGGTATCCGCCTCGACGTGGGGCATGGGGCGAACGGGTTCGGGTTCGCCACCGCGGAGCGAGCGTTGGCGCAGGGGATATTGCCGGACGTCATCTCGAGTGACCTCCACGCCTACAATTACCGCGGTCCCGTCTTCGATCTCGTCACGACATTGTCCAAGTTCCTCTCTCTTGGCCTCACGCTGGAGCAGGTCGTCGACCGCGCCACGCGCAGTCCAGCGAATGTTTTCGCGTTTCCGGAAGGAGCGGGCACGCTGGCCGAGGACACCATCGCCGATGTCGCGGTGCTTAGACTCGAGGAGGCGCCCGTGACGTTCGTCGACTCCCATGCGGTAGAACGTCGGGCCGCGCGTCGATTGCGCGCCGTCGCCACGCTGAAAGCTGGCCAGATATACGGCGCTCCAGCAGCCTAGAACGGTTAGTCGCGCGGCTTTCGCTCAGCGATTGAGCGAGCGCTCTGGCCGTGAACGCGTACGCCTCGCATTCGCTCTACGTGGCGTCGCTCAATGCCGTCCCGCGGAAGGATGCAGCCGTTGCGATGGGCCGAACGCGGGTCAGGCCGCACCAGCAACGCCGAACAATCCGAGGATCAGCAGTGTCCGCGGTGGCTATCGTGTGCGCGGCGACAATTAGATCTGCCGGCAAGAGTAGTTGACGTCGCGCAATCGTGCGATGAATTGCACAAGCGACGCCCTGAAGCGCTGGCCAAGATCGTTTGTAGTCTGGCGACGCCGGCAAGCGTGATCGCGTGAACGCGCTCCTGGAGAGCGGCGAGGCCGCATGGTGTCCAGTGGTGCGCCTCGAACTATGGCGCGGCGTCACCAACGACGCGGAGCGGAAGACGCTTCGCCGTTACGAGACCCTGCTTCCCGACTACGAGATCTCGGCTGAGGTCTGGAATCGGTCGATTCAACTCGCCGATCGCGCCCACGCATCCGGCGTCACCGTTCCACTTGCCGATCTCCTGATCTTTGCGTGCGCCAAGATCCACGGTCTCGATGTCGCGCACGACGACACCCATTTCGACGCGTTATCGAAACTCGAGACGTGATGAGGACGCCGGGCCAGTGTCCGCCAGCCGCGGACGCGCTGCCAGTCCCTTGGACGATGACGCGTCCTGGTGTGACGGCGCGTGTGCGTGACTGCGCGCCTCCTTGAACTTCCAGGCGCGCTCTGGTACACGTGAAGCCGCCGACCATGGTGTTGAGGCGAGTTCTTGGGGCCGCGCCATGGACCCGTGCTGTGCCGCGTCGGTGTATCTGGCCGGCAGTCATCTCAATCCTGTGTGGGTTGAGCATGAGCTGCGAGGTCTTTGCTCGTCACGCGACCACCGTGGCCGCAGGAAGTGCTGCTGCGCCGCTCGTCCGGCCGCTCTTTGATCTCGGCTCGCCGGAGCGCCGTCCATTCCCGTCGAACCGCTTCACGGTAGCGGACGCCAATCAAAACACGGGACGGAACCTGCCGATGCCGGCCGACTGCGCGAGCAACGCGTCGGAGTGCGAGGATCGGGCGGTCTTGAACCAGCTCGATGGGTTTAACATGCAGCCGCGGATCCCGGTGCCGTTCGACGGCGCGATCGATCCCGCAACGATCTCCAAGCGCACGGTCTTCCTCCTGAAGCTCTCGGGTGCGGAACGCACGACCAGCGGTATCAACCGGATCGTCTGGGACCCACCGACACAAGAACTGAGCTTCCATCCGGACAATTCGCTCGAACAGCACACGACGTATGCGCTCGTCGTGACGACCGGTGTGCGCGCCGCAAATGGACATGCTATTGGTGTCGCGGCGCGCCGCGCCGATGGAGAGTACGGCCGGGCGCTCACGATGGCCGAACAGGCCGTACGCCACGCCGGCGTGCTCGAGCGCGGTGTCGACACCGCGGCGCTCAGCGTGTTCACCACCCAACGCTTCTCGCACATCATCGAGCGCATCCGCGACGCCATCCAACACACGCCCGCGCCGACACTCGACTTCGGCGTCGGACCTGGTGGCGCGCGCGGTCTTCAGGGCCGACGACATCGGGACGCTGGCGAACAACGCGCACGTCAACGTCAACGGACCGCTGACGCCGCAGCCGTTCGCGAATGCCGTGACCAACATGCGGTTTGTCACGGGCAGTCGGGAGCGTTGCGTTCGGGACGTTTCGCGTGCTCGATTTCACGACGCGGCCGTCAGGACATATCGCCGCGATCCCGACGCGCACCGGCAGACTCACTCCAACCGGATCGGTGGGTGTGGCGTTCAATCTGTGGTTACCATCGGGCAGGTCACCCGACGGCGGATGGCCCGTTGCCATCTGCGGCCACGGCAGGGATGTGGCGAAGAACTTCTGCGTGTCGATTGCCGCCATGCTGGCGTCGCCCGGGCTCGCCGTCATCAGCGCGAACGCGATGGGCCACGGCGCTGGTTCGCGCACGACCATGACCGTCACGCGAACAGACGGCACGGAAGCGACGTTCAGCGCGCCTGGCCTCGGATCCGACCAGAACGGCGACGGCATGATCGCGACATGGGAACCGAGCTGGGCCGAACGGCCGTTTGGCATTTACGGCGAGTCGGGACCGATTCTGCAGAGCGCCGCGCACATCCTGCAGCTCGTTCGCGCGATTCAGAAAGGCGTCGACGGCGACGGCGACGGCGGGCGGATTTGAACGCGTCACGACTCTACTACTACTACGGACACTCGCTGGGCGCGATGTACGGCATGTTCGGCTTCGCCTGCGAGCCCGCCATCCGTGCGGCCGTGTTCGTCGGGCCGGCGGGGACGCGTGCGTACGACCGGCTGCTGTCGCCTGCCACGCGACCGCCGCTTGGCCGCTTTCTCGCCGCACGAGCGCCGTCGCTGAACAACGGCGCGGACGGCCTGACGAGCATCGACGGAATGACTGTTGCCGGACCGTTCTTCAACGAGGACGTGCCGCTGCGCAACTTGCCACCGCGGGTGACCACCATCGCCGGCGCGGTCGACATTCAGCGCGTCGTCGATCACCTCGCATGGGCTGAGCAAGTTTCCAGCACCGCTGCGATTGCGCCGCTGCTGCGCCGCTCTCCTCCGGCTGGAGTACGCGTGCGTCCATTCATCATTCAGGTCGCGCGCTCGGACCCGTCTTCAACCAACCCGACGACTACAGAGATCATCCGTTCCGGTGCTCTCGAGGATCGCGTTGTTCTCTACCGCCACTGCCGTCGTCGTCAAGGTGCCCTGGGAGGCCATCTTCCAGGCGCTTCGCGACGTCACGCTGCGCGAGATGCCTTCGACGAGGTCGCCGACGCACACCGCCGTATCGAGGCGGGCGGTCTCGAAGGCAAGCTCGTGCTGTGCCCGGACCTCCCATTTCGACGCGACCGGTTGCCGCCTCAGCGCGAGCTCGCGAATCCGTCGCTGGCCAGGGTGATCACGGCTGGGCGCCACTTTCGCCAAAGCCGCGCCTCCATCCCGCGAACGAGAGCGCCGAGCTCAACAGGAGTTTCTCATCGTCCGGCCGCATCACTTTCTCCCCGTCGCATGCGGCTCCTGTCCGTGATGAATTTCGCGGATCCGCTCCCGGTCCGGCAGTAGAATTCTGGTCGGTCCACGATGGCTGGCCAGACAGTGACGCAACTGCTCTTGGCATGGGCGGACGGAGACGAAGCCGTGCTCGATCCGCTCATGTCGCTCGTGTACGACGAGCTCCATCGAATTGCGCGTCGTCACATGGTGCGAGAGCGGTCGCCGTCGTTGCAGCCGACGGCGCTGGTCCACGAAGCCTACCTCCGTCTGGTCGGCCAGTCAGCCAAGTGGCAGAACCGTGCGCACTTCTTTGCCGTGGCGGCGCGGATGATGCGTCGGATTCTTGTCGCCCGGGCGAGGCAGTGCGACCGTCGAGGCGGTGGCGTGTGGCACGTGTCGCTTGGTGAAGCAGGCGACATTGCTCTCGAACGGACGCGCGACCTGATCGCCCTCGACGATGCGTTGAAGGTGCTGGCGTCGGTCGATTACCGAAAGTCGCAAGTCGTGGAGCTGCGATTCTTCGGTGGCCTCAGCGTTGAGGAGACCGCGCACATTCTCGGTGTCTCCGCAGTGACCGTGATTCGTGACTGGACGACCGCCAAAGCCTGGCTGCATCGCGAGACAGGAAATCGCACGGAGGCCGGCGGCCTATGAACATCGAGCGCTGGCGCCAGATCGACGATCTCCTGCACGCCGCACTCGCGCAGCCATCGTCCGGGCGCGAACGGTTCGTTGCTGCGCAGTGCGCCGGCGATGACTCGCTCCGCCGCGAGATCGAGTCGCTGCTGAGCGCCCACGAACGCGACGGTCTGCTGAATGCGCACGTGTCGCAGGTTGCGTCGGACCTCCTCTTCCCCAATCAGGGGCCAGTTGAACCTGGCGACCGTCTCGGACCGTACGGCGTAATCCACCACCTCGGATCGGGCGGGATGGGCGATGTGTATCTGGCCGAGGACACGCGGCTCGGCCGCAGGGTCGCGCTCAAGGTGCTTCACTCCGCTTCACACCGCGTGCCTGGCTGTCTTGACCGGCTGGCGCGTGAAGCAAGAACCGCGTCCTCACTCAATCATCCCAATATCGCCGTCGTCTATGACGTCGGGTGCGCCGGCGATCATCACTACATCGCCACCGAGATGGTCGAGGGGGAGACGCTTCGGGCGCGCATGCGCAGGCCAATCGGAGCAGCCGAGACGTGCAGCATCGCCACTCAGATCGCCAGTGCACTCGAGGCGGCGCACGACGCGGGGATCGTCCATCGCGACATCAAGCCGGAGAACGTGATGTTGCGGCCCGATGGCGTGGTGAAGGTGGTCGATTTCGGGCTGGCCAAACGGCTGACAGTGGAGGCGCGGCCCATATCGACCGACGAGACGCTGCCCGGAGTCGTCCTCGGCACCACGCCCTATATGTCGCCGGAGCAGGCGGAAGGGCGCGACGTCGACCGACGAAGCGACGTCTTCAGCCTTGGCGTGGTGATGTTCGAAATGCTCGCCGGTCGACCGCCGTTTGGCGGGTCCACCGTCGCCGCGACGATTGCTTCGATTCTCAAGGACGCCCCCCCTGACATCCTGCGAAAGGGTGGCGTGCCCTCGGAGCTGGATCGCATCGTTCAGAAAACGCTGCGGAAGAATTCGCACGACCGGCACCAGCAGATGCGAGAGCTGCTCGCGGAGTTACGGGCAGTCTCCCAGGGTGGACGGAACGCGCGAAAACCGGGAGCCGCTGCGGCGGCAGTGCTGGCGCTTATCGTCGGTGGCCTCGTCTCGGCGAGCTACACGGAATCTCCTCCCAGCATTCCCCCGCGCGACGAGTCAGCCGCGCGTCAGCTGTACGTCAAGGGCCGGTTCTTCTGGAACAAGCGCACGATCGCTGGAGTCGAGAGCAGCATCAAGTATTTCGAAGAGGCCCTGAAGATCGATCCGACGCATGCACCTGCGTACGCCGGGCTTGCCGATTCGTACTTCGCACTTACCGGCAACCCCGCGGCGCCCGGACCGCCCCGCGACTATCTGCCGCGCGCGAGGCGAGCAGCGCTCGAGGCCATTCGCCTGGATCCTGCGAATGTGGAAGCGCGGGTCACGATGGCCGCGATCCGGCACATGGCAGACTGGGACTGGGCCGGCGCGGAACGGGAATTCAAGGCCGCGCTCGCACTGGATCCCCGCTACCCCTCAGCCCACCATAGGTACGGCGTGTTCCTCGCATTCATGCGTCGCTTCGACGAGGCCATCGCTTCGCTGAAGCGCGCCGAACAGCTGGACCCGGTGTCGTTGGCGATCGCGACCGATCTGGGCATGACCTACAATTTCGCGCGGCAGCCGGACCGCGCCATTGTGCAGCTGCGAAAAGCACTCGAGATCGACCCGACCTTTGGGCGGGCACGGTTCAACCTGGGGGAAGCATACGAGCAGAAGGGGCTCGTCGAGGAGGCGGCCGCTCTCTTCGATCAGAGTCCGCAGACCTCACATGTCTATCCGGCAAGAATCTTCATCAATCGATTTCACACGCTGGCGGGCCGACCGCCTGAAACGCGCCAAATCCTGGAAGAGTTGCTGACCCGACAAACACACGAGTACGTTCCCGCCCTATTCGTGGCGGAGCTTCACGCGATGCTCGGCGAGGATCGCGAGGCTTTCCGCTGGCTCGACAAAGCCTATGACGAGGGCGGCTTTTGCGTGCTTCGCTTGTTCGTCGACCCCCGCTGGGAGCGCTACCGGATCTACTCGGATCCGCGGTTCTCCCGACTGTTACGGCGCGTCGGCCTGCCGCCCCAGACACAGAAGCTCCGCGCGCCGCTCTAGGGCTCGGATCCTGGATTCAACGGCCGCATGTGGCGCTGCACCGCGAGTCTCGCAATGCTCCGGCCCATTTCCTCGGCGGCGTCATTGGCAAACCGGTAGTGCACTCCCGCGTAGATTCGCGACATCGACACTTCACGGACGTACTCGTTGGGCGTCACGGTCCGTCCAGCACCAGGCATCGTCGGGTCGAGAAACGTCATTCGCGCGTCCCGGCCGAACTCCGCTTCGATGAGTCCGGACGCGACAGCCGCCCCGATGCAGTGACCACACGGGTACTCGGCAAATCGCGGGGTCTGCAGCAGCGGCAGCCAGGCGGGATCCAGAGTCGTCAGCGGATTCTCGTCCTGATCCGCATTACGAATTGCGGTGATCGGTCTCCACAACGCGGCGTCGTATTTGGCGATTGCCACGGTCGTGGTGGCATCATCGTAGGCCATTTCCCGCAAAGCATAGGTGCGCGCGTTGCTCACCAGGCCGCGTTCCGGCTTGTTGGTCAGCAGTCGCATGGCCAGATCCGTTCGGTTACCGGCCCAGAAATTCGCCGCGGCAGTCTGCGCTGGTGTGCGCTCGATAGAATCCTTTCCGCCCAACCTGCGGACCTCGTCGAGATCCCTGGCGTAGCGTTCGCTCGTCAGCGCAGGTGGTGGCGGGGGGAGCACTTCGTCGCGGGTTCTGAGAATCCATGGGATCGTCGCGTATGCCGACAGCGGCAGGAGGGGCAGATCCGTAAGGATGTACACACCCGGAATCCCTCGGGGACGATATTCCGGCACCTTCATCGTGCTGTCCAGCACGGTGCGGTTCCGGACTGCTGCTGCAGCGTCCCTGCCGACCTGGACGCCGACTGTTTTTTCCGGTCCATCGGGAATCGCTCCAAGCGCGAACGCAAGGCTCTGGCCGAAGCTTCCCGCGCGCGCCGGATAGCTCGCTTTCAGGATGTCGTGCGCGGCGACTGATGCCGCTGCCTCTTGCGAGGCCGGCGTCAACGTCTTCGGAAAGCCGAGATAGGACTCATAACGGCGGTCGATGGCGTTCACCGCCTCGAACATGGCGAGGGCAACCTGCGTGTGGACAAACCTGCCGGCGCCGAGTCCCTCAGGCGTCCCGCGCGTTTCCTCGCCGATCGTTCGCGCAGCCTCCACCCAGTCGCTGATTACGTCAGCGCTGGCCGGGGCGGCGATTGTGACCAAGAACCCAAGCACTGCCGTCAACGAGCGCGAAGTCCTCATTGGAGCCTCCTGACTCCAGACGCGAGGACTGGGCGCGAAAACTATCATCGGACCGGAAAGCTCTGGAGTTCGACATCCATGGCGGCAGCCTTGGTGAGGATACCTCGGCAGCTCATCGGAGAATCAGGGTGAAGATACTCCGCCAGGTCCGGATCTTCGGACGAATTCGTTGCTTTTGTCGCACCAGCAGAGTAGGTTCTGCCTACTACGGACACACGGGTCTCCGACATCGCCCTGGGCAACTACGGGCGGGAGGTCCTCGGGATTCCAGGCATGAACGGCGGAGCCGACTTCGGCGATCGTCGCTACGGCGGCATTCCGGCGTTCCTCATTCGCTGCGCAGGTGGCAAAGGAGACTCTATGACCTCGGGAATCAGGACTCTGCGTGGCGCAGTGGTCGGATCGATCCTCCGTCTGTCAACGGTGGTGCTGCTCGTCGGGCTGGTATTCGACCCTGCCTCGGCCAACGCGGAGGACATGGTTCTGAAGTGGAACGACACTGCGGCGAGGACGGCCGTCGCGACGACCCCGTTCAACCAGGCGCGCGTCATGGCGATCGTTCAGCTCTCAGTGTTCGAGGCCGTGAACGCCGTTACCGGAGACTATGAGCCATATCTCGAACCAGCGACGGCCGCGGCCGCGGGCGCGTCGGTGGATGCCGCCGTCATCACTGCGGCCCACAGAGCCCTGACGAACTACTTTCCAGCCGCAACGCCGGGGCTCGACGCCGCTCGTGACCTCGACCTCGGCGCCATTCCCAATGGCCCGGCGAAGACTGCCGGCATGGGGGTAGGCCTGGCCGCGGCGAATGCGATGATCGCGCTCCGCGCGACTGACGGATCTGCGCCTCTGACGACACTCATTCCCTCGTCGACGCTTGCCGGCGATTACCAGCTCACGACGGGCTGCGCGGCTGGCCTCTTCTACAACTGGCAGAACGTCACGCCGTTCGGCATCCCGAACGCCAGCGCCTTTCTCCTGACGCCACCGCCCTCCCTCGGGAGCCGGCAATATACGAAGGACTACTACGAGGTGATGACCGTGGGCTCGAGCACCAGTTCCGATCGCCCGGCGGATCGAGCCGAGGTCGCGAGGTTGTACGCTGCCTCGTCACCGAGTTTCGTAGCGAGTATGGCGACACGGCAGATCTCGACGGCAAAGGGCTTGTCGCTGTCGGAGAATGCGCGTGCCCTCGCGCTGATCATGATGGGCATCAACGACAGCCTCGTCGCGTCGTTCTACAACAAGTATCACCACAACGTCTGGCGACCTGAAACGGGGATTCGCAACGGCTGGTCGGATGACAATGACAAGACCGACGGCGATGCCGGCTTCGCGACGTTCATCCCCACGCCATGCTTTCCGAGCTATCCGTCGAATCACGCCGGCGGTACCGGTGCCGGTCTCGAGGTCATGAGGCGTCTCTTCGGCGCTGCCGGTCACGACATCACGATCACGAACAACGTGCCGGCGCTTGGGTCTCTCCCGGCCGCGACAATCACGGTGCAGTACTCGCAGCTGAAGGCGATCGCCGATGACGTGGATGATGCGCGGGTGTATGGCGGCATTCACTGGCGCTTCGATCAGACCAGTGGCGGGGTGCTGGGACGCGCGATCGCGACCGCGGTGGTCAAGAACAACCTGCGCCCGGTGCGTCCGTAGTTCTGAGCGTCACCCGGTTGGCGATGAACGTCTGGATCGCGGTCAGCACCGCGTCTGTTTGTGCACGGTGCGGGACGTGGCCACACGCACTGAGCCACACGATATCGGCGGCGGTCGGTGCGAGCGCGGCAATTCGTTCCGGATGAGCGCGAGAACCGTAGTCATCGCGGTTGCCATGCATGGCGAGAATGGCGCAGCGAATACGACGAAGATCGGCGTCGATGGTCCAGTTCGCGAAGGCAGGCGCGAGCCAGCTTTCAGTCCAGGCGTCGAGGACCCAACGGGCCTTGGCGCCGTGATGGCGCGCGAGCCGATCGATCTGTCCGGGAGCAGCAAAGCCCTCCTTGGCTGCGCGGATGCCCGCGAGCGTGCGTGCCTCCACGAACACCTGCGCTGCTTCGGTGATGACGCCAACGATCTCTAGCACCGCACTGGTCAATGTGCGCCTTTCAGGTATTGATTCAGCCAACGGACCATCTCGTCGAGAGCGTTCGGCAACGCTGGGTGCGGTTCCCCCTCGACTGGGAAGTTGGCGCCATGACCGCCGCCGGATAGGCGAATCAATTTCGTGGGGACGTTCACCGCGCGCAGCGCTGCTTCCATCGCCACAGCCTGCTGGAACGGCACTTCGGTATCGGCGTCCCCATGGAGCAGCAGCACCGGCGGTGACGACGCAGCGACGTGCGCGAGCGGCGACGCAGCGGTATACGCACGGAGATTAGATGGCGCGTTGACGACCGCGCGGGCAGACGCGGAGGCTCCTGGCGGCAACTCGCGATGCGGCGGGATGGCGTTCATGAAGACTGCCATCGGCATCAGTGCGCCGCCACCCCGCATCTGCGTCAAATCGGTGGCGGCAGCGCGAAGGACAACGGCCTGAAGCGTCGCCGGCTCTCGATTCACGGGATCCGCATCATCGACGAGGCCAGGGGCCGCGAGCATCGCCGCAAGCCCAACGAGATGCGCACCCGACGATCCACCAACGCCACCCAGGCGCAGGCCATCAATGTCGAACCGCATCGCGTGGTGTCGGACGTAGCGGATGGCGCGCTGGACGTCATCGATCGCGGCGGGATAGTGGAACCGCGGTGCGGCGCGATGATTGATCACGAACACCGTGTAGCCTGCGCGAAGCAGCGGCGATGTCCAGGCGGCGAGCTGGGCGTTGTCCTTCAAGCCGGCGGCGTCGTACCCGAGCGGCGCCTGCCAGCCACTGCCGGATACATAGATGATTCCCAGGCCATTCGGCGTGTCTGGACGATGAATGTCCATGAGCAGCGCCAGACCGGAATACATGCCGTAGATGACGTTCTTCTCGATCCGCGTTTGAGCCGATACGGCAGCCGGCACGAGCAGACACACGAAGATCGCCGTCGTCAATCGACCCATGTCGTACTCCGTGTCATCGCTGCCACTTGGCGCAGAGACCTTGGGGTTTCCAATCAGAATGGGGAACGCCGTGACTTCGATGATCTCTGACGGCCGAAACCGGTATGCGCGGCGTCCCGTCGACCGCCATCGAATACGATTCGGCGCTGCGATGCAGGATCAGCACCAGCGCCCGCCGAGTCTCCCCACCGACGCTCGAGATGGCCATCGGCCAGCCATCCGGCACCATGGCGCCCCAGCCGGCGCTCGCCACGATGAGACCATTCGGCGTCTCGAGGCACTGCGCTCCGCTCACGACGTACCACGCTTCTGGACCTGGATGACGGTGCCCGGAACCGTCGCCGTAGGGCTGCGGTCCAGCCCAAGGGAATAGCGCCTCCATATAGCGTGCGGTGTAGGCCGTGTCGGTGGCGACCTGGAGGGGACCGATGAGCGCGATCTTCTCGCCCCCCGCTGGCCGCCACTGATCATCGGCAATGGCGTAGAGCCAATGACGGCCGAAGACCTCCGCGGCCGTTCCTCGATCTCCTCGAGCCGCTTCAGCCGCCGCTCGCGACGTGTACTCGTAGATGTGCCAGTACAGCGGCTGCGCGGGCAGGACGCCGAGTTGTGCCTCGGCCGTGCGGGACAGCCGTCTGGCGTCGAGTGCGGGAGGTGGGACCGCCCCACTCTGCCCGTCAGCGCCCTGGGCACCATTGCGCTGAACCAGGATCATCGAGACCAGCACAACCAATCGGACGGTGGTGAGAACATGAACGCGGCGAGTCGGCATGTAGCCTCCTTCATCCGCTATAGCGGAGAGAGCGGGCGTCACGTATCACTCGGTTACTGCAAGCGTGCGGCGAGCCAGGCGCGGGCAGCCTTCCAATCGCGCTTCACGGTGATGACCGAGACGCTCAGGGCCTCGGCGATCTCTTCTTCCTGCATGCCGCCGAAGAAGCGCAGCTCGACGACCGTGGCCGCGCGGCGATCTGCGGTCTCTAGCTCTGAGAGCAGCGTGTCGAGGTCCAGCAGCTCGTCGCTTGGCGGCAGCGTGCCCCAGCCTTCGAGGTCGGATAGGGCGACGCGGCGCTGTTTGCCGCCGCGCTTGCCAGCGACACGCGCGCGTGCGTGATCGATGAGAATACGCCGCATCGTCTGGGCCGCGACCGCGAAGAAGTGTGCGCGGTCCTGATAGGACAGCGGCTCGCTGCCGATCAGACGTAGACAGAGCTCGTTGACGACGGCGTTCGGCTCGAGTGTATGGTCGCGACGTTCACGGTGAAGCAGCCGGGCAGCCAGGTGCCGCAGCTGGGGCTGGACCAAGGCAAACAACTGGTTGCGCGCTTCGTCATCTCCGTGCCGCCATCTGGCGAGCCGGCCGGTGATGTCCGCCGCCGCTGGTGTATCGGTCATCATGCCCGTGAGGCATGATACTGGCTGACTCGCCTGTCCGCTAAACAGAGTGTGACCCAGGGTTGTCGCCGCAAATGACCGACACGAGCCCCGAGCACGGTCGTAGTCCGGCGCCGTTCCAGCGTGCGCGCGCGATCTTCGAGGCGGCGCTTGCCCAGCCGCCTGCCGAACGTGCTTCGCTGGTGGAGCGTGCCTGCGGCGGCGATGTGGCCCTCGCTGCCGACGTAGAGGGGATGCTGCGAGCGAGCGCCGTGCCGCACCGATGGCTCGACGGTCAGGTCCTCCTCGCTGCGGACCGGCTCGAGTCCGGGGACGTGATCGCCGGGCACTTGCAGATCATCGGGTTCATCGGAAGCGGCGGCATGGGTGAGGTGTATCGAGCGCACGACACGCGGCTCGGCCGTGACGTTGCGGTCAAGGTGTTGCCACCGACCGTGGGTACTGAGGAGCACGCTGATCGGCTCGCCCGCTTCAGGCGGGAAGCACAGGTCCTCGCATCGCTGAATCATCCGAATATCGGGGCGATCCACGGTCTCGAGAACTCCGATGGTGTGCACGCGCTCGTCCTGGAGCTGGTTGACGGTCCGACGCTGGCCGATCGCATCGAGGCCGGGCCGATTCCACTGGACCAGGTTGTCGCGATCGCGCGCCAGATCGCCGAAGCCCTGGAAGCGGCGCACGAGCGGGGCATCGTGCATCGTGACCTGAAGCCGTCGAACATCAAACTGCGACCGGACGGCGCGGTGAAGCTGCTCGACTTCGGGTTGGCCAAGGTGCTGGCGACCGACACCGCCAACCGTGGGGACGGCTTGGCGTCACCGACGCTCACCAGTCCTTCCCTGGTTGCGCGCGGTGTCATATTCGGCACGCCGGCCTACCTCAGTCCGGAACAGGCGCGTGGCGAGGAAGCGGACCGGCGGAGCGACATTTGGGCCTTCGGCGCCGTGCTCTACGAGATGCTGTCGCGGCGGCGCACGTTCCAGGGCGAGAACGCCGCCGACACGATTGCGGCGGTTCTGCGAGAGGAGATTGAGTGGTCAGCTCTGGGCCCATCGACTCCGGATCGCATTCGCCGGTTGATAGGTCGCTGCCTCGACCGAGACATCCGACGGCGGTTGCGTGATATCGGCGAAGCACGAATCGTGCTGGAGCATCCCGATGAAGCGACGCTGACCGGCGCCGGGCCCGATCGCGCAACACACGCGATTCCGCGGCCGTTCTGGCGGCGGTTCATCGTTCCAGCCGTTGTCGTGGCCTTGACTGGAGCTGCCACTGGCGCAGCCGTCTGGGTCGCCATGCGTCCCAAGGCCCCACGGGTGCTCCGGTTCTCGGTCGCGGCGACCGGAGCGAACGCGCTGTTTGTCGATCCACAGTCGCGCGATATCGCCGTGACGGCCGACGGCGCCCGCATCATCTACAAGGGCGGGAGCAGTGGCGAGAGTACGCAGTTATTCGTCCGTAGCCTCGATCAGCTCGAACCCTCGCCATTGACGAGAGGAGGGTTGCCGAAGGGACCGTTTTCCTCGCCCGATGGGCAATGGGTCGGTTTCTTCGAGCGTGGCATTGATCTGTCGCTCCGAAAGGTAGCGATCTCGGGCGGGCCGCCGCGGCAGATCGCGATCTTTGACGGTCCGAGCCGCGGTGCCACGTGGGGCGACGACGACAGCATTCTGGTCGCAACAGGTGCGCTCGAGACCGGCCTGCTGCGTGTGCCGGCCTCTGGTGGTGCGCCGCAGCTGGTGACGCGGCCCGATCGCGAGCGTGGCGAAGCCGATCACTTCTGGCCGCACTACCTGCCGGGCAGCCGTGCGGCGCTGTTTACCGTCACGTCGCTGACGGGTGGCATGGAGGCGGCGCAGGTCGCGGTGCTCGACGTCAAGGCGGGGACCTGGAAAAGCCTGATTCCGAACGCGAGCCAGGCGCAATACGTGTCGAGCGGCCACCTGGTGTATGTCGCCGGCGAAGCGCTGTGGGCCGTGGCGTTCGACCTCTCGCGCCTCGAGCCGACGGGCGTCGCACATGTGGTCGTCCCGCAGGTCTTGATGCTGCCGACCGGTGCGGCCGAATTCGATGTCGCTCGCGACGGCACATTGGCGTACGTGACCGGAGGTGGCGCGGCGTCCAGGCGCAGGCTGGTGTGGGTCGATCGCAGCGGGAGGCAAGAGGAGATTCACGCAATGCCGATCCGACCGTACGCCGCTGCGCGGCTGTCGCCGGATGGCACCCGGGTGGCGGTGCAGATCGACGATGGCGACCACGACATCTGGGTGTGGGATCTGGTCCGCGAGACCTTGACGCGCGTGACCACCGATCCGGGTCTGGACCAGTCTCCCCTCTGGACAGCAGATGGCCAACGCCTGATCTTCACGCGAGGCAGCAGCATTGGGGCACTGTTCTGGCAGGCGGCGGACGGAAGCGGAGCCGCGGAACGCCTGACTGAGAGTGTGGGGATCAGGCGTGCAACATCGGTGCTCAACGACGGCAGTGCCGTTCTGTACACGGAGAATGCCAACGTGATGACGCTGACGTTGGACAAGAGTCGTCGTGTCCAGCCCGTCGTCCGCACCCAACAACCCCAACAGCAAGGTGTGATCTCGCCGAACGGCCAGTGGCTGGCGCATGCCGGCTTCGATGGTGGTTCCCAGATCTTCGTGCGCCCGTTCCCCAACGTGAACGACGCCATGGCGCAGGTATCGACCACCGGCGGCGTCCAGCCACTGTGGGCCAGGGACGGCCGGGAACTGTTCTATCAATCACTCGATGGCAGCCTGATGAGCGTGCCGGTCGTGCCGGGCCGAACGTGGAAGCCACAGGCTCCGGTGAGGGTGATGGACCCGGACGTTCTTCGCGAGGTCAGCATCAGCCTTCGCACTTACGATGTCTCGCCGGACGGCCGGCGTTTTCTCGTGATCAAGAGCGCACCCGGTGAAAACACGGCGGCCAGTCCGCCACAGGTCATCGTCGTGCAGAACTGGGTTGAGGCGTGGAAAGGTCTCGGACGGCGCTGAACTCTCGAAGCTGGCAGCATGCTGCGCCGTCGACTGGTGCTTCCCGTGCGAGCAATAAACAGCAGGCCGGATGCCAGGTCGAAGCGAGAGGGTGTTGCGCCGCTCGCGTGCTGCAACGGCTGGTCTACGCCGCCTCGGACGTGGGACGCGTCGCACCTGCCGAATAGTCAGCACTCGGTCGGTACTTTTCCCCACGGACACCGACGGGATCTCGGCGAGATACCCCAATAGGGCCCGCCCGCGACGGCAGGATTCATGCGTTTCAGACAGGCGGCCGCACGAGGTGCGCCCATGACGCGTCGCTCCCCTGTTCCGCCATCTCCGCCATTCGAGGTCACTGCGCGTGGCGCCCAATTTCGGGACCGCATTGCCGTCGTCGTCAAGGCGCCCTCGGAGGCCATCTTCCAGGCGCTTCGCGACGTCACGCTGCGCGAGATGAGGTTCGCCTGGCTGCTCGGTGAGCTCCGTCACTTCCCGTCGCGCCTGGCTGGCCGCATGCCGGCCGCCGACTCGAGGCGCCCGTTCATGAAGGCGGTCATGGAAGGCGGCACTCTTGTCCTCCGCGACGATGCGCCGCGGGAGGTGATCAGCGGGTTGGCCGCACTACTGCACCGTGTGCATCAGGCGCCGCAGCGATTCGCCAGCCGGACAGCATTCGAGGCCTTCGACGATCCCAGCCACGAGCAGCTGTTCATGAGCGTGCGCGTGGCGCCAACCGGTCGGACGGGTGAGAACTGGCTGGTCCTGGAGCACGCCACACGCGCGCTGTCGCCACTCGCGGAGCGGAAGTTCGCACGGTACTGGCGCGTGATCAAACCGATGGGAGCCTTTGCCACCTGGCAACTGTTGCGGGCGGTTCGCCGGCGCGCCGAACGCGCTGCCGTCGGCCCGCTCGGTTCCCGGCGGCGCTGGCGATCGGTCCGCGCGACCATGGACGAACGCGCACGGGCCCTCCCCGGAGACGAGCGGATTGCACAGGCCATCGACACGCTGACGCACGGCGTCACGATTGGACGCGCGCCGCGCGATGTGTGGCCTTGGCTCGTGCAGATGGGCGCCGGCAGCCGCGGTGGCTGGTACAGCTACGACTGGCTCGACAACGGCCGGCAACCGAGCGTCAGGCGCATCGTGCCGGCGCTCCAGCATCCGGCGGTTGGCGCACTCTTCCCTGCGCTGCCGGGCATGACGGAGGGATTCACGCTACTGGCGATCGAACCCGAGCGGGCATTGACGCTTGGCTGGCTGGCGCCCGATGGCACGTTGGACGTGACGTGGACGTTTGTGCTCGATGAGATCGCGCCCGGCCTGACGCGTCTGCTTGTGCGCGTCCGTGGCGGACCGGGCTACCGATTCCACGGACTACCGTTGTTGTTGACAAGACTCGTCGTCCGCGTCGTCCACTTCATCATGCAGCGCAAGCAGCTGCTCGGACTGGCGTCACGCGCTGAAGGAGACGCGGCTGCGTGCCCGATCGACACGGTGATCCCGCCACACGACGGGCAGGATACGGCACCAGAAAGCAGGGCGTCGTGAGTACCGCGAAAGCCTTCATCACCAGGCCCCCGGCGCGATGTGGTTCGTCGTGGCAGCGGTCGCCTTGGCCAACCAGCGGACAGCCAGCCCTTACGCCACTGCTGTGCGCGCGGTCTCTTGGCCTGCTCGCGCCGGTCCTGCGCCAGACAATCGCCCGTCCCTGGGTGACGCGACTCCTTCAAGCCCGGATCTTCGGTGTCAGCGGGACGTCACTCGGTTTGCGATGAACGTCTGGATCGCGGTCAGCACCGCGTCTGTTTGTTCACGGTGCGGGACGTGGCCACACGCACTGAGCCACACGATATCGGCGGCGGTCGGTGCGAGCGCAGCAATTCGTTCCGGATGGGCGCGAGAACCGTAGTCATCGCGGTCGCCATGCATGGCGAGAATGGGGCAGCGAATACGACGAAGATCGGCGTCGATGGTCCAGTTCGCGAAGGCAGGCGCGAGCCAGCTTTCAGTCCAGGCGTCGAGGACCCAGCGGGCCTTGGCGCCGTGATGGCGCGCAAGCCGATCGATCTGTCCGGGAGCAGCAAAGGCCTCCTTCGCTGCGCGGATGCCCGCGAGCGTGCGTGCCTCCACAAACACCTGCGCTGCTTCGGTGATGACGCCAACGATCTCGTCGCCCAGTTCGGCAGCCGCGACGAGGGCCATTGCGCCTCCCACGCTGTGACCGAAGAGAATCATGCGATCGATGGCGAGTGTGGAGCGCAGGGCCGGAAGGCTGGTCACTGCCTCATGCCGAACGAAGCCGGGCGTCTCGAGCGTGCCGCGATGCTCATCAGACCGGCCGAACCCGAGTCAGTCGTACGCAATCACGGGATGACCGGTCGACGCCGTCAGCCTTGAAGGAAAGTCGCGCCAGAGGTCGACCGACCCCAGGGAATCGTGTATGAGCACGATGGGCGCGAGCGCCTTCCAGCAATCGTGTTCGCCCCAGGCGCGGGTGAAGAGTCGTCCGCGTGGTGTGTCAATGAGGAGATCCCTGACGCCCGATCCGAGGTCGTCCTGTCGCTGGCTCATGGGTGCCACCGTCCTCGCCGTCGATGGTCAGGCACTCGGATGTGACTCGTACAGCGCGAGTTCCCAGAAACCATGCAGGACAGCGGGTGCTCATCTGTCAATCCCAACATTGTCGACTGACGTGTCGCTCCCGCCCCAGCGACATTTGAAACGACGGCTCCAGCTCGATCGGAATGGAATTCAGCGTTCCGTAAGTCACTTCGCCCTCACCACGCGCAGTATGGTGTCGCCGATGCGGGCAGTCTTGTAGTCGACGATCTGCTTGCCGACCGCCGCCGAAGCCTTGTCGAAGGGGAACCCGCCACTGCCACTCGGGTTCGTCGACCGCCCCGTTTCGACGCCGCCATTGTCGAGGATGGACAGCGGTGGCGCTGGCAACTGCTGGTAGCCCGGGCGCACCACCTCTGGATGGAAGTAGAGGGTCCAGCTCGTTTCGACTCCGTCGGCGTGCGTGGTACGGGGCATCTCCGCGCCGCGGCCGAGGAGCTGCGCCAGCAACTCGAAGTTGCGTCCCTTCTCGACGGACAGGACGTGCGCGCTCGGCGTCAGCTTCATCGCTTGCAGGCGCTCGCTATCGATCATCACGTACGCGTGCATGCCGTCGATCGTCCGGTTGGCCTCCTCGACGGCCTGAATCAGGGCCTCGTTGTGTCCGCCCGCGCCGTGCCCGGGCCACAGGAAGGCCCGTCGCAAGCCGTTCGCGCGCAGCGACCGCAGCACGTCGAGATACAGCGAGGCGAACGTCGACTCCCTGACGGTCAGGTTCCCTGGGTACTTCGGGTCGGCGGTACTCGTCCCGTCGCCGGCGTCGTATGTGATGCCGATGTTCAGCGGCGGGCCGAGAATCGTCTCGACGCTGGCGTTGCGCAGGTACTGCTGCACGTGGAACAGCAGGGCCGTGGAATTGATCGCGTCGGTGCTGAGCGGCAGATGGGCACTGTGCTCCTCGATGGAGCCGACGGGCAACAGCACGATGTCGGTCCGTTTCACCGCCGCCTCGAACTCCGGGAACGTCATGTCCAGCATCGTCGGATACCTGACGCTGACGCCCGTCGAAGGCTGGCCGATCGAGTGGCCACGAGTGATGGCGGTCGTTGACTGCCGGATGGGCCTGGACGTGGGCTGGGCCGCGACCGACACGGCGGACACACCAAAGGCCAGGCAGACGCATGTGTGGGCCACGTACAAGCTCGACGCGGGTAGAAGTCGTCTCATTGGTCACCTCACCCGGCAGAGTGGCCGAGTGCGGCACCGGAAGTCCTCTGCTGCAGGTCGTGTTTTTCTCGCCCCGGTCACCGACGTCTCGTAGAATCCTCGCATCGGGTGTATGTCAAAGAGCGAAAGGCGCTTGTACGAGTTCGGCGAGTTCCGCCTGGACGAGGCCGAGCGCCTGTTGTCGCGTCGCGGCGTGACCGTCCCGCTGACCCCCAAGGCCTTTGATTTGTTGTTGGCGCTCGTGGATCAGCCGGGTCGGCTGCTGGACAAGGAAACCTTGCTCAGCACGCTGTGGCCGGACAGCTTCGTCGAGGAAAACAATCTCGCCGACAACATCTTCAAGTTGCGCCGGGTACTCGGCGATGGCGAGAACGGGCGGAGGTTCATCGAAACCGTCCCGAAGCGTGGCTACCGTTTCGTCGCCGACGTGCGCGCCGTCGCGCCTTTGACGGCGCAGGGGCCCGAGTTGGCACCACAGGTCGTGGCGGAGCCGCCACGCCAGGCGGAGGCAAGAGAGGGGCAGGTCCCCCTGCCCGCCACCAACACACGAAGGCTCGTGACCGTGCCCTGGTTGGTGGCCGCCGCGATGACTCTACTCGTCGTCGCGCTGTGGATCGGCCAAATCCGTCGCGGGACGCCCGACCCCCCGCGGCTTCTGAAGGCGTCCCTGCTGCCGCCGGAAGACGCCAGCTTCGGAGACATCGCCCTGTCGCCCGACGGAAAGTGGCTGGCTTTCACGGCTGCGACCGGCAGTCGGGTCCAACT
Source organism: Luteitalea pratensis (assembly GCF_001618865.1). Lineage (GTDB taxonomy): Bacteria > Acidobacteriota > Vicinamibacteria > Vicinamibacterales > Vicinamibacteraceae > Luteitalea > Luteitalea pratensis. The sequence continues at coordinate 1,334,547 of NZ_CP015136.1, forward strand.
CTGGCTGCGTTCCCTGGCACATGACAAAGCCATTCCCGTGGAAAGCACAGACGGCGCGTCGCACCCGTTCTGGTCACCGGACAGCCGTGTTGTCGGGTTCTTTGCCAGCGGAAAACTGAAGAAGGTAGAACTGGGCGGCGGCCTGCCCGTGCCGCTGTGCCGGGCATCGGCCGGGACAGGTGGCACGTGGAACCGGGAGGGCGTCATTCTGTTTACCGTGCTGGGAGTTCCCCAGATCCTCCGGGTCTCGGCCTCGGGTGGTACTCCTGAAGTAGTGCTGCACGCCGATCCCGGACAGACCGATTTACACGAGCCATTTTTCCTGCCCGATGGACGCCGTTTTCTCTACCTGGCCATCAGCGGCGGCAAGAAGAATGCGGGTGGCATTCATGTGGGCTCTCTCGATGGCAAACTTCGACAACGTGTCCTCGACCACGATTCCAATGCCATATTTGTCGCTGGCGATCCGAACGATCGCCACCGCGGCTACCTGCTCTTTGGTCGTGAAGGCGGGCTGATGGCGCTGGCCTTCGACTCCGACGGGTTGCACACCAGCGGCGAAGCGGAGCCCATCGCTGCTCGGCTCGGCACGGTGCAAGGCGCCAATCTCAGCTATCGCCGCCGGAACTTTACGGCGGCGGACAACGGGCTATTGATTTATGACCCGCATATCGACCGGCAACGCAGTCAGTTGCTGTGGGTCGATCGCCATGGCACGCCTCTACATGTGCTGGCGCAACTGGACAACGTCGGTGTCCCTGTCCTGTCCCCAGATGAATCGCGCATCGTGGTGGCGCGCAAAGATTTGGCCACCAACAACAACGATCTGTGGTTGACAGATCCGCTTGGCGACAACCCGGCTAAATTCACCTTCGATCCCGGGAGCGACCTGCTGGGCATCTGGTCCCCAGATGGCCAGCGCATCGTCTGGACTTCGACACGCAATGGAAGCTTTGACCTATACGAGAAGGAGGTGAGCAGCCAGGGGACAGATACACCGTTGCTCCGCTCGGAACAGCCGAAGTTCCCCCTGGACTGGTCGCGAGACGGGCGCTTCCTCCTCTACCGACAGATTGGTCCACAAACCAACCACGACATTTTCGTGTTGCCGACCAGCGGCCAACGCAAGCCGTCTCCTTATCTCCAGACAGCAGCGATGGAAAACGGCGGGGCATTCTCTCCGAACGCGAACTGGATCGCCTACAGTTCGGATGAGTCAGGGCTGGTTGAAGTGTACGTAGAGAGTTTCCCGACGCACGGCGGGAAACGGCAGATTTCGCTGGCCGGCGGCAGTGGACCGCGTTGGCGCGCCGACGGCAAGGAGCTCTATTACTATTCGTTCGACGGCACGTTGATGGCCGTGTCCGTCGCAGGCGGTGGCGCAAGCCTGACAACCGGCACGCCAACAGTGCTGTTTCCATTTCGCCCGGCCTCCGCCACATCCGGTCCAACCTACGCCGTCACGCGCAACGGCGAGCGCTTTCTGCTGAGCGCGATTGTCGAGACCGACCCCAAGGCGCCGTTGTCAATCGTGCAGAACTGGACAGCCGGACTGTCAACAACAGCGCGATACCGCTGATGACCCCGGCCGCCCACGACATGGCCTGGAACGGATAGACGCGCCTCGGCGAGATCCCGAACCCTGATGGTCTGCTCCGCGACCGTGACAACGCCAAGCGAGAACGGAGACTACATAGGAGCCATCGGTAGCTTCGGCCGAACTGCCGATTCGGTGACACCGAAACGCGCAACGACTTGCGCAATAGCGCCCCTCTCACCACGATCTGACGCAATGCTCACGAAACGCTGAAGACTCGGGTGGCGCGAACGAGGATCATGCAGGTGGAGGGCGAAGATTGCGGCACTTCACGAGGCGGCGCGTGCTGGTTGGGCTGGGACTGATGATCATTCTCACCCTGGTGTTCGTCGCCAGGCAGGGGAACGCGAACAAGATCGGCGGGCAGCAGCCCGCAGAACCGTTCCGCATCGCCGGCAACTTCTACTACGTCGGCGCGAGCGATGTCTCCGCCTTCCTCATGACCGGGCCTGAGGGGCACGTCGTGCTCGATGCCGGCTATCCCACCACCGCGCGGATGATCATGGCGAGCATCGCGAAGCTTGGCTTCGACATCAGGGACGTCAAGGTGCTCCTGAACTCGGAGCCGCACCCGGACCACGGGGGCGGGCTGGCGGTGCTCCAGCAGGCGTCGGGTGCGCAGGTGTGGGCCAGCGACGCCAGCGGCGACGCCCTCGCGGCCGGCGGTGACGATCCCGACGTCGTCCTGCCGTTGAGGGCCCTCATCTGGATCGGGGTCCTCGGCTATCCGCCCCCGCGCGTCGACCATCGCTTCAAGGACGGCGACACGATCCGTGTCGGGCCGATCGCGCTCACCGCGCATATCACCGCCGGGCATTCGCGTGGCTGCACCTCCTGGTCGTTCCCCGTCCAGGATGGCGACCGCGTATTGAACGTCGTGAGCGCGTGCGACCTGGGGGTGCTCGCAACGTCGACGTATCCGGAACAAGCGGCCGACCGCGAGCGCAGTGTCCGCCTGCTGCGGAGCCTTCCCGCCGACATCTGGGTGACCGCCCATGCACGATGGTGGGGCCGGTACCGCAAGTTCGTCGCGAGCCAGACCGCGAAGAACCCGGCTGATTCGTTCGTCGACCCGCAGGGCTACCGGGCGTACATCGACACCGCCGAGGCGGAACTGCGCAACGGTCGTACGCACTAGAACAACGTGTAGATGAACGGCGCGGCAGCCGTGCCGCCCAGGGCAATCAGCAAGCCGAACACGACCAGGATGATGACGATCGGCGTCAGCCACCACTTCTTGTTCTGCGTGATGAACTGCCACAGTTCACCAAGGAACCCCTGTTGACGCGCCTGCGCTTCTCGCGCGAACTGCGACGACTCTTCCTGTCGATCAGCCATGCTGTGCGTTCCTTCTAGAACTCTCGTGGTGCCCTGGGGTGCCGCGAGTGAGCGTTGTCGGCCGAGGTCGCGTGCGACCGGAGGCCGACTAGAACTCTCGTGGTGCCCTGGGGTGCCGCGAGTGAGCGTTGTCGGCCGAGGTCGCGTGCGACCGGAGGCCGACTAGAACTGCCGGAAGTATCTCTTCACATCTGGAGCCTGCTCGCGTGCGATCCAGTACGTCGGCGCCGACCGGTCGAAGCGTCGCGTCATCGGGTCGTGCCCGGCCGCCCGCATCAGCAGCCCGATGGGCGTGAGCACGCCAAAGTACACGAGGCCGAGCAGCAGGTGGGAGACGATGAAGCCCATGGGGTACGCCGCGTACATCCACCCGACGAACATCGGCCGCCGCAGCGCGGGCACCGCGTAGTACACGAGCGCGACGACGGCCCCGGCACCCCACAGGACATTCTTCGCGACGTCGCTGCTCAGCGTGCGGCCGACGATTGCGCCAATCACGGCGAAGAACAGCAACAGGACTGCGCCGAACCATGCGAGGTCGCGGCGCGACGGATTCCGATTGATCTCGAGCAGTGCCATGGGTTTCCCTAGTCCAGCTCGAATTGCGCCAGGTGTGCGCTCGCGTCGACCGGCCGTGCCTGCGCCTGCTCCTCACGCAGCAGCACGAAGTTCTCGAGGACCAGCACGTCCATGTTGGTCGCCAGGAAGCAGCGATGGGCCTCGGACGGGCGGCACACGATCGGCTCGCCTCGCACGTTGAAGCTGGTGTTGATCAGCACGGGACATCCTGTCTGCCGCTCGAACGCCTGTAACAACCGGAAGTAGCGCCCGTGACGCTCCGCGTCAACCGTCTGGACGCGCACCGAGTAGTCGACGTGCGTCACGGCCGGGATCGTCGAGCGCGGCACCTGCAGCTTCTCGATGCCGACCAGATGGGCGCCTGCATCAGCGTCGCCGAGTCGCTGTACCTCATGCAATGGCGCGACGAGCAGCATGTACGGGCTGTCCTGCCCCTGGCGCATCTGGAAGTACTCGTGCACGTGTTCCTGCAGCACCGAGGGGGCGAAGGGCCTGAAGGACTCGCGGAACTTGACCTTCAGGTTCATTGTCGACTGCATCGACGGGCTACGCGGATCGCCGATGATGCTCCGGCACCCGAGCGCCCGAGGCCCGAACTCCATGCGTCCCTGGAACCACCCGACGACCTTCTCCTGCGCGATCAGCGAGGCGACGAACTCGCACAGGTCGGCGTCGTCGGTGAACGCTCGGGCTGTGGCCCCGACCGAATCGAGGAACGCCCGGATGTCGTCCGTCGTGTGCCGCGGTCCGAGGAGGGAGCCTGACTGCGTGTCCTGACCGTTGGGCCGGCGCGGTGTGTCGAGCAACTGGTGGGAGATGAAGAGGGCCACGCCAAGCGCGCCGCCCGCATCCCCGGCGGCCGGCTGAATCCAGATGTCCTCGAACGGGCCGTTGCGCAGGATCTTTCCGTTGCCGACGCAGTTGAGGGCCACGCCGCCGGCGAGGCACAGGCGCTTCATGCCTGTCGTGGCGTGCACGTGTCGCGCACAGCGGAGCATGATGTCCTCGGTCACTTCCTGGATCGACGCCGCGATGTCCATCTCCCTCTGGGTGACCGGCGACTCGGCGCGGCGCGGCGGCCCCTCGAACAGCGTGTCGAACTTCGGCGACGTCATGGTCATGCCCTGGCAGTAGTTGAAGTAGGACATGTCCATCCGGAACGAGCCGTCGTCCTTCAGGTCGAGGAGCGTCTCGCGGATCACCTTGGCGAACCGGGGCGTACCGTACGGCGCGAGCCCCATCAGCTTGTATTCTCCGGAGTTCACCCGGAAGCCGGTGAAGAACGTGAATGCCGAGTAGAGCAACCCGATCGAATGGGGAAAGTGGAGTTCGTGCGTGAGCTCGATGCGGTTGCCGCGTCCGACGCCGAAGCTGGCCGTGGCCCACTCACCGACCCCGTCGAGTGTAAGGATCGCGGCCTCGTCGAAGGGCGAGGGGAAGAACGCGCTCGCCGCATGCGCCTCGTGGTGCTCGGTGAACACGAACTTCTTGCGGTAGGCCCCGTGCAGGCCCGCGCTCAACTCACGGGGCAGGTGCAGCTTCTGCCTGAACCACAGCGGCAGGGCATTCAGGAACGACGCGAACCCGCGCGGCGCGAACGCGAGATACGTCTCGAGCAGGCGCTCGAACTTCAGGAGTGGCTTGTCGTAGAACCCCACGTAATCCAGGTCCGCCGGCGTCAGCCCCGCTTCGGCCAGGCAGAAGTCGATCGCATTGGCCGGGAAGCCGTGGTCGTGCTTCTTCCGCGTGAAGCGCTCCTCCTGGGCGGCGGCGACGATCCGACCATCCACCAGCAGGGCTGCTGCGGAATCATGATAGAAGGCCGAGACACCGAGGATGGCCGTCATGGAATTCGCCTGATTGTAGAATCTGTCCGCTTGACCCGTTTCCTTCGCCGGGCGGTGATGCTCCGCCTGCTGGTCCTTGTCTTGACGACGATCGTGGCTTCGGCGTGTGCCGAAGTGGCGTTCCGCTGGCATGTGTGGCGGAGGTTCGAGCTGAAATTCCCGCCCTGGACCGACAACCTGGTCCGTCTGCCCGCACCGCAGGTGTTCGAACTCAAGCCGAATGCGACGGGAGTCTTTCCTGGCGGTGTCGATCCGACGCGAACATTTCCCTATCGCACCAATGCGCATGGCTTGCGCGACCGCGATCGGTCCGGGAAGAAGCTCGGCACGAAGCGGGTCCTGGTGATCGGCGACTCCTACACGTGGGGCTATGCCGTCGCGGAGGAGGAAGCGTATCCGCAGGTGGCCGAGCGTCTCTTGAAGGAACGCGGCCATCCCGATATCGAGGTCATCAACGGTGGGGTTCCGGACTACAACAGTCGGCAGGAGCGGCAGCTTCTCGAGCGGCTCTTGCCGGTTTACGAGCCAGATGCGGTCGTTCTGTCCTACGTCATGAACGACGCGGAGCCGTCAACGGCACTGCCGACGCCTCCGGACGAGACGTACCGGCATGCGAATTCCTGGTTCCTGGCGGAGTTGGCGGAAGTGGCGAACCGGCACCTGTTCAAGCGGCGCGTCTTCGAGACCAACAAGGACACCGTGAGTGGCGCGTACCTCGAGGGATTCGCCTCGAGCTCGTCGAAATGGAAAGACTCGAAGCAGGCGATGCGAGAGATGCGCGATCTCTGCGCCGCTGCGCGCATTCCATTCGTCGTCGTCATCCTGCCCGACTTCACCCAGGATTTCGGCGACAGGTATGGTTTTCAGCCGATTCATGACGCGGTCGCCAGCTGGGGGCGCGAATTGAATGTTCCGGTCCACGACTTGTTGATCCCCTTGCGCGGAGAGGACCATCAGTCCCTGTCGGTGCCCTGGGATGGGCATCCGAACGCAGAGGCCCACCGGCGCCTGGCCGAGTTCCTGGTCGGCAGGATTCTCGAGGCCCCGGGACTGTCAACTGACCGTCATCGTTAGTGCGACCGTTCGCTGTCACGAAATCGGCCGCCCCGACCACCCAGCTTCAAGGCAAGGACTCTGTCGGGACGCTCGGGTCGCGGCCGCGTCCCACATCGGAAGGAATGCACATGCGGACATCTCTGGCCGTGATCGTCGCGGCCGTACCGGCCATCGCGATTTCTGTGGGCGTATCGACCCTGGCGCAGGCACCGAAGGCGGGGTCGAAGGCCGCGCCGGAGCAGCAGGTCACGCCTCCGGAGTCGCGGTACTGGCTGGGCGCGACCACCGGCGGTGGCATGCTGGCCATGAGTGGGATGGCGGCGGGCGGCGGGCGGCCGTCGATGGGCACCATGATGCGCATGGCGTCGTCTGGCCTGCCCACGGCCAGTCAGACCATCGAACTGAAGCTGGGCACCTCGCTGGCCCCGACCGGGGAGCCCGAAGCGTTCCACACCTTCCCGGCCGGATCGCAGGTCAACAAGCCAATCTTCCTGCGGACGCCGGAGCCAGGTCGCCCCGGCACCGAGGCGCCCGGCACCTACAAGACCCCGAAGGGGCAGATCACGTTCTACTGGGGTTGCGGCGAGAAAGCCGGTCCGGGTCAGCCCGTCATCCTGACCTTCGACAAGCTCATGCGGAGCGAGAACGACGAGCCCGACCTGCAGGCGCTGCAGGCGGCCGTCGGGGCGCGCGCGGTTCGCACGCCCACGGCAGGCAACTCGAAGACCTACGGCGACTGGCCAAACGACGACCAGAAGAAGCGCAATCGTGACCTCCAGGCGACCTTCCCGTTGGGGTCGACGCTGGCCGGACAGCATCTGATCGAAGGCACCTACACGCCGAAGATCGACTTCACCCTGCCCGATGACAAGACCTTCATGGAGCCAGTGCGCTACTCCTCGACGGCTGTCCAGGCCTCGGGCGCCGTCGCCCTGAGCTGGAACGCACCGGCGAGGGCCACCGGCTACTCGCTCGGCGTCATGGCCCCCGAGAAAGTCGACGACGAGTCGGCCAACATCGTCATGTGGTCCTCGGCTGAACGCCCGGCGACGTTCATCCAGATGGAACACCTGACCCCCGCCGAGGTGAAGCGCCTGATCGATCTCAAGGCGGTCCTGCCGCCGTCGACCACCAACTGCGCCGTGCCCGCCGAGGTCGTCAAGGCCACGAAGAACGGCTCGATGCTGATGTTCACGGCCTACGGCGACGAGGCGACGTTCATCCATCCGGCGCGACCTGCAGATCCGAAGGTGACGTGGGACCAGGAGTGGTTCGCCCGCGTCAGCTTCAAGGCCGTCCGCATGGACATGATCTCGCCCGAGGGCGTGATGGACCTCGGGGCGATGTCGGGTGGTGGTTCGTCAGACACCGCAGCCAACGCGAAGTTGTCCGACGAGGAGTACTGCGCCCAGCTCGCGGCGCAGCAGGCGAACAAGCCGACGATGGCCGACGCCATTCCGGGTGGCAAGCTGCTCGGTCGATTCGGTCGCAAGAAGCCGGGGCCGCCGCCCCCGAGCGATCCACGTTGCGCCAACGTCAACAAGAAGTAATCGCGGTGGAGGTGAAGCGCCTCGAGATCCTGTCGAGGAAGGCCGTCGCCGGGTGGCGTCCTCGATGCGCATCACTGATCCGACGAATCAGCCACTCCCGAAGGCTTCGTGGCGCGTGGCCATCTCTTCGTCCGGCCGTGTTACTGCGGACTGGCGCTCGCCTGTGGCGTCGGCACAAGGCGATTCACGTCGAATCCGCTGGCGAGCGCGGCCGCCCGCGCCGCCCTCGCGGACTCGTCGTCAAGGTGCGGCGCCCGCGCGAGAATCCACAAGAAGTTCCGGTCGGGATCGCCGACGACCGCCCAGGAATAATCTGCCGCCAGGCCGATGATCCAGTAATCGCCCCACACCACCGGCAGCCATGAGAGCCACGCGGGAGCGAACCGCACCTTCAACCGGGCGAAGGTGCGCTCATCGACGATGCGCGCGACGCCGCCTGCCGCGGTCTGACCGTCGGCGGTGCGGCACCGGTTCACCACATCGACGCGCCCGTCTGGCCGGCGGGTGTAGCTGGCGCGCACGTCGCCGACGCAGTGGCGTTGGAAGCGGTTCGGAAATCGCGCGATCTCGAACCAGTCGCCCGCATATCGACCCAGATCGACACGCGGAACCGTGCGCACGGCCGCCGTCGTCTGCCCGCGAGCAGTGACGGGCGGAAGTGTGACCGCCGCCGCCAGAGCCACCGCCGCCACCCATCGCCGCGGGCTCCGGGGATGGGCGTGGCCGACGCTCGCGCGCACGATTGCATGGCGGTACGCGAAGGCAAGTGTTAGCAGCGGACGGAGCATGGCTGCCGCGAAGCGGTTCAACGCGCGATGGCGGGAGACCGCGAACTCGATGCGGTCCTGGTAGAGCGTTTGCAAATGTCCGATCGGCTCGAACAGATGCGCGTGCCGCCATACCGCGAATGGACCCAGCACTTGCTCGTCGCAGAATTGCCGGGCGGCGACGTAACCGTAATGCCGCACCCCCCAGCGGAATCGTGCCCGGCCGATGCCGATCGATAGCATGACGCGCCCGTCGTCACCAATGCCGCCCTCTTGCTGTTCAATTCGTACCAGCGCGGCGGGGGTCAGCGCCCCGAGCGCTGCCGGCTGCTCGTGCCAGCGGAACACCGCGGCCGCAGGCGCGCCGATGATCGAGCAATACGTGAAGGTCGATAGAGGGTCCGGCGAGGCCCCCCGGACTGCGCACCGCGCAATCCGCCGCAGCAGGCCGCGGAAGACGATCGCGTGGAGCGGCACCACCCCGTACCAGTACAGTCGACCCGCGACGCCTCGTGCGTCGAATGTCGCTGTCTGGCGAATGAGCGATCGCGATCCGTCGCCGAGGGGTGCCACGCGGAACTCGAGCCAGCCGCGCCCCGGGAGTTTCATTCCGGCCCTCAGCCGCAGGAACCGATCAGGCTCGTAGGCCTCGACGCGCCACCCATCGATGACGTCGCCGACGACGCAGGCATCGGGGTCGCGGCGATGTCGCGGCATGCCCACACCGCCCACGCAGCCGTCTAGCCACCTGCGCAGCCGCCACAGCGCATCGCCGAAATACCATCCACTGCGACCGCCGATGCGGCGAATGGGCGCAAACGCCTCCGCCGGCGCCGCCGCGACGACGGCCACGCGGGTATCGGTCTTGAACCGTGTGGCCCCGCCCTCGTCCATCGCGCGCACAAATGCCTCGCGCAACGACGTCAGCGCAAGACCGAATGCTTCGCGTGCCGCGGAGGATCGCACCACGGTAGGATTACGCAGGCCTTCGACCAGTGCGCGTCCCACGCTGGCCTGCGCCGGCGTCACGAGGGCGAGCCACACCCCGGAAAGGCGCGGCGTCAGCACGGGCACCCGGACCAGTACGCGTCGCAGATCACGCAGCCTAGCGTACTCGCGCATCATCTCGCCGTAGGACACCACCTCGGGCCCGCCAATTTCGAACACGCCTTCGCGCCCCTCCGGCAGGTCGAGTGCCGCGCGCAGATACGCCAGCACATCGTCTATCCCGATGGGCTGGGTGCGGGTGTCTACCCACTGCGGGCAAAGCATGACTGGTAGCCGCTCGACCAGCGCGCGGATCATCTCGAACGACAGGCTGCCGGCGCCAATGACGATCGACGCCCGAAACTCGACGACCGGTACGCCGCTGGCGCGCAATGCGTCTCCGGTTTCCACGCGGCTCTTCAAGTGCGTGGAGAGGGAATCGCCAGCGTCGCCGAGCCCGCCGAGATAGATGATGCGGCGGATTCCGGCGCGGGCGGCCGCGCGGCCGAAGGTGGTCGCAGCCTCGCGATCGAGTGCGGCGAACGCAGGTCCGCTCGCCAGCGCGTGCACCAGGTAGAACGCCTGGTCCACCCCTTCCATGGCTGCGTCGAGCGACGCTTCGTCGAAGCAGTCTCCCGCGAAGACTTCGGTGGTGAGACGTCGCACGGCGACGCGATCGGGCCGCCGCGCGAGGCACCGCACCGCGCAGCCGCCTTCCTCGAGCACTCGAAGAAGGCGGCTGCCGATGCAGCCAGTGGCGCCGGTCAGCAGGACCCTTGCGGCCATGTGGGAAGCCCTATTCCGTCGGCGGGAGCAGGACCGCGTCGACGACGTGGATGACACCGTTGCTGGCGGCGATGTCGGCCTTGGCGACCCGAGCCTTGTCGACCATCACGGTGCCGCCGCTCGCCTTGATCGACAGGGTGTCACCGCTGACCGCCTTGGCGGAGCTGATCTTGACGACATCGGCCGCCATCACCTTGCCCGGCACCACGTGATACGTGAGCACCCGCCGAAGCGTCGCCTTGTTCTCCGGCTTCAGCAATTTCTCCAGCGTTCCGGCGGGCAGCGCTGCAAAGGCCTCGTCGGTCGGGGCGAACACGGTGAACGGTCCCGGCCCCTTGAGCGTGCCGACGAGGTCGGCTGCCGTCAACGCCTTGGCCAGCGTGGTGAACGACCCGGCGGCGACCGCCGTGTCGACGATGTCCTTGGTTTGCTGCGCACGTGCCGGTGAGGCGACCGCCGTGAGAACGACAAGGGCCAGTGACGTGAACGAAAGCATGGTCTTCATGTGTACTCCTCGAAGAATGGACCTAGCAGCAGCCGCGATGTGGCTCGCTGACTGCATCCCGCCGGTCTGCGCGCACTCTGGAGAGCGCCCGGTGCAGCCGGTCGCCTTTGACTTTAATGCAATTAAAAGTGCATACAAGTAAAATTCGGCTGGTATGCAAAGTCGTGTGAGTGTCACGACCGAACCGGCCTGGAATGTGAACCACAGTCAAATAGAGGGGGCGAATGCTTTCGAAGACGCTGGAAGACGGACTGAACGACTATGGGATTGGACCCAAGATCCGCGCGCTCCGCCTGAAGAAGAAGATCGGCCTCGTCGACCTTGGCCAGCACACGGGGCTGTCGCCGGCGATGCTCTCCAAAATCGAGCGCGGCCGTCTGTTCCCCACGCTGCCGACGCTATTGCGCATCGCGCTCGTTTTCGGGGTCGGCCTCGAGTACTTCTTCGCTGGCGCGCGTGAAAAGCCGCTCGTAGCGGTGACGCGGAAGAACCAGCGCGTGGAACTGCCCGAGCGTGCTGGCACGGAGGAGGCAGCCTACCGGTTCGCGTCGCTCGATTACCCGGCCGCCGAGCGCCGCTTCAACAGCTATTACGCGGAGTTCCTTCCGGTGGCGCGGGAGAAGCTACAGCCCCATGAGCATCAGGGCGTCGAGTTCATCTACGTGATCCAGGGCGTCTTGAGCGTCCACATGAACGGCGAGGAACATGCGCTCGAGGCCGGCGACGCCATCTACTTCGATTCGACCATTCCGCACGCGTACCGACGTAGCGGCGGCCGCTCGTGCAGCGCCGTCGTCGTCACGGCCCGCTAGGAAACGCTCGTACTTCATCGCCTTTTGGCGGCAGCCGGCGGCGAGGCGGCCGGGGAACCCGGCCGCGCCGTGTCGACGCGCCACACGTTCGTGTCGGCGAAGCTGTGCACGTACACGAGCCGCCGCCCGCCGGTCGGCACTCGCGACACAACCGGTGCAATACCGTCCAGACCGACGAATGGGAGCCGGCGTGGCGTGCCGCCGGTCAAGGCGTCTAGTCTCCAGAGCCCGCCTCGGGCCGGGAACAGCACTTCACGACTGTCAGGTATCCAGACTGGCTTGCCTGCGTAGAGTGTCGCCGTCAGGCGCACCGGAATGCCTTGGGAATCGTTCCCGTCCTTCAATGAGAGGCGGTAGAACTCACCGCTGCCTGGGGTGGCGTCCCGGCGAAAGACAAGCAGGCTGCCGTCAGGTGACATGGCCGGGTCGGCATCCCTGACCAGACCCTTCGGATGGGTCAGCTGTCGCCGTTCCCCCGTCTCCAACGCGATCTGAAACAACGCGTCTGGTTTGTCGGCGCCGAGCGTATCCGTGACCAGAAGGCACGTGGAATCGGGGCACCACACGTTCTGGAGCAGTTCCTCCTTCGAGATCAGCTGTCCAGGCTTCTCGAGCAAGGCCACGAGCACATCGAACGCCTTGGGTGTGAGCGGCACGGGTGCGCCGTCCCGCCGCAGCGTTCGTTCCCTGGCATCGATCAGAAACGGTCCGAACTGGCTGCCGGTCGGATTGTCCACGTGTGCGCTCCGGTCACTCCACGCCTCGCGGCCGAAGGTTAGCACGTGAGGTCAGGACTGCGCCCAGGTGTCCGGAACGAGATTTGACGCCAAATCAAACGGGAATCTAAGCGCCTTCCAACCACCTTCGAAAGACGTCTCGACACCGGGCCACGTAGCGTGCCGCGCGAGGAGGTCCACATGAGACAAGTCGTTCTGAGCTTCTGTGTGTTGGCCGCGGCCTGCAGCGGGCAGCACCTGGATTCACCCACCGCGCCCACGAGCGCTACAGCGGCGCCGTCGGGTAGCTCGTCGCAAACGCAGGCACAACATGGTACGGGGCTGCCGTTCCGTGGAGTGTTCACAGGGCGTGGTGGCGGCGTGTTCAACTGCCCGCCGACGTGCCCGCCCACGTCGTTCACGAGCAGAGGAACATATCAGGGCACGGCCACGCACCTTGGCGCCTTCACTGCGGCATTCGTGGATGTCGTGGACATTGCTACGGCAACCAGCACTGGCACAAGCGATTTCACGGCGGCAAATGGCGATCGCCTGAGCACGACAACCGCCGGTGGTCAGGACGGGTTCACGCCGCCCAATATATCGAGCGTCAGGGTGCTCGCGACCATCACTGGAGGGACGGGTCGTTTCTCCGGGGCGACGGGCACGCTCACGGTACGGTTCATCCAGGAGATCGATTATGCGAACGGGACCGGGGAGGTAGTGTCCGGCTCCCTCGACGGAGTGATCAACCTGAACGAGTGACCGGCTCGACGCTCACACAGGCCGATCGTCGTCACGACGGGACGACGGTCGGTCCCCTCCGCCACGGCTCGACGCCCGTCGTCTCCGTACGACACAGACGACTGCCGATGGTTACGGGTCCACGCCAGGAATGGGTTTCTCTCATGCGGAGAGTGTCTCGGAGGCAGGCGAGAGCGACAGGCGCCTCATCGGTTGTCGCTGGCCGTATGCGAGCGATCGCCACAGCCATTCGGCCGGTCCGAACTGGAAGTGTCTGAGCCAGATGGTGCTGAAGGCGGCCTCGGCTCCGAAACAGGCCAGCGCCGCTGCAAAACCGACGACGGGTCGTATCTTCCCAAGGCCTATCGCGTATCCGGAAAACAGCAGGTCCAGGGTCGCGATTTGAAGCAGGTAGTTTGTCAGGGCCATCCGGCCGGCCGCGGCGACAGGGCGCAGTCGCACGCTGAGATCCGGTCTGTAGGCCAGGAGCAGGAGCCCGCCCGAGACGTAGGTGAATGTCAGCCACTGATCGCGGAGGAGACCAAGGCTCGTGGGAAGCAGCCAGTTGTCGAGCGCCCAGGAAACGACGCCGAGCGCCGCGATGCCGCCGAGCAACCGACTGTGTGCGCGGGCATCGTCAAAGAAATGATGCCTTACGAATAGCAAGCCGGCGATGAAGAGCGCCAGCGTCCCGCCCGGCATCACGAAGAACGGCTGGGTGTAGAACCACGCCATGTGCCTGATGCGCGCGCCGAGCAGGACGAGATAACTCGCCTGCATTTCGGCGGCAGTGAGCGCGTCATTGACGGCGATCCTCTCGGCTCGTCGTGCCTCCGCCGCCGCTGCGACACACTCGGGTCGCAGATGGCACGACAACCATGTCGTGGCTGTGGAATAGAGCACGACGGACGCGGCCGAGACGACCGCCGTCACCAGCAGGGCGCGCGTCGACCACTTTCGGATGAGGAGAAGCGGTAACGCCCAGACGGCGTACCCGAGCAGCACGTTGTAGCCGAAGAAGGCGTGCGCCACGAAGCCGAAGAGCGCGAGGACGGCAAGTCGGCGGAGATACAGGCCGGCAAACGGCCGGCCCTGCGCTTCAGCGCGTCGGAGCTGGATGGCGAACCCGGCGCCGAAGAGCAGCGAAAAGGTCCCGTGCGCCTTCGATTCCACCAGCCGCCAGACGAGCACGCGGACCATGTCGTCGAGCCCGCCCGGCTCGGTCGATTGCATGTGGAAATGGACCACGAACATCCCGAGCAGCGCGAAACCGCGCAGGATATCCAGGCACTCGATCCGCTGGGGAATCGGATTCGGTACGACCAACGTCGGCCTCGTTCGGACAGCGCGATGGTAATCGATCGCGCTAGATCTGATACCCCTTGGCGAGCCCCGCGAATGCGGCCACTTCCGCCGCCTGCCACGCGGCATCCCAGCCAAGTTCGCCGGCCATGAGCCGCGCCACGTCGGGCGCCATGGCGACGGCCGCGCGTGCGTTGAGGAACAGGGCGCGCGTGCGGCGCGCGAGCACGTCCTCGACGGTGCGCGCCATCTCGTGACGGGTGGCCCAGACGACCTCCGCGCCGGTGTACGGCAGGTCGGCATGCAGCGGCGTGCCAAGCGACGGCGTCTCGCGAACCAGTTCCTGGATCGCGAGCGCGTCGGAACCGTAGATGCTCAACGCGCCGAAGCGATCGGCATTCGTGTGGAACCCGTGCACGTTGAGCGTACGCGTGACGCAGGGCCGCTCGGTCAGGCGCGCAAGGTCGGCGGCCTGATCCACGGTGTGCTCCGCCATGTTCCGGTACGTCGTCCACTTGCCGCCGGTCGTCGTCAGGAGCCCCGACGAGTCGATGTGGATGGTGTGATCGCGCGACAGCGCGGCCGTCAATCTGCCGTCGCCACCCTTGACGAGCGGACGGATGCCGACGAACACGCTGAGGACATCCTCTCGCGTCGGTGCCTTGTGGAGGTACCGGCCGGCGGTCTCGAGGATGAAGTCGATCTCCTCCTGCAGCGGTAACGGCTCGAGCGTCGGCGTGTCGATCGGCGTGTCGGTGGTGCCGACAAGTGTGTGTCCGTGCCACGGAATCGCGAACATCACCCGACCGTCGGTCGTGTGCGGCACCATGATCGCGGCGTCGGCCGACAGGAACGACTCGTGGAACACCAGGTGAATGCCCTGGCTCGGCGCGATCAGGGCTGCGACGTCGGGTTCGGCGAGCCGCCGCACCGTGTCCGAGAACGCGCCCGTCGCGTTGATGACCACGCGTGCTGCGACGGTCCACTGCCGGCCGCTCTCCTCATCGACGGCCACGACGCCGCCGATGAAGCCGTCGGGCTCCTTCGTGATGTCGACCACCCGCGCGTAGTTGACCAGCGTCGCGCCCTGCTCGGCCGCCGTTGTCACCAGGTTGATCAACAGCCGTGCGTCGTCGAACTGGCCGTCGTAATAGACGACGCCGCCGCGCAGGCCCTCGGTCTTGATCGTCGGCAGGCGTGCAAGCGTCTGCTCGCGGGTGAGGATCTCGGATGGCCCGAAGCCGTACTTGCCAGCCAGCGCGTTGTAGACCTTGAGGCCCAGGCCGTAGAACGGCGCTTCCCACCAGTCGTAGTTCGGGACGACGAAGGCAAGGTTGCTCACGAGGTGCGGCGCATTCTGGCGAAGCAGGCCGCGCTCCTTGAGCGCTTCCATCACCAGCGCGATGTTGCCCTGTTCCAGGTAACGGACGCCGCCGTGTACCAGCTTGGTGCTCCGGCTCGACGTGCCCTTGCCGAAGTCGTGCTGCTCGAGGAGCAGGACGTCATAGCCGCGGCTCGCCGCGTCCACGGCGATGCCGACACCGGTGGCACCGCCGCCGATGACGACGAGATCCCAGGGATCTTTGTGCTGGTCGAGCCTCGCCAGCATGTCGGAGCGGCGCATCTAGTTGCCTTTCGCGATCCAGTTCTTCGATCGACCCAGCGCCTCGGCCCACTCCGCACGGCGCGCGGCGACTTCTGCCGGCGCCTTTGACGGCTCGAAGCGCCTGGCCACACGCCAGTGACGCGCGAGGGCGTCGGTCGAGTCCCAGAACCCGACCGCGAGCCCTGCCAGGTACGCCGCACCCAGCGCCGTGGTCTCGGTGACCTCGGGACGCACGACGGCGACGCCAAGCAGATCCGCCTGGAACTGCAGCAAGGCGTCGTTGGCGGCGGCGCCCCCGTCTACGCGTAGTTCCATCAAGCCGATGCCGGCGTCGTCACCCACGGCATCGAGCAGGTCGGCGACCTGGAAGGCGATGCTCTCCACGGCAGCCCTGGCGATATGCCCGGCCGTCGTGCCGCGCGTGATGCCGACGATGGTGCCGCGGGCGTAGGGGTCCCAGTGTGGCGCGCCTAGGCCCGCGAAGGCGGGCACGAGGTACACGCCGCCGCTGTCGGGGACCGACCGCGCCAACGCCTCGACGTCGGCCGAGGTCTTGATCAGGCCCATGCCGTCGCGCAGCCACTGCACCACGGCGCCGCCGATGAACACACCGCCCTCGAGCGCGTACGTGGTCTTGCCGCCGACCTGCCAGGCGACGGTCGAGAGCAGGCGATTGTGCGAAGCGACAGGCCGTTCGCCCGTGTTCTGCAGCAGGAAGCAGCCGGTGCCGTACGTGTTCTTGGTCAGTCCGGGCGACACACACATCTGGCCGAAGAGCGCGGCCTGCTGGTCCCCCGCGATGCCCGCGATCGGGACATCACCGACCCCGAGCGTCGTCGACACGCGTCCGTAGACCTCGCTGGACTGGCGGACGTCGGGCAGCATGCTGGCCGGCACGTTCAGGAGCTTCAGCAGGTCCTCGTCCCACGCGAGCCGGTGGATGTTGAAGAGCATCGTCCGCGACGCGTTGCTGACGTCGGTGATGTGCGTCGCACCGCTCGTGAGCTTCCACACGAGCCAGCTGTCGATGGTGCCGAACGCGAGCTTGCCCGCCTCGGCCCGGGTCCGGGCGCCGGGGACGTTGTCGAGAATCCACGCCACCTTGCTGCCGGAGAAGTAGGCATCGATGACGAGACCGGTGCGGTCGCGGATGAAGTCTTCGTGACCGTCGCGCTTGAGTCGCTCGCAGTAGTCGGCGGTCCGTCGATCCTGCCAGACGATCGCGTTGTAGACGGGATCACCCGTCTCGCGGTCCCACACGACGGTCGTTTCCCGCTGATTGGTGATGCCGATCGCCGCCAGGTCGCGCGGCCGGAGGCCCCCGCGTGCGAGCGCCTCGGTCGCCACGGCGACCTGCGTCGCCCAGATCTCGCCGGGGTCGTGTTCGACCCATCCCGGCTTGGGGAAGATCTGCTGGAACTCCATCTGGCCGACGGAGAGGATGGCGCCTTCGTGATCGAAGACGATGGCGCGCGAACTGGTCGTGCCTTGATCGAGAGAGAGGATGTACCGCACGTCGGACGTTCTCCGGTTCGCGGCTGGCGGCCGACGCCAGTGGCGGCGCCATTGTAGCGGGGGAAGGAACTGCCGCCACTAGTTCAAGAGCTGGATCTCGTCATCTTCGTGAGCGTGTCGGCCGGTGCGCCTTTGCTGGAGCTGGCGTATTGCGTGGCCCGCGTGCGGCTGCAATCAGCTGGGCCGCGGCCCAGCGTGCGTCGTGCGCGGCGGCGGCTGACTGTTCCGCGAGCGCCCGGGCGCCGGCACCCGTCAGGAGCGCCAGCAGCGCGCCAGTGAACAGCTCGGCGTTGTCTATGCCCGCGGCGTGGACCAGTCGCGTGACGAGCGCACGCATCCACGCCTGGTGCTCGGCCAGCGCGGCCCGCGCAGGATGTGTCGGGCAGGAGAGCTCGCTCTGCGCGTTCTGGAACGGACAGCCACGGAACGCACCCGAATCCACCCAGGCGACATTCCGATCGAAGAGATGCAGGAGGCGCTGCGTCGGATCGGTGATGCGTGCGAGTTCGGCCTCGAGGGTCGTCTGCATTTCCTTGCTGCGCTGGCGCAGGTACGCGGCCACGAGGTCGTCCTTGGACCGGTAGTGCGCGTAGAGGGAGGCCTTGGCCACACCCGCTTCCTCGATCACGCGCTGGATGCCGACGGCGTGGATGCCCTCCCGATAGAAGAGCGCGCTCGCCGTCGAGAGCAGACGATCCGCGACACTCGGCCCGGCCGATTGGGTGGGTTTCGAGCCCTCGTCGAGCCGGTCGGCGGAATTCATGCCTTGACTATACAGACTGGTCGGTCTAGTTTCAAGTCGTTGACCATACCGATCGGTCTGTTCAGTGCGGGCGGCCTGGTACTGCCGGACACGACGCCTTGCCGCGCAGGACCCCCGACGACGACTTCAAGGAGCCTCCCAATGGCCGTACAGATTTCCACCTCCACCGCCCTCGTCACCGGCGCCAACCGCGGTATCGGCCGCGCCCTCGTCGAGGCGCTGCTCGAGCGTGGCGCGACGCGCGTCTACGCCACGGCCCGCCGGCCCGAGACCCTGGACGCCCTCGTCGCGCTCGGCGGCGGTCGTGTCGTGCCGGTACAGCTCGACGTCACCGACAAGGCGCAGGTCGCCGCGCTGCCCGCCGTCGCCCCCGACGTCTCGCTGCTCATCAACAATGCCGGTGTCGTGTCGCACATGTCCGAGACCTTCGGCGATCCTGCGTGGCTCGACGCCGGTCGTGCCGAGTTCGAGGTCAACGTCCTCGGCACGCTCGCCGTGACGCAGCGTCTTGCGCCGGTGCTCGCGCGCAATGGCGGCGGCGCCGTCGTCAACATCGCCTCGGTCGCCTCGTTCATCGGTTTCCCGATCCTGGCGACCTATGCGGCCGCCAAGGCCGGCACGCACTCCATCACCCAGACGACGCGGCAACTCCTTCGTGCCCAGGGCACGTTCGTCGCCGGCGTCTATCCGGGACCCGTGGACACGGACATGGCCGCCAACATCCCGCTCGCCAAGGCCTCGCCACGTGAAGTGGCGCACGCCATCCTGGACGGCGTCGAGGCTGGTCAGGAGGACATACTGCCGGACCCGATGGCGCGTCAGATGGGTGCGGCGTTCTTCTCCGGTCCCAAGCAACTCGAACAGCAGGTGGTCGCAGCCTGACGGCGGATAGTTGAAATCCGGCGTTGGCATGTCGTCGTCGGCGCAACCGCGACTCTGCAGTGGCCAACAGCCAATAACCGCATAGGTATGGCGCATGAGGCGGCGTACACTCCGCCTCATGCTTCAGCACGTGCGTGTGGCCGCTGCAGCCATCGACGCCAAACCCGGAGAGACCGGCCACAATCTCGACAGCATCGAGTTGTGGGCGCATCGCGCCGCCGATGGCGGCGCCTCGCTCCTGCTGCTCCCCGAACTGAGCCTGAGCGGGTTCCTGCCGAACCATCCGGCCGCGAATCACGAGGCCTGGTTGCGCGACGCCCTTGCCGGCGCGCGCCGGATGGCCGAGCCAATCGACGGGCCCGCTGTGCGCCGCCTCCGATCGATCGCCCGGGAAACGGGCCTGCTCATTGCTGCGGGGCTGCTGGAAGACGCCGGCAGCATGCTGTTCAACACGCACGTGCTCGCCGGGCCCACGGGGTTGCTGGGCGCGTGGCGAAAGATGCACGTGCCGCTGTTCGAGATGCCGCTGTACAACGGCGGCGGCGCGCCACCGGTTGTCGACACGCCACTCGGCCGCGTCGGCATCACGATCTGCATCGACGCGTTCCTGCCCGAGTCGGTGCGCCTCCTGGCCGTGCAAGGCGCCGAGATCGTGCTCTTCCCGTTTGCTGCCGATCCTGCACCGCTGACACCCGAGGGGTGGAGTGCGTGGGCCGAACCGACGTTGCGAGCGCGCTGTCGCGAGAACGGCGTGTTCGGCGTCGCGTGCAATTTGTACGGGGACGTGGAGTTTGCCGGCGCGCAGCAGACTTTTGCCGGAGGCGCCCTCGTGGTCGGACCCGGTGGCGAGGAGATCGCTCGTCACACGGGCGACGGGCCGCTGCCGCACCTGCTCCTTGCTGACCTCGACCGCGAGGCCCAGCTCGAGGCGCGCTCGGCGTTCGAGTACACGTTTCGCCTCAGGCGGCCCGAGTTGTACGGCTCGCTAGCCAGCGACTGATCCGCCTTCGCCAAGGCTTCGGCGGACAGGTTCCGCCTTCGCCAAGGCTCCGGCGGACACGCTTCGCTCGCCGATGCTTGCCCGCGCCCGACCTGCAGACTACACTGGGGGTTCGGCCGCCGCGGGTGGCCGCCGGCCGTGGTCGCTCGCACCGCGGTCCGGAGCCTGTGCAACGCCAGACCCCGAACCGCGTCAGGACCGGAAGGTAGCAGCGCTAAGGGGATCCTGCCGTGTGCATGGGTACTCCGGGTCGCGGTTGGATCGACCACGGTCACCGATTCCGTCGACCTGAAGGTCGACGGCTACGAGACTCCGCCGACCTGAGAGTCGGCGGCTACGAGACCTGACGGCTGCCCCTGACCGAACCGACCCCGACCTCAGTGTCCCGCCCGTATCAGGTGCTCGCTCGCAAGTGGCGTCCCCAGCGCTTCGACGATGTCGTCGGCCAGGTGGGCGTGACGCAAACCCTGCGCAACGCCATCCAGCGCGGGCGCATCGCCCAATCGTTCATCTTCTCGGGAGCCCGCGGCGTCGGAAAGACGACCACCGCACGCATCCTCGCGCGCGCGCTCAATTGCGAGACCGGGCCGACCGCAGACCCGTGCGGCACGTGCGATGCCTGCGTCGAGATCGCCGAGGGTCGCGACATCGACGTCATCGAGCTCGACGCCGCGACACACACCGGTGTCGACAACGTCCGTGAAGTGATCATCGAGGGGCTCGGCATCGCCCCGGCCCGCGATCGCTACAAGATCTTCATCATCGACGAAGTGCACATGCTGTCGAACAGCTCGTTCAACGCATTGCTGAAGTCGATCGAGGAACCGCCACCGCATGTCGTCTTCATGATGGCGACGACCGAGCTGCACAAGATCCCGGAGACGATCCGGTCGCGGTCGCAGGAGTTCGAGCTGCGCACGATCGGGGCTCGCAGCGTCGCCGACCAGCTCGCACGCATCGCCGAGGCCGAGCAGATCCAGGCCGATCCCGACGCCCTGCTGCTGCTCGCGCGATCGGGCGAGGGCAGCATGCGCGACGCGCTGAGCGCCTTCGACCAGGTGATTGCCTTCGCCGGCGAGCGCATCAGCGCCGCCGACGTCGCGTCGGTGCTCGGCCTCATCGGCCGCGACGTGCTGATGGACATGGCGGAGATCGTCGCCGACGGTCGCGCGGCCGACGTGTTCGATGCCGTCGGGCGCCTCGTCGAGTCCGGGCAGGACCTCAAGCTCGTCGTCCGTGACCTCACCGGCCTCGTCCGAGACCTGATGATCGTGAGTGTCGATCCGACGCGCCTCGAGGATCCTGAACTCGCGACCGACGCCGACCGTCTCGCGGGTCTCGCCTCACGCTTCTCGCGCGAGGACCTGCTGCGTGCCTTCGATGTGCTCGCCCGCGCCGAACAGGACGTCCGCTATACCGCGCAGCCCCGCTATCACCTCGAGATGGCGTTGTTGCGCTGGATTCATCTCGGACACCTCGCGCCAATTGCCGAGGTGCTCGAGGCACTCGGCAGCGGCCGCCCGGTGTCGATGGGACCTGTGCGCAGTGCGGCACCTGTCCGATCGCCAGCCGGCGGACCCGCGGCTGGTACGACGGCGCCGGCCACAGGTCCAGGCAGCGCGCTGCGCCGGCTGACCGAGGCGGCTGCGACGCGGCCCGTGACGTCCGCGCCGGCGACGCCACCGGTGTCGTCCACGCCGGCGCGTTCCGCCCCTCGCGTTGCCGGCACCTCTGCTGCGTCTGCCGCGCCAGCAACCGCGGCGGCGTCACGCGTCGAGACGCCTGTGCCGCCCGCGCCGTTGGTCACCGCTCCCGCCGCCCCGGAGCCGACACCGGCAACGGTCGCGGCGCCAGCAGCAACCCCCACGATTGACCTCGACAGCGGTGGCGCCGAGCGGTTGATCGAGGCGCTGAAGAAGAGCAATCGCACATTCTTCGGCACCGCCCTGGCCCGCGCGACGTTCGCCGTCGATGCCAACCGGCTGGTGCTCACCGTCGGTGGCAACTTCGAGCACCAGCGTTGCGAGGGCCGCCGCTCGTGGATCGAGGACACGGCGTTGCAGGTGCTGGGGCGCAAGCTGCCGCTCGACATTCGCGTGGTGGTCCAGGCCACCAACGTGGCGGCCGATCCGGTCGAGACCGACAAGGCGCGCCTCAAGGAACAGGCGCTCAAGAGCGAAGCCGTGCAGGCCATGCTCGACGTCTTTGCGGCCGAGATCAGGGACGCGGAGGAGATTCCTTGATCGAACGCCGAACGTCGAACGCCGAACGCCGAACGCTGACAGAACTTACGAAGGCCGGGGGGAATCGCTGATGAACATCCAGAAAATGATGCAGCAGGCGCAGCAGATGCAGGAGCGCATGCAGAAGCAGATGGCCGAGACGGTCATCGAAGCGTCCGCGGGCGGCGGCGCCGTCTCCGTCAAGGTGAATGGCTCCAAGGAGGTCCTGGCGATCACGATCGATCCCGAGGCCGTGAACAAGGAAGACGTGGAGATGCTGCAGGACGCGATTCTCGCCGCCATCCAGGATGCGCAGCGCAAGGCCGACGAGAAGATGAGCAGCACCATGAGCGGCATGCTCGGTGGGCTCAAGCTGCCCGGCATGTGACATCGGCTCGACGCTGAAATCCTGAAATTCTGAAGTTCTAAAATTCTTTGTCTTCCCCCTATCCCGAGCCGCTCCTGCGGCTCATCGAGCAGTTGCAGAAATGGCCGGGCATCGGCGCCAAGTCGGCGCAGCGCCTGGCCTTTCACGTGCTGAAGGCTCCACGCGAGGATGCCGAGCGCCTGGCCGACGCGCTGCGTGACGTCAAGACGCAGGTCCAGCACTGCTCGATCTGCGCCAACATCACCGACGCCGATCCCTGCACCTACTGCACCAGTCCCGATCGCAACCCCCGCCTCATCTGCGTCGTCGAGGAACCCGCCAACGTCATTGCAGTGGAGAAGACGCGCGACTTCCGTGGCCGCTATCACGTGTTGATGGGCACCCTGTCGCCGCTGCAGGGGATTGGTCCGGATGCCCTTCGCATCAAGCCATTGCTGGCGCGCGTGGCCACCGGCGAGGTCGAGGAAGTGATCCTGGCCACCAACCCCACGGTCGAGGGTGAGGCGACGGCGCTCTACCTGGCCAAGTTGCTCAAGCCGCTCGGCGTGCGCGTGACGCGCATCGGCATGGGCGTGCCGATGGGCAGCGATCTGGAGTACGCCGACGAAGTCACGATGACGCGAGCGCTCGAGGGGCGGAGGGAGATGTGAAGGCCTACGGCCTGCAGGCTACGTTTGGAGCAAATCGGCGATTCCCGATTCCCGACTCCCGATCCGTGCTCCCTACTGCACCAGCTCCCGCCGCGTCATGCCGCGCAGTCCGAGAAACACGACGCCGGCGCCGGTCCACACGAGCATGCGGGCCTTGCGGACGACCGCAAGCGTGACCCCGAGCGCCGAGGCGCCGTACAGCACCTGGGTCAGGATGCCGCTGCCGGCCTCGTCGACGCCGAGGCGCATCGGCACGAACTTGAACGCCACGTTGATGAAGCGGTTGATGGACTCGAGCAGGAAGGCACCGAGCAGCGTCGGCGCGGCGCCCGCTGGCAGCAGCATCGCCACCGTAAGGTAGGTTTCTGCCACGCCGAGTGCGTGATAGCCGGTCTCGAGCAACAGGATTGGCACGGGCCGGGATGGGTGGCGTTGCGCGAACGTGTAGATCCGATCCTCGAGCGTCTGCAGCTTGCCGGCACGGCGCAGGAGCGCGGCTGGCGCCAGGGACCAGCGATCGAACCAGGCGAGGCTCCACGTCAGCGGCCGGAACCTGCCGCTCACGAGTGCCATGGCCACGACCAGGAACGCGACCATGCCGGCCAGCGCAATGAGGCTCATCACCCGCAACGCCGCGGGCACGTCGAACTCGACCAGCAAGGCGACCGTGCCGCCGGCAATCATCGCCGCCACGGTGATCGTGTAGAAGAGGTTCTCGACGGCGATGCCCGCGAGGGCGATCATCAGCGACACACGGTCGCGCACGAACGCCGCCTTGGTCGGCTCGCTCACGAACAAGCCCAGCGGCGTGAGATTGCCCAGGGCATCACCACTGATGAGGGCCGGGAACGTGTCGCGTACGCGCAACCTGTGCGGTGGCTCGGTACAGAGCACCCAGGCCCAGGCCCGGGCCGCGAAGCGCAGGCCCGAGAGGACGACGATCCCGAAGAAGGCGAAGCCGACGCGCCGGAAGCCGTCGACGACCGTCGCGAGGCCGGTTTCCCGCAGCGTGTAGGCAAACAGGGCGAGACCGCCGAGCGCAGCCGCAGCCCCGCCGAGGCGCCTGGCGGCGGGCGGGCGCGGTGCGGGATCGGGCATCTGATCTGGGGTGGGCGGACGAGCCTGTCGCCTCCACTATAATGCCGCGATGCTGCCGGAGACGTTGCATGTCCCCGCCGCCGTCCTCTTCCTCGTGGGCGGCGTGCTGTCTTGTTTCCTCGGGCAACGCACCTTCCGCATCGTCCTCGGCCTGTATGGCTTCGTCGTCGGCGTGCTCGTCGCGGGCTCGCTGATCGGTCCGGCGGACACGACCCGCGACATCCTCCTGCTGATCGGCGGCGGCATCGGCGGCGCGCTCGCGCTCGTGCTCGCGTACTTCATCGGCGTCGCGCTGATCGGCGCGGCGTTCGCCGCGCTCGCCGTGCATGCGATCGCCGCGCAGTTCGGATCGGAACCGCCGGCGATGCTGGTGATCGCCTGCACGATTGCCGGCGCGCTGATCGCGTTGTCGGTCCAGCGCTACGTCATCGTGGTGGGCACGGCGTTCGGCGGCGCCTGGCTGCTGGTCATGGGGGCGCTCGGCCTGTGGCATCGCGAGTCGGTCACCGGCCTCGGTGGCGCGGCGTCCGGCTGGCAGGCCTATCCGTTGCGCCCCGCGCCAGGCGAGAGCTGGGTGCTGGTGGTGTGGCTGCTGCTGGCCATTGCGGGACTCGTGGCGCAGGTCCGGCTCTCCACCCCGCGTATGGTCCGTGCGCGCTGACCTCTCGGACGCAGGCTGACGTCCTGTCGCGGGCTCGCGCAGCTGCCAGCGAGACACCGGAGACCACGATGCCGATCAATCGACGACAGTTCACCGGGACCCTGCTCGTGGCTGGGCTGACGCCCCTCGTTCGGCTCGATGCCCAGGGGACAGCGACCAACCGCGTCGACGTGGCCGGCCCCGGTTCACCGCTCGTGATGTTCTCGAAGCACCTCGCGGAGCTCGCGTGGGGCGATTTGGGTGCCGCCGTGCGGCAGGCCGGCTTCGACGGCGTGGACCTCACGGTTCGCCCCGGTGGTCACGTGCTGCCGGCGCGGGTCACCGAGGATCTGCCGCGGGCGGTGGCCGCCATCCGCGATGCCGGCAGCATGGTCGCCATGCTCACGACGGGACTGACGCAACCCGACGACCCGGCCGCCCGCGCCACGTTCGAGGCGGCGCGAGCCGTCGACGTGCCGCGCCTCAAGGCCGGCTATTACCGGTACGCGTTTGCTGACGCACGGCGCGAGCTTGCCGAGGCGACGACGGCATTCCGAGCCCTCGTGCGGATGGCGGCAACGGCAGGCGTCGTCCTCGCGTATCACAATCACTCGGGTGACTACGTGGGCGCGCCGGTCTGGGACGCGCTGCGCATGATCGAAGGGCAGCCAGCCGACGCGACAGGCCTCTACTTCGACGTGCGTCATGCCACGGTCGAAGGTGGGCTCGGTGGCTGGCGGGCGGCCGTGCAGATGGCGGCGCCACACCTGCGGATGCTCGCGATCAAGGACTTCTACTGGGAGAAAGGCACCAACGGGCGCTGGCGTGTCGTCGACTGCCCGGTCGGCGACGGCATGGTCGACTGGAAGGCGTTCGGCGCCGAGTTGAGGACAGCGAAGTTCAGCGGTCCGATGTCGCTGCACGTCGAGTACGACCCGGGTGGGCGCACGCCGGTGGAGAAGACCGAACGGATGCTGGAGGCGGCGGTGCGGGACCGCACCCGCCTGGTGGAGCTACTGGGAGGCGTCGCGGCCGGGGCTCGGGAAGGCGCCGGCCGCTGAGGCGCGATTAGCGCTTCTTCCTGGTCTTGACTGCCGTGTCGTCGAACTTGCCGGCCCAGCGGGCGACGCGAGCGATGGCGGCGCCATTGAGACGGTAGCGGCGTTGGCGGCCTTCCTTGCGCACGGCCACGAGGCGTGCCTCGAGGAGCAGGCGCAGATGCTGCGAGATCGCCGGCCGGCTCATGTCGAAGGGCTCGGCCAGTTCGTTGACGGTACGGTCGCCGGTCCGGAGGAGGTCGAGCAGGGCCCGACGCGTCGGATCAGCAATCGCGCGGAAGACGTCGGTCTGGGCTTGCGCGGTCACGATCACACAGTACGGAAGCCGTACACGAAATGTCAACGTGTGCCTTCCTATTCGCGGCAGGAATCCGGCACGCGATTGCTGAGTGACGCGGCACGGCCAGCCGGCCCGAGGCCTGTTGCCGGAAGCGGCAGGCCGCGACCGACTGAACGGTGCCTAATCGGCCCACGAGGCTCGTGCACGACACGGATCGCGTGACACAACATGTTGCGCAGGCAGGGCAGTGGGCTGCCCATCGATAGCATCAGCGTCGCGCGCAACCTGCAGCGCACGCGTCGCGGCCGACAAGAAGAATGCGTACGCCGTTCAGGCGCGACGATAAGCCACCGCCGACGAGTATCGTGATGACATCGTGTCGACACCTCGAGGAGCCGTGATCTGTGTGAAGGCATCGCTGACGTTCGTGAGCGCCTTTCTCGTCCTCGCCGCGGCCGGTGCCGCACGCGCGCAGGCGCCGACGAGCCCTGACGACGGCATCGAGATGCCTGCCGACCGACCGGGGTTCAATGCCCCGGCGTCGGTGGTCGGCGCCGGTGTCGTGCAACTGGAACTCGGGTGGTCGACGTCCCGTTCGCGCGATCGCACGTATGCGAGCGCCGGTCCGCAGCCACTGTTCCGCGTTGGTGTCGCGACGCACGTGGAACTGCAGCTGGCGAGCGTGGGGCTGGCGGCGGCCTGCGTGCTCGACTGCGATTGGCACGGGGCCGACGTCTCCGCCAGCGTGCGAGTCGTGCTGCCGGTCGAGCCGCTCGGCTTCACGCTGGCGGCCACGCCGGGCGTCTCCCTGCCGACGGGTGCGTTCGAGGTCAGCTCGGAGCACGTCGATCCGCTGGTGATCATCCAGGCCGACCACGGGCTCGGCGCGTACCTGGAACTCTCGTACAACTACCTCGTCACCCGCATCCGTGACGACGACCCCGACCGCGCGGTCGTGCGACAGGGGCACGGGTTCTCGCTCGGCGCGACGCTGGGCCGGTGGAGCCCCTTCGTGGGCCTGGCGTGGCGGCCCGAACGCGTGGATGGCCGAGCGCCGTGCCTGGCGCAGGTGGGGACCGGAGTGAGGGTCGCCCGCGACGTACAACTCGATGTCTCGCTCGACCGCGGCCTGAACAGGGTGGAGGAGTCCTGGGGCATCTCGGCAGGGGTGGCATTGCGTCACCGGCCCCGTTGACCGTCGGCCGACGCCGCAGTACACTGTCGGTTCGTCGTGGCCGGGTCCGGTCGCGGCTGGCAGTCCGCGCTCGCTCCCCGGAGCCTCGGCGCGACCCACCCGAGTTCCTCAGTAGCTCAATGGCAGAGCATCCGGCTGTTAACCGGAGGGTTGTAGGTTCGAATCCTACCTGAGGAGCCAACCTCACTTCGTTCGTCTGGCTCCTGCAGGTAGGCTTCAGGCACTCGTCCGTTCGCCTGCGGCTCACGGCCTCGGGCTCGAATCCGGCGACGGCGATCGCCCATTCTGCACATCGCTCGTCTGGCTCCTCCAGGTAGGCTTCAGGCTCGCGTCCGCTCGCCATCCGGCTCGCGCCCGCGGGCTCGAATCCGGCGTTGGCGATCCGTCAGTCACGTTCTGCCCGTATGGCTCCTGCAGGTAGGCTTCAGGCACTCGTCCGTTCGCCTGCGGCTCACGCCTCGGTGAACACCCAAATCCGGCGACGGCGATCGCCCATCCTGCACTTCGCGCGTCTGGCTCCTCCGGGCAGGCTTCAGGCACGCGTCCGCTCGCCATTCGGCTCGCGCCCGCGGGCTCGAATCCGGCGGTGGCGATCCGCAGCCCAATAAATCCAATAAAATCAGCGACTTGCAAGCAGGATGAGCCCGGTCTTGTCCGCCTAAGTCATTGATTGGTCAGTGTTGCGGGTGCAGCGCCTGACTGGACGATGTCCGCAACTGGTTCGATAGATGCTGTGTTGACATCGTGTATACAGCGCGCTAGAGTAGGGACATTGATGTCTCGACATGGGCGTCACAATAGAGAGCAAACCATGGCAGCCCCTGCAACCGCCGCGCGGACACGAACCATCAATATCCGCATCGAGGAAGAGCGACGCACGCTCATCGATCGAGCCGCTGCAGTTGCCGGGAAGGACCGTACTCAGTTCGTTCTGAACGCAGCAACCCGTGAAGCGACAACTGTACTTCTCGACCAGCGGTATTTTCAGCTGGACACAGCTGCGTTCGCGAAGTTCAACGCTGCCCTGGATGCGTCTCCCGCCGAGAACCCGCGGCTGCGCGAGCTTCTCTCTAGAAAAGCTCCCTGGGAACGATGAGTGCGGCAGGAATTAGCGCTCCAGAGCACCTGACAGCCGAGCACGACGTCAGCTCTTTCGACTCCGGTACGCCTGAACTCGACAATTGGCTGAAACGCCGAGCGCTTGCGAATGAGGCGCTGGGCACTTCACGGACCTACGTCGTGACAGAAGGCGGACGTGTGGTCGCCTTCTATGCGCTTGCAAACGGCGCCGTTGCTCACAAGGACGTGTTCGCCAAAACGAAGCGCAACATGCCGGATCCAATTCCGGTGATGGTGCTTGCGCGTTCGGCCGTCGATTCCGCCTACCAGAAACAAGGTCTTGGTTCCGCGCTTCTAAGGGACGCCCTATTCCGCACCATCGCGGCCGCTCAAATCGCTGGCATTCGCGCGGTGCTGCTTCACGCGATGTCAGATGACGCGAAGCGCACCTATGCACGTGCCGGATTTCACGAGGGTCCGGTCGATCCAATGATGATGATGATTACGCTCGCAGAGGTTGAGAAGAACCTCAGCCCGCCCAGCGCGAGCTGAGGATTGCAACAACAGGACCGGTGGCCCCGATCCTGACGAGCGCACAAAAATCGTGGCCTGACTCGTCTGAACATCGACAGTGGTGAAGTCATCCATCAATCTTCAGGCCGCTCAGTTCAGTGCTCGATACGCGTCGTTTGCGAGATCGACGACTTCATGACCGTCCCACGCTCGCGCCCAGGGTGAGGAGAAGCTCGTCCAGTTGCGCGAACGTTTCGACCGTCGCATCCGCCGCCCCGGTGCCGGCAGCGTCGAGCGCTTCCTTCGAGGAATAGAGCTCGTGCATGACCAGCAGCGTCTGGCCATGCTTTTCCTCGAATGTCACCGTGGTGACAGGCCCACCCTCACCGCCTTCCTCGTTGGTCCACACGAGGCGCGAGTGCGGTGTCACTTCGAGGTACGTGCCGAAGAACGCCATACCATCGGGTTCGAACTCGAGACGGTACTTGCCCCCGACACGAACATCCATCTCACAGGAACGCAGGGACATGCCCATCGACCGCGGCAACCACCACTGCCTGAACAGCTCGGGCCTGGTCCACGCCTCGAACACGATGCGGGCCGGGCCGTTGAAGGTTCGGGTAACGACTAGCTCACGCTCGGACTTCCGCTCCACCGTCGTGCGGTTCTTCATGGGCGTGGGCTCACTCTCTCTTCTTGCGTCCATCAACCTTCTCCTTCCGTTTCAGTTCCTCGACAACCTTGTCCAGCTCGTCGAACCGTGCATCCCAGAGCTGGCGGTACCTCTCGATCCATGCCGCCTCTTCATCCAGTCTGTGCAGGCCGAGCCTGCAGGTCCGCACGCGCCCGACCTTCGCCGTGGTGACGAGCCCCGCCTGCTCCAGGACGCCGACGTGCTTCTTCATGCCCGTTAGGGTCATGTGGAACTTGTCGGCAAGGTCGGTGATCGAAGCGTCTGCACGCCCGAGTTGCTCCAGAACACCGCGTCGGGTGGCGTCCGAGAGCGCGGCAAACGCGGCATCGAAGCGGGTCCGCGAATACAGAACCATATGGTTCAGTATATAGCATTCGGATTGGCGGCATGCAAGGCGAGGCGTCTACCCGCCTCGGCTTCACCGACGACTTCCGCGTGGAGCTCGCGTGGGCCAGGCCCTCGGGGCGGTGCTGTTACTCGCGCCGGCGCCGGCGCCTCTGAAGGAGTGGGCATACGCCGCCTTCGCCTCCGGCCGCAATGACGCCCCACGCTCCGGATCAACAGTTGATTGGCCTGGGCGGCTCCGTCATGTAGCCTCATTTCGAAAGTCGCCCGCGCCCAGAGTTGGTGACAGAGAGAGCGCCAGGCGGGGCGTCAAATCGCCGCCGACCCACTCGAAGAAGTCCCTCCCGAGCTGCCGAAACCGAAGGTAATTCCTGACTGGTCCACGGTCTCGATAAGTGTCCTTGTCGCGGCATGGAACGTGTACTGCTTCCCTTCACACAACTCGGGGAAAGGCCCTTCGACGATGGCAACCTGCAAATCTGCGCCGAATTGCGGCTTCCATTCATAGCCGGGAAGGTCCGGGCCGTGGTGCGCGGCGACGATCCGACCGGATCGCGTGTCATAAGCGATGAACGTCCTGATCATGGTGTATCCCTAAGTTAGAACTGAAAAATGTTGATCTGCGCGGTGGCGACGACCCAGTTTTCAACATCAAGACGGAACTCGATCGAAGCGCAATCGCGGATCGCCACGGCATTCTGTGTGCGTCCCATACTGTTCGGAGACGGGGCGAAGAGTTTTCCGTCGGGACCCCAGGCCGTCCATCGCGCGATGTAGGCGGTCGCGTGCCGCTCCATGTCCGGCTCAGTCGAATAATGATCGACCCCCGAGAGCGAGATGGTGGCGTAGACATTCTGGCCCGGTGAGCCGATGAAGTGAAAATAGGAATTGGAAAAGGTGCCGGTGAATACACTGGCAGAGATCCAGAAACCATCGACCGATTGCAGCATGTCGGATTTCCTTCGGACCGTCTGTTCGAGGAGCCGATTCAAGGACGGTCGAACTGAATCGGCAGACGCAGAATTTCATTGCGCCGAGATCGTGCCAGGCAAAGGTCGCTGTTGGCAGCCGGTGTTGCGTCGAGCGGGCCAAGGATAGCCATTTCAAGAACGCGAAACGGAGTGTGGTGGAGTCCGCGGGACGGGTCAAGCGTGATTTCGTTGGCAACGGGTTGTTCTGCGCGCAAATCGTGGCACTTCCGCGCGGTCCTCGACATCCTCTTCATCGCCGCTCTGGCGTTCTTCTGCGCGCGCGGGACTGACAGTCGGCAATGATGGTCGTCGCACGTGTGCGTATCGAAGGTCCATCTGAACACGCATGGCGTCGAAGTGATGTGACTGTCACGTCGTGCGGAGGCCTGCGCGATCATCGCGTCTGTTGCGCGAACGCGTCCGCGACTCGAAGTGCCAGCGAGGACGTGTTCGCGTGCGCCATGTTCGACGTGACCGCGATGACGATGCCGCTGTCGCGCCCCGTCAGCAGCGACATCACCATGCCACCGGCGAGCTCACCGTTGACGCTGTCGGGGTGGGTCGCCAGTGCGAAGCGCACGAGATCGAACGGCGTCGAATAGAACGCCATCCCGTTCGCGCAACAGGCCAGGTCGCGCATGTACATCAGTCGTCGTCCACGGCCGGGATTGTCATCGGATCTCGGAACATAGAACGTCGCGCGGTGGCCCGGCAGCGGGTACTCCGCGGGCATGAGGCCGAGCGGCTGCCAGATGACGTGGCGGAGGAGCGTGAGGGGCGGGAAGTCCTCTCCCTCCTCGCCGATCGCTTCAGGGCTCCATTCTTTCGCCGCATCAGCCCCGGTGTTGGTCAGCCCGAGCCGCGCAGCGGCGGCGCTGACCGCGGACGCCGCGGTGCCGATGTTGAACCGCGTGTCGGGCGTGACGGGCGTCCGTGTCACGACGTCCCGCCATCCGAACCCTTCGGCCCAGATGACGGTGCCGCCGGCACCGACCGCCACGGACACCCCGGGCAGGTTCTGCTCCAATACGGCTGCGCGCACGAGCTCCCGAGCGCGCTCGACGGCCGCCGTATGTTGCGGTGACGGCGCGGAGGCGACGACCGATGGCACCTCCTGCGACTGCGGGAAGAGTGGCGCCGTCACAACGACCGCGTGGGTCAGAAACGCCGCGAACGCGGCGACGACGACGCCAACGGCAAGCGCGCTGCGAGCAGCCCACATCGGCAGCCGGTTGCGCGCCGCCCTCACACCGAGCACGACGCCGACCACCATCAGCAGCATGCCGATGACCGCGGCGCCTGGCGCGTCGTCGGCGTTGGCCACATAGATTCCCATGGCCGCGATGGCCAGGCCGAGGGCGATCAGGGTGAACGCCTTCACGGGGTTCAGTACAGCGGTTGTCATGCCCGCAGTGTGGCCGAGGCCGGGCCGCGAAGTCCTCACCAAACCGTGAGCAACCGTTGAGATTCGAGTGAAATCGCGCGAAAGCTCCCTTGCTGTCGGCGGTAGATGCTGCCGTCTCCGGCCAAACGAGCCTGGACTGTGAATTCGCGGCCCGAAAGCATGCCCCCTTCGGCTCTGGCGCCGTGGCAGCTGTCTACCAGCCGGCACGAACCCAATAGCTCTCGACGCCACCTTCTGGCCGGCCGCGTTCTTCTTCCCACCGAGATCAAGCAGGAACGTAGGCCAACCTGATCACATCCTCGCCAATCCGATCACTCGCCATAAGGCGGAGCGGCGGCCGGGGGCCGGCGAAATATGGTTTGCCGTGACCAAGCACGACGGCGTGCAAGTAGATTCGATACTCATCGATCAGGCCAAGTGCGGTCAGGCTGTGCGCCAGGTCCGGGCCAGCAACTTCGATCTCCCCGTCGCGCCCGGCCTTCAGTTCGCGGATCGCGCTCTCCAGATCATCACCAACAAGCCTGGCGTTGGGGCCGACCGACTTCAACGAGCGCGAGACGACCCATTTCGGCTGGTTCCGCCACGCCGCCGCGAAGGCGTGTTCCTCTGCATTCCATTCAGGATGATCGTCGTCCCAGTAACGCATGACCTCATACATGTGGCGACCGTAGACACTGCCCGCCTGCCCCTCAGCCTCCTCGATGAAGTGGCGGAAGAGCGTGGGGCCTGGCGCAAACGCCATATGGTCGACGTAGCCGTCCAGGGACTGGTTCATTCCGAACACGAGCCTGGCCATACCACTTCCTTTCCTCCCGCGGCACATCCGCGGGTTCTGACTGCGTTATGCACGCGCTGTAAGCTAGCTCGACTGAATTCATATCGCGATTGAGCTCTCCCTACCCGCGAAAACCTTGAGGAGGGGGCCCAAGATCGCGCCAGCGAACGGCCAGCACACCGTCGAGCACAGTCATGACGAAATGGCTTGCGGTACTCATCAGCCTCACCTCGTT
Source organism: Luteitalea pratensis (assembly GCF_001618865.1). Taxonomy (GTDB): domain Bacteria; phylum Acidobacteriota; class Vicinamibacteria; order Vicinamibacterales; family Vicinamibacteraceae; genus Luteitalea; species Luteitalea pratensis. The sequence continues at coordinate 1,368,427 of NZ_CP015136.1, forward strand.
GGGCTTGACCGAGCAGCAGCGTCAGGCTGACGAATCGCGTCCCGTAACCGTTGATTGCAATGCTGGAGGCGCCATCAACCGGGTGTTGAAGAGCCTCAAACCCGGCGACGTCGTTCTAGTGCAAGGACGCTGCCTGGAAAACGTCGTCATTCAGTCGGAGCTTCAACGCATCACCATCGACGGACAGGGCACGGCGACGGTGAAGCCGCCAGACGCGCGACAGCCGGCGATCCAGGTCCTCGGCCGCGAGATCAGAATCAAAGGCTTTACTACCGATGGCGGCTTCTCGGGCATTGCGATCAACCGAGGTGGCACCGCGATCGTCGACCACAACATGATCGAGAACGCCTCGGAGATGGGGCTCGAGGTTTCGCAGAACAGTTTTGGGCGGATCATCAACAATACGATTCGGCACAGCGGTGTTGACGGCATCCTGGTGCTCGGCAGCGCTTCGGCGCATATCGGAGTGTTGCGGACCGACGATACGGTTCCGAGTCCGAATTCAATCTTGGAGAATGGCGGCGATGGAATCCGTGTGCTGCGCACCTCCACCGCCCGCATCATTGGAAACAGTCTCACCGGCAATCGTCGCAGCGGCCTTTCCGTCCAGCAGGCGTCCCATGCAGACGTTGCCGGCAACAGGTTCGACGGGAATGCCGAACACGGTATTCGCGCCGTCGGAAATTCGGCGGTGAATCTGGCGGACTCGGCCATGGGCTTGTTTACTCAACCGAATACGACAACGGTCCCGAATGGGTTATTCGGTATCCGATGCGAGAGCGGCGCCCATGTGGACGGTCCGATCGGGAGCCTGGTGGGAAAGAATGGGGCAAAGGACGTGTCCGATATTACATGCATCGATCGCTCGACCCGATGATGCTCACCGAAACACGCAGGCTTCGGGCCTCCAGTGCGGGTTCGAAACGCTGTGCTCGGTCTTCGGCCTCGCTGGACCGGCGCTCTCGAGGATTGCGGCGATCGTTCATGACCTGGATCTCAAGGATGGCCGCTTCGGCGCGCCCGATTGCGGCACGGTCCGCGCCATGATCGAGGGCCTGCAGCTCGCCTATCAGAACGACGAGGCATTGCTCGAGCACGGAATGACGCTGTTCGACTCGCTCTACCGGTCGTTCGAGCAATCAGGTCGAGCGACCGGGCCGAGGGTCGCGGCGAGGCCGAAACGTCCAGCTGCTTCGGCGCGCGAGCGACGGCGCGGCAAGAAGGATGGGTGAGAGATTCAGTGAACGCGTGGTGATAGATTCGGAGCCATGAGCGACCCGAAGAAGACGGCGACGGTAGATCTGTCGAAAGGCGTGTCGGCCGCGGGACTCGTTGATGGCGGGATGATGCTCGGCCACGTGGGTGACCAGGATGTGGTGCTGGTTCGTTCAGGCGATGAGTTGTTTGCGGTCGGTGCAAACTGCACGCACTACCGCGGGCCGCTCGCTGAAGGACTCGTCGTCGGCGACACCATCCGCTGTCCACTGCATCACGCGTGCTTCAGCCTGCGCACGGGCGAGGCGCTGCGCGCACCCGCGCTCGATCCGATTGCCTGCTGGCGCGTCGAGCGCGAGGGCGAACTGATTTTCGTTCGCGACAAGATGCAAGCGGTCGAGCAAGCTTCTGCGATCCCGACGTCCACCCGCCCTTCCTCGATTGTCATCGTCGGAGGCGGTGCGGCGGGCGTCGCGGCTGCCGAGATGATCCGGCGTGAAGGCTACGACGGACCGCTCACCATGATCAGCGCCGATGCGGATCCGCCGGTCGACCGTCCCAATCTTTCGAAGGATTACCTTGCGGGAGATGCGCAGGACGATTGGATTCCGCTCTGGCCCGCCGAGTTCTATGCCGGGAAGCGCATCGAGATGGTCCTCGGGCGCCAGGTGGCCTCCATCGATTCGGCGCGACGAACCATCCGGCTCGACGATGGTTCGGAGCGTTCGTTTGGCGCGCTCCTCCTTGCCACCGGCGCCGATCCCGTGCGGTTGCCGATTCCAGGCGCCACGAGTGATCGGGTGATGTACTTGCGCTCGTTCGCCGACAGCCGCGCGATTGTCGAGCGTACGAAGAACGCCAGGCATGTCGTGATCGCCGGCGCGAGCTTCATCGGCCTCGAGGTAGCGGCGTCGCTGCGTGCGCGCGGGATCGACGTCGACGTGGTCGCGCCCGAGAGCATGCCACTCGAGCGCGTCATGGGCGTCGAGGTCGGCCGGTTCGTGCGATCGCTGCACGAGGCTCAGGGCGTCACGTTTCACCTCGGGCAGACCGTCAAGGCGGTCGATGGACGCTCGGTCACCCTCAGCGATGGGACGACGCTCGATGCGGATTTCGTGGTGATGGGCGTCGGCGTTCGGCCGGCGACGGCGCTCGCCGAGCAGGCCGGCATCGCGGTAGACCGCGGTATCACGGTGAATGAATACCTGGAAACGAATGCCGCCGGTATTTTCGCCGCCGGGGATGTGGCCCGGTGGCCCGACCCGCACACAGGCCAGCGCATTCGCGTCGAGCACTGGGTCGTCGCCGAGCGCATGGGGCAGGTCGCCGCGCGCAACATGCTGGGCGCCCGCGAACGGTTCGACGTGGTGCCGTTCTTCTGGAGCCAGCACTACGACGCGTCGATCAAGTACGTTGGCCACGCGGAAGCATGGGACGCGGTGCAGATCAGTGGTTCGCTCGAGTCCCTCGATTGTTCCGTGGCTTACAAGCGCGGCGACCGGACGCTGGCGGTGGCCACGATCGGGCGCGACGCGGAGAGCCTGGAATCCGAGGTGCGCATGGAGCGGACGACGTCCGAAGGGTAACTCTTTGGGAGCGTGGGCAACCGGCCTGTTCGCGGAGGGCCGACGCGAGCGCGGCGGACGATCGTCAGTTCGATGCCGATGCGGAGCCGCGGAGCACGTCCTGCACGGCAGCGCTTCCCCCGATGGCATCAGGGCGCCGGGCACCAGCGCGAATCAATGTCGCGACAGTGGCGCCGTAGTCACCTGTCCGGCAGTACCACCCGTGCTGGGACCCATGGACTGCCCATCCGAGCGGCGTGCCATGGAAATCAGCATCGGTGGCCTCGAGTGGCGGATTGAACCGCAGGATTGTCTCCGCCATCTCGGCGTTGCCGTGAAACGCGGCCCAGTGCAGCGGCGTCGCGTAATGCTGGCCTTTCGCGGCCACGGGCCAGCCGCATTCCAGCATGAGTCGCACGACGGCGGCCTGGTTGTTCCGGGCGGCGTGCGCCACCTCCCGACGGTCATCTTCTGAAAGGCGCTCGACAAGGCCCGGGTGCCCGCGCCGGATCGCGTGAAGCGCCGCCTCGTCAGCCGACCAGCATGCATCGACGAGCCTGGCGTCCACGGGCGAGCGCTCCAGCAGCAGTGTCAGCACGTCCTGGTGGCCGAACGTCCTGGCAACGTGATGTGCCGACACATGGAAGCCCAGCGTCCATTGGTAGATGGTTCCACCAGCTCGTGGATTGACCATCGGAAACCAGTCGCTGTTGACGCGCATCCGGATACAGCCAGGGTCGGCGTCGAGGTGGCGTCGTCCGAGATCGAGGTCGCCGAGCGCGCTCGCCATGAGGAGATCCGTGCGACAGCCCCGCGTGACCAGGTAGTGGGCCACGTCCTGCCGCTCCTTGAGCATGTACTGAACTGGGGTGGACTCGTGATCGACGTCACGCGCGTTGATGTCAGCGCCGGACTCGAGGAGATACCGGGCCGCCTCCGGCGTGCCGGCAAAGTGGAGCGGCGTCTGACCGTCTCCGCCTCGGGCATGCACGACAGATGGATCCAAGGACACCAGCTCACGCAGGCGATCGAGCATGCCGAGCCGCGCCGCTGCATGCGCGTCGACGATCGCTCCTCGTTCGATCGCATAGGCCGCAAGGTCTGGTTCCGCCGAGTCCAGCAACCCGAAGCCACCCGCCCACCAGCGACTCCTGGCATTGATGTCCGCACCGGCATCGACCAGGACGTCCAGCATTTCGCGGCTGCGGATGTTGACGATGGCTGGGGAGTCGAAGGGGCCGATCGGCTGGTTGATCAGCGCCTTCATCTGCGGATGACGATGCAGGATCGCGCGGACCCCGGCGGCGTCATCGGACGCAAACGCGGTCTTCACTTCCTCGACAAGTGTGGCGGTGTCTGGTCCAGGCGCGTCCATTGCTTGCTCCGTGTGCCGCGCGTCGCAAGTGCCGCCCGTCACTGGGCGCCAGCTGCGACAAGCTCGTTCTCGATCGTCCGGAAACCGCGGCTACGCGCATGCCCGAGCGGTGTCACGCCATCGCGGTCGGCCAGGCTCACGCGCGCCCCGGCCTTCACCAGCAACTGCACGATCCGCGCGTGCGACACGCCGCCGTCACCGAGGATGACGGCCTCGAGCAGGGCCGTCCACCCCAGGTTGTTGACATGGTCGACGTCGACACCCGCGTCGATGAGCGTGCGCACCGTGTCGACATGACCCCGCTCCGCCGCCGGAATGAGCGCGGTGCCGCCGTAGCGGTTCGTGCTCTTCAGGTCGGCCCCGTGTTCGAGGGTCATCTTCAGGATCTCGAGGTGGCCGCTCGCGCCCGCATAGAGATACGCGCTGTCGTGGATGTCGTCCTTGGCATTGACGTCGGCGCCCGCCTCGATCAGTGCCCTGGCCGCGCCGACCGTGTTGGCGTGCGTGGCGACAAGAAGCGCCGTCCGTCCGCGTTCGTCGCGCGCGTCAATCGCGGCTCCCGTGGCGAGCAGGTTCCTGATCGCGGCCACGTCGTTGCTGGCCGCTGCGGCGTGCAGCGTCATCGTGTTCATGTTGCTCCCGGCTCCATTCCATGCCGCAACCTTGTCGCGCGTGTCGGCCAGCATGCGATCGAGGGCGGCGCGATCGTGAACCGTCCCACGCAGCATCACGGCGCGGATCGTTCGAGTGGCGGTGATGTCGTCCAGTGGATTGCGGTCGAGCAGCACCATGTCGGCGGCGCGGCCCACGCTGATCGCGCCATACGTGTCGAGCCGGCCGAACCACGCCGGGCCCGAGCGGGTCGCTGACGACAGGGCTTGCGCAGGCGTCAGCCCGTTCTGCACGTAGAGCGCGAGTTCGTCGTGCAGTCCGGCCCCGGGGTAGTTGAACGAGTTCAGGAAGCCGGCATCAGTGCCGGCCAGGATTGTCACCCCCGCCTGCTGGAGCAAGGGCAGCACCGCCGCCACTCGACCGTAATGCGCGTGCCTCTGGGCAATCGCTGCCTCGTCAGCCTGGGCGGCGCGTTGCACGCGCCCCTCGTAGGTCTTGCGTAATCCGGGACCGATGTAGGCCAGGTACGCGTCGCGCTGATGCGAGTCCTGGTCGAGAAACGCGATGATGCGGCTCCCGTTGAGCGTCGGCGAGACCGAGACGGTCTTCTCGGCGAGGTAGCGGTAGGCCTTCATCGCTGTCGCGCGATCGAACCCGGCGTCGAGGCGCCGGTTCGCCTCAGCGCGGTCGATGCGACCCGCCGCGAAATCCGCGGCGATCGCCGCCTCGTCCTTCACGCCAGCCTTGAAGGCGTAGTCGAGGTGCTCGATCGAACTGATGCCGGCGTCAACCGCTTCGCGCACCGTCAGCGCCATCGGGATGTGGCCGGATGCCTTCAGGCCTGCGGCACGTGCCTTGCGCACAGCGTAGGGGAACAGCTCGGGCTTCAACGTGCTGTCAGTGATCTTCACGAAGTCGACGTCGAGCCCACGGAGCGTGATCATCGCCTTGTCGATGTCGGCTTCCGATCCCGTTTCCAGCGTGCCCTTCCACACCGGCGCGATCCCCTCGATCTTGGGACCGGAGCTCAACAGCGTCGGGCCGAACAGCGTGCCGTCGGCGATCTCGCGCCGCCAGGCCAGCACCTGTTGTGGAAGGTCGCCAGACGCGTCGCGCACGGTCGTGATGCCGTGTGCGACGTAGAGAGGAAGCAGGGCCTTGTTCTCTTCGATGAGGTCGGCGCCGCCTCCGAAGTGCATATGCATGTCCCACAGGCCGGGGATGAGGTACTGGCCGCTGGCATCGATCGTCTGCGTCGCGCGCCACGCGGACGCGACGGTGGCGTCGCCGCCGGTCGCGACGATCCGGCTCCCGGATGTGGCCACCGCCTGATCGGCGATCGGTAGCCCATGCTCGACGTCCACGACCGTGACGTGCCGGATCAGCACATCCGCGTGGTCCTGGACGCCGGGCAGGAGCGCCAACGCCAGCAGCGCCGACAGGGCCAACAACCGTGACTTCATGACGATGTCGACCAAGTGTGCGGGCGTTGGTCGTCTGCCGGCAAGACGTCCGGCGCCACCACCTCAGGCGACGACATCGATCTGGCCGAGGTGGCCAGGGAACAGGCGGGCAAGCGCGCCACACGGCCGGGCCACCTGTACGGACGGCGCGGCGCGACCGTTATCCCATGTGAGGAGCGTGTAATGGCCATTCTCTACGGTGTGCTGCGCGGGCGTCCGGATCGGTTCAAGCGCGAGGACAACGCGTCCACCCCGCACCTGCAGATTCGGGTACTCGAGGATGGCGGGCAGCCGTGGCGAATCGCGGTGAACGTCCAGTCCAACACCGGCTCGCACGTCGCGTTCTGGGTGGTCGACCCGCTTGTCGGCCATCCGGTGCTGGCGTCGTTGGAGGGCCGATCGCAGGGGTTCACGACGCTTGCGGCCAATGCCGGCGGGGCGCTCGACTACGTCAAGGCGCCGCTGTTCGATCTCGCGCTCGGCCGCGTATTGCCGCCGACCGGCGCCGCGAGCGCCGACGATCTCCAGGACCTGCTGTCGTTGTTCCTGGAGCAGTGCAAGGCCGCCGGCGGCGAGATCTTCGCGTTCGGGGCAAAGTTCGAGCAGAACCTGCACAAGCCGATCGACATGGAGTTTGGCAACACCGACGGCCTGCACGGCATCCACGACATCCACATGAACCAGGGCAACGTCGGGCAGCACGCCGGTGACAATGGTGTCTTTCACGATGGCGGATTGATCCTCAAGTTCCCGGATCGCCTGATGGGACTGTTCCTCGCGTTCCAGAGTCAGCGGGTGCCGACCGACGCCGCTGGCAATGCGGCCACGGGTGCGCTCGCCATCGAGCAGATCCTCGGCGGCGGCGGGCCGACCTTGCCCCCGCCGCTGGTGTCGACGATCTACATCGAGCGCGCATTGATCAATCCGAGTGGCGCGGACCCGGGGCTCGAGACCGTGGTGCTGGGCAACCTCGCAGCCACGTCGCAGACGCTGAGCCACTGGCGCCTGCTCGACAAGAACGGCCGTGCCACGCCGATTGACGCGACGCTCGCCCCCGGGGCGTCACTCATCGTCGCGCTCGACGGCAGGGGCGTGCAGCTCGGGAACAATGGTGGCAACCTGATCCTGCAGGACGACACCAACGCCCAGGTCGATGTCGTGACCTACACCGCCGAGGATGCGGGGTCCGACAACCGCTACGTGCGCTTCCGTCGGTGACGCACACGGCGCCACCGGCGACCGACGACCTGCGCCGACGACGCAGGTCGTCCTTCTTCGCGCCGATCTTCGCGTCGACGGCCTCCTTGACGGCCGTCCTGCGCGGCGCCGCGGGCCGCCGACGAGACCGTCCCCTGTGTCATCTGCTTCCGTTCCCACTCTCTCGATCGCCGTCGACATCCCGGATTCGTACCCCAGGCGTTGCCAATTCATCGCCGCCCTCTCGCTTCGCTCAGCGTGCGCCTGCAACGTAAGGCGATGGTTACAGCCCTGCGCTGGCGAGTCGCAGGAGGCGCCAGGCGCAGTGCTAAGATCGCGGGCCTGCTGGCGCGCAGTCGCTCCCCTGGTGCACGCGTTTGGGAATGAATTCCGATGCTCGACCACAAAGGCTCGACGAGGCAGCGGAGACTGTCTCTCCTGGCAGCCCTCGACGGAGGAAGAGCCGAAGGACGCCCCGGCGGGTCGATCGTCGCCCTGGTTGCTGGTGCCACTGGTCTCGTCGAGCCCGAAGCTGGCACGTCACTCGGGGCCATGGGTGCATACCTGCACAAGTTCGACCCTGTCAGCCGTGTTTCGCTGTTCGGGGTCTCGTACCAGTACACGTCGACGCACTCCACGATTGCCTCGGCGTTTGCCCGCGCCTCGTTCGGCGCCGACCACCATCGCCTCGCAGGCGTCGCCGTACTCGGATACATCAAGAACGACTACGACGATTACCTCGGGTCCGGGCAACCACTGAAGACCGCCGACGATCTGAGGGCGGCGGCGGGTCGATATCTCTACCGCGTGAAGGGCAACTGGTTGTTGGGCGCGCAGGGCGTCGCCACCAATTACCAGGTCTTCGGCGAGTCGACGCAGGACAACCTTGTCCTCGAGACGCTGGGCCTGGTCGGGTACAAGTCGGTCGCCCTCGGGGCGGTCGTGATGCACGACTCCCGCGACAATGAAGACATGCCTCGTCGCGGCTGGTTCCTGGACCTGGACAACCGCGCCTACCGTGAGGGTCTGGGTGGCGAGGAATCCTTCGATGCCTACCGCGCGGACCTCAGAATCATCTGGCCGCAGCGCGGTGGTCACCTGATGGCGTTCAGGCAGTACAACTGGCTGACGCAGGATGCGCCGTCGGTGGCGCAGGCGACGGTCGTGCTGCGCGGCTACAAGCAGGGCCAGTACCTGGCGCCGCACATGTCATCGGTCGAGGCAGAAGAGCGCCTGTCGCTCGGCTCGCGATGGACCTCGACGATGTTCGCCGGTCTGGCTGGCCTGTATGGCAACCGCGGTGCTACTTCGTCCAACCGCCAGTTCTACCCGAACTGGGGCGCGGGCCTGCAGTTGGTCATCAAGCCGGCCCAGCGCATGCTGGTGAATCTCGAGTACGCGCAAGGCGTCGAGGGCAATCGGGGCATCTACCTCAAGTTCGGCTACGGGTGGTGATCGACGACTCCCGAATCCCCATCCCGGCTCCGTCGCTTGCACCGGACGTAGCCGCCGGACTTCAGTCCGGCGGTCGTCGTCAGGACGTGGTAGGCACGGCGCTACCGGAAGCCGACTCCCGACTCCCGACTCCCGACTCCCGTCGAGCTGAGTATCGACGGCTACATCCATTCGACTGCCATGTAGAGTCCTGGCGGTCGGCTCCGACTACACGATGAACGCCGCACATGGGCGGCAGCATCACGGGAGCTCAGACGATGACAGGTACTCCGAAGATCGCGACGCACTTGTGGTTCAACGGCAATGCCGACGAGGCGGTTGCCTTCTACACCTCGCTCTTTGACGATGCGCGAATCACCAACGTCGTGCGATGGGGCGAGGGTGGTCCCGGTCCACAGGGCGCCGTCCTGAACATCGCCTTCGAGATGGCGGGCCAGTCGTTCATCGCGCTGAACGGCGGGCCAGCGTTCACGTTCACGCCGGCGATCTCGCTTGCCGTGTCGTGCGAAACGCAGGCGGAAGTGGACGCACTCTGGACCAGGCTCCTCGACGGTGGCGGCAAGCCCAACGCCTGCGGGTGGCTCGACGATCGCTTCGGGCTCTCCTGGCAGATCGTCCCGTCGGCACTGACCGAATTGATGAGCGATCCGGACCCGAAGGCGTCCGGACGCGTTGCCCGCGCCTTGATGGGCATGCAGAAGATCGACATCGCCAGCCTGCAGCGCGCGTACCTGGCCGCCTGACGGCCACCTCGAGGAGACATCGATGAAGTACATGCTGATGATGCACGTCGCCGGCGGCGGGTCGTACCAGATCGCAAGCTGGCCTGCGCCGGACATTGCGGCACACATCCGCTTCATGCGGGACTTTGCCGGCAAGCTGGCCGCTGCCGGGGAGCTTCTCGGAGCCGAGGGGCTCGGCGGGCCGGACGAGGCGAAGCTCGTACGAGCCGGCGCCGCCGGAGAGCCGATCACCGACGGCGTGTTCCCTGAATCGAAGGAGTTCCTTGCCGGCTTCTGGCTGGTGGATGTCGACACACCCGAGCGCGCCTATGCGATCGCTGCAGAGGCTTCTGCCGCTCCGGGGCTTGGCGGCGCGCCGTTGAACCTCGCCATCGAAGTACGACAGGTGATGAGCGGTCCGCCGGCCGACTGGACGCCGGACACGTGATCCCGCGGCTCGACGACAACGCCCAGGATCTGCTGCGCGATCTCGCGCCGACGGTCCTGGGCGCCCTGCTGCGCCGCTACCGCGACTTCGGCGGTTGCGAAGACGCGGTCCAGGAGGCCCTGCTTGCCGCGGCCATGCAGTGGCCGAAGCAGGGCATGCCCGAGAACCCGAGGGGCTGGCTCATGACGGTGGCAACACGCCGGCTCACCGACCAGATCCGGGCGGACACCGCGCGGAGACTCCGCGAGCACATGGTGGTCAGCCTGATTCCCGCCGACGAGCAGATCGCGCTGGCCGCCGACGCTGCCGGTGTGAACGAGCGGGATGAAACGCTCGACCTCTACTTCATGTGCAGCCATCCGGCGTTGTCGCCGGCATCGCAGATCGCCCTCACGCTGCGTGTAATGGGCGGCTTGACGACCGGTGAAATCGCGCGTGCATTCATGGTGCCGGAGGCCACGATGGCGCAGCGGCTGACGCGGGCGAAACTGACGATCAAGGCGGCCGGTCGAACCTTCCCCGAGCTCACGGCGGGCGATCGCAAGGCCCGGCTGCCGATCGTCCTCAAGGTCTTGTACCTGACCTTCAACGAAGGGTACACGGCGACTGGAGGGGCCGCGCTGTACCGCGTCGACCTGTCGAATGAAGCCATCCGGGTCGCCCGGCTGCTCTTGCGGTTGCTGCCGGATCAACCGGAAGTCGGCGGCCTGCTGGCGTTGATGCTGCTCACCGACGCGCGGCGCCCGGCGCGCACGGGTCCGAACGGTGAGCTGATCCCGCTCGGTGAACAGGTGCGATCGCACTGGAACCAGGAGCGCATCTCGGAGGGCACGTGGATCCTCGAGCGAGCGCTTGCGCAGGGCGCCGTCGGGCCGTACCAGGTTCAGGCAGCCATCGCAGCACTCCATGACGAAGCGCCAAGCACCGAGGCGACCGACTGGCCACAGATTCTCGCTCTCTACGAGCTGCTTCGGTTCCAGGACAACCCGATGGTGAGCCTCAGCCGAGCGATTGCGCTCGCGATGGTCAACGGCCCTGAGGCTGGCCTGGCTGCCCTGGACGAGCTCGCACTGGATCCACGCATCTCGAACCACCACAGACTGACTGCGGCTCGTGCACACCTGCTCGAGCGAGCCGGCCATCACGCGGAGGCGATCGAAGAGTACCGTCGCGCCGCGCAGCGCACCACGAACACACCGGAGCGGGATTACCTGCTCCTGCATGCGGCTCGGCTGAGCGATTCGCTTCGGCTCTCGAGTTGCACGACGTCATCGGGCATATGAGCCGTCAGGAGGCGCGTCATGCGGATATCAGTCAAACGACTATCATTGGCCTTCGCCGCGACTGCAGCGACACGAGTGTGCGCAGCCGCCCGCGCATGTGCAGGGGTATCCAGACTCGGAGCCGTGGTGCTCCTGTCGTGCGCCTGCGTGGCCGCACCGGGCCGAGCGCAGGTGATTGTCTCGGCGGGCGGCGGGGTGTCTGGCGAAGGACAACCCAGCGTCGGCGGGGGCGTTGGCATGTCGGTTGGCGCCGTACGAGCGGAACTCGAACTCGGGTGGGCACGTCAGGGCATCGATCGCCGTGCGGCGACGCCGTCAGAGCCCTCCGGGAATTTCCCGGGCGCCGGCGGGGCGCCCTACCTGCCGGCGGTGATGGCAGACGTCTCCACACTCGTGTTCCGCGTCGCGGTTCCGCTCAGGCGCGACAAGCCGTTCCAGCCATTCGGCAGCATCGGTGTGGGGCTCGCCAGGGCCACACGTCCGCCACCACCAGGGGAATCATTGTCGCGAACGGACACCCAGGCCGGCATCGAAGCCGGCGGTGGCGCAACGTTCTGGTTCAGCAACAGGATCGGGCTTCGGACGGCAGCCACGTACTACAAGGTGTTCGGGCCTGACGGCAATTTCCACGGGCCCCCGGGCAGTGGCGTCGTCTACACGAACGTGTTGCGCGACTTCTCGTTGACCCGTGTCACGGTGGGCATCGACATTCGCCTGTCGGGTTCGAGCCCGGTCAGATGAAGAGCACGGCAGCAATAGCCTGCAGCCTGCAGTATCCCGTAGCCTGTAGGCCGTAGGCCGTAGCCCGTCGGCGTACCCGGAACCCGGTACCCGGAACCCGGTACCCGGCGGCGTTGATATCCTGCAGGCCATGCTGCAGGCCTCGCCCGACAGAATCGCCCATGACCTCGATGTTCTCGTACGCGACATCGGCGTGCGACTGGCCGGAACCCCGGGAGAACGTGCAGCGGCCGATCACGTGCTCGCCAACGCACGTGCCCTCGGCGCCGACGCGTGGGACGAGTCCTTCCCGATGCGGGCCCGGGTCGTCACCGAGGAGCAGCTGGAGATCGACATCGATGGCACCTGGCGGCCGTTCCCCTGTTCGCTGTTCAGCAGCACGCCAGGAACCGACGGTGAGTGGCGTTCGGCCGAACTCACGACGCTGACGCCGACCGACTATCAGCGCGACGACCTCGGGCATCTTTGCGGCAAAGCGGTCATCCACATGGGCTGCCACATCGAGTCGCGGGCGTCCTACCAGCGCCTGATGGACGCCGGGCCAGCCTTCCTGTTGATGGTCGATACGCGCTATCCCGCCGACACGCCCCGCGCCGACGGCATGTTCCCCGAGTACACCGCAGCGATCGGCGCCGTGCCGACCCTCAACGTGGCGCACCACGACGCCTGGACCTGGACGGCCGTGCGTGCTACTCGCGCCCGCTGCCGCGTCGTCGGCGGCATGGTGCCCGCCACGTCGCAGAACGTCGTCATCGACCTGCCAGGCACCGACCTGGCCGACGACATCCTCTACGCGAGTGCCCATCACGACACGCAGGCGAATTCACCCGGCGCTGACGACAACGGCTCGGGGGTCGTCGGCGTGATGGAACTGGCGCGACTGCTGCAGCCGCAGCCGCGTCGTCGCACGATTCGCCTGATCTCGTTCGGTGCCGAAGAACAGCTCTCGGTCGGATCGGCCGCCTACGTTCGCACGCATCGCGACGAGGTGTCGCGTCGCGGCCGTTGCATGTACAACCTGGACAGCTACGGCTCACACCTCGGGTGGACGCAGCTGTACATCAACGCCCACCCGGACTTCGAGGCGTCGCTGCGACCGTACTTTCGCACCGCCGATCTCTATTACCAGACGATCACCGCCGTCGTGCCGTATGCCGATCACTTCCCGTTCGTGGCCGCCGGCATGCCTGGTGTCTTCCATTACCGCGTCAACTGCGACGGCGGACGCTTCTTCCACCATCGCCCCGATGACGACCTGACGCGCGTCTCGCCGGAGGTGATCGCGCGGGACGTCTCGGCAGTCGCCAACTGGCTCGAAGCGATGGCGGAATCTGACACCCTGCCATTCACGCCGGCCATCCCGGAAGCCCAGCGACACGACGTGGAGCGGTGCTGGGAGGACCTCTTCGGCGGCTGGAAGTGACCGGTATGGACATCGGTCGGCACTGCCTGGGCTAGAATCGGCTCGGCTCTCTTGAAAGGACCATGCTCTTGTCAATCAAGTCTCGGACCGCCCTTGCGGTGGTAGGTGCCCTCGTGGCGTCGGCAGCAACCGTACTGGCAGTGAAGTACGGAGAACTCGATGGCAATCGCCATCCGTACGTCGGCCTGCTCGTCGCCCAGGACGCCGAAGGCAACCCGCTGTGGCGTTGCAGCGGCACACTCCTGTCGCCGACGTTGTTCCTGACGGCGGGGCATTGCACGGAGGCGCCGGCCGCCCACGTGGAGATCTGGTTCGATGCCGACGTCGATGCCGGCATCCCCTCCAACGGCTATCCGTTCAACGGCAACGTCGGTGGAACCCCCTACACGCATCCCCAGTACGACCCGAACGCCTTCTTCCGGTACGACCTCGGCGTCGTCGTCCTCGACGCGCCCGTGAACATGCCGGCCTACGGCGTGCTGCCGAAGCTCGACGAACTCGATCGGCTCGCCACGCGGCGCGGCAAGCAGGACATCGCCTTCACCGCCGTCGGATACGGTATCCAGGCGAGCTTTCCGGATGCGGCGGCGTGGAAGGAACAAGCCGCACGCGTGCGGTACCTGGCGAGGCCGCAGTTGCTGCAGATCAACGTGCCGGGCTATGTCGGCGACTTTTCACTCCTGCTGTCCAACAACGCCAGCACCGGCGGGACGTGTTTCGGGGACTCGGGTGGACCGAATTTCATCGGCGACAGCAACGTGATCGGCGGTGTCACGTCGTTTGCCAAGAACGGCAACTGTGCAGGCAGCGGTGGCGTCTATCGCGTCGATCGCGCCGATGACCTCGACTGGTTGAACAGCGAGTTCGGCGCCTACCTGCCACAGTAGCCATTCTGCACGCAGGTCCGGTTCGCAGGGATGATGGGCACATCCTTGCGATCCGGGCCTGCTGCGTCGAAGCCGCAGGCGAAGGCGAGCCGGCTTTGACGCGACGTCGAAGTACAGTGAGGCATGGCGGTCGAGATACTCGCGTTTGGCGCGCACCCCGACGACATCGAGATCGGCCTCGGCGGCTGCCTCGCACGGCACGCCGCCGAGGGACACAAGGTCGGATTGTGCGACCTGACCGCGGGTGAACTCGGAAGCAACGGCACTCCCGACGAGCGGCGGGCCGAGGCAGCGGCCGCCGGCTCGGTGCTCGGTGCGGTCACGCGCGAGAACCTCGGCTGGCCCGACGGCGGGATCACCGGGGCGCCGGACCAGCTGCGGTCGGCGGTCGACTGCATCCGGCGGCTGCGGCCCCGCACCGTGGCCATCCCCTACTGGCAGGATCGACACCCGGACCACGCCGCCGCGAGCCAGGTGCTCGTGACCGCGTGTCACCGCAGCGGGCTGCGCCGCTTCGAGACCGACCACGAGGCATGGCGCCCCGACTGGGTCTGTTACTACTTCATCAACGACGCCGCCCCTGCCTCGTTCGTTGTCGACGTCTCTTCCTGGTACGAAATCAAGCGCGCGGCACTCGACTGCCACCGCAGCCAGTTCGCGCCAGCCGAGGCCGGGTCCGTGACGACGCGCCTGGTCGGCGCCGGCTTCCGTCAACTCGTCGAGAGCCGGGACGCGCAGTTCGGTGCGCTCGCCGGCGTCGCGTTCGCTGAGGGCATCGTCATCCGGGAGCCGCTGCTGCGTAGCGGTCTGCTCAAGGGCGTGCGATGAACGTCGGCATCGTCTGCTACGCGTCGGTCGGTGGCAGCGGCGTGGTCGCCACAGAGCTGGGCCGGGTGCTGGCGCAGCGCGGGCACGAGGTCCACCTGATCAGCCACGACCCGCCGTTCAGGTGGCGCGAGGGCGAGCCTCGATTCTTCTTCGAGCACGTGACGGTGCCGCCGTACCCGCTGTTTCTCGAGCCACAGTACCTGCTGGCCCTCGTGAACACGATCGTCCGCGTCGCCAGGGAGCGGCGGCTCGACATCGTGCATGCCCACTACGCAGTACCGCACGCGACGGCCGCCTACCTCGCCGACCAGATGCTCTCCGCGGCGTCCGGGCCCACCGTGCCACGCACGATCACGACGCTGCACGGCACCGACATCACGCTGGTCGGCAGCGATCCGTCGTACTCGTCGGTGGTCGCGTTCTCGATCGAGCAGTCGCATGGCGTGACGGCGGTGTCGCACAGCCTCGCGACCGACACCATCCGGACGCTCGGCATCACCCGCGACATCCGTGTGATCCCGAATTTTCTCGACGTCGATCGCTACCAGCGGCGCCCGGACCCGGCCCTTCGCGCCCGCGTCCGTGGATCGGATCAGGATGCGGCGATTCTCCTGCACACATCGAACTTTCGACCGGTAAAGCGAATCGGTGCGGTGGTGGAGGTCTTCGCGCAGGTGCGGGCGCGCGTGCCGGCGAAGCTCGTGCTCGTCGGCGACGGTCCGGAACGGCGCCGCGTGGAACGTCTCGTCACCGAGGCTGGCCTGACCGCGGATGTGCAGTTTGCCGGGGAACAGCCCGACGCATTGCCGTGGCTGTCGATCGCTGACCTGTTCCTGCTGCCGTCCGCGCAGGAGAGCTTCGGTTTGTCGGCGCTCGAGGCCATGGCCTGCGAGGTGCCGGTCATCGCGTCCCACGTGGGCGGACTGCCCGAAGTCGTCACCGAGGGCGTCACCGGACATCTGCGCGCGCCCGAGGACACCGCGGGCATGACATCGGCGGCACTCGCCTTGCTGCAGGATCCGGCACGCCGCCTCGCCATGGGGCGCGCCGCTGCCGACGATGTACGCCGCAGGTTCCAGCAGGACACTGTGGTGCCGGTGTACGAGCGGATGTACGAGGAGGTCATCGCGGAGGGAGGCAAGTGACCCTCTGCCTTCGCCAAGGCTACGGCGGACCCGTCCTGTCGCCTGGGTCCCGACTCCTGTAGAGTGCTGCACCATGTCGATACGGCACGCCGCGCTGCGGCTCGCGATGGTGGTGATGCTGTGCGCGCCGGCGGTGAGCGCCGCCGCGGCAGGGCGATGGACCGACCAACAGGCGAAGGACTGGTACGCGCGACAGGGCTTCCTGGTCGGCGCCAACTACGTGCCCGCGTCGGCCATCAACGAGCTCGAGATGTGGCAGGCCGCCACGTTCGATCCGGCGCGCATCGATCTCGAACTGGGGTGGGCGGAGGCCATCGGCATGAACACGATGCGCGTGTTCCTGCACGACCTGGCCTATCAGCAGGACCCTGACGGGTTCCTGCGCCGGCTCGATCAGTTCCTCGCCATCGCGCAGAAGCACCGCATCCGGCCGATGCTCGTGCTCTTCGATTCGGTGTGGGATCCGTTCCCGGCGGTGGGCCTGCAGCGGCCGCCACGGCCTGGCGTGCACAACTCAGGTTGGGTGCAGAGTCCGGGCAAGGTCGCCCTCGAGGATCCCGCGCACTGGCCACGCCTCGAGACGTACGTGACGGCCGTCGTCTCCCGCTTCAAGGACGACGCGCGCGTGCTGGCGTGGGACCTCTGGAACGAGGTCGACAACATGAACGACCCGGCATACGGCAGCCTGGAGCCGAAGAACAAAGGCGAACTCGTGCTCGCGTTGCTGCCGCAGGTCTACGCATGGGCGCGCGCGGCGGCGGCTTCGCAGCCGCTCACCAGTGGCCTGTGGCGCGGTGGCGACTGGTCGAAGCTTGCCGAACTTCCCGCGATCGACCGCCTGCAACTCGCGCTCTCGGACGTGATCACGTTCCACAGCTACGACCCGCCAGCGCAACTGGAGGCACGCATCCGGCAGTTGCAGGGTTATCGGCGGCCCATCATCTGCACCGAGTACATGGCCCGCGGCAATGGCAGCACGTTCGAAGGCGCCCTGCCGATCCTGAAACAGCACGGCGTCGGCGCGATCAACTGGGGGCTCGTCCAGGGCAAGGCGCAAACCCACCTGCCATGGGACAGCTGGCGGCGGCCCTATGTGGACCGCGAGCCGGCCGTCTGGTTCCACGAAGTGTTCCGCAACGACGGCACGCCGTACGACGCCAAGGAGACGGCGCTCATCAAGAACCTGAGCGCCGCGCCTGCGAGGTGACCGCGACCGCCGGACAAGTAGATCTATGGCGCCTGCGCCACTGGTAGTCACGATATCCGCTCCAGGTAGGCTGCAGGCCGTAGGCGCGAACATCGTGGGAGTCCGGCGGCTACGTGACAACGCCGGCGGCCGCGTGCCGGTAACGGCGGTCTACGCGCTCGTGCCGGTCACTTCGGCCGGCTGCGGCGGGACTGCGGCCGGATCCATCCAGAAGGCTTCCCAGTGGTGGCCGTCCGGGTCGTAGAAGCTCCAGCCGTACATGAAGCCGTGGTCCATCGGCTTCTGCGCCGGGCTGCCGCCGTTGAGCAGCGCCGCGTGCACCAGGTGGTCGACTTCCTCCCGGCTCGACGCACTGAGCGCGAACAGTCCCTCCGTGTGCCGGCTCGTGTCGCAGATGTCGCGACTGGTGAAGTCCCGGAAGCGCGCCTCTTCCAGCAGCATCACGTAGGCGTCCTCGCTCAGCACCATGCAGGCGGTGTTCTCGGAGCTGAACTGCGGATTGAACGCGAACCCGAGCGCCCGGAAGAAGGTGGTGGCGCGCGCGATGTCCTTGACCGACAGGTTCACGAAAAGCTTGCGTGTGGTGGCCATGCGATGTTTCTCCTCAAAGGGGGCGGTCGCTGCCCGCTTGTCCATGCTGACGCCGCGCAGTGACACGGTCTGACGTGCAGACCACGCGGGCGGACCGGATTCATCGGTCCGATGCGTCCGCCCCTGTCGCGGCGTGGGCCGGCAACTCGGCAGGCAGCCCGAAGCGCGGGAACAGCGTCGCCGTGTCGAGGAAGAACGTCTGGGCGGCAATCGCGCCGCGTTCGATCTCGAGCACGACGAGCGCCCAGGGCAGGTGGCGCCCATCAGGCGACGGCTTGTACTGCCCGAACGCCGGCAAGCCGTTGGCGCTGGTCGGCACGAGTCGCGAACCGCGACACGCCGCGCCACGGCCGAGCATCCAGGCGCTGATCGACGCATGGCCTCTCAGCCAGAGCGAGTACGGCGGCATCGACAGGGTGGCGTCCTCGTGCATGATCGCGGCGAGCGCGTCCACGTCGTAGCGTTCGAAGGCGTGCACGTAACGATCGACGAGGGCGCGTTCGTCGTCCGACAGGGTGGTGTCGGTCGGTTCCACGTCCCGACTTGCCAGGGTCGCACGCGCTCGCTGCAGGGCGCTGTTGACCGCCGCGACGGTCATGTCCAGTCCCTGCGCCACCTCGATCGCCGTCCAGCCAAGCACCTCGACGAGCAGCAGCACGGCGCGCTGCCGCGGCGGCAGGTGCTGCAGGGCCGCCACGAACGCGAGCCGCAGGCTCTGTCGCAGGACCACGCGCTCGTGCTGGTCCGCGTCAGCGGGCAGCGCATCCACGTCGGGTACCGGCTCGATCCAGGACGAGGCTGGCAACACCGTGAGCGGGTCGTCGATGGTCCCGAGCGGCGCCGATTCCGTCGAACGGAAGCGACGGCTGCGGTCGCCGAGGGCATCGAGGCACACGCGCGTCGCGATGCGGTACAGCCACGTCTTCAGTGACGAGCGGCCCTCGAACGACTCCAGGTGGCGCCACGCCCGCACCATCGTCTCCTGTACCGCGTCGTCGGCGTCGAGAACCGAACCGAGCATGCGATAGCAATGTCCAGTGATCGCCGGGCGGTGCCGTTCCAGTTCGTCGATGGTCGTCATTTCATTGATGCCTGATGCCTGATGCCTGATGCCTGATGCCTGATGCCTGATGCCGTGCGGCGACTGCTCTCTGATGCGTAATGCCTCATGCCGGAATCAGATGCAAGCTCGACGTACGCGTGACGTCTTGCACCCTGACGCCCTCCGACGATGCCATTTGACATCGTCGTGGGCA
The DNA here is from genome assembly GCF_001618865.1 of Luteitalea pratensis. Lineage (GTDB taxonomy): Bacteria > Acidobacteriota > Vicinamibacteria > Vicinamibacterales > Vicinamibacteraceae > Luteitalea > Luteitalea pratensis. The sequence goes on from NZ_CP015136.1 coordinate 1,387,840, forward strand.
TCCCAGCATTTCGGCATTCCCGGCATTTCGGCATTCTTGAGTAAGATCCCCGCATGCAAATGCAGCCCGCGGTGGTGCTGGCCCTGCTGTGTGCGGCGGTTGTCGTGCCTGGCGGCGCCGGCGCGCAGGGGCGGCCGGATGCGCGGGCCGAGTTGCGGCTGTCCAAGGCCGTGCTCCGCGACAAGATTCGTGGTGGATGGGCCGCGCAGACCATCGGTGTCACTTTCGGCGGCCCCACCGAATTCAACTACAACGGTACGTTCATCCAGGACTACGAACCGATCCCGTGGTATGCCGGCTACCTGCGGGAGACGTACGAACGTAATCCGGGCCTGTACGACGACGTGTACGTCGACCTGACGTTCGTCGATGTCATCGAGAAGCACGGACTCGACGCGCCCGCCGCGACGTTCGGGAAAGCGCTCGCCAACGCCGAGTACATGCTGTGGCACGCCAACCAGATGGCTCGCTACAACGTGCTGCGCGGCCTGGCGCCCCCCGACAGTGGCCACTGGCGCAACAACCCCGAGGCCGACGACATCGATTTCCAGATCGAAGCCGACTTCATCGGCCTGATGTCACCAGGGCTGCCCAATGCGGCCACCGCCTATGCCGACAAGGTCGGCCACATCATGAACTCGGGCGACGGCTGGTACGGCGGCGTGTTCGTCGCGGCCATGTACTCGCTCGCCTTCGTCCATGACGATGTCCGGACCGTCGTCACCCGGGCGCTCGACACGATTCCGGCCGCCAGTCGTTTCCACCGCACGATCAGCGCGACGATTCGCCTGCACGACGAGCATCCGACCGACTGGAAGCGCGCCTGGTTCGAACTGCAGCGTCAGTACTCGGAGGACATCGGCTGCCCGGACGGGGTGTTTGCCGCCTTCAACATCGATGCCCGGCTCAACGCCGCGTACGTGGTGCTGGGGCTCCTGTACGGCGAGGGCGACATGAGCCGTACCATTTCCGTGGCCACCCGTGCCGGCCAGGACTCGGACTGCAACCCCGCCACCGCGGCGGGCGTGCTCGGCACGATCCTCGGCTACGAGCGGATCCCGGCGTACTGGAAGCAGGGGCTCGCAGAGGTCGAGGGCCTGCCGTTCAAGTACACGACGATCTCGCTCGACGATGCGTATCGGTTGTCTTACAAACACGCACTGGAGATGGTGCGGCGTGCCGGCGGTCGCGAGGACGGCGAGGACGTCGTCATCCGCGTCGAGGCGCCGGCGCCGGTGCGGCTCGAGCAGAACTTCGAGGGACATCACCCGGTGGCCGAGGTGCGGCTCGCGCGCGCCACGCAGGGTGACGAGACGCGATTCACGTTCGACGGCATCGGCTTCGCGATCCAGGGCGATGTCCGCAGCGAGGATGGCAAGGACCATCTGCTGATCGTCGACATGTTCATCGACGACGTGAAGGCGGACACGGTGGAGTTGCCGACCAACACCACCCGGCGCCGGTTCATTCCGTTCTGGCGGTACGAGTTGCCTGATGGGCGCCACACGGTGCGCCTCAAGCTCCGAGAGCTCGAACCTGGCGCGACACTGCGGCTGCAGCGCGCCATCATTTACGGGCGCACCCCGAAGGCGCCGGAGATCTAGATGCTGTCGATGGCGCTCGTCGCTGCCTCCACCCGCCTGTGCGCACTCACACTGCTGACCGTTGCTGTCGCGCTGACGATCGCGCCGCCGCTCGCGTTCCCTCAACCGACGCCCGGCTCGGCTGCGCCGTTCAAGGCGGTGGGGAACGAGCCCAACTGGACGCTCGACGTTGGCGCGGGTCGACTTCTCCTGCTCACCGATGACGGCAAGACGCGGACGGCCCTGCCGCTGCCGCCGGTGACCCGGATCGAGGGCGGGCGTCGCTACGAAGCGCGTAGCGATGCGCACACGCTGTCGGTGACGATCCTCGATCGGGTGTGTCCCGACTCGATGACCGGCATGCCCCGTCCGGCGACAGTCGAAGTGACGCTCGATGGGCGGCTCTTGAAGGGCTGTGGTGGCGATTCGACGGCGCTGCTTCGCGGCGGGCCGTGGGCGGTGGAGACGGTGCGCGATCGTCCGCTGGTCTTCCTCGACGCCAAGAAGAACAAGCCGCCCGTGCAGACGACGATCGTCATGACCTTCGACTCGGCGGGCCGCCTGGGGGGCACCACGTCGTGCAATACCTACACGTCGAGCTACGTGCTCTCCGGTGAGGGGCTCACAATCACGATGCCCATCGCCTCGTCACGCCCATGCCAGTCACAGGTGATGGTGCAGGAAGCGGCGTTCCTCGAGACGCTGCGCGCGGTGCAGCGCTTCGAGATTGCCGCCGATGGCGCCCTCGTGCTGGTGGCGTCGGAAGGGGGCACGATCACGGCGCGACGCCAGCAGGAGCGGGTTCCCTGATCGGGCACCGGGTGCCGGGTGCCAGGCGGCGTGGCGGCATCCTGAAGCCGCCTCCATCACTTGACGAGCCTCGCGCGGCGGCCGAGCGGCCCGAGGCGCTCCACCACCGCGTGTACGTGGTGCGCCTGGAGCACCCGCGACATCCCGGTACGCGCGACTGTTACTACGTGGGCATGACCGGCCTGCTGCCGCAGGAGCGTTTCGAGAACCACAAGGCCGGCATCAAGTGCGCCGGCGTAGTCCGCGACTTCGGAGTGGAACTCGCCTACGAGTGGTTCGACGAGATTCCACCGATGACCTACGGAGAAGCGGCACAGTGCGAGCCCACGCTCGCGGACGAACTGCGCGATCGCGGCTATGTCGTGTTTGGTCCGACCAACCGTCCACGCCCCACGCGATCGAGACGCCGAACACACAAGTGAGAGGGAGCACCATGAGTCCATCGACATTGCCCGCCGGTCAGGCACTCACGCTGCACGACCTCGTGACACCGACGGCACATGGCATCGCCAGCCGCTTGCTGATGAAGGCGACCGGGGGCAACGTGACGCTCTTCTCCTTCGATGCAGGGCAGGCGCTCACCGAGCACACGTCGGCGTTCGACGCATTGGTGCTCGTGCTCGAGGGGCGGTTCGTGTTGACGGTAGCTGGCTCGCCCGTGGAGGCGACGCCAGGCACGATTGTGCGCCTTCCGGCCAACGTTCCGCATGCCGTCGACGCACCAGAGGCGTCGCGCATGCTCCTCGTCATGGTGAGAGACACGTAGTCGTCGCCAGGACGTTTTAGCGGCTCCACGGTCGTCGGCACGAACATCGCGGCCGTCATTGACGGTGCCGGCCGATTCCACCTGGACAACGTCCCTGCTGGCGACGTCAAGCTGCAGTTCACAGCGACCGGACTCGACGCCACACTGACGCTTGTCGGAGTGAAGGCCGGCGACCGCATCGATATCAAGGTGCGAGTGACGGACACGAGCGTACGGATCGAAGCCGAGCACCGTGACCGGAGTAACGACGACGATGACAAGGACGACAGCGAACTGAAGGGTACGGTGTCGAGTCTCACGGGGACCTGCCCGACGCTGACGTTCACGATGAACGGGACAAACGTGAAGACGAGCAACGCGACGAAGTTCGGACTCGCGTGCGATCGGGTCGCCAATGGCACGCGCCTCGAGGTGGAGGGCACTCGTCAGGGCGGATGGAACGATCCTGGCCACCAAGCTCGATCGCGATGACTAGGTCACCAATAGCCTCCGGCCTGCAGCCTGCAGTGTGTAGGCAGTAGTAGGCAGCAGGCGTCAAGCGTCAAGCGTCAAGCGTCAGGCGTCAGGCGTCAGACGTTACGTGAGCCCCGCGATGACCTGCTCGAACCACGCGATGAGGTCCGTCGTGACTTCGTCGCGGTTCGTCTCGTTCACCAGTTCGTGGCGCGCGTTGGGGTAGAGTTGCAGGCTGACGTGGGTCAGGCCGGTCTCGCGGTAGATGTCGAACAGGCGGCGCACGCCGGCGCCCTGCTCGCCGACGGGGTCCTTGTCGCCCGCGATCAGCCGTACCGGCAAGGCCTTGGGGATGCGGCGCAGGTGTGGCGCGTCACCGAGCGTGCTCTTGCCTCCCAGGAAGTCGAGCCACGCCTGTGTCGTCAGTGGGAATCCGCAGAGCGGATCGGCCACGTAGGCGTCTACCTCCGCCGCGTCGCGCGACAGCCAGTCCACCTCCGTGCGGGTCGGTGCGAACAGGCGGTTGTACGTCTCAAAGACGACGCGCTGGAACCAGCGGCTGGGAGTGCGGGGGCCCCGCAATCGTCGCTCGAGGCGAGCCACGCCGATGCCCGCACGTTCGAGCGGGCCGGGCGGCCGGTTGCTGCCGCACAGCACGACTCCCCGGTAGCGATCGCCCGACTGGCTGAGCAACGCTTGTCCGACAAACGATCCCATCGAGTGCGCGAACAACAACAGCGGTGTGCCCGGCGACGACGCCTGCAAGGCCTGCGACACGCTGGTCGTGTCGTCGAGGAGGCGTTGCCAGCCGTCGCTGTCGCCGAAGTGTCCCGGCAGGCGAGCGCCGTCATCGACGCGCATGTGATCGCCATGTCCGCAATGGTCATGCGCCCACACGGTGTAGCCCGCCGCGTTCAGCGCCGCCGCCAGCCGCGCATAGCGCGCACCGTACTCGGCCATGCCGTGGACGATGTGGACCAGGCCGCGTGGGGAGGACACCTCCCATCGGTGGACCGGCGGCAACTCGGGCATAGACATTAATCATGCCTCAACGCCGACAAGAGCCAGGTAATGCCGGAATGCCGCGAATGCCGGGAATGTCGACAGCCGGTACCCGGTACCCGGTGCCCGTTACCCGCACTCGCCCCGTCCCCGACGTAGAATCCGCCTGACAGTGACCATCCATCGCCGAGCCTTCCTCACCGCCGCGACCCTGGCGGCCCTGCCACCGTTGCGGCTCGATGCCGCCGGGTGGCGCGCGGGCGTCGCCACCATCGACATCACGCCCCGCCAGTCGCTGTGGATGGCCGGTTTTGCCGCGCGCACGCAGCCGTCGCAGGGGACGGCGCAGCCGCTGCACGCCAAGGCCCTTGCCATCGAGGATCTGCGAAGGCAACGCGTGGTCGTTGTCACGCTCGACCTGCTCGGGGTCACCGCCGGCATGGCGGACCGCATCAGTGCCGCTGTGGCGAAGCAGCACCGCGTGCCCCGCGAGCGCTTACTGCTGGCGTCGAGCCACACGCACAGCGGCCCCGTCGTGGACACGCAACTGATGGTTGCCTATGACGTCACGCCGCAGCAGGTACGCGACGTCGAGGCGTACACGGCAACGCTCGAGCAGCAGATCGTCGACGTCGTCGGGCAGGCGATGCACAAGCTGGCGGCGGCGACGCTGCATGCCGGCCAGACCACCGCCGGCTTTGCCGCCAATCGGCGCACGCAGTACACGCCCGATGGACCTGTGGATCACCGCGTCCCGATGTTGCGCGTCGACGTCCACGGCAAGCCGATCGCCGTCCTCTTCAGTTACGCTTGCCACAACACGACCCTGGGCGCCACCAATGTCGAGTGGCACGGCGACTATGCGGGCGTGGCGCAAGCCGCGATTGAAGCGGCCGAGCCCGGCCTGACCGCCCTGTTCATGACCGGGTGCGGCGCCGATGCGAATCCGAAGCCGCGTGGCACGCGCGAGGACGTGCAGCAGCACGGCGAGGCGCTCGCAGCAGCCGTGCGACAGGCCCTGCCGACGCTGACGCCCGTCACTGGCGCCACGCGCGCGGCCCTGGAACTGGTCGACCTGCCCTTCGCCGCCGTACTCACGCCCGAAGAGTGGAAGAAACGCTTCGGGCTCGCGGATCCGTACGTGGCGCGTCACGCAAAGCTGATGGACGAGACCCGCTCGCGCGCTGGCGCGCTGCCGAAGTCGCAGAAGATTCCGGTGCAGGTCTGGCGGTTCGGCAACGACCTCACGCTCGTCACGCTCGGCGGGGAAGTCGTCGTCGACTACGCGCTGCGCCTGCGACGTGAACACCCCGACGACCACGTCTGGCCGGTCGGCTATGCCAACGACGTCTTCGGGTACGTGCCGTCCCGGCGCGTGCTCGACGAAGGCGGATATGAGGGGGGAGGCGCCTTGCTGTACTACGGCCGCCCCGGACCCTTCGACGCCACGGTCGAGGATCGGATCTTCGCCTCGCTCGACCGCCTGCTGAGGAGCACACGATGACGATCAACCGTGCACGCCGCAAGTTCCTCGGGACCGTCGCCGCAGGCGGCGCCTCGATCGTCGCGTCCCGCCACGCCGCTGCCGCGCCGCAGGCCGCGGCACCGAAGGCAGCACCGCTCACCACACCGCGTCCCGCCGTACTGGGAGGCACGCCCATCCGCACCGCCGCATTTCCGGGCTGGCCAGTCCAGGACAGCCGGGAGGAGCAGGCGATGGTGGCCGTGCTCAAGAGCGGCAAGTGGGGCAGGGGTGTCGGCGGGCAGGTCAAGGCCTTCGAAACCCAGTACGCCGCGCTCACCGGGACGCAGCACTGCCTCGCGACCGCCAACGGCACGTCCGCGCTCCTCACGACGCTGGCGGCCATGGGTATCGGTGCCGGCGATGAAGTGATCGTGCCGCCTTACACGTTCGTGGCCACGATCAACGCCGTGCTGATGCTGCACGCGCTGCCCGTGTTCGTCGATACCGACATCGAGACGTTTCAGATCGACGCGAGCAAGATCGCCGCGGCGCTCACGCCGCAGACCCGATTGATCCTCCCGGTGCACCTCGGTGGCTCGGTTGCGGACATGGACACGATCATGGGGCTCTCGACCGCTCGCAACATTCCGGTGGTCGAGGACGCATGCCAGTCGCACCTGGCGCAGTGGAAGGGACGCCATGTCGGCTCGATTGGCAAGGCCGGCTGCTTCTCGTTCCAGGCCAGCAAGAACCTGAACAGCGGTGAGGGCGGCGCGATCATCAGCAACGATCAGGCGCTCGTCGATCAGGCCTACGCCTTCCACAACAACGGACGGCCAGGATCGGGCAGTGACTTCGCCTACCGGCATGCGGGCCTCAACCTGCGGCTGACGGAGTTCCAGGCGTCGCTGCTCATGGCGCAGATGACACGCCTCGAAACGCAGTTCGCCCACCGCGAGGCCAACGCCGCCTACCTCACCAAGCAGTTGAGCCAGATTCCCGGGATCAGCCCCGCGAAGATGTATCCAGGTGTGACCCGCAACGCGTATCACCTCTACATGTTCCGGTACGACCCGAGCGCTTTTGTCGGCCTGCCGCGCGCCGCCTTCCTGAAGGCGCTGCGCGCCGAGGGCATACCCGCCAGCAGTGGCTACTCGCCGCTCAACACGGAGCCGTTCCTCGCCAGCGTGTTCGCGTCCACCGGCTACCAGCGGATCTATGGCGCGGCCACGCTCAAGTCGGCCGAGGAGCGCAGCCGCACGCCGCAGAACGACCGGCTTTGCGAGGAAGCGGTGTGGCTCACGCAGACGATGCTGATCGGACCGAGAGAGGACATGGACCACATCGCCGAGGCCGTGCGCAAGATCCAGAAGTACGCCGGCGAGATCGCCCGTCAGTCCAACTAGGCGCGGATCACGTGTCGGTCACCGCCGCGGCCGTCGAGTTCCGGGACGTGTCCTTCCGTCATCCGGACGGCACGGCAGTGCTCGAAGGGCTGACGATCGCGGTAGAACCAGGCGAAGTTATGGCCCTGCTCGGGCGCAGCGGCGCCGGCAAGTCCACGGTGCTGCGCCTCGTCAACCGCATGCTGCTGCCGACGCATGGCTCCGTGCTCGTCGACGGCGTCGAGACGCGTGCGTGGGATTCCATCGTGTTGCGCCGGCGCATCGGCTACGTCCTGCAGGAGGGCGGCCTGTTCCCGCACATGTCGGTTGCCGACAACGTCGCCGTCGTCCCTCGCCTCGAGGGCTGGCTGCCCGAGAAGGTTGACGCCCGCGTCCAGGAACTCCTCGCGCTCGTCGGCCTGCCGCCCGATCGGTACGCATCACGCTGGCCCGAGGAGCTCTCCGGCGGGCAGCGGCAGCGCGTCGGCGTCGCGCGCGCACTGGCGGCCGACCCGCCCGTCCTGTTGATGGACGAGCCGTTCGGTGCGCTCGATCCGATCACCCGCGCGGAACTGCAACAGGAAATGGCGCGACTGCAGGAGCGGCTACGCAAGACCATCCTGCTCGTGACCCACGACGTCGACGAAGCACTGCTGCTCAGCGACCGGGTCTGCATCATCGAGCACGGACGATTGCAGGCCTGCGTCGCGGCGGACGCGTTCGACGAGGCTGACGATCCCGTCATTGTGGCGCTGCGCAACGCCCGCCCGCACGGCAGGGCCAGGTGACGTCATGCGCGTGATCCGGTTCTGGCTGGAGCATCGCACGGAGGTCCTCGCGCTGCTCGGGCAACACGTGCTGCTCGCCGGGCTCTCGACGCTCGTCGCTGCCGCCTTCGCGGTGCCGCTCGGCATCGCCGCCGCCCATCGCCCACGCCTGGGAGCGCCACTGGTCGCGCTCGCGAATGCCGTGCAGACGGTGCCGAGCCTGGCGATGTTCGGCTTCCTGTTGCCGCTGCCCGTGTTCGGGGGCATCGGCTCCCGCACCGCCATCGTCGCGTTGACGCTGTATGCGCTCCTGCCGATCCTGCGCACCACGATTACCGGCATCACCGGCATCGATCGTTCAGTGCGCGAGGCCGGCATCGCGTTGGGCATGACCCCGCGCCAACTGCTCTGGCAGGTCGAACTGCCGCTCGCGATCCCGAGCATCGTTTCCGGGCTCCGCATTGCCGCGGTCGTCGCCGTCGGATCTGCCACGATCGCCGCCGCCGTGGGCGCGGGCGGGCTCGGCGAGTACATCTACCGCGGCCTGGCGATGGTGGACACCACGGTGATCCTGGCCGGTGCCATCCCCGCCGCGACGCTCGCGCTGTTGGTCGACCTGGCGCTGTGGTGGGCGGAGCGCCGGTCGACCCGCCGCCATGCTCGACACACACTGCGCGGCCCGCTGGCGGTCGCGGCCACGTTCGGCCTGCTTGCGCTGACGGCCTGGGGTGTCCTGGCGTGGCGCGCCACCGACGTCGTCGTCGTGGGCTCCAAGAACTTTGCCGAGCAACTGGTGCTTGGCGAGATCGTGGCGCAGACCATCGAGCGCGATGCGGGCCTGCGAGTGGATCGCCGCCTCAACCTCGGCGGCACGCTGATTTGCGACCGCGCCCTGGCCGCGGGCGACATCGACGTGTACGTGGAGTACACCGGCACGGCGCTGACCGCGGTGTTCGGCCAGCCACTCGGCACGTCGCGTGCCGACGTCACCAGGACGGTGCGCGATCTGTACGCGCGCACCGGTCGTGCATTGCTCCCGCCGCTCGGCTTCGACAACACCTTCGCCATGCTCGTGCGCGGCGCCGACGCGCGTGCACGCGGGCTCCGATCGATCGACGATGCGGCGCGCGAGGCACCGCGATGGCGGGCCGCGTTCGGGTTCGAGTTCCTGGATCGCCCCGACGGCTACACCGGACTCGCCAGGGCGTACGGGATTCGCCTCGCCGAGCCGCCGTCGTCGATGGACCTGTCGCTCACGTACCGAGCGCTGGCGTCGGGCAAGGTGGACCTGATTGCCGGCGACGCCACGTCCGGGTTGATCCGCGCGCTCGACCTCGTGGCGCTTGATGACACGCGTGCCTACTTCCCGCCCTACGATGCCGTGCCTGTCGCCCGATCGGAGACGCTGTTGCGACACCCTGAAATGCGACGCGCGATTGAAGGCCTCGCCGGCCGCATCACCGCCGCACACATGCGTGAGATGAACTACCGGGTCGAAGCGCTACGCCAACCGCCGGCCGACGTCGCCCGTGCCTTCCTGGCGGGGGAGATCGTGATCCATTGAGGGTGAAACGAGCAGCTTGCAGCCTGCAGGCCGTAGGCTTTCCCGTGCCGGATGTACGATGGCTCGTGCCTCATCGTGCCCTCCTGCTCCCATTCGTCATCGCGCTGTCATGGCTGATGGCGTCGCCATCCGGCGCCACCGCCGCAGATCTCGTCGACATCACCACCGCGACCATCGTCGTCCAGCCCGGAACCCGGCCCACCGGCGAGCGCGTGGCCGCCCAGGTGTTGCAGGAGGAACTCGAGGCCCGTCTCGGTGCCAGGCCCGCGATCAGCACTTCGTGGCCCGCGGACGCGCCGGTCGCGGTCGTGATTGCGTCCGGGCTGAAGGCGGGCGCGCCGTCGCCGTGGCCAGGCGGACCCACCGTACCCGCGAGCGCGGGCAGGGCGCCAGGCCCGGAGGGGTTCCGCGTCACCGTGACCAACACCGGCGGGCGGGCGGTGGTGTGGGTGCTCGGCGCCGACGGGCGAGGCGCACTGTTCGGCGTCGGCGAGGTACTACGAGCGCTGCGATGGTCTGCCGGTGGTTCGACGGCGCAGCCGCGAGGCATTCCCGCGACGCTCGAACTCACGTCGACGCCAGCTTACGCGATCCGCGGCCATCAGCTCGGCTACCGGCAGCACTCCAATACCTACGACGCGTGGGACGAGGCGCGCTACGACCGCTACATCCGCGATCTCGCGCTGTTCGGCGCCAACAGCATCGAGAACATCCCGTTGCAGGACACGCGCGTGAGCCCGCACTTTCCTGCGTCGCGCGAAGAAATGAACGTCGCCATCAGTCGCGTCTGCGACAAGTACGACCTCGATTACTGGATCTGGACTCCGGCCGACTACGATTTGGCCGACACCGCCAAGCGGGCCCAGACGCTCGACACCCTCGAGGCGATGTTTGCCAAGATGCCTCGACTCGACGCGATCTTCGTGCCCGGCGGCGATCCCGGCAGCAACCCGGCCACGCTGGTCCTGCCGTATCTCGAGGACCTCGCCACCCGCGTGCAGCGGCACCACCCGCGCGCGAAGGTCTGGCTGTCGCTGCAATGGTTCTCCGCAGCGCAAATCGACTGGATCTACGAGCAGATCAACACCGTGCCCCGGCCCTGGCTGGGCGGACTCGTTGCCGGACCGAGCAGCCCACCGCTCGGCGAGACGCGCGCCCGTCTCCACTCACGCTATCGCCTGCGCGACTACCCGGACGTCACGCATGTCGTGCGCGCCCAGTACGTCGTGCCCGACTGGGACCCTGCGTTCAACTTCACGCTCGGCCGCGAACCGATCAACCCGCGGCCGGTCTTCTACGCGGAACTTCACGATCGCCTCGCATCGCACACCGACGGTTTCATCAGCTACTCCGATGGCGTGAACGACGATGTGAACAAGGCCATCTGGAGCCGCAAGGCGTGGGCGCCGGAGGCCAGCGCACGCGACATCATGGTGCAGTACGCGCGCGTGTTCTTCGGCGATCCTGTGGCGGAACGCGCGGCCGACGGATTGCTCGCGCTCGAGAAGAACTGGGCGGGGCCGCTCGCCTCCAACGGTGCGGTCGATGGCACGTGGTCATCGTGGCAGCGCCTCGAGGCCGAGGTGCCGGGACTGCAGGGCAACTGGCGATGGCAGCAGGCCCTGTTCCGTGCCTACTACGATGCGTACACGCGCCACCGGTTGCTACGGGAGACAGACATCGGGCGTCGGGCGAACGCAGCCCTGCTCGACGCGTCCACGTCCGGTGCGAGTGCCGCCGCGACGCGTGCCCGCGCCGTCCTTGCCGAGGCGGACACGCCCGGCCCTCATGAGGCCTTGCGTACGCGCATCGTCGACCTCGGCGCTGCACTCTTCAAGTCGATCGGCATGCAACTGGACACGCCGAACTACAAGGCCAGCGGAACCGAGCGCGGGGCCGTGCTCGATTTCCTGGCCTATCCGCTCAATGATCGCTGGTGGATCGAGGACGAGGTCGCCAAGGCGCTGTCGTTGAGCGACGAGGCGGCACGTGTCGCCCGCCTCGTGACGATTGGCGGCTGGGACTCGCCCGGCCCGGGCAGCTTCTACGACGACATCGGCAACATCGCGCGGTCGCCGCACGTGCAGAAGGCGCGGGTCAGCGGCGCCAACCCGCCAGAACTCGAGGACGGCCCGTCTCCGCATTTCACGTGGGAAGACGACGGGCGCAGCCGCAAGCGGTTGTCGTGGCAGGTGAGCCTACGCTGGCCGATTGCGCTGGTGTACGAACAGATTGACCCGCAGGCCAGCTACGTGGTGCGCCTGAACGGCAACGGCCAGGTACGGTTGCGGATCAACGGCGCGCCCGTCGCGGCGCGACACGACAGCACGATGCTCGGTGATCCGAAGGAGTTCGTGGTGCCTGCCGACGCGGTGCGATCGCGGCGGATCGTCCTGACCTTCGACGACATCGACGAGAGCGACCGTAACTGGCGTCAGCACTCGCGGCTGCACGAGGCGTGGCTGCTGAAGATGACGGGGACACACTGAGCGGGATGCCCGGCGCTCGCCCGGCTGTGTCGGGGCCGTTCCGCACCGACGTCCAGCTCGCCCTCAGCCTGGCGTGCGGCGCATTGTTGCTCGTCGCCTGGATCGGCGAGTCGTGGTTCGGCCTGACGCATCTGGCGGCCGTCGTCCTCTATGTACTGTCGGGGGCGTGCGGCGCGTGGGATCTCGTGCGCGCCAGCGTCGCCGACATCCGCGCCGGGCGGTGGCGCGCCGACATCGATCTCCTGATGCTGCTGGCCGCGGTCGGCGCCGCGGCCCTCGGCGAATGGGTCGAGGGCACGTTCCTGCTGTTCCTCTTCTCGCTGGCCAACGCCGCCGAGCATTACGCCATGGGGCGAGCGACGGGCGCGATCCGCGCCCTCGGCGATCTCACCCCGCCGACAGCGCGGCTCGTGTACCCGGACGGGCGGGACGAGGTCGTGCCAATTGCGCAGGTCATGCGGGGCGCGCTCGTGCTCGTGCGCCCGGCCGAGCGCATTCCGGTCGATGGCGTCGTGCGCAGTGGCCGATCTGCCGTCGACCAGGCACCCATCACGGGCGAGTCCGTGCCGGTGGACAAGGCGCCTGGCGATCAGGTGTTCGCAGGTACGGTGAACGGCGGCGGCGCCTTGCAGGTGGAGACGACCGGCGCGGCCGGCGAGCGAACGCTCGATCGCATCATCAAGTTGGTGGCCGATGCGCAGGCGAGCAAGGCCCACACCGAACAACTCACGGCGTCGTTCGAGCGAATCTTCGTGCCGATGGTGCTGGTGGGGGCGGCGGTGCTGATTGCGGTGCCGCCCCTGCTCGGTGTGTGGCCGTGGGCGACGAGCATCTATCGCGGCATGGCCCTGCTCGTTGCGGCGTCGCCCTGTGCACTCGCCCTCGGGACACCGGCCGCGATCCTGTCCGGCATCGCGCAGGCGGCGCGGCATGGCGTGCTCGTGAAGGGCGGCTCGCAACTCGAAGCACTCGGGACGGTCCGGGCGCTGGCCGTCGACAAGACCGGCACGCTGACGATTGGCCGGCCCGACGTGACCGACGTGGTGCCGCTCGACGGCACGGCGGCCGACATGCTCGCGGTGGCGGCTGCAGTCGAGCGGCAGTCACAGCATCCACTCGCCGAAGCGATCGTGCGGCGCGCCGATGCGGAGGCCGTCCCCGCACTCGACGCCGGGCCACTCGAGAGCGTGACCGCGCGTGGTGTGCGGTCCATCGTCGGCGGTGAGACCGTGGAGATCGGGAGCATTCGCATGTGGGACGATCTCGCGGGCGGCGTGCCGACGATCGTCCAGGATGCCGTTGCGGCTCTGCAGGCCCAGGCGCGCAGCACGATGGTGGTGCGACACGGCCGGCGCTGGCTAGGCGTGTTCGGCGTTGCCGACACGCCGCGGGCTGCGGCGCCGTCGGCGCTCGCCACCCTGAGGCGACTCGGCGTGAAGCCGATCGTGATGCTGACCGGCGACAACGAAAGGGTCGGCGTGGCGATCGGCCGGCAGGTCGGCGTTGACGAGGTCCGGGCCGGGTTGTTGCCCGAGGACAAGGCGCGAGCCATCGAGCAGCTGAGGCAGCAGTACGGCAGCATCGCGATGATTGGTGATGGCGTCAACGACGCACCGGCGCTGGCACTCGCAAGTGTCGGGATCGCGATGGGTGCCGCCGGCACGGCCGCTGCGCTCGAGGCGGCCGACGTCGCGCTGATGGGCGATGACATCGCGCAGGTGCCGTTTGCCATCGGGCTGGCGCGCCAGGCCCGCCGCATCATCGTGCAGAACCTCACGATCGCGCTCGCCGTGATCGCGGTGCTCATCGTCGCGACGACTACCGGCACGATCGGGATCGGTCCGGCCGTCGTGCTGCACGAAGGCAGCACGCTGGTGGTCATCGCCAACGCGTTACGGTTGCTCGGCTACCGGTTGGTCAGCGGCGCGAGTCTGGCGTCTGCGGTGCCGCTGGGCGCGGCTCGCACCTGACCGGGTATGTGCCCCCCGGTGTCCGGATGCGCTTGTGCGTCGGATCCTGACCGCCGACCTGACCCGACCGGATCCCCTCTTCTTCCCGCTTGACCACCGAGACGACGGCCTCGCGCATCGGGGTGTCGAGCCTGAGGGCGAAGCTGCCCTCCATTTCCGGGAAGTACCCGGCGCCACCCGACGACAGGAACTCGCTGGTCACGACGCTGACCATCGTGTCGGGAGCGACTGGCTGGCCAGCACGCGAGAGCGCCACGCGCGGCGTGGCACCCTCGCACGTGACGTCAGCCTCGATGCCGGACACGATCGGGATCGGACCACGGGTGACGCCGCGCAGGATCGCGTCGGCCACACGTGCGGCCGGAATCGTGCCCGTCGCGATGACACTGTCGAAGGGGAGCAGCGCATAGACGTCGCCGTACGTGATCGGGCCTGCCGCAAGGCTGGAGCGCGTGCCTGTCGCGTTGTAGATGGCCAGGTCCGTGCCTGGCCGGGACGCCCGCAACAGGTCCACCACGAAGTGGCTGGCCGCTGATTCGTCCCTGGTCGACTGGGGATAGGCGTGCGGCGCGTCGACGCCGAGTGGCTGCTCACGCTTTCGCTGGGCGGCCTGGATGTCCCGGCGCAGTACCCCCACCATGTGCGCGTCGAACCGCACCGGCTGGCCTTCGTAGGGCGGTGGCGCGCAGGCCTGCGGCGACCACGATCCGACGTCTCGCATGGTCAACCCGTCACACAGGTACCGTGGCGGGTAGATGCGGGCGTCCATCGGCTTGCCCGCGGCGTCGACGTGGAGATCGACGCGGCTGAACACCCGGCCCTGCTCGAACCCCTCGACGACGGCGATGCCGTTGACCCGGTGCGCGATACCGAAATGGGCGTGTCCGCCGGTGATCACGTCGACCAGGCCCGGCCGCAGCGCCTGCGCGAGCTGGAAGATCTCGCCCTGGGTGCGGCAGGACGACAGGTCCTCAGGGTCGCCGAACGTGGTACAGCTTCCGCCCGCGTGCGCGAGCACGATCACGACCGTCGCTCCCGCCTCACGCAGGCGCGTCGCTTCGCGCTCGACGACGTCCTTCAACGGCGCCACCTGGAGCCGCACGAGGTTGCGCGGATCCGTGCTGGTCGGTGTGTTGATGCTCGTGACGCCGAGCAGACCGATGCGCACTCCCGCGACCGTCACGATGGTGGACGGCTTCACGTTGGGCGGTGTCCACGGCGTTCCCGCTTTGGTCAGCAGGTTGGCTGCCAGGAAGGGGAACGCCGCCTGACGGGCGCGCTGCTCGATGTTGCCGGTCGGATTGTCGTTCGGCGTACGCGGCACGGTATTCGCGCCGGATGGCCCGAAATCGAACTCGTGATTGCCGATGGTGACGGCGTCGTAGTGGAGGGCGTTGTATGCGCGCACCACGGCTGCACCTTCGCCGAGGTTCGACTCGAGCGTGCCCTGCCACATGTCGCCGGCATCGAGCAGCAATACGCCGCCCCCATCCGCCCTACGAGCCTCACGAACGTTCTCCACGTGGCCCGAAAGCCACGGCAGGCTCTCGACATGGCCGTGTACGTCCGTTGTCGCAATGATCGAGATGGTGAGGGGGCCCGTGCTGGCAGTGGCAGGCGGGTGCGACGACGGCAGCGGCCGAGCGCAGGACAGCGCAAGGGCCACGACGAGCAGGGGTGACCAGCGGCGCATGGGCAGACTTTATCAGGACGGAGGAGGGAGGACGGAGGAGGGAGGAGGGAGGAGGGAGGAGGGAGGAGGGAGGAGGGAAGCCGAAGGCCGCTACCAGCGCCGAAGTCCGAGCAGTTGTTCGCCAAGGGGCGTGAGCGTCGCCACGTGGCCGTGCGCGCGTTCCCACTCGCGCGGATCGCCAGGAAATGCCGGCCGTTGCGGATGATCGAGCTCGCGCCACAAGCGGACGCGTTCTTCACGTTCGGCCGTGTTGTCCCAGTCGGCCGGTTGCATCGCGATGTACTGCGCGATGCGGGGCCGATTGGTCGAGTGGTTCGGCCGCACGCCATGCGCGAGCAGCGAGTTGAAGATCAGCAGGTCGCCCGTGTCCATTGGCACGTTGATGATCTCCAGCCCCGTGGTGTCGGGATGCATGGGATCGCGATCGGCCGGTTGCGTGCGCGCCCACGACTCGAGGCCGGAGAACAGTTCCGGTACGCACTGGAAGCCACCCACCTCTTCGTCCTGGGCCGCGAGGCTGAGCACGCCCTGCACGCCAATCGGCAGCGGCCGCAGCGTGGTGTCCACGTCCCAGTGGATGAACCCGTTCGGATTGCCCCTCACCTTCTTCGGCAGGTTCAGGTTGGCGCGATCGATCGTGACCCAGAGATCCTCGCGATCCCAGATGTCGACGAAGGCGTCGTAGACGCGTGGGTCGGTCCGCGTGTCCCAGAGGTATTGGTGGTTGTAAATCTCGAGCATGCCCGTGTGGTTCAGCTCGACCATCGCGTGATCGCGACGCTGCGGCGTATCCCAAGTCGACGGGTCGGCGGGATCCTTCTCGTCGAACTGCCACAGCAGGTCCACCAGCCGCGCCACCTTCTCGGCAGGCACGGCCTGCCTGACGATCACGTACCCGTGTGTCGTCCAGTGCTGCCAGTCCGCGTCCGACAACACGCGCAGCGGCAGCGTCTTGCGGATGTCCTTCAGTGGCGTCGTCACCGCGGCGGTGGTCGGGTGACTGTGCTGGTTCATCGTGATTGGCTGCATCACACCCTCGAGAGCCAGGTAATGCCGGAATGCCGCGAATGCCGGCATGTCGAAGTCTTGCGTCGAGCTTGCTCGAACTCCCAGGGCGATCAATGACCGTCGACCTGAAGGTCGACGGCTACGTCGATTCTTGAACCCGGTGCCCGGGACCCGGTGCCCGAGTCAGGCGAGCAACCCCGTGACCACCTTGCCGCTGACGTCAGTCAGGCGGAAGTCACGGCCCTGGAAGCGGTACGTCAGCTTCTCGTGATCGATCCCGAGCAGGTGGAGCATCGTCGCGTGCAGGTCGTGCACCTCCACGGGATCCTTGGCGATGTTGTAGCCGAGATCGTCGGTCTCGCCGTAGGTGATGCCCGGCTTGATGCCACCGCCGGCCATCCACATGGTGAACGCACGGGGGTGGTGATCGCGGCCGAGGAACTTCGAGCCATTGCGGGCCTCGTTCATCGGCGTGCGCCCGAACTCGCCGCCCCACACCACCAACGTCGTATCGAGCAGGCCGCGCTGCTTGAGGTCGGTGACCAATGCCGCGGCGGCCTGATCGGTCTGCCGGCACAGGTGCGGCAGCTTCTCGATCACGTCGTCGCCGAAGCTCGCGCCGTGGGTGTCCCAACCGCGGTGATACAGCTGGACGAAACGGACGCCACGCTCGACGAGGCGCCGCGCCAGCAGGCAGTTGTTGGCAAACGAGGTCTGCCCGGGCTGGGTGCCGTACAGCTCGTGCACGGCCTGCGGCTCGCCCGAGATGTCGGTGAGCTCGGGCACGCTCGTCTGCATCCGGTAGGCAAGTTCGTACGCGTTGATGCGGGTCTCGATCTCCGGGTCGCCGACGCTGGCCTGCCGCATCCCGTTGAGGTCCTTCAGCGCGTCGAGCGAGGCACGCCGCAGCGCGGGGTCGACGCCGTCCGGATTGGAGACGAACAGCACCGGGTCGGCGCCGCCGCGGAATTCGACCCCCTGGTGCGTGGTCGGCAGGAAGCCCGATCCCCAGCACGACTTGCCGCCGTCGGGGTTATTCTCGCCCGAGATCAGGACGACGAACGCCGGCAGGTCCCTGGTCTCCGCGCCGAGCCCGTACGACAGCCAGGAGCCCATGCTGGGGCGGCCGATCACCTGGACGCCCGTGTTCATGAAGATCTGCGCCGGCGCGTGGTTGAACTGCGTCGTCGACATCGACTTCACGATGGCGATGTCATCGGCGATGGAACCGATGTGCGGCAGCAGGGTCGAGATCTCGTGTCCCGACTGGCCGTGGCGACGGAACTCGTAAGGAGAACCGAGCAGCTTCGGAGGGCCCTTGATGAAGGCGAAGCGTTCGCCCTTGACGATCTCGGCCGGGATCTCCTGGCCATCGTACTTGCGGAGCGCCGGCTTGTCGTCGAACAGGTCGAGCTGCGACGGCGCGCCAGCCATGAACAGGAAGATCACCTGTTTGGCCTTCGGTGCGATCTGCGGCGCCATCTTCTGCGCGGCCTGCGCGAATAGCTGCTCTTGCATCAGCGAGGCCAGCGCCGCGCCGCCGATGCCGAAGCCGGCATGCTTGAAGAAATGGCGCCGGGTGATCGCTTGCAGTATCTGTCGATCGCTCATTGGCAATGCGTTCCCGAATCCAATCCCCGCGCGAGGTGACCGCCGGACAAGTCCGGCGGCTACACCGCCGGGCTGGGACAGCCCGGCGCTACCTCGGCGTCATACCCGGTACCCGCTTCCCGGCACCCGGCCCTCGGGTGTTTATCCCTTCGTAACCGTCTCGTCCAGGTTCAACAGCACGTTGGCCACCATGGTCCATGCCGCCAGATCGAGTTCATCGGCGGTGACCTTCGTGTCCTTCGTCAGACCCAGCGCCTCGGCGGCCTCGCCAGGTGCGGCGGCGTAGCGCTGGCGCGTCTGGGTCTGGAACGCACGTAGCCGTTCGAGTTCCGCCGCACTCGGCAACCGGCTCGTCACGAGCCTGAAGCCGAACGAGATCCGCGCGTCCACTGTCTCCCGCGGCGCCTCCGTGCGGATCCGCGCGGCAAGCGCGCGGGCGAGCTCGAAGAAGCCCTGGTCGTTCAGGGTCGCCAGCGCCTGCAGCGGCGTATTCGTGCGCACGCGCCGCACCGTGCAGAGTTCGCGGCTGGTCGCGTCGAAGGTCATGAACATCGGGTACGGCGCCGTCCGGCGGTGGAACGTGTAGAGACTCCGGCGATAGCGATCCTCGCCCGTGCTCTCGATCCACCTGGAGTTGTCGTACGGGTTGTCCCAGATGTTGGGCGGCTGTGACGGAAAGACGCTCGGGCCGCCGACGCCCTCGCTCAATTTGCCGCTCGCGGCCAGGGCCACATCGCGCACCATCTCGGCTTCCAGCCGGAACCGCGGCCCGCGAGCCAGCAACCGGTTGTACGGGTCGCGGGCCTCGAGGTCAGCGGACACGGCGGAGTCCTGCTGGTAGGTCGCCGAGAGCACGAGCATCTTCAGCGTCGTCTTGACGCTCCAGCCCTTCTCGACGAACTCGACCGCCAGCCAGTCGAGCAACTCCGGGTGCGACGGCGGTGAGCCCATCGTGCCGAAGTCCTCGCTCGTCTCGACGATCCCGCGCCCGTACAGCGCCTCCCAGAGACGATTGACCATCACGCGGGCGGTGAGCGGGTTGTCGCGGCTGACCAGCCAGCGCGCCAGGCCGAGACGATTCGGCGGCAGGTCGTCGGACATGGCCGGCAGCGCCGACGGCGTGTTGGCGTACACCCGCTGGCCAGGCGAGGTGAACGCGCCGCGTTCACGCAGCGGCGTCGACGGCCGCTCGTAGCTCGGCTTGTCCTCCATCACCAGCGTCGTCGGCAGCTTGAGGTCCTCGATCGCCTTCTTCAGCCGCGTAACGTCCCTGCGCTCGGCCTCGAACGTTGGCGACTGCTCACGGAACTGCGTCGCGAGTTCCTTGGCCTGCGTGGCCGTGCGCTTGGCGAGCGGAATCACGATCGCGGCACGCGTGCGCGCGCTCACGGCGACGACCTCCAGGGGCGCGGCGGCCGTCGTCGTGGACAAGCGGAAACGGCCCAGGCCCTGCCCGAGCGTACCGTCCTCATGCCCGATCGTGACCGTGAAGACGGTGCCACCGGGGAAGCCGATGGGCGCCTTCGGTACCAGCACGAGCTGGAACGGCACCCGCCAGCCTTCGCGGACGGCATCGACGACCCACGCCTTGCCGAGCCTTGAGTACGCGATCGGCGCGTCGGTCGTCAGGGCGAGCAGATCGCCACGCGACACGTTGCCATCGCCCTTCACGGTCTTGAAGTCGACACGAGTCCGCTTGGTGGGATCGCTGGCCGGCGCGGCAAAGACATGCACGCGCGTGACCCGGAAGTGGCCATACGCGTCGCGGCCCGGACCCTCCTTCGGCAGCGAGGGATCGAGCAGTGCCTCGAGACGCAGGCCGGTGACGGCCGTCGTGTCCGACGAGGCCTCCACCGTGTATGCCGTGACCTGCGGGTTCGGTCCGCTCGCGACGATGCTGGCGTCGTCGCGCACGGTCAACTGCGCGCCGTTGGTCGCGGCGGCGGTGCGAGGGACCAGCGGCGTCCACGCCCGTGCTGCCGCTCGGACGTCGGCTTCCCAGCGTGCCTGTGCGGCGATCCGTTCCGGCGTGTCCTTCGCGATCGCGTCCTCGGCGGCCTTCAACTCGGTGCGCAACGCCGTCCGGATGGCTTCCTGCTCCGGCGTGGCGAGGTCGACCTGGCTCTCGACGTACTTGGTGCCGGCGCCATACTTCTCCGCCTGGAACGCCGGGTTGGCGAAGAACGCCATGAGGCGGTAGTAGTCCTTCTGGCTGAACGGGTCGTACTTGTGGTTGTGGCACTGGGCGCAGGCCACGGTGCTGCCGAGCCACACGGTGGCCGTCGTGTTCACCCGGTCCACCTGCACTTCGAACAGCGCTTCATCCGGATCGACGCCGCCTTCCTCGTTGGTCATGGCGTTGCGATGGAAGCCGGTGGCGATCCGCTGGTCCCGGGTCGCGCCAGGGAGCATGTCGCCGGCAATCTGCTCCACGGTGAAGCGGTCGAACGGCATGTCCGCGTTGAGCGCCTTGATCACCCAGTCCCGGTAGGGCCACATCGAACGCAACCGATCGGCCTCGAATCCGTTGCTGTCGGCATACCGCGCCAGGTCCAGCCAAAGGCGGGCCCAGCGTTCGCCGAAATGCGGCGACGCCAACAGCCGATCGACGACCCGCTCGTAGGCATCCGGACGCGTGTCGGCGAGGAAGGCGTCGAGTTCGGCCAATGTCGGCGGCAGCCCGGTCAGGTCGAGTGACACACGGCGCAGCAGCGTCTCGCGCGAGGCTTCGTGCGAGGGCATCAGCTTCTCGGTATCAAGTCGTGCAAGGACGAAACGATCGACGGGCGTGCGTGTCCACGCCTCGTTGGACACGGCGGGCGGCGCGGCCTTCTTCGGCTTCAGATACGCCCAGTGTTCCTCCACCGTCTGTGTCGGCGCTGCCCCCGGCGTCGCCCCTGGCGTTGCTGGCCATTCGGCGCCCTGATCGATCCAGGCACGGATCAGCGCCGTCTGTTCAGCGCTCAAGGGATCCTTGTCGAGCGGCATCTGGTCTTCGCCGCCCTCGCCAAGGAGCCGTTGCACGAGGTAGCTCTTCGCGCTGTTGCCGGCCACGAGCAGCGGCCCGGTCGCCCCGCCCTTGAGCGCGAGGTCGCGGATGTGCAGTCGCAGCTTCCCACGGCCCTTCTTCTCGCCGTGGCACTCGTAGCACTGCTCGCGCAGGATGGGTTCGATCTGGGTGGCGAAGTCGACCTTGGCTGCCGGTTGGGCAGTGGCAACGACGTCGCCCGGAAGCCACGACGGCCGCCATGGGCCGAACGCTGCCGCAAAGACGAAGAGGGAGACGGCGAACCGCCGGTAAGGTCGAGACGTGCGCATCGGGGGATCCCCGAAATGATATCTCCAACCGGTGGCGCTGGCGGCGGCACCTGTGTGCATGACGCGCTGCCGGCTGAAGAATTTCCGTTATCGGTGAGCCGGCCTTCCGGAGGATA
Source organism: Luteitalea pratensis (assembly GCF_001618865.1). Lineage (GTDB taxonomy): Bacteria > Acidobacteriota > Vicinamibacteria > Vicinamibacterales > Vicinamibacteraceae > Luteitalea > Luteitalea pratensis. The sequence continues at coordinate 1,409,840 of NZ_CP015136.1, forward strand.
CTCTCCAAGCCCTACCATTGGCAGTCGCGACCACTCCGGTGCGCGACGTCCGTCCCCGGCGCGCGCAGCTCCGCGCGAGGAGCCACCGATGCGTCTTGCCCCATCCCTCCCGAAGGCTGGCAATGCGCGAGGCGCTGTCATCGTCAGGCCCACCCTGGCGGGTCGCTGGCTGGACGGCGTCGAGCGGCTGGGCAATCGGTGCCCGGATCCGATCCTGTTGTTCCTGATCGCGCTTGCCGTGACGTGGTTGATGTCGTCGCTGCTCGATGGCGTCGACCTCGGCCTCATCGATCCCCGGACCGGTCACCAGCTGCAGATCGCCAATCAACTCACGCTTCGCGCGATGGCGACGTTCCTTGCCGGCATGACGCTGACCTACGTCACATTTCCGCCGCTGGGCATGGTGCTGATCATGGTGCTCGGCGTCGGTCTCGCGGAGCGCTCGGGCCTGCTGGCCGCCGTCCTGCGGGGAGGGCTCGCGATTGCTCCACGCCACCTGTTGACGCCACTGGTCGTGCTTGTCGCGATCCTCTCGCATGTCCTCTCGGACTCGGCGCTCGTCGTCGTCCTGCCGCTCGGCGCGGCGCTGTTCTACGTCGCCGGACGCCATCCCTTGCTCGGGATCGTTGCCACGTTCGCCCCGCTGTCGGGGCTGATGTTCGCCAACGTCCTCACGCAGAGCCTCGACGCGATCCTGGCCGGCTTCACGGAGGGCGGCGCGCGCCTGATCGACCCGGGGTATTCGGCCACGCCGATGAACAACTACTGGCTCATGCTGGCGACCGCCGTGACGACGGTGCCCGCGACGTGGTGGATCGTGGATCGCGTGATCGCGCCGCGTGTGGCGACGATTGCCGTCGACGGGGATCCGGACCTGATGCCGACCGCCCCGCCAATCACGGTTGCCGAACGTCGTGGGCTCTGGGCCGCCGCCGTCGTGGCGTTCGTGGTGGCCGGCGGCCTCGCCGCGGCGGCGTGGCCAGCGCCATCGCCCCTGCGTGCCGCGGACGGATCACTCACGGGTGCGAACTCACCCCTGATGCGCGGCCTCACGCCGTTGCTGCTGCTCCTGACGGCCGCGCCCGCGCTCGTGGATGGCCGCGTCGCGGGCACGATGCGCACGCACCGCGAGGCCATCGAGGGCATGACGGCCACGATGTCCTCGATGAGCTACTACCTGGTGATGGTGTTCTTCGCGGCGCTGTTCACGAAGGCGTTCGCCGATTCGAATCTCGGTGCGGCCATCGCCGTGAAGGGTGCCGACGTGCTGCGTTCCCTCGGGTTACCCGGCGCGGTCACCCTCATGGGCGTGATCCTGCTGACATTCACCCTCGACGTCATTGTGCCGTCTGCGTCGGCCAAGTGGGCAATGCTCGCGCCGATCCTCGTGCCCATGCTGATGGGGGTCGGCCTGTCGCCGCACCTGACGCAGGCAGCATTCCGCATCGGCGACGGGCCGATGAACCTGATGTCGCCGCTGTTCCCGTACTTTCCGCTGGTGCTGGCGTTCTGCCGCCGCTACGTGAAGGCCTGCGGCCTCGGCACGATCATGGCGCTCGTGCTTCCGCTCGGCGTGATGTACCTCGCGCTGCAGACGGTGTTACTGCTCGTGTGGTTCACGTTCGGCCTGCCGCTCGGTGTCGGCGCAGGGTACTCCTATCCCTGACGGAACCGAGTCGAACGCCGAACGCCGAACGCCGAACGCCGAACGACGAACGCCGGTAGGGCCGGCTCTCCGAGCCCGGCCTGTGCGTGGGCCGCGTTCGGAGAACGGGCCCTACCTCCGTTCTCCGTGTCCCGTGCGTAGGCATGAGGCGTTAGGCATTAGGCATTTCGAGTGCCACCCATGTGGTAACGTGGCGCCGCTTCAGGAGCCTGCCCATGTCCGCACCCATTCGTCGTCCACCGCTGTCCTTGCTGCCGCTGGTGCTGGCGGCCACACTGGGAGGGGCTTGTGGCTCTTCCTCGACCGAGGCCTCGGCCTCCTCATCCACCCAGGCGCCTGCGCCCTCCCGAACGGCTGCGATGACACGTTCGTCCTTCGGCACCCTGCCCGGCGGCCAGGCCGTCGAGGCCTTCACGATGACCAACGCGCACGGGATGGAAGTCAAGGCCATCACCCTCGGCGGCATCATCACGTCGCTGAAGGTGCCCGACAAGGCGGGCCAGCTCGGCGACGTCGTCCTCGGGTTCGACACGCTGGAGGGTTACCTGGGCAAGTCACCCTTCTTCGGCACCATCGTCGGCCGCTACGGCAACCGCATCGGCAAGGGGACGTTCACGATCGACGGCACGAAGTACACGCTGCCGATCAACAACGGCGAGAACCACCTGCATGGCGGGCCGCAGGGCTTCGACAAGGCCAATTGGAAGGCCGAGCCCTTCGAGCGCGGTGACAGCGTGGGTGTCGTGTTCACGCACACCAGCCCCGATGGGGACATGGGCTACCCGGGCACCGTGCAGGCGAAGGTCACCTACACGCTGACCAACGACAACACGCTGCGCATCGACTACGAGGCGACCACCGACAAGGCGACACCCATCAACCTCACGCAGCACACGTACTTCAACCTCGCGGGCGCCGGCAACGGCGACGTGCTCGGACACCAGTTGCAGATCGCCGCGGACCGGTACACGCCGGTGGACAAGGGCCTGATCCCCACCGGCGAACTCGCCACCGTGGAGGGCACGCCCTTCGACTTCCGGACCGCGACGGCCATCGGCGCGCGCATCAGCGCCGACCATCCGCAGATCGCGATCGGCGGCGGCTACGACCACAACATGGTGTTCGCGCGGACCGGTACCAGTCTCGAGCGGGTCGCGCGGGTGTACGAGCCGACCACCGGCCGCACGTTGGACGTCGCGACGACGCAGCCGGGCACGCAGTTCTACACCGGCAATTTCCTCGACGGCACGATCACCGGCAAGGGCGGCAAGGTGTATCCGAAGCGATCCGGCTTCTGTCTCGAGACACAGCATTTCCCGGACTCGCCCAACAAGCCGCAGTTCCCGTCGGCGATTCTCCGGCCGGGGCAGACCTACAGGCAGAGCACGGCGTTCACGTTCGGCACTCGTTGACTCGCGCCGAACGTGAACGCCGTGCTCTGAACGCCTAACGCTTAACGCCGGACGGCACGCGAGGATGACCGCCGACCTGAAGGTCGGCGGCGACAGCCTCCATCCGCTACAACCTCCATCCGCTTCGTAGGCGTCGACCTTCAGGTCGACGCACGACGAACTTTCAACTTTCAACTTCAGCGTTCGGCGTTCAGCGTTCTGCGTTCGTCACGGCTGTTTCTTCTCGTTTCCCCACAACCGCCCGCCGCTGCCCATCTGCTTGCGCCATGCGTCGCGCCAGCGGTGGATCTCGCTCGGGCCGATGTTGGGCATCAGCTTGCGGGATTCGCGATCGGGGAAGGTCGGGAACGCCTTGTGCGGCTCGGCCTGGTACCAGTACGCCACGGTGGCAAGGTCGAGCGTGAGGTTGTTGTCGTGACCGTGTTCGATCGACACGCGCAGTGACTTCTGGAAGCGCACCGGGTCGGTCGGGTGGAAGCGGTAGACGTGGGTGCGGCCGAGCCAGCCGGTCTCGCCGTTGACACGCGCGTAGCCGAAGAACGGGTGCTGGTACAGGTTGTTGGGCGACCAGGAGGTATTGAAGTAGTCCTCCGTGCCGGTGCCGTGGAGCGAGCCCGGCCATGGCTCGCCATCGACCTGGAAGAGGTCGTCGCCCTCGCCGTACCACATCGGTGACGGCGAGTGGACGTAGTAGTTCATGCCGACGTAGTGGCCCCGGCCGGTGATGTCGGCGACGAGGAAGTTGCCGGCACCGGTCGTGTTCTTCTGCTCCGGCCCGAGGGTGCTCCACTCGTTCTCGCCGTAGCTCTGCGCCTCGGTGAGCTCGTGGTGGTACCAGGCGTGGAAGTACGGCGTATCGGCGGGAAGCGCGCCGGCCTGGAACTGCTCGTAGTCGACGTAGTAGTAGAAGGCGTCGATCTGCCGGCCGGTGTCGTTCTCGACCTCGATCCGTGCTCGCGATCGGAACGGCATGGGGAAGTAGCTCACCATCGCACGACCCTCCCGCGGACCGGCGGCCAGCGGCAACGACGCCATCGGGTAGCTCTCGTTCCACCCCTGTCCAAAGAACTCGCCAATCGGCGCTTCCACGCTCGGCGTCGTCTCGTCATCCCAATACATGCGCAGGATGATGTCGTGGCGCGACACGGCCGGCGGAGGCGGTGCGATCGTCACCCAGATGTGGGTGATCTGCCCCGCTCCCTTGATGTCGGCCAGCGTCCGGCGCTCGCCCTGGGCGATCTTCTCGAGGCGGTCGTTGTTGCCGCCGCTCTTGTCGAAGCTGCTGATGCGCAGGCTCTTGACGCCCGGCTGGAGCGTCAGCCAGCCCTGCATGAGCGAGCCTGTGGATTGGGAGTCGAGGGTCGGCGCCGCCAGGACGACCAGCCCGCACACCATCAATAGGACTCGACGCATGGGGTGTGGTGTATCGCAAAAGCCACAAAAGGGCAAAGCCGGCCGGCCTATCCAAAGGCATGGTGTTCAGGACGTGGGCTCCAAGCGTTGTGCATAGGAGCCGACCTTCGTCGCCCCGATGCCCAACGCCCTAGCCCTGCCCGTCCCCGTGTCCGATGATGCCGCCCTCGTGGCGAGGATTCGTGCCGATGATCCCGAGGCCGAAGCCGAACTGGCCGCGCGCTTCGGCCCGCGGATGCGCGCGGTCTGCCTGGCGCGGACGCGCCGGCCCGAACTGGCTCGAGACCTCGCGCAGGACGCGATGATCGCCCTGCTGCTGGAGCTGCGCCGCGGCGGGCTGCGCGACCCGGGCGCCCTGCCTGCCTTTGCCGCCGGGATTGCCCGCAACATCGTCCGGTCCGAGCACCGGTCCTCGACGCGGCACGACGTGCAGTCGCTCGACATGGACGTGGTGCAGGCCTCCGACGAGGACGCCGACGTCCGGCGCCTCGACGTCGAGCGGGCGCTCGACCGTCTCCCGGCCGCGGATCAGCAGGTATTGCGCCTGATCCTGGTCGAAGGGTGCAAGCCGGCCGACCTGGCGGTTCGCCTCGGGATCTCCCCGGACGCCGCTCGGACACGCAAGCTCCGGGCGCAACGCCGACTGATGGATGTGTTCGGTTCACCGCCCCCGTCACGTTCTCACGCTTCCCAGCCACCTAGTTTGCGATGAGCGCCTGCACTCGCTACCCGGACGACGAGGTGGTCCTCCAGTACGTGACCGGGGACCTGGATGAGCCAGAACTGGTGGCCTTCGAGGACCACCTGTTCGCCTGCGACCCCTGCCTGGCACGCGTCGAACGCTACCAGGCGGCGCAGCAGGTACTCGGCACGCGCGAGATTGCGTCGGCGCCGGTGGTCGTCGCCAGTGGCGGCGCGCCCAGCGTGATGCCGTCACGCGGCCTCCCCTGGTGGGCACTCGCGATCGCGGCAAGCCTGCTCGTCGGGCTGGCGGTGTCGGCGGTGTACCTGCGTCAGGCGCCACCCGAGCAGGTCCAGGCACAGGTCGCCCTGCCATCGGCGCCAGAGGCGCGTCCTGCCGTCGGGCGCAGTGCCAGCGCGCTCCGCGTCGCGGTGCTCGCGATGGTCACGCCGCCGCCGTACCTCTCGCTCACGACGCGCGGCGACGGCGACTCGCACTTCAGCGCCGCGATGCAGGCCTACAGCCGCGCCGACTGGCCCGTGGCCTCGCGCGAGCTGGCTGCGATCGATACGACAGCAGCCCGCTTCTATCAGGGCATTGCCGACCTCATGCGCGGGGATGGTCCCGCCGCCGTTTCGGCCCTCGACGCGGTCCGCGGCAGCGGCCAGCAGCCCTACGCCCGGGAAAGCCTGTTCTACCTCGGCAAGGCCGCGTTGCAGCGGGGCGACGTCACTGCCGCCCAGGCCTCGTTCGCTGCCGCTCGCGACGCGGGAGCCGGCCCGGCCGGGGAAGCGGCACGGATGCTCGCCTCGTTGTCCGAGCTGCTGCAGTAGCCACGCCAGTCGGCGCGGCCCGCTGGGACAGCGGGCCGCAACCGGTATGGCTCAGGGCGCGCCGACCGCGATGTAACCAGCCCAGAGCAGGGGTGTCGCCGGCAGCGCAACCTTCTGATCGCCGGCCTTCATCGTCACCGTACCGGCGCGCAGGGCCCGCAACTGTTGCAGCTGCGCCGCGCGCAGCGCATCGCTCATGCCGGCCCCCCGGGCCTTGGCGTCGTAGAACCCGTTCATGACCTGCCGCCCCGCCTGATCCGGCACCTCCCAGGTCGTGGCGACGATGGCGCGGGCGCCGGCGGCCAGGAAACTCCTCGTGAAGCCAACCGTGCCCTCGCCCGTGACGCGTCCGAGCGCCGTACCGCACGCGCTCAGCACGACGGTCGCGCCATCGAGTGGCAGCGTCCGTACTTCGTCCTCCGTCAGCAGGCCGTCGTCTGCGGCGCCGCCCTGGCCGCGCGCCAGCAGGAGGTAGGACTGCGCCGTACTTTCCTCGGCGACGCGTGCGTGCGTCGCGACGTGCAGCCAGCCATAGCCGGCGACGGCCTCCCGCAGCGAGCGCTCGGTGGCTGCTCCGCCCACCGAGAGCAGCGCGCCCTGCGTGAACCGACGTGCCACGCGCCGGGCCTCGATGCGCGCGTGGGGCAGCGGCGGGGGCAACTGCAGGCCCGGAACTCGAGGGAGTGGCGCTGGATCCCCGATCACCATGGCACGTGCCGCGGCGGTGCTGGCGGGACGCCGAGCCGCCGCGGCGAGCACCCCGATCGACGGTGCATAGTGCAGGGCGTACCGTTCGATCAGATAGCGTCCACGCGTGTCGAGCAGGGCCGCGAACGGGAGGTGCAGCAGCGGCCCGTGCGGGATGATCGTCAGGCGCGCGCCGGCGCGTGCCGGCAGGTCGGCGGCAAGCGGCGCGATGATGGCGCGGTGGAGCGCACGCCATGCGTGCAGGTCTGCGCCACCGAGCAGCGCGGCATTGATCGCCGCAGGCACGTTACCGGAGCCCGCCGCGAGGCCGACGAGTTGCCGCAGGGCGCGTTCGCTGACCGCCAGGCGATAGCCGCGGACCCGTTCGGCGCTGACGACCCAGGCCAACGTCGAGGCGCGATCGACCCAGTAGACCACTAGCGTCGTGTCGAACTCGCGCGCCAGCGCCTGCATCTCGGCGACCTTGGGCGGCGCGGCACGCCCGGCCGCGGTGTCGTCCTGCATCAGGTCCAGGAGCGCGCGGGCCCGCGCCTGTTCGGCGAGTTCCAGCGCGTTGGCCATCCCGCTTCGCCGCATGGCGATGTCGATCGACACGGCGAACAGCCATTGGTGCAGATCGCCGAAGCCGCGCCGGGCCACGTCGCCAGGCAGCGTGCGGGCGCGCGCGTCCTCGATCATCCTCACGGCCTCGTCGAGGTCGTGCTGCGCGGTGTCGAGGTTGCCGAGGCGCGCGGTAATCATTGCGTGGGCGGCGAGCCAGGAGACGCGATCGTCGAACCCCGGCGTGGGCAGCTCGCGCGCGGCGTCATCGATTGCCGCCAAGGCCTTGTCGTACTGCCCGAGCTCGCGCCACGCATCCGCGATCTGGCGCAGCCGCGTCGCCCGCAGGTACGGGCTCTTCTCCCGCTCGAGGGCCGACTGGAGTTCGCGCAGCGCCGCCGCAGTGTTCCCTGCAAGCAGCAGCGACCCGCCCAGGTTGCCCAGCAGGAACACCTCGTAGCGCTCGAGCGACCTGGCGCGGGCGATGCCGAGCGCACGCCGGTAGAGCCGTTCTGCCGTCGCATGGCGCTCGAGCCTGTCGTAAGTGACCGCTTGCGCGTTGAGGCTTTGCAGCATCGCCGGGATGTCGCCGTTGGCCTCCTGCAGGCGAGCCGCGCGCCGGTAATAGTCGAGTGCCGCGAGCAACTGCCCGTGGGCCCGCTGGACCCGGCCGAGGCTTACGAGCACGCGGCCGGCGTCGCCGCCACCCCGCGGCAGGCCTTCATAGCAGGCGAGCGCAGTCGTGAGTGATTCGTGCGCCTGGACGTAGGCGGCCTTGTTGAAGTAGTGGTCGCCGTCTGCGTGCCACAGGCTGCACGCGGTGGCGAACCGATCGTCAGCACGGAAGTACGGCCTTGCCCGGACGAGTATCGCTTCGTGCTCGGCCATGCCACGGACCGACGCGATCGCCTGGTCGAAGGCCCACAGCGTGGCTTCCCGCGGCAGGTCGAGGGCGATGAGCCCGTCGAGAGCGGCAATGGCGTCGACTTCGGCGCGCTCGGCATTGCCATCGATGGCCCCGACCCGGCTGAGCATCAGCGTCGCCTCGAGATCCCTGCGCCGGAGTCCCCGCGACCGCGCGAATTCCTGCGCCGCCACCAGTTGCGTCCGGGCCTCGGCGAGGCGTTCCTGATCGATGCGCATGTCGCCGAGCAAGCGCATTGTCAGCGCCACCGTATCGTCGTCGCCGGCCTGCGCGGCGTCCTCGCGCAGCGCCGCGGCGAGCGCTTCGGCATCGTCGAACGCGCGTGCCTCGATGCGCTCCAGCAGTTCGTCGAGGCGCGTGGCGAGGGAAGAGGGCGCCTGTGCGGCGACCGTGACGACCGACAGGCACCACACCAGGAGGAGGGACGCGACACGCATCTGGTGTCGACTATAGCTGCAACGAGCCGGCGGTCCGGCTGCCGTATGATGCGGTCCTGCGGAGGCTTGGGCTCATGACTCGCGTCTCGTTCACGTTCGGGGTCCTGTGCATACTGTCGCCCGTCGTTTCCGTCGCGGCACAGCCGACGTCACCATCACCGCGCATCCAGGTACCCCGGCCGGCGCCACCCATGCCGCCGCGCGACACGAGTGCGCGTCCGGTGTCTCCCGTGCCCGAAGTCGGCACGGCGACGCTCAGTGGTCGTGTCGTGGCAGCCGAGACCGGGCTGCCACTACGGCGCGCGACCGTCAGCGCGACGTCGACGCGCGGGCCCGACATACCACCGCGCGGCGCGTTTTTCACGCCGCAGCGACCGATCTCCGCGCGCACGGACGACGACGGGCGGTTCATGATTCGCGAATTGCCCGCAGGCGAGTACGCATTGACCGCGCGACGCTCCGGGTATGTCGATCAGAGCTACGGTCAGGTCACCCAGAACGGCCCCGGGCGACGCGTGAGCGTGGCCGACGGTGCAGCAGTCGGCCCACTGCAGTTCGCACTGGTGCGAGGTGGGGTGATCACCGGGCGTGTTGTCGACGAATCGGGGGAGCCGGCCGAGCGCGTGCAAGTGCGCGCGGTCCGTGCCCAGCGGATCGGCGGCCAGCAGCGGTACCTCGGCGGCCCCGGTGACACCACCGACGACCAGGGGCACTACCGGATGTTCGGGCTCGCGCCTGGCGAGTACCTCGTCATGGCCGAACCGAGCGACCGCAACTTCTTCAGGGGCAGCGAGAACGTCCAGAACGTCGACACGGACACGATCCCGACGTACGGACCAGGGACTGTCAACCCGGCCGAGGCCGTGAAGGTGCAGGTGCAAGCCAACACCGAGGCTGCCATGGACATCCAGTTGGTGGCTTCCAAGGTCGCGACCGTGCGTGGGAAGGTGCTGACCTCCAAGGGAGAGCCGCTCGAGGGTGGCATGGTCCGTCTGCAGTCCCAGGGCGCCGAGGCGATGTCGGGCATGGGCCGCGGCGGCCCGGTGATGGCTGGCGGACTGTATGAAATCGGGGGCGTGCCGCCTGGGGCCTACACGCTCATCGTCGAGCAGATGATGCGCGGCGGACCTGGCGGGCTCGACGACGACGGTCCGATGCCCGAGAGTGCGACCGAGTCGGTGACCGTCGAAGGCGAAGACCTCGTGGTGCCCCTCACCACCAGCCCGGGGTCCACGGCGCGGGGGCGCGTCATCGTCGAGGGCGGCGATCCGGCACTGCTCGCGAACCGCACCCTGCGCGTGACGGCCTTCCCGGCCACGCCCAACATGAGGTTCGGCTCGATGGCCCGGGGCCGCGTGGCGCCCGACCTGTCGTTCACCGTGTCGGGGCTCCGCGGGAATCTCGTGCTCGCCCTGCAGGGCGTGCCCGAGGGCTGGTGGATCAAGGACATTCGTGTCAGTGGGCAGTCGGCCCTCGACGGTTTCGACTTCGGCGCATCGAAGGCCTTCACTGGCGTCGAGCTCGTCGTGAGCGGGCGCGCCACGGGCCTCACCGGCACCGTCACCATGCCGACCGGGACCACGGCGAACGACTACGCCGTCGTCGTCTTTCCGGAGGACGAGGACAAGTGGGAACGGGGACCTGCCAGCGGCGTTCGCATCACCAGACCGGGCCTCGATGGCGCGTACAAGCTCCAGGGGCTGCGGCCGGGACACTACTACGTGCTCGCGGTGCCCGCGGTGCAGGCGGACTACCAGGTGCTCAGCGAGCCCGATCAGTTGCGCTTGCTGACGGGAAGGGCCCGGACCGCCGAGGTCAAGGACGGCGAGCTGGTGCCGCTGACACTGACGCTCGTCGAGCGATGAGCCGATTCGGACACGTCTTGCACATTCCCGGGCAGGAGACCTGAACACTCGTCTCCGGGGAGCCGCATTCATGTCCGTCACCACTGTTCCTGCACCGGCAGGCACTCACGCCCGCCAGAACGCCAGTCCCCTTGCCGCTGTCGAGAAGCGGCTGCTCGTGTGGATCGCACAGCGCCTGCCTCGCGCCATCGGATCGGACCATCTCACGTTGCTGGGCCTGCTCTCGATGCTCGGCGTCGGCCTGGCCTTCGCCGCGTCGTCGCGCGATTCGCGTCTCTTGTACCTCGTACCGGTCCTGCTCGCCCTGAACTGGTTTGGCGACAGCCTCGACGGGACGGTGGCGCGAGTCCGCAACCGGCAGCGTCCCCGCTATGGCTACTACGTCGATCACGTCGTCGACATCGTCGGGGCCGTGGCGCTGTTTTCCGGGCTCGCACTGTCAGGAGGCATGGCACCGCTGCTGGCGATGGCGCTGCTCGTGGCCTACCTCGCCGCGATGGCGGAGGTGTTCCTGGCGACCCACGTGACGCGCGTGTTCCGGCTCGCGTCGTTCGGATTCGGTCCGACAGAGCTGCGCATCGTCCTGGCGGCGGGAGCGCTTGCGCTGGTCGGGCGGCCGACCGTGGGCGTGCCAGGGGTCGGCCGGGTGGCGTTGTTCGACCTGGGTGGCTTCATCGCCACAGCCGGCATCGTCTGCGCCTTCATGTTCTCGGCGGTGCGGACCGCACTCGCGCTCGCACGAGAAGAGCGGATCGCGCCGTGAGTTCCGAACGAGTCTTTCGCTTCGTCACCGTCGGTGCCTCGGGTTTCGTCGTGCAGATGGCTGTGGGCGCGGCGCTGCTGGCCGCGGGGTTGGCGCCGGTCCTCTCGACCCTGCTGGCCATCGAGGCAGCCATCGTGAACAACCATGCCTGGCACCGCCGCTGGGCCTGGCGCGATCGTGCCCGGAGCCAGCCATGGCCACTCACGTTGATCCGTGCACATGCCGGGAGCGGCATGACGTCGCTCGTCGTGGGGATGGGCACGGTGGTCGCGCTGTCGGGACACGTGCCCGCCCTGGCCGCGCAGGTGATCGCCGTGGCGCTCTGCGCGATCGTCAACTACGCGTTGGCCGATCGGTGGGTGTTCGCGGGTGGCGCGGGCGTCGGCGTGCACATCGCCGTCCTTGCGGTCTGGTTCGCGACGCCCTCCGTGGCCTCTGCCTCCGGACCGTCACCGCAGGCGCTCCTGTCATGGGACCGTTACCTCGTGTCGCTCGAGCGTGCGCGCGCGGCGGACCTCGCGCGCGACGTGCCGTCCTGGGCTACCGATGACGACCCGCACGGCGCGCGAGTACTCGCGGCGCTGACGCGTGGTGAACTCGAGATCTCGCACCGCGAACTGCACAACGTTGCCGTCGACGACGCCACGCTCGAGCACTGGCAGGGCAGCGTCCTTGTGAAGGGCGTGTCGATCGACAGGGTCGTCGATCGTTTGCGGCACCCGGAGCGCTTTTCGCAGCCGCGAGATGTGTTGAGCCTGAAGGTCAGCAACTGGAGCGAGGCCGGACACGACCTCTTCCTGCGCCTCACTCGCTCGATGCTGATCACGGCAACCTACGACACCTGGTACCGCGTCCGGCATCAGGTCCAGGGCCCGACACGGATCGACAGCGTCGCCGTCGCGACGCGGATCGAGGAGGTCTCCGATCCCGGCACTCCCAGGGAGAAGCGCGTCCCCGTGGACGACAGCCGCGGCTTCCTCTGGCGCATGCAGACGCTCTGGCGATTCTCGGTGGTGCCCCAAGGGGTCGTGGTGACATGCGAGTCCATCACCCTGAGTCGCCCGGTGCCGCTCGGGCTCGGCCTCGTCTCGCGACCGATCGTCACGCGTGTCGCGCGGGAGTCGATGACGACCGCGGTTCGCGCGTGGCAGGGAGGGTGGAAGTAGGAATGCCTGATGCCTCATGCCTCACGCCTGACGCTTAACGGCTAACGCTTACCGTTCCAGCCTCCAGCCTCCAGCCTCCAGCCTCCAGCCTCCAGCCTCCAGCCTCCAGCCTCCGGCCTACGGCCTACGGCTTGCGTCTCACGTCTCATGTCTCAAGCCTGAGACCTGAGACCTAAGACACTGAGACCTGAGACCTAAGACCTAAGACCTGAGACCTAAGAGACCTGAGCCCTGAGCCCTGAGACCGATCTTCAGAGGAGCCGTCCGCCGAACTGTCCGACCCACACGGCGGCGAGTCCGGCGACGACGCTGAAGGCGATGTTGACCAGCGCCGCCGGGAATTCTCCACGGTGGAGCATCGCCAGCGTCTCGTTCTCGAAGGTGGAGAACGTGGTGAACGCGCCGAGCACTCCGACCGCCCCGAAGGCGCGCCACGTCGGGTTCAGGTGGGGCCTCGATTCGAGGGCACCCGAGAGCAGGCCCAGGATCAGGCAGCCGACCAGGTTCACGGCGATCGTCCCCCACGGCAGCGTCGACGGCCAGCGTGAGTGGATGGCTGTCGACATCATCGCGCGCGCGACGGCGCCCAGCGCGCCGCCGACCGCCACGAGCCACAAGGAGCGCATGGGCAGCCATCATACCCGGCCGTGTTACGCTCGGGCAGGGTGGGTGCCGTGCCAGCGGGTCCCCTCCAGGAGCCCGGTCCCATGCGTCGTATCCTCGTTGCCGCCGCGGCAGTCGTCGCCGCTTTCTCAGCGCTGCTGCCAACAGCCGGCGCGCAGAATCTCGCCAACTGCAGTACCGCGAGCCAGAACCGCTACGTCCTCGACGTGATGCGGGACATCTACTACTGGGACACCGAGCTGCCGGCCACCGTGAACACCAGCGGCTATGCCTCGCCGGAGGCATTGCTCGAAGCCGTCCGCTACCGGCCGCTCGACGAGCACTTCAGCTACATCGGCGCGCGTGCGACCGAAGAAGCGTTCTACTCGGACAGCCAGTTCGTCGGCTTCGGCTTCGCCAACAGCTACGACGGGCAGGGCCTGCGCATCCTCCAGATATTCCCGGACAGCCCCGCGGCCGAGACCGGCATGCAGCGTGGCGATCGCATCACCACCATCAACGGCCAGAGTGTCGTCACGCTCGTCGCCGCCGGTACGATCGGCACCGCGCTTGGACCCTCGCAGGAGGGATACAGCATCCGCTTCCGATACGAGCGAGCCGATGGCAGCGCCACGGATGCGTCGATGGCCAAGCGCGCGGTGACGATTCCGACGGTGTCGGTCCTGAACGTGTACGAGGTCGACGGCAGGAAGATCGGGTACCTCTTCTTCCGTAATTTCGTGACGCCGTCCCGCCAGGCGCTCGACGATGCCTTCAACGCGCTGCGTGACGTGGGTGCGACCGAGCTGGTGCTCGACCTGCGCTACAACGGCGGGGGACTCGTGTCGATCGCCCAGCACCTCGCCAGCCTGATCGGCGGGACCCGCACCGAGGGCCAGGTCTTCGCCGAGTACTTCCACAACTCGCGCAATGCCTTCCGCAACGAAGTGACCCGGTTCGAGCACAAGGACAACACGTTGTCGCTGCAGCGTCTCGTCGTGGTCACGACCGGCGGCTCGGCATCGGCGAGCGAACTCGTGATCAACGCGCTGCGGCCATTCATCCCGGTGACGACGGTGGGCGAGACGACGTACGGCAAGCCCGTCGGTCAGTACGGCATCACGTTCTGCGACAAGGTGCTGTATCCGGTCGCGTTCACGCTGCGCAACGCGCTTGGACAGGGTGACTACTTCAGCGGCATCGCCGCCGATTGCCCTGCCGGCGACGACGCGGATCACCAGCTCGGCGATCCGGCGGAGGCCTCGCTCGCAGAGGCGCTGACGGTGGTCCGTACCGGCCGGTGCTCGGCGCCACCGGTCAGTGCAGCGCCGCAGCGACGGCGCGAGAGCACGAAGCTGGACACACTGCCGCCGAGCCGTGGGCTCGAACAACTGATCGGCGCTCACTAGTCGCGGAGAACGCCGGACGCCAGCCGTCGTGATGCGTTCGACGGCTACGCATGGGACAGGGGGCGACACGGTCAGACGAAGAGGGTAGGGCCCGCTCCCCGAGCGCGTCCCTGCATGGCCAGGCTATGCGGCCGACTCATCGTCGGTCGGCGGCGGGTCCGCGCTTTCGCCCACGCCGGCCTCCGCCGCGGCGCTCGACGCTTTCGCTGCCTTGGTGGCGAGCTTCCAGTCGGCGTCGAACACCGCGAGCATCCCCCGGACCGCCGCCCGCTCCGTGATCAGCACCCCGATTTCACGCCGCTTGTCGAGTTCCAGCGTCCGCAGGCTCTGGCTGCCGAGGAAGGCACGCGCGCCATCGCGGATGATCGCGCGGACGTGTAGCCGATGCGTGGGACAGCGGAGCGCCGGGACCCCAAGGCGCGACGAGGCCTTGCCGATGATCCGCACGTCGACGCCGGCGCGCACCCGATCGGCGAGCACGCGCACCATCCGCGGATCGGAGATCTCGGGGTCGTAGATGCACAACTGGCGCTTCGCACCGGCGAGGAAGTCGTTCAGCCGTGGGCGTGACGTCTCGGGGCTGACCACCAGCCGACCGGAGGACGCCGGCACGTACGCTTGGCGGTCACAATCGGCCTGGAACAGGCGCTGGGCTTCCTTCACGAGCCGTGGCGAGGTGGTGATGGCGCCGAAGCTGCGGCTCCGGTCGATGTCGAGCCAGGTGAAGTTGAACCCGTTGACGTGCAACTGCCGGCCGTCGATCACCAGCATCTTGCCGTGGTACCGGAGCCAGTCCTCGTCAGATCGTGACACCGTGACACCGCCGGCGAGCAGGCGCAATTCGAGCTTGCGCAGCTGCTTCTCGCCGCCCTTGTTGGTGTGGGCAATCAGGGCGCGCACGGCGACGCCTCGCGTCACTGCGGTCTCGAGGGCGAGGGCGACGTCCTTCAGGTCGAGGCGGAATATGACAACCTCGATGCTGCGCCGCGCGCGGGCGATGGCCGACAGGACCGGCTCGACGCCGTGATCGGGTTGAACGATGAGTTTCATGATGGTGATTACTTGTCCTTGACGTGCTCGATGGCGACGTCGGCCGATCGTTTCGGGTCCATGCCGACGATACGCTCGGACAGGCCGTCAGTCGGCCGGTCCACCGGCCACTGCACTTCGTACTGGAGCTCTTCGGGAGACATCGCCTTGATCTCGAAACTGGTCGCCTCGCGCCGCAGCACGCGCTCCAGCCGTGGCTTCATGACGACCGGGTCGGTGGCCTTCACCGTAATCACCAATTCGCGCGTCGCGGCCGGTTCGAACGACTCGATCACCGCCAGGAGCACCACCAGGAACACCGTGCCGACGATCGCCAGCGGCCATTGACCGACCCCGGTCGCCAAGCCAATCGCGAGCGTCGACAGCATCACGCCGGCGTCCTTCGGGTCGTTCACCTTGGCGCGGTACCGCACCAGGCCCGCGGCACCGACAATGCCGAAGGCGCGCGCGAGGCTGGTGCCGACGACCAGCATCACGAGCACGCCGACCACGGCAAGGATGATCTGCGAATGAATGACCGCCAGATCACGTGGCGGGGTACCGCGCCGCCGCGGTCGTAGCGCCAGGATCGACGCGAGCAAGGCCGCCAGCGGCAGCCGCCACAGCGCGCGCAACGCCTCCTCCCAGGTGGCAGGGGGCTCGGCGGGCACGGGGGCGGCCCCGGGGAATGCCTGGGCGGCGACGGGCACCGTCATCACGCCGAGCGCCAGGAACACCAATGCGATCGCCACGAACCGTTCTCGCCGGCTCATCGCTCGGCCCTCGTCACGTCGCAGCGGCGCGAGGCGATCTCTGCCGCTTTCTTGCGGAAGGCGGCCACCCAGCGCTCCACGGTTTCGGACTCGTGCCCTGTCGCCGCCGCCCGCACGGGGAAGCGCGCCACGTCGAACACGTCGCGCAGCTGCGCATCCGAGAGGCGCTGAAGCAACCTGGCGAGCAACTGGCGCCCCTCCTCGGAGATCTCCGGATCCTTGAGCGTGCCCGTGAAGGTCATGCCCGCGTTGGCGCGACACCCTGTCGTGCCGTTCCAGACCGGTGCTTCCAGCCATGCGTCGAGATTCACGCTGCCCGGCGTATCGCGGTTCATCAGGTTGACCTTCCCGAAGGTCTTGCCGAGGTCGGAGATGTAGGCGATGGGGCGCCGGCACCCGGACGTCGACCAGCTGTCTGCCTCGCAGACGAGCTGCTGTTGCTCGCGCTTGCTGTCGGTGTGCTGCAGCATCGCCGCCAGCAGCTTCAGGGCATCACGCTGCGCGCGTGTGCTGAGTGCTCCCGTCGGCGCCAGCGTGTCGAGTTCGGGCCACGACCAGCCCTCGCCCCCGTCGTCGGCGAGTGTGCGCCCCCTGACCTTGCGCTCGATCGTCGCCGGGTCGAACAGCCGCGCATCGCCGTCGGGCGTGCCTCCCTCGCACCCATGGCAGCGCACGCGCACCGGGTACATCGCGTCGGCGGTGAACCCGAGCGCCCAGAGGATGCGCGACGCCGCCACCTCGGCGTAGACCTCGCCGTTGTCGCGCCCGTACTTGACCTTGACGTCCCTGCCGCCCGGCAGTCGGCACGTGAACTTCGGGGTGCTGCCGCTCATGTCCCGGTCGACACGCGTGCACTCCACGAGCGCGCCCGGGGCGAACGCCCCGTCCCCACGTGGGCCGCGCCGCACGTCGAGCGATGCGGTCGGCGTCTCGGTCCAGACCCGCGCCCGAGCCAGGGCGTCGTTCCTTGCCGCGGACGTTGTCACGATGTCCGGTCGCGACGTCCGCGCCGCGCAGCCGGCGCCCAACAGCAATAACAGCACCGCGGTATTGATGCGTCTCAATGCAGCGGCGCGGACCACGTGAATGAGAACACTACGTGCAGGCACGCCCCTCGGCCGGGCAGATGTAGCTGGCAGCGCCATGACTCCTCAAGCCCTGCAATGGACGTGCCCGGAGGCCGCAGAAGCGGGCCGTCAGCGTGGCAGTTGCCGGACGCGCAGCACGTCGGCGATGATCCGCGCCTTCGCCCCGGGATCGGCCGTGTGGCACCACGTGACCCGGCGTCCTTCGGTACTGCTCGCAATCAGCAGGCGAGGCCCGTGCGGCTGCGGCGTCGCGACCGACGCCACAGCGGCCTCGCATCGGACGTCACCCGGGTGGGCCGCCACATCCACCGCGAGCATGGCCGGCACGGCGAACGCTGTCGCGTCGTCCACGCCGCGGACCGCCTGTAGCCAGGCGCGCGCCGGCGGCGTGATCAGCTTGATCGGTCCGTGTCCCTCGTCGAGACGGTCCAGGTCCGCTGCGTCAAGACCGATACCGGTGGCGAGGCTCGGCGACACCACCGTGAGGGCCACCGGGCTGTCGAGCAGCACCTGCAGGCTGGGGGCGTCGGCCTCGACGTTGGCGTCCCTCGCACTGATACCGGCGCCGCCGGGCGTCGTCGCCAGGTAGGGCCCGCTCTCCGAGCGCGGCCCGGGCGGGTTGGAGTCCACCGACGTGCCCGCGACAAGAATCACGCGCTGGATGCGACTGGCCATCGCCGGATGCCGAAGGAGCACCGAGGCGACCGTCGTCATCGGGCCGGTGGCCACAATGGTCAGTGGTTCCTTTCCCAACGCCTCCTGGAGCAACTCGGTGGCTTCGGTCGGCGCCGCGCGTTCGTCGGGCGCCGAGGCGCCGCGCCACGCTCGAAGCAGTCCGCTGTCCAGGCGCTTCAGCAGTTCCTGGGCCGCGGGGAGGCCGCGCTCGAGCGGGACGTTGCCGAAGGTGACCGACACGCCGCGCACTCCCAGCCTACCGGAGCCGTAGGCTTGCAGCAGCGCGAGTGCATCGCCGGGGTTGCGTGGCGGATCGCCGATCGCCGGACTGATGTCGAGCCAGGTGGCAATGCGGCCGTCGTCAGGCGGTGCGTCGCTACTCCGGCAGGCCGCGGCGGTCACGATCATCCAGGTCGCGACGGCGAGATGGATCAACCGGGCCCTGAGACCTGAGACCTGAGACCTGAGCCTCGAGATCAGAGCGGCAACTCCACGGTCGTGCCACCGCGCAGGAGGCGGGCTGCGTAATCGAGTTCGGCCTCGAGCCGATGGGGTGCGGGGACACCGGGCACCGGATCCGCCCCGAGCCGCCCGCGGATGATCTCGAGCCCGACGCAGGCGCTGACGTCGGCAACGTCGACCGGCGCGGCCCGACGATACTGCTGCAACACCGAAGAGATCAGCGCGTGCGGCTGATCGGCGAGCAGCAGGTGCGCGACGAAGAAGCCGATGTCGAGGGCGGCCGGTCCGGCCGTGGCGTGGCCGGGCGCGAGTACCCGCAGGCCCCGCGGCGACGGCATCCAGCGCGCCGGACGGAAATCTCCATGCAGCAGCGTGCCGCGGCCTTCCAGGAAACGCCCGCCAAGATCGCGCATCGTCGCGCGGACGTGCAGGTCGGTGCGAATGGCATCGACCTGTCGCTCCAGGCGCGGCACGCGCGTCGTCAGCGATTCGACCCGCCTCGCCGAGAACGGCTGCTCGAAACGCTCGGCGTGACGCGCCAGGCGGACGCTGTCGCTGCGAAGCGCACCGAGTCCGTCCTCGCTGCCCGGGACGCCGTGCAGGGCCACGAGGTACGCCGTGAGGTCGTCGATCTCGGGCTGCAGCAATCGGCGACCGCTGTAGAGGTCGATCAACGGGCGCGACGGGCCGAGGTCCTCGAGCGCGATCACATGGTCGGTGCGGTCCACGCCCAGGCATGTGGGCATGCGCTCGGCAACGGCCGGCCACGTCTGCACCAGGCCGTAGAACTCGCCTTCGACGGCCAGCCGCTCTGCCGGGGACACGATGTAGAGGGCATCGTCGTGCCGGACGGCGCCCGGCTGGCGAAGGATGCGGGTCGTCCCGGCATCGGTGGTGACGCGGACGGTGGTGGCCGTGCGGCCGCCGCCCAGCCTGGCGCATTCGATCACCCTGGACGTGCCGGCAATCCAGCCGCGGACGTGCAGGAACTCCGTGAGGGACTCGGGGGAAACCGTCGCGACGTGCACCGGAGCGCAGTATGGCAGCAACCGCGGGAGTATACTGGTGTCAGGATACCCACCGGGGGTATCTGATTCCGTTGGCCGGGCTCGGAGAGCCGGCCCTGCCACAGGGAGGTCCGAATGCCACTCAAGTCGCTCGAGATCGTCGGCATGTCCTGCGGCCACTGCGTGAAGGCGGTCACGATGGCGCTCCAGGACCTGCCGGGCGTGGACGTGAAGGACGTCAAGGTCGGCCAGGCATTGATCGACGCGGACGACCACGTCGTCACGACCGCCGAACTCACGGCAGCCATCGAGGAGGCCGGCTTCACCCTCGCGTCGGTGCGTGCGGCCTGAGCCATGAGCCCTGAACCGGCGGCCCTGACGCCCGACGCGCTGACGCGTGTGCAGATCCCTGTCGAGGGGATGACCTGCGCCGCCTGCCAGGTCCGGGTGCAGCGCGCCCTTACGCGTGTGCCCGGCGTGGCGGACGCAAGCGTGAACCTGCTGGCGCACCAGGCGTCGGTGCGCTTCGACGCGTCACGGGTACGCCCCGAGGAACTGGTCGCGGCCATCCAGCGGACCGGCTACGACGCCCGCCTCGAGCCGCCGGTCGTGGACCTGGTCGCCGAGCAGGAGGCGCGCGATCGCGCGGATGCGATCGAGTACCAGCACCTGCGCCGCAAGGCCATCGCCAGCGGCACGGCCGGTGCCGTCGCGATGATCGCGTCGATGCCGCTCATGGCCCCTCCGCTCGATGCACCCGTGCACGGGCATGCGCTGCCGCCGATCACCGATCCGCTGATGCGCTGGGTGATGACGACCGTCCACCCTGCGCTCAGCGAGATGGCGCCATGGCTCTATGCCGTCGATCGTCGCCTGCTGTCGTGGGCCCTACTGCTGCTGACGGCGGCGGTCATGGCCTGGGCCGGACGGCAGTTCTACGTGCGGGCGTGGCGCAGCGGCCGCCACGGCGGCGCCGACATGAACACGCTCGTCGCGGTAGGCACGGGCGCGGCCTTCGTCTACTCGCTCGTCGCCACGGCGGCGCCGGGCATCTTCGTCTCGCGCGGCCTGGCGCCTGACGTCTACTTCGAGGCCGTGATCCTGATCATCGCGCTGATCCTGACTGGCCGTGCGTTCGAGGCACGCGCGAAACGCCGCACCTCGGGAGCCCTGCGCGCACTCGTCGGCCTGCAGCCACGCACCGCCCGCGTCGTCCGCGACGGCGTCGAGCAGGACGTCGCCATCGAGGACGTCGTTACCGGCGACCTGGTCCGGGTGCGACCGGGTGAGCGCCTGCCCGTGGACGGTCGCGTCGAGGCAGGAACGAGCAGCCTCGACGAGTCGATGCTGACCGGCGAGTCCCTGCCGGTGTACAAGGCCGCCGGCGACGCGGTCATCGGCGGCACGGTCAACGGCACGGGCGCGATCGTCTATCGCGCGACGACGCTTGGCGCCTCGAGTGTGTTGTCGCGGATCGTCAGGCTGATGCGCGATGCGCAGGCCTCTCGCGCGCCGATCCAGGATCTCGCCGACCGCATCAGCGCCGTATTCGTGCCCGTCGTGATAGGCATCGCGCTCGTGACGCTGCTCGTGTGGTGGCTGTTCGGGGGCGACGGCGCGATCGTGCGGGGCTTCGCCGCAGCGGTCACCGTCCTGATCATCGCGTGTCCGTGCGCGATGGGGCTCGCCGTGCCGACGGCTGTCATGGTCGCCACCGGGAAGGGCGCGGAACTCGGCGTCCTGATCAAGGGCGGCGACGCGCTTCAGCGCACGGCGGAGCTCACAACGGTCGCCTTCGACAAGACCGGCACGCTGACCGAGGGCCGACCGGTCGTCACGCATGCGCGCTGGGCGGACGACGTGGAGGTTGGTGATGCCCTTGCGCTGGGTGCCGCGGTCGAGCGGGCGTCCGAGCACCCGCTTGCGGCCGCGGTGATTGCGTATGCGTCGGAGCAGGGCGCGCGCGCCACACCCGTTGCGTCCGACTTCCAGGCCACCGCTGGTCGTGGCGCGCAGGCGCGCGTCGACGGGCGCGACGTGCTGGTCGGCAGCGCCCGTTTCCTGGCCGACTCGGGAATCGACCCCGTGGCAGTCGGCGCCGACGCAGACGCATGGGCGCAGCAGGGCGCCTCGGTGATCTTCGTCGCGGTCGACGGCGTGGCCGTGGGAGCCCTGGGCGTGTCCGATCCGATCAAGCCGGGCGCCGCAGACGTCGTGCGCCGGCTGCGCGACCTTGGGCTGCACGTCGTGCTGCTCAGCGGCGACACACCATCGACCGCGCGCGCCATCGGGCTCGCGGCCGGCATCGACGACGTGGTGGGTGGTGTGCTGCCAGACGGCAAGGTGGCCGAGATTCGGCGGCGCCAGGGCGCCGGCGCCGTCGTCGCGATGGTCGGCGATGGCATCAATGACGGCCCTGCCCTCGCGCAGGCCGATATCGGCATCGCGATGGGCACCGGCACCGACATCGCGATGGCGGCCAGCGACGTGACCCTCGTCCGTGGTGACGTGTCCGGCGTCCCGCAGGTGATCGACCTGGCGCGCCGCACGCTGGCAACCATGCGACAGAACCTGTTCTGGGCCTTCGTCTACAACGTCGTCGGCATCCCGATCGCCGCGGGTGTGCTCTATCCCTCGACCGGCCTGCTGCTCAGCCCGATCATCGCCAGCGCCGCGATGGCGTTCAGTTCCGTCAGCGTCGTCAGCAACAGCCTGCGCCTGCGGCAGGCGCGCATCGTATGAGGTCCACATGAGCCGACAGCCAGCAGCCCCTGCGACGACCGCGAGCATCGGCCACGGCCTGTCGGCCGATCCGCGCACCAGGACCCGGACACTCACCAGGCTCCGTCGGATCGAGGGTCAGGTCCGCGGCCTGCACCGCATGGTCGAGCAAGAGCGCGCGTGCGCCGACGTGTTGACGCAGATCGCATCCGTGCACGAGGCGCTGCGCGCGGTCGGACGCGAATTGATGCGCAACCACCTGAAGCACTGCGCCACGACCGCATTCCGCGCCGGCGATGCGCCCGCCGAGGCGATGTGCGATGAACTCGTCGATTTGATGTACCGAAACGCGAGGTAATGCGGATGGCTGATGCCTGCCAAGGCTACGGCGGACAAGTCAGGTCGACGGTCGACAACGCCTTAAGAGGGTCCTGCGTACGACGGGCGCGGGCCGCTGCAGCCGGACGTAGGCGTCGAGCTTGCTCGACGCATCCCTGACCGTCGACCAAGGTCGACGGCTACACATTGCGCCCCCACGACATCGGGCTGGGGGGCAGCCAGACGCTCGGCGACTCCCGATTCCCGATTCCCGTGACCCGGTGCCCGGTGTCCGGAACAGGGTGCCCGGTATGATCCAAGGAATGGACGGGCGCCCGGACGACGATCGCGAGTGGCAGATTCGCTGGTCGCTCGGATCGTTGCACTTCCTCGTCATCGTCGCGTTCACCTGGGCGCGCATCGTCCGTGACGGGACGTTGTTGAGCCGTGTGCACGTCGAGTGGATACCCTGGCTGACCGGCGTCGTGCTCGTGGTTACTGGCCTGTTCACGCCCCTGCTCGGGCGCTTCACCAGGAGCCGCACACCGGCGCGAGCGTTCGCCGGCGTGGCCATGGCGACCGGCGTCTCGCTGCTCGCCTGGGAATTGCTGCTGCGGACCCGCAGCGCGTGGAGTGCGATGGCGCTCTACGTTTGGGTAGGTGCCTACGGGCCGCTGCTGGTCGCGCAGTTCTGGTTACTCGTGCACCAATCGCTCGACGGCGAACAGGCTCGGCGGCACATCGGCTGGATCGGCGCCCTGGGCATCCTCGGCGGCATCGCCTCCGGGCTGACGGCGACGCTGATCATGCGATCCATCAGCCTCGATGAACTGCTCGGCCTGACGGCTGTCGCGCAACTCGCTGCCGGCGCGATCGCGCTGGGCCGAACCGCACCACCGGCGACCGACGACGAGGTGCCCCCTGCCGGCACGCCCCGGCGTGCGCGGACCGTACTGCGTGAAGTGGGATACGCGCGACTGCTGGCGCTGGTGGTCGTCGTTGGCGCCCTCACCGGCGGCCTCGTGGACTACCAGTTCAAGCTCGCACTGCAGCGGCTATCGACCGACCCCGCCGCCCTCGGCCAGTGGCTCGGATTGTTCAACGTTGCCGCCAGTGGTCTGGCGCTCGTGACGCAACTGGCGGCCGGCGTGCTGCTCGCGCGCGTCGGGTCCCGGGTGCTCGCGTTCGTCCTGCCAGCCGGCGTCGTCACCGCAGCATCTGCCGGCCTCGCCTGGCCTGGGACGTGGCCACCAGTCGCGGCACGTCTCTGGGAGACCGCATCGCGCCATTCCGTCGCCCGCACGTCACAGGAGTTCTTCTTCCTTCCGTTCCAGGGCCAGCCGCGTACCACGATGAAGCATGCCGCAGAGGGATTCCTCACGCGGGGTGGCGAGGTCGGGGCGTCGCTGGTGCTCGTGCTTCTGGCCCTGGCCGGACGCGCCGATCCGTGGCACCTGTCGCTGGCTGTCGTGATCGCGTGTGCCGGGTGGATGTGCGCGATCGCATGGCTCGGCCAGGCGTACGGTCCAGCACTGTCGCGGTCGCTCGACGCGCTGCTGCTTCCGGGCCGCTCCGCGGCCACGGTCGACGTCGATCGTGGCGTCACCGTCCCCGAGTTGATCGGGCTGCTGCGTAGTCGAGACCCGCGCCACGTCCTCTTCGCACTCGACGAACTCGCGGCGGTCGATCCGGTGCGCGCGCGTCGAGAGGCGAGGCCGTTGCTGGCGCATCGGGCGCCGGCCGTGCGTGCCCGCGCCCGTCGCGAGACGTTGACTCGGCGGACCGCATCGTCTGCAGCCACTGTCGAAGCATGGCCTGGCGCCGAGGCGCTGCAGGCGGCGCTGCGATCGGGCGATCACACGCGGGCCGCGGCGGCATGCGCCGAGGTCGTCGCAGCGCGCGAGCGTCACGCCGTGCCCGTACTGCTGGCGAACCTGGCCGGCGCGGTACGGGAACTCGCACGCAGCACGCTCGTGCAGCTTGGCGACGATGCCGTCGGCATCCTCGGCGACACGCTCGCGGATGGCCGGGTCCCGTTGCGGGTGCGCCGAGACGTGGCCGTCGTGCTCGGCCGCATCGCTACGCCGGCGGCACTGGCACAACTCTGGCGGGTGCCACAATCGGCGGCACGTCCATTGCGTGTCGTGGCCCTGCGTGGCCTCGACGCCGCACGCAAGGCCGGTGTGCCGATCCTGCTCGACGAGATGACGGTGCGCGCGGACGTAGCCTCGGACCTGCTCGAGTTCGACCGGCGACGGCGGCAGGCGGCAGCGTTCGGCGATGAGCCGCCGCCAGACCTCCGCCTGCTCGTTCGTGCCCTCGCCGAGGCGGCGTCGCAGGCGCGGGAGCGCGTCTTCCGTCGCCTCGCGCTCATCTATCCGGCGCGCGAGATGCTGAGGGCGCATCGCGGGCTCATGAATTCCAACGACCGCATCCGAGCCTTTGCGCTGCAATACCTCGAAGCCAGCCTGATCCAGGCCGACCGCGATCTGCTGCTGCCGGTGCTGCGCACCAGCGTGCCCGACGAGACGCCTGCGGTGAGCGACTCGGTGATCGCGCTCGCCGGCGATGAAGACATCTGGATCGCGACGCTCGCGCTGCACGTGCTCGGCTCACGGCGCGATGGCGCGCTGCGGCAGGTCGTGCCCGAGCCGCTACGCGAGGACCACGTGTACCAGGAGACCGCGAGGTGGGCGCTCGCGCGCCTCTGACATGGATACGCAGACGCCGTTGACCACCGTGGAGAAGGCCGCCTTCCTGACAGAAGTCGACCTGTTCCGCGAAGTGCCGAGCGATACGCTCGCGGAACTGGCCGCCCGCATGGAGGACGGCTGGCATGAGCCAGGCGACGTGCTGCTCGAGCCGGACATGCCTGACGTGCGACTCTGGGTGGTCTTGTCGGGACGGATGCGAGTGACATATGGCGACGAGCCCAGACCGGACCTCGGTCGGGGCGACGCCTTCGGCCTGCTCGCATCGCTGGGCCTGCCGCAACTCGAGACGATCACGGTGGCCGAACCGTGCCGGACGCTCTCGGTAGCGCCGGACGAGTACCTGGATGCGATCGCCGACAGCACGGCGTTTGCCATCGCCAACCTGCGCGCCCTCGGTCGACGCATCCGTGCCTGCGAGCAGCGCGTCACGACGCAGGCGCCACGTCCGCCTGTTGCCGACGATACTCGGTGACCAGCAGCCAGGCCACACCGATCCACATCGCAATCACGACCATCAGCGCCCCGGCAAACGCCTGTCGTTCCATCGACAACCACGTCGTTCCGGCAAAGACCAGCCCGGCCGCGAGCACATCGCCGGCGCGCACGATGAAAGTGTCGGCCGCCTGCTTGGCGGCGTACTTCTCGCGCCGTGCCGTCGGCAGCCACAGCATCTGCCGCGCCGTGTTCATCGCCGAGTAGTCGGTGGCGTTCTCGATCGTCTTGCTCCACCGGAAGGCCTGGAAACCTGCGCCAGACAACACCATCGCGTAGGTGACCAGTGACGCCATTGGCAACACGAGCAGGAGACCCGCGATGCCGGCGACGCGGACCAACCTCGAAACCAGCAGGCTCTGGATCACGATCGCAGCGATGTTCACCCAGAAGAAGTACCGGCCGTAGAAACCGCCGATGCAGGCCTCGCGGGCGCTGTCGCCAGCGCATGCCGTCGACGCGTTGGCCATCGACAGCACCTCACGGCTGAGGATGTACTCGCCCGTCGTGTTGACGACGTTGAGCAGCAGCAGGAGCAGGCAGATCAACCGGAGGTATGGATTGCGGGCCAGCAGTGCGAAGCCGTCGCGCGAACCGCCTTCGTTGCCGCGCGTTGCCGGCGGCGACGCTGAGTGCCATCCCTCGACGCGCAGGTAGCCGGCCAGCGAGACCAGCAGGCACGCGGCGGCGAGGTGCAGCAACGTCAGCGCCGAGACGCCCGCATCGAACAGGCGACCGGCCACCCAGGCGCCGACAGGGCTGCCGAAGGTGGCGCCGATGGCGATCACCGGAAACAGCCGGCTGCCGCGCTCCGGCGTGTACAGGTCGTTGGCGTAGGACCAGAACTGGGCGATGACCGCGTTGTTGAAGATGCCGACCCACACGAAGAAGGCGACCCCGAGCCATGGCACGCCGGCGACGCCGAGCAGCCAGAAGATCTCGAGATTGACGACGAAGAACAGCGTCATGCCGACCAGCAGGGTGCGCCGCGAGACGTGCGCAGCCAGCCGGCTGTACGCCGGCACTGCCGCCATCAGCACCAGCGCCTGCAGCCCGGAGGCGTAGGCCTTCACTTCCGCGCCGCGGTCGGCGAGGATGAGCGGCTCGCGGACGGTCTTGCAGATGTAGTAGCCGCAGAGGATCACGAACAACGTGGCAAGCAGTGTCAGGACCGTCGGTCCTTCGCCATGCCGGACGTCACCGAACAGACGGAGCAGCCGATCGGCTGTCGCCGTCGGCCGCCCATCCTCGCTGTCGGGCCAGCGCGCGACGCGGCTCACGGCCTGCAGCGCCGTTGCCGAGCCGCGTAACGATGTCGCCTGCATCGCGCCCGGCATCGGTCAGCGCCGCACTTCGAGGTTGTTGCTGATGCGATAGCCCGGCGCCTTCTCCGAGGCGATGCGCGTGGCCGTCGCCTTCTCCGCCGTCGAGCGCACGAGGCCCTTGAGCGTCACCGTCTTCGTGCTCGCCTCGGTGTCGACGTCGATCCGCGAGGCATCAATCGACGCATCGGCCATCAGTGCGGTCTTGATCTGCAACGTCTGCTGCGCGGCGTCGCCCGTATTGGCGGCCGACGCGGCCGCATCGCGCGTGGCGTTGGCAGCAGTTCCTGCGGCCTCGCGAGTGGCCTCGGCGGTCTTGTCGGCAGCTTCGCGCGTGGCATCGCCGGCCCGGTCCGCCGCCTGTGCCACGTCCCGGCCCGCCTCGCGTGTCGCCTCAGCGGTCTTCTCGGCGGCTTGCTCGGACCTGACCGCCGCGTTCTCGGCGTCCTTTTCGACGCCCTCGCGCGTGTGCTCACAGCCGGTCACGAGCATCGTCGCCATCACCAGCCCTGTGCCAATCATCATGCTGCGCATAGTTTGTTTCTCCGTAGTTTTTTGAAACACATGGGTAGTCATGGGGCGAGGCCATGCTGCGTCGAACGCCTTGGCGCCCCGCCTGCCCGTTCGTGTTGCAAAGGTGCGACCACAGCGAGTTCAGAAGAGCTCGCCGAACAGGCTCCAGAAGCGCTCCTGCCCGCGGCGCCAGAGCGGACGATTGCGCCATCGCTCGAGATCGAGCGCGGTGCTGCGGCCGAGGTCGGCGTCGAAGGCGCGCTTCAGCGTGGACGCCAACACTGGATCGTGGACACCGACCACCAGTTCGTCGTTGAGCTCGAGAGACCGGTTGTCGAGGTTGGCCGTGCCCACCACCGACCAGGTGCCGTCGACCGTCATCGCCTTCACGTGCATCATCGTCGGCGCGAACTCGGCGATGGCGACGCCCCTGGCGAGGAGCGCGTCGTACCCGGCGCGACTGGCCGCCTTCACCGGCCCGGCATCGGTGTGATCGCCGTCGGTCAGCAGGCGCACGCGCACGCCCCGCGACCGCGCCTGATCGAGCGACCAGCGCAAGGAGCTGTCGAGGACGACGTACGGCGACTGGATATCGATCGATTGGCGTGCTGCTGCGATCGAGAGCAGGTACAACAGCTTCACGTTGCTCGCGCCACCCGAGAAATTGCTCCAGGCGACGATGCTGCGTGCGCCCGGTGTTGCCTGACGTTGCTCGGCAGGCTCGGGATCGAGACGTGGCGCCTCGGCGCCCCCCGACTCGATCCAGTTTTCGTAGAAGGACGCCTCGAGCGCGCGAACGGCGGGGCCGCGCACGCTGACCTGCGTGTCGCGCCAGTGGTCGGGATCCTGGGCGGTGCCGCGCCAGTGATCGGCGAGTCCGACACCGCCGGTGAAGGCCACGGTGCCGTCGACGACGAGTACCTTGCGGTGGGTGCGGTAGTTGACGCGATCGAGCGACCATGCGCGCACGTTGTTGAACCAGACCAGGCGCACGCCCGCGGCGTCGAGCTGGGAAATCGAGGCGGCGGGCAGGTCGTTGGCGCCGTAGCCATCGAGCACGATGCGGACGTCAACGCCGCGGCGGGCAGCGGCCACGAAGGCCTGCGTGAAGCGGGCGCTGATCTCGCCGTCGGAGTAGATGAAGCTCTCGAAGCTGATGCGGCGCTGCGCCCCCTCGACCGCCTTCAGCATCGCCGCGAAGATGTCATCGCCGTTCTGCAGCACGTCGAACGTATCGCCGCTGGTCACCGGCGCGCCGATCAGCGAGGCGACGTAGTCGGGGAAATCCGGGTCCGAGGCGGCCACCGGGCTCCGTACCTGCAACGTGCGCGGATCCTGCAACAACCACAGGAGACCGGCCACGCACGCGAGTGCGAGCCACGGCCAGCGACGTCGCCGTTGGCGCGCGGGCGCGGTCTTCGTGGTGCCGGGATGCGGAGACGTCACGCCTCAACTGATGCATCCCTCGTGCCGAGCGCCAACGCCGGACGTAGGCGCCGACCTTCAGGTCGGCGCTGACGCGCGATGGCGGCCTGATCGTCCGGGAGCATCACTGACCGTCGACCTGACTTGTCCGCCGTAGCCTTGGCGAAGGTGGAAGGTCGACGGCTACAACAAACACGGTCCCAAGGTCGACGGCTACGAGTTGCCCGGTGCCCGGAACCCGGTGCCCGGAACCCGGTGCCCGGCTGAACATCAACCCTTACGCGTCACCCGGCACGCACCAATCAGGCGGGCCGGTGCTTGCGTGGCGGGCACAGTTGCGACACGCTGCAGGCAGCCATGCCGACCGAGCTCTCGTGGGCGTTGTACGTGCTGTACCTGGTCTCGGCGACGGTCTTCCTGGTGCTGGACAACCGGTCACCGCAATCGACGTTCGCGTGGTTGTTCCTCATGGTCCTCGCGCCTGGCGTCGGGCCGGTCGTGTACTTCCTCTTTGGCCGGGGATCGAATGCATTCAGCCACCGCAAGGCCTTGCGGCGACAACTGGGGCGCACCGGCCTGTCAAAGGAACTCGAGCAGGTGCGCGAGGCCCAGGAGGAGGCGAGACACGAGCTCTCCGACAGCGACATCGAGATCTACCGACGCCTGCCGCAACTGCTCTGGAGGTCGACCGAGGCGCCCCTGACCATGGGCAACCAGCTCGATATCCTGCAGAACGCGAGCGAGAAGTACCCGAGACTCCTCGACGATCTGCGCCAGGCGCAGACGCTGATCCACCTCGAGTACTACGAGTGGGCCGACGATGCCCTGACGCGCGAGGTGCTCGGGATCCTGCGCGAGCGCATTGCTGCCGGCGTCACCGTGCGCGCCCTCTACGATCCGGTCGGCAGCTTCTCGATGCTGACGCGCGGGTATGTCCGGGCCCTGCGCGAGGCCGGGGTCCAGGTGCATCCGTACTCGCCGATCTGGCACCTGCACACGATCAGCTATCGCAACCACCGCAAGCTGGTGATCATCGACAGCACGATTGGCTACACCGGAGGTCTCAACCTCACCGACAAGCACCTCACCGGGCCCGAGGGCTTTTCGGGGTGGCGCGACACGCACGCGCGCGTCACCGGCGATGCGGTGGCGATGCTGCAATGGACCTTCGCGCTGCAGTGGTTCAACACGACGGGGGAGTTGCTCGCCGACAGCGCGCTGTACCCGCGCGGCCGCCGGCCGGGGACGGTGGCCATCCAGGTCGTCAACTCGGGCCCCGACTCGCGCTACTCGGTCATCCGCCAGCAGTACCTGGCGATGATCTCGATGGCGCGCGATCACGTGTACGTGCAGTCACCCTTCTGCGTGCTCGACGAGAGTGTGCTGCAGGTGCTGTGCGCGACCGCGATGTCGGGGGTGCGGGTGTGGGTGATGATCGCGCCGCGCGGAGGCGAGGGGCCGCTCGCCTACCGCGCCGGCATGACCTACGCGCGGGACCTCGCACAGGCCGGAGTGCGCGTGCTGCTGTACCAGGGCGCGTACTTCCACTGCAAGACCATCGCGGTGGATTCGGTGGTGTGCTCGATCGGATCGGCCAACATGGACATCCGCAGCTTCACCATCAACTACGAGACCAACCTCGTGATCTATGACCGCGAGACGACCAGGCGCCTCGAGTCGGCATTCCTTGCCGACATCCGACAGAGCCAGCCGTTCATGGCCGACGCCTACAATCGCCTGCCCGCCTACAAGCGCCTCGGCGACTCGGTGATGCGTCTGTTCTCGCCTCTCCTCTAGACATTCCAGCCGATCAGGCGACCGCGGTGTCAAGGATCTCGTCGAGCGAGGCCCTGACGGTGCCGTCGCGGAACGGGTAGTCGACATAGCCGCGGGTATCGCCACCGTAGAAGGTGCCGCGATCGGGCGCGTTGGCCGCGATGCCCTGGCGGGTCCGCTCCACAAAGTCCGGGGTGGCCAGGAAAGGCACGCCGAACGCGATCAGGTCCGCATCGCCGCGCGCGAGCACGGCTTCGGCGGCATCGGGCGTGTATCCGGCATTGGCAATCAGGACGCCCGTGAAGACCTCACGCGCGCTGGCCGTCAGCGGACGCACCGCCACCAGGTCGTCGCCGCTCGGCATCTCGAGCACGTGCAGGTACATCACCTGGCGGGCGTCCAGTTGCTCGGCGACGTAGCGGGTGAGCGCAGCCGGGTCGCTGTCCGACATGCTGTTGAACGGACTGTTCGGCGACAGCCGCACGCCGACGCGACCGGCGCCGATCGCCGCCGACGTCGCGTCGACGATCTCGAGAAGGAACCGCGCACGATTGGCAATCGAGCCACCGTAGGCGTCTGTGCGCTGGTTGGCGCCGTCGCGCAGGAACTGGTCCACCAGGTAGCCGTTGGCGCCGTGGATTTCGATGCCGTCGAAGCCGGCCGCGATGGCATTGCGCGCCGCCTGCGCGAAGTCCTCGACGATGCCGCGGATCTCGTGAATCTCGAGCGCGCGCGGGGTGGGGAACGGCTTCGGTCCGTCGTAGGTGATGACCTCGCCGGCCGCGGCGATCGCCGACGCGCTCACGGGTGTCGAGCCGTCAGGCCGCATCACCGCGTGCGAGACGCGTCCGGTGTGCCAGATCTGCAGCACGATGCGTCCGCCCGCGGCGTGCACGGCGTCGGTCACCGTACGCCAACCCGCGATCTGCTCAGCCGAGTAGATGCCCGGCGTGAAGACGTACCCGGCCGCGGAGTCGGAGACCTGCGTGGCCTCGGTGATGATCACGCCGGCCGACGCGCGCTGCGCGTAATAGACGGCGGCCTGCGGTCCCGGCGCCAGCGACGGCAGCGCGCGGTTACGCGTCATCGGCGCCATCACGAAGCGATGGGGCAAGGCAAGGTGGCCGACGGTGGCGGGCGTGAACAGATGGCGGTAAGTGCTCATGGTTTCCTCGCTATTGGTGTCTGTCGTGTTCTTGGCACGACCATCTATCTAGTGACTGTCTATCGATGAACTATCGGGCAAAAAAAGATTTAGGTCGCGACGTGCGCCTCGCACGCCACGAAACGGCGAACCAGGTCGGTCATGACGCCACGCTCGTCGGCCGACAACCCCATCAAGAAGCGCTCTTCCTCGGCGCGCAAGACTTCCACCGCGCGCTCGAAGGCCACCTTGCCAGCCGGGGTGGGCTCGGCCAGGACGGCCCGGCGATCCTCGGGATCATCCACCCTGCGCACGAGCCCGTCGGCCTCGAGTCGATCGGTCAATTGCGTCATGTTGGACCGCACGCACTTCTGGCGCTGGGCGATCGCGCTCAGCGGCAGCGGCCGCTCTTCGTGGACGAGGCAGCGCAGCACGCCGAACTTCGCCAGCGACAACTGGAGCGGCGTCAGCGCCTGCTCCAATCGCATCTCGAGCGTCCGGGCCGCTTCGATGAGCGCCGCGGACACCGGGCACGGATGCGACCCGCAGGAAACATCGTTCACAGGTGAATTGTCCATCTCGATTCAATCCCTGTCAAGCCCGATCGCGCACAACCGCGAAGGCTCCCGCTGCGGACGAGCGCATTTCTTGCAATGCCTGCGCTCGATGGCTGCCACCGCGTCCCTGCCGGAACTCCCAGACCGCCTGGTCGCGCAAGTCGCCGCGGAACAACCCACCCGGCAGGATGCGGCCGAGCTCGCCAACCTGCGCTACGTCTCGGACGACGAGCCGGGGTTCAGTCGAGAGATCCGTGGCAAGAGGACAATCTATCGCGATCCGGAGGGAGGGGTGGTTCGCGACGCCGCGACGCTCACGCGCATCCGGGCCCTGGTCATCCCCCCGGCCTGGACACGCGTCTGGATCTGCCAGCGCGCCGACGGGCACGTGCAGGCTACCGGCCGGGACCACCGAGGACGCAAGCAGTATCGCTATCACCCACGCTGGGCCCAGGTCCGTGACGCGGCCAAGTACGGCCGACTGCTCGCCTTCGGGCACGCGTTGCCGGTCCTGAGACGACGGGTGATGCGTGATCTGCAGCAGCCGCCGCTGTCGCGGGCACGTGTCCTGGCCACGGTCATCCGGTTGCTGGAGACCACCCTGATCAGGGTCGGCAACGAGGAATACGCTCGCACCAACCAGTCGTTCGGGCTCACGACACTGCGCGATCGCCACGTCACGGTCACCGCCGACCGGCTCCGCTTCCGGTTCCGCGCCAAGAGCGGAGTCTGGCAGGAGATCACCCTGCAGGACGGCCGTCTCGCCCGCACCGTCAAGCGGTGCCAGGACCTGCCCGGCCAGGTGCTGTTCCAGTACCTCGACGGCGCCGGCGCTCGCCAGCGGGTGACGTCGGAGGACGTCAACGCCTACCTGCGCGACGTCACTGGCGCAGAATTCACCGCGAAGGACTTCCGCACCTGGGCCGGGACAGTGCTGGCCGCTGCAGCCCTCCAGGAACTGGATGTCGTCGACACGGCCGCGGGGCGCAAGAAGAACGTCGCGCGCGCCATCGAGACCGTTGCGAAGCAACTCGGCAACACCAGGGCGGTGTGCCGTCGCTGCTATGTGCATCCCGCCGTGCTCGAGCAGTACCTCGACGGCGCGACGCTCGATGTCCTGCGTGACAAGGCCGCATCGATGCTCATGCACCGGGGCCGACACCTGTCGCGAGAGGAGACGGCGGTGCTCGCTCTACTGCACCGCCGCATGGCCGCAGGTACACGTGGCCGACAGCCACGGACGCGCGCACGAACGCCACGACAACGCGTGCCGCTCCGCACGCGAACGGCCTGACGCTCGCATGGGTACCTGCCTTGCACCGATTCCCGTTGCGCTTGTGCCCGCCCGCATCGCGGGCACCGTACTCAGGCCGGAGGGACGTTCAGTGTTCGTCCTCGATGGCGGCGGTCCAGATCTGCAGCGCGTCCGGTTCCATGTGCCTGCGTACGATCCGGGCGTCGGCGTAGCCGAGTTGTGCGACATCGGAGAGGTATTGCTCACGGGAGAACAGCGTCCCGAAGCAGGTTGGCGCCTCGGCCGCCGGTGGCGCCGGTGCCGCCAGCACCTGCTCGAAGACCCAGGCGGGGATCAGCCGATCCGCATCCGAGTACGCGAAGCGGAAGAGCAGCAGATGCGCGGCGAGGACCAGCTGGTAATCGCCGTAGCGCGCGATCAAACGCGGCCAGTCGATGACGTGGCCGCGGGCCCGCAGCAGGTGGGTCACGTCGGCGCCGTCGAAGCGCTCGCGTTCCATGACGAAGGACTTGGACCAGATCAGCTCTTCGATGGGCGACAGCTTCACCGGGATGCCGTACAGCACGACGTCGGCAGCATGCCGGAACCAGTCGGCATCCACGCGCGCGACGCCGTTGCCGCTCGAGAAGATGAGGTCCATGGCCAATTCCGCGCTCTTGGCCTTGGCCAGCCAGTGCGGGAACGGCACGCTGGTGGCGAACCCGGAATCGCCGAGTGCCTCGAGCGTGCGTGCGAGGTCGGACGCGGTCACAAACAGATCCAGGTCTTTCGTGGTGCGGACGACGCCCGTGTACTGCGTGAAGGCGAAGGTGCCGCCGACCAGGAACTGGATGCCGCGCTCGTGCAGCACTCGCAGTGCCGTCGCGCACGCTGCTTCGTGCGTATTGCCCGCCGTGAGCGACCCTGATTCGATCATGACGGGCTAGAGGAGGCAAGGACAGTGCCAGAGATGCCGGACACCGTGCCGCAGCCCGAGTCCCAGCACCGAGTGCGGATCGCAGCGATGGGCGACATGCACATCGGGCGTTCCGCGTCGCCGGGCGTGGCGCAGGCATTCGCGCGCGTGCGCGAAGCGGCCGACGTCCTCGTCCTGTGTGGCGACCTTACCGATCGTGGCACGGAGGACGAGGCACAGCAACTGAGCCGCGATCTCAAATCGGTCGGCCTGCCGATCGTCGCCGTGCTGGGCAATCACGACTTCGAGGCCGGACTGTCGCAGCAGGTCGCGCGAATCCTCAGCGACGGCGGCGTATACATGCTCGACGGCGAGGCGATCGAGGTGCTGGGCGTTGGCTTTGCCGGCATCAAGGGCTTCGGCGGCGGGTTCGGCCGCGGCGCCCTGGGACCCTGGGGCGAGCCAGTCATCAAGGCCTTCGTGCAGGAGGCCGTGGACGAGGCGCTCAAGCTCGAGACGGCGCTGGCGCGACTGCGGACGCCCCGCAAGGTCGCCGTGCTGCACTACTCACCCGTGCGGGGAACGGTGGAGGACGAGCCGCCCGAGATCTTTCCGTACCTCGGCTCGAGTCGTCTCGAGGAGCCGCTCAACCGCTACCCGGTTGACGTCGTCCTGCACGGTCACGCGCACGGGGGCCGCTTCGAGGCACGCACATCGGGCGGGGTGCCCGTCTACAACGTTGCCGCGCCATTGCTCCTGCGCCGTGACCCCGCCGCGCCACCGTTCCACATCGTCGAGTTGGCGTGGACCGACCCCGCGGCAACGCCCTGAGCTCGTAAGCCTCACGTGGGCAAATGGTCCATGCAGGCGCGCGACACCGGTCGGCGCGATTCCGTGGGGTGTAGCCGCGCGGCTTCCGCCTTCGCCGAGGCTGCGGCGGACAACTCGTCCCGCGGGCAGCGCGCCGGACAAGTGATCCATGGCGCCAGCGCCACCGGTAGTCACGCTGTGCGGTCCGGGTAGGCTGCAGCCCGCAGGCCGTAGGCGGTGAATATCGTTGGAGTGCGCCTACACGTCATTGGAGACCGACCCGCTCATCGTCGGGCTGCGTCTCGAACTGGCCGTACAGGAAGCTGACGGGTGCCCGTTGCCGGTGCGCCTCGAATCGTGTCGTCTTGCAGCGCATGGGCTCCTCGGGAGACCTGCGGCCGGAACCGGGCTTGCAAGGGGACATGGCGTCCGGGTCGCTGCGACCGGTTTGACGACCGCGTAACGTCGACTCCCAGGTCGAGGCACCAGGGAGGGACGACTTGGGTATGCCCGGGAGAGACGACCTCGTAGGCGTCGACCTTCCACCTTCGCCAAGGCTACGGGTGGACAAGTCAGGTCGACGCGGCACAACAGGAGGCCACGTGAGTCAGCGGGACAAGATCTTCGAGATGCTGCGGGGTTTCGACACGGTGATGCTCGTGACCGCCGCCGCCGACGGCAGGATCGAAGGCCGACCCATGCAGATCGTCGACATCGACGATCGCACCGGCAACATCTGGTTCTTCACCGGGCTCGGGTCGCGCAAGGTGCATGAGATCAGTGACAACGCGCAGGTCGCGGTTGTCTGCCAGCAGGAGCACAGCACTTACCTGTCGCTATCGGGCATCGGCATGATCGTGCACGAGCCGTCGCGTGTCCGACAGCTGTGGCGGGAACCGCTGCGCGTCTGGTTCCCTGATGGACCCGAGGCTCCGGACCTGCGGTTGCTTGTCGTCGAACCGCGAATTGCGGAGTACTGGGACAACCGCGGCGCCAACAGGCTCGAGTACATGTTCGAGGCGGCGAAGGCCTACGTGTCCGGCACGCGGCCCGAGGTGGGCGAGAGCGACCAGCATGGTCGCGTTCCTCTGTAATGCCTGATGCCTCATGGCTGATGCCCGAGTCCCGAGCCCTGAGTTCCTGAGTTCCTGAGCTCCTGATGATGCCCGCGATGATCGTCTACCGGACCTCGACGCGACAGGTAGACCCGAGCCTCGAGTTGTCGCGTTGCCTCACCATGGCGGCCGACGACGCCGAGGCGATGACGAGCCGCTTGCTGGGGATCGGCGGCGTCGAGGTGGCGTTGTCGGACCTCTGGATGCCGCTGCATGACTCCCGCGACCCGCGCGCGCTGACCCTCGCCAATGCGACCCGCTGGGCGGCACGCACTCTCGTCGAGGCCGATGGGCCCGGTCAGGCGACTGCCACAAGCGCGGAGCGACATCTCCGACATGCGTTGTCGCAATGCCTGCGCATGCCGTTGCCGCCGGGAGTCGAACTGCGGGCGCCGCAGGGCTTTGCTTACGACGCCCTTCACCCGCTCGCGTATGCCGCGGCGACCGCCGACTGCCTGAAGCGGTGGCATCCCTCGCGAGTGGCGGTCGTCGGCTTGCGAACCATCGGCGCGACGCTCGGGGCGGTTGTCGCCGCGCACTGCGATCACAACGGGGTGCCGACGTGGACGTGCACGTTGCGGCCGCGTGGCGCGTCCGTCGCTCGTGAGTGCCGCATCGACGCGGCGCTCGCGCTCGAGCTGCAGGCACAGGCCGGATCCCTCTGCCTGATCGTCGACGAGGGCCCCGGCCTCAGCGGATCGTCGCTGCTGTCGGCGGCCACGGTGCTCGAAGCTCACGGCCATCGCCGCGAGCACATCGTGTTCCTGTGCAGCCACGAACCGCAGCCGGGTGCCCTGCGTGCCCGTGCCGCCGCCCAACGCTGGGGCATGTACACGCGTGTGATCGCACCGTCGCGCGGTCCGTCATTCGCGGAGGACTGGTCGGCAGGTGCCTGGCGTGCGCACATCGGCCTCGACGTCTCGCGCTGGCCGCCGGTCCATCCGCAGCACGAGCGCAACAAGGGGGTGCCCGCGGACGCCCCAGGCGAATTGCACAAGTTCGTCGGCTACGGCACGTGGGGCGTGACCGTCGGGCGCCGCGCGTCGCGTGCCGCGGACGCAGGGTTCGGCGTGCCGGTGTTCGGGGTCCGTGACGGGTACATGCGCATGGCCCGCGTCTCGCCTGCCTCGACGATGAGCCGGCGGGGGACGTGGGCTCTGGCGGCCACGGTGCTGAAGTACCTGCCGTGGCGTGCGTGGGCGATGCAGACCGGCGATCGCGCCGATACCGACGCGCTGCTCGGCCTGCTCGCCACCAACGCGCGCGAGCATTTCGGTGGCGCGCACGACACGACCCTGCTTCAGCTCGAACGGCTTGCGCGCGCGAGCGCGCCGCGGCCTGCTGTCGTCATCGACGGGCATCTCTCGCCCTGGGAATGGCTCACGACGCCGACCGGCGTCGTCAAGGTGGACACCGCGGAGCACGGCGACGATCACTTCCAGCCTGGCCCGCAAGACATCGCCTGGGATGTGGCGGCGGTGCTCGGCGAGTTCGCATGGACCTCCAGCGAGCGCGCGTCCCTCGTCGAGCGGCTCGCCGTGGCGCTCAAGGACCCGTCACTGGCACACCGGCTGCGCTGGATGCGCCCGTGCTATCTCGCGGCGAGGATGGGGTACAGCGCGGTCGCGGCCGAATCGCTTGGCGACACGGCGGACGGGCGCGGCTTCGGTCGCCAGGCGCGGCGGTATGCACGGCAGCTCGCTGGCGCGCTGGGGCATTAGTCATGCCTGATGCCTGATGCCTGATGCCTGATGCCTGAGACCTGAGACCTGAGACCTGAGACCGAGACCGAGTCAGGATCTGACGCTGGCGACTTGCAGCACCCGCTCGAGTTCGGCGGCGAGTGCCTGTGGAAGGCATGGCTTGGTGACAAACGCGTCGCAGCCGGCGCCGAGGGCCCGCTCCTGCTCGCCATTGAGCGCGTGCGCCGTGAGCGCGACGATCGGGATCGCGGCCGTGCGCGTGTCGCGCTTGAGGATCCGCGCGAGTTCCCAGCCGTCGATGCCCGGCAGCGAGAGGTCCATCAGGATGATGTCGGGTGTGAGGCCGAGGGCCTTGGCGAGCGCTTCATGCCCGTCGGCGGCCTCTTCGACGCGGTACCCGCGGCGCGCGAGGTAGAAGGCGTACATCTCTCGTGCGTCGGCGTAATCGTCGACGAGCAACACGAGCGGCGCCATCGGGGGAAGTTCAGGCATGGGATGCGGAAAATCGGATGGCCGAAGCCGCATCATAGGTCACGCCCGGCGCACCTTCAAGGCTGTAGGGTTGCGAGACTGGTCCCGGTGTGACCGCACGGGCCGCGCTCGGAGAGCGGGCCCTACCGTGAGCCTGCACCGGAGGACGACGGCCCCGGCGTCTCGCGACACCGGGGCCGGGTGAAGTCCGATCGGTTCTGCGCTACTCGGTGCGCGCGAGTGGCTTGAGCTCCCAGCCCTTGCGGTACTCGCGGGTCAAGTACTTGTCGGCGTCCTTGTCGTTCACGAACGTCTCGGACTTGCCGTCGAACTGGAGCTGGCGGCCCGTCCGGTACGCGATGTTGGCCAGGTGCGGCAGGGCCGATGAGAGGTGGCCCTCCATGATGTCGCACGTCAGGAGCTTCGGGTTGTTGGCGCGGATGGCGTCGACGAAGTTCTGGTAGTGCGGCGACTCGATGCTGAAGAGCACGTTCGGGTCGCTGCCGCCCGATCCCGGCGGCGCCTCGGATCCGGGACCCTTCTCGTCCTTGCTGCGCCCCTTGTACGACTGCCACTTGCGGCCGTCGCCATCGACCCACATCCAGCCGTCGGTGCCGTAGAACAGGTTGCCGATCTTGACGGTGCCCTCGTCGTTGGTCGACTCGCCGCGCGTGCCGAACTCCAGCACCGTGCCGTCGGCGTACTCGAAGAGCGACGTCTGGACGTTGGGCGTCTCCTGAGCCGACTCGGGACCGAAGTAGCCGCCAAACGAGCTGACCTTGGCCGGGTGCTCCATCTTGCCGAGACCCCAGCGTGCGATGTCGAACTGGTGCGGGCCCTGGTTACCGGTGTCGCCGTTGCCGTAGGACCAGTTCCAGTGCCAGTTGTAGTGGAAGCGGTTGACGTTGAACGGCGTCTTCGCGGCCGGACCGAGCCACAGGTCGTAATCCACCTTCGACAGGTAGGCGGCGTCCCAGGCTGGCTCAGGGCGGGCGTCGGTATTCAGCTTGTAGGTCTGGCCGGCGGGAAGCGGGCCATCGGGATACTTGCCGATGGGCGGACGCGCCTTGAAGCACAGGCCGCGGGCCATGTAGACCTTGCCGATGCCGCCGTCCTTGAGGAACTGCATCGCCTGGCGGACGGCCGGGCGGCTGCGGTTCATCGTGCCGACCTGGACGATCTTGCCGAACTTCTTCTGCGCCTCGACCTCCTGGCGCCCTTCCCAGATCGTGTAGTTGGAGGGCTTCTCCACGTACACGTGCTTGCCGGCCTGCAGCGCCATCACGGTCATGAGCGCGTGCCAGTGGTTCGGCGTGGCGATGACGACGGCGTCGATGTCCTTGTCGTCGAGGACACGGCGGAAATCCTGCACGAAGGTCGGCTTGAACGTCGGGACGTCGGCGAGCGCCTTGTCGTTGACACGCTCGGCCTCGAGATTGAGATCGATGTCGGCAATCGTCTTGATCTCGACGTTCTTCAGCTTGGCGAAGCCGCGCTTGAGGCCGTTGCCCTGGCCGCGGATGCCGATGCTCGCGGTCACGACCTTGTCATTGGCGCCCTGAATGCGCGTCGCGCCCATCGCCGTCGACGGAAGGAAGTGGCCGCCAGCGGCCACCACCGCAGCGGTCACGCCGAGCCGGGACGCAAACTCGCGCCGCGACAACCCTGTGCCTGAGTGTTGATCTGCCACTGTGGTCTCCATACGGGGCACGCCACGAGAGACGGCACCCGAACATTGCTTGTCTAAACCCGGAAGTCTATCACCACGGGAGATGGGAGGAGAGAGGACGGAGGAGAGAGGACGGAGGACCGAGGTAGGACCGAGGGGACGAGGACGGAGGTAGCACCGAGGGGACGAGGACGGAGGTAGCACCGCGGGGACGAGGACGGAGGTAAGGCAAGTGCGAGGACGGAGGTAAGGCAGGGGGAACGAGGGCGGAGGTAGGGCAAGGAGCGAGGGCGGAGGTACGGGCAGGGGAACGAGGGCGGAGGTACGGGCAGGGGAGGGAGGACGAGGAGAAGGCGCGGGCCGACCTCCCTCCTCCTTCCTCAGGTCCTACCTCGCTCCTCCGTCTTCCTTCCTCGGTCCTTTCACCGGGGCGCCATCTGCCACTGCCTGACCGCCTCAATGGGGTAAAGCAGCATCAGGATGTTCAAGAGCAGGTTGTCGCGAATCATGTAGCCGACGCCCAGTTCCATGGCGATCGTGGCGACGACGATCACCCACACCGGCAGGCGCGCGGCGAGCACGAAGCCGAGGACCATGGCGCCGATGTCGCTGAGCGAGTTCAGGACGCTATCGCCGTAGTAGTCGAGGGCGATGGTCGCCTCGCGATAGCGGTTGATCACCATGTCGGTGTTCTCGAGGATTTCCCAACTGCCCTCGAGCAGCACGGCGAGCGCGAGACGCACGCCGATAGGCAGCCGCCGGCCGACCAGCCACAGCAGCCCGTAGAACCCGAAACCGTGGATCACGTGCGAGAACGTGTACCAGTCCGAGAGATGCTGCGAATTGCCCGAACTGTTGACCTGCCCGTGCCACAGCGAGACGTACCCGCACCGGCACATGGGCACGCGGCCCATGAAGAGCAGCACGAGTCCGGTGGCCGCCATCAGGGCGCCGACGGCTGCCACCGTGCGCGGACTGGTCAGGAGGCCGAACGACGAGAGCCAGCCGGAGCGTCGGGTCACCGCATTACGATAGCGTCGAACGCCGATCGCGGAGTCAGGTAGGGACCGCTCTCCGAGCGGTCCACCCCCTCTGCCGCTCCGGCGCGGTGACGGCCGGCTCGGAGAGCTGCGGTGATGGCCGGCTCGGAGAGCTGCGGTGATGGCCGGCTCGGAGAGCCGGCCCTACCTGACTCCCGGTACCTGACTCCCGGTTCCCGGTTCCCGGTTCCCGTAAACTGTGGTGTGCCATTCTCACACCTCGGGCTGCATCCCAGCCTCACGCGCGCCCTCAAGGACCTTGGGTTCACGCGTCCGACCCCCATCCAGTCCGATGCCATCGGCCCGGCCCTCGCCGGACGAGACGTGCTTGCCTGCGCAGCCACCGGCAGCGGCAAGACCGCGGCTTTCCTGCTGCCGATCGTCCACAAGCTTCTCGACAAGTCGCGGGGGACGACGCGGGCACTCATCCTGACCCCCACCAGGGAGCTGGCCGCGCAGATCCTCGAAGACCTGGACAACATTGCGGTGCACACGCCGATCAGCGGGGCGGCCGTCTTCGGCGGCGTCGGCATGGGGCCGCAGGAGCATGCCTTCCGCCGCGGCGTCGACGTGATCGTCGCCACGCCCGGCCGGCTGCTGGACCACTTCCGATCGCCCTACGCCAAGCTGTCGGGCCTCGAGTTCCTCGTTCTCGACGAGGCCGATCGCATGCTCGACATGGGCTTCCTGCCCGACATCAAGCGGGTGCTCAAGCACCTGCCCACACGGCGCCAGACCCTGTTCTTCAGCGCCACGATGCCGGCTCCGATCATCAGCCTGACGCGCGAGCTCCTCGACAACCCGGCGACGATCAACCTGGCGCGCCAGGCCGCGCCCGCCGTTGGCATCACCCAGGCGATTTACCCGGTTTCTCAGGACCTGAAGGGTGCGCTGCTCGCGGCGCTGCTGTCGCGCGGCGTAATGACGCAGGCGCTGGTGTTCACGCGGACCAAGCATCGCGCCGATCGCCTGACGGCCTACCTCGAGAGGCAGGGCGTCAAGGCCGCGCGCATCCACGGCAACCGATCGCAGGCGCAGCGCACGCTGGCGCTGGCCGGGTTCAAGAGCGGCGAGTATCCGGTCCTGGTCGCGACCGACATCGCCGCCCGCGGCATCGACGTCTCTGAACTGGGCCATGTCGTGAACTTCGACGTGCCGGTCGCGGCCGAGGACTACATCCACCGTGTCGGCCGCACGGGTCGGGCCGAGGCCACCGGCGAGGCGTTCACGTTCGTCTCGCGCGAGGAAGAAGCCGAGTGGAACCTGATCGAGAAGGTCGTCGGCAAACGGTTGCCGCGCGTCCAGTTGCCCGACTTCGACTACACGGCGCGGCCCGACGCGCGCCTCGAGATCCCGATCGCCGAGCGTATTGCCGCCATCCGCAAGCGCAAGGCCGAGGAGCGGGCTCGCGCCCAGGCCAAAGCCGCGGCCCGGGCAGCACGGCCGGCCGGCAGCGTGCGCGGTAGCGCCACGGGGCCGCTGACCCGGCCTGGTCAGTCACGTCACGGTACGACCGGGCAGGGCGCCGGGGCTCCGCCACAGGGACAGCGCTCGTCGTCCGGGCCAGCGCGTCCGTCAGGGCAGGGCGGTGGACAGGGACGTCCCTCGAGCGATCCGTCACACACACGCCCGGCGCCAGCCATGCACGCCCGGCCGCACGGCAGTGGTCGTCCTGGTGGAGGACGGCCCGGTGGCGGTCCTGGCGGGCGAGGCCCGGGGCGGCGTACGCGCTAGAGTCGGCCGCTCCGGCCCAGCGCAGGCGTCGAGCAAGCTCGACGCCTGCGTATCGCCGCGCGGCAAATGCGACGTCATGCGACGTTGTTGTGTCGGAGCCGCGGCGACCTATGCCTTGGTCGGATCGGCATTTCACTGTTCCCTTACCTCTTCCCGCGCGGGGTCGCCTGCGTTATCCTCCGCCTGCGGTAAACCCCGCTGCCGATCCCGCGGCAGCATGGTAAGGCTGCATCGCAGCCGCGATGCAGATCTGGCGCCGTGGTCGACGTAGCCGACCCAATGTGTGTGCCTGCTCGCTTGCGAGAAGGAGACGTGTGATGAAGCGTATTGCGTCCGGAGCGGTCCTCGCCGCGTTCATCGCCCTGCCTGCGCTGTCCAGCGCCCAGGACGTCGAGAAGGGCAAGGCCCTGTACACGGCCAACAAGTGCCAGCAGTGCCACGCGATCGAGGGCAAGGGGAACAAGAAGTACCCACTCGACGGCGTCGGCGGCAAGCTGTCGGGCGACGACATCACCAAGTGGATCACGGCGCCTGCCGAGATGGAAGCCAAGCTCGCCGAGAAGCCCAAGATCCACATGAAGGCCTACAAACTCGCCGACGCGGACCTCAAGTCGCTCGTCGCCTACATGCAGAGCCTGAAGTAGGACAGACCGTTGACCGAGGACGGCCGGCCCATTCTGCCGCGTGCGTTCACCGCGCATCCGGTGGCCGCCTTTGGCACCGCGCTCACCACGTTGAGCGCGGTGCTCTTCGTGCTGCTCTTCATTGTCGAGAGCATCGGCATCCTCGAGAATCCCTATCTCGGGCTGCTGAATTTCGTCCTGCTGCCGGCGCTGTTCGTGCTGGGCCTGCTGCTCATCCCCACCGGTACCTGGCTCGCGCGTCGTCGTGCGCGCCAGGGCAAGGCGCCCTTCGCGTGGCCCTCGCTCGACCTGCGCGATACCCGTGTCCGCGGCTGGGTGCTGCTCCTGGCCATCGCCACCGTCGCCAACACGCTGCTTGTGACTGCGGCCGGCGTCGAGGCCATCCACTACATGGACTCGCCGGTGTTCTGCGGCCAGGTGTGTCACACCCAGATGGATCCGCATTACGTGCAGTGGCAGCGCGGGCCGGCACACACCAAGGTGGCCTGCGCGGGCTGTCACATCGGTACGGGCGCGCAGGGATTCGTGATGGCCAAGACCCGTGGGACGGCGCAGCTGATGCAGGTGATTACGGGCAAGTATCCGACGCCAGTCCCCTCGCCCATCGAGTACCGTCCGCCGACCATCCAGACCTGCGGCAGGTGCCACGGCGCGACGCGCTGGACCGGCGAACGTCGTCGCCTGTTCACCGACATCGGCGACGACCAGGCGAACACGCCGACGCAGACCTTGTTGACACTCCTGGTGGGTGGCACCAAACCGGACGGGTCTGCCTCCGGATTCCACTGGCACGCCTCCAAGGATGTGGAGGTCGACTACGTGGCGACGGATGAGAGTCGTGGAAAAATCCCCTGGGTCCGCGTAAAAAACGCGAAGGGCGAGGTGAAGGAATTCGTCGTCGACGGCTTCGACGCCGCGAAAGCGGGCGGTGAACATCGCCGGATGGACTGCGTCGATTGCCACAATAAAGTCGCGCATCCTTTCATTGCCAGCGCGGAAAGAGCGGTGGACCGTGCTTTTGCCGACGGTC
The DNA here is from genome assembly GCF_001618865.1 of Luteitalea pratensis. Classification (GTDB taxonomy): domain Bacteria; phylum Acidobacteriota; class Vicinamibacteria; order Vicinamibacterales; family Vicinamibacteraceae; genus Luteitalea; species Luteitalea pratensis. Next base: position 1,454,644 of record NZ_CP015136.1, read on the forward strand.
GCCTCGATGCCAGCTTGCCGTACCTGAGACGTGAGGCCGTGAAGCTGTTGAAGGCCGAGTACCCCACGCATGAGCAGGCGCGCACGGCAATTGCATCAGCGCTCGAGAAGTTCTACGCCGGAGAGGGCGCAGTCGCCGGTCCTGTCGACGCTGGCCGGGTGAAGGCCGCGAGTGACTTACTCGTGGATCTGCACGGCGCGTACGTCTTCCCAGCGATGAAAGTCACGTTCGGCACTTACACCAGTAACGCCGGCCACACCGACACCGACGGCTGCTTCCGGTGTCATGACGACGAGCACAAGGCCAAGGATGGCTCGGTGATCAAGCAGGACTGTGAAACCTGCCACCGGGAAGAGGAAATCGCCCCCGCAACTCAGTAAGCGCGTGGAGGGCGAGCGGCACCAGGGTCACCCCGTCGCGCCGGGGCGCTGGAGGACCAGATGAGGCGAGCAGCGAATGCGTGGACCGGCATCCTTGCCGTGCTCACGATGTGGGCCGCAGTCACCGTCGTGTCGATCGATGCACAGGGCGGCAGGGATCAAGAGGGGGTCGTCCGCCCGACGCCTCGTGCCGCTCCTGCCGTGCCCACTGCGCCCGTGCCACCAGCAACGCCGGCGCATGCGGCGCTGGTGACGGGCGCCGGCAAGTTCAAGGCGATGCTGGCCAACGGCCAACCCGCGCCAGGCTATGCCGGCGACGCCGTCTGCCTCGAGTGCCACGAAGACCAGGGCGGCGTGAACAAGACGGCCCACGGCCGCATCAAGAACCCGCGCACACCGATGGCCAACAGTGGCTGCGAGAGCTGCCACGGGCCCGGCCAGGCCCACGTGGACGACGACGACAAGGGCAAGATCCTGCGCTTCGGCAATACGAAGGTCGATGCGCGGACAGGTAACGAGACGTGCTTGTCCTGCCACACCAGGGGCCCGCACGCGCTCTGGGACGGCAGCGCGCACGACTCGCGCAACCTCGCGTGCGCGTCGTGCCACAGCGTGCACGCCCCGAAATCGTTCGAGGCCCAGTTGAAGGCCGAGACGCAGACACAGCTGTGCCAGTCCTGCCATCAGCAGCAGGCCGCCAAGATGCGCCGTGCCTCGCACATGCCGGTCACCGAAGGCAAGATGGAGTGCTCGTCGTGCCACAACCCGCACGGGGCCGTCAACGTCAAGCTGCTCAAGGTGGGCAACTGGCTGAACGAGTCGTGCATCAGCTGCCACACGGAGAAGCGTGGGCCGTTCCTGCACGAGCACGCGGCGGTACGCGACAACTGCACGAGTTGCCACGACCCGCACGGCTCGCCGCATGAACGCATGCTCATCGCCAAGCAGCCGATGCTGTGCCAGCGATGCCACAACCACTCGCGGCATCCGGCAACGATTTACGACCAGGTGCAGTTGAACAATAAGAGCAAACAGATGCTGTCGCGCGGCTGCGTCAATTGCCACTCCGCCATCCACGGAAGTAACCACCCGTCCGGCGTCACGCTGCTTCGCTAGGAGGACACGATCATGACGACACGCACACTTGCCGTCGGCCTGTTCGGCGTCCTGCTTTCGGCGACGCCGCTCCTGGCCCAGACTCCCGCTACGCCGGCTGCGCCGGCCCCCGCGCAGCCACCCGCTGCGCCCGCCAAGCCCGCCGTGCCGGCTGCGGCTGCCGATGAGCCGACCGGCGCGCCGCTCGACGTCAACCTGCGGTCGGTGGACTTCGGCGTCCGCATCACCGACGTCAGCGGCGACGAGGCCCGCTACAACCGGTACCACGACAAGCGGACCGGGCCGGTCGTGGAAGGATTCCGCTACACCAGCGAGAACCAGGATCGCCTGTGGCGCGCCGAGGCCGACAACGTTGGCTATCGCGACCAGCGATACTCGGCAGAGTACGAGCAGTTCGGCGGTTTCAAGGGCTGGTTCGAGTACAACCAGATTCCCTACGAGCAGGACTACTCGACACGCACCCCCTACACCGTCGTCAACGACACGACGGTCACGGTCGATGATGCGCTGCAGTCGTCGATTCAGAACGGGACGGCGACGCTGAATCCGGCCGTCGACGCGTACGCGATGCCGTTCGAGTTGCGCTCGAAACGGGACATCACCAGGATCGGCGGCCAGTTCCAGGCCGGCAAGAACGTCGACCTCAACCTCGCGTTCACATCGACGGGCCGCGAGGGCTATCAGCCCCTCGGCATCAGCCTGGGGTTCGCCTCGAACTACGAGGCCCCGGCGCCAATCCAGACGCGCAACAACGAACTGGCGGCCAACGCCGAGTGGTCCAACGGCAAGGCGTTGGTCCGCGCCGGGTACGACGGCTCGTTTTTTGACAGCTCGGCGGAGTCCCTGGCCTGGGACAACCCATTGCGAATCACCGACACGCCCACGCTGACCGGGACGGGGCGGATGGCGCGCTGGCCGTCGAGCACGATGCACACGATCTCGGCGACAGGCTCGGTGGCGCTCCCGGCTCGGAGCCGTCTCACCGGCTACGTCGGTCAGTCGATGCTGGCGAGCGACGTGGATATCCTGCCCTGGACCATCAACACGGCCATCGCCCAGCCGCCCCTGCCGCGGACGTCGGTGGACGGCGACATCGACGTCACGACGGTGATGTTCCGGTTCAACACCCGACCGTTGAAGTCGCTGTGGCTGTCGGCGGCCTACCGCTCGTACGATCTCAACAACAAGACGCCGGAGTTCCAGTACAACCAGAAGGTGAACTACGACACGTCGCTGGTGAGCTTGCCCGACGGAGAGTCGTCGCACCCCTACTCATTCAACCGGTCCACCGTGGAACTCGACTCGTCGTTCACGCCGTTCCGCAACGGTGCGTTCAAGCTTGGCTTCGTGCGGGAAGAGATCGATCGCACGCACCGCATCTACGACACCACGGAGGAGAACTCGTGGCGTCTGGCGTACGACTGGACGTCCAATCCCTTCGTCACCGTGCGCGCCGGCTACCTCCGGCAGGAGCGGCGAGGCAAGGGCTTCCATCCCGAGATTCTCGAGCATTACGGCGAGCAGCCGGGGTTGCGGCACGCCGACCTCAGCGACCGGGATCGCGACGTCGCCCAGTTCGTCGTCACGTTCTTGCCGACGACGGATCTGTCGGTCAATGTCAACGCGGCGGTGGGCAACGACGAACGGCCCGACGTCGAGTTCGGTCTACGCAGCCAGGACTGGGACAGCTTCGGCTTCGGTGTCGACTACTCGCCGACTGACAAATACAACATGGGCGCGAGCTACCTCTACGAGACCTTTGGCTCGTTCGAGGCCAGCCGCACTGCGAACCCGCCGCCGGACGCGACCTTCACCGACGCGCGTCGCAACTGGGACGACACCATCGACGAGAAGGTGCACACCTTCAACCTGTACTTCGAGGTGCCGAAGATCGGCGACAAGCTCGATTTGGGCGTGACTTACGACTACACCAAGTCGGACAACACGTACACCTACGGCGTGCCTGCCGACAGCACGCTCACGCCGCCCGTGAACCTCCCGGACGCGTTCACAAAGTGGACGCAGGCCCGTGTGAATTCGGCCTATTGGCTGCGGCGCAACCTCTCGCTGGGCCTGACCTACATCTACGACCAGTTCGAAGTGAACGATTGGGCGCTCGGATCGCAGACGCTCGACCGCCTCGCGCACAGCAACACGTTCCTGCTGATGAACTACGGGTGGGATCCGTACACGGCCCACACCGTCGTGCTCAAGGCAACGTATCTCTGGTAGATCGAGAACCTGCGCTTGGCCGGCGCATGGCCATATCCAGCGCGACGTGCCTGACAGCGGGCACGTCGCGGTGCACTTCAATTCACGTGCGGTGGGGCTCTATGGCTTCGGCTTGACCTGGTCGCGGCGTCGATCCTGACGCCGATCCTGGCTGTTATCCGTCCCGGGGCCATCAACGACCTTGTCGTGGTCCTCAGCCGCGTCCTTGGCCTTGTCCTTTGCTTCTTCCTTCTTCTCTTCCTTCTCTTCCTTATTTTTTTCCTTCTGCTTCTCTCTCTCCTTCTCCTTGTCCTGCGGCGTGTTCCAGTTTCCGTCCCTGGCAAAGGCGAACAGCGGGACGCTCAGCATGGCCAAGGTCGTCATGAACGTTCTGCGACGGATGTTGCGCTGCACAAAGGCCCCCTTCCTGCGTGAATCTCGCACAAGCATAGCGGAATAGCTGGACGCTGGAGGCTGACGGCGTGTTTCTCGTCCAAAGAAGAGTTGACACGTGGTCGACCCGAATGCAACTTAGCGGCAATCGGAGCCGGGTTCTCGCGCGGCGAGACAGATAGCCATGAACGGATAGCGCGCTCGCCTCGTGGTGGCGAGGGGAGCAGGTCATGTCACCCATGGATGAATCGTCGGATCCGTCGCACCAAGACCCCTCCGAGAGCCCTCGCGGTAGCGCCGGGCTGTCCCAGCACGGCGGGCCTTCCGACCCCGTGTTGGTGCATGGCGATGCCACACCGAACTCGTCAATCAGCCGCAGGGACCTGTTCAGGCTGACCCTCGGCGGCGGCTCCGGACTCGCACTCGGCGGGCTCCTCGACGTTCCCGCCATGCGGGCCGCGACGAAGGACCTGAAGCTTTCGGAGGTCAGCGAGTTCACCACCTCGTGCAACTTCTGCTCGTGCGGGTGCGGCATGATCGCCGTCGTTCGTGACGGCAAACTCCTGACGATGGAGGGCGACTACGACCACATCGTCAATCGCGGGTCGTTGTGCGTCAAAGGCATTTCGATGTTCGCGACGCACGCCTCCCCGAGCCGGCTCACGACGCCCCGCTACCGGGCACCTGGCAGCGACCACTGGGAAGACATCACCTGGGACGATGCGATCAAACGCGTCGCGCAGAAGATTCGAAAGACGCGTGACGAGACGTGGATCGCCACCGAGAAGGTGGATGCGCCTGACCTCGTCGTGGATCGCGCCGCCGGTGACCGGACCTCGAGCGCCCCACGGTTTGTCCCCCACGAGGGTCCTCTCGCAGAAGTGCCCGTCAATCGCACCGACGCGATCGGCTTCATGGGCGGCGCACAGAACACGAACGAGGAGTGTTACCTCTTCCAGAAGGCGGCGCGGCTTCTCGGCCTTGCGTACGTCGAGCATCAGGCCAGGCTTTGACATAGCCCCACGGTCCCCGGTCTGGGGGCAAGCTTCGGCAGGGGAGCGATGACCAATCACTGGGTCGACTTGCAGAACTGCAAGACGATCCTGGTGGAGGGGAGCAACGTCGCCGAGAACCACCCGATGGCCTTCAAGTGGATCCGGAAGGCACAGGAGAACGGGGCGACGATCATCCATGTCGATCCGCGATTCACGAGGACCTCGGCGGCGGCCGATGTCTACGCGCGCATCCGGCCCGGCACCGATGTGGCGTTCCAGAACGCGATGATCAGTCACATCATCGCCAACAGGCTGTACGACGAGGACTACGTCGTCACCCACACGAACGCCCTCTACCTCGGCGACGAAGCCTTCAGCTTCAAGGACGGCGTCTTCAGCGGCTACGACGAGGAACACCACACCTACGACACCAGGACCTGGGGATACCAGCTCGATGCGAAGGGCAAGCCGCGTCTTGCGACGAGTCTCGACGATCCGCACTGCGTGTTCGCGCGACTGAAGACCTTCGTCTCGCGGTACACGCTGGAGATGGGCGAGCGGATCACCGGCATTCCGGCCGATCAGATCAAGCAGATCGCCGAGACGATGGCGAAGAACAAGCCGGGCTCGATCCTCTATGCGCTCGGAATGACCCAGCACACGACGGGTGTGCAGGGGATTCGCTCGTTCACGATCCTGCAACTCCTGCTTGGCAACATCGGCAAGCCCGGCGGCGGCGTCAACGCGCTCCGCGGCGAGCCGAACGTGCAGGGCGCCTGCGACATGGCGGTGCTCTACAACTACATGCCCGGCTACCTCAACTCGGCGACCAATGCCGAGCCGACGATCTACCACTACGCGCGCAAGAACGGCATCGCCGACACCCGCTATCTCGTCAACACGCTCAAGGCATTCTTCGGAGACGCCGCTACCGCGGAAAACGACTACGCGTATGCCTGGCTGCCCAAGCGCATCGCCACCAAGGACTACGGCACCATGCCGATGTTCGAGGACGCGCTCGCGGGCAAGCTGAAGATGCTCTGGATCGTCGGCCAGAATCCAGCAGTCACGCTGCCCAACCTGAACCTGACGTTCGAGGCGATGGACAAACTCGAGACGCTCGTGGTCCAGGAGATCTGGGAAACGGAGACCGCAGCGTTCTGGAAGCGTCCGGGGGTGGATCCGAAGTCGATCAACACGGAGGTGATCCTGCTGCCAGCGGCGTTCTTCATGGAGAAGAACGGCACCATCAGCAACTCGGGCGGCATGGTGCAATGGCGCCACGCCGCCGTGAAGCCTCCGGGGCAAGCCAGGCCAGACGGCCTGATCGTCGATCAGGTCTTCCGCGCGGTACGCGACATGGTCCACGACTCGAAGGAGCCGAGAGACGAGATCATCAACAAGGCCTTCTGGACCTACACAACGGCCGAGGACGTCCTGCGCGAGATCAACGGGTATGCACTCCGCGACAACCCGGAGACCGGCCTCAAGAAGGGCGAACTCGTCCGCAAGATCGGCGATCTCCGCGCCGATGGGTCCACCTCGTCTGGCTGCTGGATTTACGCGGGTGTCTTTGCCGGCGGCGAGAACCTCTCGAAGCGCCGCGATTGCCAAACGGATCCGGGAGGCCTCGGCCTCTACCCGGGTTTCGGGTGGACCTGGCCGAACAACATGCGGATCCTTTACAACCGCGCGTCGTGCGACAAGGACGGCAAACCCTATCCGGGCTCGAAACCGATCATCTGGTGGGACGAGCAGACCAGGCGCTGGACCGGACACGACGTGCCGGACGTACCAGTTGTGACCGACGGCCCCGACACGCCGAACGGCCAGCGGCCCTTCCATCTGGGCGCGGAGGGGGTCGGTCGTCTCTTCGCGGCCGTCTACTCGGACCCCGACGCGAGGTTCACCGACTATTGGCGCGACGTGGCCTACGTGCCCAAGGACGGTCCGCTGCCGGAGATGTACGAGCCCGTCGAGAGCCCGGTGGACAACGTGCTGCATCCGGGCGTGAAGAGCAACCCGATGCTCAAGTATCCGCGCGTCAAGTCGCATCAGCCGATCGGCACCGTCGACAAGTTCCCCTACGTGCTGATGACGTCCACCGTCGCGGAGCACTGGTGCGCGGGCTCGACGACGCGCAACATCCCATGGCTCAACGAGCTGATTCCCGAGCCAGTCCTGGAGCTGCCGATCAGCCTCGCCAGCAAACTCGGGGTCGAATCAGGTGATTGGGTCCGCGTCTCGTCTGCGCGCGGTGAACTCGAGGTCAAGGCCCTCGTCACGCCGCGCATGAAGGCGCTGAAGATCGGCGACCAGGAAGTGACGGTCGTCTGGATGCCGTACAACTGGGGCTTCCAGGGACTGTCGACCGGGCCGAGCGTCAACCACCTCACGATCGACGCCGCGGATCCCGGAGCGGGTACCCAGGAGACCAAGGCGTGCCTCGTGAACGTGGTCGCCGCCGGCCGCCGTCGCACACGACGATCAGAGACACCAAGGGGACGCACATGACGCCAGTGGCGACCGAGGGCCCGATCAGGGCAACGCTGATCGACATCTCGAACTGCATCGGCTGCCGAGCGTGCCAGGTGGCGTGCAAGCAGTGGAACGAGCGCGACGGCGAGCAGACCGAGCTGCAGGACGACCTGGGCTTCCAGAACCCGGCGACGCTCAGCGCGAAGACGCTCACGCTCATCGCGTTCCACGAGTTCGAGAACGCGCAGAAGCCGGGAGGCCTGGAATCCGCGTTCGTCATGCAGCGGTGCCTCCACTGCCTGGAGCCGGCCTGCGTCTCCGCGTGCCCGACGACGGCGCTCTACCGGCAGTCCGACGGTCCGGTGTCGTACAACGTCGACGACTGCATCGGCTGCCGATACTGCGCGCTGGCATGTCCCTGGGATGTGCCGACCTCGGACTGGAACACGCGCGCCCCGAAGATCTCCAAGTGCACGCACTGCGCCGACCGCGCCCCCCAGCCGCCGCCCACGACGTTCAATGGCCAGCCCCTGTCGCTCGAAGCGGCGAAGCAGTTTGCCGACACCATGGCGATTCCTGCCTGCGTCAAGGCGTGCCCCGCCGACGCCCTGCGATACGGCACGCGCGACGAGATGCTGGCGCTCGCGCACAAGCGCATCGCAGATCGCCCCGACAAGTACGTTGACCACGTGTACGGCGAGAAGGAGCTGGGCGGGACGAGCGTGCTGTACCTGTCGAGAGTGCCGTTCGACAAACTCGGCTTCCCGACGTACGGCGACAAACCGTTTCCGGCCTTCACGAAGACGGCACTCGGCGCAGTCCCCCCTGCCGTCATGGCCGTTGGCGCCTTGCTCGGTGCCTCGTACGCGTTCTTCCGCAAGCGGGCCCAGGCGGTGGCGGATGCATCGGCGGCGTCCAGGCATGCCCACCACGGTCACGTTGAATTCGAGCCCCTCCGGAGCGCGCTGATGACCCCGTTCAACTGGGTCCTCCTGCTGCTCATGGCCTTCGGTGCCATCTCGTTCGTTGCGCGCTTCGCCCTGGGGCTCGGCGGCAGCACCAACCTTTCCGATACGTACCCGTGGGGCTTGTGGATCCTCTTTGACCTGGTGTGGATCGCGGTGGCCGCGGGCGCATTCGCGATGGCTGGCGTGATCTATGTCTTCCAGCGCAAGGATCTCTACGGGCTGGGACGCAGCGCCGTCCTCATGGGGCTCCTGAGCTACTCGTTCGTGACGGTCACGCTGATCGCCGACCTCGGCCTGCCCTGGCACTCCTACGCGCTCGCCCTGAATGCGCCGGAACACTCCGCCATGTTCGAGGTGTCCTGGTGCGTCGGCCTCTACGTCACGATCCTCCTGCTCGAGTTCCTGCCTGTCCCGTTCGACTATTTTGGATACCACCGGGCAGCGTCGGCGTGGCGGCGATGGAACGGCGCCTACGTGGCTGCAGCGGTGACGCTGTTTGTCTACATGCTGTCGCGCAACGTCCTGTACGCCCTCGGGACCGCCATCGTTTTCGGCGCCCTCGCCTGGATCTTCCGCGCCCGCGACGAGCACGCCGAGCCGATCATGCTGGCGATCGCCGCCGTCACGCTCTCGACCATGCACCAGAGCTCACTCGGCTCCCTCTACCTGCTGATGCCGAACATGCTCGCCCCGCAGTGGTGGTCGCCCGTGATGCCCGTCTCCTTCTTCCTGTCGTCGATCGCCGCGGGCACAGCGCTCGTGATCGTCATCGACATGTGGATCGCGAAGGGGTGGCGCCGCCCGATCGAGATCGCGCGACTCGCGTCGGTCGGGCAGATCACGTTCTGGGCGCTTCTCGTCTACCTCGTGTTTCGTCTTGGAGACATGGCGATCCGCAACCAGCTAGCCGGAGCCTTCGCCGGTGGCCTCGGGTTGGCCTTCGCGGCCGAGATCGTCCTCGGTGGCGTGCTTCCGCTCATCCTGCTGTCGCGCAGGTCGCTTCGGCAGCGGCCTGACGTGCTCTGCGTTGCGTCGGTCCTCGCAGTCGGTGGTGTGGCGTACAACCGCATGAACGTCGTCCTCTTCGCGATGACCTTCCGGGGCCGCATGCCCTGGGTCGCACCGGAAACCTATGTGCCGTCGATCGTCGAGTGGGGCGTCTCGATCGGCCTGATCGCCGCGACGATCTTCCTCTTCGGCCTGGCGGCCCGCCTGATGCCGGTCCTCTCGAAGGCGCAGCCCATCGAGGGACATTGAGCCGATGAATCGGGAACTGTGGCTGGAGGCGCACGCATACCTCCGGCCGCTTGCTGACCTTTCCGCGCAGGTCGATCTCGCGGCGGCCGGGATCGAGGTCCTCGACGCCCGCATTCCCGACTGGGACGACTACCGCCTGGACTTTCTCGCTGGTGTGCCTCTCCTGTCGAGCAGCGACGCGGCCGTCGATCTCGAACCTGGTGGGCGCATGGCGGCAGCGCTCGTCAGGCGCATGGCATCGGCAACGTCGCCGGACTGGTTCGTGGCCGAGACGCGCACGCTCGAGACCGACCTGCTGCACCAGCCTCAGGTCTCGCGCCGGATCGTGGACTTCCTCCGGGGCGACGAGACGCTCACCCCGCCGTCCCCCGGGCTGTTGCGTTACCTGGCGTGGACGGCGATGGCGCGGTTCCTGCGCCCCGTGGTGAATGCGTTCGACGGTTGGCGAGACGAGGATCGGTGGCTGCGCAGGTATTGTCCGACCTGCGGATGCCTGCCCGCGATGGCCCAGTTGGTTGGCGCCGACCCCGGGCGCAAGCGCCTGCTCTCGTGCGGCTGTTGCGGCACGCGGTGGCAATTCAAGCGAACCGGGTGCCCGTTCTGTGAAACCGACGCGCAACGGCTCGCGAGCGTGACCATCGAGGGAGAAGGCGGGCTGCGCCTCGACCACTGCGAGTCCTGTGGCGGCTACCTCAAGACATACGACGGGCAAGCCAACGAGGCCCTCCTGCTCGCCGACTGGTCGTCACTCCACCTCGACCTCATCGCGCACGATCGTGGGCTGAAAAGGATGGCCGCGTCGCTCTACGACTTCGAGCCCGCGCCCCATCAGTAGTTTCGCCGGGCCCGACGGAATTCGATGCGGCGTTCCGGCACTACACGGAACGCCGGTTCGCGCCAATCGCACGCCGACACTACGGCCGCTCGCATGCGGCGGCGCTGCGGCACGGCGCGCGCTCCCAACCCCGAGCAGCATGCCCCCCAAAGGGGCCGGTGTTCGGGGCTGCGCGACATGAGGCACGTGCGCGACAATGGCCGGCATGGTCCACACGGGAAAGACAAGGGCTTGCGAGACAGGATTTCTTGCGGTACTCGTGACCGTCGTCGCAAGCGCGGTGGCGGTGCCTGACGCGGCGGGCCCACCACCCACGCCCTGGGTCGTTGCGCATCGCGGTGCATCGGCGTACGCACCCGAGAACACCGTGCCGGCGTTCGCCCTCGCGGCCGAGCAGCACGCGACGTTCGTGGAATTCGACCTGCAGCGCACGAAGGACGGCGCGCTGGTGATCCTGCACGACACGACACTCGAGCGGACGACCGACGTGGAAGAGGTCTTCCCCGAGCGCGGCCGACAGGTGGTCGTCAAGGGCGAGGCACGGCGTCAATGGCCGCTGGTTGACTTCACGCTGGCGGAAGTCCGCCGCCTGGACGCAGGCAAATGGTTCGATCCGAAGTTCGCCGGCACCCGCCTCCCGACGTTCGGCGAGACGATCGCGGCGGTTCGCGGCAAGATAGGGCTGTTCATCGAGCTCAAGTCACCTGAGTTGTACCCGGGCATCGAGGCCGCCATGCTGGCGGAACTGAAAACCGCCGGGCTCGATCGACCGTGGGCCGACCCACGCACGCCGGTCCTGCTGCAGTCGTTCACGGTCAGCAGCCTGCAGATCCTCACCCGCGAGCTGCGCACGCCACTGCCCGTGCACCTGCTGTTCGGCCCGGCCGATGCGTCGCGGTGGACGAACGATCAGGGGCTGGCCGAAGCACGGACGTTCGCGACCGGACTCAGCCCGGACAAGCAGGTGTTACGCACCGATCCGACGCTGGCCGCGCGTGCCCGCTCGCGCGGGATGCTGGTCACGCCCTACACCTTCAGGGCGTCTGCGCCCGGAACGTATGCCGATGTCGGCACCGAGATGCGCGAGGCGATCGCGCAGGGTGCCGATGGCGTGATTACGGACAATCCGGACAAGGCACCTCATTCACCATGATGTATTCGCCGCTCTCGCCCACGCGGCGGAACGAGACGGCCTCGTAGCCCGCGGCAAAGAGCGCCTCGAACTGCGCGCGCGTCTGCATGCGCCACGCCATGGCCAGGTCCGGCGCTTCCTGCAGCATGGCCGAGAATCGGGCAGGCACCGGGACGCGGATGACGGGTGCCGTCGGCAGCTCCCCGTCCGCGTGATACCTGTCCCAGCCGCCCTGCGTCACGACGGTGCCCGCGGCGACGCCTTCCTGTCCGGCGGCACGAGCCAGGCGCGGCGATCGCATCGGCACGCCGGCCTCGTCGAGCAGCCACGTCACGATGAAGCGATCGGTCGGCGCGCCGCGATGCAGGTCGCTCGTCGAATCACCGTACACGTGCTCGGCGTACTCGTCCGCACTCGCGCCGAGCTTCACCAGGTTGAGGTGCGCGTTGAGACTCTGCAGGGGGTCGTAGGTCCACTGGATGCGCGCGTAACCGCGGGCCGCCACGCGGCGCGCCTGTTCCAGCTTCAAGAGCGTCCCCAGCCCGGAACTGCGCAGCGCCTCGTCGACGCCGGTCATGTGCGACCAGTGAAGACGGTGGCCGTGCCGGTCGCCGGGCACCGAGAACGCGAAACCGCGCATCCGTCCGTCGAGAAACGCCCCGAGCAGCAGCGCGCCCGACTTCACGAGTGCCGCCATCAGCAAGACGGGGCTCACGTCGATGTCCTCGGCCCCCCAGACGCGGCGTTCCATGTCCTGCACGAGCCGGATATCCTCGACGGTCGTGAGTTCCCGGAACTCCAACGGTGCGTTGGATGAGGCGTCGCCTCCGTCTCGTGCCATGGCCTGCTGCATCGTCATGCGCCAGCAAGGTTAACGCCTAACGCCGACCGTTCCCGCCTGACGGTCACAAGGGCCAGATGATGCCGGAATGCTGCGAATGCCGGAATGTCGAAAGCCAGAGCGCACGGCGTGCGTCGGAAAGTGTAGGCGTCGAGCTTGCTCGCGCCGGCCGTCTGACGCGCCGAGGGACGTCCGCTGCGTTCCTCCGACACCTGAACCGTTTCCATTCCGGGCACCGTGAGCCATAAGCCATAAGCCACAAGAGATGAGCCATTGGCCGCAGGCCGTAGCCCGCAGGCTGGAGGCTGGAGGCTGGAGGCTGGAGGCGTTAGGCGTCAAGCGTTGTTGTGTACGATCCCCCGCATGACGTTGGCCGGCACGTCGTCCCCGACCCGAACCCTTGCTGCGGCGGCGCCCGTGCGCCTGTCGTCAATCGATATCCGGCTGATCTCGCTGACGCTGGTGCGTCCCTTCGAGACCAGCTTCGGCCGCATGGACGCGCGGGTGGTGCCGCTGGTGCGGATGGAAGCCGATGGCGTCGAGGGTTGGGGAGAGATCGTCGCGGACGATCAGCCGTTGTTCAGCGCCGAGACGATCACGACGGCGCGCCACGTGCTGGTCGACTGCTTCATTCCCGCCTTGCTGTCGCGGCCGCTGTCGTCGGTCGAGGACGTCGCGGCGGCGCTGCGGCGCTTCAAGGGTCATCAGATGGCCAAGGCGGGTCTCGAACTCGCCTTCATGGATCTCGCGGCCCGCTCGCGCGACCTCTCCATCCGCACGGCCATCGGTGGCACGCGTGATCGAGTACCCGTCGGCGTCAGCCTTGGCATCGAGAAGACCATCCCGACCCTCGTCGACCAGGTGCTGGCCCACGTCGCGCAGGGGTACCAGCGCATCAAGCTGAAAGTCAAGCCGGGGTGGGACGTCGACGTGGTGCGGGCAGTGCGCGACGCGTATCCAACCGGCCTGTTGTCGGTCGACGCCAACACGGCGTACACGCTGGCCGACGCCGAACACCTGCGTCAACTCGATGCCTTCGACCTGCTGATGATCGAGCAGCCGCTCGCGCACGACGACATGGTCGACCACGCCGCGCTGCAGCGTGGGCTCCGCACCGACATCTGCCTCGACGAGTCGATTGTGCACGCGAGAGCCGCGGCGCACGCGTTGGCGCTCGGCAGCTGCCGCCTGATCAACATCAAGATCGGGCGTGTCGGCGGCTACACCGAGGCCCTCGGCATCCATGACACCTGCCAGGCGCACGGCGCGCCCGTGTGGTGCGGCGGCATGCTCGAGTGCGGCATCGGCCGCGCGCACAACCTCGCGCTCGCGAGCCTGCCAAACTTCTCGCTGCCGGGCGACATCTCCGCGAGCAAGCGGTACTGGGCGCGTGACGTGATCACCAAGCCCTTCGAGGTCGCGGCCGACGGCACCGTCGAAGTACCCACGGGGCCAGGCATCGGCGTCGACATCGATCACGCATTCCTCGACGAGATCACCATCGAGCAGCGCCAGTTCAGGGCTCCCTGATCCGCGTCGAGCAAGCTCGACGCCTACGTCTTGTCGTTGTAGCCGTCGACCTTGGTCGACGGTCAGTGATGCTCCCGGAGATTCGGACGCCGCTGCGTGTCAGCGCCGACCTGAAGGTCGGCGCCTACACCCGGGAAGAAGGGCGGCGCCTACACCCGGGAGAAGGTCGGCGCTGACACCCGGGAGAAGGGCGGCGCCTACACCTGGGACGAAGGTCGGCGCCTACACCTGGGAAGTGGACGTAGCCGTCGACCTTCAGGTCGACGGACGCGGATCGCGGATCGCGAATCGGGGGCGCGATTCGGTCACCTGGTTGTCGTAGCCGTCGACCTTGGTCGACAGTCCGACGGCTATGCACGAGCGTCGATCGCGAGCAGGATCGCGGCGGCGAGTGCGGCGCGGTCGGAGAGCGACGCGATCTCCACGTGCTCATGCCGCGCGTGCGCGCCGTCACCGATCGCACCGAGGCCGTCGAGCGTCGGCACGCCGAGGGCTGCGGTGAAGTTGCCATCCGACGCGCCGCCGGTCGCCCCTTCCCGCACGTCGAGGCCAAGCGTCTCGCCGGCCTCGCGCGCCAGCGCGAACAAGCGCTGCACATGCGGGCCCCGCTCGAGGGGCGGCCGCTCGAAGCCGCCCTGCCACGCCAGCCGCACCCGTGGGTCGTGCGGCGCCAGCGCCGCGAAGGCCTGCTCGATGCGCGCCTGCTCGTCCGCCTCGCTCACGCGGACGTCGATCTCGGCTTGCGCGTGCTCGGCGACGACGTTCGAGCGCGACCCTCCCGCGACGACCCCGGCGTTGATCGTGGTGCCGCGTTCGGGCGCCTGGAGCGCATGCATGGCCAGGATCTGCAGGGCGAGTTCGGTGATCGCCGACGCACCTGCCTCCGGCGCGATGCCCGCGTGAGCCGAGATGCCCCGCACGTCGAGCCGATACGTCCCGACACCCTTGCGGGCGGTCTTCAGCACGCCGCCTGGCAACGCCGGCTCGAAGACGAGCACGGCGGCGCTCGCACGCGCCTCGTCCTCGATCAGGTCGCGCGACGTGCCGCTGCCGATCTCCTCATCGGTCGTGAACAGGCAGCGGACGCGGAGATCGCGCAGGTGCGGCCGCGCCACTGTCACAGCGAGGATCGCGATGGCCAGGCCGGCTTTCATGTCGAAGGTACCCGGACCGTGCAATCGTCCGTCGCGAATTGCGACCGGCATCTGCGCGAGCGTGCCGATTGGCCACACGGTGTCGAAGTGCCCGAGCAACAGGACCTGGCGTGAGCCCGACCCGATCGTGGCGCGCAGGTGCGCGCCGGCGCCCGAACGGGGCACCCGCTCGACCGGGGCACCCGCGCCGTCAAGCAGCGCGGCAATGGCGTCGGCACAATGACCGAGAGCCGCCTCGTCGCCGCTGGGCGACTCGATGCGCGCGAGCCCGGCGGTCGCCTCCACGAGCGAGTCGCGCCGGTTTGCGCACGCGTCCCTCAAACCCAGCGCGTCGATCCTCACGAGGCGCACTCGACTCGCGCAGCCCGCGTTCCCTTGTCGGTCATTGCCAAGCCATTGTCGCCCCTGTACGAGCCCGCGCCCATTTGCGATCCGGCGGGCCCAGCACCGGTGTCGTCAGTCGCACGCGAATCAAGTACCCCTCGTGGTTCGGGTGGATGCGGTCGGCGACCCACAGGTCCTCGCGTGGCGTGCCGTCCGTGGTCAACATCGCATCCCACAGGTCTATGAAGGACAGGCCCTTCTCGGTCGATATCCACGCCTTGATCAGGGCGTTGGCGCGCATCCGCTGCGGCGCCTCGTCCCAGCGCCCCGGTCCGGGCGTGATGCTCGACCAGGCAATGGTCGCGCCCGGCAGGCCAGCCCGGATCCGTGTCACCAACATCCTGGTGTCGGCCAGGAGTTGCTCCGGCGTCTTGCCCTGGTGGATGTCGTTGCCGCCCACATGCAGTACGACCACGCGCGGCTTGTAGCGGATGACCAGCCGGTCGATGTACTGGAGCAGGTCGCCGGTCCGGAACGAGTCGATGCCGCGGTTGATCACCGTGTAGCCGGACAGGTCCTCCCGGAACGTCGTCCAGCGATCGAACTGCGAGTCCCCGGCCAGGAGGATGGCGTTGGCTGGTGGCGGCGTCGCCTGGTCGAGGGTCTCGTAGGCCGCGACCCGTTGCGCGAAGCGGACGGCGGGGTCCATGGGCTGCTGGGCGCTGACGGGCGTTGCCAGGCCGAGGCCGAGCGATATCAGGCCCCCGAGCGCACGCTTCACCGTACTGTGGGTGGCCGGCGCCGGGACGGAACCATTGTCAATGGGAGGCATGATGTCGAGGGTTCCCTGAGAACTCTATCGCGACTCAGCGCGGCGCCCGCCGGACGACTCACCGACGTAGCCGCCGACCTTCAGGTCGGCGGATCGCCCGCGTCGACCCGAAGGTCAACGCCTACGTGTCTCTGACCGCAGGCGGCAGGAGTCGTCGCGCAAGGTGGTGCTTACAGTGTACCGAGCCGGGCCAGGTCCACGAGCCGGCCCGCCGCCATCACGACGCGCGTGCGCCGGATCGCGCTGATGTCGGTATCCGGTTGGCCGTTCACGACCAGGAGATCGGCAGCGGCGCCAGGACGAATCACACCGAGGTCTGCGCCTCCCTTGCCGAGGAAGGCCGCCGCGGTGCTGGTTGCTGCCGTCAGGGCCGCGCTCGCCGACAGCCCCGCCGTCGTCAGCAATTCGAGTTCACGCCATGGCGCCTCGCCGCGTCCGGCGTGGGGCACTTCGGTGTGTCCACCCATCACGATGCGCGCGCCGTGCTCGTGCAGCCGGCGGGTGAGCATCTGCATCTTCCTGAAGCCCTCGACGCGCGTGGCGGCCGACAGCGTGCTGCCCTTCGGCAGCGTGTCCGCGGGCTGCACCTCGAAGACCGCGAGCGTCGCGTCGACGAACGGCCGCTTGCGCGTGACGATTTCGTACAGGCGTCGTGCCTCGGGGCCGTCCAGGTCCGCGTCGGCGAAGAGCGCATAGCGGCCATCGCTTCGTGTGGCGTTGTTGGCCAGGACGGCCTGCCGATAGCGTTCGGCCTGCATCGGCGAGGCGACACTCGTGCCGAAGGAGGTGATGTGCTCGAGGCCGGTCAGGCCCGCCTCAATCAGTTCGCGCGCGTCGAGGATCTCGAGATGGGCCGTGCTCGGCACCCCTCGTGCCTGGCACGCCTCGATTACCGCCAGCGCGCTCGCGAGCGGCAGCCGAAAATAGATCTTGATCGCCGTCGCGCCCTGATCCACGGCGCGGTGCACTTGCCGCCGGGCCTCCTCCGGATCGCGCGCGACGACCGAGTCGGCCGGATACGCGGGCCCCTCGCCGTCGATGTGCGGGCCGGTCAGGAACAGGCGCGGGCCGGGAAGCGCCTCCTCCTTGATCCGCCGACGAAGCGGTTCGTGTACCTCAATCCACTCGCCGGGGTCACGAAATGCCGTGATGCCGTGCGCCAGTTGCCGCAACGCCATCGCCGGGTCTTCCTCGATGTGGAAGTGGAGATCGATCAAACCGGGCAAAACGGTCGCGTCGTCGGCGCGCGTGACCGTGGCACCGGCCGGAGCGGCGACGTCCACCGCGCGTCCCGCGGCGACGATGGAACCGTCTCGAATCACGACGCGAGCGCCGTCGGTCACGGCGATGCGCAGGCCATCGAACAGGCGAGGTGCCTCGATGACCGTGGCGGTGCCCGGTGCGCCCTGCCCGCTTAGCCACGCGCCCGCGGTGCGACGAGCCAGCATCACTCCGGCGCCGGCGAGTCCTCCCGCCAGGAGGGCGCGCCTCGACACACCGGACGTGCACGCGTCATCGGAACGCTTCCCGGCATGTTGTCTTGTGCGGCGTGCAGTCATCACGAGTCCCTTGCGTCGTTGCGTCGACCTGAAGGTCGACGCCTACGTCCCCCGTCGGCCGTCAGCCGTCGATCGGCATGCGTCCAGCCTCCAGCCTCCAGCCTCAAGCCTCAAGCGTTACACTTCCCTGACCAGTCCCCGCCGCGTGGCCTCGGTGTTGCGCACCAGGGCCAGCATCGCGACCAGGGCGACCAGCGGCAACACGCTGGCGCCGACCATGATCGGCGCGAAGGAATAGTGATCCGCCACCCGGCCGGTCACGTAGATCGCGGCGATGGTGCCGAGCCCGGCGCCGGTGCCGCCCATGCCACTCACCGAGGCGACCGACGGCGGTGCGAAGAGGTCGGCCGGCAGGTTCAGGATGACGGTCGAGAAGGCGGCGTACGCGAAGGTCGACACGGCGAAGCAGGCGATGATCGCGGGCAGCGTGTCCACGAAGATGGTCGGCACGAGCAGGGTCATGCCCACGGTGCCGATGACGCCGATGGCCTTGCGCGCCGCACCGACCGACCAGCCGCGCTTGATCAGCCAGCTCGACACCCCGCCACCGAAGAAGTTGCCGGCGTCGGCCGCCAGAAATGGCACCCAGAAGGCGAGCAGTCCCTCTTCGACACTGAAGCCCCGGCTCACCAGGTAGATGGCGAACCAGTCCGTGATGAAGAACCACACCGGGTCGGTGAAGCTCTTGGACACGATGTAGCCCCATGTTTGCGGCAGCCGCAGCAGCGTGGCGTAGGGCAGGGCCTCGCCGCCGGCGTTCTCGGCCGGATCCACCTGATTGCGGTCGCGCAGGATCATGTCGCGCTCCTCCTCGGTGATCAGCGGGTGGTCCTCGGGCTTGCGGTAGAGCACGAGGAACAGCGCCATCCAGAGGAACCCGAGCGCGCCGGTGATGATGAACGCCGGACGCCAGCTGCCGAACGTGGCGTAGAGCGAGAGGACGAGCCACGGTGCGATGGCGGCGCCCACCGACGAGCCGCTGTCAAACAGCGCCACCGCCCATCCGGACTCGCGCCGCGGGAACCACTCCGACACGGCCTTGGTCGCGCCCGGCCAGTTGCCTGCTTCGCCCAGGCCGAGTGCGAAGCGCGCCGCCATGAAGGAGCCGAGGCCATTGGCCCACGCCGTCGAGATCGCGGCCAGCGAGTACCAGGCCACGCCCACCGAGAGCCCGCGCCGCGTGCCGAGGTGGTCGATCACGCGCCCCGCGATGGTCTGGCCCACGGCATAGGCGACGCGGAAAGCGATCAGCACCCGGGCAAAGTCCGAGTTGGTCCACCCGTAGAGCTTCTTGAGCTCCGGCGCGAGCACGCTCAACGTCTGCCGGTCGATGTAGTTGACGACCGTCGACAGGAAGAGCAGCCCACCGATGTACCACCGAAGCCCACGCACGCGCCGCGCCACCCGGTTGCTCCCGCGAAATCGTCCCGACAGGGGAAAGCGCGTGAAGCTTACCGCAGGGCCGGCTTATGCTTGAGAGTCATGTCGTGCCCGCCCGCTCGAGTCCTCGTCCGCCGCTGCGCCTGTGTTGCGCTTGCCATCCTCATCTTGGCGGCGTCGCCCGGCGCACAAGTCGCCGGTGGCCCGGGAGCCCCGGCGAGCCAGACGGCACGCTTCGATGCGCCGGCAGTCCGCCTCGTGCTGCTCATTGCCGTCGATCAGTTCCGCCCCGACTACCTGTCGCGGTTCGGCCCGCCCGAGGGCGGCCTGAAGACCCTGCTCACCCGCGGTGCGGTATTCACCTCCGCGTACCTCGAGCACGGCACCACGGTGACCGCCGTGGGCCACTCGACCATGCTGACAGGTTCGACGCCAGCGGTCAGCGGCATCATCGAGAACACCTGGTACGAGCGCGCCACGAAGACGACGGTCGAGAGCATCACTGACTCCACCGTGCAGATCGTCGGCGCGGCCGCGTCTGGCGGTGTCGGTGCGTCGCCGCGTCGCCTCCTGGTCCCCACGCTTGGCGATCAGATCAAGATGGCGTCGGCGGCCGCGCCGGGCACGCCGCTGGCGCCGCGGGTGATCGGCATCTCCCTCAAGGATCGCAGCGCGATCCTCCCCGCGGGCCACGCCGCTGACGCCGCCTACTTCTTCCGCGGCGGGCGTTTCGTCACGAGCACCTACTATCGTCCGGCCCTGCCTGCGTGGGTCGAGGCGGTCAACGCGCGCCGCATTGCCGATACGTACGCCGGCAAGCAGTGGACCTTCGATGGCGGTGCGCACGCGTATCCGGCAACGACCGGCGCCGCGCTCGACGCAGCCGTCGCCGCCAGCCCGGCAGGCAACGAGCTGGTGCTGGCGGTGGCCACGGCCGCCCTCGAGCACGAACAGCTCGGGCAGCGCGGCGTCACCGACGTGTTGACCGTCAGCTTCTCCGCCAACGACTCGGTGGGTCATGCCTATGGCCCGGAGTCGCCCGAAGTGCGGGACATCACTCACCAGACCGATCGTCAGCTGCAGACGTTGCTCGACGAGGTCGAGCGGCGCGTCGGCCTGCGGCAGACGCTGATTGCGTTCACTGCCGACCACGGCGTCGCGCCCAGGCCCGAGGCGGCGACGGCGTTGCGGATCCCGGGAGGACGGTTTCCCGCGACGGTGGTGAGCGACGCCATCGAATCGGCGCTGGTGGCCAAGTACGGCGCCGGGCCCTGGATCGAGAAGGCGCCGTCGCTGGCAAACATCTATCTCGATGTGGCGCTGATTGACGGCAAAGGCCTCGACCGCGCGGAGGTCCGGCGGGTCGCTGCTGAGGCCGTGTCGAGAGTCCCTCATGTCGCGCGGGTGTACACGCGCGACGCGATTCTCTCGGGCGCCGTACCCCGAGAGACGATTTCAGAACGGATCACGCGTGGCTATCACCGTGATCGCTCGGGCGACCTGCACGTGTTGCTGGAGCCACACTGGATCGCGGGCGGGGCGAACGCGACACATGGCACGCCCTACGGTTATGACGCGCACATTCCCTTGATCCTGATGGGGCCGGGTATCGTGCCGGGCAGGTACCGCGACCACGTCGCGTTGCAGGATCTGGCGCAGACGCTGGCGGCCGTTCTCGAGGTCGAGCCGCCGTCGGGTGCGCAGGGGCGAGTACTCGCCGAAGCGTTGCGCACGGATGGCGGTAGCGGCGCCAACGCCGCCGATCCGGCAGCGGCCGGGCGCACGCCGCCTGCGCACCGGCGGAACGCGCCGTGATCGCCGTTTCGGACACGATTGTGCTGCACGAGCGTGATCTCGAGGAGCGGTTCGTACGCGCCTCAGGCCCTGGCGGTCAGAACGTCAACAAGGTCGCGACAGCGGTGCAACTGCGCGTCGACGTCGCCGCCACGAGCCTGCCGACTCCGGTCAAGTCACGCCTGCTGCGCCTCGGCGGCAGTCGCGTCACGACCGACGGCGTGCTGGTGATCGAGGCGCGTGAGTACCGGACGCAGGCGCAGAATCGCGTCGCGGCCCGCGAGCGGCTCCGCGCCCTGCTCGAGCAGGCGGCCACCCCACCCCGGCCTCGCCACGCCACGTCGCCCTCGAAGGCCTCGCGCGTGCGTCGGCTCGAATCGAAGCAGAAGCGCAGTGACCTGAAGCGAGACCGTCGCTCGTCGTCTAACGAATGACCTTTGGTCTCGCCCGCGTACACCTTCTGGCGGAACATCATAGCGTTCGACCTTTCCCAGCGCAGCCGGGATCCCAATGCCCGCTGGCGGCGTCCAAGAGGAGTGCTGGGCAAACGTTGCGTATTGCGTATTGCGTATTTGCCTTGTACAAGCATCGAGCCGCCGGAAGTGCCCCCCTTTCCGTGTGCGGCGTCTTTCCTTGAACCTTGGGCGGATCCGATCGGGATACGCGCACTTGTGACGATGGCGCAGATTTCGCAAAGGTCCCGACCGGCTTGGGCTTCCCAGCCCTCAATCGAGCGGGAGCATGAAAAGGGTGGCTATGCAGAAATTCGTGATAGCGGCAACACTGACGTGCGCGGGGATCATGGGCAGCACGGGCGCAAGTGCCGCTCAGTTGAGCCCCTTCAACTTCTCGGTGGCGGGCGGTGGCGTCGCGGGCACGATGACGCACTGGAACGATATCGACATCAACTTTTACGAGCGCGGCGCAGCAGCCGGCCTGTCGAGCCCGGCGTTCATCCCTGACCAGAGGGCGGCTGAACTGAACGCCCAAGTGGAGGACGAGACACCGACGTGGACGCCGGGTCCGATGAGCTTGTTCGCGTTCCCCAGCACCTCCTCGTCGATGGACGACGCGACGACGGCGGACGTGCCCGAGCCTGCAGGCCTGGCGCTGATGGGCTTGGCGCTGTCGAGCGTGGCGCTCGCGATTCGCCGTCGGCCTCGGTCCTGACGACCGTTCGGCACGCAGCCTGGTACCCGGGGACGAGGTAGATGAGACACGGAAACGGAGGTTGCCCTCCATTCCGTGTTTTCTTGTCTTGGCTAGGACCAGCCTGCTCTCGGTAGACCCGGTGCGACTCGGAGCGCATTGGCGTGGTAGATCTTCCGCAGAACCTGGTCGGGCAACTGCATCCCGTACAGCTTCCAGAAGGCGTGGTAGTTCCGGTAGTAGTCGAAGTACTCGTCGCCGGTCTCGAAGACGCGCCAGTAGTACGGGTATTCGCGCGGCTCGTACGCGTCCTTGCCGAACAGGATCCGGTCCCGGTACTTGATGAAGAACTCCCGCGCGGCCCGCGGCTGCCGGCCGAACTCGTAAAGGACCGCTGACACTTCCAGGACCACGTTGGGCATCTGGTCGAGCGCCGCGGCGGCGCGCTTCAGGTCGTGGCCGTAGTAGCCAAAATGCGCGGCGATGTAGCGGGTCTTCGGGTTGGCCGCGAACATCCGGTCCCGCTCTCCGAGCAATTCGTCGAACGAGGGTTGTCCGGGAGCGTTGTTGCGACGGCTCGGGAAGAGCGCGAGCTCGAGCCAGCGCTCGTTCTTGTAATCCATGGAGGAGAAGAACTCCATCGGCTCCGCGGTGTGGATCAGCACCGGGATGTCGAGGCGCGCGCACGCCTGCCAGACGGGATTCATCACCGGATCGTCGAGCCTCAGCCGGCTGCCGTCGCTCTTCTTCGTGGTGAGCCCCAGGTTCTTGAAGATCTTCAGCCCGATGGCGCCGGCCTTCACCGAGGCCTCGAGGTCGGCGACCGCCTTGTCGGCCCAGCCCGGCGCGTCGGCTCGCTCCCAGTCCACGTTGGCGAACACACGGAAGCGATCCGGGTACTTGCTCGCCTTGATGTAGTCGGTCTTCTGACGAATCGACTCGGGACTGCTGCCGCCACTCAGGTTGACGAGCACGCGCACGTTCATGGCATCGAGTTCGCCGACTAGTCGTTCGATCGTGTCCGGCGTCGGGCCGGTGTGACTGTGAATGTCCACGACCGGGAACTTCGCCTTCGGCACCAGGTGCTGCTCGGTCACCAGCGTCGATCGGGGCCGGTAATCGAGGATGCTGGGCGGCGGGAACTCCGGTTTCTGGCACCGGCCGACGCGGACCTCCGTCGTGCCTGGCGGACACTCGCCGCTGGCGTCGGGTGGCTGCGAGGGAGCCCCGCCACCACGTGGCTGGGCGACGACGCCAAGCGTCACGCCGACGATGGCGAGAGTGATGGCGCCAACCAGGGGAGAGCGAACACGGGACATGTGCTGCACTTTACCCCGCCCGGCAGGGAGACGAGCGTGCGGCGGCGCGGCCGCGCAGTGCGGGGCGCCGAGCAGGGATCCCGCTGACGGCCGCCATGGACGCCTGCCGCACGAGAGCGACATCATCGTCGTCACCCGTGCCCCGGCCGCCTCGGACGGGGTACGCTTTCGCTGTGGAAACCCATGACCCCCTGAGCGTGGGCCGCCGGCTCGGCGAGATCCGGGAAGGCCTGCTGCGTCTGCACCAGAGCCTTCTCGATTGGCAGCGGCGCGCCCACGAGCGACTGCACGGCCGCATGTCGGCGACCGAGCTGTTGCAGGTGCTGTTACACGACCCGGAGTTCGCGTGGCTGCGACCGATCTCCGAGATCATCGTCCACATCGACCAGATGCTCGCCGACGAGGGCACGGCCGACGAGGACGCGATCCTCGTGCAGGTCCGCGCCCTCGCCTCGCCGGACGCCGACGGCACGCCGTACGCCCAGCGCTATCTGCAGGCCATCCAGGAATCGCCCGACGCCGTCCTCGCCCACAAGGACCTGCTCGCGTTGTTGCGTCGCCAGCGCGCACCACGGTGAGAGACGACAACGGCCGCGCCCCCTGGGGAACGCGGCCACCACTTGAGGCTTGAGGCTTGACGCTTGAGGCTTGAGGCTTGAGGCTTCAGGTCTCAGGTCTCAGGTCTCAGGCAAGAAGGTCCGGCGAGCGGGCCTGCCAATCGAGAAGGCGGACGGAAGGTAGGGCCGGCGTTCCAAGCCCGGCCCCGATCCCGATCCGTGATACCCGGTGCCCGGTGCCCGGTGCCCGGTATTTCCTCAGAACAGGAACTTCACCGTGAAGAACCCCGTCGTGCCCGGGTCGAACAGATCCGCCATGCGGTAGCGCGGGTCGTAAGCGTTGCTGCCGTCCGGCGACGCCAGAATCCGCGCGTTGTAGTCGTAGCCCTGCGACAAATCGACGTCGCTCAGAGAGACCGCCGACGACGCGCGCGGTGCGCCGGCGCCGCGATTCAGGTAGTTGAACTCGTGCCGCGTCGCCTTCTGGTTGAAAACGTTGAGCACGTTGAGTTCGAAGCGCATGCGTTTGTTGTTGCTGCCGACGTTGAATTCCTGCGAGAGCAGCATGTCTGTCCGTGACAGCACTGGCGTGCGCCCCATGTCGCCGCGGCCGTTGACGAACAGTGGCGTCTGGTTGGCGGAGTTGACGTAGGTCGTGAGCGGCGTGCCGCTACCGGCGTATAAAAACGCCCCAAGCTGGGTACCGAACGGCAGCATGTAGCTGCCATAGAGCTTGACGACGTGCGGGCGATCGGTCGGCAGGCGGCCGAGCACGTCGAGCGTCCCGTGTGAATCCCAGAAGATCTCGTCGATGTCCCAGGCACGGTTGGCGTTGCCACCGGGGCGGGCGACGCTGCCGGCCTGCTGCTGCGCCGTCGTCGAGGTCACGTTGGTCGTCGGCGTGTTGACTTCCTCGGACGCGGCAAGGCCCGAGTAGTTGCCGTACAGCCGGCTGTAGACGTAGCTCGCGCTCCAGAAGTAGTTGTTCGAGTAGCGCTTGTTCACCGTGAACTCGAGCGCGTCGTACTGGCGCTTCGGCTCCGGCACCAGGTACCCAAGCGGCGTCGCGCCGGAGGGGAACTGGATGGTCGCGAGGCCACGTCCCGGGTTGCCGATGATGTACGTCTCGTCGCCATTCGCATCGACGGCGCCGATGTCCTCGATGGTCTGCGACAAGTTGTTGTGGACGTAGTGCGCACCCACGGTGATGTTGCCACCGAGCTGAAACTCGGTGCCGATGCTCGTGCTGTCCTGATACATCGGCTTGATATCGGGATCGGTGGAATCGAAATTCGGGACGCGACGATCACGGAAACTGCCAGGTACTACCCACAAATCCGCGCCGGGCATGTTCGACAGGTTCAGGTTGCTGACGTCGGTCGTCTCCAGGCCTCGGTAGTAGATCTGCCACGTGTCGCCACCGTAGGACCCGCGCGACAACTCGTACTTGGTCCAGTCGTAGTAGCGGCCCCAGCTGCCGTAGACCTTGAAGCGGCCGTCGCCACGCACGTCGTAGCTCGCGCCGAGGCGGGGCGCCATCTTGTCACCGAAGCCGAACTCCATCGCCGGAACACCTTCCCGGAACGACGGCACGGTCTCGCTCTCGGTCCGCAGCCCGAGGTTGAGCGTCAGCTTGTTCGCAATTGTCCACTGATCCTGCACGTACAGCGAGTAGATGTCGGCGCCGGCCTCGCCCTGCACGCCGCGGTTGTTCACCGCGTAGTAGCCGTAGGTGCCCCGCCCTTGGTTCGCCCCGGTGGGTGCAACGAAGTTGCTGTCCCAGAAGATGTCAACATACCCGCCCGGGTACACCTGGTTGGCATCGTTGATGGTCTTCTGCCAGCCGAACCCGCCCCGCAGGTTGTGCGCGCCGGCGGCGGTGAACGCATGGTTGTAGTCGGCGTTGACGAAGCCGCGCTTGGTCGTGTCGTTCTCCACGATCAACGCGCGTGGCGTGTTCTGCGTGCCCTTCGGGCCCTGCGCGCTGGGCGGGACGCCGGCCATTCCAATGTTCGAGATCTGGTAGATGTAGTTGGTCGTGTTCGGGATGCCCGTGTCCTCGTAGTTGTCGTGGAAGTAGCCGCCACGCACCGAGAAGAACGACGACGAGCTCAGCGCCACGTCCACATTGCCGGTCGTGCTCACCTGCATCGCCTTGAAGCCGCGTTCGAGGTTGACCTGGTTGGCGGCAAACGAGCTGGTGATGACGTCACGGCCGGAGCCGTCGTACGCAGGCAGCGTGCCCTCCGAGGTCGTCGGCGTGAACAGCACCGAACCCGACGACGTCACGCGCCCGGCGCGGTGGGTCACCTTGCCGAACGCCTGGGTGTAGGTCTGCGTCCGCTCGATCTCGCCAGGCTCGGTGCCATTGCTGAACAGGTACGAGTTGGTGCGGCGCGCGAATCGCGGCGAATAGGACGCGAAGAAGAACAGCTTGTCACGCAGAATCGGGCCGCCGATCGATCCGCCAAGCTCGTTCTTGTGATCGGGCTGCTTGTTGTCCTGGAAGTAGTTGACGGTCACCTCATCGCTCGGGTCGAGCACGAGCCGCTTCACCGGGCCGGCGGACAGCGGCGAGCCCTCGTAGTAGTAGTGACCCTCGCCGCGGAAGGTGTTGCCGCCCGACTTGGTCACGGCGCTGATCACCCCGCCGAGCGCGCCGCCGTACTCCGCGCCGATGCCCGCCGTCTTGACCTGCACCTCCTGCAGGAACTCGAACACCGTGTTCTGCCGCGATCGCCCGTCCACCAGGCTGTTGGTGACGACGCCGTCGACGGTGAACGCGTTCTCCGCGCCGCTCGCGCCATTGACCTGGAAGCCGCCTTCGATCTCGCCCGAGTTCACCGACGGCGCCGTCAAAGCGATCGACTGGAAGCTCCGGCCCTTCGGCATGCGATCGATTTCCTCCTCGCGCACGTTGTGGGCGACGAGGGTGCTGCGGACGTCGATATCCTGGGGCGCAGCCGAGACCTGTACCACTTCGGTCAGGTCACCGACCTTGAGCTGGGTATCGATCTTGATGGTCTTGCCGAGCGTGATCGCGACGTCGGGAATCTCGGACTTCGCGAAGCCGGACAACTCGATGACCATCGCGTAGCGGCCCGGGTCCAGATCAGGCACGTTGTAGACGCCGTCGCCGCTGGTCACGACCGACTTCACGGCGCCGGAGCCCTTGTTCGTAATGGTGACCGTGGTGCCGGGAAGCACCGCGCCACTGGTATCGGTGACCGTGCCGGTCAGCCCGCCGAAGCGCTCCTGCGCGCTGAGCGGGCGGGGGAGCAGCAGGAGCACGGCTGCTGCGGCGGTCAGGAATCTGCCCGCGAAATGCATGTCGTCCCTTCCTGCGGCCGTTCTGCGGCCGCGAAAGACGGACGTCCGCCCATGCTCACCAGAGCCGGGGCGACGACACCCGTCGCCACGCGCAGAGCACGTGACGGGGCACAAGGAGAGCAACTCGTGAGCCGGGATCCGCGAGCTGGGGCGCTCTCGGGATGACTCATCACGCAGCTTGGACGGGCCGCGGTCGATGGGTGGTGGAGTGGAGGGCTACTCTGACGAATGGCAGATCGTGGCCGGCGGCTTCGCAGGGTCCGTGGCGAACGGGACGTGCCTGTGGTTCAACTTTCCGGAGATCCAGCCCAGCCTGCACCAACGTCATGGATTTCCGCGCGGCCACAGCGGTCACTGCGGGCCCGACGAGAGTTCCTGCGCGACCTGTCGTCCGGCTATGCGCGCGTCCTGCGTGTCCACGCGATCCTTCTGCCACTCGTCGCCGATGGCACGGTAGAAAGCGGCGAACGCCGTGGCGGTTGTGATGCCAGGATCCGCTGCCACCTCGAGCACGTGCCTGAGTTCGTGGCCGAGTGTGATGAGTTGACGATCCTCGGCGTCCTCGAGCGTGGTCCAGCCCTCGTCGCCGTACAGGGTCACCATGAGCCACCGCCGTCCGTCCGCGCCGATGCCCATGAACCCCATGCTGCCGGCGAGATCGCCCGGTCTCCTGGGCGTCGACCTGACATACACCACCACATCCGTGCGGGAGAGTTCGTCGAGCAACTTTCCGATGGTGCGTGACCGCATCACGCCCCTGGCGATCAGGGCCTCCACCCGCCTGTCCATGGGCCGCACTTGCGCGAGCGCGTCCGAGGCAAGGACGGGACGTGCGGACTGCGGTAAGGACAAGACGGTCGCGACCAGCACGCTCATGCGTGCGGCGCGTGAGGCCAAAGTGGTCATGCCACTTGTACGACTCAGTCGGTTCGTTTGTTCACTTTGTTAGAAAAGAAAATAGTAGAGCCGAGTATGACTCAAATGCTCGAGCTTGTGGTCGTACCTTTGGGGCGTCGTCGCAACGCCGGAATGCCGCCAATGCTGGCCTTTCAGCCCGGGTGTAGGCGTCGAGCTTGCTCGACGCTGCCGCGCGACTGCATGACCTCCGAACCCCAAGCTGGGACAGCCGGCGCTCCAGGGCGCGAACTCGCGCGCTCTGGTAGCGGCCCGCTGTCCCAGCGGGCCGTGTCGTCCGACGGCAGGACGCCGACGTGGCAGCTCGGCGCTACCAGGGCCGACATCGAGAGCAGCACCGCAGCGCGTCCTGCGACACAAGCCGCGCTCAATTGAGGTAGGGTGACAGCGCATGGACGCAGGGTCTTCGGCTCGAGTGGAGGAGGCGCGTGTTCAAACCGTCTCCACGGACGTCGACGTCAAGTTCAGACGATTGCTCGACCGCCTCGCGCCGCTCGTGCGCGACGGGCTCATCGTGGCGTTTTCAGGCGGCGTCGACAGCGCGTTTCTGCTTTGGGCTGCCGATCGAGCGCGCCAGGCACATGGCGGCAGGGTGCTCGCGCTCACCGCAGTGTCGGCCAGCATGGCGACGGTCGAGCGCGACGATGCTCGTGATTTCGCGATGCGCCTCGGCGTCGAGCATCTGTGGCAGGAGAGCCTCGAGGTCTCGAACCCGGCCTACGTCGCCAACGACGGCTCGCGCTGCTACCACTGCAAGAGCGAACTCTTCCGGATCGGCGGCAATGTCGCGCGCGAACGCGGCTACGGCGCGCTTGCCTATGGCTACAACTTTTCCGATCGCGGCGACACGCGCCCGGGGCATCGCGCCGCACTCGAGAACGACGTGGTCTCGCCGCTGGCCGACGCCGAACTGACCAAGGACGACATCCGCGTCCTTCTGCGCGCGCATGGGTTGCCACTTGCCGACAAGCCCGCGAGCCCGTGCCTGAGTTCGCGGCTCATGACCGGTGTCGCGGTCACCCCCGGCAAGCTGGCCGATGTCGAAGCGCTCGAGGCGTTGCTGCGTACCGGCGGGCTTCGCGTCTTCCGCGTGCGGTTGCACGAAGCGGGCGCCCAGAGATTCCTGAGGCTCGAGGTTGCTCCCGACGAACTGTCGCGCGCACTCGAACTGCGTGAGGACCTCGTGCGCGAGGGCATCGCGCGCGGCTATCGCTGGGTGACGCTCGACCTCGCGGGCTATCGCATGGGCGGAGGGACCTGAGGCCATGAATCGCGACGAGCTGTCGAGGCTCCTTGAAGCGGTCGCCTGCGGAGCCGTGAAACCGGCCGTGGCGGCAGACCAGTTGGCTGGCGGGCCGTTTCGCAGTACCGAGCTCGAGTTCGCCACCCTCGACCACCATCGCAGCCTGCGCCATCGCATGGGCGAGGTGGTCTACGGCGAGGGAAAGACCGCCGCGCAGTGCGTGGCGATCGCCGAACGTCTCGCGGCCACCGGCACGCCGGTGCTCGTGACGAGACTCGATGCCGAGCGGAGCGCGGCCCTGCGCCAACATTTTCCTGAGGGGCGCGAGAATCGCTCTGCGCGTACGTTCATCGCCAATGCTCCGGCCGTCAAAGGTTCGTCGAGCGGTGAGCCGTTCGTGGCGATCATCGCCGCAGGCACCAGCGATCTTGCGGTGGCAGAAGAGGCGGCTGAAGTGTGTGTCGCGAGCGAGACGGCGTTTGAACGTATCTGCGACGTCGGCGTGGCGGGCTTGCACCGTCTGCTCCACAAGATTCCCGAAATCCAACAGGCGTCGGCGCTCGTCGTCGTGGCCGGCATGGAAGGAGCGCTTCCGAGTGTCGTCGCGGGGCTCGTCGGCCGACCGCTGTTCGCAGTGCCGACGAGTGTTGGCTATGGCGCAAGCTTCGGAGGGCTTGCGGCGTTGCTGGCGATGCTCAACTCGTGCGCGCCGGGCGTGACTGTCGCCAACATCGATAACGGTTTCTCGGCGGCGTACGCCGCCTGCAATGTCGCCCACCTCGTGCGCGAGGCGCGCCTCGAAGGCGCACGGCGGGAGTCGCTGTGACCCGGAGCTTGTTTCTCGAGAGCGTCGCTGGAATCGCTGGCGACATGTTCGCGGCCGCTTTTCTGGACGCGGGCCTCGTGACGCGCGAGCAGCTCGAGCGGCTTCCGGCCGAACTTGGCCTCGAGGGTGTGCGCCTCGATATCACGCATCCCATCAAGGCGACGATGCGCGCGACGCACGTGCTGGTGACAGCCGATGGCGACGCATGGAAGCGCGCGCTCGGCGCAAGCCATGACCATGCGCACGGTGCCGTCGGTGTGATGTCGCCCAGTGGTGCGGCCGAGGACGAGTGGAGCGTCACGAAGGGCGCGTCGATCGACGACAACCCTGGACACCTCCTGAGCGCGAGTGGGCATGCGCATGCCCACTCGCACGCGC
This sequence comes from Luteitalea pratensis, assembly GCF_001618865.1. GTDB lineage: Bacteria > Acidobacteriota > Vicinamibacteria > Vicinamibacterales > Vicinamibacteraceae > Luteitalea > Luteitalea pratensis. Next base: position 1,485,540 of record NZ_CP015136.1, read on the forward strand.
ATGCCCACTCGCACGAGCCGGGGCACTGGCATACGCATTACCGCGACCTCGACGCGTTTCTCGAGCGCTCGCGCCTCGAGCCCGCCGTCAGGCAGCTGGCGCGCGACGTCTTTGGCGTGATTGCACGGGCCGAAGCCGAGGCGCACGGGATGAGCGTCGACGAGATCGCCTTTCATGAAGTGGGCGCGGTTGACTCGGTGCTCGACGTGGTGATGTCGGCCTTCTGTGTCGTGCGCTCGCAAGTCGATGCGATTTACGCGACACCGGTGAAGCTTGGCCGTGGCGTGATCACGATTCAGCACGGCACGCACCCGGTGCCACCGCCCGCATCGGCGCGCATCGTACTCGGCATGCCGGTGGCGGCGGTGCCCGAGGCGATCACGCGCCCGAACGTCGAGCTGTCGACGCCGACGGGCCTTGCGATCCTGAAGGCGCTCAACGTGCAGTTTGTCGACGCGATGCCCTCGGGCAAGCCCGTCGCGCAGGGCATGGGCGCGGGTACGATGGATCTCGGCACATATCCCAACGTGTTTCGAGTGACTGTGCTCGAGGGTATGGGGGAGAGAACAACCTCGCTGCCTTATGAGCGCGACGAGGTTGTCGAGATTGCCTGCAACCTCGACGACGAGACGGCCGAGCGCACGGCCTGGGTGGTGGAAAAGCTCATGGCCCTGGGCGCGCTCGACGCGTGGATACGTCCCGTGACGGGCAAGAAGGGCCGCGCTGGGATCGAACTCTCGGTGCTCGCCTCGACCGACGAGTGGGAAAAGCTCGCCGACTGGCTCTTGCGCAACAGCTCGACGTTCGGCATGCGGCACCGTCGTTGGGATCGGCTGAAGCTCGCGCGCCGTTTCGAAAGGCGCGTGACACCACAGGGCGAGCTGACCTATAAGGTGGGGCTGACGACCACAGGCGAAGTGCTGAAAGAGAAGCCGGAGTTCGAAGAGCTTCGCAAGCTCTGGGACCAGGACGTCATGCCTGATGCCTGATGCCTCATGCCTGCTCCAGTCCAGTAAGCCGTACGCCGTAAACCGTACACCGAAGCAATCCCGCCAGGTTCCCGGTTCCGGTATCACCGCCGGTGCCCGGCCCTTGTGCAACCGGCCCCCCCGGAGTCCCTGCCCATTCCGAGCGTGGCCGATTCTGTCAACTCGTGACCGGTTCGTGAGCTCAAGGCCAAGGCCAGTTCAAGTTGCTGCCTGCTCCTGCTGTGCAGGAGTACGTGTCGTCATTGGGCAACCGACTAATTCCCGCTTACCAGCGGGACATGAGCATCGATGATCCACGGCGTATCCCGTTCCAGTTCCACGTCGTGCTCGACGACAATGTCAACGCGTTCGCGACTCCCAACGGCGTCGTCGTGGTGAACTCAGGCCTGATTGAACTCCTCGACAACGAGGCGCAGTTGGCGGCAGTGATAGGACACGAGATCGCCCACGCGACTCACGAACACACATGGCGGCAGCAGCAACATTACAAGGGCAAGCGCTTGGGCATTGCCATTGCCGGTGCAGTCGCCGCTGGTTACGGATATCGAGGCATGGCCGACATCGCCGGAATGGTGAATGCGGCCATCGTGAACGGGCACTCTCGATCGCTCGAGAACCAATCTGACCGAATTGGTCTGCAGTACATGGTGGCGGCCGGATACGATCCGCGGGAAGCCCCAGCTGTCTGGAAGCTGATGACGAAGGAGCACGGCCTGCAGGGGACGAACTTCTTCTGGAGCAGTCACGAGAACAACGCAACCAGGCGGAGTTACTTGATGAACGAGCTGAAGAACAATTACCGCGACCTCGACTTTGGCGCGCTGCACACCAACGAGGATGAATATGCGCGGATCAAGTCGACGGTCGCGGAGGCGAAGGCATCCAAGAAGAAGCTCAAGGTCAAGTAGGCGTGCCGGGGACCGCCCTCAATCTCTGATCCGTACGGCACGATCCTCGGCGGTGAGCGTTCGGCGTTCGACGTTCAGCGTTCGTCGTGTGGCTGACTACGGTACGACCTTGAACCCCGTGAGCGTCCGCACCGTGCCGTCCGGGTGCACGACCTCGACGCGGACGATGTAGTCGCCCGCGCCGAGGGGCACGAGCGCGACGTCGGCGGTAGCCCACCCGATTCCGGCATCGTCTGGTGCGACGAGGGCGCTGGTGACCGGGATGGCCGCCATGACCTTGCCGGCCTGGTCGAGCAGGTCGGCCTTCACGCTCGTGGCCCCGGGCGCGACGGGCACTTCGACGCGCACCTTTTCGTTGCGGCGATAGCGAGGGTCGGCTGTCGGCACGAACTTCTGGCGAGTGACCGGGCTGGCCCGTGAGAGTCGTGGTGCGGCCGCGGCGGCGTCCGCTGCCGGCAGCGCCAGCCGCGCGGTGTCGGTGAGCGGCAATGAGCCGGCCGTCGGGGTGAAGCGCAGTCGGACGAGCAGGTCGCCGGCCTCGAGGGGCGCGGCGGTGGTCAGGAGCTCCGCGGTCGCGGTGCGCACACCGGCAGCGACAGGCAGCTCGGCTTCGGCCATGGCCGTTCCCTTGCCCGTGGTGACCGTGATCGAGAGCGTGCCGCCCTGGGCCATGGCCGCATCGCGCATGGTGGACGGATCCAGGTCGGCGGTCACCCAGACACGCCCGGTGCGCGCCGCCGCGCCCGCGCCGGCATGGAAGAAGTACGCCGCGCGACTCCGCCACGGCTGCCCCTCCCGGATGCCGCTGACCGAACTGAGTGCAGAGGCGATCGAGGCGCCCTCCGCCGCGGCTGCGGCGTCGCCGGCCCCCCCTGCCGCGGCGGCCGCGGCCGACGGCGATGCCGTGAGCATGTCCTCGCGCCGGAGGGCACGGTACCCTTTGCGCGCCCGTACCTCCACGCCCGGCCGCTTGACGCGTACCTTGATCGTGCGCCACTTGCCATCGAGTTGCTCGTTGGCCGAGTAGTACCCGAGCAGGTAGTACGACGAGAGGTCGCGGACGATCCGGGCCGCGCCGCCGTCGAGGTCGTTGGTGTTGATGACGGCCAGGCCATCGGTGTTGTCGGCCAACAGGCGCAGCGAGTCGAGCCGGACGTTGAGTTTGTCGCGGTCGGCCATCATCGAACCGGGGGCGTTGGGGGACTGCTTGTTGTACCACTCGCCCTGGTCGCCGCGGATGCGGTCGTCACGCGCTCCCAGGTCGGCGTCGAACGCCGTGAGGCCACGCGTGTCGAACGGGTAGAACGACACGTTGTAGCGGTTGGCCTGCTGGGTGAGTTCGATGAATCGCTGACGGTTGTTGAGCGTCGCGTACCGCATCGCGAGGGCCTGGCAGCCGGCCGAGGACAGCGGCACGCTGTTCTGCGCCCCGCGCGGATTGTTGGTGATGCGGCCGTCGGGCCCGGTTCCCACTCCGCCGAGCGTCGGCGGGTCATCGCATTCCTGCGGACGCGCCAGTTCGGGCTTGGGTTCGAACATCTCGTAGCCACTGGTCACCGTGATCAGTGCCTTGCGTTCCTCCTTGACCGTCCCCAGGAAGCGGACGAGACCCTCGAGCGCGTCCAGCACCTCCTTTTCCCGCCGCCGGCGAATCAACTGCTTGGCAATACCGCGATAGGCATCGGCCGGCTGCGACGACGTGGTGTTGCCGGGTCCGAGGCATTTGCGCGATGGCATGCCTTCGGGGAAGCACTGCTCGAGTGCCTGCTCCTCCGGGTGGATCATGACCATGTTGTCGCGCATGCCCCACTGCGTTTCATGGCGCAGCGCATTGTCCAGCGTCTCGGTGCGGCGCGCGAACGTGATGTGACGTGGGTCCATGTCGGGCGTCATCACCGCGAAGAGGTCCTCAGGACCGATGAGTCGTTCCAGCATGTCGATGAGTGGCTTGCGCGCGTACACGGCGCCGGCAAACGTCGTGTGCCATGTATCGAGGAACAGCACGAACACGCGGCGACGGGGGTCGGCGGCCTGCTGGAGGCCATCGGCCGCGCTCACCGGGTCGCGCCGTTCCTCGCGCGCCGTCGTCGTCGACAGCGCCACGCGCTCGAACTGCGTGACCTTCTGCGGCTTGCCGTCTTCGAGTACCTCGAAGTCGTCGGCCGTCAGATCGGTGATCGGCGCACCCTTGGCAGTGGGGTAGACGTCCACGCGCACGAAGTTGGCTTCGACGCGGAAAGACGGCTGTCCCGGTGTCGCCGGCTGCGTCCCATCTGCTGGTGCCGGGGCCGGAGCCGGGGCCGGAGCCGTGGCGGGCTGCGCCGGCGCCTGACCGGCCGGTGCCTGCGCACGCATCGCGAAACGCGCAGGCGCAAGCACCATCAGGGCGAGCGCCGCGATGCCGAGCAGGGGACGGGAGCGCATGGAGGCACTGTAGTCCCAAATCGACGAACGCCGAACGTCGAACGCCGAACGCTGAAGGTCAGCGCCTGACGCCTGCCTGAAACCTGATGCCTGATGCCGGCCCGATTCGCGACTCCCGACTCCCGACTCCCGATTCCCGACTCCCGATTCCCGGTGCCCGGCTCCCGGTTCCCGGCTCCCGTCGCTACGGCACAACCCTGAAGCCAGTCAGCGTCCGCACGGTACCGTCGGGGTGCACGACGTCGACGCGGACGATGTAGGCGCCCGCGCCGAGCGGCACGAGCGAGAGGTCGGCTGTCGCCCACCCGATACCCGCGTCGTCGGGCGCGACGAGGGCAGTGGTGACCGGGATGGCCGCCATGACCTTGCCCGCCTGGTCGAGCAGTTCGGCCTTCACGCTCGTGGCTCCTGGCGCGAGGGGGACCTCCACGCGCACCTTCTCATTGCGGCGATAGCGCGGGTCAGCGGTTGGCACGAACTTCTGCCGCGTCAACGGACTGGCGCGCGAAAGGCGGGGCGAGGCGACCGGCGTGTCCGCGGCAGGCAGTGACAGCCGTGCCGAGTCGGTCAGCGGCAGCGTGGCGCCCGTGGGCGTGAGCCGGACACGCACGAGCAGGTCGCCGGCGGCCAATGGCGCATTCGTCGTGGCGAGTTCCGTCGTCGCCGTGCGTGCGCCCGGTGGCACGGGCAGTTCACCCTGCGCCACCGTGGCCCCGGCGCTCGTGGTCACCGTAACGGCCAGCGTGCCGCCTTGGGCAAGTGATGCGTCACCCAGCGCTGACGGATCGAGATCGGCCGTCACCCATATCCGTCCCGTCCGCGCCGCCGCGCCCGCGCCCGCGTGGAAGAAGTACGCCGCGCGGCTGCGCCATGGCTGCCCTTCGCGAATCCCGTTGACCGAACCCAGCGCGGCTGCCAACAGGCTGCTCTCCGCCGCCGCGGCCGACTCACCGGCACCCCCCGCCGCGTCTGTTCGTGCCGTCTCGGTGATGGCCGCCATGTCCTCGGCGCGCAATGCGCGATAGCCCTTGCGCGCCCGCACCTCCGCGCCAGGACGTTTCACGCGCACCTTGATCGTGCGCCACTTGCCGTCGAGGCTCTCGTTGGCCGAGTAGTAGCCGAGCAGGTAGTACGAGGACAGGTCCTGGACGATGCGCGCCGCGCCAGCGTCGAGGTTGTTGGTGTTGATGATGGCGAGGCCGTCCGTGTTCTCGGCGAGCAGGCGCAGTGAGTCGAGGCGCACGTTGAGCGACGCGCGATCGCCCATCAGCGTGCCGGGCTGCGTGCCGGTCTCCTTGTTGTACCACTCGCCCCGATCGACCACCATCCGCTCGTCCCGGTCGCCCACGTTCGAATCGAAGGCGGCGAGGCCGCGGGTGTCGAAGGGATAGAACGACACGTTGTAGCGGTTGGCTTCCTGCGTCAGCGCGATGAACCGCTGCCGGTTGTTCAGCCTTGCGTACTTGGCAGCCGTCGTCGCGCACTCGATCGACGACATCGCCCCAGCGGACCCGCTCTGGGCGCGGCCCGTGTTGGTCGTAATCCGGCCGTCGGGGCCGGTGCCCGTGCCGCCCATGGACGGCGGAGCCGCGCACTCTTCGTGCCGGAGCAGGTCCTCCTTGGGCTCGAACATCTGGTACCCGGTCGTGACGGTGATGAGTGCCTTGCGTTCTTCACGCACGCCGCCGAGATACCGGACCAGGCCCTCGAGCGCGTCCAGGACTTCGTTCTCGCGGCGCCGGCGAATCAACTGCGAGGCGATGCCCTTGTTGGCATTGCGGCTGGCGCCCGTACAGCCCGGCGGCGGCAGGCCCTCCGGAAAGCACATCTCCAGTTGCTGTTCTTCGGGGTGCTGTCGGATGATGCTGTCCTTCATACCCCATTGCGTCTGCTTCATGAGCATGTCGCTGATCGTCTCGGTGCGGCGTGCGAAGGTGATCTGCCGGGGGTCCATGTCGGGAGTCATGACCGCGAACAGGTCGTCCGGACCGATCAATCGCTCCAGCATGTTCACGAGCGGCCTGCGGGCGCGCACGGCCCCCCCGAAGTCGGTGTGCCACGTGTCGAGAAAAATCACGTACACGCGGCGCCGTGGATCGGCAGCCTGCCGGCGGCCATCGTCGGCGCTCACCGGGTCGCGCCGCTCCTCGCGTGCGGTCGTCGTCGAGAGCGCCACGCGTTCGAACTGCGTCACCTTCTGCGGCTTGTTGTCTTCGAGCACCTCGAAGTCGTCGGCCGTGAGGTCGGTGATCGGCTCGCCCCTGGCGTTGGTCGGATAGACGTCCACGCGCACGAAGTTGGCTTCCACCCGGAACGTTGGCTGTGCAGGTGTGGCCGGCTGCGACCCGTCTGCCGGTGCGGGCGCCGGTGTCTGCGACGCGGGTGCGGGCTGGCCTTGCTGGGCCTGCCCAGCCCGGCCATCGCCCTGCGCACGCATCGGCGCACGCGCGGGCGTGAGCAGCATCAGGACGGCAGCCGCAATGCCGAGCAGTGTGCGTGAACGCATGGGGGAACTGTAGCTCCAAACGCTTGACGCTTGACGCTTGACGCCTGACGCCTGACGCCTGATGCCTAACGCCGAAGGTCAAGGCCCAAGGGCCAAGGCTCAAGGGCAAGGGCCGTCTCAGGCCCCCGGGACGAGGGCCGGTACAATGCCGAGGATGTCGAGTCGTCGCCGCATCCTGCAATCACTGTTCTGCTGTGCGTTACTCGTCGTCACCTCTGGGGCGGGGCCGGCCCAGGACGACCCGGACGGTTGGAAGACGCCGACGGCCCCGACCAGGATCGTCGGGCCGATCTACTACGTCGGTACGTACGGTCTGGCCGCCTACCTGATCACGACGCCGGCCGGGCACATCCTCATCGATGGTGCCGTGCCTGTTGCGGGGCCCGACATCGTCAGTGCGATTGAGGCGGCCGGTTTCAAGCCTGCCGACATCAAAATCCTGCTCAACACGCAGGCGCACTTCGATCACGTGGGCTCGCTCGCGCACCTGAAGCAGGTGACCGGCGGTCGCGTGGTGGTCATGAAGGGCGACGAGGGCATTCTCGCCTCGGGAGGGACGACCGACTACCTGTTCGGCCCACGGGCCGAGTACCACTTCCCGGCGGTCAAGGTGGACGAGGTGATCGGCGACGGTCACGTCGTCTCGCTTGGTGGCGTGTCGCTGACGGCCCGCCTCACACCCGGCCACACGCCGGGCACCACGACCTGGACGATGACGGTGCGGGAGGGCGGGCAGAGTTATCGCGTGGCGTTTGCGGGGAGCACGTTCGTCAACCCCGGCACGCGGCTGGTGAAGAACCCGTCGTACGTGGGAATAGAGGCCGACTACCGCCGGTCGTTCGCGCTCCTCGAGTCGCTGCCGGTGGACATGTACCTCGCCGCGCATGCGCAGGCGTTCGACTTTCACGCGAAGCGGGAACGCGCGAAGAGCGAAGGCCCACGCGCGTTCGTCGATCCCGATGCCCTGCGCCAGGCGGCCGTCGCCTCACGCGCGGCCTTCGAGAAGCTGGTCGCAGCGGAGAAGTAACGCCTAACGCTTAACGCCCAACGCCCAACGCCTGAGGTCATGCGCAGGCGCCGGGCATCGGGAATCGGGAATCGGGAATCGGGAATCGAGGATCGAGTCCCTGCTCGGCGACCGCGTATGAAGTCCGGAATGAGTACGGGAGCCAAGGCGACTCCCGACTCCGACTCCCGACTCCCGACTCCCTAGTTCCTCTCGATGGTCAGGAACACGCTCGCCTCGCCACGATGGACCAGGAGCAGCGCCGGCCGTTCACCCTTCTTGAGGGCCGCGCGGAGCGTGTCCACGCTGGTCACCGGCGCGCCATCGACCTCCTCGATGACGTCCCCCTCGCGCAGGCCCGCGGCAGCGGCCTTGCCGTCCGGGCTGACCGAGGCCACGAGCACGCCACGGTTGGCCGGCAGGTTCAGTTCGCGTGCCTCCTCGGGCGTCAGCGGCTGCACCCCCATCCCGAAGCCGGTGGTGTCCGGTGCGGTGTCGTCCGCGTCCGGCCGGGCGGTGTCGTTGCCAGCCTGCTTCAGTTCGCCGACGGTGACCGTCATCGCCTGCGGTGTGCCGCCGCGCACGACATCGAGCGGCAGCTTCGTGCCAGGTGCGACCTGCGCGACACGATTGCGCAGTTCGTTGTAGTCGCGGACCTGCTCACCATTGACGCCGGTGATGACGTCACCTCGCTTGAGTCCGGCCCGTGCTGCGGGGCTGTCCGGCTGCACACCGTTGACCAGCGCACCACGCACGTTGTCGAGGCCAAGGCTCCGCGCGATATCGGAGGTCACCGGCTGGATCGTCACGCCGAGCATGCCGCGGCGCACCGTGCCATGGTCGATCAGCTGGGTCATGACGTTGCGCGCCATGTTGGCCGGGATCGAGAAGCCGATGCCGATGTTGCCGCCCGACGGCGAGAGGATCTGCGAGTTGATGCCGACGAGTTCACCGTCCGTGTTGACGAGCGGGCCCCCGGAATTGCCCTGGTTGATCGGCGCGTCGGTCTGGATGAAGTCCTCGAAGTTCGTGCCGCCGGTGGCACGCCCCTTCGCGCTCACGATGCCCATCGTCACGGTCTGGCCGACACCGAGCGGATTGCCGACCGCCAGCACGACATCGCCGACCGCCACCGCATCGGAGTTGCCGAGCGGCAGCGTGTGCAGATTGCTGGCACCGGCGATCTTCAGCACCGCGAGGTCACTCGGCGCATCGGATCCGACCACGTCGGCCTTGAAGCTGCGCCCGTCGGTCAGTTCCACGGTGACCTGCTCCGCGCCGTCGATCACGTGGTGGTTGGTCAGGATGTAGCCGTCGGTGCGGACGATCACACCGGAGCCGAGCCCGCCAGCGCGGGGTTGCGGCCCCCGCGGCACCGGTATCCGGCCACCGAAGAACTCGCGCAATTCGTCGGGCACCTGCTGGCTGACCTGCCGGACGCGGTGTTCCGATCGCACCGTGACCACCGCCGGCGTCACGGCCTCGACGACGTTGGCGTAGGAATGGGTGGCGGGTCCGAGCGTGCGCGAGATCGCGCCGGCCTCGCGCGCCGCAACCGCGGCCGGGCCGGTAGTGGTCGACCTGGCATCGGGCGCCGCCGTATATCCGAGGAGCGCGCCGGTCAACAGCATGGCGCCTGCCGCCACGCCCTTCCGGCCGATCCGGGTGTATTCAATCGTGTCCATGTGGGTCCTCCCCTGTTCTCACATCCTTTCTGACGTGGGAGGGATTACCCGTGCCTGTCACGCGGATTACATCGTTGAAAGGTCCGGGGCCTGGAGGGGAAGGTGCAACTCGAATTCGCTGCTCTCGCCCGGCGTGGACGCGACCGAGACGCGTCCTCCATGTGCCTCGACGATCGCCTTCACCAGGCTGAGGCCGAGGCCGAGGCCGCGCGTGGTGCGGCTGCGGTCACCGCGGTACAGCCGCTCCCAGATGCGCGGCAGTTCGTCGGGCTCGATGCCGGCGCCGGTGTCGCGGACGCGGACCACCGCCTCGCTGCCGTCCTGTGACGCCTGCAGGTGCACACGGCCGCCGGCGGGCGTGTACTTCACGGCGTTGTCGACGAGGTTGGCGAGGACCTGTCGCAGGCGGGCGCGATCGACGGACACGACGAGGCCGTCGGCGACGTCGGCGGTCAGCTCGAGCCCGTGCGCTTCTGCGGCGTCCTCGTACAGGTCCATCGTCTGCTGGACCAGTTCCGCCATCGGCACCGCTTCGCGCCGCAACGCCATCGTGCCGGTCTCCGCCTCGGAGATGTCCATCAGCGTGTGGAGCATCGTGTCGACACGGTCGGCTTCCTCCACGCACTCGGCCAGCGCATCACGCATCCGTTGCGCATCGCCGGACGCGAGCGCCTCCTCGGCGATGCCGCGCAGGCGGGTGAGCGGCGTCCGCAGGTCGTGCGCGACGTTGTCCAGAGCGCCCCGCATGCCGGTGACCACGCGATCGATGCGATCGAGCATCGCGTTCACGAGGCCGCCCAGCTCGCCGAGCGTGTCGCCGGGATTCGAGGGCGGCACCCGCGCGTCCGTGCGGCCCGTGCGGACGATGCCACGCACCGTCTCGGCCAGGGCGCGCACCGGCTGCAGGCCCGAGCGTGTGACGATCGCGCCGCCGGCCAGGGCAATCACCACCACGAGCGCGAGATCGATGAAGAGGACACGGCGAAAGCGCTGGAGCAGTTCGCGGCGCCGGTCGGTGCTCTTGCCGACCTGCAGCAGCGTGCCGTCAGGCAGCCGCACCGAGGCCACTTCCAGCACGTCGCCGCCGTCGCCGGTATCGAGCTCGGCCCAGGTCTGCTCGCCGCTCAATCGCGGGGTATCGAGCTGCGAGAGGTCGAAGCGCCGCCACTGCTGCGGCATGCTGAAGAACACGAGTTCCTGGCCGGGTCCGAGCGTGCGCACGAAGAGCGGGCCTGGCGTGGCGGCCAGGTTGCCGTCCCTGAGTTCCTGCGCGAGTCCCTCCGGGCCGCCGAGCATATACGCCCGCGCGTACTGCACGAGCGCACTCTCGATCGTCTCCCGATCGTAGCGGCTCAGCGAGGCCGAGAGCAGGACATAGGTGAGCGCCACGAGCGCGAGGGCGCTGGCGACGAAAATCGCGGCGTACCACAGCGCGAGGCGCAGGCCCAGCGCGTCGCGCCACGCATCACGCCACCCGGATGACATACCCCGCCCCGCGAACGGTGTGAAGCAGCTTCGTGTCGAACCCCTTGTCGATCTTCTCGCGCAAGCGGAACACCAGCACGTCCACGACGTTGGTCCCGGGGTCGAAGGAGTAGTCCCACACGTGCGACAGGATCATGGTCTTGGACACGACCCGTCCCGCATTGCGCATCAGGTATTCGAGCAGGGTGAACTCGCGCGGCCGCAGTTCGATGCTCCGGCCCTCGCGCGTCGCGGTGCGCGTGACGAGGTCGAGACGCAGGTCGCCGACGGCAAGTTGCGTCGCGACAGGGGCGTGGGTGGCGCGGCGAATCAGGGCGTGCACCCGGGCCAGCAGTTCGGGAAACGCGAATGGCTTGGTCAGGTAATCGTCGCCACCAGCCGTGAGGCCGGTGACGCGGTCGTCCACCGAGTGCCTTGCGCTGAGGATCAGGACGGGGGTCTGGACGCCGCGCTGGCGCATCCGCTGGATCAGCCCGAGTCCGTCGAGGTGCGGGAGCATCAAGTCGATGATAGCGACATCGTGGCTGCCGGCCGTGGCCAGGTCGAGGCCGGTATCGCCCTCGCCCGCGTGATCGACGACAAAGCCAGCCTCGCGTAGCCCCTTGGCGACGAATTCGGCGATCTTCGGGTCGTCCTCGACGAGCAGGGCACGCATGGGGCTGTCCTGCAACATAGCGCAGCGGACTGAACAAGGGGTAGCCGGTCGACCTGGTTGGGAGGCGATGCTGACAGGGCCGAACGCGATGGTAGGGCCGGTTCTCCGAACCCGGCCCACGCTACGGGCGGCGCTCGGAGGTGGCCGCTGGTGTCGATTGCAGCGAATGCCAGCCGGCACGCTCGCGCTCATGGCAGTTGCTGCGACCCAGCCAGGTGTTCACGCTGTCATCCGCGTTGCACGCGACGGCATCTGAAATGCTGCGGTCCAGTCGTATGGACCCGCGCCTCACCCCACACCGCGTCGCTGCCGCCTCCCACTTGCGGTGCCACCCTGGATCTCTAGCGACCAGTGCTATCTGCTCACGCTCTGCACGTTTCCACGCGGCGAGAATCATCTGTGCGTGCCTGCCGTCGCGATGCTGGTGACGCATTCGCTGGAGACGTACCAGCAACTCGGACGGTGGCGCCTGCACGTGCTGGTGCTCATGCCCGATCACCTGCATTTTCTCGCGACGATACCGCCGTCCATGAACATCCAGAGGACCATCGTCGACCTCAAACGCTTCGTCGCATGTCGGAGCCAGGTGCGGTGGCAGCAGGACTTCTTCGAGCATCGGCTTCGTATCGGCGAGCACTTCGAGGCCAAGCGGGCGTATCTACGCCAGAACCCCGTCCGCGCCGGCCTCGTCGCCAACCCGCAGGACTGGCAGTTCCTGTACGAGCGGTAGGCCTTGGGCCGCGCTCGGAGAGCGGGCCCTACCGTCGAAACGGCGGTGCCACGGAGAGCGGGCCCTATCCTTGAACCGCGCCGAGATCGCAGAGCCGATCGCACCACGCGTGCTAAATTCGCGCGAATGTCGCGGCTTCCCCGAACGCTCTGTGTCGTTTGTCTCATCGCGCTGGTGACGGGCGGGTGCGCGTCGCGCACTGGCGGCGCGCCCGGCACCACAGCTCCGCCACCACAGGCGCCGCCCACCGGCGAGGCCGAGGCGTCGTTGCTCGAACGGCGCATCGCCGCGCACATGCGGTTCCTCGCCAGCGACGCCCTGAACGGACGCGGCAGCGGCACCCGCGACGAGTGGATCGCCGCGACCTACATCGGTGCGCAACTCGCCGCCCTGGGCGTCGAGCCGATGGGCGACGACGGCTGGTTCGTGCAGGAGGTGGGGGTACAACGCTTCAAGGCGGCGACGCCGCCGGTGCTGACGGCGGGCGATCGTACGTACACGCGCAACACCGCATTCCTGGTGGGCGCCGTGGCCGCCGCACGTGTCAGCGGCTCGCTGCAGCACTTCGTCGCCGGGACGCCGGTGTCGTCTGGCGCGGCCGTCATCCTGCCCGCGGACACGCCCATGACGGCGATGTCGTCGCTCAGCGGCGCCGCGCTGGTCCTGCGCAAGGCCACGGCGGCGCAGGCGGGCAATTGGGCGCAGCTCACGGCACAGGCGTCCGAATGGCTCTCCACGCAGGTCGTCGGCACGTTGCCCTCACCGCCATCCGGGCCGACCGTACTGACGCTCGACGCGGCGACACACGAGGCCATCATCGCCATGGCCGATGGCACGTCATTGCGATTGGACACCGAACTCGTCGCTGGCGACCGGACCCGCACCTGGAACGTCGTCGGGCGCCTGACCGGCACCGATCCGTCGGCGTCGGCCGAGGCCGTGATTCTCTCGGCGCACCTCGATCACCTCGGGGTGCGTAGTGTCGGCGGCGATGTCAGCGACACCATCTACAACGGCGCCGACGACGACGCGTCGGGAGTGGTGGCAGTGATCGAACTCGCGCGGGTGCTGGCCGGTGGCCCGCGGCCGCGGCGGCCGGTGGTGTTCGCGTTGTTCGGAAGCGAGGAGAGTGGCGGCTTCGGCGCGCGGTACTTCGTCGATCGGCCGGTGGTGCCGCTCACCGACATCGTTGCCGACCTGCAGGTCGAGATGATCGGGCGCCCGGATCCGAAGGTGCCAGCGGGCACGCTCTGGCTGACCGGCTACGAGCGATCGACGCTCGGCCCGCAGTTGGCCGCCAGGGGGGCACGGCTGGTCCAGGATCCGCACCCCGATCAGCGCTTTTTCGAGCGGTCCGACAATATCCGCTTCGCCCGTCGAGGCGTCGTCGCCCACACCGTGTCCAGCTTCGGGTTGCACGGCGAGTACCACCAGCCGTCGGACGAGTTCCGTCACGTCAACATTCCGCACATGCGGGACGCGATTGCATCGCTTGTGGAGCCGGTGCGATGGCTCGCGACGACGACCGAGAAGCCCAGCTGGATCGAAGGGAAGAAGCCGTAGCGCCTACAGCCTACGGCCTACGGCCTACGCCTCCAGTCTCAGGTCTCAGGTCTCAGGTCTCAGGTCTCAGGCATTGGGCATGAGGCATGACGTCAAGCGTTAAGCGTTAGTCGTTACTGAACTGTCCACTCCTGAATCCCGGCCGAGAAGCCGGACTGCATCGTGATGTCGAGGCGGAGTGCTGTCGTTCGCACTGGCGAGAACGTGACGACATTCGGACGGTCGCGCTCGGTGCGGTACTTCGACCTCCCCTGGACGGGACGCCACGAGTCGCCGTCCTTGTATTGGAGCGACCACGATGCGGGGACACGGACTTCGCCGCGGCCTGTGTCGTCGAACCAGTAGACGGCGACGCGATCGACGGTTGCAACTTCCGGCAGCGCGTATTCCACCCACGCCGTCTCGCCCTTGCGCGGCCACCAATCGAAGTACGACGCAGGATCCGATGACGAGGCGGGCATTTCGCCGTCGTTGATGAAGCGCGGACTGCGGCGAGCCGGCGAGGTCGTCACCGTGCTGCGCGTCGCGAGCGTCGGGAAGGGGCGCGGCCGCGCCGCATCTTCGACCGCCGCCAGCCACACCGCCATCGGCCCCGGGCCCCGGTTGGCCCACGTCGCATACGGAATCAGTGTCATCACGCGCGTCGTGCGGACGATGGCGTCGTCCTTGTCGCGCGAGAGCGCAACCGCGGGGGCGGTCACCACCTGGACGCCACCGAGCAGCGTCGGCCGGAACTCGCTGGCGAGCACCGCTTCGTCTGGCAACACGACGTTGCGCACGTCGCCGCCGTTGTCGGGCCACTCGGCCGCGTAGACGAGCGGGCCGCGCTGGACGGCAATGCGGCCGCGGTCGGCCGCCACCGACGGATGCGCCCGGATGCGACGAGCGGGCATCGGCAGAACCAGCGTGACCGTGTCGCCGGGCGCCCACGCGCGTGACACGGTCGCGTAGCCCCGCTCGACCTCAATCGGCACCGGCACGCCGTTGACCGACAAGGACGCCGGCGGTGAAGCCGGGCCCGCGAAGCGATACAGGTCGCTCGGAACGGGCGCCTCGCGTGCCCATCCGGGGATGCGGAGGCGAAGTGGGAACGTGCGTGTCGTCTCGGGTGTCACGGTCAGCGTGACCAGACCGTCCCAGGGATAGCGGGTTTGTTGGCGCATCCGTACGCGGTGACCGGCGCCGCCGTCGATCGTCGCCGTGCCGGCGGCGTAGAGATTGACGTAGACGGCATCGCCCTGGTGTGCATAGACGTAACCGGGCAGTGACGCGAGAAACCGCGTGATGTTACCGGGACAGCACGCGACGCCGAACCACGGGCTGCGCTGGTGCTGTCCGGCCGACTCGAGCGGATTGGGATAGAAGTACGCCTTGCCGTCGAGCGCGACGCCGGAGAGCAGCGCGTTGTACAACGTGCGTTCGAGCACGTCGATGTAACGGCCGTCGCCGTGCAGCAGGAACAGCCGATGGTTCCAGTAGTCCATGCCGACCGACGCGCACGTCTCGTTGTAGGCGGTCATGTTCGGCAGCTCGTACGGCTTGCCGAACGCCTCGCCGGCGCCGGTCGAGCCGATACCGCCGGTCAGGTACAACTTGCCGCCCACCGTGCTGGTCCAGATCTTCTCGAGCGCCTGCACGTACGCCACGTCGCCGGTCAGGGCGGCCACGTCGGCCATCCCTGCGTACATGTACATGGCGCGCACCGCGTGACCCACCGGTTCGGTCTGTTCCACGGCGCGCACCTGCGCCTGGTTGTACTCGAGCCCGACGCCGTTGGTCTTCACTCCCGGGGTCGGCCCGCGCTCGTCGATGAGGAACTTCGCCAGGGCCAGGTAGCGCTCGTTGCCGGTGACCCGGTAGAGGCGGACGAGCCCCATCTCGGTCACTTGGTGTCCAGGCCAGATCGACGCCCTGCCTGGTCCGAACGTGCGGTCGAGCAGATCAGCGGCGCGCAGGGCCACATCGAGCAGCGTCCGTTTGCCCGTGGATTGGTAGTGCGCAGCCGCCGCCTCGAACAGGTGTCCGAGGTCGTACAACTCGTGGCTGTCGTCGCGCTCGAACTCCCACCGGACCTTGCCGGCCCATGGATGCGGTGCCGCCGGATTGATCGTCCGTGTCGTGTAGAGATAGCCGTCGGGTTCCTGGGCCGCCGCGATCGTCGCAATCAACTGGTCGACGTAGGCGTCGAGCTTCGCATCCGGGTGCACGCTGAGGGCGTACGAGGCGCCCTCGATGACCTTGTACAGGTCAGAATCGTCAAACGGGTAGCCTGGTGCTTTCGTATCGGCGAGCGGCTCGCCCCTCAGCACCTGCGCCGCACGCCGGAAGTTGCCGACACGTCCGGTCAATTCGCATTGCTGGAGGGCCGTCGGAATCGAGGCCGTCCGGTTGGTCTCGATCCGCGGCGCCCAGAACGCGTCGTCCAGCGTCACGGCCGTGAACGGCACCGGTTGGACGGGGTAGTCGCGCGCGGGCGCTGCCTGAGCGGCAGCGACGTGTCCAGGGCGGGCAAGCAGTCCACGGCCTGCCGCGCCGGCAATCAGGACGACAGCGAGCAGGGCGAAGCGGCACGAGGACGCAGACATCGGAACTCCAGTCGAGCCGCGGCGTGACCTCGCGGCGCCGTCATCAATCGTAAGCCGTAAGCCCAAGCGTTGAGCGTAAGGCGTTGAGCGTCAGGCGTCAGGCATGAGGCATGAGGCATGAGGCATGAGGCATCAGGCATCAAGCGTTACCCTGTACGCGATGATCGAGGAGACTGCCGACGGCATCGTGCTGGCGGTCCGCGTGATTCCGCGGGCCGGCCGGTCCGGGCTCGCGGGGACCCGCGACGACGCCGTGGTGGTGCGTCTTGGCGCGTCGCCTGTGGATGGTGCGGCCAATGCCGAGCTCGTTGTCGTACTCGCGGCAGCCTTCGGCGTGGCTCGTCGGGACATTGCGATCGTGTCCGGCGATCGTTCCCGCCACAAACGCGTGCGCATGAGAGGCATCGATGCCGCCGCCGCCGCGGCGGTGATCGCGGCCGCGCCACAGGGATAATGCACTGATGCGGATGCACCGGCGGGCGATCGCCGCCGCCCTTGCCCTCGGCCTCACGGCTGCACACCTCGCACAGGCGCAGACACCACCGGCTCCCGCGCCACCGTCCTCCGCGCCGGCCGAGGATGCCGAGCCACCGCCTTCACCGCTCGAAGCCAAAGAAACGGTCGTCGTCACGGCCACGCGCTCCGGGCGCCGCCTGCAGGACGAAGCATTGCGTGTCGAGGTAATCGACGAGGAGGAGATAGAGGAGAAGGCGCTGATGACGCCAGGGTCGGTTGCGATGCTGCTCGGCGAGACCACCGGCCTTCGAGTGCAGACCACGGCGCCGTCACTGGGTGCGGCGAACGTCCGCGTGCAGGGCCTGCGCGGCCGCTACGCCCAGCTCCTGGCCGATGGCCTGCCGCTCTATGGCTCCGGCGGTGACTCGCTGGGCCTGCTGCAGGTGCCACCACTGGACCTCGGGCAGGTCGAGGTGATCAAGGGGGCCGCGTCGGCGCTCTATGGTCCCGCAGCGCTCGGCGGCGTGATCAACCTGGTCAGCCGGCGCGCCGAGGAGTCGCACGTCGAGACGTTGCTCAATGCCACGTCGCTGGGCGGCGTCGACGCCGCCGTGTGGCTCGGTTGTGCGCCGGTCCGTGGTTGGTCCTGGACCCTGCTCGGAGGGGCCCACGGCCAACGTCGCAACGACATGGACGACGATGGGTGGACCGACGTGGCGGCCTACCAGCGCGGCGTCGTCCGGCCGCGCGTCTTCTACGATTCCGGCGCGGGCGCGTCGCTGTTCCTCACTGGTGGCGTGATCGCCGAGGATCGCCAGGCCGGTACCATCGGCGCGGCGGTCGCGCCCGACGGGCTGCCGTTCGCCGAGCGGCTCGAGACGAGGCGCGCGGATGTCGGCGGCCTCGGCCGATGGCTGCTCGGCACGCGTGTGTTGACGGCGCGTGGGTCGTACTCCCGCAACGGCCAGGATCGACGATTCGGCGAGGTGCGCGAGCGCGGCACGCGCCAGACTGCGTTCGGCGAGGCGTCGTTGACCGGCGTATCCGGCCGCCACGCGTGGGTGCTGGGCGGGGCGTTCCAGCAGGACCGCTACGCTCCCGTCGAAGAGTCACGGTTTGCCTACACGTTTTCCGCGCCTGCCGTCTTCGCGCAGGATCAGATCGACCTCGGCCGCATCGCGAGCGTGTCGGCCAGCGCCAGGCTGGACGCCCACAGCGAATACGGCGCCTTGTTCAGTCCGCGCCTTTCGCTGCTCCTGCGTCCATCGACGGAATGGACGATGCGGGTGTCAGGCGGCGGCGGATCCTTCGCGCCGACGCCGTTCACCGAGGAGACCGACGAGACGGGACTGGCGCGCGTCGCACGCCTGGTGGGTCTCGAGGCCGAGCGGGCCGTGTCGTTCTCGGGCGACCTGACCTGGACGCATGGCGGGTTCGAGGTGACCATCACGGGGTTCGGGTCGCGCGTGTCCAATCCGGTCCAGCTCGCCGAACTGCCGCACATCCTGGTGGTGCCCGAGCGTGGCATCACGGTCGGTCTCGTCAACGCCGCGGAGCCGACGCGCACCTGGGGCACCGAACTGCTGGCGCGCTACCGCCATGGTGGCTTTGTCGCCATGGCCACCCATGGGTGGACCCGCGCGACCGAGCTGGATGTGGATCGCGACGTGCGTCGCGAGGTGCCGCTGACACCAGCGCATGCGGCGTCGCTGAATGCCATGCTCGAGGGCGAGTGGGGACGGGTGGGGACCGAGGCGTACTACACAGGGCGCCAAGGCCTTGAAGACAACCCGTACCGGGCGACGAGCCGCGAGTACGTCCTGTTGGGCGGCCTGGTCGAGCGGCGGCTGGGCCGGGTGCACCTGTTCCTCAACGTCGAGAACCTGGCCGACGTCCGCCAGACGACGTACGACCCGCTGATCCGGCCGACCCGCCTGCCGGATGGCCGCTGGACCGTCGGCGCCTGGGCGCCGCTCGACGGACGGGTCTGGAATGGCGGTGTGCGGTTCGCCTTCTGACGGCAAGCGGCAGGCGGCAAACGGTACCCGATACCCGGTACCCGCCCTGGTGCAGGGGCGGTGGACCCGTCCCGACGCGATAATGCCTCTATGCCCGCCGTACCGCCCTTGCCCCTTTCGCGTCGTCACCTGATCGGGGGCCTGTGCCTTGCGCCGCTCTCGCTGGCCGTGCCGCGGCGTGCGCCTGGCGCTCCGGCGATCCGCGCCGCCCGCCCGACCGACATCCGCATCGTCGAGGTCACGCATGCGTTCGCGGGTCATACCTATCGCGCGCCGTACATGTTCGGCGGACGCTCGGTGGATCGCGTGACGCTCCTCGACGTGCAGGTACGCGTGCGGGCCGGCAGTGGCGTCGAATCGTGGGGCTTCGGATCGATGACGCTCGGCAATGCCTGGGCGTTTCCGAAGGCGACCCAGGAAGACGGGCTCGGCGCGATGATGGCGCTGGCCGATGCCCTGCGTGACGTCACCGCCGCGTGCGACGAAGACGGACATCCACTCGACCTGTGGCGCGCGCTCGAGCCGGCGTACCTGCGGGCCGCTGAAGCGGTAGGCCGAACCCGGAACCTGCGCAGCCCGATCCCCAAGCTGTGCACGCTGGTGGTGGCGAGTCCCTTCGATGCCGCCATCCACGACGCGTATGGCAAGGCGTTCGGCGTGAGCAGTTACGCCACGTACTCGAAGGCGCACGTGCGGCAGGACCTGTCCCGGGATCTGGGCCCGCAGTTCGCGGGCGAGTACCTGGATCGCTACATCCCGTCCGCGCCGCGCGCCGTCACGCCGGTGTTCCATTCGGTTGGCGCGAGCGATGCCATCGAGCCCGCGGATCTCAAGGTGCGGCTCGACGACGGCCTGCCGAACACGCTGGCGGAGTGGATTGCGCATGACGGCCTGACGCACTTCAAGATCAAGCTCAATGGCGGCAACGACGCGCAGGACTTCGATCGCATCACCCGCGTCGACCGCGTCGTACGTACGGGGATGCAGGCGCGTCGTGTCCGCGACTGGCACTACATACTGGATTTCAACGAGGGCTGCCCGGACGTGGGCTACCTGCTCGGCGTGCTGCGGCGCGTACGCGAGGCGACACCCGATGGGTTCGCCCGGATCAAGTACGTGGAGCAACCGACGTCGCGCGACCTGGCCAACGATCGCGGCAACGTGATGCACGAGGCCTCGAAATTGCTGCCGGTGGTCGTCGACGAAGGGCTCGTGGACCTCGCGGCGCTGCTGGTGGCCAGGGAGATGGGCTACACCGGAGTGGCCCTCAAGGCGTGCAAGGGACAGAGTCAGGCGATGCTGATGGCGGCCGCGGCCCAGAAGTTCGGGATGTTCCTGTGCGTGCAGGACCTCACCTGTCCCGGCGCCTCGCTGATTCACTCGGCGGGCATCGCCGCGCGCGTCCCCGGCAACGCCGGGATCGAGGCCAACGCGCGCCAGTTCGTGCCGTCGGCGAATGCGGCCTGGGAGGCGAGGTTCCCGGGCCTGTTCACGATCCATGACGGCGTCATGCGCACCGGGCAGCTGACCGGCCCTGGCCTTGGCGCCGTGCCTCCAGGCCCCCGCGTGCCCTGACGGGCCCGGTCCCGGTCCTTCACCAGCTCCCTGAAACTTTTCCCCCGCCAGCGGGTATGTGGAGTACATGGCCGCCCGTGGCGACCCGCCGGGCCCGCCTGGGGCAGCGGCGTTCGACGCCTTCGTGCTCGAGTACCAGGACATGGTCTATGCCGTCGCCGTGCGCTTGCTGGCCAATGAGGCCGAGGCCGAGGACGTCGCCCAGACGGTGTTCCTGCGCGCCTACGAGCGCTTCGGGGAACTGAAGGGGGAGGCAACGGTGCCGGGGTGGCTCAAGACGGTCACGACCAACCTCTGCCTCAACCACCTGGAGCGCTATCGCGCCCGGTGGCGGTTCTTCAGCGAGATGGGTGAGGCCGGCGGGCCGGCGTTCGACGTGGCCGCGACCGAGGCCAGCCCGGAAGCGGTGCTGGACGACGCTGATCGGCACGCGCAACTCGAGGCGGCGTTGCGAGCGCTGCCACCGCACCAGCGGGTGCCCCTCGTGTTGTTCCACTTCGAGCAGCACGGCTGCGACGACATCGCGCGGCTGCTCGGGGTCTCAGTCGGCAAGGTGAGGACCGACATGCATCGCGGTCGGGTCGCGCTGCGGCGGTGGCTGTCATGACGATGGAACCTGACGACCTCGAACGGCTCGCGCATCGCGCCCTGGCGGACCTGCCGATGCCGCGTGCGCCGCGCACGTTCCGGCCGCGGGTCATGGCCGCATTGGCCCTCCCGGACGTGGGGCACCCGTGGTTCACGTGGCCGTGGCCGCTGCAGGTGGCGGCAGTGCTGTTGGTTGCCGCGGTGGTGGGCGGGTTCGGATGGGCGTGGCCGACGCTGCTGGCCTCCTTCGGTGCGCTGCTCCCGCATTCGTTGCAGACGGGTGCGGGCTACGTGGGCGGCGCCGCCGAGACGACCGCGGCTCTCCTGCGAGTGATGGAACTTACGTGGTCGGCGGTGGTGGCGCCGATCGCCAGGCTGGTACTGCTGCTCACGGTGGCGTTGTGCACCGCGTGCGCGTTGTGTTTGGCGGCGTTGAGCCGCGTGGCCCTTGGAGGGGCATCCCAGTCATGACCCGACTGATCCGACTGGCGTTGATGTGCGCGACATGCGCGTGGGGGCCGGCGGCGCTGGCCCAGACACCGGACGCTGCGACCGCGAGTCCGGCGGCGACGACGGCGCAACCCGCGACCGCGCCTGCGCCTGAACCGGCACCGCAGGCGCCCACTGTCGAACGATCGACGCGGGCCGGGCGGCCGCCGCGACCGACGCCCCCGCCCGCCGTCGCGGCTGAACCTCCGCCTGCGCCGGGCGAGGAACGCATCACGATGCTCCCCTCGCCGGAGTTCCCGTGCGACGGCATCGGGCACAACCCGGGGTTCCGCCTCGGCCAGGATCAGGTCGTCCGCAAGGGCGATGCCTTCCGGGACCTCGTCGTCGTCTTCGGCAACGTCCTCGTCGAGGGGCATGTCTGCGGCGACCTGTCGGTGACGCTCGGTGACGTGCGGATCGCGTCCGGCGCGTCCGTCGAGGGCACCCTCGTGGTGGTCGGTGGCAAGGCCACGATCGAGCCGGGGGCAAGCGTTGGCCAGGAACTGGTGCTCGTGGGCGGCACCCTGGATGCGCCGGCGGACTTCCGTCCGGGCCGCGAGCAGATCGTGGTCGGGGTGCCCCTGCTCGGCACGGGGCTGCGGCAGTCGGTGCCCTATATCACGCGAGGCCTGCTGCTGGGCCGGCTGATCGTGCCCGACATCGGGTGGGTGTGGGGAGTGGTCGCGGTGCTGTTCTTCGTGCAGTTGCTGCTCAACCTGCTCTTCCCGCGGGCGACGGCGGCGTCGGCCACCATCATCGCCGAACGGCCGCTGAGCACGTTCATGGCAGGCGTGCTGGTCCTCGTGCTGACCGGGCCCGTGGTCGCGCTGCTGGCCGTCACGGTGATTGGCATCGCCGTGCTTCCGGTGCTGTTTGGTGGACTGCTGATCGCCTGGATCGTCGGCAAGGTCGCCGTCAACCGCTGGATTGGTACGCGGCTGTTCGAGCAGGACGACATGGAGAGCCGCGTCGAGTCGACACGGTCGTTCGTGATCGGCTTCGTCGTGATCACGATCACCTACATGATTCCGCTGCTCGGCGTTGTCGTGTGGGGGCTGAGTGGTGTGCTTGGTCTCGGCGCGGCGAC
This sequence comes from Luteitalea pratensis, assembly GCF_001618865.1. Classification (GTDB taxonomy): domain Bacteria; phylum Acidobacteriota; class Vicinamibacteria; order Vicinamibacterales; family Vicinamibacteraceae; genus Luteitalea; species Luteitalea pratensis. The sequence goes on from NZ_CP015136.1 coordinate 1,508,289, forward strand.
GCTGGCGTTCGTGCGCGGCTATCGGCGCGAGAATCCGCCCGCGGTGCGCGCGCCGCGCGAGACGCCACCGGTGCCGCCGCCGCCCGTGCCGCCCTCGCCATTCGAAGCCGCGGCACTCGGTGCCACGCCTGCATTGGCCGAGGGTGCCGGGGCCGGCGATGCGGATCTGTCGATGCACCGATCGACACTGGGCGATACGTACACGATGCCACCGCCCGCCTTTGCCGGCGCCGTGCCGCCGGCGGCGCACGCGTCCGACTTTTCCCTGGATCCGCGTGCGTTGCTCGCCTACCCACGTGCGAGCTTCGGAGAGCGCGCCGCGGCGTTCGCGCTCGACGTCCTGCTGGTCGGCATGCTGACTGCCATGAGCAGCTTGCGCGACCCGAGCGATTACTTCGTGCAAGTGCTGGTGGTGTACCACGTGGCGTTCTGGTTCTGGAAGGCCACCACGCTCGGCGGCATCATCTGCCAGCTGCGCGTGGTGCGCGTCGACGGCGCGCCACTTCGCTTCGTCGACGTGCTCGTGCGCGGCCTGGTCGGCGTGTTCTCGATCGCGACCTTCGGACTCGGCGCGCTCTGGATCCTCCGCGATCCGGAGCGCCAGTCCTGGCACGACAAGGTGTCGGGAACGGTCGTGGTGCGGGTGCCGAAGCATTACCCCCTGCCGTAGGCGAGGTTCAGCTTCGCAAGCCCTCGCCTACGGCAGGGGGTAATGCCGGAATGCCGGGAATGCCGGAATGTCGGGAATGCTGGGAATGGAGAAGGCTGGAGCGTAGGCGTCGAGCTTGCTCGATGCGGACAGAATTCTTCATTCGCGGCATCGCGGCATTCCCAAAGTGGTACCGGACTTGCTCCTTGCCGGGCATGGCCCTGGACAGCCCGCACCCGCCGCCCGCCGAACCTGACCCACAGCACGAGCAGGGTGGCTTCACGGAAGCGGAAAAGCGCGCGACGTTCATCCGGCTCGTCTTCCAGGGAGACCAAGAGCGTTACGAGGCCTTTCGACAGGCCATTGCGGAGGTCGTGCCTTCCGGCACCCGTGCCATCGTGCGTGGCAGCGCGGTCACGGGCTTCCGCTGGAAGGATGAGGCCCGGTTCGACGCCGACGGGCTTGGGACGAGCGACGTCGACCTGACGCTGGTCGGTGCGGATGTCCTCGGAGCATTCACCCTGACCGGGTCCTACCTGCCCGGCGTACACACACGGCCCATGGGTGAGAACGCCCCGGACATCGCTCCCGCGCTCGCTGAGCTCCGCGAGCACCTGACGCAACTCGCCGGGCGTCCCGTCAACGTGCAGGCGTCGCGCGACTGGATCATCGCCCTGCGTGGCGAACTGATCGGCCAGCCGTACCTGACCCTTTTCGGCAGCGCGGAGTCCGAGTAGTCGGGCCGTGACCGACGGCGCTCCGATGGAGACGATGCGCACGCTGCGGCTGCTGACGTGGAACATCCGCTACGGCGGGCACGGCCGCGAGGCCGATCTCGCGTCGACGATTCGCGACAGCCAGGCCGACGTCGTGTTGCTGCAGGAAGCGACCCGGCCTGCCGTGGTCGAGGCGGTGGCGCGCGAGACGGGGATGGCGCAGTGGGGCACGTCGCACCGCCAGTCGCTGGGATTCCTGTCGCGCCAGCCGGTCGACCATTTCGAATGGCGGCAGCCGCGCATCTCGCGGCACGCGTTCCTGCATGTCGTGCCGGCCGGCGGCCAGGTTCACCTCTTCGGGGTCCATCTGAGCGCGGTGCATGCGGCGTGGACCGAGCGCCGACGCGTGCACGAGGTACGGGCGTTGATCGAGACGGTCGCGGCACGCGCGTCGGGGTTCCATGTGCTCGCCGGCGACTTCAATACCCTTGCGCCCGGTGAACGGCTCGACATCCACATGCTGCCGCTGCGGCTGCGCCCGTTCGTCTGGATGAGTGGCGGCCACATCCGCTGGCGCACCATCCAGCAGGTGTTCGATGCCGGATACGTCGACGCCTTCCGCGCCAGGCGTCCAGGCGAGACCGGCTTCACGTTCCCCTCGTGGCAGCCGCACCTGCGCCTCGACTATGTCTTCGCCCCGGCCGCGTCGGTTGGTCGCGTCGCGACATGCGACGTCATCCGTACCGATGCGGCGGCGCGTGGGTCCGACCACCTGCCGATCCTCGCCGAGCTGTCGCTGGTGTCCTGATCGATCGACTCGACGCAATTTCAGAATTGCAGAATTTCAGAATTTCACCGCTAACGGCATGATTCGCCCCTCAGCATGCTCCCTGAGCCTCGAGCCCTCAGCTTCGAGTCGTTCCAATATGGCGGTGTCCCTGAAATTCCTGAAATTCCTGAAATTGTGAAATTGTAGGATTGTCCACGCAATGCGACGACTACTCCGGCTCGGGGGAGTTGCGCTGTGCGCCAGCATGCTGGCGTGCACCGCATCGGCACAGGACCGCGTTCATCAGGCGCTGGACGTCACGCTGGACCCGTCGACGGGTGGGGTGGCCGTCAAGGCGGAGGTGACGCCGGGCGGCGACCTCCGCGAAGTCGAGTTCCTGCTGCACTCGCGGTTGCGTGTCACCCGTTCCACGCCCGTTGTCCGGGAGGTGGCGCTCGGCGACGTGTCGTGGCTTGGCGACGTGGAGGGCGGCGACATGGGGTCGTCGCCTGCAGTCAAGCGGTACCGCGTGACGCTGCCCGCGGCAGGTGCGTCCTTCCGTGTCGAGTACGCCGGCGTCTTCGACTTCGCCTTGTCGGATGCCCGCGAGGAGTACACGCGCGGCTTTCGATCCACACCCGGCATCGTCTCCAGGACCGGCGTCTACCTGCCTGGCGCCAGCGGCTGGTACCCGCTCGTCGGCCGGGCGCTCATGACCTTCAATCTGACGGTCGCACAGCCGAACACGTGGCGTGTCGTCAGTGAAGGCGCCGGCACGTCGCGCGACGCCGATGGCCGTGCGCGCTGGGCGTCCACAGACCCTGTCGATCAGATCCACATTGTCGGTGGCCCCCTGCAACTGACCACCCAGCCAGCGGGTGCAGCGGAGGCACAGGTCTACCTGCACGAGGCCGATGCCGCGCTGTCCTCGAAGTACCTGGCCGCCACCGCGCAGTACCTGGAGATGTACCGCGGACTGATCGGCCCGTACCCGTATCAGAAGTTCGCGCTCGTCGAGAACTTCTGGGAGACCGGCTACGGCATGCCCTCGTTCACGCTGCTCGGGCCGCAGATCATCAGGTTCCCGTTCATCCTGACCTCCTCGTATCCGCACGAGATTCTCCACAACTGGTGGGGCAACTCGGTATTCGTCGAGGAAGCGCGCGGTAACTGGAGCGAGGGGCTCACCGCGTACCTCGCCGATCACCTGATGCAGGAGCAGCGCGGCGAGGACGCCGTGTATCGACGCTCGACGCTGCAGAAGTATCGCGACTACGTGTCGTCGGCGCAGGACTTCCCGCTCGTGCAGTTCCGCGGCCGGCACAGCGCCGCAACGGAAGCGATCGGCTACGGACGCACGATGATGGGCTTCCACGCGCTCCGGCGGGCGGTCGGTGACGAGAACTTCCGCAAGTTCCTCGCCCGCTTCTATCGCGACTTCAAGGGCAAGCGCGCCTCGTTCGACGATGTGCGCACGACGATGGAGGCGGTGAGCGGGCAGGATCTCGCCCGGTTCTTCGCCGACTGGATCGAACGGGCGAGCGCGCCGGCACTCGCCGTGAGACTCACCGCCGTGACGAACGTCGAACGTCGAACGCCGGACGCCGATCGACCTCCGCCACACGCCAACGGCGGGACCTACGTCGTCGAGGGCGTCATCTCGCAGACGCAGCCGGGTGCCCCATTCGCCGTCGACGTGCCCGTTGTCGTGCAGACGACGGGGAAGGCCGTGGATGCGAAGGTGGCGTTGGCCGGACCGTCCGCCTCGTTCCGTATCGAGACCGCCGACCCGCCCCTCATGCTGCACGTGGATCCCGCGTTCGACCTGTTCCGCCGGCTCGATGCCCGCGAGACGCCGCCGTCGCTCGGGCAGTTGTTCGGCGACGCCGCGCCACTCGTCGTCATCGCCGCGAGCGAGGATCCGGCCCACACCGCCGCCTACCGGGCCATGGCGGAGAGCTGGAAGGCGCCGGCGCACGCGCCGAAAGTCGTCCTCGACACCGAAGTGACGTCACTCCCCACGGATCGCTCGGTGTGGCTGTTCGGGCGCGGCAACCGCTTTGCGAAGGACCTCGTCGATGGCACGGCGGTCCGCCTCGACGCCGGCGCGGTGACCATCGACGCGCAGGCGATGCCGCTGCGCGACCACGCGGCGATCCTCGTGCGCCGTCATCCCGGCGACGCCACCAGGGCCATCGGCTGGATCGTCGCCGATCGCGTCGACGCCATGGAGGGCCTCGCGCGCAAGCTGCCGCACTACGGCAAGTACTCGTACCTCGGATTCGAGGGCGCCGAACCGGTCAACATGCTGAAGGGGCAGTGGCAGGCGTCCGACTCGCCGCTGTCGGTGGATCTTCGCACCGGCACCCGCCGCGACATGGCCATTGCCCCGCTCACGCTCGCGCGTGCACCGCTCGCGACGCTGCCCGCCGTCTTTTCGGACGCGTCACTGAAGGCACACGTGGCGACGCTGGCGTCCGCGGAGTATCAGGGCCGCGGCGTCGGCACCGCTGGTCTCGACAAGGCCGCGGCATACGTGGCGGCACAGTTCAAGGCGGCCGGCCTTGCGCCCGGCATGCCGGGCGGCTCGTATCGGCAGGAATTCACCACTTCGCAGACGCCGGACGGCAAGCCGGCGACACTGGCCAACATCGTCGGCGTGCTCCAGGGCAGCGAGCCGGCATGGAGCGCACAGTCCATTGTGGTCACGGCCCACTACGATCATCTCGGCATGGGATGGCCAGGTCCGCGGGCCGGTGACGAAGGCCGGCTGCATCCCGGCGCCGACGACAACGCGAGCGGCGTGGCCGTGCTCCTCGAGGTCGCCCGGGCGATGGCCGACGCCGGCGCGTCACGACGCACGATCGTGTTCGTCGCGACGACGGCGGAGGAGGCCGGCATGCTCGGGTCGAAGCACTACGTCGAGCATCCGGTGCGTCCGCGCGAGGGCATCCGCTCCGTGCTCAACATCGACAGTGTCGGTCGGCTCGGCACGGCGCCGCTCGGCGTGATTGGATCGGCAACGGCCACCGAGTGGCCGCATGTGTTCCGCGGCATCGGCTTTGTCACGGGCATCCAGACGCAGTTTGCCTCGCAGGGGCTCGAGTCGTCCGATCAGGCGAGCTTCATCGCCAGGGGGATTCCGGCGGTGCAGTTGTTCACGCCCCCGCATACCGACTACCACCGGCCGGGCGACACGGCCGACAAGGTGGATGTCGCCGGCCTCGTGCGGGTGGCGACTGTCGCGCGTGAGGCGGTGACCTATCTGGCGGACCGGCCGGAGCCGCTGACCATCACCATCGCGGCGCCAGGCGCACAGACGACCACGGCGGCGGCGCCAGGCCCGCAAGGGGCGCGGCGGGCGGGGTTCGGGATCGTGCCCGACTTCGCGTTCGAGGGCCCCGGCGTGAAGGCCTCGGGGCTGGTGCCAGGATCGCCTGCCGAGCAAGCCGGCATGCAGGCAGGGGACGTGCTCCTCGAAATGGCCGGCAAGGCGCTGGCGTCACTGAGTGTGTATTCGGACGTCCTCAAGGCGCTCGCGCCCGGCCAGTCGGTGCCGATCGTGTTCGAGCACGCCGGGACCCGGCAGACGGCTACGGTGACGTTGACGGCACGCTGACGAACGCCGGGGCGGATGATGAGGAACGCCGAACGTTGAACGCCGAACGCCGAACGCGCACGGGCCTCATTTGGCATCGCGGCATTCTCGGCATCCCGGCATTCCGGGCGCTCCGCGCCCGGAAGCCGATATACTTCGCGCGATGGCGACGATCCTCGTAGCCGACGATGAACAACTGATCCGGTGGTCGCTGTCCGAACGCCTGCAGGCCGACGGGCTGCGAATCATCGAAGCGGCGACCGGGCAGGAAGCCATCGACAAGGTGCACGAGGGCGTCGACCTCGTGTTGCTGGACTTCAAGCTGCCCGACATCGACGGCGTCACCGTGCTCCGGCAGATCAAGGAGCATGACCCCGACGTCGTCGTCATCCTGCTCACGGCATATGCCACGGTGGATACCGCCGTCGAGGCGATGAAGACCGGCGCCTACCATGTCGCCAACAAGCCGTTCAACGTCGACGCGGTCTCGGATCTCGTCGCCAAGGCGCTCGAGACCACGCAGCTGCGTCGCGAGGTGCGGAGCCTCCGGGCGGAGAAGGCGCAACCCTACAGTCCGGAGCGCATCGTCGGCGATTCGCCGCCGATGATTCGCGTGAAGGCGCTGCTGCGGAGGGTCGCGACGAGCCCGGCGTCCACCGTGCTGCTCACGGGCGAGAGCGGCACCGGCAAGGATCTCGCCGCCAAGGTCCTGCACTTCAACAGCGACCGTTCGCACAAGCCGTTCGTGAACATCACCTGTTCGGCGATCCCAGAGACGCTGCTCGAAAGCGAGTTGTTCGGCCATGAGCGGGGGGCGTTCACCGACGCGCGCCAGCAGAAGCGGGGCCTGCTCGAATCGGCAGACGGCGGCACCGTCTACCTCGACGAGATCGGCGAGATGGTGCCGGCGCTGCAGGCCAAGCTGCTGCGCGTGCTCGAGGAGAAGGCCTTCAAGCGTGTCGGCGGCCAGCACGACGTGCGCGTCGACGTGCGGATCGTCGCTGCGACCAACCGCAACCTCGAGGATCAGGTCAAGGGCGGGCACTTCCGATCCGACCTGTACTACCGGCTCAACGTGCTGCCCATCGAACTGCCGGCACTGCGCTCGCATCTCGAAGACGTCCCCGCCCTCGTGGCGTTCTATGTCGATCAGTTCAACCGCGAGTTCCGCAAGTCGGTGCGTGGCGCGTCGCCCACGGCGCTGAAGGCGATGCAGCACTACGGCTGGCCGGGGAACATCCGCGAACTGCGCAACGCCGTCGAACGGGCCATGTTGCTCACCGACGCCCCGTGGCTCGAGCCCCTGGACTTCCCGGCACTGGCCGGCGGGGCGCCTGTGTCAGCGGGGGTGTCGCTACCCGCGGAGGGCGTCAATCTCGAGGAACTCGAGCGCAGCCTTGTCGTCCAGGCCCTCGAACGGTCGGGTGGCAACCAGACCCGTGCCGCCACCATGCTCGGCCTCAACCGCGACCAGATTCGCTACCGCATCGAGAAATTCGGTCTCGCGAAGACGACGACGTAGCCTGCGGGAGTTTTCCCACCGGCGGCGGGAGAGTTCCACCGCTGTCGCCGCACTCGGCCGCCCTTCCCTGTTTTTCTTCCCGATCCGCGCGGCACGGCTGTTGCTCCGTCGAGGGCATGACCACCGGACAGCGCCTGCAGGCCCTTGCGATGACCTGCCCGTCGTGTGGGCAGCTGCTGGTGCCACCGCTGGCCGGCAGCACCCTCACGATCGCGTGGTACGCGTGTCCGTGTGGGAACTTCTGGTCCGCGCGTGTCCGTGACGGCCGACCGGTCGTGCCCGCCCTCGCCCTGCCGCCGCGACCGCCGTCGGGCTGACCGCGCCGCTGCCGCTGCCACTGCCCTGCGATAGCATCAGCCCGCGTGTTCACGCCCATCGGTCGCCTCGCGTTCTCTCGTCCGCGCACCCTGCCCGTCCTGGGCCTGGTGCTCACGGCCGCGATCTTCGCTGCCGATCTCGGGGCGCCCATCGGCAGCGCCATCGGCATGCTGTACGTGGGTGTGGTCCTGCTCGGCCTCTGGAGCCCGCAGCCGGCCTTTCCGCTTGTCGCGGCATACGTTGCGACGGTGTTGGTGCTGGCTGACCTCTATGCCGGCTGGAACGGCCAACTCACCCTTGGGGTCATCGTCAACTATCCGCTGATGATCCTGGTCTTTCTGATCAGCGCCATCGTCGTGCGCCGCTTCGTGGCGCTCGAGGGACGGGCCGCGGCGCATTTCGAGCAGCTCGGCGACTTCAAGCGCGCACTCGACGCATCGGCGATTGTCGCCACGACCGACGTCAAGGGCCGCATCACCTATGTGAACGACAAGTTCCTCGAGATTTCCGGCTACTCACGCGAGGAATTGCTGGGGCAGGATCACCGCATCATCAACTCGGCCTACCACTCGCCCGAGTTCATTCGCGACTTGTGGCGGACCATCGCCAACGGGCACGTATGGCACGGCGAGATCCGCAATCGCGCCAAGGCTGGGCATTTCTACTGGGTGGACACCACGATCGTGCCGTTCGTGACCGAGGAGGGCAAACCGTACCAGTACATCGCCATCCGCGCCGACGTGACCGCCCGCAAGACCGCCGAGGACTCGCTGACGCACCAGGCCGCACTGGCGCGTGTCGGCCAGATGGCTGCCGTGCTCGCGCACGAGGTCCGCAACCCGCTGGCAGGAATCCGTGGCGCGATGCAGGTCCTGTTGGGACGCCGCAAGGCAGACGATCCAGAGCGCGCGGTGATGCAGGAGATCCTGGCGCGCACTGAATCGCTCAACGAACTGATCGACGACTTGTTGCTCTTCGCGCGTCCGCGACCGCCGCGTCCTGCTGAAGTCGAACTGACCCCGCTCCTGCACGACGTGTTTGCGACCGTGCTCCAGGATCCCGCCGGCAAGGGCGTGGAGTTCGAGGCCGTCGGGGCGCCATTGACGGTGCTGGCGGACGCGGACCTGACCCGGGCGACCATCCTCAATCTGGTCCTGAACGCCGCCCAGGCGTTGGCTGGCCATGGCCGGATCACGGTGTTCTCCACGCCGGCGTCGGGCGGGATGATCGAGGTGCAGGTGCGCGACACGGGCCCTGGCATCCCGCTGGAGATTCGAGAACAGGTCTTCGAGCCGTTCTTCACCACCAAGTCGCGCGGCGGTGGCCTCGGGCTGCCCATCGCGCAGCGGACGGTGGAACTGCACGGCGGCTCGCTGTCGGTGCACTGCCCGCCGGAGGGCGGCACGGTGTTCACACTCACGCTTCCGCGGGCGACGGGGAGCGGCTGAAGGCGGCCAGGGCGCCAGGAGCCGCTGGCCGCGCTCCATCACGGCCGCGACTAGGTCGTCGGCTTGGCCAGCATCGTCTCGAACCGGATGGTGACCTTCGGATCGGTCTTGAGCACGCCCATCATCGCGGTCGGCGGCGCGATGCCGAAGTCGGTCATCAGTAGGTCCACGCTTCCCTGAACCAGCAGCTTGCCGTTGCGCAGCGTCGTCGCGAGCGGCAGGGAGATTTCCTTTTCGACGCCAGCCACCCGCAGGGTGCCGAAGGCCAGCGCGCCGCCTGCCTTCTTCTCCATGCGCGAGAGCGTGAAGACGATGTCGGGATGAAGGTCGGCCTTGAGTGCCGCGTGCATGTCGGCCGTGAACTCGTCGCGATCGGACTTCAGCGCCGCGACGGGCACGACCACCTCGAACGACTGCACCGCTCCAGGCTGGATCACGCCCACCCAGAAGAAGTCGCCGCCAGGCAGATCCTTGGTGACGTTGACGTTGCGTGTCCTCGCGTCGTTGGTGGTGGCGCTCCAGTCGAGCACCGTGGACGTGCCCGAGATCGTGACCTTGGCGCTCGAGACGACGACCGGAGACTCCTGGCCGAACACCGCGCCAGCCAGGAAGGTCAGGGCGGCCACGAGGCTCGCGAGCAGTTTCGTATGGTTGAAGGTGAGTGTCATGACGGGATACCTCGGCGGAATGAACAGCACTGATGCCGTAGAGATGGCAACTCGCGTGCCGCGCAAGGTCGGGCCCGTTCCGGCGTGTTTCGCATCGTTGCGATGCGCGGGGCGCATCAGTGGGGAAGGCTTCATGGGTCCGTGGGGATAATTCCCACGACCTCGGGGGCTGCCGGAGTCGCTCGCGAGACCCTGGTGCGCGTGCCGCGTTTACCTGCGTGGGTTACCCCGCGGTCCGCCATTCGTGACGCAGCAAGCCGAACATCAGGATGTCGTCGTACACGCCATCCAGCTTCCGTGCACTGCGACGATTCCCCTCCTCGACGAACCCGGTCCGCCGGTACAACTCCACGGCTCGCACGTTGGACGCGAATACTTCGAGTTCGATGCGGTCGAGTCCCATCCCGAAGCCTTCGTCGAGGGCCCGCTCCAGCAGGAGCCGCCCGAGGCCCTGGCCCCTCGAGTCCGGCGCCACGCCCATGCCCAGTCGGCCGTAGTGGGTCAGGCCCTCGAACGGGCCGCGCGCGATGTCGATCCAGCCGAGGAGTCGGTCGCCGTCGATGGCCACCAGCGCGATGCCGTTCGATTGGCGCAGGTGGGCGATGTAGCCCTGCGTCTGCTCGAGCGTAAAGCCCTCCGTGGAGCCGAGGTAGGCGCGCTCGCGAGACACCGCCGTTACGAGCGCGTTCAGGGCCGACACGTCCGCGTCAGTCGCTGGCCGAATCAGCATCGCGTCACTCCGATTCCCGATGGCCCCGGAACGCCGGGCTGGGACAGCCCGGCGCTACCTGCAGTCAGCGTTCGGCGACCATTTCGCCGGCATTCCCGGCATTCCCGGCATTCCGTCCGTGTCGGTCAGCGGGCGGCGTAGGTTCCGGCGCTGGCGCGCAGGAGCTTCAGCAGCACGTCGCTGTTCTCGTAGACACCCGTGAACTGCCACGCCCCGGGGCCGGTCGCCGAGAGCGGCACGTCGGTGGCGGTGTGCCCGGCAAACGTGTGCCCGTTGGACGCCGTGTCGGCGGGGCAGCCACCCGCATCAGGACAGGGCGTCTCGCCGTTCTCGATCGTGCCGGCGACGAGGAACCCCGGGATGTCGCCCTTCTTCGCCCTGGCGGGATTGGCCACCGCCACCAGACGTCCGTCGTCCTTCTTCTCGTGGACGGCGGCCTCTGACTGTTCACGGTCGGCGGTCCAGTTCTCGAAATGATCCGTCGCGGCTGCCCAGCCGAGCAGCAGCTTGCGCGAGGGGTTCGGGTCCACCGGGAAGCCGCGTTCGTCGAGGACGTAGTTCGGGGTGAAGGGCAGCACCTGCTCGGGCAGGAATCGGAACACGCCGGCGTAGTCGCGCACGGCCTTGCCCATGATCGACGGCACATAGTGCTCGTTGCCGACGCCAATGATGGCCATGCCGCCGCAGTCGTGGTCGGCTGTGACGATGACGAGGGTGTCGTTGTCGGGGTCCTTGTCGCTGTTGGTCCCCTTCGCGAACTCGAGGGCAACGGCGACGGCGCGATCGAATTCGATCGTGTCCCAGATGACCCGTTCAGAGTCCGCGGCGTGCGAGCGCTTGTCGATGGACGCGCCTTCTACCATCAGGTAGAAGCCGGCTGGTGAATACGTCGAGAGCGACTTGATCGCCGCGCTGGTCATGTCCTCGAGCATCGGCGTGTCGCGGTAGGCCGCGTTCTTCTCGAGCGCCAGTTCGTCGCTGTAGCGGCCTGCACCCACCTTGTCGAACGCAACGACCATGTGCGACTGGTGGAACAGGCCGAGGATGGCCTTGGGCGCCGGCCGTGACGGCGCGATGACGGCCCGCACGTCGCTCCCGTTGCGCAGCGTCTGATAGCCGGCGGCGGCGAATTCCCCGATCAGGTTGCGGTTGTCCGGCCGGGTTCCGCCACCTGCCTTGCCCGAGAAGTGGTTCGCGCCCCCGCCCATCAGCACGGTCACGCCGTTGGTCTTGCGCTCGTCGAAGAACTCCGCGGCGACACCCGGTCCCGCGAACCGGCTCGATGTGTGTGCCGCATTGGCCGCGGGCGTGGAATCGGTGAGGTCGGCGGTGGTCACGATGCCGACGTTGAAGCCGGGGCCGCGGGTGCGGCGCAGGATCTCGCCGAAATACTCGATGCGGGGGTTGTCGAAGAAATCGGCAGTGTTGTCGGGGAACACGCCTTCCTGGTTGTTGGCGTTCTTCTGGCCGGTCACGTAGGAGGCCATGCCAGGCGAGGAGTCGGTGATCACCGCATTGAGGGAGCCGGTCATCACCTGTCCGGTCACTTCCAGCGTGTCCATCGCCAGCCGGCCCGCGGCCTTGCCGTTGTGGACGCCACGCGACACGATGCGCGCCGCCGTCCGATGCGACGCACCCATGCCATCACCGAGGAACAGGATGATGTTGCGCGCGCGCGGGCGGCCGGTCCGCTTTGGCGCGGCCCAGGCCTCGACCTGCAGGTGCGACTCGGCCGACGCGCCGTCGGCGGTCGTGGCCTTGATCACCAGGGGGCCGGCCGTGCTGCGGCTGAAGCGACGCGCCAGGAAATTGGTGGTGCCGGCCGCCGCGCCGTCCTGGGCGCCCGGATCGTTGCGTGACGTCCATTCGACGCCGTCCACCCAGACCCGGAGGCCTGCCGGCGCCGCTCCGCCGGCTGCAGAAGCCTCGACCCGGATGTCAACCAATTGCCCGGCGGCGAGGACGCCGCCATCGGGGGGCATGATGCGGATTGCGGTGGCAGCCTCGGCGAGGGCCGGCGTCATGAGTGCGACGAGTAGCGCGAAGAGCAGCGCGAGGGTGTGGCGCATGGCCCCGATGATAGCTGCGTGGCTGGCCGCCGCCTATAATCTCGGGCATGAAGAAGGTGCTCGTCGCGATCCTGCTCGCCCCCGCCCTGTTGTCCGCCCAAAGCCGGGCCAAGAATGTGGTGCTGTTCCTTGCCGATGCCGGCGGCATCCCCACGATCACGGCGGCCAGCCTCCATGCCACCGGCGTCTCGCGCGGCCTGTTCATCCAGAAGATGCCCAACATCGCCCTGTCGGACACGTCGACGGCGTCCCAGATCGTCACCGACTCGGCGGCAGGGATGACCGCGATCGTCACGGGGTACAAGACGCACAACGGCGTCATCTCGCAGTCGGCCGACACGGTGCGCGGCAAGACCGATGGCGCGCCGCTCAAGACGATCCTCGAGTACGCCGAGGAGCACGGCCTTTCGACCGGATTGGTCACCAATGACTCGCTGACGGGAGCCACCCCCTCGGCGCTGTACGCGCACGCGAACGAACGGGCGCAGAGCGCACTGATCTTCCAGCAGGCGTTCGCCCCCCGTTTCGGTGACGGCGTCGACGTGATGATCGGGCCCGGCCGCGCGGCCATCACGAAGTCGCTCGCTGCTGCCGGCACCGACCTCGACACGATCGCGACGCGCACGAAGCGGCCCATCCATGCCGCGCTGTCGGACGTGCCAGCCGACGCCAGGCGCGCCATCGTGATGCTGGATTCCTCGGCCTTCGATCTCGAGGAGGCCGTGTTGGCGGCGCAGCGCATCCTGTCGCGCAACAAGAAGGGGTACTTCCTGATGGTCGAAGGCGATACGCACACCGACAACGTGCGTGTCGGCCTCGACCGGATGGTGGCCCTCGACAAGACGGTCGCGCGGATGGCGAGCGTCGTGGGGCGCGACACGCTGTTGGTGTTCACGGCGGACCACTCGTTCGACATCGCGCTGCGTGGCGGCCTGCTGGGGAAGCCACTGCTCGACGGCCTCGAGGCCGAGCAGGCGAAGGCGGCGGAGGAGAAGCGGCGTAACATCCGCATCCCCGCGGTACGCATGGACAACGGCCACGCCGGCGAACCGGTGATGATCGCGGCAATGGGCCCAGGCGCCGATCGTGTCCGCGGCTACATGCTGAACACCGACATCTTCAAGGTCATGATGCAGGCCTTCGGCTGGAAGGCCGACGACGCCGTCCCGCAGACCGCGCAGCGCTGACCTTCCCCGCCCGGCCCAGCGGGGGCGATTGCGCCGACGGCACGACCGTGTACAGTCTGTCCATGCGTAACGCCGATTTCCGCGTCCGCCTTCGCCAGGGCTCCGGCGGACGAGTCGTGCGGCAGGCGCTCGTCCTGTCGCTGGCCGTGTCCGTGCTCGCCCCGGGGCGCGTCGCATCCGCGCAACCGCCCGATGCCTCGCAAACCGAGCGGATGATCGCCGACCTCGGCCTGCGCGAGGCCGCCACGCCGCTCAGCGCCTCACCGCAGTGGCGCAAGCCGGCCCGCGTGCTGGTGCGCAACCTGACGCCGGATCGCAAGACGTGGCTCCAGGAAGTCGCGCCCGGTGTCGAACTCGTCAATGCCGACACGACCTCCGATGCGCGTGCTGCAGCCGCGACCGCGGATGCGGTCCTGGGCTTCTGCGAGGAGGCGGTCCTCGCGCAGAGCCCCAGTGTCCGCTGGGTGCAGACCTACGACGCCGGCGTCGAGCGTTGCCTGACCAGCGACGTCTTCCGCCAGCGTGGCATCGTCCTCACCAACATGCAGCGGATCGCCGGTCCCGTGATGGCCGAGCACGTGATGGCGCTGGTGCTGGCCCACGCCCGCGGGCTCGCCGGTTACCTGATGGCGCAGCGCGAGGGGAAGTGGGAGCGCGGCGTGAACGCCGCCAACTGGACGTTCAACGCCTTGTCGGATGGCGAGCAGCCGGCGTTCACACTGGCGGGCAAGACCATCCTGATCGTCGGCTACGGGGGCGTCGGGAGTGAAACCGCCAAGCGGGCGCAGGCGTTCGGCATGCGCATCATCGCCATCCGCAACAGCAAGGCCGACCTCCCGCCCGGCGTCACGAAGATGGGCCTGCCCGCCGACCTGCCCACCTATGTCAAGGAGGCCGACATCGTCGTGGACACGTTGCCGCTGACGGCCGAGACCCGCGGCATGTTCGACGCGGCGATTTTCGGGGCGATGAAGAAGACGGCCTTCTTCGTCAACGTCGGGCGCGGCGGCACCGTCGTGACCGAGGCCCTGATGAAGGCGTTGCAGGACGGCGGCATCGGCGGCGCAGGACTCGACGTGGTCGATCCCGAGCCGGTGCCCGAGGGACACCCGCTCTGGAAGACGCCCCGGCTCATCCTGACGCCGCATGTATCGGCCGACTCCGACGTCGACGAGGACGTCCGGTGGCTGCTCATCCGTGAGAACCTGCGCCGCTTCGTCGCCGGCGGCAAGATGCTCTCGGTCGTCGACGCGACTCGAGGGTATTGAAGGTAGGGCCCAGTATGAACGCGGCCGAACGATGGGCCGGGCTCGGAGAGCCGGGCCTACCGGGTTCGTTGCTGTCCTGTGTTCCTGCGATAAGCTCTGCGCCATGCACAGACGGGAGTTCCTGGGCACGCTCGCCGCGACTGGCCTCGCTGGCGTTCCAGCACCGGGTGCGCCTGAGGGCGCGGCACCCGGTACCCGGCAACCGGCACCCGGTCAAGCCGAGCTTGGGGCCAGGCGAGGCCCCACGACCTTCCAGATGGCGTGCATGACGCTGCCATACGCGGCGTTTCCGATCGAGCGGGCGCTCGAGGGGATCAAGGCTGCCGGCTACCCGTACGTCGCGTGGGGCGTGACCCACAAGGATGCGAGTGGCCAGCAACGTCCGGCGATCGACGTCACCGCACCGGTCTCGGAGGCGGCTGCGCTCGCCCGTCGTTGTCGCGACCTCGGACTGGATCCGGTCATGATGTTTTCGACCGTCTTTCTCGAGGAACCCGAAGCCGCCGACGCCCATCGCCGGCGGATCGCGCAGGCCGCGGAAGCGAAGATTCCCTACGTGCTCACATTCGGGCGCACGCGACCAGGCGAGTACGAACGGGTCATCGCGTGCCTGAAAGCGATCGGTCCGGTTGCGCGGCAGGCTGGAGTCGCGGTGCTGATCAAGCAGCATGGCGGCAACACCGCGACAGGTGCGATGTGCTCGGCGATCATCCGCGAAGTCGGCGATGAGGGCGTGCGCATGTGCTACGACGCGGGCAATGTGCTCGACTACGAGAGCCACGACCCGATTGCCGACATTGCGACGTGCGTCGGCGACATCCGCGCCTTCGCGATCAAGGACCACCGTGATTTTCCGAAGGACGAGGACTGTGGGCCCGGATTCGGGGAGATTGATCACTACCGGCTGCTCACGCCCGTGATGCAGGCGGGACTGACGATGCCGTTGGTGTTCGAGAACATCTTCGAACCATTGGTCCGGCGTCCGGCGACGCCCGAGGGTGTGGACGCGCTCGCCCGCCGTGTCAGGGAATACGTGGACAGTGTGATTCGCGGCCTGCAGGCAGCACCTGCCGGTGCCGCGTGAAAGGGCCCCGAACGTGACGCACGACCTCGACAGACGCGCCTTCCTCCAGACCGGCGCGACACTGGCCGCCAGCGCATCGCTGGCGACCCGCGCCGTGGCCCAGCCGCAAGTGGTCATCCCCACGGCACCCGTGACGGGAGCCATTGCCACCGGCATCATCGGCACCGGTGGTCGCGGTACCGCCGACCTTGGCGCGGTGC
This sequence comes from Luteitalea pratensis, assembly GCF_001618865.1. Classification (GTDB taxonomy): domain Bacteria; phylum Acidobacteriota; class Vicinamibacteria; order Vicinamibacterales; family Vicinamibacteraceae; genus Luteitalea; species Luteitalea pratensis. Next base: position 1,524,515 of record NZ_CP015136.1, read on the forward strand.
TCGAACACGGCAAGGTCGCAGCGGTGTGCGACGTCAAGGCCGATCGCATGAAGGCGGCGGCCGATGTCGCCATGCGCGACACGCCGGCCCAGTACGCCGATTACCGGCGCGTGCTCGATCGCAAGGACATCGAGGCGGTGGTGATCGCCACGCCGCCGCACCTGCACGCCGAGATGGCCGTGGCGGCGCTGCAGGCCGGCAAGCACGTCTACTGCGAGAAACCGGTCGCGATCACGCCGGCCTCGGTGGCGCAGGTGGTCAAGGCCGTCAAGGCGTCGGGCAAGGTGTTCATCGCGGGACAGCAACTCCGCTCCTACAAGCGGCTCGGCGCCGCAGTGGGCAAGATCCGCGCGGGTGCCATCGGCGACGTGTTGATGATCAAGGCGCAGCGGCACTCCGAATCCGATCTGAGTCACACGGGGACGTCGGCGGACTGGTTCTTCGACGTCGAGAAGTCGGGTGGCTATCTGATCGAGATGTCGGTGCACAACCTCGATCTGTGCAACTGGGCGATCGGCGCGACGCCGTTGAAGGCGGCCGGATTCGGCGGCATCCTCCTCTACAAGGACGACCCGCCGGGGCGTTCGATCATGGATGGCTACACGCTCAGCTACGACTATCCGGGCGGCGTGAAGCTCTATTTCACGCAGATGGTGTTCCATCCGAAAGGCCTGCCCGGCGGCGGCCAGTTCGTGCACGTCTACGGGCAGAAGGGCGCCTGCGACCTGATGGGAGACACGAGCGTCTATCCGCTCGACGGCAAGGCCCCGCCAGCCGAACTCGTGCCGAAGATGGAGGAAGCGCCCAACGCGCACATGCTCGCGTTCTACGAGTGCATCCGCGGCAAGGGCACCAACCCGGCCGACATCACCGTCGGCGCGACCGGCGCGCTGACGGCCATCATGGGCCACCAGGCCATCACCACCGGCAAGGTCGTGGAGTGGAAAACGATCGCGGGCGATCTCTCGTAAGGTAGGGCGCGCTCTCCGAGCGCGCCGGCACGGGAACCGGCAACCGTGACCGGGGAACCGGGGAGAGGCAAACGGGATATGCAGGACACCAGGAGTCAGCACCTCATGACGACCACCTCCAATCGGCGACAGTTCCTTCAGGCATCCGTGGCAGCATCGGCCGGTGCCGCATTCGCCTCACTCGCGTCAGTGGGTCGCGTTGCCGCGCAGGCAAAGGCGCCGCTCTACAAGATCTCGCTCGCGCAGTGGTCCATCAACCAGCCGCTGCGCAAGGGCACGATGCAGCATCTCGACTTTGCGAAGATCGCGAAATCTTGCGGCATCGAGGGGATCGAGTACGTCAACCAGTTCTTCATGGACAAGGCGACCGACGCGGCCTACCTCGCGGAGATGAACTCCCGCGCGAAAGGTGAGGGCGTGACGCAGGTCCTCATCATGTGCGACAACGAGGGGCGCCTCGGCGATCCGGACGCGGCCAAGCGTCAGCAGGCGGTGGAGAACCACTACAAGTGGGTGACGGCCGCGAAGACGCTCGGTTGCCATTCGATCCGCGTCAATGCCTACAGCGAAGGCACGCCGGACGAACAGGCCAAGTTCGTGGCCGATGGCCTGCACAAGCTCTGCGTCTTTGCAGACACGCATGGGCTCAACGTGATCATCGAGAACCACGGCGGCCAGAGCAGCAACGCCAAGTGGCTCATGCAGACGATCAAGCAGGCCGACCACAAGCGTGCCGGCACGCTGCCAGACTTCGGCAACTTCTCCATCTCCCGCCCGACGAAGGACAAACCGGACGCGAAGACGGAAAGCTACGACTCGTACGTCGGCGTCAAGGAGATGATGCCGCTCGCCAAGGGCGTGAGCGTGAAGCCGACGGTGTGGGACTTCCACGGCAAGAGCGGTCCCCTCGACATGCCCAGGATGATGAAGATCGTCGTCGATGCCGGCTACCACGGCTACTGCGGCATCGAGCACGGTGCCCCCGACCATGAGCTGGAGAGCATCCGGGAACTGCGCGAGCAACTCGAGGCCACGCGCGAGCAGCTGTCCAAATCGTAGCCGTCGACCTTCCACCTTCGCCAAGGCTACGGTGGACAAGCCAGGTCGACGGAAGCGTCGAGCAAGCTCGACGCCTACGTACGGGGAGGGCGTGTAGCCGTCGAGCTTGCTCGACGGACGCGGTAACAGCGATGGGCCGCGCTCGGGGAGCGTTCCCTACCTCCCCGGGGTCAGCGATCGGCGAAGTATTCCTCGAACACGCGCGCGAGTGCCGCCCCGTACGCCTGCCAATGCGCCGCCGACGTGTGAGACTTCAGCCCCTCGATCCAGTTGGCGTTCAGCTCGTGCACCAGCGCGTCGATGCCGTACCGCTCCAGCCAGCCATCGCCGAGGGTGCCGCTGTTGCGGAACTCGCCGTCGGTGTGCCCTTCGGTGAACCAGGTCCGGGCCCGGAGCAGCGCTTCGAGGCGGGCCATCTTCGCGAGATGGACGTCCAGTCCCGGCACCGGCGGCCGACTCAGATGGAGCAACCCGCGCCCGTCGTTGTGCAGTTCGATCGCGAGATCCGGTTTGCGTCCCGCGGCGATCATCTCCTCGAGCCAACGCTCGAGGGCGGCGTTCTCCGGTACGAGTGACGGGTCGGCGGGCCGGTCCCAGTTGCGATTCAGGTCCTTGCCGTTGACGTTGAAGCGAGTTCCGCCACGCGCGACGCCGTCCTTGTTGGCCATCGGCAGGACGTACAGCACGTAGCGTTCACGCCAGCGTTTTGCGTCCGCGTCGTTTCGCAGCAGGCGCTCGATCAGGCCCTCTGCGACCCAGTTGCTGCCCGCTTCCCACGGGTGTGCCCGCGCCCGCACGAACACGCGATGGACACCGGGTGCCGGGTTCCGGGTGCCGGGTGCGGCTTCGTTGCCGATGCGGATGATCTCAAGTGGACGCCCTTGTGCCGACTGTCCAATCGTCCTGTGCGAGGCGTGCGGCGAGGTGCGGACCCTGGCCAGGAGGCGCTCCAGATCGGACAGCCGATACGGCTGCATGCGGGCGACATACAGCGTCTCGCCCGGCATCGTCAGCGTGACGCGGACACGATCGCCCGGGAGCGCGTCGGTCGGCACGGTCGTCCACTGCTGGCCGTCGGCCGAAATCGCCACCGTCTTCAGTTCTGGTGCAACAGAGCCGGGGCGCCCGTTCCACACGTTGTCCAGGTTGGCGATCTCCAGCGTGAGCCGCGCCCCCGGTTTCCCCGCCAGGCGCACGTGGAGGTGTCCCGCGGCCCGGTTCGGGGAATCCCGCTCGTGGTCGTAGAGCAGGTGCACCCGCCAGGCGCCGTCGTCGAGGCGCTCGTACCAGACCGGCGAGCCGTTTTCGATGCTCGAGTCGATGTAGGCCAGGTCTGGTGCCGGCGCGACGGACGCCGCTGGTTGACGCGCGTCAGTGCTGGTGACGATTGCTGACCAGAACAGGGCGCAACTCAATATCGGACGGCGCCGGAGGACGGCAGGCACGCGGCATCGTGGCCCACCTCACAGCCATGCCGCAATGGTCCCCGTGCCCCTGGTCACTCCCGGGAAGCTCGTCCATATAGGATAGACTGCCAAGGTCAGCCGTTTACTTGCGAGGGGTGCGGGCCGCTCAGACCTGTCGGCACACCGGGAGCCGATTGCATGTCGTCACGCGTGACCCTGTTTTTCGTGATCGCGGTCGTCCTCGCCGCGTCGCCCGCGTCCCGGGCTCTCCAGTCGCCCTCGCCAGCTGTACCAGCCAGTGCGGCGCCGACGCCAGCGACACCTGTGGCGTCCGGTGCCCCCACGCGTCGACACCCCGAGGAGGGGCTGCCATTCATCCGGACCTATCGCCCGGCCGAGGTGGGAGCCGCTGAGCAGAACTGGTGCGTGGTGCAGGACGCGAATGGCGTCCTTTACTTCGGCAGCGCCGCCGGCATCGCGACGTACGACGGCGTCACGTGGCGGTTGATCGAGTTCGGATATTCGGCGGTCCGAGCCCTGGCGATCGGGCCCGACGGCACCATCTACGCCGGGACGGGCAACGACTTCGGATACCTGGCCATCGACCCTGCTGGCAAGCAGGCGTTCGTGTCGCTGCACGCAAAGGTGCCGGCTGACGCGCGCGAGCATGCCGACGTCTGGCGCATCTACGTGGATGGGCCGCGCGTGCATTTCGTGGCCAACCGGGCGATCTACACGCTCGAGGGCGGCCGAATCCGCGTGATCAAGGCCTCCACACGCTTCAACCGGGCCGGCTTTGTCAACGGGCGCCTCTACGTTCCCGTGCGCGAGAGCGGCCTGCATGTCCTCGAGGGTGGCGCGCTCCGCCTTCTGCCCGGAACGAAGGCCATCGGCAACGAGGTCACACTGGTCATCCTCCCCTTCGGGGACCAGCGACTGCTGATCGGCACCAGGTTAGACGGCTTCTACCTCTACGACGGAACCGCGCTGACGCCGTTTTCGACCGATTTCGACGACTGGCTCAAGCGGGCGAATCTCTATCGCGGGTTCGTGCTTCCCGACGGCACGTACGCGCTGGCGACACTCAGCGCCGGGCTCGTGCTCATGGATCGAGCGGGACACCAGCGGCTCGCCCTCGACGAGACCATGGGCCTGCCCAACAACAGTGTGTATTACGCGATGGTCGATCGCGAGGGGGCCCTCTGGGTGACCAACCGGCAGGGCATCGCCCGGATCGACTACGCTTCGCCCGCGTCGACCTTTGGCGTTGCCACCGGGTACAAGGTGGCCACCTCCTTCGCGCGACACGAAGGACGGCTCTACTCGAGCCTCGCCGACGGCGCGCAGTACCTGGTGCCTGCCCAGGGTGACCAGCCCGCCCGTTTCGAGCGGATCACCAACGTGACCCGCCAGTGCTGGTCGCTCGCACGCATGCCTGACTCGTCCGGCAAGCCGACGGCGCTGGTACTGGCTTGCAGCGACGGCCTCTACGAGGTTCGCGGCGGCGCGGCGATTCCCATTCGCGCTCCCGCCGACGGCACCTTCTCGGCGGCCTACCTGCTGCACTCACGCGTCGATTCCACACGCATCTGGGTCGCGCTGAGCGACGGCCTGGCGTCGTTCCGCCGTGTCGACGGGCAGTGGATCGACGAAGGCAGGGTCGAGGGCGTCACCGGCGACGTCCGCAGCCTGGCCGAGGCGCCCGATGGCACGCTGTGGGGCGGCACGCTACTGAACGGCGTTCACCGGCTCACGTTCGGCACGCGTCCGAGTCCCGGATCACCCCGGCCGACCGCCACCGCGACGTTCTTTCGCAGCGGAACGCACGGCCTCGACCAGGGCGGCGTCGGCGTCTTTGGTACGCGGGAAGGCATCTTCTTCGTGGTGAGCGCCGTCTCGCGGCAGGCCACGGTTGCGCGCTTCGACGCGGCGGCGTCCGCGTTCGTCCGCGACGAAGTCCTCTCGAGCCTGCCATACGATCGCTTCCGCAACAGCTTCGGCCTCGTCGATCGCCCCGGCGGCGGCCTGTTTGCGAACTTCGGCTACGGCCTGGCCGTCCTCGCGCGGCGGACCGACGGCACCTGGGCGGTCGACTCCACACGCTTTGCCCGACTCGGCCGCATGCCCGGCTTCGCGATGTACGTCGACGATGACGACGTGGCCTGGATCGACGCTGGCGAGGAACTCATTCGCTTCGATCTCACGCGCGCGGCGGCGCCGGTGCCGGCCAACGACGCCCTCGTCCGGCGCGTGACCACCGGGCATGGCGCGCTGCTGTTCGGCGGCGTGGGCACGATCACTGCGCCGCGCCTGCCGGCAGCGACCTCCTCGCTCCGCTTCGAGTTCGCGGCCCCGACCTTCATCGACGATAAATCGACCGTGTACCAGACGAAGCTGGATGGCCTCGAGGCCGACTGGTCGGAGTGGAGCCCAGAGGCACGTCGCGACGTGTCGATGATGGTATTTGGCGACTACCGGTTCCGTGTGCGCGCGCGCAGCGCCACCGGACATGTCGCCGAGGCCGCGCCGTTCGCGTTCACCATCCTCGCGCCGTGGTACCGCACCTGGTGGGCCTATGGAGGGTACGCCCTTCTCGTTGGCGCCCTGCTCTTCGGCTCGAGTCGCCTGATGCGTCGGCGCGTCGTCGCCAAGGAGCGCGCGCGTGCGCAGTTTGCCGAGGCGCGCCTGCGTGCCGAGGCCGCCGAGCAGCTTGCGGCGACGGAGAGCGAAGGCAAGAAGCAGGTCGAGCTGCTCAGCGAGATCGGGCGCGAGATCACGGCGTCGCTCGACATCGACACCATCTTCGGCAAGTTGTACGAACGCGTGAACCAGCTCGCCGATGCCGATGTCTTCGGCGTCGGTCTGTACCACCCGGAGCGCCACGAGATCGAGTACCGGCTCGCGATCGAGGACGGCATGCGCTATGCGCCGTACACGCGCGACACGAGCAACCGCGATCAGCTGCCAGTGTGGTGCATCGAGCACAAGGCGCCGATCGTGATCAACGACATGCTGGCCGAGCACGGCAAGTACCTGTCGCGCTACGACGAGCAGCGTCGTCCGCTCGAGGACGGCTCGATGTCGAAGGCACCGCAGTCGGTGATCTACGTGCCGCTGCTCTCGAAGGACCGCGTCCTCGGCGTGATCACGATCCAGAGCTTCGAAAAGGGCGCCTACGACGATCACCACCTCAACGTGCTCCAGAGTCTGGCCTCCTATGCCGGCGTCGCCATCGACAACGCGAGTGCGTACCGGCAACTGAACGAGCAGGAGCACGAGATCCGCCGCCTGTTCGAGGATGCCGAACGCGCGCGCACGGCGGCCGAGGAGGCCGACGCCGCCAAGAGCGCCTTCCTCTCCACCGTGAGCCACGAACTGCGCACGCCGCTCACGTCCGTGCTCGGCTTCGCGAAGATCATCAAGAAGCGTCTCGAGGAACGCATCTTTCCGCTGGTGCCGACCGACGACCGCAAGGTGGCCCAGACCATCAAGCAGGTCGACGACAACCTCAAGGTCGTGGTCAGCGAAGGCGAACGCCTGACCAAGCTGATTGACGATGTGCTGGACCTGGCGAAGATCGAGGCCGGCAAGCTCGAATGGCACATGGGCGATGTGTCGATCGCCGAGGTCATCGATCACGCCACCAACGCCACGTCCTCGCTCCTGGACCAGAAGGCTCTCCGCCTCGTCAAGGATGTCGGCCCGGACCTGCCGGCGATCACGGGTGACCGCGATCGCCTCGTGCAGGTCGTGATCAACCTGATCTCCAATGCGGTGAAGTTCACCGATGCCGGCTCGGTGACATGCCGCGCCGTCCGGCAGGGCAGCGATCTGATCGTCAGCGTCGTGGACACCGGCATGGGCATCGCCCCTGCGGACCAGCCGAAGGTCTTCGAGCGCTTCAAGCAGGTTGGCGACACGCTCACCGACAAACCGAAGGGCACGGGCCTGGGCCTGCCGATCTGTCGCGAGATCATCGAGCATCACGGCGGCCGGGTGTGGGTCGAGAGCGCACTGGGGCAGGGCAGCACGTTCTCGTTCGGTCTGCCGCTGAATGCGGCCGATGCCGCCGGACTTCCCGCGACCGGCCCGGTGGAATTGGCGGCCCTCATTCGCCAGTTGCGCGACCAGGTGGCCGTCACCAATCCACGCACCGCCGACCGGACGCCGCGCATCCTCGTGGTGGACGACGAGGCGAACATTCGTGACCTGCTCACGCAGGAGTTCACCGAGGCCGGCTACGCCGTCAGCACCGCAGTCAACGGCCGCGACGCGATCGCCAGGGTTCGTGCCGAACGGCCGGACCTGATCGTGCTCGACGTGATGATGCCGGAGATGAACGGCTTCGACGTCGCCGCGGTGCTGAAGAACGACCCCGTCACGATGGACATCCCGATCGTGATCCTGTCGATCGTGCAGGACCGCGAACGCGGCTACCGGGTCGGCGTCGATCGCTACCTGACCAAGCCGATTGATACCGACCTGCTGTTTCGTGAGGTCGGCGCGCTGATCGAGCAGAAGAAATCGCACAAGCGCGTGCTCGTGGTCGACGAAGACTCGTCGACGGTCAAGACCCTGACCGACGTGCTCTCGACACGCGGCTACAGCGTCGTCGAGGCGCGCGCCGACGACATCGTCGAGCGGGCCATGGCGCTGCAGCCAGACATCATCCTGCTCAATGCCGTGGCCTCTGGCACCCATGCGGTGCGGATGCTGCGCTTTGAGAAGGGCCTCGAGAACGTTCTGTTCCTCGTGTATCAGTAGGAGATTGCGTGAGCACCATCCTGATCGTGGACGATGAGGCGCACCTGCGTAGCCTCATCCAGCAGACCCTCGAGGAACTCGAAGACGAGGGCGTCGAGTTGATCATGGCCAGCAACGGCGAGGAGGCCATCGCGAAGATCGAGGAGGTGCGTCCGAACCTCGTGTTCCTCGACGTGATGATGCCGAAGCTGAGTGGATTCGACGTGTGTCGTCGCGCCAAGCATGACCTCGGCCTGTCCGACGTGCACATCGTCCTGCTCACCGCCAAGGGACAGGAGTTCGATCGGCAGAAGGGCCAGGAGGTCGGCGCCGACCTCTACATGACCAAGCCATTCGATCCGGATGCGCTGCTTGCGAAGGCACGCGAGGTGCTCGCACTCTGATGGCGCGCATCGCCCTCAGGCAGGTCATCGGACGGCACCAGGAGGCGTGTGCGCTGGTCGACACCGTCGCCGGGGCGCTCGGCGTGCCCGTGTCGATCGAGGACCTCGAGGGGCGCGTGCTGCAAGGTGCCGCTGGCGCCAACGGTGCGACGCGGTTCCCCGTGCAGCACGACGATCAGCCGCTCGGGTGGGTATCCGGGCCGCCCTCGGCTGGCGCGGTCGCGTCGCTGCTCGACCATCTCGTGGCACGCGAGGTCGAGCGCAAGGCGCTCGGCGCCGAAGTGCTGCATCTGTACCGCGAGATCAACCTGATTTACAGCTTCTCGGAGAAGCTGGCCGCGTTGCTCGATGTCGAGCGCGTCGCGGCGCTGACGTTGCGGGAGGCACGCCACCTCATTGTCGCGACCGATGGCACGATCCTCCTGCTCGACGAGTCGTCGGGGGGACTCACGTCGGTTGCCAGTTTTGGCGAGGAGATGACGCGTCTGTCGCAGTTCCGGCGTGGCACCGGCATCATCGGCGCGGTGGCCGAAGCTGGTGTCGCCGAGATCGTCAACGACCTCGAGGACGACGCGCGACGAGCCGTGCGCGATACGACGCTGCGCGCGCTGATCGCCGCGCCGCTCAAGGTCGGCGAGCGCGTGATTGGCGTGGTGGCTCTGGGCAGCACCGTGCCGATGGCCTACACCGCTGCCGAACTCAAGCTGCTGACGACCCTCGGCCTGCAGGCGGCCACCGCCATCGAGAACGCCCGGCTGTTCGAGCGCACCATCCATGCCGCGCAGGAGCGCGAGCGCCTGCTGGCGCTCCACAAGGAGGCGGAGGTCGTGCGGGCGAAGCTCGAAAGCGAGCTCACGCTCGCGGCGCGCATCCAGGCGGACCTGTTTCCGTCATCGCTTCCGCGTGTGCCCGGGTACGAACTCGCCGCCCGCAATCGTCCGGCCCGCCAGTGCGGCGGAGATTACTACGACGCGTTGCCGGTGCCGACGACCGATGGACGGTTGTTGCTCTGTGTCGCCGATGTCGCGGGCAAGGGCCTGCCAGCCGCGCTGGTCATGAGCAACATGCAGGCGACGCTGCGGGCGCTGCTCGGACGCGTGCAGTCGATGCCCGAACTTGCGTGGCAGGCAAGTGACCTGCTGTACGCGTCGACCTCGCCGGAGAAGTACGTGACCGCGGCGCTCGTCGATCTGCAGCCGTCCACGGGCGCCATCACGTGGGTCGGTGCGGGGCACCTCGACAACGTGATCATGCGGGCGGACGGCGAGGCCGTGTCCCTGGTCTCGACGGGCATGCCGCTCGGCCTGCTGCCGCCGTTGCTGCCGTACGGCGAGGCGGCACACGATCTCGCGCCGGGTGACACGCTGGTGTTGTTCTCGGACGGCGTCACCGAGGCGCAGGGCGAGGATGGCGAGGAGTTCGGCGAAGGACGGCTGCTCGCCGTCCTCCGGCAGTCGTCAGCGACACCGCTCCCCGAGTTGATCGACCGCGTCTTCATGGAGATCGACGCGTTTGCGGGAGGGGCGCCGCAGTTCGACGACATCACGATGCTCGTGGTGCGCCGGCTGCCGGTGTCCGCGTAGCTGCCGCGGCATGGTGGGCGTGTGTCGCACGACGTCGTTCAGGCGCGATGACTCAGCGCTTCTTCGCCGCGGCCCGTCGTCGCGACGGACGGGCGGCGTCCTCGGCGGCACGCACCCTGGCGATGCGCGTGATGAGCGCGGTCGGCACGGCGACGTCGAGCGGGAAGCGGATGGTGCCCTTGCCGTTGTATTCGTACGGCGCCAGCGCGTCGCCGAGTGCCGCCACCAGTGTGGCGGTCGCGGGATAGACCGAGTAGTGCGCGGCGAACGCGGCGCAGTAGAGGACCGCGTGGCCGTCGATCTTGAAGGTGGGAATGCCGTAGGAGATCGACTCCGCGGCCCCAGGCAGACCCGTACGGATGGCTGCGACCACGCGCGTCAGGGCCGTCCTCTGCGTCTGGCCGAGGGCCGCGAGGTAGGCTTCGATTGATGGCACGTTCGGACGACTCATGGGGGTTCCTCCTCCCCGGCGTCGCGGCGGCCGAGCGGGTCGCGACACGTGGAGCATATCGCCCCGTCAGCGCCCTGAACTTGGGTTACACTCCCGGCACCGGAGCACGGCGTGGGCCTCATACTCGAACTTGTTTCCTCAGGCGCCGAGCAACCTCCCGCCGTGACCCGGAAGGTCATCGGCGCCGAGGGCGGCACGATCGGACGTGCCAAGCACAGCGACTGGGTCCTGCCCGACAGCAAGGTCTCGTCGAGGCACGCGCGGATCACCTACGAGCACTCGACCTACTACATCGAGGACACCAGCACGAACGGCATCTACCTGAACTCCCCGGACAACCGCCTCGACCCGGGGCGACTCTACCCGCTACATGCCGGCGAGCGCCTGCTCATTCAGCCATACGAGATCCTCGTGTCGATCGTCAGTGACCGCGACGAGACACGGCTCCGCCCCGCGGTGCTGGCGCCGCCGCCCAGCGTCACGAGCGACCCGTTCAGGTTCGACGAACCGTTCGGGGTCGTGCCAGGCGCATCGACGGCTCCGGCGCGCAACGATCCCTTTGCGCTGCACCAGATCCCGCATCCGGAAGATGAACTCGATCCGCTGAAGTTGCTCGATCCCGGGCCGCCGGAGCGGGTGGCCCCAGCCGCCCCTGCGGTGAAGGATCTCGGCGGCGGCTCGCCGTTGGACGGACACTTCCGGCCGCCCGCCGTCATCCTGCCTCCGCCGGCACCGAAACCCACGCCGCCACCGGTCGGGACCTTCATCCCCGACGACTACAACCCGCTGGCTCCGGAGACCGGCGTACGACTCGTGCACGACACGCCGCCGCCCTTCGACCTGGCGGACATCCCTGTGCTGCCGCCGCCGATCGCTCCAGGTGGCGGCACGGTGGAGCAGCAGCCGGACACGGCGCCGCCGTTCGAGGCCGCGGCGCCAGTCGCCGGACCGGCGTGGCCGGGGCCACCCCCGGTCGAGCGGGAGCCGTCGCCCCCGCCAATCGCCTGGCCGAAGACGCCCGTCGCAGGTGACCTTGCCGGCGTCCTGGCTGCCGCCGGTTTGCAGAACGTGCCGGTGACGCCGGAACTCGCGCAGAAGTTCGGTGAGATTCTCCGCGTCGTTGTGTCGGGTGTCATGGATGTGCTCCGCTCGCGGCACCACGTGAAGGACGAGTTCCGCATGCGCATGACCTCGTACAGGCCGGTGGACAACAATCCACTCAAGTTCTCGGTGAACGTCGAGGACGCCCTGCACAACCTGCTGGTGAAGCGCAACGTGGCGTACCTGGGACCGGTCGAGGCGTTTCAGGACGCGTTCGACGACCTCCGCAACCACCAACTCGCGATGCTCGCGGGCATGCGAGTCGCGTTCGAGACCACCCTGGCGGAGTTCGATCCGGATCGTCTCCAGGAGCAGTTCGACCGGCGTCTCGGCAAGAACTCGGTCTTCGCCGTCGGGGCGAAGATGCGGTATTGGGATCTCTTCCGTGAACATCGCGAGGAGATCGCGCGGGACCCGGATGCCGCCTTCCGCCGCCTGTTCGGCGATGCCTTCACGCGCGCGTACGAAGAGCAGCTGAAGCGGTTGAAGGACGGACAGGGTCGAGGGTAGGACACCACTTTCTGCGGGGGCGCCGTTCACGGGAGCATGTCTTTCAACAGAGTTGTCTGGTCCGAGGGGCTGTTCCTGCGCCCGCAGCATTTTCAGCAGCAGGATCGCTACATGGAGCGCTTCGTCGAGACGCGCTGCCAGGGGCTGATCCCGCATGCCTGGGGATTCACCGAAGTGGAACTCGAACGCGATCTCCTGGGGATCGGCAAGTTCGGTGTCCGCCGCGCATCGGGGGTGTTCCCTGACGGGACCCCGTTTCGTCTTGCCGTCGACGACCCGCTGCCGCCGGCGCTGGAGATCGACGTGCAGGTGCGCGATCAGCTCGTGTACCTGGCCGTCCCCTTGCGCCGCGTCGGCGAGCCGGAATTCGAACGCCCCGATGCGGCCGATCGCATGGCGCGGCACCAGATCCGCGAGTGGGAAGCGCGCGACACGACATCGGCCAGCGGTGATTCCGCGCCGGTCGAGGTCGGGGCTCTGAGCACGCGCCTGTTGCTGGCCTCGCAGGTGACCGACGCGTACGCCACGATTCCGATCGCGCACATCGCGGAAGCGCGGCCCGACAAGCGCGTGCTGCTCGACGACAGCTTCATGCCGACGGTGCTGCATGCACGGGCCGCAACGCGCCTGGCCACGTTTGCCTCGGAGCTGCTGGGGCTCCTGCACCAGCGCGGCGACGCCCTCGGTGGCCGCGTCGCGGCCACCGGGCGCGGCGCGGCCGCGGAATTTGCCGAGTTCCTGATGCTCCAGGCGATCAACCGCTACGAGCCGCTGCTGGCGCACCATGCCGACACCGGCGGCGTCCATCCGGAGCAGCTCTACGAACTGTTCGTGTCGATTGCCGGCGAGATGGCGACGTTCACGAGCATCTCCAAACGCCCGCCCGCCTTTCCCGGCTACCGTCACGATCGCCTGCGCGAGTCGTTCGAGCCGGTGATGGCGGCGCTGCGCGCGGCCTTCGCGGCCGAGATGGTGCAGGTGGCCATCCCGATTCCGATCGAGACGAAGAAGTACGGCATCAGCGTCGCGCTCGTCAGCGAACGCGCCCTCTACAGCAGTGCCGTGTTCGTGCTCGCGGCGCGCGCCGACGTACCATCCGAGGAACTGCGTCGCAGTTTTCCCTCACAGCTCAAGGTGGGGCCCGTCGAACGGATCGCGGACCTCGTGCGCCTCGGCCTGCCGGGTGTGCCGGTGCTGCCGCTGCCTGTCGCGCCGCGGCAGATCCCGTTCCATGCCGGCTCCGCGTACTTCGAGCTGGATCAAAGCAGTGAGTTGTGGGAGCAGCTGAAGACGTCGGGCGGCGTGGCGCTTCACGTCGCCGGAAGTTTCCCCGGCCTCGCGATGGAGTTCTGGGCGATCCGTACCTGACGGGGAGTCACACGATGATCGACGGCGACGATCCATTCAAGACACAAGACGCGACCGTGATCCGCCCGCGGCCCGGTGCGGGCAAGCGGGGCGTGAGCGACCCTCTCGGGGCGCGGCCGACGATGATGCCGATGCCCGCGCCGGTGCCCGTGCCCGAGGCGGCACGTGAAGGCCTGGCGATCGGGCTCAATCCGCTGGTGCAGGCGGCCAGCCCGCTGCTCCGGCTCGCCGGGCACGCGCGCGCCGCCTACTCGTCGCTCGACATCCCCGATATTCGCCGGCAGGCGCTCGACGACATCCGATCGTTCGAGGATCGGGCGCGCGCGGCCGGTGTCGCTCACGAGATCGTCCTGGCGGCGCGGTACGTGCTGTGTGCCACCGTCGACGAAGCGGTCATGTCCACGCCCGGCGGCTCGCAGAGCGAATGGGCCCAGAATCCCCTGCTGGTCGCGCTGCATCGCGAGGCATGGGGCGGCGAGAAGTTCTTCGAGATGCTGGACCGCATCGGGCGGGACCCGGGCCGGCACATCGACCTGATGGAACTGCAGTACGTGTGCCTCGCGCTCGGCTTCATGGGCAAGTACCACACGATGGACCGCGGCCACGAGCGGCTGGCGGAGGTCCGCGCCGGCCTCTATCGCACGATCCGCAGCCAGCGGGGCAAGCCCCCGACCGAACTCGCCCTGCGATGGAAGGGCCTCGAGGACCGGCGCAACCGGTTGGTGCAGTACATCCCGTGGTGGGTCGCTGCGGTCGGCGTCGTCGCGATCCTGATTGCGACCTTCACGTTGTACCAGTCGCGGCTCGCCGGACTCGCGGCCCCCATCCATCTCGAACTCTCGAAGGCGGACCTGCAGACACCCGCACCCGCGCTGGCGCCGGCACGCCCGTCGTCAGGTCCGACACTGAAACAGCTGCTGGCGCCGGAGGAAGGACGGGGCGCGGTGCAGATCGACGAGGCTGGCGGTCGCACCACGGTGACGCTGCTCGGCGCCGATCTGTTCGCCTCGGGTCGCGCGGAGTTGAACCCTTCCTACACGGACACGTTGCACAGCATTGCCTCCGCCCTCAACAAGGTGCCTGGCCGCGTCGAGATCAACGGACACACCGACGACCAGCCGCTCCGCTCGTTCCGGTACCGCGACAACTATGAACTGTCGCGCGAGCGCGCCGTCAGCGTGGTCGACGTGCTGAAGCGCACGATCGACAGTCCCGCCCGCCTGCGCGTGCAGGGCAAGGGATCGTCCGAACCCAAGTACGAAGACCGGGCGCGCAACCGCCGCGTGGAAATCATCCACGTGCGCGGCACCTAGCGCGCGGTCCCGGATTGCCAGGCGGTTTCACTTATGTTGTCGCTGCTCAAGCGCACCATCCAGCTCCTGCCAGGGTTCCTGCTGATCGCGGCAGTGATCTGGCTTGCTGGCCCGTACCTCGTCATCTCCGGGTCGCGGCCGCTCGAGACCGAGTCGTCCCGGCTCACCGCCATCGTCTTCGTGGTGCTGGCGTGGCTGGCCTGGGTCCTGTTCGAGCGGTGGCGGGCACGGCGCGCGAGCAGCCAGCTGGCCTCGGCCGTCATCAGCCAGGCCTCGGCCGAGCCCCTGCCATCGGGCGACGTCGTCAAGCTGCGTGAAAGCTTCGAGCAGGCAGTCGCGACGCTCGGCGCGCGCCAGAAGGGACGCACGCTCTACGACCTGCCGTGGTACGTCTTCATCGGGCCGCCTGGATCGGGCAAGACGACCGCGCTGCTCAACTCCGGCCTGCACTTCTCGCTGGACGCCTCCGGCGGGCAATCGCGGTTGAAAGGCGTGGGCGGCACGCGCAACTGCGATTGGTGGTTCACCGACGAGGCCGTCTTCCTCGACACGGCGGGCCGGTTCACCACGCAGGACTCCGATGCGTCGGCAGACAGCGCGGGCTGGAAGGAATTCCTCGCCCTGCTGACCAAGTATCGCAAGCGCCGGCCGATCAACGGCGTCATCCTGACCATCAGCGTCAAGGACCTGCTTACCCAGGGCGAGTCCGCCCGCGAGCAGCAGGTCGAGGCGGCACGGTACCGGCTGCGAGAACTCGGTCGCGAACTGCAGATCGAGCTCCCGGTCTACGTGATGGTGACCATGTGCGATCTGATCGCCGGGTTTGCCGAGTACTTCGACGATCAGGTGCAGGAAGGACGCGCGCAGGTCTGGGGGGTGACCTTCCCGTACGAGAAGACGGTGTCGGGCCAGGTCACGCGCATGTTCCCGTCCGAGTTCGAGGCGCTGGTGACCCGGTTGAACGAGCGGATGTTCGCCAGGCTCGAGGAGGAAACCGACGCCCGCCGGCGCGCGAGGATTTTCGCCTTCCCGCAGCAGGTGGCATCGTTGCGTGACTCGCTCGCGCAGTACCTGAACGACCTGTTCGCGGTGAAGAGTGGCGACCAGCGCATCCTGCTGCGCGGCGTGTACTTCACGAGCGGCACGCAGGAGGGGACGCCCATCGATCGGCTGCTCGGCGCCATCGGCCGCGGCTTCCGGGTCGCCCCGGAGGCGGTGGTGGCGCCCGGTGGACGCGGCAAGGCGTACTTTGTCGAGCGCCTGCTCACGCAGGTCCTGATCGGCGAGTCCGGATTGGCGGGCGTGAACCGCCGTCTCGAGATGCGGACGGCAGGCCTGCAGCTGGCGACGTACGCGGGGTTGGTGATCCTGACGGTGCTCGGCGTGATGGTGCTCTCGGTCAGCTATCGCCGCAATGCCGAGTACCTGGCCGACATGGAACGCGAGGTGACGCGCCTGCGCGCGGTACCGGCGGCGCGCTCGGTGACCTCCGTCCAGGGCCTGCTGCCGCGGCTCGACGCCATTCGCGCCGTGGTCACGTCCGCCAACCGGCACAACGACAGCGTGCCCTGGGGCATGCGATGGGGGCTCTACCAGGGGCGCGCCATGGCCAACGCGGCGCAAGACGCGTACCTGCTCGAACTCGATGCCTCGCTCCTGGACTTCGTCGCCGCCCGGCTGCAGCAGCGGCTCGTGCAGTACGGCAGCGAGCCCGAGAAGCTGTACGAATACCTGAAGGCGTACCTGATGCTCGGTCAGCCCGAGCACATGAACGAGAAACACCTGCAGTACCTGGTGAACCTGGAGTGGAGTCCGGCCAACGGCGTGCCGCATGACGTCGGCGCCTCGCTCACGCAGCACTTCCAGACCTTGCTGGATAGCGATGAACGGTTGCGCCCGGTGCCCATCAACGCGTCGCTCGTGTCGCAGGCCTGCAGCACCGTACGGCGCGCGTCGATGGGCCGCATCATGTACAGCTGGCTGCGCGAGACCTACGCGAGCAACGACTCGCAGGGCGTGCGGCTCGACGTCGCCGGCGGCGTCGCGACGACGCAGGTGATCACGCGCAAGAGCGGCGTGAGCCTGTCGCAGCCGCTGCCGAGCCTGTTCAGCAGGAGTGCATTCGAGAAGATCACCGGCAGCGACCTGCCCGAACTGGTCGAGGAGTTCTCGAAGGACAACTGGGTGTGCGATGGCGGCAGCGATCTCGGGGACCGGACGCGGTTGCAGGGCGAGCTCACCAACATCTACCAGCAGGAATACATCGCGGCATGGGACGCCGTCGTGAACGATCTCGTGATCGTGACGCCGTCCACCGTGGACGGCATGGCCGATCTGCTCGGTGTCCTCGGCGGCCCGACGTCCCCCCTGAAGAATCTCCTGGACGTCATCACGGAAAACACCCGGCTGGTCGGGCCCGCCAAGGCCGAGGCGCCGGCCGACCCCGGCATCCTTGCCAAGGGCAAGTCGTACGCCGATCGCGTCACGACGATGTTCAAGCAGGGGCCGGCGGCCGTTGCGCCGTCGACGCCGGGGGCCCTGGTGACGGCGCACTTCAAGGACCTTCATCGCCTGGTCGAGGGGGAGGCCGGCAAGACGCCGATCGAGGGTTCGTTGAACCGGTTGCGTGAGGTGGAGCAGCAACTGCGCGGGTTCGGAGCCGCCTACGGGCAGAAATCGATCGAGGTGGCCCAGGGCGATCCGCAGTTGAGGAACCTGTTCATGCAGATCGGCCGGGAGTCGGAGACGCTGCCGACGCCGGTGCGCGAGATGATCGAACAGATCGGCAGCCGCGCCCAGAAGACGGTCACCACGGCCTCGATCGACGCGCTCGCGTCGTCGTACCGGCAGGAGGTGCTCGCGCCGTGCGAACGCCTCATTGCCGGCCGCTATCCGTTCTCGACCAGCAACAGTGAGATCCCGCTCACCGAATTCGCCGAGCTCTTCGGACCGAAGGGCGTGTTCGACCGGTTCTTCACCGAACGCCTGGAGAGTCGCGTCGACACGTCCACGCGGCCGTGGAGCTGGAAGCCCGGAACCGTGGCGCCGTACCCGGGCATGCTTGGACATTTCGAGGATGCGCGTGCCATACGCGACGCCTTCTTCGCGGGCGGCTCGGCGCAGCCGTCCCTCCGTTTCGGCGTCATCATCGCCTCGGTCGATACCGAAACGACCCAGTTCGCCCTGGAGATCGACGGGCAGAAATTCGACGACCGCAAAGGCGGCGCCGCCCCCGGCACGTGGCCAGGCCAGAACGCCGGCAGCGCCTCGGCGTCCTTCAACGACCGGACCGGCATCGCATCGGGGCCCCGGTTCGAGGGTCCCTGGGCGCTGTTCCGGTTCATCGATGCCGGCCAGCCGCGTCACGACAGCGACACCCGGACGACGCTGACGTTCCGGGGCCGGCGCGAACACGAGGCCCAGGTCGTGATCGACGCCGTGAGCCTGGACAATCCATTCGCCAAACGCGAATGGCAGCGATTCGGTTGCGGCTCGTGAAACAGCTGGACGTCGGCTTCTACGGCAAGCTGCCCACGCACGGCGACTTCCTGCGCCGCCGGACGAGCGACGCGTTCGTCGCCGGATGGGATGCCTGGCTGCAGGCGGGCATGACGGCCAGCCAGGCGGCCCTGGGTGATCGCTGGCTCGACGTCTACCTGACCAGTCCGGCGTGGCGCTTCGTGTGCGCCGCGGGGGCATGCGGTCCTGCGCCGGTGGCGGGCGTGCTCGTGCCGAGCATCGATCGTGTCGGCCGCTACTTCCCGCTGACCGTCGTCGCGCAGTTGTCACCCGACATCCCTATCGTCACCGTGGCCACGCAAGCGCCCGCGTTCTTCACCGCTGCCGAGCGGCTGCTGGTCGATACCCTTGCCGTGGAAAACGTCAACTTCGAGCGCTTCGACGCGCGCGTGGCCGATCTGCGGGCCGAACTCGCGCACCTCGGAGGTGCCGGGACCGAAGTCGTGCTGCAGCCCGCGGCGGCGTCGCTGCTGCTGGGCGGCGCCAACTGGCAGCTGCCGATCGAGTCGACCGGCGACCTCTGGACGGTATTCGGACAGTTGCTGTCTCGCCAGATGGAGGGCGCGTACCAGCCGCTCGTGATGTGGTGGACGGAAGGGTCGGCGATGGTCGATCCGAGCTGCCTGATCGGTGCCGGGCTGCCGTCGCCACCGACGTTCGGCGCGTTTCTCGATGGGACGTGGGCGAAGCACCGCTGGCGTGCCGTGCCCGCACACGTCACGCGTCCGGAGCCGTCCGTGGAGGAGTCGCTGCTCGATCTCGCGGCGGTGCGGATGCGCTCGGCGGCGGCAACCGATGTCGGCCGCGTCCGCACGATCAATCAGGACGCCTTCGTCGAGCGGCCTGAGCTGGGCTTGTGGGTAGTAGCCGATGGACTCGGCGGGCATCGCGACGGCGAGATCGCCAGCCGCGAGGTCTGCGATGCGCTGGCCGACCTGCCGCCGGGCTCGGATCTCGATCACCTGGTGGACGCCGCCCTCGAGCGCATCAAACAGGTGAACGACCATCTGTATCGCGCCTCGTCGCGGTCGATCCTCACCGACCGCTGCGGCAGCACCGTCGTCGCCCTGCTCGTGCGCGGCACGCGCTGCGCGGTGTTGTGGGCTGGCGACAGCCGCGTCTACCGGTTGCGTGCGGGTCAACTGGATCGGCTCACGACCGATCACAGCGTCGAAGAAGCAGACCCGGTGACCGGTCGCCAGGAAGCGCACGCGATCACGCGCGCCGTCGGCGTGTCCGCCGCGGTGCCTGTCGACGTCTACCGCGATGAGCTGCGGGCCGGCGACCGCTTCCTCCTGTGCTCCGACGGGCTGACACGCATCGTCACCGATGCGCAGGTACAGGAATGGCTGACCAAACCGGACCTCCGCGGCATCGTCACCGGACTGATCGGACTGGCCCTGGACGGAGGCGGCCCGGACAACGTGACGGCGGTCATTGCCGAGGCTTATGAATGACGGCAAATAGCCCTTTGACTTTTGGCGCATCAGTCATATGCTCCTGCTCGTTCTCATTGACGAGTCAGGTGAACCCCGGACAGTTCACGGCGTCCGCCGTCGGGCGGCGTCCGACCAGAGGTTCTGGTCCCGCGGTACGACGATGCACTGCGGTGGGCGTGCCGTCGGCGATTGCGCAATGTTCACGGCGCGCCTGGAGCGATCGGTTGCGGAGTCTCGTGCGTTATGAGTAGTGCGGGTTGGAGTCTGGAGGCGCTGCTCGCGCCGATCGACCCGGAGCACCCGTGTGGGGTCAGTCTCGAGGACCTGCCGCCGCTGACCACGCTGGACGCGTTGCGGCTGTTCGGACAGTCGCGGTCGGCCGACGCTCCACCGGGACCGGACGAGACACGGAAGCCGCCGGACTGGGGCGAGATCCGCGCGCAATCACTCGAGGGCCTCGGCAAGTCCAAGGACCTCCGGTTGCTCGGGTACCTCGCCACGGCGGTGCTGCGGACCGATGGCCTGTTGGCGTTCTTCGACACGCTGACCGCGGCGGCCAGTTGGCTCGACCAGAACTGGCCGGATGTGCATCCGCTCGTCGACGAGGACGCGATGGCCCGGCGCAACGCGCTGAACTGTTTTGCCGATCCGATGGCGGTGCTCGATCGGTTGCGGCGGACGCCGATCGTCGAGAGCCGCCAGCATGGGCGGTTCGGTCTTCGCGACATCGACATCGCGAAGGGCAACCTGCAGCCGGGCCCGTCGGAAAACCGGCCCGACATGGCGCAGATTGACATGGCCCTGGGCGAGATGCCGCTGGAAGCCCTGATGCTGATGCAGCAGGGCGCCGAGGGCGCGCTGGCGGCGGCCAACCGGATCGACGCCCGGATGCGTGACGCCGGTGGTCCGGACATGGCGCCCGGCCTCGAGCCGCTGACGGCGCAGTTTGCCAGGTTGAACCTGCTGTTGCAGGCGCAGGTGGCGCTCCGAGTGCCCGAGGAGGTGCCGGCGGGCGCGGAGGGAGGGACGGGGACGGCGCCCGGCACGGTGGCCATCGGGTCGATCGGTTCGCGGCAGGACGCGGTGCGCGCGCTCGATGCGGTCGCCGAGTTCTTCCGGCGAAACGAGCCATCGAGTCCGGTGCCGCTGTTGATCGACAGGGCAAAGCGGTTGGTGTCGAAGAACTTTCTCGAAGTGCTGGAGGACGTGGCGCCCGATGCGGTCTCCATCGCGCGCGCGTTCGGCGGCTTGAAGGACGGCGAATAAGGTCGTATCCGGAGGTGATCTCTTGGCCAAGGCGAGCAGTCAGAAGTTCATCGCGCGCAACAGGGCTCCGCGCGTGCAGATCGAGTACGCGGTGGAATTGTACGGGGCAGAGAAGAAGATTCAGCTGCCTTTCGTGATGGGGGTGCTCGCGGATCTGTCCGGCAAGCCGGCCGAGCCGCTGCCAGGCGTCGACGACCGGAAGTTCCTCGAGATCGACGTCGACAACTTCGACGCGCGGATGAAGGCCATGAAGCCGCGCGCCGCGTTCCAGGTGCCCAACACGCTGACCGGCGAGGGCAACCTGAACGTCGAGTTGACCTTCGAGAGCATGGACGACTTCTCGCCGGCGGCGATTGCCAAGAAGGTGGATTCGTTGAACAAGCTGCTCGAAGCGAGGCAGCAGCTGAACAACCTAATCACCTACATGGACGGCAAGGCCGGCGCCGAGGAACTCGTGAGCAAGCTGCTGCAGGATCCGGCCCTGCTGCAGTCGCTCGCATCCACCAAGAAGGACGCGGATCAGGAACCCTCGTCCTAGCGTCCGACCACGAGGGAGAACCATCACATGGCTGAACCGAAACTCCAACAGGACACCGCAGCCTCGGTTGGCGCCGTCGAGACCGGCGACTTCGAATCGCTGCTGCGCAAGGAATTCAAGCCGAGGACCGACGAAGCCCAGGAGGCCGTCGGGCGTGCCGTGCGTACGCTCGCCGAGCAGGCCCTGTCGCAGACCACGCTCATCGGCTCGGACGTGACCAAGTCGATCGAGGCCATGGTGGCCGCGATTGACAAGAAGCTCAGCGAGCAGATCAACCTGATCCTGCACAATCCGGAACTGCAGAAGCTCGAAGGCGCGTGGCGCGGTCTGCACTACCTGGTGAACAACACCGAGACCGACGAGCAGCTGAAGATCCGCTTCATGAACATCAGCAAGCAGGAGCTCGGCAAGACGCTGAAGAAGTACAAGGGCACGGCGTGGGATCAGAGCCCGATCTTCAAGAAGGTGTACGAAGCCGAGTACGGGCAGTTCGGCGGCGAGCCGTTCGGCTGCATGGTTGGCGACTACCACTTCGACCACACCCCGGCCGATGTCGAACTGCTTGGCGAGATGGCGCAGGTCTCCGCGGCGGCGCACATGCCGTTCATCGCCGGGGCCTCGCCGACGATCATGCAGATGGCGACGTGGCAGGAACTCGCCAATCCGCGCGATCTCACCAAGATCTTCACCACGCCCGAGTACGCGGCGTGGCGGTCGCTGCGCGAGTCCGAGGATGCCCGGTATCTCGGCCTGGCGATGCCGCGCTATCTCGCTCGCCTGCCATATGGCGCCAAGTCGAGTCCGGTCGAGGAGTTCGACTTCGAGGAGGAGACCGGCGCTGCCGACCACAACAAGTACACGTGGGCCAATGCCGCCTACGCCATGGCGGTGAACATCAACCGCTCCTTCAAGGAGTACGGGTGGTGCTCGCGGATCCGCGGCATCGAGTCGGGTGGCGCCGTCGAGGGGCTGCCGACGCACACCTTCCCGACCGACGATGGCGGCGTCGACATGAAGTGCCCGACCGAGATCGCGATCAGCGATCGCCGGGAGGCCGAACTGGCCAAGAACGGCTTCATGCCGCTCGTCCACCGCAAGAACTCGGATTTCGCGGCGTTCATCGGCGCGCAGTCACTGCAGAAGCCGGCCGAGTTCATGGATCCGGACGCCAGCGCCAATGCCAACCTGGCGGCGCGGCTGCCGTACCTGTTCGCTTGCTGCCGGTTTGCACATTATCTGAAGTGCATCGTCCGCGACAAAATCGGCTCGTTCAAGGAACGCGACGAGATGCAGCGGTGGCTGCAGAACTGGGTCATGAACTACGTGGACGGCGATCCCGCCCACTCGAGCGAGGCGACGAAGTCGCGCAAGCCACTGGCGGCCGCCGAGGTGCAGGTCGAGGAAGTCGAGGGCAACCCCGGGTACTACACCTCGAAGTTCTTCCTCCGGCCCCATTACCAGCTCGAAGGCCTGACCGTATCCCTGCGGTTGGTGTCGAAGTTGCCGTCCGCCAAGGCCGGCTGATGCATCGGGTTCGACGTGCTGTCGGAGACACAGGTCAGAAAAGGAGCATAGCCAATGGCAGTAGATGTGTTCTTGAAAATCGGCGACGTCAAGGGCGAGTCGAAGGATGACAAACACAAGGACGAGATAGACGTCCTGTCGTGGTCCTGGGGCGTGTCCAATCCCGTTGACGCCCGTGCGGGCGCCGGCAAGGGAGCGGGCAAGGCGAACTTCCAGGACCTGAGCTTCATGCACGCCCTCGACAAGTCGTCGCCGGTGCTGATGAAGGCGTGCGCGATGGGCGACCACTTCAAGGACGCTACCCTCGTGTCGCGCAAGTCCGGCAAGGGGCAGTTGGAGTACCTGATCGTGAAGTTGAAGGAAGTCTTCATCTCCAGCATCCAGCCGTCTGGCAGTTCGGAGCACCCGATGGAGAGCGTGTCCATCGTCTTCGGACACATCGACCTGGAGTACAAGCCGCAGAAGGACGACGGCACGCTCGACGCGGGCCTTCACTTCATCTACGACCTCCAGAAGCAGGTCGACTCCTAGGACGCGCGCATCGTGGCTCTCCCTCCAGATCCCGCCGGCACCGGCGACATGTACCTGATGGTCAAGGGCGCCAGGACCGGCGTGATCAAGGGAGAGTCGCAAGATGAGGGCCACAAGGGCGAAATCAATGTCTTGAGCTGGTCGTGGGGCATGGCAGCCAAGGTGTCGCTCGGTGGCGGTGCCGCCACCGGCAAGGCCAGCATTCACGACCTCAAGATCGTCAAGCGGATCGACAGTGCATCCACGGCGCTCATGGCGGCGCTGCGGACCAACGAACCGATCCAGAAGGCCGTGCTCACCCTGCGGAAGGCCGGCAAGACCCAGCTCGAGTTCCTGAAGATCACCATCGAGCGCGGCCGCGTCATCTCCCTGACCATCGCGGGCGGTGACGAGCAGGGCGGGCATGGCGTGGTCGAACACATCGCCTTCTCGTTCAACCAGATCTCCGTCGAGTACACGCCGCAGGGCAAGGACGGCCAGGGCGGGGGCGGGATGGTCTTCCAAGATCAGTTCGAAGACGCACAATGACCGCAGCCGCTGCAGCCGAAGACGCCCTCCGGGGCGGAGACCCCGGGGGCGCTCTGGCGCTCCTGCAAGCGGAAGTGCGGAACAAGCCGGCCGACGCCAGCTTGCGCGTCTTCCTTTTCCAACTCCTGTGTGTGCTCGGGCAATGGGAGCGCGCGCTCAACCAGCTGAAGGTCGCCGCCGACCTCGACGCGGCGGCGCTGGCGATGGCCAACATGTACGGCGCGGCCGTGCGCTGCGAAGCGATGCGGGCGTCGGTGTTCGCCGGACAGAAGTCGCCGATGATCTTCGGCGAGCCGGACCAATGGCTCGCCCTGCTGATCGAATCGTTGCTCGTCGCGGGGCAGGGCGACGCGGCTCGCGCCGAGGAACTCCGGCTGCGCGCGTTCGACGATGCTCCGGCGTCGTCGGGCGACATCGACGGACGACGGTTCGAGTGGATCGCTGACGCCGACTCGCGGCTCGGCCCCGTGCTCGAGGCGATGATCAACGGCCGCTACTACTGGATCCCGTTCTCACGCCTGGCCGTCGTGGACATCGAGGCGCCTGTCGACCTGCGTGATGCCGTCTGGATGCCAGCCCACATCCAGTTCGAAAATGGCGGCGAGACCCTCGCGCTGATCCCGACGCGTTACCCCGGGTCGGAGCGCTCCGAGGACGGCCTCATCGCACTGGCGCGCAAGACGGAGTGGGTGCCGGCCGGTCCTGATGCCCATCACGGACTCGGGCAGCGGCTCCTCGCCACCGACGCCGACGAAACGCCCGTCATGGACATCAGGCGTATCGCCATCGACGCCGGGACGGAGCCGGAGCAGGACGCCGGGACGGAGCCGGAGCAGGATGGCTGACGCCACGCCACAACAGGACCGGTTGCAGCCAGCGCTCCTCGACCGGCTCACCGACGAGGAGCCCGACCGCAAGCTGGAGCCCCGGGAACAGCGGGCGCTGTCCAAGGCACGGCTGCGACAGGCAGTGCTGCGCGACCTGGCGTGGCTGTTCAACACCGTGAAGATGGAGTCGGGCGTCGACCTGGCCAGCGCGCCGTACGTCCGACGCTCGGTGATCAACTTCGGGCTCAGCGCCCTCTCGGGCAAGACCGCCTCCACCATGGACGCCCTGGCGCTGACCAGTGCCATCAAGCAGGCGATTCTCGACTTCGAGCCGCGCATCGTCCCTGGCACCCTGGTGGTGCGGACGGTGGTCGACGCGGGACTACTCGATCATCACAACATCATCGGTGTGGAGATCCAGGGGCACCTGTGGGCGCAGCCCATCCCGCTCGAACTGCTCGTGCGCACCGAGATCGACCTTGAAACGGGGCGGGTCGAGATCGCAGACCTGCCGACCTTGCGAGCGTCCTGAGCGTGGACCCCCGGCTGCTCCAGTACTACAACCTCGAGTTGCAGCACCTGCGCGAGATGGGGGCGGAGTTTGCGCAGCAGTTCCCGAAGGTGGCCGCACGCCTCGGGATGAACGGGCTCGAGGTCGCCGACCCCTACGTGGAGCGCCTGCTCGAAGGCGTCGGTTTCCTTGCCGCGCGCGTCCAGCTGAAGATCGACGCGGAGTTCCCACGCTTCACGCAGTCGTTGCTCGAGATCATCCTGCCGCACTACCTGGCGCCAATTCCGTCGATGGTGGTGGCGCAGATCAAGCCGGAGGCCGACGACGCCGGCCTCGGTCGTGGCTACACCATCCCCCGCGGTTCGACGCTGATCGGGCAGATGGGCGGCGACGATGCCACCGCGTGCGAATTCCGCACGGCGCACGAGGTGACACTGTTCCCGATCCAGGTCGCGTCGGCCAACTACTTCACGTTCGCACCGGACCTGCCGCTGAACACGCTCGCCATCGGCCGACGGGTCAAGGGCGGCCTGCGCATCCGGCTGAAGGCGAGCGGCGGCCTGCGCTTCAACCAGATGGCGCTCGACCGCCTCCCCTTCTACCTGGCCGGCCGCGACGACGTCGCGAACAAGCTGTACGAGCTGTGCCTGTCGTCGGCGCTTGGCGTGCTCGTCCTGCCGACACAGCGGAAGCCGCTGACGACGCTCGACGCGCTGCCCGCGTCCACCGTCCGTCCGGTGGGCTTCGAGGACGGCGACGCGCTCCTGCCAGTCACGGAGCGATCGTTTCACGGCTATCGCCTGTTGGCCGAGTACTTCTGCTTTCCTCACCGCTACCGGTTCATCGAGCTGGGCGGGCTGTCGCGCGCGACCAAAGCGCTCGACACCGACGAGATCGAGATCGTCATCCTGCTGGGGCGGGGCGACGCCGGTATCGACAGCGTCGTCGACGCCTCGAATTTCGCGCTGTTCTGCACGCCGGCGGTGAACCTGTTCTCGAAGCGGGCCGATCGGATCCACATCTCGGAGGGCGCCTACGAGTACCACGTGGTGCCCGATAGGACCCGGCCGATGGACTTCGAGGTCTACGAGGTGACCAGCGTCGTCGGCCACGGCGTCGGATCGCACAGCGAGCAGGATTTCCTGCCGCTCTACCGCGGGTTCAGCGCGGAAGGCGACCGGCAACCCTCCGGCTACTTCACGACGCGGCGCGAGCCGCGGCTCTACTCGGCAGCGCAGAAGCGCCGCGGGCCGCGTTCGAGTTACGTGAGCACCGAGGTGTTCCTTGGTCTCGTGGACGAGGCCCAGGCCCCTTACGGCGGCGACCTCCGCCAGTTGTCACTCCAGACGTTGTGCACCAACCGCGACCTCTCGGTGCAGATGCCGGTCGGCCTCGGCTCGACCGACTTCACGCTCGACGTGGCCGCACCGGTGTCCAGCATCCGTGTCCTCAATGGGCCGAGCCGACCGTATGCACCGCTGGCCGACGGCGCGGTGGCGTGGCGGGCGATCAGCCACTTGTCGCTGAACTACTTGTCGCTGGTCGATTCCTCCGAGCGGGAGGGTGCCGCCGCCTTGCGTGAACTGCTCGAACTCTATGCGCCGACCGGTGATGCCAGTGCCCGGCGGCAGATCGAGGGCATCCGGTCGGTGTCGGTGAAACCGGTGGTGCGCAGGCTGCCGCAGGCCGGTCCGATCGCGTTCGGCCGTGGGCTCCAGGCCTCGCTCGTCGTCGATGAACTGGCCTTCGAGGGAGGCAATGCGTACATGCTCGGCGCGGTGCTCGATCGTTATTTCGCGCGCCACGTCTCGATGAATTCGTTCGTGGAGACCGTTCTTCATTCAGGGAGTCGAGGCGAGATCAGTCGATGGCTACCCCACTGGGGCACGAGACAGACGTTCTAGGCTTCTTCGCCGCGCTGGCCGACGAGCCGCACCGGTACGACTTCTACCAGACGCTGCGTCGGCTCGAATGCTTCTTCGCCGACAAGCCACGCTGGGGTGAGGCGCTGCGCCCGGTGGACGAGCCCGTACGTCTCGGCCAGGACCCCGATCTGTCCTTCGCGCCGGCGTCGTTGTCCGGCCTCGAGTCGGTGCCTGGCGGTGGTCCGCCGCGCCTGCGCGTGCGGCTGTTCGGCTTGCTCGGGCCGAACGGCCCGATGCCGCTCCATATCACCGAGTACGCGCGAGAGCGGTTGCGGCACGCCGGGGATCCGACGTTGAGCCGGTTCCTCGACCTGTTCAACCACCGGTTCATCGCCTTGCTCTATCGCGCCTGGGCGCAGGCGCAGCCGCACGTCAGCCGTGACCGGCCGGCCGACGATCGCTTCGCCACGTTCGTGGCCGCGTTTGTCGGCATCGCACCGCCGACGTTGCGCAACCGCGACGCGGTCACCGATACCGCGAAGCTGTTCCACGCCGGAAGCCTGATCCGTCAGGCACGCAACGCCGAGGGACTGAGTTCGATCGTCCGGCAATTCTTCGGCGTGGCGGTACGTGTCGAAGAATTCATCGGCCACTGGCTGCACCTGCGGCTGGCCGAGCGCACCCACCTGGCGCGCGAGGGAGCGCAGCTCGGCTCCGGTGCCGTCCTCGGTGGACGGGTGTGGGATCGGCAGTACAAGTTCCGGCTGCACCTCGGGCCGCTGACGCTCGCGCAGTACGAGGGCTTCCTGCCTGGCGGCGCCAGGATCCAGCAACTCGTGGACTGGGTGCGCTTCTACCTCTGTTTCGAGCTGGAGTGGGACGTGCGATTGCAGTTGAAACAACACGAAGTTCCCCGGCTGCGCCTTGCCAGAGGCGCGCGCCTGGGGTGGACGACCTGGCTGGGGCACCGGCGTGTCGATGAAGACGCGGCCGATCTGTGCCTGAATGCGGAGGCACTGGTGGATCCAATGAGGGCAGGAATCGCATGAGCGAGATCAGTCGATCCGCACTGTTCGGCAAACTCGATGGGTTGGCCTACAAGGCCATCGAGGGTGCCACCGTCTTTTGCAAACTGCGGGGCAACCCGTACGTCGAGCTGTTGCACTGGATGCAGCAGATCCTGCAGACCGCCGATTCCGACGTGCACCGCATCCTGAGGCACTTCGAGGTCGATGCGTCGCGCCTTGCCCGGGACATGACCGAGGGGCTCGATCGGCTGCCGCGAGGCGCCACATCGATCTCGGACCTGTCGGCGCACGTCGAGAGCGCCGTCGAGCGGGGCTGGGTCTACGCGACGCTGATGTTTGGCGACACCAAGATCCGCACCGGCCACCTGCTCATCGGCATGCTCAAGACGCCGGCGCTGCGCAACGTGCTGCTGGCGATGTCCAAGCAGTTCGACTCGATCAAGGCGGATGCGCTCACCGAGAGCTTCGCCACCATCGTCAGCGGCTCGCCCGAGGAACGCGGGTCCTCCTCCGATGGCGCCGGGGCGCCCGGCGAAGCCAGTGACGCGATGGCGCCGGCGCAGATGGGCAAGAACGAGGCGCTCAAGCGCTTTGCCACCGATCTCACCGATCGTGCCCGCAAGGGCCAGCTCGATCCCGTGAGCGGACGCGACGAGGAGATCCGGCAGATCGTGGACATCCTCATGCGGCGCCGGCAGAACAACCCGATCCTCACCGGCGAGGCCGGCGTCGGCAAGACCGCCGTCGTCGAGGGGTTCGCGCAGCGGCTGGCCCGCGGCGACGTGCCGCCGTCGCTGAAGGAGGTCTCGCTGCTGACGCTCGACATCGGCCTGCTGCAGGCCGGCGCGAGCATGAAGGGCGAATTCGAGAACCGGCTGCGGCAGGTGATCGAGGAAGTGCAGGCCTCGCCCAAGCCGATCATCCTGTTTGTCGACGAGGCGCATACGCTGATTGGCGCCGGCGGGGCTGCCGGCACCGGCGATGCCGCCAACCTGCTCAAGCCCGCGCTCGCGCGCGGGACGCTCCGAACGATCGCGGCGACGACCTGGGCCGAGTACAAGAAGCACATCGAGAAGGACCCGGCACTCACACGTCGCTTCCAGGTCGTGCAGGTCGAGGAGCCCACCGAGGACAAGGCGATCCTGATGCTGCGCGGCGTCGCCTCCACGCTCGAACAGCATCACCGCGTGCAGGTGCTCGACGAGGCGCTCGAGGCGGCTGTGCGGCTCTCGCACCGGTACATTCCTGCCCGGCAGCTGCCCGACAAGGCGGTCAGCCTGCTCGACACCGCCTGCGCCCGCGTGGCCATCAGTCAGCACGCCGTCCCGGCGGAACTCGATGATTGCCGCCGTGCCATCGAGGCGCTGCAGATCGAACTCGAGATCATCGGCCGCGAGGAAGTGGTCGGCGTCGCTGCCGGCGACCGGCGGGCGACGGCCGAGCAGAAACTGTCCGTCGAGTCCGAGCGGCGGGCCGGGCTCGAGGCGCGATGGGAGTCGGAGCGCACGCTCGTCGACCAGATCCTGGCCATCCGGGCGAAGTTGCGAGCAGGCGCTGCGCCCGTCGAAGGGACCGGCAGCCCGCTCGAGCAGGCGGCCGAATCGCAAAAGGCCGCCGGGGAAGTCGCGGCACCGGCCGCAGTGGCTGCTCACGATCGCGGTGCCTTGCTGGACGAACTGGTGACGCTGCAGACGCAGCTGGCCGAGTTGCAGGGCGAGTCGCCGCTCATCCTGCCGAGCGTCGACGAGCAGGCCGTCGCATCGGTCGTCCAGGACTGGACCGGCGTGCCGGTCGGGCGGATGGTGAAGAACGAGATCGCCGCCGTGCTCGGCATTGCCGAGACGCTCAACCAGCGGGTGATAGGGCAGCGGCATGCGCTCGAGATGGTCGCCAGCCGCATCCAGACGTCACGGGCCAAGCTGGACAATCCCGACAAACCGATCGGCGTGTTCATGCTGTGTGGCCCCTCCGGGGTGGGCAAGACGGAGACCGCGCTCGCGGTCGCCGAGGCGCTCTACGGTGGCGAGCAGAACGTCATCACCATCAACATGAGCGAGTTCCAGGAAGCGCACACCGTGTCGACGTTGAAGGGCTCGCCGCCAGGGTACGTTGGCTATGGCGAGGGTGGTGTGCTGACCGAGGCGGTCCGTCGTCGACCCTACAGCGTGGTGCTGCTCGACGAGGTCGAGAAGGCGCATCCGGACGTCCACGAGCTCTTCTTCCAGGTGTTCGACAAGGGCCGGATGGAAGACGGCGAAGGGCGCCAGATCAACTTCAAGAACACGGTCATCCTGCTGACCTCCAACGTCGGCACCGACCTGATTGCCGCGATGTGCCGGGATCCCGAGTTGATGCCGGGCCCGGACGGCATCGCCAAGGCGCTGCGCGAGCCGCTGCTGAAGGTGTTCCCCGCGGCCCTGCTCGGCCGGCTCGTGGTGATCCCCTACTTCCCGCTGAGCGACGACATGATCGGCAACATCGTCCGGCTGCAGCTTGGTCGGATTGCGCGACGTGTTGCCGAACACCATGGCATCCCCTTCACCTACGACGAGGACGCGGTTTCGCTCATCGTCGGCCGGTGTACGGAAGTGGAGAGCGGCGGTCGCATGATCGACGCCATCCTCACCAACACGGTGCTGCCGGCCATCAGCCGGGAATTCCTGGTTCGGACGATGGAAGGCCAGCCGTTGACAGGAGTACAGCTGGGCGCGTCGGGCGGAGAGTTCGAGTATCGGTTCGCCTGATGGTGGGTGGCGTCCACCCATGAGCGGGACGGCAATGGCAGAAGAGCGGATCGAAGTCAGCATCGAGGAGGCCGCGAGGATCGGCATCGCGTTCCTGCAGCGTGGGCAGGTGCGCGACGCGGAGGTGCTGTTCACGAAGTTGCTCAGCATCGCGCCGCGACAACCCGACGCGCTGCATTACTCCGGCATCGTCGCGCACAAGCTCGGACGCACCGAGGAAGGGATCGCGCGCGTGCGCGAGAGCCTCGACCTGGCGCCGGAGCAGGCCGACTGGCACAGCAACCTCGGCATCCTGCTCGAGAACGGGGGGGATGGGGAAGGGGCGATCGAGGCATTCTCGCGCGCGATTGCGCTTGACCCGTCGCACGCCAATGCGCACAACAACCTCGGCGTGCTGCAGCGTCTCTTCGGCCGCCCGGCGGAGGCGGAGGCCTCGTACCGCGCGGCAATCGAGATCAATCCGAAACACGCCGACGCCTATCGCAACCTCGCGTTGGTGCTGGAGCAGACCGGCCGATCGCACGATGCCCTGAATGCGTATTACAGGGCCGTGACCATCGAGCCGGGGCACTCGGCGACGCGGCGCCTGCTGGCGGTCGCCTACAACACGATTGGCGATCGCGAGCGGGCCGTCGAGTTCTGCGAGGAGTGGGTCAAGGCGGAGCCCAACGATCCGTTGGCGCGCCACACGCTCGCCGCGTGTTCGCAACGCGACGTGCCGGCGCGGGCGTCCGACCAATTCGTGGTGGCGTCGTTCGACACCTTTGCGGCGACGTTCGAGGCCAAGCTCACACGGCTCGAATACAAGGCGCCCTCGCTCGTGGTGGCCTCGCTTGCCGAGACCGGCACGCCCGCGGACAAACAGCTGGACATCCTCGACGCGGGGTGTGGCACGGGGTGGTGTGGCCCGCTGCTCGCGCCCTATGCGCGGCGACTGTCGGGAGTAGACCTGTCGGCCGGCATGCTGGAGCATGCGCGGGCGAAAGGCGTGTACGATGAGCTCTCGCACGCCGAGCTCGTCGGGTACCTGCAGGGCCAGTCCGGAGCATTCGACATCATCGTGTCGGCCGATACCCTCGTCTACTTCGGGTCGCTCGAGCCGTTCGCGGCAGCCGCGTCAGCGGCGCTGCGTCCGGGCGGCTGGGTGATCTTCACGGTCGAGGAGTCGAAACCGGCGACCGACACCTTCCACCTCGAGGTGCACGGGCGCTACAACCATGCCGCGACGTACGTCGAAGCGGTGCTCGGGGCGGCCGGGTTGACGCCGCACATCGACCGGGCAGTCTTGCGCAACGAGAGTGGACTGCCAGTAGCCGGCCTGGTCGTGCGCGCGCGAAAGGCCATGGGAGACGATCGTGGCTGACGGCACACCGGTCATCTCGATCACCACGCCGCTCGACGAAGAGTTGCTGTTCCACGCGATGCACGGTCGCGAGGAACTGGGCCGGATCAGCGACTTCGAGGTGAGCCTCCTCAGCGAAAAGCCCGACGTCGACATCGACGCGGTCCTCGGCAAGAGCGTCACCATTCACCTCTCGTTGCCCGACGACAACGTCCGGCATTTCAACGGCTACGTCACGCGCTTCTCGCAGGGCGGCAGGATCGGCCGCTACTTCCAGTACCACGCGCGGGTGAACTCGTGGCTCTGGTTCCTGACCCGCACCGCGGACTGCCGCATTTTTCAGGACGTCGACGTCCCGGAGATCCTGAAGCAGGTCTTCAACGACCACCCCGCGTCCAATGTCGCCTTCGAGCTCACCGGCTCGTACCGCAAGTGGACCTATTGCGTGCAGTATCGCGAGACCGACTTCAACTTCGTCAGCCGCCTGATGGAGCACGAAGGCATCTACTATCATTTCCGGCATGTGGACGGGAAGCACACGATGGTGCTGACCGACTCGACGGCCAAGCACGAGGATACGCCCGGGTACGAGAAGCTGATCTACATCCCGCCAGGAACGATCGTGCGCAAGGAGTTCGAGCACATCAGCAGCTGGGACTTTGACCGCGAGGTGCAGCCAGGGAGTTACGTGCACGACGACTACGACCTCGAGCGTCCGAGCGTCGAGCTCAGGAGCAAGAAGGTGTTGTCCCGGTCGTACTCGCCAAGCGACTACGAGATCTACGACTACCCGGGCCACTACATCCAGGCGGGTGATGGCAAACAGTACGCGTCGGTGCGGATCGAGGAGTTCGGGGCGCAGTTCGAGCTGGCACGAGCCTGGACCAATGCGCGTGGCGTGAGCGTGGGCGCGACGTTCACCCTCGAGCAGTATCCCCGCGACGATCAGAACGGCAAGCACCTCGTCGTCGCCGGCAGTTACGACCTCGAGTTCAGCGGCTACGAGGGGCTGCCAGAAAGCGAGGGCTCGGAGTACCGGTGCAGCTTCTCGGCGATGCCCATCGCCGAGCAGTTCCGCACGCGCCGGCTGACGCCCAAGCCGTTCGTGCAGGGGCCGCAGACGGCGGTTGTCGTTGGGCCCGGGGGTGACGAGATCTTCACCGACAAGTACGGACGTGTGAAGGTGCAGTTCCACTGGGATCGGCGCGGCACGAAGGACGAGAAGAGCTCGTGCTGGGTCCGCGTCTCGCAGCCATGGGCCGGCAAGAACTGGGGCACTATCGCGATCCCGCGCATCGGGCAGGAAGTCATCGTCGACTTCCTCGAGGGCGATCCCGACCAGCCGATCATCACCGGGCGCGTCTACAACGCCGAGCAGATGCCACCCTACGATCTGCCGGCCAACAAGACGCAGTCGGGCATGAAGTCACGCAGCTCGCTCGGCGGCGGGGCGGCGAACTTCAACGAGATCCGGTTCGAGGACAAGAAGGGCGAGGAGCAGCTCTTCATCCACGCGGAGAAGAACCAGGACATCGAGGTCGAGAACGACGAGACGCACTGGGTCGGGCACGACCGGACGAAGACGATCGACCACGACGAGATCACGCACGTCAAGCATGATCGGACCGAGACCGTCGACAACAACGAGACGATCACGATCCACGCGAACCGGACGGAGCAGGTCGACAAGGACGAGAAGATTACCGTGGGTGGAAACCGCACGGAAGGCGTAGGTAAGGACGAGGGCATTTCGATTGCCAAGAGTCGCACCAAGAGCGTTGGCGATGATGAGAAGGTCAACATAGGCAAGAGCCAAACGGTGTCGATCGGAGCGAATCGCTCACTCTCGGTAACCAAAGACGAATCGATCACCATCTCTGGCAAGCGCACCGACCAGGTGTCGAAAGATGAGGACGTTTCCATCGGCAAGAAGCGCCAGGTCTCGGTCGGCGAGGACGATTCATTGCAGGTCGGCAAGAAACTGTCGCTGTCAGCCGGAGAGCAGATCGTCCTACAGACCGGGTCAGCGAGCATCACGATGAAGAAGGACGGCACCATCACCATCAAGGGGAAGGACATCACCTTAGACGGCAGTGGCAAGGTCAACGTCAAGGCTTCGGGCGACGTCGTCATCAAGGGAAGCAAAGTCACGCAAAACTGACGGCACCAGAAGCCAGCAGCTGCATGCGAGTGCGCGCACTACTCAGGGCCGTCATCAGGTATGGAGATGGGCAGATGGAAATTGGAGAAATTATCGCTCCACCTGGAATGAGTCACGCGAGTGACCCCGAGTGTCCCTTCTGTCCTCTCGAGAAGGCGAAGCCATTCAAGACCTATCCCGGCGCATCGAAGAACGAGGATGCATTGAGGGATGTCATGGCCAACCCGAGTGTCCTGCCTTCGCGGCAATCCAGTGCCCGTCCCAAGACTGGAGGGGCGGACGAGCAAGCGACGTCGAGAGCAAAGGTGGCTCGAACCCCCCCCTTTCAGCATCCAGTGTTTGGAAACTATACCTACGAAGCACATCATCTGATTCCAGGAACGGAGAAAGTTGCGCCTGGTTCGACGGCGACGGTGATGTCTGGTCATCCTATCGAAAAATGGATAGTGAAGGGCGCCAAGGTCGACAACGATACCGGCTATTCCATCAACAACTCCGACAACGGAACGTGGCTGCCATCGGCGCCTGCTGCGGTCAAGAAGAACCGCGCCAATCCAACTCCAGTTAGGCCTTGGGCAAGCGAGCCGAAGGCCAAGAAGAATCCGGCGGCATTAACAGTAGCGGAGAAGCAGGAAATTGCCGACTACGCGGCACCTGAGGGACAGTTCCATTACGGGCAGCATAAGGTACTGGCTGAGGAAGGCCAGCATTACACGTATCCGAAGGAGGTGCAGGATCGTTTGACCGAGCTTGAGAAACGAATCGAGGGTTGGGCGAAGGTATGTCTCTGCGATCCTGCACAGAGTAAGCCGCCGAGCCCTCCATTCAAGCCGACGTGGCAGATCAACGAGAAACTCGATCTCGTTTCGATATGGATCGAGGTCGACATTACGTTGATGCCCCCCAGCACGTGGACCTACTTT
This sequence comes from Luteitalea pratensis, assembly GCF_001618865.1. GTDB lineage: Bacteria > Acidobacteriota > Vicinamibacteria > Vicinamibacterales > Vicinamibacteraceae > Luteitalea > Luteitalea pratensis. The sequence continues at coordinate 1,560,170 of NZ_CP015136.1, forward strand.
ATTTCCTCGTTCTCGATGGAAACGGCTCGCCGAGCCAGCACGATGACGACGGTCTGATATGTACGTCGCAATTCGATCCAATCCGTTCCACGAGCGCGGCATCTTCGAAGACCCGATTCTTCCGGACGGCATCTCGCTCCTCGAGGGAGCAATGGTCGATTGGCAGCCGAGTGGGCCGTTGATCTTCCGCAGCAACTGCGACAAGGACCATCCCCCTCGGCCGTACATGGGCGGAGCGCTGCCGGTATGGTCCGAAACACTGCTGCGGACGTTTCGAGGTTTGGGAATCGACAACATACAGGCGTTTCCCGCTACGATCGTTACCGAAGATGCGGCTGTCTCATGGACGAACTACTTCGCCATCAACGTCATCGGTCTGGTCGATGCGGCTGACCTGTCCGCCTCGACATATACAAAGATCGACACGGCCGCGAGTGGAGTGCCGCGGCTCAGGTTCACCAAGCTTGTCATTGACCTGGCGAAGGCCGCTGACCTGCCGCTGTTCCGACTGGCGCATTCACCACTGACGCTCGTTCTGCAAGCAAGGCTCGTTGACGCACTGCGCGCGATCCCGATGCCAGGTGGTTGGGGTATGGCGTTCGACGAGTTGGGGACGTAAGACGGCGAATGTACCGCCATCGCCCTATCGTCAGCCCATGATGTTCTTGTCGTTGTGAAACAACGGATCGCCCAAGCGGCCGACGTTCTTGCCTTCGTACTTCACGTCGAACGAGTACAGCATGAGCTCGCATTTACCCTTGAATTTGCCGCTGATGACGCCCCCTACGGACCCAGGCTCGTCACCGGCCGACATCATGTAGTTGGCGTCCTTGGTCATCGGCATCTGGCCGTCGGTCTTCACGGTTGTCGGACCAGAGGATGTATCGGACGACTTGCCGATGTTCGGATAGGGAATGGGGACGGGGCCCGCGGGCGTCGGCGTCTTGCAAACGTCTGGAAAGACCATGCTCATCCCTCCGCTGCTCTTGTGAATGACACCGCGCGAGTTGGCAAAAACGGTCGGCATGACGGTCTGTCTGCTCCTGGCTGACGAATGGGTCGCCGGCTATGGAAAGATCTCGCTGACCTGACAGGTGAAGCCGGGGATCACATCGCCGAGATCGAGACGATCGCCCGACCGAAACGTCACCGGTCGCGCCAACTGACGACTGCAGGTCGCGCTCCGGTCGTCCGGATCCACTATGACGACGAGCGGCACGCCGGCAGACAGATACGCGTTGACCTTCCGCTGGAGGTCGGACCGGCGCTCCTCCGGCGATCGCACTTCGACAGCGAGATCCGGCGGCCCCTCGAAGAACCCCTTCGGTGCGGGCGACGGAACCCGTTCCCCTCGGACGAACGCGACGTCCGGCGCACGAACGGTATCGGGTTGCGAAGCGAGCTTGAACCCGACTCCGGTGAGCACCACTCCAGCCGGCTGCCGCTGGAGGTGTTGCTGAATGAGAACCAGCAACCGCGTCACGATCTGGCCGTGCTCGAACCCGACCGGGCTCATCCGGACGACCCGGCCCTCGATGAGCTCGTAACGGGAGTCGTCCCGAGGCCGTCTCTCCAGTTCTTCAGCGGTGACCAGAGGAGTGGCGCTGGACATGTCGACGCTTCGGTGCATGGCATCCTACCATCGTCGATAGCGATGGTCGTGCCACCTGATCTGCGAACGCAATCGGCTGGGTACACCGCACAGCGTGCAGGAATTGCTCCGGGCGCGTTCGCCGAAGTCGGCAGTTCTCGAACTAGCTCGGCACGACAGAGACGATCGCACAAGCACGCGGCTCGCGGTCCGAGGCCGCCCACACGAGCGACGGCCCAGGGCGCGTCCCGTTGCGGAGCGATTCGGCCGCCAGTGCCACGAGGATCGCACCCATCGCGGCGCCGGCGTCGCCGAACTTGTCGGCGGGATGCTCGATGACCATCTCCGCCGAGAAGAAGTCGCTGTGCCTTACCCGAGCGACCCCCCACAGCTTGGCATCGAAGCTCTCGCCATTGAACCCTGCAAACGTCGTGGCCACAGGCGGGACCGGTTGCTCCAGGCGCTGACGTGCCTGGCCGAGCGCGACGGCGAGCCCTTCACCACGAGCGGGAGCGTCGCCATAGCGGTGTCCGGGATCCATGGTCGACGCAGCCGCGTTCACGACGACCCGCGGCCCGGTGTGAGAACCGGTGGATCGTCCAGCCGACAGCACGTAGAACGCGGCGCCCTCCCCGGGAATGAAGCCGTCCATGACGCGAGGCCCGAGGATGCGCTCTTCGACGTCGAGTTCGCTCAGCAGGCGCAGGTCGAGAAACGTATCGACACCGCCAACGACGACGGTCTCGACCGCGCCTGCTTTCAGCAACTGCGACGCGCGCTCCAACGCGAGCAATGCGGCGGCGCGTCCCGACGGCAACGTGACGCTTCGCTGGCGATCGACGGCGATGCCCGTCAGCTGCTGCAGGTACTCGGGCACCCGCATCAGCCAGGGCGACTCGGCCGGCGTCAAAGGCGGGAGCCCGAGAATCACCGCTACGGGGCCACCCAGATTGGCCGCCACTGCGCTGAACGACGGAGCTGCGAGCCGCAGAATCCGTCGTGCGCGCGACGGGAGCGGAAGCCCGTCGATCTCGGGCGTGAGCGTGCCCAGCGCATCCTCCGGGACGAGCCCCATCGAGATCGGTTCGAAGTAGCGGTCCATCACGTGCGAGTTGCCGATGCGCGCGATCCCGGCGCGCGCCGACGCCCACACCTGCTCGGTCCCGCTGCCGATCGCGCACAGCACGTGCGTGGCACCGATCGAGGCAGTCATGAGGTGGCCTCTGCGCTGCCCGCGCGCGACACGACGATCTTCTCGACCTTCAGGACGCGTCGATCGCACGGGAAAGCCGCGCGCCACGTGAGGCACACGCGATTCTGATCCGGCTCTATCCACAGCGTCTCGAGGCGCGCGGCAGGTTCGTCTGTAGTCCCGGCGACAGTCACGGCGACGACGAGCCGCGGATCCGGGATAGTCAAGGCAATCGGGCCGTCCGGCAATGCGCCTGACACATGCACCTGCTCCCCGACGGTCAGATAGCGATCGAAGGCGAAGTCGGGCGCGGCGCACTGCAGGAAACGCGGGTCGAAATCGTCCGGCAGGTAGGGCGCGCGGCTGCGCTGCCAGCGCTCGTCGTAGGTGCCGGCAAACGCGCGTCGCGGGAGCCACGACGCCGCGATTGGAGCGAGGCAGATCGGCGCCGGCTTTTGACCAGGCTGCTGGAGCGGCGCCTCCGGACTCTCGATGTTGGGCAGCGGCTGACCCTCGAGGTTGGGCGGCGGCGGTGGATCCTTCTGGTCGCCGGCGGGTTGTTCGCCAGCAAATCCGCAGCCGACGGGGTTCCGCTCCTCGGACAACACGACCTCGCCGCGTCGATGGCTCCCCCCGAACGCGCGCTCCCAGACGAGCGGCATCGATTCGAACGGTCGCGGATCGGACGGACGGCCGTCACGCCAGACGCGGTCGCCGGTGACGAGCATCGTCCGCTGACGTCCCGCGACCGCAACCGACACCTGCGTCTGTCGCACCGGCCGTCCAGCCGGCGCCCACGCGCTGCCGATCAGCAGCACATCGGTTCCGGGCTTGCCGATGTGCAGTTCCGACGGCACCCGCAGGCTCGTGGACGTGGGATCGCCGTAGTACTCGTCGGCGAGAACGACAGGGGCCTGTTCATCCGATAGCGAAAGCTTCGGCCGGATGTGCAGCGTCGCCTTGACGACGACGTACAAGGTATCGATGCCGGCACGATCCGGGAGCACGGCCATGGCAGTCTTGAACGGCGTGGTGTTCTGCAGCTGCAGCACGGTCACGCCCCTCCATCGGCCGACAGCGCCGCGCGCGCGGCCGCCATCATCTTGCGCTGGCGTGCCGTGAAGGCGCGTGTCTCGACGTCGTACTTGCCCTGCGTCCTGGCCTGCAGTTCGAGCACCAGATCCGGGCGGCGTAGCATGGGGCCGGTCTCCACGGCGGCGACCCTCGTCGACTGTGACGTGGCGATCCCTCGAAGGTGGCGTGCCGTCGCGTGCATGCCCGGTCGGCGCGCCAGCCAGTGCTGCCGGACGGCGTCGACGTCGGGCAGCGGCCACAGCGCGTCCGGTGGCGGCACCAGGTTCGCGTCGAGGTCGTCGTCTTCGAACGCGGGCACGTCAGGCGCCGCTTCCTGCCTGGCAAGACCGTCGCGCTCCAGAACGGCTCCCGTGATCCAGCAGTACGCCTCGCCGCATGCCCGTGCCACCGCGTCGTGCTTCATGCCAGCGATGCAGGCCTCGGCGGCCCGAACGGTGCCGATGTGTCCCAGTGACCAGACGGCTTGCGGACGCAAGGCGGCGATTCGAAGTGCGGCATACACGACTTCGTGGCTTTCGGCGTTGCCGAGCAGCGCGAGCAGACGCAGATAAGGACCGGAATGGGCGTCGAGCGCGGCGCCCTGCCCGGTCACGACCCGCCACGCCGCGCGATTCCCTCGGCGCGTGCCCGTTTCGGCCGCGGCGTAGCGGACGGACGGATCAGGGTCGACGAGTCCCCGGGCGATCCACTCCTCGGCCGCATGCCCCGGCAGATACTGGGCTGCCCGCATCGCGTCGGCTTTCGAACTGGCGTCTCCGTGCTCGAATGCCGAGGCCAGTTCGGAACCGGGGGCCGCGCGCAGGAATGCCTTCAGCCTGCAGAGTGCGGCCTTGCAGGATGGCGTGTCGCGTTCGCCGAGGACTCCCGCGGCGCCGCGCAGCGCCGGTCGCGTACCGAGCAGTTCCAGTCCGCGGACGATCGGGGCAAGCACTGGATGGTCGGCCGCGCGGAGTGCCGAGAGGAGAGCCTGTGTCGCGGCAGGATCGGTACTCGAACCAAGAAGCGCCGCGCCGACCGCAGTTCGGTGAGGGTCCCCGGACGACATCGCCGCGATGGCGACGTCGATGAACCCGGGGCCTGCCGCCCGGACGCCGTCGAGCGCTCCGTGAAGGCGATCTTCGGTCCACGACCAGACTTCGTCGAGGCTGCGCGTCAGGCTGACGAGTTCGCCCTCCCAGCGTCCCCACAGAAACGCGGCTTCGTCGAGGCTCTCCTCGACGAGGTCGTCGAACGCATGTGAAGAGCCGGACGTCAGTGGCATCGAGGCCTGTGAGGCGGTGTGTTCAATTGATCTGGACCTGACCACCCTTGATTCGGTTCGTGCCTTCGGAATGCGTTTCGACATAGGCGCCACGAATCACGACGCGGCCGTTCCGCCGTAGTGTCACGGAGGCGCTGCCGCATTGAAGGACGATCTCGTCCTGCGCGGTCAGCCGGACCCGGCGGCCATCGACGTCAGCTTCGATGCACGGCATCACGGCGGGCTCGCCGGCCTGTGATTCCGGCGCGTCGCTCGGCGAGTGAGCCTCGGCGCGTTTGCCGGGGGCGGCGGATGCAGCCTCCGAGGACAACGGATTCATGTCGAGGGGCTCGAGAAACCCGAGGATCAAAGGCCTGGACCGATCTCCACGTTCAAAGACCACCACGGCTGGCTGTCGCTCATCGATCGCCATTTGCACGCGCTCGACGGTCGTGCGGACCGCGAGGCGAGCGGCGATGACGGGACCGTCGGCGTCCACCACCACGAGGGGCGAACCATCGGCAGCGATTGCCACGATGGTGACCAGCTGCGCGGGCGCTGCATCTGACAGGACTTCCGCGGCGTCAATGGGAAGCACGGCAACGGTCGTCTCGGTGCTGCGCATGCGATCTCCGATCTGGTTGATTCGATGGAGAGTCGATTCAACTCCAGTACATGGCAGGGCGTCAAGGACCGCCGTTGGGCGCTGCCCATACTCGTCGATCCGGCTGAGTAGGTTTACGATGGTCGCGAATCCGGCAGGAGTCAGCCGAACCGCGTCGGCCACGGCAGCAGCCGTGTACCACGCCCCGTGCGGACGATTGGGAGAGTAGACCATGCGCTTCGACTTCACGCTCGGACGTTCGGATGACGATGCGGCACCTCGATCGAGAGTACCGGTGCGGCGCGTACTCGTGCTCGGCGACGTGCGCGGCAACGGCGGCCAGGCCCGGGACCGCGTGCCCGACCGGAAAATCTCCAGGGTCGACGTCGACAACCTGGACGACGTGCTGGCGCGAGAAGCGCCGGTCGTTCAACTCGGGCCCGGTGCCGGCGGCGAACGCCTGGAGATCCGGCGCTTCGACGATTTCCATCCCGATGCTGTGGTCGACGCCTTGTCAGTCTTCCGCCGGTTGCGCGACGTGCGCACGCGCCTCCAGCACCCCCGCACGTTTGCAGGCGCCGTCGCCGACCTCCAGGGCGAGGCGATTGGTCCTGGGGCGACCACTTCCGCGGCAAGTGGGTCCGCCCCGCGCGTCGATCCCGACACGTCGACACTCGGGCGGCTGCTCGGGCAAGTCGGCGGAGTGTCGGCCGCACCCGCCGCACCCGCGGCGAGCCACCAGCATGCAGTCGGGGCGGTCGATTCGCTGATCCGCCAGGCAGTCGCGCCGCACATCGTTGCCGCGCCGGACCCGCAGCTGCCGCAGATGCTGACGGCCGTGGACGCGGCGATGAGCGACCTGATGCGTGCCGTCCTCCACGATCCGGCGTTCCAGCAGGTCGAGGCCGCGTGGCGCGGCGTGCAGTGGCTCGTGTCGATGCTCGACCTGGGTGACACGCTCGAATTGCACCTGCTGCACGTGACGCGCGACGAACTCGCGCAGGCAGTGGCGCAGGGCGGCGATCTCTGGCAGCGGCTCGTCGATCGCGAATCGCGATCCGAGGGCGGGCTCGAGCTCTCGGCGCTGATCGGCGACTTCACGTTCGGGCCCTCGGCGGACGACCTCGCGGTGCTCGAGCAACTGGGCGCGATGGCTGCCGCGATGGGAACACCGTTCATCGCGGGCGCCTCGCCTGCTCTCCTCGGCGCCACGAGCCTGGCCTCGCAGTCTCAGCCCCGCAACTGGTCGCCACTCGGTCAGGAGGACGAGACGCGCTGGCAGGCATTCCGCGGGCGAGCGGCCGCTGCGCACGTCGGCCTGGCGTTACCGCGCTTCCTGCTGCGGTTGCCCTACGGCCAGCGGACCGATCCGATCGCCGCCTTCACGTTCGAGGAGCAGCCGATCTCCCCCGAACACGAGTCGTTCCTCTGGGGAAACGCAGCGCTGGCCTACGCCGTCGTCGTCGCCCGGGCGCTCGACCCGGACGGCGATCCTTCGTCGGTCGCGGCACTCGAAGGCTTGCCGGCGTTCGTATTCAAGACCGACGACGGGACGGGCCTGCAGCCGCCGGCGGAGATCAACATGAGCGACGCTGCCGTCGTGGCCATCGAGGCACGAGGCATCATGCCGCTGATCAGCCTCAAGGACCGCGATGCCGTACGGCCGGTGCTGCCGCGCTCGACTGCCAATCCGTCGACCGACCTGCTTGGCTGAGCGAATTCACGATGCCTGGGCGAACGAGGGCCACAATGGCTGCTCCACGTTTTGCTGACTGGGGGACGCATGGGTAATGGCCTGCTTCCGGGTCCCGCGAACGGGCCCGGCTCACCTGAGATCGACGAGGGGACACTGCCGCGCGCCGGCACGCCGCCGCCGGGCTCCATCGGACTCGACACCAAGGGCGCGAAGACGCCGCAGCAGTCGCTCAGCGATCGCGTCCTCGCGTTCGCGCGCCAGCGGATCGGCCAGGTGCACGGCGACGGCGAATGCTTCACGCTGGCCGACGATGCGTTGCGTCATGCCGGCGCGAAGAGCGCGGCGGACTTCGGCAAGGTGGGTCTCGACGTCGACTACGTGTGGGGGCCGGACGTGGCGCGTGCGGCGTTGCAACCGGGCGACATCATCCAGATGCGCGATTACCGCGCCGAGATCACCACGAACACGGACCACGCCGATGGGTCGGCAGAGTCCGACACGCATTCCGAGGATCGACCGCACCATACGGCCATCGTGGAGTCGGTGGGCGGCGGCGGCACGGTCACCGTGCTCGAGCAGAACTTCCCCGACGGCAGCGCCGTGACCCGCAACATCCTCCACCTCACCGACAGCACATCGTCGTCGGGGGCCACGACGACGCAGGTGACCGTGAAGGGGACGCTCCGGTTCTATCGGCCGCAGGCGCGGTGAGCGGCCAGGGGCCGGCGGCGTCTACACCACGCCAGGCGCGTGCTGGCGGGCGAGTGCGTACACGCGGTCGCGGAACGGGTCATCAAGTGCCTTGAGGTCGTCGAAGTTGATCACTTCCTCGAACGCATCCATCCCCGTCAATTCCGCGGTTTCGAGGATGACTTCGTCGCGCGGCAGCGTGGTCCCCACTACAAAACCGATGCGCGTGACCGGCAATGTCCCGGTCGCCGCGGTTGTGGTGGTGGTCAGCGGGAAGTGCACGGCCTCGAGCAATGACTCGAGCCCGGGCGAGTTGTCGATGACCACGCGCAGCAGCAGATGGCTGAGCACGAACTGCTGCAGGGCATCGCTGGCCCTCGTGCGAGTCGCGACCAGGTCCGGCAGGCGCGTCGGAGCATACCCGGCGTACGTGAGACTCCAGGTGAAGGGCCTCCGCACCATGATCGTGCGCGCGTCGTCGCCGGAGCCGATCGCGTGAGGGTACTCCACCGGCGTGATGTCGAGGCCGTTGCCCGCGAAACTCAGTGGCGGCGTCAGGTCGTCAGTGAGGTGAAACGGCCGTGACGGAGCGATGGCCGCGTACGAGGCCTGCAGTTCCTTGTACGCCTTCTCGGCGCGCGGGGCGCCTTCCTTGGTGTTCCCATGGATGAAGTCGCCGAGGACCGCCCTCGGGCGCAGCAGCGGTGCGAGCACCGCGAGGTACCCGAGCATCTGTGCGCGCGCGACGTCGGCGATGGCCCGCGTGAGTTTCCTGCGCACCAGAAGCGACTGGATGCTGTCGCGTCCATCCATGTGGGCCGCTCCTCGTGTGGATCCATGTTGCTGGATCGAGCCGCGTCAGGTTACCGGCGCCTGCGGGGGTTGTCAAAACCAAACTACTGCGCGCGAGCGGCGGACTGCGGCGCGACACCGTCCCGCTGGTAGAACTCGAGGAACGCCGGCGAGAACGCGCGCGTATCCGGGGCGAACGTGGGCTGGAGTTCCTTGCAGCGCCTGATGTCCGCGACTGCCTGGTCGCGACGGGCCGTGTTCTTCTCGCCTGACCGCACGAACAGCGCGTGCTGGGCGGCGGCGCGGAACAGATGCACGTGGAGTTGTGCGGCGTCGCTTGCCCTGCCGTCGTCAAGCTTGTCCAGCGCGCCCGCGTAGTCGCCCGCAAAGTAGCGCGCCGCGCCCTCCTGCAGCCACGTGGGTACACCCCGATCTTCCAGCGTCAACTCGACACCGATACCTTCTTCGAGCGCGATCAGCCTTGCGTGAATGTCGTCGGCCTGCTTGGCGGCGGCGTCGACGCCGCCGACCAGTTGGCTGCGCATCGCTGCGTCATGCCTTCGTCTCGCCGAGTCGAGCTGCTTGCGTGCCGTCTCGAAGCCGTTCCGGATTTCCGGCGTGGCCTTCGCGGGATTGCGTTCGATCAAGGTCTGGACCGTCTGCACTTCCGCGTCCGCTCGCGAGAAGGCCGCGGTGGCGAGGACCGCGGACTGATCGAGCTTCGCCTTGTTGGCCTTCGCGTAGGCGGCCTGGACGCCCTCGAGCACCTTCTGGAGCAAGCCGGCGCCCTCGGCCACCGACGAGCGGGCCGCCGCCACGGTGCTCTCGCTCAATCGGCGCGGATCGAGCTGCTGGCGCGCGTTCTCGAGAGCCTTCTGTCCATCCGCCCGGCTGGCGATCAAGGATGGGCCCAGGAAGGTCGACTTCGCCTCGATCTCGGCGTCGATCTTCTCAGCCTCCTTGATGCTCCGCTTGACCTCGTCAGCTGCCAGGGCCGTTCCGCTGACCCGTTCCATCGCGGCGGTCAACTCGTTCTCGAGTGAGCCGACGATCTCTTTCACGTGGTCGGTCACCTTCACGACCTCGTTGAAGTCCTTCTCCAGCCGGCTTCGCTGCGCGTCGCCGAAGTGCTTCCGGGCGAGGTCGTATTCGCTCGACACGCGCTGGTATTGCGCGTCGAATGCGGGCTGCGAGCGCCAGACGGCGATGTTCACGCTCCCCTTGTCCTTGACCCTGATCATCGCGGCGTTCGCGCTCTCGAGCTGCGCGCGAGCGCGCGAGACCGCTGCCTCGAACTTCTCGGTCAGCAGGATGCCCTTCCCTTCGCACGTCGCGTTGCCCTTCTGCAACTCGGAGAAGTACTCGGGACGCGTCCGGACGACACCCTGCCTGATCGAGGTCTCCCACGCCACGACGGCGTTGACGCAGTCGTTCTGCCTGAAGTACGCCTCACCGAGGAAGTAGTGCGGCAGGTAGTCGGTCGCACGGAAGATGCCGCCGACCTTCCTGGTCGATTCCTTCGAATCCTGCTGGATCGCCCGCCGCATCTCGGTGACGACCGTCGGCCACTGCTTGTCCTTCCTGGCCTCGATACCGGCCTTGAACGCCTCGTCCTTCTCGCCCTGCGCCGCCGCGGTCGACGGCACCGCCGCGATGGCAGCCGCGAGGACGATCGCCGCGAACGTCACGAGGGGTGCAGGTACGCGCGTCATGGCGTGGCTCCGGGCCGCGGCGATGGCTGACTGCCAGCGGGTGGTGCGTTGCCGGCCGGCACGCCCTCGGGAACGGTCGTCGCGGCGCCCGCGCCGGGGCTCGAAGGTGCCGGCGCGTCGCCGCCGAAGTACTGCTTGAAGTACTCCTCGGTCGTCGGGCCCAGGAAGCGCGCCGTGGGCGCCACGTTCACGTTGCCGCCCGAGACCTCAATCGTGATCGACCGCGTGTCGGCCGGCATCGAAGGGCCCGAAAGATCGACGGCGTACTTGCCGGCGGGCAACGCGAGGGACAAGGGCGTCACAGCCGGTGTCGCGAGACGGTTCACGCCGTCCGCCCCTCTGACGGCGGTCACGGTGGCCCACGGCAAGGCCTCGATCACGACGACGCCAGTCGGAGTGGGCCCAACCGTACCCCCCGGCTCTCTCAGCGCGAGGAAGGCGACGACCAACAAGACGACGGCGGCGATGCCGGCAATCACGAGCAACTGCGTGCGCGGGAGGGCGCGCGCTTTCGCGGTCACTTGCGAGACGGCCGATCCCGCGGTGTCGATCCACGCCTGCACGGGCAGCGCTCGGGCCTTGGCGCCGAGCGTGGCGGGGGCACTCGGTGACGGCAGCGTTGGCGTCGCCGGCGGAGTGCTGGCCGGAGCGGCGGGCGCGCGAGAGACCGGCGCGGAGGGCGTGCCTGCACTTGCAGTGGCGCCCCGCGGCGGCGCGGGCGGCGGCGCCGGCACGACTCGAGGCGGAGCCGGAGCCGGTGTCGGCACTGGCCGTGGCACCGACGTCGCGGGTGTTGCCGTCGGCGCCGACACGACGGGCGCAGGTCCCGTTATCGGCACTGATCTGGGCACCGACGTCGAGGGCGGCACCGGTGGCGGCACCGGCGGCAGGGGTGGGACGACCGGCGGCGCGGGCGTGACCGGGATCGCGGTGGGCGGTGGCGTGCGCCACGGGAGCGCGACGACCGTCGTCTCCCCCTCGAGTACCTGGTCGAGCGGCGGCGGCGTGGGTCGCGGAAGCGCGACGTCGGTCGTCTCCGTCTGGGTCGCGACGTCGGCGGACGCCGAAAGGGTCGGCCGACTGTCGTCGCCTTCTTCCAACGCGCGCAAGGCCGTCAACTCGATGTCGCGGGCTTCGGTGACATTCGGGTCGAGGCTCAACGCCTCGCGCGCGAGGGCCAGCCCGGCTTCGACGTCGCCCCGCTCCATGGCCGCTCGCGCCGTGGCGACCGTTCGCGTGACCGTCTCGGCCCGATGACGCTTGCGCTCCTGCTCCACGCGCGCGAGCCGCAGATCGCGTTCGAGCGTGGCGTCGTGCGTCGCGGGATCGAGTTGGCGGGCCTCGTCGAGCAGTGTCTTGCAGCGGGTGAGCGCACCACGTTGGAATTCCGCCCGCGCGTCGGTGAGCAGCGCCGCCGCGTGCTGCCTGGCGATTGCGGCGGTGATTCTCTGCTGGAGGGCGATCGCCCCGGCATGGGCCGGTTCGATCTCGAGTACTTCCTGGCTGGCGGCGAGGGCCCGCTCGAACTCACCGTTCTGGAGGCAGGCCTCGCTGCGCTGCAGGGCGCCCTGCATCTTGGCCTGCTGTGCCCGGGCGAGCGCTTCCTGCGCGGCGACGGGGTTGGGCGGCGGCGTCAGTTCGGCCGTGCGAGCGCTTACAGGGGCCGTCTTGCCGGACGTGCCGGTTCCGGTGGCGCTGCCGAGACGGCGGACGGGCGCCGTCATCTTCGCGACGATGGTCTGCGCCGATGCGGCGTCGACGTCCGACGAGTGCTCGACCCGGCGCCGGACGCGGCTGAGGGCGATCCGGAGCGACTCGGCGTCCTTGTAGCGGTCCGCGGGGTTCTTCTGCAGGCTCTTCTCGACGATCGCGCACAGATCGGGCGGCGCGTCCGGTACCAGGTCGGCCACACGCCGTACGTCCTCGTTGATGATCCGGTGAGTCACGGCCGTGAACGAGTCGCCCTGGAACGCCTCCTCGTAGGTCAGCAGCTCGAAGCTCACGACCCCGATCGCGAAGATGTCGGTACGGGCATCCACCGGCTGGCCGAGGAGTTGCTCGGGCGCCATGTACCCGGGCGTGCCGATGACGGCCGTCACGCTCTTTTGCAGGCTGTTGACGATCTTGGCAATACCGAAATCGAGGACCTTGAGCCGGCCGCTTCGGTCGATCATCAAGTTGCTCGGCTTGATGTCGCGATGGACGACGTCCATCTTGTGGGCCGACGCGGCGCCGGCGCACAGCTCCTCCAGCCACCGCAACTTCTCGGAGAGCGGCACTGACGTTCGGCGACGGATGATTTCGGTGATCGTCTCGCCCTGGATGTACTCCATGACGATGTAGGGCTGGGACGCGACTTCGCCGAAGTCGAAGATCGTGACGATGTTGGTGTGGTTCAGGGAGGCGGCGGCCCGCGCCTCACGGCTGAAGCGCTCGGCGGCGTCGGGGACCTCCAGGTCGCCGACAAACACCTTGACGGCGACCATCCGCCCGAGGACGGGGTCGTGGGCGACGTAGACCGTCCCCATTCCGCCACGCGCGAGCTTGCGCTGGATCTGGTAGCGACCGATCGTCGTGCCCGGCTGCAGCATTGTTACGCGGTACTCCTACCACCGGCCGAGCTTCGCCGGACGACTACTCGGCTTGAGAGCCATACCATACGTCAACGTATTGAGAGACTTCAACGCACGCAGACGCTGTTGGGCTACGGTCGTGCTACCATCCGGCCACATTCGCTTCCATGACTGATTACGTCGTCCGAGTCGCCATGCAGCAACAGGCCGAGAGGCCCCTGCGCGAGCCTGCGGAGGCGAGGCAGCCATGAGTACCCAGGTCATACGTCCGCCGTCGCCGCCCCCGCCTCCGTCGCGGAAGCGAGGGACTCTCGAAGCGCTGCGGCCCGTGATGATGGCTGGCGCGTTGCTGGGCGTGCTGGTGCTGGCCGCGCTGCTGGCGGCGTGGCTGACCGGTCCGAGCGGTCCGAAAACCTTCACGCTGACCGTGCTGAAACCCACCGGCGGCACACTTACCGGCAGCGGCATCACGTGCGGCACGGGCGGGACGTCGTGTTCCACATCTGTCAAAGACGGACAGGTCGTCGAACTTCGCGCGGAAGCCGACGAGGGTTACACCTTTGCGGGCTACACCCTGGACTGTGCGCCATCCGGCCGGCTGGAGATGAAGGCGGCCCGCAGCTGCGGCGCACGCTTCGCGGGCGGTCCTGCCGCCGCTGGCGCCGCGGCGGCGGCCGATGGCCGGCGCTGGACGTTGACGCTCACGCCGCCAGAAAACGGCACGATCGTCACGCTCGAGGGGCATGAGTGCGGCCCCAAGAAAAAGGCGTGCACGGCCGAGATCCTGGAGGGCACGATCGTCTCCCTCGAGGTCATGCCGGAGCCGGGCTATCGCGTGCAGTCCTATACCGGCGATTGCGTGGACGGCACGGCGAACATGACCCAGGCCCGCAGCTGCGGTGTCGCGCTCGTCAAGGGCGAGGGCCCGTCACTGGCCCCCACTCCACGGACGGCGTCGGCACCTCCGGCAACGTCTGGTCCGCCACGGGTCACCAGGAACGAACCCCCTCCCACCGACAATCAGCCGAAGCCTGAGCAGACCGTGGCGGTGACCGCGGCCCCGACGCCCTCCGCGTCGCCGGAGAAGCCACCCCAGCGGGCCGATGTCGCTACACCCAGTGAACCGCCGCCAACTTCCGGGCGCCCGGCTCCCCCTGCAGCAGTGCGACCGGCCCCACCCGCTGAGCCGCCAGCGCCCGTGCGTAACGCCGCGGGACGAGAAGGCGATCGCGAAGCCGCCGAGAAGCTTGCCAACGGCGACATCCAGCGCGTGCTCAAGGCCTACCGGAGCGCGTACGAGCGCATGGACATCCCGGGCCTGAAGCGCCTGCAGCCGGGGATCAATGTCGCCAGTCACGAGCTCCAGTTCCGCGACCTGAAATCGGTCAAGTACACGTTCGGCGGTGACCCACAGATCGAGGATCTCGACATCGAGGTCGGACGCGCCCGCGCCCTCGTCGATCTGAAGACGGAAAACGAACAGAAGTCCGGCAAGAAGCAGAAACCGCTCGAGGGCAAGGCCACCTACCTCCTGAAGCGCATCGGCGAGGGGAAAGATTGGGAAATCGTAGAAGTCCGGTACGCCATGAGCCCGAAGTAGCCGTCGGCAGGAGCCGCGCATGACGGCAGCCGGGCGTGCCCCATCGCACGCCCTCGACGGCTGGCGACGAACGGCGCTCCTGGGGGCGGCGCTCCTCGGCACCACGGTGACGCGCCCGTCCGCGCCGGCGAAGGTCAATTTTGCCCTGACGTACTGGTGCCAGTACCGCTGCCGCACCTGCAACATCTGGCAGCGCAAACCCACAGACGAATTGACCACCGATGAAGTGCTGGCGTTTGTCCGCGAGAACCCCGGTATCACCTGGGCGGACCTCACCGGCGGCGAGATCTTCCTGCGGCCCGACATCGAGACGATCCTCGACGCGGTGGTGCAGGGGTGGCGCCGGCTCGCCCTCCTGCACTTCCCGACCAACGGCTTCCTCACCGATCGCATCGTCAGCGCCGTCGAGCGGATCGCGGGCCGCGGGCCTGCCCGGACCATCATCACGGTCAGCCTCGACGGCAACGAGGCGCTGAACGACAGCGTCCGCGGCATCAAGGGCGGATTCCGTCGTCAGATCGAGACCTTCCGGGCGCTCCGGCGCATCGACGGTGTGACCACGGTGCTTGGGATCACACTGTCGTCGTACAACGTCGGGCGGTTTGCCGAGACGTTCGACGCCTGTGCCCAGGAGATTCCCGGGCTCACGGCCGACGACCTCCACCTGAACGTCGCCCAGGTATCCGGGCACTACTACGACAACGGTGGGCTGGAGGGCATTCGCCCGGACCCCGCGGACGTGCGGCGGGAACTGCGTGTCTACCGGCAGCGCAAGGGTGTGCCGCGGTCGGCCCAGGACTTGTTGGAGCGGGTCTACTTGCGCTACCTGGATCGCTTCCTGACGACCGGCCGGACTCCGATGCCGTGTCATGCCCTTCGGGCGAGTTGCTTCGTCGATCCATGGGGCGTGGTGTACCCGTGCATCACGTACTCGCGGCCGCTCGGGCGCCTGCGCGACACCGGCATGCGGCTCGCGCCGATCTGGAACGCGGCCGAGACCGGTGCCGTGCAGCGCGAGATCTGGCAGGGGCAGTGCCCGCAGTGCTGGACTGCGTGCGAGGCATACCAGAGCATCCTCGGCAACGTCCTGGCCGGCCGGTTGGGAGCGCCGCGCGACGTGCAGACCGACGCTGCCGCCGCGCCCGTCGCGACGGAGCGTGTGCGGTGAATGTCACCTGCTATACCGACGCCGTCATCCAGGCCCACCTCGACAGGGCTGTCGCGCATCATGTCGCGACCGACGTCTCCGCGGTCATCGCCGCCAAGCAGGAGGCGCCGAGCATCGGCGCCGTGATCGACCGCGCGCGGCAGTATGCCGGGACCATCATCTGCGTGGTCGGGCAGTCCACTGATGGCACTGCCGATGTCGCCGCGCGGCATGGCGCAATCGTGCTGGCCGACGGCGGCCGCGGCAAGGGCGAGGCGTTGCGCCGTGCGATCCCGCACATCCGCACGCCGATCGTCGTGTTCCTCGATGCCGACGGCTCACATGACCCGGAGGACATCCCGCTCCTGGTGGGTCCCATTCTCGAAGACGCGTCCGATCACGTCACGGCGTCGCGGCTGCGTGGCGGCTCGAGTGAATTGCACGGCGGGTTCGACGAGTTCTTCCGGCTGGCGGGCAGTTCGTTCATCACCGCGTGCATCAACTGGCGATTCGGCTGCCGCCTCAGTGACTCCCAGAACGGCTTCCGCGCGATCCGGACCACGGTGCTCGCTCAGCTCGACTTGCGCGAGAACCTGACGACGATCGAGCAGGAGATGATCATCAAGACGCTCCGCCGCGGCTTCCGCATGACCGAGGTGCCGAGCCACGAGCATCGGCGCCTGCATGGCGCGTCGCACATCCGTGTGTGGCGCAGCGCCCCGCACTATGGGTACTCGCTGGTGAAATACCTGTTCTTCTGACCGTGCCCCATTCCCTCGCGAGACTTTCGTGAACGTACTTGGGGTCTGGGATGGCCACGATTCCGGTGCCGCCCTGCTCGTGGACGGCCTGCTGCGGTGTGCGCTGAACGAGGAACGGTTCACGCGCCGCAAGCTGGAAATCCGGTTCCCGTCCCGTTCGATCGCGGCGTGCCTGTCCTCGGCCGGCCTCGAGCCCGGGCACGTGGACGTCGTTGCGGTGTCGACCTCGGACCCAGCCAAGACTCTCGGGCGCTGGTGGCCGGCGAGCAAGGAACGGCACTACGCCGTGCGTCGTCGCGCGGTGCGGCCGGGGGCGCTGGCGTCACTGACCAGGGCGGCCAAGTACCGCATCACGGAATGGTCCCCCGGGCGCATCTCGACCGCCTTGAGCCGTATGGCGCTGCGCCGCGAACTCGCCAATCACGGGCTGGCGCACGCCAGGCTGCAGATCGTGGATCATCACGAGGCGCACGCCGCCGCCGCTGCGTGGGCCTCCGGGTTCGATGCCTGCACGGTGATCACGATCGACGGTCTCGGCGATGGCCTGTCGGCGACCATCTCCGCATTCCGTGACGGCGCCCTGGAGCGCGTGGCCGCATCACCGGCGCGCAGTTCGCTCGGCGTCTTCTTCGAACATGTGACCAGCCTGCTGAACATGCGGGAACTGGAAGACGAAGGCAAGGTGATGGCGCTTGCCGACTACGCCGCGCCGATCCCCGATGCGGCAAATCCGCTGCTCGCGCTGGTCGATGTCCGGGACGGCGTGATCGTCACGACGCGCCCTGGCCACGCGTTGAAGGGCACGCTGGCCGCCATCCAGTGGCAGTACGCCAACGAGCAGTTCGCGTACATGGCGCAGCGGGTGGTCGAACGTGTCTCGTGCGCGCTCGCGCGCGATGCCGTCCGGCTCACGGGGTTACCGCGTGTTGCCCTCAGCGGCGGCGTGGTCTCCAACGTGAAGGCGACCAGGCACGTGCGGCTGATGCGCGACATCGAGGATGTCTACGTGTTCCCCCACATGGGAGATGGCGGGCTGCCGGTAGGGGCCGCCACTGTGGCGGCCGTCGGTCTCGGCTCGCCGGTGAAACTCGATCTCGCCGATCTCGGCCTCGGCCCCGCATACGACGACGAGGCCATCCTGACGGCGATACGCGATGCGGGTTTCGAGCCGACGCGGGTCGCGGATCCTGCCGGGCGCGTGGCCGACCTGCTCGAGTCCGGCCGCATCGTGCTGTGGTTCCAGGGCGGCATGGAATACGGACCGCGAGCCCTTGGGCATCGGAGCGTGCTCGCGCGACCGGATCTCGTCGGCGTGCGTGACCGGTTGAACCTCGTCCTCAAGCGTCGCGTGTGGTACCAGCCGTTCTGTCCCAGCATGCTGGAGAGCGAGGGCCCCCGCCTGCTCGCCGATTGGACGGGCAGCCGCAATCGCGCCATGACCATGGCGTACGAAGTGCTGCCAGAGCATCGCGATCGTCTCGCCGGTGTGATCAGCGTCGACGGCACCTGCCGGCCACAGTTCGTCGCTGACGGCGAGCGCAGCGCGTTTGCCGCGGTACTGCACCAGGCCCGCCGGCGCTGGGGAGCCGGGGTCGTGCTGAACACGAGCATGAACATCCACGGCGAACCGCTCGTGTGCTCACCGGCCGAGGCCCTCGACGTGTTCCGGCGATCAGGCGCGGACGCGCTGGCGATCGGCGGGTACTGCCTCGAGCCTGCGGGTCGCGTGGCCGGGCTCGCGGTTGCCCAGGGGACGACGCACTCGTGACCGTCGGTGGGGCGATGGGCACGACGAGCGTGCGGGCCTGGGTGGCATTGGCCACGGCATGGGCGATCGCGGTGACCACCGTGGCGATCTGGGTATCGAGGACGCCGCTGCCACTCCTGCGTGAGCAGTTGAAGAGCGCCCAGTTCTATTCGCTGGAGCTGTGTGTCGCGGTGGCCCTGGCCGGCGGTGTCGTGCTGGCACGCGACCTGTGGCGGTCGCTGGAGCGGCGCGACATCGTGGCGATGACGGGTCTGGCGACGCTGGCGCTGATGCTCACCCTCTTCGCGGCGCCACGCACCCACCGCATCTTCTACGACGAACAGATCTACCAGGGCATCGGCCAGAACCTGTCCGACCTCAGGCGGGCGCAGATGTGCAACGACGGCATCGTCGAGTACGGGCGCCTGAGATGCTTCGCGACCGAGTACAACAAGCAGCCCTACGCGTACCCACACGTCCTCAGCCTCGTCTACCGGGTGGTCGGCGTACGCCCCGGCGCGGCGTTCGCCGTCAACGCCGTCGCGATGGCTGCCACCGCGTGCGGCGTGTACCTGCTTGCATGGCTCCTCTTCGGCGATCCTGTCGTGGCGGGCTTCGCGGGCCTCCTGGTGACGCTGACGCCGCAGCAGTTGCTGTGGTCGGCGACGGCCGCCGTCGAGCCCACCGCCTCGCTCGCCTGCGTATTGGCACTCGTCGCGATGTTGCAGGCCTGGCGTTCCGGAAGTGTTGCGGCGTTGGCCGGGGCCGTGGCGATGACGGCGTATGCGGTCCAGTTCCGCCCGGAGTCACTGCTGATACTGCCGGCCCTCGGCGTGCTCGGGTGGCGTCATCGCGCCGCAATTGGCGCCTGGCGACTGGGCTGGATGAGCCTGCTGGGATTCGTGCTGCTCGCCGTACACGTGACGCACCTGTTCGCGGTGCGCAACGAGGGCTGGGGCACCAGCGGTTCGCGCCTTTCGCTGCAGTACCTCTGGCCCAACCTGCGCGTGAACGGCCCGTTCTACTTCGCAGATGAGCGATTTCCGTTCATCTACACGGGTCTGGCGGTGATCGGGCTGGCGTGGCGCGGCTGGTTGGTCGAGCGCGCCGCGCTGGTCGCGTACTTGTTGGCGTTCTTCGGCATCGACCTGCTGTTCTACGCCGGCAGTTACAACTACGGCGCGGACGTACGTTACTCGCTGCTGACCTATCCACCGATAGCGGTGCTCGGTGGCCTCGGCGCCGCCCGGCTCGCCATATGGCTGGCGAGGCTGGTGCCACCGGGGTGGGAACGGCCGGCCGTCACGGTCGGGCTGCTGTTCCAGTTCCTCTCGTACGCCCCGTTGGTGCGGGCGACGACGGAAGAAGCCTGGGCGGCGAGGGCCGATGTGCGCTTCGCGCGCGCCGTCGCGGCCGAACTGCCGCCGGCATCGTATGTGCTCACGCACAACCCGGCGATGTTCCACATCTGGGGGATCAACGCCGGGCAGATGTCACTGGCCACGGTCAACCCGCTCCAGATCGACTACCTGGGGATGCGCTACCCCGGCGGGGTCTTCGTGCACTGGAACTATTGGTGCAACGCCGCCGATCCGACACAACAGAAGTACTGTCACACGGCCCTCGGCACCGTCCCGTACACGGTGACGCGCGAATACCGTGAACGGGACTATCGCTTCGCCTTCTACCGGCTCTTACTGCCGAGACGACCGCGGCCATGAAGCGCGCTGGCCGCCCGGCACGCGCGTAAGAACGCGGCGACGCGACCTGGCGTGCAGGCGGGAAGGCAAGGCATGACGCAGCAAAGGTATGGTTTCGCTTGGAAAGCGTTGACTTGTCGTGGGAACAATGCGATACACCTCGTGCCACCCATGTGTACGCAACCGGCTTCTGGTCACCCGCGGCAGGGTACGCGGTCTGTTTCGTGACGGTAGTGTCGTCCGACATGCGGGGAGATATGCGATGCGTGTGACGCGTCCGGCGTTCGGGGCTGCCGTCCTGGTAATTGCCTGCTGTGGTCCAGTGTCGGCGCAGACCACGCCGACAACTCCAACCACGCCGACGGCCACGCCCACCACGCCCACGGCCGAAGGGCTGACACTGGCCCAGACACTCAACACGCTGGCCCGCACCGCCGGGTCGGCGTCGGTTGCCAGCGCGCTTGCCCTCGCGACGTCGCTCGAGGTGGGCACGACGCCGCTGATTACCGCCTCCCCCTCGTTCACGTACAAGGTCGACCCGGCCACCGGCCTGCGGGTGCGGCAAGCCACCAGTTTCGGTCCCTCCTTCTCGGAGCGGGCGCTGACCTCGGGCGAAGGCAAGGTCGCGGTGTATGTCTCGGTGACGGCCGCGTCCTACGAGCAACTCGGCGACTTCTCGCTGGAGCGGATGCAGCTGACCAACGCAACCGGGCCGACGGCGGCGTCGACGCGCAAAGGCTTCTCGAGCCTGGTGCTGCAGGCCGAGACGCTGCTCATGTCCAGTTCGGTCGGCGTCACCGACAAGCTCGATCTCTCGGTGGGGGTGCCGCTCGTGCGGATGTCGGTGGACGGCATCTCGTGGATGGAGGACGGCAACGAGAACGTCGTCGCGCTCGCAAAAGGGGCCGGGACGTCCACCGGACTCGGCGACATGGCCGTCTCTGGCAAATACCGGCTCACCACCTTCGGGGAAGGGCCGCCTGACCCGGGCGGCATCGCGCTTGTTGCCACCGTCCGGCTCCCGACCGGCGACAAGGACAATTTCCGCGGCCTGGGCGTCACGCGCACGATGGTGTCGGCGGTCGTTTCGACGGGCAAGGCCCGCTTCCGGCCCCATGGCAACGTCGGCTTCGATTTCTGGAGCGATGGCATCGATGCCATCACCGATGACGCCGGAAAATCGACCGTCACGGCACGGCACCAGTTCCAGTACGCGGCGGGTTTCGAATTCGCGGCGGCGCCGAAGCTGACGCTGCTGGTGGACCTGCTCGGGCGGCACATCCTCGGCGCCGGACACATCGGCATCAAGACCGAGACTCCCACGCCGACGAGCCCGCTGGGCCGTATCGGCGCGACATCGGTCGATTCGTTCGTCGCGCTCGATGAAGGCATCAACAAGCTGACGCTCGCGCCGGGCGTGAGGTTGAACCTGAAAGGTAGCTTCGTCCTGTCGCTGAACGCCCTCGCCACATTGCGAGACAACGGCCTGCACGACAAGTTCATTCCCGTCGTCGGCCTGGATTGGACATTTTGAGGCGATCGTCCATGCGCACACTGCTTCCGCTGATCGCGTCTGGCGCCCTGCTGTCTGCAGTGCTCGTGGGCTGCGAGTCGAAGAATCCGGTCGGGCCGGGTGAGGTGACGGTCGTCAGCGCCACCACGACGACCACCACCGTCGTGCCGGCGCGGCGGTACGTCGCGTTCACCCCGGCGCCAACCGTGCCGAGCGACATGACCCTGTTCTTCGAACTGGTGAGTGCGGGCACGACCCCGGGATCCGAGCGGTATACGGTCTTCGGCCTGTTCAAGACAGGCGACGGCTCGGCCGGCGAGGCCAATGGGCAACTGACCGGCTCACCCGACAACGGTCAGTTTGCCGGCAGGCTGACCCTCACCGTATCCGGCTGCACGGCCGAACGTGAGTTCTCGGGGCCGTTGAACAGCCAGTTGCTCCGATGGACTGGCGGCACGACGCTGCGTGACTGCCCGGGCAGCCCGTTGAACTTCCCCGAACTGCTGTTGCTCAAGAGCGATCTGCCGCCGCCGACCACGACGGCGGTGCCGACACCCCCGGAGCCTCCGGCTGCGACGACGACGATTGCCGCCGACCTCCGCACGCCCGACTTCGTCGTGTCGCCCTCGGGCGCGGGGTTGTTGGCCGCGACGGTGTTCTCGTTCCAGTACATGGAGCCGCCCACGGGCGGCACGCCACCGTTCACGTTTTCATGGAACTTCGGCGACG
The DNA here is from genome assembly GCF_001618865.1 of Luteitalea pratensis. Lineage (GTDB taxonomy): Bacteria > Acidobacteriota > Vicinamibacteria > Vicinamibacterales > Vicinamibacteraceae > Luteitalea > Luteitalea pratensis. Next base: position 1,582,552 of record NZ_CP015136.1, read on the forward strand.
GTATTGCCGGAGGGACCGGAACCGCGACCACCCACGTGTTCAACAACACCGGCAGGTTCGTGGTCACGGCGACGATTACCGATAGCAAGGGCGTGATGGCCCAGGACAAGGTCGAGGTGCAGGTTGGCGCGGTGACCGGCGCGTGGAACGTGGCCGTTCAGACGTCCGACAACCGGCTGGGATTGTCGAGCGGCGCCTTCAGGTTCCCGACGGTACTGAGCCAGACACAGTCGCAGGTGGTCGCGACGGTCACCGACCCCACGCTGGTGCTGTCGCGTCAGGGGCTCGGCAACGCGTCCAACCCACGGCTGCTCTCGGTCGTCGGGCTGGAACTCGGGCTCGTCGGCAGCCCGACGCGCGTCAACTTGTCGTTTGTCGGCGACCTCGACTCGACGTTGCGCACATGGACCGGGACGGCCACAGGCTTTGCCGATTGCCCGTGCCCCTTCACCGCGACGCGGTGAGAACCTGGGGAACGTCGCGGCCGGTGACCGGCGCGACGTTCCCCCGTTGCGCCTGCAACACCTCTGCGATCGGGTTGTCGAAGTCGAACCCGAACAACCGCGGGTTCTCCCCGATCACCGCCGCCGAGACGATGCTGAAGACGTACTTGTAGGTCTCGTCGGGCACCTTCTCCCGGTGGTCCCGCAGCAGCAACCAGAAGTTGCGGTCGCGCGGGTTGTCCGGGAGCGACTTGATCAAGTTCACGACGCGGCGCTCACCCCAGTTGTACGAGGCCATCACCAGGAGCCCGGACGCCTGGGCATCGGTCGAGTAGATCGTCTTGATGTACTTCGCTGCGGCGACGGTCGCCTTGTCCCATTTCATCCGCTCGTCACCGGCGTCGTACGTCCGCGCAGCCTTGAGCGGCCCGATCTTCAACCCATAGTCACTGCCCGTGCCGGGAATGAACTGCCACATTCCCTTGGCGAGCCCGAAACGGGTGGGCGGGCCCACCGCGAACGGGTTGAAGTCGCTTTCTTGCATGGCGAGGTACAGGAACTGCGGCGGCAGGTTCTGGCGTGAGAACTCCTCGACAATGCGCCGTACGTAGCCGCGTTCCTTGGCGATGCCGATGTCCCGGGAGAAACGCTTCGTGCTCCGCCAGCCCTGGATGTAGCCCTGCACCTCGCGGATGTACTCGTGCGGCACGATCAACTCGGACTCGCCGAAGATTCGCATCACCTTCAGGATCAACTTCTCCTCGTCGGTGAGCTTGCGCCCGTAGACCCCGGTCGTCTCCAGGAACTTCTCGTAGTTGGCCTGCGCCACACGGCGCTTTTCTGATCGTTCGCGGGCTTCAGCCGAGTCGATGCGCTTGCCCGACGCCTCGAGCGCCAGATCGGTTCGCGCGGCCCGGAGATCGATTTCCCGGAGCGTATAGAAGAGTTCCGCTGCCTGTGCCTCGAGAGCCCGATTTCTCAATTTGAAGTGGATGGCGAAAGCACTTGCGGCCAGCGCCACGATGGCCAGCCCGGCCAGCACGTAGCGGTAACGCCGCTGTTGACGCTTCTGCACCTGCTTGAAGGCCTTGCGGATCATCATCGTGCGAGGGCCCGCAGGCTCGTCGTCGTCGCCGCCTTCACCGAAATACCGCTGCTCGAGGCTCGCAATCATGCGGGTCTCGCCCTCGACGGGCTCCGGAACGTGCTGCTCGACGCGTTTGACCGGCGCTGCGGGCTCCTCGAGGCGAACGACCAATGCCGGCCCGTCCTCGCCGCCGAGGCGCAGGGTCATGCCGTCTGCGATGACGCCATTGCCCGCGCGCGTGCCGTTGACGAACACGCCGTTGGCGCTCTGCAGGTCCGTGAAAGTCCAGCGGCCGTTGGTGATCGAGATCAGCAGGTGCTTGCGGCTGACGTGATAGTCGTCGACCTGGAGGTCACACTCGGCACTGCGGCCGACGTGGAACGGATGCGCGAACCGCACGGTCCTGCCACCGTCGACGCGGACGTTCAATGCTGGTGTGGATCGCTCACCGTACATGGGGCACCGGGGCTCGTGGCTCGCTCATGGAATGACGTCGACCGATGTGGGGCATCTTACCGCGCCATCGGTCGAGCTACGACACCACCTGGCGCCGGACCCGCAACGTTGGCCCCCGACAGCCTGGATTCGAGGAAGTGCGGCTACTGATCCGGAACGATTCCGATGCGACGGGAGAACGGTCCTGGACGTCTCGCGTTGGCAAAGCGTCCTCCGCCGCGTGGCGGACGAGAGCAGACCGAGGGCGGGGAGCGACGAGACCTACCTGTCCGGAAGGAGGTGCATGCGCATGAATTGCAGAAACAATGGCCAGTCAGACGCTATGGTCCCGTGCCCACCCTCGTGCATGACGTAACCAATCGTCTGGAAGATCGGGATCCCGGCGGCCGGCATCTCGTTCGTCCCGAGGGCGCCCTTGCCGAGCAGCGTGTAGACCGGCCCGGCAGCGACGGCTGCCAGGAACTCGCCCCTGGGGTCGGACCAGAAGTCCTTGTCGCCCGTCTGCAGCAAGAGCGGGCGCGGCGCGATCGAGGCGACAAGCATGTGCGCATCGACCGGGAGCGTGTCGATGCGATCGCCGTAGTGCGCATAGTTGGCGGCGAACTGGTAGCCGTAGCGCGCGGTCATGTGCTTGACCGTTTCGCCGTACGTCCTGCGGCTCAGCGCAGCGCCGCTCTCGCCTGAACAGCTCGCGATGACCATGGCGAAGCGTGTGTCCCTGGCGCCCGCCCACAGGACCGTCTTGCCGAGGCGCGAGACGCCCACGATGGCGACGCGATGGGCGTCGACGGCGGTGTCGGTCTCGAGATAATCCATCGCGCGGCTCAGGCCCCACGCCCATGCCGCGATCGTGCCCCACTCGTCCGCCGCGGGCTGCGTCTGGCCAGGCTTCAGGAAATGCTTACGGATGCCCAGGGGCAGGCCCGCCGCGAAATCGGGCTCGATGTCGCCGTAGTACATCGTCGCCACGCCGATGCCCTGCGCGAGGAACGGCGCGATGTCAAGCCGTCCCTGCGGACGCGGTGTCGCCGGCACGCGGACATTCTTCTCGCGATCCCAGACCGTGCCTGGCCTGATGCCAGGGTCGTCGACGACGGCCGAGTTCGCGCTGAAGCTGATGTTGAGCAACAGGGGCACGGGGCCGCGGGCGTTCGCGGGAAGGTAGATCAGCAGGTCGGCAGTCGGTGCGCCCGGGGCCGACGAAAAGACGATCGTCACCTGCCGGCGGAGGGCGATGCCGTTCAGCGCCGGCGTGCCCTTGTCGAAGATCTCGAAGCGAAGGTCGGCGGGCCGGCCCGGGCTGCGGCCGAACTGCTGGTGCTCGAGGAGTCGCACGATCTCGGGGCGTCGGCTGGTCGTCCACGTTGTCGCGTCCCGCACGGCCGTGCCGTCTGCGAGCACGAACAGGTCGGGCAGCGTGTACGTGCCGGTCAGCGCCTCGTCGTAGTTGACGGGAATGCCGGCGACGACGGTCGGAGGCGCAGGCGTCTGGCCGGGGAGGACGGTCGCGGCCGACGCCAGCAACAGCGCGGACCACGCCAGGGTCGACGCGGCCCGCGCACGACGATGGCATGGAGGCACGGCTAGGTCGTCGTCGGCAGGGCCTTGCGTGCTTCCCGATCGAAGTCGTTGCGCACCGTGCACACGTCGTCCAGGACGAGCGTCTCGCCCTTGCCGGAGGTGTACTTCGGCCAGGACGTGAGGCCGGCGCCGTTCGGATCACCCGACTTCATGAACTGGACCAGCGACGCCGACATCTTCTCGGCGAGGCGCCGCGGCCGTGCGCCGCCGCCGGTGTGCGTGAGCATCACGTCGGTGTTGTTCAACCAGAAGCAGATGTCGACGCAGTGGAAGGCGCCGATTCGCCCGTCGAAGAGCGGCGGTTGCCACGCGAACCAGCTCACGAACACCGGTGCCGTCTGCTTCGACTTGGCATCGGCGAGCGCCACGACGTTCTGCCGGTTACTGCTGACGGGCGACCAGATTTCGACCGGCTTCTTGTCGGGAAAGGCCTTCGCGTAAGCGTCCACGACCGCCATCGCGCGATCGCCGAGGCCCGGACCGAATCCGGCGCGCTCCTTCAGCCGCTCGGCGACCTCTGGCAGCGTCACCCCGAGCAGCGTTGCGTCGGTCCACGCCGGCGACTGCTCGTTGGCGGTGGAGCAGATGATCATCGGGATGGTCGCGGCCGTCGCGGCTGGGTCCGGCGCGTACGGATGTTGCGGCAGGATCGTGCCGTCCACCGACGGACTGAAGCCGGCCCGCAGTCCAGGGATCGCCGCACCCGACGCCGCCATCTCCGACGCCAGCTTGCGTTGCGCCCGCGTCGCGACCTCGAGGTACGCCTTCCACGGCAGCTCCTGCAGTTTGCCCATGTCGCTGGCGCTCAACCCGGCTTCGGCCAGCACGGAGGCCCCGAGCTTCTCGGCATAACCCTTGTCGCCGGCGCGCAGCGACGCGCCACTCAGCACGACCGCCTTGTGGAACAGGCCACGTGCCGACGGCATTGCGGTGAGCGTGCACACCTTCGCGCCGCCGCCCGACTGGCCCATGATCGTCACGTTGCCGGGATCGCCGCCGAAGCTGGCGATGTTGTCGCGCACCCACTCGAGTGCGGCGACGATGTCGAGCATGCCGACGTTGCCCGACGCCGCGTACTTCTCGCCACCGACGCCGGCGAGATTGCAGTAGCCGAGCGGGCCGAGCCGGTGGTTGATCGAGCAGAAGACGACGTCACCGGAGCGCGCGAGGTTCTCGCCGTTGTAGCCGTCGTGCTCGATGCCGTTGCCATTGGTGTAACCGCCGCCGTGGATCCAGAACATCACCGGGCGCTTACGGCCGTCCTTCAGCGCCGGCGTGAACACGTTGATCCGCAGGCAGTCCTCGCTGACGTCGTCGTAGTTCCAGTGGTCGCGGAACGACCCGAACTTGCTGGCGTAGCGGTTTTCCATGTTCTGCGGCGCGGTGTTGCCCCACCACAGCGCTTGATACACATCGGTCCAGGGCGCCGCTGGACGCGGTGGCATGAACCGGTTGGCGCCGGAGGTGTCGGCGCCATACGGCATGCCGAGGAAGTGATGGATGCCGCGCAACACGTAGCCGCGGACCTTGCCGGTGGTCGTCTCGGTGACGGCGATGTCGTCGCCGATCAGGAGCACGGGCCCGTCCTGATCCGACTGCCTGCTCCGCGGAGCCTGGGCCGAACCAGCCGATGCGGTTGTCGCGCCGGCCGTGAGTGCGGCAGCACCAGTGCCTACGCGTTCGATGAACTGTCGACGATTGGTTCGCATCGTGTCTCCTGGCTCGACTGGGGTGAGTGCGCGCCCATTGATCACAGCCTGCCGGCACGTTGTCAAGCCATCCAGCCGGACGGTTCAGCCTGGAGTGGTCCTTCTCACCACGGTCAGATTCCGCTGATGCCATTCGTTTGCCAGAAGATGCCGGCGTCCGAGTACGTAGCCGTCGAGCTTGCTCGACGGGAAGCGCTGCCTGCGGGACAAGTCCCGCCGCCACGTATGACCATGATCACGACCATGACCACAGGCCACGCATCCATTCACGGCATTCGGATGTACTACGAGGTACACGGCCGGCGCGACGGGGTGCCGCTCCTGTTGCTGCACGGCGGCGGCTCGACGATCGATTCGACGTTCGGCCGGGTGCTGCCGCTGCTCGCCGAGCATCGCCGTGTCATCGCCATCGAGGAACAGGGTCACGGCCGCACCTCCGATCGCGACCAACCGGTCACGTTCGACGCGTCGGCAGACGATGCGGCGGCGCTGCTGCGACACCTCGACGTTGTCGAGGCCGATGTCTTCGGCTTCAGCAACGGTGGCAGCGTCGCGCTTCAGGTCGCCATTCGTCACCTGGAGGTCGTACGCCGGCTCGTCTTCGCGTCCTCGCTCACTCGACGAGACGGCGCTCCACCGCAGTTCTGGCAGTTCATGCGGCAGGCAACGTTCGAGGACATGCCGCAGGCGCTCAAGGACGCGTTCCTGCGCGTCAACCCGGATCCGCAGCAGCTCAGGACCATGCACGACAAGGACGCGGCGCGGATGCGGAGTTTTGCCGACGTGCCCGACGAGGCGGTGCGGGCCGTACGTGTGCCGACGCTCGTCGTGATGGGCGATCGCGACGTCGCGACACCGGAACACGCGGTGAGCCTGTTCCGGCTGCTGCCGCAGGCACGGCTGCTGATCCTGCCGAGTGGGCACGGTCACTACCTCGGCGAGACATCGGCCGGCGAGGTCGACGGGACGTACGCCGAGCTGACCGTGCGCCTGATCGAGCGCTTTCTCGACGCCGACGGGGATGGCTGAACCTCGCGGGCATCCGTCCGTGCGCCCGCGAGCGTAACGCTGAATGCGGAAATGCGGAAATGTGGAGGACACTCGCCAAGAGTAGGCGCCGGACTTGTCCGGCGCGCTGCCCGCGGGACGACTTGTCCGCCGTAGCTTGGGCGAAGGCGGAAGTCCCGCGGGGCCGCAGGAGACTGCCGGACAAAGTCCGGCAGCTACGTGTGGACTGTGCGCGCTACCGGCTCACTCGCACGATGTCGTCGTCTCGCTGCGGCGGGGTACTCCCGTCGAACCGGAACCGTGCGTTGATCGCATAGATCGATTCTCCGAAGAACGCGGCCGTCGACGGGACGTCGAAGTTCGGAGACGTGACGTACCGCTCGATGGTGCCCGTCAGCCGATCGTCCGAGAGCTCGATCACGGCGATGCGGTTCGGGAAATTCTCGACCGAGTAGAGCGTCGAGCCGTGCAGCAGCAGTCCGTCCGTGAATGGGCTGCTGAACGGCGCATCGAGCAGCGCGATCTTCACCGATTCGCCCGTCACCGGATTGACGCGGAACAACTCGCTCGTGACGGTGTTGCCGATGATCAGCCAGCGGCCGTCGTCGCTGGCGACGATGCCGTTCATGTTCGGCAGGCCGCAGGGGTAGCCGGGCGGCGCGGGCACGAACACGAAGGTGAAGTCGCCCGTCACCGGGATGGCTTCCACCGCCGACGGGGCAGGCAGGCGACCGCCAGGCCCCAGCGGCAGCTTGTACAGAGTGGCGCTGCACGAGTCGGTGAAATACGCCGCGTCGCGAGTGATCTCGACGTCATTGGCGAGAACAGGATTTGGCCCGGTAGTCGCGAACGGATACGACTCGAGGAGTGCGCCGGTCTCTGCGTCGTACACGCGGGCGCCGAACGTGCTCGCCGCGACGAATAGCGCATTGGTCCGTTTGTCGATCTCGAGCCCGACGGCCTGCGCGCCTGGAGCGGGTGATGCTGCGAGCTCCTCGACGGTACCGCTCCGATAGTCGCCCCGCAGCAGGCGGCCGGTGTTCAGGTCACCCGCATAGAAGCTGCTGCCGCGCCCCGTGGCGATGCCTTCCGGTGCGAAGCCCGCGGGCAGGGCGATGAGTGGTGGGAAAGCAGGACCGCTTGCGGCCAGTGGCAGCGTAGCGACCAACAGCAGCGACCCGAACAGCGCACGCGCAGCCGCGGACCATACTCCTGACTTCCGGAAGCCGGAGCCGTTGGACATCGCGCCCTCCTTCGTGACAGGCCTGACCTGCCAACACACAGGGGACTTCCGTGAAGCGGGAACAGCGTCATCGTGCCCCCCGTTGAACACGCTGTCAATGCTCGGGCTTTCAGGAGACCGCCGCGGCCGCGGCGTATTGGACGGAGCCTCCCGGCTGGACCGCGACGGCGATAGCCATGTTGCCTGGTTGTCGCAGACACCGTGAGGTCTTGTCCGGGCCTCGTCTGCACGTCCATGGCGGCGCCGCCTTTGCGATCAGTCAGCCTGGCGAGCAGCGCCGCCCACGTCCGGATTCCCCGGATTCCCCGGATTCTCCTCGGATTCGTCGCGGAGCGCCGCCGCGTGCGCCTCGCGCAGCTTGTACTTCTGGACCTTGCCCGATGCGGTCATCGGGAATTCCGACACGAACCTGACGTGGACCGGTACCTTGAAGCGCGCCAGGCGCTGGCGGCACCAGCGGATCAGCGCGTCTGCCTCGACGTCCACCTCGGGCTCGCCGGCCGCCGCGCCGGCGGGCACCGGTCTCGGCCGCACCGCGGCTGCCACCACCTCGCCGAAGAAGTCGTCCGCCATGCCGTAGACGTACGCGTCGGCCACGGCGGGATGCTCTCGAAGGCAGTCCTCGATTTCCCTGGGGGAGATGTTCTCGCCGCCGCGGATGAGGATGTCCTTGATGCGGCCCGTGATTCGGACGACCCCGGCGGCGTCGATGCTCGCCTCGTCGCCCGAACGGAGCCACCCGTCGGCATCGACGGCGGCACGCGTCGCGTCTGGGTCGTTGAAGTAGCCCTTCATCACGTTGTAGCCGCGCACGCACAGTTCTCCCGGTTCGCCCGTCGCGCGAACGGCGCCGCTGGCCGGATCCACGATCCGGACTTCCTGTTCGGGCAGGACGAGGCCGACGGTCTCTGAGCGATCGGCCACCGACGCGTCGCGTGGTGTCATCGTGATCGCGGGTGACGCCTCGGTCAGTCCGTAGACGATGGTGATCTCCGGCAGGTGCATCTCCTGCATCACGCGTCGCATCAACGGCTGGGGACAGAGGGAGCCGGCCATGATGCCGGTCCTGAGCGACGTGAGGTCGAAGCGTCCGAAGTCCAGGTGCTCCAGTTCCGCGAGGAACATCGTCGGCACGCCATAGAGTGCGGTGCACCGCTCACGCGCGATCGTGGCGAGCACCCGTGCCGGCTCGAACCACTCGAGCGGACAGATCGAGGCGCCATGCGTGTAGGAGCCGAGCACGCCGATGACGCAGCCGAAGCAATGGAACAACGGGACGCAGAGGCACAGGCGATCCTCCGGCGTGTAGCCGAGCATGCGGCCGAGCACCTCGCCGTTGTTGACGATGTTACGGCTGGACAGCATCACGCCCTTGGGGAACCCCGTCGTGCCCGACGTGTACTGCATGTTGATCACGTCATCGACGCCGACGGCCGCACCGCGCGCGTCAACGACGGCATCGTCCACGCGCAGCGCGTCAGCGCGGAGCGCCTCGAACGGCGTGTATGCCGGCGGCGTCACCTCACCCGGACGGCCGATGAAGATCCGGCGCTCGAGGTCCGGCATGCCGACGCGTGTCGCACCGATCTCTTCGAGCGCCCCGAGGTAGTCGAGCCCCCGGAAGCCGCTGATCGTGACAATGGTGGCCGCCTTGCTCTGCCGCAGAAGGTAGTCGATGTCCCTGGCGTTCAGCGAGGTGTTGGCGGTCACGAGGACAGCGCCGATCTTCGCCAGCGCGAACTGCAGCACGACCCACTCGGGCACGTTGGTGGCCCAGACGACGACGCGTTCACCAGGCTCGACGCCGTGGGCGAGGAGACCCCGAGCGACGAGGCGCGCCTCCGCCTCGAGCTCGGCGAAGGTGTATCGCGGCCCGTTGTCGTACAGGAGCGCCGGCCGCGCAGGGAGCGCGGCGGCCAGCAGCGACAGCAGATTCCCGACCGTCACGTCACGGAACGGGGGGCGTGGAAGGCCGTACGCGGTGCGCGTAGGCGTCGTATGAGGGTCGGGCATATTACTCACCTGACGGCGTGACCGTGACGATCACGCGCCGATACCGTGTCAGCCGAGGCGTTCCATCGTCGGTCACCGCGAGAATGATGTGCATCGTCCCGGTGCCGGGCGGCATGACGCGTTCCGTGGGGACAGTGAACGAGGCCCTTGCCCGATCGAAGTCCTGAATCATGACCGGCTGGCCCGTGCGGCCGCTGGATGTCGTGAAGGTGCCTGCTTCGCCGTAGTAGAACCACTCGTACGACAGCGCGTCGCCGTCGGGGTCGGTCGAGCCTTCCGCATTCAGCTCCACACGCTCGCCAGGCCGTGCGGAGAACGCGTCCGCGTGCGACAGCTTCGGCACCGGCGGATGGTTGGCCTTCCCGTACGGCTCGATCGTCCAGTCCATGCGCGCGGCGAAGTCGTTCTGGTACGCGGCGCGCCAGCGCCAGATCGTCGCGTGGTTGCTCGTATGCCAGCGGCCGTCGGCACCGCGGACCTCATCGACGGCATCGGTCCAGAAGGGGCGCGTCTCCGGCTCCTGGAACCACCTCTGTGTCCGCGGCATGTACCTCTCGTAGCGGCCGCCCCACCCGCCCCAGTCCGGATGGTCCGGAACATTGAGGCCGTTGCCCACGAGACCGAGAAAGCTCGGCGTGTCGCCTTCCATCAGGAACTCGACCTGCGGGTACTGCGCGCCGAGTGGTCCCTTGCTGCGAATGTGCCGCCCGAGCCAGGGATTGTCGACGATGTCGAAGTCGGCGCCCGTGAAGCGTGCGTGGAAGTTGTCGCCGCTGATCCCGCTCCACGTCGCGAAATGGTAGGCGCCGCCCGCGTGGAGGCCAGGGCTCGCGATGTAGAAGAGGTCGGGGAACGTCTTCCGGATCCATGGTCCGCTGTCGTCCTGGTCGGAGATCGTGTAAACGCGGAGTTTCGAAACGAACCGGGCCAGATCGACCGGCGACCGCGTCGTTCGGACCTTCCACAGCGCCTGCGCAAGCACGTTCGGCCCGCCCCATACCGGGACCCACAGCGGCCGGCTGTCTTCGCGATCGACCGCTGCAATCAGCGCCTCCGAGCCTGGCGAGTCCTTGCCGGCGCCGACGGCCGCCATGCCAAACGCGGGCAACCCCTCACTGATGACCGACAGAAGACGCTCGGCTGTGGGGAAGCCCGGTTCGTGCGTCTCCAGGTTGTCGCGCACCTTCCCGTAGGCCTGCACGATCGCCTGAATGCGCAAGGCCGCGGTCTTGTCGCGCTGGTGGATCGACGTGGTCGCGACGAGGCCCTCGACCTCGAAGTGGTTCGCATACGTCAGGAACCGCACCATCGACTGCGCATCGTCCGGCTCGTTCCCGATGTCGGTGAGAACGAACACGCGCGGCCTGGCCTCGACCGTCTGCGAGATCTGCGCCTGTGGTTCACCGACGATGCCAGCGACGACGACGGCGATGAGGGCGCCAGCGTGGTGTCGTTTCATGATTCGTGGCCTGCCTCGCCGGCCGCAGGGTATCTCGTCCTCCAATCACGACGCGAGCAGTCGCCTCAAGACCGTGTCGGCCGGTGTCAGCGTCACGCCGAATGTGCGTGCGTCTTCGCTGGCATCGATGATCACGTCCTGCTGCTCGAGGCTGGCTGCCAGGCCGCCGATCGCGGCATCGTGCGGCGGAGGCAGGCTCGGGACCGGCTGTCCCGGCTCGATGCTTCGCACAGGCACCGGACGTCCCAGGATGGTGGCGGTCTTCTCGACGATGTCGCTCCACGAGATCGCGTCCGGCCCGCCGAGGAGGAGGCGACGATTCATGGCGGCGCCATGATTGACGGCACGGACCGCGAACTCCGCCACGTCGTCGACGGCGATGAACGAATGCCGCGCCCGGCCGCCGCGCACGAGCGATACCGGCATCCCTGCAGCGAGCGCGCTGCCGACGAGCAACCCGAACCAGACATCGAGAAAGATGTGCGGCGCGATGATCGTCCATGCCAGCCCACTTTCGCGAAGGTGATGCTCGGTCCTGGCCTTCGCGGCAAAGAGCGGGACGGGACTGCCCACATCGACGAACGCGACAGAGACGAATACGAACTGCCGAACGCCGGCTCGGCTCGCGACGTCGATCAGCGCGCGGTTGCCATCCAGATCGACGGAGTCGACGTTGTCTGCGCCGCCGCGCTGGGCCGAGTTCGCGGTGGTGATCACGGTGGTCACACCCCGGCAGGCGGCTGCCAGCGAGGCGGGGTCCTTCAGGTCACCCACGACGCTCTCGGCGCCTTCGAGCGTCGTGGGCTGCCGCACCAGGACGCGCACGGGCTCGCCGCGCGCGAGCTGCTTGCGCGCGATCATGCCACCGAGCATTCCACTGGAACCGACGACGAGGTTCATGCCCGCTCCCCCCCGGATGGGCGAAGTGTAGCGGTGCTGCCATCGGCTGCCTAGTGGTTGTTCGATTGGTGCCAATCGACGTCATCACGATGGCCTCGTCCGGCGTATGATCGCCGGCATTCCCATGCGACGGGACGCGTTGGTCACGGGCCGGTTCATCAACCGCATCTTGCTTGCAGCGGCGGTATTCGCGTCGATGGTCGCCACACCCGGAGCTGGCGCCGACACGCGCGTCATCTCACCTCCCGGTGTCCGCCTGGTCGGTCCTTACAGCCCGGGCGTGTTCGCCGGTGACTTCCTCTATGTCTCGGGGCAGGGCGGACGCAATGGCGATGGCCAGCTTCCCGACACGATCGAAGGCCAGGTGCGCCAGGCGCTGCTGAACCTGAAGGCCATCGTCGAGGCGGGCGGGCTGACGCTGGAGCACGTCGTCTACAGCCAGGTCTACCTGACCGACATGGCGCATCACGACGTGATGGACCGTGTGTGGCGGGAGTTCTTCCCGGCGGCGCCGCCGGCGCGCGCGGTCGTGGGGGTCTACCGGCTTCCGACCGACATCGCCGTCGAGATCAACGCCGTTGCCTATCGCGATCTCGGACGCCGGCAACCGATCAGGCCGGCCGGCACCCCGGCGTCGCTGTCGTGGTCGCCAGCCATCCTGGCCGGCAATCGATTGTTCCTGTCGGGATCGCTCGGTGCCGACCTTGCGACGGGCCGCGTGCCCGACGATCCTGCCGCGCAGGTGCAACTCGCGCTCGACAACATGCGACTGACGCTGGCGGCCGCCGGGATGGACTTCCGCCACATGGTCTTCGTCAATCCGTACCTCACCGGCGCGGCCTCGCGCCAGATGAACGCCATCTACGCCAGGCACTTCGAGTTCGGCAACACGCCGGCGCGAGCCACCATCACGGTGACGAGCCTTCCAGGCGGCAATACGATCCAGTTCACGGGCGTGGCGATCGCCGACCTGGTCTTGCGGCGAGCTTTCAGGCCGAAGAACATGCGGCCGAGCGCGACTGCCAGTCCGTGCGTCATGGCCGACGATACGTACTATTGCTCGGCCAAGGGGCCGTTCACGCCCGGCCCGGCCGAGGGACCGGATCACCTTCAAGGCATCTGGGCGAGCACCGTCGAGGCGCAGGTGCGGCAGTCGATGCGGAACCTGCTCGACGGACTCGAGGAAGCGGGACTGACGCTTGCGAGTGTCGTGTCGGCCAGCGTGTACCTGGACGACATGAACGACGTCGCGCGCATGAACCGCGTCTATGCCCAGTACTTTCCCAGTTCGCCGCCCAGCCGCACGACGGTGGCGCAGGTGGCGCCGGCCGATCGCGGACCGCGCAACGACGACACGTTTCCCGGCCTGGAGCAGATCTCGCTCGTCGCCGTGAGGGATGCACGATGAAAGCGAAAAGCAAACGCACTGAAAGGTAGCGGCCCGCCGAAAGGTAGCGGCCGGCTCTCCGAGCCGGCCGATCCGCAGCTCAGGAGAACTCATGCAGGACGACATCCAGTTCGACTCACAGCACGACGGCGTCACGCGGCGCGACCTGTTTCGGATCGGCAACGTCCTGGCGATGCCTGTGCTCATGGGCGCCGCGAGCACGCGCGTGGACGGCGCGGCGGCTGGTCCACTCAAGCCAGGGCCGGAGATCTACCAGTCCATCGGCGTCGAGCCCGTCATCAACTGCCGCGGCACGTTCACCATCATCGGCGGGTCGGTGGAACGCCCTGAAGTGCGTGCAGCCATGGACGCGGCCTCGCGCTATTTCGTGCAGATCGACGAGTTGGCTGCCGCGGTCGGCCAGCGGCTTGCCGAGTTGACCGGCGCCGAATGGGGCATGGTGTCGGGCGGATGCGCGGCGGGTCTCAAGCACGTCACGGCGGCATGCGTGACCGGGGGCAACCCCGAACGCCTGGTGCGCATCCCTGACCTCACCGGTTTCGACAAGACCGAGGTCGTCAGCCCACGCTACTCGCGCAACGTCTACGACGCGGCGGTCCGCAACGTCGGCGTGACGATGATCACGGTCGAGACGATCGAGGAGCTCGAGCGCTCTCTTGGACCGAGAACCGCCATGATCTACCTGCTGGCCGGCGACGAGAGCACATCCGGGCCGATGTCGCTCGAGAACGTCGCGAAGGTCGCGCGACCGAAGAATATTCCCATCCTCATCGACGCCGCGGCCGAGGGACTGACAAGGCCCAACGTCCACCTCCAGGCAGGCGCGGACGTCGTCGCCTACAGTGGCGGCAAGGCACTGCGCGGACCGCAGTGCGCGGGGCTCCTGCTCGGTCGCAAGGACCTGCTGCTGTCGGCCTGGCAGGCGAGCGCGCCGCACCATGGTGCCGGCCGCGACAACAAGGTCGGGCGAGAAGAGACGCTCGGCATGCTGGCCGCCGTCGAAGCCTGGATGACGCGCGATCACGCGGCCGAATGGAAGACGTGGCTCGGCTGGCTGGACACCGTCGCCAAGCGCGTCTCGGCCATCCCCGGCGTCACGACCGGCGTGCGGGAGCCCAACGGACTCTCCAATCGGAGTCCCTCGCTGAGCATCACCTGGGATCCCGCGAAGCTGCACATCACCGGACCGGAACTCGCCGATCAACTCGCCCGGACGAAGCCGAGGATTGCCGTCGGCGCGGGTGGTGGACGCCCGGGCGCCGGAGCCGAGGGCATGACGTCGATTTCCGTGACCGCCTGGATGATGCAGCCCGGTGACGACAAGGTCGCCGCCGATCGCATCCACGGCGTGCTGAACGCGACGCGCGCCCCGCGAGTCACCGAGATGCGCGCCCCGTCGGTGAACGTCGCCGGCCGGTGGGACGTGGACATCACCTTCTCCAGCAGCCAGGGCCGGCACTCCCTGATGGTGGAGCAGGACGGCAACTGGCTACAGGGCGCGCATCAGGGCGACTTCAGCGCCCGCGACCTGACAGGAATGGTGGAGGGCAGCGACGTGGTCATCCGCAGCGTCGAGCGCCGCCCGGGCAGTTCGGTGACCTTCACGTTTTCTGGCACCGCGTCGGGCGACACGATGTCGGGCCAGATTCACATGGGTGAGTACCTGACCGCGACGTTCAAGGCCACGCGGCACAAGTACGGCGGACAGCGCACCCGAATCACCGTGCCGCAGGGGCCGCCATTGGCAACCTAACGCCTAACGCCTAACGCCGTTCCCGCCAACAGCCTGCGGCTTATGGCTCATGGGTTGCGGCTTACAGAGCCGGGCTTACGAACCCGGAACCCGGAATCCGGTTTACGCGTGCCCGGTACCCGGTACCCGGTACCCGGCCTACGGCTGACGCGTCGCGGGCCGGCTGAACACGGCGCCGTGCGGGATGCCCTTGGCGTTCCCACCGTGCGGCCAGGTCTTGTCGTCCATCCGGAAGCCTGGCTCGGTGGCGCCGTCTTCGCGGAAGCGCGCGTCCCACGCGAGCTGGCCGGTCGCCGTGTCGAAGCGGGCGATCATCACCCGGTGCTGCATGCCCTTGTAGCCGGTCACCACGACCCGTCGCTGATCGGGCGAGATCGCGATCCAGTGCGGGACGTCATCGGGGCCCAGCGACACACGGCTCACTTCACGCGGCGCCGCGGGATTCGAGATGTCGAGACTGACGACGGCGCTCCAGGCGGGGACGGTGACCAGGTAGTAGTGGCCGGCAATGACCGGGATGGCGCAGTAGGTCTCCTTCTTCTGCGGGAACGATGCGACGAGCCGTGCGGAGGGCGTGTCACCCGCCAGTCCTTCGACCAGGTACAGGCCGCAGTTGAATGTCGACACCAGCAGCGTCTTGCCATCAGCCATGAGTCGCGGCTCCGCGGTGAGCAAGCCCTCGTTGCCACCGGGACCGTCCGGCAGCGCGATCGTGTGGAGCAGTCGCAGGTCCGCGAGACGCCACACCTGCAGGTTCCGGGAGGCTGCCGACGCCGAGTCCATGTCGGTCGTGGTCGTCACGATGCGATCGAGGCCAGCGACGATGCCGCCGCTGTAGACGCGCAGCCCAGGATCGGTGCCTGGTGCATCGGCCGAACTCGAACGTACCGGTGCGGCGGCGGGCGTCAGTTCCACGAGTCCGCCCGGACTCATCTTGCCCGCCTCGTGGCGCATCTGGAAGGTGGCCAGCACGTTGCCGTTCGGCAGGCGCAGGAACGAGTGCGGATGAGCGTAGCCCTCAACGTCACCGAACTGCTTCACGATTCGCGGCCGCGACCGATTGCCGAGATCGAAGACGAAGCTCTGGCCCGTCGCGAACCCGTTGGCGAAGAGCTGACCGTCGGCTGGCATCTCGTGCTCGGTGTGGTGCGGGCCGTTGGCGCGGCCAGGCACCGGCAGGGTGGTCACGAGGCGGCCGTACCGCTCCCCCCGGTCGCTGACGTCGAGGACCGCGAGGAAGTCCGGTTGCGCCTTGTCGGCAGACGCGGTCCAGAGGTACAGGTACTCGGCGGCCGGAGGAGACGCGGGCTCGGGCGCACGTGACGTACACGCGCACAGTGCGCCGAGCAGGAGAGCTGCACTTGATCTGGCCGTCACCATCGCGCCACGATACACGAGATGCCGCATGGTCGGGCAATGGCCAGAGGATGGGCGAGGCGTAAGGATGACGTTGCCTAACGTCCAGGGCGGCGGTCCCGGACAGCTTGGCGACGTATGATGCCGTGACACCATGGAAGTTCCGCTCACTCCGCTCGAGTTCATGCGGCGCACGCGCCGGCTGTACGCCAGCCGCGAGGGTGTCGTCGATGGCGCACAGCGGTGGACGTACGGTGCGTTCTTCGATCGATGCGACCGCTGGTCTGCGGCCCTGCAGCGTCTCGGCGTGCGGCCGGGCGATCGGGTCGCCTACATCGCGCCCAACACGCACGCGCAGCTCGAGTCGTTCTACGCCGTCCCGCAACTGGGCGCCGTCCTCGTCCCGCTGAACTTCCGGCTGGTGGCCGACGACTTCCGTTACCTCATTCAGCACAGTGGCGCGACGGTGGTGTGTGTCTCGGCCGCCTACCAGGCGAGCATCGACGCGATCCGCGACGACCTGTCCAACGTCGCACACTTTGTCGCCCTCGACTCTCACGGTCACGGGCCCGGCCCGCGCTGGCTCCAGTACGAATCCCTGATCGAGGAGGCGACCGGCGACTTCGTTCGGCCCGCCATTGCCGAGAACGATCTCCTCGCCATCAACTACACCAGCGGCACGACGTCTCGCCCCAAGGGCGTGATGATCACGCATCGCAATGCCTGGGTGAACTCGGTCGGCATGCTCGCGCACACGCCGATGACGACCGCCGACTGCTACCTGTGGACGTTGCCGATGTTCCACGCCAACGGGTGGACCTTCACGTGGACGGTGACGGCGGCCGGTGCCCGGCACGTGTGCCTGCCGCAGTTCGATGCCGCGACCGTGTTTCGCCTCGCGAAGCAAGAGCAGGTGACGCGGTTGTGCGCAGCACCGACCGTGTTGATCATGCTGGCAAATGCGCCTGCGGAAGCGAAGCAGGGCGCACCGCGCGGGCTCGGCGTGATGACTGCCGGGGCGCCACCGGCAGCGGTTACCATCCAGCGCATCGAGGATGAACTGGGCTGGGTCGTCACGCAGATCTACGGCCTGACCGAAACCGCACCGGCGATCAGCATCTGCGAGCCGCGCCCGGAGCACGCGGTGCTTTCCGGCGACGAGCGGGCCCGGATCAAGGCACGGCAAGGCGTGGAACTCATCACCTCCGGTGAGCTTCGCGTGGTGGACGACCAGGGCCGTGAGGTGCCCGCGGACGGCAAGAGCCCAGGTGAGATCATCGCCCGCGGCAATGTCGTCATGGCCGGGTACTACAACGATCCCGAGGCGACGGCGGCCTGCATGGGCAACGGGTGGTTCCATACCGGCGACGCGGCGGTCGTGCATCCCGATGGCTACGTGCAGATCACCGATCGGCTGAAGGACGTGATCATCAGCGGCGGCGAAAATATCTCGTCGGTGGAGGTCGAGGCGCTGCTGCTGCGGCATGAGGCGGTCCAGGAAGTCGCGGTGGTCGGTGTCCCGGACGAGACATGGGGTGAGTCACCGCACGCCTTCGTGGTGTTCAAGGCGGGCCGATCGGCGACCGCGGAACAACTCCAGGCCTTCTGCCGCGAGCACCTGGCCCACTTCAAGGTCCCGCACGGCTTCACACCGGTCGCGGAACTGCCGAAGACCGCGACCGGGAAAATTCAGAAATTCGTGCTGCGCCAGGGCCGACCCAACCTGTCGGCCCAATGAATACGCCGGAGCCTCATGACCCTCTCACGCCGTCAGTTCTCCCGCACTGCCGGGCTCATCGCTGGTTCTCTCGTGGCAGTGCCCGCCGATGCGCAGACCCGCGACGATGCCCGTCGGGAGGTACCGGACGTCATCCGTGCCCTTTCTCCACTCCCCGGAGCGCCGCCCTACATCACCGACGACGAGCGTCGCGCGCGCATTGGCAAGGCGCGCCGCCTGATGGCCGAACAGGGGCTGGGCGCGATCGTGCTCGAACCGGGGACAACCATGGCGTACTTCGTGGACGTGCGCTGGGGCCTGAGCGAGCGGCCGTTCCTGCTGGTCATCCCTGCCAGGGGTGAACTCGCGTACGTGGCGCCCGCCTTCGAAGAGAACCGCGCGCGAGAAATCACGAAGTTCACCAACGATGTCCGCGTCTGGCAGGAAGACGAGGACGCGACGGCCCTCGTCGCGGGCATCCTGAAGGAGCGGGGCGTCGCCACCGGCAAGGTGGGCCTCGAGGAACGCGTCCGCTTCTTCATCGTCGACGGCCTGCGCAAGGCCGCGCCCGCGATCGAGTGGACCCTGGCGACGCCGGTCACGGCGGGCTGCCGGATGATCAAGTCCGCGACCGAGATCGCGCTCATGCAGCACGCCAACGACATCACGATCGCCGCCTACAAGGCAGGGCTCTCGACGCTGCACGAGGGCCTGACCCAGAACGAGTTGCGCGACAACATCACGGCGGCCTACCGCGCGCTCGGGGCGTCTGGGCCGATCGACGTCAGCTTCGGGGAGTACACGGCGTTCCCGCACGGAAGCGTGCAGCCGCAGCGTCTCAAGTCGGGTGACGTCGTGCAGATCGACGACGGCGTCAGCTTCGGCGGCTACCAGTCCGACATCACGCGGACGGTGGTGTTCGGCACGCCGAGCAAGCGACAGGTGGACGTGTGGAATCTCGAGAAGAAGGCGCAGGCGGCGGCGTTCGCTGCGGCGCGCGTCGGTGCGACGTGCGAGTCGGTGGACGCGGCGGCCCGCAAGGTGATCAGCGACGCGGGCTTCGGGCCCGGGTACAAGGTGCCCGGCCTGCCGCACCGCACCGGCCACGGCATCGGCATGGATGGCCATGAGTGGACGAACTTCGTGAAGGGGAACACGACCAGGCTCGCGCCGGGGATGTGCTTCAGCGACGAACCGATGATCGCGATCTACGGCGAGTTCGGGATTCGCCTGGAGGACTGCCTGTACATCACGCCCGACGGGCCGAAGTTCTTCACCCAGCCGAGCCCGGCGATCGATCAGCCGTTTGCGTCGTGAAGTCCGCCTTTCGCCAGAACAGCGATGGCTTGCCAACCGTAGCTCGCCGTCAGGCGAGGACTCGAGCCCGAGGGTCTGTGGACCGGTCCGCGGAGATGTTGGTCGAGGTCCGCCTTCGCGACTGCGTCGCTTCGACGGACAACCTTCGCCAGAACGGCGATGGCTTGCCAACCGTAGCTCACGTCAGGAGGGGACTCGAGCCCGGCGCCCGAGGCGCGCAGCGCCGAAAGGCAAGGGCCTGAGGACCCTCTTCCGCGCCGAACGAACGTAGTGAGTGTTGGTGCGGAAGAGGGGACTCGAACCCCTACGAGATTGCTCCCGCCAGCCCCTCAACCTGGACAGAAGCGTGGCGGATGACAGCAGATCGTAAAGAACAGGCGCGATTCGTGCACCTCGTTAGTCGTTCGCCGCCGTCCGTGGCGCGGTCCTCTGGAATCTGTTGCACAGACTTTGCACACGGCCCCTTTGGTGCTTGTGTGACTCGGGGAAACGCAGTCTCATCTTCGAACACGCCACGTCGCCTCGCTGGGGCCGCATGCCGGCACTTGGGCGTCAGCACTGGGTGGACCATGAGGTGGGGCCGGCCTTGTGAGGAACACCCGAAGCCCCCACCATTTAGCGGCTCCGCTTCACACGGAGCCTTGGAGACGTCCCTTCTCGTGATGCCGCGCTGTTGCCGTGCGCCCTACACCGCGTCCATCGAGGAGGCGAAGCGTCTTGCGCGGACTCCCGCAGCTGCGACGGTGGGGACAATCGCCTCGGAGCGCTCCCATCCGGTTTTTCCCTCGCCAAGGTGGGACCACTCGACGATGAAGTGAATGCGCCTGTCCGGCCGCCAACGCAGCCATCAGAACGGAATGTCGTCGGAGACGTCGAATCGGGAGTTGCCTGCGTAGCGATAGAAGGACTTCAGTAACGCGGTCAGGCGCTGGACTCTCCCATCCTAGCTGACGAGAACCCGCGCGCGAAAGTGCGGATGTCCGCGGACACAGCCCCGTATCCCTTCCGAGAACTCTTGCACAGCCAGCGGCCCGCAGGCCGGCACTAGGGCCAGCGTGACAAGCAACAACCGGACAGCTGCCACTCGGTCTCCTGTCTCAGCGATTGGCCGCGAGGATGTTGGGAATCGACCAGATCTCGTAGGTCGGCGTGATGCGAGCGCTAACAGCAACACGGACCTCATCGCGTGTGACGTCCACGCTGAGAACACTTTCCGTTTCGATGCGCCGCTCGTAGTCGACCAAGAGCGACGAGCGAATCCCAGAGACCTGGATGCTTGGATTGGCAGGCGAGATGGTCGTCAGATGCCAGGCACCAAGGGGCGAAGAAGCAGGCTGAATGAATGCCACTCCGCGATCCGTCCAGCGCATCATCTCCGCTTCCGACATCGTCGCGTCGTTCAGAACGAACGCACGGTGTCAAAAAAGCGCCGTGTCGTCATGTGCCGCCGCTGCCATGCACCAGGGCGTTAAACGCGGGCGTGGCCACACGCGACGCCGCAAAGGGGCTGGTGCTCGGGTCACCTTTCCGCGCGGAGAGCGAGCGGCGCGACCTTCTGCTTGCGGGCGCTCAAGGCCGTGACGGCGGCACTTGGGCGGTGCGACGAAACCGACGCGCCAATGTCGGCACACGTAGTGACGGCGACCAAATAACCGGGAAGCCTGCGCCACCGTCGGCGGCGGTCCATTTCACGACGCTCTCGCGTCGGAGGCAATTGCTGCAAGGCGCGGTGCACAACCGTTCGGCTAAAGGACCACTGCATCTGAACGCGCGACAGCACGGGACTTTCAGACGTGAGACATCTGCGAGCCCAGGGATCTCCGTGCTGAACTGAAGGACCTGCGTCGGGGTGTTTCGGAAGTCGGGTTAGTCATTGCAGGTGACAATGCCCGCCTCAGCAGTACGAACGTGGCGACCAAGGAAGGTCGCGGCCCTCGAAGTCGAAGGCTATCCTCCCGGCCGCCAAGTCCGATCTTGCCATTCCCCGTTCGTTCAAAAGACCTCAGCCACTGACGCTGACGCGCGCCGGATGCGATTAGCTCCTCACAGTGGCCGGTTATTCTTGGGCGAGTCGCGGCGACCGCCCGCGGAGTTCGTCAATCCGTTTAGATGCGTCGGCCTTTGAGAGGGTCGCGTCGAATTCTTCGCCCGTCTCCCGGCATAGCGTCTCCAGATAGGAGCGCTGGGCGTCCGTCATCGGCTCATCACCGGTCTTCCACTCGTCGGGATCGCGTTGAAGCCCCGGCTGTTCCGTATCGTGGGATCCTTGGTTTGTCATGGGCGAACAGATTGCAAAACACGCGCCAGTTCCTCGGCAAAACGTCGATGAGCACCTCAGCCAGATTCATTGAACCGATGCTCCTTCTGCGAACTGATTCCCTTCCCTCCGACCGGGCATGACTCCACGAGCTCAAGCCCGACGGGTACCGCGCGGTTGCTTTCAAGCGGAATGAGGCCGTCCATCTTCGGTCGCGGAACGACTAACGACTTCAGTCCGCGATCCCGGGGTCGTGAAGCGCTCGCCACGCTTCCGGCACAACACCGTGATTGAGGGTCAGAATTGCGTCGTCCGTCTTTCAATGCTCTACAGAAGTGCGGCTCGGCCTCAGCCCCGGTGTACAACGTGTTCGACGAATCGTGCCCACGGGACAGAACGTCATGCCGAGCCGCTCCGAAGCGCCGCGAGCCGCTCGATAAGACGGCGCTGCCGACACTTCCGGACCCGGTCGGTACTCGGCACCGCTCAACGCCGACCTGTCGCTGTTAATTCAATCGGTGAAGGCCCACGGTTCGAAGAGCTCGTCGCCAAGCGTTGCAACAGCGTTTACGAGCCAGACCTGCGGTCAGGCGCTTGGATGAAAATGCGCGTGAACTGAGGGCGCGAGTTCGTCATCGGAGGCTACACACGCGGAACGAAGACGTTTGACGCGTTGGCGTTCGCGTACTTCCACGGCGGCAACTTGATCTAAGCGGCGAGCACGCGTAAGGGCGTCACGCTCGTCACGCAGCTGTTCCAGAAGTTCAAAGGACTTGAGATCCACGAGTACCCGTGCGCGTCGCGACCTCCTGAGCTGACGCTGTCGTTATACAAACCGGAAAATGGATCCGTATTCGATCTTGTCGGGAATCCGCGATCCCCAACGACGCCTGACCAAAGCGGCGGTCTGAGGCCGGTGCTGGCGGTGTGCGGGGCGGTCCTCCATAAGGCACCTCAGCCCGGGTCGCTCCGGCGCCGCGCGCGCCATGAGCACCTCCTGAACGCCCGGATCAGACGCATCGGGCCCCACCCGCGTGTAGCTACCGTCGCTGTGCATCTCCCACGATTGCCGGTGATCGCTCAGGCCTTCGCTGAGGATTTCCCACAGTCGTTCCCGTGCGCCGCGGTCGTGGACCGGCGTGACCGTCTCGACCCGGCACGAGAGGTTCCGAACCATCCAGTCCGCGGACCCGATAAGGAACTCGCCTGCGACTGGGTCATCGTGGCCGTTGGCGAAATGGAAGATGCGCGCGTGCTCGAGGAAGCGGCCGATGATCGAACGCACATGGATTCGCTCGCTGAGACCCGCGACGCCGGGTCGCAGGCGGCAGAAACCACGCACGATCAGATCGATCGTGACACCCACCTCGGAAGCCGCGTACAGCGCACTGATGACGTCGGCGTCCTCCAGCTGGTCATCTGGGCCACGATCCGCGCCGGACGTCCCGCCGCCACGTGTTCGATCCCTCGATTGATGCGATCAAGGAAGCCCTGGCGCATCGTCGCCGGCGCCACCAACACCGTCGGTAAGCCGGGACGCTCCGAACGCCCGGTCAAGTGATGGAACAGAGAGACCACGTCGGCGGTGATCGCGGCGTCGCACGTCAGCAGGCTGATGTCCGTGTAGAGCCGCGCGGTCTTGACGTGATAGTTGCCGGTGCCGAGATGCACGTAGCAGCGCAGCCCGTCGTCTTCCTTGCGCACGACGAGGGCCATTTTTTGCATGCGTCTTGAGTCGCAGATCACCCACGTTGACGTGGGCGCCGGCCCGTCCGAGCTCGGACGCCCAGTGCAGGTTCCGGGCTTCGTCAAACCGCGCTTTCAGCTCGATGACGCAGGCGACCTGCTTGCCCATCTCCGCGGCCCTGATGAGCGAACGGACGAACGGCGTATCGTCGCCGACGCGATAGACGGTCATCTTGATGGCGACAGTACGCGGGTCTCGTGCCGCCGCGTCGATCAACCGTTCGACGCTGTGCTCGAAGCTTTCGTACGGATGATGCACGAGCACGTCGCCGGCTCGAACGGTCGCGAAGATGTCGTCCTCCTCCTGCAGCCGCACCGGCACACGTGGTTCCCACGGAGCGTCTCGAAGCGCGGGCAGGTCGAGCACGGCGAGCTCGAACAGATTGGCGTAGTCGAGCTCGCCAGCACACCGATAGACGTCCTCGTCTTGCAGTTGAAAATGCGTCGACAGCAGCTGGGCCATACCCGGGGTGGCTCCCTCGGCCAGCTGCAGTCTCACCACCGGTTCGAACCGTCGCTGCCGGATCTGCTCCGTGACTACCTCCCGAACATTCTCGTCCTCGTCGCCATCGAACTCCACTTCGGCGGTGACACGGAACAATGCGGCATCGCTGAGAGACATGCCGGCGTAGAGCTTCTCGGCGTTTTCGCGAATCACTTCGTGCAAGCGCACGAACACGTGTTCCCGAGCCGGCACGTCCACCGACAGCCGGAGCCACTGTGGCAGCTCGTTGGGCACCTTCACTCGCGCATCAAACACCTCGTTCGTGCGGTCATCTCGAAGCGTGAACGTGAGAGACAACGACAGGTTGGAGAAGAACGGGAACGGCTGTGACGGGTGAATGATCAACGGCGTCAGTGCCGGCGACACCTGGTTGTCGAAGCGCAGACTCGCTTCCTCGCGTTGGCCGGGCGTGAGTTCGTGCCAATGCCGCAGATGCACGCCGTACGTCGAGAGCTCAGGGACCAGTCCGGTCCGGAAGTACTCGTCCTGCTCCGCCATGAGCTTGCGGATGTGGGCGCGGATCATCGCTAGGCGCTGTAGCGCGGCTTCTTCGGTGCGGTCCTGCAACAGCGCCATCCGTTTCATGAAGAACTCGTCGAGATTGGCGCTGAAGATCGCGAGGAACTTGGCACGCTCGAGGAGGGGGGTACGTACATCGGTCGCCTCAGCGAGGACCCGGCAATTGAACTCGAGCCAGCCGACATCCCGATCCACCTGGGCGTGTTCCGATCGCGGAAGCATCCGCGTGGAGACTGCGGCAGGCACGTGGCGGCGCGTGCCGTTCGTCAGATGTTCTCGAGACGGACTAGACGTTGATGGCAGGGCGGCGGAGCCCCGTGCGCGCCCGCTGGTCTTTCTTGGTGACACCTGATGTTCCACGACGCCTCTCCGCGAAACGAACGGTCGCTCAAGTGGGAGATTGCTGCGACTGGTGGGTGACGCCGCCTTGGGTTCGGCGCGCGACGAGCCCAGAACGAGCCATGCAACCACGCCGCGTTTAGGCTTCGCCTCATGGCCGCAAACCCTTCATTGCTTCGCGGCGTTCTCGAGAGTCCTGGCGGTGTCGAGGTGCTTTTGGACGACCGGGTACGCGTCGGCCGCCCACTGGTTGATCTTCATGGTGCTCTCGTTGCCGCTGTTGTCGGGACGAACTGCTGTGTCGCGCATGGCGGTCGTGGGCTCGGGCATCGCCTTGCTCTGCGTGCGGGCGGCGGCGGCCGTCTTCCAATCCGTGAGTGACTGCACATCGATGCGAGACTCCAGCTTCGCCGCAAGGTCCTGGTGGCCATTGATCGTCGCCTGCAGGTACTCGCGGTCGAACTCGGGTCCTCGTTTCCCTGCTAACGCGTCGGCCGTCTCCCCGTGCTTCTCGGCGAGTTGCGTCGGCCATTCGATTGGCGATCCTGATACCACGCTTTTCAGCCTGGTACCGGCGGCGCCATGGTCGTCGATCAGCCGCTGTGCGAAAGACCTGACGTCAGGATTCGTCGAGTTGTCCAGCGCGATGCGGGCGAGTGCGATCTCCGCCATGTTCTTCATGACGACGTCGGCCACGAAGTCATCGTCGCTCCCGACGCTTGCCCCCGCGCCACCGGCACCGACGGCGCCAGGACGGGCCCCAGGTTCGGCCGATGACGTCGGCGTCGCAGCTTCGCAGCCGCTGATGACGATCGTGATGACCGCCAACCCGATTCGCGCAAGGTTGGTCTGTCGCATTACACCCTCCGCACGCCCGTTAAAGCCGCCATCGAACCCTCCGTTGCCGCGCTCGCTAGACGGCCAACTGACACCCGCGCAGGACGAGAACAAGCACGACCGTCAGGACCAGTGAAGCGAGCACTGAGTCCACACACCCGAGGCGGTTGGAAAAGAAGAGAAACACGCTTTCAGGCCTGCACGTTCCATTCCGCCGCACAACGTGAGGAGTTGCCGCCACGTGGAGTGCCGTGGAGTGACGAGTGGTCCCGCCTCGACGCCCTGGCAGTGACTCCGGCCGGCAGCCTCTGCGCGCATTGTGCGGTCGGCATGAGACGTGCTCTCCCCATCGGCGGAGGCGCACCATGACGAAGCGAGATCTCTCTCAGCCGTTCGACGCTCGACTCGAGGGGCAAGGCTCCGTAGCGGCAGGGCACGATGGCGTTCGACCAAATGCCGTTGAAGGCGATTCACCAACAGAGGGCACCGTGGACGGCCCCTTGGTTCCGCAGGCGTTGCCCGGCGGACCTGAAGGGGAACGCCCTGTCAAAGATGCGGCAGAAAGCGAACGAACCCACGCCTAGTCTGACGGCCTCGCGACCTTCCAGAGAATGGCCAACGACGCCGGAAGGACTGCTAGCAACACTCGATGAAACTGAGCTCCATTGGCAACGGCCATCACCGTACACAACCGCATTCGAACGAAGAGAGCTTGTCATGACCAATAGAACGCAGCCTGCCACGCCAGCGGGTGGACCACTGGGAGACGCCGGGGACGGCGATACCGGTGTCCCTGAGTTCGAGCAGGGGATCTCGAACCGGCGTGGAGACCGGGCGGGAGACACTGGTGCAGCTGTCGATGCGGAACGCGGCGAAGACGAAGTCGACCCCGAAAACGACGAGGAGGACTTCGACGACGAACTCGAGGCCACCGAAGAGGACGACGCGGACAGCGGGTCTTAAAGAACTAATTGTGTACTGTTGGCGGACGATTCTTTCCCGCGCTGCGCCAGAAGCCGTGCTGGACCAACTACGTTTGGCACGTGTTGCGCGAGTTGTCGTCAGGCTGCCAGCGGGCGCGGGTGCCTCGGCCATTGAGTGGGACACGTTGAAGGACGCATGACCACGACGTTCCGCCGGCAGCAACGCCATGACCATCGGGATCCGGGAACACGTCCGGCCACGCTCGCCCTCGACGTCCGACACCCGCGTGTGACACGCTTGGCGCTTCACCACGGCCGCGGGCATGTCCGCGACTCTAATAGGCGTGGCGTGTGGCCAATCGTCACGCCGATGGGGTTGGCGGGACCAGTCGCAACAGCAGAGCAAAGTTCGTGGCTGGCCGCCCGCAGATCTGCGGTTCAATCCTCAGGTGATCGAGGAGGGCCCGTCGATCTCGTTCAAGGCGCTCCTGATCCGAGGCACGGCGTCCCCATCCGGAAAAATGACTGGAACCAGGTTGCCTGACACGAGGCGGGTACCTTAGGTTTCAGGCGTAACGAGATGCGACCGCCACGACCAACGCGTCCTCGAGCAGACCGCCCGCAGCGCTCGGTACGGGAAGGCGTCGCCGCACCTCGTAGGCTATGTGCGTGGCGACCACCGCGGTCGTGGCGCCGAGCACGGCACCCAGCACCACACACTCGCCCGCCTCGCGCGCCACGAGTACGCCGACGCCAGCGCCGATCAGCGCGCGACCGCCCAGCGGTAGTGGATCGACGCGATTGCCAATGGAGGGCGACTTGTCGGCAAACATTTCTGTCGCGGCGGCGAGCAGTAACGGCGGCTTTGTCGCGCCGCCTCGCGCGGACGCGAGGGCGGCCAGTCCGGCCATGCTGCGCGCGCCGGTCACGGCGCTGAGTGCGAGGAGTTTGGTCAGGGTGGCGCGATTCATTGAAACCACTTCCGGTTCGTATGGTACGTGAACACCACATCGACGCCCTGGTGGGTAGGTCCAGCCGCGTCTCGCGGCGGCTGCCGTGTCGAGCCATAGTGCGCGAGCAGCCACAGCCGGTGATGGGCGAGGCGATGCCATTTCCGCTGGTAGTACCCCGACAACACGATGAAGCCGATCCGACTCCACCAGTTGGGGAACTCGCCCTGCTGCCATCGCGCTTCGATGCGAAAGCGGATCTGCCCCTGATCATTCCTTGTGAGCAGGAACCATTCGACGCCGCGCTCGAGGTGCCCCTCTAACGTGTCGTCCCGAAAGCCGAAGACGTCGGCTTCATCCGTGACGCGATTGACGATCGCTGGACACAGATGATGCAAGCCGAGGACTTGGACCTCGAGGAGCATGCACCTCCAGAGCAACGGCTCTGCCTGGTCAAAATGGGCCAGGACGATCGCGGGGGCCGAAAACTGGTAGTTCGCGAGTGCAGCACGCGCGCGCCCGAAGCGATCCTCCCCCTCCGCCTCGGTAGCGATCACTGCCTCGGAATAGAAGTGGTGCCACCCATGATCACCAGTCATCTCCTCTTCGTGGGCGCCGACATTGGAGGGGGAGTGGCGCGCCTGCTCGAGGCGCAGCTTGATGGCCGCGGCAGGCCAACTTCTCCACAGGCGCCATTCCGCCATCAGTCCCCGACCGCCAGGAAGGTCGGTGACTGGAGGGGATCATCGTCCTCCGGCAGCTCATCGACTGCGGTCGTGTCCGCGCGGATCGCGTCACGAATAGGAGCGCCGACCGATACAGCGGTGTTGTTTATGAAGTCGGTCCAGGTGTTGGTCTGCATTGCATCACCAATGGCGAGGAAGCCCAGGCGTGTCGCGCGCGAGGCGGAGCGCGCGCGGCTGCGAATATGGAAGATCACGTCGCCGGCGGCATTGCGATACGCCCCGAACGTGATGCGTCCGGCCTCCGGGTGTCCGGCGAGCGTGCCGAAGGTGATGCTCTGAGCATCCTCGTGTAGCACCCGTACGCGACAGGGCTGTCCCGGCACAATGCGGATGTCCAGCTCCGCGTCTCGTGTGACGCCGCGCGGTGCGATGAACTGTACGAGCGACGCGGGCGGGAGCTCACAGCAATGGGACTTCACGTGAGCCATAAGCTGGGACGGCGGCAACGGGCATCCCGCCAGCACCGCCCAGTAATCTCGCTGCAGCAATGGTCCCGCGCCGCGGGTCGCCGGTAGAAGACCGTCACTCACACGGTAAGACGTAGCAAAGGTGGTGACCTGCTTGCATTGCCGACGGCATGGCCGAACTCGAGGCGAACCCCGCGGCTGAGGCGTCCATGACCGCGGCACCGTCACCCGTGCTGCGGCCGGAGCATGCGGAAAGTGATGTCGCCCGGCTGATCGAGCAGCAAACCGCGAAGGTCCCGTCGCACTGGTTCCTGATCGGGGCATTCAGCGCGATGGGGATATCGCTGGCGCTGGAACTCGCCGGCCGACAGCGAGCCAGCCGGTTCATCGGCCAGTGGCCGGCACCGCTGCTGATCATGGGGATGTACAACCAATTCGTGAAGACGCTCGGCACACGCTGAGCAAGCGTCGCCCACCAGGCGACGACGGATGACGGCGAGCGCCTGAGTCGGCCACTCCGACGGTAGTGACCGGTGTCTGAGGTTTACCCCAGATGGATACGCGGGCGACGCTCGGATTCGGTTCGGTCTGCCTCAGGACTTCACGGGTGACCGGTGCCGTGCCCCTCACCGACCACGAGAAACTTCAGCAGGTAGGCGATGGGATTGCCTTCGAAGTAGGCATGAGGGATGGTGCCAATCTCGTCGCGAATGTACAGCAACAACGCTGCGATGGCATTCGGGACCGCCGGACTCACACACCGCAGCACCCAATGCGGGCCGACGTACACGCCTTGCACGCACAGCTGATCGCTGAACGCGGACGCGTCACCTGGCTGCACCTCGTTGAAGAGGACGCGCTCGTCGGGCACGAGGTGGTGGCTGTCTTCGGCCTCCTCCAGCTTCTGTTGGTACTCCGCGACGTCGCCCGCGTCAGGGCTGTTCGCGATGACCCGGATTGGTGCACCCGCGGCTTCACGCAGGAACACCTGCAGGGCATCAGTCTGTACTGAATGGATGCGTAGCTCCGTCGAACGCAGCACTCGAGATATCAACGACGTCAGGACGATGGAGACGATGAAGATGACGGCAATCTTGAGACCCCCCGGCGGACCCCATTAGGACCAGCACTCCGGTTGCATATGCGCCCCCTTGGGCGTTGACATCCGCCTTGAAGAGAATCGTGACCAGGTAGGCCACTGCCGTAAAAATCATCACCAGCGGCCTGTGCGCCTTCGCCCACTCCGGCCGACGCACCGGCGAACCACAGAATCGCTACGGTGCTCAGGTCATAGACCGTCCGGAACGCCTCGCCGAGATGTTCATGGGCGATGTAGGCGAGTGCGCGGCCGTATGCCGGACCACCCTCCGCGAAGGCGGCAGGCGGAATGCGCAACGTCGTGACCACGCTACTCGCCGCAAGTAGGACGCTCATCAGCACCGCTGCCGCGGTCAACAGCTTCTTCGTCTTGCGAATACGGCCCTGTGGATGCTGCTCCGGGTCGCCCGGGTCGCGTTGGACCAACGGCATGACGGCGACGCCGGTCTCGAAGCCTGACAGGCCGAGTGCCAACCGGGGGAAGAGCAGCGCCGCCATCACGACCATCGATGTGGGATGTCCATGTGCTCGGGTAGCCGCGGTCCACCATGCCGACCATCGCGTCGGCTCCTGCCACAGG
Organism: Luteitalea pratensis; assembly: GCF_001618865.1. Classification (GTDB taxonomy): domain Bacteria; phylum Acidobacteriota; class Vicinamibacteria; order Vicinamibacterales; family Vicinamibacteraceae; genus Luteitalea; species Luteitalea pratensis. The sequence goes on from NZ_CP015136.1 coordinate 1,612,909, forward strand.
TGCAGAAGTCCCCACGCCAAGACGACCAGGTTCAGGAGCATGTAGACCGCCACGATGGGCACGGCGAGTCCCACGGCTTCGCGAAATCCCCTTAAGGAACACGGCTGCAAGCGCAGCGAGGAGGAGCAGGGTCAGCATCACGGGCTGCTTCGTCCAGCCCGGCATGAAAGGATTTTCGAGGAGGTGAGCCGTCGCATCTGCCGCCGAGAGCGTGATCGTGATGATGAACCCGGTCGCGGCGAACCCGAGGAGGCACAGCACCAAGGCCTTGCCGCGCCAACGGGGCAGCAGCGCTTCCAGAATCGAGATACTGCCTTGCCCATTTGGGGCTGAGCTGCGCCGCGCCGATACATCGGCAAGGCACCGAAGAGTGTCAGCAGCAACAAGATCAGGGTCGCCAGCGACCGGCGGCGAGGAACGCGATACCCGGTTGGTAGCCCAACGTGGAGAAGTAGTCCACGCCCGTGAGGCACATGACCTTCCACCAGGCCGATTGATGAACGTCCGGTGGTGGCGCATACGCCCCCTCCGGCTCGGGGATGCCTTCAAGAAACCAATCGATCAGAAACCTAAAGCAACCGCGATGTCACGCGGCCGAAGGTGCGTGCCCTGCCCGCCGTTCCCTCAGACATGGACGTCGCCCTTGCGCGACCCGCTCACTACGAGGATCGTCGCGTCGTCCCGACCGCGCACGAAGTCGCGGCTGAGGACGCCGGCGATCACCGCCGGATGCCGCAGCAGCAGGCCCGGGTACGGGTCGAACGACCACCGGCTGGTAATCCCGTCCGAGTGCATCAGCAAGACACCCGGCGCCGGCATCACGTGCGCGTACGTGGAGACATGGCTGCGGATCTGGACGCCGACCGTCCCGTTCTCGCTGGCAAGACCGCGGCTGCGTTCGCTGCTGACCAGGCTCCCGGCGATGTTGCCGATGCCGGAGTACTGCACGTCTCCCGACCGGGCGATGATCGCCCGCGCCAGCGCCGCGCCACGACTCCCTTTGAGGGACCGATGCGCCAGCTGGTAGAACTGCTCCGGCGTGGCGAACGGTTCGTCCTCGAAGGCGCCACCCGCGAGGCGCGCGGCGACAGCCGCCTCGGGCCCATGGCCGAGGCCGTCAGCCACCATCACGGCGATCTCCTGCCCGCGCTCGACGCTGCGCCAGGTGTCGCCGCAGACCTCCTCGCCCGGAAACGGCAGGCAAACGGCGCCGACCGTGAACCCGGTGGACGGCGCCGTGCTGGTGGCGATCCGCGACACGATCACCGTGCCCTTCCCTGGCGTCGAGTGGACGTCGAATTCATCCGACAGCCGCTTCACGGCACCCAACCCATTGCCCGGCGTACCGACGGTCGAGAATCCGTCCTGCAGGCATCGCTGCACGTCGGTCATCCCGGGGCCACCGTCCACCGACAGCAGTTCCAGCCAGCCGGACGCCCCGTGCGATATCACCTGCAGCAACATCCGGCCGTCGCGCGCGTGGCGCACGAGGTTGGTCGCCAGTTCGGTCGCGACGATCGCGGCATCACCCCGTCGTGACGGCGACAGCGCCAGCGTGTCCGCCATCCGCGAGATGGCACGACGGACCTCGCCGATCTGGCTCCGGTCCGACACCGGAATGCACAGCTGCAGGGGGTCCATCAATTCCACCGGACGATGGTCACCGTCGTCCCCCGTCCGAGGACGGACTCGATCGAGAAGTGGCTGACGAGGCGCTTGGCGCCCGGCAGGCCAAGCCCCATGCCCTTGCCCGATGTCCAGCCGTCGTTCATCGCCTGCGCGACATCGGCAATCCCCGGCCCCTGGTCGTTGAACTGCAGGCGCAGGCCCTTGCGGACGCCCTCGGCCAGCAACTCGCAAACCATCGTGCCACCAAGGCCATACACGACGGCGTTGCGTGCCAGCTCGCTGGTCGCGGTGACCATCTTGGTCTGATCGACCAGCCGGAACGCCAGTTGTTGGGTCAGACGTCGCACCGTTTGTCGCGCAATGACGACGTCCTGCGCCGATCGGAGCGGCATGGACTCAGTCCTGATCGCAACGGGATGGCAACCGGCTGGTTCGATGGGAGTGGCGCCAGCTACCGGCGTCACCAAATCGGCCCAGAACAGCGCACTCTGGTCCCGGAAGCGAATCGGTCGGGGTGGAGACATCGATGTCGCTCCCAAGCGAAGAGTAAGCCACTCACAGCGAGCAAAAGACCGCGGCAAAGGGTTAAGACGCTGGTCCCTGGAATGATTTCGCTGGCGCGCTGAGCCACGTCAGAGCAGCGACGGAGCTTCTCGGCAGCTGCAGGCCCGCCCCTTACCGCTTCTTCGCGGCCCTCTTCACCACCCGCCGTCGGTCGCCCTGGTCGCCGTGCCCAGGCATCACCGCGGTCTTCGCGGCGCGCTGTCGGTCAACGCTCAACGACCGGCTCACGTCGTCCATGTCGGACCACGTCCCATCACTGGCGCGTTTCACGAACCGCTTGTCCGTGCCGGTCGATCAGCTCACGCTTCGTCGTCGATCGCTTCGCAATCTTGTTCGGACTCGTCTTGGCCACTCGTGCCTCGTTTCGCATGAAGGTCTACAACCAGCATCACCGCGTGCGATTCCACCGCCTCGCCAGCAGCATCGCGCCAGCGACCATCGCACCCAATCCTCGTTTCGGAGGTGGCGGCGGGGACGGTGGCGTTGGCACCTCGGGCGGCGCGTCGCCCTGTCGCTCTCGGAACGCTCGTGCGGCGCGCGCGCCGAGAAGCCGTGTCCCCTGCGCGTTCTTCTGTCCTGGCGCCTTTCCGTACGGCGAGGCGTGTTCGATTTCGGCGTTCAACTCGGCGCCAGTCAAGATGGCGATGCCGGATACGTAAAACCAGAGCAAGACGACGATGACCCCACCAACGGTGCCGTAGGTCGCTTCATAATCCGTAAAGTTCGACACGTACACCTTGAACAGCAGTGAGATCACGAGCCAGAGCAGCGTGGCGGCGACGGCACCTGGTGTAATCCACGCCCAATCCTGGTCCGCGTCAGGCCCGAAGTAGTACATGAGGCCAATCCCCGTGGTCACCAACGCGAACACGAGTGGCCACTGCAGTACGAGCCACGCCCACTCGAAGGGCGCCCCCCAGCCCGTCCTCTGTCCAAGCCATCCCGCGACGGTCGGTCCGACGAGAACCAGTGACAACGCAATCAGGACGATCGCTGCGACACCCAGCGTCAGCCCGATGGCGACCAGGCGCACTTTCCACCAGGGCCGACCTTCGTCGATGTCGTAGGCGCGATTCAGCGCACCGACGATCGAGACGAGCGCCGCCGAACTACTCCACAACGCACCCGCAACACCGACGGTGAGCAACCCGCCGTTCTGGTTGTTGGCGAGTCGTCGCAGTTGCTCTTGAATCAGTCCGAGGACCTGCGCTGAGACAAACGGGCCGAGGGACCGGCCGATATCGTCGCTGAGGTTCGACAGCGGAAAAAAGCTCGCGAGCGCAAGCAGAAAGAGGATCGCCGGAAATAGCGCGAGGAAGAAATAGTACGACAGCTGAGCTGCTAGACCGAGCACGTCGTCATCTATGACTTCGCGCCACGTGCGACGCGCAAGTTCTGACTTTGAAAGCGATCCTGTCTCGAGCACACGAGGGGGAATGCAAGGCCCGAGCCGTGATTGGCGACAAGTGCGTGCGACCGATCAGAACCTGGCTTCAGCGCCTGAACGTCGGCGTCCGAGGCGGAGGCGGCATCCGACCCGAGAGTGACGTCAACCGTGGTCGCGCGCGAGGCGCAGGTAGCCGAATAAGCTTTTGGTCACTCATTCCGTACTCCTTGCTGCCAAGGGCGTCCCGACTGCGTCAGCGATCGCCGCAAATTGTTCCAACATCAGACGACATGCAGCTGGAGCGCGCGCTGGGGACGTCTACCTTGAAGGGTCGCTCTGCGCAACGCGCACGGTCCGCTCCTCAGCCACTCTCGCCAGTCTCCCGGCGCGATCTCGACTGCGCTCGCACGGCTGCGTCTGCATCTGGGCCTTGCGTGCAGCCACGCTGTGTTGGTTTGCATGGAGCTGTAGGACCTCACTGCGGGAAGTTTCGCCGACCATCATCCCGGCTTCCAACATCAACCACCTGTAGGCACGCAGGCGCGCGGTCCACTTCTTGCTCTTGGCACAGTCATGTTCCGAGCGGTTACGGCTCGCGGTGAACCGCAACGGCCACGGTCGCTCGCGCGGCCGGAACCATCGCACGACAACGGAGGAAAAGCATGAAGCGCTCATTTCACTTTGTGACCGCGTTTACCGTGGCGGCTAGCGTGACGGCACTGGCTCAACAGCAGGGTGCGTCGACGGCCTCGCCGGCCGCGGGGGCCGAGACTTCTAAAACTCAGCAAACCACACTGCAAGGGTGCCTCCAGTCGGGCACGGGCACGAATTGGAAGAGCAGCCAAGGCACGTCCCCGGGCAGTGCCGGGTCCACCACCAGTAGCACCGGAAGCACGGCGACAGGCAGCACCAGCACGGGCAGCACCGGAGCGGCCGGCAGCACCGGCGCGACGGCAGAGACCCAGGGCGCCACCGCGCAGAGCGGACAGGACGCGGGGGCTGGTCGCACCGCTGGATATGCAGCCTCGGCTGGGGCCGGCGGGTACATCCTGCGCGTGAGCGGAGACGGCGGTGGCGCACGCACCGGCATGCCCAGCGCGACGGCGGGCCAGACCGACGAGAGATCCGCAGCCGGCCAGCAGGGAGGTCAGGTCTATCACCTGATGGCAGATGCCTCGACCGACTTGTCCAAGCACGTCGGTCACGAAATCGAGGTGACAGGCTCGCTGACGTCGACTTCCGCGGGTCACTCCGGAATGTCGCAGTCGGGCGTGACTGGTGGCACCGCGACGACGGGTGCCGGCGCCACCGGTGGCGGTAGTGGCAGCAGCGGCTACGCCGGCCCAGGTACGTCGGGCAGCGGGAGCACGGGTAGCGGCGCAGCTGGCGGTGCGAGTGCAGCCCCGGGCGGCACGGCTGCCATGGGTGCCATGGCCTCGCAAACAGGGATTGCCGGCACACTGCGCGTGACCAATCTGAAGATGATTGCCTCGACCTGTAAGTAGCGCGGCCCGGGAATACGCAAAGGCCGTCCCAAGATGCTGGGACGGCCTTCACTCGCGACCTTCGAAGTTTGCAATGTCAGGCTGATCCCCGACTAATTCCCACACCTCGTCGCGCTTGTCATGATCTCGCCGGTCACGCCCCAGAGATGAAGGCGGAGCAGCGACTCGTTGCAGGACTTGCGCACGTTGAAGTGCCAGTCCTCGGTCGAGTGGGCTTTTGCCCTCATCAACCTCCCGCGAAGCTCGGAAGCCTTCTAACCGTGAGGAGTGCCACACGACGCGCCTGTGCGCGTTGACAGCGTTCCCCGCGTGGCCCCATGTCGGTCGGTCGGCTGTCAGGCGTTGGCTGAAGCGTTGACGTCGCTTGTGGCCAACTGCGTCAGCTTCTCATCTGTGAACTTCTCCTCCTCGAGGGTCTCCTCGAGGAGCTCGGCGGCTTCCGCAAGGCCCAAGGTGCCGGCCCACGCCACCAGCGTGCCGTACGCGGCAATCTCGTAGTGTTCTACCCGCTGCGCTTCAGCGATCAAGAGGGCGTCGGTGGTCGCCGAAGGGGGAGCGTTCAGGGCTGACTCGCCCTCCTTGAGAATGCCGGCGATACCGTCGCAGTGTTGGCGCCGGGGTGTCTCATTCACGAGCGCAAACACTCGGTCAAGGCGGTCGACATGCCCCTGCGTTTCCTTGGCATGCATTTCCACTGCGGCTCGTAGCTCAGAGGAGCTGGCCGCAGCCGCCACCGCGGGCAGTGCCTTCAAGAGCTGGTGTTCAGCGTCGTAGGAATCGCGCAACTCTTCCAGAAATAGTTCTTGCAAAGTGGTTTGGTGCACTCGTGTGTTCCTCGCGGGTGTTTGGGGAAGCCCCGCGTGGAAGTGCAAGTTTGTTGCCGCCACTGGCCTCGATTGCTTGGAGCTTCACGGGAAGTCGCCGTCGATGCGGCAGGCTTCTGATACGGCCCGCGAATCCGCCGCGTGAGGACGCACAGACTCGAGGACCCAGGTCTGTTGCGGGTGAGCAGTGCAGTCTTCATGGTGCGCGCATCAACTACGTATGCAGCGTGATCCTGCGTGCAGCGCGCGCACTGCGGCGATAGCGGTTTCAGGCCGCGCCGTGGCTCAGCCGATCTCCTCGGTCTACACGTCACGTTCGTAAAGCCCGGCTGGACCTCAAGCGGCACGATAGCTCTCAGCCATGTCGGTGCGCGCGCTTCAGCACCGGCGGTCGAGCTCATGTGCGACGCGCGATGTTCCCACCAGACGACCTGAAGAACGAGGACAGGACCGTGGCCGCTGTGCAGGCGGCCCAGTCCGCCGACCTGTCCGCGCTCGAACGTGCCAGCCGGGTCCCCGTCTCGCAATTGACCGTCGGAACGTGGTCTCCAATGCGGATGATCGATCAGGAGTCAGTGACTCGTGATCCGAGTGGACAAGCCACGCGGCAGCTGTGTATTGGCCTCGTCTTGAAATAGCCATCGTGTGGTCGCCACGTGCTGACGATGAGCGCGAGCGGCGGCCTGTCCTTGGTTACTGCAACGTGTTCGATTGACACGCAGGGCAGCGAGCAGTCTCCGCAACCATCCGGCCGCGCCGATCCTCGTTGTCGAACGATCTGCGGCAGAAATTGCAGGCGAGCGCGTCATTCACGCCTGCCCAAGGATCTCAAACAGACGTGAGGTGCCGGAACCCCGAAGGCTGGTACGCAAAATGCTGCATTGACACACCTATGGATGTCGCTCTGTACGATCGCCCCCCCTCCCTGGCCGATTCCCGGCGTCTATGGCGGCTGGCTCGACAAGTTTCCCTTGGGCGCCGCATTCGCGAAGGGGCTGACGCTGAAGATGGGGCAGACCCACATGCACAAGTACATGCCCATCTTGCTCGAGCGTATTGACCGCGGCGAAATCGATCCCTCCATCATCATCACGCACCGGATCGGTCTCGAAGATGCGCCGGCCATGTATCGCACGTTTCGCGACAAACAGGACGCGTGCATCAAGGTCGCCATGAAACCCGGCGTGACGGCGCCCGACCATACAGATCCCCCGTCTTCTCGGCAGCAGTGATCCGCATATGGCCAAATCATCTCGACCCGCAATGACCGCCAGAAACACGAGCACCGTACGTCATAGCCGAACGACCGCGAGCGGTCCGGCCGAGCCAGACGCGTCAGGTGCTGGCGACATCCTCGCCGAGAAAGCGGCAGGCACGCAGGAGCTCGCGTCGGCGTTTCCTTTCAACCCCAACAAGGCGGCCGAATATGATCCGGACGCGGCGCTCGCTCCTCCTGAGGGGCCGTCCGTCAGGCCCGCCGATCCGATTGTCGGGGCTAGTACGGTCACGGAGCGGAACGGTTCGGACAAGGTCGGCAGCGGTAGTCCCAACATCGGGCAGAATCCGACCGTTGGTCCGCTCGATCGCGTACGCGTCGATTCAACCAACCGCGTGCTCACGACCAACCAGGGCGTGCCTATCGCCGACAATCAGCACTCGCTGAAGGCAGGCCTGCGGGGACCGACCCTCCTCGAGGACTTCATCCTTCGCGAGAAGATCACGCACTTCGATCACGAGCGTATCCCCGAGCGGATTGTGCACGCGCGCGGCTCCGCGGCGCACGGCGTCTTCGAGTGTACCCAGGCGATTCCCGAGTTCACGCGCGCATCGCTCCTTGGCGAAGTCGGGAAACAGACCCCGGTCTTCGTCCGCTTCTCGACCGTGCTCGGCGAACGCGGCTCGACTGACACGGCGCGGGACGTGCGTGGGTTCGCGGTCAAGTTCTACACCGACCAAGGCAACTGGGATCTGGTGGGCAATAACATCCCGGTCTTCTTCATCCAGGACGCGATGAAGTTCCCCGACCTCGTGCACGCCGCCAAGCCCGAGCCGCATTTCGCCATGCCGCAGGCGGGAACAGCCCACGACACGTTCTGGGACTTTGCGTCGCTGATGCCGGAAATCACCCACATGCTGATGTGGGCGATGTCGGACCGCGCCATCCCGCGCAGCTATCGGACGATGCAGGGTTTCGGCGTCCATACCTACCGCCTGGTCAACGATGAGGGCGAGTCGCACTTCGTCAAGTTCCACTGGAGCCCGAAGGCAGGCACGCATTCGCTGGTCTGGGATGAGGCCGTCAAGATTTCCGGGGCGGACCCGGATTTCCATCGCCGCGACCTGTGGGAAGCCATCGAGGCGGGGGCGTACCCGGAATACGAGCTGGGGCTGCAGGTCTTCACCGAAGAGCAGGCGGAGGGCTTCAGCTTCGACGTCCTCGACGCCACGAAGATCGTCCCGGAGGAGCTCGTGCCGATCGTGCCAGTCGGCCGGATGGTCCTGAACCGGAATCCGGACAACTTCTTCGCGGAGACCGAGCAAGTGGCGTTCTGCGTGGCGCACGTCGTGCCCGGCATCGACTTCTCCAACGACCCGCTGCTGGCCGGTCGCATTCATTCGTACGTCGACACACAGATTTCACGGCTCGGCGGTCCGAACTTTCACGAAATCCCGATCAACGCGCCGATCGCCCAGGTGCACAACAACCAGCGTGACGGGATACACCGCCAGGCGATCCATCGGGGCCGCGTCTCTTACGAGCCGAACTCGCTCGGGGGCGGCTGTCCCTTCCAGGCCGGCGCCGCTGGGTTGGTCTCCTTCCCGGAACCTCGAGAGGCCGACGACCACAAGGTTCGCGGGAAGGCGGAGCGATTCGCCGACCACTACACGCAAGCGACGTTGTTCTGGAACAGCCAGACTGACGTCGAAAAGCAACACATCATCAACGCGTTCCGGTTCGAGTTGTCCCGCGTCCAGACCCCCGCCGTCCGCGAGCGCATGGTCTCGGGCCTGATGCATGTGGACGCTGACCTGGCACAAGCCGTCGCGACAGGGCTCGGGATCCGGGAGATGCCCACCCCGATGCCCAAGGTGATGACGCGCGAGCTCACGCCCGAAGTGACCGCATCGCCCGCCTTGTCACTGTTCGCCAGACCCGGCGACGGCAGCATTCGCGCCAGGCGGATCGCCATCGTCGTAGCCGATGGCTGCGAGGCAGCCTCGCTCGTCGCGCTCGCCCAGCGCCTCACCGCCGAAGGTGCCGTCGCCCGCTTTGTGTCCACGGCGCTCGGCGCGGTGGAACCAACATCAGGCGATGCCATCGAAGTGGACGTGAGCCTCGAAGCGGCGCCATCGGTGCTCTACGACGCGATGGTGCTTCCTGCTGGCGCTGACGCCGTACGTCGGCTGCAGACCGATGGGCGCACACTCGAGTTCATCAAGGATCAATACCGCCATTGCAAGCCCCTGCTGGCCTTCGGCGAGGGTGCACAGCTGCTCACCGCGTGCGGGATCGAGACCGACGCGGCCGACCCCGGCCTCATCGTGGCGACGACCGATGCGACGGACGCGACTGACGCCTTCGTCGCGGCACTGGCCAAGCATCGGCACTTTGCTCGGGAGACCGATCCACCGCGCGTGTGAGATGCGCGCTTGTTCACGATCAACACAGAGGAGATTCGACCATGGCTGAAGCAGGCACGCTCCACGACGCATTCATCGACGAACTGCGCGACACGTATGACGCCGAGAAACAGTTGACCAAGGCGCTGCCGAAACTGGCAAAGGCAGCCTCCGACCCGACGCTGCGCCAGGCGTTCGAAAGCCACCTCGAGGAGACGCGCCGCCAGATCGCACGGCTGGAACAGGTCTTCGAGAGCCTGGACGAAAAGGTCCGCGGAAAGCACTGCGACGGGATCGCCGGGATCATCGAGGAAGGCAAGGCCGTCATGGAGGAAGACTTCGACGAGACAACAATGGACGCTTGCCTGATTGCGTCCGGCCAGCGCGCCGAGCACTACGAGATGGCCGCCTACGGCACGTTGGTTGCGTGGGCGACCGCGATGGGCCACACGGACGCGGCGCGCCTGCTGCAGGAAACCCTCGACGAGGAGAAAGCCGCGGACGAGAAGTTGTCGTCGCTGGCCGAGGGCGGGATCAACCAGGCTGCCGCAGGAGCGGGGCAGCCCGACGAAGAGGAAGACGAGCCCGCCGCCGTCGGTGCTGGCGCGAAGAAGACGGCTGCGGCGAAAGCCAAAAAAGCCGGCGCGAGGCGCTAGCACAGGTGGCGTCGTGGTCTTGATCCGGCCCTCGCCGCGGAGCCGGGCTCGGCCTTGGCCAAACGCTTTGCCCAAGATGCTCCCGGTCGTCGGCACGGCGCTCCTGCCGATCGACGTCATAAATGATCCCGCTCGACGGACGTCGCCGGGGGCCACTCCGGCACGTTCGGCTTCTGACACCTGCTCGTCGAAGTGGACCGCGGCGCACGACAGAGCTTCAGTCTACGAGCAAGGAGGCTCATGTGAAGTGGTTTCGTGATCGCGCATTGACGCTGGTGCTGATGGCGATGTTTCTGCTCTCCCTCGCCGCACAGATAGTCACGGGCCTGTCCGAATACAACGCCACACAACGCGAGCACGGCGCGCCACTCGTGAGCAGCACCGGCTACCTGGCGACGGGGCATCCATGGGAAGCCCTCTTTGAGAACTGGGAGAGCGAATTCCTGCAGATGGCCGTGTTCGTCTTGCTGACGACGTGGCTCGTACAGAAGGGTTCGCCGGAATCGAGACGACCGGGCGCGAAAGAGCTCGTGGACACGGATCCCCGAGACTTCGCACACGATCCCGAGGCTCCGTGGCCAGTCAGGCGGGGCGGCTGGATCCTGCGGCTCTATGAGCATTCGCTCGGGCTCGCATTCATTCTGCTGTTCCTGCTGTCGTGGATCGGCCATGCGCTCGGCGGCTCTTCGGACTATGCCGCCGAGGCAGTCCTGCACCATCAGCCTCAGCCGACGTTCACCGACTATGTCACTTCGTCCCGTTTCTGGTTCGAGTCGTTTCAGAACTGGCAGAGTGAGTTCCTCGCTATCGCGGCGATGGTGTGGCTCGCCGTCTACCTTCGACAACGATGGTCGCCGGAATCCAAACCGGTGCACGCACCGCATGCCGAAACGGGGCGTTGAAGGCAGAAGCGCCACTCCACGATGGAGTTAATTCATCGAGGCGATGACTTCGCCGTCGATCACTGTCTCATCAGGCAGCTTCGGAGGCCCTGGACGACCGCCGGATAGCGGATGCTGAAATCGTTGTCGTTGCGGGACCGAAGATGCAAGAATCCGCGCGTCTTGAAGGCAATGGCCCGGTAGCGTCCAGCTTCAGTTGATACTCCCAGTGGGCGGCTATTTCGGCAACGCATCCGTCCGCAGCAGCAGCATCGGCTCGATGAAACGAGCTGTCACCTTCCGGGGCATGGGCGCGAGTCTATCGGATCGCAGTTCTACAAATCGCGCAGCGGACCCGACGATCGGCGACACCGGCGCGAGACATCTCGGAACGCTGCACGAGGCCAGTGCGACCAAACGCGCCGGACCGGCGTCGACGTCGACGTCGATTCGACCTGCCCACTGGACGGCCATCTCAGTGGCTACCGGGCCTTCGGCAACGTCACGTTGAACGCCGTCCCCTCATTGGTCGACGAACGCACGTCAATTTGTCCACCGTGCGCCGACACGATCGCCCGCGCTATGAACAGGCCCAAGCCGATGCTCTGCGACCCGGCCTCGGCGGCTCCGCGAGTAAGCGGTTCGAACACCAAGGGCAGGAGCTCCGAGGGAATGGGCGGGCCGCCGTTGTGCACGGCCAGCGTTACCGAATCGTCCTGCTCCGAAGCAGTGAGGGTGATGGGCGTTCCACTGCCGTGCTGTATCGCGTTTCCGACCAGGTTCGAAACGACCTGCGTCAGCCGGTCCGTATCCCATTCGCCCGACAGATCACCGCTCGCGCGCGACTGCACGACTGCCTCGGAGTGGCCCGCGCGAATCTCCATCATCGCTTCCTCGCAAACCTGCTGAAGGTTTGCGGGCCGCCGCTTTAGCGGAATTGACCCACCTAACCTCGTCCGGGTCAGGTCCAAGAGATCGCCAGTCATGCGCCCCATGCGTTGCGCGCTGCTCATCACGCTCGTCGCGACCCGAGCGCGTCGTTCTGGATTGTCGTCGGGCGCGGCTAGAAGCGCGGCGCCGGCCGTGATCGCGCCAAGCGGAGTGCGGAGGTCGTGACTCAGGACACCGATGAATTGATCGCGGAACATGTCGGTCTGCACCGCGAAGCGGTCCATCGACTCCGTCATCGTCTCGTCAATCGCTTCATTGAATCGCCGGACATCGGTGAGGTCTGAGTGCCCGCTTTCCTCATACAGCCGCAGCACGGTCGCGCGGAGAGCTCGAAACTCCGCGAGCACCGACCGGAACGTGAACCCGTGGTGGATCCGATCATCGGCGTGAAGCTTCCCGGAGGCTTCCATGGTCGCCTCCGCCTTGTGATTTGAGGGACTGCTCGGCAGACGTCTGCCCGATGCTCATGTCGTGAACGACCGCCGTGAGGATGTCCGCGGCGTGGTCGCGCACCTCGACATCGGTCATCTCCGGGCCCGGTGGCATCAGCGTTCGGGCGAACACGGCAAAGTCGCTGATGATTTGTTCGTGGTGCTCATGGATGAACGCACTCAGTGACATGGTGTGGCTCCGCCAGTGCGAAACACCGATGGAATAGAGGGAACGATAGGAACCTTAGCAGTGGACCCAGCTAAGAGCAAACTCGCGCGCATCGAATCGATGAACGATTCGGTGTGCTCGGCCTGGAGCCAGCGCGAGGGTGGCGGTCGCCGACAAGTCGGTCCGTTCTCCGAGCTCAGGTGGCGCTGAAGGGTGCGGCACCGCTACACGCGCTCTGTCCGAGAACCAATGGCAGGGGCGAACGCTTCATTTCCAGACGACACGATCCCGGGCGTGCCCGGCTACCCTTGGCGGATGTCGCGGTGTCCACGTCGGTGGAGTCGACCAACGGTGTACCGCTGGTGGTGGAACGTGCGATGTGGTGGCCCGGTGACGGCAACAGCTGGCACGAGGCGCACAACTCGAGCGGCGCCATTGAGACCGGCGTCGCGGGCGATGGGGAAAGGCGAGGTCGGAGGGGCTAGACGTACGTGCTGGTCGCCAACACCTCGACCTACGCCGGCCGCGCGAAGCTCACGCTGTACTTTGAGGACGGGCAAACGCTCGAGCACGTCTACACGCTGCTGCCGAAGTCGCGCATGACCGCCGCCATCGGGCAAGACTCGGTGCGCCGGTTGCGGGGAAGCGCTTCAGTGTGATCGTCGAACGACCACCCGGTGCTTCGGAGCGTTTAGGTGCGCTTCGTCGTCGACGCCCAACTCCCGCCCGCCCTCGCTCGCCGCATCGCCGCGGCCGGCCACCTCTGCGAGCACGTTGCGGATTGCGGGGTCTTGACGGCTCCGGATCCGACCATTCGCGCCTACGCCAATGAAGTCGGTGCAGCCATCATCACGTAGGATGAAGACTTCGCCATACACCTGCTGCTGCACGGTGGACCTGCAGTGGTGTGGCTTGGCTTGGCAACACGCGCCGTGCCGCCTTGCTCGCCCGAGTCGAAGCCGATCTGGGGCGCATTGTGGCCGCGCTCCAGAGCGGAGAGACGCTCATCGAAGTCGTATGACGTCATGGCTAGACGATCCTGCGACACCGCTGAACGTGATCGCGCCGTGCGGCAGCACTTTGCCCGCTGCGAGTGTGAGGTCCTCACCCCTACGCTTCCGGGTCACGCCGAGCGGCGAGTGCTCGCAGGATATCGTCGAGCACCGTGTCCAGTTCCTTGCCCACATCCTCGGCGAGGAAGCGCAGGACCAGGTACCCACTCTCCTGAAGCAGGCGATCCTTCCGCCGGTCGCGTCGATACGCCACCGGATCCGCGAGGTGCTGCGCGCCATCCAGTTCGACGGCCACGCGCGCGTCGGTGCACAGCAGATCCACCTCGAGGCGTGCCATTCCGTCGAATGCGACGGGTAGCGACTCGTTGACGGTGAATCGTCCCCGCGTCTCGGGTAGCGACTGCAGTCGTCGATAGAGGAACGCCTCGGTGGCGCTGCGGGCGCGATCGGCGCCCTCGGCGTCTGCCGACACGTCGCGCGCCGCATGGACGAACAGGCTGGCCAGCGGGGTGTCGACCCCGTCACGCACGAGTCGTCGGACGCTGCCAGAGTAATCGCGCTTCCAGACCGGGTCCGATGGCAGCACGACATCGCCCGGCCATCCGGGGATCGCACTGGCTGGCAGGAGCACTGTATAGCCCACGGCCTCGTAGCCGCGGCACCGCCGATCGAACATGCGCGCGAGCATCGGCACATCGAGGTCTGCGTAGTCGAAGATCTGCACCTCGCGCTTGCCATCGGCGAGTCGATGCAGGCGTCCTGCATACTGCGCGATGGTCCCGCGCCACGACACCGGCAGCGTGAGGAACAGCGTGTCGAGGCGCGCATCGTCGAACCCCTCACCGATGTACTTCCCGGTGGCAAGGATGACCCTGGGCGCGTCGTGCGGGATCGCCGCCAGCCGTTCCATGAGGGCCCGCCGCTGCTTCTTCCGCATGCCGGCTCTCAGAACGACGAGGTGCTCGACGTGCGACCCGAGGTCGCGTTCGAGCCGGTCCAGATGGTCGTTCCGTTCCGTCAGCAGCAAGGGAGACCGCCCCATGCGAACGGCCTCGAGCACATCCTCGCAGATGCGCCTATTGCGGGTTCCGTCCTCGACCAACTCCTGGTAGAGCGTGTGGAACTCCACCCGCTTGTCGGTGTCGGGCGGCCGTGCCGATCGGAATGATGTCGGCTGGACGCGCACGTAGTGCTCGAAGGGCCGCGCGGCCGCTTGTGCCCGGGCGCTGACGTGATGCCTGACGGGCCCACACTGCATGGTGATGATCGGGTGATGGCCGTCCTTGCGCGCGACCGTCGCCGAGAGCCCGACGACGTACCTGGCCTTCGCCTGGCGGACGACCTGCTCGAAGCTGTGCGCCGACAGGTGATGGCACTCATCCACGATCACGTGGCCGTAGTCAGCGACGCGATCGTCGACGACGCCCTTCCGGGCCAGGCTCTGGATGAGCGCGACGTCGAGCAGGCCGGTCGGCCGGTTCATGCCGCCGCCGATTCGCCCAATCGACTTCGGCTCGATGGCGAGGAAGGCTGACAGGCGCTCGACCCACTGATCCTGCAACTGACGCCGATGCACCAACACCAGCGTGTTGACGCGGCG
The DNA here is from genome assembly GCF_001618865.1 of Luteitalea pratensis. Taxonomy (GTDB): domain Bacteria; phylum Acidobacteriota; class Vicinamibacteria; order Vicinamibacterales; family Vicinamibacteraceae; genus Luteitalea; species Luteitalea pratensis. Next base: position 1,628,140 of record NZ_CP015136.1, read on the forward strand.
TTGCGCGATGAGCCACGCCGCGACGACGGTCTTGCCGAATGCCGTCGTGGCGGCGAGTACTCCCGTGTCGTGAGCGATCATCGCAGTGGCGGCGGCCCGCTGCTCAGGGCGCAACTCGCCCTGGAATGCCACGTCGAGCGGTCCGCCCCGGCGACGCTCATCCCGGACGGTGGCGCGAACGCCGAGACCGTCCAGCAACTGGCGGACGTCATCCAGACATCCTCGTGGCAGCGCGATATGCTGCGCGTGGTCCTCGGCGCACGCGATCACTCGCGGCGTGTCGTGCGTCGACAGCCGCATCGCCTGGGCCTTGTAGAACTCCGGATTCTGGAAGGCCGCCAGCCGCAACAAGTGATTCCGGAGGCCGGGAGGCAGCGCGTCCTTCGCGACATACACCTGGTTGGCGAGGATCAGTTCCAGCGTGGCCGGCAACGTGCCAGCGACCGCGGTCGATCCTCGCCGTTTCGATGGTGGTGCTGTCCACGGCGTCGCCTCATCCTCGTCCTCAGGCGGCAGCCGCACGCCGATGACGCGGCCGTGGCGTTCGGCGTTCTGGACGACCGCTTCGACGCGAGTGCGCGGCGCCTTACGAACGCGCGCGAGGTACGCCCATTGATCGGCCACCGGCTCGAGGTCGTCGGTGAGGAAGACCGTGTGGCCCAATGCGCGTGGTTGCCGCTGCAGCGGCAGCGCGATCAGGTTGCCGAAGCCGCCCTTCGGAAGCGTGTCCTGATTCGGGAAGAGGCGGTCGTACGAGTCGAAGCCCATGTCCGGGCGCGACTCCATGGCCTCGGTCAGGAGGTGCGTCCCGAGCCGGCGAGCCAGGGCAGCCGGAAGCGCTTCATCAAAGAAGATCCAGACGTGTGCGCCCTGGCCCGACCGCGAACGCTCGATGGCCGCCGGCACGTCCAGTGCCCTGCAGGCGTTGGCATACGCCAACGCATCGTCTCTCCAGGTCGTCTTGTCGAAGTCTGCAGCGAGGAAGAAGCAGGTCTCGTCCAGGAGCAGGGGATACACCCCAGCGACAAAGGGCTGGCCCGCGGCGTCTTGACCGGACAAATGCCACCGGATGACCTCGTCGGTCACCGGGAGAAACCGTCGATGGGCACACTCCGCGCACTTGATGCGCGGCTTCTCGCAGATGCCCCGCACCCACTCATGGGCACAGGCGGGTGCGTAGCCGGATCGCCCGGTCTTCCGGCTCTCGAAGCGGCGAGGGTAGACGTCGTCCCTGCCACGGAAGAGCGAGCGGAACACGGCGATCTTGGCCGAGGCAGGCGCCAGACGATCAACGGCGACCCGAGCATCAGCCCTTGGCGTGTTCGATTCCATGGCCATCACCGACGGCGGCGCGATGCGTTTCCGCCCCACATTCCTCCGGAGCCAAAGTCAGAGGTTCGAATCCTCGCGCCGATCATCACCAAGCGCAAGGCCTACGGCGTGCACTGGTTCCTCCATGCCGACCCTGTTGTGGTGCGCTGCGGTGCCATGCTGCTCGGCCGTGATGCCGCCGGCCTGGAACGTGTCGAAGCTGGAGGTTCGCTGAACTCGCAATAGCAGCGAGATGCCGACGCGCGGCATCATGCAACGCGTAGTGGACTCGTCCACCGATCGCATCACGCGCGGGGGTGGACGCTCACGGCTTTCCGTTGGCGCGCACGTACTGGACGGCGCGCTCGAGTACTTCATCCCGTCCCGCGCGAATGCCGGCGATCGTCGGCCGCACTTCGATGTCGGGTGTGACACCAATCCGTTGCAGCTGCGTGCCATCGAGCTTCGACACCGCCGTGGCCGTCATGCCGATCTGAATGCCACCGGGCACTGCGAAGTTCGAGCCCTCCCCGTTCGCGCCAGCAGTGGCAGTGCCAACGAAGCGGGTACCGTGAACGGCTCGCAACGTCTGCGCAGTCGCTTCGGACTGACTCTGGGCCCGATCGTCGATCAGCATCACCGTTCGGCCCTGGTACGGCGTGCTGCTGGGTGTCAGCTCGATGACGCTACGAAAACTCTGGACCGTCTGCGACCCCGGCTCGAACGCAATCGGAATCGATATCGTGGCCCCGTCTATTCGGGTCCGGTTGGTCAGCTTGGCGGCAATCGCTGAGCGCGTATTGTTGGGGTAGCCGCGCATGTCGAAGATGATGGCCGACGTGTTCTGCACGCTCGCGAACGCGCTGTCGACGTCGTGCGGCTGCAGCACTCGCAGGTCGATGTACCCGATGTTCTCAGGCAGCACCGTGACTGCCGAGCCAGGGGTCGGCGCCCAGGAGCGCGCAAGGAAGTCGCGCCTGCGCGGGAGGGCTGTGTCCTTTTCACTCCCGTCGCGCTTGAGCAGGCGGATGCGGGCAAGACTGCCGTCGGCACCGCGCAGCAACCGGTTCACGGCGTCGCGGCGAAGCGCCTGCGGCGTTGATGCACTGATATAGCGGGTCAGTGTCGCGAGACGCGATTCGGCCGGCTGACTGTCGACCGCCAGCACGACGTCCCCGATGGAGACGTCGCCGAGGTCCGCCGATGGATCGGTGATCGCCACGACGACCGGTCGGCCCTCGACAGGCCTCAAGGCAAGAGCCGGTGCGGCCGGGCCCCAGAACTCGTTCAGCTCACCGCTGCCAACGACAGCGTGCGTGTCGCCGACATGCCCAATCATTTCTGCCATGGCCAGGTGATACGCCCGCGCATCGTGCGCGGCCATCACCTTCGGCACGGTCTCTTCAAGTACCGCATCCCAGTCCCGCTCCATCAGGCTGCGATATGGATAGAGCCACTCGAAGACGGCCCAACTGCGGAACACTGCCAATAGGCGCAGTGGTTCGCTCGGGAATGCCACGTCGCCATACGCAAGCTCTGGACGCTTGACCTCATACGCCGACCTGGCCGTTCGTCGCGTTGCCCGCGGGATGGACTTGCGGGCGGCGTCGAACGCCACCGCCAGGGCGTCGGGCGGCGAGACTGCATCCGCCAGCAATCCGACGGTGCCGTCGTGGTGGAGCATTTCTGATGTGCGCACAACGGCGGACAGGTTCTCCCCCAACGACATCCGGTAGTGGCGTGCGTATCCATGACGCGCGAACGCACGGTCATCGATGGACTGCTCGGAGACGATCCAGCCACGGCCCACATCCTGGAGCGCTGCCGCGAGCAACGGCAAGGCGTGTCCGTCCCGAACGACGAAGACCGCGCGGATATCAGAGGCCCCTGTCGTCGTTGGGCTCAGCGGGGCCGAGCGTGTCACCAGACCGGAGAAGAACGGTGTGTCCGGTGCGCCCCGGATCGGGATATTGCCGGCATGCAGGCGGAAGCGATGCGCCGGGTGGGGAAGCGGTTCATTCGAAAACCAGCGGGCATCCCACAGCCAGGGATGCACGGCGCCAGGGCGAAGGTCGAAGATCACCGCGTCGGCTTGGCCGAAATGTTCCCGGACGGCCGTCGCGGTGTCCAAGGGGTCACCCGCGACAGGACCGCTGGTCACGAGCAGCACTCGTCCACGCCGCTCGACCGAAGAAAATCCATAGTTCGGCACCGCCGGTTCGGGGACGTCTTCGCCGACTCTGGTGAGCGAATCGTCGAGACTCTCGAGCATGCCGCGCACAGCGGCGGCGTACTCCTCGGTGGAACGAGCCGCCTGCACCCGGGGAATGGCTTCGAGAAGTACCGTATCCCAGTCACCCGGATTGGCGTCGCTCACACCTGGGTGGAAATACTTGACGGTCGCCCACAACCTGCCGAGCGCAACCAGCCTGGCCACCCCGGTGTCTGGCTCAGCATACCGAGCGGCAAGAGCAGGCGCACACAGAAGCGCCAGCACACACGCGTGCGTCGCAACTCGTCTCATGGTGGGCAAAGTGTACGCTCGAGGAGCGCAACCTTGGCCCAGTCCGCCGCGCCGGCGAGAGCGGACGTCTGTCGGGTGCGCTCTCAAGCTCGCGAAGTCACCGGACAATCACCGCTCGCGATGCGCCCGTGACGTCATCCCAGCCCTCGCACCTTTGTGAAGGTGTCCACGAGTTCAAGCGCACCCCCGCCCCGGGACTGTCAGAGTCGACACGGGAGATTGTGGACAATCCGCGGCGGCTCGACGCTGTTGGGGGTTGTCCCGTACATCGCGTCGAGCCAGGTTTCAACTCGGAGCGTGTGCCCTCGGCGACCCTGGCCGACGCACCGCGAGACACCCGAGCAACGCGTGCAGTTCTACGAACGGATGGTCGAGGAGGTGACGTCCCTGCCGGAGGTGCAGGATACGGACGTCATCACTGACCTTTTCGTGAGCAGCGACGCGGAGGTCGCCGTGTTGTTCGACACAGGCAGCGGCGTCGGCTCTGACCGCGTGCGGCTTCGCCTCGACGAAGCGAGTGGCAGTGCATTGAGCACCGTGCAGGTGCCAGTGCTGCGCGGCCGTTCGTTCACCGCTGCCGACACTTCGAGCAGCCCACCCGTCGCGCTGATCAACAGTGCCCTGGCGCGGCTGTGGAACGGGGAGACTCCCCTGGGCCGCCGGTTGAAGTTGGCCGATCTGTGCGACACTCGGCGCGAGCCACCTCTTCCATAAGGGGTTCAGCGGACATACACCTGCGCAATCAGCACGATCGCGCTCACTCGAAAGGACGCAAGCATTGTCTTCGCCGACGGTGACCCCGCCGCCAGTGCCCGGGTCTGCTCCGTGTTGATGACGAGCCCCAGGCCAGCGTCGGCCAGCGAAGCGACGGCGCCCATGCGCGGCATTCTCGGCCAGCCGAAGGGGCTCTACTACCTCGCCGCCACCGAGGCATGGGAGCGGTTCTCGTACTACGGCATGACCGCCCTCGTCGTGCTGTACATGGTCAATCAGCTGCTGCTGCCGGGCCGCGTCGAGAACATCGCAGGCTTTGCCGGGTTTCGCACTGCGCTCGAAAGCGTGTTCGGGCCGATGTCGACGCAAGCGCTCGCGTCACAGATCTTCGGACTCTACAGCGGCTTCGTGTACTTCACGCCGATGCTGGGCGGCTGGATTGCCGATCGCTTCATCGGCCAGCGCAACGCCGTCGTGATGGGCGCCGTGCTGATGAGCGGCGGCCACCTCGCCATGGCATTCGACCGCAGCTTCCTCATCGCCCTGGTGCTGTTGATCCTCGGCAGCGGACTTCTGAAAGGCAACATCTCCGCCCAGGTCGGCGCGCTGTACGCCGTCGACGACGCAGCCAATCGCGTGCGGGCCTATACCGTCTTCTCGATGGCCATCAACATCGGCGCGGTGTTCGGGCCGATCGTCTGTGGATTGCTGGCGCAACGCTACGGCTGGCATACCGGGTTCGGCGCGGCCGCGCTGTTCATCATGATCGGCCTGGGGACCTATCTGGCCGGTTACCGTCATCTGCCGGCGCGAACCGAGCGCGCGGTCAGCGCCAAGCGTGCGCTGACGTCCAGCGAGTGGCGGCGGGTCCGGGCCATTTGCGCGGTGCTCGCGATCGTCGTGCTTCCTGCGACGTCCTACCTCCAGTGTATGAACACGGCAGCGGTCTGGACGCAGGATCACGTCACTCTCGAGCGCGCCGGTTTTGTCATCCCTGTGCCGTGGTTCAACGCCGTGGATGCGGCGTTCTCGATCCTCGGCGTGCCAGTGGTCTTTGCAATCTGGCGCTGGCAGGCCGATCGTCGCGCCGGCATCGAACCTGGCGATCTGGAGAAGATCGGCCTGGGTGGGTGGCTGGTCGCCAGCGCCAACCTGATCCTGGTGGCGGCGATTCTGGCGCTCGGCAACGACGGGCTGTCGCCGGTCTGGCCGTTTCTCTATTTCGCGATGATGGGCTTCTCGTTCCTGTTCTACTGGCCGGTGACGCTGGCGCTGGTCTCGCGCGCCGCGCCCGCGCCGGTGAACGCGACGATGATGGGCGTGGCGTTCCTGGCGCTGTTCGCGGGCAGCAACATCATGGGGCGCCTCGGCGGGCTCTATGAAGCGCTGTCGCCCGCGATGTTCTGGGGCCTGCACGCCGCAATCGCGGCGGCGGGCGGCGTGGCAGTGCTGGTCTTCGGCGACGCGATCACGCGGGTGCTGAGCACGGACGACGCCTAGACGGGCCGATAACATCAGCGGAGTATCTGCGTCCACGCCGTTGCTCATGCTGACGACGATCCAGCCCTGCGCCCTGGCAAGTGCGGGCGACGTGTCCCAAGCCGGTGAATCTGGAGTCGCATCGGCCGCCGGCCGATTCTGGCGTTCGGCAACTCGAACGGCGACATCCAGATGCTGCAGATCGCGGGCGCAAGAACGGACCGACGTTGCGCCTGCTGCTGTTGCACGACGACAACGAGCGCGAGTCGCCTACGTGTCGGGCACTGCGGTGGGATGGCCGGTTGGTCGGGACGCTGCACACGAACCAGCACGGCGAGAAGCAGTTCGTCTATGACGCCGCCTGGCTCCGCGACGAGGATGCGCCGCCGCTGTCGCTGTCCTTGCCCAAGCGCGACGTGCCCTTCAAGCGGCGCGAGTGTCGGCCGTTCTTCGCGGGACTGTTGGCCGAGGATCTGCAGCGCGACGCCGTGGCTCACGCGTTGGGCGTTTCCCGCGGCAACGACTTCGCGTTGCTCGACGCGCGTGGCGGTGACGTGGCCGGTGCGCTCATGTTGCTGCCGGATGGCACCGCACCGCCCGAGTCCCACAGTGACATACCGTCTCGGCCGCTCGATGATGCGGCCCTCGTGGCGATCCTCGATCGTCTGCCGAGCAGGCCATTGCCTGCTGGACAGGACGGGTTGCGCCTATCACTCGCCGGCGCGCAATCCAAGTTGCCCGTCGTGTTGGTCGAGGGGCGCGTGGCGTTGCCTGCGCCCGGGCAACCGACGACGCACATCCTCAAGCCTCCCATCGCCAGATTTCCGGGAACCACCGAGAACGAGGCGCTCGTGATGCAACTCGCTGCCGCGTGCGGCCTGCCGACTGCTCGCGCAGAGGCCCGGGCAGTGGCACAGCGGCTGTACCTCCTTGTCGAGCGGTACGACCGGCGCGTGGACGACCAGGGCCGCGTGCGACGCCTGCACCAGGAGGACACCTGTCAGGCCCTCGTTATTGTCCCTGAGCACAAGTACGCCGCCGAGGGCGGCCCGACGTTTCCGGCGATGTTCGCGCTGCTGCGACGTGCCACGCAGCAGCCGGCGCTGGCGGTGCTCGCGTTTCTGGATGCCGCCATCTTCAACGTGATCGCCGGCAACGCCGATGCGCACGGCAAGAACTTCAGCCTGCTGCATGCCGGAGGAGCCACCCTGGCGCCGTTCTACGACCTGCTGTGCACGTTGGCCTATCCCGACCTGTCACCGCGATTCGCGATGAAGGTCGGGGGACATGGCCTGCGCAGTAGGCGGCGCGTTCTCTCTCACTTGGCTCGTTGTGCTTTGCTCCGTTAGCTACTCCATGCGTCAGCCGCGCTGATGGAGCTCACAAGGGTCCACATCCCGTTGCTCATGATGGTTGGCGCCAAGCATGGTCCTGGCACCCACCATGGTAGATTGCTGTTGTTTCGAACGAATTTGCGAAAGAGCTTTGGCCTCCGAGCAAAGCTCGCGGGGCGTTTCGCGAAAGCCGAGGCCGCACGCAGAGGGCCAGCCCGGGGCGTTCAATTCCATGACGCATCGCCGTATAGAGTTTGGATGGGCGCCTCACTGCGCTGATCGCCTATGGAAATCACCGCGAACACTGTCGGTGTCCAACTAGCCAACATGTTGCGCCTCGGCGCCTTGATGTTGTTGTGCCTGGCGATGAGCGTCACCTGCGCCCGTGTGCTTCGGCCCGGCATGAACTCGGACTGTGCATGGCCGCCCGAGACGGTCGATGTGCTCGACCTCTCGAATGCCGCAGATGCACGGCACCTGGTGGTCGACGCGGAGTTGATCGACGAGTTGGTCGATCGGTACCGCTTTCACCCGACGGTTGAGCAACGCCGCCAGTGCGAGACGCGCCTTGTCGCCACCGTCGCACACGTGCACGGCTTAGGCGTGGGTGATGTCGCGCAGGCGCGGCTGCGGGTGTTCGACCGAGGACTGAATCTCCCGGTCATCCTTCCCATGGTGGCGATGTTCATCGGAAGCGCGCGGCGAGTCACTCGATGGATCCAGGAGCGGTTTGGAGAAGACCCACTGATGAGGGTCGTCAGCCTGAGCGTCGCGTCGATTGGGCTGAGCGGATCCTTCGTGCTGGTTGGGGAGTTGTGGACTTCGGTGCTGCAGATGATTCGGGTGGGAAGTCAGCACGTCGGCGGCCGCGTCGACAGGCTGCCGTGGCTGCAGCATCAGCCACTCATCTTCGTCCTCGGCCTCGGGCTGTTCTGGGTCGTTTACTCGGTGACCCTGGCAGCTGCCCGTGGTCGCCAAGACCCCAGAGCTGCTGAACGCTCGCACTAGCTAACGCATGACGAAGGTCGCGCCGTCCATCGGCACCTGCGAAACGACATCAAGTACCAGCGGTGCTGCCCGCTTCATCCGGCCAGCCTGATTGAGACGGTGAGCATCGCGGAGCGCGCACAGCGCCATTGGGACGATCTTCTGTCGGTCCCCATAGTGCCGGACGCATCGACATACGCCAGCACAATGCGCGCGCGCAATGCGTGGGCTCGATCAACACGCGCCCTCTTGGTCAAGCGCACGAGCCCACGAACAGCTCCAGCCCGGCATACGAGGTGAGCGCGCGGTCGGCGAACTCCAGCTGGAGATCCCCGTTGACTCGCGCGCGTAAATCGGTTCTGCTTCGTCTCGCGTACGGTGGCCTTTCGCGAGTGGCGTGAAGAGGTGGGTGGCACCTCCCCTTCAACCACGACGGAAGGCCCCCTTTCAATGACCATGCGTCGGCACCGCCACGCTTTCTGTCACATCAGGGCCAACTGAGAGCGACACGGAAGGTGACATGAGCGACGGCTCCGGCGCAGAGGCTCGGCTGTGAGCGAGGGCGGCCGACTTCGCGACATGGCGTCGTGGCGCGACACCTTGCTGAGCGTGCTGACGGCGTGGAATCGCCACCAAGTCTGGAAGATCCTGACCGCCATCGTGGTGATCTGGATCGCCAGCGGCACCGCGCTCCACTTCGCGGAGCGTGGCACGAATCCAGCGTTCGGGACGTTGCGCGAGTCACTCTGGAACGTCTGGGTCACGCTGTTCAGCGGACTCAACAACGCGCCCGACTCTCCCGTGGGGCGGCTCGTGGTTTCCGTCGTGCTTGTCGTCGGTGTCGCCCTGGCTGGTCTGTTCACGGCGAGCGTGGCGTCCATCCTGGTCGAACGCTCACTAAGGAGTCGTGAGGTGACGAATCTTGAAATGTCCGACCATCTGGTGCTCTGCAACTGGTCGCCGCGGGCTCTGGACTGGATACGCGAAGTGCACAGCGGTATCGTCACCGACAATCGGCCAGTCGTGATCGTTCACGACACACCCGACGAAGTCGTGTTGCCTGACAAACAGGATGAACCCGCCTTCAACGACGTCTATATCGTCAAGGGTGAGCCAGCCAACGAAGTGATCCTGCGCCGCGCCAAGGTTGCGCAAGCGCATTCGGTCGTCATCCTGTCGGATGACCGCCAGGAACAGCACGCCGACGGCAAGACCATCGTGTGCTGCATTGCCGTCAAGAACGTCTGCGTGCAAGAGCGCCAGCCCAACATCGTCGCCGAGTGTCAGGACCCGAAGTATCGGCTGCACATGCGCAAGGCCGGTGCCGATGAAGTGATCTCGGCCGCCGATTTCGGATTGCGGCTGATGGCACGGGCTTCGCTCTTTCATGGCATGACGCGCGTCTATCAGGAGCTGCTCTCGATCCGGCGCGACGCCAACGAGATGTACATGGTGCCGGTGCCGGCCCAACTGGTCGGGATGGATTTCGTCGCCGCGGCAAGCGCGTTCCTGCCCGATCGAACGATGATGAAGGCGTGCCTTCTCATCGGGCTCTATCGCCGTGACAAGATGATGCTCAACCCGGTTGGCACGGAAGCGGGACCGTTGTGCGAAGGAGATGAGCTGATCTTGCTGAGCCAGACTCTGCCGGACCTCTCACAGCTGAAGCCGCCCGACTCCCCATAGCGTCTGCCAGGACGCTGCCCCAGAACTGACCACCCGAGGTATTGCGTAAAGAACGCACTCGAGCGGGCCACATCCGTCACCTGATAACGAACGCCGTGAACGGCCTTGACGAATGCGTGTGGTGCGGTCTCGTGGGTGACGTCCTGCATCATGGCGAACGCTCTCGTTCTCTACTGCGTCTGAAGCCACTTTTCTCATCGTGCAGCAGGAAGGCAGCCCGCTCGAGGGGTGACAGCCGATCGAGCGTCAAGAGCAGCGCGATGGACAGATCCCCGGCCAGCTCCGTCCGAGGTACGCACTGACGGCCCACAACTCATCCGAGCACTCGGCGGATGCTTGTTCTGGACGGTCGAAGTCGTCCGGCGCATCGGCGTACGGTCTTTGTTGTCCTGGCGCTGATCCTGAGTGTCGTGGTTCTGGCGGATCAGACCCTTCGTGCGCGCTCACCGGCGGCGTGCATACGCCAACGATGACTCCGGCACTGCCGGTGTCGCCGGACATGCTCGCCGAGCAGGGCATCGCGGCGGCACGGGCTGGTGCGGCGATTCTTCACGTACACGCCCGAGATCCGCGCGACGGCAGGCCAACGCCCGATCCGGCGGCCTACATGCGTGAAGTTGGCGGTTCCCGGCAGCGTCACGGTGCGGCCGGCCGACCCGTGTCGTTGCCGAAGTCGTAGAGGCGGGAGCGCAGCCCACCCTTGCCGCCCCACACCGGGTCGGCTGCTACGCAGCGCCTTTCCTGCGCACGAAGGTCAACCAGGTGAGGCGCGCGGGCTCGGACATGTACCACGCAAGGGGGGCGCTCGATTCATCAATGCAGGCGGGGCCTGCCAACGAACTGGCATCTCTTTGGCCCCAAAGGGCACGCTTATACTGCAGGAATCTCCGTGCAGCTTGACCGCCCTACACAGATAGGCCCGTACGAGGTCCGGAATCGCCTGGGCAAGGGCGGGATGGGCGTGGTGTACCTCGCGTACGATCCCGCGCTCGACCGGCTGGTCGCGGTCAAAGTGCTGCGAGTGCTCGACGAGGACATCCGGCGCCGCTTTCTCAAGGAGGCGAAGTTCGCGGCGCGCGTCCAGCATCCCAACATCGTCAGCATCTATGGGGTCGGGGAACACGAAGGCAGCCCGTACATCGCGATGGAGTACATCGCCGGGCAAACGCTCGCGGACGTCATCCACGGCGGTGGCCGAGTCGGGATCAGCCGGAAGGTCCAGTGGCTGTGGGAACTGGCGAGCGGCTTGGAGTATGCCCACCGCCACGGCATCGTCCATCGCGACGTAAAGCCGTCGAACCTGATGATCGGCAGGGATTCCGGCCTGCTCCGGTTGCTCGATTTCGGGATCGCACGTGACCACGAGTCGGATGCCACGATGAGCGGGGTGGCCATCGGCACCCCCCATTACATGTCGCCCGAACAGGTCACCGGACAACCGGTCGACGCCCGGAGCGACGTCTTTGCCTTCGGTGCCGTTGCCTACGAATTGCTGTCGGGTCAGCGCGCCTTCGATGGCGCGCACGCGTTCGAGATCACCAAGCACGTCCTCGAGAACGAGCCGGTGCCCCTCACCGAACTTGTCAACGGGCTGCCTCTCGAACTCGTGAGGCTGATCGAAGGCTGCTTGGTCAAGTCGCTGGAGAGCCGCACGCCCTCGCTCACGCCGGTACTGAGCAGTCTGCGTTGGATCGTGCGTTCGCTGGAAGGCGCGGACGACTCCACGGTGATCCGTCCCACCCCGACAGCCGGCACCGCGTCCTCGCACAATCGCGCCAACCGGCAGGAGCGGCGACAACAACAGGTGGCGTCGAAGGTGGCCCACGCCCGGGCCGCCCTCGAGGCCGGATCCATCGACAAGGCTCTCGAGGCGGCCGACGAGGCGGCGATGCTCGACGAGCACGACTCGGCCGTGCACGCGCTGCTCCGCGATCTCGAGCGTGCACAGCAAGCGCGCGCGGCCGAGTCACAGCTCCTAGCCGCGCAGCGGGCTCTCGACGACGGGGAGCCGACCGATGCCGAGGGCATCCTGGCCGCCCTCGAAGGCCGGCTCGTTACCGATGCCCAACGCGAACGCTGGCAAGCCCTGATCTCCGAGAGCATTCAGCGTCAGCGGGCGACGCGCTGCCATCGGGACATCGAAGCCCTGCTTGACCAGGGTCATGCGGCCGCAGCGGTGTACCGCTTCGACGCGGAGCCGCCCGAGGTGCAGGCCGACCCCGTGCTCCTGCAGACACGTGACGCCATTTCCGCGATTCGCTCGGAACAGGCCGCGCGAGAGGCGCAGGAGCGGGCCCATCGCGAAGCGCAGGAACTGGAGGCTGCGCGTCGAGAACAAGCCGAACGGGAACGGCTGGCCCGTGAGGCCGCCGCCGCGCAGGAAGCGGCCGCACGCGCTGCGCGCGAAGCGCAGGAACGGGCTGCGCGCGAGGCGCAGGAACGGGAGTCGGCGCGGCGCGAGCAGATCGAACGGGAACGGCTGGCGCGCGAGGCCGACGCGCAGGAAGCGGCCGCACGCGCGGCGCGCGAGGCGCAGGAACAGGCCGCGCGCGAAGCGCAGGAACGGGCTGCGCGTGAGGCGCAGGAACGGGAGGCGGCGCGACGCGAGCAGATCGAACGGGAACGGCTGGCGCGGGAGGCCGCTGCGCAGGAAGCGGCCGCACGCGCGGCGCGAGAGGCGCAGGAACGGGCTGCGCGCGAGGCGGAGGAACGGGAGGCGGCGCGGCGCGAGCAGATCGAATGGGAACGGCTGGCGCGGGAGGCCGCCGCGCAGGAAGCGGCCGCACGCGCGGCGCGAGAGGCGCAGGAACGGGCTGCGCGCGAGGCGCAGGAACGGGAGGCGGCGCGACGCGAGCAGATCGAACGGGAACGGCTGGCGCGGGAGGCCGCCGCGCAGGAAGCGGCCGCACGCGCGGCGCGAGAGGCGCAGGAACGGGCTGCGCGTGAGGCGCAGGAACGGGAGGCGGCGCGGCGCGAGCAGATCGAACGGGAACGGCTGGCGCGGGAGGCCGCCGCGCAGGAAGCGGCCGCACGCGCTGCGCGAGAGGCGCAGGAGCAGGCCGCGCGCGAAGCGCAGGAACGGGCCGCTCGTGAGGCGCAGGAACGGGAGGTCGCGCGGCGCGAGCAGATCGAACGGGACCGGCTGGCGCGGGAGGCCGCCGCTGGGCAGCCAGTCGCCGTTCGGGAAGCGGCGGACCAGGAAGCCGACACGCAGGACGCCGATACGCAGGACGCCTCCGCACACACCGCGCCCGCCGCCGCTGGAGAGGACCGGGTTGCGCACGCCGCGCACGTCCCCGCGTCCGGCTCGCGATCCGGTTACTCGCGATCCGGTTATCTGCCGGCCGCAACGCGGCGGCTTGACGGAATCGCGGCCATTGCCGCCTTGGCACTCGCCGTTGTCATGGTGGCCGGCTACATGGTCTGGCTGCGATCGACTCCATCTCCTGCGTCGCCGCCGATTGCGCGTGAATTACCGCAGGCGACGACATCGCTCGTCCCGGACGCGCCGGTGACGAGTTCCGTTCCGGTCGACCCGGCAGCGACGACAACGGTTGCGCCTCAGACGCCTCTCCCAGAACCGGTTCCACCGCCAGCGCCAGCGAGCGATGCGGTGCCTCGCGCGTTGAAGACCGCAGAAGGGTTGCGGCGAGCGGGTCAGCTCGAGCGCGCAATCGCGTCGCTCGTCCCCGAAGCCCTGGCCACACCGGCGGGCGCCCAGCTTGCCGCCGACGTGATCGTCGATGCCGAGCGTCGCATGGCGGCCGCCCGACGGGCCGCGGACACGCGCGGAGCCGGTGATTCGCCTGTCTATGCAGAGGCGCGCCGGCACCAGCAGCAGGCGGAGGCCGCCCGCACGAACCGAGGTCAAGCCGCCGCCGCGGTGCGTTTGTTCCTCGAAGCCGTGGGCGAATACGAGCGAGCGGTGCCGCGACCGCCCTCGCCCCCTCCGTCTTTTCTCGCGAAGGACAGGACCGAGGAGCCGCCACCGGTGGTCACTCTTCCGAAACCCGAGACCACGCCCGCGCCGGAGGCTCCGAAGGCGCCGTCGCCCGCCCCGGCCAACCCGGAACCCTTGATCCTCGCCCAGCTCGACGCGTTCGAACGGGCCTACGAGTCGCGCAGCGTGGCTGCCGTCGAGGCCGTGTGGCCAGGCATGCCCGACGCATGGCGGCAGGGCCTGCAGAAGAGCTTCCGGGACTACTCGGAGGTGGAATGGCGATTCACCGGCCGGGCCATGACCGTCAAGGGCGACGCCGCCTCGGTCCTCGCCGACGCCGTCGTGACGTCGGTGTCCGGCGGGCGGCGACTTGTCACTCCCCGGCGCTACGAGTTCGTGCTTCGCGCCCGCAACAATGTCTGGACCATCAGCGACGTCCGTCTAAGGTGACCAGCGCGGTTCGATCCGGGCCCGCCTGTCGTTGACTGTCATGAAGGATGCGACCATCCCGGTCGTGGAGCTCTCACGATGCCCCTGTATCGAATGGTGACCGGCTGCACGCTGTTGATCCTCGGACTCACGTCCAGTGCCAACGCGCAGACCGTCGCGCCGGCCGGGACCGCACGGGCGCTGTTCGAGCGTATCTTCTTCATCGGCGGAGACACTGGAACCCAGTCGTCAGATATCTCCCGCGCGCAGGCCGTCGAGACCGCCGACCTCGTCGCCGACGGCGTGGCGGTTGCGGCAGGCACTGCCCCACGTCTTTCGTCCGCGGGCTTCAGCTTCACCATCGACAATGTCACGGGCGAGCCCAAGCTGCGCAGCAACTCCTTCGGCTCCCTCTACGTCGAACGGGCGCTCACCAACGGACGCGGCGTCTGGTCGCTGGGGTTCTCGTACCAGCGAGCGTCGTACGACCAGGTACAGGGCCAGTCGTTCGAAGGCATCCCGGTCTGGGAGGAGCGCGGTACCTTCCCGGACGGCGAACAGATCTTCTCCGGCTACTACGCGGTGTTCGACGTCGATACGGATGTCGCGATGACCGCCTTCAGCTACGGCATCACCGATCGGCTGGACATCGCCGCGTCCATCCCACTGATGCACGTTGATGTCCAGGGTCAGGGTGTCCGACGCTACCAGGTCCGACGCGATTGGCTGATCGATCCGGGACTCGAGGCTGGGTATCCCGGCGGTGAGGGAGAAATCGAGATCACGAGCGGGACGGCCACCAGCACCGGGTTGGGAGACATCGGGCTGGCGGCGAAGTTCGGTCTGACGTCGAGCGATCGCGGCGGGGTGGCCGTCGTGGGGGAAGTCAGGTTGCCGACAGGCGATCACGACAATTTCCGTGGCGCCGGCAAGACGACCATCCGCGGCGGGCTGGTCACGTCAGCAATGCTTGGCAACAGTACGGCTGTTCACGGCAACGCAGGCTTCACGGGCGCTGGCGCCGCGAACGGCTTCACCTACGCTGCCGGCATCGACCAGGTGCTTCTCGGAAGCCGACTGACGGTGTCGTTCAATCTCATCGGCGACGTCTTGCAGGACATGCCGACCAGTCTCGATGAGATTGTGGTGCTCCACATCCCCATTCCCCAGCCGCCCGGCCCGCGTGACCGCGACGTCACGGTGCGGCAGTTTGCGTTCCTCGACACGGGTGCTGTCTCGATGATGCGGGGAGCTGTCTCGGCCAAGTTCCACCTGGTCAACCAGTGGTTGCTCGTCGGCAGCGCACTGTTCCGCATGAACGACAACGGGGTGCAGGCCAAGGTCGCCCCGATGATCGGGCTCGAGAAGACCTGGACCCGTTGAGGGCTGCGTCCCGGCGGCGCACTCTCCTCGAGGGTGAACCCGCTGAGGTCGCCGGTGGAACGTCAATCTGGCGGCGCCATCCAGGCGTGAGCCGAAAGCTGTCCTATTTCGTTTCAATCTCCACGAGGTCGACCCGTTCGGTGGCATCGCCGACGGACACGCGGCTTCCTGGCAGGTGCCACGCGAATTCGCCAGGCGTCCGGCCGGCGACGACAACGGCAAGCCAGCCGCGCCGGTGCGTATGCGCCGGCAACGACTCGCCGGGCCCAAGCTGGACACGGCTGACCCGAACGTGCTCGTTCTCGACCTCGACCACATGCCGCGCGACATCGTCGTCGGCGCTGGTGTCGGCTGTCGGTGTGGCGCCGAACAGTTCGACGTCGAGGATTCGCACCGCTGACGTCCCGACGTTCACGACCCGGTGCTCGTACGGAGGCGAGGCCGAGTAGAAGACCACGCGACCCGTCGGTACCGTCTGCGGACGCCCCTCGCCGCCAACCGGATCGGTCCTGGTCGTGCCGCCCGCGATCCTGATGGCGACGTTGTGCAGCGAATGCCGATGAAACAGGCTTGCCACTCCGGCGGGGAAGCCCACGTCGAGCACCCGCACCCACGTGTTCTCGAAGGCGACATGGTGGTGCGGCTCCTTCTCGACCGGAACGACCGATTGGGCCAGCGTCAGCGATCCCGCGAGCACGGCGACGGCGAGGCTCTTCATCGTTCCGGCTCAGAACTTGAAACCGAAGCCGTTCGACCAGCCGTAGTCGTTGCTCGAGAAGCCCGCCGCCGGCTTGCTGTCGTAGTTATCGAAGAGCCCGAACCGGAAGTACCAGTCGCCCGGCAGGTTGAAGTCCACGTCCAACCGATACGTCAACCGGTAGCGGCTGGAAATCGTCAGGCTCGGGTAGTAGTTGAAGCGGGTGATGACGTCGGCCACCTTGAGCCTCTCGGTCATGAACTCCGTGCCGATATAGGCCTCTGCCGAGTCCTCGTTGGGCAGCGCCGGGTCGGTGAAATTCTCATTGGTCCAGGCCACCCCGGCGCCCAGAGCCAGATATTGCGCTGACGAGCGCAGGAGATAACGACCGGCACCTGCCCCAATGGTCGACCGCAGGCTCAGGCCCTGTTCTTCGGAGTTCAGGAAGTCCTGTCCCGTGTTGACGTACCAGCGGCTGCCCAGGAGGCGCCGGAAGTCGTTGCCAAGGTCCCAGCGGCTGGTCTCGGGAGCGTTTGCCTGCGAGTTCCTGAAGACATTGGCAAACAGGACATCGACGTGGTGCTCATCGCGGTAGGAGAGGTTGGTCCCCAGCGAGAGCTGCTTGGCCGAGTTGGTGCGCGTCATGCTGTAGCCGAAGTCGAGGCCCGAGTCGAATCGCGACCAGAACGTTCGCTCGAAGGGCTGCACCATGGACACCTCCGGGAGTTGCACTCGCGTGTCAGCGACCTGCACGACGGCCTTCTGTTCGGGGACGGGCTTGAGCGAACCTGACACGCGCTTTCCGTCGAATGTCTCGAGCAGGAACTGCCTGTCGCTTTCGATCGACGCGATCTTCCCCCACTTGATCTTGAAATCGGCATCCGAGTAATCCGTCGCGAGCGTCAGCACGTCCTTCGTGACGCCCTTGATCTCACCGACCAACCTGTCACCAGCCGTCGTCACGACCACGTCCTGCGCGGCGTGCGCCGCGACTGCGGCGCTCGTGATTACGGCGAACCAGACCGCGACTGCCACCCTGTGACGCATGCTGTTCTCCATCGCACTGAACTGGGGCACGTGACGCCGCCACCGGATCCGTCCCGTCGGTTGCGCGCGCCGAGGATGCCCGAGCCAGGCACGTCGCGTCCACTGGACGTTGAGCGAGACGCGCCATGTCTGACGCCAGCGGCCGCTCGACCAACCGTCGAGTCAGCCGCCCACGGGCTCGTCGAGGAGCGTCGGCGGCAGGGGAGAGTGAGCCCTGACGATCCCGGATCGACAAGCACTGAGTGGTGGACGGGGCCGCCCTGGCGCAGGCCGGCACTCCGATACGCCTGCGCCGACGCGGATGGCAACCGCGCCCGCGCCTGAAGGCGGGGATGCTAGCATTCCTCCCAAGGTCAATCAGTACATGGGGAGCGCGGTCGCGTCATCGGGCACGAAGCCGTGAGCAGCAGGCTGGCCTGCGCGGCGCTGGCGTGCGGGCTACTGTGGCTCGGGGCGTCGCCGGGTGCTGCGCAGCCGGCGGTCCAGCAGATCCTGGTGCTGCAGTCGTTCGCGCGCGGCAACCTGACGCTCGACCACTTCACCGGCAACTTCCGTGTCGACCTCGACCAGATCGCCGGCAGGCCCGTGAATGTCGTGCAACTCGTCGTCGGCCCGACGGGGTTTGTCGGCGCGGCCGAACAGGCGGTCGTCGACTACATCCGGTCCACGTTCGCCGGCCAACCGAGGCCAGACCTCATCGTGACAGTTGGCGGCCCCGCGGCGGTATTCGGGCGCAAGTATCGGCAGCAACTCTTTCCCGAAGCGCCGATCCTGTTCGCGTCCGTCGACGAGCGATATCTCCGCAGCGCGCCACTCGGCGAGAACGAAACCGCAGTCGCGGTCATCAACGATTTCCCCCGGCTCGTCGACGACATCCTGCACGTGTTGCCAGAAACCAGGCACGTGTTCATGGTGCTGGGATCCGGCTCGCTCGGGAAGTTCTGGCGCCCGGAACTGGAGCGCGAATTCCAGCGATTTCGCGGGCGCCTGACATTCATCTGGTCCGACGAACTGTCGCTGGCAGAAATCGTCCGGCGATGCGCGAACCTGCCAGCACACGCAGCAATCTTCTACCTCAGCTTCAACTCGGATTCGCAGGGTGGCGCGTATGCGGACGAGCGCGTCATGGCAGACCTTCGCGCCACGGCGAATGCGCCCTTGTTTGCGGGAATCAATGTGTTCCTCGGATCGGGGGTGGTTGGCGGGACGATGATGTCCATTGACGCCCTGAGTCGCAGCTCGGCGGAGGTCGCCGTCCGACTCCTGAATGGCGAATCGCCTTCACGGGTTCGGGTACCCCCGCAACCCACAGGTCCACCGATATTCGACTGGCGCGAGTTGCAGCGGTGGGGTATTGGCGAGAGCCGGCTGCCAGCGGGCAGCGTCGTGCGATATCGGGCGCCCAGCCCGTGGCAGCAATACCGGTTCACGGTACTTGGCGTGCTTGCCGCGCTCGTTGTCCAGTCGTTGCTGATTGGCGGGCTCCTGTTCGAGCGCCGTGCCAGGCAGCGGGCGGAAATCGAAAGCCGGAAGAACCTGGCCCTCGCCGCTGACGCAAGTCGCCGGCAGACGATGTCGGCGTTGACCAGTTCGATCGGGCATGAGCTCGGCCAGCCGCTCACGGCCATCCTGCACAACGTCGAGGCGCTGCAGATCCTGGTATCGGCCAATCGCGCGACATCCGACGACATGGGCGAGATCGTCGCCGACATCCAGGCGGAAATCGTGCAGGCCACGCAGATCATCGATCGCCATCGGACGATGCTGCGCAGTCATCAACTGGAGAAGAAGCCGGTCGACCTGCACGCCGTCATCAAGGCCAGCCTGGCCCTCGTCGCGCACGACATGCGCGCGCGGCATATCGAGGCCACCGCGCACATGTCCTCGGATCCCTGCGTCATCGTTGGCGATCCGGTACTCTTGCAGCAGGTGCTCGTGAACCTCGTGGTCAACGCCATGGACGCGATGGCCGAGACGCCGCCGGCGCGGCGTCGCCTCACGATCCGGAGCGAAGTCCGTGCCGCCGACGTCGAAGTCTCCGTGCGCGACACGGGAACCGGTCTGCCGACGCACATCAACGGCAAGCTGTTCGCACCATTCGTGACGACGAAGACGCACGGCCTCGGAATCGGCCTGACGATCGTCCGGACGATCGTCGACGCGCATGGCGGCACCATCGAGGCCCACAACAATCCGGACGGGGGCGCGACGTTTGCCGTCACGTTTCGCTGCAACGGAACGTCCGGCTGAGGCTCGCTACCTGTCCATCCGATTCGGACTCAGAAGCTCCAGGTACGCGACGATGTCGTCGACGTCATCGTCTGTCAGCACGATGCGACCGCCCAGGGTGCGCGAACCCACCGGGTCCTGTTCCTCCGTGAAGTTGAAGAACCGCTGGTAGTGGGCGACAGCGTCACGCAGAGTCTTGGCGCCGTTGTCGTGGAAGTATGGCGCCGTGTCCTTGACGCCCCACAGCGTCGGGATCTTGAACGCACCGGCAAGGAAGGCGCGCGGCAGGTCGGAGGGTGGCGGCGTTGGCGGTGAGGGGCCGAGGATCACCCCGACATCTGGCGAGCGGACCGTCACCACCGGGTTGATCCGGTCATCGATGACCCACGTCCGGATCGGATTGCCGGGTTGATTGACGAGCGTGACGCCCGTGTTGAAGAAGCGGGCCCCCACCGGCGGACGACCGTTGCCGAAGTCCGAATGCGCCTGGTTGGACATGTTCAGCATCGGGCCGCTGTGACACAGGGCGCAGATGCCGTCCTTGGAAGGAGGCGCAAAGGGCGCATCCACGAGGAACCTGCGCCCGCGCTGCTCGGCTGGGCTGATTCCCGGCGGCAACTCGGGCGGCGGACCACCAGCTGCGAATTGCCTGAGCGCACTTGAAGAGAAGAAGTGGGCGTCGCGGCGCTCGAATTCCGCGATCGCCTCGAGTTGCGCGACCGTCGGTTCCACCGTGCCCTGGTAGTGGTCGTGAATCGCTCCCAGTGCCTGCTCCTGGAGCGTGGCTGCTCGTGCATCGTGCAGCAGCACCCGGTCAAGGGCTGGCGTGTTCCGGGTCGACGGGATACCGCGAAAGACGGTGACGTGGGTCGCACCACGGTCGTCCGCCATCGTGATCCACGGCGGCAGCGGAATCGAGAAACGGATCGTGGCATGCGCCTGGACTCGGGTCGTGCCGACGCCGTCCTCGTCGAGCGCGTCGTGCAACAGGAACGGGTCGTCCGGGTTCGCCTTGTTGATGATCTGCTGCACGTCGGCCAGGGTAAGCGTTCCGCTGTCCTTGGCATGACACGTGCGGCATGTCCGCCCATTGCCGCCGAAGGTCTCTTTCTCGAAGAGCTTCTTGCCGTTGAGTTCTCCGTCCGGCTCGGCCTGAACTGGTGCCGTTGAAATCGATCGGTCGCTGGCGACGGCAGTCGCGCAAGTGATCGTGGCAACCAACGCAACCACATGACGTACGGTCCCAAACATGGCGCCTCCTGGTGATGGGCGCGACGAATGTGAAGGACATCACTCGGAAGCCGCCAGATCTTTACGGTGTTCTACCGCCGGAACAGCCGGTTGAAAACGAGCCCGCACGGCGTTGTACACTGGGGTCCTTTCACACCGAGTGCCGAATGCCCACCGAAACCGGCGGACGCGGCCACGCGCGAAGCGACCTTCCGGCCGCCGCCGTCCGTGCGCAACTCGAGAGCATCCTCGCCAGCACGGTCTTTGCCCGATCGCCACAGCTGCGGTCATTCCTCTCGTACATCGTCGAACAACACCTCGGCGGGCAGGGACATACGCTCAAGGAATCGGTCCTCGCCCGCGAGCTGTATGGAAAGGGATCGGACTTCGATGGCGGGAGCGATCCGGTCGTTCGGGTCGATGCCAGGAGGCTCCGCGACAAGCTGCGCGAGTTCTACGAGGGCAGAACCGATTCGGTCGTCATCTCGCTGCCAAAGGGCAGCTACGTTCCCCTCTTTGAAGGGAACTCCGGCCCGCAGCGCGAGGAGGCTCCCGCGCTCGCTGTCCGGGAGCGCGAAGTCCGGCGCCCGGTTGTCCATCTCGGCCGGAGGGCGCCGGTCCTCCGCGCTCTCGCGCTCGTCGCGCTCGCCGCGACGGCCGTCATCGCCTGGCGCGCACTCCGCCCGCAAGAGTCTGCAAAGATCCAGATGCTCCCCCTGGCTTCGTACCCGGGTGCCGAGGGACCGCCCGCGTTGTCCCCTGACGGCAATTTCGTCGCCTTCGCGTGGTCGGGCCAGGTCGAGCCTGGCCCGGGCGACATCTACGTCAAGGCTGTCGGGACCGAAGCGCTTCGGCGGCTGACGGACACCCCGGCCTCGGAGTCCAACCCGGCCTGGTCCCCTGACGGAGGCAGCATCGCCTTCGTGCGGGATCGTCGAGGCGTCGTCGTCATGTCGCAGCTCGGTGGAAGCGAACGCCAGGTCTCGGCGTCGGGCACTCACGTGACATGGGCTGCTGACTCGAAATCGGTGCTCATCCGGGACCGGGAAGCGAACATGGGACCATTTGGCATCTTCCAGGTGTCGCTCGACACACTGGAGCGTAGCCGGCTGACGCAGGCGCCCGTCGGCATCGGAGACTGGAGGTTCGACGTCTCGCCGGACGGCAGGACGCTGGCGTTCATTCGCTACGAACGACCGGGAATCGCGGACCTGCATGTCGTAGCCATGCACGGCGGCGAACCGCGTCGGCTCACGAACTGGAATGCCAACCTTACCGGATTGGCGTGGACTCCCGACAGTCGAGAGATTGTCTTCTCGGTCGAGCAGCCGTCCGCCGCTCGTCTGTGGCGAATCAACGCCAACACCTCTCGACCCGGTCGAGGAACGCCGATTCCCGACATCCCGGCGGCTGCGGTCATGCCGTCGATCTCGAGGCCGAAGTCCGGGCTGCCGGCACGCCTCGCCTTCCAAACGATCACCCGCGACGTCGACATCCACCTGATGGACCTCGAGGCTCGGTTACTGGGCGATCGCATCGAGTCGAGGCCGTTTTCGAGGTCCACGCGCGTGGAGAGTTCGGCTCGATTCTCGCCGGACGGCAACCGGGTCGCGTTCGTCTCGCACCGCTCCGGGGAGCCAGAAATCTGGGTCGGTGGGCGCGATGGGAGCGCAATTCAGCAGGTCACGACACTGGGTGCTTCCCAACTTGTCGTCGGTGGATGGTCCCCGGATGGCGCGCGCATCGTCCTGGATGCCGCGATTGACGGCAACAGCGATATCTACGTTGTCGGAGCAGATGGTGGGCACCTGCGTCGGCTGACCTCTGAACCGTCCGTGGACGCAATTCCCTCCTGGTCGGGGGATGGACGGTGGGTCTACTTCGCGTCGACACGCGCAGGCGTCATTCCCGACATCTGGCGTGTCTCCGCCGACGGCGGCCCGGCGATGCGACTGACACGCCACGGCGGCTTCGAACCGCGGGAGTCTCCCGATGGTCGGTCCCTTTTCTATCTCGACCGTCATCCAGCCGGCCTGGCCATCGACGGTACGGCCCGGCTGATGAGCGCACTGCTCGCTGGCGGGCCGGAAGAACCGGTGATGGAGCGAGTTCTACCGTTCTTGTGGTCGGTCACCGACAAGGGGATCGTGTTGGTCACCCGTGAGCCGGACTTCGATGCGATTGACGTGTACCGGTTCGCCGACCAGTGGGTCTCCCGCGTGGGACGGCTCGGCTTTCGGATCCCGGGGATCTACACACACATGACGGTGTCCCGCGATGGGCGATGGGCCTTGGCAACGGAGATGGTTCGATACGACGCTGACCTCCTGCTGCTCGACAACTTCCAGTGAGACGCTCGTCGGCATGGCTGACTGGGTCGCGGGACACACCCGAAACGCCCGACCGTGGATGGTTAGTTCCAATTGAACGGTCCCGCCTCGGATTCAATCAGCGACGGGACCCGCAACGTCCGGTCGATCGGAAGAAACAGCGTTGGCACCCAGCCCACGGCCTCGGCCAGATCCGGCTCGCGGACGGCGTTGTACTCAGCCAGTGGATCCACGCCGTGGTTCGCCGCGGCAGCGTTGAGCAGTGTGCCCTCCGCGTGAATTGACCGGCCGTTGGTGAACCGCGCGATGAAGCGGTCGGGCGCGACGTCCTTGTCGGCCCGGAAGAAGTTGTTCTGCGCAAAGATGCCTGACGTCACTGGCAACGGCTGCACGCCGACGCCCCAGCTGTAGCCGTAGGTGTCACCAGACCGAATGACGTAGTAGTTGTTGTAGACGTGCACCTGCCCGTAGCGGACCCGCGGTACGCGCTGCCCGAGGTTCTCGAACAGATTGTGGTGCAGCGTGACGCGAAGCCGGCCGACGTCGCGCGGGGCGGTGTCCGAGGACCCGATCAGCATCGTCTTGTCGTGATCGCGGAGCCGGTTGTACGACACGGTCACGAGGTCCGAGGCGTTGGTGATGTCCAGGTGGCCGTCGTGGACCTGGTACTTGCTGCCGAAGTAGATCGGAAGCGTGCTGTCGGCGGTGGCCACGTCCCTGAATTCGTTATGGTCGACCCACACGCCCTCGGTCTCGCGCAGCGAGATGGCGTCGTACTCCGCGTCCCAATCGCCAGTGCCGGCCCAGGTGCCGTCGGCGTTGCGCCGCGGCGTCCACGCCGGGAAGCAGTCGTAGACGTCCTCGAACGTGATGTTCCGGACGATCACGTTCCGGCGCGGCGTCGTCGTCGTGCCACGGATGTCCAGCCACGCACCGCGGATCGTGGCGCCCTTGTCCACGCCGACAATCGTCGTGTTGTCCGGAATCCGCCACCGGACCCGTGCTGACTGGTTCGCCGCCGACGCGCGGCGGCCCGCCTCGAGCGACCCGGCGGTGTTGGCCGGTGGGTTCGGGCCCCACGGGCCGGCCGGATCGTAGAACGCGAGGAACGCGTCGAGCGTGTATCCCGGCGCGTAGTAATCCTCACAGGCAAGCGGCTGGTTGCTGTCGTCCACGTTGGCGTCGATCGCGCCGTCCACGTAAAGGATCCGCGGCGCGCCCGTCGGTCCGACTGTGAGGGCCGCGAGGAACTCGGCGCGGTTGCCGACGACGAACACGTGGTCGGCATCGGCCAGCGCACCGCCGGTCACACCGCCGCCGAGCGACGCCCAGCCGTCGTTGGCCGCGAGCACCTCGCGTCCAGGATCGCGCTGCGCGCTGACGATGCACGTGCCGGCCAGGGCCATGGCACATGCGGCGGCGAACCTGTTGCGTGAAGTCATCGGCGTGTCTCCTTCGTCTCGTGCGGGCCGGCCTCCAGCGAGCGGAGCAGCACCCTCATGTTCTCTTGTCTGCCGAGTGTAGCGCGCAAGCTCCGATTCGTCGCCGGCCACTCGCGCCTCGGCGTCGACGTCAAGACGGAGTTGTTGCGCCGCGTGCGCAAGGTGCTGTTCGATCCGCCGGGTCTGAACGCCGAGCAGGTCCGCGCGGACCGCTTGCAGGCATGTCGTCTTCCCGGCCCGCGCTCGATTTCGGCCAGCATCTCCGGCCTGGTCATGACCGGCCATCTGGATTCAGGGCCTTGCGGGTCGGAACTCTGCGACGGAGCCATGTCCCTGGAACGGCTCGATTCGACGAACCGTACAGGTCGAACATCGACCGGGCTGAGTCCATCGCGCGTCGACCTGAAGGTCGACGGCTACAGGGAGAACGTAGGCGTCAACCTTCAGGTCGACGCTCACCACGACGCCGCGCTGGGCCGTTTCCGCCAGGGCTTCGGCGCCCAGGGACAGCCAGGCCAGACACAGACGAACGCCGAACGCCGAACGCCGAACGCTGAACGCTGAACAAGGCCGCTGGCCTCGACGGCCGGCGCGGTCTACTCGTTGCAAGAATGCGACTGGGGTTCGACATTCCCGGCATTCGCGGCATTCGCGGCATTACGTGGCTCTTACCTCGTAGGTAGTAGACACCCGACCACCATGGCGGTAGCCTGTCTACTACCATGCCGAAGAAGTCACCGGGTGAGCGCCGTCTCGAGCTGATGCAGGGCACGCTCGACATGATGATCCTCCGCGCCCTGACCTGGGGCCCGCAACACGGCCACGGCATCGGCCAGTGGATTCGCGCCGGCTCCGAAGACCTCCTGCAGATCGAGCACGGCTCCCTCTATCCAGCGCTGCACCGGCTCGAACGGCAGGGCCGGATTGCCGCCGAGTGGAAGCTCACCGAGAACAAGCAGCGCGCGAAGTACTACCGCCTCACGCCGGCCGGCAAGCGCCAACTCGCGGCGGCGCACTCGCGCTGGGCCGAGATCGTCGCGGTGATTGCGCGCGTCATGGGGCCGGCGTAGGGCGAGGAGACGACCATGTGGCTTTGGCGACGACGGCCATCCGAGCGTGACGTGGACGACGAGATCGCCTTCCACCTCGGCGAAGAGGCGAGGCTGCGCGTGGAACGCGGTGCGGCGCCCGACGACGCCAGCGCCGGGGCGCATCGCGCCTTCGGCAACGTGACGCTCGTCCGCGAGGTCACCCGCGACATGTGCGGCACACGCGGGTTCGCGTCGGTGATGCAGGACGCGCGGTTGGGGCTGCGCCTCCTTCTCCGGCACCGCCTCTTTGCCACCTTCAGTATCGTCTCGCTCGCGCTCGGGGTCGGCGGCACGAGTGCCGTGTTCTCGCTTTACGACGCGGTCGTCCTGCGCCAGTTGCCGGTGCACGCGCCAGAGCAACTGGTCACACTGGCGCTGCACCAGGAGGGCCGCCAGCCCAACTCGTTCATGCCGTTCCCGCAGTTCGAAGCCATGCGCCAGGGGACCCAATCGCTGGAGGGCCTGTTCGCGAGGACCGGCGTCCCGATGCTCAGTGTCAGCGCCGGTGCGACGACAGGCATCGCGTCGGCGATGGCCGTGACCGGTGCGTACCACGGGACGCTCGGCGTGCGTCCCGCCATCGGGCGGCTGCTGACTCCTGCCGACGACGTCGCTGGCGCGCCTGCGGTGGTGGTCTTCAGCCATGCGTACTGGCGACGCAACTTCGGCGGCCGGGCCACGGTCCTGGGCGAAACGATCACGCTGAATCAGGTGCCGTTCACCATCGTGGGTGTCGAGCCCGCAGGCTTCTTCGGTGTCACCGTCGGACTCGCGCCGGACATGACCCTGCCGATGCGGGCCAGTTCGCGGCTGAGCGACAACGAGCCGCCCTGGAACGACGCCTTCGGTACGTGGATCGAAGCCATGGGCCGCCTCCGGCCAGGCGTGTCGACCGCACGTGCTACCGAGGAACTCGACGTCATCTTTCGGCAGGTGAGCCTCGATGCGGCGGGCGATGCCGCTCTCGACTCGGACGACGCGCGGTTTGCGCGCGCCACGCACCTGCGCGCGAGGCCCGGTGCAACCGGAGGCGTCAGCGGCTTGCGCAACCGCTACGAGCGCGGGCTGCAGTTGCTGCTGACCCTTCTCGGCGGAGTCCTGGTACTGGCGAGCCTGAATGTCGCCGCCCTGCTGCTGTCGCGTTCGGAGGCGCGTCGTGACGAGATCGCGATCCGGCTTGCCCTCGGCGCCGGACGGGCCCGGCTGCTCCTCCAGTTGCTCACCGAGTCGGCGGTGATTGCGGCCGGCGGTGGCGCACTCGGGTTGCTGGTGGCCTGGCGGGGCAGCGAACTGCTCCTGCGCCTTGCCATGCCCAACACCACGGTGCTGCCCATCGATCTTTCACCGGACCTGCGCATCGTCGCCTTCACGAGCTTCGTGTCCATTGCCGGCTGCCTGGTATTCGGGCTGTTACCGGCCGTGCGGACCACCGCATCGGCGCCGGCGAGTTCGAGAGGTGAGGTTGGCGGCCGCCGACGGCGTTGGGTCGATCGCGTGCTGGTCATGTCGCAGACCGCCGTCGCCCTCGTGCTCGTCGTCACCGCTGGCCTGTTCGTGAACAGCCTGAGGAACCTGTGGGCGCAGGACACCGGCTATGACCGCCGCAACGTGTTGATGTTCTCCATCGACGCCCGGCTCGCCGGCCAGCGCGGATTGACGGCGATGCAGACCTACCAGCGCGTGCTGGAGCAGTTGCGCGCTTACCCCGCCGCGCAGTCGGTGTCGGTGTCCACCGTTCGTCAGGTGAGCAGCACGTACTACTTCATCGATCGCGTGACGAGTGTCGGCGATCGTCTGCTGTCTGCCGACGCGCCAATTCGTGTCGCCTACAACCAGCTCGGCCCGGGCTACTTCCAGACGATGGGCATGCGCCTGGTGGCCGGACGGGACTTCGGATGGCGCGACGGGCCTGACGCGCCGCCGGTGGCGATTATCAGCCAGCAGATGGCGCGACACTTCGTCGGCGACCCGGTCGGGCAACGATTCGCGCTCGGCCCGGACGACGTGCGCGAAGTGATTGGCGTGGCCGCCGATTCGCGGTACGCGAGAATCACGGACGCGCCGCGCGAGGTCGTCTACCTGCCTTTCTTCGCGCAGGTGTCGCCGCGGTACGCCCCGACCTACGAGATCAAGTACGCGGGCACGACCGCCGATGCGGTGCGGGCGGTGGGCGAGGCCGTGGCGCGTGTCGACTCGTCGCTGGCGCTCTTCGGGACGAGGACACTCGAGGTCGAGACTCAGAATTCGCTCGCGCGCGAGCGGATGCTGGCAGGACTCACGACATATTTCGGGGCCTTCGCGTGGCTGCTGGCAGGCATCGGGCTCTACGGCCTGCTGACCTGCACCGTGGCACAGCGGACACGGGAGTTCGGCTTGCGCATTGCGCTCGGGGCGTCGCCGGGCGCCATCCGCCTGGCCGTGCTGCGCGAGAGCGCCGGTACCGTGGTTGTGGGCCTGCTGGCTGGCGTGGGGCTGGCGTTGCTCGCGTTACGCGTCATTCGTGCGCAACTGTACGGCGTCGCGCCGGTCGATTCGATGATCGTGGCCGTGGCCGTCCTCGTCTTGCTCGCGCTCGGCGGCTGTGCGTCGTTGCTCCCCGCGCGTCGTGCGTCGCGGATCGATCCGATGACCGCACTGCGGCAAGACTAACGCTTGATGCTTGATGCTTGACGCTTGATGCTTGACGCTTCCAGCCTCTAGTTTCCAGCCTCCAGCCTCCAGCCTCCAGCCTCGATGACCGACGCCATGGGCCGACCACGAGTGCTCCTCGCGGAAGACCATGCGCCGACGGCCAAGCTCATGCGTGCGCTGCTTCGCGCCGAGTTCGACTTCATCGGCTGCGTCGAGGACGGGGCGGCCCCGGTGGAGGCCGTCACGCGGCTGTCACCGGACGTGACCGTCTCCGACATCGCCATGCCACATCTCGATGGCATTGCGGCCGCCCGTATCATTGTCGCCAGTGACGCGAACGCCCGCATCGTGCTCGTGACCGTGCATGCCGATCTGATGCTGGTGGAGGCGGGGCTCGCGGCCGGGGTCCTTGGATACGTGTTGAAGGACACGGCTGGCAGCGGCACGGGCCCATCTGACATCACCGTGGCTGGCCATCATCGTGCCGTGCCGAAATCTGCGCTTTCCAGAAGGATTTCATGAGAACACCAGGGATTTGCATCGCTCTCGGGATTGGCCTGCTTGCGGGTGTGGCTGCATGCAGCGCGCCACCATCGCCACCGCCCACGACGCCGGCGGCCGCCGCCGGTGGCATCGATCGCACGGCACTGCCGATCGCGGAACCGGCGCCGCAGCGCTACACCGAACTCGACGCACGCAACGCCAAGGCACCCGAGCGTTTCACGGTCTCTGCGCCCAAGGGGGCGCCCAACGTCGTGATCGTACTCATTGACGATGTCGGTTTCGGCGGGCCGAGTACCTTCGGCGGACCCATCCGGACGCCGACGATGGACACGCTGGCGCAGGGCGGACTGCGCTTCAACAACTTCCACACGACAGCGTTGTGTTCCCCGACTCGTAACGCCCTCAAGACGGGCCGGAACCATCACACGGTCAACACCGGGTCCATCATGGAAACTGCGACGGCGTTCCCCGGCAATACCGGCCAGAACCCGAACAGCGTCGCGCCCCTCGCCGAGATGCTGCGGCTCAATGGCTACAGCACCGGCGCGTTCGGCAAGTGGCATGAGACCGCTGCCTGGGAAACCAGCGTGTCGGGTCCGTTCGATCGCTGGCCGACCCACCAGGGCTTCGACAGGTTCTACGGCTTCATCGGGGGAGAGACCGACCAGTGGTATCCGCTCATCTACGACGGATTGATCAAGGTCGAGCCGCCGAAGATGGAGAACTACCACTTCACCGTGGACATGACCAACCAGGCGATCAACTGGGTCAAGGCGCAGCAGTCGATGACACCAGACAAGCCGTTCTTCGTGTACTACGCGCCGGGCGCGACGCACGCGCCACACCACGTGCCGAAGGAGTGGGCTGACAGGTACAAGGGCCAGTTCGACAAGGGCTGGGACCAGGTGCGGATCGAGACCCTCGAGCGCCAGAAGAAGCTCGGCGTCGTCCCGGCCAACACGCAACTGGCCCCGCGGCCAAAGGAACTGGCCGCGTGGGACTCGCTGCCCGCTGACCAGCGTCGATTGTTCGCGCGGCAGGCAGAAGTGTTCGCCGGATTCCTGGAGCACACCGACAACGAGATCGGCCGGTTCCAGCAGGCCCTGGCCGACATCGGCGAACTCGACAACACGGTGTTCATCTACATCGCCGGCGACAACGGCACCAGCGCCGAGGGTGGTTTCGTCGGCATGTACAACGAGATGACCTACTTCAACGGCGTGGCCGAGAAGGTGGAGGATCTGATCCCGCTGATCGACAAGTGGGGTAGTCCCGAAACGTTCCCGCACATGTCCGCCGGGTGGGCCGTGGCGTTCGATACGCCCTTCTCGTGGACCAAGCAGGTGGCGTCCGACTTCGGCGGCACGCGCAACGGCATGGTGATCCATTGGCCGCAGGGCATCAAGCAGCCGGGCAGTCTGCGCAACCAGTTCAGCCACGTCATCGACATCGCCCCGACGATCCTCGAAGCCGCCGGCTTGCCGGAACCGAAGAGCGTGAATGGCGTCGTGCAGACGCCGATCGAGGGCACCAGCCTGCTCTACGCCTTCAAGGACGCCAATGCACCGGAGCGGCACACGACGCAGTACTTCGAGATGTTCGGCAATCGGGCGATCTACTCGGGTGGTTGGTTCGCGCGCACGATTCATCGCGCCCCGTGGCAGACGACCAACCTCCCGCCGCTGACCGCCGATGTCTGGGAGATCTACGACGTCAGGAGCGACTTCAGCCTGACGAAGAACCTCGCGGCCGACCAGGGCGCGAAGTTGAAGGAGATGCAGGCCCTGTTCATGAAGGAGGCGGAGAAATACCACGTGTTGCCGATCGACGATCGGACCATCGAGCGCACGAACGCGGCGCTCGCGGGCCGGCCTGACGTGCTGGGGACACGGACCTCGCTGACCCTCTACGAAGGCATGCAGGGGATGCTCGAGAACACCTTCATGAACATCAAGAACCGGTCCAGCAAGATCACCGCGGAGCTCCAGATCCCTACTGGTCGTGTCAGTGGCGCCATCCTGTCGCAGGGGGGACGCTTCGGCGGATGGTCGCTCTACGTGAAGGACGGCCGGCCCGCGTATACCTACAACTTCCTGGGGATGGCCCGGTACACGGTTGCCTCACCGCAGGCACTGCCGCCAGGTCCGGTCACGATCACGCTCGACTTCGTCTACGACGGCGGCGGCGTCGGCAAGGGCGGCAAGGCGACGCTTATGGTGAACGGCAAGGCCGTTGCCGAGGGACGCATCGAGAAGACCCAGCCGAACATCTTCTCGGCCGATGAGACCGCCGACGTCGGCATCGACAACCAGACTCCGGTCGCCGAGGGCATCGGCATCGGCGCGGAGACGCGCTTCACGGGCCATATCAACAAGGTGACGCTGGACGTGGGGCCAGCGAAATAGTGTTGCGAGGCCCGTCCCACGCCATCCATCGTCGATGGGTGGCGTGTCCTGGCGTGGCTAGCGGTTGACGTTCTTCTGCATCTCGGCGGTGTAGCGCGCACCCACGATCTGCACCTGGCCGAGCGCAGCCTCGATGCGTCCAAGATCGCCAGCCGTCAACTGCACGTCGGCCGCGCCCATGTTCTCGTCGAGACGATGCCGCTTGGTGGTGCCAGGAATCGGGACGATCCACGGCTTCTGGGCCAGCAACCAGGCCAGCGCCACCTGGGCCCGGGTCGCATCCTTGTCGGCGGCTACGGCGCCGAGCAGGGCCACCAGGGCTTCGTTGGCCTGTCGTGCCTCGGCGGCGAAGCGGGGGAGGATGTTGCGGATGTCTCCCTCCCCGAAGGCAGTGTCGCCTTTTATGGTGCCGGTGAGGAAGCCCTTGCCGAGCGGACTGAATGGCACGAAGCCGATGCCGAGTTCCTCCAGCACGGGAAGCACGCATTCCTCGGGTTCGCGCCACCACAGCGAGTACTCGCTCTGCAGGGCAGCCAATGGCTGCACGGCGTGGGCGCGTCGGATGGCATCCGGGCCGGCTTCCGACATCCCGAAGTGCCGCACCTTGCCTTCCTGAATGAGGTCGCGAACGGCTCCGGCGACATCTTCCATCGGGACCGCCGGATCGACGCGGTGCTGGTAGAACAGGTCGATTCGGTCCGTCTGCAGTCGCTGGAGCGACTGATCGGCGACGACCCGAATGCGCTCGGGACGGCTGTCGAGGCCGGCACGGGGATCGCCATTCTTCCAGCCGAACTTCGTGGCGAGGGCCACCCGGTCACGAAACGGCGCCACGGCTTCACCGACCATCTCCTCGTTCACCTGGCCGTAGGCTTCGGCGGTGTCGAACAACGTGACGCCTCGCTCGAACGCCGCCCGGATGAGCGCGATGCCGTCGGTTTTCTCCACACCGGGGCCGAGGCCGAAGCTCAATCCCATGCAACCGAACCCGATCGCGGACACCTCGAGGCCACTGGTTCCCAATGAGCGCGTATACATGCTCGTCCTCCCTGGGCGTGATTCTCGTGCGGTGCGGCCGTGATCAACGGTACCCCCGGACGCGGCGCGTGAGAAGCGTATGCTTACCCTGCCAACCACCCGAGAGGAAGAATTGCAGTACGAGAGATCACCCGACATCACGCGCATCGTCCTGCTCGTCCTGGTCCTCGGCATTCTGCTGGCGGGCACGGCCTGGACACTCCTGCCGTTCCTGAGCGGCGGGATCTGAGCGACGACGATTGCCGTCGCCACATGGCTGGTGCTGCTCAGCGTGCAACGATTCGCCGGCGGCAGGCGGTGGCTGGCGGTCGTGATCATGAGCGTCCTGGTCCTGCTGGCTGGACTGGCAACGTCGGGTCGGCAGTGGCACTCTTGATCTACAGCCTGCCTGTGGGCGCGCTCGACAACATCGTCCGCCCGATACTGATTCGCCGGGGTGTGCAACTGCCGCTGTTGCTCATCATCGGCGGTGTGATTGGCGCCCTGATCGGATTTGGCGTCGTCGGCCTCTTCGTCGGTCCCGTCGTGTTGGCCGCGACGTATACGCTTGCGAAGGACTGGGTCGCCCGCGGCCAGACGACGGAGAAGGTGACGGAGTAGTACGGTCGAGCGAGTATCATCATCGCGAACCGTGCCGAGGCAGCGCCGATGAAGATCCGTTCGAAGCAGCAGCGTGATGTGGCGCTCGTGGGCACAGAGACGCACGACCTCATGTTCGACGCGCCCATCCTCACGTTCGATGCGCCGGTAATCGTCGATGCGTTCGGGCTCTCGGACACCGGTCACGTCCGCGCGTCCAACGAGGACCACTTCCTCATCGCGCGGATCGGACGCTACTTCGAGACGGTCGGGACGAGCCTGCCGCCTGGCGAAGTCCCCGAGCGTGCCGATGAAGCGGGGTATGCCCTGGTCGTCGCCGACGGCATGGGTGGGCACGCCGCCGGCGAACTCGCCAGCCGCCTGACGATTCGCGAGATGGTGCGTGTCGCCATGACATTGCCGGACTGGATCGTGCGCCTCGATGAGGACACGGTCGACCAGGCCGTCGGCCGGTCAGAGGACCGCATCACCCAGGCCCACAAGGCACTGATCGCCAAGGGGCGTCGCGAGCCCGACCTCAAGGGGATGGGCAGCACCGTGACGGCTGCCCGCAACCTGGGCCGCATGCTGCAGATCGCCCACGTCGGCGACTCGCGCGCCTACCTGTTGCGCGGCGAACTCCTCACGCGGCTTACTCGCGACCACACCTACGTGCAGATGCTGGTGGACGCCGGGCGGCTCACGCGCGAGGCCGCAGCGAAATCCTCGTCGCGCCATGTGCTGGTCAACGCCGTCGGCGGCGTCAACGACAGCGTCCGCGTCGACGTCGAACACGTGCCGCTGGAAAACGGCGATCGCGTCCTCTTGTGCAGCGATGGCCTGACCGACCTCGTGGACGACGACGCCATCCGGTTGGTGCTGCTCCACGCGTCCACGTCGGAGGAGGCCTGTCGTGTCCTGGTCGAGCGTGCGCTCGTGGCGGGAGGTCGCGACAACGTGACGGCCGTTGTCGCGTCGTACCGGTGGGACGAGCAGGCACGCAATTCACGCACTGGCGATCAGCGCTCCTGACGTTGCCTGCTCGCCGGCCGGGCCGGTCTCAGGCCGGCCGCGCCATCGCCAGCGCCTGTTCCCGGCTGAGTTCCATCTGATGCACCTCGCGGGCGTGGTTCTGCGCCTTCTGCACCACGTCCTCGTCGTCCTGGCCTTCGATTCGCACACCACACGGACACTGGATGATCTTGGTCATCGTGCTCCTCCCTGGGCCGGTATCATAGCGACGCGCATTGTGATGATGTTGCCGGAATGTTGACGACGCCTGGTGCCGGTCCGTGCAGTACACGCGTGTATCTCTGCGGACGCGTCGCGGTGGAGCGAGGGCCATGCGTCGTCCGCGACGCCGCGCTGGGTGGCGCGCAGTGCCGCCTGCTGCTTGCCTTTCTCGGCACGCGCCGGACGCGCCCTGCGTCCCGGCTCGAGACCGTCGACGCCCTCTGGGGTGACACGCCGCCGCCTTCGGTCGAGGTGTCGCTGAACGCCGTGGTGAGCAAGTTGCGTGCGGCGATGCGCAAGGCTGGTCTGCCACCCCCGCATGGTGTAGCCACCGAGTCGGGGACGTTCCAGTTGATGCTGCCGGATGCCTGGTTCGACATCGAAGACGCGAGGACGTCGATCGATGGAGCCGAGGGCGCCCTGCGTCGAGGCGACAACGCGGGCGCCTGGTCTGCGGCGAACGTCTCGGCCGTGATCGCGCGGCAGTCATTCCTCGTCGACGAGGAGGCCCCCTGGGTCGTGCGCGAGCGCGAAACTCTGCAGCGGATCTGGCGCCGCGCCTGCATCGTGCTGTCGTCGGTCAGTACCGCGACGGGGGAGTTCCAGTTGGGGATCCAGCATGCCGACGACGCGTGGTCGGCCGAGCCGTTCGACGAAGTCGCCTGCCAGGCGCTGATGCGGGCACACGCGGCCGCAGGCAACCGCGCGGAGGCATTGCGTGTCTTCGCACGGTGCCGGCGCCTCTTCCGCGACGAACTCGGCGCCGAGCCCTCGGACCAGACGGCCGAAACGTTCCTCACCATCCTTCGATCGAGGAGTTGATGCGGGGACTCGAAGAACTGCTGGCGTTGTTCCTTGCCGCGGTGGCCCTGGCGAGCGCCGCGCGCCGGGTCGGCGCGCCGTATCCGGTCTTCCTGGCCCTTGGCGGCGCCGTCCTGGCCTTCGTGCCGGGGGCGCCCTCGTTCTCGGTGCCGCCCGAACTGGCCCTGGCGCTGTTTGTCGCTCCAGTCCTGCTCGATGCCGCCTTCGATGCCTCGCTGCGAGACCTTCGCGACAACTGGGCGCCGGTCACGGGCCTCGTCGTCTGCGCCGTCGGGCTGACGACGGCAGCGGTCGCGGTTGTCGTGCGCACGTTGCTGCCGGAGGTGCCGTGGGCGCCGGCCATCGTGCTGGGCGCCGTCGTGGCTCCGCCCGACGCCGCCGCGGCAACCGCGGTGCTCCGGCAACTGCGTCCGCCGCACCGCATCCTGACGATTCTCGAGGGCGAGAGCCTGCTGAACGACGCGAGTGCGCTGCTGATCTACCGGCTGGCCGTCGGCGCAGCCGCGGCTCACAGTTTCAGCCTGAACACGGTTGCGCCCACGTTCCTGGTCGCGGTAGCCGGCAGCGTGGTGGTGGGACCGGTGCTGGGTTGGCTCGTTTTCAACGTGCTGGCTCGCGTGCAGCACGTGCCGACCTCGATCATCCTGCAGTTTGTCACCACCTTCGGCGTCTGGATTCTCGCCGAGCACCTCGGGCTCTCGGGGGTCCTGACGATGGTGTGCTACGCGGTGACAGTCGCACGCTGGTCGCCGGAACGGACGCCGGCGCAGACGCGCCTGCCCACCTATGCCGTCTGGGAGACCGTCGTCTTCGCACTGAATGTGCTGGCGTTCATCTTCATCGGCCTGCAGGTGCGGCCGATCCTCGACAGCCTCGGAGAGGCCGAACGCGGTCGATATCTCGTTGTTGCGCTCGCGGTGCTCGCTACGGTCATCGTCGTCCGCCCCGCGTGGCACATGACCTTCAACGCGGTGATCCGCTGGCGGCATCGCCAGTACGGATTCAATCCGCCGCGGCCGATGTTGCGGCCGACGGTCGGCAGCGGGCTGGTGATCTCGTGGGCCGGCATGCGCGGCATCGTCTCGCTCGCGGCGGCGCTGGCGCTGCCGGCGGCGTTTCCCTACCGCGACCTCATCGTGCTCACCGCGTTCTCGGTGGTGCTCGGCACACTCACGATCCAGGGACTCACGCTCAAGCCGTTGTTGCGGTCACTGCACCTGCAGGATGGCGATCCCGTCGGCCAGGAGTCCAGTGCCGCACGAGTGCGCGTACTGGAGGCCGCGCTGTCGACACTCGCCGGCGACGCCTCCCCGGCGGCCGAGGCCATTCGCCGCGAACTCGGCGCCCGTCTCGCTCCGGACGTGCCGTGGGATTGCGGCGATGCCGGCCTGGCAGGTGCCCACGCCCAGTTGCGCCGTCGCGCCCTCGAAGCGTCTCGCCGTGCCGTGCTGGCGATGCGCGCCGGCGGAGACATCGGCGACGACGCTTTTCATCGCATCGAAGAAGAACTCGACTGGCTCGAGATGGCGGGAGTCACGCGCGACTGACCCGCAGGGGCTATGATGGGGCGGCAAAGCTCATCCACATAGCACGTTCCCATCACTCGACGATGCCCTGAGGCCGCGACCCTGATGCGGTCGAGTGCGGGGCCGAGGCCGTCCCGCGCATGAAGCATCGTCCCCGCGTCCTGGCGTTCCTCATCCTGCTGTTCGCCATCACCTACATCGATCGGGTCTGCATCTCGGTGGCCGGCCCGCGCATGCAAGCGGAACTCGGGATCAGTCCCGTGATGTGGGGCTGGGTCACGACGATGTTCACGTTGTCGTACTGCCTGTTCGAGATTCCCACGGGCGCCCTCGGGGATCGGATCGGACCCCGACGAGTACTGACACGCGTGGTGACGTGGTGGTCGGTGTTCACGTCGCTGACCGGCATGGTGTCCAATGTCTGGGCGTTGCTGGTCGTCCGCTTCTGCTTCGGTGCCGGCGAAGCCGGCGCGTTCCCCAATGCCTCGATCGTCATCGCCCGATGGTTTCCGGCGCGGCAGCGGGCAAGCGTCTCGGGCGTGATCCTGATGGCCAGCCAGATCGGCGGCGCGCTCGCTCCGCTGCTGATCGTCCCCATCCAGATGCGATACGGCTGGCGCGCCTCCTTCCTCGTCTTCGGCGCCGTCGGCTTGCTGTGGTCGGCAACCTGGTACTGGTGGTTTCGCGATTCGCCGCGGGAGATGCCGGGGATCGCTGACGCTGAGCTGGCGGAGGTACGCGACAACCCGTCAGCACCGCATGGCGGGTTCCCGTGGCGCGTCGCACTCGGGTCGCGCACCGTACTCGCCCTTCTCGGCACGGCGTTCTGCTACGTCTACGTCTATTCGTTCTTCCAGACCTGGCTGCACACGTTCCTCGTGCGTGGCCGCGACTTCGGCGAGGCCAGCCTGCTCCTGTCGGCAATGCCCTACACGGTTGGTGCAGGGGCGAACCTGCTGGGTGGCGCCGCCAGCGACGCGCTCGTGCGGCGGCTGGGCCCGACGTGGGGACGACGGACGCTCGGCGTGGTGGGACTGGGGAGCGCGTGCGTGTTCACCATCGGTCTCGCGTTCACGCGCGATCCAGGTATCACGGTGCTGCTGTTGTCGCTGATCTACGGCGCGATCGCGTTGCAGCAGTCGGGGGTCTTCGGCGTGTGCCTCGACATCGGCGGCAGCCATTCGGGAGCCGTGCTCGGGATGATGAACTCGTCGGCGGCACTGGGCGGGCTGGTCGCCGGTCTTGCCTACGGCTACATCGTCGAGGCGACCGGCAGCTACGACGCGCCGTTCGTGCCGATGGCCGTGCTGCTAGGCGTCGGGACGTTGCTCTGGCTGCGCATCGACGCGGCGCGCGTCGTCGGCAGCGAACCCGGACATCAGGGTGCAGCAGCGACAGTGGCCGTGCCTGTCCGCAGTTGACCCGCGCAGGAACACAGGAACACAGGAATACAGGAGCACAGGAGCGCAGGGGCGCAGGAGCGCAAGAGGTGCCGCTCCCGGCGCGGGGCGCTTTACCGCATGCGGGCGCGAGTCATACGGACCAGCAGGACGGCAGCCACGAGCCCGGCCATCACCACGCTGCTGGTCCTCGGGCTGGAGGCGCCCTCCACCGAGTAGTCCAGCGACAATCGACTTTGATCGGGACTGTGCCGCTGTCTCTCGATCACGATGCCGGCCGTGTCTGGCATCAGCGCGTTTGCCACGTACACGCTCTCGCGGGGCGCGTGGCCGTTCGTGAACGACAGGTGATGCATGCCGGGAACGACGATGTCGCGGTCCGCACGAGCCTGCAGCCGGATGGTGCCTTCGCCGTGGCGCAGCGCCGCGAGCGTCGGGAAGGCCGAGGCGTCGAGGCGCAGCGGCACCATCGTGTCGTCCACGACGACTTCGAGGCTGGCAACCACCGCCCTGGCGTAGGTGAGTTCCTCGGCGCGCGAGAGCACGCCGTCGGCGTCGCGGTCGATCGTCGTGATGATCGATGCCGCGACGGCCGCACCTGGAGTCAACTCGATCGCGGCCAGCACGCCCTCGGGACGAACGTCCAGCCGGGTGGCCTGCAGGTACTCGTCGAGCCTGTGCGCCGAGACCGCGGAGCCAAACGCGATCGCGGTGGCCACGACGAGACCGGCCGCCGCGACGCTACGGGCGCGTGTACGCGGATCCGTAGTCATTGGTCGGGTCCCGGTAGATGGTGTGGATGTGGTCGACGTCGCGCTGCGGCGCGTATTCGATGACCAGCGTCGGCCCCTGGATTCGGAAATAGGCGGCACTGTCCGGCGTTGTCGGCCCGCTCCATGCGAAGTACGTCTGCGCCAGCTTGCCCCTGATCTCCTCGATCCGTGGAGCCGCATACGCGTCGTTGGCGATACCCGCCCACTCGCGCGCGATGTCGATCACCATCGACTGCTGGGTGGCCGACAGTGCAGTGGCGCGGATGCCCTCCGGCTGGATCGTGCGTCCATCCTGCCCGGGGCCAAGTACGAGATCGGGCACCGCGTACCCGACGATCGCCGGCGTTTTCTGGGTCTCGTCGAGGCTCGCGATCAGCGCAAACGCGCGATCGTTCTCCTGACCGAGCGGACGGATCGTGCGCCCCTCGAACGCGAAGCTCGCAGGCTGGGTGCCCGTGAGGCTCGGGGCGAGCGTCGCGCGCGCCCCGGCAAACGTCAGGTTGAGCGCGAGATGGTGCCCGCCGAACTGCAGCATCCACGGCATCGTCGTCGACGGCTGGCCGACGAATGCGATGGAGTACTCGTCGGAACCGAATGCCACCGGACCGCCAGGCCGACCACCGCCCGGACCACCAGGACCACCAGCTGGCGGGGAAGCACCTCCGGCGGGCGGGCCCCCGGGCCCTCGTCCGCCACCGCCAGGCCCACCGGGGCCGTTCCTGCCGACACCGTCACGAAATGCATCGTCGGCACGCAGGATCTCGGTGACCTTGCGGTAACCGGAGGCGCTGAATGCCGTTTCGAGCAGCGTCATCGCCGCCGTCCGTTGCGCCGGCGTGAGGTCGCCGAGCCGCACGCCCTCCCGTTTGAAGATGCGGACGGGAAGTTCGACCAGTGCGTCTTCTGCCCACTGTCGAACGGGAACTGGACCTTGCCGCGACCCGCCTGGTCGAGCGTGCTCACGAACTGCTGTGCCGCAGCGACGATGCGTGTGGTCGCCGCAGCGGGCGCGCTCGCCGATGGCGTCACCGCGGCAGGCTGCGTGGGCACCCGAGCGCCAGCGGACACGAAGACACCAAGCAGCGCAGCCGATCCCAACCCGAGCACGAGTCGCATGTCGACGACCCTCCTGCTGGCACTGTACGTTCGTGCGCGGCAGCGCGTCGACTCGCCGGTCGTCAGCACAAAGATTTCACATGTGGCCACGTCGGCACTGGTGTGGAAGCGAGACGCGCGCGATGATGATCGGCGCATGCCTTCGACGACCCGTCGCTCGACGGCGACCCGTGCCAGGCCCGACACGCTCAGCACCACGCTCGTGCCCACGGCGACGGTCGTGTCGCGCTCACCCAAGGTGCCGGGGCGGTCGACGCTGGAGCGCCTGGTGGAGTACGAGATCGGCCAGGTGATCGGCCGCGGCGGATTCGGCGTCGCCCACCGTGCCGTGCGCCGCGTCATCAGCACCGGCGACACTTCGTCCTGTTGCGTCAAGTTCATCGAGGCCTCGGCGATCAGCACCTGGCATCGCGAGGCCTATTTCGGTGAGCTGCTCAGGGGCGTGCCGCACGTCGTGCAGGTGCTCGACACGTTCGTCCATGTCGGCGGCCGGCGGCCTCGGCACGTCCTGGTGACGGAACTCGCCGAGCACGGCAGCCTGACCACGTTTCTGCCGAAGCATGGCGCCTTCCCGGAAAGGAAGGCGAAGGCGCAGGTGCTCGGCATCGCCCGTGCCACGGACCTCCTGCACCGGATGCACGCCGTGCATCGCGATCTGACGCCGAACAACATCTTCGTGATGAGCGACCTGACGCTGAAGCTCGCCGACTTCGGCATCGCGAAACACATCGCCTACGGACGCGGCGTCCAGAACGACGCGCAGAACCCGGCGTTCGTCCACCACCTGATGCGGGTGGGCGGGCTCCGGCTCTGGAAGCGCCAGCAGGACGTCTACCAGTTGGGGCAACTGCTGGCGATGCTCCTCTCCGGCAATCCGAAGCGGCACGCCTCACGCGACGTCGCCGCCCTGCGCTGCTCCGATCACATGAAGGGGATCATCCAGCGCAGCATCGGCCCCGAGACCGGCCGCTATCCGACGGCCGCGGAGTTCGTCACGGCTCTGCAGTCCAAGCCGCAGGCGCTCCGTCATCAGCGCCTCGCCGCCCTCCGCGACGCCGTCGTGGTGTTCACCGGGGCGCTGTCGATGACGCGCGCGAGGGCCGCGTTACTCGCCCGTCGCGCCGGGGCGACCGTCGCGTCGAGCGTGACCCCGGCGACGACGGTCCTCGTGTTCGGTAAGCCGTCCAAGGATTACGGCGCTGGCAGCAAGGGACGCAAGTTGCTGGAGTACGACCGCTTGTGCGCAGAAGGCTACAAGATCCGGCTCATCAACGAAGCGACGTTCGTGCGCGCCGCGAAGGCAAAATGACGGAAGCGATGTGGCCCGTGATCACCGGGCGGCCAGACCGTTGGCGCCTGTCGGTGTCGTCGCGCCGGTCGGGATCGGGCGAATGGCGCCATCACCTTGCACCTCGAACGCACCGATCGTGTGGCTGCCGTTGTTGAGGGTATAGAGGAATCGGCCGTTGCCCGTGATCGCGATGTCGCCTGGGCCCGCGCCGGTCTCGCCGGCGCGCCCGTTGGCCTGCACCAGGGTGATCTCCGCGTCGAAACCGATGGCGTACGCCGAGATGGACGCGCTGCCAGCAATTGTCGTGTAGGCGAAGCGTCCGTTGGGCATCACGACCACCCAGCAGGCCGCCGTCTGCGTGGTCGGCACCGAGGCGCCGACGGTAGTCAGCGCGCCGTCGGCGCCGGCGATGTACGACGACATGGCGCTCGACAGTGGGGCTCCGCCGAACGCCTCGATGCCGCGCTCGGCGCCCAGCTGACCGTCGACCTGACTTGTCCACCGTGGCCTTGGCGAAGGTGGAAGGTCGACGGCTACGCCCCGATGGTGTAGGCGTCGAGCTTGCTCGACGCTCGCCGCGACGATGGTGTGGAACTCTCGGATCGCGTCAGGAAGGGCGGGGCAGCCAGCGCAGGAACCTGCGTCCAAGGGCGATGCCCGCGACGGTCAACATCGTCACCGGCCCGAAATGCCACAGCAGCAGGTGCGCCGCGTCGTTGTTGGAGCAAATCAGTTGCGTACCGAGGGCTCCGAGCGCCGCCGCCGTAAGCGTGGCGAGCAGCCCGGTCCATGCGGGGCGCAGTGGGGCAGCGCGACGCACGAGTGACCACAGCAGGACGCCCGGCACGATCCCGAGCAGCGTGATGTCGACACCGCATTGAGGCGCTGGCGCTGGCCACCACACCCGCGAGTCCTCGGGCTGCGCGACGATGGCCGCGAAGAGCCACGCAGCCCACGCGGTGATCGCGACGAGCGGCAACCAGCGCGTCGCCGGCGTCGGTTCCGCACCGGGCACACTGACGACCAGGGCAGCGGTGGCGGCCAGGAGTGCCGTGCCGATCAGCAAGCCGGCCTGTCCCAGGAACGACGCGGTCCACATCGTCTCCGCGAGGTCGTGCCGCAAGTGCACCCACGCGACTCCAGCGGCGAGGCACAGCGCCGCGGCCAGGGCCCATCGCACGAGGCGCACGGCAGGGCGCGCCAGTGGACGCACCGGTGTGGCATCCCGGACCAGCCTGTCGATCAGCTCATGCTCCATGCCACCACCCACCCAGTCGCTCGCGCAACACGCGATACGCGCGGTGTGCCGTCACCTTGACGTTGGACTCGCTCATCCCGAGGCGGCCAGCGACCTCGCGCACGGGACGCTC
Organism: Luteitalea pratensis; assembly: GCF_001618865.1. Taxonomy (GTDB): domain Bacteria; phylum Acidobacteriota; class Vicinamibacteria; order Vicinamibacterales; family Vicinamibacteraceae; genus Luteitalea; species Luteitalea pratensis. The sequence goes on from NZ_CP015136.1 coordinate 1,670,681, forward strand.
CTCCAGTTTCAGCAGACGCACCACGTCGCGCTGACGCGGCGGCAACGCATCGACTTCGTCGAGCACGCGGGCTCGGACCTCCGCCTGCCTCGTGTCATCGTCTGGCCCCCGCTGGTCCGGCGCAGTCGCGATCGCGGTGTCGTCACTGGTCTCGCGCTTGAGCACGCGCGACGCCTTCCGCGCGGCGTCCACCAGGCGGTGCTGCATCAACGCATAGCACCACGGCGCGAACGGGCGCGACGGGTTCCACGTGTGCCTGGCCTGGTGCAGGGCCCACAGGATGTCCTGCACCGCGTCGTCAGTCCAGGGGGCGCGACTCGACCGCTGCTCGACGTAGCGACGCACCACGGGCACGAGGGCGGTCAACAGCGCGTGGTACGCCTGTTGATCGCCCGCCTGGGCCTGTTGCATGAGGCCGCGGAACTCGGCTTCCTGGGACGCAGTCACGCGCGCACGACGGTCCTGCCGTGATGTATTCGCTGGCCGGCAGATCCTGGTTACATCCCTCGCGGGCCACGCTCGGCGCGGCACACGACTCGGTCACCCCATTATCAACGCGCCAGGCCGGGCTCGGAGAGCCGGCCCTACCCTTATCTCACGAAGGGCCTGACTGCGACGAAGCGGCTTCGGGCAAGTTGCCGAGTGCTGTCCGCTCAGTGACCGTACGGCGGCGCTCCGCCATCGTTCACGCGTATGCGCACGCTTTCGCCTTCCTTGAGCGTCAGGGCCAGCCCCTGCACCAGTTCGGCGCCGAGCCTCGCGGCGGGCGGGCCATCGCCGACCCTCACCTCGTAGCGGCGATCGTGCTCCACGGTGAACCACTCCGGCCACTCGTTGAGCCGCGGATAGTTGATCGGCAGGTGCAGGTGGTCGCGGTGGCGCGGGTAGTCGAAGTGGACCCGGCCGGCCCAGGCCCGATCGGCGGTGACGCTGAGCAGCACCGAGCTGCCGTCACGCTCGGCGCCGAGGTGTACCTGGGGGTTCCATGGCTCGAGGCGGGCACCCTGCGCCTTCCACATCACGTACATGAGCGCGGTGCGGATGGTGTTGCCATCGCCGTACCAGTCCTCGACGATGCCGTCGGGGCGGACGACGTCGAGCATCTTGGCGGTGGCGATGTCGATCTGCTCCGGCAGTCCAGGCGTCGGGATGCGGTTGAGCAGCACCAGCGCCGACTCGATGGCATCCGAGTAGGAGTCGGCACTCCACCAGGCAACCGGCGGCGTCTCGTCGAACAGGTACGTGGGCGTACGGGTCACCGTGCCGAGGGCACGCTCGACAGCCTCCCGGAAGCGCGGCTCGCCGGTGGCCATGTACGCGGTGTACACCCCGTTGAACATGTAGCCCCAGCAGTGCGCATGCCGATTGGCGATCGGCTTGCCGGTGACGATGTCGATGTCGTGGTGCCAGACGCCGTCGGCAGTGCGGCCAACGGCGAGGAGCCTGTCGATCATGCGGATGAACGCCGGACGGTATTGCGCCGCCTTGTCGGGCCTGGCGTGCATGGCCAGCACGAAGGCTTCCGACAGTCCGCCGACGATCTCGTTGCCATGGTCCGACAGCACGAAGCGCGTGTTCAGGGGTTTCTGCGTCTTCACGTCCCACCGATCGGCCGGGAGGTCGTGGGTGGTGGGCAGCATGTCGAGGAAGTAGAAATCCGCGATCGCCAGCACCTGGTCGAGATATGCCTTCTCACCGGTCTTGAAGTAGAGCCGGCTCAGCACCTGCAACATGTTGCCATTGATCTCGGTGGTCTGGGCGGGCAGCCGACCGCGGCTGGTCTCGTAGGGCGCGTGGCGGATGATGTCGGCCGCGATGCCCTGCATGCGGTGGTACCAGGGCGTGTCACCGAACAGCTCGGTGAGCGGGATCAGGCCATCCTTCATGTACTCGCCGGAGCCGAAGATGATGGCATCCATGTCCGGCGTCGCACGGACGAAACCCTGCCCACCGCCCTTTACGTCGTCCGACAACCGGCCCACGCGGGTGGTCAGCAGCGTCTCCTGCCGCAGGATGTCGAGCATGGCGCCGTTGTAGACGTCCGGCTCGGTGAGCCGCGCCGCCATGACCATGAAGGGATAGAGATCAGCGGCAGTGTTGGCGACGACCCAGCTCGGGTCCGGTTCGCTGCCCTGGAACCGGCCGCGGTGGGGCAACAGCCCACTATTGGGGTCGCGCCGCGCCAGCCACCCGTGCATGATTCGGTTGCTCGTCACGAGCGCCCGCGTGGCCTGCCGGCCATTGCGGGCAGCCCGGGCCGCGGCGTCATCGTCGGGCGCGACGGCACCGGCCGCGCTCAGCAACGCACACCACCACACTACCGATACGACGGGGCGCATCAGTTCGCTCCAGTGGATTTGCTCGATGTGGAACAGTCGTTGTCATCCCATAAGCAAATCCGTTGTTGACTCTGCCGAAATCCGCTTCATGCTAGCCGCATTCGGAGCAGTAGATGCCAGCGTGCCTCGTGCTCGGGCTGTTTCCATAAGCAGGCGCCCCCCGAAGCATTCCGCGTGCGTCCCTGGCCATGCTCACGACCTGGAGGCAACCGTGAAGCCGTTTCGACCACTGCACCGCGTCCTCGTTCTGGCCCTGGTAGCGTGCGCATCGCTGGCCTTGCCGACGATCGCCGCTGCCCAGGCGCTGTATGGCAGCCTCACCGGCACGGTGACCGATAACACCGGCGCCAGCATTCCTGGCGTGACCGTGACGGTCACCAACGAAGGGACCGGGCTGAAGCTCGATACCGTAACCGACGGCCAGGGGCTGTACACCATTCGCAACGTGATGCCGGGTACCTACACGCTCAATGCGGTACTGCAGGGCTTCAAGACCTTTGCGCAAACCGGCATTCCGCTGACCGCCGGCAACATCCTGCGCGTCAATGCGACGCTCGAAATCGGCGCTTTGACCGAGTCGGTCACCGTGACCAGCGAGGCAGCGCTCCTGAAGACCGACAAGGCCGACGTGAGCGTCGAACTGCAGCCCAAGGCGATCACGGACATGCCGTTGAACCAGTACCGGAACTACCAGGCTTTGATGAACCTGGTGCCCGGTGCGACCCCCGGGGCGTTGCAGAATTCGACGGGCTCGACGCCGCAGCGCTCGCTCCGCACGGCCGTCAACGGAACCAACCCGAACAACAACAGCACCCGCATCGACGGCTCGGCCAGCATCAACATCTGGCTGCCACATCACGCGGGCATGGTGGCGTCGGCCGAGACGATCGACAACGTCAACATCGTCACCAACAGCTTCGATGCCGACACGGGCATGGCCGGTGGCGCCGCGATTGCGGTTGTGACCAAGTCGGGCACCAACAACGTCCGCGGATCCGCGTTTTTCTTCCACAACCGTGACGATTGGAATGCCAACACGTTCTTCAACAACGCCAACGGCCTCGTCAAGCCGCCGGTCGACAACTCGATCTACGGCGGCACGCTGGGTGGCCCGATCGTCAAGAACCGTCTCTTCTATTTCGGGTCGTACGAGCGGTTCGAAGAGGAGCGCGGGCTTCAGGAGACCTTTTCGGTGCCGACGGCGCGGATGCGCAACGGCGACTTCGGCGAGGTCCTGGCGGCCTTTCCGACCTTCCGCATCTTCGATCCTCTGACCGGCGCGGCTAACGGCACGGGGCGCGAGTTCTTCCCGGGTGCCGTCATCCCTGCCAACCGTATCAGCCAGATTGCGCGGCGCATCCAGGAAACGTACCCGGCGCCCAACACGACGGCTGACCTGAATCGCAACGGCATTGCCGACGACTACGCGGTCGCGCGCGCGCCGATGTTCGACCGGGACAACTACGACGCCAAGGTGTCCTGGAACCGCTCCACGGCACACCAGATCTGGGGCAAGATCTCGTACCTCAGGGCGGACGCTCAGGATCGCTTCCTGCTCGGATTCGACGGGAGCGCGCCCGCGCCGACGGAGGTGATCGCGCCGGTCTTCGGCCACACCTGGACGCTCTCGCCGACGCTGATCCTCGACGGGAGCTTCGGTGTCACGCTGAACGAGCAGTCGGCCTTCAACCCGGACTACGGCACCAACTACGGGTCCGATATCTGGGGCATCCCGGGAACCAACGGTGGAGACATCCGGCAGAGCGGCATGCCGAACGTCGCCACGGGCCTCAGCTCGCTCGGCAACACCAACGTCTCGAACCCGTACTTCTGGAACACCTCGGTGTACTCGTTTTCGCAGGCGCTCACCAAGGTGGCCGGTCATCACGAGCTGCGTCTCGGCTACGACCTGAACCACCTGTCTATGGAGCATTGGCAGCCTGAAATCGGCAACTTCGGTCCGCGCGGCGGGTTCACGTTCAGCGGCAACGTCACCGGCGCATCGGGGTATCAGCCGGTTAGCGGTGGCGGCTTCAACGGCTATGCCGCGTTCCTGCTCGGCCTGCCATCCAGCTCCGGCAAGAGCGTGCAGGCCGAGGAGATGACCACGCGCGAATGGCAGCATGGCCTGTACATCCGCGACCGCTGGCAGGTGAACGACAAGCTCACCCTCAACGGTGGGCTGCGCTTCGAGATGTACCCGACCATGACCAGGGCGGATCGCGGCATCGAGCGGCTGGACTTCAGTACCTGGAACGTCCTGCTCGGCGGCCTGGGTGGCAATCCGAGCAACGTCGGCGTCAAGGGCAAGCCGGTCTACGTGGCGCCGCGCTTCGGCGCCGCATATCGTATCGACGACAACACGGTGTTCCGCACCGGCTACGGCATCACCGTCAACCCGCTGCCGTGGTCGCGTCCGCTGCGTGGCTTCTTCCCGGCCACGATCGCGTTCAGCCAGGCGGCCGCGGGCAACAACTTCATCGGCTCGCTCGAGCAAGGTATTCCGCCGATCGCGACCCCGGACCTGAGCACCGGCAGCGTGCTCTTGCCGCGTGGCGTGGACATGCGCACGCCGAACCTCGATAACGTCGATCGTGCCTACCTGCACCAGTGGAACGTCACGCTGGAGCGCCGCTTGCCGTTGGACCTCGTCACCAGCGTCGGCTACGTGGGCACCCGGACCAACGGCGGGTACGCCTACATCAATCAGAACTACGCGGAGCCGGGAGGGGGCGAGGCAGGTCGCCGGTACTTCGCGCAGGCGGGCAGCGCCAGCATCCAGGACTGGGGCAACTGGACCACCAGCAAGTACCACTCGTTGCAGGTGGCGGTAAACCGTCCGTTCAAGAACGGGTTGCTCGTCAAGGGCGCCTACACCTGGAGCAAGGCCATGAACATGGCCGACGAGGATGGCTGGCAGGATCTCGTGTGGAATATCTCGAGCCAGTTCGACCGCAACTACGCCAGGGCCGGTTACGACCGCACCCACGTGTTGCAGATGGGGTTCGTCTACGAGTTGCCCTTCATGCGCGAGAGCCAGAACATCCTCGGCTACGTCGTGAAGGATTGGCAGGTGAACGGCATCTACTCGGCGTTCTCGGGCGTGCCGTTCACCATCGGCGGCAACAACACGCAGTTGCTCGCGTCTGGCGCCGGCTCCATCACAGCCAACCAGAATGGCGACTTCAACGTGATCAACGACCCGAGCCGCGACGTCAAGTGGGTCGACGTGTCGGTCTTCTCGAACCCGAGCGGCTCGCAGTGGGGCAACTCGGGCCGCAACGCCTTCCGTGGACCGTCGGTGTGGAACCTCGATCTCTCGCTGTTCCGCAACATTCCGTTTGGCCGCTACCGCATGGAGTTCAGGGCCCAGGCGTCCAATGTGCTCAATCACACGCGGTATAACAACCCCGATACCGGCATCAACAACGCGACGTTCATGCAGTTCGTGAATTCCGGGTCGTACGACGCCAACCGCGTGATTCAGCTGGGGCTGCGCTTCCAGTTCTAGGCAACCTTCGCTTGCTTCGCAAGCTCGGTTGCCAACGCTCATCATCGGGGCCCGCCTCGGGCCCCGATGAAGTTCTAGTTCGCCGCCGCTCGCTCAAGCGAGTTCGGCTCATTACGCTCAACGACGGGCGGCCAAACGGCCGCCCGTTGTAGTTCCAATCGACTCACTCTCCGGGGGCCTCACGCCGGGCTGCGGCCGGCGTCTCACAGGAAATCCCTGGATGGGAGGCCCGCAGCGGCGATACTCTGCGGCTCTCATGAGCACCTACCTCGATTCCCTCTTTTCCCTCGACGGCAAGGTCGCCGTCGTCATCGGCGGCACCGGCGAACTCTGCGGCGCCATGGCCGAGGGCCTGGCCGGCGCGGGCGCCGAAGTCGTCCTGGTCGGTCGTAGCCTCGAGAAAGCCGAGGCGCGCCTGACGAAGATCGCCGCCGCCGGCGGCTCGGGCTGGTTCCACGCCGCCGAGGCCAGCAGCAGGGCCGAACTCGAGGCCCTGCGCGACGCCGTGCTCGAACGCAGCGGCCGCATCGACATCGTCGTCAACGGCGCCGGCGTCAATTCCGCCACGCCGTTCTTCGACATCGCCGACGAGGAATTCGACCGCATCGTGCGAGTCAACCTCCAGGGGGTGTTTCTCGGCTGCCAGGTGTTCGGCAAGTACCTCGTGGAGCGCGGCCAGGGCGGCTCGATCATCAACCTCGGCTCGATGTCCGGCGTCGTGCCGCTGTCGCGCGTGTTCACCTATTCGGCCACCAAGGGCGCCGTGCACAACCTCTCGCTCAACCTCGCCCGCGAGTGGGCGCCGCACAAGGTGCGCGTCAACGTCCTCGTCCCGGGCTTCTTCCCGGCCGAACAGAACAGGAAAGTGCTCACCCCCGACCGCGTTGCCAGCATCATGGGCCACACGCCGATGAAACGCTTCGGCGAGGCCCGCGAACTGATCGGCGCCACGCTGCTGCTCGCGAGCGACGCCGCGGGTTCGTTCATCACCGGTGAAGAGCTGATCGTGGACGGCGGCTATCACGCGATGTCGATTTGAGCGCCCGCCACGGCCAGGCGCGAACATCCTCTTATGTCTGCCATCAACGCGTTCCTTCTCGAGCACGATCTGCTCATCGCGCAGAACCCCTGCATCAGCCCGGATTTCTGTCTGGACTGGGCGGCGTTATCGGCCGACGTCCAGACGGGCCGGGTCAGGGAATACTCCAAGAGCCGCTTTGCCACCGCGGCTGGCGAGTGGACCCTGCTCGAGAACGCTTCCGGCGACTGCGCCTGGAAACTCCACGCCGCCGCCACGCCGCTGGCCGAAGGTGTCGCCCTCGGCGACGCGACCTGCTTCCCGGCCAGCTGGGCGAACCTGCTCACGTTGAAGAACCTCGTCCAGGAGCACGACCCCGGCTCGACGATCTTCCCGACCGCCGGAGCGAACCTCGGGCGCAGCACGCTCGGCGTTGGCGCGCGCTTCACCACGCTGCACTGGCCGGCCGTCGAGTGGGCGATGAGCGCGCTCGGGATCGGCCTCACCGCCAATCAGAACTCCATCCCGCGCGAACTGGTCTACGACGTCGATGCGATGCTCGGCGACCGGCTCGACACCGTGCCGTTTCCCTTCATCGGCACCCACGTCCCGGAGGGGCACCAGGGACAGAGCGTGGAGGGTATGAGCCACGGCTGCGTGCTGTCGAAGCTCAGGACGGGCTTCCACCGGACGCGCATTGCCTGGTCGTTCAACGCCGACCACCAGCCCATCGGAGGCAAGTTCGACGCCCGTGAGGACGCCCTCGTGCAAGGGTGCCTGCTCGCCAGCTACATCACCTTCGATCTCTCGCCCGAACTCGCGCTCAGTCTGTCGGCCAGCCTCGCCGACATCCCGGTCGATGTCGTCGCACAGGCTCGGGCGCGTGTCGCCGCCGCCGGCCTGGACCTCGACGACGCCGTGTTCACCCAGCTGCTCGCGACGGTGTGGACGCCGATGCGCAAGATGAAGCGCCGTGACGAGCAGTACGCCGCGGCTCGCGCGGCGGCGTTCACCACCGCCGTCGGCCGCACCTACCTGCGCGAACTGTCCATCGACGAGCTGCCAGGACTGACCACGCCCGAGACCACCGCCATCATGCTGGCGCTCTGCGAGGTGCTCGGCATGCCGGTGGACTTCGTGGCGCCGGCCTTCGGCTTCCAGAAGAACACGCCGTATCCCGACAACGCCGCCCTGCGCACGCTCATCGAGCGGCAGTGGAACGTCTGCAAGGAGTTTGGCTCCAGCATCGGCTTCCACTCCGGCTCCGGCAAGTCGGCCGAGAACTACCAGGTCATGGGCCAGGTCACGGGCGGCGCGCTCGAGATCAAGACCAGCGGGCGCTATACGTACGAGATGGGTGTCGCTCTGGCGCAGTCCACCGATGCGACCGACGCCGCCCTGTGGCGCGACTGGTACAGGTTCACCGTCGACATGGCCGTGGCCGGCGCCTTCAGCCCCGACGCCACCGAGCAGAAAATGGCCCGGACCTTCGTCGAGACGACGCTGACCGCCATGGGACAGCCGGGCGACGTCTTCACGTCCCCGGCCGACTGCCACGCCGCGCTCGAGGCGTTGACGCCTTCGGCCGACCACATGATCTTCTTCGAGTACAACTTCCTCTACGTGCTGGCTGCCGGCGGCCGTCCGGAGAAGTCCGCGCTCGGCGATCACACGCCGGCGGGCTACGCCCAGCGCGCGCGCTTCTACGCCATCAGCCCACAGGCCCGGTTGGGGTTTTCCAAGCGCGTCGCCGCTTACCTCGTCTTCCTCGCCAGGACCACCGGCCTCTCCTCCAGCGAGCGTTGTGTCTCTGCCAGCCACCGCCTCGACAGCTACACCACCCTCGACGCGATGCTCGACGACATCAGTCGGTGACCAGCACGGACTCGCGCTGCCGTCGCCGCTCCAGGGGACTGGGTCCGAAACCACAAGACAATCGACGACACATGTTCAAACGGCAGACTGAAGGCGCGGTGGTGTGCTCCAGTTGCGGCACGCTCGTGGGCGTGCGGGACGCGACATGCCTCAATTGCGGCCGCCGCAATCCGGGACTGTGGGGCTATGCGCCGCTGCTGCGCCGGCTCGGCCAGGACCTCGGCTTCGTGTCGCTGATCACGACCGCCTGCGGGGTTCTCTACGTGCTGACGCTGCTGATGTCAGGGCAGCGAATACGGATGGGCGGGCTCTTCTCGATGTTGTCGCCCGACATGGCGAGCCTGTTTCTCTTCGGCGCCAGCGGCGCGGTGCCGGTGTTCGGGTATGGACGATGGTGGACGGTACTCAGTGCGGGCTGGCTGCACGGCGGGCTCCTGCACGTCGTGTTCAACATGATGTGGGTGCGCCAACTGGCGCCGGCGACGGCCGACATCTACGGCCCCGGCCGCACGGTCATCCTGTACACCGTCGCAGGGGTGTGCGGCTTCATCGCGAGTTCGGCCGCCGGAGTCGTGCTGGTGTGGATGCCGCTGCCGATGCTGCGCGGCGCGCAGTTCACCGTCGGCGCGTCGGCCGCGATCTTCGGCCTGCTCGGCGCGCTGGTGTACTACGGGCGGCGCAGCGGCATGAGTGCGGTGCGGAGCCAGGCGGTGGGCTACGCGATCATGCTGGGATTGTTCGGCCTGGTCATGCCGGGCATCGACAACTTCGCGCACGCGGGCGGGTTCGTGGGCGGTTACCTGGCCGGCCGGATCATGGATCCGCTGCGGCCCGAACGACTCGACCACCTGCTGATCGCGCTGGCCTGCCTCGCCGCCTCGGCGCTCGCCATCGTGGCGTCGATCGCGCTGGGCCTGCCGCAGCTGCGCTGACAGACGTTAACCGGCCTGAGGCCTGAGGCCTGGGACCTGAGGCCTGAGACGTGAGACACGCCGATTGGGGGCCAGATCGGCGGTCGGCCTTCGGCCTTCGCGTCAGGTCCTGGCGCCGACCGCCCATGCCCGGTTCCGCTTCATCACGCGGCCGTGCCGCGACAACTTCCCGGATTCGCGTCGGGCCGGGCTCGGAGAGCCGGCCCGACCGTTGATCGTCATCGAGCGGCGACTGGCGCGTTCTTCAGACCTGAGACCTGAGACCTGAGACCTGAGACGCTCCGTCTGACCACAGACACGAACGGCCCCGGAATCTCGCGATCCCGGGGCCGTTGTCGTGCCTTGATTCGGTCTAGAACTTCGGCGGACTTCCCTTTGAGGAGGTCCGCCGATGAGCGTTGCCCGCCGAGGTCGCGGAGCGACCGGAGGCGGGGCTAGAAGGTGAACCGCGTCATCACCTGCAGGTTGCGGGCTGGCGCGACGCCGTTGATGGCGCCGAAGCCCTGCGGCCGTACCAGCGCGCCGCTGTTGTCGTACGGCAGGTTGGTGATCGTGCGGTCGGTGAGGCTCGCGAAGTTCGCCGTCGCGTTGACACCGGTGAACTGCGTGTGGTTCAGCGCGTTGAACATGTCGACGCGGAACTCGAAGCGCATGTTCTTGGGCAGCGCGAACGTCTTCGACAACGAGAGGTCGAGGTTGTCGATCGGCGGCGCATGGACGAAGAAGCGCGCCGACTCGGCACCGTCGCTGCTGGGCTGCGGCGGCGCGAAGCACGAGGTGTCGAACTGGCGGTACGGGTCGTCGCTGTAGCCGGCGCCCGGGTCGCAGGTCAGCGCGATACGCGCGTTCGGGTTGTTGGTACCCGTCAGGTTGCTCGCGCCGATGCCTGGGATGTTGAAGCCGACCGTGTACGGGCGGCCGCTCGTCCAGAAGTACACGCCTGAAATCTGCCAATTGTTGACGAGGAGGCCCAGCGCCTTTGACTGGCTCACTTCCGGCGTCTGATAGACGAAGTTGGTGGCGAAGTTGTGCGGCCGATCGTAGTTGGTGAGCGAGTAGTCGAGGCGACGAATCTGCTCATCGGTCTGGTTGGGGACACCGGCCGCGAAGTCGTCGTTGTTGATGCCGAGTGCCTTCGACCACACGTAGAAGAACGAGAACATGAACCCGTTGTCGTAGCGGCGGTTGATGCCGGTCTGCAGCGAGTGGTAGTTGCCGTAGCCGCTGTAGTCCCACATCCGGATGTCGCCGTAGCCCGGATACGGCCGGAGCAGATCGGTCGGCAGCGCGGTCGCGCCAGGAGTGGTACTTGCGGCACGTGTCGGGTCCTGGTTGCCGGCAGCAAACGTCGCACCGAACGGCAGCGAGTTGATCTGCACCTGACGCAGCAGGTTGTCCGAGGTCGATCCCACGTAGGCCAGGTCGAACATGAAGTTCTTGAACAGCTTGCGCTGGACGCCGAGGTTCCACTGCGTCGTTTTCGGCGGGTCGAACTCGTACACCGTCGGGTTCATCGCCAGAACTGGGTTCGGGTCGCTGCCGCCCGATGTGAGGCCCTGCAACGTTCCCCACTGGACCGTCGAGTTCAGCACGCCCGGCGCGTTGGCAATCATGTCGAACACCATGTTGCCCTGCGGCCGGTCGTAGAAGATGCCCCATCCGCCGCGCAGGATGGTCACCGCCTCACCGGTGAAGTCGTAGACGAAACCGACGCGCGGCGAGACCTTGAACGCGGAGCCGTCCTGCAACTCGGGGTTGATGCCCTGGCCGGCCTGGAACGCGCCGTTGAAGCGGTCCGAGTCAGGCGTCAAACGGCCGATGAAGCGTCCCTCGACCGTGTTGCCGGTCGTCGGCGCGACGCCCGCGGCGACGAGCCGGGGGTCCATGCCGCGCCGATTCGCGCCGTCACACGGGTAGGCGCTGAGGCAGACCGGCCGGAACAGCTTCGCGGCATTGGCGGCGTTGAACTCGTCGGGCAGGAAGTTGGAGGCCTGCTCGGTGTGGTCCCACTGCGGCGACAGCTGATAGAAGCGGACGCCGTAGTCGAGCGTCAACTTGCGGCCCGCACGCCAGTTGTCCTGGACGTAGTACTCGACGTTCGTGTAGCGCCACTCCGGGATCGCGAACTTGTTGGCCTGCGTGTAGGTGTTGAAGACGCCCAGCGCGGCATTCGCGTATCCGTAACCTGAGTCGAATGGATTGTTGGCGTCGTCGGCGAAGTTGACGCGGCCGTTGAAGCTCGCGAAGATGCTCTGCGGCTTGTAGCTGTTCTGGTAGTAGAGGCCGGCCTTGGTGTTGTGCGAGCCGAACAGCTTGGTGATGTTGAAGAGCACGTCGTGGGTGATGTTCTCGTTGGTGAACGGCCCACGGTCGGTCTGGTACTGGCCGGCGTTGGACGTCCGGCCGCCGCGGAACTGGAATTCCGGCACGTAATCACCCTGCACGGCATCGGGATACAGGTACGGCAGGCCGTTCGTGCCGGAATTGGCGCGATACAGCTTGTCCAGCTGCATGTCGTAATTCAGGGAGTTGGCGGCGCGACCCCAGCTCACTTCGAGCGAGGTCGTCGGGTTGAGCACGCCCGTCGCCGAAAGCATGTAGTTCTTGCCTGGCAGGGTCTGCTCCACCGGAAGCGGCAGCTGGTCGCTGCCGTTACCAGCCCAGGTCGTACCGTACGCCTGGAGGGGGGTGAATTTGGTGTTCATGTACCGGCCGGTAACACGCCACTTGTCGGTGATCTGGTAATCCATCCGCAACAGGTCTTCACGCCGCGGCGCGCTGCTGGCGTCCTGGCTCGTGAAGTTCATACCCGCGCCGAGGCCTGAGGCATTGGCCTGTGGGTAGATGTTCAGGATCGCAAGGCCGGGCTGGTACAGGCGGCTCGCGGGGATGCGGCCGAGGACACCACCGTCCTGGAAACACCCGGTGGTGTTGGCGGCGCTGCAGGGCAGTCCGGTCGTGTAATCGCGCACGTACGGGAACGGGTTGCCGCTCGCGTCCACACTCTGCGAGAAGTCGCCCTGTCGCTCGAGCGCGGTGGGCACGCGGGTCTCACGGGCGCTGGCCAGCGGGTCGGTGCGCCGCTGGTACTCCTGGCTGAAGAAGAAGAACAGCTTGCGCTTGTCTTCGTTGAAACCCGGGAAGAACACCGGGCCGCCGACTGTGTAGCCGCCGTCATTGCGGTTGGCCTTGACCTTGGGAATCTCGGGTGTCACGCGCTTGTTGGTCCACGAGTTGGCATTCCAGTCGGAGCGCCGGCCATACCAGTAACCGGAGCCGTGGAACTCGCGCGATCCACTCTTGGTGACCACCTGGACCTGGGCGCCGGTCGCGCGGCCGTACTCGGCCGCGTAGGAATTGGTCAGCACCTTGAACTCGGCGACGGCGTCGATGTTGGTCGTCGCCATGTTGCCGCCGTTGTCGCCGGTGTCGATGTTGGCGACACCGTCGATGGTCATGTTGTTGGAGTTCGGGCGCATGCCGTTGACGGTGAAGCCGCTGACCGAGCCGACCTCCTGGCCTGAGGTGCCCTGGGGCAACGCGCCCGGCACGAGCCTGGCGAAGTTGAACAGCTGACGGCCGTTGTTGGCGATGTTGGTCAGTGCCGCGTTCTCGAGTGCGAACGAACGCTCGCCGTTGGTCGTCTGCAGTTCGCTGACGCGGCTCGAAACCGTCACTTCCTCGGTCATCGCGCCGACTTCCATCGAGAAGGCAGGCATCGCGATGCGGTCGTTGGCGTTGACGACGACGTTGGACTGCTCGAGGGTCTTGAAGCCCTGGAGCGCCGCCTGCAGAGTGTATGTGTCGGGCCGGACGATGTTGAAGACGAACCGTCCGTCAGTATCGGTGACGGCGGTGAGAGCATTGCCCTGGGTGCGGCTGGTGAGCGTGACGGTCACGCCCGGTAGTACGCCGCCTTGTTGGTCTTGCACGGTACCCGAGACCGAGGCGCTGGTGGTTTGCGCCTGGCCGTGCACTGCCAACCCCAGGACCACGAGACTCGCGAGCGCAGTGCGCGCGAGCCATTGCAGCCTTCGGTCGAAGGACATGGAACCTCCCTGCACCGCAAGACGGCGATGCACGTTTGACACACAGTGGGACGAAGCGGCACGAATCTATCGAGGACTGGTCCGTGTGTCAATAGTGTGGCGTGGCCTTGTCAGTGATGTGGTAGGACCACTTTGGGCCGAGTGGTCAGCGTGGTCGGTACTCGCGCGCCAGGGCGAGCCCTAACTCATGCGTCGGATTGCGCTGTAATAACCGTTCCACCGCGCGCAGACCGTCGGCGGTACGTCCGGCGGTCAAGTGAATCCGGGCGATGGTCACGTACGCGTTCTCGAAGGCCGGTGTTCTGGTCAACAGGTCCTCGAGCAGCGTCACCGCCTCTTCGGACCGGCCACGAGCCACGAGCACGAGGGCCAGGTTGTTGGTGGCGTCGCCGAAGTCGGGGCGGCGCGCCAGCGCCTCGCGGAAGTGCTTTTCAGCACCCTCGAGGTCGCCGCCGCGTCCGAGCAGCAGCCCCAGGTTGTTGAGCGCTTCGGGGAAATCGGGCTGCAGGACGAGTGCGCGCTCGTACATGGGTCGAGCTTCCGCCTCGCGGCCAGTCAGCAGCAACGCATACCCGAGGTTGTTGAGTGCATCGGGATACTCCGGCGTCGCCGCCAGCGCCTGCCGGAACCGTGCGATCGCGCCATCGAGATCGCCGTCCTGGGCCAGCAACGTGCCGAGATCGTTGTGCGCCTCGGCCAACGACGGGTCGAGTGCCAGCGCCGCTTCGTACGCGGCACGTGCTCGCGGTACCTGGCCCGTCTTGGTGAGCAGCGTGCCCAGGCGATACAGCACCGAGGCACTCGGATTGGCCTGCGACGCGCGCTCCAGGGCGACGATTGCCTCGGCCTCGAGCCCCTCGTCGAGCAGCTCCCGTCCGTATGGGAGGAAATTGCGCATCGCCAGCGGCGCGTGGAAGGCGCCCGGGAAGGGCAGCGCTCGCGCCAGTCGCTCGCCTGCGGTCGCTTCGATCGCGGCGGCGTCACGCAGCACGCGTGCGGCGTCCACGCCGGCGTGGTAGGCACGGACGATGCCGCCGTTGCCATCGAGGAGCAGCGTCGTCGGGAGCGGCATCGGCGGGCGATTCATGAACAGGTGCCGGTACACGATCGCCCAGAGGAGGCCCTGCGCGTGCGTCGCATGCACGACCGGCACGGACGCCGGTGCCGCGGCCTTCACGCGCGCGGCCTGATCGGCATCGTCCAGGGCAATCGCCAGCACGCCGACCTGCGCCGCATCGAGTTGCGCGCGTCCGCGGGCCAGCGCGTCGAGCGCCTGCAGAGATGCCGGGACGTCGCTGCGCCAGAGCAGCACGACCGACGGATGTCCCTTGAACGCCGCGAGCGTCTGCGTCGTGCCGCCGAGGCGCGTGGCGGTGAACTCGGGTGCCGGCAACGGCTCGTAGAACCACGTCGCGTCGGCGGGGGTCGAGGCGGGCGACGACGAACGTGAGGGACGGCTCGGAGAGCCGTCCCTACCAACGGATCGGTTCAGGGGTTCACGCTCGAGCGTGCCGCCTTCGACGAGGTGATAGCGCATGCCGACCGGAAGGTCGGTGAACTCCTGGGCCGTGCCTGTCGGCCACACCACCCTGAGACGACGCACGGTGCTGCTGGTGCCGAGGCCGAACAGCAGTTCGCGCGAATGTTGCGACAGGAACCCCGACCCCGCCTGCACCACCTTGAGGTTCTTGACGATGTCGGTCTCGACGAAAACCTTGGCGCCGATCGCGTCGCGATTGCTGGTGGTGCCGGTCAGGCGGATCGTCAGTCCGGCACGGGCGGGGTACTCGTTGCGGAAGACACGCAACTGTGGCGCCTGGCGAGCGGCCATGACGGCGAGGTCCGGGTCGCCATCACGATCCAGATCGAGCACCGCGAAGGATCGGCCGTCCTGATCGAGATCGAGGCCGGTCGCGCCCGAGACGTCATCGAAATGGCCCTGTCCGTCGTTGCGCAGCAACACGTTGCGTTGGCGATTCGCGATCGAACCGTGCACGAGCAACAGGTTCATCGCCCGCCACGCATCGTCATACGGCGAGCCCTTCATTCGCGTGAGGGGAGACCGCGCCACGACCTGACGCCAGAAGTAGCTGTCCAGGTCGGTTCGGTCGCCTGCCCGCGAGAGCATGCCGTTGGCGACGTACAGGTCCTGCCATCCGTCGCTATCGAAATCGAACGTATCGGACGCCCATGCCCAGCGTCCCATCGTCACGCCGGCTTCGGTGGACGTGTCGTCGAACGCGCCGTCGCCGCGGTTGCGGAACAGCGAGTTGCCGCGCGCGTGATGCCGATAGAGCGCTCGCACTTCGGGTGAGGCGTCAGGCATGAATGCGGCCGAGCCGGTGACGCGCTGTCCGGCAGCGCTCCACATGTTGCCGGCGTAGAGATCGAGCCGGCCGTCGTTGTCGTAATCGAGGAAGGCCGCGCTCATGCCGGCGCCGTGATCGAGGACCCCGGCGCGTGCCGCGACATCCTCGAAGCGGATCACCCCACCCTGGGCGCCGAGGTTGCGATACAGGTTCTTGGTGCCGAAATCGTTGGCGACGAAGAGGTCGGGCCAGCCGTCATCGTCGTAGTCGGCCCACGAGGCCGCGAAGTGATAGCGGTCGTTGCCGGTCCCGAGCCCCGCTTGCGCGGTGACGTCGACGAACTGGCCGTGGCCATCGTTCCTGAAGAGGACACCCGGTGGCCCGTTGCGGGCATCGTGATAGGGCATGGGCGTACCGGCCTTGTCCTCGCCGGCGCCGAAGAAGTACGAATACACGCACAGGTACGCGTCGAGGAAGCCATCGCGATCGAAGTCGGCCATCGTGATGCCCGTGAGGACACCCTGCAGCGGCGACGCGAACGTAAACGCCTTGTCGACGACCGCAAAGTGCCCGCGCCCGTCGTTGATCAACAACAGCGGCTGCAGGCTCATGGCCAGCACCAGGTCCTGGTCGCCGTCGTTGTCGATGTCGGCAAACAGCGACTGTGCGGTGTCGTCCAGCAGGCCGACGCCGGACGCGGTCGTCACGTCCTCGAACGTGCCGTCTTCGCGCGCTCGAAGCAACCGGTTCGGGAGCCCGGACGGCTGCGCGACGTACAGGTCCTCGAGGCCATCACCGTCCGCGTCGCCGACCGAGACGCCGTGATGGCCGTTCGAATCCCGTGTCAGCACCGAATCGAGCCGGGCCATCCAGTCGTCGAGGTGGGTCGAGAACTGCCGCGCCGCCTCGCTGCCCGGGGCGACGACGTCCTGCGTGATCTCGCGAAAGAGTGGCGCCGGGGCACGGCTGGTCACGGAAGGACCTGCCGTCCATTCGACGATTTGCCACCCTGTGCCGACCCGTTGCCAGGCGATGTGCCAGGTGCCGACATGCGAGGCCCTTGCGCCGCCAGCCGACTGGCCGACGATCTCGGCGCGTACGTCCGTGATGACGTTGCCCGTTGAAGCCTCACGCGAGGCCGGTGCCTGGCTTGCCGAGGCCTCACGCGAGGGTGGAACCGAAGGCGACGATGGCGCTTGCCGCGCCGAAGCCGAAGGCGAAGGCAGGGCCGTCACCAAAAACTCCGTCACCGACACCGGTCCCAATGCAGCCGCCAGACGCCGCAGGTGCGCGATCATCGCGCGCTGGTCCAGTGTCGTCGCGGTGGACCCGGGCCAGTGGCGTATCTCGAGCGCGGTGGTGGCATCGGCGCGCGCCGCCTCGTCGAACACGGCGCTGCCGCGGAAGCCAGGCGAGAAGAGTCCATTCGGTAACGCGGGCCGCGTGCCGTCGCCGCGCAGCCAGTCGCCGAGGTCCGACAGGCGCGCCTCGATGGCTTCGGCGTCGCGCTCGAAGGCGAAGCTGTCGGTGCCTGCGTCGACGTGCGACAGAAAAGGGGCGAGGGCTTCCGGCGTCTTCAGGGTCGGGCTGAACACCGGCTGTGGCGCCTGTGACCACACGCCTGTTGCGGTGAGAGCGACGATGGCCACGACCGCGACGGCAAAGAAGGCCGGGCTCGGAGAGCCGGTCCTGTCAGAAGCCACGTGCCATGCCCGCAACCGCTGGATCACCGGGAGGCTCCGGCCTGGGCCCCGGTACGTGTCTCCGGGGTCAGCGCCAGTGCGTGCAGGCGATCGATGGCCAGCCCGCGCCATGCCCACCGGGCACCGCCCGGCATGCGGACCTCGACGTCGACGGGAGCGGCATGCGCGCCGAGCCCGATCTGCAGCCGCAGGTCGCCCTGCGACATGAAGCTGCCGCCGGAGCGCACCTCCCGCACGAGGCGTCGCCCGGCGGCCGTGACCGTGACCCTGGCGCCGATGGCGAGCCGATTACCCGCAGGCGTGCCGAGCTGCAACGAGATCCAGTGATGGCCGGTGGCCTGGCGGTTCTCGAGCAGCGTCGGCGCGTCGTCCATGTTGCTGATCACGACATCGGGGTCGCCGTCGTTGTCGATGTCGCCGACCGCCAGTCCACGACTGACCTTCATCACCTGGAGTCCCGGCCCGGCGGTAGAGGAGACATCGCGGAAGGTTCCCCCGGTGTTGAGCAGGAACTGGTTGCGTTGCGCGAAGGTCTCGCCGAGCTCCGGGTAGTCGCCGACGTCGGCAAAGATGTGACCGTTGGCGATGAAGAGATCGAGCTGCGCGTCGAGATCGGCATCGAGGAACGCGACGCCCCATCCCATGCGCTGGAACGTGATCGTCGCCAGTCCTGCCTGCAGCGAGGCGTCCTCGAACGTGGCGTTGCCAAGGTTCCGATACAGCGTGTTGCGGTCGTGCGCGAACGCGGTCAGCACGAGATCGACGCGCCCGTCCCCATCGGCATCACCCGCGTCGACACCCATGCCGGCTTGCGCGCGGGCCTCGGCGTTGACGCCGACGCCCGCCAACAGTCCAGCGCTCTCGAACTGACCGTTGCCGAGATTGCGGTACAGGAAGTTCGGGTTCGAGTCGTTGGCCACGAACAGATCCACGGCGCCATCGTCGTCGACGTCGGTGGCGACGACGCCGAAGCCGTAGGCGCGCGCGGCATCGGCGAGGCCATGCGCCGCGGCGGCTTCGCGGAAGCGGCCGTTGCCAAGATTCTCGAAGAAGAGGTCCGACTCTCCGGGAAGCCCCGCGGGGCCGACCATGATGGCCGGGCCATTGCGCCATCGCAGCGTGCGGCGTGCTCGCTGCAGATCCTCGTCGGTGGCGCTCACATACCGCGCCACGTACAGGTCGAGGTCGCCGTCGGCATCGGCATCGAAGAACGTGCAGCCGGTGCTCCAGCCGCCGGCCGCGACCCCGGCCGCACTGGCGATGTCCTCGAACCGTCCATCGCCCTTGTTCCGGAACAGGAGATTCGTCCCCCAGTTCGTGACGTACAGGTCGACACGGCCGTCCCCGTCGGCGTCACCGGCGCACACGCCATTGCCCCAGGCCGCCGCGTCCACGCCGGCCTTGCGGGAGATGTCCTCGAAGCGCCAGTTGCCCAGATTGCGGTAAAGCGCGTTGCGGTGGGGAATGCGCGAGCGCGAGGCGTCGAGTTGCGCGGCGGTGACGAGATAGATGTCCAGCAGGCCATCGCCGTCCACGTCCACCAGCGCGACGCCGTTGCCCGGCGATTCGAGGATGTGGTCCTTGGCCGGTCCGCCATCCCACGTGCGCGTCGGCACGACGGCGTGTTCGTGGAAAGTGACCGGGCTCGGAGCGCCTGTCGCCTCCGCCGCACCCGCGGCTGGCGCCGGCCCCATCGCCGACGCGTGGCCGCCATAGACCGGCTCCTTCGCGCGCGCCTGGCTGTAGCTGCCCTGGAAGGTGAGGCCGAGGGCCACGTCCCCATCCAGCGCGGTGCGGAGCCGATCCAGTAAGGACTTGACGGGTGACGTGTCGACGGCCACGCCACCGTCGACCGCCGCGCGGAGTGCCCCGGCGGTGCGCCGCACATCCGCGACAAGGTCAGCGCGCAGCACTCGCGCCGCCGCCTCATCACGGGCGATCGCCTCGAGCGATGCCGCAGCCCCTCGCAACGACTCGACGCGGTCCGCGGCCGTCGTCGAAGGGCTGTCTGCACGACGCAAGGCGTCCTCGGCCTGTCGGCGCAAGCCACCCAGGCGCGCGCGCGCGTCGTCACTTGCGGCGGATGCCGGCGCAGCCTGGCGAGTCGCGCCCGGCACAGCCACAACTCCCGCCAGCAGCAGGGTCACACCGGTCATGCCTGCGTGCCTGCGGATCCCTCGCTCGAGGAACCCCAGGATGGTCGCTGGAGTCGTCCAGGTCACGATTGGCCCATTCTGGACCATAATCGCGACCGAACGCCGATGCGTCGCATCAACCTGACCGAGTTCCGGATCGCCCACCGGGGCACCTCGCGCGAAATCAACCGCCAGATCGCGCTCAATCTCGTGCGGACGCGGCAGCCGATCTCACGCGCCGAACTGGCGCGCCTGATGGGCGTGCGTCGCGGCGCGGTCAGCCGCCTCGTGCAGGACCTGCTCGACACGCAGCAGATTTTCGAAGGCGCCAAGGGGGAGACCAAGCGCGGCCGCAAGCCGCAGTACCTGTTCCTCGAGACGCGCCAACGATGCGTGGTGGCCGTGGACATCAGCGCCAGCCGGACGCTGGTGCAGGTGTCCGACCTGCTTGGACACCCGCTTCGCCCGCTCGAGCAGTTGCCGACGCCCGCCGATGCCTGTGAAGTCGTGCCACTGCTGGCCAGGGGCGTCGCCGCCGTCCTCTCCGACAAGGCCGTCGTCGGCGAGTGCCTGGGGATCGGGGTGTCGATTGCGGGCCTCGTCGATACCGAACAGGGGCGGCTCCTGCGGGCGCCGACCCTCGGTTGGGTCGACGTCGCGCTGCGCGACCCGCTGCAGGAGGCGACCGGCCTGCCGGTCGTCGTCGAGAACAACGTGAAGGCGTCGGTCCTTGCCCAGCTCTGGGCGGTGCGGAGCACGGCCGCCGAGGGACCGGTGGTGTTTGTCAACGTGTCGGATGGCGTCGGCGTGGGCATTGCGCTCGACGGACAGCTCGTGCGCGGCGCCCGCAACGGCGCTGGCGAGTTCGGGCACATCCCAATCAGCATGGACGGGCCCCTGTGCGGGTGCGGGCTGCGCGGTTGCTGGGAGACGTACGCGTCGGTTGGCGCGACGGTGGCGCGCTATCTCGGGCGCAGCGCGTCGTGGCCCGATACCAACCCGCCCGACATCACGATGGAAGAGATCGTGGCGCGCGCCCACGCCGGCGAGGCGCACGCCCTCGACGTGCTGCAGCAAACCGGCGCGTACTTGGCGCGCGGCCTGTCGATGGTCGTCAAGGCCGTGCAGCCGGCCCGCATCTACATGAGCGGCGAGATCACCGACGCGTGGGACATCGTGCTGCCGTCGGTGCGTCGCGTCCTCCGTGAACTCACGCTGGTCCCCGAAGACGCCGACATCGAGATCGTCGTCGTCCCGGCCTCCGAGCAACCTCGCCTGCGCGGCGCCGCCGCCCTCGTCACCAGCCCCGCGTTCGCGGCTCCGGTCGTCGCGTAGAGGTCTCAGGTCTCAGGTCTCAGGCCTCAGGCTGCAGGTCTCAGGTCTCAGGTCTCAGGCTGCAGGTCTCAAGCCTGATGCGTGGTGCACGTAGCCGTCGACCTTCAGGTCGACGGAAGGCGAAGACCGTCGTTGCCGACGCAGACCCAGTGGAACGGCCCGCTGGCACGGCGGGCCGCTACCTCCTTTGCCGATCCCGATCCGCGATCTTGCGGTGCCCGGTGCCCCGAGCCCGGAGGTGTGACGTAAAGCGGCAGCGCGTCGAGCAAGCTCGACGCCTACGAGCGGCGTTCGGCGTTTGTCGGTGCCCGGAGCCCGGAGCCCTGAGCCGGTACCCGGTACCCGGTACCCGGAGCCCCCGGCATTCCGGCATCAATGAGCGGCCATGAATGCCGCCATGCCTTCGCGGACTTCGGGTGCCGCCTTGGCAATCGCGGCGCGGGCGGCATCGTCGTCGAGCGCCACCGATCGCGCCTCGAGCAACTCGGCTGCGTGCGAGGAGACCACCGCGTCGTAGCCGGCCAGCGCTGCCAGCAGGTCGGGCAGCGCGCGGTAGCGGTCCACGAGGCGTTCTGCGTAAGCACGTGCCGACGTGAAAGAGCCGTCGCCGTCGGCATCGACGAAGATCGGCGCCGTGAGCCCGAACACCACCGGCTGCCATGCCGTCGTCGTCGGTTGGTACGGCCTGGGGATGGCCCATGAGGGGTCGGTGACGCCGGGACCGCTGGCGATCACGACCACGAAGTAATCGTGGGCGCGTCGCGGCAGCGGCCAGGTCACCATGGCCTTCTCGATTCGCGTCGCCGCGGCGCGCGGCACGGTCGCATGTGCATGCTCGCGCCCGTTCACGAAGAGCGCCACGCGGTCGGCGCTGACCCACGACGGACCGGACACGCTTGCCTCGATCGTCTTCGCGTCTCGCCCGCTCACCAGGTCCCCTGGGCCCGCCTTGCTTATCCGAGCCTGTGGAAAGAGCCCGAGGCTCACGACGACGCGGCCAGCGCCGATGCTCGTGATGGCCTCGTCCACGCCGATGCGCCCTGGCGTCGCATCGGCGGCGCGGACATAGGTCCGCCCCTGGCCGACGATGAAGCGGCTGACGTCATGGGAGTCGCTGGCGCCGATCGGCGTGATGTGGAGTCCACGATTGATCAGCGCGAACCAGCTGCGGATCGGCTCCATCCAGTCCGACCGCATCGCCCCGGAATTGACTACCTCCATCGCCGTGAACGCGTGCGCCAGCCCCCGAGTCGCGCCGGTGGCGGCATTGAAGTTGGCGCGGGCGAACGGCGTGAAATCGCTGTGCGTGTCGTGCGGGTGATTGAGGACGGTCACGGTGCCGTCTGGCCGGGCTCGGCCACCTTCGCGCTGCGCGCTTCGTCGGCCAAGGAGAGCCGGCCCTGCCTCGGACGCGGGGAAGACGTTGAAGTGCCCGCGCGCCGTGGTCACCTCGTTGCCCGCTATCGTCGTGACCTCGTTGGCCACACCCGTCGCGCTCAGTGCCGGCGAGTAGTCGGCGACGCGATTGTGTTCGGTGGCGATGGCGAGTTCGATGCCTTCACCGGCGAGTGTGAGCGCGCGCTCGGCCACGCTCGCATCGCCATGTCCACTCAGTTCGAGGGTGTGAATGTGCGTGTCCATGGCGACCCACCCAGGCGTCGCGACCTCACGAACCAGGGTCAAGGGCAGCTCCTGCCTCTGACCGGCGCGCACCGTGATCGTGGTTTCGTGCATCCCATACTCGGGGCCACGCGTCGCCCGGACGCGATACGTTCCCGGCAGCAGTTTCACGTCCATCGGGCCGGCAGCCGCGTACACGACTCCGGGCCGCACGGCCATGTGGCCCTCACCCGGAACGGCCTGCAATGGCGTGAGCGCGCCGTTGGCATCCACGATCGTCACTCGTGCCGGAAGCGGCTGCGCATCGCCACCGGTCACGCGCACGCCCAAGCTCGACGTGAGGAGTCGCGCCACTGGCACTGGCTCCAGCCGTACGTCGTGAATCACCACGTCGTCGGATGGCGTCGTGGAACTGACGCGCAACGTGTTGGGCCCGGTTCGCAGCGTTCCTGCGGGCACTGGCAGTACCTGCACGAGGTCGGCCTCCATGCGGACCAGCAGGCCGATGCGCGTGCCATTGATCTCGACACGCCAGTCCTGTTTCACATCGGCCTGGCGAATCAGCAGCGATTGCTCGCCATCGTTGGCCTGCGCCTCGAACGTCAGGGTGAGGGAATCGGCTGCGGGCGGACTGCTGCGGAAACTGTCCCACTCGGGCTGCCCGGCGATCCCCAGATGCACCGGCCGGGACAGCAGCGATTGCGCGTGTATCACCGGCGTCGTGGCGATTGCCGCCGCCAGTAGCGCGGCGGATGTCCATCGCCGTTGAAAAGACATTGTCACTTTGCGCCTCCGCGGCGACGGCATTTCCCATCGTGCGGGAAAAGGCCTACTGTGGAGAGGTTCCGCCTCTGGCCGTCGGTGCCCCCGGCACCGCCCTCCCCTGCGCCCGAACGCACCCCCTCCGGGTGTAGCGCGCGTGCTTACGTATCAACTCGTGGTCTCTGACGCTGCCGTGAGCAAGCCTACTCACGACAGGTCGAGCGGTGGTTGTTACGCTCCACGCGGGAAGGGCTCCAGTGTCCGTCTTCACGCTGACTCCACGCCAGTTCGACATCGTCACGAGGGTAGCCAAGGGATACACGGACCAGCAGATCGCCGATCAACTCGGCATCAGCCCACGCACCGTGAGCAACAGCCTCGCCCGCATCTACGACCGGATCGGCACCTCCGGCCGCGTCAACCTTGCCGTGCTGCACGCGACGGGCAAGTTGCTGCTCAGGCCGGAGGTGTAACGCGCGCGTCTATTTCGGCAGCGCGTAGGCGACCAGTCCGGTCGGGCCGGTGTGCGGCGTCGGAATCGCGGCCGGTCCCGTCGGCTGCGCAGCCGATGCCGTGATCAGCAGGTACTGCCGCCCCCCCAGTTCATACATCGACGGCCCGCCACTCGTCGGACCCCCGAGAGGAAACGTCGCCAGCTCCTTGCCATCGCCGCTGTCGTACACGTGCACCTTGCGGTCGGCAGCGGTGGCAAACAACAGCCCGGTGCCGGTCACGATCAACCCGCCCTTCACCGTTGCCGCCGACCCGGTGCCCTTGATGCCGATCGGCAGCAATCGCAGGTCGTCTCCAAGGCCCTTCTGCCAGGCGATGGCGCCCGTGTTCAGGTCGTAGGCCGTCAGGGTCGTATAGGGCGGCTTGATGATCGTCGGGTAGAGCCCGAAACCGTCGGTCACCGGATACCCCTCACGGACGATTTCCTCGGGCGCGCCAGCGCGCGCCGGTCGCTTCTCACCCGGCTTCAGCAGGCGGAGGATTGTCGGCACGTTGAAGCCAATCACGTACACGTGTCCGTCAGTCGGATTGGCCGCCGTGCTGCCCCAGTTCGATCCGCCCTGGTTGCCCGGCATGTGCACGACTTCCTCGAAGCCGATCGGCGTGAACGGCCCTTCGTTGCGCGCCTTGGCGACGCGCTGCCGGAACTGGTCACGTTCTTCGGCGGTGAGGATGTAGGGATTGAGGTCGTCGACCGTGAACGACTGGCGCGCGAACGGCGCTGGCTTGGTCGGAAACGGCTGCGTCGGCGACAGCTTCTCGCCCGGTACCGTCGTGCCCTGCGGCACCGGACGCTCCTCGATCGGCCAGATCGGCTTGCCGGTCGCGCGATCGAACACGTACAGATACCCGGTCTTGCTGGCCTGTGCGACGACGTCGACGGAGCGGCCGTCGTGACGCACGGTCGTCAGCTGCGGCGCGGAGTTGTTGTCCACGTCCCAGATGTCGTGATGCACGGTCTGGAAGTGCCAGACGCGCTTGCCGGTGCGCGCGTCGAGCGCGATCAAGCTGTCGGAGTAGAGGTTGTCGCCGTGCCGGTAGCCGCCGTAGAAATTGTGCTTGGCGCTGCCCGTGGGCACGTACACGATGCCGCGCGTGACGTCCACCGAGGACTCGGCCCAGTTGTTCGCGCCGCCCACGGTCGCGCGTGCGTTGGCCGGCCAGGTGTCGGCACCTTCGTCGCCGGTTCGTGGCACGGTGCGGAACGACCACACCATCGCGCCGGTGCGCACGTCGAAGGCCCGGATGTCACCCGGCGCCGACGCGTACTCGCGGTTGGTCGCCGATCCGAGGATCAGCAGGTTCTCGAACACACGGCCTGGCAGGCGGCTCTGCTGCTCGACCTTCGCCGGGTCGCGGTCCAGTCCTTCACGCAGATCGACCACACCATCCTTGCCGAAGGTGGGAATGGGTTTGCCCGTCTTCGCGTCGAGGGCACGCAGCATGTTCAACGTGCTGAACAGCAGGCGCTGGTCGCTCCCGTCGGCACTCTCCCAGTAGTTCACCCCGCGGATCGCGAACGCCTTGAACTCGGCTGACGCCCAGAGTTCCTTGCCGGTGGCCGCGTCCACCGCGACGAGCGCGTTGCCGCGCGCCCGCGTGTAGATCACGCCGCGTACCACCAGCGGGTTGAAATCGGTGTCGCCGTCGGCGTAGCTCCACGCCACCTGCAGCTTGCCGACATTGCGCTTCGTGATCTGTGTCGCCGCGACGAACCGGGAGCTGTCCGGCCCACCCGCGTAGTCGCGCCACTCACGCGGCGTCGGCGTCGCACTCGACACCTGCGCGACTGCCGCAGCCACCAGCGCGGCCAGCGCCACGCCACCCGTCACACCCTGCCAGGACTTCACCAGCGACTGCATGCCAAGCATCAATGCGTTCTCCCAGGTTCGAAAGAGGGCAAGTGTATCCCCCCTCGAGGAGGGAGGACGGAGGACGGAGGACGGAGGACGGAGGAAGCACGGAGGACGGAGGACGGAGGAGGGAGGAGGGAGGAGGGAGGAGGGAGAGGGAGGACGGAACATGGTGCCCGGTGCGCGCGCGGTACTCGGGATTCGGGACGGAGATTGATTGGGCGACGCGGCGATGCGGTGCCTGGCGCCCGGTACCCGGTACCCGGTACCCGGAACCCGGGGGGTGAACCGTCCCGGCAGCGAGGTGGAGTACGGTTGGCATGGGTGGGCGTCGATTCCCTGGTCGTGGCGTGCTGGCTAGTTGCTCGAGTCGCCGAGTGGCGGCGGATCGGCCGGCCTGCGGCGTGCCGGGTGGTGTTGACGCTGCTGCTGCTGGCGTTGGCCGCGCCAGCGACGGCGCAGCCTGGAGCAGCACGACCCGGCGACGACGGGCGCGTGGCTCGGCTGACGGCCGGGGCGCCCTCCGACACGGCCAGTGCCACGGCCATCGCCGGTTGGCGTCAGCGCGTACGCGTCGATCCCACGATCCGGCTCATCGTCCTGCTGGCGACGGCGGATCCGACCGCTCCCGCCCTAAATGCTGCTGCGCGCGCAGCCAACGCGGGCGCGCTCGGGCGCGTCGTCGCTCGCCTGGGCCCGCACGTCCGCGCGGCTCGTACGTTGTCGACCCTGCCCCTTGCCGCCCTTGACGTCGATGCCGACGGACTGGAGACGCTCCTGGCCGATCCGTCGGTGGCGACAGTAGAAGAAGACCAGGCGCTGCAGCGCGCGCTGGCGCAGAGCGTGCCACTGGTGCAGGCCGATCGCGTCTGGGCGCAGGGCTACCGCGGGTTCGGATGGGCCGTCGCGGTCCTGGACGATGGCCTGGACACGGGGCATCCCGCATTCGGCGGGCGAGTGGTCGCCGAAGCCTGTTATTCCGGCCACGGGAGTCCCGGCAGCAGTATCTGTCCTGGTGGCGTGTTCGCGTCCACCGCAGCGGGATCGGCCGCCCCCTGCCCCGGATGCACGCACGGCACGCACGTCGCCGGCATCGCGGCCGGATCGACAGGTGTCGCACCCGAGTCGTCGGTGATCGCGATGCAGGTGTTCTCGAGCGACGGGCTCGCGTACTTCAGCGACATCCTGCACGCGATCGATCGCGTGCTCGTGCTCGCGAATACGTACCACGTGGCGGCACTCAACCTGAGCCTCGGCAACGGCACCACGCATTTCGGTACCTGCGACGACACGTCGCCGTCGGTGTTCACCGCCTTCGTGTCATTGCGCGCCGTCGGGATTGCGCCTGTCGTCGCCTCCGGCAACACGGGCACGGCCACCGGTCTCGAGTTCCCGGCGTGCCTGTCGAACGCGGTGAGCGTCGGGAGCACATCGAAGGCCGACGTCGTCGAGGCGTACAGCGACGCCTCCAGCCAATTGCAGTTGCTCGCGCCGGGTGGCGCCATCACGGCCCCCGTATCCGGCGGCGGTTACGCGACCAAGAGCGGCACGTCCATGGCCGCGCCTCACGTGGCGGGCGCGTGGGCCCTGCTGCGGCAGCGGGTACCGGCGGCCTCAGTGAGCACCATCCTGGCCGCGCTGAGCACGACCGGGGTCTGGATCACCGATGCACGCACTGGGGCGCTGTTCCCGCGGATCCGCATCGCCGACGCTGCCGAAGCGATCGCGACCCTCGGCATCAGTCCGACAACCTGGGCGCCGTTGGCGACTGGCGGCACCCAGGCGGTGGTCGTCACGAGCGCGCCCGCGGCTGCCTCGTGGTCGGCATCGACCGATGCTGCGTGGCTGTCGGTGAGCCCCGCATCGGGCGTCGGGAGCGGCAGCACGACGTTGACGGCGACCGCGCACACGACGTCGGCCCTGCCGCGCACGGCGACAGCGACCATCGCCGGCCACAGCGTCGCCGTGACGCAATCGGGCGCGACGCCCACCTTGACTTTATCGGCGACCACCTGGGAGATCGGACCGGCCGCCGCGACGCGTATGCTGACACTGACCAGTTCGCTGCCGGACGCCACCTGGTCGGCCACGAGTTCGCAGCCCTGGCTCACCGTCGTCCCGGCCGCCGGCACGGGAAGCGCGACGCTGGGCGTTTCCGTCTCGGCTCACACGTCGTCGGTATCTCCACGCACCGCCGCGATCACCGTTGCCGGCCAGACGTTCACGGTCATGCAGGCGGGCGCCACGCCGTCGATCACGGCGGGCCCGACGGCGGTGACGATCGCCGCCGCCGGCGGCACGGCCCCCGTCGCGTTGAACGTTTCGCCCTCCGACGCACCGTGGACGGCGTCCGCGGATGCGTCCTGGCTGGTTCTCGACCGCGTCAGCGGTGCAGGCGACGCCACCATCACCATCACCGCGGGGCCGCACTCGGGGTCGGCGTTCTCGCGGACCGGCACGGTCACGATCGGCGGTCAGGCCGTCACCGTGAAGCAGGCAGGGGCGACGCCTTCGTTCATGGCGACGCCCTCGAGCGTCGATCTGTCCGCGGCCGGAGGCGCCGTGACGATCACGCTCACGAGCACGCTTCCCGACGCTTCGTGGACGGCGTCCTCGACGACGCCGTGGCTTGCCGTGCAGCCGCAGTCCGGCATCGGCTCGACGATCGTCACCGTCACTGTAGCGCCGCACACGCTGGTGCAGTCACGCAGCGGGACGGTCTCGGTTGCTGGCCAGGTCGTGACACTCAGCCAACAGGGTGCGCCAAGCGTGTTCACCGCGTCACCGCTGTCGTTGGATGTCCCAGTCGGTGGCGCACTCGCCTCCGTGGTCCTCACGACAACGGCCACGAATGCGCCATGGACCGCGGTCAGCGACGTCGCGTGGCTCTCCGTCACGCCCACGAGCGGTCACGGCAGTGCGACCCTGGACGTCGCGGTCGACGCTACGACCCCTGCGCAACCGCGCACCGGGACCATCACTGTCGCCGGTCACGTGATCACCGTGATGCAGGGCGGTGGCGCCCCCGCTGCCAGTATCACGGAGACCGCGTGGATCGCGCCGATCACCGGCGGCACGCGTGCGCTCGCGCTCGATGTGTCCGGTTCGACGGGGTCATGGACGGCAACAAGCGACGCGGCATGGCTGACGGTGAGCCCCGTGCACGGCACCGGCGACAGCGACGTCCTGATCGCGGCGCTTCCGTCCGGCAGCAATGGCGCTGGACTGCCGTCGTTCGCGCTGCCATCGACCATCCCAACGACGACCGCGGTGGTCGTGGTCTCGCAACCGTTCGACGGCGGCATCCGGACGGGAACCCTGGTCTTCACGCCGCATCCGCCCACGACCCTGTATACGCGCTACCTGGCCGAGGGCGCATCGTCGGCGTTTTTCGACACGTGCCTTGCGCTCCTCAACCCGGGCACCGTTGCAACGACCGCCACGCTGTCATTCCTGCGCTCCGGGCGAGAGCCGCTCGAGGTCCAGGTGGACGTGCCCGCGGGCACGCGGCGGACGGTGTGGCCTCGCGATCACCTCGGCCCTGGTGATGCGCAGTTCTCGACGATCGTGTCCGCATCGCAGCCGCTCGTGGTCGACCGCACGATGACGTGGGATGGGTCCGGCTATGGCGCACACGCCGAGACGGCCACGACCGAGCCTTCACCACGCTGGTACTTTGCCGAGGGAGCCACGCACAGCGGCTTCGCGCTGTTCTACCTGCTGCAGAATCCCGGCGACGCGACCGTCACCGCCCGCGTGCGCTACCTGCGCGCCGGCGCGCCGCCGATCGAGAAGACGTACACGCTCGCGCCACGATCGCGCACGAACATCTGGGCCAACCTCGAGGAGTTTCCCGGGCTCGGGCGGGCCCTGGCGTCGACCGAAGTGAGTGCCGTGATCGAGACGACGGGTGGCGAACCGATCATCGCCGAACGTGCGATGTATCGCTCGACGACGGGCCGGCTGTTCGACGCGGGACACGAGAGCATGGGCGTCAGGGCACCGTCGACGCGCTGGTTCCTGGCCGAGGGACGCACCGGTCCGTTCTTCGACGAGTTCATCCTGCTTGCCAACCCGGCCGACGTCGACGCGTCCGTGCGGATCACGTACCTGCTCGACGACGGCAGGACGTACGTGCGGACGCTTGTGGCACCCGCGGCTGCGAGAACGAGCCTCTGGGTGGATCACGAGACGATCGACGGTGTGGCAGGCGAGCCCCTGGCCGATGTCGCGCTGTCGGCGACCGTGGAGTCACTCAACGGCGTGCCCCTCATGGTGGAGCGCGCGATGTGGTGGCCTGGCGACGGCTCGACCTGGCACGAAGCACATGCGTCGGCAGGCGCCGTCGAGACCGGCGTGATGTGGGCGATGGCGGAGGGCGAGGTTGGTGGCGACCGTGCGGCGCAGACGTACGTGCTCATGGCGAACACCTCGACGTTCGAGGGGCGTGCTCGCGTGACGCTGTTGTTCGAGGATGGCCAGTCGGCGAGTCGGATTTACGGACTGCCGGCGTCGTCGCGCACCAACGCCGCGATCGGCCCGGACTTCGGCGCCGTGGTCGACCGGCGAAGGTTCGGCGTCATCGTCGAGGCGCTGGGCACTGACGAGGCCGCGCCGGTCCCGAGAATCGTCGTCGAGCGCGCGATGTACTCAGACGCCAACGGCGTGGCCCTCGCTGCAGGCACCAACGCGCTCGCGACCAGGCTGAGGTAGTGAGGGCTCATGGCTATGGCGTATGGCTTCGGGCTTACGTTCAAGCCTCAAGCCTCAAGCCTCAAGCCTCAAGCCTCAAGTCTCAAGTCCCAGGTCTCAAGCACTTACCTGAGACATGAGACGTGAGACGTGAGACGGCTTGAGACATGACAGACTCGGGTCTGAAGCCGCAGGTTAGAGTGGACGCGTGACCGGACCTGCCGCGCCGCCCGCGATGCCGTCGCCTGACGCTGTCTACCGGGCCCGGGTGACGCAGTACGAGGCGGTGGCCGACGCTGCGGACGAGCGATCGCGTTGGCACTCACGCGCGCGCTTGGTGGTCGTCACGATCGCGGTGGCGGCGCTCGTCGTGCTCGTGCGATCGCCACTCGCGTCCAGCGCTGCGCTGCTGGGCTTCAGCGTCATCGTGTTCGCGTGGCTCGTGGTGCGGCACGACCGTATCGAGCGTCGCCGCGACGCGGCCCTCGCGATGGTGTCCCTCAACAGGCATGCGCTCGCTCGCCGGGCCCGGTCGTGGCACGACCTGCCCGCGCCGTGGCAGCCTGCGGTGCCCGACGATCACCCCTTCGCTGCCGACCTCGACATCTTTGGTCACGCCTCGCTGGTGCAGGTCATCGGGCCCGTGCGAACACCCACGGGCCGGCGTTCGCTCGCCGAGTGGCTGCTCCACGGCGGTGCCTCGCCACTCGAGGCGATTCACGACCGCCAGGCAGCGGTACGCGAACTGGTGCCGGCGCTCGACTTCAGGCAGCAGTTGTCCGCGCTTGCGCGCCTCCTGCCGGAGGCCACGGGCAGCGGCGGCGACCACGAACTGCCGGCGGCCGTGCACTGGGCCGAGGCGCGCAACGGGCTCGGTGGGCGTGGGTGGGTATCGGTCATGGCGGTGGTGCTCGGCGTGGCCACCGTGACTGGCGCCATCGGCGCCTACATCGGCGTGGTGACCGGCTCGTGGTGGCTGCTGACGGGACTGCTCGGCTGGGTGCTGCGCTGGTGGGTCCACGAACCGCTGGAGCACGCCGTCGGCGGGGCGTCAGGGGAGCACGGGCTTCGACCGTGGGCTGCCGTGATCGGGCATGTCCACGCGGCCCGATTCGCGTCGCCGTTGCTCGCTGCCGCGCGTGCCGACATCGACGCCGCACCGGCGGCGCTGCGCCAGCTCGAGCAACTCGTGGCGCTCTCCGACGTCCGGCACACGGCCTGGCTGTTCGTGCCGCTGCATACGCTGACGTCGTGGGACCTCCACGTCTGGTGGCTCATCGAGCGCTGGCGCCAGCGACACGGCGCCGACGTCCGCCGCTGGCTCGAGGCGGTCGGCCGCATCGATGCGGCCGGTGGTCTGGCCGCGCTCGCGTTCGATCAACCGCAGTGGACGTTCCCGCTCGTCGATCCGACGACGGGGGTGATCGAAGGGGCGGATGTCGGCCACCCGCTGCTGGCCGATGCCGTCCGTGTCCCCAACGACGTGCAGCTCGGCCCGCCCGGACGCTTCCTGCTCATCACCGGATCCAACATGTCGGGCAAGAGCACGCTGCTCCGCGCCATCGGCCTGAATGTCGTCCTCGCCCACGCGGGTGGTCCCACGTGCACGACGGCGTTCCGTGTGCCGCGGCTAACGCTTCACACGAGCATGCGCGTGTCCGACTCGCTCGAACTCGGACTCTCGCTGTTCATGGCGTCGCTGGTGCGACTGCAACAGATCGTGCATGCCGCGCGCATCGCCACGGCCGACCGGCGCGTCTGCTTCCTGCTCGACGAGGTGCTGCAGGGCACCAACAGCGCCGAGCGTCAGATTGCGGTGCGGACGGTGGTCGACCACCTGCTCGGGTGCGAGGCGATCGGCGCGGTGACCACGCACGATCTGGAACTCGCGCGCGACGCGGGGTTCACCGCGCACGCCGACAGCTTCCACCTGCAGGAGACGCTTGCCGGCAGCGGGCCGACCATCTCGATGACCTTCGACTATCGTCTGCGGCCAGGGCCCGCGCAGGCCGGCAACGCGCTGCAACTGCTGCGCATGCTCGGCCTCGCCGAGTAGATGGCCCGAAACCCAGCAGGCTTGCAGAGTGTTCGATACTGAGCCACTTTTGTCGGGATTGCGCACATCACGCGAAGGGCCGGGGACGACAAAGGGCCAGAGCCCGCGGACCCTGGCCTGTGCCAGTGGTGCGCGAACTCCGGCCACTGTCTGCTGCCTGTCCGCCGAAGCCTTGGCAAAGACGTGAAAAGATGCAGCCCTGCAGTATTTCACGTCGTGATGCGCCGGCCTCCCGTCGCCATGCGATAGATCGCGAGCAGCACAATGGCGCCGAGCAATGACATCACGAAGCCTGCCGGGTCATTCTGGCCGTACAAGCCCATCACCTGGCCGAGGAAACCGCCAAGCAGCGAGCCGACGATGCCGATCAGCATGGTCACGATGATGCCGCCCGGATCTCGCCCAGGCATCACCAGTTTGGCCAACGCACCGATCACCAACCCGAACACGATCCAGCCAAGAATGCCCATAGCACGCCCCTCCTCAATGCAGGTCGCCGGCAGCGACGTGCTGCGCGTTGACCGATCTGTCGGCGGATCCGTATTGCACGGACCGATCCACCATAATGCCGCGATGCGGACCACCTCGACGATTGCCGGCTCCACGTGCACCGCGCTGGCCGCCCTGGCCCTTGGTGTTTCGCTGCTGGCAGCAGAGTTGTCCGCCTTCGCCTTGGCGGACGCGGAACAGGTGACCAGCAGGCCCACCTTCGCACCACAGTCGCTCGACAAGGAATGGACGCTCGACGGCACCGGCATCTGGGCCCTGCGCGATGGCCTGCTCGCCCTCGTCACGGCCGGCAAGCCCGGCGGACCGATCCGCCGCCCGTCTGCCGTGGCTCTCGTCAACGGTCCCAACCTCACGGATACGACCTTCGAAGTGGAGGTTCGCTCCACCGCCGCGCTGCCACCGGTCACGCCACGCCGCGACGCGCTCCTGGTCGCGGCCTACCAGTCGCCGACGCGGTTCTACTACGTGCACCTGTCGGCCGCGCGAGACGATGTCCACAACGGCATCTTCCTGGTGAACGACGCCGATCGGCGCCGCATCGACTCGCGTTCGGAGATCGCGCCGCTGGTGGATCAGGAGTGGCACCGCGTACGACTCGTGCGGACTGCTGCGACGGGTCGTCTCGAGGTCCATGTCGACGAGCGGACCGAGCCGATCATGATCGCCACCGACAAGACGTTGGGATGGGGCCGGGTCGGCGTCGGGTCGTTCGACGACACCGCCGAGTTCCGCCACGTTGTCGTCACCGGCACGAAGAAATAGGGCGGACGCCGACGGGCTCGTGTCGCGCCGACTTGGGCGCCGAAGCCGTGGCGGAGGCGCCCGTCAGCCGCCGAGGCGACCGATGACGGCGCGGAGGTCGACAGGGGTGCCGCGCAGGATCGGGTTCCACAGATCGCCGGTGGTCTCGAACCGCGTGAACGCGTTCTCGAGCGTGAAGTCCTCGGGCCGGATGTCCTGGTCGAGTTCATCCCACTGCAGCGGCGTCGAGACGCCGGCAAACTGGCTCGCGCGGGCGCTGTAGGCGCAGGCCAGTGTCTTGCCCTCGATGTTCTGCAGGTAGTCCACGTAGACGGTGCGTCCGCGCCGGGCGACCGCCCGCTCCACGGTCGCGACCTTGGGATGCTGCGACGCGACCGCGGTGGCGATGATCTGGCACAGCAGCTGGCCGGACTGGTAAGACGTGCCTTCCGCCAACGGGATGTAGATGTGCAGGCCTGACGACCCCGACGTCTTGAGCGCCGCCGGGACGTCGAGCATTACGAGCGCCTCGCGGACCCAGCGCGCCACGTCGCGCACCTGCGCGAAAGGCACGCCCGGCATCGGGTCGAGATCGATCGCCACGAAATCGGCCGCCGCGGGCGAGGCCGCCCGAGAGAACCACGGGTCGAGCGAGATGGCGCCGAGTTGCGCCACGTACAACAGCGTCAGCAACGATCCGCCGATGAGCCGCGGCATCGGCCCGTCGTCGTCCTCGTCGCCTTCGACGACCTGCACGTTGACGCCCGCCGGGACGGTGTCGGGTGCGCGCTGCTGGTAGAACGCCTTGCCGAGCACGCCGTTCGGATAGCGCTTCATGACCAGTGGGCGATCAGCAATCACCGGCAACAGCCATGGCGAGATGCGCGCGTAGTACCGCAGCAGGTTACCCTTGGTCAGGCCCGACGCTGGCCAGAAGACCTTCTTCGGGTTCGTGACCTCCAGCACGCCGTCAGGCAGCGTCAGAGAGCCGTCGCGCCCGGCGTCCTCGAGTAACTGGAGCTGTTCGACGATGGCGGTGATGGGAAGGTAGGGACGCCTCTCCGAGGCGTCCATGTCCACACCTGCGCCCTCCAGGGAGGATTCGCGCATCGTCGCCCTTGGTCGGGGCTGTTGCGCTGGACGGCTCGGAGAGCCGTCCCTACCTGTCGGATCGACCGCGTCAGGGCCGACGTCGTCACGCAGCCCGAGGAAGACCGGATGACGCAGTCGCCCCTCAGGCGTCCACTCGCTGAACCGCACCTCGCAGAGCAGTCTGGGATCCACCCAGTGCTGTCCGCGGGCGCGCGGGGCATCGACGAACGGCGACGTGGTCCGTGCCAGCGGTCGCAGCCGCAGGAGGAGATCCGAGATGGCCGCGTCGCTGAACCCGCCACCGACGTTGCCCGCGTAGCACAGCGTCGCGTCGCTGCCCTTCGCAGGGCGCGCCGGCTTGCCGCGCGCATCGGTGAAGCGTCCGACCATCAGGGCGCCGAACCCGGATCGCGTCCCCTTCGGGTCGGTCCAGCCGCCGATCACCAGCGTCGCCGTCTTGTGCAGCTTGACCTTCCGCCATGTCCGCGAGCGCACGCCGGACAGGTACGGCGCGTCCGCATCCTTGACGATCAGTCCCTCCCAACCCTCCCGTTTGGCCTGTGCCAGCACGTTCCTGCCGTGTCCGGCGACGTAGAGGCCTTCACGCAGGCGCTCGCTGGTGCGCACGTGCAGCAGGTACTCCAGCCTGGCGCGGCGTGCAGCCAGGGGCAGTGGACGGAGATCCTCGACCCCCTCGCGCAAGAGGTCGAACACTACCAGGGCCGTCGGCACCGTCGCCGACCGGGCGTCGATGTCCATCGCGCCCTTGAGGTGCATGCGGGATTGCAGCGCGGTGAAGGACGCCGGTTGTCCCCGGGCGTCAAGGGCGACGACTTCGCCGTCGAGGATCACCGTCCCGGACAACTGCGCTGCCAGTTCGCGCAGGGCGCGGACGATCTCGGGAAACTGCGTGGCCTTGTCGTTGCCGTTGCGCGACAACAGGCGGACCCGCGCGCTCGGATGGGCCGGTTCGACGATGACGATGGCGCGGATGCCGTCGAACTTCTGTTCGTAGAGCATCGATGAGTTGTCGAGGTTAAGGGCGTCCAACTCACACGGGGTGGCCAGCATCGGCGCGGGGGGCGCCTCGTCACGCCAGAGCTGGACCGTACGGGCCATGGGGCGTAATCATCGGGGTGTCGACGACCGATAGCAAGGATCCGGGTACCGGGTACCGGGTGCCGGGTACCGGGTAACGGGTAACGGGGCACCCGGAGCCGGAACGGGGAGTCCGGTAGGGCCGGCTCTCCGAGCCCGGCCAAGGGCATCGGCTAACCGGTCACCAGGCGTAGGCGTCGACCTTCAGGTCGACGCGATGAGCGCGTGTCAGGCGGCAGGCCACAAGTTTGCAAGCGAGAGAGCCATGGCAGCACGAGCAACGTGGAAGGGACATCTCAAGCTGAGTCTGGTGACGATCCCGATCCGGGTATTCCCGGCGACGGACGCGCACGCGACGATCAGCTTCAACCAGCTCCACGAGGTCTGCCAGACGCGTATCCAGCAGAAGAAGTGGTGCCCGCATTGCGAGCGCGAGGTCGCCAACGGCGAGATCGTGAAAGGTTACGAGTTCTCGAAAGGGCGCTTCGTGACTGTCACCGAGGAAGATCTCTCGAAGGTGCGTCCCGAGTCGACGCGTCTCATCAACCTAACGCAGTTCACCACCGTCGATCAGATCGATCCGATCTACTTCGAGCGGCCGTACTACCTCGCGCCGGATGGCAACGTTGCTGCCGAGGCGTTCGCGGTGATCCGTGAGGGGATGCAGGGCAAGGCAGGCATCGGCAAGCTCGCGCTCTACGGCCGCGAGTACATCGTCGCCGTGCAGCCGCGCGAGAAGGGGCTGGTGATGTACACGCTGCGCTCGGCCGACGAGGTGCGCAGCATGTCGCAGATCGAGGAACTGGAGAACGTGCCGGCGAAGCTGAAACCCGAGGAGGTCAAGCTCGCGCAGCAGGTGATCGGGACGTTCGAGGGCGACCTGGACATCAAGAGCTTCCACGACACCTACCAGGAGGCATTGCGGAGCCTGATCGACGCCAAGGTCTCCGGCGAGGAGATCGTCGAGACCGAGGAAGAAGCGCCGGCCAAGGTCGTGGACCTGATGGAGGCCCTGCGCCGTAGCCTCGAGACCGTCAGCGCCGGCAAGAAGACTCCCGCCAAGGCCACCTTGAGCTCCGGCAAGTCGGATGCGACCGCGAAGAAGACCAGGAAGCGCGCATAGTCATGCCTGATGCCTGATGCCTGATGCCTGACGACCAATGCCTAGCGGCTGAGGCGTGGCGCCTGACGAACGCCGAACGCCGAACGCTGAACGTCGAACAGGCTGACGGAAGAAGGTCGAAGGTGAAGGTAGGTAGGGCCGGCTCTCCTTGGGCGCCGAAGCGCGCAGCGCCAAGGTGGCCGAGCCCGCCCACGCCCACGCCGACTCCCGACGCCCGACTTCCGACTCCCGATCCGGGATCTGCGATCTGCGGTCCGCGATCCCCGTCCCTGTACAATCTGAGGTCCGCGCGCGAATGACACGCGCGGACGAAAGGACGTGTCGTGATCGAGTCGTTGACCGCCGTGTGGCCCGAGATGCTCGCGCTGAGCGACGTGGCCCCCGCGGCTGCCGCCGCACCTGTGGCGCCCCTCTGGAGCGTCGCAAGCCTGATTTCGCTGGCCACGCTCGCCTCGCTCGAGATCGTGCTCGGCATCGACAACGTCATCTTCATCGCGATCCTGTCCGGCCGGCTGCCGAAGGATCAGCAACCGAAGGCCAGAAAACTCGGCATCGCCATGGCTGTGATTTCGAGGCTGGCGCTCCTGCTCGCGATCTCGTGGGTGATGGGGCTGACGCGGCCGCTGATCGAGCTGGGCAGCACGGGCATCTCGGGCAAGCAGCTGATCCTGCTGCTTGGCGGGCTGTTCCTCATCGGCAAGGCCACCTACGAGATCCACGACAAGCTCGAGGGCGAGGAAGGACACCACGGTCCCGGCGGCAGCAAGGCTGGCGTGAGCCTGGCGGGCGTCGTCGCCCAGATCATGCTGATCGACATCGTCTTTTCACTCGACTCGGTGATCACCGCGGTCGGGATGACGCCGCACGTGCCGATCATGATGGTCGCGGTCGTGCTCGCGGCCGGCGTCATGCTGATCTTCGCCGGCCCGATCAGCGACTTCGTGCAGAAGCATCCGACGATGAAGATGCTGGCGCTGGCGTTCCTGATCCTGATTGGCGTGATGCTGGTGGGCGAGGCGTTCGGCCAGCACATCGACAAGGGCTACATCTACTTCGCGATGGCCTTCTCGGTCCTCGTCGAGCTGCTGAACCTGCGGCTGCGCCGCAAGAGCACGACGCCGGTGGTACTGCATCACTCGTCGATGCCGGGAGAGTCATGAGCGACCAGAACTACGCCAACCACGCCCATCGTCCGGTGCCGACCGTGATCGGCTTCGCCTGCTGGATCGTGGCGGTGGTCGGCTTCACCGCGATGGGGCGCGGCTACCCGTGGGGACCGAAGATGGCGTGGGCCGGCGTGCTGTTCTGCCTGCTGGTGCTGTTGTCGATCGGGCGTACGTACACGACCAAGCTGCAGGATCGCGTGATCCTCCTCGAGGAACGCCTCCGGGCCAGCGCGCTGCTCACGCCCGACCAGCAGCGCCGGTTCTCGCAGCTCTCGGCCAAGCAGGTGGCGGCGCTGCGCTTCGCGTCCGACGCGGAGTTCGCGACGCTGTTCGAGCAGGCTGTCTCGGGCAACATGAAGCCGGACGCGATCAAGCGCGCCGTCCGCGACTGGCGGCCAGACCCGCACCGCACGTAGGACGACCCAGAAATTTCAGCTCTCAAATTTCTGGTTTTACCGCGATGTCCTCGCTGGTGCTGACGTTGAACTTCTTGTAGTCGGAGAACGATGTCGTCGACTCGAGCGCGAACTTGCGGAAGATCAGCGTCTTGCCGACCAGCTTGTACTGGGCTTCGGCCGGCAGCCAGATCTCGTTGTTCACCAGCGTCCGGCGGAACGTGATCGTGCTGCCGCGTCGCATGCGCGCCAGCAGGCCGAGGCCGAAGGTGATGTCCTCGACGGCTTCGAGTTCGGCCCGCACCACCTGCCTGTCGGCTTCGTTCACCCAGGCCTTGCCGCGAATCTTCTTCAGGAACTTGCCCGCATCACTCCGGGTCCGGGCCCTGGGTCGCGGCGTCAGGCTGGTGAGGATGGTCGGTCGCCCGTCGAGGGTCTCGCGGCCGAGGATGGCGATCTGGTACACGGCGAAGACGTCGTCGATGACGTCCTGCTCCTCCTGCCGTTCCCGGGTCTTCTTCGCGAGCCGCTTCTGTCGCTGCGCCGGGGTCTCGACCCGGATCTGCTCCAACTGGTCGAGCACCGTCTTGCGGTGCTCGGCGTCACGACGCGCGAGGACCGCCGGCGAGAGCGGCACGTTGTCGACGCTGACCAGCCGCTTGTAGGTCTCGCCCGGGACTTCGGAGGGATAGACCTCGAACTCCCGCCACGGGCCGAACCGCACCTTGCCGAACTTGGTCACGTCCACGTCGCGGCGACGCTCGCGAAATGTGTACTGCCGCAGCAGTTCCTCGTCGGTCCTCAGGCCGGCCTGGACCTCGCGGACCAGTTGCTGGGTGTCCGGCAGCGGTGCTCCGGTCGCCTGTCCGGCGCGCGCGGCCGTGGACAACCCGGACAGGCCACTGGCGATGACGCAGGCCGTGAGGACCAGCACGGCGGTGACATGCCGGTGCGGTCGACGGCGAACAGGCAGGGCATCCATCTCCACGCCCATAGGACGCCTGGTCCGGCGCGGTGGTCGACTGACCTGTGCGACAATCAAGGCACTTTCGCGCATGCGCACTGATCGCGGGCTCACGGATCTGGCCGCTACGCTCGCCGATGGCCAGGCAGTGGACTGGGCCGCGCTCGAAGCCGAACTCGGCAGCGAGGCTGAGCGCGCGCTGTTTCGGCAACTCCGCGTGATCGCGGACATCGCCGAACTCCACCGCAGCATACCGGACGAGGATGGGCTCGACGAGTCCGCCCTGACCGCGACGCCGGCCGGCGACACCGAGCCCGAACCGGAACCATCCCGTGGGCTTGCGACGACCCCGGTCGGGGACGCTGCGGCGGCCGACGAGGTCGATCTCGGTACCTGGGGACCCTACCGCCTGCTTCGGGCCCTTGGCCCCGGCACGCTCGGCCGCGTCGTTCGCGCCACCGATCACCTGCATCGCGATGTCGTGATTCGTTTCCTCCCGACGCCGTCGGCACCGGAAGTGGCTGTGGCGTTTCTCGCGACCGGTCAGGCCCTCGCACGGGTCCGGCATCCCAATGCCGTCGAGGTCTACGGCGCCGAGCAACACGACGATCAGACCGGCCTGGTGATGGAGTTTGTCGACGGCCGCAGCCTCGACCAGGTCGTCGTCACCCAGGGCACGTTCAGCGCCCGCGAGGCTGCCCTCGTCGGATGGGAATTGTGTCGTGCGGTGGCGGCGCTGCATCGCGAAGGGCTCGCTCACGGGCTGCTCTCGCCCGACAACATCGTCCGCGAGGCGGGTGGCCGGCTCGTGCTGATGGATGTGTGGCCGCAGGGCGTGCCGATCGAGGCGCTCGACCTGGAGGCTGGCACGCTGCCGTTCCTGGCGCCGGAGGTGGTGTCTGGCGACCCGCCCTCGGGCCGCAGCGACATCTACGGCCTCGGGGTCGTGCTGTTCTACCTGGTGTCGGGTGCGTACCCGGTGAGGGCGTCGTCGCTCGGCGACCTCGCCGGGCACTACGAGCGTGGCGAGCGGACGCCGCTGGCCGATCTCCGGCCCGATCTGCCCGACGACTTCATTCGCATCGTCGAGCGGGCCTGCGATCCCGATCCCGACCGACGCTACTCGACCATCGCGGGGGTCAAGGAGGCGCTGTCGCGGACGCTCGGTTGGGACACCTGGACGCGAAAGCAGCCGGTGGTCACCGCCGCGATCGCCGACACGCCGTCGAGTTCGACGGCGCCACTGGCCCTGGCGACGCCCATCCCGACGGCGCCACCGCGACCGCCGACGCCGTACGGACTGGTCGCGGTTGCCGTCGCCGCGATCGCCATCGGCGGATTCGTGGCGTGGTCGCTGCTGCCGCGCATCACCGGTCTGCTCAGGCAGTCAGCGTCGCTGGGCGTGCGCGGCGCCGGGGCGACGACCGGGACGCCCGCCGAGGTCCGCCTGGCGCTCGGGAGTGCGACTGGGGCCGATCCGGCGTTGACGCCCCTGGTCATCGAGCAGCTCGCGCAGGACCTCAGTTCGTCGCCGCCGTTTCGGGTGATCGCGCCTGTCGCCGTCGAGCCGATGCTCGGTCAGCCGGCGGCGGCCATCATGCACGCCGTCGACG
The DNA here is from genome assembly GCF_001618865.1 of Luteitalea pratensis. Lineage (GTDB taxonomy): Bacteria > Acidobacteriota > Vicinamibacteria > Vicinamibacterales > Vicinamibacteraceae > Luteitalea > Luteitalea pratensis. The sequence continues at coordinate 1,712,085 of NZ_CP015136.1, forward strand.
CCGACGTGTACGTGGACGTGGCGGTGACGCGCCGCGGCACCGGCATGCAGGCGCGCCTCGACGTCGTGCGCGCAGGCGGCCAGACGCAGTCCATCCAGGAGGCCATGACCGGCATCACGCCGTTGCGCGAGTTCACCGCGACGCTGACGCAGCGGGTGGTCACGGAACTGGCAGCGACCGAGCCAGGTACGCGGCCGACGCTGCGCACCGAACTGCCACTCGACAACCCCGAGGCGATGCAGGCCTACACCCTCGGGCAGGCGCGTCTGGGTCGCGGCGGCCGCAAGGAGGTCGAGGAGGCCGCCGAGTCGTTCCGCAGTGCGACCGAGGCGGCGCCGGAGTTCGTCCTGGCGTATGCGAAATGGGCCGAAGCGCTGCTGTCGCTGTACCGGCACAACGCGCTGAGGGCCGACGAGGCGCTGCCGCTGGCGCAGAGCGTGATCTCCAAGGCCTTGAGCCTGGACGATCGCAGCGCCGAGGCCTACGCGGCACTCGGGGATCTCTATGCGGAGCGGCACAACCTCGAACAGTCCGAGCGGCACTTCCGGCGTGCCCTCTCGCTCAACCCGAGCTGCGAGTACGCGCGCATCCGGTTCGCCATGTTGCTGGCGGGACGTGGCCGCGTGGAAGAAGCCGTGGAGCAGGTGGATCAGGCGCAGAAGCTGAACCAGCGGTCGTCGCTGCTGCGCGGCTACCTGGGCGCAACGCTGCACTACGCGCGCCGGTTCGACGAGGCGGCCCGCACGTACGAGACGTTGCTGCGCCTCGACTCGCAGTACACCGCGGCGCACATCGGCCTGTGCAAGGCGTACACCGAATTGCGGCGATCGGCCGAGGCATTGGCGGCCTGCCAGAGCGTCGGCGCCGAGCGAGCGGCGGAAGATCCGTTCGTCCAGTCGCAGCTCGTGAAGATCCATCACGACGCGGGACGTCCGCGGGAAGCGCAGCAGGCGCTGACGCAACTGCGTTTGCTTTACGATGCCCGGCCGACTGGCGACGGAGCATTCTGGATCGCGCTGGCTTACGTCAGCCTCGGCGATACGCCGCACGCCCTTGAGTGGCTCGACAAGTCGATCGATGCGAACTCGTCACGGCTGGCTTACGCACGTGTCGATTCGCGCCTCGATCCGATTCGCCGCGATCCACGCTTCATCGCCCGCATGGCGCGCATCGACAAGGGGACCCCGGTCGTCGACGACCCGCCGGCCCGCCCGCCCGCCAGCCGGTGAGTGCAGGCCCGGATTGGCGGGCAGAATGTGTGGCTCCCATGCCGGATTGGTGTCGAGCGCTCGCGGTTGGGACACTGCTCGGTGTCATGTGTGGGGCGCCTGGAGAGACCATCGCGGCCTGCACGCAGCAAGGGTCCGTGGCCGGGGCAGGCCCGGGCGTCGAGGTCAATCAGGGCGGCGGGAAGCCCGCTGCCTTCCGGCCTGAAGGCGCCGACGCGCGCGCGAGAGAGGCATACCGCCGGGCGCGCGAGTGGCAGGCCCGCGGGGACGCCGACGGCGCGCTGGCGCTCCTGTGGCAGGCCTCGGGTCTCGCGCCGGGCGATGCGGACATCCAGACGGCATTGGCCGAGGCACTCGAGCGTGTCGGTGCGCTCGACACGGCCATCGAGGCCTGGCGCGCCGCCCTTGCGGCACGCCCGGAGGATCGCAAGGCATCGCGCGGTCTGGTACTGGCGCTCGTGGCGGCTGGTCGCAGCCCCGAAGCGGTCACGCTGGCGCGCGCGGCCGCCGAGGCAGCGCCGAAGGACGCGGACGCCCTGTTCACACTGGGCCTGGCGCAATCGGAACAGGACGTGGAAGCGGCGCTCGCGACCCTCCGACACGTGCTCGCGCGAGCGCCGGATCACACGCTGGCCCGCTACAACCTCGCATTGCTGCTAAACCGTGTCGATCGGCGGGACGAGGCGATCGCCGAGTTGATGCGCGTGATCGCGCTCGAGGCGAGACCGGAGGCAAACTACGCGCTCGGCGTCGCCTGGTGGCACCGCGGCGAGGCGGCGCGCGCCACTGCAGCGTTCCAGGCTACGATTGCGCTCGAGCCGAGACACGCGGAGGCGTACCACAAGCTCGGCGTCGTTCGGGCGGCCGAGCGTGACTGGGACGGTGCCGCCGCGGCACTGCGCCGTTCACTCGCGCTGCGACCCGACGTGCCGGAGGTGCACGTCTCGCTGGCACGCGTGCTCAGCGCGTCTGGCGACGAGGCTGGTGCCCGGGCGCAGCTGGCTGAAGGCGAGCGACTGCGACAAGAGTCCGAGCGCGAACACGAAGCGCGCGTGTGGACGGCGCTCGGCAGTGCCCGGCTGGAGCACGGAGACGCCATCGCCGCGCTGGACGCCTTCCGTCGGGCCCTGGCCATTCGCAACACGTACGCGCCGGCGCACTTCCAGATGGGACGCGCCCTCGAACGGCTCGGCGACGCAGACGCTGCCGAGGGCGCCTACACGCGTGCGCGCCAGCTCAATCCCCGCCTCGTCCGAGGCTCACGGACCGCTCCCGAGCGCGTCCCGTGAAGCGCATCTGCGGTTCAGGTTGTCAAACCATCCGGCTCGGTGTATGAGATTGGTAGCTCAAGTCTAACCAATCTCAACGGTTCTGGCCTTGGCGCAGACCGGTCGAGGTTGATCTACGTTCGCGGCTCACCGGGGGAGGAACCATGTCGAGCGCGCAATGGATGGGGGGCGTGGTGTGTGCGATGGCGATGGTGGTGTCGGCGACGGCCGCCATTGCACAGGAATTCCGGGCCACGGTGAGAGGGCAGGTCGTGGATGCGAGTGGCGGCAGCCTGCCGGGCGCCATCGTGTCTGTGCAGAATGCCGATACCAAGGAGCTGGCCACCGCGGTCACCAACGACCAGGGCAACTACAGCATCCCGTTCCTGCGGCCCGGGCCGTACACGGTGACCGTGGAGCTCGAGGGGTTCCAGAAGTACGTGCAAAGCGCACTGCAGCTGGAAGTCGGGCAGACGGCCACGATCAACGCCACGCTCGGCGTCGGCGACCGGACCGAGGAAGTCACGGTCACCGCGCAGACCGTGCTCGAATCGAGCAACGCCAATCGCGGTGACGTCATCGACAACCGCCGCATCGCCGAGTTGCCCCTGCAGTCGCGCAGCCCAATCGCGTTGGCGACGCTGGTCGCCGGCGTGAACTACAACGCCCAGGCGGTCTACCTGCGACCGTTCGACAACGGTGCGCTCGCCGACTTCTCGATGAACGGCGGCGCCAACCGCAACAATGAGTTCCTGCTCGACGGCGCTCCCAACAACGCCAACCAGGACGGCAACAACATCGCGTACGTCCCGCCGGCCGAAGCCGTCCAGGAATTCAAGATCGCCACCAACACCTACGACGCCCAGTATGGCCGGAGCGCGGGCGGCGTCGTCAACATGTCGCTCAAGTCGGGTACCAACAGCCTCCACGGCGTCGGCTACGAGTTCATGCGCCGCAAGTGGCTCGACTCGAACTCGTTCCTCCTGAACTCCCGCGACGCGCCGAAGTCGGACCACTATCTCGACCAGTACGGCTTCAGCGTCGACGGTCCGGTCCGCATTCCCGGCCTTTACAACGGCATGAACAAGACGTTCTTCCTGTTCACCGGTGAGCGGTACCGGGAAGGCACGCCCGCGCCGCTGTTCAACACGACGCCGACCGAGGCCATGCGTCGCGGCGACTTCAGCGACTACCGCGATGTCAACGGCAACCTGATCACCATCTACGATCCGGCGACCGGCCGCAACGTCAACGGTACGTGGGTGCGCGACCCGTTTCCGGGCAACATCGTTCCGGCGGACCGGATCAATCCGGTGGCTCGCGAAATCATGCAGTACTACCCCCTGCCGAACAACACGACCGCCGGCGTCGCGCCATGGCAGCAGAACCTCGGGTACGCCGACCAGGTCAACAGGGACGTGTTCTGGAACTGGGTCGCCAAGGTCGATCACAACATCAACGCGAACAACCGGACGTTCTTCCGCTGGGCGGAGAACGAGCGCAACGAGTTGCGCAACACCTCGCCCATCCGAAGCGGACCCGCGCAGGACGGCCAGCTGCCGCTCATCCGCGCCAACCGCGCCATCGTCGGCGACTGGGTGCACATCGTGGGCGCTGGCACCGTCCTGAACCTGCGCGGCAGCTACACCTACTACCTGGAACTGAGCCGCTCGGATGAAGGATTCGGGTTCGATGCGACCCAGCTGGGCTTTCCGGCAAGCCTCGTGGATCAGTTGCCGCAGCAGATATTCCCGCGCGTGAACATGGCCGAATACGTCCAGTTGTCGCGCGGCCAGGGCGAGAACCGCAACGACATCTGGTCGATTCAGCCGAACATCTCACTGACGCGTGGGCGCCACAACATCCGCGCCGGCCTCGATTTCCGCAGCACGCACAAGGCAGGTCGCAGTCTCGGCGAGGCCGGCATGCGCTTCGACTTCAACCGTGGGTTCACGCAGCGTGAGTTCAACCGCGCTGATGTGCTGTCGGGAAGCTCCTTCGCGTCGTTCCTGCTGGGAGCCCCGTCCGGCGGGGTGGTGGACAACAACCTGCTGCCCGATTACCGCTGGACGTACGCCGCCCCATGGATCCAAGACGACTGGAGGATCACCGATCGCTGGACGGTGAATGCCGGCGCCCGTTGGGACTACAGCAGTCCGTTGAGCGAAGAGGAGAACCGGCTGAACTACATTTTCGACCCCTCGATTGCGAACCCTGCGTCGTCGCGCATCGACCAGTCGCGATTCCCTGGTTATCAAGTGCAGGGCGGCCTGACCTTCGTCGATGTCGACGGCAACCCGGAACAACCCTGGGAACTCGATCGCAACAACGTGCAGATCCGCCTCGGCACTGCGTATCACCTGAACGAAAAGACCGTCGTGCGCGGTGGCTACGGACGCTATTACCTCAATCCGACCGGTCAGGGCCACAGCCAGGGTTTCAGCATCCAGTCGACCCTGGTCCCATCTCTCGACGATAACCGTACGCCGACGTATGCGCTCGGCAATCCGTTTCCGAATGGTGTGGACCAGCCCGCGGGCAACTCGCTCGGTCCGCTGACGTTCCTCGGGCGGAACCTGTCCTACGCCAACCCGGAGTTCGTGGTTCCGAAGGCAGATCACTTCTCCGCTGGCGTCCAGCGACAACTGCCGTGGGGGATGACCTTCGACGTGAGCTATGCGGCGAGCCGGTCGACGCAGCAGGAAAGTGAGTTCCGCGGCATCAACGAGCCGGGTCGTGACCTGCTCGATCGGTGCGACGTCACGAAGGGCGGCTCGCGAGCGCTCTGCGACGAGCAGCTCCCGAACCCGTTCTACCAGGTGCCGGGCTTCGAGGGGACGGCACGGTTCACGAGCCCCACGCTGTCCCGGTTCGAGTTGAGCCGTCCATTTCCGGCGTTCGGAACCATCTTCGAGACCCAGCGCAACGACGGCACCATCAACTACCACTCGCTCCAGTTCGTGGCCAACCGGCGTTGGGCGAGGGGCCTGGTCGTCAGCGGCAACTACACCTTCGTTCCCAAGTTCGAGCAGATCGGCGCATCGTCCGGCTGGACGCAGTCCGCGCCGGAAATCGGCGGGCTCAACGCGTTCATCGATCCCAGCACCAGGGAACTCGTGCGTGGCCCGTACTGGACACACCGGCGTCACCGCATCTCGATCTCGGGAGTGTACGAGTTCCCCTTCGGCGAGACGCGCACCGGCCTGATGAAGGTCCTGCTCGACGGGTGGTCCGTCGCCCCGATGTTCCTCTATCAGTCGGGGCAGCCCTGGCGGATCCCGCAAAACACGGAGGTGGTCGGCGACCCGTCGCTGGATCCCACCAAGGACGGTCAGTTCATCTACGGCGTGCAGCCCTGCGTGGGGCAGCGCAACGCGTCTGGCGGCTATACGCTGTTCGCCTACTCGGTGAATTACGGCTGCACGGAGCCGTTCTTTCTCGTCCGCGAGCCATACCAAGCGCGCACAGCGCAGGTCGTCGACGACCGGATGCGCCGCCCGGGCTACTGGCAGCTCGACCTGAACTTCGCCAAGACGACGCAAATCACCGATCGCATACGATTCCAGCTGCGCGTCGAGGCGTTCAACGTGTTCAACAGCCCGATGTACGACGAGCGCGACTACACACGCGACACCGCCTCAGACGACTTCGGCCGTATCAACCGCAACATCCAGGGGCAGTCGAACTTCCAGCGGGTCGTCCAGCTCGGGTTCCGGTTGGTCTTCTAGCCGGCCCTGCGTACATGACCGCCGCACGTCAAGGGCCATGAACCACAATCGCTTGGCCTACAGCCTACGTCCTGCCGCCTACCCCTCCGGTAGGCTGTAGGCTATGGGCCGTAGGCCATACCGATGGGTTCGCGGGAGCCTGCCTGCCACCGTGCGCATCGTCTCCTCCGTTGTCGTCCTCAGCGTGCTGACCCTGGCGTGGGCCGACGCGCCCTCCTCCGGTGGCCTCACACCCCAGACGGGCGCCGAGTCTCACGCCCGACGCATCACCTGGCAGGACGTCGGGCCGCTGCACGCGCGCCTCGAGGCGCGCGGGTTTTCGGCGGCCGACTTCTCCGTCCGCATCGATCGCCTCGCTGAGGACAACGCCCGGCGTGTTCACCTCGGAGACCTGGATCACCTCGTCTTCTTCGCACTCCAGTCGACGCGCTTCACGAGGCTGCCGGCGATGGAGCCGGCGCTCAGCGCCAGGGCGCTGGTCGACGACATGGACCCTGCGGACCGCGACGCCTTCTTCGCCGACCCCGCCTCCGTTCGCGGCCGCGTCAACCCCGCCGTGCGCGCGCGCCTGACGGCGTTCCTGCGTGCGATTGCTGCACCGGGCGCCGACGCACGGCTCGCGTATTTCGGTCGACTCGTCGGCGACGCGGTCCCTGCCGCGCGCGATCGCGAGGCGGCGCTCGTCGCCGAGTACCTCCGCGTGATGCGATTCGTGTACGAGAAGGAGTTCGGTGCGGGCCGATCCACGTCAGCGGCGGCGGCTGCCCTGTACCGCACGCGCGGCCTGAGCACCGACACCGCCGTCGAGGCAGGATTTCTCGTGTCCCAGGGCCTGGGCGTGCTGCGCGGCCTTCAACCCGATCGGCGCGTACGTCGAGTGCTGATCATCGGCGCAGGGCTCGACATCGCGCCGCGCACGGCGCTGCTCGAAGCGGCGCCGCCCCAGAGCTATCAACCATGGGCCGTGCTCGACGCGCTGATCGGCCTCGGCCTGGCGAGGCTCGACGAGGTCGAGATCGTCGCGGCCGACATCAACCCCCGCGTCGTCGATTACCTGCAACAGTCACGAACCATTCCACCTCAGCTCCTGCTCGTGTCGGGGATCGGTGACGATGGCCGGGTGGCGCTCGCTGGTGGATACCGCGAGTACTTCGAGGCGTTTGGGCGTTCGCTGGGGCAGGTCGACACCGGGCCGCGCACCGGTCGTGGCATGCTCCTCGTGCCTGCCGGACATCTTTTCAAGCGTGTCCAGGTCTCCCGCGAGGCCGCACAGGTCCTGCACAGCGAGCGATTCGACGTGGTCACCGAGCGCATCGTGGGGCGCACCTTCGATCTCGTCGTGGCCACCAACGTGTTTCCGTATTTCGACGACGACGCGCTGATGCTCGCGGTGGCGAACATCGCCGGTATGCTCGATGGGGATGGCGTGCTGCTGCACAACGAGCCACGCCCGACGCTGTTCGAAATCGCGGCGGCGCTCGGCTTGCCGCCGTGGCAGTCACGCCATGCGATCATCGCGACCGTGCGAGGGGCACCTCCGCTCGGCGACAGCATCTGGCTGCACGGTCGCCACCTTGTCGCCAATCGCTAACGGGTTGGCCCGCGCACTGGCGTCCCGCGGCCTTCTGTCAGCGTGACCAGCCGGTCGATGCCGCTGGCCACGAACGCTTCCTCGACGCCGCTGGGCCACCGCACCGAGACACCGGTCACGGCGGTTGCGTCCCCGAGGCCGAAGTGGAGGCGGAGGTCGTTCTGCGCGTAGTAGCTTCCGCCGCCGCGCACCTCGTCCACGAAGGTCCGTCCGCCTGACGACACGGTCACGCGCGCGCCGATCGCGTTGCGGTGCGACACGGTGCCGGCCAAGGCGATGCCGAGCCAGTGGCCCGCGCCCGGACGGATGTCGAGACGGAACAGGTCCGGTAGCGCGTGCATGTTGTTGACCACCACGTCGATGTCACCGTCGTTGTCGAGATCGCCGAATGCGGCGCCCCGGCTCGCGGCTGGTGTCGTCACGGGTGGGCCGAGTCGATCGGTGACGTCCTCGAACCGTCCCTTGCCGCGATTGTGATAGACCACCTTCCGCTGCCTGTATGCGGCCTCGCCGGCCAAGGCTGAGACTTCGGGGTAGACGTGTCCGTTCACCAGGAACAGATCGGGCCACCCGTCGTGCTCGAGGTCGAGGAAGCCGACGCCCCATCCGAGCCAGCGCGTGTTGATGCCGATACCCGCCGCAAACGTGCGATCGTCGCAATCGCCGCGGCCCGTGTTGGCGTAGAGCGTCGACGTGTCACCCGCAAAGTTGGTGCGGAAGATGTCCATCGTGCCGTTCCGGTCGTAGTCGCCCACGGCCAGGCCCATGCCTGCCTGCGCCCGGCCGTCCTGGCTGAACGCGCAGCCAGCTTCGATGGCGATGTCGTTGAAGGTGCCGTCCCGGTTGTTCCGATAGAGCGTGCTCGGCTTCGAATCGTTGGCCACGTACAGATCGATCCATCCGTCATCGTCGAAGTCGAGCGTCGTGACGCCCAGCCCGTATGTCCCGCGCCCGCGCACGATACCCGACTTGTTCGAGACGTCCTCGAACGTGCCATCGCCACGATTCCGATAGAGCGCGTTCGTCGCGCCGGGAAGGCCTGGCGGCCCGCACGCCACCGGAAGGCCCTTGTAGCGGCACAGGCCGGACTCGGGCATTGGCGTCGCCCCGAGGTCGAGGTCGATGTAGTTGGCGACGAAGAGGTCGAGGTGACCATCGCGGTCGTAGTCGAGGAACGCGCAGCCCGCGCCCCATCGGCGCGCTGTCACCAGGCCCGCGCCAGCGGTGGTGTCGTCGAACGTACCCCCGGGGCGGTTCCGGAACAACCGGTTCTGTCCCCAGTAGGTCACCAGGAAATCGTCGCGGCCATCCGCGTCGTAGTCGCCGACGCAGGCCGCTTGACCCCAGCCGGACTGGCGAACACCGGCGCGGTCGGTCACGTCCTCGAAGGTGCCGTCGCGGCGGTTGCGATACAGGTGTGCCGTGGGTTCCTGGCCAGGCGGGAACCCCTCGAGCGTGGTGCCGTTCACCAGAAAGACGTCGAGCCAGCCGTCGCCATCGATGTCGATGAGGGCCACGCCGCTGCCCGTCGTCTCGAGGAGGTAGCGGTTGCGCTCGCTGCCCCCGTACACGGTGACGCTGTCGAGACCGGCCTGGCGGGCGACGTTCACGAACGCAAACGGCAGGGCATCACCTTGCCCCGCCGTGAGGCGCAAGCCAGTCACGAGGAGGACCGCGGCTACGGCCGCCGCGATCCTGGCGCGAAAGTCGACGTGGCTTCGCACTGCAGCACCGCGACGGGACGACGTTGTCATCGCCATATGGCGCCCTGCCCAGTCAGGCCGGTGGTTGCGGGACCCACACGAGTGTCGCGGCCGACACCGTGATGTCGGACTTCTTCGGGCGCAGCACCAGGGGCTGCAGCGCCGCGGCGTCGTCACCGGCGGCGGCCGTCGCCTCGTTCTCGATGGCGGCCTGCATGTCGGCGAGTTTCTGTTGTTCCGAGGCCAGGTTTTCCTCGGCGCGCGTCACGTCCTGCTTCTCCTTCATCACCTTGCTGGCGCCACGGGCGGCGGTGCCGAGTCGCCCGGCATTGGCGGCGCTGAAGGCCTTGCGGCCGAACAATGCGCCGAAGACTCCTGTCGCGGCGGTCACGATGGCTGATCCCGTCGAGGACGTGACCTCCTGCTGCTGCTTGCCCAGCTGCTGTTCGGCCTTGCGGATACGGTCCTGGAGCGCCTGCAGGCGTGTCCCGTACTTTTTGCGAATCGCATCCACCTTGGCGTCCCGTTCGACACGGAGCGCCTCGGACAGCCGTGCCCGGAAGGCCGCCTCGGTCTCGCCCGGCGTCGAGTGCGTGCCGCTCGGCGCGTGCTCCTGCAGCGTGATCGCCTTCGTGTCGTACAGCCACGTGGCCACGGCCTTGCGCCAGGCCTCGTAGCTGCGCGGCGTGCTCGCGGCGGTGGGCAGATCGCCGTACGTCGCGGGTCCGCGTGGCGCCTGTTCGAGGTCCTCCGGGGCGACGTCCACCGATGTGGCCCGGTCGAGCGCCAGTGGCGTTGCGCCTGCCTGCAGCGGCACCAGCACCTGCACCGGCACCGTCTCGGCGATGCGCCGTTTCGTATCCGCGATGCGCACGGTGCCGGCTACGTAGAGCGCCGGGGCGTAGGCGAGGCCGGCTCCCGCGGCGGCACCGCGCGCCGGCACGAAGAGGGCCGTGACGCCAGGCGGGAGGACCGGCGGCGCACTCGCCGCGGTTGTAGGCGCGCCCTCGCCGTTCGGCGTTCGGCGTTCGACGTTCTCCAAGCCGGCGTTCGGCGTTCTGCGTTCGGCGTTCTCGCGCGCCTTCAGCTGTCTGATGTGCGTGCGCGTCAACGGACCGCGCAGGTAGGAGAGTGTCCACCGTGTCTCGAACGTCACCGGCGCCTGCTCGTGCACGTTGTGCATCAGGAACACCCGGTTGCCGAGCCCGGCGAGCACGTCGCCCATGCGTGCCCCGTCGAAGCTGCCGTCACCGCTGGCGCCCGCGAGGCCCTCGAGCACGCGCGCCTTGTCGCGTTCGGTCTGCAGGCGTCCGATGAACCAGGTGCCGGTGTTGGACAGCGCCTTGTAGTCCAGATCGACGGGGTTCTGCGTGGCGAGGACGACGCCCAGCCCGAAGGCGCGTGCCTGCTTCAGCAACAGGAGCATCGGACCCTTCGACGGCGGGTTGGCCACCGGCGGCAGGTAGCCGAAGATTTCGTCCATGTAGAGCAGCGCGCGCAGGCTCGTCGTGCCCGACTGCATTCGCACCCAGCCGAGAATCTCGTTGAGCAGCAGCGACACGAAGAACATCCGCTCGGCGTCGCTCAGGTGCGAAATCGAGAACACCGCGGCCCGTGGCCGTCCGTCGGGTGTGCGCAGGAATGACGCGATGTCGAGCGGCACGCCCGTGAGCCACTGATCGAAGCCCGGCGCCGCGAGCAGGTTGTTCAACGCCATCGCCAGGCCGAAGCGCTCCTTGGCCGGGAAGAACGCATCCAGTTCGAGGGCGCCGATCCGCGTGACAGGTGGGGACTGGATCTGCTGGATGAGCGTCACCAGGTCCAGGTCGGTGCCGGCGAGCCAGGCGGTCTCGAGCAGCTTGGCGATGAGGATGTGTTCGCGCGACTGCAGCGGATCGGCCTCGATGCCCGCGAGGCCCAGCAGACTGGTCGCCGTGGTCTGGAGACGTTCGCGCAGCAGGTCGCGATCCTCGAGCACCGCCGGCGACGGCACGGCGAACGATTTCAGGATCGACACCGGCGTACCGGCGCTGCTCCCTGGCGTGTAGATCGTGATTTCGGCGGCGTCGTGCAATCGCTTGACGCGCGCGGCGTCCTGGCCCCAGCTCTCGAGGCCCTGCCGCCAGCGCTCGGCCTGCGCCGCGGCAAACGCCGACACGTCCTGTCCCGCGCGTTGCGCCTCGTCCTCGTTCACCCACGGTGCGAACGCCTCGCCCGACAGCGACGGGAAGGTCAGCGCCAGGTTCGAGAGGTCGCCCTTGGGGTCGATGATGATCGCGGGGATGCCATCGATCAACGCCTCCTCGAGCAGCCCGATACAGAGGCCCGTCTTGCCGCTGCCGGTCATGCCGATGCACACCGCATGCGTCAGCAGATCGCGCGAGTCGTACATCAGCGGCGCCGGCGTTGCCGTCTTCGTCGTGAGGTCGTAGGGGCGGCCGAGATAGAACGCACCGAGTGTCTCGAAGTCCTGCATGGTTGCTGATAGTAGCGAATCACGACCATGGCCGAGCTGCCTTTTCGGCCCGTACGCTATACGCTCACGTCGTGGCCGAGTCGTCCCAGCGTCGCCCGCGCCGCATCCGCAACTACCTGCTGTTCACGCTCGGCGTGATCGTGGCCCTGTCGGCCGCCATCGGGCTCACCGCGCGCCCTCGCCTCGAGCACTGGCTGCGCACCACAGTCATCGCCACGCTCGAGAAGCGCCTCGATAGCCACGTCGAACTGCAGCGCATCTCGATCGAGATCGGACCGGTCACGCGCATCAGCGGCGGCCCACTGACGATTCGCCATCGCAGCCGGCTGGACGTCGCACCGCTCGTGCACCTCGATTGGTTCGAGACCACGATGACGTGGCGCGAACTGCTGCGCCGCCCCCGCCGCGTGGACACGATCACGCTGACGGGACTGGCCATCGCCATCCCGCCGTCGCCGGGCGAGGGGCAACCTCGCTTCCCGAAGGCCGATAAGACGTCTGGCGAGTCGTCAGCGACGACGATCGGTGACGTCACCGCACACGACGTCGCGACAGAACGCCCCGTCCAGGGGCAGCCGCCCACGTCGGCCGCGCCGCCCCAGGTCGCACCGCCTGCTGGCACGCCCGGCAAGACGCCGGCGGTGATCATCGGGCGAATCACCGCCGACGCCGCGACGCTGACGATCCTGCCGCGCGAGATCCGCAAGCTGCCGCGGCGTTTCGTCATGCACCGCCTCACGGTGCGTGACATCACCACGACCCTGCCGATGTCGTTCGAGACGGTGCTCGAGAATCCGCAGCCGCGCGGGCGGATCGAGAGCAGCGGCACCTTCGGGCCGTGGAACGTCGAAACGCCCGCCCGCACGCCACTCGAGGCCGACTATCGTTTCGTCGACGCGGACCTCTCCACCATCAAGGGCATCGCCGGTATCGTGCAATCGACAGGCACCTACGACGGCGTCCTCGAACGGATCGAGGCGGTCGGCACCACAACCATGCCCGGCTTCGACCTGAAGGTGGGTGGACGACCGATGCCGCTGTCCACGAAGTTCACCGTGATCGTGGACGGCACCAACGGCAACACCTACATCCAGCCCGCCGAAGGGCTCCTCGGGGCGCATACCCCCATCCGCGTCACCGGCGGCATCGTCAAGGCCGAGGATCGACGGGGAAGGACCGTCGATCTGGCGACGACGATCACCAATGGGCGACTGGAGGAGGTACTGGCGCTCGTGGTCGACGGTGCGCCCGCGATGCGGGGGCGGCTTGGTGTCGTGGCCTCGCTCCTGATTCCCCCTGGGCCAGTGCCGGTGGTCGACAAGATGGTGCTGGCAGGCCGCTTCACCCTGGCGGACGCGACGTTCACCAGCCGGGTGATGCAGGACAAGCTGGACGAGCTGAGTCGGCGTGCGCAGGGACGGCCGCGCGACGCCGACATCACCCGCGCGCTGTCGGCCTTCACCGGGCAATTCAGGATGGCTGACGGTGTCATCCGGTTCCCCGCGGTGTCATTCGTCGTGGATGGCGCGAGGGTCGAACTGTCGGGCACGTACGCCGTGCGCGGGCAGGGGCTGCACTTCGACGGCCGCATCCGCCTGCAGGCCGGCGTCTCGCAGATGCTGGTGGGGAAGAAGCGGTGGCTGCTGCGGCCATTCGACCGGTTGTTCCGGCGCGACGGCGCGACCGAGTTCCCGATTCACATCCGCGGCTCGGTCGCGCACCCGGTGTTCGGAGTGGACGTCCGGGAAACCGTCAAACGCGCCCTCCTGCCTGGCCGGTAGCACCACAGTGGGAACGCCGAACGCCGAACGCCGGACATGGTCAGCCCTGATCCTGAGCGTGGGTCCTGGGCGCAGCCGCGACGCGGCGAGGGCAATGCCTTCGACATTCCGGCATTCCCGGCATTACTGAATTCTGCAGAATGGGGTGGGTGAGGGGATTCGAACCCCCAACATCCGGAGCCACAGTCCGGCGCTCTGCCCTTGAGCTACACCCACCGTGCTGGAGTGGTCGACGCGTCCGGCGTCGAGGCAGCTCGAAAGTATACCACCGCCCTTCCGCGCCAGCCACTCGCATCATGCCTCATGCCTTACGTCTCATGCTGGCTATGCCACAAGCCATAAGCGTAAGCCGTAAGCCGCAAGCCGCGGACACCGTCTGGCGACGGTAATCCGGGCGGAGATGCTCACGTTTCACACGCCCGCGCCGAATACCGGAGCGGCCGGTATCGCCCGGTCCGCGACTGGCGGGAGTGTGTGTGACGAGAATTCGCGGGAGCCTGTGCATCGTGGGAGGCGTCGCGTCGATGCTCGCCGGCACGACGTCGGCCGTGGCGCAGGTGTCGGCGCAGCCGGCATCGGTCGCCGCACTCCCGGCGACGCCTGCTCCCGCGTCTGTGTGGCCGGTGATCATCGGCGTCGCGGCGCTGCTGTGCGTTCTCGCAGGTGCACGTGCGTGGTACGCGAGGATGCGCCGTGTGGTTGCGTCGAAGGAGCAGGCAGAGGCGCTCTCGGCCCTGCGACGCCGCGAGGCCGAGGACGCGTTGCGTGCGACCGAGCGGCAGATGCAGCAGCTCGTGCACTCGATCAATGCGATCGTCTGGCGTCGCGACCTCGGCACCGGGTGTTACACGTTCGTCAGCCAGGAGGCCGAACAGCTGCTGGGGTATCCGGTCGCACACTGGACCGAAAGGGCCGGCTTCGTCGAGGGCCTCATGCATCCCGACGATCGCGAGTGGGTGGACGGCTACAGTCGTCGCGCCAGCGCGGAACATCGCGACCACACGATGGAGTACCGGGTGTTCGCGCAGGAGGGGCGTGTCGTGTGGTTGCGCGACATCGTGTCGGTCATGGTCGAAGGCGGCGAGGCCCGAGAGTTGATTGGCGTGATGGTCGACATCTCCGAGTACAAGGCTGCCGAGGAGGCGCTCGAGGCCGCGCACGCGCAGGCCCTGGCCGCGACGCGCGCCAAGTCCGAGTTCCTCGCCTCGATGAGCCACGAGATCCGGACGCCGATGAACGCCGTCATCGGCATCACCGACCTGTTGCTCGACACGGAGCTCACCGCCGAACAGCGGCAGTTCGTGGAAACCGTCCGGTCGTCGGGAGACGTACTGCTCAACGTGATCAACGACATCCTCGATTTCTCGAAGGTGGAATCGGGCAAGCTCGAATTCGAGCGCATCGGCCTCGATCCCGAACAGCTGGCCGACGATGTGGCGCGGCTCATGGGCGAGCGAGCCACCGCCAAGGGGCTCGAGCTCACCTGCCGCGTCGACGCGAACGTGCCCCGCAATCTCGTCGGCGATCCTGGTCGCCTGCGACAGGTGTTACTGAACCTGGTCGGCAACGCCATCAAGTTCACCGAGCGCGGCGACGTCGCCATCCGGGTGAGCGCGTCCCAGATCACCGAGACGACTGCGACATTGCGCGCCGAGGTCAGCGACACGGGAATCGGCATCTCGGCGCAGGCACAGACGCGCCTCTTCGACGCGTTCACGCAGGCCGATGCGTCTACCACTCGTCGGTTCGGCGGCACCGGACTGGGGCTGGCGATCTCCAGGCGGATCATCGACTTGCTTGGCGGCCGGATCGGCGTCGAGAGCGTGCCTGGCGAGGGGACGACGTTCTGGTTTGCGGTGCCCTGCACCATGGCCGGCAGCGCCGCGCCGCGCGCCGAGGTCGCTGTCCTCGGCGGCATGCGCGCCCTCGTGGTCGACGACAGCCGTGCGTCCCGGATGATGATCGAGCAAACACTCATGGACGCGGGCCTCGTCGTCCATGTCGCACGCGATGCCGAGGAGGCGCTGGCGTCGATCGACCCGCATGCGTGGCCGCACGTCGTGCTGATCGACGAGGGCCTTGGCGACGGTGGTGGGATGCCGCTCGCCGAACGGCTGCGCGCACGCGCACCCCATCCGCTGGCGATCCTCCTGCTCTCGTCGCGGCCCACGGGAGCGCCGGTGACGATGGAGCGGACGGCACGACTGATGAAGCCGCTGCGACGCAGCGAACTGCTGGAGGTGCTCGAGAAGATCGGTCGCCCGATGGTGGCCGCGGCCGTGCCTGCGCCCGCGCCTCGGGCCCTCGCGCCAGGCAGGTCGCGTGCTGCGCATGTGCTGGTGGCCGAGGACAACCCGGTCAACCAGACCGTGGCGCGCCTGATGCTCGAGAAGTGTGGCTGCCGTGTGGACGTGGTCGCCAACGGCGCGCTGGCCGTCGACGCCGTACGCGCCGGGCGCTACGACCTGGTGCTGATGGACTGCCAGATGCCGGTCTGCGACGGCTTCGAGGCAACGCGCCGCATCCGCGCGCTCCCCGCACCTCTCGACGGCATCATCATCGTGGCCCTGACCGGCAACGCGCTGGCCGGGGATCGGGAGCGCTGCCTCGCCGCGGGCATGAATGACTACCTCGCCAAGCCTGTGCGCCGCGATGCGCTCGCCGACGCCCTCGCGCGCTACCTGCCCGCGGATGCGCGAAACACCGCTGCATAAAGGTGTCTCAGGACTCAGGACTCAGGACTCAGGACTCAGGTCTCAGGCCACAGGGCCCGGGGCTCGGGGCTCGCGCTTGACTTGAGACCTGAGACTTGAGACTTGAGACTTGAGACTTGAGACTTGAGACTTGAGACCTGAAGCCTGAGACCTGAAGCCTGAGACCTGAGACGCAAGGCGTAAGCCCTGGCCTACGCCTGCGCTCGCTCGATCTTGGCCCAGGAGTCGCGCAGCGTGACGGTGCGGTTGTAGACGGGGCGCATGGGGGTGCTGTCGGGGTCGGCGCAGAAGTAGCCGAGCCGCTCGAACTGGTACGTGGCGCCGGGCCGGACCGCCGCGAGCGACGGCTCGACGAGGGCGTTGCCGACGACCTCGAGCGCGTTCGGGTTGATCTCCGCGGTGAAGTGCTGGCTGTCGTCGTCGGTGCGGGGCTGTTCGGTGGTGAACAGCCGGTCGTACAGCCGCACCGCGGCCTGCACCGCGTGCGTGGACGACACCCAGTGCAGCGTGCCCTTGACACGACGTTCGCCGGCGGCTGATCCGCCGCGGGTGTGCGGGTCGTACGTGCAACGTACCTCCACCACCTCGCCGGCATCGTTTTTCACGATCGACTCGCACTTGATGATGTAGGCGTAGCGGAGACGCACCTCGTTGCCGGGAAACAGCCGGAAGAACTTCTTCGGCGGCACCTCCCGGAAGTCGTCCTGTTCGATGTAGAGCTCGCGCGTGAACGGCACCTGCCGTGTCCCCGCCGACTCGTCCTCCGGGTTGTTGATTGCCTCCATCATCTCGACCTGCCCCTCGGGGTAGTTCTCGATGACGACCTTCAGCGGCCTCAGCACCGCCATGGCGCGCGGCGCGACCTGGTTCAGGTCCTCGCGGACGCTGTGCTCGAGCAGCGCGACGTCGATCAGGCTCTCGTTCTTCGCCACGCCGATGCGCGCGCAGAACTCGCGGATCGCCCTCGGCGTGTAGCCGCGGCGCCGCATGCCGGAGATCGTCGGCATGCGCGGATCGTCCCAGCCCGAAACGACGCGCCGTTCGACCAGTTCGAGCAGCTTGCGCTTGCTCAACACCGTGTAGGTGAGCTTCAGCCGTGCGAACTCGATCTGCTGCGGGTCACCTGGCAGATCCGGGAATTGCTCGATGATCCAGTTGTACAGCGGCCGGTGATCCTCGAACTCCAGCGTGCACAGCGAATGCGTGATGCCCTCGAGGGCATCCGAGATCGCGTGCGCGAAGTCGTACATCGGGTAGATGCACCACGTGTCGCCGGTGCGGTGATGGTGTGCGTGGCGAATCCGGAACAGCGTCGGGTCGCGCATGTTCATGTTCGGCGACGCCATGTCGATCTTCGCGCGCAGCACGTGCGTGCCGTCGGGGAACTCGCCCGCGCGCATGCGCTCGAAGAGCGACAGGTTCTCGTCGGTCGGACGATCGCGAAAAGGGGAGTTCCGGCCAGGCTGTGTGAGCGTGCCGCGGTGCTCGCGGATCTCGTCAGCGCTCAGGCTGTCCACGTAGGCGCTGTCCTGCCTGATCAGGGCGGCGGCGCATTCGTAGATCTTTTCGAAGTAGTCCGAGGCGTAGAACTCGCGCGTGTCCCAGTCGAACCCGAGCCAGCGCACGTCGGTCCGGATCGAGTCGACGTACTCGACATCCTCCTTGGTCGGGTTCGTGTCGTCGAAGCGCAGGTTGCACTGGCCGCCGAACTCGGCGGCGACGCCGAAGTTCAGGCAGATGGACTTCGCATGCCCGATGTGGAGGTACCCGTTCGGCTCCGGGGGAAACCGCGTGTTGACGCCCGCGCCGTGGCGACCGACCTTGAGGTCCTCGCTGACGATCTGGCGGATGAAATCGAGCGGCGCGGCAGGGGCCGGGCTGGCGTTGGTGATGGCGTCGGACATGAACGGTTGCGGTGGTTCGGCTCGGCCCGGCCTGTTGCCGGGGACCTGCCTAGTGTAACCGTGCGGCCGTCGCCGCGACGTCCGCCTCGCCCCGGGTCCTTACCGCTTCGCCCGATGCGCCAGCGGTGGGGCCCGGGGGAGACGCCGTCGTGTCGCTACAGCAGGTCGGGCGGATGGACGTTGCCGACGTAGTCCAGCCGGCAGTACTGCCCGTCCGGGGTACGCGTCAGGACGCCGGCGTCGACCAGGGCGTCCAGCACGTCGGTGCAGGTCGGGGCGTCCATGCCCCACAGGCGCTGCCCCTGCCGGGTCGTGAGGCTCAGCGTCGGCTGGAGCACATAGGCGTCCAGCACGATCGCCCTCCAGTCCCGGAGGCCGCGGTGAGGCTGCGGTACGGTGCCCTCGTCCCAGAACAACGTGCTGAGAGGGGCCTCGACAAGACTTTCGGCTCTCATATGGCGGTCATCTCCTTTTCGTGTGGGACGGCCCAGGCCGGCGAAGAGGCACGGAGCGCGTGATGCGGCACCATCAGCACCGGGCAGGGCGCCATGCGCACCACCTGGTCGGCGACACTGCCGAGCACCAGGCGGCGTACTGGGCCGTAGCCATGCGTACCTACGACGATCAGGTCAGCGCCCTGGCTGGCGGCGTACTGGTCGATCTCGCGAGCCGCGGGCAGGCCGGAAACCACCTTCCGCACGACGTGCGCTACCGGACTGGTTGCCGGGAGCGTACGGGCGGCAAGGATCCGTTCCGCATCGGCCACGCTCTCCTGCTGGAGCGCCGAGAAATCGAGGCCCGGCGCCTCGACACTCCACGCCTGCTGGCGGGCATCGGGTATCACGTGAAGCAGGTGGAGGGTGCTGCCCTGGCTCGACGCCAGTTCGCAGGCAACCCGGAGGGCTTCATCCGACGTCTCGCTGAAGTCGATGGCGGCGACGATGGTGCGGAAGACTGACATGCACACCTCCTGAACGGCCGCAGGATCTCCCACGACTGTCCATGACCGTTGCATCAGCTGTGCCGCGCCGGCGCACGCGGAAATGTTCGGGGAAGCTCACGCGCGTGCGGCAACCGTCGGCGTCGCCGGGAAGAATCTCCCAGCACGGGGTAGCAATAATCCCCAGCTCTAAGGTTCAGCCTACGGCCTGCAGCCTGCCTGCCGGCGCCTCGGTGCCGGTACCCGGTACCCGGTACCCGGTACCCGGTACCCGGTACCCGGTACCCGGTACCCGGTACCCGAATGTCATCCCAAGCAGGCAAACACGTGCCGGTAGAACTCGGGATGCGACTGCCACGTCTGCCCGGTGACGATGCGGCCGTCCCGCACCGCCTGGTCGGCCGTGAGGTACGTGGCACCGCACGCCTCGATCTCCCATCGGCAATGCTCGTACGCGGTCACCTGCTTGCCGGCGATGACGCCGGCGGCGGCCAGCACCTGGACGCCATGGCAGATCGCGAACACCCATTTGCCCGCCGCGTCGAAGGCACGCACCAGATCGAGGACGCGCGGGTCGTGGCGGAGGTACTCGGGCGCCCGCCCCCCGAGCACGAGGATGGCCTCGAAGTCGTGCACACTCGCCTCGGCGAACGTCAGGTCGGATTCGGCGCCGTACCCCGGTCGCTCGATGTAGGTGTCCCATCCCGGCTCGAAGTCGTGGATGACCAGGTGGAGCCGGCGCCGGCTCGGCGCGGCGATGCGCGGAGCGAACCCGGCCTCCCGCAAGCGCTGACTTGCGTAGAGGCATTCGAAGCTCTCGCCCGCGTCCCCGGTGATGAGAAGAATCTGTCGCGACATGAGGTGGCTGTCCTTGGTCTCTGGACCTGTAACCGTGCTGTTGAGTTGGCTGGACCAGGCTCCAGGTGAGGGAAGTGGCTTGCACGCGACAATAGCAGTGATAACCTCCGCATCCGGTTGATTAATTCATTGCGGTCAGTACGATGCCCGAGCCACCTCCGGAGCTGGACCTGATGAAGACGCCATCCGCCGACCTGTTCAAGTTGGCCTTCGATTCGTCGCCCACCGGCAAGCTCGTCATTGACCACTCGGGCGCCATCGTCCTTGCCAATCGTGAAGCCGAGCGGTTGTTCGGGTACGGACCTGACGAATTGCTGGGACAGTCGGTCGAGGTGCTCGTGCCAGAGCGCTTCCGGTGGGGACATTCGGGCGTTCGCCGCGCCTTCCAGGCGGCACCACAGTCGCGCCGCATGGGCGCCGGCCGGGACCTGTTCGGGCTGCGGAAAGACGGCACCGAGCTGCCCATCGAGATCGGTCTCAACCCCGTCCACACGCCTGACGGCGTGATCATCCTCACGACCATCGTCGACATCAGCGAGCGCCGGACCCTCGAGGCCCAACTCCGCCAGGCCCAGAAGCTCGAGGCCATCGGCACGCTCGCCGGCGGCATCGCGCACGACTTCAACAACCTGTTGCGCAGCATCATCGGCTACTCGGAACTGGTGACCTCGGTCGTCACCGATCCGCAGGCGCTCGCTGACCTGGAGCAGGTGCGTGTGGCGGCGGCGCGCGGCCAGGAGCTGGTGCTCCGGATGCTTGCGTTCAGCCGTCCGAGCGACTCGGCCAGGCTCGCCGTGGCGCTGCATCGCCCGACGCTCGAAGCGGTGGACCTGCTGCGTTCCACCATCCCGTCCCTGATCGAGATCCGGTATCGCCACGACGCCGAGGTGCCGCCGGTACGCGTCGATCCGACGCAGGTCCAGCAGGTGCTGATGAACCTCGTGACCAACGGCGCGCAGGCGATCGGCGATGCCACCGGCAGCATCGAGGTGGCGCTCACGGCGTTCCGCCCCGACGACGCCTTCGTGCAGGCGCATCCGTTGATGAGCAAGGGCCTCTACGCGCGCCTCTCGGTCATCGACTCTGGCCACGGCATGAGCGACGAAGTGCAGCAGCACGCCTTCGAGCCCTTCTTCACCACTAAACCGGTCGGAAAGGGAACGGGCCTCGGCTTGTCCATGGTGCACGGCATCGTCCAGGGTGCCGGCGGCTGCGTGGATCTGCAAAGCCGCCTGGGCGAAGGCACGCGGGTGGACGTGTACCTGCCAGCGGCAGCATCAGAGGTTGCTCAGCATGCGCTCGATGTGCCCGATGAGTCGGCGCCGCTGATCCTGTTCGTGGACGACGAGGAGGCGATCAGTGATCTCAGCCGCCGGCAACTGGTCAGCGCCGGATTCCGTGTTGCGGCGTTCTCCGCGAGCCTGACGGCACTCGAGGAGTTCAGGAGGCGACCCGACTCGTTCTCGCTCGTCGTCACCGACAACACCATGCCGAAGATGTCGGGCTTGCAGTTCGCCCAGGAAGTGCGCAGCCTGCGCCCGGACATCCCGATTCTGCTCGTGTCGGGGCTCGTGGACACGCTTGCACCGGACGTCATCTACCAGAAGGGCATCGCCGGCCTGCTACGCAAGCCACACACCGGTGCCCAACTGGTCGCCGCGGCTCGAGCGCTGACCGCTCCACGCGGCTGAGATCGTCCACATCGCCCAACCTGCGCAAAGGGAACGTGGCTTGCACTCTCCCGGACATCGAACGTCCGCGTCACACGAGGTGGCGCGTACCCCCAACCGAGGAGCGAGTCATGAACAACGACGAAATCAAGGGCAAGGTCGAGCAAGCCAAAGGCAAGACCAAGCAGGTGATCGGCAACGCCGCGGGTGACCAGCGTCTGTACGACGAAGGCGTCGCGGACGAGGCGTCCGGAGACGTGCGCGAAGGCTACGGCAAGGTGAAGCGCAACATCGGCGAAGCCATCGAGGACGTCGGCGAAAGCATCAAGAAGTAAACGCACGGACGGCGCCCGTATCGATCCGGTACGGGTGCCGTCGAACGGGTCACTCGACATCCCCGGTGATTTCCGGTGGAATTGTCCGCATGCAGCTCATCGCGGGCATCGATCTTGGCGGCACGGCCGTCAACTACACGCTCATCGACCTCAACGGACGGTTCCTCATCGATGGCCTGTGCGAGCATCCTGCTCGCAGCATCGAGGGCCCCGACATCTGCCTGCAGCAGATTGCGGACGGGCTCGCCATCGCCGTGCAGTCGGCCGGCGTGTCGCTGGACGACGTCATCTCGGTTGGTCTGGACACGCCTGGGCCGGCGAGCGCCACCGGCGTGCTCAGCGCGAAGGGCTCGACCAACTTCGTGCACCCGCAGTGGGCCGGGTTCGACCTCCCCGGTAACCTCTCCATTCGCCTGCAGCGGCCGGTCTGTTACCTCAACGACGGCAATGCCGGTGCCCTGTGGGGCCACTTCGGCATCTTCGGCAGGACGCCTGCGACGTCGATTTCCGCGATTGTCGGCACGGGCCTCGGAGGCGGCGTCATCGTCGACGGCCGCGTCGTGACCGGCCGCGCGGGTTTCGGCGGCGAATGCGGTCATGTGTTGATCCCGACGCAGAGGATCGCCGGACTGGAGGACGTCGACCCGCATTGCAACTGCGGCCGCATCGGCGATCTCGAGTCGGTCTGCTCGCTGACCGCCATCCGCAACACGCTCCTGCCGACGTTCCTGCGCAAGTACCCGGACCACGAACTCGCGGCACTCGACGTCAGGGACGCCGCCAAGCGGGTGCGTGGGCTGGCCGAGCGCGGCGACGCGATGTGCCGTGACATCTTCCGCGTCCAGGCGCATGCCCTCGGGCTGTTCTTCGATCAGATGGTGAACACCTTCGATCCGGACGCGCTCATCGTCGGCGGCGGTGCGATCGAGGCTTCGCCCGCGTTCCAGTCGTGGTTCCTGTCGGAGATTCGTGCCGGGATGCCGGCGCAGCGCGAAGAGCAATCGGACATCCCGTTGCGCATCATGCCGAACGGAGACACCGCAGGCGCGCGCGGCGCGGCGATCGAGGCGCTGCGTCTCGTGACCAACCACTAACGGCTAACGCTTAACGCCTGACGAACGCCGAAAGCCGAAAGCCGAACGCCAAGGCGAAGGCCGAGTAGGCCGTTCACGTTCCGGGCAACGCGGGCTGGAACACGTTCCCCAGGGCGTCACGGCGCCGTGGCACGGCCAGGGATATACGGCCCGAGGCTTGCTCTGCCCCTTGGTCGTGCAGCCTGGTCCCAACCTCGTCCGACGGTGTCTCCTCGTGGCCCCACTGGCGGCACTGTCGGCGGCCTGCCGTGCACGGTCCGCCGCGTCGGAGCGGACCGTAAGTGTGAGTGAGGACGATCTGCGCGGCCGCCCGCCGGACTGGCTGGCCCTGCCGGCCAACGCGTCGTCGGTCAAGTTCGCGGTGATTGGCGACGGCGGACGTGGATGGCCGCCGCAGTACGACGTCGCGCAGAGGATGGCCGGCTACCATCAGCGGTTCGCGTTTCCGCTCGTGCTGATGGTCGGCGACAACATCTACGAAGGCCCGGCCTCGCCCGAGGATTACCGCCAGAAGTTCGAGGAACCCTACCGCGCCCTGCGAGAAGCCGGGGTGCGATTCCAGGCGGTGCTGGGCAATCACGACGACCCCGCGCAGCGCTTCTACGCGGGCTTCAACATGGACGGGCAGCGCTTCTACTCGTTCGAACCGTCCGGTCCGCCGCTGGCGCGCCTCCGCGACCTGGTGCGCATCTTCGCACTCGACAGCACGAACGTCGACGCCACGCAACTGGCGTGGTTGGACCGCGAGCTGGGGCGCTCACGGGCGCTCTGGAAGCTCTGCATCCTGCACCATCCGCTCTACACCGCCGGCCGCTATGAGCGCACGGGCCTGCTGATGCGATGGCATCTCGAATCCATCCTCATCACGCATGGCGTGCATGCGGTGTTCTCAGGGCACGAGCATTTCTATCAGCGCAGCACACCGCAGCAGGGCATCGTCTACTTCATCACCGGGGCCGCAGGTTCGCTGAGGACCGGCGACGCGTCGTCCGGGCCGACGGTGGCACGGGCTTTCGATCGCGACTACAGCTTCATGCTCTGCGAGATCGTGGATGACAAACTGTACTTCCAGTCCATCACGCGTGCCGGTGTCACCGTGGATGCTGGCGTCGTACGCTTGATGCTTGACGCTTGACGCTTGAAGCCTCATGCCTCATGCCTAAGACCCGAGACCCGAGACCCGAGACCCGAGACCTGAGACCTGAGACCTGAGACCCAAGGCCGATGCCTGTTCACTGTGGACACGGCGGGCCGTCGGCGATCTGCGCGACGCGGGCCTGGAATACCGTCACCCAAGCGCTCACCGCGCCGTACCGCGGCTCGAATCGGGCGCCGCGAAACAGGCTGGCGAGCTGCGCGCCCGAGAGTGCCTGCAGGCGCTCGGCGAGGAAGCGCCGGCCCGCCTCCGACACACGCACTGGCACGAAGGTGGCCCCGCCATGCGGCAGGTCGGGCATGCCGATCTCACAGCGGGCCCGATCGGTCCAGATCGCCGCACTGCGCCAGGCTGCGAGGTTGACCTTGCGCGGCCCGAACGTGGCTCCGACGTCCTGCAGCATGGCCATCGGCATCGCGCACCGGCCATCCTTGCCTGGCGGTCCGCTGAGGCAGATCAGGCGCTGGTTCTCCGACTTGTTGTCCCAATGCGCCAGGAACACGGCGATCAATCGCAGCGCGTCGGCATGCGTGGGCGATGCCGTCCGGACGCGCGCGAACTCGTGGAAGGTCCATCCTTCGACGGTGTCGGTTTCGATCTTCTCGCCATCGAACCGGCGTTCCACCGACACCCATTCGAAGTCCACCGCGCGGTCGCTTCGGGCGACTCGCTCGTAGAGTCCGCCCGCCCGCGCGAGTGTGACCGCGGCGATCGTGGCAAACGGCGACCACGGGCAACCGTGGCAGCGGACACGGCGCACGAAGCCGACGTGATCGGCGCCGAAGCCGAGGGCGAGGAGCAGCCGGGACGCCGCGACTTCGCCGTGCGGCTCGGGCCCGGCGTACTTGACTCGCAACAACTCGCCGGAGGGCAGGGCACAGGTGAACTTGGGCACGCTGCCATGCAGCGGAGTCATCTTGAACGTGCAGGTCACGTCATCAGGCAGCTTGTCGGGCGGTCGCGACAGGTCGGCCGCATTGGGCGACACATCGGGCGCCTGCCAGACGACGGCCCGGGCGAGGGCGTCGTTGCGGGCGGCCGTGGTCCATCGAGCACCATCGGCGGACCCGACCGCTCCGATGGCCGCGACGCACGCACACACTGCGACCGCAGTGTGAATGCCCGCCGCCGGGACTCGCAGACCGAGGACACGCATGTGCACGGACGTGCTGCAAGGCTGATGCCCGCGGATGGTCCCGAACGACGCGAAAACGGCCCTGGACCAAGGGTGGCAGCAGGCGTAGCGTTCGGCTGCCTGTGCGGGTGTGCGGCCCTGATCTCGCTCCGTCCGGCGCCGCGCGGCGATGCGGTAGCATTCCGAACCGTGATGTACAGATCAGCGGCGGTCCTGTGGGGCGTGGCGGCCGCACTCGGCGCGGGCATGTCGGTGGCGCAACCGCTGCCAGACGTCGCCTTCCTGCAGCAACGGGCTGTTGCGGCCCCGGCGGCGCTGCCGTCGTCCGATGTCGGCGCGAGCCCGTCCGTCCGGCCGGCGCCCCCGGAAGGCGCCACACTCGTCGCGTCCGGACCGGGAGGCAATGCCGCCGCAGTTGTTGGCGACGGTCTGCGCGTGTGGCGCAACGGCGCGTGGCAGGCCGAGCGGCTACGCAACGCACACGGGGGCTGGGATCCACGCACGATCACCGCAATCGCGTTCGACGTCCGCGGCCGTCTCTGGGTCGCCTCGCCGCAGGGACTCGGTGTGCAAGAGCCGGAGGGCTGGCGCTTCATCGACCCGGCGCGCGGGCTGCCCGTCCTCGACGTCACCTCGATGGCCGCGGCGCCCGACGGCGCCATGTGGGTCGGGAGCCGGCGTGGAGCCGTCCGCATCGCGCCGGATGGCGCCTACGAGTACCGGCAGGGGCGACGCTGGCTGCCACACGACGAGATTCGCGGCGTCACCGTCGATGCGAGCGGCACGGCCTGGTTCGACACGGCTGGTGGGCGAGCTGGAATCGAAGCTCGCCCGACGACGCTCGCGGCCAAGGCCGCGGCGTTCGAGGACGCCATCGATCGCCATCACCGGCGGACGCCATACGGCTACGTGGTCGAGGCGCACCTGAAGACGCCGGGCGACGTCACCACGGCCTTCACCACCGACAACGACAACGACGGGCTGTGGACCGGCATGTACGGCGCGGCGGAGTGCTTCGCGTACGCAGCCACCCGCAGCGAGGCCGCACGGCAGCGCGCGCGCCGGGCCTTCGAGGCGCTGCGATTCCTCGTGGACGTGACGCGTGGTGGCGAGCACAGCCCGCCGGACGGATTCCCCGCCCGAAGCATCATGCCGATCAGCGGACGTGATCCCAACATCCAGGACAGTCCCGAGAACGACCGTCGCCGCCAGGCACGTGACGCGATGTGGAAGGTGATTGCGCCACGCTGGCCGCGCAGTGCCGATGGGCAGTGGTACTGGAAGTCCGACACCAGTTCGGACGAACTCGACGGGCATTACTTCTTCTATGCGCTGTACCACGATCTCGTCGCCCGCGACGATGCGGAACGGGCCGAGGTGGCAGCCGTGGTACGTCGCATCACCGATCATCTGCTCACACACGATTTCACGCTCGTCGATCACGATGGCAAGCCGACGCGCTGGGGCATGTTCGGTCCATCGGTGCTCAACGCCAGCCTGAACTGGACGGACGAGCGCGGACTCAACAGCCTGTCCATGCTCACGTACCTGCGCATCGCGCACCACGTCACCGGAGACGGGCGCTACGACGCCGCGGCGTCGACGCTGGTGAGCCGTCATGGCTACGCGATGAACCTGTCGCACCCGAAGGTCACTCTCGGCGTGGGCGGCGGCAACCAGTCCGACGACGAGATGGCGTTCATGAACTACTACCACCTGCTCAAGTACGAGCGGGATCCGGTGGTGCGAGCTGCGGCCGCCAGGTCGCTGCACGGGTACTGGCAGCTGGAACGGCCGGAACGCAACCCGTTCTTCAATCTCGTTGCGGCGGTTTCGCTGAAGGATCAGACGTTCACCTCCGCGTTCGAGGTCGAATCGTTGGCGTTGCCTGACGCGTCATGGCTCGACGACACGCTGGATACGTTGCGACGTTTCCCGGTGGATCTCGTCGATCACGGCCTCGAGAATTCCCATCGGCTCGATGTCCGCCGGCTCGACGCACACGTCCGCCCGGACGCGGCCACGCCGGTGGGGGTACGTGCGAGCGATGGCAAGGTGCTGCCGGTCGACGAGCGTATGGTGTTCCACTGGAACGTCGACCCGTTTGCGCTCGATCACAAGGGCACCGACAGCCGTCTCGCCGATGGCACCTCGTACCTGCTCCCGTACTACATGGCGCTGCATCACGGCGTGATTGCCGCGTCGCCACCACCGTAGGAAACGGGTACCGGGGCGAACGCCGAACGCTGAACGCCGAACGCCGAGCAGCAGGGCCGCTGGCTGGTTTGTAGCCGTCGAGCCTCGAGCCTCGAGCCTCAAGCCTCAAGTCTCAGGTCTCAGGTCTCAGGTCTCAGGCACGAGGCATGACGATGAGGCATTCAGATCTGCATCAGCAGCGCCGCCTTGCGGCGGGCGATGCGCCACCGGACAGCGGACCAGAACCCGAGTCCGTAGCCGATCAGCAACGCTCCGGCCGCGAGCGATCCGGAGGCACCGGCCGACGCGATCCAACCGGACTCGCCGCCCCATCTCAGCCAGGCATCCCACAGCCGCCACGCGCCATACGCCAGCCGCGCGACCACGAGCATCGTCAACGCGCCCACCAGCCACCGGTTCGGCGTGAAGTACAGCTGACCCGCCTGTGTCTCCCAATGGCTCAGCGACAGGCCGATCATGCCGAGCAACGCCCCGGCGAGAAGCGCCCCGGACGTGGCCGACAACGCAGACGGCACCCAGAGAGCGGTGATGGTCGACGTGATCACGACGACGCCCGCCGCGACCAGGAAACCACCGATATTGAGGTTGGCCACCCACGCGCGCGCCGGACCACGAGCCGTGCCCATCCGGTAGCGTTGCACCACCGAGACGGGCAACAGCACGAGCGGCAGCACCAAGGCGACAAGCACGAGCCCGACGATCAATGGCACGCTCACAGCCTAACGCGCTCGAGCTGTCATGCAAGCCCAGATCGATGTCCCAAAGCACGGCCTTGGTAACGCCGAGCAACATGTTGCGTTCGGCCCACCTGTCGCCGCAGATGGGCTTCGGTCAGCCATTCTCGAATTCCCGACTGCCGATCGCCTCCGAACGCCGGGCGGGTCGCCTCCACGGGGCGCCTCCACGGCACTCGGCGCGACCATCGGCTATCTGCGACTCCTGGCGCGAAGTCCCGTCGACTTGACTTGTGCCCCGTAGCCTTGGCGGGTGGAATCTCGACGGCCACATCAACCCCAGAGGAAGACGCAGGCGTCGAGCTTGCTCGGCGCTGACCGGTTCAGCTTTCTGCGTTTGGCGTCCGGCATTCGTTCGGGCAGCCGGCGCAGGATCCCCGACCGACTCCCAACGAATCCCAACTCCCGACTCCCGACTCCCAACTCCCGACTCCCGAAATCAGATCCGCAAGAACACCTTGCGGTTGTACATCCAGTACAGCGTGCCCCAGTAGATGGCGAGCACCGCGACGCCCTCGACGAACGGGGCGGGACCGGTGCCGAACAGGTCGAAGATGCCCTGCCCCAGGTGCGTCTTGAACGACGAGACGATGAACGACTCCCACAGGTGCGCGACCACGTATGCGGCGATCGAGTTGAGGCCGATCACGACGAGCGGGAAGGCCCAGCGGCGGTAGCCCTTCATGTCGATGACCCACGAGAAACCCGCGAGCAGCAGGTAGCAGAGGCCACCACTGAACAGCGTCCAGGCCGGGGTCCAGATGCGCTTCACGATCGGGTTGATGCCAGCCACGTGCAACACGACGCCAGCGGCGACCAGGGCGGCGCCGGTCACGAGCAGCCACTGCAGCGGGATTCGGGGCGACGCGCCGCGCAACTGGCGGCCGGCGATGAGGCCGAGGATCATCGTGCCGAGCGTCGGGATGAAGCTGAGGGTGAGGTAGCCACCGCGGTTGGCCACGAACAGCCGCTCCCGGGGGAACAGGTTGAGGAACCAGGTGTCGAACGCCTGCCCGAGATTGGCGTTCTTGTTCCAGTGCGCCATCAGCCCGGTGTAGTGATGCGTCCAGTCGGCGGGCACGCCGACGGCAGCGAAGTCATAGCCGGCACCGGCGACAGGGAAGAGCGCCCACGCGAGCCAGTAGCCGCCGAGGATCACTCCCAGCGCGATCCAGAGACGGCGCGTCGACTGCGTCGCCAGCAGGAAGAGGAACGGGTAGCCCATGCCGATCTGCGACAGGGTGTCTTCGAAGGTGAAGTTGGTCTGCTGCCGACCCATCGATCGCAGGAACACGCCGAGGGCGATGAGGATCAGCGAGCGCCACGCCGCGTGCGCGAAGGCCTTGCCGAAGCCGTCCTCGGCGACACGGCGCGCAAACGAGTAGGCGAGGGCGACGCCCACCAGCAGCGAGAACGACGGCTGGATGAGATCGTGGAGCGACGCACCCGCCCACGCGACGTGAGTCTGGTGGTACGCGAGCACGTTGATCAACCAACTGCCGGGATACGCCGCCGCCACCTTGGCGAGCTGCAGCACCTCGGCCATCATCAGGAACATCACGAAGCCGCGGTAGGCGTCGACGGCGACGTTGCGGACCGTTGGAGCAGCAGCACCAGGCAGGGTCAGAGCCGCTCCGACCGCAGGCACTTCGCCCCGCTCGGACAGCGGGGCGCTACCATGCGCAGCCTCGGCGGTCTTTGTGTTGGGGGGAATGTCGTGCATGGGCACAGCTTAACGCCGAACGCCGAACGCAAGACGCTGGACGCTGGACGCTAGATATTAGCCGCCCAACCCGTCATACCTCATACCGCCTACCTACCGCTACCGATCGCCGCTTACGGCCTCCTGTGCTGCTGTCCTGTTGCCACCCTGTCCCTGAGCTCCTGAGCTCCTGTGTTCCTGTGTTCCTGAACCTCCCTTACCTCCGCGACGTCAGGTCGACCAGCTTGCCGTTCTTCACGAGCGTGGTCGAGCCGACGGTCACCGTCGTGTCGGGGAAGAACAGCCACCGCACGCCGCCGCCACGGACCGCGCCACCGATCTCCTCGTTGTCGCCCAGGCTCAGGCGGACGACGGCGTCCCCGTAGCCGTAGTAGGGAAGCGCCGTCTGACCGGCGGGGACGACCAGCTTCGGGTTGAAGCCGAGGCCGAACTCCCGGAACTGCTTCGCCCCCGGCGCCGACGCCAGGAAGGCGTCCAGCGCCGCCTGACCCTCGTCCGCGGTCGCCTTCACCACAAGTCCGTCCTTGATCTCGAGACGCGCGCGCGTCACCACCGTCGCGCCGAACCGGGCCTTTGGAACAACGAGCGTCCCCTGCACCGTCGACTCCAGTGGGGCCACGCGCAACACGCCTGCCGGCAACTCCACTTCGCGGTCCACGCGCACCTTCGCCTCCGCGATCCGCTCGCGCGACGCGTCGCCATCCTGCAGGTTGAAGGGCCGATCGCCGACGCGGAAGCGGATGTCCGTGCCCGCCGGCGTCGTCACCCTCGCCTCGGCCGAGCGCAACAGGCTGGCCGCGGCACGCTGCCGGCGGCCGAGCACCGCGTAGTCGATGTTCAGCGCATCGAGGTAGACCGCGTCGTAGGCCGGCGTGTGCGCGACCGGCAGTCCGTCGGCGTCACGGGTCCCGCCGTTCCAGTGGAAATGGATCTGCCGGCCCTTGCCCTCATCGAGCCATTTCGCGAGCAGGGCCCGTTCGGCGGGGCCGGTGTTGGCCGATTCGCCGGCCGGCAACCAGATGTAGACATCCGTGCGCGCCAGGCGGGCAGCGAGGTCCGCCGCGGGCGCGTAGGTCAGCGACTCCACGACCGCGCCGGCGGCCTCGAGTTGCTTCCGGACCACCGGCTCGAGCGCGCCGTAGGTCTGCGGGTCGTAACGCAACAGCACCCGCTCGCCCTTGCGCACCTCGAGGGAGCTCACGATGCGCGAGGCGAGCGTCTCCCACGGGAGATCCTGCGCCGCGGCGGTGTAGGACGACGTGCCGACGAGCAGCACGGAGGCAAGCAGTATTGGCAATGTTCGCTTCATGATGGTCTCTCTCTATCTTCAATCGATTCCCGATTCCCGATTCCGATTCCCGTTCCGTTCCCCGCCCCTAGAACTGCACTTTCACGCCGAGCCGGACGAGCCGGGCGTCGACGTTGCGCGAGATGCGCCCGAGTGCTGCGCCCACCTGTTCCACCTCGGTGACCGAGGCGTTCTCGTTCAGCACGTTGTAGACCTCGAGCAGTGGTTCCACCGTGAGCCCGCGACCCAGGCTGAAACGCCGTCCGAGGCGCACGTCGAGCAACGACTGATCGGGCTTGCGCTCTTCGCCGGTCGGCAGCAGCAGCACGTCCTGGCTCACCTGCCGCAGTGTCGGCGCTACTGTGCGGGTGACGGTGTAGATGCGGCGCAGCGGCTGGCCGTCGTAGTGGGCGAAATGCGCCGCGGCCTGCAACTGCCACGGCAGTTGATAGATGGCCGACAGGTTGACGATGACGCGCGAATCGAGGAGGTCGTCGCCCTCGGAGTTGATGCGGTCGTTCGGGTTGGTGCTGGCCGACGTGTTGGCTGTGTTCTTTCCGAACGTCACGCCGCCCAACAGTGCCAGCCCGCCAGCGAAGCGACGGGTGACGGTGGCCTCCACGCCCTGGTAGCGCTGATCCAGCAGGTCCGAGTTGATGAGCGCGTTGTCGACACGGCCGATGCTCGCCGCCGACTGGTTGTAGATCGTGAACGGCGTGCCGTCGAGCGGGTTGGTGATCTCCAGCGGCGTGAAGTCATCGGGCGAGATCGCGAGGTTCACCACGGCCGTCAGGTCGCGGTAGTCGCGGCGGAACCAGCTCACGGCCACGGAGAAGTCGTCGGCCAGCTGGTGTTCGAGGCTGGCGCTGTACTCCCACTGCGTCGGACGCTTCAGGCCATCAGAGATCCGCACGGTGGCGCCGCGATCGAGCGCGCCCTGGCCAGGCCCGATTTCGTCCAGCTGCGGGACGAGATCGCCGTTGCGATCGTTCCAGCTGCGATTCTCCGTGTTCTGCCGGAGGGGATTGAACTGGTCGATCAGCTGCGAACCCTGTCGCTGCGCGTACTGGCTCGCGCTTGCCTTGACCACCGTACGCCCGCGGCCGCTGAGATCCAACGACGCCGCGAGGCGCGGCACGAAGGTGTTCCACACGACCAGGTTCGACTGCGCCTCGAACGTCCGCGCCGGCACGAATTGCCCGGCGGCCGCCGACTGCTGGCCGAGACTGCCCGTGTGCCGCTCGAATCGCAGGCCCGGGTTGATCGTCAGGCGTGGAGTGATCGCCCACGAGTCCTGCACGAACACGCCCAGTTCGAGCTGGCTCATGTTCGTGCTGACCGGCGTGTTGTACACCGTCACCGAGTCCGGCACGCCGTTGCGATAGCGCGCCACGAGGTCGCCGTGCCCAAGCGAGTCGAACTCCTGGCCGTATGGCGCGTGTTGCACCTGCACACCGGTGCGCACCTGGTGCTCGCCGCGCCAGCGTGGCAGCCATGAGAGCACCGCGTTCCAGGTCCGCCGCTCCTGCGTCGCCCGAAGCATCGCTGGCGGCGGTGCGCCCGTGAGCGTCGACTGGGCGATATCCACCCGCGGTAAGGCATCGGCCGCGAGATCGGGCTGGTAGTCGAGCGACCAGGGCACGTAGTACCAGGAGAAGCCCGTGTCGAGCAGCAGGTTCGAACCCAGGGTCGATGTCAGCTTCGTGTTGGCCACCGGCCCCCACAGCGGCGAGTAGTAACTCGCTTCCGGCGAGACGAACTGGTAGGCCGCCGTCGTCTGGCGGCGATGCTCGCGGAGCTTGTAGTTGTAGTCGACGAAACTCGTCAGCCGATTGGCGCGGTTGATCTGCCACGTCAGCTTGCCTGTCGCATTCCAGATGTAGTTCTCGTCGAGGGCCTGCGTTCCATCGGGATTGAACGTGTTGGCCTCGAACCGATCGACCTGGAAGCGCCGTGCACTGCCATAGAACCACAGCGCGTCCGGCTTGATCGGTCCTCCGACACCGCCGTTCAGGTCGTTGAACACGTCCATCGCACTCGGCGCGATCAAGCCACGCTCGCGCTGGGCATCGCTCACGTTGCTGCCCTGTAGTGCGCCACTCGTGTAGGTGCTGAACAACTCGCCGCGGAAACGGTTGCCGCCATCCTTGGTGATCATGTTGACGCTGACGCCGCCGGCGCCGATCTCTGCCGGCAACGCGCGCGTCTGCACCACGATCTCCTGGTAGGCGCCCTGGTTCGGGTACTGGCCCGAGACGCCGCCCGATCCCGTGTTCGACGTCATGTCGAGGCCGTCGGTATTCCAGACCAGGTCGCGTGTCTGCGAACCGTGGATCGAGACGCCCGCTGTCTGACCGGTCTCGGACCCGCCGACGTCAGGCCGCGCCGTCACCGCGCCCGGCACCAGCATCACCGCGACGTTCGGGATGCGCCCGACCGGAATGCCCTCGATCAACTCCTGGCTCAGCGGCCGTTCGGACGTGCCCGATCGCGTGTCGATCACCGGTGCGCCACCCCGCACCGTGATCGCCTCGTCGAGCGCGCCGATCGACAGCGTCGCGTCCACGGTCGTGGTGATCGCCGTGGTCAGCAGCACGTGTTCGCGGCGGACGGTCTGGAAGCCGCCGAGCGAGAACGTGAGGGTGTAGTCGCCAGGCCGCAGATCCACGACGCGGTAGCGGCCATCGTCGGTAGTGACGGTGGCCCTGGTGCGCTCGATCAGGGCGGGACTCGCGACTTCGACCGTCGCGCCTGGCAGGGCCGCACCGGAACTGTCGAGCACCACGCCGACAAGCGTGGCAGTGGACTGCGCGGAGACGATCGCGGGCGACGCGGCGACGAGCGTCGCGATGGCCCACGACCCCAACACGCGGGGAGGTGAAAGATGCGGGTACATGGACAGGTCCTCACACGGCGTCGACGGCACCGAGTGCGCCGACGGCCCGGGATCGCGTGCAGGCACACGACTCCCGTGACGGGTTACGGAAGCAGGAAAGACGGACGTCAGGCCCGGGCGGCGTTGCCGCGGCAGGTACCGGTCAGGAGTGACGCGCGGCTAGTGACAGCAGGGGCAGGAACAGCGACAGGCGCACATCGTCATGCGGCGCATCACGGGCGTGATGCTGGGGGACACGAGGTTCCCGGCGCCTGAGGATGTCTGGATGGTGCGCATGGCTTGAGGTCAGCGGCCGGACGTCGGCGTGGCTGACCCTTCGAGGATAAACCCTTGCTTGCCCAACGCGAGCGCGGAATGTGACATAGCGGAAAGGACGGAGGAGGGAGGACGGAGGAGGGAGGACGGAGGAGGGAGGACGGAGGAGGGAGGTAGGACGGAGGGCGAGAACGGAGAACGGAGCCCGGAACCCGGTACCCGGAGAACGGCGGCGATCCGCATCGCGGCATTCGGCATTACGCTGTGCACAATGCTCAGTCACTCCATCACGATGCTCGGTGCCGGGCTCATCGGCGATTTCTACACGCGCACGCTGCACGCGCAGCGCAGTCGCGATCGGGTCGACGTGATCTACTCGCGACAGGCGGCTCGCGCCGCGGACTTCGCGCGGCGGTGGGGCGTGCCGCACGCACTCACCGACATGGCCGCGGCCATCGCCCATCCACAGACCGACGTCGTCGTGATCGCGCTTCCCAATCACCTGCACGAGGAGGCTGTCGGCATGGCGGCGCAGGCGGGCAAGGCGGTGCTGTGCACCAAGCCGCTCGGGCGCACGGCCGACGAGGCGTGGCGGATGCTGAAGGTGGTCGAGGACGCGGGCGTCTTCGCCGGTTACCTCGAGGACCTGTGTTACACGCCGAAGACCCTGAAGGCGATTGCGTCGGTGCGCGAAGGCGCGGTCGGTGAGGTGACCTGGGTGCGGGCGCGCGAGGCGCACCCGGGTCCGCACGCCGCGTGGTTCTGGGACCATCGGCTCACCGGCGGCGGCGCGATCATCGATCTCGGCTGCCACTGCATCGAGATCATCCGCAACTTCGTCGGCAAGGGGAACCGCCCCGTGGAGGTGATGTGCTGGGCCGACACGCTGGTACACCCTGTCGAGGCCGAGGACAACGCGGTCGCGCTCGTGCGCTTCGCATCCGGCGCGCTCGGCCAGTTCGAAGTGAGCTGGACGTTCCGCGGCGGCATGGACCTGCGTGACGAGATCGCCGGCACCCACGGCACGATCTGGTTGAATCACTTCCTGCGCACCGGCTACGAGATGTTCACGGCGGCACGGCGTGCCGGGTATGTCGCCGAGAAGGCGGAGACGGCTGATGGCTGGTTGTTCCCGGTCGGCGACGAAGTGGCCGAGCTCGGGTACGTCGACATGTTCACCGACATGTTCGAAGCGATGGAGGCCGGGCGACAACCGCAGGAATCCTTCTACGACGGCGTGGTGGTCAACGCGGTGATGGACGCGGCGTATCGGTCAGCGAAGAGCCGGCTATGGGAGCCGGTGACGCTGCCAGACTGGCGGGGCGGCGACGTGCCGAGGCTGCACGTCGAGCCGGAGATGTTCGAGGGGCAGCTCGTGATCAAGCGCGAGCTGCTCCCCGATGGTCGTGCCAAGCTGATTGTTCGCGATCCCGCCACTGGCGACTTCAGCGAACAGGTCAGGTGAGGCCAGAAACGCCTAATGCCTAACGCCTAACGCCTGACGCCTAACGCCTGGCGCCTGACGCCTGAGCCTTCAAGGACAAAGGTGGAGCCGGGTGAGCGGCGTCTCGCCCTGGCGGGAAGCGCTAAGCGTTAAGCATCAAGCGTTACGGTGCTTGGACCATCCCCGACCCGATGTCGGCGACGTCGAACGTGCCGGTGATGCCCGCCTGCACACCGGAGGCCACGAGCTTGGCCTTGAGCAGCGACCCTGGCACCGGTCCGTTCTGCGCGAGCTGTTGCATCCACAGGGCCGCGACGCCGGCGACGTGCGGAGTCGCCATGCTCGTGCCGCTCATCGACACGAGCCCGCCGGTCGCTTTCGCCGACCGGATGCCGACGCCCGGGCCAGACACGATGACGTTCTTGTTGCTGAATGGCGCGACGACGAACCCCGTGCCGGACTGGCCGAGTGCGGCCACCGAGATCAACCCTTCCGACACGGCCGGCGGGCTGCACGCGATCTCGAAGTCGGCGTTCTCGTCGCGCTGGCTTTCGTTGCCCGCGGCGGCCACGATCACCGTCGTCTCGCCGAATGCCTCACGCGCCCGGATCAGCGAGGCCAACCGCTCGAACAACAGGATGTTCTGCCGGTAGCCTTCGAGCGCCATCGTCGTCGCCATTTCGGCGGCCATGCCCTCGTCGATCAGCTTCTTGACGAATCCCGGGAAGTCGATACCGAGCGACATCGAGATCACGTTCGCGCCTTCCTCGATCACCCAGTTGATGGCACGGACGATGGCGTCGCTCCCACCGCCGCTGGCGCCGAGCACCTTGCCGATGAGCGCCTTGTTCACTCCCCGGGCCACGCCGATGCGGGTGCCGTTGACGTCGCGGCCGAAGACGGTGCCCGCGCAATGGGTGCCGTGGCCGTACTTGTCGCCGTTACCCTCGCCGGTGAAGTCCTTCTCGACGATGGTCACGCCGGTGAAGGCGGGGTGCGCTTGCGCGATCCCCGTGTCGAGCACGGCGACGATGACGTCCGTGCCGTCGAAGATGGACACATCGGCTTTCACCGCGGTGACGCCCCAGGCCGTTCCCGCAGCCGGCTGCGCCGTGTCCGCTGTCGTCGGCACTGGACCGATGAGTTTCATCGGGATGATCGGGGCGATCGCCCTTCACGTCCCTCGTGGCCGCCACGGCACGGCTGCTCCGCCGATCGAGTTCGTCGATTTCGACTTCGAGTCCGGCACGGGTGCCGGTGCCACCTGTCGGACCGGCAACCGGTCCGCCGCGCGTTCGAGGTGATGGTTCGCGCAGGATGATGTACTTGTCCTTCATTGAAATGCTCCCTGGCACGCGTGCGTGCGCCAGTCCACCGTCCTGGTGTCGGAGTTGTGCCGTGCAGGAACAACGCTGCATGCGGGGCGAACGCACACGGCTGACGGGCCCCGCGAAGGCCATCTGGACCGTAGCGCATGTGCAGTCCAGCGGATCTCGTAGGCGCGGGCTTGTACGATATTCGCGTTTGGGCTACGGGCTGCAGGCTACCCGGGCCGTACATCGCGCCGGTCGGTGGCGCGGGCGCATGGACGCTTGTCGCACCGTAGCCTTGGCGGGGGTGGAGCCGGCCTACACGTATGGCGTGGCTTACGGTTTACAGGATGAGGCGCGTGGCCAGCGCGATGCGGGCGGTGCCGACCGCACGGCTGCCATCCGTGCAGGAGCCAAACGTGCGTCCGCGCAGCCTGACGGAGTAGGCTGTGGACGGAGGCAGCGATGCAGGCCCAGGCGCGGGCGCAGGTGCAGGCGGTGGCGACAATGTGGCTCGGGATGGCGGACGTCACCATTGGCGTCCGTGGCATCCCGCACGCCAGCCCGATCGTCGTGGAGTGCAGCCGATGACCGACGCCACGCAGGTACCGGGCTTCATCTGCTTCGATCACGTCGCCATCGCGGTGCCCCCGGGGCAGTTGGATGCGCAGGTCGAGGTGTACAAGACGCTGGGCTTCACCGAAATCCATCGCGAAGATGTGCTCGGCATCGACCAGGTGCGCGAGGTGCTCCTGCAGGTCGGCGGCGGACCGAACCTCGTGCAGCTCCTGGAGCCGCTGACGCCGGACTCTCCAGTCGCCAGGCAGATCGAGAAGAACGGCGGCCGAGGCGGCATGGCGCACGTGGCGCTGCGTGTCGCCGACATCCAGGCCGCCTTCGACGACCTCACGGCCAAGGGGTTCCGCATCATCGATGCAGCACCACGCAAGGGGTCGCGTGGCACCACGGTCTTCTTCGTGCACCCCAGGACGACCGATGCCGCGGCCTTCGGCTACATCCTCGAGGTGGTCCAGGAGGGCAGCCTCGATGGCTGACTCAGGCGAGGGCACGACGGAAATCGCGCCGCTCGTGCTGCGGGATGCGTTCCCGCCGGTGGCGACTGCCGAGTGGCACGCGCTGGCGCGCGCCGACGTGAAGGACGACGAATTCGAGCGTCGGCTGGCGTGGCGGATCGATGACGGTGTCATCGTCAAGCCGTTCTACCGCAGCGAGGATCTCGTTGGCCTCGACCATCTGATCGACGGCGTGCCAGGGACGCCGCCGTTCGTGCGCGGCGCCGGTGGTCCCTTCGAGCCGGTGACGACGCCTTCATGGCCACCCGACGCCATTCGCGCCGACCGCCTGCACGACGCGGGCGCCACGCCCGTGCAGGAACTGGCCTTCGCAATCGCCGAGGCGGTGGATCGCATCGCGGCTGCGGTGCACGCCGGCACGCCCGTGGGTGCGGCCGCGGCACGCATCGAATGCGTCTTCGCGGTCGGGTCCACGTATTTCGTCGAGATCGCCAAGCTGCGCGCCGCTCGCCTGCTCTGGGCCGCGGTGCTGCACGCGTTTGACGCATCCGCTCAGACCATGCGCGTGCACGTGCGCACCGCAGGCGCCAACACGAGTGCCCTCGACCCCTGGACCAACCTGCTGCGCGCCACAACGGAAGCGATGTCGGCGGCGATCGGCGGTGCCGACACTCTGCTCGTCGAGCCGCACGGCTACGACGCGCATCTCGCCGCCAACGTGCCCCACATCCTCGCCGACGAGGCGCACCTCGATGCGGTCGCCGACCCGGCTGGCGGGTCGTATTTCGTCGAGTCGCTCACCGACGCGCTGGCCCGTGAGGCATGGACACTCCTGCAGCAGGTCGACGCTTCTGACGAGGCCATGCCGCGCCCGGATTTCTCGAGCATCGACTATCGCGCCATGCCCCGTGAGGCACGGACCGTGCCTGTGCCGGCCGCCAACACGGACGCACGACCTGCAGCGCGCGGCGGTGCCGAGGAGGCTCGTGCCTGGATGACGGCCGAGGGCATCGCGATCAAGCCGTACTATACCCGCGCCGATCTCGATGGCCTCGATCACCTCGAGTATGCGGCCGGGCTGCCGCCGTTCCTGCGCGGGCCGTATTCGACGATGTACGCGCTGCAGCCGTGGACGATCCGTCAGTACGCAGGCTTTTCGACCGCGGAGGACTCCAACGCCTTCTACCGGCGCAACCTCGCCGCCGGGCAGAAGGGCCTGTCGGTGGCGTTCGACCTGGCGACGCACCGCGGCTACGACTCGGACAACGAGCGCGTCGTCGGCGACGTCGGCAAGGCGGGTGTCGCCATCGACTCGGTCGAGGACATGAAGATCCTCTTCGACCAGATCCCGCTGGACCGGATGTCGGTGTCGATGACCATGAACGGGGCGGTGCTCCCGATCATGGCGTTCTACATCGTCGCTGCCGAGGAGCAGGGCGTGACGCCCGAACGGCTCACCGGCACGATCCAGAACGACATCCTCAAGGAGTTCATGGTCCGCAACACGTACATCTACGGCCCCGGACCGTCGATGCGGATCGTCGGTGACATCTTCAGGTACTGCTCGGAACGGATGCCGCTCTTCAACTGCATCTCGATCAGCGGGTATCACATGCAGGAAGCGGGGGCGACGGCCGACCTGGAACTCGCCTACACGCTGGCCGACGGACTCGAGTACATCCGGACCGGTCTCGCGGTGGGACTGGACATCGACGACTTCGCCCCTCGCCTCAGCTTCTTCTGGGCGATCGGCATGCATCACTTCATGGAGATCGCGAAGCTGCGGGCCGCGCGGGCACTGTGGGCGCGCCTGGTGCACGGGTTCAGCCCGAAGAACCCGAAGTCGATGGCGCTGCGGACGCACTCGCAGACATCGGGCTGGAGCCTCACCGCGCAGGACCCCTTCAACAACGTGACCCGCACGTGCGTGGAGGCGATGGCGGCCGCACTCGGCCACACGCAATCGCTGCACACCAACGCGCTCGACGAGGCGATTGCGCTACCGACCGACTTCTCGGCGCGCATCGCGCGCAACACCCAGATCTACCTGCAGCAGGAAACCGGCATCACGAAGGTGGTCGATCCGTGGGCTGGCAGCTACTACGTGGAGCGCCTCACGCACGAACTGATGGACAAGGCGTGGCGCCACATCCAGGAAGTCGAGCGACTGGGCGGCATGGCGAAGGCGATCGAGACGGGCCTGCCCAAGATGCGGATCGAGGAGGCTGCCGCCCGTCGCCAGGCGCGCATCGACACCGGACGCGAACGCATCGTCGGCGTCAACGCGTACCGGCGTGAGCACGACGCGCCGATCGAGGTGCTCGAGGTGGACAACCGCGCGGTGCGCGCGACCCAATTGCGCCGCCTTGCGCAGGTGAAGGGCGGACGCGATGCCGCGGCGGTGCAGCAATCGCTGCGCGCGCTGACCCAGGCCGCCGAACGTCGCGACGGCAACCTGCTGGCCCTGGCCGTCGCTGCGGCGCGGGTGCGGGCCACCCTCGGCGAGATTTCCGGCGCGCTGGAGGCGGTGTTCGGCCGCTACCAGGCCGTCAGTCGTACCATCTCCGGCGTGTACTCCTCGGAGAGCGAACAGGATCCCGAGTTCCAGAAGGCGAGACAGATGGCCGAGCGGTTTGCCGCCGACGAGGGGCGGCGTCCGCGCATCCTCGTGAGCAAGCTGGGACAGGACGGGCACGACCGCGGTGCGCGGGTCGTCGCCACGGCGTTTGCCGATCTGGGCTTCGACGTCGACGTCGGTCCGCTGTTCCAGACGCCGCAGGAAGCGGCGCGCATGGCGGTGGAGAACGACGTGCATGTGCTCGGCGTCTCGACGCTGGCGGGAGGCCACAAGACACTCGTCCCAGACCTGATCGCGGCACTGAAACAGTACGGCCGCGCGGACATCCTGGTCGTCGTCGGCGGCGTCATCCCGCCGCAGGACCACGTGTTTCTCGAGCAGGTGGGCGTGACCGCCGTGTTCGGTCCTGGCAGCGTGATCCCGATCTGCGCGCAGCAGATTCTCGAAGCGCTGGGCGCGACGCGCGCCGCATGACGCCGCCGCGATTGCCCCTCGCCCGGTACGTCGACGGCGTGCTCGGCGGAGACACCGCTATCCTTGCCCGCGCGATCACGCTCGTCGAAAGCGAGCGCGCAGCGGATGCCGACGCCGCGGCGGCGCTGCTCGACGCGGTGTTGCCGCACGCGGGCCGGTCGCGGCGGGTCGGCATCACGGGCGTGCCCGGCGTCGGCAAGAGCACCTTCATCGACGCCCTGGGCATCCACCTCGTGCGAGATCGTGGTGAGCGCGTTGCCGTGCTCAGCGTCGATCCGTCCAGCCCGATCTCGCGCGGCAGCATCCTCGGCGACAAGACGCGCATGGAACGGCTGGCGCTCGAGGATGGCGCGTACATCCGTCCGTCGCCGGCGCGCGGCTTCCTTGGCGGAGTGGCCCGGCACACACGCGAGACGATCCTGCTCTGCGAGGCCGCGGGGTTTGGCACCATCCTCGTCGAGACGGTCGGGGTGGGGCAGTCGGAGACGGCTGTCCGATCGATGACCGACTTCTTCCTGCTGTTGCTGCTGCCCGGCGCCGGGGACCAGTTGCAGGGCATCAAGCGCGGCATCATCGAGATGGTCGACGCCATCGCGATCACCAAGGCCGACGGCGACATGCTGGCGCTCGCCGAACGCGCGCGCGTCGAGTACCAGGCGGCACTGCACCTGTTCCCGGCCGCCGCGAACGGCTGGAATCCACCGGTCGTCACCTGCTCGGCGGTCACTCCGGCCGGCGTCGGCGACATCTGGGACCTGGTGATCGAACATCACGCCCGGATGGTGGCAAACCGACAGCTGGCATCCCGCCGTCGGGCGCAATCGATCGAGTGGATGCGCGAGCTCGTCAGCACGGAGGTCGATGCCGCATTCCGCGCGCATCCACGCGTGGCCGACGCGCTCCCGGCGCTCGAGTCTGCGGTCGCCGAGGGCCGGACCACCGCCTTTGCGGCCGCCCGCGAATTGCTGACACTCTTCCGGGGCTAAAGCAGCCCGCGTCGAGCAAGCCCGACGCCTACCCTGGGCCTTCGGCCATCGGCCTTTGGCCTTTTGGCCTTCGCTCGTGCTATCCGGCGTTCAGCGTTCAGCGTTCAGCGTTCAGCGTTCAGCGTTCGACGTTCGACGTTCGACGTTCGACGTTCGACGTTCGGCGTTCGGCGTTCGGCGTTCTTACGTAGCCGTCGACCTTGGTCGACGGGCGACGTCGCGGATTGGGAATTGCGGATCGATGCCGTCGGCTTTCGACATTCCGGCATTCCCGTCATTCCCAGCATTGCCATGTTCGGTGTTGTAGTCTCTTGTTCCGCAGGCACGGCTGCCTGCGTCGCATCGGAGCCTCCGCAACATGAATGAATTGAAGATCGGGGTAGTGGGTCTCGGGTGGGTTGCCGGGGCGCACATCGAGACGTTCAAGCACGTCAAGGGCGCAGCGGTCACCGCGGTCTGCTCACGCCGCGACCTCGACGTCGGCGCGCTGCAGGCCACCTACGGCCTCCCGTTGAAGGCCTACCGCGACTACGCCGAGATGCTGGCCGATCCGGCCATCGACGCCATCGACATCTGCACGCCTCACCCCTTCCATGCCGAGCAGGCCATCGCCGCGGCCAACGCGGGCAAGCACCTGATCATCGAGAAGCCGATCGCGCTCAGCTGGGAGGATGCCGTACGGGTCCGCGATGCGATCCGCGCCAACGGCGTCAAGGCGATGGTGTGTTTCGAGGTGCGCTACAGCGCCCAGTTCACGCTGACGCGCTCGGTCGTCGAACAGGGACTGCTCGGCGAGCTGCATTTCGCCGAGGTCGACTACTACCACGGCATCGGCCCCTGGTATGGCCAGTACGGGTGGAACATCAAGAAGGACATGGGCGCGTCCAGCCTGCTGACCGCCGGCTGCCACGCGATGGACATCCTGCTGATGTTGATGCAGTCGCCGGTGCAGGAAGTGACCGCCTACGGCACGACATCGAAGAGCGAGTACTTCGCGCCCTACGAGTACCCGACCACCACG
Source organism: Luteitalea pratensis (assembly GCF_001618865.1). Classification (GTDB taxonomy): domain Bacteria; phylum Acidobacteriota; class Vicinamibacteria; order Vicinamibacterales; family Vicinamibacteraceae; genus Luteitalea; species Luteitalea pratensis. The sequence continues at coordinate 1,755,627 of NZ_CP015136.1, forward strand.
GTGAGCCTGCTGAAGTTCGCCGACGGCAAGATCGGCAAGGTGACGTCCTGCATCGACTGCCTGCAGCCCTACTACTTCCACTCGCACATCATCGGCAGCCACGGGACGTTGCTGGACACGAAGCTGCACACGACGAAGCTGCCCGGGATGATCAAGACGAAATGGAGCGAGCTGGCGACGCACCCGATCGACTCCGGTGACGTCAGCGATCACCCGTACCAGCCACAGTTCCAGGCGTTTGTCGACGCCACCCTGGCCGGCACGACGATGCCGCTGACCGACTTCGAGACGGCGCTCGAGAGCCACCGCGTCGCGTACGCCGCCGATCTCTCGGTGCAGCGTGGCACCACCGTGCAGCTGTCGGAACTCGCATAACGCCCATGCCTCGCGTGCTCGCGCTCATGGCGCATCCCGATGACATCGAGATCACCTGTGCCGGCACGCTGATCCTGCTGAAGGCGGCCGGTTGGGACGTCCACCTGGCCACCATGACGGCCGGTGATCTCGGATCCTCGACGTTGCCGGCAGCGGCAATTTCGCGCGTTCGCCGCAAGGAGGCAGCGGCCTCGGCGGCGCTGCTCGGCGCCGGCTACACCTGCCTCGGCATTGCCGATCTCACCATCGCGCACACCGAGCGTCACAAGCGGATCGTCACCGGCCTGCTCCGCGCCGTGCGTCCTGACATCCTGATCACGCATCCGCCCGTCGACTACATGGCGGACCACGAGCAGACGTCGTACCTGGCGCGCGACGCCGCGTTCGGCTCGACCATCCCCAACTGGAAGGCGCTGCCGCCGATCGGTGTGCGCAGCCGGAAGGCCCTGCCGCCGTGCGAGGCGCTGCCCGCGTTGCTGTTTGCCGACCCGATCGACCTCGCCACGCCGGATGGGGGTCGCGCCAGGGCCCACTACGTCGTGGACATCTCCCCGGTGCTCGAGCAGAAGGCCGCGATGCTCGCGGCGCACGCCTCGCAGCGCGCGTGGCTGCACGAGCAGCACGGCGAGGACGAGTACCTGCACTGGATGCGTCGGGTGGGCGTCGAGCGTGCGAAGGATTTCGGCAAGCGATCGGTCACGCATGCCGAAGGGTTCGTGCCGTATCTCGGGCACGCGTTCCCGAAGCACGACGTGCTCACCACGGCACTCGGCCGCGGGCGCGTGAAGACGCTGCGGCAGCGGTAACTGCGGGAGCGTCGAGCAAGCTCGACGCCTACAAAGCCGGCCATCGGCATTCGGCCTTGGGCCTTCGTCTTGATGTTCAGCGTTTCTCACGTAGCCGTCGACCTTCAGGTCGACGGGCATGGAACTCCCTGTGGGGACGCGCTTGCGGTCCCGCGCCGACCTGAAGGTCGGCGCCTACAGGTGCTGCATCAGCGCCGCGCGGCGACGGCGCTGATCCAGTTGCCGTCGAGTTCTCCCTCGAACTGGCGCAGCACCTCGAGCGGTTTCACGAGTTCCAGCAACTCTCCCGGCTTCAGCAGGAAGTCCGGGTTCTTCGGATGACCTTTCTCGGCCTGCTTGTCGAGAAACGTCTCGTAGATCAGCACGCCACCCGGCGCGAGCGACAGCAGCAGGTGCGGCAGCAGCGGGCGGTGCAGGTAGCGCGTGACGAGGACGAGCGCGTAGCCCGGCTCGCCGAGGTCGACGTCGCCGGCCTCGAGGTCCGTCACCCTGGTCTGTATCGGAAGGCCGAGCCGATCGGCGTGGGTCTGCAGCCGTGCGAGTGCCGCCGCGTCGCGGTCGATCGCGGTCACCGCCAGACCAGTCGAGGCGATCAGCAGCGCGTGCCGACCACGTCCGCACGCCACGTCGAGCGCGCGGCCCGTGCGCGCAATCAGGTCGCCGCATTCGAACAGCCATGGCGACGGCCCGGCCATGGGCTGCGGCTCGTGGGCACGCGGACCATCCCACAGCGCCATCCCGTGCGCCAGTTCGTACACCTGCGTGAAGCCGGCTTGCGCGAGCAGCCGCGTCGCGACCTTGCTCCGCACCGCGTGCTCGCACGTCACGAGCACGGGCGTGTCCGGGTCGCCGAGGATCGCCGGCGCGCTGGCGATGATCTGCACCGGCAGCAGCATGGCACCCGGGATATGTCCGAGGTCGCTGAATTCCTGCGGCGTGCGCACGTCGAGTACGCGGACACCATCGGTCACCAGCGCGACTGCATCGGCGCCCGCCACCTGCCGGATCTGAATGTCGTACGACGGGTCGAGTTGCACCGACACAGCCTACAGCCTGACGGCACCCCAGCCTGCGGCCTACAGCGTGCAGCCTGCAACGGCCGCCCGGACCTGAGACCTGAGACCTGCGACCGCCCGCACTGCCGACGGTCGACCTGACTTGTCCACCGTAGCCTGGGCGAAGGTGGAAGGTCGACGGCTACGCCCCCCGGTGCCCGGTACCCGGTACCCGGTACCCGGTACCTGTATGCGGCAGGCCGTAGGCGTTAGTCGTTAAGCGTTAGGCGTTAAGATCCAGCGCGTGCCCACGACCCGGCTCTTCCTGGTGCGCCACGGCGCGACGCAACTGACGGCGGAGAACCGCTTCTCCGGTGCGGTCGGCGTGGATCTGTCCGAGGAGGGGCGTTGGCAGGCCGCCAAGCTCGGCGAGCGGCTTCGCCACGACCCCGTGTCGGCCATTTACAGCAGCCCGCTGTCGAGGACGATCGAGACGGCACAGATCATCGGCAAGACATTCGGCCTCGCGCCGGTCACGCGTGATGGCCTAGCCGAGATCAGCCATGGCCGATGGGAAGGGCTCACGCGCGCCGAGGTCGAGCAGCAATTCGGCGACGAGTACGCCGCGTGGGAGGAGGATCCGTTCACCTTCGCACCGGCGGGCGGCGAATCGGGTGTCGCCGTGCTCGCGCGGGCGCTGCCGGTGATCCGCGAGATCGTCACCCACCACCAGGGCGAGTGCGTGCTGGTGGTCTCGCACAAGGCAACGATCCGCATCCTGCTCAGCAGCCTGCTCGGTTTCGACGCGCGTGGCTATCGCGACCGCCTCGATCAGGCGCCCGCGTGCCTGAACGTGCTCGACTTTCGCGATGCGGTGCGTGCCCGCCTGATGCTGTTCAACGACACGTCGCACTACGCCCACCACCAGCGGTCGGCCGAGGGCAACCTCTCGCGCTGGTGGGACGGAGCGCTCACGCCCCGTCCGTGACCGCGGCGATCTCACACAGGATCACAGGAGCTCAGGAGCTCAGGAGCTCAGGAACCAGGACGGGCTTCGCCGTCGCCTTGATTGCCCTGGCGAGTCGCGCGCTGACCACCCGCCTAAGCGCTCGCGGCCGGACTGACGGAACGATTCCTGCAACCATGCACGCCATGGCCCGCGACAAGACGACAGGTCGTGCCCCCGGCACCCACCGCCCACGCGGCGCGGCGACGACCATGCCCGACTACGCGCCGCAACTTGCGACGCTGGTTGCGGCGGCGCCCGACTCGGACGAATGGCTGCACGAGACGAAGTACGACGGGTTCCGCACGGGGTTGATCATCGACCGCGGCCGCGCGCGACTGCTCACGCGCAACGGCCTCGACTGGTCGGCGCGATTCCCTGATCTCGTGGACGCAGCGCTTCGGCTACCGGTTTCATCCGCCTTGCTCGACGGCGAGGTGGCGCTCGAACTGCCCGACGGCAGGACGAGTTTCCAGGGTCTGCAGAACACGGGGCGTCGCAAGGGAGCCCTGACCTGCTTCCTCTTCGATATTCACTGGCTCGACGGAGAGGACCTGACGTCGCTCCCCCTCGAGGAGCGCAAGGCACGCCTCGAACCGCTGCTCGCCCGGCGAAGGAAGTCGCCGTTCAGGTACTCGACGCACGTGATCGGCGATGGCACACGCGTGCACGCCGAGGCGTGTCGCGCGCGGATGGAAGGCATCATCTCCAAACGCCGGGACGCCCCGGTGACACCGGGCCGCTCGCGCGCGTGGGTCAAGGTCAAGTGCGTGGGTCGCCAGGAGTTCGTCATCGGCGGCTTCACTGATCCACAGGGCGCGCGGGAGGGGCTTGGCGCATTGCTCATCGGCCATCATGAGGACGGCCGCCTCGTCTGGGCTGGCAAGGTGGGCACGGGCTTCACCACGCGATCCGCTCGCGAGCTGCGGACGCGACTCGATCAGCTGGTGCAGGAAACCTCGCCATTCACCCCGCCGCCTCGCGGTGCCGCTGGCGCGCACTGGGTGCGTCCCGAACTGGTCGCGGAGGTCGCCTTCACCGAGTGGACCGAGGGCGGCAAGATCCGCCACCCGTCATTCCAGGGACTTCGTGAGGACAAGCCGGCGAAGAGTGTCGTGCGCGAGCGTGCGGCACTACCAGCATCGACCGCCCGCGCCACGTCAATCCGTGCTGCCGCGCCGGCCCGTTCGACGGCAGGGCCCGCTCTCCGCGCGCGGCCGGTATCTGGGCGTGCCGATCGGCGCGCCGCGGCAGCGGCCCCGACCGTCATCCGCGGTATCTCGATCTCGAATCCACAACGCGAGATGTATCCCGGCGAGGGCATCACCAAGCTGGATCTGGTGCGCTACGTCGCCGCGATCGGCGACTGGATGCTGCCCCACGTCGCGGGCCGGCCGCTCACGCTGGTCTTCTGTCCCGACGGCATCGGCGGCGAGTGCGCGTACCTGAAACACGGCAAGTCTTGGGGCCCGAAGACCCTGCGGCGCGTGAAGCTCCGGGAGAAGACCAAGGTCGGCGAGTACATGGTCGCCGATACCATCGAGGGACTCGTGTCGATCATGCAGATGAATTGGCTCGAGGTGCACACCTGGAACTCGACGATCGGGCATGTGGAGTACCCGGACCGCGTCGTCATCGATCTCGATCCCGGGCCCGACGTGCCCTGGAAGGACGTCGTCGCGGCGGCCCGTGAAACGCGAACCGTGCTCGCCGACGCAGGGCTCGAGTCGTGGCCCAAGACGACCGGAGGGCGCGGGCTGCACGTCGTCGCGCCGCTCGCCCCGGGCGCCTCGTGGCGGGAAGGCCTGGCGTTCACGCAGGGCATTGCCGAGTCGCTGGTACAGGAGTCACCGGCGCGCTACACGACAGCGTTTTCGAAGGCCGGCCGTGACGCACTCATCCTCGTGGACGTCATGCGGAACAATCGCGCGAGCACGGTCGTCGCCGCGTACTCGCCGCGTGCGCGGGCCGGGGCCCCGGTCTCCACGCCGCTATCCTGGGACGAACTGTCCGCTCGGCGGCCGCCTGATCGATTCACGGTCCGCACGGTGCCGCGCCGGCTGGCGCGGCTCGGCGCCGACCCCTGGCAGGGCTATTGGACTGCCACGCAGCGACTGCCCGGACGGTGACACGCGTCGCCGTCCCTCGGCGCGGACGAGATCTTCGTAGAGAATGGCCAGGATCATGCCGACGTCGTCGCTGCGCGCCTGCTGCGCCCTCGCCAGAGCGGTCACCCTCGTCGCGCCATCCTCCGCACAGGTTGCGCCTGCCGTCGCACCCCTCCCGGCAGGAACCCGCGGCTGCGGCCCGGCTGGCCGCGGATCGGCTCGGACGGACGCACGCGCGACTCGAGAAGACCACCGGGCAGTCGCTCGGGGCGTTGATGCAGGCGCGGATCTTCGGCCCGCTCGGGATGGTCGACACCGCGTTCGCCACGCCGGCCGGCAAGCGCTGGCGTCTCGCCCGTGTCTACAAGCGCGAAGGACAGGGGCCCGCCATGGTCAAGGCCGCCATCGAATGACGGATTGCTCCCAGCCGCCGCCGCCCGCGGTGCAGCCCTCGTGACGCCACTCGCCGCCGAAGGACTCCGGCCACGACGCGTTGGTCGTCATTTCCTCGCGCTGGCGTCGGCGCTCTGCGTGTTGACGATTCACGCGTCTGGCCAGCAGCCAGCGCCAGCGGCCCCGTCGACGCCGGTCAAGGTCCTGCTGCTGCACTCGTACGACACGTCGTCGGAATGGGCGCTTCGCGTCGGCGAAGGCGTGTTCCAGGGCTTGCAGGATGGCGGCGCCCACGTCGACCTGCGGCAGGAGTTTCTCGACGCCCGCCGGTACCCGGGCCGGACGTACCTGGATCGCGCCAGGGATGTCCTGGCTGCGAAGTTCGAGGAGACGCCGCCGCAAATCGTGATCACCTGCGACGACGCGGCACTGGAGTTCCTGCTCGGGTACCCGGACCTGTTCAGGGGCATCCCGGTGGTCTTCGGTGGCGTGCAGGATCGGCATCTCGCGGCCCTGGCGCCACGCCACCGCTTCACCGGCATCATCGAGCAGTTTCGCATCGACGATGTCGTCGCAACGGCGCTGCGTGCTCGTCCGTCGACCCGTCGCATCATCGTGACCACCGGCAACGATCGAAACGGCGCGGCATTCCGCGCCGAGTTCGCCGACGTCCAGGGATTGTTCCCGCAGCTGTCCTTCGTGGCGCTCTCAGGTGCGTCGATGAGCTTCACGGCGATCCTGCAGCGGCTGCGCAACGACACGACCGCGGACGATCTCGTGATGGTCACGCCGATCAGTCGCGACATCGCCGGTCAGACACTGGAGCCGGACGTCGCCATTCCGCAGGTCGTCACGGCCTCGAGTGCCCCCGTGATTGCCCTCGCCTATGCAAACCTCAACCGCGGACTGCTCGCCATGACGGCCAATACCGGCATAACGCATGGGCGGCTGATGGCGGCACAGGCCCTGCGCCTGCTCGGCGGGGCCAGCCCGGCCAGCGTCGCCCTCGAGATCGACGGCAATTCGCCGCTGGCCTTCGACGCCCGTCAACTCGCGCGATGGGGCATCGACGAAGCCCTGCTCCCCCCCGGCGCACAGGTCGAACATCGCGCCCTGCCGTCCTTCTACCAGGCCAACCGGGGCGTCATCTGGGCCGCCATCGCGTTCATCGCCGTGCAGTCGACAATCATCGCCGGCCTGGTCATGAACGTCCGCCGCCGCCGCCGTGCGGAGCAGAGACTCGGCGACCAGACACGTGCGCTGACCGTTGCCAATCGTGCACTCGAGGAGGTGAACCGGTCGCTGCTGCGTGAGCAGGATGTGCGTCAGCAGGCCGAGGAGCACCTGAGACACGCGCAGAAGATGGAGGCAGTTGGCCGGCTCGCCGGTGGCATTGCCCACGACTTCAACAACCTGTTGACCGTCACCATCGGCTACTGCGAGCTGCTGTTGAAACGTGTGTCGCGGGGCACGCCCGATCGTGAGGCGGTGGAGCAGATTCGGCAGGCCAGTGAACAGGCATCGACGCTCACACAGAATCTTCTCGCGTTCAGCCGCAAGCAGGTGGCGTTGCCGATCACCGTCGACGTGGTCGGCGCGATCCGGGGTATGGAGTCGATGCTGCGGCGCTTCTGCGGCGACCGCGTCACCCTCGTCCTCGACCTCGACGGCGCAGCAGGACAGGTGCGACTCGGTGAAGGTCAGCTCGAGCAGATCCTGATGAACCTGGTGATCAACGGCCGCGATGCGATGCTGCACGGTGGCCGGCTCGAGATGCAGGCGCGCGCGCAGATCGTCGATGAAGATGCGGCGGGGGCGGGCGGGCTGCGCGCCGGGCCCCACGCGGTGATTGTCGTCAGCGACACGGGCATCGGCATGGACGATGCGACGCGCGCCCGCATCTTCGAACCGTTCTTCACCACCAAGGGCGTTGGCCGGGGGACCGGCCTTGGCCTGGCCACGGTGTACGGCATCGTGACGCAGCATGGCGGCCGGATCGAGGTGGACAGCGCACCCGGGCGCGGCGCGTCCTTCACCCTCTGGCTGCCCATGGCTGCACCGCGCGCGATGACCGATCGCACGACGGGCGACGAGACGTCGGCGCAGGCAGGCCGGACCGTGCTGGTCGTCGAGGACGAACCCGAACTCCTGGGGCTCATCGCCCGTGTCCTTGGCGAGGCCGGGTTCGCCGTCCTCGGGGCCTCCGGGGGCGAGCAGGCGGTGGCCATCGCCTCGAGTCACCCAGGGACGCTCCACCTGCTCCTGACCGATATCGTCATGCCCGGCGACGATGGATTCACCGTGGCTTGGCGGGTGGGCCAACTCCGCCCCGGGCTGCCCGTCGCCTACATGTCCGGATACACCGACGATGTGCACGCGGCCGAGGGGGACACCCCGCTGCTGCGCAAGCCGTTCATGCCGGCCGATCTGCTGGCGCATGTGCGCCGCGCACTCGGCTCCGAGGCCGCCATCACACAGAGTTAGTCCCGTCGTGCAGGCAGGCGGGTCAGGTTGGCCTGCCACCCGCGGAAACACTGCTACAATCGGCCCGTTTCCACGGCACCCTGTACCGCGTGCCCGTTCCCGATGGCGGCAGCCTTTCTCTCGCATTATCGCCTGCTCGGTCTTCTCGGCGTTGGCGGCATGGGTGAGGTGCATCGCGCGGAAGACACCCGGCTGCGGCGCGAGGTAGCGATCAAGATCCTGCACCCCGAGGCCGCGGCCTCGAAGGAGTGGCTCAGTCGCTTCCGCCGCGAGGCGCGTCTTGCCTCGGCCCTGCAGCACCCGCACATCTGCACGATCCACGAACTGGGCGAGCACGAAGGCCAGGCCTTCATCGTCATGGAGCGGCTCGAGGGCGTGACCGTCCGCGAGTTGATCGAGGATGGCCCGATCGCGCCGTCACGGGTGATTGCGATCGCGCGCCAGATTGCCGACGCGCTCGACGCAGCCCATCGGCGCGGCATCATCCATCGCGACATCAAGCCGGCCAACCTGTTTGTCACCGACGGCGATCACGTCAAGGTCGTGGACTTCGGCCTGGCGCGCCTGGCGAGCGACGAGGCTGCCGCGGTGGCGTCCGGTGCCATCCCCATTGCCAGCGCCAGGAGCGCCGCCGCGGCGCCGGGGTCAGGCTCGCGCCCCCTGCACCTGACACAGACCGGCATGGCCATGGGTACGGTCTACTACATGTCGCCGGAGCAGGCGCGCGGTGACGCGCTCGACGCGCGCACGGACCTGTTCTCGCTCGGCAGCGTCCTGTACGAGATGGCGACCGGCCGCCGTGCGTTCGAGGGCGACGACATCGCGCAGATTCTGGGCAAGATCACGCACGGCGTGTTCGTGCCGCCTCGGGCGCTGAACGCCGGCGTCCCCCGCGCCCTCGACGCGATCATCGTCAAGTTGCTCAGCGCCGACCCCAGGCAGCGATACCAACGGGCAAGCGACCTGATGTCCGACCTCGTCCGCGCGGATGCGCCGAGCGGTGCCACGCCGCGTCCGTTGATGCAGGCAACGACGGCGACCGGCCGGACGACAGCCTGGCGCCGCGCCGGCCTGGCGGTGTCCGTGCTCCTGGTCGTGAGCAGCCTCGCCTACGCGTGGTATGCGCGCAGGCCGTCGACGCTCACCGATCGCGACAGCATCGTCATCGGCGCCTTCGAGAACGCGACCGGGAATCCGGTCTTCGACGACACGCTGGTGACGGCCCTCAAGCTGCAGCTCGCCCAGTCGCCGTTCCTCGACATCGTCCAGGACTCGCGTATTGCAGAAACGCTGAAGTTGATGGGGCGCAAGGACGACGAGCGACTCACCCACGAGGTGGTCCGGGAAGCGTGCCAGCGGCTCGCGGTCAAGGCGATGATCGACGGCCGGCTCGCCCCGTTCGGCAAGAATTACGTGCTCACCGTGTCGGCGACCGACTGCAACACCGGCGAGGTGCTCGCCCGCACGCAGGCGGAAGCGGCCAACAGCGAAGCCGTCCTCGCCGAACTCGGCAAGATGGCCTCGGAGATGAGGACGCGGCTCGGCGAGTCGCTGCCATCGATCGCGCGCTTCGACATGCCCGTGACAGAGGCGACGACGCCGTCGCTGCAGGCGTTCAAGGCCTATGCACTCGGCCTCGAGGAGCGACGCCGTGGCCGCGAACTCGAGTCGCTCGCCTTCTTCAAGCAGGCCATCGAGCTCGACCCCGACTTCGCCCAGGCCCATGCGACGCTGTCGACGGTGTACGGCGGCATCGGCGAACTCGATCGCAGCGAACAGCATGCACGCCAGGCGTACGAGCATCGCGATCGCGTCAGCGAACGCGAACGCCTGTTCATCGGCTACCAGTACCACGACCGCGTCACCGGCAACCAGGCCGAGGTGATCGACACGCTGCAGGCGTGGCAGGCGGCATACCCGCGCGAGTTCGTGCCAGCCAACGCGCTCTCGGTCGTCTACAACCGCCTCGGCCAATACGACAAAGGCGTCGCTGCCGCACAGGAAGCACTGCGCCGCAGTCCCGATCACCCGTTCGCGATTTCGAACCTCGCGGTGGCGTACCGGGGACTGGGGCGCTATGACGAGGCGCGTCGTGTCGCACAGCAGGGTGTGCGAGCAAATGCGGCGACCGTGCCGACGCGGCGTCTCCTCTACCAGTTGAGCGTGATGGCTGGTGACTCGGCCGCGGCGCAGCAACTCACGTGGGGGCGTGGCCAGCCGCGTGAGTTCGATCTCGTGGCCGCGCAGGGACAGATCGCGATGTTCGAGGGGCGCTGGCGCGAGGGCGAATCGCTCTATCGCCGTGCCGCGGAAATGGCACAGGCCCGCGGCCTGCCCGGCAACGCCGCCGGCCAGTTCGCGCATCTTGCGTGGCTCGAAGCGGTCTATCGTCCGGGACCGGATCTCGACGAGCGCGTGCGTCGCATGGTCGCACTGGGCGGCAACAAGGAAGAGGGCGCGGCGGCACGCTCCCGCGTGGCGGCCGCGCTCGGCCTGGTGGGGCGGCGGGCGGAGGCATTGGCCATCGTCGCGTCCGCCGAACGGCGTGCGCCCGATTCCACCTATGTGCGGGCTGTCCTCGTGCCGGTGACCCGTGCGAGCCTGGCGCTGCACGACGGCAAGGCGGCAGAGGCCGTCCAGGCGCTTGAAGCGGCGCGCGACACCGACATCGGTGGCCTCGGGGCTCTGGTGCCGCTCTACCTGCGTGCCGAGGCCTACCGGCAGCAAGGCAATTGGACCGCCGCCGCGACCGAATACGAGCGCCTGATCCATCACCGGGGCACCGATCCATACGCGCCGATGGTGCCGCTGTCGTGGCTCGGTCTCGGACGGGTCCGGGCGGCGATGGGCGACCTGACGGTCAGCCGGACGTCGTACGAAATGGCGTTGTCGCTGTGGCGCGCCGCCGACAACGACTTTCCGCCGCGACGCGCCGCGCAGGCAGAGTACGATCGGCTCGCACAGGGAGCCACCTCTCCCTGAAACCCGCTGAGCCTGCACCCCAGAGTCATCGCGCGTGAACACGCCTGCTTCGATCGCGCACTACCAGTTGCTCGAGCTCATCGGCCAGGACGGGCCGGTCGAGACCTGGCGTGCCCGTGACGCCCGGCTCCAGCGGACCGTGGCGATCCAGGTGCTGCGTCGCGGCCCGAACACGACGCAGGAAGCGATCGACCGCTTCCGGCGACAGGCCCACGTCGCCTCGCTCGTCACGCATCCCCACATCTGCGCGGTGCACAACTGGGGAGAGGACGACGGACAACCGTACGTTGTGCGCGAGCTGCTGTCGGGCGAGCGCCTCGACCAGTTGCTGGCGCGCGGCGCCCTGGCGCCCGATCGCGTCCTGGAGTTGGCCATCCAGCTCACCGGGGCGTTATGCGCCGTCCACCGGCGTGGCCTGGTGCATGGACAGCTGCGGCCGTCGCACATCCGGGTCACCGCCGACGGGCACGTGAAGGTCCTCGGGCTCGGGACGGCCGTGGCCGATCCCAATGCCGCGGCACCGGATCTGGGAGCCTTCGCGACGACCGCGGTCGACATCGAAACAGCGGCCCCGTTTTCGGCGCCGACGGAGGCCGATCCGTACCTCTCGCCGGAACAGGTGGCAGGGCATCCGCCGGTCGCGGTGAGCGATGTATTTGCGACGGGCGTGCTGCTCTACGAGATGGCGACCGGCACAGCACCATTCAGCGGCGCCACGGGGGCGGAGTTGTCCAGGGCCATCCTGTCTACGCCCCCCGTGCCGGTGAGGCGCGTCAACCGGCGCGTTCCCGCGGCGCTCGCCGAGCTGATCGAGCGCGCGCTCGCGAAGGACCCGCACCAACGCCAGGGATCCGCACAGGAGCTTCTCGACGCGTTGCGCGACGCACGTCGCGGCAGCGGTGTGCGCTGGCGTCCTGGCACGTGGGGCTGGCGCCATTCCGCTGTCGTGGCCGGCGCCCTGGCCGTCGTTGCAGCGGGTGGATTGCTGGCGTGGTCAGCCGGTTGGATTCCCAAGGGGCCGGCGCGCGCCCGCAACACGGTCCTCCTGAGCGACATCGTCAACGGCACGGCCGATCCGGACTTCCAGGGCACATTGCGGCAGGCCGTCGGCGTCTACCTTGGCCAGTCGCCGTACCTCGACATTGTGTCCGAGGAGCGCATGCGCGCCGGATTGCAGTTGATGGGACGGACCGACGAGATGGCGCTCACCCATGACGCCGCCGCGCAGTTGTGCCAGCGACTCGCCGTGCAGGCCATGCTCGAGGGCAGTGTATCGGCAGTCGGACCGAATACGGTGATCAACCTGGTCGCCACCGACTGCGAGAACGGCACGACCATCGCCCGCGAACAGGCCGAGGTCCAGCGCAAGGAAGATGTCCTGCGCCTACTCGGCACGCTGACTGCCTCGGTGCGCACGGCGCTCGGCGAGCCGCGGACCAGCCTGACGGCGCACAACGTGCCCATCGAGGATGCCACGACGCCGTCGCTCGAGGCGCTCAAGGCCTACACGGAAGCCGCGGCGCAGCGGGCCGCGGGGCGCGAGATGGACGGCATCCGTTGGCTCGAGAAGGCCATCGCCGCGGATCCGGGGTTCGCGCTCGCGTACACGACGCTGTCGACCGCATACGGTGGCCTCGGCGAGACGGGGCGCAGCGAGCAGTACGCGCGGCTGGCGTACGAGAAGGCGGCCCGCGTCAGCGAACGCGAGCGCCTCTTCATCGCCTACCAGTACCACGACCGTGTCACGGGCGATCAGCTGAAGACCCGCGAGGTGCTGGAGGTGTGGAGTCGCACGTATCCGCGCGACTACCGTGCGCCGAATGCGCTGGCGGTGCTTCTGAACCGGCTCGGTGACTTCCAGGCCGCGGCGGTGCAGGCCGAGGAGGCACGCCGGCGGAACCCGGCGCATGCCTTCCCGCTCTCCAACCTCGCGCACGCGCGCCGAGGACAGGGACGCTTTGCCGAGGCACGGTCTGTGGCCGAGCAGGCGATCGCGCAGCAACTCGAGACGGTGCCGATGCGCCGGCTGCTGTACCAGGTGACGTTGCTGCTCGGTGATCCGGCGACCGCGCAGCAGCAGGTGGCGTGGGCGTCGTCGCGACCGCGCGGATTCGACATCGTCGGCGCGCAGGCGCAGGATGCCGCGTTCCACGGCCGCCTCGACGAGGCGCGCGACCTGTTCGGGCGTGTGCTGGCTGCGGCCGAGGAGCAGAAATTCCCGCAGATCGCCTCGGGCTACCTGGCCTGGTCCGCGGTCACGGAGGCGCTGCTCGGGGATCGCACGCGTGCGCTGGCACAGGCGCGTGACGTGGCGCGCACCGCCACCGCGCCCGAACCCGCGCTCCGCGCCGCGCTGGCGCTGGCGCTGGCCGGCGCCCCGGACGAAGCCGCGGCCGTCGTCGAGCAACTGCGGAAGGTGCGTCCCGAGGACACGTTCCTGCAGGTCGCATACGTGCCGGCAGCGCGCGCCGCGACCGCGCTCGCTCGCAGCCATCCGGCAGAAGCGGTCGACACGCTGCGACCTGCGGCACCGTACCAGTTCGGCTTCATCGCCGCGCTCACGCCAACCTACCTGGAGGGCGCGGCCTATGCACAGGCCGGCGCCCACACCGAAGCGGCGCGGATGTTCCGGCTGGTCGTAGAACATCGCGGCACCGATCCGTTCTCTCCGTTCCTGCCGATGGCGCAGCTCGGGCTCGCGCGCGCGCTCGCCGCGGCCGGCGACCGCAACGGCAGCCGCCGGGCCTACGAGACGTTGATGGGATGGTGGGCGAACGCGGACAAGAGCATGGCGCTCGCGCCGCTGGTGGCGGCCGAGTACGCCGCTCTTTCGACGCCGACGTCATGAGAACGCCTAACGCCTCTAACGCCTAACGCCTACGGCCTACGGCATGCAGGCTGCAGCCTACAGGCACGTAGGCGTCGACCTTCCACCTTCGCCAAGGCTACGGTGGACACGTCGGGTCGACGCGCGCCGGCGAGGACACCGAGGAAAGGGGAACAAACAGGTAGCAACGAAGGGTCGATGAGCCCGTCGGGGCGCTGGTTCCGCGTATCGGGATAGCCCGGTGGTCGGCTGGCAGGTCGCCAGTCGGAAACCGAGCGCCCGGCGGGGCTCGGCGACGCATCTCGCGAGGCGACTCGACATGGCCTTCCGTTCCCCCTCGATGGTCCTGCAGGCACCGGCCGCGCCTGCGTGGCACGACACACCGCGACAGCGATTCCTCGACGCGTTGCCGATCGTCGGCAGCGTGATCCGCGATCTCGGGCGGCGATATCACCTCTCGCGCGACGAGCGCGAGGAATTCGCGGGCAACGTCAACCTGCGGCTCATGGACGGCGATTACGCGGTCTTGCGTCAGTTCCAGGGTCGCAGCAGCCTGTCCACCTACCTGCGGACCGTGATCACCCGGCAGTTCCTGGATGCGCGAGCGAAGGCGTGGGGCCGATGGCACCCCTCGGCCGATGCCCTGCGCCTGGGCCCGACGGCGGTGGCGTTGGAGCAACTGATCGCGCGTCAACGCCTGCCCCTCGAGCAAGCGATCGCGACGATGCGGTCGCGGGGGGAGACGCTCGAGGAGGGGAGATTGCGCGAGATGGCCGATCGGCTGCCGCGGCGCGCCTCCAGATGCCGGATCGTGGATGCCACCGCGCTCGAGTACGTAGCCGCGAGTGATCCGTCTCCTGAACAGGCGCTCGCCGACGAGCGCGCTGCCGACGCGCGCGCAGCGACGAGCGTGGCGCTGCGGCACGCGACCGCGGCGTTGACGGTCCGGGAGCAGATGCTGCTGCGGCTCCGCTACGAGCAGGGGGCCACGGTGGCCGAGATCGCGCGGATGCTGGGCGAGGACCAGAAGCCTCTGTACCGGCATCTCGAACGCGTGCTGGTCAAGCTTCGCCGCGCCCTCGAAGCGTGCGGTGTTTCTGCCGACCACGTCCGCGCGCTGACCACCATCCCCCTGGACGAATCTCGTGGCGCGGACGCCATCGCCTGCTGAGTGCCGTCATCGCCGCGGTGGCAGGCTGATGACCACGGCGCAGGCCAGGAACACCAGGGCGTGCAGCGTCCGCGTGGTCCACGCCGCCCACGGCCACGGATAGTCGAAGAAGGCGAAGTTGAGGCCGAAATAGATCCACGTGGCGAGCAGGAGTGACACGCGCACGGCACGGCCGTCGGCCTCCTCGTCGCGGGGCGCCCGCACCGCCCACCACGCGGCGACGCACATCAGCGCCAACGGGATGACCAAGTACGCCAGCCACCCGATCGATGGCGCGATCGCATGCTGTTCGTACACGAGACGCCGCATCGTCTTGCCGGCGATCGGCAGCAGCGTCACCGGCAGCGCGATCACCGCAGGCGCCCAGCGGCCCTCGGTCACGAGTGCGAGCGGGAGCACGCCCATCAGCAGCGACACGTCGGCGTAGCGGCCCAGTAACGGCACGTCGGTGAACTCGGCCATCGCCAGCGCGCTGACGTGCAGGGCCAGGCCGGCCCACTCGAGCGAGGACGGCAACGTGCGTTCACTAGTTGCAGTCCCCGTGTCGTCCGATCTTGCCGGAGCCGCATCGTGCACGACGAGATCGCGATTGCGCCACACGCCAATCGACACGGCCGCGCCCAGGACGAAGCCGAACGTCGTCTCCATTGTGTTCCACCAGTTCACGTGCGGGTCGATGCCGGGCCACCAGCCGCGGGTGAACACGTCCGGATTCCATGCGTGGTACGCCTGCAGGCACTGGCCGACGGGGAAGCCGAGGGCGCCGCCGAGCACGCCCCATCCGAGCAGTCGCAACGCCAGGCGGTCGCCACGCCAGTAGCCCACGTACGCGGCGAGGACCGCGAGGGCGAGGAGCAGGCCGCCCCATACTTCGTGCCGGGGCTGCAGGTCGATGGCCTCAGGACGCCAGTACCAGCTGGCGGAGAAGTAGAGGCGAGGCAGGAGACGCTGCGCCGGATCGAATGGGCCGTTGAGCAGCCAGACGCCAGCAGCGGCCATGCCCACCAGCGCCAGCATCAGCAGTGCCAGTTCGCGGGCCCGGTAGCGGACGCCACCAAGGCCCATGCCGAGGCAGGTGCCGAAGAAGCCGATCCAGAGCCCGCCCTTGACGGCAAGGCCGAGCAGCCCCCACCGCAGTGCCAGCCAGTTGCCGACGAGTGCGGCCTCCTGCGTCAGGCCGATCGTCTGGCCGTAGGTCATCGCGCCGCCGAAGCCGATCCCAATCGTGCCGAACGCGACGGCCCGCATGGCCCACGCCGCTGGCGCCCATGGCCTCACCAGCGACACGATCACCAGCGATACGAGCAGGCCGGCAATCATCGCGCCGGTCTCGTGCCCGTACTGCCCGCGGATGCCCCAGCCCATGGCGCCCGCTGCCGCGCCACTCAGGAGCAGGCGGGTCATTTCAATGCCTCATGCCTGATGCCTCATGCTTGAATCCCGAATCCCGCATCGCCTGTCGACCAAGGTCGACGGCTACGCCCTGAAAGTAGGTGGATGTAGGTGGCGACCCTACCGCAACCCGCTGAGGAACTCGATCAGGTCGCGCACCTCGCGCGGCTTCAGCACGAGGCCGAGCGGCGGCATCGCGGACACCGGGTCGGTCCGTTCCGCGATGTCCGCCTTCTTCAGCTGGCGCTGCGTCACCGGTATGCCCGCCAGCACGACGACCTCGGTGTCGGTCTCTTCCTTCAGGGTGCCGTCGACGCGGTCGCCGTTCTTCAGGGTGATCCCGACCGTGCCGAAGCCGGGGGCGATCCGCTTGTTGGGCTCGACGAGCGCCTCGAACAACTGGTCGCGCGTCAGCGTGGCGCCGATCTTCGAGAGGTCCGGGCCGACATCGGCGCCTCGGCCGCGGATGGCGTGGCAGCGCGCGCACTCGGCGAGCGGGTTCTGCATCAACACCTGCTGACCCTTGCGCGCGTCGCCGCCGGCGATCGAGCCGGCGCGGAACGCCTTGATCAGCGCGTCGGCCTGCTGCTTGCGCTGGTAGGCATCGAGGCGCTTCTGCAGCGGCGCGGATCCGTCGGCCTGCACGGCATCGACGAGGTCGATTTGGAGCACCGGCGCCATCGTGCCGGCATCGAGGTCATCGAGATACGTCGACAGCAGCTTACGAGATTCGGGGGACTTGAGCGTCCCGAGCGCCTCGAGCGCCCCCTGCTGCTCGGCAACGCCGCCCGTCTTCACGATCGCTCCGAGGTGCTGCACCTTGGCGGCCGCCGAGATCGGCAGCCCCGGCAGCAGGGCAAGCGCCGCGCGCCGCACCACCGGATCCTTGTCGGCCAGTGCGGTCTCCATCAGCGCGCCCATGTCGCCAGCCTTCATCTCCTGCAGCCCGCGCAACGACGCGGTGCGGACCAGGACCGACGGGTCAGACTTGAGTTGCGCCTCCAGCACCGGTGCAACAGCGCGTGCCTCCAGTCTCCCTGCGGCTTCGGCAAGGGCGACCTTCACCTCCACGTCGGCCTTGTCCTGCCCCTTCGTCTCGTCCACCAGCCGTTCGATCGCCGCACGTGCCGCCGCGGCGTCTCGGGTCGGGCTCGCAGGGGCCTTCGGGGCCGGCTTGTTCGCGGCGGCCTGTCCGGCAGCCGCCAGCACCACCCGAGGCTCGGCTGCCCGCGCATCCGCAGCCGCGCGACTTCCGTCGGCGGACTCCCGACGGGCGGCCAGGCTCGGCCCGGCGGCCACGGTCACCTGCGTGTGATAGAAGCCATCAACGCGATCCATCGGTGACGGCTGGTGCCAGACACCCAGCGCGGAGATGGCCTCGGTGCGCAGTTCGGATGGCGTCGCGGTGTCGCGCGCAAGCTGCTCGAGGCGCGCGACAGCCTCCGGCGTGCCGAGCCGCACATTGGCGTTGATGGCGCGCCGCACGAGTGGCTCGTTGGTCACTTTTGCAGTGCCGAGTCGCGCCGCGAGTTGCGCAATCGCTCCCGGGATGCCGCCATCGTCGTTGATTGCGCGCGCCGCGTCGGTGGCGACCCCTTCATCGGCGTCGGCGAGGAACCGCGCCACCCCACCATGATGCAGCCGGCGCAGTGCCACGACGGCGGCGCTGCGCACGCTCTTCGAGGCGTGCGACGCCAGTGCCTCGAGGGCCGCGGTGTCGCCAATGGCGGCAAGGGCCCCGGCGCCCGTGTGTTGCAGCCATTGGTCGCGCCCATCGTTGGCCGCGAGCATCTCGACGATTGCGGCGCCCGCGGGCCGATAGGCCAGACGGCCGAGGGCCTCGGCGGCGAAGAAGCGCGCACGCGGCTCGGCGTCCTTCAACAGGGGAACGACGCGATCGGCGGCGGCCGCGTACCGGACGTCGCCGATCAGGCGAGCCGCCTGGGCCCGGATCTCGGCGTCGGCATCGGTGAGGAAGGCCACGAGTTCGGCCGCCTGTGCCGACTGCTTGCGCGACAGTTGCGCGACGCCCCAGAGGCCGTGCAGTCGTGCGTGCAGGTCCGCGCGATCGCGCGCCGCGAGGAGGAGCGCCTGCACGTCGCCGCGACGTACGAGGTCGAACTGCGCCTTCTGCCGCACCCGCATGTCGACGTGGCGAAGCAGCGCGGCGACGTCACCGGCGGGCCGCTGCGCGAAGTCCGCGCGCAGCAGGTCCTGCACCTCCTTGCGGATGGCGCTACCGGCCGCGGCCGGCGTGTCCAGCTTCCAGAGCCGGCCGTTGTTCTTCGAATCCCAGCCCGTGATCCAGTCGGTGAGGTACAGCGCCCCGTCCGGGCCGATTTTCATGCCGACGACGAGCACGCCCTTGGTGAGGACTTTTTCGTCCTTCTTCTTGAAGCCGGCGCCGTCTGGCGAGAGGGTGAACCCGTAGACGCGCGCATTCGGCGCGGCGCCAGGGAAACTCGAGACGAAGAAGTAGTCCTTCCACGCATCGGAGAGCGCCGTCCCCGGGTTGTAGACCATGCCCGAGGGCCCGGCATACCAGTTCTCGATCGGCGCGAGGATGTGCGCCGCCTGGTTCTCCGGACGCGGCTTGAAGTACGACTCGCGCATCCACACGTTGTAGCGGTTGTTCTTCGCGTCGGTGTACTTGCCGTACTGCCAGTTCGATCGCCAGCCGCTGTCCGATCCGTAGGGCAGGTAGACGAGGCGTTCCTTCTCGCCGGGATGATCGCCGTCGTTGTCGACCGAGATCAGGTTGCCGCGATCGTCGAAGGAGAACTCCTGCAGGTTGCGCGTGCCGGTGGAGAAGACCTCGAAGCCCGATCCGTCCAGTTCGGACCGCATCACGGCGCCCTGGTTGGGCACGCTCCACGTCTTGCCGGCCTTGTCCACGAGATGCAACCCGATGTCGCCGACCTCCCAGTACAGGCGGCCGTCGGGGCCGAGCGTCACGCCGGAGACGCCATGACCGCCGAAGGCCGGGTGGGTGTTGAAGCCCTCGCCGATCGTGGTGCGCTGGTCGAGCACGCCGTCGCCGTCGCTGTCGCGCAGCCGGTAGACGCCCGGCGGGACACCCGCGATCACGCTGCCGTCCTGCAGCAGGATGCCGCCGAGGATGTCAAACGCCGGGTCCTCGTTGAATCCCTCGAAGACGAGGCGCGATTCGTCGGCACGCCCGTCGCCGTCGGTGTCGCGGATGCGGTAGATCCGCTCCTTGTACTCCTCCATGTCCTTGATGTCGCGGGACCCGTCCTTGTTCAGGTCCGCGATCCACGCGTTCTTGTCGCTGTTGGCCGGCGCCATGACCTTGCGGTAGAAGGCGCGCAGGTCCTGCATGGACTTCAACGTGTGGACGGTGGCCATCCAGTCCTGGTGCTGACGGATGTCGAGCGGCATGTTGTTGCGGCTCGTGCTGGTCACGTACAGCGTGCCGTCGGGCTCGAGGTCGATCGCGACAGGATCGACGAGCAACTCCTCCGACGCCCACAGCGACAACTCCACACCCTCGGGAAGTTCGACCGAGAGTTTGGCGCGGGCGTCGGTCGCGAGACGCGTGACCGCGGCCTTGTCGAGACGCGTCGTCTCGCCCGGTGTCGCGGGAGGAGCGGACGGAGGCTGGGCCCCGCGCAGCAGCACGCTGGAAGCGAGGGACAGCCCGATCAGGGCGGCAAAGGACGGCCAGCGGGAACCCATGGAATGTGCCTGATTTCTATCACGACTCGCCAGGCCCGCCTCGATTACCATACAGCCGACCCAAGGAGTGCGGATGAGACAGACGTTCATTGGCCTGATGGTGACCGTTGCCGTGGCGGCGACGATGGCGGCGCAAGGTCCGGCGCGCACGAAGGTGATGCTGCTCGACGGCGAGAGCGGGGGGCCGTATCACAAGTGGCAACTGACGACGCCGCTGATCAAGAAGGCGCTCGAGGAGACCGGCAAGTTCGACGTCACCGTCGTCACGGCTCCCGCGGTGACCGGCGTGTTGACCGACTTCCGGCCGGATTTCGCGGCCTTCAAGGCCGTGGTCTTCAACTACGACGCCCCTGACGAACGCTGGCCCGAGCCCTTGCGCGCCGCCTTCGAACAATACGTCTCGGCAGGTGGCGGTGTCGTCATCGTGCACGCGGCCGACAACGCGTTCTCCGGATGGAAAGCCTGGAACGACATGATCGGGGTGGGTGGCTGGCGTGGCCGGACGGTCGCGTCGGGGCCGTACTGGTACTACAAGGACGACAAGCTCGTGAAGGACACCGCCGATGGCCCCGGGGCGTCGCATGGTCGTCGCACGCCGTACGCCATCAAGACCCGCGCGGCCGATCACCCCGTCATGAAGGGCTTGCCGGCGACGTGGATGCACCAGGGCGACGAACTCTATGCGCACTTGCGCGGGCCCGGCACCAACATGACCGTCCTCGCCACCGCCTTTGCCGATCCGGCCAACAACGGCACCGACCGTGACGAGCCGATCCTGATGGCCAGTACCTTCGGCAAGGGGCGTACCTTCCACACGGTGCTCGGTCACGACATCGTCGGGATGAGCTGCGTCGGCTTCGTGGTCACGCTGCAGCGGGCGACCGAATGGGTGGCGACCGGTGCCGTCACGCAGAAGGTGCCGACGTCGTTCCCGACGGCGACCACCGTCAGCTACCGGGCCGACCTGGCGGCCCTCGATCCGAACTACGCGCGCGGGCTGAATTCGCTGGACGCGAAGTAGGCCGCTGCAGGGGTTGGTAGTAAACTTGTCCACCGGTCGCGGGCGCGCGACGTTCGTCCATGCGCCCCGCCGCACCGATGGAGGCGTCGCGTTCCTTGCGACGCACGCACCATGGCCGATGGCACGGACGCGCCCGAGCGTGTCACCGTTGTACCGTCGCGGGGGCATGCAGAGGTCGGCGGCGAGAGTCCTGTGTCCCCGATCGACCAGGACGCCCTCAAGCTCGAGAAGAAGCGCAGCAAGGTTCGAGCGGCGTGGATCGCGTTTGTCGGCCGCATCCTCGCCCAGCTCATCGGTGCGGTCGCCACGGTGGTGCTGGGCCTCTACGTGGTGCGGACGTTCGGTGTCGAGGGACCCGCCAAGCGTGGCGCCACGCCGCCATCAGCCGTAGCCACGGTCACGCCCGCCGCGTTGCGCCGGCCTGCCCTGGTGGTGTTGCCCTTCCAGGTCTACTCTCCTTCGAGCACGGACCAGAGATTGAGCGATGGGTTCACCGAGGCGCTCATCGCCGACCTGTCGGGTATCCCTGATCTCCGCGTGGTCTCACGAACGTCGTCGATGTACTACCGCGGCACCAGCAAGAAGCTTCCCGCCATTGCCAGGGAGCTCGACGTGGATCTCGTCGTCGAGGCATCGGTGGCGCGGCAGGCGAGTCACGTGCGCGTGACCGTGCAGTTGATCGAGGCCGCCAGTGACTCGCACGTGTGGTCGCAGACCTACGACAGGCGGACGGGGGATGTCCTCGCCCTGCAGGCCGACCTGACGCGCGCCATCGCACAGGAACTGCGTGCGGCGATCGTGCCGCGACAGGAGCGTGCGGTGGCCGAGCGGGCTGGTCTGCCCAACGACGTCACCGGGGAGTACCTGCGCGGCCGGACCGCGTTCGACCGCCGCTCTCCCAGTGATCTCGCGTCGGCGACCACGCTCTTCGAGCGCGTCGTTGCCCGCTCCCCGGCGTTTGCGCCGGCGCATGCCGCGCTCGCGGCCACGTGGTGCCTGCGGGCGCTCGATGCCTTTGGCGCGCCGGCGGCACGCGAGGCGCTCGACAAGGCCGAAGCGTCGGCCCTCGAGGCACTTCGTCTCGACATGTCGAATCCCGACGCCCATTTCGCGCTCGCCGTCGTGCGCCATCGCCGCGACTGGAAGTGGGGCGACGCCGAACGTGAGTTCCTGCGGGTGTTCGAGCTGCGCGAGAGCCACGTGACGGCGCACCAGTGGTACTCGATCTTCCTGGCCGAGCAGGGCCGCCACGATCAGGCGGGGCAGCAGGCGGCACGCGCCCTGGCACTGGACCCGACCTCCGCCTCTGTGCATCGCACCGCCGGACTGGTGGCGTTGTACGGCCGCCGCCTCGACGCCGCGGAAGTCGCCCTGCGGCGATCGCTGACGCTGGAACCCTCCGCAGGCGTCACGCGCCTGCTACTGGCCTCGGTGCTGCTCGAGCAGGGCAAGCATGAGCAGGCAAGAGCGATGGCGACGGTCGTTCGCGATGTGGAACTGCAGGATCAGCGCCTCGCGCTGCTGGCGCACGCCGCCATGCGCGTGGGCAACACGGCGGCGGCAACACGGTACCGCGCCGAGATCGCGGTCCTGCCGGGGCCGCGATCGCTGATGGCGGAAGCGCGCATGTGCGCAGCCGTCGGCGACACGGACGCCCTGGTCGCGACAGCCGCGCGCGCCGTCGAGCAGCGCACGCCACTGGCGGCCGCCCTGAAGGTGCATCCGCTCTTCGAGCCGGTCCGCCAGGCCGTCGCCTTCCAGGCCCTGATGCGCAGGGTCGGCCTTTCATGAGCCGAGCCGTACGATGGGGCGCGACCCTGTGTGCCCTCGGGCTCGTCGTCGCAACTACGGCGCCCGTGTACGCGCAGGGTGCCGAGGGGACCCAGGGCGCCCCACAGGGGCAGACGCCCGCGAATCCGCCCCCGGGCCAGGATCCGGCGAAGCCGGACGGCGACGACCAGAAGAAAGCGAAGCCGGTGGGGTTCCGGTGGAACAAGGGGTTGTCCCTGCGCCTGGGTGAAGCCGGGCACATCGACTTCAAGGTGCGCCTGCAGGGAGACCTGCAGGACTCCGAGGGGCCTACCGGCGACGACGACGACCCCTCGTTCGACTTCGCCCGGCGCCGCGTAGGCATCGAGGGCGAACTGTTCGACCTGATCGAGTTCCAGGTCGAACGCGAGCTCACCGGTGACGAGCCCTGGCGTGACGTGTATGTGAACGTGCGGCCCGTGACCAGCGTGCAGTTCCAGGGTGGGCACTTCAAGCTACCGTTCAGCCTGGACCAGAACACCGGTTCCACGAACCTCGACTTCGTCTACCGATCGCTTGCCGCGCGCCAATTGGCGCCGGGCCGCGACCCCGGCGTGATGGTCCACGGCCGCGTCTTGCCGCGCCGCGTTCTGCGCTACGAGGCCGGCGTGTTCAGCGACGACGGGCGCAACGCGCGCACCAACAACCCCGACAAGGTCTGGGGCGGCAAGACCATCGCGGGTCGCGTGGCCGTCCAGCCGTGGCGCACGTTGGAGTCGGTGCTCGAGGATCTTCAGGTAGGGGTCGCGGCCACCAGGAGCGATGTGCCGGAAGGCATCCCGTCCTTGCGCGGCCAGGCCGTGCTCGGCGCGGTGTTCTATGACCCCGAAACGCCCGTCCTCGGCCTGCGTCGCCGCACGGGTGTCGAGGCGAGGTGGCGGCCGGGGCCGTTCTCGCTCAAGTCGGAGTACATGCGCGTGACGACGGCGCGCGAAGGTCAGAGCGTGGAGTCCACGGACCTGTCGCCGCTGCTCGGCTCCGGCTGGTACGTGAGCGGCACGTGGGCGTTGACCGGCGAACGCAAGGCAAGCGGGCTCGACGAACCTCGACGGCCGCTGTTCCAGGGCGGTATCGGCGCAATCGAACTCGCGGCACGCACCGAAGCGCTGGACTTCCGCAGCACCGGCGAGGGCGAGGCGTTCAGTGGCCCGCGCGCCGACGTGATCCCACCGATCGCCGACCGGGTGTTCACCTTCGGCATCAACTGGTACCTCAATCGCTACCTGAAGGTGCAGGCCAACGTCGTCCGGGAATCGTTTTCCGACGCGGAACGCAGTCCGACACCAGGCGATCCAGTAATCGTGAGCACGCTGTTACGTGTCCAGCTCACGCTCTGACGACGAAAAACCTTTCGTGATCGCGTGCATCGATCCGCTGCCGGCGGCATGGATAGGATGGCAGCTATCGAACGACAGGTGCCTTGCGGGGACGATTCGTCGTATCCTCTTGACGTTCCGAATACCCGCAGCACCAATGCACCACAAGCAGCCGTTTCCCCATGATCACTGCGCGGGGGCCCGCAGGGTCGTCCGCGTGCACCCGCGCGTCCGCGCGGTCTCGTTCTTCCAGGACATCGCGACGCCGCGACGGGACGTGACGGTGTCTCGTTGATCGGGTTGGTGCGACAGCAGCGCCTGACGACGCTCGCCGCCGCAATCGTCCTGGTACTGAC
This sequence comes from Luteitalea pratensis, assembly GCF_001618865.1. GTDB lineage: Bacteria > Acidobacteriota > Vicinamibacteria > Vicinamibacterales > Vicinamibacteraceae > Luteitalea > Luteitalea pratensis. Next base: position 1,780,364 of record NZ_CP015136.1, read on the forward strand.
CGCGACGCTGAACGGCGGCTGTGACAAGCCGTCCAGCACGCAGACGGCAGTCTCGCCGACGGCGCCGTCCTTTCCGGGTGCGTCGATCTCGGAAGCAGTCCTGGTTGGCGCTGGCGACATCAGCATGTGCGGGCAGCCGGGCGCGGAAGCGACGGCGAAACTGCTGGACGACATTCCAGGCACGGTGTTCGCCTCCGGCGACAACGCCTACATGAAAGGCAGTGTCGCCGACTTCCAGTGCTACGACCGCACCTGGGGTCGCCACAAGTCGCGCACGTATGCCTCTCCCGGCAACCACGAGTACGAGTCGGGGGGCGCGTCGCCGTATTTCGACTACTTCGGCGAGCGCGCCGGCCCCTCCGGGCTCGGGTACTACGCGTTCGATCTCGGTGGCTGGCACGTCGTCTCGCTGAACTCGAACGTGCCGATGGGTGAGGGCTCGGCGCAGCTGGCGTGGCTGCGTGCCGAACTGCAGCGGTCGCGCGCGACGTGCGTGGCCGCCATCATGCACCACCCCCTCGTCAGTTCCGGCCCCAACGGCGACAATCCGCAGGTGCGCGAGGTGTGGCGCGCGCTCGTCGACGCGGGCGCCGACGTGGTGATTTCCTCACACGACCACCTCTACGAACGCCACGCGCGCATGGACCAGGATGGACGCCCGTCCCCGCGCGGGCTGCGCCAATTCACCGTCGGCACCGGTGGCGCCACGCTCTACCGATCTGGCGGCGGGATGCGCCCGACGACTGAGGCCAAGGCGATGGTGTGGGGCGTGATCAAGTTCACGCTGCTGCCCTCCAGCTACCGATGGGAGTTCGTGTCGGTCGACGGCATCCTGGACGGTGGCATCGACATGTGTCAGTAGGGCGGATCGCGGATCGGGAATCGGGAATCGGGCACCGGGAAGCGCCGAAGGTAGCGCCGGAGACTGTCAGTCTCGACGAACGTTGAACGCCGAACGCCGAACGCAGGTAGCGCCGGGCTGTCCCAGCCCGGCGTTGTAGCCGTCGACCTTCAGGTCGACGGTCAGTGATATTCCCGGCAGATCGCGATCCCGCGCGTCAACGATTAGCGCGCGATGCGCGTGGCGACCCACACGGACGCACGCCTCGCCTCGGTTCGCGTTCCCACCAGTCGGTCACCGTCGAGGCGCGCCACCACTGAGGCATCGCCCACGGCGAAGGCGAGTTCCGGCCCGCTGACCGTGCCGCCCTGGATCGTGCTGCCTGCTGGGCCCACGATCAGGCCGGTCACCTTCTGGAAGTGCTGATCCAGGCGAAGCGTCGGCCCACCCTTCACCTGCCAGTCGCCGCCGACCTGTGCCGGCACCACCCATGACTGCGCCGTGCACCACGCGTCGCAGTCGGGCCGCGTGACGCGGTCGTCGGCGGGCCATTCCGGGAAGCCGAACGTGTTCGAGACGATGCGCGTGCCGGGGCGCAGCGCCAGGATCCTGGGCTGGAGCCGCTGCATGGTCTCTGCAAGCAGAAAGACGACCATCACGGTGGCATCGGCGATGTCGGCCTCGAACATGTCGCCTTCGACGAACGTGACACGGTCCTGCACGCCGGCCTCGATGGCCCGCCGTTTCGAGAGCCGGACCATCTCGGGGTTGTACTCGACGCCGCGCGCTCGCGCGCCTCGACGGGCCGCCGAGATGACCATTCGCCCATCCCCGGATCCGAGGTCCACCACGACGTCCTGCGGAGTCACGCGCGCCAGGTCCAGCATCACCTCCACCATCGCTGCCGGCGTCGGCACCCAGACGACGTCCTTGCCGGGCAATGCAAACTGCGGATCGAACTGCTGCGTCGCCTGGGCGATGGCCGTCGCCGGTAGCAGCAGCACCAGCGCGAGGCCCAGTCCCACGCTCCCGCGGTCTCGTCTGGCCATGCGTCACTCCCTCCGCTGCACGACGACCTTGCCGCCGACCATCACGAAGCGCACCTGCTCGAAGGCCTTGATGTCCTGCAGCGGATTGCCGGGCACCGCGATGATGTCGGCCAGCATGCCGGTCTCGATGGCGCCGCGGTCGCTCACGCCGAGGGCCTCGGCGGCCACCGTCGTCGCGCTTCGCACCGCCTCGATCGGCGCCATCCCGAGGGCCACGTAGACCCCGAGCTCACGGCCGTTCTGCCCATGCGGGTACACCGCCGCGTCGGTCCCGAGTGCCACCTTCACGCCGGCGGCAATCGCCTTGCGCAGGCTCTCGCGCATGATCGGCAACACGGCGTCGGCCTTGGCCCGGATGAGTGGCGGCAGGGCGTCCCTGTTCAGCGCGTCGGCCAGGTAGCTGGTGGGCACCAGGTACGTGCCACGCTCCTTCATCATCGCGATCGCCTCGTCGTCGAGGATCGAGCCGTGCTCGATGGACGTCACGCCGGCGCGCACCGCGGCCTTGATCCCGACCGTGCCGTGCGCGTGCGCCGCGACCCGCAGTCCGTGGAGTGCCGCCTCCTGGACCACCGCGGTCATTTCCGCCTCGCTCAACTGCTGTGCGCCGACGGTGGCGTCAAACGACAGCACTCCGGCAGTGGCGCAGATCTTGATCACCTGCGCGCCGTGCTTGATCTGGTAGCGGACTGCCTTGACGACTTCGTCAGGGCCATCCGCGACGCCGGTGCGCCAGTCGCGTTCGGCCACGCCCGGCGCGAAGCCGGTCGTATCGCAGTGACCGCCGGTTGCGCCGATCGAGTGGCCGGCGCTCACGATACGTGGGCCCGGTACGAACCCTGCGGTGATGGCCTTGGCAAGGGCGATGTCACTGAAGTCCTGGCTTCCTAGGTTGCGCACCGTCGTGAACCCGGCTTCCACCGTGGCGCGCGCGTTGCGGGCGCCCCGCAGCGCGGCGTCGGCAGCCCCCTCGGTCACCTCGCGCATCACCCAGTTGCCCTCGATGTCCATCGTCAGGTGCGTGTGCAGATCGATGAGTCCCGGCGCGAGCGTCACGTCGCCGAGATCGACCACTCGGGCGCCGGCAGGCGCCGCACCGCCGACAGCGGTGATCTTCCCGCCCTGCACGATGACCACACCGCCGTCGACGATCCGGCCGCCGCGCACGTCGAGCAGCCGCGCTGCCCTGAGCACGGTGATTTCCGCCTGGCGGCCAGGGTCCTGGGCAGCGGCGGGAACGGTTGAACCGGACAGCACCACTGCGATCGCAATAGTAGAGACGAGACCAGACACACACGTCATGCAACGAGCTCCTTGGCGAAGGCGCCAATCATATGCTCGGGCTCGCGACCGGCATCGCTGGCGGCAACCTCTCTCCGGTATCCTCTGTCCCCATGCGTACCAGCCCCCTGTTCCGTGGCCTCGTGTCGATCGTCCTGTTCGGCAGCCTGTGGACCGCGCCGGGTCTCACGTCCCCGGCCCTGGCGCAGGCAGTCACGGCGCCGGCGGTTGCGCCCGACCGCTTCGACATCCCTGCCACCGACGACGGCCTCCCGGGCATGGGACCGTTGCGCCGCTACACGTGGTTCCGCAAGTTGTGGCACGACAAGCGGGAGAAGTGGGCGACGGAGGTGGCACAGGATCAGGGCGCCGTGGTGTTGCTCGGTGACTCGATCACCCAGGGCTGGAACGACCGCTTGCCGGCGGCGTTCCCGGCAATGAAGGTCGCCAATCGCGGCATCAGCGGCGACACGACACGCGGCGTGCTGATCCGGCTGAAGGACGATGTCCTGGCGCTCAACCCGGCGGTGGTCGTGCTGCTCATCGGTACGAACGATCTCGAGGAAGGCGCCCGGCCCGACGTGGTCGAGAGCAACACGCGGTTGATCCTCGCGGCGCTGCGCGACCACAACCCGCGCATGCCGATCGTCCTGTGCCAGGTGTTCCCGAGCTCGGCGAAGATGAAGCGCCCGTCGCCTCTCATCAAGGACGTCAACGCTCGCCTGCTCCTGCTCGTGAAGAACGATCCGCAGGTCACTCCTGTCGACACGTGGCGACTGTGGGCCGACGCGGACGGCGATGCGCCGATTGCGGAGTTCCCCGACCTGCTGCATCTGAACGATGCCGGCTACGCGCGCTGGGCCGCGGCGTTGCGTCCCGTGCTGGAGTCGCTCGGCGTGCTCGCGCCGGTGACGCAACCGTTCACCGCCGAACCCGGCTTCGAGGTGCTGTTCAATGGTCGCGATCTCACAGGCTGGGGCTATCGCGCGACGACAGAGGAGGAGAAGGCGGCGGCTGCACGGTGGCAGGCCAAGGACCCGAACGCTGCGGTGTGGCCGTTTGTGACCGATCCGGTCAGCTTCGACGGCCGCACGACGAGCCTGGACGAACGCTGGCGGGTGATCGGCGATCGCATCGCTGCCGTCACGCCGGCCGAGTACCGCAAGGTCTCGCAGTTGTGGACGACGAAAAGCTTCGAGGGCGACTTCGTGCTGAAGCTCGAGTTCCGCGCCACTCCGTACGCTGACGGCGGTGTGTTCCTGCGTGGTCCGCAACTGCAGGTGCGCGACTACCGCCTGTCGGGCCCCTACACCTCGCTGGCGAGCTATCGTCCGCAGGACTGGAATGAACTCGTCGTCACCGTGAAGGGCGAGACCGCCGAGGTGACCTGCAACGGCGAGGTGATCGAGAAGGCGTTCAAGCTGCCGGCGTCCGGTGGCATCGGGCTCGAGGCCGATCGCGGCCAGATGGAGTACCGCCGGATCCGCATGTCGCGACCGTGAGGCTCGCATGCCCACAGACTCCCAGCCGACGTTCACGCCGCGCAACCTGGTCGTGCTGTCGGATGGCACCGGCAACAGCGCGGCCAAGTTGCAGAAGACCAACGTCTGGCGTCTGTACGAGGCGCTGGACCTGACATCGGCGCACCAGGTCGCCTTGTATGACGATGGGGTCGGCACGGCCTCGTTCAAGCCGATCGCGATCCTCGGTGGCGCGTTCGGGTACGGCCTGAAGCGCAACGTCCTCGACCTCTATATGTTCCTGAGCCGGGCCTATCGTGCCGATCCGGCCGATCCGGCCGTGCACGATCGCATCTACGCGTTCGGGTTCAGCCGCGGCGCGTACACGGCCCGGGTGCTGGCCGCGTTGGTTGGCAGGGTGGGCCTGATCGAGACCGACTCGGAGTCGGAACTGCGGCGTCTGTCCTTGTGGGCGTATCGCGCTTATCGCGCCGACCGCTTTCCACACTCGTGGCCCGTGCGGCTCGGCCGCCGGATCCGCGACGTGCTACTGCGCGCGTGGGACCGCATGCGTGGCAAGACCCTGTTCGATCCGGAACGCACGAGGAAGGTGGACATCGAGTTCCTCGGCGTGTGGGACACGGTGGCGGCCTACGGATTGCCGGTCGACGAGCTGACGCGCGGGTGGGAACGGTGGATCTGGCCGATGCTGCCGAAGGACCGGCGGGCATCGACCCGCATCAAGCGTGCGTGTCACGCGCTGGCCCTGGATGACGAGCGGCAGACGTTCTTCCCGCTGCTGTGGACCGAGCACGAAGAGCCACAGAACGCCGCGTCGACGCACGTCGACGAGGAACGGGTCACGCAGGTGTGGTTCGCGGGCATGCATTCCAACGTCGGCGGCGGGTATCCGGAGGACACGCTGGCGCTGGCGCCGCTGGCGTGGATGGCCGAGCAGGCACGCAAGCGCGGCCTGCGCTTCCGATCGGCGTTGTGTGGCCCGGCCGGGCACATCCCATCCGAGTGGGTGGAGCGCGCCGCCGTCACGGCGCCCATGAGCGACTCGCGGCGCGGACTTGGCGTCTACTATCGCTACCATCCACGGCCCGTGGAGCGCCTCTGCCACGACACCCACGCGGACGTGTACGTGGATCGGCCGAAGATCCACGAGAGCTTGCTCGAGCGCATCCGCCAGGACGTCGACGGCTACGCGCCGGTCGTCCTGCCCGAACGCTACGCGGTGGTTACCGCCGACGGCCGCGTCCTGGACGACGAGGACGCCAGCGGGACACCGACCCCCGATCGCGCCAATCCGTACGAACATCCGACGCAGCGGCATGCCCGCCGGCTGCGGCAGGAGCAGGCGCTCAACTCGGTGTGGTGGCGGCGCGTGGCCTATTTCCTCACGGTGGCGGCCACGTCGGTGCTGGTGATCATTCCGCTGTCGCCGGGCCGCGATCACTTGACCTGGCTCGGCGCGCAGGAGGCAACACTCGCGTCGGTCGTGGGCCTGCTGGATACGGTGCTGCCGGCCTTCCTGGCGCCGTGGCTGCAGTACTACCAGCAGCGGCCGTTCCAGCTGTTTGCCGGCGCGGTGGTGGTCCTCGCGCTGATTGCGTGGAGCTTGCGGCTGAAGGTCGTGGCCGTCGATCGGATGCGCGCGATCTTCCGCGAGCACGGCATGCACGCGCAACCCGTGCCACCGGTCAGTTCACCGACGGACTGGATCTATCGACTGCGTTCGAGCACGGGCTACCGGCGAACCTTCCACTTCATCTCCTACCACCTGTTCCCCAACCTGTTCGGCATCGGGATGCTGGTGCTGCTGGCAGGCGTGCTGCCATTGCGCACGGTCTTCGAGCTGCGGAGCCGGGCCGGGTTGCTGCAGGCCTCGACGTGTGCACAAGCAGAGCCGGCCGGATTGACCCGCAATGCGGGCACGTTCGCGCTCTGGCCGCACCTGCTGTGCAACGGGACTGGCATGACCGTGGAAAAAGGCCAGCGCTATCGCGTCGAGATCGCCCTGCCCGAGGCCTGTGCGGACGACGCGCTGGCCCCGGCCACGACGCGGCGTACGGGCGCCTGGTCCGACTGGAAGATCCCGGTCGCGAGCACGCAGGGCTTCTCCTCGCTGGACGTGCCGGGTGGCTCGGCGATCCACAAGATCGCCCTGACCCTGGCCATCCCGCTGCGCCGCGCGGTCACCGACAACTGGCTGGCGCCGGTCGCGGAGATCGGCACCACGAATCCGTTGCGCATCCCGCTGGTGGACGACACGTTCGTCGCCGGCCAGGACGGCCCACTCTCACTGTGGGTCAACGACCTCATCGTCCCGTGCCCCGCGTGGGATTGCTTCTATCGCAACAACGCCGGCGGTCCGGCCACCGTGCGGATCACGAAAGCGGAGTCCCCGGCGCAGCCGCCGCTGCGCGCGAGGCACACGTGTCAGTAACGCCTAACGCCTAACGCCTCATGCCTCATGCCTCATACCTGAGACCTGAGACCTGAGACCTGAGACCTGCGACGAGCCCTGCAACCGGAGCCATGTAGGCTGTAGGCTGTAGCCCCGAGTCCGCTCTATGCCCCCAAGTGTCACCTCGTTCACACATGCCATCGCGCGCAGGCCCGGCGACTCGGTGATCCATGGGTTGCGCGTCGTCGACCGTGGTGCGCCGGATCTCGCGTCTCTCCGCCGTGAGCACGCGGGGTACGTCGACACGCTGACCCGCGTGGGCGTCACCGTCGAGATGCTCGAACCGCTCGAGTCGTATCCGGACAGCATGTTCGTGGAAGACCCCGCGCTGGTGTTCCGCGAGGCCGCCATCCTGCTCCGGCCAGGTGCGCCGTCGCGACGTGGCGAGGGCGCCGCACTCGAGCCATCCTTGCGCACGCTCTTTCCCGAGGTGCTGTCGCTGCCCGGGGAGGGTCATGCCGACGGCGGTGACGTGCTGCTCACACCGGAGGCGGTCTACATCGGCCTCTCGGCGCGCACCGATGCGGGTGGGGCCGCAGCCCTGGTGCGGCTCCTCGGGTCGCTCGGGCGGCGTGTCCACGTGGTCACGCCCCCTGCAGGTGTCCTGCACCTCAAGACGGCGTGCTCGCTGGTGGAGGATCACACGCTGCTGGCCACCCGTGCCCTCGCCGAGGCAGCGCTGTTCCCCGACCTCGACGTGGTCGTGGTGCCTGAGGGCGAGGAACCGGTCGCCAACGCGCTGCGCGTCAACGGCGCTGTCCTCATCGCCGACGGCTTCCCGAAGACCGCAGCCCTGCTCGCGCGTCGCGGCTACGACGTGCGCCTGCTCGCGCTCGACCAGGTCATGAAGCTCGATGCCGGGCTGTCGTGCATGTCGCTGCGCTGGTAGCCGGGCGGAATCAGCAATGCCTCATGCCTGATGCCTCTCTAACGCTTAACGCTTAACGCTGAACGTCGAACAGGACCAACGCAGAGCGCTGAACGCCCCCGCCGGCATCGTTCGGCGACTCCCGACTCCCGACTCCCGATTCCCGATGCGCGGTACCCGATACCCGGTACCCGGTACCCGATACCCGATACCCGATACCCGATACCCGATACCCGATACCCGGTACCCGGTACCCGGTACCCCGTGTTAATCAGGCAGCGCAAACGCGACGACGGTGCCGCCGCCGGGACGGTTGGACTTGCCGCCACCCGCGGAGATGACGACGTACTGGCGGCCGTTGGCCATGTACGTGCTCGGCGTGGCGTTGCCGCTGAAGGGAAGTGCGGCTTGCCACAGCAGCTTGCCCGTCTTCTTGTCGAAGGCGCGGAACGTCTCGTCGGCGCTCGCGCCGATGAAGACGAGCCCGCCGGCCGTGACCACCGGACCGCCGTAGTTCTCCGTGCCGGTGGGCGGGATGCCGCGCGCCGTGAGTTCCTTGTACTCCCCGAGCGCGACCTTCCAGAGGATCTCGCCGGTGTTCAGATCGACCGCGTTCAGCGTGCCCCACGGCGGCTTGATCGCCGGGTAACCCTCCCGATCGAACCACCGCAGGAAGCCGCCGAAGGCGTAGGGTGGGTCCTCCTTCTGCGGGCCGGCCGTCGCGGACGGCGGGGTGGGCGCGGACGCCGGTTCGTTGCCCAGGAGAAAGCCGACGATCGCGGCGCGCTGTCGTTCGCCGAGCCTGTCGAACGGGGGCATGCGCCCGCCACCCGTCATGATGGCCTTGCTTACCTGTTCCGCGGTCCGACGGCCCTTCAGCGCGTCCAGTGCCGGCATGCCGCCGTGGACGTCGCCGCGCCGATCGGCGCCGTGACAGGCCGCGCAGTGCACGAGGTATTGCCGGTGCCCGAACGACAGGGCCGCGCCATCCGGACCGCGCGTCGGGACCATCCGGTAGAACCACGGGATCTCGTTGATGTTGGCGTAGACCACGCCATCGGGATCGGCAGCGGCGCCACCCCACTCGAACCCGCCATCGGGACCGGGGAAGAGGATGGTTTCGTCGAGGCTCGGTGGCGGCATCGCGCCGAAGTTGCCGCTGCGCGCCAGGCGCTCCGTCGTCAGCAATCGGGCCATCGGCGAGATCGTCGCGACGTCGTCTGCCGTGTAGCGCTGCCGCATCAGCGGCGCCGGCTTCTCGGGCACCGGCTGCGTCGGCCACACCTTCACGCCTGGGATGCGCGATGGCGTCGTCGGGCGCTCGTGCACCGGCCAGAGCGCGGTTCCGGTGACGCGATCGAAGACAAACAACAGTCCGTGCTTGGTGCCTTGTGCGAGCGCATCGATGCGCTTGCCCTGATGCGTGACGGTGAGCAGGGTCGGCGGCGCCGGCAGGTCCAGGTCCCACAGGTCGTGGTGCACGATCTGGTAATGCCACAGGCGCTTACCGGTGGCCGCATCCAGCGCGACGACCGAGTTCGCAAACAGGTTCGCGCCGTACCGGTCACCGCCCCAGAAGTCAGGACCTGCTGTTTCGGTCGAGACGTAGACGATGCCACGTGCCTCGTCGACCGAGTGACCTGACCAGTCCGAGGCGCCTCCTGCCGTCTTCCATGCATCGGGCGGCCACGTGTCGTAGCCCTCTTCGCCGGGCCGGGGGATGGTACGGAAGGTCCATTTCAGTTCGCCGGTCCGCACGTCGAACGCCCTGATGCCGCCGGCCACGTTCTCGGGAATCAGGCCGCCGACGATCAGCAGGTTCTTGTAGACGACACCGGGCGTGTTGAGGCGCACCGAGGGCGTGCCGCCGAGTCCGAGCCCGCGCCCGAGATGAATCGACCCGTTGTCACCGAACGTGCGCACGGGCTTCCCGGTCGTTGCATCGAGTGCATAGAGCCAGGTGCCGGCCGACGTGAACACGCGACGATCCTGGCCGTCCGCCCAGTACGCCAGGCCACGCTGCCGGTTGCCGACGGCGTCCTCGCGCTCGCTGCGTGGGTCGAACCGCCACCGTTGCGCGCCGGTCGCGGCATCCAGCGCGATCACCTCCCGCGCGGGAGAGGCGGTGTAAAGCACGCCGTCGACGATCAGGTTGTTGGTCTGGAAGTCGCCGCGCATGCTGCCGGCCCCGTCGCTGGCGGTCGTTGGCAGCGTGTCGAACGTCCATGCCACCTGCAATTGCGCGACGTTGGCCGTGGTGATCTGGTCGAGCGTGGAGTAGTGGGTGCTGCCCGCGTCTCCGAGATAGGTGCGCCAGTCGCGCCCCGCCCCCATCGCCGGCGGCCGCGGCGCGCAGGTGTTGGCGCAACCGGCCGACAGCAGGAGCAACGAGACGGAGATGACGTGTGCGCGCACCAGGAGCCTCCGGCCGCTCAATATAGCGGAACGGCCGAGTTCATGTGGTATCGTGCCGCCGCTCCCGGAGGAGCACCTCACATGGTATTGACGAAGGCAGAGTTGATTGCCGCGCTGCAGAAGGAAGTCCGGATCCTCGTGCATCTCGCCGGCAAGGTGGATGCACGCTCGCTCGACTACCGGCCGACGCCGAAGCAGCGCAGCACGATCGAACTCCTGCGGTACCTGATCAGCATGGGACCGTTCGTCACCGGGGCGATCATCTCGGGCCAGTTCGATGGTCGTGCCTGGGGACTTGAGATTGATGCGGCAAACGATCTGTCGCTTGCCGACACGATTACCGCCATCGCCGCGCAGGTCGAGGCGTACCCGGCCCTGCTGGCCGACGTATCCGACGACGCGCTGCGTGGCGAGGTCGAGATGTTCGGCACGAAAGCGTCGCGTGGCGCATCTCTCGTGAACCTGGTGATCTGCGGGTACGCTGCGTATCGCACGCAGCTGTTCTGCTACCTGAAGGCATGCGGCCACGACGAACTGAACACCATGAACCTCTGGGCGGGGATGGACGCGCCGGCGGCGTGATCGCGGCGCCGCGGGGCGCGCGTGGCGGCAGGTGCTACGAAGGACGGCCCGGTTCGGCGCGCAGGTCGTGGAGCATGCCGAGCAACCGGTAGACGGCGTTGGACGCGCCGTGAAACGGGATCGCCCGGATCCCGAGTGCACCGTCGCCGTGCAGGACCGCCCACGGCCCCGTCATCGCACGGGCGGCGGCAATTCCGGACAGGCGTCCGCGCTGAACAGCTGCCAGAGCTGATTCTCGGCCGCACGGGCGCACATGGCGCCACTATGCTCCCGCAGACTCATCGCTACAAGCCCATCCGCCTCCAACCTCGGCCGTCGGCCATCGGCCTTGGGCCTCCGCGCTTCAGCCTGCTGCCTTTGCGGCGTTCGACGTTCGGCGTTCAGCGTTCGCCTGGGCGTACCGGCGACGCGTCGAGCAAGCTCGACCCCGACACCTGGACCCTGGGTCTTGGGCCTTCGCGCTTCAGCCTGCTGTCTTTGCGGCGTTCGACGTTCGGCGTTCAGCGTTCGGCTGGGCGTACCGGCGACGCGTCGAGCAAGCTCGACGCCTACACCTGGGTCTTGGGCCTTCGCGCTTCAGCCTGCTGTCTTTGCGGCGTTCGACGTTCGGCGTTCAGCGTTCGTCGTCGGTGTGCTCCCCTCGTAGCCGTCGACCTTTAGGTCGACGGACGAAGACGGCGGATGTGTACGATGCATGACATGTCCGTCGACGCTCCCCGCCACATGTCGCTGTTGCGTTCGTACACGCCGGCAGATCTCCTGACCATCGGCAACGCGTCGTGCGGCACCATCGCGATCTTCCTCTGCCTCGAGCATCTTGCGGCGCGCCAGACGCGCTTCTTGTGGATCGCCATGCTCTTGCTGCCGCTGGCCCTGGTGTGTGACGTGCTCGACGGCTACGTTGCCCGCCTCGATCGATCACGACAGTCACGCCTCGGCGCCGACCTCGACTCGCTGGCCGACGTGATTTCATTCGGTGTCGCTCCGGCCGTGCTCGGCTACACGCTCGGCCTGCGCGGTGGCTGGGACATGCTGCTGCTCACGTACTTCGTGGTGTGTGGGGTCAGTCGTCTCGCCCGCTTCAACGTCACGTCCTCGGCACTGGCCGATGCGACGACAGGCAAGGTCAAGTACTTCGAAGGCACACCCATCCCAACCAGTGTCGTGATCGTCGGCATTCTGGCGGTGGCGCTGTGGCTGGGGTGCACCGACCAGCACCTCTGGTTCGGCGCGTACCGCGTCGGCCCCGCGTGGTGGCACCCGCTGTCGTTGCTCTACGCCGCCAGCGGCAGCGCGATGATCAGCGCCACGTTGCGCATCCCGAAGCCCTGACGAATGCGGCCCGAGGCGTAGGCCGGGCTCGGAGAGCCGGCCCTACCTTCGCGTCTGCCGTGGCGCGGACCATAATGCCCGGGCGGCGCGCATGGGCTCGCCGACGGAGGCGGACGTGGCAGGACGACTGGCAGGGAAGCGAGCGCTGATCACCGCGGCGGCGCAGGGTATCGGGCGGGCGAGCGCGGAGGCGTTCATCCGCGAGGGCGCGCGCGTGATCGCCACCGACGTGAACGCGCAGGCGCTTGCCACGCTGACGGGTTGCGAGACGCGGACGCTCGACGTGACCGACGCCGCGCAGATCGCGACCCTCGCCGTCGAAATAGGCACCATCGACGTCCTTTTCAACTGCGCCGGCATCGTCCACGCCGGCACCATCCTGGACTGCCCGGAGGCCGACTGGGATCGCGCATTCGAGTTGAATGCCAAGGCCCAGTACCGCATGGTGCGAGCCTTCCTGCCCGGCATGCTGGCGCAGGGCCGTGGTTCGATCATCAACATGTCGTCGGTGGCCTCCAGTGTCACCGGCGTGCCGAACCGGTTCGCCTACGGCGCGAGCAAGGCCGCGGTCGTCGGGCTGACCAAGTCGGTGGCCGCGGACTTCGTGGGCAAGGGCGTGCGATGCAACGCAATCTGCCCGGGCACGGTGGAGTCGCCGTCTTTGCGCGATCGCATCCGCGCGCAGGCCGAGGCCAACGGCCAGGACGAAGCCGACGTCCTCGCCGCCTTCCAGGCGCGTCAGCCGATGGGGCGACTGGGACTGTCGGAGGAGATCGCGATGCTGGCGGTCTATCTCGGGTCGGACGAAGCCGCGTTCACGACCGGCGCCGTCCACGTGATCGACGGCGGTTGGACGACATAGGGTGCGTCAGCCGAACAGCGCCGTGACCGGCTTGCCCTTACCGTCCTTCGTCACGTACACCGGACGCCGCTCGACGGTGTAGGACGTATCCGCCGGGATGCCGAGCGCGTGGAAGATGCTGGCGTGCAGGTTTTCCACCGGCACGGGGTTCTCGACGGTGGTGCACGGCCGCTCCTCGGCCGTCTTGCCATAGACGAACCCCTTCTTCACGCCGCCGCCGAACATCAGCACCGATCCTGCCGCCGTGAAGTGCCGGTGCATGCCGTAGTGACGCGGGTCGGACATCACCCTGGGGATGTTGATGGCCTGGTCCTTCACTTCCTTGCCGACCTTGCCCTCGGTCACCGCGTCACGCCCGAACTCGCTCGCCAGCACCACCAGCGTCCGATCGAGCAGGCCGCGCTGCTCCAGATCGCGGATCAGTTGGGCCACCGGCGCGTCGATCAGCGCCTTCATCGCGTCCGCCCGCGAGTGTCCGTGCTCGTGGCTGTCCCAGTTCACGAACGGGATGTATTCCGACGTCACCTCGACATAGCGCGCGCCGGCTTCCACGAGGCGCCGCGCCAGCAGGCAGCCCCGTCCGAACCGGCCGGTGTCGTAGGCCTTGTACGAGGCCTCCGGTTCGAGTGCGAGGTCGAACGCCCTCGACGAAGGCGAGCGCAGCAGGCGATCGGCGCCGTCGAGCGCGCGTACCAGCGACTCGCGCTGGAAGTCGCTGCCGTACTGGTGCACCGGCTCCTGCGCGAGCAGTTGCTCGAACAGCTGCCGGCGGCTCTGGAATCGCGCCGGACCGAGTTCCTTCGGCGGCCGCACGGCCGACGCCGCATCCTGCGGATCGACGATCAGGAACGGACCGTGTTCGGTACCGAGGAAGCCGGCCGTGTGAAACGCTTTCAGCGTGCCGATCTCGCCCGCACCCTCCACCGTCTGGCCAATCGTGATGAACGCCGGCATGTCCGGTTCGCGAGGACCGAGGGTGCGCGAGACATACGCGCCGATGTGCGGCATCGCCATCGGTTGAGGCGGCACATAGCCGGTGTGCCAGTGGTACTGGTGCCGCGAGTGCAGGATGAACCCCAGGTCAGCGGCCTGGAACGTGCGGATCACCGCGCCCCGATCGATGACGCTGCCGATGCGCTCGAGCCCGCTGGTGAACTTGATGTGATCGACGGCGGTGTCGATCGTCGGGAAGCTGCTCAACACGTCGCTGATCGGCACGCCCGGCGCGTAAGGTGTATAGCGTTTCGGATCGAAGGTCTCGGTCTGCGCCATCCCGCCGGCCATCCACAGCACGATGACCGCGTCGGCCGTGGCGGCGCGCGGCGCGCTTACGCCTTCCGCGCGCACCATCACCGGTTCGCTGCCGGCCAGCGCCGCGAGCGTGCCTGCGGCGGTGGTGCCGAGGAACTGCCGGCGATTCAGGCGTTGGAAGATTCGCCGCTCGTCGCGCGTGAGCGCCGACAGTGTCGCGTCGTGCGAGTCGTTGCCGGAGTCGTCGTGATGGTGGTTCATGGCGCGGTCAGTAGATCAACTGGAACTCGGGCTTCATCAGCACGGCCCACAGCAGGTCGGCAACGCCGTCCGGCGCCAGCCTGCCGGGACGCGCCCGGTCCGAGACGGCCTGCTCTGCGAGCGCACGCTCGGCCGGCGATGGCGCGCGGCCCAGGGCCTGCCAGAAGAGGCGGTCCACGAGTGCCTGCCCATCAGTCGCGGGTGGGCCTGCCGGCGAGGGCACGGCACGCCCCGGCGGCAGCAGCCGCCCCTGATTCGGCGCGGCATCGAAGATGAAGAAGCGCACCGCCGGATTGAGCGTAGAGCCGACTTCGGTGCGCAGGTTGGCCACGTCGACCGCGCCGCGCAACCGCACGAACTTCTTGGCGTCGATCGAGTACCGGAGCACGGACGGACTGCTCACGTAGATCAGGCCGTCCGATCTGTGACGCGGGCGGTCGCTCTCGATGTGCGGCACGAGCGACGAGAGCGGCGTCTCCGTGCCGTCACCATCGACGAGCACGGCATTCACCCACACGGGATTCACTCGTTCCGGCGCGTTGGAGCCCGTGTCGCGCACCACGAGCCACAGGTCCTTCGACGACGAGACGTCGATGTCGAAGCCGCGCGGCTTCGGCGCCCGGCCGGCGATGGCCGCGTTGAAGCGGCTGTAGACGTCGTCTGGCAGGTCGCCGGTCAGCCGCCGCGCGCCGCGCGCCAGCCACTGCGTCAGCCGCTCGCCGTTGACCAGCTCCAGGGCCTGCGGCGTCGTCGAATCGTCGGGCCGTACGGAGATCACCTGGTCGCGAAGGGGCCGGCCAAGGGCGCGGGTCAGCGTGCTCGATGCCGTGCGCCATTCGCGTGCGGGCACACCGACCGACACGGGATCGGAGTCGAGGCGCAGCGTCACCGTTGCGCCGCCGTTGGTCGTCGTCGACGGCGCGGCCGGGTTGCGCTGAGGCTGCGGACCGGGCCATGTGCTCCATTCGCCGGTCATCGACCCGATGGCGTCGGCAAACTGCTCCGCCGTCAGGCGCCGCACCTCAGGCCCCTGGAACAGGTAGCCGCGTGCCGAGGGCTCCGACACCCGCGCTACGGCCGGCAACTGGTACGCCCTGGACGCCATGATCGTCGCGATCAGGTGCTTCAGGTCGTAGCCGTGATCCACGAAGTCCTGCGCCAGCCAGTCCAGCAATTCCGGGCTCCACGGACGCGTGTCCATCTCGTCCGAGTTGGCGACGATACCGTGGCCGAGCAGGCGCTCCCAGACGCGGTTGACGATGGTGCGGGGCATGCGGCCATTGAGCGGGTCCGTGAACAGGCGCGCCGCCTCGGCGCGGCGGTGCTCCAGCGAGTCGCCGCGCGGCTTCGCATGCAGCTCGGGGAACAGGAACAGGGGACCGGTCTGTTCGTCACGCGCGACGTCGCAACGATAGAGCTGGAGTGTCGGCTTTGGCGAGAAGAACGCGGCAAGCCCGTAGGCGTCCTTGAGCTTCCAGCGGCTGACGAAGCTGTCATGGCACGCATTGCACTTCATGTTGACGCCGAGGAACACCTGCGCCGTGTTCTGGGACGCCTGCATCCAGGGCGTGACGGCGGCGCTGGTCTCGCCCCGCCAGTTGACGCCGACGAGGAAGCCGGCCGGATCGTTGCGTTTCTCGGGGTTCAGCAGCGCCGCGACGAACTCGTTGTACGGACGATTGCCCTGCAGCGCCTCGAGCAGCCACGGCGTGATGCTCTTGCGGCCGTCCTTCTCCGAGAAGTAACTGACGCCATCGTCGTTGCGCAGCAGGTCGTTCCAGAACGTCATCCAGTGCTCGGCGTAGGCGCCGCGATCGGACAACAGGGTCATGACCAGCCGATCGCGCTTGTCCTCGAGAGGGTCGGACAGGAAGGCCCGCAGCGCCGTGGGCTCGGGAAGCAGGCCCTGGATGTCGAGCCAGGCGCGCCGGGCGAACACGGCATCGGGCACGACGGCAGGGGGCGTGGTGCTGGTGCGCGCGAGGTAGCTCGCGACGAGGCGATCCACCGGGCGGTCCCACGCGGGCCACACCGGCGCCGGCGGATCGACACGTGTCAGCGTCAGCGGGGCCTCCCATGGCTGCGGTGCGGGCGGCGAGGTAGGCGTGGCCCGCGCGCCTTCGTCGATCCACGCGCGGATCAGCGCGATGCGGCCGGGCTCGAGCTGGTCCTCGTCCTTGGGCATCGACGGCTCGACGGCGCCGGTGAGTCGATCGACCAGCAGGCTCCTGCCGCTGGCGCCCGGACGGACCGCGGCGCCGCTGCGTCCGCCTTCGAGCACGTCGGCGAGGGTGGCCAGCGACAGCCCGCCCTTGCGGGTCTCGGCATCGTGGCAGTCCTCGCAGAACTCGGTGAGGATCGGCTGGATCTGGGTCGCGAAATCGATGCTGCCGTTTGACGCCGCCGGCGTCGGCTGCGTCGAGACGCCCGTCGCCGGTGACACCGGCGCAGCCGGCGCTTGCGCGCGAAGCAGGGCGGTCGCCAGCCACAGCGCGCTGGCACCGACCATGAAGACCCGGTTCATGCCTACGAGAGTAACCCCGCGGGTCCTCGGCTCACGAGTCAAGGCTCAAGTCTCAGGTCTCAGGTCTCAGGTCTCAGGTCGCAGGTCGCAGGTCGCAGGCAAACCTGAGCTTGACCCGCGTTCGGCGGGAAGCGTTAAGCGTTTTAGGCGTTAAGCTGCACCTCGCCTTCGTCATCGGCGGATTGCCCGGCCCCCGGCAACGACGATGACGTGACGCGATCGCGTTCGAAAAGAGGAGACGAGGAATGCCGACAATCACGACGACCGACGGGACCAGGATTTACTACAAGGACTGGGGGACAGGGCCGGCGGTGGTGTTCAGCCACGGCTGGCCGCTCGACGCCGACAGCTGGGAATCGCAGATGTTCTTCCTGGCGTCGCATGGCTACCGCGTCATCGCGCACGATCGCCGCGGGCACGGCCGTTCCGACCAGCCGTGGCACGGCAACGATATGGACACGTATGCCGACGATCTGGCGGCACTTCTCGACGGGCTCGATCTACAGGCAGCCACGTTGGTCGGGTTCTCGACCGGAGGCGGAGAAGTCGCACGCTACATTGGCAGGCACGGCAGTCGCCGGCTCGCCAGGGCGGCGCTGATCTCCGCCGTCCCGCCCCTCATGCTCAAGACCGCAGCCAACCCGGGAGGGCTGCCCATCGACGTCTTCGATGGCATTCGCGCCGCGTCGGTTGCCGACCGATCGCAGTTGTACCGCGACCTCGCCAGTGGCCCGTTCTTCGGCTTCAACCGCCCCGGCGCCAAGGCCTCGCAGGGGATGATCGATGCCTTCTGGATGCAGGGCATGCGGGCCGGCCACAAGAACGCCTACGACTGCATCAAGGCGTTTTCCGAGACCGATTTCACCGCGGACCTGCGCGCCATCGACGTGCCGTTGCTGGTGGTCCACGGCGACGACGACCAGATCGTGCCGATCGATGCCGCTGGCCGGGCGACGGCGCGGCTGGTGCCACGTGCCGTGCTGAAGGTCTACCCGGGTGCGCCCCATGGCATCACCGACACCCATAAACAGCAACTGAACGCCGACCTGCTCGACTTCGCAGGCGGGGCCCGGGCAACTTCGTAGAGTGAGGGTGATCGGCTGGCCGCGCTATCCCGGCGGCCAGCCGTCGCCGTTTCGTTCCGCTGGATGCCCGCCAACGGAACCGGCCCCTCGATCGTCTGACAGGCGTATGAGCGTGCAGACGACTGCCGAGCGCCTCCCACATGACATGGCGATCGACAGGCCCGCCCGGCTCGGCGCCCTGTTCGATGCCCATCACGAACGCCTTTACCGGCTGGCGCGCCGGCTCACGCCGACCGAGGACGACGCCCTCGACCTGGTGCAGGAGACCTTCCTCAAGGCCGCGCGCGGGTCCGGTGTCCCGGACGCCGCGAATGCGGAAGCGTGGCTCGTTCGCGTGCTGGTGAACACGCGCCGCGACCAATGGCGCAAAGCCGCGAACAGGCGCCGGCAGGCCCCGGACGCGCACCTCATTGGCCCTCCGCCGTCGAGTCCTGAAGCGCGTGCCGTCGCCAGCGCCACGGTCTGGCGCGCGCTCGAGGCGTTGCATCCGCGACGACGGGCGGTGATCGTTCTGCACGAACTCGAGGGTGCGAGCGCGGCGGCGATCGCCTCTCTCCTCGGCATCACCAGCGTCACCGTGCGCTGGCATCTGTCGCGAGGCCGGCGTGAGCTGACGCATGCCCTCGCCGCATCGAAAGGCGGAACCCGGTGACGACGATTCGTGAACTCCTGGCAGAGGCCGATCCGCTGCGTGACAGTTGTTCGCCGGAGCCGGTGGTGCGCGATGCCCTCCGGCGCCGTGTCGTCGCAGCTGCGGCGGCCGGCGCGCCTCCCCGGCATGCCCCGTCCCGACGCGCCTTCGTGCTGGCCTCCGGCGTGGCGCTGGTGATTGCGGCTACCGCGACCGGGCCCGCCTGGTGGCCGGACGGCGGCACCGTGCACGCGGCGGTTCCATTCGAGGTCCGCCTCGCGGAGGCAGGTCCACGACCGGACCTTGTCGCGGTGCCCGATGCCGCGTCGGCTCGGACCGTCTACGTCGAACCGCGGGTCGTCGTCACCAACGGCGACATCCGGAGGGCTCGTGTCGTCCCGGTCGGCGCCGGCTTCGGTGTCGAGATCGCGTTCACAGACGATGGCGCCGGCAAGATGCGGGCGGCCACGGCAGGCAACGTCGGACGCCTGCTGGCCGTGGTCGTGGATGGTCGAGTCCTGGCGTCGCCGCGAATCACGTCGCCAATCGACGGCGTCGGCATCCTCGGTGGGAAGTACACGAAGGAAGAGGCCGGTCGCATCGCCACCGGCCTTGTGCCGCGCTGACGCCCAGGTGTAGCTGCCAGACTTGTCCGGCAGGCTGCTCTCGCCGGACGTCCGCGCCGAGGGGACAGTCGGACAAAGTCCGACGGCTGCATCCTCCGACACGCCGCTCCGCGCACGTCACGTCTCAGGGACGTGCGAGCGTGAGACGCAGCGTGACCCCGACGCTGCGTCCATCGCCAGGCTGCCCGACGAAGAGGCCGGTGTTGCCGGGCGCCGCGGTGAGCAGATCGAGATACTGGCTATCGAGCAGGTTGCGCGACCAGACGAAGAGCGACCAGCCGTCGTTCCAGCGGAAGCCGACCCGGGCGTTGACCAGCGAGTACCCGTCGACCACCAGGTACCGCGACGCACTCGAACTCGACGAGAACGCCGTTCTGAAACTCGTATCGACGGCACCGAACAGTTCCCCCGTACGGCGCGCCAGTGTCGCGTTCGTGTGATATTCCGCGCCGACCGACACCGCCCACTTCGAGATGCCCGGCAGCGGTGAACCCGAGATGTCCTTCACCTGTGGGCCGCCTGTCTCCTCGAGCGGCGGTGGCGCATCCGTGAACGACTCGTAGATGCCGTCGGTGTACGCGGCCGCGCCGTACACGATCGCGTTGCGTCCGAGTCGCGCCGTGCTGTCGAGTTCGACGCCGCGGACGCGGACCTTTTCCGCGTTGGCAAGGTAGCCGCGGAGCACACCGACGTCGGCGTTGACCACCTGCGCCTGGAAGTCACGGATGCCGGTCTGGAACATCGTCAGGTTGGCGGTCAGGCCCTCGAACGGCTCCGTCTTGAGCCCGACTTCCGCGTGCCGGACGTGCTCGGGTCTCACCGTCGCTGCTGCCAGGATCGGCCGATTCAACGCGTCCGTCGGCAGGCCGTTGAGATTGAGGCCAACCGACTTGAAGCCCGTCGCGACGGTCCCGTAGGTGTGGATGCGTCTGCCGATGCGGTATGCAGCGGTGAGCTGGCCCGAGACGTTGTCGTCGTCCACGTCGGCCTGGTAAGACTGCGGCGCGAAGATCGAGCGCTGCAGCGCGATCAGTGCCGGATCCGAGGTCTGCAGGCCGCCGTAGACCTGCTGATCGAAGTTGACCGACTTCTGGTCGTAGTTGAACCGCACGCCGGGGAGCAGCCGCAGGCGATCGGTGACCGCCCACTCGGCCTGCGCGAACAGCGCCGCGCTGAGGTTGTCGAACTCGACGTACTGGTCGAAACCGTAGCCATCCAGCAGACCCGGTGTTGCAGCCTGCGGCGTCGGCGCGAGGAGGAAACGCGCCGCAGCGGCGCCCTGCTCCTGCTTGAAGGAAGGTGCAGAATCGAGCGACTGCGAGAACGCGAATGCGCCGGCGACGACGCTCAGGCGTTTGCCGAGGTCACCGGCGTACCGGACTTCCTGCGTCCACTGCCGCTGCGTGGACGGCGCCGCGGAGACCGTCGTCACCGGGAGGCCGATGAAGTCTCGGTCATTGGACGGATTCCAGTTCCAGTAGCGCCACGCCGTGGTCGACGTCAATCGCCCCGGACCGACCTTCCAGTCGGCGTTGACCGAGACACCACCGAGATCCTGGAACGACTGCAGCGCCGTATCGGCATCGGTGACACGGTCGAAGGCGTTGAAGCTCGGCGCGACATAACCGAGGTCGGCTGCGATCTGCGGATACTGGCGGTTGGCCGGCCGCTGCGTCGGCGCCACTCCGGCGACCACCTGCGTGTAGCCCTGCGGCCGCTGACGGGTGTGGTCGGCTGACACATTGATGGCGATGCGGTCGTTGGGTGAGATGAGCGCCTGGGCGCGACCGCCCAGGTTGCTGAGGTCGTTGACCTGCCCGCCGGTGCCGACGTGACTGATGACACCGCCACGCTGCGTGCTCGAGAACGACAGTCGTCCGGCCACCTTGCGCCCGAGTGGCCCGGTCACCGATCCCTTGGCCTGCCAGAAGTCGTAGCTGCCGTAGGTGAACTCCAGTTCGTGATCGGGCGTGAAACTGGGCTTGCGTGTCGTCACGTTGATCGCGCCGGCGGTCGTGTTCTTGCCAAACAGCGTGCCCTGCGGGCCGCGCAGCACCTCGACGCGCTCGACGTCCAGCAGGTCGAGCGTGGCCGCGGCAGGACGCGCATAGAAGACGCCGTCGATGTAGAGGCCGACGCCCTGCTCGATGCCGTCGTTGGTCAGGCCGAACGGCGCCCCCAGGCCGCGAATGTTGATCGCCGAGTTGCGCGGGTTGGTCGAGTAGAACTGCACCGTCGGCAGCAGTTCCTTGAGGCGGTTGACGTTGAAGTCCCCGGCATCGGCGACGAGCGCGCCGCCGATCACCGAGACCGGTATGGGCACTTCCTGCGCGACTTCCTCGGTGCGCCGCGCCGTCACCACGAGCGCTTCATTGACCGCCGCGGGCGACAGCGTGAAATCCAGGGCCGCCGTATCGCCGGCAGTGCGTGTCACGCGACGTATGGCTGTCTGGAAGCCGTCCAGCGACGCTTCGAACCGATACAGGCCCGGGAGCAGCGGCGCGGTCTGATACTGCCCGCGCTCGTCCGTCACGGCAGACGACACCTGGCCTGTCGTTTCGTTGGTGATGCGAAGCGTCGCGCCGGGCAGGGTGGCACCAGAACTGTCGCGGACCACGCCGGCGACGATGCTCGATGCCGGCTGCGCGAACACGACGCCGGGAACCGCGACGAGGGCGGCGGCAAGGCTGAAGCTTGGTACTGACATCCACACTCCCACGGCCGCCAGCGAGGCGGCCCAATCAGTCGCGTGCGCAGCGGCACGTGACGTTTCCCAAACGCAAGACGCAGAGGCGTATGCAGCCGAGCGACGGCAGGAGAGCGGGAGGTGAAAATCCGGGGAAGGTGATCTCGCTCAGTTGCCGGTCGTCGGCGTCCTACATGCGCAACGACACACCGCGCAGGCGGGACAGGCAACTCGACGCTGGCAGGAGAGCATGCTCACGAGATCGTCGGCATGGTGCGCCATTGCGCCGCCGCAGTCAAACACGATTCGTGTCATGACGCGAAGATGGGGAGCGTAGCGAGCGTGGGGCGGCAACAGACGATGTCACCGCCGTCCACGGTCCTGCCGCGCAGTGCGGCGGCGTCTGCGGAGATGATGGTGTCGAGCGTCTTCGAACCACAACCCCGAGGTGACCATGACTTGGCTCGTGTATGCGTCGATCTCTGCCCTGGCTGCCGCAGCGACGGCGATTCTCGCCAAGATCGGGCTCGAAGGCGTGCCGTCCACGCTGGCGACGGCGATCCGGACCGTGGTGGTCCTCATCTGCGCGTGGGGTGTGGTCTTCGCGGTGGGGCAGCAGCACGCGATGGCGTCGCTCTCGCGCCGATCCCTGCTGTTTCTCACGTTGTCGGGGCTGGGGACGGGTGTGTCCTGGCTGGCGTACTTCCACGCTCTGAAACTCGCCCCCGCCTCGTCGGTCGCGCCGATCGACAAGCTCAGTCTGCCGCTGACGATCTGCCTGGCCCTGGTGGTGCTCCAGGAACAGGTCAGCATGCAGGCCTGGCTGGGCGTCGCGTTGATGGTGATCGGCGCGTTGCTGACACTCCGCTGACGACAGCGCTTGACGAAGTGCTTGACATGACGCGCCGTGTATATAACCATATAGCTATGAAACCTGGAGGTTATGAGGTTGCGGCCTCAGCGAGGCTCGACGCGACGTTCCTCGCGCTTGCCGATCCGACGCGGCGCGCGATCCTGGCGCGGCTCGCGCTCGGAGAAGCGTCGGTCATGGAACTCGCCGCGCCATTCACGATGAGCCAGCCTGCGATTTCGAAGCACCTCAAGGTGCTGGAGCGGGCAGGCCTGGTGCGGGTCGGGCAGGACGCCCAGCGGCGGCCGCGTCGCCTGGACGGCGAAGCCCTGCAAGCAGCCAGTGTGTGGATCGAGAAGTGCAGGGCCGAGTGGGAAGCGAACTATCAGCGACTGGATCGATTGCTTGCCGCGTTGCAGCGGGGAGAACGCCCGGGTGGCCGGGCGCCCCGCAAGACCTCGCCGCGTGCGCGGCGTTGATGAGCGGAGGAGACACGATGGAAACGATGATCGAGAAGGCCGAAGTGACGTTGCCGAGTGACCACGAGGTGCAGGTCACGCGTTCGTTCCGTGCGCCGCGCGCGCTCGTCTACCGGGCCCACACCGAGCCCGAGCTGATCCGTCAGTGGATGCTGGGGCCGCCAGGATGGACCATGCCGGTGTGCGAGATGGACGTGCGGGTGGGCGGCAACTACCGGTGGCGGTGGCGGAGCGAGAAGAAGGACAAGGAGTTCGGCTTCTCCGGCACGTTCCGTGAGGTCGTGCCCAACGTGCGCCTGGTCCACACGGAGTCGTTCGACCCCGGGACGACAGGGGAGAACATGGGCGACAGCCCATCGCTCGTGACGCTCACGTTGTCGGGAGACGGCGTGATCACGACCATCACGAGTCTCATCGACTTCGGTTCGAAGGCGAATCGCGACGCGGCCCTCGCCACCGGCATGACCGACGGCATGGAAATGAGCTACCAGCTGCTCGACCGCCTGGTGGGGGAACGTACGGAGTCCTGAGAACACTGAGGTAGGGCCGGCTCTCCGAGCCCGGCCCGACTCCCGACTCCCGTCCGTCGACTGAAGGTCGACGGCTACAAGCCATCGCAACTGGTGGTCGTGCAGCGCCTCGCTGCACACACATATGCCGCGCGTCGCCTGGTTCCGTACAACTTCACAACACAGCCATGCACGGGCCTGCGGAACGCGGCTCACCTGCGATCGATTTGGACTATGCTCGCGAGACCCGATCAGCGTGCTGCTCGCATGTACGCGGCGCCGATCGCGCTGCCTCCGCAACCCGGACGCCGCAACGCCCAGGGCCGACACTGCATGACGACACCACACACTCGCATCGCCGACATTGTCAAGACCGCGCGCCAGCCGCTTCTCGAAGGATGGCTGGCCAGTCTCAGGGAAGCGCTCGGTGATGGCCGCATCGCGAATGCGGAGCTGACCCGGCAGGCGACCGACCTGCTTGGCCTGATCACGCCTGCGCTCGAGACGGGGACCGACGTCCAGGGCGACGGCTGGGCGGCGACACGGCAGCTGCTCGAGGAGATCTCGCGGTCGCGGGCGGTGCAGGGCTTCAGCTGGACCGAGACCGCGACGTTCATCTTCTCGCTGAAGAAGGCGCTGTTTCACGAACTGCGACGTGCCTTCGGCGCTGACGCCCAGGCGCTGGCCGACGCGACGTGGCAGGCCAACGTCGTCGTCGACGCGCTCGGGATGCACACCATCCACACGTTCCAACGCAGCCGCGAATCGATCATCCTGCGCCAGCAGGAGGAGTTGCTCGAGCTCTCGACGCCGGTCGTGACCCTGTGGGACGGCATCCTGGCGCTGCCGATGATCGGCACCCTCGACAGCGCCCGCACGCAGGTGGTCATGGAGTCGCTGCTGCAGCGAATCGTCGAGACCGGCTCCGAGGTGGCGATTATCGACATCACCGGCGTCCCCACCGTCGACACCCTCGTCGCGCAGCACCTGCTCAAGACCGTGACGGCGATCCGCCTGATGGGAGCCGATTGCATCATCAGCGGCATCCGGCCGCAGATTGCGCAGACGATCGTCCACCTGGGGGTCGACCTGCGAGGCGTGATCACCAAGGCCAGCCTGGCCGACGCGCTCGCGGTGGCCTTCGATCGCTCTGGCCTCACGGTCGTGAAGCGGCACGCGTCGTAGGGGGATCGGTGGAACGCATCCCGATCCTCCGGATGGGCAATCTCCTGCTCGTCACGATCCAGGTCGACATGCACGACCGCCTGGCGCTGACGCTGCAGGACGACCTCACGACCCAGATCGAGCGGCATGCTGCCAAGGGCGTGCTGCTCGATATCTCCTCGCTCGACGTCGTCGATTCCTTCATCGGCCGGATCATCGCGAACCTGTCGCGGATGGCCCGTATCCTCGATGCCCGGACGGTCGTCGTCGGCATGCGACCCGCGGTGGCGATCACCCTGGTCGAACTGGGCCTGAGCCTGCAGGGCGTGGAGACCGCGCTCGACGTCGAGCGCGGCATGCGCCTGCTGCGGCGGCCGCCAACTCCCGAGCCGCTCCGTGCCGATTATCAGGACTGAGTCGCTGCCGATCCGTTCGGAGCAGGACATCGTTTTCGCGCGCCAGGCGGTGCGACGCCTGACCCAGGAACTCGGCTTCGGCCTGGTCGATCAGACCAAGCTGGTGACCGCGACAAGCGAACTGGCCCGTAACGCGCTCGTCTACGGGCTGGGGGGGACCATGGTCTGCGAGCTGCTGGCCGAGGGCGCGCGCAACGGCCTGCGCCTGCAGTTCATCGACCAGGGGCCCGGCATTGCCGATCTCGCGCAGGCGATGAGCGACGGCTGGACCTCCGGCCAGGGCCTGGGACTCGGACTGTCGGGCGCCAAGCGCCTGGTCGGCGAGTTCTCGATCGAGTCCGTCCCCGGACAGGGGACGACGGTGACCATCGCGCGGTGGAGATGATGGACCCCGTGCAGGTCTGCATCCCGGTGTCGGACCCGAGCCAGGTGGGCGAAGTGCGTCGCGCCGTCGCGCGGATGGCACAGCCGCTGACGATGTCGGAGTCACGCCGGGGCGACGCGTCGATCATCGCCAACGAACTGGCGACCAACCTCGTGCGCCACGCACGCGACGGCCGGATACTGCTGCAGGTGATGTCACACGGGGCTTCCCGCTGGCTCGAACTGCTGTCGGTGGATGGCGGCCCGGGGATGGCCGACGTGCAGCGATGCCTGCGGGATGGATACTCGACCGGCGGTACGCCGGGCACCGGGTTGGGCGCGGTGAAGCGGCTGTCCGATGAATTCGACGTCCACTCCATGCCCGGAAAGGGGACGGTGATCGTGTCGCGGGTCGCCACCCACACGGCGCTGCCCAACGTGTTCGCGGTCGGCGCGGTCTGCCTGACCGCTCAGGGCGAGGATGTCTGCGGCGACACGTGGCGCAGCGTCGAGCGCGAACGGGAACTCGCCGTGATGGTGGCCGACGGCCTCGGCCATGGACCCGACGCGGCTGTCGCGGCCAATCTCGCAGGCGTCGCCTTCGAGGGCGAACCGTTCGCATCGCCAGAGCAGTTCTACCAGAGCGCGCACCGGTCGCTGAACGGCAGCCGCGGCGCGGCCCTGGCGCGCGCGGTGATCGGGTCGACCGGTGAGGTGCAGTACTCCGGCATCGGCAACATCGCCGGGAGCCTGGTCGGCAGCGAGCGCAGCCGCGGCCTGGCCAGCCAGAACGGGACGGTGGGTGTCCAGATCCGGAGCCATGTCTCGACGTACTCGCACGTGATGCCGGCGCCGGGGGTGTTGCTGATGCACTCGGACGGGATTACCAGCCGCTGGTCGTTCGACCAGTACCCCGGCCTGCTGCTCCGACATCCGGCGGTGATTGCCGGCGTCCTCAGTCGCGACTTCGTGCGCGGCCGGGACGACGCGACGATGCTGGTCGTGAGCCGGTCGCGAAAGGACGACATCCATGTCTGACGTGGCGGGGCCCTCCACGACCGACCTGATCGAGCAACTGCGAGCGCAACTCGCGCAGGCCGTGGACCTTGTACGCCAGCACGAGGCGACGATCGCGGCACTGTCTGTCGAACTGGACGAGACCAACCACGGCGTGGTCGCGCTGTACGCGGAATTGGACGACAATGCCATCCGGCTGCGCGAAGTCTCGGATCTGAAGAGCCGTTTCCTGTCCTACATGAGCCACGAGTTCCGGACGCCGTTAGGGTCCATCCTCAGCATCGCCCGGCTGCTGCTGGCGCAGATGGACGGCCCACTCACAGCGGAGCAGCGTACGCAGGTCACGTTCATCAACACCTCGGCATCGGAGCTCACCGAGATGGTCAACGACTTGCTCGACCTTGCCAAGGTGGAAGCGGGGCGTATCACCATCTCTCCGGCATGGTTCGACATGGTGGACCTGTTTGCCGCGCTGCGCGGCATGTTCAAGCCGATCCTCGCCTCGACCGACGTGTCGCTGGTCTTCGAGGAACCGCACGGCGTGCCCGCGATCTTCACCGACGACCGCAAGCTCTCGCAGATCCTCCGTAACTTCATCTCGAATGCGCTCAAGTTCACGACGCGCGGCGAAGTGCGGGTGACCGCCACGTTCGAGGCCGGCGATCGGGTGCGGTTCTCGGTGAGCGACACGGGCATCGGCATTCCGCCAGAGCATCTCCCGGCGCTGTTCCAGGACTACGCCCAGGTGGACTCGTCGCTGCAGAAGCGCCTGCGCGGTACCGGGCTGGGCCTCTCGCTGAGCAAGAAGCTCGCGGTCATGCTCGGCGGCGACGTGATGGTGACCAGCCAGGTTGGCCAGGGTTCGACGTTTTCGGTCGTCGTCCCTTCACGGATCCCGGGACACGAGCCGTCGCACGCGCCCCGTGCGCCTCGCGATCAGGCAGGCAACGATGTCCGGTGAACACGAGGCCTCGGTGCTCGTCGTCGACGACAACGCGGCGACCCGTTACGCCACCAGTCACGTCCTCGAGGCGGTAGGGTTCAGCGTGGTGACGGCGGCCAGCGGCTACGAGGCGCTGGACCTGGCCCGGCGCGATCGGCCCGATCTGATTGTCCTGGACATCAACCTGCCGGACATCGACGGCTTCCAGGTCTGCCGGCAGCTGCGCGCTCTGCCGGAGACACGGCGGACGCCGATCACGTATCTCTCGGCGACCTTCGTCGACGATGCCGACAAGATCCTGGGCGTGGATGCCGGTGCCGATGGCTACCTCACGCACCCGGTCGAAGCGCCGGTGCTGATCGGCACGGTACGGGCGCTGTTGCGCGCGCGCCGCGCAGAAGATGCCGTGCAGGAGAGCGAGGCCCGTTTCAAGGCCGTGTTCGACTGCGCGATGAACGGCATCGCGTTGTTGACCGAAGACCTCGTCTTCCTCGACGTCAACCCGGCGATGTCGCAGATGCTCGAGCGCGAGCGTGACGCCATCGTCGGCCGGCACCTGTCGGTCTTCAGTCCCAACGATCGGCACATCGACATCGCGGAGATCACCGCGGCCCTCAACGAGACGGGACGGTGGCGCGGCACCGCGCCGCTGCTCAGCGCCGGCGGCGCTCACGTCGAACTCGAATGGCACGTGTCGCGCGACAGTGTCGGCGACGCCCGCCTCGCTATCGTCAGCGACGTGACGCAGCGAGTCGCGGCGGAAGCGGAGCGGGAGCGGTTGCTCACCCTCGAACGCCTCGCGCGCGCGGAGGCCGAAGACGCCAATCGGCTCAAGGACGATTTCCTGGCGGCGCTCTCGCACGAACTGCGAACCCCGCTCAATGCCATTGTCGGCTTCTCGCGGCTGCTCCAGCGATCGCCGCTCATCGCCAACGACCCGGACGCGCTCAATCGCGTCAACGCGATCGAACGCAACGCGTGGGTGCAGGCGCGCCTGATCTCGGACCTGCTCGACGTCTCGCGCATCACCGCCGGCAAGCTGGAACTGGATCGGCAGCGGCTCAGCCCGGCGGATGCGGTGGCGGCGGCGCTGGCAAGCCTGCAGGGCCTGTCCAAGCTCAGGGGCGTGACGATCAACGCCAATCTCGATCGCGGCGTCGAAACCATCTGGTGGGACCCGTCGCGTTTCCAGCAGGTGGTGTGGAACCTGGTGGATAACGCGGTGAAGTTCTCCGCCAACGGCGGTGTCGTCGAGGTGGACCTGACGCAGACGCCCACCGCCGTCGAATTCAGGGTGACCGATCACGGTCAGGGCATCTCGCCAGAATTCCTGCCGCACGTCTTCGAGCGTTTCCGCCAGGAGCAGTCATCGGCGCGACGCGGCTACGGCGGGCTCGGCCTCGGCCTGGCGATCGTCCACGAACTGGTGACGGCACACGGCAGTACGATCACGGTGAGCAGCGCCGGCGAGGGACAGGGCGCGACGTTCCTCGTGCGGTTGCCGCGCGTGTTCGTGGCCGGCACCGTTGCCGACGGCACGACGCAGCCGATCGGGGCGGGGCTCGACCTGGCCGGCAGGCGCATCCTGGTCGTGGAGGACAACGAGGACGCGCGCGCCCTCCTGCAGGAAGTGCTGGGGGAGGTGCGCGGCCAGGTGCGCGGCGTCGGCTCTGTCGCGCAGGCGCTCGAGGTCCTCGACACGTTCGATCCCGACTTGCTGATCAGCGACCTCGCGATGCCCGGCAGTGACGGCTTCGATCTGATTCGCGAGGTGCGTGAGCGCGGCTGGGACGCGCGACGACTGCCGGCCGTGGCGCTTTCAGCATTTGCGCGTGAGGAGGACCGCCAACGCGCCCTCGAGGCGGGCTACCAGCTTCACTTCGGCAAGCCACCCGACCTGACGGCGCTGCTGACCCAGCTGGCGGGGTTGCTGGGGCCGACCGCCCCCGCGCCGTCCCGGACGGACCCGCACGCCAACTGACAAGAACTCGACGACGAGATTCGCGAGTATGTTCGAATGGCCACCGATCGCCACCGGTCGGCCGGCATGAACCATGACGATGCGCTGCGGGCTGCGCGCGCGGCGTTCGGCAGCATCGAGGCGGTCAAGGATCGTGTTCGCGACGTAGGATGGGAATCGATGTTGGACAATCTCCTCCAGGACGTTCGCTATGCCCTCCGCATGCTCACGAAATCGCCGGCCTTCGCGGCGGTGGCGGTGCTGTCGTTAGCCCTCGGAATCGGGGCCAACGCTTCTGTCTTCACGCTGATCTGCGGAGAGTTGTTCCCGGTCCTCACCTACCCCCACGCGACGCGGCTGGTGAAATTGGTCGGCTTCACGAACGGCGCCAGCACACCCACCCGATGCGGTTGGACAGCGCATTACCTTGAATGACGAACCGCACACAATCATCGGAGTTGTCCACCCGGACCCGTGGCTGCTGCCAGAGGTCTCAAAGGTTTACGTACCGGCGATGTTCGACGCTTCGGAGTCGACGCGGGCGCGGAACAATTTCGACTGGGAAGGTTATGCCAGGTTGCGTCCTGGGGCCGCGCCCGAAGCCATCGGTGTGGAAGCGGCCTCGGCCTCCTGGCCGATGCGACGCACCGGGAATGGATGGCGCACTCTGCATGGCGTTCCCCTGACGGAAACCGTGTTCGTCGACCGCGAGGAAAACCGCCAGGCACTGCTGCTCCTGCAGACGACCGTTGGATTTGTGCTCTTCATCGCATGCATGAATGTGGGAAGTCTCCTGCTCGCGCGCGCCACAGCGAGACAGCATGAATTCACGCTACGGGCCGCCCTCGGTGCGGGCCGCGGCCGGCTGTTTCGTCAGTTGCTGGCAGAAAGCCTCCTGCTTGCGTCGGCGGCGGGCATCGGTGGATTGCTGCTCTCGGTTGGTGGGAGCCGCGTCGTCGCAAATGTCTGGGGCTGGCACCCGACGGCCTCCTTCGACCCGCGCGTGCTGGCCTTTACAAGTGCAGTCGGTCTTGGAACCGCGATCCTCGCGAGCCTCGCACCCGCACGCCACCTTCTTCAGCACTCTGACGAGACGGCGCTGAGGGAGCACGGGCGAACCGCGGGCGTCAATCAGAAATCTCGTCGGATATTGCAGGCGCTGCTCGTGTGCGAAATCTCTCTTGCACTCGCGCTGCTGCTCGGCGCCGGGGCGTTGATCAAGAGTCTCTCCGTTCGACTGCAGAGGACGCCGGGCTTCGCCACTGCGAACTTGTTGCTGGCGCGCACCCATTTTCTGGGTGCGCGATACGCCGCCGCGGGCACGAAGGCCGAGTTCATTCGCCGGGCGGTTGACCAAATCGAGTCACTGCCCGGCGTACGCGCTGCAGCCGTCGTTGATCCGTATCCCCCCGCCGGTGACGCGGCATTTCCCGTCCGCGCGGCCGGCGCTCACGTGTTCGGCGACGACCCGCCGCTCGTCCGGCATCGCTCAGTGACAGTCGGATACGTTCGTACGCTCGCGATACGCATGATCCGCGGTCGTGACTTCGACCGGCGCGATGTGGGATCGGTTCCCGGCAAGGTGATCATCAACGAGGCCATGGCCCGCCGATTCTGGCCGGGCGAGAATCCCGTCGGCGGATCAATCGCGACGACGCGCGGTGGGGCGCCGGCGGTGCTGGACGTCATTGGTGTCGTTGCTACGGCCGACAACAACATCGAGTACCGGAATGAGCCGCGGCCCGAAATCATCGAGCTCGCTGCCGTCCCATCGCAGGCGCCGTGGTTCATGATTCGCACCGATCGGGACGCGATGCAGGTGCTTCCGTCAATTCGTGCGGCTGTCCTGGCTGTCGATCCCAATCAGCCGCTGGCAGCGGTTCGGACAGTTGAAGGATGGATTGCTCAAGAATCAGCGGGCCATCGCTCACTCAGTCAATTCCTCGCGAGTTTTGCGGTGCTCGCACTTGCGCTGGTCGCCATCGGGATCTATGGGATCGTCTCGTATACCGCTTGGTTGCGCCGGCGCGAGGTGGGCGTGCGAATTGCACTCGGCGCGAGCCGGGCTTCGATCGTTGGCCTGTTCCTCGGAGACACTGTGCGGTTATTGATCGTGTCGATTCCACTGGGCCTTGCTTCTTCTTGGGCCTTGACGCGCTGGATGGCCGCCCTGCTGTTCGGCGTTGGGCCCGCCGAACCGACGGTTCTCGTTACTGCTTGCGGGTGCGTAGTCGCCGCCATCTCGCTGGCGGCGATACGGCCCGTCTGGCAGTGTTCGCGTACCGATCCTGCTTCCGTGTTGCGCGCGGAGTGACCTGACCTGTGGTGGGTGCGCAGCAACGCTGCTCACTGACGACCGGTAGCCGGTTGTTCAGCGATTAGCGATTCGCGGGTATCCCTTGCTCTACCGTCTCGAGGAGCGTGGGTGGATCAAGGGGACGTGGGTCGAAAAGTCCGACGAGCCACGACGCCGACTCTACAAGGTCACGGCGGAAGGGCAACGCGTGCTCGCGCAGCAGAGCAAGACGTGGGCTGCATTGGTCGAGGCCGTGCGACGCGTGACGGGAAACGACCATGCCTGACTGGGCGCCACACGCACGAGCCCGCCTCGCACCTGGCAGCACACGGTGATTTCACCTCTCGAACTCCTCAGCGAGAGACGGCGATCCATGAAAGGAGGTCGCCATGACCACGTCGAAGTCCCTGCCGGCTCGTCGGTCAGTGGAATCCCTCCGTAAGCAGGCAAGGGCGCTCGTGCGCGACGTCGCCGCCGGTGACGCCGCGGCCATCGCGCGTGTGCGCGCGCACCTGCCCAGCGGTGTAGATCTGCCGCTGACGCAGCGCAACGCGCGACTCGTGATCGCGCGCGAGTATGGCTACACCGGCTGGCAGGACCTCATGTCCGAGGTCGGGCAGCGGCTTGGCACAGGGCTGGAATCGGCGGCAGCGCAGGCTCGACGCATCATTCACGACAACGACGTCGAACGCCTGAAGCAGCTCCTGGCTGAATACCCGGCGTTGATGTCCTGGCACGACGACGAGGATGATCGCGGGTTGCTGGGATTCGCCACCGACGCCTACGGCGACGCGGGCGACCCGGAGAGAGAAAGGTGGTTCACCCGCGCGGCGTGCGCCGAGCTGTTGATCGATGCCGGCGCGGTCGTCATGCCATCGGTATGCAAGGGCCTCCTCCAATCGCGCGCCAAGGGGTTGCTGCAGCTGTTTCAGCGCAACAACCTGCTGCCTCGCACCCTCGAGTTCCTGGCGGCGCTTGGCGATCTCGACGCGGTCCGTGCGGCTCTTCGCGAAAACGCCAACGATCCGGCTTCCGTCAACGATGCGTTCATCCATTCCTGTCGCTTCCAGCACGAGGCCATCGCGTCACTACTGCTGGATCGCTGCATCACGCTCGACGCTGAATTGGCAAGCCACGTCGATCGCGGCCCGGGACGCGCCGCATTCGTCGGGCATTTCATCGCCAACACGCCCAACATCGTCGACGTGGCCGAGGCCGGGTTGTGGCGCGGTTTCGTCATGGAACGGATCGCACGCACGCTGCACGACGGGGACCTGACATCCTTTGTCGATGCGCTGGGACGCGACGCATGGGCGTTGTCGGATGCGTGTGTGACGTTTCAGGTGCGCGTGATCGAAGTGGCGACGCTGAACGATCGCGGGGCCTTCATCACGGCCCTGCTCGACCTCGAGCCGGCCGTAGTGCGGCGGCAGCCTCCGCCCCCGTCGCAAGCCATCGAGTTCGCGTTCACATATACGAAGACGCATCTGCTTCCTCTGCTGCTGCGCATCTGGCCGCTGCCAGACGATCTGCCGCACGCCGCCGGGAACGGAGACCTCGCCCGCGTGAGACGCTGGTTCGACGCGGAGGCCAAGCCGGCGCTGGGCGACGCGGCAAATCATGCGCCGGCCACAAGCGTCCACCCGCGCGAACCGCAATGGGGCGGCGTCGGGGTGCAGCAGGTGCTCGACACCGCGCTCGCGTGGTCCGTGCTCAACCATCACTTCGACGTGGCCGACTTCCTGCTCGAACACGGCGCCGACATCAACACCAACTGGAACTCTCACGAGCCGGCGAGCATCCTCCACACCCTGGTATTCGAGGACGACTATGAAGCGATGCGATTCCTCATCGACCGCGGCATCGACATGACAATCAAGGACTACCGCTGGGGCGCCACGGCATGGGGTTGGGCGCGCTACGGCAAAGACGACGACAAGATGGCCCAGTGGCTGGAGGAGTCGGAACGGCAGCGGCAACTGGGACGCTGAGCCCAGATCCCTCATCGCCTCGTGCCGCACGGACGCGCCGTGTGAAGGATCGTCGCTGACACCCCAGGCAACTTCGCTCACAACGGGTTGGCCGCTCGACGGCCGGTCGGCTCGTTTCCCGCATCGCGCGGCTCTCGCTGGACCTGCGACTCACCTGGTGCGCCGCTTCGCATCCGTCATCAACCCCGCGGTGTAAGCGAAGGTCCAATCGACGCGGCCGCGTCGCCGGACGAACCTCACCATCGTGTCGCGATCGATGGCATACACGAATGGGGCTTCGCGCTTGAGAGCTCTTCGCTCGGCGGTCACGTCCGGCAGATTGAAACAGAGCCTTGCGCCGCACGGGGTCAGATCTACCGGCCCTTCGTCGGACTCGAACGTCCCCGCAATGGCAGCCAGTTCTGATGAGGGTGCCGGCAGATCGTGCAGCGGCGCCTCTGAAACCTCGAAGGCTGCTCGTGCGATGTCGGCCGCGACGGCGGTCGCCGCGGCCGCCTCGGTATTGATCAGCACCGCGATCATCAGTCGATCGTCCGGGAAATCTTCAAGAACCGTCGTGAAACCTCCGCCCGAGCCAGTGTGGCCCAGGACGCGATGACCAAGAAATGCACCCAGGCGCGTGCCGAGTCCGTAATCAACCCGGGTGCCGGCGGCCAGCTGCCCCGATCGACCAGTGACAACACCGCGGCCGCCGCAATATTCTTCGAGATGGACGCGATGTGAAAGATCGAGTCTGGCGTCACGGCAACGGCACGCGCGCGATCGGCGACACCGTACCCCCGCGCCAGGATCAACGTGCCGTCGCGAGCGACGGCAATCGAGAGACCCGCGTTCGGCCGATCGAGACTGCGCCGCGCGATGACATCAACGCGACGTGCGAAGGTGTCATCCGACGCGTGACCGGCAAAGCCGGTGGCGATCGCAGCGATCGCCACAAGCAATACGAAGGGCGCCTGAGCATGCTCGTAGCCACCCCCAACCTCCGTTCGAGCTGGCGCACCCGCTATCTATCGTTTGCCGACGTCGAACGAGATGCCTTGCGCCACCCGAAACTGCTCGGATCCCTGACGGCCAAAGGACTTGAACCACCGGGCATCCGTTCGCAGATCCAATGTGTCATTCATTGGCATCTTCAGGCCGCCGCCAGCGTTCATGGTCGTGGCCAGGCGCGGCTGGGCGCCGATCGGAGGACCGTTGGAGGAGAACACGGGCGCGCCGTATTGCGATACCCCAATTCCCCCGGCGACATACGGTGTCGCTTGGCCGACGCGCGGCAGGAAATACAAGAGACTGGTGCTTGAACTCAGCGCGTGGATGCGGCCCTCGCCATGACGATAGGCGACATCGGTCTCGACACTGAGCGTGGACGTGACAGGGAACGTGATGGCTGCGCCGACGGGCGATGCCGCGGCCGAACCAACCGCCACGTACGGTGTGACTTCGACGGTTCTTGCGTCCTGCGCCGCCACTGGCAGTGCCGCAAGCGTGAGAGCGACGAGTGCCAGGACAGCAGATCTGTAAGCCCGCATGACACCTCCTCAGCCGCGTGGACTGCGGCCGTTCGGCGTTTAGACGGCCGAAGCCTCAGGACAGCCGTCCTGGTTCCTCGTTCACGACACCCGCTCTCTGCCAGGGGCCACGGACCACTCCGCCCGCGGGCGACTCGTCAGCCACAGGATGAAGTCCGTCGCTGGTGGCACGCCGCCGTGCCGCCGGAGCAGCTTCGCGCACTGCGCCCGATGGCCGTGCGAGTGCAAGCAGACCTGCATGAACGCTTGCGCGACGAAACACTTGCCATTCGGAATCAGCGCGTCTTCCACGATTCGCTCGAGGTCCGACTCCGTGGCGGTGTCGAGCCACGCGGTTTCCTCTGTCTGAGTGCTGCCGTATCGCTCGATCAGTGCGTTGAACGAGAGAGAGGGGCGAGCCTCGTCCTGGTGCACAAACGGTACGCCCAGAACGGTGAGCAGCCAGAAGCGATTGGCCAGCAGGACGTGATGGAGCAGTTCCCACAGCTCCGGGTCGGACGCTGCCGGGCCGTTCTGCTGAATGGCGTGCAGCAAGGCAGCATTTGCGTGTCCCTTGTGAGCGATCAGATCACGCAGCATCTGGAGCACGTGCGAAATCCTGACAGAGGCGATGAACGAGTCTTCCCACGGGGCACAGCACCGTGGAACGATGCGCGTGTCCGATCAACCCTCACTTCTTCGGATTGTCTCGCTGACCGGCGCTCTCGGAGTGCCCGAGGTGTGCGCAGTCTTTCTGCTGCGCGGGTGTGATCGGGGTCGGCGTTTCACCGGCCGGCACGGAATTGCATCGCATCGTCTCCTCGAAGCCCGGCGCCGAGAAGACGAACGTCAAGGCGATCGGAGTGGTGCCGATGTTCTTCCCACTTATCCAGGTGTTCGCCGGGATGAACACCAGCCCTCCGCCATGGAGATCGCGCTCCTGGTCGCCGAGCCACACGTGGGCGGTTCCGCCCTGGATCAGCAGGATTTCATCCTGGACCAGGTGTCTGTGCTTCGGCAGTGTCGCTCCCGGCGCGAGCACCTCTGTCCCGGCCACCAGATGCTGGGAGCCATTGTTCTTCGGGCTCACCTTGAGGATGAATTGAGATGAGGCGGGTCCACTGCCGTCGGCATGAATGCGACGTGTCCGCAGTTCCCCTTCATCGCTGTCGAGCATGAGAGGCCGAGCGGCGGTATCGGCACTCGCAGTTCCTGCGGATTGATCCGCCCGGGATGCCGCCGCGCAGATCACGCCCGCCAGGATTGCGATCGCTGTCCCGACAGTCGAAAACTTTCTCGAGCGCATGCATCACCTCAGTGGGCAGTGTACTCGCCATTGCCGGAGCGAAAGCGCGGGACAGATGTCCGGCTCCGGTCAGGCCACATGGATGACTTGGATACGCCGCCTCAGCGCGATGTCGACCGATCGCGGAGCGGGTGGACGCCATCGATCGGCTCCACGGGGGTGACGAACCTGAAGGGCGAGGGACGCAGGCGGAAGGGGAGCGCCTGGGGGATCGTTCATGGAATGACGAGCGTCATCGCCATGAACAGTATCCCCCTAACGACGCCACTCTTCAAGACTGTTTGTTGGCCCGCAGGACCGGTATCATCGCCGGCCCATGTCGACAACCACGAACCGCGAAGCGGCGCCCCGCGATGGGCGCTCGGTGGACCATCGGCTCGCGCGTCTCCTGGATTCGCCATTCCTCGCGAGGGTCGTCCCGCACCTCGCGCCGGAGACGCTGCATCAGCTCATTCAGTACCGGGGACTCGATGCGTGCGGCCAACTGGTCACGGCTGCGACGCCCGCGCAGCTCACCTCCTTGCTGGACCTCGATCTGTGGCGCCACGCGCAGCCGGGACGCGACGAACAGTTCGATGTCGATCGCTTCGGCGAATGGGTCGAAGTGCTGGTGGACACCGGAGACTCGGTGGCTGCACGCACCGTCGCCGCCCTCGACACGCAGCTGGTGATCGTCGGCCTCTCGCGCTACCTGCGTGTATTCGACCCGGGTACCTTCGAGCCGACGGAATCGAGTGATGACGAGGCGATGGAACGCCACGACAGGATGAACAGCGAGACGAGCGGTGACGTGCTCGAGTGTGAGATGGGCGGCTATCTGGTGCGGGCACGGCGAACCGATGCGTGGGATGCGATCGTCACGCTCCTCGTCACGCTCGAGACCGAGCAGAACGATCACTTCCACGCGGTGATGCATGGATGCCGCCGCTTGTCCAATTCCCGACCGGAGATCGACGGTCTCGACGACCTGCTGATGGCACCGGAGCAGCACCTCCACGACGTCGCGATCGAGCGGGAACGCCGGCGATCGCGGCACGGCTACGCCTCGCCGGCCGACGCGCGCGCCTTCCTTCAGATGGCGCGGCAGCCGCGGGCCGCGTCGGCGCCGACCGCACCGATTGCGATCAACCCCATCGCCACGGCGTATTTTCGCGCGACTGAAGAAGAAGAAGGAGAAGCCGACACCACATCAACATCGGTAGATGCGTCTGAACGTGTGGCACACCACGCCGCGCCCGCCGTCGCCAAGGGTTCGGCGACGCAGGTCGGCGGCGACGATGACGCCCCCACATCGATCGACGCGGTCATCCAACTGCTGGCCGAGGCGGGCCTGATGCCGGACCGGCCGCGGGCCCTACTCGAAGCCCCGGACGAGGACCCCCGAGCCGCGAGCATCCCCCTGCTGAGGCGGCTGATGAGGTTCGTCCTGCACCATGACGAGACCGCGTACCTCTCGCGCAACCGTGAGCTGGCGTTCCTCGCGAATACCCTGGTCGCGGGAGCCTCCG
This sequence comes from Luteitalea pratensis, assembly GCF_001618865.1. Lineage (GTDB taxonomy): Bacteria > Acidobacteriota > Vicinamibacteria > Vicinamibacterales > Vicinamibacteraceae > Luteitalea > Luteitalea pratensis. Next base: position 1,818,901 of record NZ_CP015136.1, read on the forward strand.
TGCAGTCGCGGCCGTTCACGCCCCAGGAAGCGTCCGATGCGGCTGCGTGCATCTGCAACCTGGGTCTCGAATGCTGGCCCGCGCGCTGGCCGGGCACGACCTCGCTGGGTGCATCGTCGCCACGTGGACTCGAGACGGCCATGCCTCCCGACGCGTTCCTCGTGGATCGCAACCTCGTGACGGCGTTCGAAGTGGGCTGGTCGGTGTTGTACCAGGACGTGAGCCTGTTCGTGGCCGATCAACTCGTGTCGACGTTGGCCGATCTTCATCGTGTCGACGCTGACACCGGCCGCGGGCTCGACGCGCTGACGCGCATGCTCGTGAAGCAGCGCGAGGCCGGCACACCGTGGCGCGCGCGCGACGCCGCCGACGTGCTCGCGCTGCTCGACATGACCGCCTGGATCAGTGTGCTCGGATTGCTGGACGAATGTCCGATCCTGCCCGCAGCGCTGAGAGCCGTCCTCGAACGCCGCACGTCGCCTGTCAGCCCGCGCGCGTTCGAGTTCATCTCGACCAACGCCCAGATCGGCGACATCCGTGTCTTCATGCGAACACTGTCCGGAGTGTTGTCCGGCTGAACGCGTGCCCGGGCGAACCAGTCGGCGCGAGGGAAGCGCCGGGTGATTCCCGGAAGACTCGCCGGAACGAACAGAGGGCCAGTTGGAATAGCCCTCTGTCTCTGTCTCTTCGCGCTAGTGGCGGTTATGCCGACGGCGACGGAACAGGGATGCGGCGCCCAGAGCCAGCAGGCTCAGCGTTCCAGGTTCTGGCACGGCGCTACCGACGACGATGTTGTCGATCGCGAAGTAGTTGAGGGTGCCGGTCGTCGCTCCAGTCCCCAGGAGAACCACGCTGGTCAGATTCGCCTACTGCGGACCAAAGGCAACCGTCTGGAAATCCGGTAGCCCGCCTGGCCCATCGAAGATGCCGTCCGGGAAGAGCATGGCGGACACGGTGCCGCCGCCGAGCCGGTTGCCAGTGACTGTGATTTGCTCGGGGTACGCGTGACTGCCGGGGAGGTCGCTCTGCCACTCGGCGAAATCAAGTGAGGTCAGCGCGAATGGCGTCCCGCCGCTCTGCGAGAACGTCGTCTGGCTGATCGGGGGACCCTGGAGGGCGCCCTGGATCACGAGGTAGGTGCTGCCGTTGTCGACCTTCGCACTGTTGTTGGCGAATTGGTAGGCGTTCGACGCCATGTCGAAGACAAAATCACCGGAAAACGTGTCGCCACTGTGAGGCTGTGCCGTTCCCGCCGGGACGAAATGGTCTTCGAAAGTGATAATCGCCGCCTGGGCATTGCCGACGCTCCCGGCGAGAACCAGTGCTACCAGGGCCAGTAGTCGCCTCATACTTGGTCCCCTCTCCCAACCGATGTCGGGAATGGACCGCGGATAAAAGCTTCAACGAAGGAGTGCCTGTACAGCTCAGCAATTCGCGTTCCAGCGATTCGTCCCCCTCCACGAGGTACGGCGACCAAAACTCAGACGCGTTTGTCGCTCCCGAAGCGACATTAGTCAGCATCGATAGGCGCTGAGTCCCTGCCGTAAGGGTCATCTCCGGTGGCCGAACGTGAAGCCGAGCTGGTTCAGACATGCTGTTGGACGCATCAGGTTCGGCAACGGTCCCCGACACCCAGCCTCGGCGCTTGCGCAAAGGCAAGGCGCGGCTTTGGCGCATGGTCAACGGCCAGCGCACCGGGCAACCAGCGCACGCAGATCGCGCCAGCCGTACCCGCCGTGGAACTCCCCGGTGTCACTGACGAGACGTTGCGCGCCGAACGCCTCATAGAAGCCGTTTGACGGATTCGAGGCCTCCCCGAAAAGCAGCATGGAGGTCACACCCCGGCCGAGAAACTGGCGCGCCACGCTGCACAGCAGGAGTCGGCCCAGGCCTTGACGCTGCACCCGTTGCAGCGCGTAGATCTTGTTCAGCTCCCCCGCGAAACCAGGCACGCCACCATCGTGCGGCGTGCCCTTCGCGAACGCCACCAGGTCCCCATCGTCGTCCTCGACGACGAAACAGAACCAACTCTCGTCGGTGACGGCAAACGCCTCGCGCCACTGTCGCTCTCGCAGTTCGTACGATGGACCACCAGGCCGGCCGGCGCGATGCGTCTCGTTGAACGTCTGTACATGCAGTTCTGCCAGCGCGGGAATGTCGTCCGTCGTTGCGCTCCGCACACGAAATGGCATCTCCGGATCAGATCGTGTCGCGCCAGGCGGCTGCCGCGCCGCTGATCTCGGACGACTCCTGAATCGGGAGCACGACCCGAGTCGTGAATTTCAGGAACGGCGTCCACGGGGCCATCGTTTTCGCCAGGTCCGCGGCGCTACTGGCTTCGATGAGGGCGACGCCGCCGCCTCCGTCTGCGAAGCCATAAAAGGCCTGGAAGCCTCCGGGGCCAGGCTGCCACTTCGAAAAGAGCTGGAGTGAACGCTTTTGATTGGCCTCAGATGTGTCGACGAAATCCCACGTCACGTGAAACAGCATTGAGTCCTCCGTTTTGCGCGCCACGAGTGGCTCGTGGCGACGCCGGGGCCGTTCTGGCGCAGGTCGCCTTTGACTGGGCCCAGCGCCACTGAACGCCCCAGCGCGGCGATCCGTACACAGCGCGCGTTTGTTCAGGCGCCGACGCGGAGGGTGCGCTTGTACCAGCCAATCCGAGCGAGAGCGAGAACGACGACTCAGGGGCGAACGGTGACCGCGGACACGAGCTGGAACTGGAGCCGCGTCTCGGCGGGCAGTTTGAGGTGCTCCTCGCCCTGGCTCGCGACCACCGCGCCGGTGATGCCGCCGACGGCCGCACCGATCGCTGCGCCTTCGCCACCACCGGCGATGCCGCCGACGATGGCGCCGAGCCCGATACCGCCGCCGACCTTGCGGCCGGTCTTCTTGCCCTCACCCTTCCCCTTGGTCTCGACGTAGGTGGTCACGATCTCGTACGAAAAACCACCGTAGGACAGGCTGTTGGCCTTGAGCGTGATCTTGTCGCTGCCCTTCATCTTGCCGGACTGCTGGACGTTCACCGCCTGCAGCGTGACACCCGCGCCGCGCGGGATCACCACCCGGCCGTTGATCATGACCGGGTCGTCCAGCAGCGCCCGGAATGTCGTGCCGGCACCGGTCGCATCGACGTCGATGCCCTGCGTGAGTCGCACGTTCAACATCGTCTGTGCGGGCACGGTGATGGGCGCCGGACGGCGCGTCGGCTCCGGTGGCGGCGTTGGCGGCTCGACACGGCGCGGCGTGAACTCGAGCGAGGCCACGTCGGCCACCGGGAACTGCGCCTTGCGGCCGTTCTTCAGCAGCACCGTGACCACCTCCTCGTCGGCGCCGACGAGGGTGCCCTCGAGCGACTGTCCTGACCGGAGCCGCACGCGGTCGGCCGACAGCGCTGCACTCGAGAGCAGGACGACCACAGCCAGGCAGATGGAGGAGCGATGAGTTGACATCTGGTTCGGCCTCTCTGGTGGCTACTGGATGATGGGCAGGGCCGCGACGATCTGCAGGTCGATGAGCAGCAGGATCTGGCTCTCGATCTGGAGGAAGCGGGCGGCGATGCGCGGTGACAACTCGGACTTGATGCGTGCGTGGTACTTCTGCTTCAGCGCCGTCCGGCGTGTCTCGAGATCGAGGGCCCGCGTCGCCAGGGAGTCGGCCATGGCGTCGGTCAGGGTCGCGTAATTGTCGGCAAACTCCTGGATGCCCTTCAGCTTCTCGTCGTTGAGCGCGCCGAGTTCGGCGTCGTACTCGCGGTAGATCGGCCAGAACGCCTTGTCCTCGGCCTCCGTGAACGCCATCAACTCGGTGATGATGGCGACCTTCTGGGCACGGATGTCCGACCGCAACAACTCGACGTAGGCACGCAGGTTGGCCTGGCGCGTGTCCTTATCACTGGCCGCCGGCGACTGCGCGATTGCCGCTGGAGCAGTGAAGCCGAGCAGAAGGAGGCATGCGCACAGTGCACGTCTGACCATCGGGGACTCCTGGTGGTGCGACAGAACCGCCCCTGGTGCGACTCCATCGAGTGTCACTTCTCTGACGAGCATGTCGCGTGCCATCGCCGCCCGGATGCCCGGCCGACGAGTGTGCGCCGAAAAGCCGCGAAAACCTCGCCCAGCGTCGGGAGGGCACGGCCCGAAGACCTACCGCATGTCGTGCGATATCCGATATGCGGGACGCTCGATGTGGCCCGGGCGCCTACGGCGACCCATTCGCCTTCACGGTGAGCGTGCCGTTCATGATCCGCCAATGTCCCGGGAACGTGCACGCATAGGGATACGCGCCGGCCTGCGACGGTGCACGGAATTGCACGGTGATCGTCTGTCCCGGGTCGACGATGCTCGTCGAAAAGAGCACGAGTGGCGTCTGCGGGACGTAACTCTGCGCGAGCGCGTCGCCGGTGGTCAGCATCTGATCGGCGGCCGCACCCAGCTGCACCAGGGACCCGATCGCCCCGAGGATGAAGTTGTGCTGCATGACGTCGGGGTTGGTGAACACGAGTTGCACGAGTTGCCCTGGCGCGACGGTCAGATCGGCGCGATCGAACTTCATCTGGCCCGGCACCACACTCAGGGCAATCGTGATATCCGGCCTGGCCGCTGGTGCCGACGGCGTGTTGCTCGCAGACGTCGCGGTCGTCGTCGCCAGCGCGAGATGCGCGGCGAGTTCGCCGGGTTTGGCGTACAGGGTCGCGGCGTTGGTCTGCCGCTCGACCCGTGACTTCCATGTCCCGCCCAGTGACTGCCGTGTACCGCCGCGTTCGACGTACAACAGATCGGGTGGGCTCAGGAATCCGCCATCACCGCGGTAGTTCTGGATGCGCAGCGTCAGCGTGTTCGAACCGGCACGCAGCGCCTCGTCGGGCACGGTGAAGACCGGCAGCGCGTTGGGCGCCGCCGGGTCGCGGGGCGGCGCCGGCACGGACTGACCGTTCACCCAGATCTCGGCGGCCTGGTTGATGCGCCCGAAACTGAGCTTGGTGGGCGCCGGCGACGACACATCGAAGGTCCGCGTGAACCACACGACGCCATCGAAGTTCGGCAGCCCCTTGGCCTCCCAGTTGCCAGGCACCTCCATGTCCTTCCAGGCGGCGGTGATGGCTGCCGCATCGGGCAGACGCCAGTCCGGCCGGTTGCTCCCGAGGCGCAGGGGCAGCGGCAGGGCAGTTACCGGCACAGCGGCCGGGTCAGCGCGATACAACGTCAGGAAGCGCTCCCGGTGACGGTGAGCGGCCACGTACAGCGCCCGGCTGAGCCAGCGGTCGCCGTAGTTGGCCGGCTCCAGGCTGGCCGCGTAGAGGGCCTTCGCGATGGCGTCGGATGGCGCGGCATCGGCCAGTGCGAGGATCGCCGCCAACCGCGTGTGCAGGTCGCTGTCACGCAGCAGTGCCGCATCCACGATCGCCTGTCCACCGCCTGGGCGTGTGGCCACGACGGTGGCCGCCGCCTTGCGTACGCCCGCGGCGGGGTGTTTCAGCGCAGCGACCAGCGTGCGTCCCGCGTCGCTCGTGAGGTCCTGCACGGCGCCGAGGCCATCCAGCGTCCAGACGGCATGCTGTGCACCACCGTTCACGCCCACCTCGTCGACCGACGTGTTTCGCGTGAGGGCGACGAGCGCCGGGACCGCGTCCTGCCCGCCACGCTCGACGAGCAGTCGCTGGGCGTGCAGTCGCCACAACATGTTGTCGGACGAGAGCGTCGCGACGAGTTCCGACGTCGTCGCCGCTGCCGATCGGGCCGGCGACCTGGCCGGAGCGGAGAGTGCAGGCGTTCGCGGTTCGGGTGTCCCCTTCGGCACAACCCTGTAGATGCGGCCACGATGCCGATCGCGCATCGAGGTCTCGTACGCGTTGCCCGGCCCATTGCTGTATCCCGGCGGCGTCGGATTGTGCTGGTTGATGAAGTTGTACCAGTCGGCGACCCACACGGCGCCGTCCGGACCCGCCTGGGCTTGCACTGGCGACACCCACTCCTCGGCGCCTGCGAGGAGGTTGTAGCCGTCTCGGGTGACGAAGCCGGCGCCGTCCTTCTCCATGATTCCCTGGCCGACCAGATGCGCGGTCGGTTCGGTGATGAATGCAATGCGGTTCCAGTACGCCTTCGGGAATCTGCGTGCCGTGTACAGCTGATGCCCGGCCGCCGCGGTATAGCCACCGTGCACGTCCACCTGGCGGATGTACGGCGTGATGAAATGCGCGGCGTAGAACTGCGCCGCGCTCTGGTAGCCGAGGCCGCTCGCCGGCCGCGCACCGGTGCTGAACCCTTCGACGCCCTCGAAGTAACGATTGGGAATGGCGACGTAGAAGCTGGGGTCGTTGTTGGCCGTCGAGCCAAAGACGTCGAACGTCTCCGAGAAGCCCAGTCCCCACGTGTTGTTGGTCGAGCCCGTCACGAACTCGAACGCCGAACCATCGGGCTTGAACCGGAAGACGCCCTGCGAGAACTGCATGGGCCGCCCGTTCATCTCGCCCTTGAAGCCCGCGTAGCCGACGGTTCCCCAGATGTAGTTGTCGGGCCCGTAGAGGAGGCTCGACGGGCCTGCGTGGCTGTCGCTGATACCCCACCCCGTGCTGAGGACCGTGCGCTTGTCCGCTTTGTCGTCGCCGTTGGTGTCCTCCAGGAGCAACATGTGTGGAGCCGCCGCGACGACGACGCCGCCCTTCACGTGCACCAGGCTCGTGGCCAGGTTCAGCCGATCGGCGAAGACGGTGAACTTGTCGGCCCGGCCGTCTGCATTGGTGTCTTCGAGGATTTTGATCCGGTCGGCGCCAGGCTCGCCATTCAGCACCAGGTTCGGGTAATCGATCGCTTCGATGACCCACAGTCGCCCACGCGCGTCGAACGAGAACGCGATCGGCTTGATGATGTCCGGCTCCTGCGCAAACAGCTGGAGGTCGAACTCGGCCGGCACCTGGATGAATTTCATCGAATCGGCGGGCGAGAACGGCATCTGGTACTTCGGCGCCGGGTCGCGCCTCTCGTAGTTCGGGACGTTGAAGCCGTCGAGATACGTGACGGCCGGCACCTTGAGCTGCTGCCAGGCCTGGCGGGACGAGTCCGACACGGCCCACACCGTCGCCTGCTCGACCAGTTGCTGGAAGCCGGGGTTGCGCCACGTGCGCTCATCGTGGCCGAACGCGGTGTAGAAGACCCGGCCCTTGCCCTGCGTCCGTACCCACGTGTACGGCTCGCGCCCTTTGTCGTCGACCCGCTCCATCAGGACCGTGCGATCGACGGGGTTGTGGCGCTTGTGGACGTACGTCTCGTCCCACGTGGTGAAGGGCGCAAGTCCACGCATGATCGGATGGTCCGGAGTGACGATCTCGGCACTGAAGTCGCCGGTGCCGTGCGTGCTGAACTCTCCACCGACCAGCGGAATGTAACGCGCGGCTTCCGTGAACATCGCCGATGCGCAGTGCAGCGCGATCAGGCCCTTGCCGCCCTCGACAAACGACACCAGCGCCTGCTCCTGCGCCTCGGTGAGCGTCTTGTGGTTGGCGTAGATCATCAGTGCGTCGTAGTGCGCCAGCACCTCCGGCCGCAGCGCTTCTTCAGGCGTCGCGACGTGCGTCAGCTGGATGCCCTTGCGCGCGAGCGGCGCCGCCAGAATCGGCATGAGCGCCATCGACGGGTGGTGCGGGCTGGTGTGGCCCAGGAACAACACGCGGAGCGCCCGGCCTTCGGCATTCGGCCGTCGGCCTTCGGGCTGTGTCGCGCCTTTGGCGGGTCCGGGTGCTCCCTGCATTGCTGAATGCCGGAATGCCGAATGTCGGAAGCCGCTGACCTCAGCCGACCAGAAGCCGACTGATGCGAGCAGGGCGAGCGCCGCCACCGCGAGTGTCAGGGGGGAGCGAGATGGTTGTCGATGCATGCCAGTCCTTCGTCGATCCCCGGCGTCAACGTCGCGCACGGGCGGTCTTCCTCGTTGTCTTGCGTGTGGAGCGCGCCTTGCCGGGCAGCGTCAGCGTGCGGAACCGCCGCGCCTGTTCCTCGATGCCGACCTCGGTGGCGAAGCGTTCGATGCTCGACGCGCCGAAGAAGCCGTCGACGCCGGTGGTGTGTGCGAGCACGTAGGCCACGTCCTCGGGCTCCGCGATCGGCCCGCCGTGACAGATGACGAAGACGTCCTTGCGCACCGCCCGGGCGGCATCGTGCATCGCTTGCACGCGCGCCGCCGACTCGTCGAGCGTCAACGCCGTCTTCGCTCCGATCGAGCCCTTTGTCGTCAGCCCAAGATGTGCCACCAGGACGTCGGCGCCGGCCCGCGCCATCTCGCGGGCGCTGTCGGCGTCGAACACGTACGGGCACGTCAGCAGGTCCAGCTTGTGAGCCTCGCGGATCATGTCGACCTCGAGGCCGTAGCCCATACCGGTCTCCTCGAGGTTCTGCCGCAACACGCCGTCGATCAGGCCGACGGTGGGGAAGTTCTGGACACCGTCGAAGCCCATCGCCTTCAGCTCGCGCAGGAACACGGGCATGATGCGGAACGGGTCGGTGCCGCACACGCCGGCCAGCACCGCCACGTCCTGCACGACGGGCAACACCTCCCGGGCCATATCGGTGACGATGGCGTTGGCGTCGCCGTACGGCATCAGGCCGGCCAGGCTGCCACGGCCGGCCATGCGGAATCGCCCGGAGTTGTAGATGATGATCAGGTCGACGCCGCCACGCTCGGCGAACTTCGCCGAGATGCCCGTCCCCGCCCCCGCGCCGACGATCGGCTGCCGCGCCGCCACCCGCCTGCGCAACCGGCCCAGCATTGTCTTACGCCCCAGAAACGGCATGCCTGCATCTCCTTACGGCTCAAGTCTCAGGTCTCAAGCCTCAAGCCTCAAGCCTCAAGTCTCAAGCCTCAAGCCTCAAGCCTCAGGTCTCAAGCCTGAGACCTAAGACCTAAGACCTAAGACCTGAGACCTAAGACCTGAGACGCAAGTTCAGTCCTTCGAACGTGTCAACCAGCGCCGCGGCGAAGGCCGGCTCGTTGATGTGTGCTTCAACCTCGCTCACCCGGACGCGACCGTCGAGGTGACGCCGCAGGCTGTCGAACAGCGCCGCATCAGCCTCCGGGTCATGAAACGGCTGGCCTGGCGCGTCGATGGCGCTCACGCCCTGCAGCGGCAGCACGAGCGCCGTCGGGCCCGTCGCCGTGTTCAACTGCGCCGCGATGCGTCGGCCAATCTCGACGCATTCGTCCGGCGTCGTTCGCATCAGCGTGACCGTCGCATTGTGGCGATAGAGGTTGCGGTTCCTGAACTGTTGCGGCACGGTCTCGATACCGCCGAAGTTGACCATGTCAAGCGCGCCGACTGACACAACCTGCGGGATGCCGCGACGTCCGGCCGCCGACAACCTGGTCGGACCCGCCGTGAGCACGCCGCCTACGACTTCGTCGCACCACTCTGTCGTCGTCACGTCCATCACCCCCGCGAAGTAGCCGTCGTCGATGAGACCTTCCATCGCGCGCCCGCCGGAGCCGGTGGCGTGAAAAACGGTGACGTCGTAGCTGGCCGCTTCCAGGGCCGTCCGTACGGCTGTGACGCACGGCGTGGTGACGCCGAACATCGTTGCCGCGACGAGCTGGCGAGTGGGGCCATCGGTGTGGTTTGCCGGCGAGGCCTGTTCGACCATGCCGCAGATGGCTCCGGCCGCATTCGCGAGGATGCGGCGCGACAGCGGGTTCAGGCCAGCGATGTCGACCACCGAATACATCAGCGTGACGTCCTTCACGTCCACGTACGGCGCGGTATTGCCCGAGGCCATCGTCGAGACCATGACCTTCGGCACGCCGACTGGCAGCGTCCGCATCGCCGCGGCCACCATTGTCGTGCCGCCGCCGCCACCGAGGCCGAGGACGCCGTCGAAGCGGCCCGCCGCGTACCACGCGGGCAGCAGGGCACAGGCGCCACGTTGCATCGTGTCCACCGCGTGCCCGCGGTCGCCTCGGGAGCGTAACGCCGCGAGATCACTGCCCCCGGCGCGCGCCACATCGTCTGCGGTCACATCGGGACTGACGGTGGGATCGCCAAGCACGCCGATATCGACGAGGAGCGTGCGTTGGCCGCGTGCCTGGATGCAGTCACGGACGAAGGCGTATTCCTGACCTTTGGTGTCGAGCGTGCCGAGTAGGAGGACGGTGCGAGGCGTCATGAGCGCAAGGATCTCCAGGGCTCCTCGGACGACTCATCGACGAGCGCTGGGCCGTCGATGATGGCAGGGGAGAGGATCGCCAGGAACACCAGCGTGTCTTCGCCGGCGTTGTAGGTGCCGTGCACGACGTCCTTCGGGATGTGCGCGATGTCTCCCGCGCCGAGGTGGCGCATGTCGCGATCGACCCACTGCTCGGCGGTACCGGAGACCACATAGATGATTTCTTCCATGGCCGGATGGCGATGGAATGCGTGTCCGGTGCCCGGAGGCATCCGTACGCGAACGAGCAGCAGGTCGCGGGCCTCGGTGAGCCCGGGGCGGCACAACCACTCGTGCGGTCCCCAGGGCAATTGGTCGACCTCGATGTCCTCCGAGGTCACGAAGCGCAGGGCCGGCGCGCCCCTGGTATCTCCTGCCACGTCCATCCTCCGTCTCGACGAGAGCAACACGTGTATCACAGGGCGCGCGTATACTGCGCACGCATCGAGCAGGTCTTGGCCGGGGGCGGGGCCGCGTTTCCGGTCCCGAAGGTCGCGCAGGCGTCGATCTCGCGACGATGCGCGCCGCCGGCCAGATCGACGAACCAGGCTGGCGCGTCAACGGGAGAGCATGTGATGACAGATGTGTCTGCGCAAGGCGTCAATCGTGCACGGCTGTTCTCGGGGATCTGCCTGGCGCTGATCCCTACCGGCGCCTCGTTTGCCATCGTCAGCAACATCCTCGGGGCGCTGAAGCAGGACTTCATCCTCACGAACTACCAGGTGGGCCTGATCGGTGGCGCGGCTCTGTGGGGCATGGCGATCTCGCTGCTCGTGCTCGGGCCGATGCTCGAGGCCTTCGGGCTCAAGAACGGCGCACGCTTCGGTTTCGCGGCGCACCTGACCGGCATCACCCTGATGATCGCGGCGGTCACGCAGGTCGGGTCGCCATCGGCGTTCTGGGTGCTGATGGTCGGTGCGGCGACGCTGGCCGTCGGCAACGGCATGATCGAGGTCGCCGGTAATCCGCTGGTTGCCGCGCTGTATCCCGAGGAGAAGACGACCCGCCTCAACTGGTTCCACGCTTTCTTCCCGATCGGGATCGTCGCTGGAGGGCTGGTCGGGTTCGTGCTGGCGACCTTCGGCGGACGCTTCGCCTACTGGCCGTACCAGCTGGCGGTCATCTACATTCCGATCCTGGTATACGGCACCCTGGTGCTGCCGCAGCACTTTCCGAAGACCGAGAACGCCGAGGCCGGAATCCCGGTCGGCGAGATGTTCCGCTACACGCTCACCAGCCCGTTGTTCCTGCTGCTCCTGGCCACGATGGCGGTCACGACGTCGATCGAGCTCGGGCCGATGCGCTGGGTGCCGATGGTGCTCGAGGCGGTCGGCATGCACGGCATCCTGGTCCTGGTCTGGATCAGCGGCTGGATGGTGGTGCTCCGGTTGCTGGCGAGTCATTTCGTCGAGCGCCTCGCGCCCACGGGCATGCTGCTGACCGCCGCCGTGTTGACCGGCAGCGGCCTCTTCCTTCTGAGTTTCGTGCAGGGGCTGTGGTCCGCGCTGGCCGTCGCGACAATCTTCGCGTGGGGCGTGGCGTTCTTCTTCCCGACGATGGTGGGGCTGGTGAGTGAGCGGTTGCCGCGGACCGGTTCGCTCGGGATCGTCCTCACCGCCGGCATCGGCCTCGGCATGGCAGGTGGCGTTGGTGTGCCGCTGATCGGGCGCCTGGCCGACGGGTTCCTCGCCAAGGCCATCGATCCCGCGCAGGCGCGGTCTGTCCTCGACCGGGTCGAGCAGCGCTTTCCGGCTCACCTGGCGACTGCGCTTTCGGGCAAGAGCACGGTCCGCGCCAGTGACGTGAGTGACGCACTCGAAGCGACGCGCACGGCGCTCGCGGACCTGCGCCAGTCGGGGGAGATTCGCGGCGATGCGACCGCGACGGCGTTGCGCGCGGTCGTGGCGACGCACCTCGACGATCCCGTGGTCGCCGAGGCTGGTGCCATCCTGCAACCTGCCGAGGCGCGAGGTGGACAGGACTCGTTCCGGTACGTCGCGCCGGCGGCGCTGTTCCTGGTCGCGGTGTTCGGGACGATGTACCTGAACGATCGTCGCCGTGGCGGCTATCGCGCAGAGCGGCTGCAAGGCGCGCGCGTGCCCTGACGCATCCGGCGACCGCGGGCCGCCCGGCACGCTGGGGGCGCTCAGCCCCGGAAACGCTCCAGCCTGATGTCGTACTTCTGCACCTTGTAGTGCAGGACACGCTCGGTGGTGTTGAGCAGCTTGGCGGCCTTGGCGCCGTTGCCGCGGGTGGTCTTGAGCGCGTCCTGCAGCATGTCCTTCTCGTAGGACTCGACCGCCTCGGTGAGCGACATCCGCGGCACGGTGCCCGACGCCTCGGCCGTCTGCAGCGTCGGCGGCAGGTGGTGGGCATGAATCACGCTGCCATCGCACACCAGCACGGCGCGCTCGATGGTGTTCTCGAGCTCGCGAACGTTGCCCGGCCAGTGATAGCTCACCAGCATGTCGATGGCCGGTGTCGAGATGCGCTTGATGCGGTTGCCGTGGTCGGCCGAGTACTTCTCGAGGAAGTGATCGGCGAGCAGCATGACGTCGGCCTTCCGCTCGCGCAGCGGCGGCGCGAAGATCGTGAAGACGTTGAGCCGGTAGTAGAGGTCCTCGCGGAACGTGCTCTCCGCGATCGCCTTCTCGAGATCCCGGTGCGTCGCGACGATCAGCCGCACGTTGGTCTTGATCGTCGTCGTCCCGCCCAGCCGCTCGAACTCGCGCTCCTGCAGGACGCGCAGCAGCTTCACCTGCGTCTGCGGGTTCAGGTCGCCGATTTCGTCGAGAAAGAGCGTGCCGCCCTCGGCGAGCTCGAAGCGGCCCTTCTTGCGATCCTGCGCTCCCGTGAACGCGCCCTTCTCGTACCCGAACAGCTCCGACTCGATCAGCGTGTCGGGCAGCGCCGCGCAGTTCACCTTGATGAACGCCTTGCGGGCCCGCGGCGAGTTGTAGTGGATGGCGTGGGCAATCAGTTCCTTGCCGGTGCCTGACTCACCCCGGATCAACACGGTCGTGTTGGTCCGCGCCACCTGCCCCACCTGGTCGAACACCTCGCGCATCGGGCCGCTCGTGCCGACGATGTTGCGGACGGCGTAGCGCTCCTGCAATTCCTCGCGGAGCTGGCTGTTCTCGGCAACCAGCCGCTGCTTCTCGGCCTGGACGAGCCCGTGCATCTTGATCGACTGCGACAGCAGGGAGCCGACGAGGCGATAGAACTTGAGCGAACGGTCGTAGTCGCGCTCGCGCTTGAAGGGCAGGTCGAGCCAGAGCGCACCGATCGTCTTCTTCGCGACGACGAGGGGCACACAGACGAACGTCACCTCGTTGCGCGCGAGGTCGCGACGCGCGCCGGCACGGTTGAGGAAGAGCGGCTCGCGGCTCGCCTGCGGCACGAGCACCGGCTTGCCCGACTCGACGACCCGACCGGTGATGCCCTCACCGACGCGATACTGCGCCCGCTGACCAGCCGCCGGCAGGCCCGCCGACGCGGCGACGCGCAGTTCTCCCTCATCCTCGTCGAGCATGACCACGGCGCCTCGCGCGACGCGATGATGCCGCTCGAGGATCTCGAGGACCTGGTGGAATGCCTGGCGGAGGTCGAGCGTACCCGACAGCGCCTGGCTGATGTCGAGCAGCGTGGAGAGCCGTCGGATTTCCCGGGAGGCTTCGAGCGTTCCCACAATCTTGTGGCTCATTCGGTCAGATCATACACTCCTGTAGGATCGTTTTGCTGGCCGCGATCCGCGTCATTGCCGCGGTCAGCCGGGACCGCGGCGGCTGCGCCGACGCGCGCGTCGCCGACAAGCTGGTCCCGCAGTGCGACGACCTGACCGACCACCACGAGCACCGGCGCCGGCAGGTGCGCTATGCGGACCGCGGCCACGAGTCCCTCCAGTGTGGATACCACCGTCGTCTCGTCGGCCGTCGTGCCACTGGCGATCGCGGCCGCCGGCGTGTCGGCGGCACGCCCTGACGCGACCAGCGTGCGCACGAGTCCTTCGAGATTGGCCAGGGCCATGAACGCCACGACCGTGTCGGCCTGTGCTGCGCCGCTCACGGCCTCGGACAGCCGTCCGTCGCCGGCGCAGGCACCCGCGACGACGCCGACCGACGTCGCGATGCCGCGGTGTGTCAACGGAATGCCTGCGCGCGCCGGCACGGCCGACAGCGCGCTCACACCCGGGACGACCTCGTACGGGACGCCGGCCTCGACCAGCGCGAGTGCCTCCTCGGCGCCGCGTCCGAACAGGTACGGGTCGCCACCCTTCAGCCGCACGACGCTCATCCCGGCACGCGCGGCCTGTACCAGCGACGCGCTGATCGCGATCTGATCGGCGGAGGGACCGTGCCCCACCTTGCCGACGTCCACGCGTACGGCCGTTCGTGACGCGCGGGCAAGCACGCCCTCACTCACGAGGTGATCGTGGAAGACGAGGTCGCAGGAATCGAGCAGCGCGGCGGCACGGATCGTCAGCAGGCCGGGGTCGCCCGGACCGGCGCCGACCAGGTACACCGTGCCTCGCTGGGCACGGTCGCCATGCAGGCGCGGGCTGCCGGGGGCGATGTGGGCTGACATGCCTGGTTCTCAAGCAAGGTCGTGGCCAGCACGTCGGCCATGGGCCGGGTGAGCGCGAACGCCAATGAAACCGGCGAGATCCTGCAGAACGCGCTGCACACGCTTTCGTGGCGATCATACGTAAACGTAGCTTCCAGTGATTGAGGCGACGGGGTTGTAGCTTCGCGGATCGCGGATGGCGGACCGGAATCGGGCGGATTCGGCAAGGCGGCAATCGCCAAAGAGCAGCGTCGGGCTGTCAGAGAGTGTTCTCGGAAGATGGCGACACCGTCTCGTGTCAGCGCCGACCTGAAGGTCGGCGCTGGCACCTGGGAAGTGGACGTAGCCGTCGATCTTCAGGTCGACGGAATCGGATCGAAATACGATCGCGGCTCCGCGATCCGCGTCCGTCGTCAGGTCCCGCCTTCCCACGATGTCGTAGCGGTCCGCGCGGTCGTCCTACGAGATCGTAGGCGCCGCTTACCGGACGCGGTTGGTATCAGCGCAGCGCGCTCGTCGCCAGGATCTGCGCGAATGCCCACGATAACACCTGATTCGCTGCGGCAGCGCCGGGAAGGCGGAACCCCACCACTGACGGCACGCGTGTTGCTCAGGCGACTGGGCAACGTGCCGACGCCACCGTCCACCCGCGCCCATTGCCCGTACTGCGCCATGCAGTGCGGCATGCTCATCGGCGGCACACCCGACACGCCGGAGCTTGCAGGCGACGGCGACTTTCCGGTGAACCGTGGCGCGCTGTGCATCAAGGGCTGGACGTCGGCTGGCGCGCTCGCGCATGCCGACCGGTTGACGTCGCCGCTGGTCCGCAACGCCGAGGGAGCGCTGGCACCGGCCACTTGGGACGAGGCCCTCGACCGCATCGCCGATGCCATCCGTGCGCTGCAGGCCAGGTATGGCAAGGACGCGATTGGCGTGTTCGGCAGCGGCGCGCTCACCAACGAGAAGGCGTACCTGCTCGGGAAGTTCGCACGTGTGGCGCTCGGCACTCGTCACATCGATTACAACGGCCGCTTCTGCATGGCGTCGGCTGCGGCAGCCGCCAACGCAGCGTTCGGCATCGATCGAGGGTTGCCGTTTCCGCTTGCCGACATCGCCGAGGCTGAAGCCATCCTCCTGGTGGGCAGCAACGTCGCCGAGACCCTGCCGCCGGCGATGCAGTACTTCGACGCGCAGCGCCGCGCCGGCGGCCACCTGATCGTCGTCGATCCCCGCCGCACACCCACCGCCGCGGCGGCGACACTTCACCTGCCGCTCGTGCCCGGCACCGACGGCATGCTCGCCAACGGGTTGCTGCACGTCCTCATCCGCGATGGCCTGGTGGACGAGGCGTACATTGCGCAGCGCACTATTGGCTTTGCGGCGGTACGCGGCGCGGTGGCCGCGTGCTGGCCCGGGCGCGTGGAGCGCATCACCGGCGTGCCCGAGGCCGACATCGTCCGCGCGGCGCACCTGCTCGGGCGATCGCGGTCGGCGATAGTGCTCACGGCGCGAGGCGCCGAGCAGCAGGCGCAGGGCGTGGCCAATACGCTGGCCTTCATCAACATCGCGCTCGCGCTCGGCCAGGTGGGCCGGCGGGGCGGTGGCTTTGGATGCCTCACCGGGCAGGGCAACGGCCAGGGCGGCCGCGAGCACGGCCAGAAGAGCGATCAGTTGCCCGGCTATCGTTCCTTGCGCGACCCGCAGGCACGGGCACACGTCGCGGCGGTATGGGGCGTCGATCCTGACGCGCTGCCGCCACCGGGCATCTCTGCCTTCGAACTCCTCGACGCGCTCGGCACCGACAACGGCCCTCGCGGCCTCCTTGTCGTCGGGTCGAACCCGGCAGTCTCGGCACCGGCTGCCGGCCGCATCAGCAAGCGATTGCGTGCGCTCGACCTCCTCGTGGTGTGCGACTTCTTCGTGTCCGAGACCGCGGCACTGGCCGACGTCGTGCTGCCAGTCGCGATGTGGGCCGAGGAGGAAGGCACGATCACCAACCTCGAAGGCCGTGTGCTGCGCCGGCGCCGGGTCTTCGCGCCGCCCGCTGGCGTCCGCACCGACATCGAGGTGCTGCACCTGCTCGCCTCACGCCTGGGACACAGCAAGGGCTTCGCGTTTGACAGTGCCGCGGCGGTGTTCGAGGAGCTCGGGCGAGCCAGCGCAGGCGGCGCGGCCGACTATCGCGGCATCAGCCATGCGCGCCTCGACGCGGGCGAGGCTCTGTACTGGCCATGTCCCGACGAGGCCCACCCTGGGACACCGCGCCTGTTTGCCTCGGACTTCCCGACGCCGGATGGCTGCGCCCGCTTCCACGTCGTGACGCCGACCGATCCGGCCGAGGCGCCCGATCGCGAGTACCCGCTCTACCTCACGACCGGCCGCGTGCTGGCGCAGTACCAGTCGGGCACGCAGACTCGTCGCCTCCGCGAGCTCGTGGACCGCGCGCCGGTTCCGCGCGTCGAAGTACACCCGGTGACCGCCACGCAGCACGGCATCAACGCCGGCGACATCGTCACCGTCAGGACTCGACGAGGCGAGGCGACGCTGCAGGTGCACGTCACCGCGACCGCACGAGTCGACACCATCTTCGTGCCCTTCCACTGGGGCGGCCTCGGGTCGGCAAACCTGCTGACCAACCCTGCACTCGATCCGACCAGCAAGATGCCGGAATTCAAGGTGTGCGCGGCCCGCCTCGAACTCCGTGTCCCCGATATGCGCGCAGCGCAACTCGTGCGCGCCAACCAGGACGATGGCTGCGGTGTCGCCGTAGTCCCCGTGCTTCTCGACACTCGATCATGAACACACAGCGACTGGTCATCATCGGCAACGGCATGGCGGGTGCCCGCCTCGCCGAGGAAGTCGTGCGGCGGGATGTCTCCCGCAGCATCGACATCACCATCCTCGGCGACGAGCCCTACGGCAACTACAACCGGATCCTGCTGTCGGGCGTACTGGCCGGCTCGCATCGCGCCCAGGACGTGTTCATCAACCCGCTCGACTGGTATGTCGAGCACAAGGTGACGTTGCACGCAGGCGCGCCGGTGACCCGCATCGACCGCGAACGGCAGTGCGTCTACGCGGGTGGCGATCTGGCCCTGCCCTACGACGACCTCGTCATCGCCACAGGCAGCATGCCTTTCATCCCGCCGATCGAGGGCCTCCGCGGCAGCGACGGGCGACTCGCGTCCGGCGTGTACGCATTCCGCACGCTCGACGATTGTCACGACATCGTGCGTCACGCGAAGCGATCGCGCCGCGCCGCCGTGATTGGTGGCGGCCTGCTTGGACTCGAGGCGGCCCGCGGCCTGCTCGAACTCGGGCTCGAGGTGCACGTGGTGCACCTGATGCCGCACCTGATGGAGGTCCAGCTCGATCGCGCCGCCGGACGCGTCCTCGAGCGCACGCTCCGCGAGATGGGCGTGCACCTGCACCTCGAGACGGCGACCACGGGTGCCATCGGCGACGGCGCCGTCGAGGGCCTGCGCTTTGCTGACGGCACCAGCCTCGAGTGCGATCTCGTGGTGGTGTCGGCGGGCATCCGGCCCAACACGTCGCTGGCGGTGCAGGCTGGCCTCGACGTCCGCCGCGGCATCGTCGTCGGCGACGACCTGGCGACATCCGATCCGCACATCTACGCGATCGGCGAATGCTCGGAGCATCGCGGCCTGACGTATGGGCTCGTCGCGCCGCTCTGGGACCAGGCCCGCGTGCTCGCCGAGCGGCTCAGCGGCACCAGGCCTGATGCCGTGTACGAAGGCTCGCGGGTGTCCACGAAGCTGAAGGTCATGGAGGTCGATCTCGCGGTGATGGGCGAGCGCGATGCCGATCCGGACCTCGACGAAGTGGTGACGTACTCCGAGCCGGCCCGCGGCCTCTACAAGAAACTCATCGTCCGCGACGGGCGCCTGGCCGGGGCCATCGTCCTCGGTGATGGCGGCATCGCGCCGGCGCTGCTCCAGGCCTTCGACCGGGGAACGCTGCTGCCCGCCGACCGATCCGAGTTGCTCTTTCCGCGCGCGGCCGGCGCCTCGGTCGGCCAGGGTGTGCAGGCGCTTGCCGCCGATGCGCAGATCTGCAACTGCAACGGCGTCTCCAAGCAGCAGATCATCGCGGCCGTGCAGGGCGGTTGCCGCACGATGAAGGCGGTGTGCAGCGCCACGCGCGCCGGCACGGGCTGCGGATCCTGTTCGACGCTCGTGCAGGCGGTCGTCGAACTGGCAGCGGGAAGCGACCTCGAAGAAGATCCGGCAGCTCACTACTACGTGCCCGGCGTGCCGCTGCCCAAGCTGGAACTCGCCGAGGCCATCACCGCGCGCGGCCTGCGCAGCGTGTCGGCGGTGTTTGCGTCGCTGGCCGGCGGCATCGAGGACGCCGGCAGCAAGCCGGGACTCGCGTCACTGCTCAAGTCGATCTGGGGCGCCGAGTACGACGACGAACGGGATGCGCGGTTCATCAACGATCGCGTCCACGCCAACATCCAGAAGGACCGGACGTTCAGCGTCGTGCCGCGTATCTACGGCGGCGTGACGTCGGCGGCCGAACTGCGGCGGATTGCCGATGTCGCCGACAAGTACCAGGTGCCGATGGTGAAGATCACCGGCGGCCAGCGCATCGACCTGCTCGGCATCCGCAAGGAGCAGCTGCCGATGGTGTGGAAGGACCTCGGCATGCCGTCAGGGCATGCTTACACGAAGGGATTCCGCACCTGCAAGACCTGCGTCGGCACGGAGTTCTGCCGGTTCGGTGTCGGCGACAGCACCAAGCTCGGCATCGCCATCGAGCGACGCTTCCAGGGCATCGAGTCGCCAGCCAAGCTGAAGCTGGCGACGGCAGGCTGCCCACGCAACTGTTCCGAGCCGACGACCAAGGACATCGGCGCCGTCGCGATCGAGGGTGGACGCTGGGAGATTTACGTCGGCGGCGCCGCCGGCTCGCGGGTGCGCAAGGGCGACCTGCTCGTCACCGTGGACACGCACGAGGAGGTGCTGCAGCATACCGGGCGCTTCATGCAGTACTACCGCGAACGCGGCAAGTACCTCGAGCGCACCTATGACTTCGTCGAGCGGATCGGCATCGAGACGATCAGGCGCGTCCTGGTGGACGACGAGGAGGGTATCGCCGAAGCGCTGGACGAACGCATGCAGGCGGCCGTCGATGCCTACGTCGATCCGTGGCTCGAGGCCGACAAGCCAGTGCATCCGGCCCAGTTCGTCGACGTGGTCGGTGTCGGCGTCCTCGCACGGGACGGGCGGCGATGAGCGCAACCGTGTCCACGGCCGCACTCGTCAAGACGCGCAGTGTCGCGCTCGGCTCGCTCTGGCAAATCCCGCTCGGTGAAGGGCGCGTCTTCACGATCGGTGAGCGCAGTTTCGCGGTGTTCCGGGCGCGCGACGGCGGCGTCCACGCCACCGACCCGTTCTGCCCGCATCGGCAAGGACCGCTCGCCGACGGTCTGGTCGGCGCGGGCACGGTCACCTGCCCCTTCCACGGCTTCCGCTTCGATCTCCGGACCGGATGCGCGATCGGGCACGACTGTCCGCCGATCGGCACCTATCGCGTCAGCGTCGATGCCTACGGCGACATTCACCTGCACCTCGAGTAGTCCATGACCCAGCCATCCCGTTCGGGCCACACGCCCACGCTCATTGCCAGCCTGCTGCACTTCGACATGAGCTTCATGCTCTGGGTGTTGCCGGCCTCGCTCTCGGTGTTCATCGCCGAGGATTTGCACCTGTCGGCGTCGCTCAAGGGGTTGCTCGTGGCGGTGCCGATCCTCACCGGCTCGTTGCTGCGCATCCCGGTGGGGCTGCTGGCCGATCGGCTCGGCGGGCGCCTCGTGGGAGCAGCGCTGCTCGCCTTCCTGTTCCTGCCGCTGTTTGCCGGCTGGCTGTTGCCGCCGACCGTCGCCACGATGTTCCTGGTCGCCGCGGCGACTGGCGTTGCCGGTGCGTCGTTCGCCGTGGCATTGCCGTTGGCGAGCCGCTGGTACCCGCCCGAGCGTCAGGGACTGGTCATGGGCGTGGCTGCCGCTGGCAACAGCGGCACTGTCGTAGTCAACCTGGTGGCGCCGCGACTCGCGGCGGTCATGGGCTGGCCGGCGGTCTTCGGCATCGCGATGCTCCCCCTGGCACTGGTGCTGACGATATTCCTCCTCGTTGCGCGCGAGGCGCCCGGCGTGGCCCGGCCCTCCGCCGCGGCCCTGGCGCGCGTGTTCACGGCACGTGACGCCTGGTTCTTCTGCCTGTTCTATGCCGTCACGTTCGGCGGCTACGCGGGACTCTCGGCCGTCCTGCCGATCCTGTTCCGGGATCAGTACGGCGCCACACCGATCGTGGCCGGACAGGTCACCGCGATGGCGGCCGTCGTCGGCAGCTTGTCGCGGCCGTTCGGTGGTCTCGTTGCGGATCGCCTGGGCGGCGTCCGCGTCCTCGCCATCACGCTGGCGGGTGTCGCGCTCGTCTATGCGCTGGCCGCCCGACTTCCGGAGTGGCCAGGCATGCTCGCGCTCATGGTGGTCGGCATGGCGTGCCTCGGGATCGGCAACGGCGCCGTGTTCCAGTTGGTGCCCTTGCGCTTCGGTCGTGACATCGGCCTGGCGACTGGCCTTGTCGGCGCCGTTGGCGGTGTCGGCGGATTCCTCCTGCCGACGCTGCTCGGTGCCGCTCGACAGACCACCGGATCGTTTGGCGCGGCCTTCGCGGTGATGGCCGTTGGGGCTGCTGTGGTCGCTGCCCTCCTGCAGGTGCTCGCGGTCGTCCAGGACGGCTGGCGGGTCGGCTGGCGGGCGCCGGTCAGCAGCGTCGAGGAGGCTTGACGACGACGTCGGCGATCGTTTCGGCAACACGCTTTACTGAACACAGGAACACAGGAACACAGGAAGGCAGGGGGCAGGTAGCAGCCCGTGGTGAAAGTATCTCCTGAGTCGTTCCGAGGGATCGACACGATCGATCGCGCTCGATAGACTGGCTGCGCATGGCCATGGGCACCCGCCAGGATGAACAACCGCTGCTGTGGATCGCGACGTCGGACCTGCCAACGGCACCTGGGCATCCGTTCTACGCGCGGTTGAATACAGTGCTCGACGCGGCCGGCTTCGACGCGTTCGTCGAGGCGGAATGCCGTCGGTTCTACGCGGCGGTGATGGGACGCCCTGGGCTGGCGCCGGGTCGGTACTTCCGGCTGCTCCTGCTCGGGTACTTCGAGGGCCTCGGCTCCGAGCGCGGCATTGCCTGGCGTGCCGCC
Organism: Luteitalea pratensis; assembly: GCF_001618865.1. GTDB lineage: Bacteria > Acidobacteriota > Vicinamibacteria > Vicinamibacterales > Vicinamibacteraceae > Luteitalea > Luteitalea pratensis. The sequence continues at coordinate 1,840,893 of NZ_CP015136.1, forward strand.
GATTCGCTGGCCATCCGTCGCTTCCTGCATCTGGGGCTCGAGGACGGCACGCCGGATCATTCGACGATCTCCCGCACGCGGCGGCTGATCGACATCGAGACCCATCGAGCCGTCTTCACGTGGGTGCAGACGCAGTTGGTGGCGCACGGGCTGCTGCGCGGCCAGACCGTGGCGGTCGATGCGACGACACTCGAGGCCAATGCCGCCATGCGCAGCATCGTGCGGCGCGACACGGGCGAGACCTACCAGGCCTACCTGACGCAACTCGCCGAGGCCTCCGGCATCACGACGCCCACGCGGGAGGCCCTGGCGCGCTTCGACCGGCGTCGCAAGAAGAAGAGCTCCAACCAGGAGTGGACGCACCCGGTCGATCCCGACGCGAAGATCACCAAGATGAAGAACGGGCGGACGCACCTCGCGCACAAGGCCGAGCACGCCGTCGATGTCGACAGCGGGGCGGTCGTCTCCGTGCGCGTGGACGGCGCCGACGTCGGCGACACCACCACGGTGATCGAGACCGTCGTCGACGCGACGGAGCAATTGGAACGGGCCGGCGCGCCGCACCGGCTGGAGGAGCTGATCGCCGACAAGGGCTACCACAGCAATCGGACCCTCATCGACCTGCACGCGCTCGACGTCCGTCCGTACATCGCCGAACCGGACCGCGGGCGCCGGCAATGGCGGGACCTTCCCGAAGCGAAAGCGCTCGTCTACGCGAATCGCCGACGCCTGCATGGCGCGCGTGGCGGACGACTCCGCCGGCAGCGCGCCGAGTACGTCGAACGCTCGTTCGCGCACCTCTACGAGACCGGCGCGATGCGCCGCACGCATCTGCGCGGGCATCAGAACATCCTCAAGCGGCTCCTGGTGCATGCGGGCGCCTTCAATCTTGGCCTGATCCTGCGACAACTGACCGGCTGGGGCACGCCGCGAGGCCTCCGGAGCCGCCTCGGTGCGCTCACGGGCCTCATCACGCGCTATCTCGGCCTGCTCGCCCCGCGCTGGGCCGACCTGCCGGGCACCACACCCTTGTCGGTGCCCGTGTCGACCTACACCACCGACGACCTCGGCGGTGCGCTACCGGCGTGAGTCAGTGACTTGCGCCACGGGCTGGTAGGGCCGGCTCTCCGAGCCCGGCCTTCCGCGCAGGGCCGCGTTCGGAGAACCCGCCGCGCGCCGCAGGCGAACATCGGCGGCGTGGCCGGGACTCCGACGCGTGTCGTCAGAAGATGATGCCGAACAGCCTGCGCAGCAGTTCCTCGAGCGGCATCATCGTCAGCAGCAGCGGCGCCAGTGGCAGGAGCGCGGCGACACCGACCTGGATGATCGGGTCCCGCGTGATCGGGGCGAGCCGCATGGATCGCACGACCTCGAAGCTGTTGCCGAGGTCGGCGAGTGACTGGATGTCGCCGCTGCCGAGCAACTCGTCTTCGGTCGTCGCCTTGCCTCGCACCCACTTGTCGTCGAACTCCCGCACGTAACGCGCGGCCAGCGCTCCGTATTCGCGAAGGCCGGTCCGCTTCGCGCGTGAGAGCTGAACGACGAACACGAGCAGGGGACCGAAGACCAGGCATTCCACGAAGGCGACCACCGCGCCGATTTCCATCTTGAACTGGGGCAGCGTCGCGCCGAGATGGAAGATGCGGTTGGCAATGAACCCCGCCAGCACGGCGCCATGTGCCAAGGCAAGCGGTACGAAGGCATACGCCGTTCCTGAAATGAACGCGAGACCACCGACACGGTCCGGGTGTGTCGGCATGAGCTTGAGGTCGATGCGAGAGACTTGCCAGAGCAGCCGCGCCCAGATCGACACCCGGAAATACCAGCGGAGCAGCAGGAACTGGAAGACGGGCATGCTCACGTAGCCATACCAGAGACCCGCCAGCGAGAGTCGCCCGCCCGGGCCGTCCGCTGCCGTGAACCACGTGGCCGTGTTCAGGGCCATGTACTGACGCCAGACGATGAGGACACCGACGCCATAGACGAAAGCGATGAGCAGCACTTCGGCGAGGACCGAATTACGCAGCCGCATGGCAGATGCGACTGCGGCATCGAACCTGGGTCTCGTATCGTCACCGATCAGGTTTCGGGTGAGGAACTGCTGCAGGACCATGCGCATGCGCTGGTGCACCAGCAACTCTGCGCCGACCAGCAGCGGCACCGCCACCAGGAAGCGGATGTGCACCTCGACGTCGAGCAGGAACGGGACCGAGGACGGGTCGCCCAGCACGCGTCCGCGCAGGGCCGACAGCACGAACAGCGGCAACCAGCACAGGAGCGAAATGAAGAGGATGCGGCGCCAGAGCAGGTCGAGCGCCTCGCCGCTCAGGCGCGTGGCCTGCAACAACTGATAGAGCGGCCCGCCGAGCACCAGCGAGAAATCGTGCGCGCTGGAAAAACCCGCGTCGAGCCTTCTCTTGCCGTCAACGGTTGGCGTCGGACACATCGGCTGCTCCTCATCCCCAGGCCGCGTTCGGGCCGTCATTATACGGCTGAGCGCGCTGGGCCTCCTCCCTGTCCGCCCGGGACGACTGCGGCGTTCTTGTCTTACGACTCCACGTTACGGCGATCGCATGCCTTGCGGTCGGCGAAGCTACCTGGTGGCGCGGGCGCCTTGCGCACGCACGAAGTCCGGGAGGCAAGGTGAAGAGCCTGACGCGTCCGCTCGAGAGTGTTTGGCCGATCGCGGCGCTCGCGACGGTGCTGGCGTTGTATTCGCCGCAGGCGCCTCCAGAGGCGGTGACCGAGAACAGAGCGGCACTGCCGGCCGCGGTCCGACCGGCGCCCGAGACCCCGGATCAGGACACGTTGGAAGACGTCCGGCCGGTGCTCCTCAGCATCGCCGAGGCCATGGGTCAGTCGGCGGCTCGATCCAGTGACGCGCGGCTGTCCATCACGTTGCAGGACGAACTCGCCAGCGACCGGCACGTCCCGATCGCGCAGGCGGCTGCCGATACCGATCGTACCCTTCACCAGACACGCGTCGCTGACGGGGAGTCCCAGCGCCGCCTCTCGAATGTCGCGCTGATCAGTGCGTTGGCGGCCGCCGAGCCGGTCAAGTTCGCCATTGCGATCGTTCCCGACTACGTGGATTCGCAGAGTGGATGGCTGGCCGATCACGTCGTGACTGGTCCTGTTCGGCGCCCAGGCTCTCTACCTGCATCCCGAATACGCGCCGTTCATGCGCGGTGCGCTGGTGGCCTCGACGTACCCGCTCGCACCGATTCTCGAGCCACCAGTCGGCACGGCTCGCACGACATTCGCCGGGCAGGAAGCGGTCGGGGTGTTCAGGGCGACTCAATACCTGCTGCGACGCCTCGAGAACGCGTCGGACGGCGTCCAGGGCACCTCGCTCGTCACGGACCCTCGAGATCCGAGGGTGGCCGAATCACACCAGGTGTGGCTCAGTGTGATCGGCAGCGACGCATTCTGGCCCCTCCGCGTGGCGCCAGCCCCAGGCAACACTGGCCGGCGCCTCCGAGCCACGGCCTCCACCTGGCTGATCCTGCTCGCATGCCTGCTGTTCGTGGGCGTCTTCATCGTCTCTGCGATACGGGCGCTGCTCGCGCCTCGCCAATCGAGGTCGTCCGGCATCGCGACGGACGCCGGCCGCCGCGACTATGGCGTCCTCGCTGCGCCTTCGGGAACGAAATGGACAGGCGTGGCCCATGCGTTCGCTGTCGCCCAGGCTGGCGCGGTCGTGTCCGTGCTCACGTTCGGCGCGGTCTTCATCCTGCTGTCGAGAGTGTACGGAGAAACCTCACTCGCGACCACCGTGATTGCCCTCGTAGCCTGGGGGCTCATGATCATCCTTTCACTGGTCGTCGCGTTCGACGCGGTTCACCGGGTTCGCCATGACGCGGTGCCGGCGTTGAAGGAGAGCGCGAAAGGCCTTGTCGGCCGCTGCAAGGCTGGTGGCGACGCCAACGACCTGCGCAACGTCGCCGCATTGCTACTGTGGGCTCTGCTGTACATCACGACCGTCTGGGCTGCCGTGGCCCTCGGGGCCTGGATGCTGAACGACGTCACCGCATCGCAGCCGGCACTCCAGACCATCACGTACAAGCGGCTGCTGGCAGGCGGCATTGTCTCTCCGGTGTCTGGTCTCCTCTGCATCTGCTGCGCGCTGCTGGTGCCAATTCTGTGGGACCGCAATCGCGGCACGCTGCTGGCAGACGGATATCAGCACTACGAACAGACCTCGCCGTGCTTCCGCTACCTGCTCGGGGCCGCCACTGACGAGGACACCAACCTGCGATCGCTCGCGTTCTCGCTCGATGCGCCGCTCCGCAGCCTGACGCTCCGGCGCGTGTCGTTCGTCGTCGTCGTCGCCATCGCCCTGTACGTCGCCCTGAGATGGCATGGCTTCAGCCTGGATGGCAAGGCGTTCTCGCAATTCCTGTGGCTTGCGACGTTCGGGGTTCTCCTGCGAGCGCTCGTCCAACTCATTCAGGCCATCGAGTCCTGGCGCCACCTGAGCGAGGCACTGGGACGAATCAAGCACGAGCCGTTCATTGCCGCGGCCAAGGCCGTGCACAACAAGCACCTCGCGTGGAATGTCTCGCTCTTCTCGGTGCGCGTCGGCCACATGGTGCCGGTGATTCGATTGCTGCAGCGTCTCGCCGCGACGGAGTGGGCCGCGCAGATGCCTGACGCCCGCGCGGCCATGCAGATCTTCAGCGACGAAGCCGCGAGGTCGCCGAAGATGCCCGCTGCCGTCAGCCAGACCTGGTGCGCGTCGTGGAAGGTCGTCGAGTCGGTGTTGCCGAGGGTCAGGGCAACGCTGTGGGTGCCGCACGGCGCGGCGGCTTCGGCGGCAGTCACCGGCCGCCCGGACGCGCGGTGCCAGGTGACCGATGTCGAACTCTTCATCGCGTTGCACCTCGCATTCATGCTGCGCGACATGGTGAGCCGAATCGTGTGCACGATGGGGAATGCGCTCACCAGTCTAGGGCTGCTCGTGCTCGGGCACCTGTTGTACACGTTCCAGGGCCGCAGCACGTTCCTCATCGTCGACATGCTGTTCCTGATCGCTGCCGCGGCCACCTCGCTCTGGCTCCTCGTATCGGTGGAGCGCGACTTCGTCATCAGCATGCTGCGCGACACTCGACCCGGCCGCGTGGAGTTCAATGCCACGTTCCTCCGGGGCGTTGCCGTCTATGTCGTGTTACCGGTCGTGGCGGCGCTCGGGGCCGTATTCCCCGAGATTGGCATCCATTTCACCAGCGTGCTCGACCCGCTGCGGCAGATTGCCGGCCAGTAGTGACGCCATACGGTCGCCACACTGGTGCTGCCTTCGACCCGACGCCGCGGCGACACATCGGCTTGGCGGCGCCCCACTGGCGATGGTTGTCAACCGTGCTCGTATCCGCGCTGGGATGATCGGTCGTTCATTGGGCAGGAGGGACGATGCAGCCAGGAGGAAGGGCGGAAAGCGGCGCACTGCCGGCACGCGACAGCAAGGCACCGCCGGCGACGGACTTCTACAAGCAGGTCCGTGTCGCGGGCGCGTCCGATTTCGGGCGCGAGTTCGGCGGACTTGCGTGCCCCGACGTCAAGGCGCTCGGCCAGCGTTTCCGCCAGTGCAGCAGGATCCAGTTGCCGAATTCCTCGACCGTCTCGCGGAGGTGCCCGAGCGGGTCGAGCTCGCCAACGGCTTACGCAATTTCCTGCCTGTCTGCTTTCTCGAACTCGGGCTCGCGAATACGCGCGCGGTCTGCAAGATTGATTCAAAAGGCACAAACTTCGAAGGGACGCCGGATCAGGAGTGCACCTGGACGGGTTTTCTCGTCGGCCGGAACCTCCTTCTCACGAACCACCATGTCCTGCCGTCGCTCGACGCGGCGCGCGAGGCGATCTGCCTGTTCAACTTCCAGCTCGGCGTGACGTTCTCGCCGCTGGAGACAATCGGCATCCGGCTTCAGCCCGATCGCCTCACCAGCCGGTTGACCTTGACGAGTTCGACGCCGAACCGCGGCTCCTCAAACTGACGAGTTGGGCTCCACCGGCGTGATTGGGCGTGCGTTGATCGTGCGGCCTCCGTTGACCGACGGTCAGCAGCGGTCGCGTCCAATACAAGAACGCTCAGCTGCGCCCCTGCGGACAGCCGTCGCGAGCCGCCGCGCAGGACACTGCGTCTATGTGCCGAAGGGGCCTCGGACGCGAATCCGAGGTGGCAGCCACATCAGGCTGTGGGGCGCGATGCCGCGAAGACGGCGGTCGCTTGGACGTCAAACTGATTTGCTGGTAAGGTCCGGTGATGGCGGAGGTGACGCACACCACGACGCCAGTCGCGTCGCTCGCGGGCGCCTCCCGAGCCCTTCGGCAGTCGGTCACATGGCGATTCGCCACGGTGGCGTTGTTCATCGGCGTCCTCTGGGCGGCCGCCTCGTTTCTCACCCGTACGGCGCACGACCAGCGAGTCACGCGCGCCGACGCCGCTGCGACGCGTGCGGCCACAGCGGCGGCGGCAGGCCGGCGCGACAATGCGGTGGCGCTGTTGCGCGAAGCGGTCGGGCTGGAACCTCGCCACCCCGACTACCGCCTCGCCCTCGCGAAGGCCCTGGTCGCCGTCGGGCGGTCGGCCGAAGCCGAACCGTACGTGCAGGAGGTCTTGCGGCAGCAGCCGGTCAACGGCGAGGCCAACCTCGTGCTCGCACGCATCTTCGAGCAGGCCGGCAGTAACGACGAAGCCGAGCGCACCTACTACAGGGCCATCTACGGCCGGTGGCCGCCTGCGGCACAGCCGCTGCGCATGCGCGCACGTGTCGAACTCGTCGACCATTACCGGCGGTTGGGTGAGCGAAGTCGCTTGCGGGCGGCGCTGCTCGAACTGTCCAACGCGTTTCCCGGCGATCGCGAGTTGCAGCTGCAGGCGGGCCGCGACCTCCTGGCCGAAGGGTTCACTGACGACGCGGCGCGACAGCTGCGTGTCGTGACGGAGCGGTTCTCCGACGCCGGAGACGCGCTCGCCCTGCTGGCCAGGGCCGAATTCGCGCGACGCAACTACGTCGACGCCTATGCGGCGGCCGGCCGCGTGCTGGCCGATGGCCGGCGCAACGAGGAGATGACCGCGCTGCGGGTGCTGACTGCGCGCATCCTGGCCCTCGACCCGGATCAGCGACGCCTGTCGTCACGGGAACGGCTCTCGCGGTTGCGCGCGCTGCTCGGTGAGGTACGTGGACACCTCATGAGCTGCGATGCGCGTGCCGACGTTGCCGCCATGCGTCCCCTGATCGAGCAGTGGCTGACACGGCAGAGTACGGACGCCGAACTCGGGCGCACCCTGCTCGAGGCCGCCGCACGGCGGATGCCGGCCAGCTGCCTGCCCTCTCCGCAGTCGTCCGCCGTCGGGCGCATCCTGGCCGACCTCGGCGGCGAGTCGCCGCGATGAACGAGCGCCGTCCTACGCCGTTGCTCCGCGCCTGGGTGCTGACCGACGCCCAGCGCTTCCTTCTGCTGGCCGTGCTGATCGGCGTCAGCACGGGGCTGCTCGTCGTCTGCTTCCACACGTCGATCGAACTGATCGACTTCTCGGTCCACGACACCGGCACCGCACCCTTGATGCGCGTGCTCTGGCCCGCGCTCGGGGCCGCGGCGGCGGCGCTGATCGTGCGCGTGATCCCCGCCAGCGCCGGCAGCGGCATCGTCCAGACGAAATCCGCGCTGTACGTCTCCAACGGGCACATCTCGTTTGCCGCCGTGCCAGGCAAGTTCGCCGCGTGCGCGCTGTCGATCGGTACGGGGACGCCGCTCGGTCCCGAAGATCCGGCATTGCTGATGGGGGCGGGGATTGCCTCGCGGCTCGGCCGCGTGTTCAACCTGTCCCAGCGTTCGATGCGGCTGATTGCGCCGACCGGGGCAGCGGCAGGCATTGCGGCCGCATTCAACACGCCGATCACGGGCGTGTTGTTCGTGATGGAGGAGGTCGTGGCCGGGTTCGACGCCGCCGTCATGGGGTCGATCGTGCTCGCGGCGGTCTCGTCGGTGGTCACGTCGAGGCTCTTTCTCGGCGACAGTCCCCTCTTCAGCGCGCCCGAGGTCGTGGCGATCGGGGGCTGGCGTGCGTTGCTCTCGTACGTCGTGCTGGGAGTGACGGCGGGCCTCTTCGCCACCACGTACGTGCGCGTGATGACCCTGCTGCGGTACCGTCTCGGCGCCATTCACCTCCCGCCATTGGTGGGCCCCCTCTGCGCGGGCCTGATGGTCGGCGCGGTCGGACTCGTCTGGCCGGACGTATTGGGAACCGGGTATCGCGCCATGGACGCCGCGCTGCACAACCAGTACGCGTGGTCGACGATGGCCATGCTTGCGGTGGTCAAGATGCTCGTGTCGGGCGTGGCGTTCGGGGCCGGTACGCCCGGCGGGCTGTTTGCGCCGACGCTCTTCCTCGGCGTGATGTTGGGTGGAGCGTTCGGTGGGCTGGCGCCAGGCTGGCTACCAGTGGCCGCGGGGCCGCAAGGCACGTTGGTCCTGGCAGGCATGGCGGCGATGTTTGCCGGCGTCTTCCGCGCGCCGATGACTGCCGTGTTCATGGCGTTCGAGTTGAGTGGCACGGCCGAGAGCATCGTGCCGGCGATGATTACCGCGACCCTGGCGTTCCTGGTCGCGCGGCAACTGCATCGCCAGTCGATCCTCGACGTCGTGGCCGAGCACGAAGGCGCCGTCCTCCCGTCGGCACGTCTGGTCCGGCCGGATGCGCCTCTGCACGTCGAGGATGCCGCGACGCCGGTGTCCGATCACGTCCTGGTGGTGAACACGACGTGGTCTGCGCCCGAGGCGTTGGCCCATATCCAGTCGTCATCGGCGGAAAGCGCACTCGTGTTTGGCGCCAACGGCCGCTGGATGCTCCTTGACGTGGCCGCGTTGCGCAGCGCGATGGCGGATGAGCAGGCCTGGGAGGCGTTCAAGACGGGAAGCGCGCCCTCGGTCGATGGCCGGCCCCTCGAGTATCGCAACGTGGAGCCGGTCTACCCGGATGAGTGGCTCGACGTCGCCCTGCGACAACTCGCCAGGGCCCCCGTCGTCCCCGTGATCTCACGGCTCGATCACCGGCACCTGCTTGGCGTGGTCACGGGCGATGACGTCCGTCGCGCGTACGGCTTCGAGCGTGCCTCGCCGCCGGCGTGATCGTGACAAGGATGGTAGGGCTCCGAGCGCGGCCCGTGTTGGGCCGGGTTCGGAGAACCGGCCCTACCATCGTCGCGCGGCCAAGGCCTCGGCCGTCCAGGTCTACCAATCGATACGCTTCGCGCGTGGACGCCGCGCTCGCTATGATGCCGGATGCGCACATTGCCGAATTCGGCCGACCTGCCGGATGTGCTCGCGTTCATGCAGGGCCTGTGGGCGGTCGTCCATCGCATGGAACGCCTCTCCAAGCAGATGGGCGCGAGTGTCGGCGTCACCGGTCCGCAGCGCCTGGTCCTGCGGATGATCGCGCTGTTCCCCGGACTTTCCGCAGGTGACCTCGCGGCGGTGCTGCATTTGCACCCGAGCACGCTGACCGGTGTCCTGCGACGGCTGGAAGCGCAAGCGCTCGTGGCGCGCACATCGGACCCCGAGGATCGACGGCGCACCGTCCTGCGGCTGACGCGGCGTGGAGCACGCGCCAGCGCCAGCACGAAGGGCACCGTCGAAGGGGCCGTGGCCGTCGCCTTCGCCAGGACCGGACAGAACCACCGCGCCGCGACGCGCCGCTTCCTGGACCAGTTGGCGACCTGCCTCGACCGCGAGATCGCGCGCACGCGGTAGGTGCGCGGCCACGCGTTCCCCGACGCAGGCGTGGCGCCAGCGCACGGGGACGCGCGTAGACCTTCGCTCCACTGCGACTACGACTAGGGCGCAACCGTGAGCGTGTTGTTGATCGTGTAGCCCTTGGCGTGCTGCTGGGCAATCTTCTCTGCTATCGCCTTCTGCTCGGCCGTCTTCACGGTGCCCTTGAGCACGACTGTCTTGGTGCTCGCGCTCGTGTCGACGTTGATGTTGCTCGCATCGACGCGGCCGTCCGCGATCAACGCCGACTTGACGTCGACCGTTTCCGCGCCAGCGACCACCTTCTCGGTATTCTTCTCCGCGTCGGTCTTCACACCTTTCGCGGTGTTGGCGCACCCGCCGGCGAGCAACGTGACCATCACGACGGCAGTGGGTAGCAGAGCGATACGTAAGTCGCGCATGAGTTCCTCCGTGCCTGCTGCAACATGCAGCGGCTGATGCAGGACCTTGCAGGATGTGCGCCAGTTCGTGAGGCGCTGCCTGCTGTCGAGCGTGACAATGCCGGAATACCGGAATACGGGAATACGGGAATACGGAATGCTGGAATGCTGGATTGTCGAGATCGCTGGAATGTCGAGATCAGCCCCAACGTCGGCTGCAGTTACGGCGGAGGCAGGACCGTGGCTGTTGCGCCCTCGGGCCAGACGCGTTAGCGTGCGAAGCGAACCGCCTGCCTCCATCGTTGGGACGCCGCGGAACGGGACACAGTCATGCGCAAGACGGGATGGACGTGCGGAGCAGTGCTTCTCACATTGGCGTTGGTGTCAGCGGCCGAGGGACAGGATATGCCCGCTGACTACAAGGCGGCGATGACGACGCTGGGGCGCAGCGGCGACTTCAAGGACGGCGTGCTGAAGGTGAACATCCCGCGCACCGACCTGAAGGTCACCATTCACGAACGGCCGGTTCCGACGCCGCTCGGGTTCGGTGGGTGGGTGGCGATGACCAGGGGTGACGGCGGCCATGAGGTCCTGATGGGCGACCTCGTCCTCACCGAGGACGAAGTGAATCCGGTGATGTCGGCCTTGCTCGACAACGGGATTGACGTCACCGCACTGCACAACCACTTCTTCTGGGAACAACCGCGGATCTTCTACATGCACCTGCACGGCATGGGTACCGCGGCTGAGCTGGCGACGCGTTTGAAGCCGGCGATGGCCTTGATCGACAAGGCGATGCGCGCTGCGCCCCAGGGGCCGGCAGCTGCGGCTCCGGCGCCGACGGGCGTGACCGCCGCCACTGTTGCCGGCATCATCGGTCATCAGGGCGAGCAGAGCGGGCCGGTCTACAAGATCACGATCGGGCGACCGGACATCACGGTCCGGGAGCACGGCGCGCTGATCAATGCGCGCATGGGCTTGAACACATGGGCGGCATTCGCCGGTTCCGACAGTGAAGCGCTGGTCGCGGGCGACGTGGCGATGCTGGCCCAGGAGGTCACGCCGGTGCTGAAGGCCCTGCGTGCCAGTGGCATCGACGTCGTGTCCATCCACCATCACATGACCGCGACCCAACCGGATGTGTACTTCCTGCACTACCTGGGGTCCGGGCCGGCTGACAAGCTGGCGCGCGGCGTGCGTGCGGCACTCGACCTGCTCGGAAAACCGGCGCCGAAGTCGTAGGCGCGCGATTCACGGCTCAGGGCTCAAGGCCCAAGTCTCAAGTCTCAAGTCTCAGGGCTCAGGGGCAAGTCTCAGGGCTCAGGGCTCAGGTCTCAAGCCTGACGGCCATCTCTTGAGCCGTCCAAGCCCGCTACGTCTGAGGCTCGAGACTGATCACGCTGCCGTCGGTCGACCTGACTTGTCCACCGTAGCCGTGGCGAAAGTGGAAGGTCGACGGCTACGTGCAAAGTGTGTCGTAGCGGTCGACCTTAGTCGACCGTCGTCGCTCGGTTGGCGGCGCGTCGAGCAAGCTCGACGCCTACGTCCAGGGAGCGTTGACGCGTGGAATGCGGCGTTCGGCGTTCGGCGTTCGACGTTCAGCGTTCGTCCCGGTGCCCGGTACCCGGTGCCCGGTACCCGGTGCCCGGTACCCGGTGCCCGGTACCCGGTACCCGTCCTACTCCCGTATCGCCTCGGCGGGTGCAATCCGCAGCGCCCGCCGCGTCGGCACGGCCGCGGCCAGGAGCGCGACGGCCGCGAGCACGACCATCCCGAGGACGTACGTCCACGGTTCGTGAGGTGTCACGCCGAACATCAGGCTTGCCCCGTACGGTGTGAGTGCGAGCGCTGCCGGCAGTCCCAGCGCCACTCCCGCAGCCACCTGCCACAACACCTCGCGGTAGGTCATCCACGCGACGTGTGATCGCGGTGCGCCGAGCGCCATCCGGACCGCGAACTCGGTCCGGCGTCGCGCGACCGCATCAGTGAGGACGCCGTACAGTCCGACCATGGCCAGCCCGATTGCCAGGATCGCCAACGTCGTCGCCAGCATGGAGAGCAACCGCTCGCCAACCAGCGTCACGTCGATCTGCTCGTCGATCGCGAGCACGTCGGAGACGAGCGTGCGCGAGTGGACGGCGCGCACCTGGTCCGCGAGGATGCGGGCGAGCAGGGCAGGGGGACGACTCGAGGCGACGGATAGTGTGACGCGTTCGGGGCTGTCGGCCTGGTGCCAGAGCGACAGGTAGGTCATCGGCGGCGCCACGTCGCGGATGGCGCGGTGTTTGTGGTCGTTCACGATCCCGACGATCTGGAAGCGGCCGTACTCGCCGAAGTCGAGTGTCTCGCCGAGCGGGTTGCGCCCGCCGAAGAACTTCGTCACCGCCGCCTGGTTGACGACGGCGACCGGCGTACCGGTGCCATCACTCGCGGTCAGGGTGCGGCCGGCACGGATGTCGATACCGAAGGTCTGGAAGTAGTCGTCGGCGACGAGGTTCACCTTGATGGTGCGATCGCGATCGCTCTGGGGCTCGTAGCCCGCGATGGAGACGAACCGCCCCCGATCCCTGCCCGACAGCGGCGTCAGCACCGACAGCGATGCGGACTGGACTCCTGGCACCGCGCGTACGCGACGCAGGGTGTCGCGCCAGAAGGCCGCGCGCGCCTCGCGATCCTGTGGCGGCGTGCCGAGGTGCAGCGGCGTGATGGACATGGTCAGCACCTGCGTCGGACGGAAGCCGAGGTCGACGGCGCGCAGGTTCGCCATCGTCCGCATCGCCATGATCGCGGCGACGAGCAGCACCAGCGAGAGCGCGAACTGGCCGGCCACGGCGAACCGCGCCACCCGGGACAGGTGCGCCGAGCCGGCGAGCCGCGTGCCGTGCCCATGCGAGGACGAGGAGGCATGACCTCGGCGGAGGAGGCGGATCGCGGGCCAGAGGCCGGTGATCAGGCCTGAAGCAAGCGTGACGCTGGCGGCAAACACGCCCACGCGCCAATCCCACCGCGCGTCGACGAGAATCGGACTGCGTCCTCCGGCAAACAGTCCGGTCAGGAACGTGACGGCCACGTGCGCAACGCCCACCGCGAGCAGCGCACCCGTCGCAAACAGCAGCAACGCCTCGGTCAGCAGCTGGCGGCACAGCCGGCCGGTGCCCGCCCCGGAGGCAATTCGTACGGCGAGTTCTCGCTCGCGCGTCGCGCCGCGTACCAGCAGCAAAGTGCCCAGATTGAGGCACGTAATCAGGAGGACGGCGCCCGAGACGAGGACGAGGGCGTGCAGAGGCGTCTGGAACCGCCGGCGCAACTGGTCGAGGCCTTGTCCGGCCGGCACGAGGATCAGTCGATTGAAATGGGTGCGCCTCAGGCTCGCGGTCGGCGAGCCTGGCGCCATGCCGCCCATGAACGTCTGGAAGATGGCGTCCACCTGCGCGGTCGCGGCCTCGAGCGACGTGCCCGGTGCCACGCGTGCCACGGCCTCGAACCACCAGGTGTCGGCGTTTGCCAGCAAGTTGTTTTCGAAGGTGATCGGCAGGGTCACGTCGATGTGTCGGCCTGGCACCAGGCCCGTGAACGCGGCCGGCGTGACCCCAACGATGGTGAAAGGCCGGTCGCGAAAGCCGATGCTGCGCCCGAGCGCTTGTGCCGCGCCGCCGAACCGCCGCTGCGCGTACGCGTGTGACACGACCGCGACGGGCCGCCTCGCCTGCTCGTCGGCCATCGTGGTCAGGCGTCCGGCCGCCGGGGAGAGGCCGAGTACGTCGAAATAGGTGCCGGAGGCGACCTGGCCGCTGACCTGCTCGGTCTCCCCGTCCACCTCGAGGTAGAGGTCGTCGCTGGCAAACGCCGCCATGCCCGTGAACGCTGACGTCTCCTCGCGCAGGCGCGCGAAAACCGGATAGGGCGGCGCGCCGCCGACGCTCTCCGTGCCCGCCGCCTTGATGAAGACGAGGTCCTGCGGACTCGCGACAGGCAGCATTCGCCACAGCACCGCGTCCGCGATGCTGTAGACCCCCGTCGTGGCCCCGAGCCCCAGGGCCAGCGAGAGCAGCGCCGTTGCCGTGAAGACGGGAGATCGCGCAAGCCATCGGGTTGCGTACCGCAGATCGCGCATCAGGTCGTCGATCAGTCCGACCCGGCGCGTGTCGCGACAGCGCTCGCGCGCGAGATCCATCGAGCCGAATGCCCTGCGGGCCGCTTGCTGCGCCTCGGACGCGTCCACGCCGGCCTCGAGCGCTTCGCGGGTCAACGCATCGAGGTGCAGGCGGAGCTCGCGGTCGAGCTCATCCTCGACGCGGGACGACAGGAACACGGAACGCAGGCGATGCCGCAACAGCCGGAGGCGTCGCATGATACTTACGCGTCCTGGATGACGAGGCCAACGGCGGTGGACAGCCGGTGCCAGCTCTCGAGCTCGCGGGCCAGTTGCTTGCGGCCTTCGCGTGTCAGGCCGTAGAACTTCGCGGTGCGCCCCAGCTCGGACGCCTTCCACTCGGCGTCGATCCAGCCTTGCTGCTCGAGCCGGTGCAGGGCTGGATAGAGAGAGCCCTGGCCCACGGCGAGCACTTCGCCAGAGACCAGTTGGATGCGCTTGGCGATGCCCCAGCCGTGCAGCGGGTCGCGGGCGATGGTCCTGAGGATCAGCAGATCGAGCGTGCCCTGCAGGAGGTCAGACGGCTTCGGCATCGATACCTCGACTATCGACAACTATGCCTCGAACGTCGACAACACGCAACCCAACCCGTCGACCTGGCTTGTCCACCGTAGCCTTGGCGAAGGTGGAAGGTCGACGGCTACGCAAGCCACGCGTTCGACTGTCGACCAAGGTCGACAGCTACACCACGGTTGGACGTAGGCGTCGAGCTTGCTCGACGCGCGGATGCCCGTCGGTGGGAAGCTCGCCTTACGGGTTCAGCGTGCCTTGCTGGTCGCCAGGACGCGCCCGATGGCGTCGACGACGAGCGACGGCTCTTCGTGTTGGATGTCGTGGCCGGCTTCGGTGAGCGTTACGGACGTCTGCGCCCCGGCCGGCGCAAGCCGCGTCAGCGCGGCGAGTCGTTGACGCAACCAGTGCGCATGGCAGGCGGGTGGCTCGCACGGCCGGCCGGCCCAGACCTGCGGAGAGAAGCGGTTCGACACGAGCAATGCCACCGGCACGTCAGGCAGTGGCGGCAGCTGAAGGAATTCGGCGGAGTGGTTCAGCTCGTTGGCCCGTATGACGTCCATCTCGGCCCGGTACTGGCCCGTCTGCCGGCCCACGAATTCGGCCATCTCCTGGGCGCGCTTGTCGATGCACTGTCGCGCGCCGTCGGCGGTGTAGCCGCTGGCGCGCAGGTACGCGAGGTCCTCCGCCTCGGAACGCGGATCGGTCGGATCCACGTACACCAGTCCACCCACGTCGGCCGGGTAGATCGCCGTATACATCCGGATCAGCAGGCCGCCCCAGGAATGGCCGACGAGCACGTAGGGTGGCTTCAGGCCGAGCTCGTCGAGCAGGGCGTGGAGCCGTTCGGCGATGTGCCGCGGTGTAGGCGCCGGTCCGTCTGCCTCCGACCCACCGATGCCGGCCCGATCGTAGGCGACGACTGTCGCGAACCGGGCGACGTCGGGCAGGACGGGTGACCAGGCGATCAACCCGGTCCCGACGCCACTCTCGAACACGACGACGGGGTGGCCTGGCCTGCCATCGGGCGGTCCGAGGATGCGGACCTGCACGAGATTGCCGTTCACCCGGACCGTACGCCCTTCCTGGGCGTTCGAGAAAGAGTGAGAAGAGAGAACAAAAAAGAGACAGGGAATTGCAACAGCGACAAGACGGAAGGATGAAAGGGAGAAGGCGGTGTGCTGCCCTCTTCGCCTTGCCCTTTTGTCTTGTTCGTTATGATTTCCTGTTCTCTTCTGCGTTATCCCCTGTCCCTTGTTCACACGACGTCACCGATCGGCCGTGCCGATCGCTCAGCTTGCGCGGGCTTTCACCAGCCTGGGCATAGGCGGCAGTGCCGGGGCCGGCGGATCGGCGGGCGGCCGTACCTGGGCGCGATTCCGGCGGGGGAGCACGCGGGCCAGCTCGGGTTCGGCGTCCTCGGCCAGCGAACCGGCATCGGGGCGAACCACCGCGAGCGTCTGTGTCGCATCGACGGTCGCACCATGGCGCGCGATGGTTGCGCCGAGATCGCTGCGTGGGGTTCGGACCTTTCGGCGGGCGGCCGGCTTTTCGGCCGTATCCCATTCGCCCAGCAACACGAGAATTCGTGCCCGCTCATCGTCCAACTCGGTCAAGCGGGCCGTCAGCCCGCGCAGTGCATAGGCACGCAACTCTTGTTCGTTCATCTCCAACAGTGTAGCTGCGTCGGCTCGCAGGCGCGTCGTCGCGTGGGGGCGGGTGCCGCCAGCGGGCCGGCCCTGATGTCATCGTGTGGTCATGTTGACTCCCACATCGTGTCGAGTGTGACGGGCTCACTGCCTTCGCTGCGTACCGCAGTCGCACGGGTCGTGCTCGCAGGGCTGTCTTCCGTGCTCGCTCCCGCGGCAGGAGCGCAAGAGGGCCAACCGGCACCGCCAGAGCCGTTGACCCTGCCAGGCGCCGTCGACCGTGCGCTCACCGCCAATCCGACCATCGGTGCCGAACGGCTCGGCCGGGCCATTCGACTCGCTGGCGTCAGCGTCGCCGGCGAGCGGCTGAACCCCGAAGTGACCATCGAGGTCGAGAAGGAGGCGCCCAAGCAGGCCTACGCCATCGCCGTGCCACTCGAACTCGGTGGCAAACGCGGAAAGCGTGTCGCGGTGAGCGAAGCGACCCTGGCCGTGGGCGACGCGGAACTGGCGGCCATTGTCTGGCAGGTGCGCAACGACGTCCGGCGGAGCTACTTCGAGACGCTCGTGGCCGAGGCCCGGCTCGAGGTGTTGCGCGATCAACGCGATCTCGCGAGGCGTGCCCTTGGCGCGGCACAGGCCCGCTACGAGCAGGGTGACGCGCCACGCCTCGATGTCCTGCAGGTCGATCTCGCGCTCAACGCCGCGGAGTCCGAGGTGACCGCTGCAGCCGGCATCGTCTCGGCCGAGCGCGCCCGGCTCGACGCGCTTCTCGGCCTCCCGCTCGACGCCGCGCCGCCGCTGACGACGGGACTCGATCCCGGGGGGGCCCTCGTCAGCGCCGCGACCCTGGAGCAGGCCCTCACGCGCAGCACCGAACTGGCAGTGCTCGATCGACGGATCGAGGAACAGCGCGCCAGACTCGTCCTCGCGCGCGCCGCCCGTGTGCCCGACGTCGTCCCGGCCGCGACGTTGACGCACGACGCGCAGCCTGAATTCACGTACGGCTGGCGTGCGAGCCTGACGATGACCGTGCCGCTGTTTGCCACGCATGCCGCCGGGGTGACGCTCGAGGACGCGACGCTGCAGCAGCTCGCCGCGCAGCGGCAGGCCGCGCTCGCGCGGATCGCCGGCGAGGTCACCGCGGCGACGGTCTCCGCCGAATCGCGTCGACAGGCGTATCTCCAGTACCGCGACGTCATCCTGCCGCAGGCGCGGCAGGTCGAGGAGATGGCGCAGGATGCCTACCGCCTCGGCCAGTCGGAACTCGCCGCGCTCCTGCAAACGTTGCGCGGTACGCGGGACGTCCGGCTCCGGTCGCTCGACATCCTCGCTCAGTTCCAGCTCGGTGTCGCTGACCTGGAGAAGGCCATCGGAGCGCCGCTCCCATGACGTCCGCGACATGCCACTCCCTCACTGCCCTGGTACTCGCCGTTGTCGGCCTGGCCGGATGCCGCGCGCCATCGAACGAGGAAGTGACGAGTGACGCCACGGTGTCGGTCAGCGTCGATCGCGCACGCCTCGGCGACATTCGTGCCGTGGTCCATGCCAGCGGCGTCGTCTCTCCGTCGCCCGGCGCGGAGTTGATCGTCGTCGCTCCGGAGGTGGCACGGATCGCGGAGATTGCGCGCGGCAACGGCGATCATGTCCGGCGAGGAGACGTCCTGGTGCGGTTCGAACTGCCCGGCGCGATCGCCGACGTCCAACGGCAGGAGGCCGAAGTCGCGCGTGCCCACGCCGCGCTGGACGCGGCTGCGGCGGCAGAAACCCGCGCCGCCGAGCTCTTCGATCGAGGCATCGCCGCACGCCGGGAGGTGGAGGAGAGCCATCGCGCCAGTGCCGATGCCCGGGCGGCGATTGCGCAGGCGACGGCCGCCCTGGGTGCGGCCCAGGCGGTGGCGGCGCGGGCGACGGTTCGCGCCACCTTCGATGGGATTGTCGTGCGCCGCCTGCACAATCCGGGCGACCTCGTTGAAGCGACGGCCACCGACCCCATTCTCCATGTCATCGACCCGCACCGCCTCGAAATCGTGGCCGCCATTCCGATCGCCGATGCGTCCCGCATCCGGGTAGGCGCGGCGGCGCGCGCGTCTGGTGGGGTGCTCGATGCCGAGCCCGTGACGTTGAAGGTCGTGGCCGGTCCAGGTACGGTCGACGCCGGTACGGCAACGGTCCCGATACGCGTCGCCCTCACCGGAGCGACAACCGCTCCTGCGGGCGCGGCGGTGGAGATCGACATCGATGCCGAGCAGCATGCCCACGCCGTCCTGGTCGCCGCGGCGGCCATCGTCCGGGAAGGCGAGGAGACCGCGGTCTTCATCGCGACCGGGAACAAGGCCGTGCGCCGTGCCGTGCGCCTCGGACTGACCGATGGCACGAACGCCGAGATTCTCTCTGGAGTGAAGGCCGGCGAGCTCGTCGTCGTGGACGGGCAGGCCGGCCTGCCCGACGGCGCCGCGATCGCCGTCGCCACTGCCGCCGACGCGTCGGCGACGTCGAAGTCGAAGTCACGTCCGGCCGGCGCCCGGAACGAGGCGCAGTGACCCTTGGAGCGCTGGCGCTGAGGCATGCCCGGGCTATCGCCCTCGTGGCCGTCGCGCTTGTCGTCGCAGGCATCCTCGCGGCGTTCGCGCTGCCCAGCGGCGTCTATCCGCCGCTGCAGTTTCCGCGCATCGTCATCGTGGCGAAATCGGGAACCCTGCCGCCGCAGTCGATGTCGCTGATCGTCACCAGGCCCCTCGAGCAGGTCGTCATGTCGGTGCCGGGCATTCGCCGTGTCCGCTCGAAGAGCATTCGCGGCGCGTCCGAGATCTCGGCCCAGTTCGCGGCCGCCACGGACATGGTCGTGGCACTGCAGATGTTGCAGAACCGCGTCGCCGAGATCACCTCGATCCTCCCCGCCGGGACCGAGCTTCAGATCGAACGCATGACCCCGGAGGTCTTTCCGGTGTTCGTGCTCAGCCTCACGAGCGACATGCCGACCGCCGATCTCTACGACTATGCCGCGGTGGTCGTGAAGCCGGAAGTGGCGCGCGTGCCGGGCGTCGGGATCATCGAGGTGCAGGCCAGCGACACGCGCGAGATCGAGGTGGTGCTCGATCCGGCGAAGCTGGCCGCGTCAAGGCTGACCGTGCTGGACGTGGCCGACGCGCTCAAGGCGCAGAACACGTTGATGCCGATCGGCCGGTTCCAGGAATCAGGCCTGCAGCACCTGACTCTGGCATCGGCCAGCTGGGCGAGCGTCGACGCGATCGCGGCGGCACCGATCAGGACACGGAGCGGGGAGACCATGCGCCTGGCGGACCTCGGCACGGTCACGCGTGGCACGCCCGATCGCACGTTGCTGGTCACGGGAAATGGCCGCGACGCCGTCGTCATGACCATCGCGCAGCAGATCGGCGCCAACATCCTTGGCGTCAAGACAGGGCTGGACGGTGTCCTCACTGGCATGTCGAAGGTGCTGCCGGCGGGTATCCGGATCAATCGCGTCTACGACCTGGCCGAGTTCGTCGAGGAATCGATCGCTGGTGTGCGCGACGCCATCCTCGTGGGCAGCGTGCTGGCGATCATCGTCCTGCTGTTCGCGCTGCGCGACTGGCGGCTGACGACCATCGCGGCCGTCACGCTGCCGCTCGCCGTGATCCCGACATTCGCGTTCATGTGGCTGTTCGGCGGCACCATCAACCTCATGTCGATGGGCGGCCTCGCTGTCGCGATCGGGCTGGTCATCGACGACGCGGTGGTCGTCGTCGAGAACATGCACCGGCGAGCTGGCGAGGGAGGCACGAGCGTCGCCGAGGCCGTGCAGCAGATCCTGGCGCCCCTCGTGAGTTCCACGCTCACCACCGTGGTCGTGTTCGCCCCGCTCGGCCTGTTGTCGGGTGTGCAGGGACAGTTCTTTCGCGCGCTGTCGCTGAGCCTGTCAATCGCGGTGCTGATCTCGCTGGCGCTCTCGATCAGCCTGATCCCGTTGATGGGCCAATGGGCCGCGAGGCACCATCGTCCCAGCGGTGAGTCCCACGGCGTCTTCGCCCGCACCTACGGGCGCATGCTCGGCGTGGCGGTGCAGCGGCCGTGGATCGCGGTCGTCGCGGTCGTCGTGCTTGGCGTCCTCGCCGTGGGGCTGTTCATGCGCATCGGGACGGGTTTCTTTCCTGCCGCGGACGAGGGCGGGTTCGTCGTCGACTACGTGACCCCTGCAGGCAGCGCCCTGGCCGAGACCGACCGCCAGGTTCGCGCCATCGAGAAGGTCGTCGCACAGACGCCGGAGGTCGCAACCTATTCCCGCCGTACGGGGTCGGAGCTCGGGCTGTTCGCCACGGCGCAGAACACGGGGGACATCCTCGTTCGCCTGAAACCCCGGGGGCAGCGGCAGCGATCCGCCGACAGGATCATCAGCGACCTGCGCGAGCGGGTGCACCACGTGGCGCCGCTCGTCGACGTTGAGTTCGTCCAGCTGCTGCAGGACATGCTCGGTGACCTCGAAGGAACCGCCGAGCCGATCGAGGTCAAGATCTTTGGCGACGATCCCGAACGGCTGGCCGAACTCGCGGAGCCGGTCGAGGAATTGCTGGGCAAGATCGACGGCGTCGTCGACGTGGTCGGCGTGCAGCGCGGCAACCCCCAGGTGACATGGAGGATCGACCCGATGGCGGCCGCCCGCTATGGCCTGGCCGTCGAGCAGGTCGCCAACCAGCTGGCCGCCAACGGGCTCGGCACGATCGCCACCGAGTTGCGCCTGCCCGATCGCACGATCCCGGTCCGCGTCCGCCTGCCGGACGCCGTGCGGTTCGATCCGTCGCGGCTGTCTGCGACGGTCATTCGCACGGCCGAAGGCAACGCCATTCCCCTCACCGAGCTCGCCACGATGGAGCGCGAGAACGGGCAGGCCGAACTGCACCGCGAGAACCTTCGGCCCGTGGCCCTCGTCAGCGGGCGCCTCGAGCATCGCGATCTCGGCGGCGCCGTCGCCGACATCCGCGCAAAGCTCGACACGCTCCGGCTGCCGACCGGGTACACCTACGAAATCGGCGGTCAGTACGAGTCGCAGCGCGTGGCGTTCCGGGAACTGCTCCTCGTGTTCGCGCTCACGGTGTTCCTCGTGTTCCTGATCCTCGTCAGCCAGTTCCGCGCCTGGGTGCCGGCGATCCTGATCATGCTTGCGGCGCCGTTCTCGCTCGGCGGCGCATTGCTGCTGCTCTGGCTCACGGGCACGGACCTCAACCTGTCGTCGGCGATGGGCCTCATCCTGCTCGTCGGGTTGATCGTCAAGAACGGCATCATGCTGCTCGACCTGTCAGAACGGTTGTACGAGGCGGGAGAGCCGTTCGACGCCGCGATCGCGCACGCCGGGCGCGTCCGCTTCCGACCGATCCTGATGACGACGTTCTGCACGCTGTTCGCGCTGCTGCCGCTTGCCCTGGGCCTCGGCGCGGGCTCCGAGCTGCAGCGGCCACTCGCGCTCGCTGTCATCGGCGGCCTGGTCCTCTCGACGCTCGTGACGCTGCTGGCTGTACCTGGCCTGTACGCCGCGACCCGGCGCCTGCGTCGTTCCGACAGTGTCACGCGTGAGATGAAAGGATGACTCGATGCACATTCGAACCGGGTTGTTGATGTGCCTGGCTGCCGGCGTCACCGTGTACGGTGCCGCTGCCGGCTACCAGGTCGTCCGGGAGATCCAGATTGGCGGTGAAGGCGGGTGGGACTACGTGCTCGCCGACGCCGCGACCCACAGGCTGTACGTCTCCCACGCGACGAAGATCGTCGTCGCCGAAACCGAGACCGGCGCGATCGTCGGCGAGATCCCCGATACCCCTGGCGTCCACGGCTTCGCCATCGCACCGGAACTCGGTCGCGGGTTCACCAGCAACGGGCGGGCGAATTCGTCCACCATCGTCGACCTGAAGACGTTGTCCGTGCTCGGGACCGTGCCCACCGGCGCCAATCCCGACAGCATTCGCTACCTGCCCGATCGCAAGGAGGTCTGGACGTTCAATCACACCGGCGGTTCGGTGACGGTGTTCGACGCGATGAGCGGCAAGGTGATCACGACCATCGAGGTCGGCGGCACGCTGGAGGAAGCCGTTGAGGACGCCACGGCGAGCCGGGTCTACGTCAACGTCGAGGACAAGGGCGCGATTGCAGTGATCGACACCAAGACGCATGGTGTCGTCGCGAACTGGCCAGTCGCCGGATGCGAGGGCCCCACTGCACTCGCATTCGACGCGGCGCATCACCTGCTCCTGACGGCGTGCGACGGCCGGATGGTCGCCGTGGACAGCAAGTCGGGCAGCGTGGTCACGAGTTTCCCGATCGCCGGCGGCGTCGACGGCAACGGGTTCGATCCCGCCACGGGACTCGCGTTCGCCTCGAGCGGCACCGGCGTCCTGACGATTGCTCACGAGGACGCGCCGGATCGCTTCACCGTCGTCGAGACGGTGAAGACGCAGCCGTCAGGTCGCACCATGTACCTCGACCCGGTGACGCACCGTGTGTACGTACCGGTGGCGACCACCACGCGTCCGCCCAACGGCGGGCGGGCGCAGGTCACGCCGGGCACGATGAAGGTGCTCGTAGTCGCGCCGGGGTAGGATTGCCGCATGCTGGCGCGGGGCGCGTGGATCCTGTCGGTGATGGCACTGGTCTGGGCTGGGACGGCCTCCGCCCAGACCCTGCCGCGCGGCCAGGTCATCGAGGCCGTGACGCCGCTCGGTGATGCGACGCAGACCTACGCGCTCTACCTCCCTTCCACGTACAGCACCGATCGTGCGTGGCCGATTCTCATCGGCTTCCATCCCGGCGCGCGAGGGCGCGCCATCGTCGACACCTATCGTGACGCGGCCGAGGGCTACGGCTTCATCGTCGCGGGATCGAACACGTCGCGAAACGGGTCGTGGGACGTGTCGCTGCGCGCGGCCAACGCGATGCTCCAGGACATCGGTCAGCGTTTCGCTGTCGACGGCAAGCGCATCTACCTGACCGGTCACTCCGGAGGATCGCGGGTGGCGCTGCAGATCGCGCTGGCGAACAAGACGATTGCCGGCGTCATCGCGTCGAGTGCGGGTTATCCCGATGGCCGCCCGCGATCCTCGGTGCGCTTCCCGATTTTCGCCACCGCCGGCGTGGCTGACTTCAACTACATCGAGATGCGGACGCTCGGGCGCGCGTTGAAGACCCCTCATCGCGTCGTGATCTTCAAGGGTGGGCACACGCTCCCGCCACCGGATGTGGCGATGCAGGCGATCGAATGGCTCGAGCTCCAGGCGATGGCATCGGGCGCGCGCACGAAGGACGGGTCACTGGTCGATCAGTTCTGGGCGACGCAGGAGCGCGCCGTCGCCGACGCAGGCGAGACCGCCGCCACCGTGCACCTGCTGCGCGCGATGGTGGACGACTTCCGCGCCTTGCGCGACGTGAAGGCCATCGAGACACGCGCGGCCGAACTCGCCAGGCGCAACGACATCAAGCGCGCGCTCGATCGCGAGCGAGCCGAGGACGACAAGGAGACGCAGGCGCTTGACGAGTTCGCGCGATACCAGGCGGGACTCACCGACGATACGCTGCGGGTGCAGAGCCTGCACAGCCTGAAGCGATTCCTCGCTGAACTCCATGCGCAGGCAACGGCCGCGGAGGAGTCGCCCGAGCGTGCCCGCGCGCGACGCGTGCTCCGCGTCGTCACGATGGGGGCGGCGGAGTACACGCAGGATGCGGAGTATTCCCGGCTGCTGCAGCAGTACCGCCTGCCGGGCACGTCTCGCTGAGTGCGTGGATTTTCCGCTTGACACGGTGCGTTGACTTCCAGTTGCCACGGGCGTATGTTGAAATCACGCCAAAGACGCCCAACCAGCGTCACGGGGGACCCAAGGCGCGAATGACCGCGCACCGGGGCGAATTCCGCTGAACTCCTACACGGACCACGCGGATAGAGCAACTCCAGGCTCGAGCCCGTCAGCTAACCTCGTCGGCGCGTGGAGTCTGTCGTGTTGCACCGCCTGCACGGGGAGAGCGCGTACGCCGCTCTTCGTATCCTCGCATTCCGAACCCTTCCGATCCTTGCCTTCGCCTTCGTTGCGTTCGCGGCCGGCGTCTGGCTGGTCGGTTCGCACAACCCCTACACGCCGGCCGGATACGTTGGCTACCTGACCAAGGGCGCCGTCTTCGGGCAGAGCCGCTTCTATGGCGTACAGCGCGGGCCGACGTCGCCCGGACGCGGCTGGCTGCTCGACGTCGCCAACGTGAGCGTCACGCCTTACACGTACACAGAGGAGTTCGCCGGCGAGAACTCGGTGCTGAGCCGGGACAATCTCAAGATCTCCTTCGCCGTCCACACCGTGTGGCGAGTCGACGAGGCTCGCGTGCCGCTGTTCATGGAGCGGTTCAGCACCACCGTCAGCAACGGCGACACCGAGAAGGCCCCGGACGCGATCGTGAAGGTGGCTTATGGGCACTTCGTGCGTGAGCCGCTGCGCACGTTTGCCCGGGACGAAGTGCAGCGCCGCAACGGGTTGAAGGTCAAGGACGACCTCATCACCATCGGCGATGCGGTGTTGCGTCGCATCCAGCAGTACGCCCAGGCCAGTCCTTTCGTCATCAGCAGCGTCGTGGTCGGCAATGTCCAGTACCCGTCCGAGGTGGCCGATGCGGTGGCGCGCAAGTTGGCGGCGACCCAGGAACTCGAGCGCAAGGACACCGAGATCGAAATCGAACGGAAGGACCGGACCAAGCGCGAGGTGCAGGCCGCGGGCATCGCCAGTGCGATGCAGATCATTCGCGGACAGCTCAGCGCGATGTACATCCAGCACGAGGCCATCGAGGCGCAGAAGCTGATGGTCAACTCGCCGAATCACACGACCGTGTACATCCCGGTCGGGCCGATGGGTGTGCCGCTCACGGGAACGTTCCCCGCGCCGGCGTCACCGGCGCCGA
Source organism: Luteitalea pratensis (assembly GCF_001618865.1). Lineage (GTDB taxonomy): Bacteria > Acidobacteriota > Vicinamibacteria > Vicinamibacterales > Vicinamibacteraceae > Luteitalea > Luteitalea pratensis. The sequence continues at coordinate 1,866,281 of NZ_CP015136.1, forward strand.
AGAGCCAGTAGCCCTGCAGCGATTGCCTGCAGCCTGCAGCCTGCAGCCTGCCGCTGGTTGGCCGTAGGCCGCAGGCCGTAGGCTGTAGGCCGTTTTCTATTCGCTCCTGAGCGCGATCGCCGGCTCGATGCGGGCGGCGCGCCAGGCCGGAGCGATGGCCGATACCAGCGCGCCGATGGCCAGCACGACCGCGACAGCTAAGAACGTGACTGGGTCGGACGGCTTCACGTCGAACAGCATGGCCACCATCAGGCGGCCCAGGATGTTCGCAATGACGAGGCCGGCCACGATACCTCCGGCGAACACCCAGGCGGCGTTGCTGGCCACCAGCGCCAGGACGTGACGCGTCGAGGCCCCGAGTGCGCGGCGGACGCCGAAGTCGCGGATGCGTTGCTGCACGGCATAGGCGAGGATGCCGAACAGGCCGACCATCGCCAGCAGCAACGCGAGGGCCGCAAACGCCATGACCAGGATGGCGCGGAACCGGTGCCGCGCGTTGGCCACGGCGGCGACCTCGTCGAGCGTCATGAAATGGCGCACGCTCACGAGCTGCGCCTTGTCCACGCGTCCGATCGCCTGGCGCACGGGCATCGTCAGCGCGGCTGCCGGCCCGCTGCGCGGGGTCACGAGCAGGAAGATGTCGCCTGGCGTGTCCTGCGCCATCGGCACGTAGATCTGCAGCAGGTCCTCGGTCTCGGTGGGTGACGCCTTGACCTGTCGCGCCACGCCCACAATCTCGCGCACCACGGCGACGGCCTGCGGCGAATCGGATTCGCGGATGACGAGCCGCCGGCCGATCGGGGAGCCGCCCGGCAGGTGCCGGCGCACGAACGCCTCGTTGACGATGCAGACGTGCACGCCACCGGCGATATCGCGCCCGTCGAAGGGACGTCCCTGGAGCACGGGCACACCCAGCGTCTCGAAGTAGCTTGGACTGACGATCTGCATGTCGGCCGCGGGGCGTTGACTCGTGGCCGGCGCCGGCTGCCCTTCGATCTCGAAGAACGCCGTGCCCTCGTACGACTCGCCCAGCGGCAGCGTCGTTGCCCACGCGACACCCTGCACGCCCGGCAACGCGCGGATCTCCTGCTCCACGGCTCCGTAGAACTGCATCTCGGCTTCGTCAGTGGGATAGGTGTCCGACATCGGGTCCACGACCATGCTGAGCACCTGGTCGGCGGCGTAGCCGCGGTCGACACCCTCGACGGCCATCAACGTGCGCAGGAGCAGGCCGGCGCCGACGAGCAACACGGTGACCACCGCCACCTGCCCGGCCACCAGCAGTTCGCGGACTCGCCCGCCCCGACCCGTTGCGCTGCGCGTTCCCGACATCGTCTGCGCCGCCGACAGCGAGCTGGCATGCCACGCAGGGGCGATGCCGAACAGCACGCCGACCAACAACACCATGACGGCACAGAAGGCCGCGATGCGGGCATCGATGATGAGGGTCAGCACCGTGGGGAGGAGCGCCTCGGGCATCAGCGACGGCGCGACACGCAGGATCGCGGCGCCTATTGCCAGGCCGAGGAGCCCGCCGATGACCGCCAGCGCCAGGCTTTCGGCCATCAGCTGCCGGATGATGCGACGACGGTCGGCGCCCAGCGCCGCGCGGACCGCGAATTCGCGTTGGCGCACCGTGGCGCGGGTCATCAGGAGGTTGGCCACGTTGGCGCAGCACATCAGCAGCACCAGGCCGACCACGCCGATGAACAGGACGGATGTCTGCCGCAGTTCCGTGCCGAAGACCGCCTCGTGCAGCGCCTCGAGTCGCACGGACCGCTGCGCGTTGGTGTCGGGGAACTCGCGGGCGAGGGCGGCGGCGACCGCGTCGATCTCGCTCTGGCCAGCCTCGCGGGTCACGCCCGGTCGGAGTCGGCCGACGGCGACAAACACATGGCTACCACGGGCCCGGGCAGGAGCGCCCTGGATCGAGAGGAGCGCCCAGAGATCCGTGCGTCCGATGACCTGCGCGGCCCGTGGCACCACCCCCACGATCGTGTACAGCTCGCCATCGAGCCGAACTTCGCGGCCGACCACCTGCCGATCGCCGTGGAAGCGCTCACGCCAGAAGTCCTCGCCGAGTACGACCACGTTGCGGCGCTGCAAATCGTCGGACGGCTGGAACGCGCGCCCGGCCAGCGGCTGCACGCCGAGTACGGTGAAGATGTCGGCGGTCACCCACTGCCGCGACACGGTGTCGGCCAGGCCGTCGGCGTTGCCCATCACCATGCCGCCCACATTGGCCGTGAAGCCGCCGATGGCGGCGAAGCTGCGGCTCCGGCCGGCCCAATCGACCATGTTCAGCGGCGACACCAGTCCACGCGACGTCGTCGGGGTGCGCTCCCAGGCAAGCACGATCTGCGCGGGATCCGGGAACGGCAGCGGCCGGAGCAGCGTCGCGTCGACCAACGCGAAGATGGCGCTGTTGGCACCGATGCCGAGGGCGATCGTCAGGATGGCCGTGGCCGCGATGAGCGGGTTCTTGCCGAGCATGCGTCCGCCATAGCGGAGGTCCTGCCACAGGTCACCGAGTCGGGATGTCTTCGGCGCGCCCAGGACCGGTGCCGGCGCGTGCGCCGCCTGGCGCAGCGGAGACATCTGCGCGGCGAGCGTCGTCGGCTCCACGAGTTCTTCCACGGCCAGCTGGCGCGCTCTCGCCTCGTCGTGACCCTCGCGGCGCAACTCCTCGAAGCGCTCGTCGAGATGCTGCGACAGCTCCTCGACGATCTCGAGCTCGCGCGAACCATCGAGCTGCAGGCGCGCGAGTTGCGCGCGAACATGGGGTGCCCACTCAGACATGGTCCACTCCGGTGATGAGGCCGACGGCGTCGACGAAGGACTTCCACGTCTCGCGCTGCTGCAACAGCACCCGCCGGCCCTCGGCGGTGAGGCCGTAGTACCGGCGCCGGCGCTCGCCCGCCCGCTCGACCCACTTGCCCTGCAGCCAGCCGCGTTCCTCGAGGCGGTAGAGCAGGGGATAGAGCGAGGCCACGTGAAAGGTCACCTGCCCGTTGGACCGTTCCGCGATCAACTTGCTGATCTCGTAGCCGTGCCGTGGTCGCGGCTCGACGATCGACAGGATGATCAGCTCGGCCGAACCCTTCTTGAGCTCGCGCGCGAGCATCCGCGGGTCGATAGAAGTCATAGCCACATATGCTAATGGCTGTGCTGCGGCGAATGCAAGGCAACCTGATGCCTGATGCCTGATGCCTGATGCCCGGTTGCCCGGTTCCCAATTCGCGATCCGCTGGTGCACACTGACGCCCATGCGTCCAGCCCGCGTCGTTCTTCTCGGCGGCACGCTCGCGGGGGTGCTCGACATCCTTGCGGCGTTTGCCATCTCCTGGCCCCGCGTGTCGCCGGTGCGCGTGCTGCAGTACATCGCCAGCGGCGCACTCGGGCCGGCAGCCTTCCGCGGCGGCGCCGCGACGGCGGCAGCCGGGCTCGCCTTCCACTTCGCGATTGCCTTCGGTGCGGCGTCGGTATACGTCGCGGCGAGCCGCCGCTGGCCGGTGCTGCGGTTGCGACCGGTCGCCTGCGGCATCGTCTATGGCGTGGCGGTGTACGCGGTGATGCAACTGGCGGTGTTACCGCTGTCGCGAGTCACCAGGGGAGCGCCGACGTGGTCGTCGATCGTCACCATGGTCGTGATCCACATCGTGTGCGTCGGCCTGCCGATCGCGCTCAGCGCCAGGGAAAGGTAAAAAGGCGAAAGGGCGAAAAGAGTAAAAGGCAGAATCGAAGGGGAAAGGGCAAAGGCTTCAGGACTTGAGGCCTTGAAGGTCTTTCCGCCTTCGATTCTGTCTTTTCGCCCTTTTCGCCCTTCATCGTTTCTACTTTGCCTCTGATCGGTGGTTGTGGCCCGGATGCAGGCGGGCCAGTTCCACGCGCGCGTCGCCCAGTAACGGGACGTCCTGATCTGCGTGATTGAACAGGTCGAGGAACTCGCGGTACATGACGGCCGCCTGCGAATGATCTCCGGACCGTGCGAGGGCACGCGCCAGCTGCACCCGGGCCGCGATGCCCACCGGGTCTTGCAGCACGAGTCCGGGATGGGCCAGCACAGTCCGGAACTCCCCGGCCGCCTCGGGCGCCTTGTCCGCGGCCATCCAGGCCAGGCCACGGACGTATGCGGTGTACAGGCTGCCGAACGACCCGAACGAGCCGCCCTGGAACGCCAGGTCGCGCGGCACCGCGAGTTGCAATCGATCGACGGCCAAGACCGCACCGCCGGCCTGAAGATCGACCAACGCCCGCAGCGTCGGCAAGTCGATGAACCGGACCAGCGTGTCGTCGGGGAACCGCGCCTCGAGATCGTCGGCCGGTGTGCGGGCACGTGGCGCCTCCCCCGCCAGCGCAAGGGCGAGGGCGGCGCCGTACTCGACGTCGCGAGCCGTCGAGAGCGCCAGCGCGTCAGTTGCTGCCTGCCGAGCGGCCCCTCGGAGGGACTCGCGGACGGCGCTGCCGGCTTCATACAAGGCCGCCCGTTCTCGCCCGCCTGACTGCAGGGCGAGAGCCACGGCCTGTCGCGTCATCGTTCGCGCCTCGCGCAACCGTCCGGCGTGCGCGAGGACGGCGGCCTGCTGGTGCGCCATCCAGTCTTCAACTCCGGAACTGGCGGTCCCCATGGCGGCCGCGCGCGCCATGGCAGCGTCATCGCGATCGAGGAACGCGAAGCAGCATCGCAGCACGATGAAATCGGGGAACTCGAGGTGGCGGGCGACTGCGCGTTGCAGCGTGGCCGCGGCCTCGCTCCTGCGCTCGAGCAGCACCTCGGCCCAGGCGAGATTGGCATAGGCGGGCACGAATCCGGGTCGATCGACAGCGCTTGCCTGGCATGGTCCCGTGACTGCTCATGTCGCCCCAGTTGCTGGGTGATCAGCGACAGGAACGTGTGTGGCGCGCGATCGCGAGGATAGGTGCGCGACCACAGCTCACCGGTGCGCAGCGCCTGTTCCAGGTTGCCCGTCACCTGCAACTCGTACGAGAGCGTGATGAAGAATCGTTCGCGGTCGCTCGTGCGCTCACGCAGTGCGTATGCCCTCCGACGCGCTCTCGGCCGCCAGTCGCGATTCGGCGATGTCGCCGTACACGCGTCCGAGGAAGGCATGGGCCATTGCGAACTCGGGGTCGATGGCGAGGGCACGTTGCAGGAGAACCACTGCGGCCGCCGGATCGTGGCCGAGTTCGACGTTCCACGCCTCGCTGTACGCTTTCAGCGCCTCGAGCGAGGAGGTCGTGGCCTCGGCGAGCGGCGTTCCGTGACGCTGCACGGTACTGAGCGACTCACCGACCTGCGCCCTGAAGTCGGCCGAGAGGCGGCTGAGGGCCGCCAGGACATCGTCCTTGCTGGCCGCTTCGGCCTGCTGCTCGAAGAGTACGGTGCCGGTCTGGCACTGCCTCGCACGCAGGCCCAGGACGTAACGGCTGCCGAGACCGGCGATCGAGGGTTCCACCACCGCCGTGCTCGCCGTTCGCTGACAGATCTCGATCGCCACGTCGGGTGTGAGTGGCCCCGCGTCACGGCGATCCATGAGGCGGAGCGTCCCTCGCACGCGCTCCTCCGAGACGAGCGCGAGAAACGGCGACTGCTGCAACTGGATAGTCAGCCCCTGTCGCAAGGTGCCGTCGAAGACGGGGTCGCCGGTTCGATTGGCAAAATCGGCGAGGACGATCGTGTCCTGCGACGTCAACGGCCGCGGCCGATGCGAGTACGCATAGCCGCCTGCCGCCAGGGCCAGCATCAGCACTGCCATTGCCGTGCCGGCCTGCCGCCGGGTGAGCGCAGGACGATGTCGATTCGGCGAGGAGAGCGCGGCCTGCGTGCCGGAGGGCTCGCGGAGCCATTCCAATTCGCGACGCACGTCGCTCACGCTCGCGTAGCGCCGGCCGGGATCGTGCTCGAGGCACGTGGCGACCACTCGCGCGAGCGCTTCCCGCACCGTGTCCGTACCTGCCCCGTGTGACTGGGTGGCGGCTCCCATCATGTCCTGGAGGACGCGACCGAACGAGAAGATATCGACGCGCGCGTCGGCGGGAAGGCCGCTGGCTTGCTCGGGCGCCATAGCGGCACCGGCAACGGCACGCATCTCGGGCTCCTCAGCTACTCGGCCGAGATCATCGTCGACGAGACGACTGGCGACGGCGCCGGCACGGCGACCTGGACGGCTGCCAACGGCGACCGGATTACGGCGAACACCTCCGGTGGGATCCTCGAGGCTGACCTCGAGCATGGCCGAATCGTGATCGGCGAGTCGCAGACCATCACGGGTGGAACCGGCCGCTTTTCCGGGGCCAGCGGCACCATCCGCGTCGAACGCACGCTGGACTTCATCAGCGGTGTGACTTCGGGCCACTTCGACGGGACGCTCAGCATCGCCCACTGAGGCGCGAGCCAGGCGGCCCGGCGGTCAGGGTTCGCCGAGGCTCGGCCTCAGTCGACCGCGACCCGGAGCACGTGTTAACCGAACGGCCTGCGCCTCGTTGTGCGTGAAGAGCCGCACATGCAGGAGCGATGACGCCTGCGTAACGGGCAGATCGCGGATCGTGGATCGCGGACGGGGAAGGTAGGGCCGGCTCTCCGAGCCCGGCCCAGGAGTCGAAAGGGCAGATATGGTGTCGACGTGGTTGCGCCTGGCCGTGGCCGCTTTCGTTCTTCTTGTGTCGCAGCCTGCCCGTGCCGGCGGGCAGGACACGTGCGTGCCGTCGGTCTCGGGTGACCTGAGGATCGAGACACTGACCAGTGCGGTGTATCAGCGCGACATCACCATGCGCGTCTGGTTGCCGCCAGGCTACGCCGATGGACCAGCGGATCGGACGTATCCGACGCTATACATGCTCGACGGCCAGGGAGCCTTCGACAATTGCACCGCCTTCAAGGGCGAGCAGGAGTTGCGGCTCGACGAGACGGTCCTCGCCCTGATCGCCGCCGGCACCATCCCGGCCGTCGTCATTGTCGGCATCGACAGCGGGACATCGAGGAACCAGGAGTATGCGGCCTACAACAACCCCGTGACGGACGCGTCAGCCCCGGAGCCCAGAGGCAAGTTGCTGCCTCGCTTCTTTGCCGACGAGGTGGTCCCGTTCGTGAGAAGCCGGTACCGCGTGACGAAGGATCCCGGTCAGACGGGAATCGGTGGTTGTTCGCTCGGGGCGGCGGGGGCGCTCTGGGTCTCGCTGCACAGGCCCGACCTGTTTGGCCTGGCACTGCTGCAGAGCCCGAGTCTCCTGCTCGGAAATGGGCAATTGCTGCGGGACACCGCCATGCTGGCACGCGCACCGGATCGGATCGCGATAGGCGTTGGCACGAGCGAGCTGGACTTCCCGGACATCGACGCGTATCTCAGGCCTTTCCGCCTGGAGCGCAGCGAAGCGGAGAAAGGAGGGCTCGAGATGACCGAGCGGCTCGCGAACAACCTGCGGTCCGCCTACATCAAGCGCTCCGAGGTGATGTTCGTCGTCGAGCCGAGCGCGAATCACAGTTCGCGCTTCTGGGCGGGTCGGATGGCTGCCGCGCTGACGTTCCTGTACGGCGCCCACCCCAAGCGGTGAGTTCGGACATCAGTCGGTCAGCTGGCCGGCTGCCGACGCTCGGTCAGCTGTTCCTCGGGACAGGCCCTGCGCAGCACTACGGCTGGCGGCTTGCCGATACGAGGTCGGCGCGCCCGAGCGCGCCGAGTGCCTGCGCCGTCGCTCGCTCGATCGCCACCGCGGCATCGCCGCCGACCCATGCCCGCTCCTGGTCGCTGCTGACGACATCCCGCACCTTCACCAGCGTCTGGACGAGTTCCTCGATGCGGCCAAACCGAAGGAGCGGCGGGAGGCCGTCCACGATCCCGATCAGCGTCGAGAGCCGCCGCTGATTCGTCTGCTCGTCGGCCGTCATGTCACCGGCAGGCAACGGCCTCGCGTCGAGCAGCGCCACCTCGTTGCGCAGCAGGTCCAGCGACGCATAGCGCGAATCGGGCGGGACCAACGCCAGCAGCGGAGCCAGCGGGCCGGCGATGGGCCGCTGTACTGCCGGCAACGCCGTTTCACCGCTCAGGGGCGGCAGCAACTGCTCGGCGAGCTGCGCGATGACGCGGCGCACAACGGCCTCCAGTCCGGAATCGAGTTCCCGGACACCCGCGAGCTGGCCGATGATGGCCAGTGTCGCGTCGGGGTCGATCAGCTCGCGAAGGCCGAGCATGCCGTCCCTGTTCTGATCGAACAGCTCCTGCAGCGCACTGATGAAGGCGGGATCCTGCGCACGTGATCGGGCCAGTGCCAGGGTCTCCGGACTCAACAGGTGCAGGGTCTCGAGTGCGCTCACCCCGATGAGGCTCATGTTGCCGGGAGAGTCGCTCAGCGGCCGGCCCTGCAGGAGTGGCGTGTTCGCATCACCCGGGACGTCGTTGCCCCACCGTGCCGGTGCGTCAGGCAACGACCAGATGCCGGCCGACCAGTCGTCCGCCTTCCAGACAAAGCTTCGAGTGCTCCATATCAGTCCCGCAACCGCGGGGGCGCTCTTCCATGTGTATGCGCCGGCCCGATAGGACCCCAGCGAGGTCAACAGCCCCGCGTAGGCGTCTGCCGGGCACCTCCACGTCTCACCATCCAGCACCAGGCCAGTGCCGGAACTGCAGACGGACGCCAGTCGTCGGATCGTCTGCGTCTCGTCGATGGTCAAGGCTTCACCAGAAGCCGCCCCACGAATTGGCGCCGCCAGCGCCATCCAGTGGAACGAGGTGTGCGCCTCGCCGGTCTGGATGGTGAACACGTATCCATGGCTGACCAGTGTCTGCGACGGTCCGGGCACGACCTGGAAGCGGCGGGCATCGAGCGCCGGCAGCATCTGCTCGAGATCGGGGTAGTTGGCCCGCCCGTCGCCGTCGACGTCCTTGGCCGCGAGCGCCCGTGCCAACGTCGCGAGGTGCTCGAGCGACTCGGCCGCCGCGACACGGTTGGCCGCCTCGCGCACCTTCTGGACGGCCGGCAGCATCAGCCCGAACAGCACGCCAAGGATGGCAATGACGACCAGGAGTTCGATGAGCGTGAAACCCCTGCGGCCTGCGAGGCGAGGCCGACCTGGTGTGAGCGACGAGTAGCTACGCCGTACGTTCATGGCGCCTCCCCTGTGCAATGGTCGATGGGCGATGTCGTCGTCAACGGTCACGCCGCGCGTCACCTCATTGGTCGATCAGATACCCGTGGAGCCTCGCCTCCTGAAGTTCCGCTGCGTGGCCGCCATTCGAGATCAGGACGTATTCCTCCAGGCACACGGGGAGATCAGAACCGATGACGCCGCCCGTCTGAAGATGCTCGCTCACCGGGATGACGCCGGCGAATACCGCGTCGGCATTCACTTGTCCCTGCGCACTGATGACACGCGAAAGGGTGGTAGGGCCGGTGAATGCATCGATCCTGGCCACCCCCCCAAGCGGGAATGCCAGAGCGGGTTGCGCCCGGATGATTGCCTCGAGATCGGTGAGCACCAACTTCTTGCCCGGCGGGACGATGAACGAGCCGCCGAATGTGCCATCCGGGAGGACCCGTTGTACCTCATGAGTGGCAGTGGGACAGATGCCGGTCGGCGCCAACTGCTCGCGCAGCAGGACGCGATCGACCGACGACACCACTGGGACCGGCTCCGCTGCCGTGTTCATGATCTGGACCAGAAGCGGTTTCATCCCCTGAGCGGCCACCCGCGCGCCGTCAGTGGTGAGCGCCAGCGTCAGGACCAACAATCCGGCCGCTGCAACGGCTGCAGTTCTTAGCATGTTTTTCATCGGTCGACTCCTCGAGTCTTGGCTCGATGTTCTGCGGTACGCCCTGGTCACCGTGCGCGATCGCGAAGCACGCACGATCGTTCGATGAGGGTGAATGCCGTCTCTCCGGAGAACTCCGGCGAGAAGCTGAAGGTCAGCGAGTAGAATCGGCCCCCACGCGGCTGGGCGCGAAGGATGCGTGGCAAGCCGAACGTGCTGGCCGGGATGCGTTGGCTCAGTGCCCCCACCCCTTCCGCCCGCTCGTCGGTGATCGCCGCGATCACATGGGGTTCGAGGCCGTTGAACTCGAACGAGACACACGCCTCCGGTGGCGGCGCGGCCGGACACTCCCCCAGGCAGAGTGGGATCGGGATCGACACGGTGGTGCCGGGGTCGGCCGTGACGTGCACCGAGCGCGGCTGCCCGTCCGGCTGCAGTCCCCTCGACGGCGTGTACGGCGCGCCATCGAGATGGATCACGGTCCGGCCGTAGCCGTCAACGTCACAGGCGTCCGGTGTGCCGTCCCCATCCGTATCCGACACGACCTGGTGGAGGTGCACCTCGCCCGTGACCGGATCCTTGAAGTAGCCCCATGCGACGTTGAGATCGCGATCCTGCGCACACCTGTCGCACGCGTCGCCGAGCAGGTCGCCATCCGTGTCGGCCTGGTCAGTGTTCGCGACGTTGATGCAGTTGTCGCTGTCGTTCGGTACCGTGTCGCCATCCCCGTCCGGATCGCACGCATCACCCTCGCCGTCGCCGTCGACGTCGGGCTGGAAGGCACGCCCGTCCTGGAAGACCTTCGGGTTGTAGTCACCCGGGCAGTTATCTTCCTTGTCGGGCACGTGGTCGTCGTCGAGATCCCCGTCCTCGAGTGGGTCGCACGCCGTGCCGATGCTGTTGAAGTTGGCGTCGGCCTGATCCGGGTTGTAGATGCCGGGACAGTTGTCCTTGTTGAGCAGGCACTGTGGCGTGGAACAAATCTCCGGTGCGCCGTCGCCGTCGGCATCGTTGTCGCAGGCATCGCCAATCCCATCGCCGTCGGCATCCTCCTGCCCGGTGTTGAACTTGAACGGGCACACGTCGACGCCGTCCGCGAAGGAGTCACCATCGACGTCGTTCTTGAGGATGCCGACCTCCACCGCCAGGAAAGCCGTCCTGGCCGCGGTGACGACCGACGCGGGGTGACCGAGCGCCGACGCGAAGGCCACGACGACGTCGCGTTCGATGAACGGATCGGCATTGGCCGGCATGAACTGCATCGCCCGGTAGAAGAGGTCCCGTGTGATCGCGTCGCCGACGCCGTTGACGATGATGCCCGTGTCGGGATGCGTACCGCCGCGGGCGAGCAGGAACGCGGCCTTGTTGGTGATACCGGCATTGGTATGCACGCCGCCGTTGTCGGACGAGCCGGTGAATCGCTCGCCCCAGCGATCGGGGTCGCCGCAATTCTGCGGGTTGCTGAGGTCACGCAGGCCTCGCCCACCCGGTAGTCCCGCGCAGCCTGTCGCCCCCGGCACGTTCTCGCCCTGGACGGGGTCGTTGGTGTGGAAGAACGCGAAGATGTCTGCCAGGCTTTCGTTGAGCGCCCCGGGCAGGTTTCCCTGGTTGAGATTCGAGCCGTAATGGACGACGCCGTGCGTGAACTCGTGCGTCATGACATCGTCCTGGACGAAGCCGTCCGAGAACTCGAAGCCCTCCTCGCCGATGCTGCACATGCGGCCGAAGTAGTTGGCGTTCTGCACGACGTTGCCAGAGCTGTCGACGATTCGGGCGTGGATGAACACCTCGATCTCGTTGCCGTCGTTGTCGTAGGAATCGCGGCCGAACGTGCCGTTGTAGAAGTCGTAGGTCGACTTCGAGAAGTCGAGCGCGTTGATGGCGTCCGGATCCGAATCGAACTCATCGTCGATTCCATCCTCGTCGCCGATGTTGTCGTCGTCGGTCGTGTTCCAGTAACAGAATGACGTGCTCGCGCCCACGAGATTGTTCGCCGTCTCCAGGTCGAGTTCGTAGTCCTGTTCGCCCAGGAACACGCGCAGCAGCACCTCGCCGGTGTGCGCGTCCACGAACAGCCGTTGAGGGTTCGGATTGCCGAGCGTGACCTGCCAGGCAAGCGCGGGATGTGGCGGTGGTCGGCTCGCCAGCCCCGCGAGGCTCGGGTCGAACACCGTCAGCCCGGTCCTGCCGGTAATCGCGGCACCGCGGAATCCCGCATACAACCGCGCGCGGTTCTCCGCGTCTTCCGCCGTGATGTCGGCAATCGGATTCAGGCGTACACCGCTCGGGATCAACGATCCCGACGTGCCGTACAGGATGTCGCCCTTCAACACGACGACGATCTCGGCGCCGTGAACCGGTAGCCCCTGGACGGTCTGGAAGAACGTGACGACCTGGACAGGCGCGGCCGGGGACGTGGCCACGCGGCGCACTCCCAGGCGGAAGTCTGGGCTGTTCAGGCGATACAGATCCTTGTAGTCATCGAGGAAGAGGCGCGCGCGCTCGACGGGGTCGGCGCCGCGGACCGGAATCTGGCCGATGACACCCTGGGGGAAGCCATGTTCGAAGCGCACCTCGGCGGTGTTGCGCGAGGCGGCCTGCAGCTGTCGCAGCGCCGTGAGTTGCAGTTCGTCGAGTGACGGTTGTGGCGCCGCGGCCACGTCGAAGTTGCCGCGATCGATCGCGCCACCAGGGATGGCGATACCGGAGGTGCCGAGGAAGTTGACGTCCAGCGCGTCACGGCCCGCGCCCGGTTCGCCGTTGTCGACGATGACGATCCGGTTCTCGGCGGCGAACTCGACACCGCGCCCGTCGGCCCGGTATCCGCACGTGCCAGACGCGTCGAACCTGGCCTGGTTGACGAGGATCACCATGCGCCGGAACGTGTCGTACCGGCAGGCCAGCGGTGTTCCGTCCTGGAGGCGGCCGAGCACCTGGAACTGGCCACTGACGGTGCCATCGGGGCCGAGGTGGACGTTGGCGGTCACCAGCCATTCGCCCCGTGCGCCCTGTCCCGTGACGGCACCGGCGGGCGCGGCATCGGATGGCCGGCCAAGGATCAGGAGTGCCCAGGTGATGCCCGTGATCAGCCGACCCCGGGCCAGCGCGATCGAGTCCACGTCCAATCCTCCATACGGAAGGCAGCCAGGATCACGACGTGGCGAGGCACGCGGCGTGCGGCCGCCCGCTCACGATGGCGCGTCTGCGTTCCAGGCCCGTGACGGAAGGTGGGCAACGGTAGATCGTCGGCTGGTCCCTGCACAGAGCATGACCATGCTGTTTTCATCAGCGGTGGCATGCGCGGCACATCGCCGTTGCGCGACGACAACGGTGTCAGGGGATGAGGCGGCCGCGGAGGGCCTTGCTGACGGCTTGCGATTTCGTGTGGACGTGCAGCTTCTCGTAGATGCGCCGGATGTAATTGCGAACCGTGTTGACGGTGATGCCGAGACGATCGCCAACGTCCTGGTAGCTGTCGCCATTGGCAAGCAGGCCGATGATCCGCAGTTCATGCGGCGTGAGCGCCTGTTCCGGCTTGTCGATCGGAGCGGGCCGCTGCAGGGCCACGACGACCTTCCGCGCGATGTCGGGCGACATCGGGGAACCGCCGGCGTGCGCTTCGGCGATGGCGTCGAGCAGGCGCGCCGGCGGCGTCTTCTTCAGGAGATACCCGCACGCGCCATTGCAGAGAGATTCGAAGATCCGCTCCTCCTCGGCAAAGACGGTCAGCATCACGATCTGCGCGCGCGGGCACCGATCGCGGAGCAGGCCGACACCCTCCGATCCGCTCAGTCCAGGCAGGTTGATGTCGAGCAGCACGACGTCCGGCGTCACGTCGGGGAGTCGTTTCAGCGCGTCCTCGACAGAACCGTAAGTACCAACGCACCGGAATCCTGGCGTACCGCCAATCAGCGCCGCGAGACCTTCGCGGGTGCCGCGGTCATCGTCGATGACCGCAACGGCGAGTGGGGAAGTGTCACCGGCCACACGAGCCTCGAGGTGTGCCGGTCATCCTGATTTACCTCAGCCGTTTGAACAAGAGCATGAACATGCGCTGACGGAGGCCGGGCATCGGCAAGCCCAGCCTGATCGTGGTGCCGGTCCCCGGCGACGAATCGATGGCGAGGCGCGCGCCGAGCTGCTCGGCCCGGGCCCGCATGCTGAGAATGCCATGCCGGTCCGATGCGGCGTCGACGGCGCTCGTATCGAAGCCCCGTCCGTCGTCGCGCAACTCCGCCCGAAGCTCACGTCCCTCCAGCCGGATTTCGAACGACACGTTGCGAGCCGATGCGTGTCGCGCGATGTTGGTGACACCCTCCTTGAGCAGCAGGAACAGCTGCCGCCGCGCCTGGGGATCCAGCCGGACCAGGACCAGATTGGCTGGCGCGGCGTACGCCCATCGCACGCCAGTGCCAGTGAAGACATCGTCGGCGTACTCGCGGAGGCGCCGGCAGACGCTCGCCAGATCGTCGCGCCGCGGGTCGACGGACCAGACGACGTCACCGAGGGCATCGAGGAGGGCGCGCGCACTCTCGGCGATTTCACTGAGGCGCCGTGCCGGCTGCTGGCCCAGCGCGGCCGCCTCGCGACACGCCACTTCGCTCTGGATGGAGATGCGCGCCAGGCTGCCGCCGATGTCGTCATGCAGATCGGCGGCTATCCGCATGCGCACGCGTTCGAGGGCGAGCAGCCGCGCGACACGGTACTTGTGCGCCGCGCCAGCGACCAGCAGGGCGGCGACGAGGAAAGCCGATCTGAACCACCATTGCTGCGAGACGGGCGGCAGGATGACGAACTCCACGGCCGCAGCCGACGCGCCCACCACCTCGGAACTGGTGACTGCTCGCACCAGCAACCGATAGTGGCCCGGGGAAAGCCGAGTGAACCGCACCACGCGCTCGCCGTTCGGGCGGCTCCAGTCGTTGTCCGTACCGTCGAGCCGGTGCTGGTACCGCAGGTGCTCGCCGGGCGCCAACGAGATGGCCGAAAACGTGATGGCGACGTCTCGCTCGCGCGGCGCCAACGTCAGCCCCGACAGCTCACGCTCGCCGAACTCAGACACGATGCGGGCGTCACCATTCACGTGGATGGCCGTGATCAACGTCGGCGGGGCGGGCGGCCGAGGACGCAGACGGGCCGGATCGAGGCGCGAGACGCCGGAGATGGTGCCGAACCAGATGTCGCCGCGCCGTGAGGCGAGGGCACTCCAGACCTCGTTCTGCGCCAGCCCTTCAGCCCTCGTGAGCCGCCACGAGCTGCCGGTGCCCGGATCGACCCGGATGATGCCGCTCGTCGTGCCGAAGTAGAACCGGCCCTGCGCGTCTTCGAGCATGCACTGGACGTTGGCACCTCGCAGGCTGCGTGAGATGCTCGCGTCGCTGACCAGGTGGCGCGTCTGCGGGTCGTCGATGCGCCTCGCGGCGCCATCGACCCCGATGATCCAGACGCGCTTGCGTCCATCGACGTGAAGCGTGCTGACCGCGATCGGCGTGCCACGTTCGAGGACTGGCTCGAAGCGCCCTTCGCGATAGGCAAACAGGCCTGCCTCCCGAAAGCCGACCAACAGCTGACCAGGCGAGAGGTCGACAATCGACGGCCGCGACACGGCCGGACGCGTAGTGAGATGCGGCAACCCGTCGGCCGGGCCGTAGCTGCGGAAGTCGTTCGTCGTGCGATTCCATCGGACGAGCCGGACGTGGTCGGGCAACTGGGCGATCAGCCACACGTCGCCGCGCTGGTCCTCGAATACGGGAAACAGGTCGTCGCTGGGCAGGTCCGGACGTGCTGCATAGAGCACGTCGTGGCGAACGCGAGCCACCATGGCGACCTGTCGAATCGGGGGGAACCGATACAAGCCCGCTGCCGTTCCTACCCACCAGGCGCCGAGGTGGTCGCGAAGCGCACTGAAGTAGCGATCGGGCGGAAGGTCCCGCGGCACGTTGAACCTGGCGGGCACGAAGCGGCGTCCATCGAACTCGCTGATCGTGTAATGAGCACTCGATATGGCAGCCACGCGTCCTGCGTCGGTCTCGATGAGCGCCGGGATGGAATCGTGCTCCAGCCCGTCAGCCTCGAAGTAGCTCACCAGGCCGGACGCAGCGATCCGCACCGCGCCACTGGCGTCGGTCCCGATCCAGAGGTTGCCATCCCGATCCTCGACCATCGCGTTGATCGCATCGTCTGCAAGTCCCTGCATCGGGCCGATGTTGGCGATGTGCGCACCATCGACATCGCTGAAACCGTGTACCGTGCCGATGCGGACGTGCCCGTCCGACCCGATCGCCAGCGCACGCACGCGCCGATCGATCAGCCCGTCGGACATCGTGAAGTCACACGCGTCGTCGCCTCGGGTGGGAAGCCGAAGCCCGCGATCCGGGCGGCCGCGACACTCACGCACGTGTGAACGGCTCGACGCCCCCAGCCGCTGCGCGCCGGCGCCGGGCCCGAGTACGAGCAATCCCTCGTCATGGCCTATCCAGAGACGGCCCGTGCCGTCTCTCGCCAGCACTCGCACGTGATGCACCCTGGCTTGCGCCGCGATGGGCTCCTGCGAGAGGCTCCCGGACGAGCGTCGCAGGAACAAGCCGTCCAGGGTTCCAATCCACAGGCTGCCAGCGTCATCCTCCAGCAGCGATGTGACCATCGCCGGAGGGCTCGGGACAACGGGACGGAAGCGCGGAGACGCGCCGCGTTCGTCCAGCAGGGACAGCCCGCCTCGGCCCCCCGCCCAGATGCGACCGGCCCGGTCCTCGAGCAGGACGCGAACGTGACGTTGTGTCGGTGACCCTTCGAACGGGACGGGCGCGAAAAGCTTCGGCGACCGAACACCAGCCGCGTGCGGGCCATCGCCCGCCACGCGGCGAGCGAGGATTTCGACCTTCACCACGCCGTCATTGGTGGCGACCAAATACGCACCGTGTCGAGTCGGGAGCAGGTCGGTGACCCACGGATCCGGCAGGCCATCGACATTCCGGTAGGTGACGAACTCGGTACCGTCGAACCGACTCAGGCCATCGATCGTGCAGAACCACAGGAACCCGCGCGGATCGGGCACGATGCGCCTGACCCGCGAGTGCGCGAGGCCATCGTCGGTGGTGTAGGTACGGAGCGGAAGCCGCTCTGCCGTGGCGGTCGAGACCACGCCTGACAGGAGCAGCGAGGCGAGAAGCGCGCGCACGCCGAAGAGCGCGCGATTGAAGCCCTGGCTGGTACGCGCAGCGAGTCGAACCGCCGAGAGCGCGAACATGAAATGCGTCCCCAGGTGCGCTCGGTCATCGTAGCGCCGTTCGACCGGCCCGCCGGAGCCTTGGCAAAGGCGGCCGCGGCGCGCCGGAGCCTTGGCAAAGGCGGCTCAGGATGCAGCCCTGCACGCCCTCGCGAGCCCAGCCGCACAGGCCTGCCGCAGCAGCTCGCGTCCGCGCGTTCGCTGCTGCACGCTCGAGTCGGGCTCGTTGAGATAAAGCAGGCCGAGATTGGCGCACCCGTCGAGATGCCCGCCGTTGCACGCACGTTCGTAAAGGCTTGCCGCCTTCGACCGGTCGCCCTGAAGACCGGAAGCGCCGTGCTGATAGATCGTCCCGAGGTTGTTGCACCCCGCGAGATCACCGCCGGAGCATCCGCGGTCGTAGTACAACGCCGCGGCCGTGAGATCGCGCGCGACACCGGCGCCGCGGTTGTAGAGCACGCCGAGTTGCGTGCACGCGGCGGAATTGCCGGCCTCACAGGCATCACCACAGCCCCGCGGCTCACCACGCCCGCACGCAGTGAGGGCCGGACTCTCAGCGGCGGGTGTGGCTCTTGCGACTCCTGGCGAAGCCGAAGAGTCGTTCGTGTCCGGCGCGGCGATTGCAGCCGGCTGCCGTGCCTCGCGATTCGCGGTCGGCGGAGGCGCTTCGGAACTGGTCGCTACTGTCGTGGTCGGCTGCTGCGGAGCCCTCACGGGTGCCGGAGCTGGAAGCGATCCGGTGCGTTCGCCTTCGGGCGCACGCCACATCAGCAGGATCGTCGCGCTGAAAGCGCCAGTGACGAGGCCGGCTGCCGTGAGCAACTGCCAGAGACCGCGCCGGTTGATCCCGGACCGCCGATGCGTCACTGCCTGCGCTGGTCCAACTGGCGAAGGCGGCGTCGGTGCGCCCACCGTCTCGTCCAGCGCACCACGCAACTGCTGGACCTTCAGCACGATCCTCTCCGTCGTATCCGGGCCGAAGGCCGGCAGCGCCGCGCGCACGTCGAGCAGTGCCTGTTTCAATTCCTGGGAGGACGAAAAGCGATCGCTGCGCTGCTTGGCCAGCAACTTGCGGATGATGGGCTTGACCCGGGCTGGAATGGCCACCGCGATCGGCCCATCGAGCGGAGGCTCCTCGTGCGCGTGTTTGTACATCACCGCGACGGCATTCTCGGCCGTGAACGGCCGCGACCCGGTGAACAGCTCGAAGAGCACAATCCCCATCGAGTACAGGTCCGTGCGGGGATCGATCGGCTCTCCGGCCGCCTGTTCAGGGCTCATGTAGGCGGGCGTCCCGGCGATCTGGCCTTCTGTCGTCAGTCCGCGCTCCGCGTTCCACAGCTTCGCGATCCCGAAGTCCATCAGCCGCGCGTTGCCGCGGCGATCGATCATCACGTTCGCGGCCTTGAAATCGCGATGGACGATGCCCTCGTCGTGGATGGCCTGCAGGCCATCGGCGAGCTGAATGGCGATCGCGTACGCCTCGTCGACCGCGAGGCCGCCCGACTGCGCGATGAGCGCGGTGAGCTCGATGCCTTCGACAAACTGCATCGAGATGTAGCCGAGCGTGCCGTCCTCGCCGTAATCGTGGATGCGGCAGACGTTGCGGTGGGTCACCTTGCGCGCCAGCTTGATCTCACTCAGGAAGCGCTGACTCATCAGCGGACTGCCGAGGAGGTGCGGCAGCAGCACCTTGATCGCCACGACCTCATCGAGCGCCCGATCGTGGGCCCTGTACACCTGGCCCATGCCACCTTCGCCGATGTAGTCGAGGATGTGGTAGCGACCGCTCAGGACCGCGCCCTGTGCGAGCACCGACCCCGTCGGGGTGCGCCGCCTCAACGGCAGCTCGTGGTGGCTCATCGTCCGTGTCGCGCGTACCTGGACTGCCGCGCCTCCGGCCTCCAGCTCACCTGTCAAAGGCGCTGGATCGTCTGCCTGGCCGCGAGTATAGTCAATCCACCCAATTCAACGCGCTGTTGACCCGCTCCCGGCCCCTGAGGGCCGCGGAGCCCTTGGCAATTCCGGAGAAGGTCATGCGCACACACCTGCGGCTGGCATGCGGCCTGCTGCTTGCTTCTGTCGTCTCCGCGAACGCGCAGTCGGCCCGCGTCGAGATCGTCCTGGATGTCAGCGGGTCCATGAAGGCGACGATGGGCTCGCAGCCGAAGATCGACGCTGCAAAGAGCGCCATCCGCGAGACGATCTCGGGGATCCAGGAAGGCAGCGTCGTCGCCATGCGGTACTACGGCCATCGAGTGCCGCCGGAGCCGAAGGCCGAGAGCTGCAAGGACACGGAGCTGGTCATTCCGTTCCAGCCCCTCGACCGCGCGCGAATGCTCGCCGCCCTTGGCAAGGCCGTGCCGAGAGGGCAGACGCCGATCTCGTACAGCCTCGAGCAGGCGGCCGGGGACTTCGGCGGCGCGAGCGACGAAGAGCGGGCGATCATCCTCGTCAGCGACGGTATAGAGACGTGCGGTGCCGATCCGCTCGCGACGGTGCGCGATCTCATGGCGCGAGGGATCAAGGTCAAGATCCACACGATCGGGTTCGACGTCGACGCAGCCGCACGGGCGCAGCTGGAGGGAATCTCGCAGGCGACCGGAGGCGAGTATCACGATGCCCGCAACGCGGCAGCCCTTGCCGACTCCTTGCGGCAGCTGACGCAGCGGGCGCTGCTCATCGCGCGCGATTCGGCGTACGGACAGGAGATTCGCGGCGGCAACACGTACGAGGATGCGGTCACGATTCAGGCAGGCACGACGTACCACCTCGATCACCATCAGCGCAAGGACGACTACGACTACTTCGCCATCGATGCGCGCGACGGTCAGAAAATCGTCGCCACCATCCAGGCGTACGACGTCGGCGTCAAGATTCGCGGCGAGAAGTTCGAGGAAGGCAAGGGGGAGTTTCCCTATTCGGGCATTGCCCTGCACGCGTCCGATAAGCAAAGGGTCGCCCAGGTGTGGATCGCAGAGCCCGGACAGAAGAAAGGCATCGAGCTGCCGATCGCCGCCGGGCGTGGCGGCCGATTCTATGTGCTGATCGGCAACGAGCACTACGACCAGCACCGGAATGCCCGCTTCGAGGTGCAGCTGGTCGACATCTCCGACGCCAAGAGCGGTCGTGACGCCGGAGCGGACGATGCCGGCGCGATCGACATCGAGCCCGGGGAAACCAGCGGCTACCTCAACGCAAACGACCGGATCGACTACTACGCGTTCAAGGTCGTGCCCAAGGCCACCTACTCGTTGCGCGCCAAGCCGAACGCACCGGAGAAGGAACTCGTGCTCGCCGTCGTCGATCGGGACGGTGTCGAGAAGAAGCAAGTCAAGGCCCCGAACGGTGGAGCCGCCGTTCGCATCGAAGCACTCGAGTTTCCCTACGAGGGCAAGGCCTTCGTCAGGGTCGCGACCCACGAATTCGTGCAAGAAAAACTCGAGTCTCGGTACACGTTGGAACTCACGAGTACCGGAGGCCCTGCACCGGCGCCTTCAGCCGCCGCAGCGTCGACGCCCGCAGCAGCAGGCAAAGAAGACGAGACGACGCCGGCCGGCGTCGTCTCCCGCCGAACTGTCGTCTGGATCGGCCTGGCCGTCGTGGCTGTCGCGCTCCTGATCGGCGTCGCGTTTGTCCTCGGCAGGAAGGCCGCGTCAACGCGATGAGTGCGGCGACGGCTAGAATCGCTCCATGCTTCGTCACGCCCTCGATGCGATCACTGTCACTGCCACCGTCGCCGTCGCTGCGACCGTGGGCCAGGCGCCTGCCCCCGGCACGGAAGACTTCAATCGGCTGACACCGGATCAGCTGAAGGCGAGCATCGAGAAACAGCATCCGGCCGCCTACTACGTTCTCGCGGGGAAGCTGTTCGCGTCAGGTGAGAAGGACGAGGCCGTGTTCTGGTTCTACGCCGGCCAGCTGCGCTACCGCTTCCATCTCGCGGCCAACCCGGACTTGCCACCCAGCGGCGACGCGGCCCTGTTCGCGTCGCTGTCGGAGGTCCTGGGCAGACCGATCAATAAATACGCGTTCGGTGACGTCGTGCAGGTCACTGCCACCATCGACAAGGTCCTCGCCTGGGACGGGCGCACGGCCAACGGGTACACGTCGAAGACGACACACGCCGCCGCATGGAAGGGGATTCGCGACGGCCTGGGTCAGCTACGCTCGCACCTCGTGCAGAGCGGCGACCAGATCCGCGCCCAGCACAAGCAGAACGGTCTCGAGAACCGCCAGCCGTAGCTTCAGGCCGACTGCACCCCGTGGTCTGTCGGCGGCTCGAGTTTGAGCAGCGCCGCCAACCGGCTCCAGTGCGGACTCGATCGCAATGCCAGTCCCGCGCACGTCGACAGGAGCACGAGCAGGTAGCCGTCGCGCTGTTCGATCGCCTTTTCGGCCCAGGCCGCGGCCTCGTCGAGTCTCGACTGCAGCAGCATGAAGAACATGAACTCGACAGGAGCACCGTAGCCGTCGCCGTTGCCGAGCGTCGCTATCAGGCGGTTGGCGCCGTCCGTGTCGCCGGTGCGCTGCAGGATGCCCGCGAGCAAGCCCGCGAACCGCGTCTGCTGTCCGGCCAACGTGAACGCGCGTTGGGCATGGCCTGCCGCATACTGCCAACGGCCCCTGAACGCGCCGTGCACGGCAAGCCACTCGGCAGCGGGACCGCACTGCTCGTTCAACTCGACCACCTGACGCAGTTCCGCATCCGCCGCGTCGATCTCGCCCGCGGCGTCGAGGCAGATGGCGCGCTGGACGCGGAACACCAGGTTGAGCGGGTCGCGCTCGAGTGCCCGGGTCAGTGCCCTGACGCCGGCGGCGGCGCGGTTGGTCAGGAGCAGGCAATGGACGCCATGATGCGCGTCGACGTCCGACGAGACCGGGTCACGCGCCAGCGCCAACTGGAACTGCCGATCCTGTTCGAGCCAGTCGTAGTCGTACATCCCGGCGATCACACCCAGAATGGCGTGCGCTTGGGACAGCGACGGGTCGCACGCCAGGGCCTCGAGGGCCCAACGGCGTGCCAGGGGCATCGACTCATGCGCCGACGTGCCGCCCCAGAGCGCCTGCAGCAGGAAGTGGTGACTGAGGTGCTGCCGTGCCAACGCGAAGTCGGGGTCGCTCGCAATCGCTCGTTCGAGCAGGACACGCGAGCGCGACAAGGCTTCGGGAGTGAGCTGGGCGAGGTAGTAGCGCGCTTTCAGGAAGTCCTCATAGGCCGACGGCGTCGGCTGATAGCGGCGAGGCGGGGCTTGTGGTGTCAGCTTGTCGTGCAGGCTCTGCGCGATGGCCTGGGCGATCTCGTCCTGGAGTTCGAAGACCTCGGTCATCTCGCGGTCGTAGCGATCCGACCAGAGATGGCAGCCGTCGGCCGCGTTGATGAGCTGAGCGGTGACGCGGATCCGGTTGCCTGATCGGCGGACGCTGCCTTCGAGCACTGTCCCCACCCGCAGCGCCTCGGCAATCGCCGTGATGTCGTGTTCCTTGCCGCGGAACGCGAACGCGGAAGTGCGGGCCGTGACCTTCAGGCCCGGCACCTGGGCCAGCGCGTTGATGATCTCCTCGGCCAGGCCATCGCCGAAGTACGCGCTGTCCTTGTCCGGGTTCATGTTGGCAAACGGGAGGACGGCAATCGACGCCTGTTGCGCGGGCCGGTCCGCCGCGAGTTGCGCGCGGGTGTCCTCCAGCGCGGCCCGGAGTTCGCTCACCGACTGGAACCGCTGCGCCGGGGACTTCTCGAGACAGCGACGGACGATCCGATCGAGGGCCGGTGCAGCCCCCAGTGGCCGCACCTCGGTTACCGGGGCGACGAAGCGGTACCCGCGCTTCGGAACGGTCTCGATGAACCGCTCGTCGGAGGTTCCCTCCCCGAGCGCCCGCCGCAGAGCGGCGATGTTTTGTGCGAGGTTGTTCTCCTCGACGAAGGTATCCGGCCACACGAGCGCCACCAGTTCGTCCTTGGGTACCAGCCGTCCGTGGCGGGCCACCAGGACGACCAGCGTGTCGAACGCCTTCGGCGTCAGGGGCACTGGTTGACCCTGGCGCAGGAGTACGTTGTCTGCGGCGTCGAGCTGAAATGCTCCGAAGACGTAACGGAAGCTCGATGGATCCATGTCGCTGACGGTCTTCCGAAGGAATGCAGATTCTCTCAGAAGCGTCTGACGACGCGCTAGCCCGCTGCATGCTCGAGCCGGATTCGTTGAGATAGAGCAGGCTGAGGTTGGCGCTTCTCCGAGAGACTCGCCTTGGCACGCTCGTGCGTAGAGGAAGAACGAGGGCTTGACCGCGCGTTGATAATTAGATAATGTGCTAAGTATCTAAGCGAGGCCATTTCTGTGAAAGCCCCCGATCAGGCATTCCGTGCACTGGCCGACGACACTCGACGCTCCATCCTCCGGTTGCTGAGGGATGGACCCTTGACGTCGGGGGAAATCGCCGATCGCTTCGACTCGACCTGGCCGACGATCTCGCGGCACCTCGCGGTGCTCCGGGAGGCTGGCTTCGTGGTCACGGAGCGTCACGGCCAGGAGATCCGCTACGAGTTGAACTCGTCGGTGTTCGAAGACCTCGTCCAGCACCTGATCGAGTGGACCCGCCCCAGTTCGCGCGGTGGCGCTCGTCGCGTTCCCAGGCCCGCGCGGCCTCGTCAGCAGGAGGGGTGAGATGCGCGCACTAGGCTCGTCACTGGATCGCGTGGTCCTCGCCGGGCACGCCTTCGGCCTCGTCGCCCTGTATCGGGGCCTGCCCTTGCAGGTACCGCCGTCACTGCACGTGGCCAACGGCACCGTCTGGCTGGGCGCACCCATGGTGGCGTTCCTGCTCCCGGCCGCCGTGACGCTGACCGACCGACTGCTCCGGGGGTTGTACTTGGCCCCGGAGGGCGGCGAGCCAGGCGCCCACGCGGACGCCATCTACGACGCCATCATGCTCCGCGTGAGTCTCCTGGTCATCGCCACTCACGGCGTCATCCTCCTTGGCCTGCTCGGCGTCCTGTCCGGTCGATCGTGGGCGGCCGTGCTCGTGCCAGCGATGCTGGGAGCGACGATGATCAGCGTCGGGAACATTCTTCCGAGGACTCGTCCGAATCTCGCGATCGGCCTGAGAACCGGGCGGACACTCGCGGACCGTGCAGTGTGGATGAGGGCACATCGGTCGCTGGGATACGTGATGGTGGGATGTGGCGCCGCCATCATCGCCTCGGCCATTGCGATACCGCGTCCAGTGGGTCCTGCCATGATCCTGCTCGCGGGTCCTGGCGCATTCGCCGCGAGCTGGCTGCTGCTCCGCAGGCGCGAACGCCATGCGCGTATCTGACGCGCGCAGGCCCGGGACGGTGTCGCGGCTGTTTCGCGCTGTCGTCAGGTCTTTCCTCGTGGTCGTCGCCCTTGCTGCCTTCAGTGCCGCGACGTACGAGCATGTCGGTGCATGGCGCGACGGCCGGATCCTGAAACAGGTCGGACGCTCGGTCGATATCGGTGGACGCACCCTGAACATCCATTGTGCAGGGGATGGCAGGCCCACCGTGGTCCTCGTCAGCGGTGGCACTGCGCCCGGTTACGTCTGGACACCCAGTCAGCGGGGCATCACCGCATTCACGCGGGCGTGCTGGTACGACCGCGCCGACATCGGCTGGAGTGACTCAGGGCCCGATCCGGCATGGGGGAGGCAGGCAGCGCAGGATCTCCATCGGCTGGTCGAGGCCGCAGGGCTGCCGCGGCCGTTCGTCCTGGTCGGCGCCTCCTTTGGCGGCTACGTCATTCGCCTCTATCACGACGCACATCCGGGCGAGGTATCCGGGATGGTGTTTGTCGATGCGGCGCTCGAGGATGCCGGGACGATCAGGGGCATGCCCCATCGCGACAGGCCGCCGCTTCCGCGGTCGGTGATCCGCGGCCTCTCGATGGTCCTGGGACGACTCGGCATGATTCGGTTCATGGCCGCCGACTCGGGGCCAGCCCCGCACCCGTGGAGCGCGGCGGAGTGGGACGTGCTGGCGCGGCTCAGGCGACAGCGCAAGGTCCTGCTCGCCGACGCGCAAATGGGACCGGGAAGAGCCACGGCCGATCAGGTTCGATCGGCGGGAGGCCTCGAAGACATGCCGCTCATCGTGTTGACCCAGGGCAAGCCGATCCCCGATGCCCGGTCCGTCGAGGCTGGCGTCCGGCGTGGATGGGTCGATCTGCAACGGCAGTTCGCCGAGCGGTCGAGGAGAGGCCGCCAGATGCTCGTGCCCAACGCCGGACACGGCATCCCTGTCGAAGCGCCGGAAGCGGTGATCGCTGCGGTGCGCGAGATTGTGACGACGGTACGGCAAGGGGTCGACTGACGATCCCCGAGGCTGGAGGCTGGAGGCTTGAGACCTGAGACCTGAGACCTGAGACGTCACGCGCCGCTCACGGCAACATCCGCAGGAACGCGCCGATCTCGCGAACCACGTCTTCCGCGTGCGACAGGAACGCGTAGTGACTCGCTTTCGGAATGCGAACGACGCGCGCCGACGGCACACGCCGTTCGAACCAGCGGGCTTGCCGCTCGGTCATGCGCGTGTCGAAGCGCAGGAAGTCGTCGACGCGGGTGCGGTCGACGCCTGGCTGTTCGGCCCACGGCCCAAGGCCATGCGGACTCGCGAAGATCGCCAGGGCCGGCACGTCGATGCTCGTGAAGCGTTGAGCGCCTGCCGACCCCATGGCACGAGCGGCGGCGGACGGGGCCCGTTGGGCGCCGACGCCGCCGTCGTCGCGCACGTCGCGCTGCCACCGTAACTCCGCTTCGGGTATCGCAAACCCCATCGTCTTGCGCGTCCACGCCTGGTACGCCTGGACCGACCGCAGGTCGGCAGCCGCCGGCGCGGGTGGCGCGCCGGGGAAGGGCGGCGTTGTCCGCAAATCCTCGAGGTCGCGCTGCACTTCCTCGAGTGCATCTCCCATCACGGCCTGAATCGCCGCGGACAGTTCGGCGGGTGGGCGAGGCGGCTTTGCAATCTCCGCCTCCAGCGCCTCCAGCCGAGTCCGCAGATCCTGCACGTTCTCGAGGATGCCAGGGCGATACAGTGCGTACCGGTACCCGGCATCGATGTACACCAACCCGCCAACGCGATCCGCGTGACGAACTGCGAGCCAGCTCAGCTCCTGTCCGGCGATCGAGTGGCCGATCAGCACGGCGCGCGGCAGGTCGAGCGAGACGAGGACCTGGTACACGTCCTCGCCGAGGCGCTCGACATCGTAGCCAGCCGCCGGAGTACTCGACGCGCCAAAGCCACGGCGTGTCACGGCCAGGACACGGCCAAGGCCGGTCAGGCGGGGCGCGAAGTCGTCGAACACGTGCGCGGTGTTACCCGATCCCGCGAGCAGAAGCACCGGCCGCCCACGGCCACCCCAGTCGAGCACTTCCAGTTGGACTCCGGTGTCCACGGTGACCATCTGTGTGCGATGCGGCGACTGATCGCGCCACTCCCCGGCCTGGGCCCGCGCGTGGGCTGTCGCGCAAACCATTGATGCCATGTTGATGAGCGCTGCTGCGCACGATTGCCGCACTCTCCGCTGAAAGATTGCCGGCCCGGTCGATCCTGGTCGTCGCATTTCACCCACGGTTTCTCCTACGCTTTGGACACTGGCCAACTCCGAAAGTTGGTTTTTTGTCGCCAGGCCTGCCACATGGCGCACGCGGAACTTCTGCCGGGCACGCTCGATCTGCTGATTCTCAAGTCGGTGTCCCTCGGCGCACAGCACGGCTACGGTGTGCTGTTGCGGATCCAGCAGATCACCGGCGGCGCCCTCTCGGTCGAACAGGGCGCGCTCTATCCGGCGCTGTACCGACTCGAGCACCAGGGACTGCTCGACACCGAGTGGGGGACCTCCGGCAACAACCGGCGCGCGAAGCTCTACCGCCTCACCGCCGGCGGCCGGAAGCGTCTCAAGACCGAAACCGAACGGTGGACCCGCTCCATGGACGCGATGAACACGGCCCTGCGAGCAGGAGAGGCGTGATGCGCATGTTGTTTGCTCGTCTCCGTTCCTTCTGGCAGCACGGGCTGCATCGATCGGCGCTGGAGCGTGAGATAGCCGAGGAACTGCAGTTCCACATCGAGCGGCGCGCCGATAATCTGGCCATCAGTCACGGCCTGCCGGCCGAGGAGGCATTGCGACTCGCGCGGCTCGAGTTCGGCGCCATCGAGAAGTACAAGGGGGAGCGCGGCGGAGCCTCGGTCTCCGCCTCGTCGACGAAGTGCGCGGCGACCTGCGCTACGCCTGGCGTACGCTGCGGCGCAGCAAGGGCTTTGCCGCGGCAGCCATCGCGACGCTGGCGGTCGGCATCGGCGCCAATACCGCGATCTTCAGCGTGATCAACGCCGTGATCCTGCGGCCCCTGCCCGTGGACCGGCCGGAGCAACTGGTCGAGGTCCTGTATCAGCAGCCAGGCCGCACGCCCGAGAGTGGCTTCTCGTACGCATTGTGGGGGCCGTGCGAAATCAGCAGGACGTCCTTGCCGGCGCGTTTGCGTGGCACGCGCCACTCCCGCTCCAATTCACGCGTGGCGCCGGCACGGAGCGCATCCAGGTCCTGATGGTCAGCGCGAGTTTTTCGGCACGCTCGGGATCGTGCCGGCCGCGGGACGCCTGATCGCGCGCGGCGACGATCAGCGGGGCTGTCCGCCGGTCGCCGTGCTGAGCGATGGCTTCTGGGGGCGCCAGTTCGCGCGGTCGCCCGCCGCGGTGGGCGACAGACTCCTCATCGGCCAGGATGTCTTCGCGGTGATCGGCGTCGGCCCGCGGACGTTCACGGGCGTCAACGTCGGCACACGCTTCGATGTCGCGATCCCGCTTTGCGCGAGCGCGCGGCTCGACAGGCGCAACGTCGAGAGCGCCGGCCGGCAGTGGCTGGATCTCGCGGGGCGCCTCGCCAGGGACGACCGTGGAGCAGGCCAACGCACGCCTGGCCGTGTTGTCGCCCGCGATCATGCTCGCTTCCACGGGCGGTGACACGGCTGCGCAGCGCCCCGCGTACCTGCAGCAGCGGATCGTCGCCACGCCGGGGCCGATTGGCGCCCGGGATTTCCGGCGCGTCTTCCTCACGCCCCTGCAGGTCCTGATGGCCATTGTCGTCCTCGTCCTCGTGATCGCATCGGCGAACATCGCCGGCCTGATGGCGGCGCGAGCGGCGACACGCGACAAGGAGATCGCGGTTCGTGCGGCGCTGGGCGCCTCGCGGAGCCGGATCGTCCGGCAGATGCTCACCGAGCCCGTCGTGCTCTGTGTGCTGGGGCACTGGTGGGCGTGGCGCTGGCGCGGTGGGGAGGTGCCCTGCTGGTGCGGGGACTCTCCGCCGCTGGCAGTCCTGTTTACCTCGATCATTCACTCGACGTGCGCGTCCTGACTGTCACGGCGATCGTGACGATGGCGACCACGCTGGTGATCGGGCTCGTGCCGGCGATCAGGTCGACGCGAGCGGCGTTGATGGATGCCATGAAAGCGCGCGTCGGCACGGGCGAACGGCGAAGCGGCTTCCGTGCAGGCAAGTGGATTGTCGCGGGGCAGATCGCCTTGTCGCTGTTGCTGCTCGTGGCAGGTGGGCTGCTCCTGCGCACCTTCGTGAACCTGGCCAGGCTCGACCTCGGCTTCGACCGCAGCCACCTGTTGGTACTCAGCGCGCGGCAACCGTGGTACGCGAACGACCTCTCGAAACTCTCGGCGGCGGAGAAGCCCGTGGTCTACGACGAGATCGCGCGTCGTCTCGCCACGGTGCCAGGGGTCACGTCCGTCGCCCGCGCCTACACGACGCCGACCGGCGACACCAACTGGGCCACAAACCTGCGCAACCGATCGCCGCGGCGCGCCCACGGGAGACGACGCGTCCGCCCACCTGAACTTCATGTCGAGCGGGTACTTCGCCACGCTGCGGATGCCGCTTGTGGCCGGTCGCGATTTCAACCGCCTGGACACCGCGTCGTCGCCACGGGTCGCGATCGTCAACGAGACGCTCGCGCGCCGGTTCTTCCCCGGCGGCCACGCGCTCGGCGAGCGCTTCCGCCTCGGCAGGGACACCGAGTCAACGGAGGTCGTCGGCATCGTTCGCGACGCGAAGTACGAGTCCGTGCGACAGCCGATCCCGGCGACGGCGTTCATCCCCGAGCCGCAGTTGCCGGCAGACGAGGCGGCCGAGGAGTTCGTGCTGCGCACCGCGTTGCCGCCGGCGAGCATCATCCAGGCCGCACGGCGTCTCGCGACCGACGTCAGCCGCGACACGACGGTGACGGCGTCCACGCTCGAGGACCGGATCGCCGACGATCTCGCGCAGGAGCGACTGATCGCCACGCTGGCGGGTTTCTTCGCACTGACAGGGCTGGCGCTCGCGATGGTCGGGCTCTACGGGGCCCTGAGCTATCTGGTCACCGAGCGCCAGGCGGAGTTCGGCATCCGCATGGCCATTGGCGCGCCACCGCGATCGGTGCTGCGGCTCGTGATGAAAGACGTCGCGATGGTGCTGGCCGTCGGACTGCTGGGGGGCGTGGCGGCCGTGTTGCCGGGCACGCGACTGCTCGAGCAGCTGCTGTACGGGCTGGCCCCGGGCGATGCGGTGACGATCGTGCTGGCTGCCGCTCTGCTCGCAGCGGTGGTGCTGCTTGCTGGATACCTGCCGGCGCGTCGCGCGACGCGTATCGACCCGGTCGTCGCGCTGCGATCCGAATGATCCCGCCGGGGCACCTGGCGCAAGCTGTCGCTTCGGCTACGCCTGGTCACGGCGCGGCGGATTCGACGGGACGCGCACCTTCCGGGCGCATCCCGTCGAGCAGGACGTTCCCGCGCTGTCGTGACCATCGCGCGAGCGCCGCCGGGAATTCCGGTCGGCGGCGGAGCGAGGCAAAGCTGGGATCGTGAAGGACCCACTGGTCACTGTAGAAGCCGGCGACGCTGAACAGCTGCTCGAGCGTGGCGAAGGCGGTGGCGTAATCGCCGACCCGCGCGTGCACTTGTGCCGCCAGGAAGAGATGTAGCGGCGCCTCGGTGGCGTCTGTCGTCACTGGCAGCAACTCGACGGCACGACGAGCGTGCGCGACGGCCTCATCGTTGCGGCCAAGTCCCGCTGCGGCCAGGGCCCGGACGATGGCGCGCCTGTGCTCCGGGATTTGCCTGCCCTGGTCTCCCTCCCACGCGACGTACGCCGCGAAGTAGTCGCGCGTCGCGTCCTGGCGCCGGCCCAGGCTCTCGTAGATCTGCGCGGCGGCCAGCGCGGCGGGGAAACGGAAGTTCGGGGGAAGCCAGGCGCCGGCCGCGTCCATCTCCCGAATCAGCTCGAGCGCGCGCTGCGGCTTGCCGTCGTACCACTCGAATCGGGCGAGCAGGCCGATGACACGGCCGTCGGCCGGCGAGCGCATGGCACGAGCGGTCTCGAGGACACGCCGCGCTGCGGCGATGTCACCCCGCTCGCTGAAGTGCGTCCAGGCCTCGGGCACGGTCACCCCCGTCTGGTTGGCCGCGCGCGCGACGCTGATGAAGCGCCTCGCCTCGTCGTACTGCCGCAGGTGGAGGTGGTGGACGGCGAGCGGTTCCGCGATCAGGGCCGGATCGAGTTCAAAACCGCGCAGGAAGTCGGCCTGAGCCTCGCGCCAGCGGCCGCGGACCTGCGCGAGCCACGACGACCTCAACAGGATGTACGCGGAGTTGGGCAGGCTGGCCCTCGCGCTCTCGAGTTCACGCAGGCCCGCCATGTGGTCACCGGCGGCCGACAGCATTTCGATGCGTCCGAACCGCAGGTCGGCACGCGAGGGATCGAGGGCGATCGCGGCCTCCGCGGCTCGCATCCCCTTGGCCATGACCTCCGCTGTTCGGGCTGCGCCCGCGCGGTACTGCGCGGCGTAGACCTGCGCCAGCCAGTTCCATGCCGGCGCGAGCGCTGGATCGCGCGCCACGGCCTGTTCGAGTTCCGCGCGCGCGGCGGCGAGGTTGGCCGTGTCCGACGTCCCCATGTGGAAGAGGGCCATGCCACGCAGGTACGCGAGATAGGCCTCCAGGTCTCCCGTGGGCCGCGCGGCGACGGCCTGGCGCTCCCGCGAGTCGAGCGCCACACGGAGGGCATCGGTGATCTGATTGGCGATCTCGGCCTGGACCTTGAGCAGGTCGGCGACCGGCGTCTCGAGCTGCTGCGTCCAGACCGTCGTGTCGTCGGCCACCCGCACCAGCCGAGGCGTCATCCGCACGTGCGGGCGATCGCCGATGCGCGTCCACCGGACACTGCCCTCCACGGCGTAGTCGACGCGCAGGTCGGCGCCGATCTGCGCCAGCGTCTTGCCACGGCGCTCGTAGGCCGCAAGCGTGGTACTCGAGGGAACCGCCACGTTGCGGAGCCCGGCGAGGCGACTGGTGAGCTCCTCGGCGAGCCCGGACACGAACGACGCATCGGCGGCCGGGCCGAGATTGGCAAACGGGAGCACGGCCATCCGAATCACGCCTGGCGCGGCAGCCGCTGGCGCCGCTGTCGATGACCTGCCGGGCGTCGTCGCTGCTCCGGCGCGGCCGGGCTGATCCCGTATCGTCGCGAGGACCGTGGCCAGCAACAAGAGCGCCGCTGCGCCCGCACCGGCCCACTGGAGCCGCCGCTTCCAGCGGCCAGCGGCCGCGACCGGTAACGCCACGGGGACTGCGTGGGTCGGATCATCGGCGGGCTGCGTGGTGGGCGCGCCTGCCGTGATGTCGCGGGGTTCGTCGCCGACGCGCTGCTCGGTCACCGGAGCCACGAAACGGTAGCCGCGCTTCGGGACGGTCTCGATGAACCGGTCCCCGGAGGAGCCCTCTCCCAGGACGCGCCGAAGCGCCGAGACGTGCTGCGCGAGGTTGTTCTCCTCGACGAAGGTGTCTGGCCAGACGAGCCCCAGCAACTCGTCCTTTGGCACCAGCCGGCCGTGGCGGGTCACCAGTACGACCAGGGTGTCGAACGCTTTCGGCGTCAGGGGCACCGCCTGGCCATGGTGCAGCAGCACCTTGTCGGCCGGGTCGAGCTGAAACGCCGCGAACACGTAACGGAGCCTCGATGGATCCATGTCGCTCTTGGCCTTCAGAAGAATTTCAGGATTCTCTCAGAAGCGCCTAACGACCCGCTAGTCCGCCCCGCTGGATGCTGCCGACACCTATCCGGGAGGGATGGCCATGTTCAATGGACGACTGGTTCGGCTCGTGTCTGGAGTGACGGTCACGCTGTTGGCGGGTGGCGCTTCGGTCGCCCATGCGCAGGCGCCCGATGCCGTGCTGGAATGGAACCGCATCCTGCTGACGACGCTGGCGACACCGGGGGCCACGACGCCGACCGTGTTCTTCACCCGCGGCCCGGCGCTGATGCACGTCGCGATCTTCGAGGCGCTCAATTCGTTCGACCGGACCTTCACGCCGTATCTCGAGTACGTTGAAGTGCCGGACGGCGCGTCCCGTGATGCGGCCGTCGCGCGGGCAGCCCGCGACACGCTGGCCGCGATGTACCCGACCCAGGTCGCCGTCTACGACGCGGCTCTCGCGGCGCAACTCGGACGGTTGCCCGCTGATGCGGCCGAACGCGGCGCCCGCGTCGGGGCCGCGGCCGCCAGGGCGATACTCGAGGCCCGGGCCAACGACGGGTGGGCCCGTCGTCCCTCGCCTTACGTGTTGCCGGGCATGGCCGGGTACTGGCAGCCCGTGCCTCCCGCCAATGCCGCCGCAGCGTTCACGCATTATCCCGACGTCGTCCCGTTCGTGATCGGCAGCGCGAACCAGTTCCCCGTCGAGCCGCCGCCGGCGCTCTCGAGCCAGCGCTATGCCGCCGACTTCAACGAGGTCAAGGCCATTGGCAGCGCGGCAAGCACGACGCGCACGTCGGACCAGACGCTGGTGGCCCGCCTGTTCGCGGCCGTGCCGGCCGTGACGACCACGGGGATTCCCGACGTGTGGAACAACCTGGTGCGCGACATGGTGCGCAGCCGCGGGCTCGACGACCTCGCCGCGGCGCGGCTCTACGCGCTGGTCGACACCACGTTCCACGATGCCCTGTACGTGTCGTTCAGCGGCAAATACCTGTATGGGTTCTGGCGGCCCGTGACCGCCATCCGCGATGCCGCGCGCGACGGCAACCCCGCCACCGAACCGGACCCCGGCTTCCTGTCGCTGATCCCGACGCCGCCGTATCCGACCTATCCCGGCAACTACGCGTGCCTGGCGGCGTCGATCACGCGCGTGTTCGCCCGCTACTTCGGTCGCGACGACATCGCCTTCTCGATCACATGGGCGGAGCCGGCCGGTCCAGGTATCACGCGTTCGTACGCCGGCTTCCGGCAACTCGCCGACGAGGCCGCGAAGAGCCGGGTCTACGGCGGCATTCACTTCAACTTCGACACGACGTCCAGCTTCGGCGCGTGCATTCCCCTGGGCGACTACGTGTTCGACAACACGTTCCGGCGGCGCTAGCGCTCGCACCTCGCGACCGGCCGCGCTCGCAGAACTCGCCCTCCTCCTGCGCCGGTAGGGCCGGCCCTCCGGGCCCGGCCCTACTGGGCGCGTCCATTCAAGATACAAAGGTCGACGGCTACCTCCGAAGGTTGCGGTCGACCTTCAGGCACATCCGTAGCGGTCGACCTTCAGGTCGACCGTCAGCGATGCTTTCCGACTTGCGCTCTGGCGCCCTGCTACGACGTGCGCAACGTCGTTGCCGGATCGACGCACGAGGCCCGGTAGGTGGGCACGATGGCGGCAACCAGTCCCACCGCGAGGAGCACGAGCGCGGTCGCGGCATAGACCCACGGTTCGGCCGGCCTGACCTGGAACAGGAGCCCGGCGAGCAGCGAACTCGCCAGGAACGCACCTGCGGCGCCCACGACCACCGCGATCGCCACGAGCGCCATGCTGCCTCGCAGTCCCAGCCACAGGAGCGTGCGCCGACTCGCACCGAGCGCGACGCGCAGGCCGAATTCGGACGTCCGCATCGAGACCGCGTAGGCGACGACGCCGTACACGCCCACGGCGGCGAGCAACAGCGCAAGCGCACCGAAGCTGGCCGAGAGCATCGCGAGGAGACGCTCGTTGATGAGACGTTCGTCACGCACGAGCGCCAGCGTCTTGACGTCCGTGGTGAGCAGGGAGGCATCCACCGCCTGCACGACCCCGGTCACCGCGTGCGCCTGCGAGGCCGGGTTCCCTGCCGTGCGAACGGCGAACATCATCGCCTCTTCGGGCTCGCGCTGCTGCGCCGGGAGATACAACATCCGCGGCGCCGCCTTGCGCAGGTCCGTGTAGCGCACGTCGTCGGCAATGCCGACGATCTCGATCTGTCCGCCGGTCCGGCCGCGGCCGACATCCATGCGACGGCCGATCGGATCGACGCCCGGGAAGTAGTGACGGGCCATGCTTTCACTGACGACGACCACTGGCTTCGACGACGCACCGTCTGCCGCCGTGATGCCGCGTCCCCTCAGGATGCGGACGCCGAACGTCTCGAAGAAACCCGGCCCGACGGTGTTGACCTGGAGGACGGCGTCGTCGGGCGACGAGAACGTCACGCCGGGGATCGCAATGAGCTTGCCGTCCTCGTTGGTGCCGAGCGGGGGATTGGTCGCGAAGGTTGCCTGCTGGACGCCGGGCAGTGCCTGCAGTCGCCCCAGCACCTGCGCGTGTACCTCGGCGAGTCGCGGACCTTCGAGGTCGGTGCCGTCGGCGTCGACCGTCATGGTGAGCACGCCGTCGGCCACGAATCCGAGCGGCTGCGCGCGGAGATTGTTCAGCGTTGCCAGCAACAGCATCGCCGCGATGACCAGCATCGTCGACAGCGCAACCTGCATGACGATCAGCACCCTGAAGGCGCGTCCGCCGACGACCACGCTGCGCCCTCCGGCCGCGAGCCCGCGACGGACATCGACACGCCGCGTCAGGGCGACCGGCGCGAGACTGATGGCAGCTCCAGTGAGCAGCGTTGCCGCCAGTCCGAACAGCAGGACCGTCCGGTCAGGCCCGACGGCGAGATCGACGGACGGCCCGGCGTTGGGTAACAGGGCGACTACCATTCGCGCGCCCACCAGCGCCACGATCACGCCGAGCACGCCGCCGGCGCAGGCGATGAACAGCGTCTCGGAGAGTACCTGCCGGGCGAGCCGGCCGCGGTTGGCGCCGAGCGCCATGCAGACCGAGAGATCGTGTTGACGACCTGCCGCGCGAGCGAGGAACAGGCTGGCCAGGTTGGCGCAGCCGAGCACCAGCAGCACGCCCACGATACCGAGTGCGACCTGCACCGCAGTGCCGTACCGATCTCGGAACTCCGGGAGCCCCGACCACGATGACGCCAGGGTCACCGATCGGAAGGCTCCAGCCCGTGTCTGCGCGGACATGGGTTCGCCGCCCTGGGCCAGGTAGTGCTGGAACGCGGCCTCGAGCCCGGTGGCCGCCGCATCCCGGGAGACGCGCGGCGCCAGTCGCATGAGCAGCGCGCGCGATTTCCAGAACGTCTGCTCCTCGTGCCCGTCCAGTGGAATCGTCACATCGGCGCGCCTGCCGACCTGCAAGCCGAAGAACTCCGGACCGGTCACGCCCACGATCGTGTGCGGCTGGTCGTCGATGATGACTGTCCGCCCCAATACGCCGGCGTCGCCGCCGAAGCGGTTCATCCAATAGGCATGACCGAGCACTGCGACGCGATTCGGAACGGCGCCATGCTCGTCGCTCGACTGGATGACACGGCCCAGCGCCGGTGCGACACCGAGCGTGCGGTAGTAATCGCCGCTGACGCGCTGCGTGGCTGCCGAGTGCGCCTGGCCATCGACGACGATGCGCTGCGGATAGGCAGGATCCACGAGCAACGCCCCGGCGACGAGATCGGATCGCGACCGGACGTGTTCGTAGAACGCGTAGGTCGAGCTCTCGAACGTGCCTGCATCGCCGGTATGGAGGACCTGGAACAGCGTGCCGGGATCGCGTACCGGCACCGGCCTGAGCACGAGGGCATTGAAGAGACTGAAGATCGCCGTGCTGCTGCCGATGCCGAGCGCGATCGACAGCACGACGGCAAGGGCGAAGACCGGCGTGCGACGGAATCCGCGCAGGCTGTAGCGGAGATCCTGGCCGAGCCGTTCAAACCAGATCCACATCGACTCGTCTCGAACGTCGTCTCGCACACCGACGGGATCACCGAACGCCTTCAGTGCCGCCCGGTACGCCTGATCGGGCGGAAGGCCGGCGCGCACATACTCCGCGGTCGCCTCTTCGAGGTGGAAGGCGATGTCGTTGTCGATCTGGCGGTCGACGGCACGGTGTCCGAGCAACGAGCGGATGCCATGGCGGAGCCTATGGAACCAGCGCATGTCGAGTCTCCTCACCGGCCGTCGCCTCAGATGGCGCGGATTGCGAGGTTGATCGCACCCGACAGCCGTTCCCAGGCGTCGATCTCGCTGCGCAGGTGCGCCCGGCCGGCACTGGTCAGCGAATAGAACTTCACCTGACGGCCTGTCTCCGTTGGTCCCACCTGCGCCACCAGCCAGCCCTGCTTCTCCAGCCGGTAGAGCGCCGGATACAGCGAGCCCTGCGGCACCTTCAGCACGTCGCCGGACACCTGCTGGATGCGTCTGGCGACGCCCCACCCGTGCTTCGGTTCGAGCTCCACGGCCTTGAGGATCAGGAAGTCGAGCGTGCCCTGGACGAGATCGGTCGGTTTGCCCATCGGTCTCTTATGACGTTCTACAATAGACCGTCAACTGTAGACCGTCAAGGTAGATTCGCCGCGGCACCGCGGATGGCGATGGGTCAGGTGCCTCGGGTCAGGTGCATGACCGCCACGCGCGCCGATCCACGACCACGCGCGAGGTGGCGGACGACGAAATCGCCAGGTGCTGGAACTGACCTGTTCACATCGGCCTCCTCGTATGAGGCGGCCCACTCGCAACGCCTGCCAGGAAAGAGCCCGATGGCATGGCTGTCGGTGTGAGGGCCGCATCGACAGCCTGCCACGGGAGCGTGACGGCCCCGCGACGGACGTGGAACGTCTTGGGAACAAGATGGATGGCTCAGCTCATGGCTTCGTCGTCCCGGTCACGACGGCGTCGGTCGCGAGCTCCATCCGCGGCGACTCGACGACCTTCGTGGCGGTCACCTTCATGCCAGGGCGCAACTCCATGGCTTCCTTCATCACGCCATCGACGTTGAACTTCATGCCCGCGGGCACGTCGTACTGATGGTTCTCGCCGTTGGCCAGGGTCAGGACCACCGTGGTCGGGCCGGCCTGCCAGACCGTGCCCGTCAGCGTCGCCACGGTGCGATCGACGACCGGCGTCTCCATCATCGCGACACTCGCGGTCAGGGACGTCCCCGGCGCGAGGTTCGTCATCGGCGTCACCTTGCCGTCGATGGTCGCGGTCTGGCCCGGCTTGGTGATGAAGAGCCGGTACTCGCCGCTGGGTTCCATCCGCACCACGAGGTGGTTGCCCTTGACGGCCACGACCACGCCCTTCAGCTGCATGGCCGTCACCTTGGGGGCACCGGTCGGCAACTTCTGCGTGCTTTGCGTGGGTTGCGCGCCCGCAGTCGCAGCGAGGCACAGCGTGGCCATCGCGATGATGAGGCCCCGCGTCGTCGTCGTGATGACTCGTCTCATGACATCCGTTCCTTTCCCGCGCTGAAGGTTCCGTGCGGCAGCGCTGGCGCGAGGCAGCGGCGCTGACGGCAGACGCGCAATGATACCCGTAGGCGCCGCTGTCGCTTGGCACAGCGAACTGTCCCTTCCAGCCTCCTGACGAGCCAACCCGCGGGCATCGTAGTATCTGCCGCGCCGGCCGGTAGTTTCCCTCCTGGCGGAGGTACTTCGTCGATATCCGCCGGACGCCGCGGCTTGCAGGCAGCTGATGGCCCAGTCGAGCGACAAGCATGGTCGACAAGGACGAGTACCGCAGACCGTTCGTCACGGTCGCGGGAAGCCGATACGTAAGGAACCTGGAGGGTGTCTTCCAGGGACCGCGGTCCATGCGCAATGGGCCCGTGCGTTCGCGGCACCGGA
This sequence comes from Luteitalea pratensis, assembly GCF_001618865.1. GTDB lineage: Bacteria > Acidobacteriota > Vicinamibacteria > Vicinamibacterales > Vicinamibacteraceae > Luteitalea > Luteitalea pratensis. The sequence goes on from NZ_CP015136.1 coordinate 1,904,239, forward strand.
GCCGACGGGTCCATACTGCATGGGCTAGTCGTGTATCGACCCGAAACCGCCATCGTCGTCCCGTGGACCAGCAGACAATTCTGGGCAGGGGCGCGCCGCTCGGTTCCGCTCAACGTGTGGCTGCTCGGCCTGACGAGCCTGCTGACCGACGTGAGCTCCGAGATGGTCGTCAGCGTGCTCCCGGCGTATGTCGTTCTGGGCCTGCACCTCTCACCACTGACTTATGGGGCCCTCGACGGCCTGTACAGCGGTGCCACAATCCTGACCCGGTGGATGGGTGGTGCCGTGGCCGACATGCGAGGACGCTACAAGGGCGTCGCCCTGGCGGGCTACGGCCTGTCGGCGCTGTGTCGCGCGGGCCTGGTGCTGGTGGGCGCCTCTCCGGTCGCGATCGCCGGTGTGATTGCGGCAGACCGCGTCGGCAAGGGCCTGCGGACGGCGCCGCGCGATGCCCTGATCTCGCTGAGTGCTCCTGCGGAAACGCTGGCCCACGCGTTCGGTGTGCACCGTGCGCTCGATGCCACAGGTGCCTTGCTCGGGCCACTCGTCGCGGTGTGGTTGCTGCGTGCGATTCCTGGTGCCTACGACGTCGTGTTCGTCACGAGTTTCGCCATCGCGCTGGTCGGCGTTGGTGTGTTGGCCACGTTGGTCCGCAACGTGCGCGGTGCGCCTGGCCAGGGAGGACTTCGCCCGTCACTCGTTGCCTCGCTTGCGCTGCTCGGACGCGGTGACGTCGGCCGCATCGTTGCGGCGTCGGGCATGCTCGGACTGGTGACGGCGAGCGACGGGCTCATCTACGTCGCGTTGCAGGCGGGTCTCCAGTATCCGATTCACTGGCTGCCACTGCTGTACGCCGGCACGAGCGCCTCGTTCCTGCTGCTCTCGGTGCCCGTCGGCATCATCGCGGATCGCCTGGGCCGCACCCGCGTCTTCATCCTCGGCCACGTCGCGCTGCTCCTCGTGTACGCGCTGTTGTTGGCGCCGCGCGGCGGCATGGCCCTCCCACTTCTGGCGGTCGCCCTGTTGGGCGCATACTACGCGGCGACGGACGGCGTGTTGATGGCATTGGCAAGTACCGTCGTCCCCGCCGTCCAGCGGGGCAGTGGGCTGGCGCTGGTCGCCACCGCCACGAGCCTCGGGCGCATGGGCGCGGCGATCGGGTTCGGGTTCGTGTGGACGATGTGGAGCAGGGAACTGGCGGTCGGGTCGTTCGCGCTCGCCCTGATCGGCAGCCTCGCCCTTGCGGGGCGTCTCCTGCACGCGCTCCGGCCTGACGGAGGTTCGCTGTGAACGAGCCGGTCGTCCCTGCTGAACTCGCCCTGGTTCCTGTCGATCGCCGCCGCGCATGGGCGTTCGTCGGAATTTGCGTGTTCGCGGCAATCCTCGCTGTCGGCTACGCGACCGTGGTGGTGACGCGTCGCTCCCGGCCGGCCACGGCCGCCGCCGCGGTGCCGTTACGAACAGAGCCTCCCGCCAGGCCCTACCTCGTCGTGAGCAGCGCCGAGCCCGGCGACCGATGGGGAAGGTTGGTCCTGGTATCTGCGGTGGCGCCGAAGGCAGGCGTGTTCGTCACGCCGCTGTCGTGTGAGCGCACACACATGGCCGGAGGCCGCGGCGCGTGCCTCCGCCAGGACCCGGCTACGTCGAAGTATGCGCTGGAGATCTTCGACGAGACGTTCAGGACCCGCCATCGCCTGCCCCTGACCGGCGTCCCGAGTCGAACCCGCGTGTCGCCCGACGGGCGTTGGGCGGCCGCGACGGTGTTCGAGCAGGGCCATTCCTACGCCGAGGAGGGCTTCTCCACGCGAACGACGATCGTGGACACGGCTGCAGGCAGGGTGTACGCCGACCTCGAGCAGTTCGAGGTGGAGCGGGACGGGCGCCGCTTCAAGGGCGCCGACTTCAATTTCTGGGGCGTCACATTCGCGCGCGACAGCGACACCTTCTACGCGACGCTGTCGTCGGGTGGCGTCAACTACCTGGTCACTGGCCGCATCACGACTCGCCGCGCGAAGGTCGTACGTACCGGCGTGGAGTGTCCGTCCCTGTCCCCGGACGGGACGCGCATCGCATACAAGCACCGTGTGAGTCACGACGCGTGGCAGTTGTGGCTGTTCGACCTGCAGACGGGCGAGGAACGCGCGCTCTCGCGCGAAACGCGCAACCTCGACGACCAGGTCGACTGGCTCGACGATGGTCATGTGATCTATCAACTGGTGGGAGTCAGCGGCGCGAACGTCTGGTCGATCGAGACCAGCGGGAGCGCGTCGCCACGGCTGCTCGTCGAGCACGCCTTTTCTCCGTCAGTCATCCGCTGAGCCCGCAGGGCCAGCCGCCCGCCACCTCGGGCTGGGACAGCCCGAGGCTACCGCCGGGACGGCCCGAGGCTACCTTCGGCGAATCCCGATTCCCGAATTCCGATTCGCCTGTCGTTCTGAAGCTGGGCCGTACGGCCGCCAAAACGACGCGGCTGTCGATCTCCATCGAGTTCAGCGGTAAGCTGCAGCGCGCACATCCATGTCACGAAGCAGCGCCCCGGCTGCATGCCCCAGCTCTACAGTTGGCTGGGCGTGCAGCTACGAGCGCTGGCGAGAGGAAGACAAGACGGCTTGGCCCCGAGCGGGCGCATCGCGGGACGTGACGCGTCTCGCCTCCGTAAGCGTCGAGCCACGCGTAGGGTTCTGCATCCCAGATGGAGAGCAACATGAGGAATCGAGTGTTCTCGTGGCTGTTGGGGGTCGCCGTGCTGTGTGGCGCCACCCCAATGCTGTATGCACAAGGCCTTACGGGTCAGATTGCCGGCACGGTGGCCGACTCCTCGGGCAGCGTCCTGCCCGGTGCCACCGTCACCATCAAGAACACAGACACCCAGATCTCCCGCGAGACGACGACCGACGATACCGGCGCCTTCGTCGTGACCGACCTGCTCGCCGGCACCTACGAGGTGACCGTCGCTCTCACCAGCTTCAAGACTGCCGTGCAGACCGGACTGGTGCTCTCGGCCACCGAACGGCTGGGCCTGCGTCAGATCGTGCTCGAGGTCGGTGACCTCGCCGAAACCGTGTCCGTCCAGGCCGAAGCCGCTCGCGTCCAGACCAACAGCGCCGAGCGCTCCGGCCTCATCAGCCAGGAGCAGATCAAGGAAGTCGCGCTCAAGGGGCGCGACTACATGGGCCACCTGCGCCTGATGCCGGGCGTGGTCGACATCGCCAACCGCGAAGCGCCCGGATGGAACAATCTCGGCGGCTTGTCCATCAACGGCGGCCGCGTCAACACCATCAACCTCACGTACGACGGCGTCACCAACCTCGACACGGGCTCCAATACCGGGCCGTTCCTGGCGCCTGGCCTCGATTCGATTGCCGAGATCAAGGTGCTGACCTCGAACTACCAGGCCGAGTACGGCCGCAGTTCCGGCGGCACGATCAACGTGATCACCAAGAGCGGCAGCCGCCAGTTCCGTGGCGGCGGGTTCTACTCGAAGCGTCACGAGTCCTTCAACGCCAACGAGTGGCTGAACAACAAACTGAATCGGCAAAAGCCCGTCTACCGCTTCGACTACCTCGGCTACAACATCGGCGGGCCGGTGATCCTGCCCGGCTTCAACAGCGACCGCAGCAAGCTGTTCTTCTTCTTCAACCAGGAGTTCCTGCCGCGCACCAACCCCGGCAGCCTCGAACGCCGGACGATGCCGACGGCGCTCGAGCGGCAAGGTGATTTCTCGCAGTCGTTCGACAGCACGGGCGCATTGATCGTGATCCGCGATCCGCAGACGGCCCAGGCCTTCCCCGGCAACCGCATTCCCGCCAATCGGATCGACGCCAATGGCCAGGCCATGCTGAATCTGTTTCCGCTGCCCAACCTCACGGGCGACACGCAGGGCAACTACACCTTCCAGAGCGAGTACGAGCAGCCGCGCAACGACCAGGTCGTGCGCGTGGACTGGAACATCGGCCGGAACACCAACTTCTACACGCGCGTCAACTGGGGCTACGAGGCCTACAAGGGCGGCTGGGGCTTCGTGCTCAACAACGCCAACTGGCCGCAGCTGCCGATTGCCTACGAGATTCACAGCTACGGCGTCGTGAACACGCTGCTGCACACGTTCAGTCCGACGCTGGTTGCTGAAGTCACCGTCGGCCTCAATCACGGCAAGCAGACGGTCGAACCGCTCACCGAAGCCGATCGGGATCGCAACGATCGGAACAACGTCGGTCTCGGCGGCCTGCCGAGCTTCTTTCCCGAAGCCAATCCCGATCGGATCGTCCCGAACGCCAACTTCGCCGCTGCCGGACTGAACCTGTTCAACCTGCCCCAGCTGGGCGTCGAGGGGCGTTACCCGTTCTTCGGCGAGAACGACATCTGGAACACGTCGATGAACATGACCAAGATCGTCGGCTCGCACAACCTCAAGGCCGGCGTGTTCATCGAGTACACGACCCGCCCGGCGGCGCGGTCGACGGTGTTCAACGGCGCGTTCAACTTCGACCGCAATACCGCCAACCCGCTCGACGCCAACCATCCATTCGCCAACGCCATCCTGGGATCGGTCAACTCGTATTCGGAAGCCACCGGCCACCCGGATGCCAACTCGCAGTTCGCCAACGTCGAGTGGTTCGTCCAGGACAGCTGGCGCATCAGGCGCAACGTTACGGTCGACGCAGGCATCCGCTTCTACCGGATCGGGCCGTCGCAGAGCAAGGGCGACCAGTTGTCCGTGTTCCTGCCCGAGCGGTTCGACCCGGCGCAGGCGCCGCTGCTGATCCAGCCGGTGAGTACGCCGTCGGGCCGGCGCGGCCTCAATCCAGTCACCGGTGAGATCCTGCCGGCGGTGAAGATCGGCACGTACGTGCCGGGCTCGGGCAATACGTCCAACGGTGTCCAGTTGTACGACGAAGGGATCTTCGACACGCCGTCGATCCAGGTCGCGCCGCGCATCGGCGTGTCCTGGGACGTGACCGGCGACGGCCGCACCGCGATACGCGGCGGCTTTGGCCTGTTCCCGGATCGGTTCAACGACGACATCGTGCTGCAGCACGTCGAGTTGCCGCCGCTGGTCAACACGCCGACCGCGAACTACACGACGATTCCAGAACTGCTGTCGACGCCGCTGAGCCTCAGTCCGGCAACGGCGCGGACGGTCTATTCCGATTACAGCCCGCAGTACACGTACAACTACAGCATTGGCGTGCAGCGCGATCTCGGCTACAAGTTCGTTGGTGACCTGGCCTACGTCGGTTCCAAGGGGCGACGCCTGCTCCAGTTCCGGAACATCAACGGCGTACCCTATGGCACGAACTTCCTGCCGTCGAGCATCGACCCCACCACCGGACAGGCACTCCCACCCAACTTCCTGCGGCCCTACCGCGGCTACGGCGACATCCTGCTCACCGAGTTCGCCGGCTTCTCCGACTACGATGCGCTGCAGGCGGGCCTGACGCGGCGCTACACGCAGCGGCTGCGGTTCGGCCTTGCATACACCCTGGCCTTTGCCAAGAACGTCGGCGGCGCCACCAACACGGTCAACCCGACGGTCAATCCCTTCCTCGACGTCCGCGATCGCAACTATCGCGACGTCGGCCGCCGGCACAACCTCGCCGTCAACTACTCGTACGACATTCCCGACGTCGGCTGGGACAACGCCATCGCACATGCGTTCCTCGACGACTGGCAGATCTCCGGGGTGACCACCGCGCTCAGCGGCGAAACGCTCGCCATCGGCTACAGCATCGCGGGTGTGAGCGACCTGACGGGCGGTGTCGGCGCCGGCGTCGACTCGCGGGTCGACATCGTCTGTGACCCGAACCTGTCGCGCGACGATCGCTCGGCGGTGCGGGCCTTCGCCACCGAGTGCGTCGCGCCACCGTCAGTCGCCACCAATCGCATCGGCACCGCGACCAACGACGAGATCATCGGTCCCGGCTATCTCAATTGGGACATCTCGCTCGCCAAGGCCATCCCGATTGGCGGGACGCGACGCATCACCTTCCGCGCCGAGGTGTACAACGCCTTCAACACGGTGCAGTTCTCGGCCGTCAACACCACGGCCAACTTCACGGCGGCCGGCGTCTTGCCGGCGACGACCGAGTTCGGCCAGTACACAAACGCCCGGCCGTCCCGTCGCATGCAGTTGACGCTGCGGGTCGACTTCTGAGAGAGGCGGTCAAAGGACAAAAGGGCGAAAAGAGCGAAAAGGGCAAAACGGCAGAATCGAAGGGTAAAGACCGACGCGGCTGAAGGGGAATTGCAGGACGGGCACACGCTCGCCCTTCGGTCCCTTCTTAAGGCTTCCCCCCTTCGGGTAACCTTTGCGCTTCGGTTCTGTCGTTTCCCTTTTCGCCCTTTTCGCCCTTTTCGCCCTTTCGCCCTTTTTACCTTTGACTCCGCGCCCCGCTGGGCTCGGCTACGTGATTACCTGAAGCTGATCCGAGCGATATCGCGGAATCTCTCTGTCGGTCGTGAGCAGCGTCAGTTGCTCGACGACGGCCTGCGCGATCAGTGCCCGGTCGAATGGATCCTTGTGGATCGGCGACAACGTCTGAACGGTGCTGACGTGATCGGGCCGGAATGCCAGCGCGGTCGCAGCCAACTGGTCGAGCTCATCCGGCCACCATGTTTGCGGATGGTCGATGGCAAGCGCGCCCTTTATCGCCTTCAGCACGACTTCCCAATAGACGATCACGCTCAAGACGTTCGGGCCGGTCTTGATGGCCCTGCGCACGCGTGGCGTCAGCCGCGCAGGCTCGGTCAGTGCGACGAGCGTGACGTTGGTATCCAGCAGGTAGCCGCTCACAGGCCGCCGTCGAGGAACAATCAACATCGGCCTGGGTTGGTGGTTCTGATGGCACCTCTTCGTTACGTGTACGTGCTGTGTCTTGCCGTGATCTCGATGGGCCAGGCCGCGCCCGCGCCGCCGCCGGGGCAGCCGCCGCCGGGTGCGCCGACGCGCCGCATCGTCCGGATCAGCGCGGAACGCTTCGTGTTCTTCCCATCCCGCATCACCATCCTCGCCGGGGAGGAAGTCGAGTTCCGGATCAAGAGCGACGACACGTCGCACGGATTTCGCGTCGTCGGCGGCGACGTGAACATCGCCATCCCGAAGCGGGGCAAGGGGGAAGCGACGGTGGTCGTGCGATTGCAGGATACGGGGCGCTATCGATTCGAGTGCAGTCGCATGTGCGGCGCCGGCCACAACTTCATGAGGGGCGAACTGATCGTGCGCGAGGCCGACGGTCGCTCGACGCCATGACGTGGCGCACAGTCGCTGTCTGGGTGTGCTGCGGGGCCCTGACCGGGACGGTCGTGTCGCTGGCCGTGCGCGTGACGGCGCAGGCGCAGACGAGCGCCGGCGGACCGCTGCCGGGGGTGACCCCCGTGGAGTTCGAGGAGTTCCGTCTGGGTCTTGACACTTCATGGAGGTGGAGACGGCGGAGGAGGGGCTCGGCCCGGCGTTCAACGGCACGAGCTGCGCGGTATGCCACAACGTGCCAGCCATCGGCGGCGGCGTGATGCTCGAGACGCGCGTCGGCTACCGCGACCCTGAAGGCCGCTTCCGAGGTCTCAACGCCGAGGGCGACACGTTGATGCACCTGTTCTCGGTGCCCACGCACGGTTGCCAGCCGATGATCCCGGACGACGTGACGGTGGTGGCTCGGCGCGCACCGATCCCGCTGTTCGGCGCCGCGCTCGTCGAGGCCATTCCCGACGAGGCGATTCGTGTTCTCGAGGATCCGTCCGATCGCAATGGCGACGGCGTGTCGGGCCGCGCCGCGACAATCCGGGACGTCGCCACCGGAGAACCCCGCATCGGCCTTCGTCATTCGGCCGCCGGCCTTCATAACATTGGCGGAGGAAGGACGGAGGAGGGAGGAGGAAGGACGGAGGAGGGAGGAGGGAGGAGGGAGGAGGGAAGAGGGAAGAGGGAAGAGGGAGGAGGAGGACGAGGACGTAAGAGGGACGAGGGGGTAGGGCGGGCGGGTGAAGGGACCCGAGACATGCACAGCATCAGGCGAGAGCGACCCGAGGACATTCCCGGCATTCGTCACGTGAATGGAGCGGCGTTCGACACCACGTTGGAGGCGGACCTCGTCGACGCCTTGCGGCAGCAGGCGCCCTCACTGATTTCCATGGTCGCGGTCGAGAACGAGACAGTCGTTGGACACATCCTGTTCTCGCCGGTGACGCTGTCGTCGCATCCCGGGATGCCCATCATGGGGCTGGCGCCGATGGCTGTCGTGCCCGGACGGCAACGGCAGGGGATCGGCTCGGCGCTGGTGACGGCGGGGCTCGATGAGTGCCGACGATCGGGCGTTGCCGCCGTGGTCGTGCTTGGGCACGCCGAGTACTACCCGAGGTTCGGCTTTGCTCCGGCATCCGTCTTCGGCGTGGTTTCCGAGTACGACGTTCCGGACGAGGCATTCATGGCCATCGAACTGGAGCCCGCCATCCTGAAAGGGAAGTCCGGCACGATTGCGTACCACGCCGCGTTCGCCGCGGTGTAGGGAGAATCGTCCGGCTGACTTTGACTCCACCCGTGGCTTGCGCGCATCGTGGGCAAGCACTCCACCATTCGCCCGTCAGGGGTCGAAGAGTCATCTCTTTTCGGCGTCCACGCGGGAGGCCCGGTGTCGGCCGTCCTGGTACGCCGATGGACTCGTGCGGGCGCGAAAGAGGTGTCTCATGCGATGCATGCAGATCAGGCGCTGCGCGCGCGTTGGCGCGATCGCGGCGTTCGCGTGCCTGTGCGCGGTGCCGCCCGTGCTCGGTCAGACGACTCGCGCCAGGTTGACCGGTACGGTGACCGACCCGAACGGCGCCGTCGTGCCAGGGGCCGTGCTCACCGCGACCAACGTCGCGACCAACATCAGCAGCGGCACCACCAGCGACCAGGAAGGCACGTACACGTTCACCGCCCTGCCGCCTGGCGAGTACACGGTCGCCGTGGAACTGGCCGGCTTCAAGCGGAACATCGTCACGGGCGTCATCCTGCAGATTGCCGAAACGTCGCGGCTGGACATTCCACTCGAAGTCGGTGCCGTGACCGAGCAGATCAGCGTCGTCAGCCAGGCGCCACTGGTCCGGAGCACGTCGAGCGAGCAGGGCCAGGTGATCGACTACAAGCAGATTCAGTCGCTCCCGCTCAATGGCCGCCTCTTTCAGCAGCTCATCACGCTGACCCCGGGCGCGGTCCAGGCGGGCTTTGCCGACTTTGCCGAGAATCCCGCCGGCGCCGGCGCGCGCAGCGCCGTCCATCACAGCGTGAACGGCCTGCCGTGGTCGGGCAACAACTACCTGCTCGACGGCATTGCCAACAACGAGCCGCTCAACGCCTTCGTGAACATCACGCCGCCACTCGAGGCGCTGCAGGAATTCAAGGTCCAGACCAACAACCCGACCGCGGAGTTCGGCGTGTTCGGCGGTGCGGTCGTCAACCTGAGCATCCGCTCGGGCACCAACCAGTTCAGCGGGTCGCTGTTCGAGTACTACCGCGACGAGTCGCTCAACGCGCGGAACTTCTTCGCGGCGACCAAGGCACCGTTCAACTCGCATCAGTTCGGCGGCACGTTCGGCGGGCCGCTGCTGCGCAACAAGGCGTTCTTCTTCGGCGACTACCAACGCCTGCGCCAGGACCAGGGCCGTACCGTGGTGACCACGGTCCCGACCGCCGCGATGAGGCGCGGCGATCTCACGGAGTTCGGCACGCCGATCTTCGACCCGCTGACGAGGCAGCCCTTCGCCGGCAACGTCATCCCGGCCGATCGCATCGATCCCGTGACGCGGCAGGTGGCCGACATCTGGCCGTTGCCGAACCGGCCGGGCCTGGCCGACAACTACATCGAGAACAACGTCGTCGAGCAGGAGCAGGACGCGTTCGACGTCAGGGGCGATCTGAACATGGAGCGATGGGGCTCGGTGTTCGGCCGCTATTCCAGGGCCGATCGCGACTTCGTCGAGCCGCCCACCGCCAACATCTTCATGGCTGGAGGGAACAGGTCCGAGTCGGGCAACTACAACCTCGTCCTCGGGCACACCGTCACGTTCTCGTCGCGGCGGCTCAACGAACTGCGGTTCGGCATCAACAAGTACGACCTCGCCCAGTTCGGCTCTGACTTCGGGATCCCGAAGAACAACGAGCTGGGCATCCCCAACGGCAACATCGAAGGTCACCCGTACACGTTCGGCATTGCCGACTTCAACGTCGCGGGTTTCCTGCGCACCGCCTCTCCCGGCTTCACCAACTCGGTGCGCATCGGTACGACGCTGCAACTCTCGGACAACTTCACGTGGATGTTCGACAAGCATTCGGTGAAGTTCGGCGGCGACGTGCGCTTCATCCAGTCGACATTGACGAACCCGCAAACGCAGCCGCGTGGGCTCTTCACCTTCGATCGCAACTACACCAGCAACCTTGGCGCAGCGAACACCGGTCAACCATGGGCGAGCTTCCTGCTCGGCCTTCCCAGCCGCGTGCAGCGTGACTTCGTCGACACCTACCCCGAGGTGTTGATCAATTTCGTCGGCTTCTTCGTGCAGGACGACTTCCGTGTCACGCACGATCTGACGCTCAATCTCGGCCTGCGCTGGGACCTGCTGACGACTCCCGTCGAGAAGAACAACCGGCAGACCAACTTCAGCCTGGAGGACGGGCTGATCCACTCGGCCTCCGAGGACGACCGCGGGCCGCTGACGACGAACTTCTTCGCGGGTTGGGCGCCTCGTCTCGGTCTCGCGTGGTCGCCGGACGAAGGTCGGACGGCCATTCGGGCTGCCTACGGCATCAGCTACTACCGGGACAACTTCGGCGCCAACGGCGGGACGCTCGAACGCAATCACCCTCTGTTCCAGCAGATCGACCTGCAGACGCCCAACCAGTTCACGCCGTTCACGACGGTCAGCGCCGGCCTGCCGGGATTCACGGCGGTGCCGCTCACGCCGACGATCGCGCCACCACCGGGATTCGCCGTGTTCTTCTTCCCGGCGGGCGACAAGCCGAACATGGCGCACATGTTCAACGTCGGGGTGCAGCGCCAGCTGCCGTGGTCGTCGGTGCTCGACGTGTCGTACGTGGGCACACGCGGCGCGAACATCTTCGTCAGCCGCAACATCAACGTGCCCCTGCCGGGCCCTGGAGCTCTCGACCCGCGCCGGCCGTACTACGCCCTGGCCCCGAACATCCCGGTCATCAATCAGCGATCGGGCGATGCGGAGTCCTGGTACGACTCCCTCCAGGTGAAGGTCGACAAGCGCTTCTCACGCGGGTTCCAGGCGCTGCTCTCCTACACGCTCTCGAAGACCGAGGACACCGCGTTCATCCTGCATCCCTCGTTCGAGACGAGGGCGCCGTCGACGGGGAAGGCCATCGATATTCCCCACAACTTCGTCCTCAGCTGGGCGTATGAACTGCCATTCGGACCCGGTCGGAAGTTCTTGTCCGACGCGTCAGGCGTGGTGCAGAGGCTGGTCGAGGGATGGTCGATCAATGGCATCACGATGTATCAGAGCGGCCAGCCCCTCAACATCAGGCTGGCGTCGTCGCAGCTCAATACCGGCACCGACAACTGGGCCAACGTGACGTGCGACGAGGTCGGCATGCCCGAGGCGGTGGGTCAGTGGTTCGACACGAGTTGCTTCGCGACGCCGGCCAACTTCGAGTTCGGCAACTACGAGATCGGCCAGGTGCGCGGGCCCAAATTCATCAACACCGATTTCTCGCTGTTCAAGCGGACTGCTCTCGGCGGCACGCGCTCCTTCGAGTTGCGGATGGAGGTGTTCAACCTGTTCAACAAGGCCCACTTCTCGAATCCCAACGATCGGCTCGGCAACACCAACTTCGGTCGCATCAGCAGTACGAGGTTCCCGTCGCGCGAGATCCAGCTGGGCGCGCGGTTCCTGTTCTGAACAGCTGGACGCGCAGCGTCGGTCAACGGCGTCGCTGACGCCGGACCGGCGCTGCCGGCGGCGGCCCACTCGTGCCGTGACGCTGACGCATGTCATTGTTGTGTGTGCGAGGTGTCATTGCCCACGAGTGTGTCCCCCTACCGAGCGAGTCCTTCGTGATCCGGCACCCGAACGCCAGAGCACGCGGCGGGTATGCCGCACTCGCGTGCGCCGTGCTGTCGGTCGCGGTGATGACCTCCGGACAGGCCACCACCGCGGCATTGCCTCAGCAAGCACAGGGTCCCGCCGATGTGCGCGCGCCACAGCGGACTGACGCCGGTCCTGCGGCACCAGGCGCAGGCGTTCGCGTGTTCTCGTGGAACCTCTCGAGTGATGCGTTCGTGAAGGACCCGGCGGCGTTCCGGGCGGTCGTTCGTCAGTCACGGGCCGATATCCTGCTGCTCGACGAAGTGTCTCCATCCACAAACGCGCAGCAGATCCGCACCGCCCTGGCCGGGCTGGCGCCCGATGGACCGGATCAGTGGCACATCGACTTCGGCGCGAGCGGGGGACGGCAGCGCGGCGTGATTGTCAGCCGCCTGCCGCTGGAGCGCCTCGCGGAGTTCTCCGATATCGTGCCGTACCCCGCCGACGATCGTCGCCGGCTCGCCGATCTCATGGTCGCCGCCGGACCCGTCGAGCCGGCCTTCAGCATGGACGGCGGGATCCCGATGAACGGCGTGGTCGTACTCGCGGGACAACGCCGCCTCCTGGTGGTCACCACGGACATGCAGTGCTGCGGCAACGACCCGGGAAGCTGGCAGGAGGACCGGCGTCGCGTCGAGGCAGGCGAGATCCGTCGGCGTATCAGGCAGGTCCTGGAGCGAACCCGCGTCGACGGCCTGATCGTCGGCGGGGACTTCAACCTGGTGAGCACGCCACTTCCGCTGGTGATCGTGTCCGGTCCGTATCGGCTGCCGCACGCCGGACTGCTCGTGGCCGAACTCCGACACCTCGACGGCGCGGACACGTGGACTTGGGACGGTCGCGGCACGCCGTTTCCGTCCCGGCCCATGGACTTCGTGCTCTACAGTCCGCACACGCTCGCGCTTCGCCAGGGCTACGTCCTCGACACGGCGGACCTGCCACAGTCGGAGCTCGAGCAACTGGGCATTCAGCCCGAGTCCGCGGGTCGACTGTCGGCGCACCGGCCGCTGGTGGCCGAGTTCGTCTGGCACTGAGAGTCCGCCATGGACCCGAGATGGGCTGGCTGGATCGTGGCAGACGTCGACAGCAGTGCACATCTCCTCGGCATCGCACGGAAAAGCTGAAAGGGCATGCCGTGCTTTCTGATGAAGACCGCCTCGCAATCGCGGCCGTCCACCGCGAATGGGTGGATGCCGAGTTGAAGGGCGACATGTCGGCCGTCCTGCAATTGTGCACGGCTGAACCCGTGTGGCTGCCACCAGACCACGGACCTCTCTGCGGCCGGGCCGCGATTGTGCGTTGGCTCGCGGCGCAGCCTCACGAGGGAGTGGTGCGCATCGACATCGATCGTCTCGCAATCGACGGACTCGACTCGTTCGCCTGGAAAGTGGCAACCTTCCGGACAACCCTGGACCGTCCAGCCGCGACGGGTCCTTCAGTCTTTGCCGGCGCTCACGGATGGTTGTTGCAGCGTGACGACGCGGGCACGTGGCGAGTCGCCGTGGTGACATGGACCACGGCGCGGCCTGATCATCGGAGAGAACGGTGACTCCAAGTACGGACATCCTCATCGGCGACACCGACCGACAGTACGTGCTCATCCGGCCGCTGTGCCGGAAGCACCCGGGCCTGTTCGACTACCGGGACGGGAACTGGATCGACTGCGAGCTCGAGATCGTGGCCGGAGCATTTCGCGGCAGGTTCCAGGCGGATCTGCGATCCGAGGAGTTCCACGCGTTCCTGGAGGACACGGAGGGCTTGAGCCGGGCGCTCGAGGGGGCCGCGAGCTTCAACACCGTGGAGGGCTGCATCGCGATCACCCTGGCCGGCGACGGCAACGGGCATGTCCGTGTCAGGGGAGAGGCGGTCGACGCCGCTGACGCCGGGAACCGCCTGCTGTTCGATTTCGGGATCGATGAGAACTGCTTACCGGACATCCGTCAGTCGTTGGAGTATCTCCTCGCGGCGTTTCCCGTCACCGGGACACGCGATGCCTGATGCGCCGCGCACGGCGCCGCCAGACGGGCAGGAACAGGACCACAGGACAACAGGAACACAGGAACACAGGACCACAGGATCACAGGACAGCAGGAACACACGGGAGGAGGGGCGGCACCGGCTGGCGCCGGGGTAGAGCGGCACAGATGAGCTGATTCGGTGACGCCGAGACGCTGCCCTTGACACCAGCGCTCGAACGGCCCCAAGGTGAGGCCTGGCACCAATAGATGCGGCCGAGCGCCGCACCGGAAAGGGGTCGTTCATGCGTACCCATTTTCCCCGGATCAACTCGACCGTCCTGTCGGTCTTTCTGCTCGTCAGCCTGCCGGTCCTGGCTGCTGGCGTGCTGTTGGTCCTCCTCGTCGCCCAAGCGACACTCCGCGATACCTACGGCCGGCACCTGTCGGACATCGCACAGCAGACGGCAAACGGTGTCGACGCCTACGTCTACCGCAAGGTCCTCGACGTGTCGATGATCGGCCGCACACAGGACATCCGGGAAGCCGTGCGAGCGGCCCCGGCGCCCGACACGACCCGGCTCGCCGCCAACCCCGCTTCCCGCTATCTCGCCGACCTCGTGGCGCACGACTCGGTCTACCGCGAGATCATCGTCACGAACAGGAAAGGGCAGATCGTCGCGGCGTCGCGCGCCGTGACGCCGCGCGACGAGTCCGGTGAGGACTGGTGGAAGGCGACCGTTGACGACGGTGCCGTCGGGCGCGTCTTCGTGACCCAGTTGCGCTGGGATGCGAAGGAGGGCATCTCGGTGATGCACGTCTCGGCACCCGTGCCCGAGGCGACCGGCGACCAGTTGATGGGTGTCGTGCGGGTCGCGTTCGACGCACGCGAGTTGCTGGCACCCGTGGCCGGCGTGCAGTTGGGCGCCTCGGGCATGGCGACTCTGGTACGTGAGGGCGGGACGGTGGTGTTCAGCCGTGAGTCGAGCGACCCGTCGGCGCGGTTCTTTGCCACGAAAGAACTGACTGACGAGTTGTCGAAGCAGTCGGTCGTCGAGGGTGTGCGGCAGGCGGGGATGCACTTCAGCGCCGTCGACGACAAAGGGACTTCGTACGTCGTGGGCGTTGCAGGGAGCCAGCTGGCCCGGACGTTCCCGAACCTGTCCTGGTTCGTGGCTGTGTCGCAGGCCGAGTCCGAGTTGATGGGGCCCGTCCGGTCCATCGGTTGGCGCCTGCTGCTGGTGTTTGTCGTCACGGCGCTGCTCGTGCTGGCGCTCGCGCTGTATTTCTCGATGCGCCTCCATGCACCGGCAATCGACGTCGACATGGATCTCGTCGAGCATCGGCCGGTGTCGCGCATGCCGGACACGGGCGACGACGAGAACGCCGACGACATGCCGGCCGCCCGACCAGTCCGCTAGACGACGCGCGCGAGTACGATTCACGCTGTGGCAGTCGTGGTCCTGCTGAGGGGCGTGAACGTCGGCGGTCACAGGGCCTTTCGCCCTTCTGCGCTCGCTGAAGACCTGCGGCACTTCGACGCCGTCAGCATCGGTGCCGCGGGTACCTTCGTGATTCGGCGGCCGGTCCGTCTCGGGCAACTACGGCTCGAGGTCGCGCGCCGGCTTTCATTCGATGCCGAGATCATGATCTGCCAGGGCAGCGCCATTGTCAGGTTGATGTCCCGCGACTTCTTCGCCGCCGACGACCTCCGTCCGGACATCGTCCGCTTCGTGAGTGTGTTGTCCCGTTCTCCGAGAGTGGCGCCGCCGCTGCCCATGGACCTCCCCCTCACAGGTCCCTGGCTCGTGAAGATTCTTGCGAGAGAGAATCGCTTCGTCGTGGGGTTGTACCGGCGGCAGATGAAGGCCATCGGCCAGCTCGGCTCGCTGGATCGGGTCTTCGGCATGCCAGCCACGACACGCAGCTGGACGACCATGGCGGCGATCGCCAGGGTGCTGGCTGGCAGCGAGGCGCGCAACGGAGCAGCAGGTGAGTGATCTGCTCGAGACCCTGAAGCGCGAGCTCGAGCGCTTCGGCGTAGAGAACGACGCGACCACCGACGAGCGGCCACGGCGCATGCTGAACATCACGCGAGACACTGGCGAGTTCCTGTCGGTTCTCGTCCGCGCCACGTTCGCCACGCGGATCCTGGAGATTGGCACGTCCAACGGCTACTCGACACTCTGGCTTGCCGAGGCGGCACGCGCGATTGGCGGTGCGGTCACGACAATCGAGTCTGCCGACGACAAAGTCCGGCTCGCCCTCGCCACCTTCGCGCGCTCCGGACTTGCGCCCTTCATCACGCTGATTCACGACGATGCCGGGCGCTACATGCTGCGCGGTGACGCCGGCGCTTACGACGTGATCTTTCTCGATAGCGAGCGCTCGGAGTACGCCGGCTGGTGGCCGCAGTTGCGCGGCCTCCTGCGACCAGGGGGCCTGTTGGTCGTGGACAATGCGTCGTCACACGCCGATCAGATGGCTTCGTTGGTCGCACTCGTGAACGCTGATGCGGCGTTCACGAGCTGCCTGGTCTCGGTGGGCAAGGGCGAGTTCCTGGCGGTGAAGTCTCCGACGTAAATCTCTTGCGATCCGGTCGATGGCGAGGCACCTCTTCGGTCGCCGCCGTCGCAGGTATGCGCACCAGACGTCGTAGAATCGCCTTACCCATATCCCAGGAGGTCACATGCGCTCGTCGGCTCGGCGTCTCCATCTCGGCCTTGTTGCGTTGACAGGCATCATCCTCGTCGCGTCAGCCCTGACTTCCGCTCGTGCGTTCCCTGACTTCATCCCCCTGCCGGCCGATTTCGGTCCCGAAGGGATCGGCGTTGGCAACGGCACGACCTTCTACACCGGGTCGCTCGCGGCCAACACGCGTGGGCAGATCCTGGTGGGCGACCTGCGCACGGGCGACGTCGCGACGCTCGTGACGCCAGATGGGGTGCCTGCTACCGGGATGAAGCACGATCCGAGGAGCAACCTGCTGTTTGTCGCACGCTCCACGACTGGCATGGGCACCGTCTTCAATGCAGAGTCTGGCGACATCGTCGCGTCCTACCAGTTCCACACGGCGCCGACCTTCATCAACGACGTCGTGATCACACGCGACGCTGCGTATTTCACCGATACCCAGGCCGCATTCCTCTACCGCGTGGCGCTCGGACCCGCCGGCGAGCCGGCACTGGACGCGACGCCGATCCCGCTGCCGTCCACGTTCAGGACCAACGGCATCGCCGCCACGCCGAATGGCGAGCAACTCTTCGTGGTCAATGGCCCCACCGCGCAGCTCTTCCGCATCGATACGGCCACGCACACGCCGGAGCTCGTCGATCTCAGTGGAGACACACTGCCCAACGCTGATGGACTCTTGCTCGCAGGCAAGACGTTGTATGTGGTGCAGAACACCCGCAACAGGATCGCCGTCGTGAACCTGTCTGCCGATTACGCGTCCGGGGCGATTGCCGGCTTCCTCACGGAACCCTTCACGTCGAATCCGTTGACGAAGGTACCGACGACGATCGCGAAGTTCGGCGACGCCTTGTACGCCGTCACGGCGGGCTTTGCGGCGCCGTCGCCCGACTTCGTCGTCCGCGTCACGAAATAGGGACACGTCGCGGCAGGCAGATCGAATGCGCGCTCGTCAACCTTGCGCCAGCGCAATGCGCACGGGCCGTCGCTCCGCTAACGTGGAGTGACGGGCCAGGGCTGTCCGGCCCCGCCATGCCCGGCGAACTGCCACGATGAACGCTGATCCCCAAGACGCTGCGGCCGGCATCTCCGCGGGCCGCCGCGCGCTCCTGCCTGCCCCCACGCTACCGCTCGCCTATTTTGGCGGTGCACACCTCGCGCTGGCGATCGCCTTCGCGACCCTGCTGATCGAACCGGGACTTGCCGGCGCGTTCCACTACCATCCGCGGCTGATCGCGCTCGTGCATCTCGTGACGCTGGGCTGGATTTCCGGCTCCATCCTTGGCGCGGTGTACATCGTCGCGCCACTTGCGCTTGGTCTACCGTTCCGCGCCCGGCGAGCGGATGCGACCGCATGCCTCTTCTACTGGCTGGGGACCGCGGGAATGGTGGGCGGATTCTGGACGGGGCGATTTGCGATCGTCGGGATCGCCTCCCTGTTGGTGCTCGGCGCATTGACGTTCGTCGGCGCGCGCCTGCTGTCGAACCTTCCGGCTGCCCGATTGCCGCGCGGCGTGTCGCTCCACCTCGCGCTGGCGTTCGTCAACATCATCCTGGCCGGCGCGGCGGGTGCGTTCATGTCGGCGAACCGGCTCGCGGGGACTCTGCCATGGTCACCGCTGGCGTTCGCACTCGCACACGCACATCTCGCCGTCCTCGGTTGGGCGACGATGATGATCTTCGGAACGGGATACAGGCTGATCCCGATGTTCCTGCCGGCCGCCATGCCCTCGGGTCCGGGGCTGGGCATCAGCGCCATCCTGCTCGAAGTGGGGACGCTGTGGCTCGCGGCATCGCTCGTCGCCGGATGGTCCCCCGGCCCTTCGGTCCTGCTGGTCATGGGGGCGTTCGCCGCCTTCTTCTATTGGATTCGCCGCACCTTGCGCAATCGTCGTCCGCGTCCGACCGAACTGCCGCCTCACGACTGGTCGACGTGGCACACCCATCTCGCCATCGTGTATCTCATCGTGGCGATGGCGCTCGGCTGCTGGCTCGCGCTGGGCGATCCCCCGAAGGGGGTCACGTGGGCGTATGGAGCCACGGGGATACTCTTCGTGGCGCAGATGGTGTCGGGCATCCAGGGCCGGCTGATGCCGATGTACGCGTGGTACCGTGCGCTCGAGCGCAGGGACGGAGACCTGCCGCGCCAATCGGTTCACCGGCTCATCGCGCCGTCGCTTGCGCTCTCCGTCTTTCTCGCGTGGCTCGTGGGGCTGCCTGTCCTCACGGTCGGCCTCATGAACGAGCACCCCGGCTCAATCGCCACGGGATCGGCGGCACTGCTGTGCGCCACGCTCATCTCCGCGGCGCATGGTGTGCTGATCATTCGGCGTGCGCAATCATGAGCGCAAGCCTCGCCGTGTCGGGTAGCAGCACGCGGTGACCGGAGACGGCGACACCCGGCTCGGCCATCACAGCGACTGAAACGCGAGACGGGCGCCACAGCGCCGGTGCATGCCGCAAAGCGTCTGCCAACAGTGATGCCGAGCGGATCCATCTCCGCGTTCGTGGCGACATGGAAGAGGTCGTCCTGCAGTTCGCGCGCGTAGCGAGCCTTGTTGTCGAGCTTGCAGCCATCGTGGTCGTCTCCTTTGGCGCCCTCGAGGCGTTCGTGATGCTGCTCAGGCCGGCGTTCCGGCCAGCGATTAGGCACGGCGCGCGCAAGGTCATCTGGCGTCGCTCCGCCATGTGGATGCTGCTCGGGCTCGAATTCAAGCTGGCGGCCGACATCATCACGACCGTGATGTCGCCGACATTGCAGGATATCGACGGGTTGGCGGCGATTGCGGCCATCCGGACGTTCCTCAACTACTTCCTCGAGCGGGACCTCGAGCACAGCGAATCCGCGGAGGCCGCAGGAGCGACGAACTGAACGTCAACACGAGGCTCGCCGTCGACCGCACCAGGCTTGCGTACGAGCGAACGCTCATGGCCTGGGTCCGCGCGTCGGCCTCGCTCATCTCGTCTGGGTTCTCGATCTACAAGTTCTTCCCGTTCGTCGGCGCCGGCAGGGACGATCAGGGTGGTGCGATGGACCCCATGGCTTCGCGGTCGTGATGATCACGATCGGCATTCTCGCGCTGGTCGCGGCGACGATCGAACATCGTCGCAGCATGAACGCATTCCGGCCGAGTTTAGCAACGTCCCCAGGTCGCTCGCCGCCGTCGTTGCGGGGCGGTGGTGGGCCTCGGCCCGTCACGCGTGCAGCAGCACGATAATCAGGCCGACGACGGCTTGACGCTTGACGCTTGACGCTGGAGGCTGGAGGCTGGACGCTGGACGACACGAAGGCCGATGGCCGGATGACGAAGGCCGAATGTGGCTGCCCCGACGACGAGATCCCGTGCCCGGCACGATGCGTTGCACGGCGTCGGCCGCGGCGCGAGAGGAGATCCTCATGGGTTCGAGAATGTCTGTCACGTCGCGACTGTTGGCGGCCACCTTGACCGTCCTCACCATCCTGACGACTCACGTTGCGGCGCAGGGCCGACGCCTGAACGACAAGGAAGTGGAATCGCTGCTCGAGCGGATCGACCACGAGCGCGATCGCTTCGAGGATCAACTCGATGGCGAGCTGAAACGCACCACCCTGCGCGGGCCGGCCGGTGACGTGCAGGTCGATCGGTTCCTCGATGACCTTCAGCGGAACGTGGGGAACCTGAAGGACCGGTTCGACGCGAAGTACGCGGCCAATACCGAAGCCAGCACTGTGCTGCGCCAGGGAAGCGACATCGACAGGTTCATGGCGACGCGCGCTGCAGACTTCGATGGGGCGAGCGAATGGAAGCGGCTGTCGGCCAGCCTCGGCGAGCTCGCGGCTGTCTACGGCGCGCCATGGCCGATGCCGACCGGCGCCCAGGCGCGTCGGATGAACGACGACGAGGTGCAGGCGACCGCCCGCAGCCTGGCTGACAACGCCGACAAGTTCAAGAAGGCCTACGACTCCGCGCTCAAAGGCGATCCCACCGTCGACAAGGCGAGTCGCGAGGCCGCCGTCGGCGGGGTCGAGCACTTGAAGAAAACCGCACGCGAACTCGCTTCGGCGGTTGGCGACGATCGGCCGGCTACGGGGGAAGTAACGGCGTTGTTTCACCAGGCCGATACAATTCGTACGGGCGCGTCCGCGCGCACGATGCCAGCAGCGGCACAGTCGTCATGGACGGGTGTCGAGCGCGATCTCGACAAGCTCGCGACGGCGTTTGGCCTGACGCGGACCCGTTGACGACGACGAGCTGCGGCGGGCGCCGGCGGCCGCCTCCGGCACGCCGAACCGTCGCGGTCGCGCGCAATCCGATCCAGATCGAGAACGCTTGTGCCCGTTCCGGCCGGCTTGGCCGCATCGGTGCGACTACCTGGCGGCCCCAAAGCCTCGAATCCGTGTGGCGAGCCAGGACTCGATAGTGGGGAAGTACTCCGGGACCAACCCATTCAGCGACGCCATCTCGGCGGTGTTGCCGACTCGCGCCGCCCATTGCAGGTGATTGGCCTTCGGCAGGATCCGAAGTGTGAAGTCCGGGTTCCCGGCCGCTGTCAGTGCCGAGTCCCACGCGGCCCTGTTCTTGTCGGCGAGGATGTTGTCGTCCAGCTCACCGAACAGCGCGAGTGTCGGCGTCTTCAGCCGCCGCAGCGTCGGACCTGGATCGTAGAAGTAGAACGCGCGCATCGTCGGCCACAACGGGTCGTCCCTGGTGCCTGGGAAGTTGGGTGGCGCCGGTCCGCCGAAGCGGTTTGCGAGCTGCTGCCGCGCGGCGATGTACTCCTCCCACCCCTCACCGGTGTGCGCGAACCGGTATTGGAGTCGCATCAGGTCGAGAATCTGCTCGACGACCGCCGCCGGCCGGCCCGCGGCCGTCATCTCGGCCCGCGCATGGTCCAGGGCGGTCTCGGCAGGAGCCACGCCGGCACCCGAGATGCTGATCAGGAACTTCAACTGCGGAGCGCGGACTGCGGCGATTGGCATCACCCATCCGGCCTGACTCACACCGAGTAGTCCGACTTGCATCGGATCGATGTCGCTGCGCGTCTTCAGGCAGTCGAAGGCGGCGACGACGTCGCCTGCCAGGTCGTCGAACGAGGCCGTGTTCCAGTCGCCGGTTGACCCACCGACACCGCGCTTGTCGTAGGCAAGGACCGCCATGCCACGGCGGACGAGGAATCGCGCGAACGGCAGGATGTAGTCCCGATTCTCGGCACCCGAGCCGTGCACCAGAATCATGGCGGGATGTGTGCCGCCGGTCCCGGGACTCCGGAGCGTCCCGGCAAGGTGTATGTCGCCATTCGAGAACCGGACATCCTCCTGCTTCTCGATGTCGACTCGACGAGCCGTGCGGGGCGCGGTGCCCTCGCGCTGCCGCGTCAGCGACCCGATGTTGCCGGATGCATCGCGCTGGAAGTCGATCCGCGACTCGATCGCTGTCGGGACCGCAGCCCCCGGACCGACGAAGAACCTGTCATCGTCGGTGGGATACAGGACGCGAATCTCCCCGGATTCATCGAATGCGACGAGGTGGCCGGGCTTGTCGAAGCCGCTGAACTCATGCCACAGCTGGAGATAGGCGAATTCGTCCGGGCCCCATTGATATACGCCGGCGTACTCGCGCAGCCTCGCCTCGTCGACGGGACGCACGGCCGGGGCCTGCAGGGCCGACCGCGCGATGGCGGTCGCGACGAGAGCTGTGGCCAACATGGCACCAAGCACTCTCGACTTGCGCATCTGCCGTCCTGTTGTCTAGGGCCGGGCGGATGGTCGCGGCGCCGTGCCGCTCGTCCCGATGACCTTGTTCGTCGCCGCGTCCTTTCGAACGACGCCCTTGTCCACCGTCACGCCGCGTTCGTTGATCGTCTGGAAGTGGAGATTGTCGCCCTCGATCTCGACGAGCATGAACGCGTATCCCTCATCATAGGTCTTCGCGGTGAGGTCGGAGGTGTTGTCGCCGCGCCTGAGCTTTGCCGAGCTGCCGACCACGAAGTACTCGATGCCCTTCTGCGGCTTCAGGCGTTCGTAGAAATGGTCATGGCCGGTCAGCACGACGTTCACGCCGTGCTTGATGAATGTCGGCTCGAGTTGGTCGCGCAGCGTCAGGACCGAGCCGTGGCGGTCGCCCGACGAATAGAGCGGGTGGTGGAAGAACGCAATCTTCCAGTCGGAACCGCTCGATCCGAGTTCCTTGTTGAACCACTCGAGCTGCTCCGGGCTCATGTAGTTGCTGTCCAGCGCGAAGAACCGCGCACCGCCAATCAATGACGGCTTGAACGAGTAGAAGCGCTCGCCGTTCATGTTGAACGGCTTGTAGAAGCGCTGGTTGGGGTTGTCGTGATTGCCGAGCGCGGCGTAGAACTTGACCCCGGTGCTCAGCAGGGGCTTATACGGCTCCTCGAATTTCCTCACGTAGTCCTTCGCACCGTCGCTGCCGTACATGTTGTCGCCGACCATGAGGACGAACTCGAACGGGAATCGTGCGTGCCAGGCGGCCAGCTGCCTGCCCACCTCACGCTGATGCTGGTCGCCGGTGCCGCTATCGCCGATGACCGCGAACTTCAGCGACTTCGGCTGCGCCGGCAGCACCAGGTCCTGGGCCGCGGCAGGGATGATCAATCCGACACAGAACAGCGCGAGCAATACCCGGCGCATGGCAGTCCCCTTACGACCGAATCGCGTTCGGGATGAAGTCGACGATGATGTTGGCGTCCACGTCCCGCAGGACGAGGTCCTTGCCGACGACGCGGTACTCCACGTCCGCAGGCAGTTGCGGAAGGTTCGCGAGGATGTTCGGCGGCAGCGTCTGGAACGGCTGGCTCGCCGGGTAAGGGGCATTTACTTTCAGGCGCATGGTCGCCTGCTCGTCGTCGATATTCGCCTTCGTGTCCCGTCCGTCAGGTCCTTTGAGCTCCGGATACATCAGGCGGCGGAACAGGCTCGCCACCTGCGGCGTGAAGATGTCGCCGCGTCGTGCGTCCTTGCGGACGGCGCGGATCTTCGCGGCGAGCACATCCTCTGCCGCGGTGATGTCGCCGGGATTGTCGGTTTCCTTCAGCTTCGGCGATTCCTTCGCCAGGCGGCGCTGCACGTTGACGTACGCGTCAAGGCGCCGGGTGAAGTCTTCGAGCGTGGCGGGGTCAGCCGTCGCCACCGCCTGGGCGGCGGGAGCGGCCGGAGTCGTCTGTGTGCCTCCAGCAGTGTCGTGGTGCGTCCCACCACAGGCGACGAGTGGCACCAGCCACGCCGCCAGGCAGGAGATGCGGCCGAGTTGACCCATGGCAAGCCTCCGCCGGCAGAAGTGCAGGAAGCATGCCCGTCAGGGGAGTCTGCTGGGGTGTCGAAGGTGGCCGAAAGGCGTATCGCGGGCGACAAGACCGCTGCCAGGTGTCGGCCGACGCTGCATGTCGGCGTCCCGCCGGGGACGCTCAACGCAGCATCGGACTGTCGGTCAGAGGCGGCCGAGCTCAGCCGGGAGTGCCTGGGCGATCAGGCACGCCAGCCGTGTGTCACGGGCGCGGCGGTGCGGGCCGGGCTCCAGATGTCGCCACACACGGTGCAGCGCCAGTAACCGATGGCGCTCGGCACCTTCGCGGCGGCGACGATCGCCGGTGACTTGCACGAGGGGCACGCCACCGGCAGCGCCACGTCCTGGGGCGCGTCTCCTCTTCCGTACGACTGCGGCCGTCGGAAGGTCATCGCGCCGCTCCCTGCGACAGCAAGGCAGCCTGGCTGCAGGGCGCGACCAAGACGATGAAGCGACGGCTTACCAACGCGGCTCACGTCGCGAACGGCCCTGGCCGCCGCCGCCGCCGTACCCGCCGCCGCCGCCATACCCGCCGCCGCCGCTCGGACGCGGCGTCTGGGGGCGCGCCTCGTTGACCGTCAGGAGACGGCCGCCGAATGCCTGCTCGTGGAGCTGCGTGATTGCGGTCTGTGCTTCGGCGCTGCTGGCCATTTCGACAAAGGCGAAGCCACGCGCGCGCCCGGTCTCCCGATCGCGCATCAGGCTCACCGAGGCCACCGCACCGGCCTGGGCGAAGTGCGACTCGAGATCGGCCTCGTTGGTCTCGAACGGAAGGTTGCCAACGTACAACTTGCTGCTCATGTACTCTCCTGCGGCCCGTGAAGGACCTGCCCATCGCGGGCGTCAACGGAAAATCGGCCTGAGCTCGTGCTCGGCGTCATCGTCACGCAGGAGGAGCCGTGAAAACCAACTACTACCCGGGCGGCGGAAACGTAGGGGCGAACTTCCTGGGGAGCTTCAGTATACACCGCCCACGCAGCCCTGCTCGCAGAGGACGAGTGGCGGTCAATCCCTGGCCGAGGCTTCGTGTCCTCCGACCCTCTCGACGACGTGTCCGCGCGTGATGTTGGGGATCGCGACCGTTCCCGCGTATCGCATGGCCAGCTGGAGTTCCCGCGTGAGGATGTCGAGGACGGTGTCGACGCCTTCCTGGCCGAATGCCGCCAGGCCCCAGACATAGGGTCGCCCCACGCAGATGGCCGTGGCACCAAGGGCGAGGGCCGTGAAGATGTCCGTGCCGCGCCGGAAGCCGCTGTCGACGAGGACGGGAACGCGCCCCGCTGCGCCCTGCAGCACCTCCGGAAGGCTCTCGATCGTCGATCGTCCCGTCTCCTCGGCGCGCCCGCCGTGATTCGAACAGACAATCGCATCGGCACCGTGGGCCACGGCGAGCTCCGCATCCTCGCGCGTGACGATGCCCTTGATCACGAGGCGCATCGAGGTCGCATCTCGTAGGCGCTTCACATACTCCCAGGTCACCGGCGGCTGCCAGTCGACTCCCGCCAGCTCGAGACCGTCGAACATCGGCCGCCGCGTGCTCCTGGTCTTCAGGCTGGTGCGATCGTGACAGACGCGGCAGTCCCGTGTGTCCTGGCGTTCGAATCGCCGCAGGGTCTCGCGATTGGTGCCGATGATCTGATCGACAGTGAAGACCAGCACCGGACAGCCGGCCGACTCGGCCCGCTTCACCATCGAGCGCGTCACGTTCCACTCCGTGGTGGGATAGAGCTGAAACCACACGGGTTCGCCGCGCGCGGCGTTCACGTCCTCGATCGGCGTGGTGGTCAAGGTCGACAGCATCAGGAGGTGCCGCTTCGAGCGGGCGGCGCGCGCGACCGCGAGTTCCCCTTCCGGATGAAACGCGCGCTGGCTCGAGACAGGCGCGAGGACGATGGGGGTGTTCCAGGTAGCACCCAGCAGGCTGATCGATGTGTCGATGCGGGACACGTCGATCAACCGGCGGGATCGCATCTGATAGCGGGAGAATCCCGCCCGATTGGCGCGCAGCGTCGCGTCGTCGTCCACGCCCGTTGCCAGGTACCCGTAGTGCGCGGGCGGCAGTTTCTGGCGAGCGACGGGCTCGAAGTCGAAGACGTTGAGCGCGTCGCGGGTCGAAGCGATGACGTCGTCACTCCGCGGCACCTGTCCCAGTGCGCCCAGCAGGGGGCTGGCCGCCAGGAATTTCAAGAACTCGCGCCGATTCGTCCCGGACTCGATGTCCATGGTGCGCTCCTGTCGCTCGTCCACGCGTCGTCGTGCCCGATCCACGGCGACGAATGATGAGACCTCGACGCGGGTTCAGCTCTGCGCGGCACTGCTGAAGAGATGCGGTAGGGTAGCCCCACTCCGGCCGGGGTGCCAAATCCAACCGGTGCCCGCGGGTCGGACGGACAAGGGTCCATGGCGCCCGCGCCACCTGATCCATAATCGGACTCGCTCCTGCAGGGTCAGCAGACATTGTCGGTGACGCTCTCTTCGGGTACACGGGTCGGCCAGTACGAGATCACGACCGCCATCGGCGCCGGGGGCATGGGCGAGGTCTATCGCGCGACCGATACCCGGCTCGGGCGCACGGTGGCGATCAAGATCCTCCCGGAGGCGTTTGCCGACGACGCTGACCGCCGCGCCCGCTTCGAGCGCGAAGCCAAGATCCTGGCGGCGCTCAACCATCCCAACATCGCGCAGGTGTACGGCTTCGAGGACCGCGCGCTGGTGATGGAGTTGCTCGAAGGCACGACGCTGCGCGGCCGGCTGGAGGCGGGGGCGCTTCCCGTTCGCAAGGCTGTCGAGTACGCCGTGCAGATCGCGCGCGGGCTCGCCGCCGCGCACGAGCGCGGCATCGTCCATCGCGACCTGAAGCCCGAGAACGTGCACGCACCGCAGTGGACGCCCGACGGGACGCAGCTCTCCTTCACGGCGGGACAGCAGGCGAAACGGCTCGACGTTGCCACTGAACGATCCACGGACGTTCCGGCTCAGTACGCCGAGTACGCCGCCAATGGCCGGATGCTCACGCCCACCGGCACGCCCGGGAGATGGGCCATCGGCGCTGCGGGCGCCGAGGACGCCTCCACGACCCCGCTGCTCGAGCCGTCGAAAGCGGGCGAGAGCTTCATCAGCGGCCACTGGCTCCCCGATGGCCAGCATTTCGTGTTCGTACACGTGCAGGCGGGCGTGCCTTCGCGGGTCGAGCTTGGCGCGATTGACGGAAGCGGGCCCTCCGTGCTCGTCGACAACGCCATCACCCCAATCGTTGTCGCCGGACACCTCCTGTACGTGCGTGGCGATCGGCTGATGGCGCAGGGGTTCGACCTGGCCCGTCGCGCCGTCGTCGGGACGCCCGCCGTCCTCGCCGAAGGGCTGGATGTCACGGCGAACCAGGGCGCGGGGTACTCCGCCTCCGATCGCGTGGTCGCCTATTCAGGACGCCGCGGCACCGCGATCCCGGCTGACGTGGATGGACCGCGGCGGCCGCGTGCTCTCGAGCGTGAGCGACGACGGGGACTATTCGAACGTCGAGCTCTCGCGTGACGAACGAAGGCTCGCCGTCAGCCTGGGCGATCCAGCGACGGGTTCCCGGGACATCTACCTGGTCGATCTCGTCCGCGGTGTGCGGCAACGCCTGACCATGGATCCCAGTCATGAGCGCTCGGCGGTCTGGACGCCTGATGGGCGGCAGGTCATCTACACATCGCGTGGCCTCGATCTCTATCGGCGGGCGGCGGACTTCAGCGGCGCCGACGAGGCGCTCGTCGCGGAAGGCACGAGCAAGGATCCACGAGACGTGTCGTTCGACGGCGCGCGCCTCTTGTCTCGCCGTTCAGGGGGCGAGACGACCAACGACATCTGGGTCGTGCCACTGTCCGGCGAGCGCACGCCACGACCGCTGCTACAGACACCCGCCAATGAGAACTACGCGTCATTCGCGCCGGATGCACGGTCGATCGTGTTCGCGTCGGACGAGTCGGGCGCCTCCGAGGTGTACGTGATGTCGCTCGAGCCCGGCGGCGGGAAGGTGCAGGTCTCGACGCGAGGCGGCTCGTTCCCGCGCTGGCGGAACCGGAACGAGATCGTCTACGTCGCGCCGGATCAGACGCTGATGAGCGTGGCCGTGACCGGTGCGGGCGCAACCTTCGCGGCTGGCGCGCCGAGCGCCCTGTTCAAGATCGACGCGGTTCCCGGCCCGGGATCGCCATTCGACATGACTGCCGACGGCAAGCGATTCATCGTCAACTCACGCCTGCCTTCACGAGTGCCGGCGTCGATCAACGTCATCGTCAACTGGACGGCGCTTGTCCAGCCGACCCCGCATCCGTAGTAGATGGCCTGCCGCCTACGGCCTCTAGCCTCCAGCCTCCAGCCTCCAGCCTCCAGCCTCCAGCCTCTAGATTGCGAGCAGGGCGCCGGGGTACTGCAGTTCGTTGAGTTTGGCCATCAGCGCCTCGTCACCGACCACGAAGTCCGGCGGGTTGCCGGCAGCCATCGACGTACGGACCTGCCGCAGCAGGATGTTGTCCTCGAGGGGCGTGGTTCGGATCTCGAGCCGCAGGTGCGTAGACAGCATGTCGTTGAGTACGGTGCCGAGCTTCTCGAAGCGCGTGCTGCTCAGGGCCGTCAGGGTGCGAACGCCGGTACGGCCGGCCAGCGCCGCCGCCCTCGTCGGATCGAATGCTTGTGCGGCGTCGACGGCGTAGTTGGGTGGCAGTGCCTCGACGACCGATCGGTGCTCGCGCTGGATGCCGAACGCGATGGCCTCTCGCCCGAGGTTCGACGAGAAGAACCGGCTGGTGCGGCTCGGGATGAGTCCGACGCGCGGCTGTGGTGCCTCCTCGGGACCGAGCCAGAACCACATCTCGAAATTGCCACCGCTCCGGTTGTTGCCGCTGGGCAGGCGGAGGGCCGTGTGTCCGCGTGCCGGCACACCGAAGGCCTCGCCGTCGAGATACAAATCCGGCCCGCGCGGTCCCCAGATGAAATTGCCGTTCAGCGACAGGCGCGCGAGCAGGCGCTTGATCTGTCCGTGCGTGCGCTGCGCCAATGCCTCCAGCAGGTTGCTGGACAGCCACGACGCGATGTCGACGATGACATCGCCTTGTGCTTGCGGCGACCACACGATGAGGGGACCATCGGCATTGACCTGCCCCGCCACCGTGATCGTCGTGAAGCCGATGGACCCGAGGCTCGCCATCTGCCACTGCTCGGCCTCGATGCTCGTCGTCGGCCACGGCAGGTCGATGGTCACGCGACAGACCGGGTTGGGCATTCCGCGCGTGTTGCGCACGCTGTCCTGGAACACCGGCTTGTCGCACGTGATGGTAATCCCCTTCGCAAGTTCGGCCGGGGCAATCACGACGTCGTTGTCGAGGACGCGGCCGTTCATGAGCGCGACCTTCTCGATGTGGATGCCGGGCTCGCTGCCGCCGCTCGCGCGGCACAGGATGTCGATCGCCTGCTGCACCGTGCGCACCGTCGCCAGGTTGCTGCAGGCCGACGGGTCGTAGGACACATCCGATGCCGCGATCGCGGTGAGGGGCGGGAACAGGGGCCGGCAGTCGGCGAGGTTGCTGAAGACGCCACCGCCGAAACGTACCGCGGCGAGCGCGCAGTAGTGATGGTCCGTGCCGTGCCGGCGTTCGAAGATCGGCTGCGATGGGTTCCTGGGGTCGAGCGGCCACTCGACCTTGCCTGTCAGCGTCCGCGCCGGGATCTGCCAGTAGTCGCCCGGCGTGAAGGTGCCCCTGTCGAACTCGACCTGCACACCGTCCTCGAGATCGATGGGCTGGCCGGATACGACCGTGTCCACGCCGTCCCATCGCCGCAGCGTTGGTTGGCTGCCCACAGCCAGGTTCGTGTTGGCCGGAATGAGGACCGTCACCTCGTCGCCGAGCACCGTCTGTACCTCGAGCAGCAGACCCGGCTCGTTGCGCAGCTCTCGTGCTTCATCGGTCAGTTCCACGAAGCGCGCCGACGCGAATCCCAGCACATCGTCCCGGCCGGGATCCTCGACACGGATCGTCTTCGCCACCGCGTCGACGGCAAGCACGCGCGAGACGATGCTGCCGTTGTCGCGCGACCACTTGAAGCGGACCCTGTTCTCGACCGTGTCGTGGATCTCCACGCGATACAGCTGGTTCTCGAGCCGCCGGTAGCCGCCACCCTGCGGCGCGAGGCAGTCGTTGGTCGCGTCCTCGCCGGGGACGGCGCGCGCACGCAGCCGTCCGGTCGGCGCCTCCGGCGCGACAAACGCGCCGCATCCCTTCTCCTCGACCTCGACCAGCCGTGCCTGCCATACCACCTGCACCCGCGTGGCAGTGTCGGGACCACCCAGCGCGACCTCGCGCAGGGCCGGAAATCCATCTGGCGACTGATCGACCGCCGTGACGTGTCGCTCCCACACATCGAGGTACACCGCGAACAAGCCATCATCGACGGGCAAGGGCACGCCAGGCAGATCTGGCTGCTTCGACAGTCGCATGCCACCTTCGCGATGGTTCTCGCACCGCAGGCCGTCCACGTAGATCTGCCCTGGCGCGATCAGCAGATCCCGACCTTCGTCAGCGAGTGCGACCTGGAAGTGCCGGAACTCGTCGGGCGAATGCTTGGGTGCACCGGTGCGGCCGATGGCGTCGACCGCCGATGCCCGCTCGCGCTGTAGCGCGAGATCGGCCTGCTCGTTCCACTCGGCGTCGAGCAGCACGCGTCCCTGTTGAAGGCGCACACCGCTGTATCGGTTGGTGGGGCGGTGGGTCGAGCGACTGAAATCACCCTTCATGCTTCACCTCGAAAACTCCGGAACTCCGGTGCCGGTCGCCGACCGACGCGCAACGATGACCGTCGAGCAATTTGTCCACCGTAGCCTTGGCGAAGGTGGAAGCTCGACGGCTACACCCATAGCTCGACGGTTACGACAGCACCCCCGTCGACCTGAAGGTCGACGGCTACAACAGCAAACGCGACGGCTACCACGGCAATCATGACTGTGGCGACGCGACGATCACGCCCGCCTCGAGTCCGAACCGCAGGTACTCGTCGACCGCGATCTGCAAATTGCGCAGTCGCTGCGGCGCCTGCAGGAAGTGCCAGGCGCCCATCTCGCCCTGGTCCTCGGCCCCACGCGCAATGCGTTCGGGACACGTCGGCGCGAGCATCCCGTAGCCCGGATCGCCGTAGCGCAGCGATGAGAAGACGGGCGGCTCCGCGTTGCGCGCGGCCGTTGCCGGATGACAGCGGTAGCGTCGCGGCGTGCTGGACGCGAAGGGCAAGGCGCAGAACCGCACGCAGCCGACCTGCCGCCGCTCGACGATCACTTCGCCGACGAAGATGCTGTCGGCGGCCTCGATCGTCCTGGATCGCGCAGCGCCGACAACGGTGCTGCGGGCGACGTCGAGGGCATCGGCGGCGATCGCGCCGTCCACGATGCTGTCGGCGACGTGGAGGCTTGCCGAGGACAGCCCGATCGGCAGGTCACCGGTAATGCTCCGCGACACGCTGATCTGCAGGCGCGGATTGGCGTCGATCGCCAGCGACAGCGCGCGCGGTGCGAACGTGCAATGCTCGATGTGCAGCGCGCCGAGGTGCCCGGCGGTCACTGCAAGAGCGCCCTCGAGCAGCAGCCCGTGCAGTACGAGGGCGCCGGGATCCGGGCTGGTGGCGGCCGCCATGCCCTTCACCTCGATGCGTCCGCGCACGTGCGCACGCAGCCCGGCGGGGACGAGCCGGCCGGTCACGCGCGCGAGCGGCGTGAGCACGTCGCCAGTCTCTTCCTCCGGCCAATCCGCCGACGCGATGACGAGCCGGCTCCGCGCCGGAATCCGGATGCGAGCGGCCTCGGTCTCCAGATTCGTTGCATGCGTCCGACTGTCCATCATCACGATCACACCGTGCGTGCCTGCCGGCTGCTCGTTCCAGGCCGCGACAGCGTCGGCGAGGGACGCCGTGATCCGTGCGTCCCCGGGCGGCGGTTCGCGCATCACGCCCATCTGCCAGGTCACGCCATCAGCCAGCCAGGGAGCGATCGCCGCGCGGCGATCGTAGGGGCCGCCGCCCAGATCGCCGGCCGTGCCGTGGGCATGGCACGTCGTGACCTCGCCCGACGGCTCGTTGCCGAACGCCACGCGCCCCAGCGTCGGATCGATCGCGATGCGGCCGGGCCTGCCTGCATGCGCCCAGGCGCCCGCCGCGGTGTCCGACAAGTCGCACACGTCGATGAACGACCCGGGTTGCACGACACCGCCGACGCTGACTCGAAGGCTCCGGACCTCGTCGGGAGTGCCGTAATACCAGCGCAGGTCGTCGTGCAGCGCGCGCCGGCCGATCGTCCGAGGCACGTGTCGTGGTCCGGCAAGGGCCGAGACGGCGTCCTCCGCCGACGGTACGTTCACGAGCGGCACGTCGAGACCAAGCGGATGGCACACGTAGCGGCGCGCGTCGATCCGCCGCGCGGTCGCATGCGTCAGGCGTTGCGGCTGGAGGCGGAACAGGAACACGCCGACGTTCGGGCTGTTGTGACGCCCGCGGCCGCTGTCGATGTGCCGGACGTCGGCCATGCGCGTGGTGCGGTCGAAGGCAGTCGACCGTTCCTGCAGCGCGCTCGCCTGGCGGACCGCCGTCGTCGCATGCGCACCCAGTCGCGGATGGTTGACGTGCTGCGTCGTCGACAGGCGCTCGAAGTACTCGACGACCGCCGCGGGCCATCCGGTCAAGTCGCGCGCGAGCGCTTCCAGCACCGCTGCGGTGCCCTTGCGCCGCCGGTAAGCGAGTGTGTTCGCGACGTAGCCCCGCTGCGTCGACACGCCGTCGCCGACGGGGACCAGTGGCGTCACGCCGAGCAGGTCGCCGATGTAGGGCACGACCCACTCGTCGCACGTCTCGATGAACCAGTTGTCGTACAGGCCCGCGATGTCGTCCTCGACGCGCGCGACTTCCGTGTCGAGCACCGACAGCAGCGCGCGCAGCGGCGACCCCTGCGCATCGTCCCGGACGCGGTAGATCGACGGCAGCAAATCGAACAGGCGGTCGCTCATGACGTCATCGTCTCGGCTGGCACGCGGGTGAGTGCGATGCCAAGCGGATTGATCAGCAGCAGTTGCGCAAGGGCAGTCGGGGCGGCATCACCGTCGGGCCAGATCACGTCGTCGGCCACCAGGCGACCACGCGCCGGAAGGCCTGGAGGCTGGTCGAATCGATGCAGCGTGTCGACGTCCACCATCACCACGCCCGGCACCTGTTGCACCACGCGGACGATGTGCCCGAGGTCGACGACGTCGACGAACCGGCGGGTAGCGAACGAGAAACGCGCCTGCAGGACGGCCCGGATGGCGGCGTCCACGTCGCTCCACTCATGCCGGTCATCGATGAGCACGTTGGCGCTGACGTTGAAGAACACCGGCTGGTACGTGTCGACGCGGATGCGCAGGCCGGGGTCCCGGCTGCGCGCAATCGCCTCGACGAGGTTTCGACCCAACGCTGACGAGGCCCCGACGCGGTGATCCGGGAGTGCACCTGACGAAGCAGGGCCAGGTGCCGGTGCGTCCGCGGCCACAGTGAGGTGGATCCACTGCGTGCCGGCGTGCCAGAGCGTGCGAGCCCGTGCCTTGCCGATGCCGGCAAAGGCGTTGGCGAAGTGTTCGGCGTCGGGTGCCGACACGATGCGACCCATGGCGCGAACCGTCTGCGGTGCGTTCTCCCGAGCGGCGTCGCGGGTCTCGGGATCGGCCGCCCCCGAGGCGCCGACCGGATTGGTGACGCCGCGAACGCCGAGCGGCCGCGTCAGCAGCAGCGTGAGCCGGTCACGCCCGACCATGCCGGCCGCGCCGATGCCCGTGCGGTAGGTCGCCTCCACGTTTTCCACACCGGTGGGCAAGCGGGCGCCGCGCGTGCCGTCGCCGAACGTGACCTCGGCCCGGCCGTCGTCCGCGATCCGTACCTGGTAGCTCTCGCTGTCGGATTCCTCGTCGAGCAGGTGCGCCTTCCCGGCCCACCGTACGCGGTTCACCCGCACCTCGAGCGAATTCGCGGCGCCAGAGGCGCTGGCCGTGCTCGTATACGTCAGCGGTGACTTCCGCAAGTAGAAATGCTGGCCCGGCTGCGCCGCATTGCCACTGCCGAGCACTTCCGCGACGCGCTCACCGTGTGTCGCGAGGACGACGTTGGCATTCAGTGTGACCGTCTGGCGGACGTAGGTGAACGCGAGTCCTGGCGAGGAGAAGTACAGTGTCGTGAAGCCTCCCGCGTGCTCCACCTGCTCGAGTGTCACGACCTCGCTCACGGTTACGCCAGGCAGGTCCTCCCGTTCACCCGTGACGACGATCGGCTGTCCCTCGCGCAGGCGCAACACCATCCGATCGAGTGTCAGCTGTGTCGCTTCGGTGGTGCCGTGGCCAAGCGGCGCGTCGATCGGCAACTGCGCCAGCGCCAGCTGGTCGCTCAGGACGTGCGCCGTCGTGGTCCGCGTGGTGAATGCCGGGCTCTTGTCGGTGTCGTTGTTGGCCAGGCCCTCGCCCGAGTCCGTCCTGGCGAGTTCGAGGCCGGTGGCCTTGCCGGCAAGCCCGAAACCGGCCAGCGACGTTTCGCCGGCGGTCGCGACGCGGAACGGGGTGTACTGCCGTGGCGGGCGCTCGAGGACCACCCATCCGTCTCCCGTAATTCCGGGGACGACACGATCGAGAAGGAAGTCCGCCTCGCGGTAGTACCCGACAACGGCACCGTTCGAGTCCCGGCGTGAGTCCTGCCACACCGGCAGGCCGCCGCCCGCGTCCCAGTCGACGAACCCGGACTGTGCCGCGGCCGTCAGGCTCCTGAACGCCGGTGCGTTGTGGCCGAAGATGCCCGCGCGCGTCCGCATGGCGAACGCACCTGGCTCGCCAGGACCGAGCCGCGTCTTCGGGCGTGGATTGTTGACCGTCGTGTAGATGTAGTCGAGCGCGGCGCGCGGATCCCAGCCCTGCACGCTCATCCACGCGGTGAGGTCGCGGTCGCTCCATGACTGGTTGACGACGGCACGGGTGACCGACCGTGCATCGAGCACGGTGCGGCGGATCGACGCGATCGCTCGCCTCCTGATGATCGGCACCAGCGTGGGTCGCGGAGGAACGGCCGCATCGAAGTCGACGCGCGTGCGGCCCTGCGCGTCCTCCTCCTGCACGCGGCGGATCGTGCGCGTGAGCGTCTGCGGCGGTGAGTCCTCGTCGTGCCGGCCGACCAGGAGCACGACATCGCCGGCCTTCAGGTTCGTGGTGGTGCCGTCGACGTACAGGGTCTCGATCTCGACACCAGCCACGGTGCCGGTCGAGGGCAGCGGCGTGTCGAGATCCAGCGGATGCGTCTCCGCCACATCGAGTGTCGCCGCGCCTTCACCCGCGCCGACGCCGATCGCGAGCAGGTACAGCTTGCCGCCATTGATGGCAAGCGTCTGTGGGTGCAGCAGTCGCGGCCGCAGCACGTTCCAGTCGGCGCGTGCCAGCAGGTCCGCATTCGTCTCGAAGGTCTGTGGCAGCTCGTTCTGGCCGGGCACGCTCTGCACGCGCGATCCGGCGGCGACGCTGACTTCCACGGGTGCGCCCGGCGAGGTGTCGACCGAGTAGGCCAGGTGAACGCTCGCGGCGACACCCGGATTCAGCTCGTACCCGATCAGCCGTGCGAGCTCGAGAATCGAACGCCGCTCCATCGCGGTCCGGAGGAAGCCCTCGTTCGCGATGCGCTCCTGGTAGAACGTGAGGACGTCGGCCACGCATGCCCACGCATCGAGCAGGGCGATGGCTGGATCGTCGGGCGTGCGGGCGGTGAGGGCTGCCAGCGGATGACGGACGTCGCCGGGTGCCGGTTCGACACTGGCGATCGGCAGCCGCGCGAGCAGCCTCCGCAGCACTGTCGCATGCGTGCCGCTGCGATAGGCGATGGCCGTCAGCCCGGGTGGATTCCCGACGGGTGGATTGGGGGGCAGTGGCGAGCATCCGCCGCAGGTGGCTGTGTTGGGCTCGCTCATCGCCCGCCCTCCAGCAGGAATGTCAGCCGGCCGCGCTCGCGCACGCTCGGATCGTTGTCGAGGCGCGCGATCTCGAGCCGGTGCATGCCGATGAAGCCGCGGTCGATCTCCCCGCGCGAGGACTCGCCCTGCCGCTGGAAGCGCACGACATCGAGAACGGAGCCGACACCAGGCACGTCGAGCGCCGTGGCGATCAGCTGGCTGAGCACCACCGGCTGGCCGAACGTGTAGCGATCCGGGTGGAAGAAGCCGACGGTGCCGTCGGCGCGCGTGCCCGCGCCAAACGCGGCGTCGAGGGCCTGCTGCACGGCGCCGCGATGGGCCTGCTGGTTCACGCAGAGCCGCAGCGCGATGTCGAGCGGCACGAACCGCGGCGCGTCGATTTCGAGATCGCCGCCCGCCATGCGGAAGCGCTCGAGGAAGGCGCGTATCTCGATCTCGAAGGGCGTGTCGACGGGGCGTCCGCCGCGTCGATCGATGGTGACGAACATCGTGTGCCAGCTGCCCGTCCAGCGGCGGGTGGCGGCGGCGCGCTGCACGTCGGGATGCCGCTGCGCCGCCTCGGCGTAGTCGGCCTCGGTGACCGCGCGTTCCTGCGTCCGGAAGGCCTGCGGCGCGTGGAGACGGGCCTGGCGCACCGGCTCGGGCTCGACGCCGCCGCGCGCAGCGATCGGGTTACGCACGGTCACGCCTGGCACGCGCGGCACCAGCGCGCACAGCGCCTCGGCGCCGACGTTGCCCGCCACGCCGTTGCCCTCGCGATGACGTACACGGAACGTGGTGCCGGCCGCCGGACGACGGCCGAGGACGCCGTCGCCGAACCGCAGCCGGGCCGGCCCGCCGTCCTCGGTCTCGACGACGAACTCGGGTGCAAAGCGTGAGCTGGTCAGGAGATCGCGGCGTGGCAACCACGTCTCGCCCTCGCCACGCAACGTGACTACGGGACGCGTCTCGCGCGGATCGATGTTGGTGGCCTCAGCGGCCGGGCGCTCGCGCGCGGCCAGCGCGTCGAAGGCCGCCGCCTGCGTGAGCGCCGGCGAGTCGAGCGCCGGCCGGTAGCGTCCGTCGGCCGGCACCCGCGCTGGCACCAGTCCACCGGCCGCGTCGTCGTCGAGGATCGTCAGGCCATGGTCGGCCAGCGCCACGTTGGCTCGCGCGATCGTCGACGCCACGGTCCCGCCCGCGCCATCGTCGAATTCGGCCAGGCACAGCGGGAACGGCAGTGCGTCCCGCTCGTGCCAGCGGACCTCCAGCACCGGGGTGCGCAGCGCGGGATCCTCGAGGTCGCGGGGGGCGGCAATCAGCCGGACCACGTGCCGTCGCGCCGGATCCGCGTCCTCGGGGCGGCCAGTGATGGGCCCGCGCACCTCTTCCAACACCAGCACGTCACCGCGCGACAGTCCGAGAGAGGCGGTGCTTCCGGCGAGCGTGGCCGTCGTGGTGCCCGCGCGCAGCGTGCAGCGCTCCTCGCCCCACGTGTGGAAGCGGATCGCGTTACGCGACACCGTCAGTGCCGTCACCTCGTGCAGGGTCTCGAACGACACGTCACCTGCGGCCTCGCCGGTCCTTGGCTCGTCGGTCACGCGGGTGCCCACGGGCAGCGCAGGAGCGGCGCTGGTGCCGCGGTCGACGTCGGTCCCGAAGACCAGCCACGCGCGTGCATTGGCGCCGTCGTGCAGGTGGTAGTCGACGAGCCGTCCGTGCCGGCGCACCGACGTCCGGCGGCGTGCGGTGCCGAGATACGCTTCGGTGGCGACCGCGTCCTGGTAGTAACTGAGCTGGTCGCCGGTGTACGCAAGCAGCTCCACGAGCGCGATGCCCATGTCTGCAGGACTGCGATCGCGCCAGTCGGGCAGGGTGGTGGCGAGGCGATCGAGCAGCAGTCGCCGGAAGCTCGCATAGTCCTTCGCGAGGTAGTCCAGGTGCGGCGCAGAACCCTGCTCGGGCGGACACTCGACACGTGTGACGCAGTCGGTGTCGGCGGCGCAGTGCACCTTGAACGAGAACGTCACGTGCGACAGGACGGGATCGAATCCTGGCGGCGGCACGTCGTCGAGCAGCGAGGCGATCAGTCGCAGCGCATACGGCGAGAAGTCGCCGGCGCGATCGACACGCAGCGTCACGACCGGCCCTGTGGTCGCGACGACGGCCTGGATCGTGATGCCGCTGATCCGCACGCCGCCCTCGACGGCGAAGTTCGAGGCCGCGAGCGGGTCGCCGGCCGGAACGCCCCCGCGCTGGCCAGGCAGGGGATGCACGAAGTGCACGTGCAGCACGCGCTGGTCCGCCGCATCGATCTCCAGGAAATCGATGCCGTTCAGGAACGGCTTGTCGGCGTCGTCTCGCGCCTCACGCACGAGCATGCGCCGGCGGGATGTGCCACAGGCGAAGCGTTCGTGCGGCATCCTAGGCTCCCGACTCGAACCGCTGCACCTGCAACTCGCCGGTGCGGCGTAGGACGTACGTGATTTCGACCTGCAACGAGGCGTCCACGGCATCCACCTGCACCCGCTCGACGTCGATGACCTCGGCCAGGTACTGCTGCAGCGCGCCCTGCACGAGGAACTGCACCGCCGCGGCGAGCTCCGGGCTGTTGGGCGCGAACACCAGTTGCTGTAAGCCGCTGCCGAAGCCGGGCCTGTTCACGCGCTCGCCGGGGCGCGTGAAGATCAGCTGCTCGATGAGGTCGCGCACGTGATCGGCGTCGGTCGTCTGGGCCGTCCGGCGCCTGCTGTCCACGTGGAACGGGAAGTCGATATGCATGGCCAGTCCTGCTCACATGCCCGTGACGCGTGTCTGTGTCTGCACCACGCTCAGCGGCGTGCCGTTGGGCACGCACACGGCCTGGCTGTCGAAGAGGAGGACGGGTTGGCCGGCTGCCAGCACCCTGGTCGCGCCCATCATCCACTGCGCCGTTACGCAGGGCGACGGCACGACTCCCGCCACGAATGGGCAGCCGGCGACCACATGCGGCGCCGCCATCGTGACGATCGGCATGCCGCTCACGAGCACGCGCGGGTTTGGCGCCGTGGCCTGCGCCTGGCCGCCGTGCGCGCATAGCACGGTCGCGCCCGCGTGGAGGAGGAAGCCCGGCATCAGGTCACCACCAATGCGCCGTTGTTGACGGTGACCGTCGGGCCGGTCATCACCAGGCTCGCGCCCTTGCCGTTCTGGATGTAGATGCCCGTGTCGTTGACGATGATCGTGGCGCCCGTCGTGCTCTTCAGCATGATTCCGCCGGTCGGCCCCGGCAGGTCGCTGATGACGAGACTGTTCTGTGCCGTGGACTGCAGCACGATGTTCGGGCTCGCCGGGTTGCCGGCGAGCGCGAGCGCGGGCACCTCGGCGGCCGTGCCGTAGTAGCAGCCGGTCCACACCGGGTAGTCGGGATCGCCCTGCTCGAACTCGACCCACACACCGGAGCCGACCTGCGGGATGAAGTACGCGCCCATCTGCTTGCCGGCGATCGGAAAACACGGCATCGCCCAGGTCGAGGGAATGAGGCTCGACACGTCTGGCAAGATCACCTGGAGCCGTCCGAGTTGCATCGGATCGACATTGTTGACGACCGTACCGCGGTACTTGCCGTAGAAGCCTTGCGCGCTCATGCCGGGTGTCTCGTGGTGTTGTGCATCCCGATCACACCGGCACCGCCGGCAGCGTCGAGACGAGGCCGTTGCGTGCGAGCGCGAACTCCTGCTTGTACTCGCCGCGCTTGATCCGGTGCGTGACGCGCTGCACGAAATGGAGACCGTCGAAAGCGATTCCCGCCCCGCGCACGCCGACGAGCCGCCGCGCCTGTAGCGGCCGCCCGTAGCGCAACACGTCGAGCGTTCCAAGGCCGTTCACGCCGTCTGCCGTGCCCGCGGCGCGCGCCATCGCATGGAGCACGGCCTGGATGGGCGACCGCTTCGCGCTGTCCTTCACGTACTCGATGCGCTTGGCGAGCAATGGCACGACGCCGAGCAGCGGGTTCAGCGGGTTGATGTCGGGCAGCGGAATGGGAATCGGGATCTTGCTCATCAGCTCCTGGATGACTGTCACCGGCATCGTCTTCTCCTCGGTGTCGAGGCTGAACGACAGCGATTCCACGTTCGTGTGGGCGTCCATGTTGGTGCTGAGGGCGGGTTGCGGCACGCCCAGTTTGATCTCGGGACCGAAGTACGCCGTCGTCATGCCTGGTACGGGTCCGGGCTCGAGGTAGAAGACGTAGCCGACCTCCTCGGCAAGCGTGTTGACGTATTCGAGGTCGGTGCCCTTCTGCGACGGGATCCTCTCGGTGGGCAGCGGCGCCTCGAACAGCACCGTCGGGATGATGCGTGGCACCACGCCGAACATGGCGTACTTGGCGAGAATCACCGCCACGCGCGCCTCGATCGGCATCGCCGGGAACGGCGTGCCGCTGAAGTCGATGAGGCCCATCACCGCTGTGAGGTCCACGCCCGTCACCGACAGCATGTCGTGCGAGGGATCGCTGCCCGGCGTGACCTCCTGCTTCGTGACGACGCCGTCCATGAGCACGTGCGGCGTGCCGTCGATGGTCGCGACAATGAGCGTCCGCAGGATCGGCGGCAGCGCGCCGCCGGCCGCGAGGAAGATCGTGTGCAGTGGCGATCGCTTGCCGAGCACGAACTGCAGCCGGAAACCGCCTGGCTTGCGGCGCTCCGCCGTGTGGGTGACCTCGACGGAGGCGAGGTCGTCCAGTACCGCGCGTGGTAGCGGTATCGGCACGGCTGGCCCGACCATCACGGTGAGCGTCCAGCGGCTACTCATGATCGGGTCCGCCCGGCATGCCTTCCGGCAGCGGAATCCGCACGCGCCGGCCGACGACCTCGGTGACTTCCGACGGCTGCAGCACGCCGTTGCCGTCGCACACGCGCCAGAACTGCTCGGGATCACCGATGTGCTGCGCCGCGATCGTGTCGACGCGATCCCCCTGTCCGACCACGTGCGTTCCCGCCGTCGCAAGCGATTCCGGCGCGGGCACGAAACGTCTGCGGAGATACACGACGGGTCTGCCGTCGCGTCCAGTCCACGTCGCCGTCTCGATGCGTGCGTAACGGCTCGAGGGTGGGAATTGGTCGGTCATGGCAACCCCGTGAGTCCGAGCGTGCCGAGCGTGCCCCCGCGGCTGCGGGCGGCCATGCGCTCCTTGCCCTGCAGGTAGGCCATGAACAGCGTGCCGCCGCGCTGGTTGAACCCGAGGTCGTCCACGCTCAGCACGCGCATGCCGAGGGTCAGGCGGGCGCGAATCGGGTTCAACTGCGCGTCGAAGGCCTCCTCGGTGACGCTGAATTCGGTAATCCGCACCGGCACGATGCGGTGCTGGCTCCAGATGAAGAGCGTGAGCGGGGCCAGCATCGGCGCGATCTCGAGCGTCCCGCTCGAGGCCAGCGCATCGACCGCGATCAGTTGCGCGGCCGTCGGATAGACCACCGACTCCAGTGCCGCAATCTGCGGATGCAGGCCGGCCTGCAGCGTCGGCTCGTCGCCGGACTCCAGCAGGTCGGTCGCATCGAGTTCCGCCTCGAGCTTCACCGTCTCGATTGGCGGGCCCTTGAGCCGTGTCGCCTCGCTCCGGTTGACCGATTCGGTGCCCATGCTGACGGCCTGCAGGGTCCGCGTGATCGAGTCGGGGTTGTACTGCAGCGCGACGATGCGCTGGATCGCGCCAGAGGTGGGGTCCACGAGCACGACGCCACCCTTCAACAGCCGTGGGGAACGCGGGAAACTCACAGTCCCTCCTTCGCCTGCGTCGACGCGAGCGGGCGCCGGGTCGTCGCGAACGAGACGCGCAGTCGAGCCTCGTACTCGTCCACGGCACACGCCACGAAGCCCAGGACATGGCGCACGCGCTCGTCGTCGACCACGAATGCGAGTCCCCGCGCGGCGTAAATCCATTCACCAGACGGCAGGTGTTGCAGGCCATACGTCACGTCGAGCCGCCGTTCCGGTTCACCGAGCGAGTCGGGAACCGAGAAAGCGGCGCCTTCGCTATCCAGCGCCACATCGACGAGCACGACGCGTCCATCGCGCAACCAGGCGCGAGCGCCAGTGGCAGATGGCGGCGTCGCCAGCGGCACGACGTCGGCCGGCTCGAAGGTCGCCCCGAGCATGGCCGCGGCAGGTGTGTCCGTGTCCGCAGCGTCGCCAGACCGCAGGGGCGGCAGGCCACGCCAGTCCGCGAGGTCGAGCGCCGCGAGGCGCGCGAGCACGTAGCCGAGGGACGTGCCGGGTTCGCTGCTCATGCGCCAATCCCCCCGATCTCGCCCTTGAAGTACGCGAGCACGACGTTGCGGAACCCGACGATGTTCACGAGTCGTACGGCTTCGGTGTACGAGGGGTACCGGCGGCGATAGGCGTGCTTGACGGCGATGGGCGGCAGCTTGGCGAGATCCGGGCCCTCGACCTTCTCCCGCAGTGCGCTGTCGGTGGCACGCGGCACGATACTGGCCCACGCGATTTCGCTGAGGAAGGAGTCCACGCCCTCCATCAACGTGTTCTGCTCTGGCGACGATCCGCCGAACACGTTCGCGAAGCGCGCGTAATCGGGATGGACGAGCGTGTGCAGGTATTCGTGGATCAGCGTCTGGAACATGTCCCACATGAAATCCTGGTCCGCGGCCGCGCCACCCTCGGGCTTGAACAGCTGGATGTTGACGTCGCGCGTCACGAAATTGGCCGACGCATCCCACGCCCGATCGATGTCGTTGAGGCGGCGCACCTGGTCCGCCGTCGTCGTGAACTCGGTCGCGATCGTCTCCTGGGCAATCGCCTCGTCGTTGAGCGGCCGGTTATGGCTGTCGAATCGTGGCGAGGCATAGTGGTGCCGGTTCAACGGCGCCACCCACTTCGAGTTGGTCTGCAGGAAATAGAACACCAGGGCGCGCGCGATTGCCTGGCGCGTGCTGAACGGGCCTCGCAACTCCCTGTCCATATCGGCCCAGAGGTCGTGCAGGTTGCCACGCCGTCCGGGGCGATCCGCCTTCATCGCCGGGTGCAGGCTCCTGTTGTAGTAGCCGCCGTAGAAGCCGTCGGTCTCGTCCTTGCTCACCTTGGCCAGCGCTTCCATCTCGAGCAGCGTGTGCATCTTCGAGCTGTCGGCGTGATCGGCCGGCTGGCGGTCCTTCGCGGTGTTGTCCCAGTAGGCCGTGATCATGGCCGGCATGAGGGCGCGCAACTTCTCCGTGTAGTCCTCCGTCTCGGTGGCATGCTTCGCGACAAACGCATGCGGCGCGCCGGTCGCCGTGTCCACCTTCGGGCGCAGCGCCTCCTTGGCCTTGACCTTCTGATCCGGCGTCAGCGTCTTCTTCTTGCTGGCGAGATCGGTCGAACTCTCGGTCAGGACGATGTCCTTGAACACCTCCTCCATGACCATGTCCATGCGATGCAGGCGTGCGACGAGTTGCCCGACTTCCGCCTTGATCGCGTCCTTCGCCTTCTGGTCGGGTGCCTTCTCATGGGCATCGGTCCGCTCGTGCACGCGCCGCTGTAGCGTCGTGCGCGCGACCATGAGGTCACTGGATGCGCGTTCGCGCTCGACCGGTGAACGCCGTCCGAGCTCCGCAATGACTTCCGCGGCGAGGTACTGATCGGTGTCGAATTTTGCCAGCAGCGTCGCGGCGTCGTAGGGCGGCTGCGGGAGGTCGGTCGGCAATCGGCTGCCCGGCTCCGTGTTGCCCGTACGCAAGCCGTCCAGTCCGTCGTCGAATCGAAGCTCGATCCACGCAATGAGCTCCTTCTTCTCGGCCCCGTCGAAGTCGCCGAGCAGATCGTTGACGGGGATGTATCCGAAGATGATCCGCAGGTCACCCGGCTCACTGCGTTTCAGGATGTCGAGGATCGCGCGCTCGTCGTCGTCTGCCGTCGCGCCGTCCTGCAGCTCCTTGATGAGCAGCATTTTCTGCAGGCCGGTGAGCGAGAAGCCGGCGGTGTTCTTGTTCCAGCGATCGACGACGGCGCGCGCCTTGTTGTCGCTGTCGATGTCGCCCTCGATGTCGTGGCGCCTCGCCAGGCCGGCGAGGTACTTCGTCAGGTCGGCGTTCGAGAAGTTGGTGCCTGAGAAGAGCGTCGTGAAGAAGGTGCCGAGCGACTGCAGGAAACCGCCGCGCTTGAACTGCTGCTTCGGCAGCGGCCCGAGCGTGCCGGCGACGTCGGTGACGGGCACGCCGCTCAGGTCGCGCGCGAAACCCGATCCGCCAGCCCGGGCCGGTGCCTCACGATCGGGCCCGGCCGGCCGGCGCTCCGCCCTCGACACGCCCGGCAGGAAGGGATGCTCGTGTTCGGCGACGTGGCCCCGCGGTTCGAAGGCGCGCTCCGGTGCC
Organism: Luteitalea pratensis; assembly: GCF_001618865.1. GTDB lineage: Bacteria > Acidobacteriota > Vicinamibacteria > Vicinamibacterales > Vicinamibacteraceae > Luteitalea > Luteitalea pratensis. The sequence goes on from NZ_CP015136.1 coordinate 1,948,559, forward strand.
ATGGTGTCAGTCCACGATATCCATCTGGTTCTTGCGATCGCCGAACGCCGGCGGCGGCGTGACCGATCGGAGCCCGATCTGGGAGAAGTGCTCGATGCTCTCGCGGGCCCAGAGTGGCTGTGCCAGCTCCTTGAACGTCTCCTGCAGGCGATCGCCGGAAGCCTGGCCGGCGCGGGGCGCCACGATCTTCGGCCGCGTCTGCAACTCGTGCACGATCGTGGCGGTCTTCGTCCTGATCGGATTGAACTTCTGCTGCACGTCTTTGTAGGCGGTCTCCACACTCAACACGCGACCGCGCTGCGCCCGCAGGTACCTGCCCGCTTCGGCGTCGAACACTGCCTCGGCCTTCTTCCTGGTGGCAGGATTTTTCGCGGCAGCGATCGCCGTCGCGGCCTGCTCGAGGCCGGGGCGGGACGCAACCCATGCCGGATGCGCCACGCCGTTCCAATAGGGCACCACGAATGCGTTGTGGTGCGCTTTCATGTCTTCGAGCACCTCGAGGTACCGCAGGTGGAACTGGTAGGCCGGGTCCTTCGGGTCGCGCGAGGGCGGCCCGAAGAGCTCGTTGCGGACGATCCCCTGGTACGACCTCCAGAGCAGGGCGCGGTCGGCCGCGCCCGATGTGCCACCGAGCTTCGGCACGTTGGTGACAATGAAGGGCATGTCGGTGTTCGGCACGAACTCCATGGCCGCCAGCTCGGCGAGGAACTGCTCGTCGTTCTTCGCCGAAGCGGCTGCGGGCTTTGCCCGCTGTTCACCCTTTTCGTCGAGCGTGTCCCAGACCTTGCGCAGTCGTGTGAGCTCGGCCGGGTCGTAGCGTGTGAAGGTGTCGTTGTGGATCAGGTATGCGGGCAGACCACTTCCGGTGACGATCAGCCCGACGTGCACGGGCAGCTGGATGTAACTGAGACGGAGTTTCAACGACGGCTGGTCGCGAATCAGCGACAGGATGTACGCGATGCGCAGCGCGTACACACCGCAGTCGTGCACCAGCTGCCCAGTCAGTGCCCGCGGGAAGGTGAGCGTCAGCAGGTTGTCGCCGAAGTCGTCGATGTTCATTGGCGAGTGCACCGTGAACGCCTTGAGGTAGACCTTGAGCAGGTCGATGACGGTATCGAGCGCCAGGTCGGCACGCTTGGTGGCCGAGAGGTTCTGCTCGAACTTGGCCTTCGCGAACTGCCGCCAGTCGTCGTCGCTGTGCAACCGCAGGCCCTTGCGGCCGAGAGCCGCGAGCGCGGCCTGGTTCTCGCGGGCATCGGCAGTGGGCTGCCCGGTCTTGGCATCCACTTCGAGCCCGTAGATGCGCTTCAACGCAGTCATCTGGCTCGTCCGGAGCGTGACGATGCGCTGAGGCGGTAGTTGCTGGCTGGGCCGGGGGAAGGTGGTGCTGCTCTCCGCGTCGTACGACGTCAGCTTGACGGACCGCCGCAGCGCGGCGCGGCCCTCGAGGAAGCGGTCGACCTGCCGTAGTACATCCTTGTTGCCCTCTTTCGTGTAGACGGTCTCGTTGATGTCGAGGGTGGCGCTGGCCGTGGCCGTCGCCATCGGCGTCAATGCGCTGGCCAGGCGCTTTTCGACGTCGGACAGGCGCTTGGCCCGCTTGCCAGCGGTGAGGTCCTCGATGGCCGCTTCGAGCGCGAACTGGTACGGCTGCTGCGCGGCCGCGAAGGTGTTCACGGCCAGTTGTTCGAGCCGTGCGTGGTAGCGCGCGATCGACACGATCGGGCTGGACTCCATCCCGAAGCGCGTGTCCGTGAGCCCGCCTTCGCCCTTCAGCCGTACGGTGTCTTCCTTGACCGCCGTCGCATCGAGGCCGTCGCGCTCGGCAAGGACCTGCGTGAAGAACGTGCGCATCGCGTCGACGACGCCGAGGTTGCGTTCGCCGGCACTGGCGTCCGCCCGTCCGGACAGTTCCGGCAGCGTGTTCTCCCACAGCCAGATCTCGTCGTCGAAGTAGCGGCGCACCCGCGAGCGGTTCTGCCCGAAATGCCAGAGCCTGAAGTACCAGGCACGGAAGCGACGGGCGGGCGCCCCTTGGCCGAGCAGCATCAGGCGCGTATGAAGGGTCGTCACCGTCGTCGAGCTCGGGTGGCCCTCCGGGTAGTGGGCGATGTGGGCCTTTTCGAGCGCGTCGAGTCGCGCCGGCAGTTCGGCCACCCGCTCCTGATCGACTGCGTCGCAGAGCGCGATGAAGGGGCGCAGTGCCAGCAACTCGTGACCCCACGACGCGTTCGTCCGCTGCAGCTCCTTCTCGTAGAAGAGCGTGGCCCTGGCATCCTTCTTCGATCGCAGGCTGGCGAGCACGCCATTTGCCGACTGCACGACGTGCGCGAGTTCGTGCGCGAGCAGCGCTCGTCCAGATTGACTCCGCGGCTGGTACTCGCCAGGCGCGAAGCCCACGTGTGTGCCAATGGCCACGGCTCGCGAGCCAAGGGTGCGCGCCGTCTGCGAGAGGTCGTCGTCGACGTGGACGCGGACCTGTGAGAAGTCGTGGTCGAAGCGCCGTTCGAAGTCCGAACGGACGCCTGGCTCCAGGGGCCGTCCTGATTGCGGGAGGGCCCGTTCTCCGAAGGCGGTGGTGCCAACAGACGACGAAGGTAGGGCCCGTTCTCCGAACGCGGCCCTGCCAACATGCGACGGCGCGACGACTGGTGTCAGCGCCCGGGCGGCCATCCCGTCGGCATCGTGTTCGAGACGATTGGGGCGACGCAGGCGCGAGAACGGCCTCATGGCCTGCCTCCCGCACGCTCGACGGCATCGCGCACGGCTCGCGCAACGCTGCGACCGAGCTCGCGGCCATCTGCGAGAGACGCAATGGTCTGGCGGGGAGGAGCGACGCGTGGCGTTGCGGACACGTGCAGTGCGCGCGAGTCCACACCAGACAGCCAGTCGGTCAGCTCGACGGTGATCGCCGCGCGCATCGCCTCGATGTCTGCGGCGTTCAGCACGACGCCGTCGAGGACGATGCGATCGATGTCGATCCCGACGCGGCGAGGCGGCATCACAGCGCCTCCACTTCGTTGGTCGGCTGCTCGCGCTTGCGCATCTCCAGGCGCGCCGCCTCGCGAATCAGGGCCATGTCGACGGCCTGGTCGCGCGCGGCGGCCATGAACGCGGCCGTGAGCGCAATGCCGTGAATGGCCGCGCCGGTCACCGTCAGCCGCGCGAGGCGATCCACGTCGATGTCGCGGACGGGCGTCGCGGCAGGAAAGGCGCGGGCCCACATCGCGCGACGTTCCGCCTGCCCGGGAAACGGGAACGGGACAATGAAGCGCAGCCGGCGGACGAAGGCGGCGTCGACGTTGCTGCGCAGGTTGGTGGCCAGGATGGCCAGCCCGTCGAAGCTCTCGAGGCGCTGGAGCAGGTAGCTCGTCTCGATGTTCGCGTAGCGATCGTGGCTGTCCTTCACCTCGCTGCGCTTGCCGAACAGCGCGTCGGCCTCGTCGAACAGGAGCAGGGCACCGCCGTGCTCGGCGGCGTCGAACACCTCGCGGAGGTTCTTCTCGGTTTCGCCGATGTACTTGCTGACGATCGACGACAGGTCGATCCGGTACAGATCGAGCTGCAGGTCGGCAGCGAGCACTTCGGCCGCCATCGTCTTGCCCGTGCCGCTCTCGCCGGCAAAGAGTGCCGTCACGCCGAGCCCGCGTGCCGATCGCGCGCGCCAGCCCCAGCGCTCGTGCACCTGGTGCCTGTACCGCACCTGCTCGGCCAGGTGCTGCAGCAGCCGAATCGCGTCCGGGGGCAGCACGATGTCCTTCCATGTGGCCCGCGCGTCGATGCGCTGCGCGAGGCCGTTCAGCCGCGGGCGCGCGAATGCGACGCTGGCGCGCCAGAGTGCCGTACACGCTGGAGGCGCCCCGTGGCCCGCAGACGCGAGATCCGCGATGCGATCGATCTCGGCGGTGTCGAAGTCGAACTGTGCGGCGAGCCTGGCAGCTCCGTCGCATCCCCGGCCCGGCACCGCGACCTCGGCCCACCGGTCGTGCTGCTCCTCGGCCGTGGGCGTCGTCACGTCCACGAGCAGCGCGTCTGCCGACAGGGCGCGGGACGCCTCCCTGACGCTGACGAACACGCTGCCGCCGATGGCATCGGCCTCTGACGACGCGAGCCTGGTGACCGTCGCGATTTGCAGTGGCGTCGGATCGGTGTCGTGCAGGTCGACGAGCAACGCCAGCGGCAGCAGCCGCCGCTCGCGCTGGAAGAGCCGCACGAACGTCTCGGCCTCGGCAGGTGGCTGGGACAGCGCCTCCGGCAGCAGGCCGCGCAACTGGCAGCCCTCGGCGGTCGCGGCCGCGGCCGCCACTGACGCCTTGCTCGATCGATTCGGCCCCGCCAGTTGCACGAGGACCCGGCCGGTGGCGGCATGCCGCTGCGCGATCATGTCGGCGATGTCCTGCTGCGACGCGGGGAGCGGCAGTGCGGGCATCGAGGCCGGTACGAGCACTGGCAGCAGGCGTTCGTCGATGGTGTTGAGTCCCTTGGCAAAGTGCACGATGCGCTCGTCGGCCCGCAGGGGCGCCAGTGTCACTGGCACGGCGCCGTGGGCCGACAGCTCGATCAGCCGCCAGTAGCGCAAGGGTCTCGTGACCGAGAGCGCCTCCCATTCGGGAGCGTCGAACAGCGCCAGCGCGAGCGCGAACGTCGGATGAGGCTGCGACGGATTGTCCTGGGCCCTCGCAAACAGGTGTGCCATCCCCGTGTCGAGCGCGGACGCGACGCCGAGCAGCAGGACGTGCCGTTCGAAGACGCTGAGGCCGAACGCCTGCGAGAGCAGCACGAGTGCGGGCGGTGGCTCACTGGTTTCGGCCTCGCGAAGTCGTTCGGCCAGCGCGTCGAGCTCCGTGCCGTCGCCCTGTCCGCCGGCGATGAAGACCTCGAGCCGGAGGCGCAGCCAGTGCACGGCCGTCGCCAGCCAGGCGTCGTTGTGCGCCCGCCAGGCGCCCACGTCCATCATGGGATCGTCACCGTGGGGCCGACATACTGGTTGAACGTCGGGCTGCCGGCATCGCTGTCCACCACGAGCGGACTCATCGCACCGTCGACCTGCACCCGCAGGAGGTGTGTACCCGGCGGCCAACCGGGCGGAATGGTCACGGTAATCGTCCCGCTCGTTGGCGGATCGTCGTCGGGACGCGCGAGCACCAGCAGCGCGGAGTCGCCGGGCAGCACGACGACACGCTGGTCGCGGGCGATCGGCGGCGACACAGCGATGCTGAGGGTGCGATCGGCGGCAAGCGTGTGCGGCGACGGGCTGGTGACGATCGGCGTGACCACGAACGCCGCGACGTTGGACTCGACGCCGACACCTGGCCTCGCGGTGGGCGGCTCGCCGAGCTGCACTTCGTGCACGACCTGCACGGCGGCGAGCCCTGCGCGAAGGGACGCCGGGATGGTGAGTTGCACCGAGTCTCCAGAGACGGCCTGCGCTGCTGGCGCGACCTGCTGGCTGCCGACACGCACCTTCGTGATTCCACCGCGGAGCGACTGCCCTCGCAAGCGCACGGCCGTGCCCACCGGTCCGAACGCGGGGTCGACCTGCTCGATGACCGGCCGTGCGACCGGCACCACGTGCAGCTTCGCCTCGCGTACCGGCAGCGCTGCGCGCGTGGGCGTCGTGCGCTGCAGCAGCACGACCGACACCGTGTATGCCATCGTCGGCCGGTAGCGCGCCTGCATGGCCGCCCACAGCTTCGACAGCTCGTCGGTGGTGAGGTACCGCGGCGTCAGTTTGCACTGCTCGATCTGATCGGCGAGGTCGGCCGGGTTGCGATCGATCACCGACGCCGGCATCAGCCTGTCGCTGACCGGCGAGTTCGCGCTGAACGTACGCCTGATGGCCTGACGCGTGAGGACCGGTGTCTCGTGCATCAACTGCATCGCGTACCCGAGCAGCACCTCGGCATCGAGATCCTGCGCGCCGTAGGCCGTGAGCAGGTAGTGCAGGTCCACCGCCAGCGGCGGGTTGGACAGCCGCTGATCGCCGCCGCTCGACCGCGACGGCAAATCCGCGTTGCGCCATCCGGGATTCGCGGTCACCTGGTAGAGGAACACGTTGAGCTGACTCGGCTCGTCGGCGCCGGTGGCAATGCGGTCCGGCGGCAGCGCACTGACCTTGACGGTGCCCAGGATCGCGGAGAGATCGCTGTTGACCAGTCCGTCGTTGAGGAGATCCTTCAGGACGGCCGTGACAGTCGCGAACGCGAGCGGGCCGCTCATCGCGTCCCCCTGCGTGTTCGCGCCGCGAGATACTCGTCGAGCGTCAGCGGCGGCGCCGTTGACGGCTGGCGCCGCGCCGGTGGACGCTCGGCGGCGGTTGCGCGGACCTCGATGCGACCGATGCTGATCCGGATCTCGGGTGCGAGTTGTTCGTGAGCCTCAGCGGGACCCTCCCGCAGTGGCTCGGCGCGCGCGCGGCGAATCTGAGGAACCTCCGCGCGAGTCACCGGCTGGATCGGCGCGACGACGTGGGCACGCAGTTCACGCGGCGCGACGCTCGCTGCCGGAAGGCGAGTCGGGGTCGCCTGGGCAGGTGCAACAACCGCGACGGGCACACGCGCAGGCGCCGCCGTGGACACGAGTTGCGCCGTGCGTCCCAGCACGTTGGGCAACCTTGATGCCGCGTCTGGAGCGTGTCGCGAGCTGTGATAGGCCGCATCGGTCGACCCCGGCGGAGGGAGCTGCATCTCGGTCGCGACAATGGCGGGCGAGTCGTAAGGCTCGCGCGCCCGCGGCGTCGGCGGAGGCTGGGTCTGTTCCCGCGTCACGAGCAGCGGGGGAGATGCGGCCGGCACGCGCGTCGCGGTTTCTTCGTCGACGACGAGGCCGTGCGATGTCCGCGGCAACGCTTCGTAGGCCAACGGCAGTCGTGGCTGCACGGTCGACTCCGGGCGCCGCGTACGGCGGACGAGATCGGTCAGGAGGTCGTACATGGCGCCGGTCAGGCCGGGGCGGCCATCTCCAGGTAGAGGCGTCGGCGTGCCGGGCTGAGCGCGAGGATGTCGTGTTCACTCCAGCCATAGGCGCGTGCGAGGGCGTGCACTTCCTGGAGCGTGCGCCGCGCCCAGGCGTCCACCTCGCGCCAGAGGAATGTTTCGATCGCGAACGGCACCTCGGCGGCCCGGCCGCACGCCGGGCACTCGATGGCGAGTGACGTGGGCACGTCACCGTGCTCGGCCGCGATCGCATCGGCCACGCGCTCGCCGATCACGGGCTCGTGCGCGAGGACGTGCTGCACATCGAGCGCGTCGCCGCCGCGCATTGCCGACGCCACGCAGCAGGCGAGGAGCCTGGCGCGGGCGAGACGCTCGTCGTCCTCGGCGGCGGCAACCATGAGGTCGGCTGCCGTCGGCAGGCGCCACGTGATCGCGACGTCGCCGACCTGCAGCTGCCGAGGCTGCTCATCGTCCGCATGTGGCGCGCACCGAAGCTGCAGCAAGTCCAGCCGCATCTCGAGCGGTTCGCCGCAGTGCGGGCACGGCACCAGTCCATCGGCGAAGCGGCCGAAGTGCCGCAGTCGCACGTCGAAGAGCGCGGCATCACGTCGCCGGACGGTCCAGTGCGTGATGTCGTCGAGCGGAGCCTGCTCGTTCGCGACCGCGGCCAGCCGAAGGGCGCGCTCCGGCATCGGCAGGGGAGACGCGTCTTCCCACGCCTGCAGGAGGCCAGCGGCATCGGCGAAGGGCATCACGGCACCGAGAACGTGGGCTCGCTGGGCTCCACCACCTCGAGGTCGCGTTCCCAGCCCTCGTGTTCCAGCTTGATGTGCTGGATCAGCACCGCGTTCGCGTTTCCGTCCAGATCGGCTTGCGCCTGGAACTCGGACACCCAGCACCGGTACACGCGATACGCGAGCACGACCTGGCCGGCCTCGTTGTAGAGCTCGATGATGAGGTCCTTGCGGAAGTCGCGCAGCGACACCTCGGCCCCGAGCCCCGCACCGAAGTTCCAGACCTTGTTGGCCCAGCGTTCGAACTCGACGTCGTGGGTCACGCCGCGCTCGAGCGTGATCGCCTCGTACTCGGTGCGTCCCGGCGACTTGCGAGTGCTGCTCGGATCGCCGCCCTCGCGGTGCTTGACTACTTCGGTGGTGCGCTTGAGGGCGCTCACCTTGCTCACGCCCGCCACGTAGCGGCCGTCCCACTTCACCCGGAACTTGAAGTTCTTGTACGGGTCGAAGCGCTGTGCGTTGACCGTGAACTGCGCCATGTCCCCTCCGCGCTCAGGCCTGGATCTGGCCGGCGAGCTGCTGCAGCCTGATGATCACGAACTCGGCCGGCCTCAGCGGCGCGAAGCCGACGAGGATGTTCACGATGCCGAGGTTGATGTCGTTCTGTGTCGTCGTCTCGCGGTCGCATTTGACGAGATACGCCTCACGCGGTGTGCGGCCCTGGAACGCGCCCTGCCTGAAGAGGTTGTGCATGAACGCGCCGGCGTTCAGCCGGATCTGGGCCCAGAGCGGCTCGTCGTTGGGTTCGAAGACCACCCACTTGAGCCCGCGGTACAGGCTCTCCTCGATGTAGAGCGCCGTGCGGCGCACGGGCACGTACTTGTATTCGTCGGCGGCGGCGTCGGCGCCGCGCAGCGTGCGCGCGCCCCACACGACACGACCGTGCACGGGGAAGCTGCGCAGGCAGTTGATGCCGAGCGGATTCAGCAGCCCGTTCTCGGCGTCAGTCATCTCGACGCTCAGCCCGGCGACGCCGTTCAGCGAGGCATCGAGACCCGCCGGCGCCTTCCACACGCCGCGCTGGCCGTCGGTGCGGGCCAGCACACCCGCGACCATGCCGGCTGCGGCGAACGTGTCCACGAGGCCATCGAGTTTCGAGTCGGCCTGGCGAATGCGCGGGAAGTAGATCGCCGCATTGCGCGCCGCGTCTCCGTTCAGGCCCATGCCGGCAGCGCCGGATTGCGCGGCAGGCACGGTCGTCCACCCGGCCTTGGCGTCGACAATCAGCAACGCTCGCCGCTTCGCGCAGTAGGCCATGGCCTCCTGGTACACGTCGTCTGGAACGTCGCCACCCCGTGCGTCAGCAGCGATGCAGAGCAGGTTGAACAGGTCCGTCTTCTCGAGGGCGTAGAGCCCGGTCTTGTTCGCGGCGCTGCCCTTGTAGTCGGCTGTTCCGATCGGATCGCTGTCGGTGCCCGCGTCAGCAGCGTCCGACTTGGCTGCGGTGGACTTGGCGGCGGCGGTCCAGACGTCGACGTCGGTGAGCGCACCGACGTGCTTGGCAGGGCTCGCATCCTTGGGCAACGCAACGCTGCTCGCCACCCTCGCCTGCAAGGACTCGTTGGCGAGCACGCGATCGGCGCGCCGCGCGCTCTCCTTCGTTGTGAGGTTGAGGTGGCTCTCGATCGCGCCGGTGATCCCGTCACGGAGCGTCAGGTCGAACACGTCGGCGGGTGGGACGCCAAGCCGCTGCGCGGCAGCCACGAGGTTGGGGTCAGTGGCGGCCTTCTTGTCCACGCGCGCGCGCAGCTGCATGCCCCATGCGCCGGGCGACGCGGCTTGCAACGTCAGCTCCGACACCTCGAGCGTCGCCGTGCCGGCTGCCGTCGCGGGCTTCTTGTAGAGCCGGACGACGACCGCCTGCGCGCCGCCGTTCAGGAAGAAGTCGCGCACCGCATAGCCGAGCGGCAGCGACACGTGGAGGCCTCCGAATGTACGTTCGAAGTCGCCATAGTTCGTGAGCGTGACAGGTTCATTGACGGGGCCGCGTAGTGCCTTGCCGACAAACGCGGTGATCGAGGTCGCCACTCCGGCAATCGTGCGGACGCCACTGGGAAGTTCCTCGACGTACACGCCGGGGTAGCTGACGGACACGGGCATGGGACTCCTCCTCGGGCGTGGCCCTCGCGCACGCCGATCCTCGGACTATTGCCTCAAACGTCCGCGGTGGCGTTCCCGTACACGCATGTGTCTCGTCCAACGGATCACTGTCCAGCTCGAGGATGTGGCGCGAAACTCATCATTTTGTTGCCGGGCCGTCTGAACCATCTGAAGAGATTGGACGTCATGGTCAGCATGCGTCTCGCTGGATCGTGGGTCCTCGCCTCCGCTCTGCCGTTGCTCGCTCCATGCCCCACGAATGGCCAGGTCAGCGAGGGAATCTCCGTAACGCTGCAGAACGCACAGTACGACCTCGCGCGCGACGGCCGGACCTTCCTGATCGACGAGTCTGCGAAGTCGGCGTTCTTCATGTTGGGCGAGATGCACGGCGACAACGAGACGCCGGCGTTGCTACGAGTGCTGTGGCCCGAGATGTCGAAGCTCGGCTACCGTCACATCGCGGCCGAACTCAGTCCATGGGCAGCGACGAGCCTCGAGTTTCCTGACCAGGGGGACGTCAATGCGATTCAACGGTCGTTCTCATGGACGCGGTCAGACGTGGCGTTTGTCGCCGAACAGCGGACCGGCGCGCGCGCAGTGCTCTGGGGATGTGACATGGAGGAACCCCGGCCGCAGGCGCTGATTCAGGCGTTGGCTGCCGCCAACCCCGCGAACGGCGAGTTGCAGTCGGGGCTCACGCTCACGCAGGGAGGTTATCAACGCGCGGCTGCTCCCGGGCTGTTGCAGCACGTACGATCGGCGGGGGCGATCAACGACGTCACGATCGGGGGTGTGTCGCTCCGCGACAGCATCATTCGCACCCTGCAGATCGAAGTCGATCGCATGAGCCCGAATACGCGCTTGCAGGCGTCTACCCGGCGAGAAGTGCTGATGAAGGAGCTGTTGTTCGCCTATTGGCAATCGAACGGCCGGCCCAGGGTCATGCTCCGCTTCGGTGGCAATCACCTGCATCGAGGCATCGACAGCCGCGGCGTGTCGACGTTGGGCAACTTCGTGGCTGAACTCGCGGCGGCCAATGGCGATCGGGTATTCAACGTCGTCGAATTCGCCGGTGGCGGCCAGATCGCGCTGGGCGGCAAATCGGTCGATTTCGCCGGGGATCTCGATGACCCGGGACTGGCGTTTCTCGCATCGATCGCGCGGCATCCCGCGACGGTGTTCGACCTGAGGCTGATTCGCCAGGCGCTGCACCAGGTGCCCGAGGCGCGGCGATCGGCGGCGGAAGCACGCCTGGTGTATTTCGCAGATTCCTACGATGCAGCGATCTTCTACCGGAGCGTCACGCCGGCAAGACCTTGATCGATACTGTCCCATGGCCGCCGAGACCCCGATTGCCTGCACCCTGTCGGCGACCGACTACCGCACCAGGCTCGCCGAGATCGCGTCCCTCAGCCGGGACGCGCTCCGGCACGCCGAGCGCCGCGGGCTTACGCTCGACCTGCGCTACGCGCCCGAGGCAGCCGCACGCGTCCGCCAACTGGTGGAACAGGAACGCACGTGCTGCCCGTTCCTGCAGTTCGACCTGCAGGAGAGCGCGCACGAGGTGCGCCTGCTCGTGACCGCACCACCGGCCGCCGCCGAAGCAGTGCCCGGTCTATTGGCCGAGTTGACGGGCGGGCTCCGGTAGGGCCGGCTCTCCGAGCCGGCCATGCGCGGAGCGACCAGGCTGGCCGGCACAGTGACGAGACCAGATCGCGACCCTCGCCGCTCACTCCGATCGGAGCGCGGTCAGCGGGTCAACGCGCGTCGCCCGCCACGCCGGGACTTGGCACGCAGCGACCGCAGTCAGCGCGAGCACGCCCGCGACGGCCGCGTACGTCACGGGGTCGGTCGGCGTGATCTCGAACAGCATCGTGCTCAAGAGCCGCGTCAGCAGCCCCGCCCCGATCAGGCCGATCACGAGCCCCGCCACGATCAGCCGCGCGCCCTGCCCGAGCACGAGGCGCGCAATGTCCCCCGGCTTCGCGCCAAGCGCCACTCGGACACCGATCTCCTGCGTCCGCAGCGTGACGACGTACGACATCACGCCGTAGATGCCGATCACCGCGAGCAGCAGCGCCGACCCTGCGAAGGCCGTGAGCAGCACCAGGCTGAAGCGGCGATCCGCCACCGATTGCCCCACGATCTGCCTGATGGTGCGGAAGCGCGGCGGAACGTCCGGGTCCAGCATGCGCACGATCTGGCCGGCACGCCCGATCAGGTCGGACGGCTCGCCAGTGGTGTGCGCGACGATCGTGAACGTCGCGACGCCACGCGGCCGCTGCCGCGCGTTGCCGTAGAACATCGGCGACGGGGCCGCTGCGATGCCGCCGTCGCGCGTGTCGGCGACGATGCCGACGATGGTGTACGGACGCAGGTCGCCGTCCATGTTGCCGTATTCGATCTGCAGGCCGATCGGATCGCGATCGGGCCAGCGGCTCTTCGCCAGCGCCTCGTTGATCACCGCCACGTGCGGGGCGTCGATCGTGTCTCGCTCCTCGAACAGCCGGCCCCGGATGAGGGGAATCCCCATTGTCTTGAAGTAGCCCGGGCTGGCGATGCGGAACTCCGCGCTGCCGGCCCGTTCCTTGTTGCGGATCATCGCGACAAACTCGTCGAAGTCCCGTGGCGGCGGTGTCCCGTTGAGGATCAGGAACCAGCCGTCGGCGCCGAACCCGGTCAGCGGGAACGCGTCGATGCCGCCGACCTCGGTCACGCCGGGCAGCGTGCGCAGCAGCGCCTGAATCTCGTCGTGGAACCCGATGCGCCGCCGGAGCAGCGCCTCGGCCTCGTTGCCAGCGCTGGCCGACCCGGCGAGTTCCATCGTGACGAGATGCTCCGTACGGAACCCGGTCCGCTGTTGCATGAGGTGCAGGAAGCTGCGCCCGAGCAGGCCGGCACCGATCAGCAGCACGAGCGAGACCGCGAGCTGCACGACCACCAGCGCGCTGCGCAGGCGGCTCGACGCCCCACCCGCCATCGTCCGCTGGCTCTCCTTGAGCCGTGCGAAGGTGTCGGCCTTCATCGCGCGCGTGGCCGCGAGCACGCCGAGGAGCAGGGCGGTCACGAGGGAGACGGCGAACGCGAACGCGAGGACGGGCCAGCTCACGGCGATGTCGTCGAGCCGCGGCAGGCCGCCAGGTTCCATCTGCAGCAGGCCGCGCACGCCCACGGACGCCACGAGCACGCCGAGGAGCCCGCCCGCGATGGCCAGCACGAACGACTCGCTGAGGAACGGCGTCAACAGCTGCACGCGGCTCGCGCCGAGCGCCGCGCGTACCGCCAGTTCGCGCTGGCGCGTCGTCGCGCGCGTCAACAGCAGGTTGACGACGTTGGCGCACGCGACGAGGAGGAGGCAGCCGACCGCGCCGAGAAGGATGAGGAGGAGCGGCCTGACGCGACCGACCAACTGATCGTGCAGCGGCACGACTGCGACGTCCACCATCGTCGTGTCATCGCCGTATTGCTGCTTGAGCCGCTGCGCAATGCCGCGCAAATCGTTGCGCGCCTGCTGCAGTGTCGCCCCGTCGCGCAGGCGGCCGATGACGCGCCAGTTGTGCGCGGTGCGTGAAGGCAATCGCGGCTCCAGTTCGCGCGGCACCCAGAGCTGGGCGTCCGCGGGGACCCGGAATTCCTGCGGCATGACCCCGATCACGTCATAGGTCCGGTCATCGAACTTCAGGGTGATCCCCGAAAGGTCCGGATTGCTCCCGAGCTGTTCGCGCCAGAAGCCGTGGCTGACCAGGACCGCAGGATTGGCACCCAGTACCTGCTCGTCCGGCGTGAAGGCGCGGCCGAGCCGCGGCCGCATGCCGAGCACCCGCAGCATGTCGCGCGAGATCCCGGCGTACGTGACGCGAACCGGGCTCGCCCCGCCGGTGACCGACGTCACATTCACGGAGAACGCCGCCATCGACTCGAACGTGTGGTTCTGGTCGCAAAGGTCGTCGTAGTTCGGGTCCGAGAACTGGCCCTGGGTGGTGCGCGCCGTGATCTGCCACAGCTGCATGATGCGATCGGGTTGCGGATACGGCAGCGGCCGGAGGAGCACGCCGTAGACCACGGTGTAGATGGCTGTGCAGGTGCCCAGTCCGAGCCCGAGGGTCAGGATCGCGACGGCGGTGAAGCCCGGGGTCTTGCGGAGGAGACGCAGCGCGTGCCGCAGGTCGTGCCAGATCTGGTACATGAGAGAGGCTCCTGGCCGGACCCGGCCGTACACCTGACGTTGCTGGAGTCCGGGCTGTGCAATGGGACGGTGCTACTGTGTCAAATGTTGCGCTCGCGCCTGCGTCACGCGAAAGATTCGCCAAGCCCTTCCGTCGCGTGTGCACTCCCGGGCACTACATTCCCGAGGCTCCTGGGAGGCTCCATGGTGCGACTCGACGCCGGACCGCTTCGTGCAACCGCGCCGGTGATCACGACGGCGCTGATCCTGGGCATCGCAACGTGCTGGGCTTCATCGGAGCGGCCGGCGATCGTTTCGGGCACCGTGACCGCTGCTCCGCTGACGCTCGAGCCGATCGTCGCCAATGACAACCGGAGGAGTGCGGGCACGCTGGAGGCCAGTACGCTGACCGTGCGGCTCGAGGCCAGGGAGGGTGAGTGGCGGCCCGACGGCGCGCAGTCACCGGGCCTGCTGGTGAGTGCATTCGCCGTCGCCGGCCAGCCGCTGGAGGTGCCGGCACCCCTCGTACGTGTGATCGAAGGCACGAAGGTGCACGCGTACATCAGCAACCGCCTCGCGGGTGCGATTGTCGTACACGGGCTCTACACACGCCCTGCCGCGTCCCCGGATGCATCCGCTCCCCTGGTTGTGCCCCCCGGCGAAACCCGGGAGGTCCGGTTCCTCGCGGGGCGGGCGGGCACGTACTACTACTGGGCCGCGCCTGACGCGGCAACTACGCTCGATGACCGGAAGGGACGCGACACACAGCTGTCCGGGGCTTTCATCGTCGATCCACGCGACGATCGCCCAGCGGCAGACCGTGTACTGGTGGTCACGGGGTGGGACAACGATTTGCCCCTCGGCGACGAACGGCGCACGTTCCGGTACGCGATCAACGGACGCTCGTGGCCGCAGACCGAGCGGCTGGAGTATCGGGTGGGCGACGTGGTTCGGATGCGACTGGTGAACGCGAGCGACGGCGTGCACCCCATGCACTTGCACGGTTTCTACTTCAACGTCGACGGGCGGGGCGATGAGCGTGCGCATGCGCTGCTGCCTGACGGCTCACCGCCACGACTCGTCGTGACCGAACGGATGGCGATTGGCTCCACGTTCGCGCTGACGTGGAAGCCCACGCGACCCGGCAACTGGCTGTTCCACTGCCACGATACCGAGCACATCGTGCGCGGCGGGCCGCTCGACGGGGCACCTCCGCCGGAAGCCAATGCCCATCGACACGTGGAGAACCATGCCCTGGAGATGATGGTGGGACCCGTCATGGGTATCACCGTGACTGGTGCCAGCGCGGAGGCGCCGGAGCCGGCAGGAAACCGCCGTCAGTTGCGCCTGGCCGTGCGCGTGGGCACAGGGGGCACCGATGCCGAGCCTGCGTTTGGGTATGCGTTGGACAACGGCTCGCCGGCGTCACCGGTGTTGTCGGCCGTCGGCCCGACGATCCTCTTGAAGCGCGGCGAACCTGTGAGCATTGCCGTTGTCAACGAGCTGCCCGATCCCACGTCGGTGCACTGGCACGGGATCGAGCTGGAGAGCTATTTCGACGGTGTCCCCGGGTTCGCCGGCCAGGGAAAGCGCATCGCGCCGGTGATCGCCCCGGGCGCCACGTTCGAGGCCCGCTTCACGCCGCCGCGCTCCGGCACGTTCATGTATCACTCCCACGTCGACGAACTCCGGCAACAGCAGGCGGGGCTGACCGGCGCTTTGCTCGTGCTCGACGACCCGTCCGCCTACGACCCCGAGCACGACATCGTGCTCGTCGTGACCGTCCCGCGAAAGGATGCCGACAGCGCGGTCGTGCTGCTCAACGGCTCGTCCACACCCGCGCCACTCCAGATGCGCGTGGGCCAGCGATATCGGCTGCGGTTCATCAACCTTCACACGTTCCGCCCCGCCATGCGCATGCGCCTGCTGGAGGGCACGACCCTGGCAACGTGGACGGGCGTGGCCAAGGACGGCATGGACCTGCCCGCCGAACGTCGCACCGAAGGTCCCGCGGAGATCCAGATGGGCAACGGCGAGGCGTACGACTTCGAGTTCGCGCCCGCGCAAGGCGGCGCGATGCACGTGGACGTCACGAGCGCTGTTGGCCAGTTGCTGGTGACGATGCCAATCACCGTGCGCTGACCCCGCAGAAGACACAGACGCGCACGCCTGCCCCCCGGGGTGCCCGCGATCACAGCGGGAGTTCGAACCAGAACGTGCTGCCTGCCGGCACCCCTGGATCGACGCCAATGGTGCCGCCGTGCGCCTCGATCGCGAGTTTGCAGAAGGCGAGACCCAATCCGACGGAGTTGTGAATCGAGGCCTGTCGAGTCTCGACCGTTCCGAACTTCTCGAAGATCTTCTCCCTGGCGTCCGGGCGCACCCCGCGCCCCTGGTCGTGGACCGCCACACGCGCGTGGCTGTCGCCGCACGCGATCGAGATGCGCACCCTGGCGCCCCTCGGCGAGTGCTTGAGGCCGTTGCTGACCAGGTTCTCGATGACCCTGCGGACGAGCGCGCCGTCGCAGGTCACATGCACGACCTCAGCGCTTTCGATGTCGATGGGTGGTACCTCCACGAGACTGGCCCCCAGTGCCGCGCACACATCGCGCGCCATCTGGGCCAGATCCCACACCGCCAGACTCACGGACATCCTGGCGGCTTCGAGCCAGACGATGACGGATGTCATGGCTGCGCGCGTGCCGTTCGGACGCTGCGGCAGATTCGGCCGCGCGCGGAGCGCGGCGACATGGCCGGCGACGGCGCCAGCCTGGTGACAAGCGTCACCGAGTCACATGTGTGCACCCGGCGATTATCGTTGAAACCGCTCGATGCGCGAGCAAAAGCACAGGTCCCGTCCGAAGGACGCCGCTTCAGAAGTGCAAGGAAATGCCGGCCATCACGCCATCCGCGTCATCGGACCACCACGCGATTACTCAAGGCCGGGCGGATGTTCTGGTTGTAGTGAAAGACGTATCCGGGTCGTACGTGGTCTATTCCGAGCCAGCCGGCGGTCCTCACTTTGCGCATACCGGCGCCGAGCCGGTGCTCGTTCAAATCTCAGGCATCGGTCCCACGGACACCCGCTACATCGATGCGCCCAACGAGCTGAGGACAGCTCACTGAGGGAGCGCCGCCAGGCACCGCCGGACTCCCTCCGCGTACGGCGTCTTCGGTAGTGCGCCGAGCAGGCCCTGCAAGGCGCTGTCGTCCATCAACACGGGATCGGTCAGGAGATAGTGCATCTCCACCATCTCGCGCATCAGCGGGTTGAACAGACCGATGAGCCGGAGCATCGTCTTTCCGGCGACGCGCACGCGCAGCCGATGTCCGATCTGCTGCTCGATTTCCTCGATGAGCGCACGCTGCGTCGTCACACCGGCCCCCGCGAGGTGCCAGACGCGTCCGTACGCGTTCGGTGTATCCGTCAGGCGCGCCACCACGGGCCCCACGTCCGGCACGAACACGAACTCGTGGGACTTGTCGAGAGGACCAATCATGTTCGCGACTCCGCCATTCACGGCGGCGATGAACGCGGCATGCAGGAAGCTCTTGTCCACGCCAGGCCCGTAGAAGTCAGGCAGGCGCAGCACGGTCGCCTGGATCCTCCCCTCGGCATGCGCGGCGAGCAGCAGATCCTCCTGCGCCTTGCGCATGCGCCCCTTGAAGGTGTGCGGCTCGCGGGGATGTTCCTCACGAACCGGCGTCGTTCGCGGGCGCCCGTACGGATAGACGGTGCCGATGAGCACGAGGCGCTTCACGCCCGCAGCGATGGCGCCGTCGAGCGTCTGCTTCATCAGCCGCGGATGCAGGTCGAATTGCCAGTAGTTCACGCCAACGAGATAGACGATCACGTCGACGCCGGCCGCAGCCGCCTGGACGGATGCGGGATCGTCGGGGTTCCACGTGACGATCTCGGCCAGCGGATCGGCGCCGAAGGCTGCAGCGAGCGCGTCCCGCGATCGGCCCACCACCCGGTAAGGCGTCCCGTGCGCACTGAACGCCTTCGCGATGCTTTGCCCGATGGCCCCAGCGGCACCGAAGAGGGCAACGCGCACGTGTCTCATCGCTCGCTGTCGAGCATCCGCATCTGGTGTTCGTCGTACCGTGTGCCGGCCACGGCCGATGGCGGCACGGCCTCTTCGAGACGAGCGACGTCTGCTGGCGAGAGCTCGATCTGAAGCGCGTCGAGCGATTCGGTCAGTTGCGATCGCTTTCGCGCGCCGATGAGCGGCACGATGTCGGGACCTTTCGCGAGCACCCAGGCAATAGCCAGCTTCGAGACCGTCACGCCCTTCTCCGACGCCAGTGTCTGCAACGCGTCAATCAGGCGTTGATTGCGCTCGCGATTCTCTCCACGGAAGCGCGGGAGATGCGCGCGAAAGTCCCTGGCCGCACTGGGCTTGGAACCACTCAGCAACCCGCGCGACAGCACACCGTAGGCCGTCACCCCGATGCCCAACTCCGACAGGAGCGGAAAGATCTGCGTCTCGGGCGAGCGGCTCACCAACGAGTACTCAATCTGGAGATCGCTGATGGGATGGACCGCCTGGGCGCGACGAATGGTGTCCGGTCCCACCTCCGACAAGCCGATGGCCCGCACGTACCCGGCCTTGACGAGGTCCGCGATCGCGCCGACGGTGTCCTCGATGGGCACGTTGGGATCGAGCCGGCCCGGACGATAGATGTCGACGTGGTCCAGGCCAAGGCGCGTCAGGCTGTACGCGAGAAAGTTTCTCACCGCGCTCGGCCGCGCATCCATGCCGAGCCAACTGCCGTCTGCCCCGCGCAGCGCCCCGAACTTGACCGAGACCAGCGCCTTGTCGCGACGATCGCGCAACGCTCGCCCGATCAGCAGTTCGTTATGCCCGGCGGCATAGTAGTCGCCGGTATCGAGCAGCGTGACCCCGGCATCGAGCGCCGCGTGAATCGTCGCGATGCTCTCGGCCTCGTCGGCTGGGCCGTAGAAATCGGACATGCCCATGCAGCCCAGGGCCAGCGGAAACACGACGGGACCGCTGGTCCCGAGTTGACGGCGCTGCGGTTGTGGCGAGTCCATGGCTCGAAGGTAGCGCGCCCGTGTGGCTTCGGCAAGACAAACAGCGAGGTATGGCGCTGTGCCGTCACTAGCCGTAGCGGCCTTCGACATAGTCGGCAGTGCGAGTGTCGTGCGGTGTGAGGAACAGCTGCTCTGTCCGCGTGTGCTCGACCACCTCGCCGAGCAACATGAACACGCATTCGTCGCTGACCCGGCGAGCCTGCGACATGTTGTGCGTCACGATCAGGATCGTGAAGCGCTGCTTGAGGACAAACATCAGTTCCTCGACGGCGCGCGTGCCGGCGGTATCGAGCGCCGAGCACGGTTCGTCCATCAGGATCACGCTCGGCTTCAGCGGCAGCAACCGCGCGATGCACAGCTTCTGCTGCTGCTCCAGCTGCAAGCTCGTGGCGCGGGCGTGCAACCGATCCTTCAGGTCGGCCCAGAGTCCCACCTCGCCAAGTGCGGTCTCCACGGCCTCGTCCAGCACCGCGCGGGTGAGTTGCTTCCGATCCGCGTGGACGCGCAAGCCGAAGACTACATTTTCGTACACGGAGATCGGCAGCGGGTTCGGGCGCTGGAACACCATGCCGACGGCCTTGCGCAATGCCACCAGCGAGACCTCTGGGGCGTAGATGTTCTGCCCGAGGACCTCGATCGCGCCCGTCGTACGGACGTAGCCGTAGCGCTCGTTCACCCGGTTGAAGCAGCGCAGCAGCGTCGACTTGCCGCAGCCAGACGGGCCGATCAACGACGTGATCAGCTGCGGACGGATCCGGAGCGACACGTCCCGCAACGCCTGGAAGTCGCCATACCAGAGGTTGAGCGCACGCGTCTCGATACCGAAGGCGGCCGGAGCGCTGCTCATCCGAAGATCCCGCTCACGTAGTCGTACGTGCGCCGGTCGCCAGGCTTGTCAGAGAACACCAGCGCGGTGGTCGCGAGTTCGACGATCTCGCCGTCGAGCAGGAACATCGTCCGGTCGGCGAGGCGTCGCGCCTGCTGGGTGAGATTGGTCACCAGGATGATGGTCATCTCGGCCTTGAGGCGCTTGAGCACGTCCTCGATGCGCATGGTCGTGACCGGGTCGATGGCAATCGAGAACTCGTCAAGACAGAGGATGCTCGGCCTGTGCGACAGCGCCCTGGCGATCGTCAGGCGCTGCTGCTGCCCTCCGGAGAGCTTGGTGCCAAGGCTGTCGAGCCTGTCTTTCACCTCGTCCCACAGCGCCGCCTGCGTCAGGCAGCGCTCCACGAGCTCGTCGAGGTCAGAGCGCGCGGTGAGGCCCGCCGCACGAGGGGCGAACGCGACGTTGTCGTAGATCGAGAGAGGCAGGCCCACAGGAAGGGGTGCCACCATCCCGATCTTGCGGCGGAGCGCGTAGACATCGCGCGTGCGATGGATGTCCTCGCCGTCCACCTCGACGAGGCCTTGCATCCGCGCCCCGGGGGTGAACTCCAGCGTGCGATTCAGGCACCGCAGCATGGAGGTCTTGCCCGACTGCGCCGGACCGATGACGCCGAGGATCTCTCCACGCCGCACGTCGAAGGAGATTCCATGGAGCACCTCCGTGGTCCCGTACCGGATCCGGAGGTCATGCACCCGAATGACCGACGCCGCGCTCATGCCGGTGCCGCCTACCACTTCTTGCGGTTGCGCAGGACCGCGCGGAGGACCACCGCAGTGGAGTTGATGAGGAGCACGGCGCCCACGAGCACCGTCGCCGTGGCGAATTGTAGCGAGTCGGGCGCGCCGTTGATCTGGGTCGCCAGGTTGTAGAGGTGCGTGGCCAGGGCCATCGCGCTTTCGGTGAGTCGGTACGGGAACAAATCGCCCTTGTCGACGACCTTGTACATCACAGCGCCCGTGAAGAGGATCGGCGCCGTTTCCCCTGCCGCTCTCGAGACCTGCAGGATCACGCCCGTCAGGATGCCGCTGATGGCGTTGGGCAGCACCACGCCTCGGATCGTCTGCCAACGCGTGGCGCCGACGTTCCAGCAGGCCTCCCGGAAGGAGCGCGGAACGGCCGCGAGCGACTCGCGGGTGCTTGCGATGATCACGGGGAGCGTCATGACGGCCAGGGTGAGCGAGGCCGCCAGGATCGACTGCCCGAGCCCGGCGGCGAGCACGAAGGCGCCGAGCCCGAAGAGTGCATGGACGATGCTGGGCACGCCGGCGAGGTTGATGACCGCCACGTGAATGAGTCGTGTGAACCACGTGTCGCGCGCGTACTCGTTGAGGTAGACGGCCGCGAGCACGCCAACGGGCGCCGCGATGGCCAGCGAGACGCCGACGAGATAGACCGTCCCTATCAGCGCCGGCCAGATGCCGCCCTTCGTCTGCATGTCGCGTGGTGGTTCCAGCAGGAAGGCGATCGAGAGCGAGGGCCACCCCTTCACCACGAGGTACCCGAGAATCGCGAACAGCGGCAGGACGATGCACAACGTCACCGCGCCCAGCACCACGTTGGCGATACGGTCGTGCCTGAGTCTGCGGAGGACCTCCGGGCCAGCCTCGAACATGGCTTACCTGCGGCGCACGCCGCGCACCACGAGATCGGCGGCGAGGTTGACCAGGAACGTGATGCCGAAGAGGAGCACGCCGATGGCAAAGAGCACGCGGTAATGTTCCGAGTCCTTGCTCACCTCGCCCATCTCCGACGCGATGTTGGCGGTCAGCGTGCGTACGGGATCGAGCAAGCCGCCCGGAATCTGCACCGCGTGCCCTGTGGCCATCAGCACGGCCATCGTCTCACCCACGGCGCGCCCCACGCCGAGCAGCACCGCCGCCAGCAGGCCGTTGCGCGCTCCGGGCAGGAGGACGCGGTAGACCAGTTGCCAGCGCGTCGCGCCCAGCGCGATGCCGGCTTCACGGTACGAGTCGGGCACGGCCTTGAGCGCGTCCTCGCCGATCGAGACGATGATCGGCAGGCTCATGAGCGCGAGCAGGAGTCCGGCGTTGAGCGCGTTCAGGCCCACCGCCGCGTCGAACACCGTGATCAGCAACTGGTTCACGACGGTGAGGCCGAGGAAGCCCCACACCACCGACGGGATGGCGGCGAGGAGTTCGATGACGACCTTCAACGTCTCGCGCACCTTCGGCCCGCAGAACTCTGACAGGTAGATGGCCCCGCCGATGCCGAACGGCACCGCAATGGCCATGGCCAGCGCGGTCACCGCGAGCGTGCCTACGATCATCGCGAGCACGCCGTAGCGAACGTCGGTCACCGAGGTCGGATACCACTCGACGCTGAAGAGGAACTCGCCCAGACTGAAGTTGGGGCTGGCCAGCACGGGGAGCGCTTCGCGGAACACGAAGAAGAAGATTCCCCCCACCAGGATCACGGCGCTGATGCCGCACACCGTGATCAGCGCCTCGATCCCGCGCTCGGCGGCCAGCGAATGCCACGACCGCCGGAACCCGATCGAGCCTGGCGCGCCCTCGGTCACGGGTGGACCTCGCTCGGGCTCGGCGGTGCGGGGACGGGACCGGTTTCCGAAGCGGGGAGCGGCACATAGCCGACGGCCGACACGATACGCTGCCCGGGCGGCGAGTGGATCCAATCGAGGTAGCGTTTCGTCTCGCCCTCGGGCTGGCCGACCGTATACATGTAAAGCGGCCGCGCAATCGGGTAGCTCCTGTCGAGCGTCGCCTGGACGGTCGGCGCCACCGGTGGTCCGCCTTCCCGTGACAACGACAACATCTTCACACCCGGGGTGGCGTAGCCCATGCCGCTGTAGCCGATGGCGCACGGCGTGTGGGCGACCAGTTCCACGACCTCCTTGGACCCGTTGAGTTCCAGCGTGCCGAGCTTGAAGTCGTGCTTGTCGAGGGCCGCCTCGCGGAAGAAGTCGTACGTCCCCGAACTCGACTGGCGGCTGATGCGGATGATCGTGTCGCGCGGGCAGGCGTCATGGCGAACCCCGAAGTCGGACCACCGCGAGATGCGCCCACCCTCGGCGAACAGGTCCCGCAACTGTTCGAGGGTCATCGACTGCACGGGATTCTTCGCATGGACGTAGACGACCAATGCGTCGTAGCCGGTGACGTGCTCGACCGGGTCGGCGCCGCGCGCGGTCCGCGTCGCTTCCTGCTCGGCCGGCTTCATCGGCCGACTGCTGTTGGCGATCTGTACCGTGCCGTCGATCAAGGCCGCAATGCCCACTCCCGACCCGCCGCCGGCGACCTCGACCGACACGCCTGGTGCGACCTTCGCGTACTCCTCGGCCCAGGCCTGCGCCACGTTGATCATGGTGTCGGAACCGCGATTGAGCAGCACCGTCCGTTCCGAGGCCGTGCTGCGTTGGCAGGACGCAGTGCCGAGCGCAGCCAGCGCGAGCGCGCCAGCAGCCTGCAGACGACGGGCCAGGAGGGACGCCATGTGCGCTAGTCCTGGCGAACGATGGCCTCGACCAGGTCCTGCAGGTGGTTGCGGATGACGGCAAACGCGTCCTCGTACGCCTGGCGGGTCTCGGCCAGCGTGCCGGGCAGATCGGACGGGTCCTCGACGTGCCAGTCGAAGACCACGGTCGGCGTCCGGCGAACGCGCAGCCACGTATAGACGTCAGTGTCGAAGGACACCACCACGTGGTAGACCTCGAGGTTCGGGATCTGGTCCAGCGACTTGGGGCGGTGGTGATCGATGATGTCCAGCCCCTTCTCCGCCAGGAACTCCGCCAGTCGCGGGTCGATCGGGCTGGGCTCGAGCCCCGCGCTGCTGAAGATGAGGCGGGGGTGCGCCACGGTGGTGGCGATGGCCTCCGCCATCTGGCTGCGACAGTGGTTGTGCTCATCCACGAACAGGATGCGGAACGCCTCGGGCGCCTTGTGCTTCGCGAAGTCGCCCGTACACATGTAGAGCGTTTCGGCGCACATGTTGCGGATTTCGTCGGCGACCCGCTCGATGCGGCGACTGACCGTGGAAAGCAGCGCATACGCCTCGAGCCCGAACTCGCCCGCGGCTTGCCTGCGCATCAGGTCCTTGTCGATTCGCTGACGCATCTTGTTGACCGTCCGCTCGGCCGCCATCGTGTTGCGGGCAAGTTCGGCGTCAGCCTCGAGGAACGCCCGGACGCCGTCCTTCAGCATCGCGAGTGCAGCTTCTCCCATCTCGGCAAAAGGCTCGGCGTGAATGTCGGGATGAACCTCGTGCAGCTTCAGGACCCGGCGAGCGACGCCCTCGGCGTGGTCACCGATGCGCTCCAGTTCCGTGCTGATCTTCAGGGCGGCGAACGCGAAGCGCAGGTGCCCGGCAGCCGGCTGCTGCCGCACGAGGAACTCCAGCGCGAGACGATCCAGTTGCTGCTCGAGGTCGTCGATCCGCTCGTCACGCAGGATCACCAGGTAGGCGGACTGCTGCTTGCCGTTCACGAGTGCATCGAGCGCGCCGCGTACGGCCCGCTCGCACTGACCTGCCATTTCCTTGACCGCCTGGCGGATCAGGTTCATGTCGTGCTGCAGGCTCGCTTCGAGCTGGCTGCCCATCGTCATCGCTTTCGGATTGGAGTACGCCGATGTAACAACCGTATGACGAGGCGTGTTGGTAACCCAGCTCGATCGAGCGACGCGAACGATGTGCCGAGCGGGGCGCACCGCGTGCTCGTTGATACTCTAACCGCAGTTCGCGTGACGTGCCGATGCCGAACATGTCGAACACATCGACGACTCTTGTCGAGCTTCTGGCTGCCGTCGTCGCCGACGAAGCCGAGGCGGTGCGGCTCGTACGAGCGATGCCCGAGATCGCTGCGGCGCGCGTCGGCGACGAGCGCCTGGTGGAGGAAGTGCCGCATCAGTTGTACCTCGGAGATACGGCACTCCATCTCGCGGCGGCCGCAATCCTGCCGCTCGCGGCCCCGGTCAACAGTTGACGTGACGGATCGTTCTACACGGCGAACGTCGGACTCACCGCTGCTCCTTCTTGCGTCACTTCTTGCTCGGGGCCGATGGCTGCGACGCGTCCTCCTTCTGGACCGAAGGCGTGGCCGCATCGTTCAGGCCACCTTCGGCGAGGTTGGTCAGGCGCCTGTTGGCAGCCGTCTCTTCGTCCAGGTTCGGTTGCAGCGGGCCGACCGCCTCGGTATGCCCCATAGCCTGAGCCCACGCAACCAGACAGTTGGCGCTCAGCGTCGTAGCTATCGCGCAGCTCGTGAACGAACGCATCGTGCAGCGTGCCTGTGTTGGCCATGGCTCTCCCCCGGATCACCGACTGGTCGATGCTGGGCGGCGGCGAGGGACGCCAGCGCGAACGAGCCAATCGCCGCAACAGCGGGGGAGGAAGACCGTTCGCCTCATCTCGCTCCATCGGGCGAGGCTCGCTCAGCGGCCGCTCTTCACTTCGGTCCAGAGCCGATCGTAGAGCACCGTCGTGTCGCCCAGGTCTTCGAGCAGTTCGAGGCGCTGCAGCACTTCCTTCGGCGGGAACACCGCCGTGTGCTTCCGGACTGCTTCGGGCAGCAGCGGCCACGCGGCCTGGTTCGGGCTCGAGTACTTCATCGTCCGGCAGATCTCCGCGGCGATCTCGGGTTCCATCGTGAAGTCGATGAAGGCGTGGGCCAGCTCCCGATTGCGCGCATCTGACGGGATGGCGAGGTTGTCGATGAACAACGTCGAGCCTTCCTTCGGAATCACGTAGACCAGGTTCGGGTTCTCGTCCATCGCCTTGGCGAACTGGCCGTTCCAGCCCTGCGCCAGCCAGACGTCACCCGAGAGCAGCACGTCCTCGAAATTCGTCGAGTTGTAGGCGCGGACGAGGGCTTTCTGCCGGAGCAGGTCATCGCGCGCGGCCTCGAGCAGGCGCGGGTCAGTGCTGTTGTGGCTGCGACCTCGCAGCTTGAGTGCGGCCCCGAATGCTTCACGCGCGTCGTCGAGCATCAGCACGCGGCCGGCATACCGCGGGTCCCAGAGCGCGGACCATGAGTCCACCGGGGCGGCAACCTTGGTGCGGTCGTACGCGATTCCGGTCGTGCCCCAGAAGTAGGGCACAGAGTACCGGTTGCCGTGATCGTACGAACGGTCGAGGAAGCCGGGATCGAGGTTGCGCATGTTCGGCAGCGCAGAGTGGTCAAGAGGTTGCAGGAGGTGCTGCGCGATGAGCACCTGTACCGAATAGTCCGATGGGACGATGATGTCGTAGCCGGCGTTGCCCGCCTGCAGCTTCGCCAGCAATGCCTCGTTGGAGTCGTAGAGGTCCACCTGCACCTTGACGCCGTGTCTGGCCTCGAACTTCGCGATCGTTTCAGGAGCGATGTAGTTCGACCAGATGTACAGGTTGAGGACCTTCTGGGACCCAGCCGTGCCCGGACCGGCCAATACGAACGGCGAGCCAAGCAACGCGAGGCCGAAGAGGGCGGGGAGTGCGGCTGTTCGCGCCGATCGCCCCTGCTCGAACAGGAACGCGGCAAACAGGAGCAGCGCCGTCGCGGCCAGCAGCACCGTGGACACGGCATTGATCTCGGGAGAGATGCCGCTCTTCACCATCGAGTAGATCTGCAGTGGCAGCGTCGTCGCGCCCACGCCGGCCACGAACGAGGTGACGACGTAATCGTCGATCGACAGCGCGAAGACGAGGAGCGCGGCAGCCATCACCGCCGGCAGGATGGCTGGCAGCGTCACCTTGAAGAAGGTGGTCACCGGGCCGGCGCCGAGATCCATGGCCGCCTCTTCGAGGCTGTGGTCGAAGCCCGCGATTCGTGCCTTGACCACGACGAAGGCATACGACAGCGTGAAGGCGACGTGCGAGAGAATGATCGTGAGAAACCCGAGGCGCAGGCCAGCCGACGCAAAGAGCAGCAGCATCGAGGTGGCGAGCACGATCTCCGGCGCCACCGTCGGGATGGTGATGAGGCCTTCGAGCAGTCCGCGCTGTCGGAACCGGTGGCGATGAAAGGCGAGCGCCCCCGCGGTGGCCGCCACAGAGGCGATCACCGTCGTCGCAAACGCCACGATCAGGCTGTTGCGGAGCGACGAGAGAATGGCCGGATTGCTCGCCGCTTTCGCATACCAGTCCAGCGTGAACCCTCCCCACGACGCCGACAACCGGCTGCGATTGAACGAGAGCGCCACGAGCACGATGATCGGCGCGTAGAGAAACAGATAGGTGACGAGTGACAGCGCCGTGAGGAGCATGCTCGCCAACAACGAGCGCCGGCCTGCTGCTGTCATCGTCACACGCTCTGGGCCGACTGCAGCGATCGGCGCAACAGGAGCAGGAGGAGTCCAACCACCAGGGACAGCACGAAGGAGAGGGCGGCACCGAAGGGCATATCCCGCGCCACGACGAACTGGCTCTGAATCAGGTTGCCGATGTAGGCCGTTCGTCCGCCACCCAGCAGGTCGGGCGCGAGGTATGCCCCGAGCGATGGGATGAAGACGAGTACGCACCCGGCGACGATCCCGGGCATGGTCTGTGGCACGACGACGCGCCGGAACGATTCCCGGAAACCGGCGCCCAGATCTGCCGCCGCTTCGAGGAGCCCGGGATCGAGCTTCTCCAGCGACAGGTAGAGCGGAATCATCATGAACGGGAGTTCGCCGTACACCTGTCCCAGCAGGACCGCGAAGTCGTTGTACAGCAACTCCACTTGTGGCAGGCCGATGGCGACGAGGCCGGCATTGACGACGCCATCCGACCGCAGCAGGACGATCCACGCGTACATGCGCACCAGGAAGCTGGTCCAGAACGGGAGGATCACGAGCACGAGCAGCGCATTGCGCCACTTCGGCGCGACCCGCCGCGCGAGCCACCAGGCCACCGGGTAGCCGATCAGCAGGCAGAGTACGGTGGTGGCCGTGGCCAGCACGAGACTTCGCCCGAGCACCATCAGATAGAGGGGCTCGAACGCGCGCGCGTAGTTACCAGCCGAGACATCCTGTACGACGGTGCCATACGCGGACCGCCGCCCCAGTGAGACCACAAACATCAGGAGCTGAGGCAGGTAGAAGAGCGCGACGAGCATGACGAGCGCCGGCAGCAGAAGCAGCCAGCCCTGACGCGCGCTGGCCTTCATCGCCGCGCCTCGGTGTCATCCAGACGGAGAACCTCGTCGGGTGAAAACGACACCTGCACCGCGTCGCCACGCCTGCGGCCGCGAGCGAGCACATTGCCTTCGCCGACGCTGAGCACCTCGTCGCCCACGCGAACCCGCCAGTCGGTCCAGTCGCCGAGGAAGACCTCGTCGTCGATGATGCCCTTGAACGCGTTGGCCTCGCGGTCCACCAGGCTGATCTTCTCCGGGCGCAGACCCACCCACACTGCCGTCCCGTCGCGGTAGCCCCCGTCGTCGCGCGCCAGCAGGTCGAGCCCGCCCTTCGTGCGAAGGACCACGACCCCGTCCTGGCGACCCTGGACCGTCGCCTGCAGGAGATTGGCGACGCCCAGGAACTCCGCCGCAAAACGGGTCCGCGGTTTCTCGTACAGCTCCTCCGGGCCGTCGACCTGCTCGATGCGGCCTGCGTTCATCACCACGATTCTGTCCGACATCACGAGGGCCTCGTCCTGATCGTGGGTGACGAAGACGAACGTGATCCTGAGCCGTTCCTGCAGGTTCTTGAGCTCGAGCTGCATCTGCTGGCGCAACTTCAGATCGAGCGCGGCCATCGGCTCGTCCAGCAGCAGCACGTCGGGCTCGAGCACCAGGGCGCGCGCGAGCGCCACCCTCTGCTTCTGACCGCCCGAGATCTCGTGGACCGATCGGCCGCCGAGGTCCTTCATCTGCACCAGTTCGAGCGCGCTCGCGACGCGACTCTCGATCTCGTGCTCGTCGCGCTTCTTGATCTCGAGGCCGAACGCGACGTTGCCGAACACAGTCCGATGCGGGAACAGCGCGTACTGCTGGAAGACCGTATTGACCGGGCGCTTGTGAGCCGGCAGCCCAGTCGCGTCGTGTCCCGAAATCGTGATCGTGCCAGCGTCGGGCTGCTCGAAGCCGGCCACCAGACGGAGCAGGGTGGTCTTGCCGCAGCCTGATGGGCCCAGCAGCGTGACGAACTCTCCTGGCCGCACGTCCAGTGAGACGTCGAGCACGGCGCGCACCTGGCCGTAACTCTTTGTCACGCCGCGGATCTGAAGTTCGCCCTTCATCAGATTCGTTCCCTCGAGTGGCCCGCCAGGAATGTGGGCACGAATGATACGCCATGAAGGTAAACGCGAGTGACGGCGGGGTGCTCGCCAGGCTGCCCGCTGGAGCAGTGCCGACGCTACCCCGGGATTACGCGACTACTGACGATGCGCGCGCAGCAAGGCTCGGAGCGACGCCTGAAGGTCGGCCGGCAGCGCGGTCGCGGTTGCCTCGCGCAGGATGCGCGGGGTTTCACGGTAGGACGCGATGAAGGCGACGCACCGCGGACAGCCGGCCACGTGTGCGTCGACGGCTGATCGCAGGTCCGCCGACAGCGCGCCCTCCAGATAGTCCACCAGCAGCTCGACGCCAGACGCGCAGGCGATCTCTTTCATGGCTTCACCCCAACGAGGTCGCTCAAGTACCCACGCAGCATCAAGCGCGCGCGGTGGACCAACTGCCGGACCGTGGCGGGTTCGACACCCAGCGCGAGCGCTACATCTGCGGTGGACATTTCTTCCAGGTCGCGAAGCACGAACGCGTCCCGATACACGTCGGGCAACCGCGCGATGACCTCGTGCGCCTTTTCTGCGAGAACTTGCCGGTCCAGGAGTTCGTCGGCGCGGGACGCGACGTGCAGTTCGGCTGGCGTGGCCAGGTGGACGCCTTGGGCGTCGAAGCGCGGCAGGAACGCCTCGAGGGACTCTGTGGGCCGCCGTGTGCGGGCGCGACGAAGCATCAGCGCCGCGTTGGTCGCGATGCGGTACAGCCCCTTCTGGACAAGTACTTCCTCGGTCGGTGCACTGGCTGTGAAAGTGCAGCCACGCACGACGTCACCGCAGGCGATGCGTTTCGGCGTCGGGGTCTCGTGTGCAGGCATCCTACGCTCCTCGCCCCGGAGCCGTCCGGGTCTGGCCTTGGGATGCCTGCGCGTCCGCTTTGTGACAGCGGGCCGGCCAGCGTGTCCTCGTCACAGCAGCACGGTCCCCGGCATCATATCTACGGGCGTGGCAGCGATTGTGCCGCGATCGCACAACCACGGCTCCGCTGACGAGCAATCATGCCCCCGATTCGTCTGACACTTGCTTGCGAGCTCGCTCCCGTGCGGGGCTATGCCGGCGAGGGCGCTTGCGATAGTCGAGATCCGCAAGGCCTGCCGCTGGCGTACGCCCACGACTCCGAGTGGAGAACCGCCGAGGTCTCGTCGTGACACTCCATGTCGCGGGCGTGTGGCGCTATCCGGTGAAGACGCTGGCCGGGGAGCGCGTATCGACCGCAGTGATCGGGCCGGACGGCATTCACGCTGACCGTCTCGTGCAGGTGCGGGGCCCCGAGGGCGTGCGCACGGCGCGGCGACACTATCGGCTCCTGGGGTTGCGGGGTACCCTGGGTCCGGATGATCGCCCGCGCATCAGCGGCCATCGGTGGGACAGCCCCGATGCCCTGGCGCTGGTAAAGGCCGCCGGCGGCGACGATGCGTGGCTCGAGGAAGCTCACCGCACCGAGCGCTTCGGGTATTGAGTCATCGATACTTTGGTGGCAGACCAAGCATGGCCGCGATCCGTGCACGCGCTCGGGGCGGCGCTGCTACACCTGGCGCTCGAACGCGCGTGGGTCAGCCGCGATCTCGACAGCCGGACGCTGACGCTGACGAGCCGTGGTCGCCGCGACCTCCGCGTGCGAGTCGGTCTGGATCTGCCTCCGTCGTAAGAGCGTCGTGGTGCACCCGGTGGGCAGTGCTCGTCGCGCGTCACCCGGGCCCGGGCATGGCGCCGAGCTGGACGAGCAGGCCAAGGATGTCGGCGCTCGACCAGCGCTCGATCACCGTGTCGCTCTCGAAGCGGAGGATGGTGATGCCTGGCAGCGCGATCGTGCGCCTGGTCGGCGGCACGCCCATGAAGTCGCCCACGTGCGTCCCGGTCATCGTGAACCTGACCGTGATCGACTGGCCCGATTCCAGTACTTCGTCGAAGACGAGTTGCGGCGAGCCGAAGGCGGCGAAGGTGCTCCGGTAGAAGGCCTCGACTTCGGCCTTGCCCATCGGCTCGGGCGTGTACCCGTGCAGGCGTATGCCTTCCCCGTACAGCGCGAGGTAGCCCGGCAGGTCACCGGCGTTCCATCGCTCGCGGGCGCGCTCGATTGCGTCTGTCCGCTTACTCATGTGCGATCTCCTGTCGAGGGTACGCTCGCCCCGGGACGGTCATGCCGACGCCATTGCCGAGAAGGCTGTCCGGAATGTGGCAACAAACGTCGGACAGCCTCGCGGGCACCCTACGCAGCAGGCTGCGATAATCCAAGCTCTTGGACTCGCTTTGTCAAATCCTGATGATCCAGCTGGAACACGATCCGTCCAAGCCTCGGGGAGTGTGTCGGTCAATGAGCGCTCGGGAACAAGTGCTGGCAGTCAGACGTGCAATCAAGGCCGGAGACCGCTCTTCTCGGCCGCAACCGCGGGCTGGGCGCCCGAACAGTCTGTCAAGATCCTTCTCGAACACGGGGCCGACCCGCACATCAGGAACGACGACGGGCGGACCGCTTTCGAAGAAGTCCTGATGCATCCGACGGCCCGCTGCGAGCGCGTTGCGAAATTGCTCCAGGGCAATCCGGCCAGGGCGTCACGGTGACGCCGGCGGGCACCGCAACGCGGCATCATCGGGTATCTGCGACCTGCCGGGCGGCGCCGGGCGAGATGCCGACGACGCGCTTGAACGCGCGGCTGAACGCGGCCTCGGACTGATAGCCCATTCTTCCCGCAAGATCCGCAAGCGGCGCGTCATCCTCCTTGAGGCGCTCGAGCGCGACGTGCATGCGCCAGCGGGTGACGTACTGCATCGCGGGCTCACCCACGAGCTCCGTGAAGCGCGCCGCAAACGCTGACCGCGACATCGCCGCTTCGCTGGCCAGTGCCGCCACTGTCCACGCGCGCACCGGATCGCGGTGAACCAACGCGAGCGCGCGGCCGATCTGACGGTCGCGCAGCGCCCCCAGCCAGCCCGTCTGCGCTGCCGGATCCTTCTCGATCCACGCGCGGATCGTCTGGATGACGAGGATGTCGGCAAGCCGCGTCACGACCGTCTCGCCGCCTGGCCGCAGTTCCCTGGCTTCAGCAGCCATCAACCGCAGCGTGCTCTGGATCCACTCGAACTGCGGCGATCGCCACTCCTCGACACGGATGACCGGGGGCAGGAGCGGAAGAAGCTGGCGCGCGGCCGGGTGGTCGAAGCGCACGACCGCGCAGATCAGGTTCGTGGCGGCACCGCCTCCACCATGACGCAGCAGCTCGTATCGGTCGCTGACCTCCACGCGCGGCAGCGCGAAGAGGTCCGTGACCGGCGCGCCAGGGTCACTGACCAGCCGATGTCCTTGACCATGTGGCACGAGCGCAAGGTCACCCGACTGGAGCAGGTGAGCGCCGGTACCCGGCAGCTCGATCCAGCATCGGCCCGTGGTCACGACGTGGAACATCATGCTGTCGCGCAACGCCGGGATCGCCAGGCCCCATGGCGCCGTGAGATCTGAGCGGGCATAGAAGGTGCCGCTCATCCGGAGGAAATGCAGCGCTTCACCCAGAGGGTCGGTGGTCAACCACGGGTGCGTCATCGCGCGTTCCGCAAGATCCAGCGCGGGCATGTTCAAAAGCTCCCCGCCGATACTCCGGCGCCAGGGCGTGGACGATCGAGCATGAAATGGCGACTCGAAGGCATTGTAGCGCCTGGAACAAGGGTGCACAGTGGACCTCGAGGCAACGCGAAAGAGGAGGCACACATGATTACCGTGATGGGCGCCACCGGGCATACCGGCAGGAAAGTGACCGAGATTCTGCTCCACGCTGGCGAGCGCGTGCGCGCGCTCGGACGATCGGAGGCCAGGCTTGCCGAGCTCGAGCGTGCGGGCGCGGAAGTGTTGGCGGGCGATGCCCTGGACGCCGCGTATCTGACCAGGGCGTTTCGCGGCGCTGACGCAGTGTTCACGCTGCTGCCCCCCGATCTCCAGGCAGCCGACTACCGCGCGGCGCAGGATCGCGTCAGCACCGCGATCACGACGGCAATTCGCGACAGCGGGGTCCGTTGGGTCGTGGTCCTCAGCAGTCTCGGCGCCGAACTCGCCGACGGCACCGGGCCCATCGTCACACTGCACGACTACGAGCAGCGCCTGAAGCAGCTCGAGAACGTCAACGTGCTCGTGCTCAGGCCGGGATATTTCTTCGAGAACTTCGAAGAGTCACTGGACCTCATCAGGCAGCACGGGATCAACGCCAACGCGGTGGATGCGGACGTGACGATGCCGATGATCGCGACGCGTGACATCGCGAACGTGGCGGCCGCCGCGTTGCGCACCCGCGACTGGCAGGGCATCGTCGTGCGGGAGCTGCTTGGCCAGCGCGATCTCACGTTCGCCGAGGTGACGCGCATCCTCGGCACGCGGCTGGGCAAGCCGGACTTGCCGTATGTCCGGATGACGTACGAAGACCTGACAGCCACCCTGGTACAGACGGGTCTCTCGGCCGATGTCGCGCATACGTATGCGCAACTGCTCCGTGCGCTCAACGAAGGCCTCGTGAAATCGCTCGACGGACGAACGGCGGCCAACACGACGCCGACGCGTTTCGAGGAGTTCGCCGAGGAATTGGCCGAGGAGTTCGCGAGGGCATAGGCTCGTCGGTGCCGCACTATCATCTGGATGTGCCGCGAGGATATGTCACCGCGTTCTACCTCTTCGACGTCAGCGATGCGATCGACCTGCAGGGAGTGGGCGCCGCCGTGGCCCGACCGCCGCGACGCGGCTGGTGACGAGGCCCGCGACGCCGTCCTACCTGCAATCTCAGCAGCCGCCGCTTGCGCTCGATGGGAGTGTCATCGGCAGGCGTCGTGGACGGGTGCCACGTCCGCTTCAAGGCGTTCGACTATCTGGAATTCGTGACCTAGGAAGACTTCTCCTTGTGCCCCTGCATCATGTTGAGCAGTTCCATGGGCAGCGGGAAGATGATGGTCGAGTTCTTCTCCGCGGCGATTTCGGTGAGGGTCTGCAAGTAGCGCAGCGTGATCGCCACCGGCTCGGCGGCGATGATTCCCGCGGCCTGCGCCAGCTCCTCGGAGGCCTGCAGCTCACCGGTGGCGTGGATGATCTTGGCGCGCTTCTCGCGCTCGGCCTCGGCCTGCCTGGCCATCGCACGCTGCATGTTCTCCGGCAGGTCGACGTGTTTCACCTCCACGGCCGAAACTTTCACGCCCCAGGGGTCCGTGCGCTGATCCAGGATCTGCTGCAGCTCCTGGTTCAGATGGTCGCGCCGCGACAGCAGGTCGTCCAGGTCGACCTGGCCGAGCACGCTGCGCAGGGTCGTCTGGGCAAGCTGGGACGTGGCGTAATTGAAGTTCTCCACTTCCACCACGGCCCGCGCCGGGTCCATCACCCGGAAGTAGACAACGGCGTTGACCTTCACCGAGACGTTGTCGCGCGTGATCACATCCTGGGGCGGCACGTCGAGCACGACGGTACGCAACCCGACGCGCACCATCCGGTCGATGGGGACAAACACCAGCACCACCCCCGGGCCCTTGGCCTGCGGCAGCAGCTTTCCCAACCGGAAGACGACGCCACGTTCGTACTCGGTGAGGATCTTGATCGAGTTGACGAGATAGAGCGCGACGAGCAGGAGCAGCAGAAGCAGCGGGGACAACAACATGTGAGCGCCTCAGTCCTTGCAAACGTGGAGGTGCAATCCATCGACCTGTGTGATACGAACACGACTGCCCGGCGCAATCGCCTCGGTCGCGGTGGCCTGCCAGATCTCGCCGTGGGTGGAGACGCGCCCGCCTCCGGCATCGACGGCCGTCAACGCGTGCCCTGACGACCCCACCATCGCGGAGGCTCCGGTCGTCGGAGGTCGGCGCTGGGCGGCCAGCGCCAGGCGGGTCAGCATCGCCGCAATGGCCGTGAAGGCCAGCACGACCGGTAGTACCAGTCGCAGGCTCAGCTGCAGCTCGGGCAGCGGCGAGTCCATGAGAATCATCGAGCCGAAGATCAGACTGAGAACCCCGCCGACGGTGAGGAGGCCGAAGCTCGTGACCTTGATCTCGAGGACCAGCAGCAACAGCCCGAAGAGCAGCAGCAGGACGCCGGCGACGTTGACGGGCAGCATCGAGAACGCGAAGAACGCCAGCAGCAGGCACAGCCCGCCGACGACGCCAGGCAGCACCGCCCCCGGGTTCCACAATTCGATCGTGAGGCCGAGCGTGCCAAGGCTCAGAAGCAGATACGCGACGTCCGGATTGGCGACCGCGCTCAGCACGCGCTGACGCAGGCTCATCTCGATGGCCACGACGCGGGCGTTGGCCGTGTGGAGGACAACGGTCGCGCCATCGAAGCGCGTGATGGTCCGGCCATCGAGTTGTCGGAGCAGATCCGGAAGGTCGGCGGCCACGAGGTCGATCAGTGGCGGTGTCGCCGCGCGCGCCTCTTCCTCGGTGAAGGCGCGACTCCTGCTGACGGCTTCGGCAGCCAGGGTCACGTTCCGGTGACGGCGTCCGGCCAGCGTCCGTGCGTAGGCCGCCAGGTCCTCCGTCATCTTGGCGGCCATGGTTTCGTCGCTCTTCTGGCCGCCGCCGTCCACGGGATGCGCGGCCCCGATGTGGGTGCCAGGCGCCATCGCGGCGACGTCGGCCGCGATCGTGAGGATGAACCCGGCAGACGCCGCCCGGGCACCCGACGGTGCCACGAAGATCGCGACCGGTGTCCTGGCTGCGACCATGTGCGTGACGATGGCCCGCGTCGACTCGACGAGCCCGCCCGGCGTGCGGAGCGTGAGCACGACCAGCGCGGCGCCCGCGAGGTCCGCCCGATCGAGCGTGCTCGTGACGTATTCGGCCGACACGGGCTGGATGAGGCTGTCGACGACCGCGGAGTAGACGAGGGGCTGTTCCGCACGCGCGAAGGTGCGGATCGACGTCGCACACGAGAGCGCGAGTCCGAGGACCAGCGCGACACGCAGGGTGCATCTCCCCGCACGGCAGGAGTTCATCGGCGGGCCACCACGGCCCATGCCGAGTCTACTCTCCAGACGTCACGCCCGCACGCGCCCGACGGCCACCGGCGTCGGGCCGCAGGTGCGCTCATGCCATTACGGCCAGCGCCATCGCGCCCCTGAAGGCCCTCAGCAGCGCGATCAACCACACCGACTTCAATGCCTGTGTTCGAGGAACCCACGCAGCTTGTCGGGGTTGCGCACCACGTAGATCGCCTGAATGCGACCGTCGACAATGTCGAACGAATAAGTACCGTCGCCGGCGATCGGATGGCGCATGAGCAGGCCTGGCGCGCCGTTGATCGTGACGAGCTGGAAGTCCGGCTCCGACCAGTGCACCTTGCCGGCATAGCCGAGCACGAACTTCGCGATGCGATCCGCGCCGAGCACGGGTCGCGTTGCCGCTGCCGCCTTGCCGCCGCCATCAGAGACGAGCGTCGCGTCGGTGTGCAGCGCCGACATCAGTTCCTCGACGTCGCCGGTGACGCAGGCATGCCGGAAGCGCCGCACGATCGCTTCCGATTCATCACGCGACACGGCAAAGCGCGGACGCGACTCGCGCAGCCGCCCGCGCGCGCGAGCGAGGATCTGCCGTGTGTTCGCCTCGCTCTTGCCGACGCTCCTTGCGATCTCGTCGAAGTCGAGATCGAACACCTCGCGCAGCAGGAAGACCGCACGCTCGGTCGGTGCCAGCTGCTCCAGCATGACCAGGAACGCCGTCGTCAGCGACGACGCCAGCTCGACGGCGTCCTGGTTCGGTTCTGCCAACGGTTCAGGCAGCCATGGACCTGGATACTCCATGCGAGTCCGCTCGGCGCTGCGCAGGTGGTCGATGCACAGCCGCGTGACGATGGTGGTGAGATACGCGCGAGGGGAACGGACCTCAGCGTGCTCATCCTGGCGCGCGCGGAGCCACGCATCCTGGATGACGTCCTCGGCTTCACTGGCGCTGCCAAGCATCCTGTACGCAATCGAGAACAGCAGGGGTCGATGCGCCTCGAAGGTTGCCTCGTCGCCGTCAATCACTGCCATGGCTCACGTCACCTTGCCACATTCCATCTTCATAGACGAGTGGCCGTGGCCGTTTGTGACAGGGCGTGTGTCCTGGCCACGTGTCACGGAAACGTTCCTGATTCGTCTTGATTGATGGAGGCGAAAGACATCATGAAAACTCGAATCGATCTCATGCACGTGACACCAGGCATCATCCAGGCCATGCTCGGCCTCGAACGGCAGGTTCGGCGGGCCCGCTTCGATCACAAACTGATCGACCTCGTCCGGATGCGCGCGTCGCAAATCAACGGCTGCGCCTACTGTCTGGACATGCACAGCAAGGATGCGCGTGCGAACGGCGAGACCGAGCAGCGGCTCTACGGTCTCCACGCGTGGCGCGAGACGCCGTATTACTCAGCCCGCGAACGCGCCGCGCTCGAGTGGACCGAAGAGCTCACGCTCGTCGCCGAAACGGGTGTTCCCGACGACGTGTACGAGCGCGTACGGGAGCAGTTCTCGGAGGACGAGTTGGCGCACTTGAGCCTGGCGATCGTGGCGATCAACGGCTGGAACCGGCTCAACATCGCGGCGCGCACGGTGCCCGGCGATTACGTCGCCGGCAGCCTCGCGAATTTGGATCCGGTCGCCGTCGAGCGGTGAGTGTGCCGAGGTCGCGGATGGCTGCCCCGGGCCGCTTTGAAGGCCGACCCTGAAGGCGGTCGGCTACAATGGCTCGACCTTAAGGAGTGTGGTTGCCAGCGATCTGGCCCTCGCCACA
The DNA here is from genome assembly GCF_001618865.1 of Luteitalea pratensis. GTDB lineage: Bacteria > Acidobacteriota > Vicinamibacteria > Vicinamibacterales > Vicinamibacteraceae > Luteitalea > Luteitalea pratensis. Next base: position 1,986,438 of record NZ_CP015136.1, read on the forward strand.
GGTTCATCCGTCATGAGAGTCGGCATCTTCGGGGCTGGTATCGCGGGCTTGGCTGTGGCCTGGTTTCTCCGGGACGACGCCGACGTGTGTGTGCACGAGGCAAGCGTCGGCGTCGGCGGCCTTGCCAGGAGCTTCAAGTGGCACGGATTCGACTGCGACCTCGCGCCGCATCGATTTCTCACGCACGATGAGGAGCTTCTGCGACAAGTGCTGGCACTCGTGCCAATGCGGAGGCTCGAGCGCAGGAGCGGCATTCGCTTGCGAGGTCACTGGATTCGCGATCCGGTCAACATCTTCGAGGTGCTGTACAGGTTCGCGCCATTGGAATCGGCACGAATCGTCTGGCACTACGTCGTTCGCCGCAGGCAGCGTGAGGACAGTTTCGAAGCGCTGGTCCTCAACAATTACGGAAAGGGCTTGCACGACCTGTTCTTCAAGCCCTATTCCGAGAAGCTGTTCGGAATTCCAGCCAACGAGATCTCGCCCAGCTGGGGCCGTCGCAAGATCCGGGTCTCGGGATTGCGCGATCTCGTGCGTCGCGACCCACGCCTGTACTTCGAGCACTTCTACTATCCGGTCGAGAATGGCTATGGAGCCATTGCCGAACGGTTGTATGCAGACGTCCGCACCCGCGTGCACCTGCACTCGCGCCTGGTCGGGCTTGCGCCGCTGAGCTCGGGCGGCTACGAGTGCCGATTCGAGACACCGACAGGGGTGGTCAGCGATCGCTTCGACGTGGTCGTGTCGACGCTGCCGATGCCCGAACTCGGCGCGCTGTTGGGATTTCACATTCCGTTGCGCTTCAGGCCGATGACGCTCCTCTATCTGCTGGTGGGAGTCGACAGCGTCAGCGACCGTCATTGGACCTATTTCGCCGACCGCGACGTGATCGTCAACCGGGTGGCAGAATTCAGGCACTTCAACGCCAACCCTCCACGCGGGAAGACCGTGATCTGCTGCGAGGTCACTGATGCGCAACAGTTCTCGGTCGAGCGGGTCATCGACGAGCTGACTGGTGCAGACTTCCTGCCGGCAGGCGTGCCCATTCTCGATACGAAGATCATCCGCCTCGAGCGCGCCTACCCGATCTATGACCGGTCGTACGACGAGCAGATCGACCTGGCGCGGCAGGCGTTTGCTGCCCACCCGGGTATCTTCCACATTGGCCGGCAAGCACAGTTCGTGCACAAGGACGTCGACGAAATCCTCGAGGAAGCCAAGGCACTTGCCTCGGTGATGCGGCCAGGTAGTGGCCGCTGGCCGCATGTCGCTCCCTAGCCGACTCAGTCGGCGCCGACTCGTGGACGCATCAGCGGGTGGGGGCGCGAGGGCGAACCTGGCAGCCACGCGGAACGAGGGCCTCGTGGTCCTCCTGATCGTCACGTTGCTCGTGGTTGGCCGCAGCCTCGTCTTCGTGATCTTCGAGCACGCGCAGTTCGACGCCGATCAAGCCATCACGGGGCTGATGGCGAAGCACATTGCCGAGTTGCGCGCGTTTCCGTTCTACGCCTACGCGAGCGATTACGTACTGGTCGTGGAAGCCTGGCTGGCGGCGCCGTTCCTCGCCCTGTTCGGCACATCGGTCGCGGCGCTGCGACTACCCCTCGTCTTGCTCAACCTGGTGACTGGCGTCCTGCTCGTCACAATCCTCGGACGTGAGCTGTACCTTCGACCCGTCGTTGCGCTGATTCCAGCATTGTTCTTCGTCGCCGCACCGCCGGTCCTTGCGGCCGAACTCCTGACGGCGACGGGCGGCAACGTCGAGCCGTTCGTCTACGTCTTGCTGCTCTGGCTCACACGCGAGCGGCCAGTCGCCTTTGGCATCATCTTCCTCGTCGGCTTCATGAACCGTGAGTTCACCGCATACGCGGCGAGCGCACTGCTCCTGGTCGAAGCCCTGCAAGGTCGGCTGTGGCAGATCGACAACCTCCGGCAGAAGGCAGTGGTGCTCGGAGTGGTCGCGGTGGGATGGCTGCTCACTGGGCCATTGCGAACGGGCGCCGACGCAATGGGACCTGGCACCGCCGGGATGTCCAACCCGAGCGCCTCGAATGTCTCGGTGGCCGTCGGCTTCTTGTGCCCGAGCCTCGACCTCTCACGCATGGGCGCCAATCTCACGTCGTTGGTGACGACCCAGATGGGGACGCTCCTCGGGGTGGCTCCGTTCCGGCTGAGGGACGTCAACATCAACAGCCCGACGAGACAGGGGGGATGGGGTCTGTGGCCCGTGTTCTGCCTGGTCATCGCGGGAGCCGCATGTCGTCTCGCGTGGTTGGCCTGGAGGCCGCGACGCCAGGATGCCCAGTCAGAGCCGTCGCGCCCGGCGCCATGGTTTGCGCTCTACCTGGCGCTGATCGGGCTGCAGTCCGGGGTGGTGTGGGCGGTCAGCCGCTGTGGACCGCTGAATTCGATGACGCTCCGGTACGGGTTGCTCGCGGTACTGCTGCCCGTCGCCATCGTCGCGCTCCATCTGGCGCTGGAGCGTAGCGTCACGTGGCGCCGCCTGATGATGCTCTTCGTCATCTGTTGGACGGCGATCTCGTGTCGTGCGCACGGCGACCTGCTGGCGCACTATCTATCGCACTCACAACCGGATGATTACCGTCGGCTCTCCGATGAGCTCGTTGCTCGCGGCATCCGCTACGTGCAAGCGGACTACTGGACCGCCTACATGATCGACTTCCTGACGGACGAACGTGTCATTGCAACCGCTACGGACTACGTCCGCGTCCGGGAGTACGACATTGCCGTCGCTGGCCACGCGAACGAGGCGGTGCTTCTGTCTCGCCGGCCGTGCCCTGGCGGCGAGCCAATTGGGCATCGCTACATCTGCAAGTAGATGCTGGCCCGGCGTTCATTCATGCCCAGGCAAATCGGGGCGTCCAGGGACACCACGAAACGGAATGTGGGCCGGGTGGCAGCGGCAAACGTGGCCGAATGTGATTGACGTATCTCCGCGCGTGACCGGGCACTGACGACCTGGGACGGGTGCGAAGTCGGCGTCCCGCTCGAGCGGGCGCGACGATCGCGGCCGGTTTCGCATACCGTAGGCATCGTGGTGTTCGACGGTCATCTGCGGAAGCTCCACGGCCTGCTGGTCCTTGTGACGCTGGTCTCGACCCTGTCGCCCCGTGCCGCCACCGGCCAGGCGCTCGAACTGGTCACCGTCGAGGCCGCGACGCCTGATTCGGTCACCGCCGAACGAGCATCGCGCGTCGCCATCTCCTCCGATGGCCGATCCGTCGCGTTCTGCTCCACGGCAATACCCGGAGACCTCGTGCCGGGGAAGGTCGTTCCCGCGGGCTCCACCGGCACGAGCAACGTGTACGTGCGCGACCTCGTCACCCGTACAACCGCGATTCTCACGCTGTCGGCGACCGACCCGAGCGTGACCGGCAACGGCACGTGCGCTCCTGACGTGCAGATCACGCCGGACGGCCGCTTCGTCGGTTTCAAGAGCACGGCCACCAACCTCCTGAGCAGCACGTGGACCTATGCCGCCGGCAGTGCCTCCGGCTGGGTGTACGACCGGCAGACCGGCGTGCTCGCCCTCGTGGACGTCGCGGTGCAGCCCTTCTACGCCGCCGGGTTGAGGGAGATGGTGATGAGTGAGAACGGCCGCTTCGTGGCGTTCTCGAGCGCCGGTTCCGGCAGCCTCACGCAGCTCGTGCCGAACTTCATCGACGACAACGGGTCGCTGCTCGATCTCTACGTACGCGACCTGCAGTCCAACACCACCCGCCTGGTGAGCCGCCAGTACACCGACCCGAAGAGGGGTGCGCCGGCTGGCGTCGAAACCTCAACCGGCGAGAGTCCGCGCGTGTTCAGCGCTGACGGCACGAGCCTGCTGTTTGCCGGCGCGTTCGCGCAGTTGATCCCCAACGGGAGCACTGCACGCAACCTGTACGTCTACCGATGGAGCGCGGACGCTATCGCCCTGGTCTCCGCGACGACGGGCGAGTCGGCCATCCTGTCCGGGGCCACCGTCGACGTCGCTGGCAATCCCGCCGCCGTCAGCTTCTCGATCACCGCCGACGGCAGGTTCGCCGCGTTCACGGCGTCGACGACGCAAGGGGAGTTGACCGGCGCAGTCACGAACCGACGCAAGAACGTGTACGTCCGCGACCTTCGGACCGCAGTCGCCCCGACCACCATCGTCAGCCTCACGACCTCGGGTCTTGGCGGTAACGGCGATTCGACGACGCCGGTCATCAGCCGCAACGGCGCCATCGTGGCGTTCGAGAGTATCGCGACCGACCTGGTCGACAACATCACTGACAGCGCCTCTCTCCCCGACATCTTCGCCAGGCCGATGTCGGGACCGAACCGCGCCGGCCCGGTGGAGTGGCTGACGCGGGACGCCGTGGTGCCGGCGGGAGGGAACAAGAGCGCGGCGCTGGAGGACGTCAGCGCCGACGGGCGTTACGTGGCGTGGCGCTCGGCCGCCACCAACTACGTGATCGTCTCCGTCGTCTCGGACCTGAACAACGCCGACGACGTGTTCGTGCGCGACCGGGCGGCTGGCACGGTGAACATCAAGAGCGTGGTCCCCATCGCCGCGCCGGCGACAGCCGACGCGGCAAGCGGGTCCGCGACGCTGCTGTCGGCCGGACAAGCGGCGTTCTTCAGCGACGCGACGAATCTGCTCGTGACGCCGCCAACCTCGGGCACGAACATCTTCGCGCCGGTGCCGAGTTTCGCCGACCTGTCGGTGTCGATCGCGGACGCGCCAGACCCTGCGTTAGTGGGCCAGCAACTTATCTACACGTTCACCGTGGCCAATCTCGGGCCCGCGGCGGCAACCGGGGTCGCACTGATCGTGCCCGTCCCCGACGGCGGCACGGTCCTCTCGGCAGAAGGCGGGCTGACGCCGAGCGGCGGGGTCGTCAGGTTCACCCTGGGGACGCTGGGTGTCGGACAGACCGTCACCAGGACGATGTCGGTGATCTATGGCGCCGCGCGGGTGGCCACGGTGACCGCCACGGTGTCGGCGACACAGGCCGATCCTGTCGCGCCGAACAATTCGGCGGTCCAGACGACCAACATCGCCACGCTCTCGATCACGGGAACCGTGCGCGACGCCGGAGGCGCCGGGTTGCCCAACGTCACCGTGACACTCACGGGCAGCGCATTCGACACCACGACGACCGCGGCAGACGGGAGCTACACCCTGGGTAACCTGGCGATGGGCGGCAACTTCACGGTGACGCCGTCGGCGACGGGGTACGCGTTCACACCGGTGTCGACACCCGTCGCCAACCTGACGACGGACCGATCGGCCGACTTCACGGCGGTTTGCGCGCCCGCGATCTCGGGTCTGGTCCGCGATCGACTCGATGGCGCGCTGGCCGGTGTGACGGTCATGTTGTCGGGCTCTGGCGATGCCACCGCTGTCACTGACGTGAACGGGCGGTACACATTCAATGGCGTGTCGTTGGGGCAGTCGTTCACCATCGTGCCGACCCGGCCCGGGTTCACCTTCGATGTGCCGTCCGTGTCGGTCACCACCGCGACCTGTGGCACGACGCCCGACACGCTGGTCGCCACCTCGGGCGTCTTCACACGGTACTTCGCCGAGGGCGCGACGAGTACGTTCTTCGACACGTCGATCGCGCTGCTCAATGCCAGCGGCACCCCGACCTCCGTCCACTTCACGTTCCAGACCGGCAGGGCCGACGATTCGGATCTGGTACATGACATCACGCTGAGCGGCTTCCAGCGGGCGACCATCGACCCCAAGACGATCGCGGGACTCGAGATGGCCGAGTTCTCGACGGTCGTGTCCTCGGACCAGCCCGTCATCGCCGATCGGACGATGCACTGGGACGCCTCCGGCTACGGAAGTCACGCCGAGACCAGCATCGCCGAGCCGCGGACATCGTGGTACCTCGCGGAAGGCGCCACGACCGGCGGTTTCCAACTCTTCTACCTGCTCCAGAATCCCAATGACTCGGCAGCCGACGTCCAGGTGACGTACCTGCTGCCAACGCCGGCGCAGCCGTTCACGAAGACCTACACGGTGCTGCCGGGCACGCGGCAGAACATCTGGGTGAACGTGGAGGACGCGCGGCTCGCGCACGCCGAAGTGTCTGCGGTGTTCGCTTCGTCGCTGCCGGTGATCGTGGAGCGCGCGATGTACCTGGACAGGCCGGGGCAGACGTTCGCGGCGGGCCACGAGGCCGCCGCCGTGCCCGGACCCGCCACGCAGTGGTTCTTCGCGGAAGGTGCCACGGGGCCGTACTTCGACCTGTTCTACCTGATGGCAAACCCCGGGACGACGGCCGCCGTGATCGACGGACGTTACCTGCTGCCGGATGGAACGGTGCTGACCAAGCAGTACACGGTCGCTCCACAGAGCCGCTTCAACGTGTGGGCCGACTACGAGACGTTCCAGGGCCGGCCCGGCCTGCCGCTCGGGAACACGGATGTCTCGGCGACGTTCACGTCAGCCAACGGCGTCGGCTTCGTCGCGGAGCGCGCGATGTGGTGGCCCGGTGACGGGTCGCAGTGGTTCGAGGGTCACGACTCGGCAGGCGCGCTCCTCTCGGGTACCAAGTGGGGGCTCGCAGACGGCGACGTGGGCGGGACGCTGGGCACCGAGACCTACATCCTGATTGCGAACACCTCGAACACGGATGGAACGGTGCAGGTGACGATCGTCTACGAGGACGGAAGCACCAGCGTGCTGACGCGCCCGATCAAGGCCAACTCCCGGACCAACGTGGCGGTGGGCGTCGACGTGCCGGCCGCGGCGAACCGGAGATTCGGCGCCGTGGTCGAGAGCCTCGGTTCCAACCCCGTGCAGATCGTCGTCGAGCGGGCGATGTACAACAACGCGGGCGGCGTCACGTGGGCGGCCGGATCGAACAACCTGGGGATACGGCTGCGGTAGCGGCCGACCGATTCAGTTCGGGTTCAAGGGGAGTTGGACGAGACCAGAAAGAAGACGGAGGTCGAGCGAGTGTTCAGGCGAATTCGCGGTGTAGCGTTTCTGCTGCTTCTTTCGTCAGCCAGTGCCGTTGCCGCCGATCTCAAGATCAAGGACAGCCGCGGCACCGAAGTATTGGTGACCAATGCGAGCATCGACTACAGCAGCTTCATGGCCTCGGACAAGGAAACCCAGGGGATTCGCCTGCTTCAAGGCGATGGCATGGTCACGGTGAAGTGGGCGGACATCGAGAGTCTCACTTTCGTGCGAACAGATGATTCGGTAAGGCCTCCGCGGATTGAACTCGAGGTCGTCCTGAGAAGCGGCAAGAAGGCCCCCGCCGCATTGGTCAGGCAAGGGCAAATGAAGCTGCTCGGCAAGACGGATCTGGGAGACTACTCAATCGATCTCCAGAAAGTCCGCACGATCACTCCCATTCGATAAGACGCGCCCGTCCTGGTCGCCAGATAGTGTGTGCCGCGATCCAACAACTGGGGATGCGGCTGGCGTAGCGGCGCGGAGTCGCGTCGCTGTGCACGAGGCGCGCCCGACTCAATCCGACGCAGGATCGTCGTCGCCGAGTGCCTCGATGTCGGCGAGATCCTTGAGACGTCCGGACGCGCGCTTGTTCCTGATGAACTCTCGTCGGCCGATGAACGGGAGTTCGTGATCACCCCAGGGCCCGACCTTGCGGCCCTCCCACGCTTCATCCCAGGTCACGCCGGAGACACTGCTGATCACATGAATCTGGACTGGCTCGACGCCCATCTGAAGGATGCGATTCGGGCGAATGAGCACGTCGATATCGCCCGTGAACCGCGGCACGCCATGAAAGGCCAGCGCGTAGGCACCAACGATTACGAACTCAACGTTGTGCGCGGTCAAGCAGCTGAAGAACTCGTCGAAGTCGCGCGCCAGTTCCACCATGCTGCCTCCGCAGGAACTCGAGGGCCGCGAGCCGCTCTTGCGGGCTGCGCGTCCTCCAATAGCGCCGCGATTCTTCGCCAGCCGCATGCTCGCTTGACGTTCGAACCGTCAGGATGCGCTGGAGCGTGAAGTCCATTACGGGCCAAGTATACCGGGAGGCAGGATGGGCAAGAATTTGGATGACGGGCCAACTGCTGCGAACGCCCTGGGCACGTTGGAATTGATGAGATAATCGCTCGCTCCCACGGCAGCATTGGCGATCCTGCTCCGCTCAGCATCGGCGGGATCAACGAGGTGAAGGGTGGCGAATCACGTCGACTGGGAACGAGCGAAGCTGGTGTTCCAGGCGGCGCTGGAGTGTGAGGCCTCGGAACGCCCGGGGCTCGTTGCCGAGGAGTGCCGCGGCGACGCCGCGCTTCACGCCGAAGTCCTGTCGTTGCTGGACGCACATGCGCGGGCGGGCAGTTTCGCCGAACGTCACGCGGTCCCCGATGTTCCGGAATGGCTGGCCACGCCGTCCACCGCGGCGACGCTGCACTCCGGCGCACGCCTGGGACCGTACGAGATCGTCGGGTGGCTCGGCGCCGGCGGCATGGGCGCCGTCTACAGCGCCCGCGACCCGCGCCTCGGACGCACGGTCGCCATCAAGGTGCTGCATCGTGAGCTCCGGGATGACCCCGCCATCGCGCTCAGGTTCGAGCACGAAGCACGCACCCTGGCGACGCTGAATCATCCCAACATCGCCTCCATCTACGGCGTCGAGGATGTCGGCGACACCCGTGCCCTCGTCCTCGAATACGTCGATGGCGACACACTCGCGCAACGCGTCGCACGCGGGCCGATCGCCGTCGGCGATGCGCTACAGATTGCCCGCCAGATCGCCGAGGCCCTCGACTCCGCTCACCAGCATGGCTTCATCCATCGCGATCTCAAGCCCGCCAACGTGAAGCTGCGTCCGGACGGCACCGCGAAGCTGCTGGACTTCGGGCTGGCGAGAATGCTCGAGGGGTATGCGCCCGGCCCACTCGACTCGCCGCCGCGCGCGACGGCCGGCGGCCAGCTCGTTGGAACTCCGGCCTACATGTCGCCCGAGCAGGTGAAGGGCCTGGCGGGCGACCGACGCTCGGACGTCTGGGCGTTCGGATGCGTCCTGTTCGAGATGCTGTCGGGCCGGCCTGTCTTCGGCGCCGCGACGGCCGGCGAAACCTTCGTCGAGATCCTGGGCCGCGAACCGGACTGGCAGCGGCTGCCCGGTGCCACGCCTCCGGCGATTCGGCGACTGCTCGGTCGATGCCTGAACAAGGACGATTCACGCCGGGTGCGTGACTTCGGTGACATCCGCCTCGACGTCGACGATGGCCAGCGCGAATGGCAGTCGAAGGAGACATCTGCCTCGCGCGCGAGCGACATGCGAGGGCGGCGCACATGGCTAGGCGTGGCCGCCGTCGTCGCTCTCGCCGGCGTGGCGGTATGGATGCGGCCCGCGCCATCGGAACCGGTTCGGCCGCAACAACAGTTCGACGTCGCGACGCCGGCGATCCTCGGGCCGGCAGACCTGGAATCGTTCGCGTTGTCGCCAGACGGCCAATCTCTGGCCTTCGTCGGTGCCTGGCAAGGGGCCCCACACCTGTGGGTGCGTCCATTGCCGACGGTCGTAGCCCACCCGCTCGATGGCACGCGTGGTGCGTCGGCGCCGTTCTGGTCACCCGACCACCGCTCGATCGCGTACTACGCGGAAGGCCAGCTGAAGCGCATCGACGTCGATGGCGCACTCGTTCGTTCGCTGACAGCCGCGACGTGGGGCGGCGGCGGGTCCTGGAACGTGGACGACACACTGCTGTTCGTCCGTACTCCCGCGGGACCGATCCTGCGGATATCCGCGACGGGCGGCGAGCCACACGCGGTGACGCGCCTGGAAAAGGATCAGGCTGGCCACGTGGGTCCGCAGTGGCTCCCGGACGGTCGTCACTTCCTCTACTACGTGCTCGGCACCCCCGAGGCACGCGGGGTGCACGTGGGCAACGTGGACGGGACCGCCGGGCGCAAGCTGGTCGACGCCGATTCGTCGGCGGTGTACACGCAGGGGCACCTGCTGTTCGTCCGGCAGCAGACGCTTTTCGCCTGTGCGTTCGATGCCGGACGCATGGCCCTCACCGGTACGCCTTTCGAGATCGCCGACGGCGTAATCCAGCGGACCGAAGGCCTGGGTGGACCGACCGCGGTCGCGGCCGCGGCCAACGGGACGATTGCCTTCCGCGCGGGCAACTCCAGGCCGCAAACGCAGTTCACGTGGATCGATCGGACGGGCCGAAACGTGCTGCCGGTGGGCGCGGTCGATGGCATGGCGCCGACGGCGTCGCCAGGTCTCGAGCACATCGCCATGATGCGACGGGTCGGTGGCAATGCCGACGTGTGGCTGATGGAGACCGCGCGCGGGCTGTTGACGAAGTTCACGACACACCCGGCCGAGGACGTCTTCCCCTACTGGTCACGCGACGGGCAGGACATCGTCTTCTCGTCCAATCGCGACGGGCGATGGGCCCTGTACCGGAAGCGCGTGACCGGCGGCAGGGAGGAACCCCTGCTCCAGACCGGACAGGAAGCGTCGCTCGCCACGGACTCATCGCCCGATGGGCGCTTGCTGCTGTATCACGGGCGCCACCCCATGACCGGCTGGGACATCGGCACCCTCTCGGTGCAGGATGGTGTCACCACAGCGGTGGTCCAGACCGAGGCCGACGAACGCAATGGGCAGTTCTCACCCGACGGCGCCTGGCTCGCGTACGAGTCGAACGACTCCGGGCCGTACGAGGTGTTCCTGCGGCGCTTTCCGGAGGGTGGGCCACGCGTGCAGGTGTCCACGCGCGGCGGCTCCCAGGCGCGATGGCGCGGCGACGGGCACGAGCTGTTCTATGTCGGCAACGACGGCATGCTGATGGCGGTCACGGTACATGCGGCCCGCGGGGATGGTTCGGTGAAGGTGGGTAGCCCCGTCCCGCTGTTTCCTTCGCGAATCGGCGCCGGCACGAACTCCGTGCCCGGAGCACAGTACGTCGTGACGGCAGATGGACAGCGCTTTCTCGTCGATGCCTTCGAGCACGACGTAAGCCTCACGCCTATCCGCCTGATCCTGAACTGGTCCCCATTGGCGCCTCAGCGCCCGGATCGCCCTGCAGAAGCCGCAGGATCCGTCCCGGACGTCAACCGGCGGTAGAGCCACGCCCGCGCGGACTGCCACTCTCGCGTGACCGTGGCACGCGAGAGCGACAGCACGGCGCCAACCTCCTGCTCGGACAACCCGCCGAAGTAGCGCAGTTCAACGATGTGCGCCTGGCGCGGATCGAGGGCCGCCAGATCGTCCAGGGCGCGATCCAGCGACAGCACCTCGACGTCGGGTGCGGCAACCGCTCCGACCTGGTCGTCGAGTTCGACGCGCACGGCGCCGCCGTGGCGCTTGGCGGCCTGGCGCTCGCGCGCGTGATCGACAAGGATGCGGCGCATCATCTGCGCGGCGATGCCGAAGAAGTGCGCGCGTCCCTGCCATTCGACCCGATCCTGGTCGACCAGCCGGATGAACACCTCGTGCACCAGTGCCGTCGCCTGCAAGGTATGGTCGGCGCGCTCCCGGCGGAGGTACGCGCCCGCGCGCCGCCGCAGTTCGCGGTAGACGATCGGCACGAGCGCGTCACGAGCGTGCTCGTCGCCGTGTCCCCACGCCTGCAGCAGGCCGGTCACCGGTCCGGGATCATTCATGTCGAGGTGTGAGGCAGTGTACGCCCCGATTCCGCGTTACGTGATACGCGAACCCCTGTCGGGGCCTGGCACGCGGCCGATCGTCGGCACGCGCGCCCGCGGAGCAGTCAGGAGGCGACATGAAGATCATGATCATGGCGATGTTGACGATTGCGGCACTCGCCACCCCCGCGATGGCACAGAACCCCGTCCCATTCCACGGCACCATGGTGACGTCGGAAGTCGATACCAGCTTCGAGTTCCCGCTTGCCGGAAAAGCGCTCGAGGGCACGGGACAGGCGACGTATCTCGGCAGGTTCACGCTCGGCGCCGACTTCGCCGTCAACGTGACCAACGGCACCGCTTCTGGGACATTCACGATGACCGCTGCCAATGGCGACAGCATCGTCGGCACCAGCCTTGGTGTGGGAACGATAGAGGGAGGCATCGCCAATATCACCGAGACCTGGACCATCACGGGCGGATCCGGACGCTTCGTCGGCGCCAGCGGCACCATCGTCATCTCGCGCGTGCTGGACTTGGCCACCAATCTCTCGGCAGCGGTGATGAGCGGTGTGATCGACTTCGGGCAGTGAGTTCGCCTGGTAAAGGCCGGCTTGCCGAGCCTGCCGCTCATGGGCCGCGTTCGGAGAACCCGCCGCGCGCCGCAGGCGCACATCGGCGGGTCTGTAACGGGCCCACCTGCGGGCCGCAGTTGGTAGGGCCGGCTCTCCGACTTGTCCACCGTAGCCTTGGCCGAGGTGGAGCCCGGCCCTCTCATCGGCCCGCGTATCGCAGAACGGCCGGATCAGCGTTCCCCGCGGTATCCGGGACCACGCAGCGTACGGCCGGGACGTTCCTTCGTGACCGTTCCGTTGGCCACGACGGCCTTGCCGTTCACGAACACGTGCCTGACACCGGTCGAGTAGCGGTTCGGTTGCTCGAACGTGGCCACGTCGGCCACCGTGGCCGGGTCGAAGACGACCAGGTCGGCCATCATGCCCGGACGCACCAGGCCCCGATCCGTGATGCCGACACGAATCGCCGCCTGTGACGTCATCTTGCGCACGGCTTCTTCGAGCGTCAGCACGCCGTCCTGCCGCACGTACTTGCCCAACACGCGCGTGAAGGTACCCCAGGCTCGCGGATGGGACTTGGATACCGACAACGGTCCGTCTTCGGCGCGCGCGCCCGAGTCGGTGTCGAACGACACCCACGGCGTGCGCATCGCCTCGATCACGTCGCTCTCGCGCATGATCGAGATGATGACCGACGACTCCGCCTTGTCGGCGATGACCAGGTCGATGGCGGCATCACGCGGGTCCTTGCCCATCGCCTTGCCGATCGCGTCGAAGGACATCCCTTCGTACTTGCGCAACGCCGGATCCAGCACCGAGCTGAGCATGACGCCGGCCGGCCCGCCCGATCCGAACCACTGGTTCTCGAACGGCGCGTTCGGGTCGTCCATGTCCCGCTTGACCCGCGCGCGGGTGTCAGGCTCCTGCAGGCGCTTCAGCATGGCGTCGGTGCCACCCTCACGCACCCAGACGGGCAGGCAGGCATCGAGGCCGTTGGACGCGCGGTCGTAGGGGTAGATGTTGGCCGACACACGCAGGCCCCTGGCACGCGCCGCGTCGATGCGGCGCAGGACCTCGGTCATCTTTCCCCAGTTGGCCTTGTACGCGGTCTTCAGGTGCCAGATCTCGGCCGGGATATCCGCGCGCTCGGCGATCGCCAGGACCTCGTCGACCGACTCGAATACCTTGTTGGCCTCCGAGCGCTGGTGCGTGATGTAGATGCCGCCGTGCTCGGCCGCCACCTTCGCCAGTTCCACGAGTTCGTCGGTGGTGGAGAACCGGTTGGGGATGTACTGCAGCGAGGAACTCAGTCCCAGTGCCCCCTGCGCCATGGCCTCGCTCACGAGCGTCTTCATCCGTGCCAGTTCGTCGGCGGTGGCGACGCGGTCCTCCTTGCCCACCACGTAGTCGCGCAGCCCGCCCGAGCCCACGAACGTCCCCACGTTGATCGCCGTCGTCGACCTGGTCAACCGGGCGAAGTACTCGTCGAGGGTGCGCCAGTCCTGGGCGATCTTGAAGAAGTCGTAGCTGGCCTTGCGGTCGGCCTTCATCGCGTCGTTCACCGGTGCGATCGAGACGCCTTCGCCCGTGATCTCGGTGGTGACGCCTTGCGTGACCTTGCTGGCGGCGCGCGAGTCCACGAGCACGTTGAACTCGGATTGACCGAGCAGGTCGATGAAACCTGGTGCCACCACCTGCCCCGCGGCGTCGATGCGCGTGCCCGCCCGAGCCGACGACAGGTTGCCGACGGCGGTGATGCGGTCGCCGCTGATGCCGATGTCGGCCCGGAACCATGGCGCGCCGGTGCCGTCCACGACGCGGCCGTTCGCGATCACCACGTCGAAGGCGCGAGCTTGCGCGGCAGGTGCGGCGGCCGCCGGCGCAGGCGCGTGCGTGGTGTTGCCACACGCGCTACACAGGGCCAATGCGGCAAGGACCGCAGGGAACGGGCGAGGGATGGAGGTAACCCGGATCGCGCTCATGTGCGCGTAGTCTAACCGCCCGGCGCGTCGCGGGTCCCACCGCTGCCTCAGCGGCTCAACGCGGAAGGCGGTGGCAGCGTGTCCGGAGGCGTCATTCGACGTTTGGACGAATCAGGTCAATCTGCCTGGGATCGGGAACCCCTCGATCAGGAGCCAATTATCGAGCTTGAGGAAGTCGCCCACAGCCGGCCAGCGATCAGGCACGCCTCGCGTCCACTGCTTGTCGAGGCTGACGGCTTGTGGGGCGTGCCGAACGACGCCGAAGCGCATCCATGCCGAATCCGCGCCGGAGCGGCGGGGACGCGAGCGGCGAACCATCCGGCATGTGCTTGCCCGGCTGCCATCCCGACGACGCGATGACGCCACTCACTTCGGCGACCGTCGACGGCTCGAGCGGAACCCCCAGGCCATCCATCGTCTTGTTCAACCATCCCATCATGGCGATGGACAGGACGATCCACTCTTCGTGTGCGGGGGAAAAGTGGACGCGCAGTTGCTTCCGCGCCTCTTCGCTCAGCGTGGCCGGCACGCTCGAGAGCGACCGGGCCACTTCCACGGCCGCACGGTCGGCCGGCGCCAGGCCCGCGCCGGTCAGTGTCGACGCCACCTGATCAACCGTCGCGCCACGCCGCAGCGCGAACGTGCAGGCGTGCGCCGAACAGTAGGCGCATCCTGCGCTTCGGCTCGAGACGTACATGGCGAGGCCCACCGTCGAGCGCGGTGCCCCCAGGCCCCAGACAAGCAGCGGAGGTTGAGGAAGTTGGGCACCATGACGTTGTAGGTGCGGAACGCGGGTGGCCAGATCCCTGGGTACGAATCGCAGTTCGGGATGACGCCCAGCAGCGCATCGACCAGGCCGAGAAGAGCGCCGTACCGCGCGCGCAGGGTCGTCAGCGGCACCGCATCCACTTCCAGGAGCGAGACCAGTACCGGTGGGCGCATGTCGATCACGGCGAAAATCGTCCACGCTACGTGGACGATCTGTCAATCGGATCGGATCACGCCTCGCCGCCCAGGCAGGCACAGTGAGGGAAAGATCGAGCGTCGAGCGTTCAGAGATGCAGGCGGCAGCGATCGCCGCGGTTGGAGGAGAACGAAAATGACCGACAGCATCATTGCTCACGCACACCCTGGTCGCTCGACCAGCTCACGCGCACTTCGTCATGTCCGAACGGTCATGGCCGCCGCAACGGTAGCGGCGGTGTTGGCCACCGTTCCGCTGCCGACGCACGCAGACGGCGCAACCCAGTTCACGTATTCACCGATCGCCTGCCAGACGTTCGGCGGGGCCCGGTGGATCTACCCTTCGGGACAGATCAGCAACAAGAGCACGACCGAACCGATGCGCGTGTTCTGTCCCCTCATTCACGAAGCCAAGTTCGAGCAGACCCAGAAGACGGAGGTGGCCGTGGTGCAGGCCAACCAGCATCACCGGGACGAAGGCAACCGGGTCATGCGGGTGAAGTGCCGCGTGTTCTTCAACCATCCCCATGCCAACAGTGACCCCAGGTGGGCAGAGAGCGGTTGGCACGGTCAGTCGGTGAACTCGAACGGCGTGGAAACGGCGACCATCGCGCTGCCGGGACACGAATATCTGGGAGGCAGCATCATGCTGGAGTGCCTGATTCCGCCGCGCGATCCGCAGGGCGTCAACCAGGCCCTGTTCAATGGCGAATCGCGCATCGGCACCTACAAGTCCGGAGTCGATTGAGCACGCCTCGCGAACGCACGAGTCTGGCGCCCGGGCCTTCAGACCGGGCGCCGACCTGCCAGGTGATCGGCTGCACATCCGCGCCGCTCGTCGTCGAGGCGGAAAGCGATGGGCCAATCAAGCTCGAAGTTCTCTGCCCATCGTCACAGCGAAGCGAATAGAATCCCCTCTGCTCTACTCCCAGTACCAGGCAACACCTCGGTGTGCAGGAGGAAACAATGAGCGACACGAGCGGCTATCAGCGGCGTTCGGACAGACGCGTGTCCCGCCGCGTCTTCCTTCATTCGACGAGCATCGTCCCCGCGGCGCTCGCAGTCCCCGCCCTGATGCGCCCCCCCACTGATGTGACGACAGCGTGTGCCGGCCTCGCCATGGGGACAGTCGAGTCCTGCGAATCGCGCCTGCCGCTTGTCGCTGGCGTGCCGTTGCAGCCGTTCGTCTCACAAGTCACACGGATGATCGGCGCGACCGAGTACCTGGGCGCGCCACTTCCTCCGGAGCACCAGCACGAGCTCGAGGCGGCGTTGAAGATGACCGACGAGGCGTCGGCGGTGGCGTCGATCCAACGCGTGCTCGACTGCCATTGCCTCGTGGGAGTTCAGATCAACCCGGAAATGCGGGTGAAAGTCGCACCAGGGCCTGCCAGACCGGAGCTCGTCGAGCAGGGCTGGCGTCACTTCCTCGTGAAGGTCCACAACGAGGCAGGCACGACGGCCGTCCTGCGCGGGATCAGCAGCCAGGCGCGGCGGCTCGCCGGGGCGATGCCCGACGAAGTCCGGAATCTCTGGCTCGATCTCCAGATGTTCGAGAGCCAACCGCTCACGAGGACGCTCAGCGGGCTCGCACTCGAATACCGCATCGTGCAGTTGTACAGCCGGGATCCCGGTCAACGCGAGGCGACGTTGACGTTCGACGTGGGGCAGGGGACACAAGACCTCGGATATCGCAACGAGGTGCCGGTGCTTTTCACGATCCGGCCTGCGGAAACGGTGGAGTGGCGAGTACGCGACGAAACGGGCGCGCCGACGGTCGCGGCATTCGTCATTCGCGACGCACAAGGCCGCGTGTATCCGTCGCGCGCCAAGCGCCTGGCGCCCGATTTCGCGTTCCATCCGCAGGTGTACCGCGCTGATGGCGAACTCGTGAGACTCCCGGCCGGCAGGTACGACGTGGAGTTCTGGCGCGGTCCGGAATCGATGACCAAGACGCAGCAGCTCACGGTCGCGGAGTCAGCTGGCAGCGCGAGCGGGCAGAGTGGTGGTGGTGGTGCGGCTCAGGGCGCGAGCTTTCAGATTGAGCGTTGGATCGATCCGGCAAAGTTCGGCTGGTGGTCGGGTGACCATCACATTCACGCCGCAGGCTGCGCTCACTACATGAATCCGACCGAGGGCGTGCTCCCCGCGGATATGGTGCGCCATACGCTCGGTGAGGACTTGAAGGTCGGGGCCACCCTCACCTGGGGGCCCGCTTTCGATACCCAGAAACGGTTCTTCACGGGCAGGGACGACCTCGTCTCTCGTCCGCCCTATCTGCTGCACTACGACGTCGAGGTCTCTGGCTTTGGCTCGCATCAATCCGGTCATCTGGTGCTCCTGCGATTGAAGGAACAGATCCACCCGGGTGGCACTTCCTATGAACACTGGCCAACCCTCGGCCTCAATACGCTGCGGTGGGCCAAGCGCCAGGGCGCGGTCTGTGGCCCGGCGCATTCGGGCTGGGGCCTCGAGGTGAACTCCTCGGACCTGCCGAACTACGTCGTGCCGCCGTTCAACGGAATCGGCGCGAACGAATACATCGTGGACGTCACGCACGAGGTGCCTGGCCCTGATGGCAAGCCTGTGCGCGCGGTCGATTTCATCTCCACCGTCGACACCCCTTACGTGTGGGAGCTGAACATCTGGTACCACACGCTGAACGTGGGCTTCCGTACGCGTATCAGCGGCGAGACGGACTTCCCGTGTATCTATGGAGAAAAGGTGGGCCTCGGGCGTTCGTACGTGAAACTCGACGGGAAGCTCGACTATGCCGATTGGTGTGAAGGGCTTCACCGCGGGCGGAATTACGTCGGTGACGGCCGAAGTCACCTGCTCGACTTCACGGTCGATACGGTACGAATGGGCGAGAGTGAGAGCGAGCTCCGACTTTCTGATGCCGGTCCCGTGAAGGTGCACGTCCGGGCGGCTGCGTTGCTCAATGAGAAGCCCAGTCCCGAACGCGGGAAGCGCCGCTACCAGGAGCAGCCGTACTGGGATGTCGAGCGCGCCCGCATTGGTGAGACCCGCGAAGTCGCGGTGGAACTCGTCGTCAACGGGTATCCCGTCGCGAAACAGAGTCTTGTCGCCGATGGCGCGCTCCGCGATCTGACGTTCGACGCGACGATCGAGCGCAGCAGCTGGCTGGCGGTGCGGATCCTGCCGTCGTCGCACACGAACCCGATCTGGGTGCCCGTCGCGGGCAAGCCGGTGCGCGCGTCGCGCCGCAGCGCCGAATGGTGCCTCAAGGGCGTGGACCAGTGCTGGTCGCAAAAGGAGCGATTCATCAAGCGTGACGAGTTGGACCAGGCGAAGGCCGATTACGAGCACGCGCGCCGGACCTACCAGAGACTGATCAGCGAGTCGGAGGTCGAGTAATGCTCCCAGCGTTCACCCTTGCGTGAACGTCAAGGCAGGCCTCGGTGCCCCGACCGCGACTGCAGCCGGGGTAGTTCTGTTCTGTAAGGTTCGCTTCACGCGCAATTGGCGAGGCATAATCGGCCCGTCACTGGCGTCAGCGATGGCCGTTGCGGCGGCAGGCCATCGCAGTTCCCATCACGCGTGCTTCAGGAGGTCGGACATGGCTGCGGACGCGGCTGACATCAGGACCGGGCTGAAGGATCTGGCCAGTAGCCATTCCAAGTACAAGGGCAAGAAGACCCAGTTGGCAACCAAACTCTTCGAAGAGTTGGTGTCCGACCTGAATGTCTGGCTGGAAACGAAGGACAGGCCCACGGTCGACTCGGCCGAAGACAAGAAGCTGGTTGCCCGGGTGATTGCGCACGATGTGTCCCTGGCGACGAGTTACATCGCGGCGCAAAACGGCGACATCGGTCCCTATCAGCGGGCTGCGCTCTCCTCCCTGGTTACCGCCACAGTGACACGACCTACCCACACGAATCTCATGGAGAGCTTTTCGTACAAGGAGTGGCCTGACGTACGGGCCGAGGTCGCGCGCGTGCTGGGGATCAAGGACAAGGGACACTCGACGCACGGCTCGAACTTCAAGGGAGACCAGACGCTCCGTCAGGTGATCAAGAACCTCGTGGAGACGGTCAAGGGCGACGCGGAGATCTTGCGGATCCAGAATCTCCTGCGGCAACACTACCCGGGCTACTGAGCCACTGCATCGGATGTCGTGTCGGCAATGGCGAGGGCCGCCAGACGAGCGGCACACACCGGGCCGCCCGACGTCCAGTACAGCGCCAGTCATCTCCTCATCGAACTGGAGTCCTTCTCTAGCGCCGGCAGCGTCCCCGGTGCGCCACGAGAGCGTCAATACACAGCCTTGTGTATGGCGCAGCGTTGCGCCAGCCCGTGGGCCATCCTGCTGCCCGGCACGCAGTAGCCGACATCCGAACGCCGCGAGCGTTCGTAGATCGATCTTCGAGGTTCCGGTCGATCGCGTGGAACGTGCGCCAGCCAGGCTCCATACATCCGGTAGACGACGCCAGCCGTAGGGAAGTGAGGAGGCTGCGTCATGAAGCACTGGATGTTCGTTCTCGCTGGTCTGGTGTTCGCGGCTACGGCTGCGTCGGGGTGCCAACGCCGGGCCACGTCGGCACACGCTGTGGCGGCAATCACCACTGACGCCTGCGCCGCGGCGCTCGCTCCAGGATCCGGGCGATCGGATCGTGATCGAGCCATCACGCAGGCGCAGCAGCAGGCGGGCGCACGGGGCGCCACACGCGATGCGTTCGAGCGGCTCGGGTACCTCTACGTGGCACGAGCGCGGGTCGCCAACGATCCGGGCGACTACACGCTGGCAGACTTGGCGGCCGGCTGTCTCGAGTCCAGGTATCCCGGCGATGCCGGCGCGCTGTTGCTGAAGGGACACGTCCTCCATCAGCTCCATCGATTCAGCGAGGCAGAACGGATCGCCCGCACCCTCGTGGCCAGGCGCACTGTCGTCCTCGACTACGGGTTGCTTGGCGACACGCTGATGGAGCAGGGACGACTCGCGGAAGCGGCAGAGGCGTACCAGCGCATGCTGGATCTCAAACCCTTCTATCAGTCGTATACACGCGCGGCGCATCTCCGCTGGCTCAGGGGCGACCTCGAGGGAGCGATTGAAAGCATCCGCCTGGCAATCGCGTCGGCCAGCCCACGCGACCCGGAGTCGGCCGCGTGGGCCTGGACACGACTTGCCGTGTACGAGCTGCAGGCAGCGCGCTTCACCGCCGCCCGGGCCGCCGCCGACAGCGCGCTGCGCTACCAACCGGACTACGCAGCCGCCCATCTCGCTCGCGGACGCGTCCTGCTGGCCATCGGCCGCCACGCCGACGCGATCCCGATCCTTCGCGAGGCGACTCGCCTGAATCCTGTTCCCGAGTACCAGTGGCTCCTGGCCGACGCCCTCCGTCTCGAAGGACGTGGCAGCGAAGCGGAGGAAGTCGAACAGGAACTGATGACGCGCGGAGCCATCGCCGATCCGCGCACGCACGCCCTGTACCTGGCGACGCGGCGGATCTCCGTTCCCAGGGCCCTGGCCCTCACCCAGGAGGAGCTGCAGGCGCGCGCCGATGTCTTCACGCTCGACGCGCGCGCATGGGCCCTCGCCGCGAGTGGCCGCGTCGCCGAGGCTCACCAGATCATCTCGAGGGCCCTTGCAGAAGGCACACAGGACGCCCGGCTGTTCCTGCACGCCGGCGTGATCAGTGCGGCCGCCGGACGCGACCGCGAAGCCAGGCAGTGGCTTGGCCGGGCTGAACAGCTCCGACCGATGCTCCTGCCCTCGGAAGCCAGCGAACTCACCCGTCGCTTGATGAACAACCCGAAGACGTAGGAGGCAACCGAAATGACGACACTGCTCCAGAAGGCATTGCTGCTCACGACCGCGACAGGCGTGCTCGTGCTCACGCCCGCGACGGCCCGCGCGTCCAGCCACATGGATGCGCCGCTCATCACCCTGGATGACGCCGCCAACACCACCGACGTGTACGCGTTCGTACAGACCGAGAACGGCCGCAAGTCGCTGGTGACGGCGCTCGGCGTCTACCCGTTCGAGGAGCCCGGCATCGGGCCCAACAAGTTCAACTTCGACGACAACGTGCTCTACGCGATTCACGTGGCGGCCGGGCAGGATGTGGCCGCGGGCCGGCCGACGTACTCGTACGAGTTCACGTTCAGGACGAAGTTCAAGAACGCGAAGACCATCCTGCAGTCGTACCTGGGCGTCATCACCGATGTGGACGACGCGTCGCAGAACCTGACGCAGTTCTACACGGTCACGAGAGTCGATCATCGGACGGGACGGCGCGTGCGTCTCGGCGAGGGCGTCGTGCCTCCCAACAATCAGGGCAACGCCACGCCGTTCTACAACCAGGACGATGATGGCGAGAACCACGCGAAGGACGGTGTCGCCAGCTTCGACGAGCTCGACCGGTACACGAAACAGTCAATCACCGTCATGGACGACGGCCACGTCGCCTTTGCCGGGCAGCGCGACGACGGGTTCTATGGCGACATCCAGGCGGTCTTCGACCTGCTGAAGCTGCGCAACCCTGGCAAGGACGCGCAGAGCGGATTCAACCTGCACCTGATGGCGCTGGCGATTCCCGTCGACGAGATCGGCGGAGATCGGCAGGTTGCGGGTGTCTGGGCCACGACCAGTCGTCGTCGCTTCACCATCTTGGCCGACGGCGTCCACAAATCGGAACGCTTCGGCGATTGGGTGCAGGTCGCGCGCCAGGGCAACCCGCTGTTCAACGAGGGCCTCGTGGCCATCGAGGACAAGGACTTGTACAGCCGGACGAGCCCCTCGACCGACAAGGTCCTGTTCCAGAAGTACGCCCAGAACCCCGAGCTCGCGAAGCTGCTCAACCTCCTCGTCCTCGAGCCCGACATCGCAGGTATCGAGACCGGCCGCACCGACATCGCCGGGATCTTCATTCCCGATGTGATCAAGGTCGATCTCTCGACCGACGCGGCGCGGCTCGCCGGCGGCGGTCCCGCACACCCGACCAATCCCGATGATTCGGGCTTTTCACGCCTCAGCATCTTCGGTGGCGATGTGCTGGTCAGCAAGGTCCAGCCAGGGTTCGGCAAGGGCGTGGTGCCCGGTGGATGGCCGAATGGCCGCAGGTTCGGCGACGACGTCGTCGACATCGCGGTGACTGCCCTGATCAGCGACCTGCGACCGAGCACGCCGATCATCCGCGGACCGGCCGGGGACAACGTCGATGGCAACGACATGGCGTTCAACAAGGTGTTCCCGTACGAGTCGACCCCGCAGAATGGCCGCCGGCACATGCATCCCTGACATGATCGTCATGCCCATCCCGTCGTGGAAGGCCGCCGCGCTCGTCGCGGCGGCTTTCGCTTTCGGATTCCCGGCTGGCGCCGGGGCACACGATCCGGGCCTCAGCTCGCTTCACGTGCGGATAGCGCCAGGCCGTATCGTTGCGGCGCTGTCGCTGGCTGCCGTCGACGCCGGCCGCGCTCCCGGTGGATCCGGTGTGAATCTCGAGACGTTCGCGCTCGATTCCGTCGAAGTGAGTATCGACGGCGTTCGTCTCCCTGGCGTTGTCGAGAGCCAGGTCACCGACGGTCAGTCCGGGACGAACATCACGCTTGTGTTCGAGCGAGCGAAGGGATCGCGATTGACGGTTTACTCCGCGGTCCCGCTACGTCTTGCACGCGGCCACCGGCAGCTGCTGACCGTCCAGGGAAGCAGCGGGGAAGTGCTGACCGAACGCATGCTCGACGCACAGATGAACGCCGTCGATGCCGATCTTGGCGGCGAGCAGTCGGCCACCGGCACGGCAGGGCAGTTCCTCGAGCTTGGTGTGCGCCATATCCTGGGTGGCTACGATCACCTGCTGTTCCTCGCGGCGTTGCTGATGGGTGTCCAACGCCTGCGCAGCATCGTCCAGACCGTGACCGCCTTTACCCTGGCGCATTCGTTGACCCTTGCGGCCGCGGCGCTCGGCGTCGTCCAGGTGCCGGCCGCGGTCGCGGAGCCGGTCATCGCCGCGTCGATCGTCTATGTCGGCATCGAGAACCTGGTGCGGGCACGGATCGACTCGCGCTGGAAGCTCACGTTCGCCTTCGGCCTCGTGCACGGGTTCGGGTTCGCCGCGGCGCTGCGTGAGCTCGGCATTGGCACGACTGGCAGCGAGATCGTGGCGCGGCTGGCGTGGTTCAACGCCGGTGTCGAGATCGGGCAACTCGGCGTGGCCATGCTGTGGTGGCCGCTGATCTGGCAGTTGAACGCGCGGCCCGCGCTGCGTACACGTCTCGCACCGCTGTGCTCGCTGCTCGTGATCGGCGCGGGTTCGTACTGGATTGTCGAAAGAACGTTCCTGGCTGCACACTGATTCGGTGGCTACCACCTCACCTCAGCGGTGTCCGAAGTGCACGGGCAGCATGGAACAGGGCTTCGTGCTCGACCAGACCTATGGCGCGCGGGCGGTCAGCCAGTGGGCCGCTGGCGCCCCCGTGAAGTCCTTCTGGGCAGGCACCAGGATGCCAGAGGAGCATTTCATCCCCATCGGCAGCTACCGCTGTGCATCGTGCGGTTACCTGGAGTTGTATGCGCGATCGGAGTTTGCGGCGAAGTAAAAGGCGCCTGATCGGCGCCAGCGTCGAGTAGCACGACCATACGGAGGTGACCAATGCTCACGGCGAGTGCGTCGGGCCTCTCGCGCAGGGAAGCGTTGCAACTCGCGTCCGCCCTCGTGGTGTCGGGCATGCCCACACATGCACGCAAGACCGTGCTCGTGGCGGGCGGCGGCATCGCTGGCCTCAGTTGCGCGTGGGAACTGCAGCGCCGCGGCCACGACGTGACGGTGCTCGAAGCGTCCGACCGCACGGGTGGTCATGTCTACACGTTCCGCAGCGGCCTGGACGACGGGCTGTACGCGGATGCAGGCGCGGAGCAGTTCACCGATCCGGGCTACGAGCGCTTCTGGGGCTACGTGCACGAGTTTGGCCTGGCGTACCGGTACTACCCGCGGCGTGAGCACATGCTGCGGTGGCTTGGCGGCCGTCTGTGTACCGAGGAGATGCTCGCCGATCCGAAGGTGCTGGCCGGCCTCGACTTGAATGCCCGCGAGATTACGTACCTGCAGACGCACCCGTTCTGGGATCTCGCGTCGCTGTACTTCGCTCCGTACCTCTCGAACGTCACCGATGAGTACAAGCCCTTCGACGCGGGTCTGAATCACCTGGACGGCATGAGTACGAGCGAGCTGTTCCGCAAGGACGGCGCCTCGGCCGGTGCGCTGCGGCTCATCGGCGGCCGCGGATCCGCCCTGCACTCGGTCTGGCACGCCGCGATCCTCCGTCTGCGTGGAGTGCCCCTGTGGCCGCCCCGAGTGTTCCGGCTGGTGGGAGGCAACCAGACGCTGACCGATACGTTGACGCACAAGCTGGGCGAGCGGGTCCGACTCCACAGTCCAGTGACGCACATCGAGCAGGGCAGTGGCGTCCGCGTCACGTGCCAGACCTCCGGTCGTGACGTGCACCACGAAGCGGACTACCTCGTCTCGGCGATGTCGGCCGTCCAGTTGCGACGTGTGGTCATGACGCCTGCCCTCACGGAGGCCAAGGCGTACGCCATCCAGCACGTGCCGTACTACTTCGACTCGCGCGTGATCTTCCAGACGGCGTCGAGGTACTGGCAACGCGATGGCGTGAGTCCGAACATGGAGATCGGCGACGACGCGCTGCAGCACGTCTGGAGCAGCTGCGACGAGCTTCCGACGCCGCGCGGGCTGATCGTCGGGACCGCGGGACCGGGAGGGACCACCGACCTCGCCGCGGCCACCTACCGCAAGCACTATCCGGGTCGATCCGCCGCGATCGAAAAGGCGCACATCTGGACGTGGGCGAATCATCCATGGGCGTCGGCGTGCGAAACGACGGCGTACCCGGTCGGGCAGCTGGCGCGCCTCTGGCCGGCGCTGAGCGAACCGCACGGGCGCGTGCACTTCGTCGGCGCATATGCCGACAACCTCAACTGGGGCATGGAAGCCGGGACGCGATCGGCCCACCGCGTGGCCGAGGCCATTGACGCGCTTGCGTAATGCCGTCGAGGGCCGTCACGCGTCAACGCCCAGGCTGACATGGCATGATCGGGGATGAAGTCGAGTGCTCATCCCATAGTCGGCGTTGGTGACGCTGAAAACCGGAGGCGATGATGCGATCGATCCTTGCAGTCGTGGTGCTCGTGCCGCTGGTTGCCGGCTGTGACGTCGGCGCCGCGTCCCAGGCTCCAGGTGCGGCCCAGCCACCGGCGAACCTGCCGTTCCAGATACAGGTTGTGGCCGACTTCGAATCGCCCTGGGCGATGACGTTCCTGCCTGACGGCCGCATGTTGATCACCGAGAAGGCCGGCACCCTCTACGTGGTCTCCGCTGATGGGCAGCAGCGCAAACGCGTCGACGGCATTCCTGCTGTGGCAAGCGAAGGCCAGGGCGGTTTCATGGATGTCGTGGTGCACCCGGGCTTCGCGACGAACCGGCTCGTGTACTTCAGCTATGCCGAAGCCGGCCAGGGCGGCAAAGGGGTGGTCCTCGCCCGCGGCGTCTTCGTCGATGGCGAGCAGCCCGTGCTGCAGAAGGTCGAGACGCTGTTCCGAGCCTCGCCCTACGTCGACGGCAATGGGCATTTCTCTGGTCGCATCGCCTTCTCGAGCGACGGGCACCTGTTCTTCACCAACGGCGAACGCCAGAAGTTCGACCCGGCGCAGGATCCGAAGGCGACGCTGGGGAAGGTGCTCCGCCTCCAGGACGACGGGACGCCGGCGCCGGGCAATCCGCTGGTTGCCAAAGGATTCCATCCCGCGGTCTGGTCCTACGGTCATCGCAACCTGCTCGGCCTCGCGTTCGATGCGAGCGGCAACCTCTGGAAACAGGAGATGGGGCCCAGGGGCGGCGACGAAGTGAACCTGATCCTGCCCGGGCGCAACTACGGCTATCCAATCGTGTCTGACGGCGATCACTACGATGGCAAGTCCATCCCCGATCACGCCACTCGGCCCGAGTTCGAGAAACCCAAGGTGAGCTGGAATCCCGTCATCTCGCCGGGCGGTCTGATGGTCTACTCCGGCAAGCTCTGGCCGCAGTGGAAGGGCGACCTGTTCATCGGCGGCCTGTCCAGCCAGTCGCTGATTCGCGTCGACGTGGACGGCACCAATGCCCGGAAGGGCGATCAGTGGCCGATGGGCCAGCGCATCCGCGAACCGGAGGAGGGCCCGGACGGCGCGATCTGGCTGCTCGAGGACGGGGGCCGCGACGGCCAGGGGCGGCTCCTGAAGCTGACCCCGCTCGGCTCCGCCTCACGGTGACCCAGCTTCCATCGCCACCACGGCAGCCATTGCGCCTGAAGAGCGCTCCGAAGTACGGCCGGAGCGGCAATCATCGCGTCGTTCCGGCGCGTGAGACCTGTCGGCGCGCTCGCCCGATCATGAACGTCATCGGCGTGACCCGCCTGGCGGATGTCACCGGGTTGGACCATGTCGGCATTCCTGTCTGGGCCGCCGTTCGCCCCATCGCAGACGAGTCGTCCATTTCGGTTCAGAACGGCAAGGGCCCGACCCGCATCCATGCGAGAGCCGGCGCGATGATGGAAGCGGTGGAGCACTACTGTTGTGAGCGCCCACCGCATCGACCCAGATACGCAAGCTTTCGGACACTTCGGCGCCACGCTCGTGCCCTCGATCCGGAGAGCCTGGGCCTCGACCCCAGCGCGGAGTACGCAGACACGCTGCCGCTCGAATGGCTCCGCGGGACCGATCTGATCGCCGGCGAGCAGGTGTGGCTGCCAGCCTGCGCGGTGCTGAAACCGCGGCGTGAGGACGGCACGCCTGTCATCCGCGGCAGCACCAACGGGCTGGCCTCAGGCAACACCATCGAAGAAGCGGTGTGTCACGGCCTGGCGGAGGTGATCGAGAGAGACGCGTGGACGCTGGCCATCATCCGCGGGGTACTGGTCCCGCGCGTTCGTGTGATCGCGGCGGCTGTCAGTGCTGGGGTCGCCTGCCATCTGTCGCGGATCCACGACGCACGTCCTGAGGGGCAGCTGTTTCCGGTAATCGCCGTCAGCACGCTGCCTGAGGTCGCGTCGAGGCTGGCCGGCCGATTTCGGGCCGCGGGCATTCGTCTGGTCATCCGCGAGATCACGACTGACGTGCGGGTGCCCACATTTCTTGCGGCGGGATGGGAACCGCCCGGCACGGGCCGCCCACATTTCTACAGCGGGCTTGGCGCCCATCCGGACTCACGCGTGGCAATGACACGGGCCCTGACGGAGCTGGCTCAGAGCCGGTTGACGGTGTTTCAGGGGGTGCGGGAAGACATCGACAAGATCGCCAGGCTTGATGGCGACGCGGATCGGCCGGAACAGAGTCTGTGGCTGGCCGACGGCCCTGAGAAATCATTCGATGCCGTCCATACGTACCGAAGCCGAGACATCCTGGAAGACATCCGGTTCATGTCGCAACAGCTCCGGTCCGTCGGCCTGGAGCAGGTCATCGCGGTGGACCTCACGAGATCGGAAGTGGGGTTCCCTGTCGTGAAGATCGTGGTGCCGGGCCTCGAGCACTGGGCCGCCAGGCACTTCGATCCCGATCTCGTCGTCCTTGGCTCACGCGCACGGCGGTATCTCGCATGAATCACACGCTGGTGTTCCTGGGACCGAGTCTGCCGGTCACAAAGGCACGTGCCGTCCTCCCCGACGCCTGCTACGTGCCTCCGATTCGACGGGGCGACCTGATCTCGGTGCTGAAGGAGAGCCCGGCGATTGTCGGCATCGTCGACGGCCAGTTCCTGCACTCCCTCGCGGTGTCACCACGCGAGATTTTCGCGGCGCTCGAGGCAGGCGTCATCGTCCTTGGCGCCGCCAGCATGGGAGCGCTCCGCGCAGTGGAGATGTCGCGCTACGGCATGATCGGCGTCGGCACCATCTTCCGGTGGTTCCGCGATGCGCGGCTCGTTGCAGAGGATGAACTGGCCGTTACGTACGATCCCGACACCGGAGCGGCGTTGTCGGACGCGCTCGTCAACATGCGTGACGCCTACGCGCGAGCCGTTGCCGAGAAGGTGATTTGCAACGAAACCCGCCGCACTCTCATACGACTTGCAAGCAGCCTGTACTTTCCCGACCGTACGTACGAGGCAACGTTGCGACTCGCCGAACGACAGGTCTCACGCGCCGAGCTGAATCGATTGCGTCTCTGGTTGCAACGGGGCGCGCCGGACCTGAAGGCTGACGATACGCTCCGGTTGCTGCGCCTGGCGCGGCGCCTGTCCATGCCGACGGACGAACAATCGCGGTGAGGTGATCCATGAACCCAGTTGTCGAACAAATCATCGGCAAGTTGATCATCGACTCGACGTTTCGGCAAACGTTCAAGACCGATCGGGCGCATGCCCTGGCTCGTTTCACGCTGACCCCGACGGAGCGGAACGGCCTGATGCAATTCGACCCGCAAGCGATCGAGGTGGCGGTCCGCAACCTTCAGATGAGCAGGTCGATTCCGACCGAAAGCATGTTCTGGTGACGCTGGGTCGACCCCCGTTCGCATCTGAAGTGTGCGCCTTGCTCAGGCGTCACTGAGCCATCTCGTGTGCGACGACCGCGAACGGCGCGCTGGTCGGGATCGCCCATCGTGCCTACTTCGCAGGTTCTAACGGGTGGGAGATGTGACCTTGAACGATGAGCCACTGGGCTCCGATCTTCCGCCACAACCAGGACACGCCACCCTGCTGCCGTATGGTTGTTCCGGTGCCTTCCATGACGATGTCGCGCTTGAACGTAGCACTCGCCAGCGCGTACTCGGAGCCCAGTGGTGAGACCTCGAGGTCCGCATACGTCACGTCCAGGGATCGCACTGCTGGAAGAGCCTTCCGCACGCCTGCTGCCATGAGGTCATGAGTCGCACGCCGACCATCGTGATAGAAGTAGAACTCGGGCACAGTGGCATAGTGCGCGACCAGCCCATCGGCGTCGCGGGCACACTCGGCAGCCTCGAACGATCGTACGCGAGCGCTTACCGCCGCCATGACGGCCTCTCGTTCTGAGTGGTCCATGTGTCCGGCACCCCTTCCATTACTTTCGCGAGAATCATTAGCGTAACGCCAACGGCCCCGGTTTCTTCAGGGTAGCAGTGTTTCGTGCTGACCGGTCAAAGCGCGACTCCTGGCACGAGTGCCGCTTCGAGGCGCGCCAGAGGCCACGTGGCGGCAATAGGTGCGAGTCTTGTTTCTCCTGCTCGACCTCGAGTCGTCCGACTGGCGCTCGCGAGTCGTCACGTCGGAGGCTGTTGACCTGTTTGCCTTGCTGGACGCCACACTGCGCGTCGAGCGGTAGTCGTGGGCGCGACTACCTGGATCCCGCCCCGGGCAGGCCGGCTTGTGGTTCATCGGACGCCGTCCACGACCATCAGGTTGGTGTTCACGTTCTGCACCACCGAGTACATGAACGAGTGCTGGTCGGGACTGAGCGCGACGCCGAACCACGGGTGTCTGCCGCCGAGATCCGCCAGCCTGGTGCGAGTCAGGGAGCCGAACTCGAGATACTCCACGGCGGTGTCGAACCTCGACTCGCCCGCCGACACGAAGTAGAGGCCGCGGTCACCCACCGCGAAGTTGATGGCGTAACTCAGCCCGTCGACGACAAGCGTTTCGGGTCCTCCAGCCACGGGCATGCGCCAGATACTGGTGGGCGAGCTCTGCTCCTTCGCGTAATACAGGAACCCATCGGCGGCCTCGGTCGCGGCAGTGCCGCCGTTCCTGGTGATCTGAACGGCCGCACCGCCGTCTGACGGCATGCGCCACACTTCATCACGCCCCGTCCTCGGCGATGCCGCATAAATCCACTTGCCGTCGCGCGACCACCGGGCTTCGCCGTACTCATCTCGTTCGGTCGTCAGTTGTCGCGTTGTAACTGTTCCAAGATCCAGCACGTACACGGCACTCCGCAGGTCGCGTCGGGCGTTGAACAGGATCCGGTCGTCGTCGATGGGAGACCACTGCGGGTTCGAACACATCGGACCGCCCATGGATGTCACTTGGCGCGGGTTCGCGCCATCAGCGTTCGAGACGAACAGTTCCATGTTCCCGGTTCTCGTCGATATGAATGCGATGCGGCCGCCGTCGCGCGAATAGGCGGGCGTGGCTTCGTCGTAGGTCGATGGGGCCACGACGGCCGCGATGGGATTGCTCGCATTAGCGGTCACGTCCATGCGCGCCAGGCTGGTGTCCCTGAACTGGGCTGAATAGATCAGCCGCCCGCCGCGACTCAGGCTCAGCGTCGAGGCCTGTTCGCCAAACGGGAGCACCACCGCCGGGCCCGAGGGCGCCAATCGATCCGAACGCAAGGGGAGGCGATTCAATCGTGACTGTCCAAAAAGTGCGCCGGAGGAAAACACCAGCGCCGCATCGTCGCCCGACCACGCGAGGTCGAGTACCTGGACTGCAGACCGCGTCGTGACCCGTGCAGGACTGCCGATCGGCTCGAACGCAGCCGAGAGTGCGAGGATGTGGATCTCGCTCGCGCCGACTCCCGGAGGCCGAACGAACGCCATATGACGCCCATCGGACGAAAACACAGGCTTGGAGTCACTCGATTTCTCGTCGTGCGGGGTGGTCGTCAGGCGGCGCCTGTCGTGTCCGTCCCTTGACAACAACCAGATTCCGCGACCCTTGGCGGGGTCGTCGTCAGCGCTGGCGATCCAGTGACCATCCGGCGTCCAGCTGAGTCGATGGTTGGCCACAGGGGTCCGGAGCGTGATGGTGCCGATGCGTCGCTCCGCCGCGTGTCCAAGCGCTGGAACGACCATGACGTCGACTGTCGTGTCGCTGTGCGGCGCCCGCCGCAGGAACGCGATCTCCTGACCATCCGGCGACCATGCTGGCGAATCGTCCCTCGCGGGGTTGGTGGTCAGGGGGATGGGCTCGCCCGGCCCTACCAGCTTCACGTAGATGTCGTAATTGTCCTGCGCCGGACCGTTCCACGAGAACGCCACCTGGCTGCCATCTGGAGACAGGCTCGGCGTCCGCTCGGTGCCCTCATACGCGGTGAGCCGCGTGGCCTGCAGGGGGCCGTCGCTCGGCTCAGCGGGCCGCCTGCCGACAACCGCGTAAGCAAGGGCTGCAAGCCCGCATGCCCCGAGCGCACCAGCGGCCCACCATCGGAGGCGGCTCGTTGCGCCACCGCGCGACGACGGGGCCACAGGCGGCTGACCCGCGGGCATGTGGGGCGGTTCGACCGTGGGGGCGACGGTCTGGATGTCGGCGGCGAAGCGATAACCATGCTTCGGCACGGTTTCGATCCAGTGCGCCGCGCCGTCGCCCAGCGCCTTGCGCAACGTGGACACCTGGAACGACAGGTTCGCTTCTTCGACGAACGTGTCCGGCCAGAGCGCAGTCATCAGCTCCTGCCGCGAGAAGGCGTGCCGTGGCCTGCGCACGAGCAGCACGAGGAGCTCGAAGCCCTTCGGCGAGAGCGCGATCGCCTCACCAGCGCGCAGCACGACGCGCTGGTCGACGTCCACGCGGTACTCGCCGAAGTGGTACGACTCACTCGTCGACAAGGATGCCTGCCTCCTGACAACGACTGGTATTTCGTGGGTGGAATCGTAAGCGTAACAGTGTGGCTGCGAGAACGCCAAGGGCGCGAGGCGACACGCACGGACAAGATCTGACAAGATCGACCTGTCTTCCGCGGGTCCGAGGAACGGCGCATGACACAGTCACATCGCGCGGGCGCTATCCGGGCGCCCCTGCTGGCGTTCGCCCTGGGCGCGCTCTCGTACGTGGCGAATACGCAAGACCGCCCGGCGGACGGGGGCGGGACGCCGCTTCCACAGGTCGCTGTGGAGGCGCAGCCGCTGGCGGCGAATGTCGAACGGCTCGCGCAGGCGCTCGAGTATCTCGGCGCGCCGCTTCCAGCGGACGTCCGCACGGCTGCTGAACGCGCGGGCAGGGACCGCGACGCGAACGCGCTGCAGGCCCTGCTCGATCCACGTGTCCTGATCGCGGTGCACATCAATCCCGAGGCGCGCGTCAAGGTGACACGCCGGCCGGCGCCGGCCGTATTGCAGCAGCGCGGGTACACCGCGGTCATCCTGAAGATCGTCAACGAGAGCCGGGGCACGCCGCGCCTGCGCATCGGCAGTCCGCAGTCCGGACCGGTCCACGCCGGCATGGCGTCACTCTCCGCCGATCGGATGCAGCAACAGCACCTGCGCGTGAACGAGAACGTGGAAGGCCGGACGGATCGTTGCCGACTGCCACCGTACACGCGAGCACCTCGCAACCGGCCGACAGCCCCGCCAGTACAGCAGGCTGAATCAGACGATGGTCGAAGCCGGTTGCGACGACCAGGTGCCAGCCCGCGTCTGACGCGGCGCCCACTAGCTCAAACCCTCCGCACCTGGGCAGGGCCATGCCGGCGTGCGGCCCAGGTCGTGGCACACGGCGTCCGCAGCCTTGCCCTTCACGGCAAGCCAGCTCTTCGAATCGAGAGAGGTGCTCAAGAGGCGGAGGATATCGCAAACAAGGCGAGGGCATCGGTGGTCTACTGCATGAATAGTTCGGCCGACCGATGGTCCGATTGGACGGACCTGTATACCAAAGCTGGCGCCAATGAGCGTCTTTCTCGGAGGATCGTATATGGCCAGAACTGCATTCATCTGGGTACTCGTACCGTTCGCGGTCGCCTTTCAGATCGCGCCAATCGGCCATCTTCGGGCTCAGGCGCCCGCCCCTGCCGGACACGACCACTTGACCGAAGTGGCCTGCGTGGACGTGCCGCCGGGCGAGAAGCGACCGGAGTTCGGTTGCTTCAACATCGGCGTGGCGACCGGCCTTCATTTCAGTGAAGCATCCGTCTACTGGCACTTGCGCACGTTTCCAACCAGGAAGGCTGCAGAAGGGGTCAAGAGTGCGACTGGAATCGTGGTGGAAGAGGACGGGCGGGTGTGGCTCTCCGAATTCGGTCCCCGAAACACTCCTCCAAAGGGAGGTGAGGCTGTCGCCATCGTCGGACCACTGCAGCTTCTCCCAGCCACGAGCTACGCTGCGGTGCTCTCGTACGCTGTCATGCGGCCCGGCGACAATTCGAGGGTGCATACACACCCGGGCCCGGAGGGTTGGTACGTACTGGCGGGAGAGCAGTGCCTGGAGACTCCAGCTGGCGCCAGCAGGGCTCGGGCCGGAGCAACCATGACGGCGCCATCGAATACGCCAATGGAGCTGAACGTCACGGGTACGAAACTGCGGCGTGCGTTCGCCCTGGTCATCCATGATTCGGCTCAGCAGAGGGGCATACCCTCTGACTGGAAACCGTCTGGAGCCTGCAGTAAGTAGCAGAGCCACGTCCGAGGTGCTTCAGCTGGGCCGTTTTCATCGTCGAGAGCTTTGCGGGCTTCTTCAGACTCTCCTTCGCCCCTTTCGTTTCCGCGTCGCTACCGGCTCACGGGCGACGCGTGCATGACCTGCCGTTGATCGCTGCAAGGTGTTGGATCGGCAGGCAGGCCGGAGTCCGCTCGCTCGCGCCCCTGGGTTCGGCGCGATCCCTCGTTGCCGTCGCTTTTCTGCAAAAACCGCCTGCCATTCAAAAACCCATCCGGCTCCTTCACAGCCGATACGGTGCCGGACCCTGCGGGTTGGTACGCAACATGCTCCGTTGGGAAATGTCGATGGGTGCTGAGGCGCAGCGAACCGCCGCGCGTCCCAAGCGCATCCACGAACGCAATCGACCAAGGAGAACGACCATGGCTGAAGCAGGAACGCTGCACGATGCATTCATTGAAGAACTGAAAGACACGTACAACGCCGAGAAGCAGCTCACCAAAGCCCTGCCGAAGTTGGCAAAGGCCTCGTCGAACCCCAGGCTGCGCCAGGCGTTCGAGACGCATCTGGAGGAGACACAGGGACACATCGCCCGGCTCGAGCAGGTGTTCGAGAGCCTGGAAGAAAAGGTTCGGGGCAAGCACTGCGACGGCATCGCCGGCATCATCGAAGAAGGCAAGTCGATCATGGCTGAGGACTTCGACGAGACCACGATGGATGCGTGCCTGATCGCCGCCGGACAGCGTGCCGAGCACTATGAGATGGCGGCCTACGGGACCCTGGTCGCGTGGGCGCAGGCGATGGGGCACACCGAGGCCGTTACCCTGCTGCAACAGACGCTCGACGAGGAGAAGGCCGCCGACAAGAAGCTCTCGGGCCTGGCCGAGGGCGGGATCAACCAGACTGCCGCTGATGCGGCACATCCCGATGACGAGGACGACGAGACGATGGCCGGCGCGGGCGCTGGCCGCAAGGGGGCAGCGACGGCCAGAACGGCCCGACGCTAGTCGTTATGGCTGTTGAGCGTCGTGGTGTGGGCAGTGGTTGTCTCCATGCTGGAGCAGCCATCTGTCCCACCATGACGCCCTTCGCCGAACCCGATCTCGTGTGTAGCCGTCGATGGCGACGCGTGCCGAGGTGGAGCACTGGTGTAGCCGAGCGAGCGCTCAGGCCGCCAGATCACGGTTTGATCGTACTTTCCCGCCCGTCCTTGGTGACGATCTTGATGAAGGGATCCCCCTGCCGCGACAGTAATTGCGTGTATCCCTTTTCGCCGCCGAGAACCAGCCCCGATCCGTCCTCGGTCGTCACGAGCTTCATATGAGGGCTGCCCCGCGAACTGATCAGCCGCAGTTGCACCGTCTCCGGATATCCGATCGTGCCATCAGGCATCTTGAGCGTCGGCTGTGCCGGCAGCACCTTGATCTCCGCACGGACACGCCCCTGGTCATCCACGATCTCCAATGCGCGAGCGCGAAGTACTGGTGCGATTCCCTGAGCAACAACCGGACGTAGCTGGGCCACACCAGCCGCCAGAAGTATGAGATTGAACGCCGTGAGCATGATCGTCAGTCGCTGAAGCTTCGTCATCTTCTACGCACCTCTATTGCAGGACGCCTCAGACACGACAGCCGTTAACCATCACGCTGAGCACCGTGCGTTCCCTGATACCTCAGTCGCCTCTCAGCACCGTGGCCGGCTGCAACCGCATGGCACGAAACGCCGGCACGGCGCAGGCCACCAGCGCGACGACCAACAGCAGCGCCCCGGCAGTCGTGTAGGCCGAGAGATCGAGTGTACCCACCCCGAACAACAGGCTCGACATGAGGTGTGTGGTCATCAGGGCGAGCACAAGGCCGGCGACGATCCCCATCCCGGCGACTGCCATGCCGTGACCGATGACGAGGCGGGCGACGTCGGCCCGGCTGCCGCCCAGCGCCATACGAATGCAGATCTCCTTGAGATGCTGCTGCACGTAGTAGCCCATGGCGCCGTTGACGCCGATCGCGGACAGGAGCAACGCGATCGTCGCAAAGCCAGTGACCAGCAGCGACAGCGATTGGGGTTGTTCGAGGGACTGGTCCACCAGCATGTCCATCGTGGCCACGTCCGACAGCGGCGCCGAGGGTTCCAGTTGCCGCACCACCTGGCGTACAGGTGCCGCGATCGTGCGCGGATCCCCTGCTGTTCTGACCACCACGTAGCGGGACGTCCCTCCCGCGAGCGGTGTGTACACCGTGCCCTCGTCTGGCCGATCGATGCCGGCGTACTTCACTTGGCTGACGACGCCCACCACCGTCGTCCATGGGCAGGTCGTGCATCCGCCTTCGCGTAGCCGCTGGCCCACCGCGCTCTCGTTCGGGAAGAACCGGCGGGCCCAGGCGCGATCGACGACGATCGACAACAAATCGTCCTGCGCCGCATCACGCTCGTCGAGCAGGCGGCCCTCGAGCAACGTCAGGCCGAGCGTGCGCACGTAGTCCGCGGTGACGGCCACCCAGGGCGTGACGGGCTGTGACTGGCCGGAGGGTGTCGGGTGCTGCTCGAGATCGAAGTTGTTGAAGTTGCCGACGTTGTTCGGCGGCAGACCATCGGCAAACGCGACCGACGAGACGCCCGGCAGGGTCTCGACCCGGCGTCTCAGCTCATCCCAGAAAACTTGCGCGTGGGCACCCTCCCGGTATTGCGTGGTCGGCAGCCGAATCGACCCTGTCAATACACGGGTGGTGTCGAAGCCCAGATCGACGTCCCTCAGGCGATTGATGTTCGTGAGCAACAGCGCGGCGACGACGAGCAACGGCGTGGCAATGGCGAACTGCGCCGTGACGAGGCTACGGCGAAGCCGGCGGGCGCCCATGCCACCGGTAATGGTACGAGTCGATCGCACCGAGACGTTCGCCGATCCACGTGTCGCCTGGAGCGCCGGCAGGAGGCCGAAGAGGAGCGCGCTCGAGATGGCCAGGGCCGCGACGAACAAGACCGTGGCGGTGTCGAAACGAATCTCCGCCATCCGCGGGAAGTACCCGGACGCCTGTGTCTGGAGGAGCCGCAAGCCGACCCAGGCCACGCCAAGGCCGAGAGCCGCTGCGCCGGCAGCGAGCACCGCACTCTCGGCGAGGAGGTATCGCAACAGGCGTCCGCGCGACGTACCGAGCGCGGTCCGCACGGCGAGGTCGGCATGTCGGCTGGTCGCCCGCGCCACCACCGAGAAAAACCCCCACGACACCACCCGCGTCCGCAAGAGCTCGGCGGTGTCTCCATCCAGGAAGCTGACGGAACGGTCGGTATAGGTGGCGCTCCGCTCGAAACGCGTCTGCTGTTCGGAGAACGCCAGGTAGTCGACCGCGGAGAACCGGAACTTGAATGGCGGTGTGTCCGTGTCGATCCGCACCAGCCGATCGGGCTCTGCGTACGGCAGCGGCCGAAGCAGCGCCGCATTGACCGCCCCGAAGATCGCCGCCGTCGCGCCAAGGCCGAGGCCAACCGACGCCACGATCGTCAGGACAAGGGCGGGGGCACGCAGCAGACCGCGGGTACCGATGCGCAGATCCTGGAGCACATCCTGCAGGAACAACCCGCGTTGCGTCACGTTCTCCAGCCTCTCATCCTGCTGCCGGCAATAGCGTCGGGTCGCCTCGAGGTCCCCGAACTGGCGCAGGGCAGTCCGCCTGGCTTGGTCCGCGGGCATGCCCTCGCCAACCAGTTCGGCCACGCGCATGTCGAAATGCAGCTGTAACTCTTCGTCGACCTCGGATGGGATGCTGGAGCGGCGCAGGTGCCAGAACGGCCGTGGCTTGTGCATCGCTTACGTACCTTGCAGCACCGCATCGATAGCCCGCACATACCGGCGCCAGTGCCCCGTGTCCTCGCGCAACCGCTTCCGCCCGGCCGCGGTCACGGTGTAGTACCGGGCCCGGCGATTGTTTTCGGTCGGGCCCCACTCGGCTTCGAGGAGGCCCTGCGCGAAGAGGCGGTGCAGCGCCTGATAGAGCGCCCCTTCTTCGATGCACAGATCGCCGGCCGTGTGCTCGCGGATCAGCGTCGCAATGGCGTAACTGTGAAGGGGCCCACCCGTGAGGCATCTGAGGACAAGCAGGTCGAGCGTTCCCTGCAGCAGCGGCAGTGGTGGCATGGCGTCTCCACTGAGACGCTATAGGGAGCAGGTCGTCATGTCAAGCCGCGCCTTGGCCAGGATCGGTTCGCATCCGGTCCGGCGCCCGCCTGGTCAGCGCTGCGTGCGCCGGCTATCGCGAACCTCACGCGCCACGCGCGTCCCCGCGGCGACGGCACGGTCGGTCTCATAGCCGACCCCCGACACGGTGACCCCAAAGCGGTGGTGAGCCAGCGCCTCCCGCAGGTTCACTCTCTCGAGGTATTCCAGCACGTGCTCGAATTCGTGCCCGATGTGCTCGACGGTGTCGGCACTCAGTCGAACGAGCACGTGCGCAACCGTGACACCGTCGGCGGAGATGCCGATCCGCGACTGCGCGGGCCGTTGAATCTGCACCGACGTTGCGGTCCTCAAGAACACGACCGCGCCGGCGCGGGCGAGACGGGCGCACTGTTGTCGGAATGTTGCCGATCGCTCCCAGACAATCTGGACGCGTGGAAGGAGCTCGTTGGCCACCAGCAATCGGCAGGGCCAAGCCGAGACAGGATCCCCCTCGGCCGTCGATGGCTGAGGTGGGTCGACCGCGTCCGCGGCGGCGCGGGCCGGCGCGCAGGTGGCGGCCAGGCAGGCGACGACAGTCCAGCTGAGAATCAGGTTCAGACGGTGAGCACCCATCTCCAACCTCCCGCCGGCCTGGCGCCGAGAGCGATCGGCGCGAGGGCACATCGGATACGCGGAGACGCGGGCTTTTTGGTGTCATCGGGGCCAGCCGACAAGGGCGACTACGGCTATGACGGGTATCTGCGGAAGGGCGATGACCCGGCCGCCGGATGTGAGGGGCCCGCTCGTCGCGGCCTGTACTCGCGCGCGCAAGTGCGACGCGTGAACTAGGCCTGCCAGCCCTACCGGGGCCTGCTGAGCACCGCCCGGAAAAGCCCCCACCTCCTCGGCAAATTCACCAATCGGATCGCGGCCGGCCTCCCGTTTTGGCGCAGGACGGCAGTGATTCGTGGCTGGCTGCGTTGGCAAGAGTCATGCGGTGCGTCCTGTAGTGGCCATGACCCG
Source organism: Luteitalea pratensis (assembly GCF_001618865.1). Lineage (GTDB taxonomy): Bacteria > Acidobacteriota > Vicinamibacteria > Vicinamibacterales > Vicinamibacteraceae > Luteitalea > Luteitalea pratensis. The sequence continues at coordinate 2,025,023 of NZ_CP015136.1, forward strand.
TTTCTCCGGCCTGCTGCTCGCGCTGATATTCACGGTCACCCCGACCGTGGACATGGTGTGCCGCGCGATGTGTACGCCGCAGCTGATGGCAGCCGCGGCGCCCTCGTGCCACGAGGTCGGCTCCGCAAATGCCGACGGAGCGCTGCTGCCCGCAGTGGTCTGCCAGCGCGACGCGGGAGCGGCAGTTGCTCCAGCCGATGGAGCGCGGAACCTCCTGGTTTCAGCCCCGCTCGTCACCGCGCAGGTCCCGGTTCTCGCGCACGTTCCTGAGTCCGGCAGGGCCGCTCTCAGGCGCTCGGTACGTCCGTGCTCGCCGCACGGCTACTACTCCACGACCGTTCTCCGGATCTGATCCCCGGCCCGACGTCAACCACGCCGCGTACCGAGAGCCGCGGCGTCCGGCATGGGGGTGGACGCAGGTGCGCCGCCTCGTTCGTGGGATTGGACTGGAGATCATCATGCGTAGCTACTCATGTGCCCGCGTGGCCCTTGCAGCCGCCGTGTCCTCACTCGTGTTCGTTGCGCTTCCCGCCCGGGCGCAGCCGCCAGCCGAGGCCCGCCTCGCTGCTGACGTCGTCGCCGAACTCGTGGCTGCCCCGGACGTGCCCGGGGCACGTGCAAGGCTGCGGGAGCACTTCCTCGCGGTCGCCGCCGACTACGACGCCCGCGTCCGGCAGCACAGGGCGATGGCGGAGGCCTATCGGCGTACACCAACCGGCTCCGAGAGCAAGCGCCCGGCCTCGCCCGAGACGGCAGTGCACTGCGACCGCCTCGCGGATCGCGCTGCCGAAGCCGCGACCGAGGCGCGCGAGCTCGCTACCGCGTACGCCGGCAGCACACCAGTCGCGCGAACCGTTGTGCACCCGACCAACCAGACCGCGCGGCCGGCCGCGAGTTCGGCCGATCTCCTCGATGCAGCGCAACTGCGCAGGCTCGTCGAGGCATCCGGACAACTGAGTCGGATGAACGTCTCGAGCGTCACTACCGTGCGTTGACTGCGCAACTCGAGCATGAGGCGCGAGAGCATCGGGGTCTCGCCGCCGCGTATCGCGCCGCGCCAAGCGCCGCTGAGCACAAGCGGCCGGGCGCGCCTGACACGGCGGTGCACTGTGAGCGACTGGCGGAGCGCGTGTCCAGGATGGCCGACCAGGCCCGTGCACTGGCGACCCGTCACGGCCAGCAGCACCTCTACCGATGAGACACGGGTCGCGGGGGCTTCGTGGGTGTTGCAGCGATCGGCACCTGACGTCGATTCGAGGAACATGCGCGCGCATCGCCGGGCCGGACCACTCCTGGCCGCCCTCGTCCTTACGACCGCCTGTGCCAGCACCACGCGGGTAACGCCCGTGACGGAAGGCCCGCAGGTCCGCTACCGACGGCTGATGGAGGAGGCCGCCCGCGCCGGGCGCGAAGGCCGAACCGGCGAGGCTCTCGACAAGTACCTGGAAGTCGCCGGCACGTCAGGGGTCCCCGAACTGTCCCGCGAGGCTTACCTGCAGGCCGGGCTGTTGCGACTCGGTGGCGGAGTGGTACTGGTTGACGTCGCGGAAGCGACCCGCCTGCTGCGGGAGTGTCGGACGCGCTTCGAAGGTGCCGCCGAACCGCTGGTTCTGACGGCGACGCTGGCGACGCTCGATCGACTGGAGAGCGTCGAGCAGGCCGCTGATGCGGCGGCCGCGATCGCGACTCGGGAAGCGGTGCGTCGCGACGAGGACGCGCGCGCGCTGCGTCGGACCGTCAGTTCCCTTCGCCAACAACTCGAGAAGCGGGACGAGGCGTTGCGGAAGGCTGCGCAAGCAGCCGTCGGTCCGCAGCCTCGCTGATCACGCGCTCAGACGCGTCTGCCGTTCGCGCCCGTCGAGCGCTGCAAACAGCGCCACGGCCTCGTCGAGATCCGTGCACGCAGCGATGGAATCGGCCGCTGGTTCGAGATCAGGCAGCGAAAGGACGAACGTCGTGCCGATGCCTTCAGTCGACGCGACCGTGATGTCGCCATCGAGCAGTTGCGCGAACTGCTTGGAGATGGACAGCCCCAGTCCGGATCCGCCGAAGCGATGAACGATGTCGCTGTTGGCCTGGACATACGGTGCGAACACGGTCGCGGCTTCTTCCCGGCTCATGCCGATACCCGTGTCACTCACCTCGAGCACGATGCCCGGACCATCGGGCCGAGCGCCGATCACGACGCCGATCGTGCCCTGACTCGTGAATTTGCAGGCGTTGCCGAGCAGGTTCAGCAGGATGTGCCTGACCTTGCCGGGATCGGTCGTCAGTGTGCCGTGCCACCGATCGGTCAGCACGAACGCATTGCCACGCTGCTCCAGCATCGGCTGGAGCGTGTCGACAACTTCCGTGACGAGCTCTGCCGGATCCATCGCGCCAAGTGCCACCGGCATTCGTCCTGCTTCGAGGCGGGCGTAATCGAGCAACTCGCCGACCATCCCGAGCAGCACGCGGGCGCTGCGCCGCAGTTGGCGGACATCGCCGGTGCTGACCGCCAGGCCGGCGTGCTCCACGTCGGCCTCGATCACGTCGGCGTAGCCGAGGATTGCCGTCAGTGGCGTCTTGAGGTCGTGGCAGAGGCTCGTCAGGAAGCTGCTCTTGGCCGCACTCGCGTCCTCGGCCCGGCGCCGGGCCTCCTGCGTCTCCGCGACAGCGGCCTCGAGCGCGCCAGCCATGTCGTTGAAGGTCCGTGCGGCGCGGGCGAACTCGTCGCGGGCGCGGCCGAGAGGCAGGCGGAACGAGTAGTCCCCGGCCGCGACGTGTCTCGACGCGGCATCGAGCCGGGTGAAGCCAGAGGTCAACGTCACCGACAGGGTGACGACGATGGTGGTGCCGACGACGAAGGAGAGGCCGAGCAACGCCATCGTCACGAAGTCGGCGGCATCGAGTGCCTCCGCGAACCGCGCCGCGTCGGCGGCGGCTGCGCCCTGCTCAGCGTCGCGCCAGGCGAGCAGCGCGCCGAGCGCTGCTGCCGGCGAGGCGACGTCATCGAGCGCACGCCGTGCGTGAAGGGCGTCGAGCGTGCCACGCCACGCGGCACTCAGTGCCGCATAGGCGCTCGAGAACGGCCGTTCCTCGGCCGACGTCGTCGCGTCGCGCACCATCGCGTCGAGTGCGTCGAGGCGGGTATCCATCACGTCCAGTTGCGCGGCGGACGGCGAGACTTCACGCAGCACGCTGAGCTCCCGCCAACGCAACTGCAGCTCACGCTCGATCGACAGCAGCCGCTGCAGGCGGACCTGGCCGGCCTGCACGTCGGCCAGCGCCCACGTGGTGCGTTGACGGGCACGGACCGACAGGATGGTACTTGCGCCGGAGAGCAGCAAGAGGGCCGCCACGCTCGTGATGAGCTTCCGACGAACGGTCATACGAGACGCAATCGGCGGCGCTTCACTCCACTTGAGGAATGCGAGCCAGCGGCTCACGGCACTGACGCTGGTCGGCAGTCAATTTGTCAGTCGAGCTCAGCCGATACAACGAGCACCAAGTATTCGGCGCTGCATTGGCAGTCGTTGCAAGCGCTTCAGCATCGGACGCACGCACGCGCGAGTGCGATCGCGTCGTCGATAGGCGTGGCTCGTCCCTCGGCGGTGAGGGATTCGTATTCGTCACCGAGCGCCGCAACCACGGATTCCAGATAGTGCGCACGAATCCACCGCGTCGTGGGCACGAACGAGCCACCCACGGTCGCGAGGACGCCATCCGCGGCTCCCCACAGGCGCGCTGCAGTTGCGGCATCGCCACGCGCGGCGAGCAAGCTCGCGTAGATGTCGAGCCCGTACGCGATCCCGCGCGGGTCATCGAGCGCCTCACAGAGCGACAGTGCCTCGGCTGCCTGCGCCTGTGCCTCGTCGAACGCTTCGCGTTGCAGTCGGAGGCCCGCCGCGAGCGTGAGCAGGATGCTGAGTCCCCAGGGTTCGGCAAACTGCCGTAGGAGTGCGATCGACTCGTCGAAGAATTGCAGCGCGCGCGTCGGGTCACCCCTGACCAGCGAAACGTTGCCCAACACGAGCAGGGCCGCGCGATTCGGCCCTGCCTCACCGGCTGCGTCAGCCGCGCGCGCAGCCAGAGCCCGCGCCGTGGCATTGTCGTATTGACCGCACTCAAAGTCGACGAGCGCACGGGCGAAGAGGGCAAACGATGTCGACCACGGATCGTGGTGCTCGTGTCCCAGGGCCAGCGCCTCGTCCATCGCGCTCGAGTCGATGTCACGGCCCTGCCAGTAGTGCATGTGTTCGCGGCCCACCAAGGCGCGCGCCCGCAGGACTCCGGGGCCTGCCAGGGCGAGCGCGCGTTCGAGCCAGCGCCTGCCTTCCTCGAACAGCCCGCGCTTCACCCAGAACCAGATCAATGCCGTCGCCAGCTCGACGCCCTTGCTGACCTGCGCCGGGGACGAAAGCCCCCACTCCAACGCCGCACGAATGTTGTCGTGGTCCGCCTGCAGTCGCCTCAGGCCGTCGATCTCGCCGGGACCACTCAACAGGCGGAGGCCATCGCGAAATGCGGTGTAGAAGAACTCGAAATGGCGATCGCGTAGGACGTCGCCCTCCTCCGATTGCCGCAGCCGTTGTCGCGCGTAGTGGTGCACCGTTTCCAGAAAGCGATACCTGCGTTGCTCGCCCGGGCCATCGACGATCGTGATCAAGGACTTCTTGACGAGCCGCGAGAGCAGATCGAGCGTGTCGTCCGAGCTGTCACTTCCTACGCACACGCGCGCGGCGGCTTCGATGGTCCACGAAGACGGGAACACGGCGAGACGGGAGAACACGCGGCGCTCCTGTTCGGACAGCAGTTCGTAGCTCCAGTCCACGGTCGCTTCGAGGGTTCGTTGCCGGGGCACCACGGTCCGGCTCCCACTCAACAGGCCGAACCGATCCTCCAGCTTCCTTTCGATCTGCTCCGTCGTCAGTACGCCGACTTGCGACGCTGCCAGTTCGATAGCGAGTGGTACACCGTCCAGGCGATGACAGATACGTCCGACCGATGCGGGATCCAGGGCGCGCTGCTGCTCGCTGCGAACGTCCACGGCTCGTGCACGATCGACGAAGAGTTGCGTGGACTCGTAGGCATGCAAACACGTCTGGGAGAGGACCGCCGAAGTCGGTGGCAATGAGAGCGGCGGCACCTGGAACACCACCTCCCCTCGCGCTCGCAGGGCCTCCCGTGACGTGGCGATCACCCGCAGGCCAGGGGCCGCGCTGAGGAGCTCCTCGGTGAGTGACGCACAACCATCGAGCAGATGCTCGCAGGTGTCGAGCACGAGCAGGAGTTCGCGAGTGCCCAGGTACGCGAGGATCGCGTCGCGCGCGGAGCGGCGCGCACCTTCGCGAACCCCCAGCCGCGCCGCGATGGCCTCCGGAATCAGCTGCGCGTCGCGGACCGCTGCGAGATCGACCAGGGACACACCATCGCGAAACGTCTCGACGCATCCAGCCGCCAGGCGGATGGCCAGCCGTGTCTTGCCGACCCCTCCCGTGCCCACGAGCGAGACGAATCGAGTTGCGGCCAGATGTTGACGAAGAACTTCGAGTACCTGCGCGCGGCCGACGAAACTCGTCAGCTCGGCTGGCAGAGCCCGGCGACGCGAGGCGAACGCACGCCGCAGAGCCGGTGGCGGGGTGCCTGGTTCGGGTGTGGTGGCGGCAATACGCCAGACCGGTGCGATGAAGCGATAGCCCTTCCCGGGCACTGTGGCGACGAACTTCGGTGATTCCGGCCTGTCGCCGAGCACCCGGCGCACTCTCAGAATGGCCGAGTGGATGCCCGCATCCACGTCCACGAACACCGAGTCGGGCCACAGCCGCCTTGCGATGTCGTCTCGGGAGACCAGTGCACCGGAGCGTTCCAGCAGCAGGAGCAGCACTTCCATCGGCTGGCGCGCCAGGGCCCTGCGCCGTCCCCGGCGCCGGAGTTCGTAGGCCACCGTGTCGCACTCGAACTCGCCGAAGCGGAACAGCGGTCCGTCATCCATCGCGGTCGCCAAGCGTGCCACAAATGATGGCAAAGAGGCCACTTGCGGGGTTGAGAAGATTTCAGGGAAATTTCAGACGCCGGCAATGGCGCGCGACCGCCTGCTCGCTCCAGACTTCCGTCAACAGGATGACGCGCTGAAGCGTCAGCCCTCGCGGAAGAGGAGCGTGCCATGCGTTCGCCAGTCACCGGTCTGGTCTTGATTGCGCTATCTGTCGGCTGCAACACGGGCGCGACACCAACGAGCCCCTCTCTCGTCGGGAGATCCGCTGAAGTCGCATCGGCAAGTGGAGATAGCAATGGCTCGGCGGCATCGGTATCCGTGGTGCCGTTCAAGGGGACGCTCGAAGGCGTCTCGGACCCTCCACAGTTCGAGCCGCCGCCGTCGACATTCTTTTCAGCGCACCTCCTTGCCGGCGGCAATGCCACGCATCTCGGCCGCTTCACCGTTGAATACTCGCAACGTGTCAACCTGGCAACCTTGCGTGGCGTCGGAACAGCAACATTCACCGCGGCTAACGGGGACACATTGACGAGCACGGCTGAGGGAACGGCCACCCCGGCCAGTTCGCCGACAGCGTACACCGTCGTCGAAACCCACACCGTCACGGGTGGCACGGGTCGCTTCGTCGACGCCCGCGGCTCATTCGTCGTCACTCGCTCGGTTGATTTTGCCGACCCGTTCACGGCCGGCTCGATCGAGGGAGCGTTGACCAGCCACTGACGCTCGCGTCTGAACGTCGCGGCGGGCCTGCCATTGCCGTGGCGGTGACCAATGCAGAGTGGGCCGACGACCGCCGGCGAGCTCAAACTGACACACGACTGACACTGGAGGTGGCCTCGAGCGGCCTCCAGTTGCCTCCGCGCGAGATTGTCGATCTGCGGCGCGACCGTGCTCGTGAGCGTAAAGCGATATCTGTGTCCCCCAGGGTCATCGCCGCTGGCACACATCGTCAGCAATGACACGCTCGTGATTGTTGATGTCGACAATCCAGCGGCCACCACTGTCCATGATGCTGGCGCGAACGTCGCGATCCTCATGGGCCCGGGCCACATGAGCCGGTCCTCTGAGCGCCCTGGACGACTGCCCACAGCAACCCGCATCTCAAGAGATTGCTTCCAACATTGCACCGCGGATCGGTTAGAGTACCGGCCTCACACGCGTTAGCCGATGGCCGGCGAGATGACGACTCTGCCGTTTCAGATCATGGCGGTCAGGTTGGCAGCCAACGCAATTCGACGGCGACGCTCGGCGCGACGCCATCGCCTCTGGAAGTTTGCCCAAGCAGCCCCGCTGTTCACTGTGACGACGCACGGGCGGGCTCCACCCCGATTCTGCTGAGCACCGGCCCAGTCCACAACCGAACACGACCAGTCTTTCAGGGGGGTGCACCATGATGTACAACCGTCGCTCATTCCTCAAGAGTTCTGCGCTTGCCGGCGGCAGTCTCGCCGGTCTCGACCTTCTCGTTCCCCGGCACGCCCGTGCCACAGTGCCGCAATTCGGAGGCAATATCCCGGGCTTCGGTCCGCTCGTCCCGACGCCATCCCAGAACACGGGCGAGGTGCTCCTGGCGTTGCCCCGGGGGTTCAAGTACAACCTTCTGATTCGCCGCGACGCCATGATGTCGGACGGCCGGCTCTTCCCACAGAACGCGGACGGAATGGGAGCTTTCGACCATCACGGCGCCGTGCGTCTCGTGTGCAACACCGAGCGGGGCGCAGGCAGTCCTCCCCTCGGTGCGCTCCCGTACGATTCGAAGGCCCAGGGCGGCACGGTCTCGCTGACGGTCGATCCGGTGACGCGCCTGCTGACCGATGCGTTCGTGAGCTCCAGCGGAACGGTGCGGAACTGCGCAGGAGGGATCACGCCCTGGGGGACATGGCTCACCTGCGAAGAGAGCAATCTCGGACCCTCCGCCACGCTCAACCAGCAACACGGATACATCTTCGAAGTCCCCGCGTTCGCAGCAGGAGAGACAGCGGTGGAGCCGCTCGTCCATCTGGGCCTGCACTATCCGGAAGCCGCAGTCGTGGACCCCGAGACCGGGATCGTCTACATCACGTCCGATCGCACCCCGTGTGGCACGTTCCGATTCATCCCCGACACGCCCGGCAACCTGGCGGGCACCGGTCGCGTCCAGATGCTCGCGATCGCCGGCTTCACCGAGCCAGGGGTCGGCTACGACACGCGCACTGGCCAGCAGGTCGGCGCCACGCTTCCCGTGACGTGGGTCGACATCGATGACCCGAGCAACGAGGCAGCCTATCGCGCCGATGCGCTCTACACGTATAAGCAGGGCCTGGCCCGGGGTGGCGCGACGTTCGTGCGCGGCGAGGGCGCGGTGTACAGCAGGAACAGCGTGTTCTTTGCCTCCACCAACGGCGGCGATGCAGGGCTCGGCCAGATCTTCGAACTGCACCTGAAGAACAACGACGTACAGGAGCTCGAGCTGATCTTCGAATCCACAGACGAAGCGGCGATGGCCGCCCCCGACAACATCTGCATCTCGCGACTCAACAACAACCTGATCATCTGCGAGGATGGTGGCGGCGCGGAGTATCTGCACCTCCTTCGCCGCAGCGGCAACCAGGTATACCGTCTGGCCGAGAATCTCTATCCCGGGCAGACCGGCAGCGAATGGGCCGGTGCGTGTTTCAGCCCGGATGGCCAGACGCTGTTTGCGAACATCTACACGCCCGGCGCAGTGCTTGCGATCTGGACCGACCGCTGGGGAACGATCAACTGAGGCCAATCCCCGCTCGACGCCTTCGACGTGCGCGACGACGTCCCTTGACGATCGCGTCGAGCGGAGATGGCCGGGCGCCGGCACCGTGGCGACCAACGTGACGTTGATGGGCGGTGATCTCGGCGGTCGGCAAGGTATTGGCGAAGACCCATCCCTGCGCCGCGTCGCAGCCGGGTCGGCAGGACGGCACGACCTTCCTCGTCGTGCCGTCGCGACAGCGGCGCTGCCTTGCCGTCAGTTCCCGACAGGCACGCGCAGCATCAACGCGCCGACCAATTGACTGGCATTGACGGGCCCAAAATTCGCGTGGCACATGCTGCACGCCGGATGGAAGTTGCTGAGCGGCACCGATCGGCGATATGCCCATCGCCCCTGCACCTTCTCCACGGCGGTGTAGCCCTGCCCCTGCATCGCGGCCTCGAGCGCGGTCACTTCGAACGGATCGCGAGGCATGTCATTGGCCCGCAGTGGCTCCTGCTCGCCGACGAGCCGCATGCTCTCGTTCCGGTCGTCGAAGATCAGCGAGATCGAGTGCTTGCCTTCCTCGACGTTGCCGGGAGTGGTTTCGGCGAACTCCTGGAGGAGTGCAGCGAAAATCGTACTCTGCATGAGATCGGCGCTTCGCCGCGCGAACTGGACCTCGGCGTCGGTCGGGACGGCGTCTGCGTCCACGATGGTCATCGACCACGCGAACGTGAGGCAATAACCGAGAACGACCGCTACGAGCGCACGTACCACGTGCGTGCCGCGGGTTCGACGACGTCGTGCTGCTGGTCGAGTCATGATGTTCCTCTCAGGCTTCGAATGTGCTGGGTCTGCTATCGCACGCGCCTCACTTCATTGGCTTCCGATCGACGGACAACTCCGCGCGGGCACGCTTCGCGCCCTCGTCGCATGTACTCTCTTCGTCTGGGTTGTCGGAGGTATACGTCCGCTGGCTGACTGACGTCCCGACCTAGCCAGCGACGCAACGTGCCGGCTACCAAGAGCGTCTCGGTATGTGCCCTGAGCCGGCCCCTCGCCTGGTGTGGACTATGACGAGGCCCGCGTGACAAAGGGTGCCGCGATGCCGTGCCTCGACGCTCGATCGCTCCTCTCAGGCCTCGGCGATCGCAGACACCGCGATCTTCATGCCCTTCAAAGGGATCGGGAGAACCGAACCCTCGCCGGCGGGCGGATTGGTGGGAACCGGCTCAACGTTTTTGACGCACTGCCGCGTCTGGTCCTGAATCGGCTCGCCACACATTTGTTGCGTCGCGGCGTCGGTGTGCGCCGCTACCAGATGCCGGGAAGCAGCCGATAGCGGACGCGCGCGGTGTACTCGCGATAGCCGGGCAGGTGTCCCGCAAGGAACCGATCTTCGACCACGACGCGCCGGAACCCGAAGGCCACGACCACGCTGCCAGGCACAAACGCCCACCACGACCCGAGCGCCAGCGGCAACGTCGCCACGAAGAGCAACATGCCGACGTAGCCGGGATGCCGCACGCGCGCATACGGACCGCTGTCGATGACGTGATGACCGCGTTCGTCCTGGATGCGCACCACCGACGAGAAGAACCGGTTCACCGACATCGCGTACACGAACATCGCGGTCCCGGTGAAGAAGGTGATGAGCCCGACAACGCGCCACGCGGCGGGCATGGGCGCCGACACGTGCCATCGCCCGCTATCGAGGAGCGCGAACACGATCGTCGCGAACGCAATCAGACGGACCCAACGTAGCGTCGCGCCATCGAGCCCGGGGTTCGGCGGGTGATAGCGCTCGCGCGCAAGCTCGGGGCTGACGGTGTGGACGGCAAAGAGCGCCACGACCGAGCAGCCGGCTGCGAGCGCCCACAAGTAGCCCGAGCGAACCTCCCCGGCGATAGCCATGGGGATGGCGGCGGCGAGCAGGCTGAAGAAGATCCAGCGGCCGAGTTTCTTGCCCTCGGTCTGGTAAGCGGACGGGACGGACGGGACTGTAGAGGCGGCGGAGGCCATTGCTCGTGACTCCCTGTTAGGACAGTGGATTTTGAATAATCAAAATTATAATTTTTATCAATCAACAAGTCAAGCCACCCACGCCGCGGCTCATCCATGCCAGGCTGAACGTGTCGTCCGCTCAGTACACGACAACCAGCCGCCCAGTGAGCAGTTCCGTGAGGTAAACGGCACCGGTCCTCCCATCTGGATCTACGACCTCGTTCGAGGCACGCGGGTCCGGGTCACGACGTCCCGCGATCACGATGTGCTGCCAGTGTGGTCGCCCGATGGCGTCCGCATCGCCTGCCGCTCTGGCACCAACACGGCGCCGATGCTGAAGGTCTCGAGCCGACGGCGTGGGACCGGTGCAGTCAACGTGTCGGGCGGCGACGTGTGGGCCTGCTCCCACGCTGACGCGCTCCAGGACATCACCTGAGCCATCGGTCGAGATTCTCGCTCACGAATCTCTCGTCTGACAGGTGCGGGTGCGCCCGCGCACGCGATCGATCGCCACTGCCTTTTGCGCGCTCGGAACACCTGCACCAACACCATCGTGGACAACGGCTACCTGCACTCGGTGGCGTGTATCATGGCCGCACAGTCGTCCTGGCAGGGCAACCGTTGTATAACGACGCGACCGCCGAGCAGAACGCCGACACCACGCCGCGCAGGTCCTGATTCGGCGGCGCCGCTGGCGCACGCCGAAGGAGGTCATAGTCAGCCGTCGCGATAGGTTTCCATTCCGCGTTTAACCTCGGTGGGGGACATGATCGCAGGAACACGCCGACGAGCCGTCGTGCGGGTGGTGCTGGCTGCGTTGGTTGTGATAGGCCTGGCGCTCGCTCCACCTGCAGACGCGCGCCTCCAGCCAACAGGTGGGGACTCATTGCCCCGGCTGGAGATGGGCAATTTTCTGCCGGCCATTCGGGAGCAGCTTCAGCAGGCTTATGCAGCGGCCGAGGCGCGGCCCGCAGATCCCGAGGCGGCCGGGGCGTTGGGCATGGCCCTGGACGCCTACGAGCAGTACGATGCCGCCGCCCTCTGCTATCGGCGGGCTCAGCAACTCGATTCCCAGTCGTTTCGGTGGCGTTTCTACCTTGGGTGGGTGCAGGCGGCCCAGGGACGTCACGAGGACGCAGCCCTGACGTTGGCCGCCGCCTTGCGCATGCACCCGGGATACGTGCCCGCCCAGTTGAGGCTCGCCGCGAGTCTGCTCGCCATCGGCAAATGGCAAGAGAGTGGCGAGGTCTATCGAGCGGTCAGCGCAGCGCATCCCGAGAACGCCGACGCCCAGTATGGTGCGGGTCGGGTGTCTGCGGCTCGGGGCGATGTCACGGCCGCCGCCGCCGCGTACCTGAGGGCCGTCGAGTTGTTTCCCGACTATGGCGCTGCTCATTACGCGCTCGCGCTGGTCTATCGCACGCTGGGCGACGACGAACGGTATCGGCAGCAGTTCCGCTTGTACGAGCAGAACAGAACGTCGGTCCCACCGCTGGACGACCCATTGCGGGGCGCAGTCGCCCGACTCAACATGGGCCCGGTGGCTCACATTCGTCGCGGCGCGGATCTCGAACGCGCCGGCAGGATCGACGAGGCGATTCAGGAACAGCAGGAAGCCCTGCGCGTAGACGCCAGGGCCGTGCAGGCGCACATCAACCTCATCGCGCTCCATGGCCGTTTGGGTCAGTACGAATCGGCGGTCGAGCACTACCGGGCTGCGCTCGATATCGATCGCAATCAGGCCGATCTTCACTACAACTACGGCGTGCTCCTGCTCAAACAGCGTCGACCTCAGGAGGCAGAGGCAGCGTTTCGCGCAGCTCTCGAGATCAATCCGTACTACGCCGACGCGCACGTCAATCTCGGTGTGCTGGCCGAGCACCAGGGCCGATTGAACGACGCCGTGCGGCACTTCGAGGACGCCGTCGCGAATCGGCCGAATGATCGGGCCGCCCATTTTCACCTGGGTCGCCTTCGGGCCAACCAGGCGGAATACGACGAAGCCATCACGCACTTCCTGAAGACGCTGACGCCGGAGGACGAGAGCACTCCCCGCTACCTCTATGCACTGGCAGCCACGTACGCACGGGCCGGGAACAGCGCAGAAGCACTGAGGTACGCCCGCACCGCCCGGGAGCAGGCAGCGGCTCGCGGTCAGGCCGAGTTGCTGGCCAGCATCGAGAGGGACTTCCCGGCTCTGGCACAGCGGTGACGACTGCCGACACGCGATGAACAGGCACCACGTCTCACTGGCGTTCGCGGTGGTTGCGGTCAGCATGGCGGCGGCACCCGCTCCGCCGTTCCGCGACATGGCCGCAGACGTGGGCCTGACGTTCCAGCACGTCACTGGAGCGACAGGCGACCATTTCATGCCCGAGATCATGGGCGCAGGAGCGGCGCTCCTTGACTACGACAACGATGGCGACCTCGATGTCTACGTGATCCAGGGCACCGCGCTCGATCCCGGCAAGCAACCGCTCTTCCCGCCGCCCGTCGGCTTCAAGCCAGGCAACCGGCTCTTCCGGAACCTGCTGTCACCCACCGGGACGCTGCACTTCGTCGATGTGACCGAGAGCGCGGGCGTAGGTCACATCGGCTACGGCATGGGGGCAGCGACCGGTGACTACGACAACGACGGGTTTCTCGATTTGTACGTGACAAACGTCGGGCGCAACGTCCTGTACCACAACAACGGCGATGGCACATTCGCCGACGTCACCGGCAAGGCCGGAGTGGATGATGCCCGGTGGAGCACCAGCGCGGCGTTCCTGGATTACGACAGCGATGGCTTCCTGGATCTCTTCGTCGGCAACTATGTGGACTTCACGGTCCAGGGCAACAAGCATTGCCATGCGCCAACCGGCGAGCCGGACTACTGCACGCCGATGGCCTACACCCCCGTCCCTTCACGGTTGTTTCACAACACGGGCACCGGCACATTCGTCGACGTCACCGAGTCCTCGGGAATCGGATCCTCTTACGGACCGGCGCTCGGTGTCCTGTGTGCGGACTTCAACGGGGACGGGCGCACGGACATCTTTGTCGCGAACGACACGGCAGCCAACCGGCTGTGGCTGAACCAGGGAGCAGGCACGTTCCGCGAGGCAGCCCTGCAATCCGGTGTCGCGTACAACGCTGACGGCCGCGCGAAGGCCGGAATGGGTGTCACCGCAGAGGAAGTCGACGATGATGGCACCCTCACGTTGTTGGTAACCAATCTCACTCGTGAAGGCGCCACGCTTTTCCGCGGGAACCGCAAGGACCTGTTCGAAGACGTGACGTCGCGCAATGGCCTGGCAACGCCGACCTTCGGCTTCACCGGATTCGGGACGAGCTGGTTCGACTACGACAACGACGGGCGGCTGGATCTGTTCATCGCCAACGGCGCCGTCACCATCGTCGAATCGCTACGAGCCCAACCATACCCTTACGGTCAGAGCAACCTGCTGTTTCATAATGAAGGCCCGCAACGGTTCTCCGACGTGAGCAACGATGCGGGCCCCGCGTTCCGGCGCATCGATGTCGGCCGTGGCGTGGCGATCGGAGACATCGACAACGACGGGGCTGTCGATGTCCTCGTGACCAACAACAACGGCGCCGTGCGCCTCCTTCACAACGATGTCGGGGCCCGGCAGCACTGGCTCGAAGTGAGCCTGGTCGGCACGAAGAGCAATCTTTCCGGCATCGGCGCACGTGTTGCGCTACTGCGGGACGGCGCGGCGCCGCGGTGGCGCAGGGTGCATACCGACTCGAGCTATCTCAGCGCCAGTGATGTGCGGGTTCACTTCGGCCTCGGGGAGCGTTCCGACGTGCGGGGCCTCGTGGTGCAGTGGCCCGACGGCTCCAGCGAAACGTGGGACAACGTCAAACCCGACCGCGTCGTTGTCCTTCGGCAAGGCACGGGCAGATCGCGATAGCCGGGTCGCTCTCTGTTCCACGCAGCGACCAACGTGCGTGGGCGTATACTGCAACCTCCCACAGGATCGTTTCGCGTTCAGCCCTCCGACAGGAAGGTTTCCATGATCGCAAGAACACCCAGTCGGGCCTTCTCGTCACTATGCCTGGGAGTGCTGCTGATTGTGCTCGTCCCGCGAGACAGCGCAGCTCAGGTGCTTTACGGATCGGTCGTGGGCGACGTCAAGGACGCGACCGGCGGCGCGCTTCCTGGTGTAACCCTGATCATCACCAACACCGACCAGGGCCTCTCCCGCGAGGCGGTGACCGATGCTGGGGGGCACTTCACCTTCTCGAACCTGCCCTCTGGCGTGTACGGCCTGAAGGCCAGCCAGCAGGGCTTCAAGGGCTTCGAGCAGAAGGAAGTCACCGTCACCATCAACGCCGTCACGCGGGTGGACGTCACGCTCGAGATCGGCTCGATGGGCGAAACCGTGAGCGTCTCGGCAGAGCGCCCGAGGCTCCAGACCGACACGGCCGAGGTGCACGAGAGCCTGGTCGCGGAGGAGCTGGTGAATGCGCCGGTGCCGCTGGGCCGCAACTACCAGCAGATGTACAGAATGCTGCCAGGCTTTGCGCCCCCCGCCAACTCGCACTCGATCCCGAGCAATCCGTCGCGATCCCTCGAATTCACGGTCAACGGCACGAGCGACGACCAGAACAACACGCGCATCGACGGCGTCAGCACCTACAACGTCCAGCTGCCCCACGTCTCCTCGTACGTGCCGACGCTCGAGGCGATCGAGGAGGTCAATGTCGTCACCAGCAGCATGGGCGCCGAGCAGGGGCTGGCCGGCGGAGCCGCGATCAACGTGCGGACCAAGAGCGGCAGCAACGCTTTCCACGGATCCGGCTTCGAGTACTTCACCAACCAGGACCTCAAGGCCTGGCCGATGCGGTTCGGCGACGCTGCATTGAACACCGGCAAGAAGCCGGAGGTCAGCTATAACCAGTACGGCGGGACCATCGGTGGCCGCATCAAGGAGAACAAGGCTTTCTTCTTCGTCAGCTATGAGGGGACGAGGGACCACCGGGTCGTCGACACGACGGTGACGGTGCCGACACAGGCAATGCTTCGGGGCGACTTTTCGGGGTCAGACTCGCCGATCTACGATCCGCTCTCCGGGAATGCGGACGGCACCGGGCGGACGCAGTTCCGGGTGTTGCCGGGCGACGCGAACTACGGGTTGTGCAACACCGCAACCAACCCGAACTGTCTCAACATCATTCCGGCGGCGCGGATGGACCCGATCGCCAAGCAGATCGCGAGCCACATTCCCGCCAACAACATCGATCGGGCGAGCCGCAACTACTTCGCGCAGGCCCCGTTCCAGTCCGAGCGCCGACAGGTGGACACGAGGGTCGACTACAACGTGAATTCCAAGTTCAACCTGGCCGGTACCTTCGGTGTCCTCCATTTCAAGACGTCGGTGCCCACCGTGTTCGGTGATGAGGCGATCGGGCAGCCCATTGGCGGCAGCAGCAACCCGGGTCATGGTCACGGCAACACGTACCGGACCACCGTGATGGGCACGTACATTTTCACCCCGACGTTCCTGATGGACGCGCATTTTGGATGGGCCAAACAGGGGACGGCGTCGGAGCAGCCGGGCCTCGGCACGAACATCGGGAGCGACGTCCTGGGCATTCCGGGCACCAACGGCTCGCGCCTCTTCGAGAGCGGCTGGCCCACGTTCGAGTTCGAGGACTTCGCCACGGTCGGTGTGAACGAGAACTTCATGCCGTACTACCGGCACGATCCGCAGTCGCAGTACGTCGTGAACTTCAACTGGGTCAAGCAGACGCACAACCTCCGGTTCGGCGCCGACTTCTATCAAATGGGGTTGAACCATGCGCAGGCGGAGTTCATCACCGGCGGGTTCGGCGCGCAGGGCGGCTTCGGGTTCGACCGCGGTATCACGGAGCGGTGCGAGGTCGTCGATCCGGCGACGGGTAACTGCCAGGTGACGTCCGCCGGCTCCCGGTCCAACAGCGCGGCAGCGTTCGTGCTCGGCCTGGCCAGCCGGTCCGGCAGGACACTGCAGGTGCCGGACGAGTACAGCGTGCGGGCACACCCGTTCAGCTTCTACGTGCGCGATCGGTGGACCATCGGCGACAACCTCACACTCGACTACGGCACGCGCTGGGAGTACTTCCCGCTTCCGACCCGACCCGACCGCGGCATCGAGCGGTACGACGTCAACACCAACCAGGTGCTGCTCTGCGGGATCGGCAGCGTGCCCACCGATTGCGGCATCAAGGCGAGCAAGACGCTCTTCGCCCCCCGCGTGGGCATGGCCTATCGCATCGGCGACACGTGGGTCGTGCGCGCGGGTTACGGCCTGACCAACGATCCGTACTATGGGATCGAGATCGTTCGGGCGAACTACCCGATCCTGACGCAGCTCAAGCGCGAATCGCCGGATGGTCTGACGCCAGCGGCAACGCTGGCCGGGGGGATTCCCGGGTTTGTGGTGCCGGACCCGGGCAATGGCGTCATCGACATTCCGAGCGACTATGCGTGGGCCGGCTACCCCGAGGAGCTCGACCGCGGGTACATCCAGTCGTGGAACTTCACCGTCCAGCGGGAGCTGCCGGGGAAGTTCACGGGCCAGATCGGGTATGTGGGCACGCATTCGACCCGACAGCTCGGACTGGTCGACATCAATGCCGGCCAGATCATCGGCGCCGGTGAGGACGGTCGGTCCCTGCAGCAACTGTACGGCCGGACGGCGTCCACCGTGTTCCTGCGGCCCGTGGGATCGGGCCAGTACCACTCGATGCAGGCGCAGCTGCACCGGCGGTTCGCCGACGGCCTCAGCCTGAGCATGAACTACACCCTGGCGAGGGCCAAGAGCGACAACGAGAACAGCTCGTTCCAGCCGGCCGTTCAGGCGGTGCAGTACCTCAGTCGCAACTACGCGCTCACGAGCACCGACCGCACCCACAACGTGGGCATCACCAGCGTGTGGGAGCTCCCGTTCGGTCGCGACAGACGGTGGCTGAGCGATGGCGGCGTGCTCTCGTACATCGTTGGCGGGTGGCAGGTGAACAACATGATCAGCATCCTCAGCGGCCCGCCGTTCACTGTCCTGGCGGACGGCACGTCGCTGAACCTGCCGGGCAGTACGCAGACGGCCGACCAGGTGAAGCCCGTCGTCAAGCTCGGCGGGGTGGGCAGCGGCACGCCGTACTACGATCCGTCGTCTTGGGCCGAGGTGAACGAAGCGCGGTTCGGCAACACCGCCCACAACTACATGCGCGCGCCTGGTGCCTTCAACTGGGACTTCGGGCTGACGCGGGAGTTCTCCCTCACCTCGAACGTCAAGCTGCAGTTCCGCATGGAGGCGTTCAACTTCACCAACACGCCGCACCTCGGGATCCCCGACAACGACATCGGCGACGGCGAGGACTTCATGACGATCACGGGCGTGCAGGACCTCGCGCGGGAAGGCATCGACGAGCGGCAGTTCCGGCTGGGTTTCCGCCTCGTCTTCTAGGCACGCTGCCAGGGCATGCATTCACGGACGGGCGAGTTCGGTTGTCGACGACGAACGCCACACGCTTGTGAGTCGAGCGATGACGCGTCTCGCATATTCCTGCTCTCGCCAGCCAATGCAGCGGGGCCGCGCGGACGACTCCTCCGTACCTCTCCAAACGTTCCGCTGGCGGCGCGTCTCCGATCTGGCGAGGGCGTGCCCCTCGGCGAAGTCTACGCGTTCATCAGCGCGCTGTACTTTCGCGGGAAGCTCGCGTACGCGGACTGTTTCGCGCCGGGTCGCAGCTTCGTCATCACGCCATGCCTGGGGCTGTTGGCACCATCCACGCCGGTGCGCGCGCGAGAGTTCGAACAGCTCGCGAGCGTGCCGATCGATGCCGGCGAGCCGCGCTACCTCGAGCCGCTTCGGCGGGATGTCGTGCGACTGTCGCGCGACTGGCCAGGCGACGTGGTGCTGCTCGGCAGCATCGCGTCGCCCAAGTACACGCAGCCGCTCATCGACGTGCTCGGCAGCCGGCTCGTGTTTCCGTCGACGTTCGTTGGTCGAGGTGATATGAGCCGAGGCGGTGTCCTGCTGCGAGCCGTGCGCGCGGGGCAGGAACTTGACTACATCCCTGTGTCTGGGGCCGCCCTTCGAGGTACACGGCCGCCGAGGCTGCCCAGGCCATGACCCGTCCGGCTGCTACTGACTGTCGGCCTGCATGGCCTCGGGCGGATTGACCCTGGTCGCGGCATGAGCCGTAATCCAACTCGCGATAATCGCGCCCAGCGCGAGCACCAGCGCGGCCCTGGCGAAGGCAACGGGAACCGCTACCGGTAAGTGAATGCCGACGACTGACAATTGGCTGACAACGGCTACGCCTTGCAGCTCGAGCGCGCTCGAAATCCACTTGCCCAAAGAGCCGTGTGTCGCAGACCCAGTCGACCTCAGCTGCGGAGAATTCTGCTGACTACCGAGGTGGCTTTGGACGCGGCCGTCCGATCAGCGCTGCGTGCGCCAGCTATCGCGAACCTCGCGAGCGACACGCGTCCCCGCGTCCATGGCACGGTCGGTCTCATACGCATCGTGGGACATCATGGTTCCCGAGCGGCGGTGATCCACGCCCTCGAGATATTCCAGGACGTGCTCGAACTCGTGCGCGATGGCCTCCACGGTGTCAGCGCTCGACCGCACGAGCACGCGCGCGACCGTGGCGCCGTCCTCGGTGACTCCGATCACCGACTGCGCCTGTCGAAGGATCTGTACAGAGGCGACCAGGTGCACGAACACGGTCGTGCCTGCCTGGGCGAGACGGGCGCACTGGGACCGGAACGTTGCCGATCGCGCCCAGGCCAGCTGCACGCTCGGCCGCAGTGCCTTGGTGATGACCAGGCGGCATGGCCATGCCGAGGCAGGGGCCTCCTCGGTTGCCGCTGGCTGGGACGGGTCGTATGAGTGCGCGGCGGCGCGGGCGGGCGGGCAGGCGGCGACCAGGCAGGCGCCGACGATCCAGCTGCGAATCAGTGTCAGGTGACGGCGAGCACGCATCTCCAACCTCCCGCTGGCCTGGCGCCGAGAGCGGTCGGCGCGAGGGGGCATCGGAAACGCGGAGACGCGTGCCGCCTGGTCTCATGGGGCCAGTCGGTGCGGGCGACTGCGGTATAACGGGGTATCTGCAGGAGGCGATGACCCAGCCGCCGGATGTGACGGGCCTGCTCGTCGCCTGGAGCAACGGCGACGGGGAGGCCAACGACCGCTTGATTGAAGCGGTCTATGCGGAGTTGCGTGGACTGGCGCGGGGCTACCTGAGGCGGGAGCGTCCCGACCATTCATTGGCGCCGACGGCGCTCGTGCACGAGGCGTACCTGCGGCTGATCGTTCAGCGCCGCGTGCCGTGGCACAATCGGGCGCACTTCTTTGCCATCGCGGCGCACGTGATGCGGCGCCTTCTCGTGGATCACGCTCGCGCCCACGGCGCGGTCAAGCGGGGAGCAGGCCATCGCGTGCCACTTCTGGACATCGACGTCGGGGTCGACCCCGAGGACTTGGACGTGATCGCGCTGGATGCCGCGCTGGTGCGACTGGCCGCCATCGATCGACGACAGAGCCGCCTGGTGGAGCTGCGCTTCTTCGGAGGACTGACGGGCGACGAGATTGCGACCGTCCTCGGCGTGGCGCCGATCACCGTGAAGCGGGACTGGGCGCTGGCGAGAGCCTGGTTGTTCCGCGAGCTTCGTGGTGAGACCGGATGATCAGCCCGTCGAACTGGGAGCAGATTCGGGCCCTGTTCCACACCGCGCTGGAACACGCGCCGGACGAGCGTGCCGCCTTCCTGCGCGCCCAGAGCAGCGACGACGAGATCCTGCGCGAAGTGGCCTCGCTCCTGGCTGCACACGAGGATGCCGACGCCCTGCTGGCCGCCGCCGGCCGCGACGAGTCTGACGCGTCACGCGGGCAGGCGGTCGCCGGGAGAGGCGGGAGCCATACGGCGACCCTGCCTTCCGGCGTCCAACTCGGTCCGTATGTGGTCGTAGGCCCGCTGGGGGCAGGCGCGATGGGGGAGGTCTATCGCGCGCGCGACACGAATCTCCGTCGCGATGTGGCACTGAAGATCCTGCCGGACTCGCTCGCGGCCGATCGTGACCGGCTGGCACGCTTCACCCGCGAGGCGCGGACGCTCGGCGCGCTCAACCATCCGCACATCGCCCAGGTGCACGGGTTCGAGGAATACGGCGGTGTCAGGGCCCTGATCATGGAACTGGTGGAGGGGCAGAACCTGGCGCAGCACGTCACGCGCGGGCCGATTCGCGTGGAAGAGGCATTACGGATTGCGCGGCAGATCGCCGAGGCGCTCGAGGCGGCGCACGCGCGCGGCATCGTTCACCGGGATCTCAAGCCCGCCAACATCATGATCCGTGACGACGGGACGGTGAAGGTCCTCGACTTCGGGCTCGCCAAGGCGTGGTTGGACGATGTCGGTTCGGCTTCGTCCTCTGCCGCCTCGGCCGCAGCACCGACCATGACGACGCTGCCGATCGCCACCGAGGTCGGCGTCATCGTCGGCACGGCCGCCTACATGTCGCCGGAGCAGGCCCGGGGTGGGGCTGTCGACAAGGGCAGTGACATCTGGGCGTTTGGCTGCGTGCTCTACGAGATGCTCACCGGCGCGCGTGCTTTCGACGGCGCGTCCGCCGCCGACACGTTGGCGAACGTGCTGCGGCGAGACCCGGCGTGGGACCGGCTCCCCGACGATACACCGCCGTCCATCCGCGTGCTGCTGCGACGCTGCCTGCGCAAGAACAGGCATGAGCGCTTGCACGACGCCGCCGGCGTGCGCATCGAGATCGATGACGTGCTGCACGACCCGGACGGCAGCGCGCGGACCATTGCAACCTCGGATCAGGCGCGTGGCGACCAGTCGTCACGCGGTGGCGCAGCGCGCCGCCACCGATTGTGGGCCGGTGTTGTACTCGGCGCGTGCGGACTTGCCATCGTCGCGTATGCGGTCGTCGGCCAGCGGCCCGCTGAGCCGCGCCGCGACGAACCGCTCCAGGCTACGCGGCTGACCGCGTATGCGGGCACCGAATCGGCGCCGAGCCTGTCGCCAGATGGCAGCCAGGTGGCGTTTTCCTGGAGCGGTTCGACGCAGGGCGACCAGGACATCTACGTCAAGCTGGTGGGGCCGGGCGAGCCCATCCAACTCACCGACAATCGCACGCGGGACGATTCTCCAGCATGGTCTCCGGATGGCAAGGAGATCGCGTTCCTGCGGTGGATGCCGCACAGCGACGCGACGGTCGACGTCATGGTCGTGCCGGCGCTTGGACATGCGGCGGAGCGACGCGTCGACACGGTCAGGCTGCAGTCCCTCGGAATCATCTCTCGACTGAGCTGGACGCCGGACGGTCACTGGATTGCTATCGGTGTCGACGTGCCCGCCGAACGTCGCGGGATCTGGTTGCTGTCAAAGGACGGACGCGAGAGACGCCGCCTGACCACCGCGCCGCACGACGGGTTCACCAGCGACTTCAACCCGGTGTTTGCATCCGACGGGCGTCATCTGGCGTTCATTCGGCCCGCAGGAGTGGGCGCCCACGCGATTCACGTGCTCGCACTCTCGCCAGCGTTCGCGCCGATTGGCAGTCCTGCGCAGGTCGCGACGGCGTCGCTGGTTTATGACCTCGCGTGGGCGGGTGATGATGCTGCATTGGTCTTCTCGTCCGGCGCATATATGGGACAGTCACGCCTGCAGCGACTCCCCTTGCGATCGGATCGGTTGGCACCACTGGGTTCCGCGACGGTGCTCCCGTTTGGCACACAAGCCACCAGCCTGAGCCTGAGCCGGGGAGGCCGGTTGGTCTACGTGGAGGAATACAGGGACACCAATCTCGAACGCGTGAGCCTGGCCGAGCCTGCGAGCCCTCCCATCGTGTCCGTCGTGGCCGCATCGACGTACGACGAATACGCCCCGGCCTATTCGCGCGACGGCAGGCGCATCGTGTTCAAATCGACGAGGACCGGGAACCCGGAACTGTGGGTGTCGAACGCTGATGGCACGAACCTCCGCCAGGTGACGTTCCTCGGCGGGCCGTATTGTGCGAACCCGCAGTGGTCTCCCATCGACGACGAGCGCATCCTGTTCAACTCCCGTCGCGACGGACCGAATGCCTTGTACGTGCTGGATCTTGGGCCGGGCACAGTGCAGCGCCTGACGACCGACGGGCGCGAGTACGTCGAGGCGAGGTGGTCGCGCGACGGGAAGTGGATCTATGCGGGTTCGGCGAGCACGGGACGATCGGAGGTGTGGCGCCTGCCGTCCAACGGCGGTCCGGCCGTCCAGTGGACCAGGAACGGCGGCATTGCCGCGAGCGAGGCCGCCGATGGGTTCCTGTACTACGCCCGGGCCGCGCAATCGCCGACCAGCATCTGGCGCATGCCCGTGGCTGGAGGACCTGAAGCACTTGTCGTCGAGGGGCTCAGTTACTCCGTCAACTTCGCCGTGGGCGACCGCGGCCTCTACTTCGTGTCGACGGGCGAGTCGATCTACGACGCGGCCTTGGAATATCTCGAGTTCGGCTCCCTGACGCGCACCAGGCTGGCAGGCCTCGGCGACAGGCGCTGGTGGTACGGCGTGGCGCTCAGTCCCGACCAGCAATGGTTCATGTACTCGGTGGAGCAGAACATGAACAGCAACCTGATGGTCGTGGATGACGTCCGATAACCACAGCGATCTTCGGACCGATTCAATCCTGAGCGTCATCGTCGACGATGGTCCAGCGCTTCGCGGCGTGCGGCAACCATAGGTCGGAACGTAGGGCACCAGGCGGTTGAGACGGACTGGTTGTTCGTGGTAACGTCGGCGCACTGTAGAGATAAATAGCCGCTGCAACACCCACGGGCTGAGCTCCGGTGGGCACGCGAGTAATGCGTGTTCGGCGCGCCCGTGCCTTGCGCGCACTCCTGCGATGGCGGTCTCTACTCGGCGTCGAAGTAGCGGACGTTCATGTCGGCAGCGTGCCTTTCGGCGTAGTCGCCATCGCTGATCGCACACGCGTCTACGTCGCAAACCGAGGAACCCACGACGCCGCCGAATACCCTACAGGGAGAATTCATCGCCGTTCCAGGGAGGATACATGCGCGCGCGTATTGTGTTGGCGTCGGCGGTCATGGTCGGATTTCTCGTGCCGCTGCTGGCGGAAGAAGGCATGTGGCTGCCCAACAGGGTGCCGCGGGCGCAAATCAAGGCTCAGTACGGCTTTGACGTCACCGACGACTGGTTGGCACACGTACAGCAAGCCGCCGTGCGCTTCAACAACGGTGGATCGGCCGCGTTCGTATCGGCCAATGGGCTGATTGCCACTAATCACCACGTCGGGCGCGACTGCATCGGGGTGCTCAGTACTCCGACACGCAACCTGCTCCAGAACGGGTTCCTGGCCAGGACGGCCAAGGACGAACTCGCCTGTCCTGGGCTCGAGATCAACGTGCTTGTGTCGATCGAGGACGTCACGGCACGCATCGCGCAAGCCGTGACTCCCGAGATGACGCCGGCGGCCGCGAACAGCGCGCGTCTCGCAGCCATCGCTGCGGTCGAAAAGGCATCCACCGAGGCGACGCGGCTTCGCAGCGATGTGGTCACGCTGTACCAGGGGGGCGAGTACCACCTGTACCGGTACAAGAAGTATACGGACGTCCGACTGGTGTTCGCCCCAGAGGAGAGCGTGGCGTTTTTTGGCGGTGACACCGACAACTTCGAGTTCCCGCGTTACAACCTGGATATCTCGTTCTTCCGTGCGTACCAGGACGGTCGCCCCGTGCACACAGAGCACTTCCTGCAGTTCGATGCTGGTGGCGTCAAGGAAGGCGACCTCGTGTTCCTCGCGGGACACCCTGGGTCGACACAGCGCATGAACAGCGTCGCGCATCTGCTCCTGGAGCGCGACGTCCACTTGCCGGACATGCTCAACGTGCTCCGCCGACGGGAACTCGTGATCGGGGCATACGCCCGCCGGTCACCTGAGCACGCCCGGCACGCCGATGACCAGCTGAAGCAGTTCGAGAATTCCCGCAAGGCGATGGCGGGGTACCTACGCGCGCTCCAGGATCCGATCCTGCTCGCGGCGAAGCGACGGGACGAGGACGCACTGCGCGCCAACGCGCCTGGCGGTCCCGCTGGCCCCGTGGACCCGTGGCAGATGATCGAGCGAGCCGTCGAGCGCGACCGCGCCATGAGCCCGGAACGCCGACTGCTGGCCAATGGACAAGCCTTCCATTCCGAGCTGTTCCGGATGGCGCGCACCCTCGCGCGCTACACCGACGAAGTCGGCAAGCCGAACGGTGAGCGCCTGCGTGAGTTCCGCGATTCGAATCTCGAGTCGCTGCGGCACGAGCTGCTTGCCGATGTGCCCGTGCATCCCGGCCTCGACGTCGTCACGTTGGCAGACTCGCTGTCCTACTGGATGGAGCGGATGCCCCAGGATCCGCTGCTCCTATCGGTGCTCGACGGTAATTCGCCACACGCTCGCGCAATGCAACTGGTGTCAACCACACGGTTGGCTGATCCGGCGCGGCGCCGTGCGCTGCTCGAGGGTGCAACCACGCGCGAAGCTGACACGGATCCCATGATCGCCGTGGCGCGCCTCGTGGATGCGCGGGCACGGCAGCTGCGTCACGAGTACGAGAGCGGCGTGCAGGAACCACTGCGGCAGGCGTACGCCGCGATCGCGCGACGCCGGTTCGAGCGGGACGGCGCCGCGGTGTATCCCGATGCCACATTCACCCTCCGTCTCGCGTATGGAACAGTGAAGGGGAACACGGCAGCCGACCCAGCACCGTGGACGACGAGACTGGGCGGAATCTTCGAGCGAGCCGACATGCAAGGTCAGGTGGGAGCGTTCGCCCTGCCAGAGTCGTGGCGCCGCGTGGCGTCGCAGCTCGACAAGGCCACGCCCTTCAATTTCGTGAGTACGACGGACATGATCGGCGGCAACTCCGGGAGCCCCGTGATCGATCGGAGCGGCCACTGGGTTGGCATCGCCTTCGACGGGAATGTCCACATGCTCGGGTGGAACTACGCCTACGCCAATCCTGAGGCGCGTGCCATCAACGTTCATGCAGCCGCCGTCGCCGAGGCACTCAGGGTCGTGTACACAGCACGTGAACTCCTGGACGAACTTGGCGTGACCAGCGTCTCGAGTCGCGCCTCTGGTGGTGGACGATGAGAGTCAGGGCTTCGCCGCGCAGAACATCGGGGGCACGGTCGAGGTGTCGCACTACACCATCGTCATAGGGACGAATGCCGATGGCGGATGGTGCCAGCGATTGCAAGCGGCCGATTCATGTGGTGCCCCCTCGGTGGATTCCTGGCAACGATTGTCGCCTTCGTCAGCGCGAGGCGCCTTCGAGGGCTGTTGCGTGATGCGGTTCGTACAGCATCACCTCGACGCCGCCCGGCAGACCCAGCATGACGGTGATGCCGAAGCCTTGGTCTTTTGGTTCACCGTTCACCTTGACGCCCTTCGACCGAAGATCGCGAATCGTCGCGTGAATGTCGTCGCACATGAACGTGAGCTGATGGCGCACACCGGATTCGAACGTCGGACCGTCTGCAGGATGCACACCGAGCTCTGCGGGCGGTAACGCAAAGATCAGCCAACCCTCCCCCGCATCCACATGCTTGAACCCGAAGGCGTCGCGAAGCATGGCACGAAGGGCGTTCGGATCAGACGTGTACAGCAGGGCATGCGCGCCAATGATCGCCATGGTGGTGTCCTCCGGTGGTGCAGAACATGAACAGCAACCTGATGGTCGTGGACGACGTGCGATGAACCACACGCAGGCCTGCCTGGGGCGGGTTCAGCGTAGGCACACTGACGCAACGTACCGGTAAGCACACCACCGACGCCGTTGGGGTTCCGGCGAGAACCATCCGAGCAGCAGCAAGCCAGGCGCTCAGTGCCGGACGGTACGGGCATCCGGCGCGGGATGCGGAAAAGGTGGACGACCTACGCGAGCGCAGCGGTAGGGCATTCGGCAACAGGCAGATCGACTGCAAACACACAACCCTTACCGGGAAGATTGCGGACCTGAATATCGCCGCCGTGTGCTTGGACGGCGTGTCGCGCAATCGATAGACCCAGGCCGAGACCCGAACGGTCCTGCCCGTGCCGTTTCGAGAATGCACGAAAGAGAATATCGTCCTCGACAATGCCGCCGCACTCATCCTCGATCTCGATCGTCACGCGGAAATCGGCCGCGCGTGCTCGCACAACGACGTGACCACCGGGCCGCGAGAACTTGAACGCATTCTGCAACAGGTTCATCAATGCCGATGCGAGCAGTTGGGGATCGGCGTCGATCGCCAGCGCGGAATCGACGGACTCCATGGCGAGCGTCGCCCCGTGATGCTCCGCGAGAAGGCTCGCACTGGCGATGACGTCCGTCAGGAAATCTCGAAGGACGGTTCGCTCTCTCGCCTTCACCGGCGCGGCGAGTCGCACTTCAGAGATCGTGCTGTCGATCAACCCACGTAGGCTCATCAAACTGCGGCCGAGAACCGTCGCGGTACTTCCATTGACGGCGACCGCACCACCCTTGAGCACAGCGAACGATAGCAACGCCGTGTGGGCATGATTCCGCAGTTCGTGCGCCAGTTGCCCGAGGCGTTCCGTTTCGGCCCGCGATGTACGGTCCGCCGTGATTCGCGAATACTCGGTCACCGCGTTCGCAATGGCGGCATCGAGGGATCGATTGAGGACTCGGAATTCCTGGACCGTGATCGGCGCGAACTGCCTTTCCGCGAGTTGCGTGACAGCCTGGCAGATGTCGCCGTACACATGGACCACTTCACTGATGGTGAACCCGAGTGCCCACAGGTCTGCGCCGTGCTTCGTCGCGCTCTCCTGGATCGCGACGGACGAAAATGGCTCAGCCGTCATCTCCAATCGCAGCGTCTCCGAGAGTTGGGTCAGAAAGAGCGGAACACCGTTCCACAGCGCATCCACGCGGACGGCCATGTCCGGCCTCCTGGCCGCTGCGAGACAGGTCAGGTCAATGAGCGAGTCCCGGTTGAGTGTGAGAAATTCGTGGAGCATCACGGAACTCCTTTCAGCTTGCCGGTTCCCGGATCAAGCAATCCGCGGGGAGAAGACTGCAGGCTAGAGGAAGTTGGCGGGCAGCGATGTTCTCAATTGCACAACGGAAATCGGAACTGAGACGCATTCTGGACCGATCAGAAGGCGTGAAAGTGGCCGCCTAGGCGCGGAAGTCGCCGCGATCGGTACCGCCAAGAACGCACAACGCGATCGCGACCGTTCGTCCGACAGGGGTGCGTGATGGGACTCACGGACACGTGGCAAGAGTCGATGTGGACCAACGGCGGCTGGAGACGTGGGCGACGCTGGAGCAGGGTCGTGGTGATACTGACGGTGGCGGCCACGGTCGCGCGATGCAGCGACAGCCTCACGGCACCCGCGGCGTCGGCAGTCGTCACGTTCGCGGTGGCCGACGAGTAGTTTCGCGTAATGCTTCACGGGACCCGAGCAGATCGACGCCGCACGCGCAGCCCAGGCCAGAGGACGGGCAAGCATCCCCCAACGGCCGCATCGTCGCCGGCGCCAGGTTAAACGTCGGCTGTTCGATCATGCCATTGTAAACGCTTGTGACTCATAGGCTTAGGTTGGTACGCCCGGTAGGATTCGAACCTACGACGGCCGGCTTTGAGCCGCGCCGTGTCAGGCTCCACCGGGCGCACGAAGGGTGTCGGCACCCGTAGGTGCCCGATGGGCATGGGCGTGCCAGATCGTATTCGTACGACCGCGACAGCGTTGCTCCCAGCCGGAGGGAAGTAGGGGGCCGCGCGACGTCCGTGAGGGGACGATGCGCGGCCTGTTTCGAGCGAGTGGGGGGCCGTTACCAGAGCATCTTCACGCCGAACTGCAGCTGCCGTGGCGCGTTGGCCTGCCCGGTGATGACGCCGAACGAGGAGGACGTGACGCTGGTGTTGGGCGCGGAGAACTGCACCCGGTTGAACGCGTTGAGCGCTTCGACACGGAACTGTGCTCTCAGCCGAGCCGTGATGTCGAAGGTCTTGAAGAGCGAGAGATCAACGTTGCGGACGCCATGCGCGCGGAGGATCGGCGAGAAGATCGGCTCGTTGCCGAACGAAAACGCCGCCGGCTGGCTGTAGACGCTCGTGTCGAAATAGCGGTTGAGGCGATCCTCGACCGGACCGTCCAACCGCGGGTCCGCGCCGGTGGTGTTGGGCTGTGTGCGCGCGCCGAACAGCCCCGCCGTGTTGTTCGCCGTGATCGACAGCGGCGTCCCCGTCTGGAACGTCGTGATCCCGTTGAACTGCCAGTCGCCGATGATCGCGTTCACCACCGTCGGCGCGTTGGCGAAGAATCGCCGCTCGCGGCCGACGGGGATTTCGTAGAGATAGCTCAGCACGAAGCGGTGGTTGATGTCGTACGACGCCAACGCCATGCTCGCGTCGATGTCGTAGCTGTTCTGATGGTTCATGCCCATCTCCTCGGCTTTGGCGAAGGTATACGACCCCTCGAACATGAACCCGCGCGAGAGTCGCTTGCGTCCGGTGAGCTGCAACGCGTTGTAGCGCGACTTCGCGCCCGCCGCGTAGAGCGGCACGATGTCGGTGAACTGCGGGTAGGGTCGCAACAGTTGCCCGCGGCTCACCGTCGACGACGTCAGTACGCCGTTGTTGACGATGCCGTAGAAGGGGTTGGGAACCTGCTGATTGAGCTGTGAGCCGAGCGCCATGTACTGCGGATCGAGCTGGTTCAGGCTGAGGCCGCCTTCGCCCGCAATCGACAGGTCATAGCCGCGCGTGCCGACGTAGGCGGCCTCGACGAAGAGTCCCCAGGGCAGCTCGCGCTGGACGTTGATGTTGTACTGAATCGTCCACGGCGACGGCGTGTCCTGCAGTGGCGCCTGCAGGTTGGCGCCCGCCTGCGTGAGCAGCCCCTGCGACGATCCCGGCGAGGGCACGAAGCCGTTGGGATACGGATCATGCAGCAGGTTGTACGGCGTAATGCCGTCGATCGAGGTCACCCACAGGTTCTCGGTGCGGAAGCCGAACGGCCCGACCGTGCCCTGCGCGCCCTGATTCGACGGCCCGAACATGTGGCTGTAGCCGGCCCGCACCACGGTCTTGTCGTTCAGCTGATAGGAGGCACCGAGACGCGGGGCGATGTTGTTGGTGTCCCAGTTGTACTGATAGCGGCTGTTGCCGTCGACGCCGACGAACACGACACCGCCCTGCAGGTTGGGGAACCCGGGCACTTGTTGCGCCAGCGGCGACGGCGCATCCGGATCGAAATAGTTCATCCGGTCGTAGCGCTCCGTGCGCGGCACGTCGATGTCGTAGCGCACCCCGAGGTTCAGCGTCAGCCGGGAGTTCACGCGCCAGTCGTCCTGCGCGTAGAACGCCCAATAGAAGCTGTTGGACGCCACGTTCTTCCAGTTCTGAATCAGCACGTCGTTCGGCTGCCCGAACCCGAGAAGCAGCGACGCGAACCCATAGCCCGCCGTGCTGCTCGCGGTGTTCGGATTGGGTCCCTGCGTTTCGTTGGCGCGGAAGTTGAACGTGCCGGCGCTGCGCGCCTCCCACACGTTCACGCGCAGCATGCGCCCCTCGAAACCGCCTTTCAGCGTGTGCGGCCCGCGCGATTTCGTGAGGCTCGCCGCCGCGGTGTAGCTCATGAACGCGTTGTAGCGATGGTCGTTGCCGCCGAGCGACACCATGCCGCTGACGCCGAAGCGCGGAAACATCTCGCGATCGACGTTCTGATCGATCGACACCGGCAGCCCAAGGCTCGACGGCTTGAACCCGAGCCCCTGGTTGTCGAAGAGGAACAGCGTGCGCGCGAAGCCGAGGCGCGCGTTCATCTGCGTCGTGTTCGAGAGTGTCCGGCTGTAGTCGATCACCGCGTTGTGCGCGAGGTTCTGCTCGTTGACGCGGCCTTCCGCGATGGTGAGGTCTTCAGGGAAGAACTCCGCCGGCGAGCTGAATGTCTTGCGGTAGGAGTAGCGGAAGAACGACCGCGCCTTCTCGGAGAAGTTGTGGTCGATGCGCGCGTCGATGTTGTCGACGTTCAGTTTGGCGGTGCCGGTCGCGAAATAGTTCTGCGCCCCGGTCACGGAATTCCCGGGTTGATTGGGCAGCGGATAGTAGTTCAGCACCTGTCGCGCCACCGGATCCATGCGATCGGCCGGAATCACGTTGTTCTGGAATGGATCGCGAATGAAGCCGCTGCCCGACGGGTTCGGCCGCGTCGTGAACGGATCGAAGATGCGAATCAGCTGGCCGTTTTGCGCGAACGTCTGCGAGAAGTCGCCGTTGCGTTGCGCGAGCGTCGGCACGGTCGTGGTCGTTTCCGACGCGCTGTCCTGGCGCAGCCCTTCGTACGAGGTCATGAAGAAGGTCTTCCCACGTCGGATCGGACCGCCCGCGACGCCGCCGAACTGGCTGCGCTGAAAGTCGCCGAGCGGCGTGCCTGCCTTCTCCGAGAAGTAGTTGTTCTCGTCGAACGCGGAGTCCCGGAAGAACTCGTAGGCGCTGCCGTGGAAGTCGTTCGAGCCCGACTTGTAGACGACGTTGAGGATGCTGCCCAGACTGCGGCCGTATTCCGCCGGGTAGTTCGCGCCCATCACCTTGAACTCCTGGATGGCGTCGACCGAGGGGAACACCGAGATGCCGGTGAAGCCGTTGACTGTCGGGAACGACGCCGTCACCCCGTCGATGACGGTATCCATCATCGTCGGCCGCGCGCCGTTCACGCTGTAGCTCATCGAGTTGTAGTTGTTGCCGATCGTACCGGCGACCCCCGGCGTCAGGAAGATGAGCGAGTAGACGTTGCGGGTGTTGAGCGGCAACTCCAGGATGCGCCGGTTGTCGACGAGTTTGCCGACGGTACTCGACGTGGTCTCCAGTGACAGCGTACTGGCGCTGACTTCCACGGCTTCCGTGAGCTCGCCTACTTCCAGCGCAAAATCAACGACGACCGTGGAGGCGATCGTCACGACGACATTCGAGCGTACGGCGGATTTGAAGCCCTGCAGGGTCGCCTCGACGCGGTACTCCCCAGGCGGTAGCGGGAGCGAGGTGTAGCGTCCCTCGATATCGGCGGTGACCGAATCCTGCCGTCCGGTCTGCTGGCTGGTGGTACTGACGGTGGCATGCGGGATGGCGGCGCCGCTGGAGTCCTTGATCGTGCCGACGATCGTGCCGGTGAACGACTGAGCCAACGTAACCGACGGAGCCAGAACGAGCGCGGCTGCCGCCACGATGCGGGTGAAACGCATGGGACCTCCTCGGATTGACGAGGACTATACGCCGGTCGGCGGTCCTTGTGTAGACGCCAGCCATCCGTGACACGATGCCATCGTCATGCCCGAGTTGCCTCGCCGATGGCTCGTCTTCATTGCTCTCTTCTCCATGGCGTGCGGGGGCGCGCGGAGTGCTCCGCCCGCCACGGCGCCTCCCCCCATTGCGTCGTCAGCCGCCGCAGCGCTGCCCGCGCGCGATCCGGACGCGATCCGCTGGGTGCGAGATGCCGCCGAGTATCGTGCAGCGGTGATGCAGGTCTATCGTCAGGCGACGGCGCGGGTGGAGGCTGAAGCGGCGGCGCGTAAAGCGGGGACGTGGGCAGTCGTGCTCGACGCAGACGAGACCGTGATCTCGAACCTCACGTATCAAGTGGAGCGGTCGCGCGCGGGACTGGCGTATTCACCAGAGAGCTGGCGTGAATGGGTGAGCCGCCGAGCGGCGACGCCACTGCCCGGCGCTGCGGCCTTCCTCGCGCGCGTCCACGACCTTGGCGGACGCATCGCGATCGTTACCAACCGGCTGCAGTCAGAGTGCGAGGATACTATCGCGGTGTTTCGCCTGCACGCGCTCCAGTACGATGCGGTGCTGTGCCGTAGTGACGGCGGTCCTTCCGACAAGAATCCACGCTTCGAGGCTGTTGCTGCCGGCCAAACTACCGCTGGCGCGGGTCCGCTCGCCGTTGTCGCCTTCATCGGTGACAACATCCTCGACTTCCCACAGGCCAGCCAGGCGTCGGCGCGAGGGAACGCGGCAAGCCTCGATGCCTTCGGCGTGCGCTTCTTTGTGATCCCGAATCCCATGTACGGCAGCTGGCAGTGAACATCCGGCTCCGACGTGTGAGTCAGCGGTGTGGTTCCGCTGCGCGATCGTAAGCTTGATCTCGTGGAGGCCGGGACCGGACCGAATGCCGCCGTGCGGCCGCAGATCGTGGCGCTGGCGCATCGTCATCATGGTCGGCGGTGACCGGCAGACCGCAGTGACGGCGCTTGGCTTCACTGCTGCTAGCTTCCCGCGGGGATGACTCGCAAGAGCGCGCGCGCGAGTACAGTCAGTGCAGCGACATCAAGCGGGCCGTCCGCAGCGACTTCGAAGGCATCGTGTTCACGGCGTCCGGCGCGCGAGATCTCGATGGTCACAATCGGTCCCCGCAGAGTCGACTCTCGGCAGGTTGCTCGGACAACCAGCGCTGTGTCTGGATCCTCGAGGCGCACAGAGGCCAACGTCGTGATCGGTGGGAGTCTGCGAGGGTCCATGGCTGTTCGAGTGTGCGCGTGCTGTGCGCTAGCTCACGGCTTGGGGCGCGCCAGTTCGGGGACCGGGCGACCAAGAAAGCCTTCGATCGGCTGCTGCCCGCCATACGGCTGATCATCGCGAAGATTGATCGCGGGCCTGCGTCAACGCTGTCGTCACGGGCACCTTGCGGTACTGGATCAGATACGCCGCCCAAAGATGGCTGGCCCGCCATGCCACCGTGCAGTGGAGCAGTACCTTTCCTCGCGCCGAGGCCAGCGTCGTCGCGAAACGATCGAGATCGGACGGCGCGTAGGGGTTCTCCTTCGTCCCGCGCATCGGGATGTGCACGTAAGCGAGGCCGAGCTCCTTGATCAATGCCGCCTCGTCGAAGCCGACCTTGGCCATCTCTTCCGGCATTCGCAGGTTGACGACGGTGGTCACGCCTTTGGCACTGAGCTCGCGCAGCGCCGCTTCAGTCGGCTGGCCGGCGATGAACAAGTCGTCGCCAACGCTGGCGAACCTCGCCTGGAATAGACCTTCGTTCGGCAGGATAATCGGGCCCGCCGCGGGCCCAGTTTGGGCGGTTCCGACGATGCGCTGGCCAGCGGCTGGTAGCGCAAGGGTCACGATCAACACGGCCAAGGCCGCAGCACGAAACAGGACGTGTGGCATGGATGACGTTACCCCTCGGACATGAGTCGGTCTGATTTTGTTCCGATCGTATCGTGCCGCGGCGTGGCGGCACGCGTCATGTTGTCGGAGTGTGCCATCGATTATCGGCGCACTGACCTCGACGAGTGGCAGCTGCGCCATATCAACTGCGTTGGACGGCAGACCGGTCCGCGCCCGCGGCCCTTCGGCGCGCCAACCCAGCCTTCGCACCTGCGGCGCCTCTGCGCGATCAATGCGCGTCGAGAGCGATTCGGACGAATCGATGTAAACGATTGCTACTCGTTGTCGGCTCCGCCTAGGCAATCGGAATCTCCACTGCAGACACCGACGCCGCGGGGAACTCCCACGAACCGCCGGCCGGGAGCGGCTTCTCCGCTGTTTTCATGGCGTCGGCGCTGTTGAGATAGGAGAGTTCCACCATCGGATCGTCTGCGATCTCGAAGACGCGCCCTGCTCGAGCGGTCTGCCCTTCAATCTGAATCGTCGCGCTCACCGATTTGGTTCGCAGAGTGTTCGCCACGTGAAGATACACGGTCTCTCCACGCCGACTGGCGGTCACATCGAGACCTTCGGGGGTGCGGCGCACTTGGATGGCGTGGGTACCGGAGTGATGACGATAGAGTCGCATGACGCGCGCGACCGGCTGCAGATATGCCTTGTTGTTGTTTCGTGGCGTCGGGATGATGACCGCATTGTTTTGCCAGCGCGTGCCGCAAAAATCCGCCGCTGTCGCAATCTTCAAGACGTCGCCGTGCCGCTCATGATTGTTCAGGATGCGTGCGTACGACACGCCGGCGGCCCACGAGGCCACGACGTCTCCGCGGTCCCGTCCGGGAATCGCGAAATGACATTCCGTCATGGCCAGGGGAATCTTGTGCGCGCCCAGACTCTGGCGAACCGTCTTGATCTTCGCGTCGGCCGTTTCCCAGGCCTTCATCAACTGATCCCATGCGGCGTCCGGATCGCGGCGGTACGCTTCGCCTCGCAGCACGGGCTGTCGCGGGTTGTCCGGATCGAACATGTGATGAAACGCCAGGAACTGCAGGTGTTCGCCCGCTATTTCGGCCATGCGGGCGGCCCAGCCGCTGTCTCCCCAGCCGATGATCTGAATGGCGGGGTCCGCGGTTCGCATGGCGTTCGCAAACTCCACCGTCTTTCGCCCGGCGGTCTCGACATCGAAGCCGTTCCGATCGTACGACGTTTCGTTGCCGATCTGCCAGTGCCGGACGCCGAGCGGCGCGTCGATGCCGTGTCCGTTCCGCTCTGCATTCGAAGCACCGTTGCAATACGACACCCACGCGGCAGCTTCCGCCGCGTCAGCCGTTCTCACCGAAGTCCTGTACTTCTTGTACTGCTGGCGCCCATCGGATTCGAAGTTGACGCAGATGAGGGGATCGGCACCCACCCGCCGGCAGAAGTCCACGAACTCGCCGGTTCCGATCTGGTTCGATTCGACGCCGCCCCACAGCAGGTTGACCATGGGCGGCCGCGCCTCACGTGGGCCGACGCCCTCTCGCCAGCGATAGAAATCCGCGAAGATCCCGCCCCATCGCATCATCGGAGGTCCAAGCTCCTTCGTCACCGCCACCACATCGTCGCGCCACTGCTCGGCGAGGTGATCCCACGCAGCTTCGACGGATCCGTCGGTGGCCCCCAGCGGCTCCATGAACTGCATATACAGGTAGGGGGACAGCTCGAAGCCGAGAACCGGGTTGATGACAAGGGCGTTCGGGTTGAGTCCCTGCGCCGCCGCGTTTGCACCGTTGCCAAGCGCTCCCGACAGGGTGAGGCCAGCGGCCGCCATTCCGGATTGCTCGAGAAAAGCCCGTCTTCGCATGGCTGCACTCTACGTGAGAAGCCGGTCTCGCTGAAGCGCACACGACCGGCTTTGAGGGCTCCGGGCTTTTCAGACCATCCGCAGCGCGAGTGTCGCGCCGTGCGTTCTGCGACGCCTAGCGGCCGTTCGCAACCGGCGGCGCATACTTGAACTTCACACCCGAGGACGCACGCCCGGGTTCGGCGACTCGAAGTACACCCGACTCGTCGCCATCAAGGATCGCTACGATCCAGACGACGTTGTCCGCTCGAACCAGAACATCACGCCGATTCGTCGCCAGGTCGCGTCTGGGCCTGCGTGAGCGGCCGCCCGCGAGGCGAGACGCAAGACGCCGGCCGTGAGTCGCCGGTCAGGACATCGACGAGGTCAGCGAGAACTGGGACTTGGTCGTCTATGGCTCACCAGCCGGGCGTTCACCGTCGAGACTGATCGCACAGCGTAACCGGTAAGCAGATGCGCACGACTGACAATTGACTGACAACGGGAGCGGCTCGTCATCCGAGCTAGCACCGACCCACTTGCCCAAAGAGCCGGGGGGCGCAGCCCCAGGAATGCCTTGATGGCATGCAACAACCTACGGTTTCGTGTTGGCCGGCGCTGCACTTCGGGTCTGGCCTTGCAGGACCACCGGCCTCGACTGACGAACGACTGACAACGCGAGGTAGCCTCCAGCGGCCTTCGGTTGCCTCCGCCAGGAAAGCGAGCGCCGAGCGCATTGTCGGGTCAGTCTA
The DNA here is from genome assembly GCF_001618865.1 of Luteitalea pratensis. Lineage (GTDB taxonomy): Bacteria > Acidobacteriota > Vicinamibacteria > Vicinamibacterales > Vicinamibacteraceae > Luteitalea > Luteitalea pratensis. Next base: position 2,061,463 of record NZ_CP015136.1, read on the forward strand.
TGTAAGTCGTTGTGTGTTAAATAGTTAGAGTGGTACGCCCGGCAGGGCTCGACGCGGATGCCGAGCCCGAAGGGCGGAGGCATCGCGCTGAGGTCTGGCGTGGCGATACCAGGTCGCGACCTGGCACTACCGCCATCCCGCACGCGTGGGCAGGTCGCTCCGCGCCCGGCAAGAGACTGCCGCGACCTCCTCGCCCTTCTGTCCGCGCCGGACGAGGACGGCCTCCTTGCCGTCCAAGGTGAAGCTGCCGCTCGAGTGCATCTCAGAATCGGCTGGGCCTTGGCCGTCGAGTACTCGGCGACGCTGAGGAGGATGGTCTCGCGGCCTTCGCTTCGCGTCCGCGCCGCAGACAATGGCCTTCGTGGGGCTGGTGCCGTCGGAGCGTGTGGACTTTCCCATCCTTGGCTGACGAGACTCGCGCGCGAAAGTGCGGATTGTGCGTGGACACAGCCCTGCAGAATGTCCGTGGATGCAGCCCGGAACACCGCGTCGCTTGTCTACGCTGGTGCCTTCGAACGGCGCGTCGGCGGCCTGGTCGGTGTGCGGCGCGTCGTGCGCGTCGGCGCCGCGACGGCTTGACGCAGGATGTCGTTGGCGCGTGTCTGCCAACCGCGACCGCCAGCCCGGAGGCGTGACAGCACATCCCGATCGATGCGAAGGCTGACCAGTTCCTTCGTGCCACTACCTGGCGGACGGCCACGGCGTACCAGTTTTTCGCCGACGTACTCGTCGGCCCTCTCGAAGAACTCCTCCGTCAGTTCTGGCGCATCGTCGGAATCACGCCAGGCGGGACGCGAAGCGCGCTTGTTCACGGGCATTGGCTTTCCTCATGCTGATGACGCGGCGACTCCTGCCGCGTAGGGTCCAGACAAGCACCACCATCCGGCCGTCAAGGAATCCCAGCGTGATGAACCGCTCTTCCTCACCGTGCCGCAAGTCGCGCGCGGTCAGGTGGCGATCGGCGAACCCGTCGGTGGCGCGAGCGAAATCGAGCCCGCGCTCAGCCAGCGTGACCGCGCGCTTGGCGGGATCGAACGTGATGCGCACCTGGTATTAATGTAGCTACATGAAGTGCCGCTGGTCAACCATCGGCGTCGTGGTGGACGGATGCCGCGCCCGTCACCCCGCCGTCGACAGGCGTCAACCGGGTCGCGGGCGCAGACCGGGACGCCCAGAACTGGCCAAGCTCCAGGCCGCGGGCGCAGAGCTACTGCCTGTGTCCGAGTGACGAGAACTCGCGCACTGAAGTGCAGAATGTCCATGCACACAGCCCGGGTTCGGAATCGCTGACGCCGTCACGCAGCCGCGCCACTCCTGGATGACGAGCACTCGCGCGCGAGATCGTGGAATGTCCTTGGAGACAGCCCACCATCGAGCAGGTGCCCGGCCGTGATGAAGCGCTCCTCGTCACGCCGGGCGCTTCGCCTCCGGACGCTGTCCTCCAACTCGCATGGAGGCAATCAGTTAGCGTGTTACCTGGCCGCGATCTGCGGCTTACCTGGCTTCCATTGTGTTGTCGGCACCGGATGCCGCACGCTTCCGTTCAGGAGCACGTCTTGAGATGCAGGTAACAACTGCGGTTGCGGTTCCCACTGCGCGCACGCGCAACGCCTCGGTCGATCATCGCTTCTATGTGGGCAGCGCCATCGTCGCGCTGGTGGTTGTCGTCCTCGCCTTCCTGCCCGGCATCATCGACCCGTCATCCAGGCGAGCACCCCTCACGCCGCTGGCGGTGGTGCATGCCGCCGTATTCACGGGCTGGCTGCTCCTGTACCTCGTGCAGACCGTGCTCGCCAGCACCGGCAATCTCCGTGTGCACCGGCAGCTGGGCGTCGTGGGGGGTGTTCTCGCGGTGGCGATGATCCTCATCGGGTATCGGACGACCATCGAGATGGTCAGGCGGGGATTCGATCTGAGCGGGGACCTGGAGCGCCTTGGCCCCGTCATTGTGCAGACATCGTTTCAGCTATGGGGCCTCCCGGTGTTCGGTGGCTTCGTGATAGCTGCGGTGCTCTATCGTCGGCGTCCGGATATTCACAAACGTTTGATGTGGCTGACGATCCCCGGCCTGATCATGGCCCCGGTCGTCCACGCTATCGGTCATCACGGGCTGCCACCAGTGGTGGCACCGCTCGCGCAGTTCTCCCTGCTCGCGGCCAACCCCGTGTACGACCGCATCGCGCATGGCCGGATGCATCCGGTGTCGCTCTGGGGCGGCGTGTTCTTGGTGGTCTTCGGCAACATCCTCGCAGCAGTCGTTTCACCGAACCCGGCGTGGCAACGGTTCGTCCTGTGGCTGGCGAGTTGAGACGACGCCCCTCTCAATGTGCGCCGAGCTCGAGCATCCACAGCCCGCCCTTCGGGCGTACAACGGGGAACATGAGACGTCCGCCGCCAGCACCGAGTTCCATGACCCGAATGTCTGAGAGGATGTGGGTGCCGGGGCCGTCGAACGCTGTGACCTTGAAGGGCTCCCCGACAGGCACGCCGCGGACCGCGTCGAACCGAACTCCCCACACGTTCATCGCGCCGCTTCCGCCCGACGTGAAGTAGAGCGTCGCGCCATCGTCCGACCAGCAGGGTTTGTCAGCCGGTTCGATGCCACCCGTCACGAACGTCCACGCCGCCCGGTCACCACCCCTCGCGGACACGATCGCGATCCGAGGTGCCGCTTGGCCTTCGAAGTCGCGAACGCGGAACGCCACCCAACGCGCGTCCGGAGACATCACGGCTGCGGAGAGGCTGGCGTCCGCAGCTGACGTGATGGGCCGTCGGGAGTGCTCTGCCGCAGGTGCGGCATCGATCGGAAGCAGCGCAATCGCGCTCTTACCTACGGCGTACATCGAGCTGGCCACGAGGATGTGGCGGCCATCCGGTGTCCACCCCGACGGAAACTCCATCGTGACGACGGCGTGTGCAGAGGTGAGAGGCGTATCCTCGCCCGTCGACGCCTCGAAGATCCGAAGCTGCTGTTGTGCAGACGGCTCGGTCGCATTCGAGACGAATCCGTATACGAGCTTTGTTCCGTTGCTATTCCACCGAGGCAACGCCAGCACCTCGCCGGGTTCGTTGATGACACGAATGGTCCGGTCGCGCGATTCGCCGGGCCAGCGCCCCACGAGTTCGCTTCGGTCCGGACTGCCAGGGCGGGTGAGGACGAACGCGAAGGCGCGGCCGTCGCGGCTCAGCGTCGGCATCTCGGCGTGGACCACATCTGATGTCAGTGGGACGGGATCGCTGGCGAGCTTCTCGTTGCTCAGGGCATACGACAGGATCTGCGCATTCCGCGCCGAGCCGTCGAACACCACGCGCCGCCCGTCCGGCGACAGGTTGGCATTGTTCGCCTCCGGGAGCGTCGTGAGTCGGTGCGGCCCGGAGACCACACGCCGAGCAGTCGCATCGATGTCGATGCGCCACAGCGCTCGCGTGCCCCGCGACGCGCCAATGAAATAGAGGGATGACAAGTCGGACGATGGGATGAGTTCTTCGCCAGCGACGACCACCAACCGTTCCGCACGGAATGCTCCGACGACCTTGTCGGCGACCACCCAACGCGTCGTTGATGCCGCACCGACGGTCCAAGACTCGAGCGTCGGCTCGAACGGACCGAATAGGCTGGCAAACATGAGCACTGACGACGAGCGCGGCTGCCAGCCGAACGCGCCGAGCGACCGTCCCGGCCAGTGGCGTGGTGCACCACCGTCTGCAGCGATGACTTGGAGGTTCAGGTTGAGACCTGTCAGCACGTGCTCGGCGAACACGACGTGACGACCGTCGGGCGACCAGCGCGGACGGAAGCCTCGCGGGGAGATCCGCCGCGAAGCGCCACCAGTCGCGGGGACAACGAACACACCACCGCCTGCACGCTCGGATCGGAACACCAGGCGGCTGCCGTCCGGTGACCAATCAGGCTGGGAGTCGGATGCGGCATCCTGAGTGACCTGGACGGGGTCGCCTCCCGACAGCCGCCGAATCCAGATGTCGAAGTTGCCGCCGCTGTTGGAGGCGTATGCGATCCACTGGCCGTCAGGCGAGACGTTCGGATCGGTTTGAAGGCCACCCTCGAACGTGAGGGGTACGGGCAGCGGGCGCGCCGTCGCTGCGGCACCTTCGGTCCGTTTGCCTCGCCAAGCGGCTATTGTGACCATCGTGGCGAGCAAGACCATCGCCGTGGCAACCAGCCACCGGCGCTGTGGCGCGCTGGACATCACGCGCGCCACCGTCGACTCCGCCTGCGTGCCGGTAGTCAGGCGCGGCTCCGCGTCATCGTCTTCGACCGCAGTGAGATCGGGAAGCGCCTGGGGCACGGCGACCGTTCCGACGAAGCGATACCCAACGCGCGGCACCGTCTCGATGTACAGGGGGCGTTCCGCCGAGTCGGCGAGCGCGTCACGCAGCCTGCGTACCGCGCTGTTGAGACCGTGCTCGATGTCGACGAGGGTGTCGCTGGGCCAGAGCATTGCGGCCAGCTCATCGCGAGTGACGACATCGCCGGCGCGATCCAAGAGGGAGAGGAGGATGCGAACTGATTGTTCCGGCACGCGAATCCGGCTACCGCCCTTGCGCAACTCGCGCGTTCGAGGGTCTACCCGAAACGGCCCGAAACCAATCGCGCGTGCCGCTGCCGGCGTCTGCATAGGGAGCTCTTGATGCACCGCCATTGTAGGTGCAGGCACCCGGACGGGACCAACTTCCCCCAAACAGGGCGCACGGCCTCGGTGGGCGTAGCGGCAGTGCCCGTGCCCTCGGCAAGATCGCGAACTGTCTCACCGCGGCGCGGTGGACCGGCACCCGGACGTGGTTCCTGGGCGCGACGCTGTGTCTGCCTGAAACGTGGCTCACCGCTCCCCAGCGCGCCAGGGCGCGAATTCCGGAGGCGGTACCATTCGCTCCGCAAAGGGCAATTGGTGTTGAGTTGCTCCGCCAGGTGCGGGCGGCGGGCTTTACCTTCACCGCGGTGGCGGGCGCTGGGGAGTGACAACGCCACAATGCGACGCACGCTGCATGGCGCCGGTCTGCCGTAAGCGCTGATGGGCCAGGGCGAGCAGCGCTCGCGCCGAGGCCGTGGGCGGCAAGTGCACCAGGTTAGCAACGTCTGCGGTCGCGGTCTTCGAATTCCCGTTGCACAGCAGCCAGACTTCCGGTGGGAGCCGTAGGTCGCGCGAGTCGTGCGCGGCTGTCACCCGGACGCACAGGCGCGCGCGCCCGGCCGGCGACCTACCAACGACTGGGTGTGCGACACGAGAGACAGCGTGTTCAATAGCGTCGTTCACCACCGACCACGTCGATGCGGCTGTTGGCAGCTCTCCGGACACCGTCCAATTCACGGGCACCGTGCTGTGCACCAGGACACCTTTGCAAAGGTGGATACGATGGCCCGAACTGGCTCCCAGGTGCGTCGGCGCACCCGCGCAGCTCGATGACCAACGGCTGAGGAGACAACACGACACCTTAAACAAGGCTCCGCACTGCGCCGTGCACTCGCAGGACGCGGCCCGCGTGGTGCGAGCTGCCGCGCTCCTCGTTCGACGTTCTCATTGCTGCGACGGACTAGGACGCGCTCCAGCGGCCGACGCGCGCAAGCGTTCCTTTCCTGCCAACAAGGCTGCGATCCGCATTCTGCTCGCCTCCGCCGGGCTGAAGCGCAGCATCCCCCTTCTGACCGCGACCATGTCGTCGGCCTGCAACGTTGCACGCATCAGACCTGACGCGGCATGCCTGATGCCGAGCAGGTGACCGATCTCGTGCGCCACGATCGCTCCGACGAGGTCGTCATGCCTCGGCATCGCGAGCAGTGGGTTGGTGCCGGTTCCGGCGCGTCGCGTCAGTCGAAAGGCAACGCCGGCTACGCAGGGGGACCGAGACGATCACCGTTCCCGCCGAGTCGCGTGCGCCGTGAGCGGCAATACCGCAGTTGTCGCGGCCATTCTGCCGATCACGGGACGAAAGGATGACGACGATCTCCGGCACCGGCATGTCCTCGATTGGGCACGATTGCGCCGTATCACACAGACGCCATGCCACGACGAGTCCGGTCGACGCCAGCAGGTGCTTCGCCACCTCCAACGCGGGCCGTGCCGTGGCGGCGTCGACGTGTCTGTCGGCGTAGGCCCGCACGCGCACAGCGGCCAATTCCGGATCCGCCTCGCTCGTCACCGACGTCGAACCGGCCATCAATATTGCAGAGATGAAGCCGAGCATGTGGTCCCCCATCGCTCACGTCGGCGCGTTAATATTCGCTAGGCCCGCTGGCCGGGCGCGCGAACCCGATTGCCGTGTGGGGGAAGCTAGGCGTGACGAACCACCGAAGTCCTCAGCGCGAAGCTCAGAAACCCTCAGCGTTTCTCAGCGGGCCCGACCGGGGGTCTAACCCGGTGCGTTTCTACGAGTTCGACCAATTCCGCATCGATACGAAACGCCACCTGCTGATGCGCGACGGCGGGCCCGTTGCCATCAAGGGCAGGGCATTCGAGACGCTGGTGCTGCTGGTCGAGCACGCCGGCCGGCTCCTCGAGAAGGAGGAGCTGATGAACCGGCTCTGGCCCGAGACGGCCGTCGAGGAGGCGAACCTCACCCAGAACATCTTCGAAGTGCGGAAGGCTTTGGGCGAAGTGCCGGGAGAGCAGCGGTTCATCGCTACAGTCGCCCGGCGAGGTTATCGCTTCGTCGCGGAGGTCCGCGCGATCGCAGAGGAGGCCGCAGCGGACGATGACCCGGCAGCCGTGGATGGGCAGTCCAAGGTGCCGCTCGTCGAGACCAAGCGCGTCGAGGGCCGGACGGTCATCTACGCAGGTGTGGCGGCGGCGATTGTGCTGTCGCTGCTGGGGACGGGGCTTTACGTGGTGTCCAGGCGTCCGCCACCGGTCGTCTCCGGCACCCCGTCGTCCACACCCAACGCGAAGCGACTCACCTACGGCTCGGGTCTGCAGACTGACGTGAGCTGGTCACCCGACGGCCGGCGGATCGCCTACGCGTGGAACCGTGGCGGGAACTTCGACATCTGGGTGCAGAGCATCGATGGCGGCGATCCGACCCAGGTGACCAGTTCGCCGGGCGACGACAGGCAGCCGGCCTGGTCGCCGGATGGCCAGCGTCTGGTCTTTCGTTCCGAATCTGACGGCGGTGGCCTCTTCACCGCGGACGTCCAAGCCGGTCCCGTGCGGCGAATCGCGTCATACGGGCACCGCCCCGCATGGATGCCCGATGGCCGCGACGTCGTGTTCATGGACAGCGACGGTCTCCGCGCGGCGTTCATCGTCGCAGCCGACGGCGGCGAGGCCCCCCGCCGAATTCTCGAGGCCGAGCTCAGTCGCACTATCTGGGCGGCGAGCGCGATCCATCCCGAGGGGAGGATCTCGGTCATCACTACCGGCAAGAACTTTCCAGACGGCGTGTTTTTCGTCGCCGATCGGACCAATAGCCGGCTCAGGGCCGTCGATACGAGCGCCGCTGTACCGTTCGGGTTGCTCGAACCCAACACTCTCCGAAGCCTCACATGGAATGCGTCCGGAACGGGGTTGATTGTCGGAGCCGTGAGTGACGGCGTGCCGACCCTCTGGCGTGTCCCGGTGGAACCAGTGAGCCTGCGTTGGCGAACGCCCGAGCGCCTGACGACCGCACCAATGAGGGCCGAGGCCTCGGCTGTTTCACCGGACGGCACCCGCGTGGCGTTCACGAATGCGCACACGTCGACCCGCGCCTGGCTGTTCCCGTTCGATGCCAACGGCGCCCGGCTCATGGGCGACGGCCGGGCGCTGACCGACGAGGATCTCGCGCTCGTGACTCTCAGTCTCGCCCCTGACGGGGCGGCTCTCTGCTATGGTGCGCGTGAGGCAGGGCGAAACCGAATCCGCCTGTTGCACACCAATCTGGCCACCGGCCGCACGACATTCCTCGCCGAAACCCGTGAGGGCGTGATTTCCCGGAACGGGCGCAGGGTGGCCTACCCTTTGACACGCACCGGATCCAGGTCTACTGGGGCAAACACCTCCCGTGAATTTGCGCTGGCCGTTCGTGAACTCGACGGCCGGGAACGGCTGGTGAGCCGGTGGGGACGGGGCGGAATGCTTGCCGACGATTGGGCACCGGACGACAAGGCCGTTCTCGGATCCTGGATCGAACAAGGCTTTCCCGGGCAAACCGCGTTGGCGATCTGGCCCATCGGTCCGATGATGGCCACGCGACCCGGCCGAGTGCTAGTCGAGTCAAGCGGCGTGAACTTTTGGCAGGCTCGCTACTCACCCGATAACCGATGGGTGAGTTTTGTCGCCCAGCGCATGCGGAATCCCGGAACTGTCGAGATCGGGATCGTTGCGGAGAGCAGCAATCATGCCTCGACGTGGACGCGGCTACTCGAGGATCACGTCTGGCCAGACAAGCCGCGGTGGTCTCCGGATGGGCGCACCCTGTACTTCCTCTCGCGGGGAGCCGGCGGCTACTTCAACCTGTGGGGCGTACCCATTGATCCGGCGCGCGGCGCGCAAGCCGGGAAGCCGTTTCAAGTCACGCACTTCAACTCGCCCGATTGGCACATCGAGCCCAACATGGCTACTGCCGGCCTCGGTCTCGCCAGTGACCGACTGGTGCTTCCCATGCAGAACGTGAAAGGCAGCATCTGGCTCTTGTCGGGTGTGAGCCCGTAGCCCCGTCCAGCTTACCGGCGTTGCTCGGGTTGCTGTGCTCAAGTACATTCCGCACGTCGTCATACGAGTTGTCGTCAGGCTGTCAGCGATTGCCCTGGGCATTGCGCAGGTAGCAATGATGACGGCATGACCAACACATTCCGCGACGGCACCGCTGTGACCATCGGCTGCGGCGTGGCACGTGGCCGATGTATTCGCAACCGGCAACAGCGTGAGAGTCCTCCTCGCCGCCAGTCAGGGTGCCACGCCCTCGGAGAGCACGCCACTCGTGCTGGCGTACGCGGGTGTGGAGAACGTCAACGCGCAGATCGACGCACTGCTCGCCACGGGCGTGCTCCGGCGACGAATGGCCATGACGGAGCTGAAAGTCTCGAACTCGATGATCGAAGCCTGGTGGCGTTCGCTCAAACACCACTGGCTCTTTCTGCACGCGCTCGACAGCGTCGCGACGGTGCGGCGCCTGGCGGCGTTCTACGTCGACGAGCACAACCGCGTGCTGCCGCATTCGGCATTTCACGGCCAGACGCCAGACGAGATGTATTTCGGAACGGGCCAAGGAGTCCCGGCGGAACTCGCCACGCGCGCGGAGGCGGCACGCCGAGCACGCCTACAGGCCAACCGATCAGTGAACTGCGACGCATGTCCGGCACTCACGGTGGCGGTGAGAACTCGCGACTCACGGCCCACGTCGCGGGCTCTCGCCTAGATGGCGAGAACTCGCTCAGAAAAGTGCAGAATGTCCTGACACGCAGCCGGGCGGGTCGCAATCGACCAGGCCACGATATCGGCAACGATCGAGAAGCTGTGGCGTCCGTCCACCCGGTGCCACTACAAGCATCGGCACTCGGTTCGAGTCGGCATGACTCCTACTTCCACGGCCACCCGCACTCCCAGCAGCGGGGTAACCCGTCCCACTCCCGAAGCGTGCCGTGGCCGCGTGGGCAATCGGTTGTAAGAGTGACTTCCCCTCGGCGCACAAGAGCCTCAGCGGCCCTTCGTATTTCGGCCCGGGACCTGCTTCGCACGGCAGCAGCACTGAGCGCGGAAACCTTCCGTCGGCTTCGCGCGTCAGAGCTCGACACGGGATGTCCGGGCGCCGCGGCTGTTCTCACCGCGTACCGGTCTCGTAAACCCTCCAGCACTTGGGAGAACTGCTCGAACTCGTTCAAGTTGACCTCGATGACTCTCCTGATTTCGTCCAGCTTGGTCCCGTCAATTGTCGGCCCGAGGAGCGCGTAATCACGGACGTCACGTTTTCCACGGCTGAACGTCAGAGCCCCGTGCAACAGAACTTCCAGTTGCTCGAAGTCGTCTCGGTCGAAATAGAAGGCGAACTCGCCCACTTTGCTGGTGGCCGCATCGAGCAGGCCGGCATATCGGCGGAGGTTGTGATCGTCAACGCACGTCAGCAAAGCGTCGCCCGCAACTTTGAGCTGGAAAAGCGCCGTCCAAACCAACCGCCAGGCCTCTGAAACGCCCTTTCCCGGCTCGAACCGCAACGGCGGGAGACGCGGCTCGTTGCGCGAGGGCAGTAAGGCTTGGCGTGTCAACGACGGGCGAATGGCGCTGACAAGGGCGTTCACCCCCGCCTCCCAATCGGGGAAGACGTCGACCCACTGAAAATCGCGCAGCGTCATGCCGGCACCGATGTCGAGTTCAGGCACTTCACAGCTGTCCAGCCGCACGGGAATGAACCACGTGCGATCTGCTGGCGTCTCCCGGAGAACCTCGATCGCGGAGGTGATCTCCTCATACATGTAAGTGCGATCACGCTTGAAGACCTCGGGCGAGAAGCACGCCAGGAATGAGGCACCTTGCCGGATGGCTTGGCGAATGGTCACCTTCCACCGCTGCCCAGGACGAAGATCGCGGTCGGTCCACGTGTCGATGCCATGCCGATACAAGTCGAGCGCAAGCTTGTCGATCTTGTCAGCATCGGCGCGCACGTAGGAGATAAACACGTGTGCCATTGGCGTTGGGTGCGTCACTGCACGTTATATCGCGGTTCTGCAGTATTCCGACAGAGGTCCGCTTGGCTTCCCACCAGCCGGCCCGGAGAGATGACGAGCCGAGGCTGAAGACTCTTCGCTCTCGTAGCAATCCCGGCGGCCGCTGGAGAACGGCGTTGGTGCATGGCTGCGGACCGTCGGGTAGTGAGTCGGCCGTTGGAGCCGCCGGCATGTCGGCGACCCGCAGTGCTGTGCGCCAGTACATTCTGCACGCCGCCGCGCGAGTTGTCGTCAGGTCGCTAGAGGGAGACCCCGCGTGTGCCTTGGGCGTCATCGAGCGAGTAGCGATGATCACGGCATGACTTCCACCGGTCGCCGGCAGCAGCGTTATGACCATCGACTCCGGGAACTCGTTCGACGCACGGGCGAGCTGCGCCTCGCGACGACTCGCGGCGTGCCGCGATCGACGGCGCGCGCCTGGCTCGGCGCTTCGCCGCATGCCGTGGTGGGTCTGCCTGGGGCGGACCTCACAGACTCAGAACTTCGCCAGGAGATCCTGACGCTGCAGCGACGCGTCCAGAAGCTTGCGGCCCTGCTTCGGCTCGCGCTTGCCGTTCGACCCCGGGCGAGCGTTGGCTCTCCCGCGAGCGTCTGCCGGACGGATCCGCCAAGGCACGGCTTCTGAGCGCGGTCAGTCGCGCTCGCACGTGCATGCCGCTGCGACGGATCCTGCGGTTCCTGCATGTGTCGCCGAGCCGGTCTCACGCTTGGCGCCGTCGGCAGCGCGCGTGTGCACTCGACGATCGGGCATCGTGTCCCCGCTCGTCACCGCAGCGACTCACGCGCGGCGAGATCCAGGCGATCGAGGACATGGTGACCTCGTCGGCCTACCGTCACGTGCCGACGCGGACGCTTGCGGTCCTGGCGCAGCGGCTCTGCACCGTCGGCGCCTCGCCCTCGACGTGGTATCGACTCGTGCGGAAGCACGGATGGCGACGCCCGCGGCTGCGAGTGCATCCCAGCAAGCCCAAGGTGGGTGTGCGAACGGCACGCCCCGACGAGATGTGGCACATCGACACGACTGTGATCCGTCTGCTCGATGGCACGCGCGCCTATGTGCACGCCGTCATCGACAACTTCTCGCGTCGGATTCTGGCATGGCATGTGGCGGATGCGTTCGCGCCCGGCAACAGCGTCGCCGTCCTCCTCGCGGCGACTGAGGGTGCAGCCGTGTCACACGGTGTTCCAGTGGTGTTGGCCGGTGTGGAGAACGTCAACGCGCAGATCGACGCCCTGCTGGAGACCGGCGTGCTGCGGCGTCTGCTGGCCATGACAGAGCTGAAGTTCTCGAACTCGATGATCGAAGCGTGGTGGCGCTCGCTGAAACACCAGTGGCTGTTCCTGCACGCACTCGACAGCGTCGCGACGGTGCGCCGGCTGGTGGCGTTCTACGTGGACGAGCACAACCACGTGCTGCCGCATGCGGCGTTTCAGGGCCAGACGCCAGATGAGATGTACTTCCGGCGGAACTGGCATCACGCGTGAATTCGGCGCGTCGAACACGCCTGCATTCCAACCGTTCAGTGCGCTGCGAGACGTGTCCGGCACCCAAGGCGACGGTGCGACACCAAGACGCAACGCCCGCGTCGGCCTGCTCTCGCCTGAATGGCGAGAACTCGCCCAAAAAATGCGGGACGTCCTGGCACACAGCCCGGCTCCAAAACTGACGGCGCCTCCCACGATGCGTACGCCGGGCGTTGCTGCGACATCCGCCTCTTCAACGAGCCGCCCCTGCCGAAACACGGGCGGCAGCAACTCGCCCGAAGGAATGGGTACGACATACGTCGAACGCTGCTCGGCATCGGAGGCACCCGAGTAGCGGACGCTGAGGTAGCGCCCGTTCTGGACCCAACTCACGAAACACGAGCTGCAAAGCGGTATTCGCGAATCGACGCTGCCTCCACGCGGATACAGGACGACCGGAGAAAGCTCCTTGCCAAGAGGAGTCCGATCGTTGACCACGAGCCATCTGCCGTCCGGAGACACTGCTCGAAGGCCCGTGACAGGCTCGGGTAGCGCCTTGCGTCGGCGTGTGCCGTCCGGCCGCATCTCGAAGACATACGTGTTGGGCCCTTCGAATGCGAGAAACAAGATGCCGTCTTCAGTGACAGCGATGGTCCTCCCGACGTCTTCGGCCACCTTCTGCGCTGCAGAACGGCCGTCCAGGGGAGCCCGCCAGAGCGTCGCATTCGGCTTCTCGCCGACGGTCACGAAGAACACCTCGTTCCGCTTGGCATCGACCGAGTACCTCACGATCGCGTCCGACAGCGCGAGTCGTCGTCGGACGCCGGTGCCGGCATCCACCGACCACAACTCGCCGCGGTTGGCCTGGAAGGCTCCAGGCCGCTGGCTCGCGAGGTAGTACACGGTTCGTCCATCGCGTGAGAACATCGGAAGAAAGCTGTGCCCTTGCTCGGAAAGCGGACGTTCGCCACGCCCGTCCCGAATCCAGACGGTACTGATGCCGGTCCCGACCGACGTGATCAACGAGCGGCCGTCCGGTGCGATCGCGATCCCTTCCTCTTCAGCGGGACCTGCCGTAATTTGGTCCGGCACGCCTGCGGGGAACTCCTGGCGCCAGATGTGGAACGCGCCGCCAGCATTGGCGGTGAAGTACATCCACCGTCCATCGGGCGACCAGGCCGCCGACGTGCAGCTCGCACTGGAGGGCCCGACTTCGCGTCCTCGCGAACTGCCGTCGAAGGGAATCAGGCGGTAGGGCAGCCAGCGCGACGTCTCCATCTCTGCCACGAGTACCGAGCGCCGGTCTGGCGACAGGTACGCGCGATGAGCCATGCCCGTATCGCGCGGTGGGGTGTACACACTGCGCGGTGCGCGACGTCGGTCGTCGCTGGTCACGATCGACATGTGAATGCCGGCCTGTATCTCGGAGAACAGCAGCGCGTCCTTTGCGATCCAGCTCAGGCCGGACGCATTCTCAAGGAGCGGCGTGGCAGTGCCCCCCGAGAGGGGCACCCGCCATGTGTCCCAGGCCCACGTGTCACCGATGCTGGTGTACGTGATATCCAGGCCATCCGGCGAGAAGACTGGCGACATCTTCACGCGGCTGTCATTGGTGAGCGCGCGGGGTTCGCCATCCGGAAGATGCATGACGTACACCTGACCCAGAGTCGTAAAGGTTCTGGGCCCACGAATGAACGTCAGCAGTTGACCATCCGCCGACAACGCAGGTTCGGTGACAGAGTCCGAGAAGTTGGTGACCTGCACCCACTCGCGGCCGAGAGATGGCCTGCTCTCCCGCGATGCCAGCAGGGAGGCCGCGGCCATCCCCGCCATGCCAAGGAGTGCAGTCGTAACGTAGAAGGGTCGCCGTCCGCGCGCGGCCGCAATCCGGTCGAGATCGTCGAGGAGTTCATCGGCCGTTTGATGTCGGTCTGCGGGGTCGTGTGCCAGAGCTTTGCGCAGGAGGCGGCGGACTGTGCGTGGGAGACCGCGATACGCCTTGAGCGCGGCGACGAAATCCGCCTGGCACGCCTGCGGCGGCTGGAAAGCGGGTCTGGCGAACGGCGCCTTGCCGGTGGCCATCTCGCGCAGGACGACGCCCAACGAGAACAGATCGCTCCTCGCATCCAACTCCGAGGTAAGCCTCGCGCTGATACTCACCGATGTCGTAGACCGTGCAAATGTTCGGATGATTCAGCGCCGACGCCGCGCGCGCTTCGCGGATGAACCGGTGGATGCGCGAGGGCTCCAGCGCCACGGTCGCCAGCAGCTTGAGCGCGACCAGCCGCTCCAGCCGCGTATCTGCGGCCTTGTACACCTCCCCCATGCCACCCGTGCCGAGAAGTTCCAGCACGCGATACGGTCCGACGACCTCGCCCGGTCTCAGTCTGACTGCGGTCCCGCCAGAGGAAACGGCCACTCCTGGCACCTCTCGGCTGAGGCGATCAGCGCTCTCGACCATGTCGATGCCGTCTTGCCGCGCACTTTCGAACACCACGTCCTGCAACAGTCGGCCGCGTTCCTGTCCGAACCAGTCGGCGGCGTCGACCTGCGAATTCAGCAACCCGAATCCGCACACGTCACGGGCGAGAAGTGACTCGACACGGATCCGCACCTCGGGGTCGTCCGCGCACGCCGCATCGAGATACGCCGCGCGCCGGAGCGGCTCGTGCTCAGCGGCTTCGTGGAAGACACTCTTGATCCGCTGCCATCGAGCCGGGGTCATGTCAACCCTACGGTTTCGAGCTCCCGCTGGAGCCATGCCTTGGCCATGCGCCATTCACGCTTGACTGTCCGCGGGGAAATGCCGAGCACATCGGCGGTTTCCTCGACCGTCAGGCCACCGAAGAAGCGCAACTCAACGATACGGCTCTGCTGCGGATCGACCTTCTCCAGTGCGTCCAATGCCGGATCCATCGCCACGACGACGATGTCTTTCGGGTGCAATGCGGCCATGCCTGGATCGAGCGGCACTCTGATCGCGCCACCGCCCCGCTTACCAGCGGATCGTCGCCGTGCGTATTCCACCAGGATGCGACGGATGAGGTGTGCCGCGATCCCGAAGAAATGCGTGCGATTCTGCCATCGCACGTGCCGCTGATCGACCAGCTGCAGGTAGGCATCGTGCACGAGCGCCGTGGTTTGGAGCGTGTGCCCAGGCCGTTCCCGGCGAAGGTGATGGTGAGCGAGTCGGCGAAGTTCGCCATAAACGGCGTCAAGCAGCTCGTCTCGCGCGTGCTGGTTGCCGTCTCCCCAAGCCACGAGCAAACGGGTGATGTGTGACGACATGGCGTGGAAGCCGAACCGCTATTTGATGTGAGGCCAATTCTAACCTCGTGCCGAGATCGGATCGAGACCCCTCTGTGCACCGTTTCACTCGAGGCCGGAGCGCGACGTTACAGAGCGACTGACAAACCAGGTGCAAAGGTCGCCTCGGCCGTGCACCATACGCGCCGAAGGGCTGCCGGACATCGGGTTGCCGCCGCCGGTGGCTCATGCGATTCTGAGTCGCTGCGGCTGAAGCCGCACGTTAGGCCGGCGAAGAAGACGGGTTCGCGGTCGTGTGTTCCCAGTGTCACCGCGCCAACGAGGAGGTGGGGCATGCGAGTGCTATCGACACTGGTCGCCGGCCTCATCTTGGCGGCTGAACTGGGAGCGACTGCTGGCACGAGCGTCCTGTTCATCGGCAACAGTTTCACCTATGGCCACGGGTCGGCTGTCCGCTTCTACCGCGCCGACACAGTAACAGACCTCAACAGCGAAGGCATCGGCGGCGTGCCGGCGCTCTTCAAGTCGTTTACCCAACAGGCGGGACTCGAGTACGACGTGTCGGTCGAGACACGCGGCGGTTCCGGGCTCGACTTTCACCTTGAGAACAAGGTCGGTGTGATTGCCAGGCGCGGCTGGGATGTCGTGGTCATGCACGGACATTCCTTGCTGGACAATGACAAGCCTGGCGATGCGGCCAAGCTCATTGCCACGATTCAGCAGATGGCAAGCGTCCTCCGTGCGCGGAATCCTCAGGTCGACCTGTACCTGATGGCAACGTGGTCGCGTGCCGACCAGACATACCAAGCGGCGGGCGCTTGGGCCGGTCAGCCCATCGAGGCCATGGCACGGGACGTACGCATGGCGTATGACAAGGCCGCTGCCGCAGCTTCGATCAAGACCGCGATTCCAGTCGGCGAAGCCTTCACGCGTGCCATCCAAGTCGGCGTCGCAGACAAGAATCCTTACGATGGCATCGAGGCGGGCAAACTCAGCCTCTGGACCTACGACCACTATCACGCCAGTACGCACGGCTACTACCTGGCGGCCCTCGTCATCTTCGGCCGTCTGACCGCGCGCGATCCGCGCTCGCTTGGCGACAACGAGTGCTCGGCGTACGAACTTGGTTTGTCGCGGTCAGAGACCCAGGCTCTGCAGCAAGTCGCTTTTGACCAGCTTGCCGACACGGGCGCAGTCAGGGCGGCTCCATTGGTGCTCCCGAAGCCGGTTAACCCTGAGCGCTGCGTCCCAGGACGATAGCGCCTCGCGACTGTGTCCGGAACTCCACCGAGCCGCTGTGAATGTCAGCAAACACCATGATGCAATCCTCCTTTGCGGTGCACCGGACGCGGCCAGTCAGACTATGGGGTTTGTGGACGGGCTGCTGAGGGTGCCGTCGGTAGGCCGGCTGAGGGCCGCTGGCGTGTCGACCGCCACAGCGCATGATCGTGCGATGAGGTCGCGCGTGCATTCGCCGTCCGTTCGTCCGGGCGGCCAGCAGCGGTTCTCGGTCTCGTGATCATGGAACGCCGAAGTTGTAATGCATGAAGGTAGAGCGCGCCAGCCGCCGCCGTCTTGCTAAGTCGTTGTCAGGCGGGTGAACTCGCTGGCATCGACCTCCGTCATGCGGTCTGGCTGTGACGTCGGACTCTAGAACGCGAAGTCAACGCCTCGTCTGCCCTTGTCGAGCAGGTGGGGGACGCCCTGGCCGGTCGCCCATTCTCGTTGCAACCGTATCCCGTCCGGCTGTCCTCCGCTCATTTCACGGCGCACCCTGACCGATGACCGAAATCACTCAGCTGCTCTTAGCTTGGCGGGATGGGGACCGGAGCGCCTTGGAGCAGTTGGCGCCGTTGGTTTACGGCGAGCTCCGGCGCCTCGCGCGTCGGCAGCTGGGACGGGATCGCGGGCTGACGCTTCAAGCCACGGCTGTCCTCACACGAGGCCTACCTGAAGCTCATCGATCAACGTTCCGTCAGCTGGCAGAATCGCACGCACTTCTTTGCCATCGCCGCGCGACTGATGCGGCGCATCGTGCTGGAACGGGCCCGCGCCAGACGCGCAGCCAAGCGTGCATCACCGGTGCCTTCCATGTGTCCACAGACAGTGCCGGCATCACCACGGCGGTCTCGACAGGTCGGAGCGTGTTCTTCAAACCCATCGGGTCCATTCAAGGGGATCGTGTTGACGATCGGCCGGTTCACCTTGGTCTTCGCGCAGGATCCAACGCAGCGGATTCAAGAGCTCGCGGGACGCGGTCAATTGCTCGATGGTTGCGCCCTCATATCGTGAATGTGCAGAGGTGACGTCAAGTCCGGGTCGCCCGATTGGGCCGCGAGCCTCACCCTTGACGCGGTGACCCGCGAGTGGTGCGCTGGCCGTAAGAATTGGCCAGCACAGCGCGCGTTCTATTGTGTGAGGGCGAAGACGCGAGACGTGGCGTGGCGGGGCAGAGGCCCCAGGCGGGTTGTCGATACCCCCAGGGCATCGATACCCCCAATCCGCCGAGTACCCCCAGAAGTACCCCCGTGGCGCACGGGTAGGAGGCCGCCGCTGGCACCCACCTGCGCCGCCGACTGGCGGGAGGTTCGGTGAATTGTTGGGGATTCGTGGGGCAGAACTGGACGTCCATGGAACGCCATTGGACGGTATGGACAACTCTGCACGATTGGTGGAGGCGGCGGGAGTCGAACTCCGTGCGACGTCTCGCGTATCTGGAACAACGTAAGCGCTGCCGCAGAGATAGAGGCTAGGATCTGCCCCCGGGCTGGAGAAGGCCCACAGTCGTTGCCTGCGCCGAGCGGCCATCGTTCAATTCGTGAAGCGGAAGGTGTCGATCACAGCGGCAAGTGCCGCGGGCTGCTGCTTCCGACTGGGATAGTAGAGGAAGAACCCGGGGAAGGGTGGGCACCAATCTTCAAGCACGCGCACCAGGGCGCCCGTCGCGAGGTGCTGCACGATGCGATCTTCTGCCACCCAGGCCAGGCCGGCGCCGTCGAGAGCCGCTTGGATTACGAGGTCCAAGTCATCGACATTCAGCGATCCGCTCACGGAGATGGCCAGCGACTGGTCGCCTTTGTCGAATTCCCACCGGTACTTGCTCTCGCCGCGGTGACGGAAACCGATGCATCGATGTTGCAACACGTCTCGCGGAGCCGTCGGCTTGGCGTGCAACGCGAAGTACGCCGGCGCGCCGACGATCGCGGGGCGCAAATCGGGAGAGACGCGTACGGCCACCATGTCCTGCGCGATGTACTCGCCGAACTGGATGCCGGCGTCGAAGCCCGCTGACACGAGGTCGACGCGGCTGTCATCGGTCGTGATGTCGAGTTCCACGTCCGGGTAGTCGCGCGCGAAGCGACCGAGTCCGGGCGCCAGCACAGTCTTCGCGGCAAGCCGCGGGCACAGCAAACGGACGCGTCCGACCGGCTTGGTCTGCAGGCCGGACAGGTTGGTCAGCGTGGCCCTGATGTCGGCCAGCGCGGGCCGGAGGTGTGCCAGCAACTGCTCGCCGGCATCGGTCGGGGACACGCTCCGCGTGGTACGCGTCAGCAACCGCACGCCGATCTGCTCCTCGAGCCGACGAATGGCGTGACTTAAGCCTGACGTGGAGATGTTCAACTGCTTCGCCGCCTTGGTGAAGCTGCGCTCTTCGGCCACCACCAGGAATGCCGAAAGCACGCTGAGTTCGTCTCGCATGACTATGTAATCCCCGATTGTTGACTGTCCGTCAACAACCCTTCCTCATTTTGCCGTCTACTCAGTGTTGGTGCCCCCGCGTACGCTGATCCGCAGAGGAAATTGTGACAGCGACACGTGGTGCGAATTGTTCAGGCTTGCAGGTCGAGGTGATTGCTCGGCGCGCCGCCGGCCGCGGGGCGGTGCTGTCCATGGCGCTGTGCGTCATGGTGCTCATCGCTTCCGAGTTCATGCCCGTCAGCTTGCTGACGCCGATCGCCGCCGACCTGCGAATGACGGAGGGCCTGGCCGGACAAGCCATCTCGATCGCGGGCCTCTTCGCGGTGCTCACGAGCCTCGTCGTCTCAGGGGTGACCGCCCGCCTCGACCGGCGTCCGGTCTTGCTGTTCCTGACCGCGCTGATGGTTGTGTCTGGAACCGTCGTCGCCATGGCCCCGAACTTCGCCGTCCTGATGCTCGGCCGGGCCTTGCTCGGCGTGTCGATTGGCGGTTTCTGGGCGATGTCCACGGCGACCGTGATGCGTCTCGTGCCCGACCACCGCGTCCCGCGCGCACTAGCGCTCCTGAATGGCGGGAACGCGCTGGCTGCGACCGTCGCGGCGCCCCTTGGCAGCTATGTCGGCAGCCTCATCGGCTGGCGCGGGGCGTTCTTCTGTGTCGTGCCCTTGGCAGCCGTGGCCCTGGCGTGGCAGTTCAAGGACACTCCCGCCGATGCCCTCGGCGCGCTCGTCCGCGTCGAGCAACGTCTGCACGCTCCTCCGACGGCCCCCGGTCGCCTATGGCATGGCCGCGATCCTGCTGCTCTTCATGGGGCAGGTCGCCTTGTTTACCTACCTGCGACCGTTTCTCGAGACCGTGACGAAGGTCGACGTGTCCGTGCTGTCGTTGATGCTGTTGGCGATTGGCGTGGCGGGCCTGATTGGGACGTCGCTGATCGGACCGATGCTGACCTCTCGACTCGCCCGAGTGCTGGTGATCATTCCGCTCGGAATGGCCGCGCTCGCCGTCGCGTTGATCGCGCTCGGGGATGGGATGTGGGGGACCGCCGCCGTGCTCGCGGCATGGCGGCTGGTCGCCACGCCGGCGCCGGTGGCTTGGGGGACGTGGCTGACACGGACGCTGCCGGAGGACGCCGAGGCGGGCGGGGGCCTGATGGTGGCGACGATTCAACTGGCCATCACGCTCGGTGCGTCGCTTGGCGGGCTGCTGTTCGATCTGCGCGGCTATCGAAGCACCTTCTAGGTGAGCACCGTCTTGCTGTGCGGAGCCGCCTACCTGGCTTACCGGGCAGGCCGGGAGGCCGTGGCCCTCGAGCCAGCGCTCAGCCCCATCTTTTCCACCGTTACGGAGATTCAGATATGAGCAACCGAACCGGAACCGGCCGCGCCGCAAAACCGCCGCTCGGCCTCGATGCCGGTCGGCGGGGCTTCTTGAAGCTGACTGGTGCGGGTGTCGCGGCGGGCCTGATGTCGGCCATCGATGCGCCGGTGTTCGCGCAGCAGACCCTCGCGTGGGACAAGACGTTTCCCAAGAGCGATCGCGTCGATCACCGGAAGGTCAGCTTCTACAACCGACTCGGCATCGCCCTCGTGGCGGACCGTTATAGCCCGAAGACTCTCGATCGCTCGCAGCGACACGCCGCACTTGTGGTGGGCGGTCCGTTCGGCGCCGTCAAGGAGCAGTCGTCGGGCCTCTATGCCCAGACGATGGCCGAGCGCGGCTACATCACGGTCGCTCACGACCCGTCCTACGTCGGCGAAAGCGGCGGCCAGCCTCAGGGCATTGCCTCCTCGGAAGCCCTCGTCGAGGACTTCAGCGCCGCTGTTGACTATCTGGGCGGGCTCTCTGTTGTGGACCGCGAGCGGATCGGCGTCATCGGCGTGTGCGGCAGTGGCGGTTTCGGCCTGGCGGCAGCTGAGATCGACCCGCGGATCAAGGCGGTAGCCACGGTCAGCATGTACGACATCGGTCAGGCCAAACGGCAGGGGCTCGCCCCACAGCTGGACGACAGCGCGCTCAGAAAGAACCTGAGCGACGTCGCATCGCAGCGCTGGGCCGAGGTCGATGGCGCGGAGCGGACGATGGTGATCGGCACGCCGCAGGTACTGACCGCAAGCTCGACGGCGATTGATAGGGAGTTCTTCGACTACTACCGCACGCCCCGCGGTCGGCATCCGCGCGCTACCACCGCGTTCGCTCGGTCGAGTGACGCGCAGATGATGCTGTTCTGGTCGTATCAGCATCTCGGCTGGATCTCGCCGCGCCCGGTGCTCTTGATCACGGGCGACCAGGCCCATTCACGCATCTTCAGCGAGCACGCCTACGAAAAGGCGTCGGAGCCGAAGGAACTCTTCGTCGTTCCCGGCGCCGGCCACGTGGACCTCTACGACCGCGTGAACCTCATTCCGTGGGACAAGCTGCAGTCCTTCTTCGGACCGCATCTGGCACGAGGCGCGGCGCCATCGTCGCGTCTTCGCTGAGGTTCGGGATGGTCAACTATCACGCGTCCGTGGTCTCGCTTGTCGTCGCACTGGCGCTGGCCTGCACGTGGCCGGGTCCGCTGACGGCCCAGCGAGCCGTGAGTGAAAGCTCCATGGGCAATACATTGACGCTCGCGATCGGCGACGAAACGTTCGTCGCCACACCGGTGGACAACCGCACAGCCTCCGCCTTCAAGTCACTGCTGCCGTTGTCGGTCCGGATGTCGGAACTCAATGGCAACGAGAAGCTCTTCAGACTGCCGGCGAGTCTGCCGACGCAGCCATCGAGGCCATCGTCGATCCAGAGCGGCGACGTGATGCTCTACGGCTCCGACACGCTGGTGCTCTTCTACAAGTCGTTTGCCACCACGTACAGCTACACGCGCATCGCGCGGATCGACGACCCTGCGGGGCTCGAGCGCGCGCTTGGGCCTGGCAGCGTCACCGTGACGTTGGCAGTGCGGCAGGGGAAATAGTTCGAGCACGCGAACCGTGCGAGGAGAAGCGACATGAAAGCGACGATGCTCTACGGTCCGAGGGACGTGCGGTTCGAGGAGCGGCCGGACCCGACAATCGTGCGGCCCACCGATGCGATCATTCGCGTCTCGGCCGCATGCGTCTGCGGGTCTGATCTCTGGCCCTACCGAGGCGCCCAGCCCCTCAGCGGTCCCACCCCGATGGGCCATGAATACTGCGGCATCGTCGAGGATGTCGGTCGTGAGGTCCGAACGGTCATGCGCGGGCAGTTCGTCGTCGGCTCGTTCGCGACGTCCGACAACACCTGCCCGCACTGCCGTCACGGCTACCACTCGTCGTGTGTCCAGCGCGAGTTCATGTCCGAGGCGCAGGCCCCGCTGCTGCGTGTGCCTCTTGCGGATGGCACCCTGGTGGCCACCGACGAGGTGCCGTCTGACGACCTGCTTTCGAGCCTGCTCACCACCTCGGATGTTCTCGGCACTGGCTGGTTCGCCGCCGACGCCGCACACGTCACGCCGGGTGCCACGGTCGCCGTGGTCGGCGACGGGGCCGTTGGGTTGCTCGGCGTGCTGTCAGCGAAGCAGATGGGCGCCGAACGCATCATTGCGATGAGCCGCCATGCGACGCGCCAGGCGCTCGCGCGCGAGTTCGGTGCTACCGACATCGTCAGCGAGCGCGGCGATGAGGGCGTGGCGCGCATCAAGGAATTGACGAAGGGTGTGGGCGCCGACGCCGTCCTCGAGTGCGTGGGCACGCAGGAATCGATGATGCAGGCGATTCGCGCCACGCGCCCGGGAGGCGGGGCTGGCTTCGTCGGCGTCCCGCACGGCGTCGCTCTCGATGGCGAGCCGCTCTTCTTTTCCCATGTGCGCCTGCACGGCGGCCCGGCTCCTGTGCGGCGATACCTGCCACACCTCATCGACCTCGTCCTGAAAGGCACCATCGAGCCCGGCAAGGTCTTCGATCTCACGCTGCCCCTCGATCAAGTCGCGGAGGGCTATCGTGCGATGGACGAACGCCGCGCCATCAAGGCGTTGCTGCGCCCGTAGTGAGCCTCTGGAGTCGATATGCACAAGCGAAGTGCTGGTTACGCCGCCGCGATTGTCGCACTGTCGCTCGTGGCGTCGTGCGCGAAGGCACGCGCGGCCTTGGTGGACGCGACCGTGGGCCCTGTGGCGCCGGGTCTCGTGGAGTACACGACAGACGTCCTGTTCAGGGACGTGTGGCTTCGGCCAGCACCCGCGGCCCGAGACCGCAGTCTCGTGACCGTGAGCGCACTGATCGCCGCAGGCCAGGTCGCGCAGGTGACCTATCACCTCAATCGCGCGATGGACAGCGGCCTGACCAGGGAAGAAGCCGGCGAGGTCATCACGCACGTGGCCTTCTACGCGGGGTGGCCAACCGCGTTCGCGGCGGTGCCGGTGGCCAAGGACGTCTTCGACAAGCGCCGGCGCTAACCGGTCAAGGAGCACTGGAGCTATGACACGATCCACCACACCACGAGAACCTGCGTATTCCGACGCCATGCGTCACGGGGGCCACACCAGGCGATCCGCCATATGGGCGGCAGTCGCCGCGATCACGGTGCCGTTCGTCAGCGCGTGGGGAAAAGGGCGAGGAGGCGAGATGGAAATCAAGCGAGGCGGGTCCCAACCGTCGATGAAGGGACCTGCAGAGTGGTTCACCGGAACAGTCCGCATCGATCCCTTGTTCGAGGCGGTCCTTCCGGCGCGTGCGGGCGGTGGCAGCGTCACATTCGAGCCCGGGGGCCGCACCGCATGGCACACGCACCCGCTCGGCCAGACGCTCATCGTGACCGCCGGCGTCGGCCGAGTGCAGCGGTGGGGTGGTCCGGTGGAGGAGATCCGCCCAGGGGATGTCGTGTGGTTTCCGCCCGGGGAGAAGCATTGGCACGGAGCTACGTCCACGACGGCGATGACGCACATCGCGATTCACGAGAAGCTCGACGGCAAAGTTGTGGATTGGCTGGAACACGTCACCGATGCACAGTACGACGGCCGCCCCGCGTGAGATAGCGTTCGCGGGATTTGGTGGTAGTCACATGGGGCTCGAAGCCAGGCTTTACCGGACCGCCCGGAGCATCACGGCCCAGTCCAGCACCGGTGAGAAGTGCGAGCCGCAAGTGCGCGCGATCCGATTGCGTGGACACCTTCGCGAAGGTGGACACGTTGGCCCGATCGCCACCGTCAGCTCAATTGATGACTGCGAGCTGGCAAGCCCTGGGAGGAGTGGCACGTGGGCTTGTCGGTCACGATCCGCGCGTGCTTGCGCGCAGCCTAATCGGCTGGCGCTAACCGGTATGCGAATGCCGACCACTGACAGTTGACTGACAACGGGATGAGCCTCGCCAGCGCGAGAGCCTTACATCCAGTTGCCGAAAGAGCCGGGGGTCGCAGATCCCAGAGATGGCTTGAGGTCATGCAACAACCTGACCGCGAGCATCGGGCCGATGAGCGCCGATGAGGGCATCGACGAGGCCCGGGAGAGTTGATACCCGGCGTATCGCTCACCAGCTGTACGCTCAGCGTCGAGGCCGCTCACGCATCGCAACAGGTAAGCAGATGCGGACGACTGACAATTGACTGACAACCGAATGCTTCACCGCTGCGACCCACATTCCCAAAGAGCCGGGGGTCGCAGAGCCCAGGAATGCATCGGGCGAATGCAACAACCGGCGGTTTCGCGTGGTCAGCGCTGCACCTCGGGGCTTCGCCGAGAAGGACCTCAGGCCTCGACTGACAAACGACTGACAACGTGACATCGATCGAGCCACCAAGCAGTTCCAGTGTGTCGTGAATGTACAGCACGTCTTTGGCGCGCTGACGTGATGTTCGCTTGCCACTGATCAGCAGCTTCTGCGCAATGTAGCAGACAGGATTCGCGAATGATGTTCATCGTCGCGCCGGTGGAACGAAGCGTCACGCTCCAAGGCGCAATCAACAGCACGTCGAGATGACGCAGCTTCTGCGCAGACACACCGCTGACGGAAGTGGTCACGTCCTTTGTTCCGTCCCTCCGGAACTCGCCTCCTGAGAGCGGTGTCAGGAACTCCGCGTAGAACCCCGCATCATCGCCCAGTTGATAGTGGGTGACAGGCGGGCGGTCGTCTCCCAGGAACTCCTCTATGAAGCCTCGCACGAGCAGCCGGTCACGCAGGTTCCCCTTGTCGGCGGTGATGCCACTTGGAATCGCCACGTCCGTGTCACGGGTCATCAGCGGTCGATACGGCAGCGCCTGCGCCAGCGCGTGTTGCCTAAA
Source organism: Luteitalea pratensis (assembly GCF_001618865.1). GTDB lineage: Bacteria > Acidobacteriota > Vicinamibacteria > Vicinamibacterales > Vicinamibacteraceae > Luteitalea > Luteitalea pratensis. The sequence goes on from NZ_CP015136.1 coordinate 2,086,780, forward strand.
CAGCCGATGTGCCCACCCGCCAACGATGACGACACGGTCAAGGTATGGAGCCAGAGCATCGAAGAGGACGGCAATGTTCTCGTTGTCGCGTTCGGCGGTCACTGGCGGACCTTTCCGAGTAGTGGCTTGAGAACTTTGCGGTAGATCAAGTCGGCTTGTTCAGGGCCGCGGGCGGCTTCGGCCTCAAACGCCTGATCGGCATGGACGCAATGGAGGGGCCGCGGATCATACCGACGCTGCGCATCAACGTCGGCGTCGGCTTCTAGAGAGGCACTGCGACGCGGTCAGCCGCGAATGCGCCTGGCCTCTGGCGCGTGCGAGCGACTCGAGTCTCCGCTTGACCCTTGCCTGACGGGCAACACCGGCCTATGAGGACGGCGGGGATTGACGAAGCCTGAGAGACGGGGACGTACTCCGTGGCGCACCAGGCGTTCAGCGTCGAGACCGGTCGCGCCTCGCTGCCGTAAGCAAATCCTGACGACTGACGATCGACTGACAAAGCAAGGGCCGCGTCAGCCGAGCGGGCTCCGGTCCACTTGCCCAAAGAGCCGGGGGTCGCAGCTCCCTGGAATGCTTCGCGAGAGTGCACAACAGGCGTTGTGTGATGGCCAGCGATGCATTTTCTGGCTTGGCCGAGAAGGACCACCGGTCTCGACTGACAAACGACTGACAACGCGAGGTGGCCTCCGGCAGCCTCCAGTTGCCTCTGCACAAAAGACGCGCGCCGATTGCCGATGTGCGAAGTGCTTGTAATCCGTTGTGCGTGAATGACTTAGCTTGGTACGCCCGGTAGGGTTCGAACCTACGACCGCCGGCTTAGACGTTTTCGGGAGCGAGGCCACTGGAGGCCGCACGGACCCGCTGCAGCCTCAGACGTGTGAGCCCGATCACCGCTGCAGGCCACGCGAAGCTGCTCGAGGCAGCCTCGGATTGTCCGTCAATTGTCAGTCGAGCTCAGCCGCATCGCGAAGCCACTCCAGCGAACACATGCCCAGACAGCGGCGCGCGTCTACCGCCGTCGGTTCGGTCGTGCGGAGGGTGCTCTGCTGCCCCAACGCAACAAGTCTGACCTCCGATCTTCGACTGGCGGGCGTTGCAACGATGGAGCATCTCCGAAAGCCGGCTTCCCGCCCAGCCTCTGGAATCATTGATCGCCACCGCGGAATGCTGAGAAATCAGCAGCTCGGCCGGAAACCTGTCGATGTGCGCACGCTCATTCACCAGAGCCTTGCGTTCGTGGCGCACGAGATCACGGCACGAGAGGTCGACGCGACCCTCAAGCTGCCGTCCCAACGCCTGCGTCGTCGACGGCGACCACGTGTTGTTGCAGCAGGTGCTCGTGAACTTGGTGATGAATGCGCTGGACGCGATGGTTGAGACGCCTCAGGCGAGGCGCAAGCTCACGGTCCGCCTCGAAGGCAGGGACACCGAAGTCGACATCTCCGTGCATGACACAGGTTTCGGCCTTCCGACGGATGCCCAACTGTTCGCGCGCTTCGTGACGACGAAGTCGCACGGTCTCGAATCGGTCTCATCATCGATTTGCACCAAGGCATTGTCGCTGCCCGCAACAGTCCCGAGGGTGGCACCACGTTCACGGTTACGTTGCCCTGCAGCGCGGCCAGCACGCATCGTCCGACTGGCGGCGTGAGTCTCTGTGGTAAGGACCGCAATTGCGGCGCAAGGTTAGCGCACCCGCGGCGCACCGAGCTTCGCAAGCGCGAGCACGTTCCCTTTCGTTGTCGCATTGCCTTGGTCGTTGCGAGCAAAGCCAATGATCAGCGACTGCGTGCCGACACGAACATGGATGCGCACATTGCCCCAGAAGAAGGCCTCGTCGCCGACGCCGGCTTGTATCTCCGCCTGGGTCCCTAATAGTTTACGAACCTGTGCGAAGGTCTTGGCGTCAGTTGGCCCTAGGGCAACGTGGACCCAGTCGCCATTCGATAACCGAAACCGGCACTCTGTACCCTCCGGCACGGCTTGCGGTTCTCCGTCACGAATTCCAGTGCCCATGATGCCCGCGATCTCCTGCGATGTGATCAGCGAACACGCGCCTCGGACAGGCGTAGTTGTGCCAGGACCCCTCTGACGAGTCGCCGGAGCTGCGGCTGTGTGCACCAGCATCATGGCGGCGAGTACACACGCAGTGATTGCAGCGGACATTAGTGTTCTCCTAAGAAAATGAGCCTTGTGGCGACACGAGGTCGACGCCTCGGCACGGAATGGCCGATGCGGATCTCATTCGGGCGACTCGGAGGTCAGCCCGAGCTTGCTCGAAGGCATCATATCGAACCACGCGCGACGACCTCTATGAAGTGGTTGTGCATAACGGCCCTCGTCAGGTTTGATCACTTCGATGCGTGCCCGGTGACCGGGCGCCTTTGCGAGCGGCGCATCGCATGTGACGATCGGGGCCTCAGGCGCTCCGCCAGAGCCACATACACGGCGTCGTACGCCGTAATGTTTCCCCGCAGTGTCCACGCGCGAGTGAGGAGATCGACGACCTCGCCTGTCCCGTGCGAGTCGACAGAGGCCTTGCGTCACTTCAACGTCTGTCAGGTGAGGTCAATGGAAGTCGTCCTGGTTCTGAAAAGATGCGCCTCCACTGTGGTCCCAAGCGGCGTTTGCAGCAGAAATTCCAGGAGGGCGGAGGCCTCGACGACGATCGCGCGGACTCGCGCTCTCGCGGACGACCACTGCGGCGGCGTTTCCAACGTCATCCGCTTTCGACCGTGAAGTCGAGTCAGCATCTTCGACCACGTGCTTCAGGCAGTGCGCTCGCGCCCTCACTTCATCAGCGTCCGCGCAGGCTGCGCGTAGAACGGAGTTGCAGCGAGCTCCGAACGGATCTCGAGTTGGCCACCGATCACGGGGCGCACTCGCGCATGCTGACCAGTCCCGGGCCGTTGCCCACGGCCGTCGCAGCCGCTGCCTCGAAGCCGCGGCCATCGTCCTCCACGCTGAACCGGATCTCGTCGTCACTGAACGACAACGTGACGCAACGCGGCTCCCCGCCGCGTGCTTGGCGACGTTGTGCAGGGCTTGCCGAAGATGACCTTGAGGCAGTAACCTGCGCATCATGAGCACCCTACTGATTCTCATAATCCTACTGCTGTTGTTGGGCGGGGGCGGGTTCTATGCAGGAGGGCCACGGGTGGGCATTGGGCTAGGTGGGTTGGTTCTCCTGATTCTGATCGTGATGCTGCTGACCGGACGTTTGTAACGCCTGATATTGCGTTCACAAGCCGGTCATCGGATGCGGCAGGCGCAACTGAAGCGCACCGGGAATGATCTGGTTCGTCATGGCGCCCACGGCGCAGAACCCGAATCCAGCCACGGCGAAGGCCTGGTCCACCGGGGTGTCCAAGGGCATCCACAGCAACGCCAGCAGTGGGGGAATGGCCAAGGCCGCCACGTCGCCATTCGTGTCAAGGAAACGAGCGACGGAGGAACTCGTCTGGGTTGACGTGATGCACGCGAAACGGGACGAGTACACGTGGGCCGATGATCGGCAGGTCACACTGGCGCAGCGGTCGCCCGATGCGGTGAAGGACACGGCGGGGCTGATCGAGGAATCGATCGCGCGGTCCCAACGAAGGAAGGCGCGGCCGCGACGGCCGAAGAGAGCGCGGCGGTCAGCGAGGAGCTGAACGCGCAAGCCGAGACGTCGCTGCAGGTGGTGGCCGGACCTCGCGGCGCTGGGTCGGTGGCGACACTGCGACGCCGGCGGCCTCGCCAGTCGTGCGCGGCCGCCGAGAACGCTGGTCATGTCGCCTCGGCCGCGCAAGGCTGCCGCGGACCGTCACGATGAAGGTCCCCGCGGCACCGGGAAGTTCGGGCACTTCTGACCCGGAGGCGATCTCGTCGAGTTCCTCAGGTCGCTGTGAGGCGCCCTGGCGCGAGGGCTATCGCTTCGGGATCGCCGAGTCCCACCCGGCGAAGTCCGAGGGCTTCATCCCCCTGATGAAGCCCTTGAACGCGTAGGTCGTCGGATGGTACGGACCGACTAGGGCGATTGGCCCATCGGGGCTGATGCTCGACTCGAGGCCGGCGCCCCACAGGATCGCATTCACCATCAAGCGCCGGAAGCCGTCGTTGACGATGTCCTCGGAGGCGCCATGGGTCGTCGCGAAGGCCCGCCCCTGCTTGCCGGAGTCGGCGGTGTAGGTGCGGTACCAGGCGACGGGCTGGAGCGTCTTGCCCTGGGCGGGAGGCGAATCCGGGGTCATGCCGTCGAGGATCTCGCCGGTGGCCAGCACGTGGCTCCCTTCGATGGGGTTGGCCGTGTAGCCGCCGGACTTCACCCACGCGTCCTTCACGCCGCGCAGGATCGGGTGGCCCGCCTCGCCCTTCTCGGCCACCAGGCGCGAGCTCTGTTTGTGATTGGCGCCGTAGTGCGACACCCACGTCTCGCCGAGAATCTGCCGGCCGAAGCCGCCGACGTACTCCGGCGTGCCCTTCCAGGAATATTTGGCGTAAGCGGCATCGGCCCGTTGAATCTGGAAGGCGTGCGTGGCGGTGCGGAGGCCGACGACCGGGCCGCCGCGATTGAGATAGTCGACCACGTGCTTCATCTCCGCGTCAGGGAAATCCTTGAAGCGGGTGAAGATGACGAGCAGATCGGCCTTGTCGAGGGTCGCCAGGCCGGTGATGTGCGAACTCTCGGGATCGATCTCGCCGGTCTGCGGGTTGGTGGTGAACAAGACGCTGCACGTGAACCCGTAGTGATGCGCCATGATGCGGGCCAGCATCGGGAGCGTCTCTTCGCTGCGGTATTCGTGATCGCCCGCGATGAAGACGATGTGCTTGCCGGCCCCGCTGCCCGTGTCGCCCCTGTAGGAGCTTGCTGAAGAACCGGCCATGACGGCTGATTTCATCCCGCTCGCTGTGCGAGACGTGACCTATCGAGTCGGATACACGTGGGCGGGTCGACCGCGGCGACCCGCGGCCACACGGTCGACGGAGGCCTTACGCAGGCGTAGCCGCCATCGCGAGGAGTCTCGGCAGTCGTCGCAGGTTGAAGGCGGCGCACGCGAAGACGAACAGGCTGTCGACCTTGTCGAGCCCGCGGAGCTTCACCTTGCGCAGCCCCGCCAGCGGTTTCAGCCACCCGAAGACGCGTTCGATGCGCGGCCGACAGGCCTGACTGATGCTGTAGCCGGCATGCCGTGTCGTGCGCCGATCGATCGCGCTGCCGCCCGTCCGCTTCACGTTCTGGCTGACGTGCGGCGTGTATCCGAGTTGCCGCGTGACATCGACGAAATCGCGGGTGTCGAAAAGTTTGTCCGCGCCGAGCGTGCGCGGGCGCGACGGACGCGCATGCTTCTGCAGCATCAGCAGCGCGGCGTCGCGTTCGGCGTGGCCATCCGCCGTCGTGGCCATGCCGTCCACGATCAAACCGTGGCGATTCTCCATCAGCACGTGCCCGAGGTACGCCAGCCGCGCCTCGCTCTGGAACGATTTGCGATACAACCGCGCATCCGGATCGGTCTTGGAGGCGTGCGTGTCGTTGGTGCGTGTTTGGCCATGGAAGTTGCGGCCATCACCCTCGGGCGGCCCGGCCTTCGGCTGAAAACTCTTCTGACTCGCCCAGGCCTCGATCAACGTGCCGTCGACGGTGAAGTGCTCGTCAGACATCCACGCCGAGGCCCGGTCGACGACCCGTTGCAGGAACTGGCGCGCGACCTCCTGATTCAGCAAGCGATCGCGGTTCTTGGTGAAGACGGTCGGGACCCAGATCGGCTCGTCCATCTCGAGCCCCACGAACCACCGGAACAGGATGTTGTAATCGAGCTGCTCCATCAGCAGCCGCTCGCTGCGGATCGAGTAGAACAACTGCAGCAACTGCGCCCGCAGCAGGCGCTCAGGCGGAATCGACGGACGGCCGACGCGGGCATAGAGGCCATCGAAGTCGCGCGACATGTCGCGCAGGATCTCGTCGACCAGCACACGAATCGGGCGCAGCGGATGATCGGCCGGGACGCGATCCTCGGCCGAGACGTAGCTGAACATCGAGGTGGGCTGACGGTCGTCTCCGCGCATGCTCGTCATCGTAGTGCTCGGGATCCGCGTTGTCGATCCCTCAGGCGCCGTTTTTCAGCAAGCTCGTAGACGACGACGTTCGGATTCGATGCAGCGGCCGCGTCCGCGGTGGACTCCGCAAACACCGGGCTCGCCGAGCACAGTGCAACGGCCAGTGCCCAATGCGTCAGGAACAACGAGGATCGCCGGAATCTCATGGTGCGCACAGTATGCCCCGCAACTGTCCGATTGAGATCGACCCGGCGTGACGCCGGGCCGTTCCCCTAGAAACTGAATCGCAGCGCGCCCTGCATGATGCGCGGGGCGCGCGCCGCGGTCGCCTGGCCGAACGCGGCGTTGACCTGCTCGCCTGCCGGGTTGAACCGTGGTGTCGTATCGATGCTCGACCAGTTCACCTGGTTGAAGACGTTGTACATCTCCCAGCGGACCTGCAGCCTGCGCGAGCCGCCGAGGCCGAAGTTCTTGAACATCGAGAAGTTCGTGACGATGATCCGCGGCCGCCGGTAGAAGGTCGCCTCGGCGTTGCCGAAATCGCCGCGGGCGTTTCGGGCGAAGCTCGAGACGTTGAAGAAGCTGCCGGTGCCGCCCGGCGAGAGATCGCAGTTGCCCGAGCACAGCGGATCTCCGGTGATCGTCGCTCTGGTGCCCTGGTCGCCGCCCGTCAAATCGGCATTGTCGGTCGTCGTCGGCTGGGAGAGACCAGCCCAGTCGCCGCTGACGAAGGCCGTATCGCCAGACATCTGCCAGCCGTCGAGGAGGCCGCGGCCGAGCGCGTTGTCCATCAGGCGGCTGCCGTTGGGCACGTCCCAGGTGTAGTTGAGGACCAGGTTGTGCAGTTGCGTCGATGTGTCGGGGCGGTCGTTCCACGCCGCTCCAGGGCGTGCCGGATTGAACACGCCGGCCGAGTTGATGTTGTTGTTGTCGGCTGAGCCGTCGCCCACGGTCTTCGCCAGCGTGTAGGCGACGGCAAACTGAAGGCCGTTGATGTAGCGGCGATTGAGCTGCACCTGCAGTGAGTTGTACGAGCTCCTGCCGAAGTGCTCCCGGATGTCGATGTTGCCGTAACCGCGGTACGGACGCAGGAACTCCGCCGGCTTGGCGCTCGTGGGGTTCTGGGGATTGGCGTTCTGCGGGTTCAGGTCGACGAAGCGCGCGCCGTCGGGCACCCGATTGAGCTGTACATTCATCTCCAGGTTGCGCGTCTGGGACCCGGCATAGGTGACGTCGAGCACCGTGCCCCAGCCCAGCTCCCGCTGGACACCCACCGAGTAGTTGTAGGCCATCGGTGTCTTGGCGTCCCGTTGGAGGCCGAAGACGTTGCTCGGACGGTTCGAGAAGGCGCCCTGCTGTCCGGCGCCGAGGAAGGTGTCGAACGAGCTGTAGAAGATGCTGGGCGTGTTCTGCGCCGGCGGGTTGCGGGCCAGGGCATCGAGCGTGTTCGCGTTGATGAACGAGTTGTGGTACAGGCCGGCGCTGGCGTGCAGGGCCATCTTCTGGTCGCCCATGATGTCCCACGCCAGACCGAAGCGGGGCTCGAGCTCGAGGCCTCGCGAGTCGCGGAAGCCGCGTGGGTAGCCGGCGTCGCTGGTCACCATGCCGTTGTAGCGGTCGCCCGTGCCGGGGACGAACGAACCGACGAACACGTTCGGCTTCGTCTCGCCGGTCACCGGGTCGAGCGCGACGTTCTGGCCGTTGATACGGGCCGGCTCGTACAGCCGCGGCGCGAGCGCCGGATCCCATCGCTCGGGGACGAACTCCGCCGCCGGCAGCGTCGAGTACCAGGGCGTGTACTTGAGGAACCGGACGCCGTAGTCCACCGTCAGCCGCGAGGCCGCCTTCCACGTGTCCTGCACGTAGAACTCGGTGATGTAGCGATAGCCTTCGACTTCGGAGAAAGCATCGATCTCCGTGTAGTCCCGGAAGTTGCCGAGCAGGGCGTTGGCGAACGCGTAGTTCGAATCGAGCGGGTTGTTGACGTCGGTGGCGAAGTTGAACTGCCCCGCCCACGGCCCGGCACCGACGCCGCCGTTGCCCTCCGAGTTGCGCGACTGCTCGAAGTAGAACCCGGTCTTGAACGAGTGGCTGCCCTTGATCCAGCTCAGGTTGCTGCGGATCGACGTGATCCATCCCTGACCCTGGTCGACCAGGCGGTTGTCGTAGTTGAAGTTCGGCGAGTTGGTCAAACCGAACTGCACCTTGGGAATCACGTTGCGCGGATTGAGCTGCGGGTTGAACTGGCCGACGTTGAAGCCGACGTTGCTCCGGTTGATGCGATCCCAGTCGCCATCGGTGAGCGGATAGAACTGCTCGGTCTGGGTCCGGATGCCGAAGTCGGTATCCATGATCAGGTTCGGGCGCAGGATCTTGGTGTAGTTCACGCTGCCGCCGCGGTCGGTGTTCAGGTAGTGGGTGTTGAAGAAGCCCCACTGCGACGGTCCGGCCGTGATCTCGCTGCCGCGCTGGTCCGAGTACCAGTCCTTGAACGTGAAATAGAAGCTGTCGTTGGCCGTCGGCCGCCAGTCGACCCGGACGATGTTGTTCATCTTCGGGTTGTCGGCGTTGGACTGCGTCGAGTGATTGAAGTTGCCCTGGGTGAAGTTGCGGTCGAAGTTGGTCGCCCGCGGCAGCATGTTCAGCAGGTTGAAGCCGTTCTGGTTGATGCGGTTGGCCGGGATGATATTGCCGGGGAAGCACCCCGGGCCGCCGGTGACCGCGTTGCAGGCGCCTTCACGCTGCGGGTCGCGGATGTTGATCAACCGTCCCTGGCTGTCCAGGGTCTGCGAGAAGTCGCCACGCATCTCGGCGTCGGTCGGCATCGTCCAGTTGCGCAGTGGACCGGGGCGTTTCACCAGCGGCGCTTCCAGCGAGTAGAAGAAGTAGAGGTTCTTCGCCTTGGGCACCGGACCACCCAGGTTGGCGCCGTAGGTGTTGAACCGGTAGGGGGGCTTGGCCACGCCTTGACGGTTGCGGAAGAAGTCGTTGGCGTTGAGCGATTCGTGGCGGCCGTAGTAATAGAGATTGCCGCGATAGTTGGCGCCGCCCGCCTTGCTCACGATCTGCACCTGACCACCACCGGCGCGCCCATACTCGGCGCGATAGGTGTTCAGCAGCACACGCACCTCGGCGATCGCGTCGAGGTTGATCTGTTGCGACATGAGGCCGCTGTTGCCCGCCTCGTTGGCGACCAGACCGTCGACAACGACGTTGCTCCAGTCGCGCCGGGCACCGCCGACGTTGGGCACGTCGGTGCCGAAACTCATGCCGAGCGAGTCCACGGTCTGCTCGTACCGGACGCCCGGCAGCAGACGCATGATCGACGTGACGTCGCGGCCGAGCACCTGCACCTGCTCGATCTGGTTGGCGGTGATGACGCCGGCGTGCTGGGTTTCGGCGACGTTGACGTGCGCGCCTCGCGCCTCGACCACCACGGTCTCGCCGACGGCGCCCACGTCCATCGTCACGTTGCCGACGCTCAGGCGCTCGCCGGCGCTCAGGACGACATTCTGGCGCTCGTGCGTGCGGAAGCTCTCCAGCGTCGCGCGGACGGTGTAGCGGCCGGGCATCAGGTTGGTCAACTGGAACTCGCCGCGATCGTTGGTCACGGTCGAGCGCTCCTCGAGCGTCGACTCGTTCACGATGACGATGTTCACTCCAGGCACGACGCCGCCTTGGGCGTCGATGGTGGTGCCACTGATGCTGCCGGCGACGACCTGCGCGCTCGCCGTGGTCGAAGCCAAGAGGAGCGCGCACAGGGCCGCAGCCAGACGTCGTGCTGACATCGAGAGTCCTCCGTATCGTCACGCGGACACAGCCCGGGCTGCCGAGTTCATTCAGCCGCCGAACCTGCGTACGTCGCAAATGTGGTTGCGCAGAGAACGTATCGATCGAACTACCGACTGTCAAGCGGCGTCAGTCGAGTTGGGCGGACGATCACACCCCGTCGCCACCACGCCGTGCATCCGCGGACTGGTGTCGCAACGGGCCAATTGGTCGAGCGGGCCGAAATGAAACTGTAAGATGCCGGTTAACAACGAGAAATGACGGGCGGGTGGACAACGAGCCGACCAGTGCGGCGAGGGCGCTCGGATTGACCACCGGGCGCGAGGAAGGTAGCGAGGCGAACGCCAATCGGCAACATCAGGACTCCAGACTTGGCGGGGGCTTCCCTTTTCCGGGGCGCCGGCCGAGCAGCCGTAGAAAGATAGAGGTGTCCGTCGACGGCGGTACGAACGGCGGTGGCGAGTTCGTTACCGGCATCGCTCTTCAGCACGTAACCTCGTGCGCCGCATTCGAGCGCCTTCTTGATGACTGCGCGGCTGTCTAGACCATATGGAAGGACCGACCTCGGCTTTGCATCTGTCGCGGGTTACTCTCGGCTTGCGACAGCTCAGAGCAGAGCCGCATACAAAGGAGGTCGGTCGTGATGCAGTCTATCGCCATCATCGCCTTTGATCAGCACGCCGCCACGACGGTGGCCGCGGTGTTGTTGCCGCGCCACCGGACGCCCGTGCTGCACACGCTGACCTCGGATCCGCAAACGATCCTGCGGTTCCTGCAGCGATTGCAGCGCCAGCACCCCGTGCGGTGTTGCTACGAGGCGGCCCCGTGCGGATTCGCGCTGCAGCGGGAGCTGGCCGCTCACGGGATTCCCTGTGATCTCATCGCGCCCGCGCTGATCCCGCGTCGGCCCGGCGATCGGGTCAAACCGACCGCCGCGACGCCGGCCAGCTCGCGGTGCTCTATCGCGCCGATGCCCTGACGGCCATCCACATTCCGACCGAGATCGAGGAGGCCGTGCGGGATCTGTTGCGCTGCCGGAAGGACATCCGCATCGATCTGTTGCGGGCGCGGCATCGGCTCTCCAAGTTCCTCCTGCGCCATGGGCGGCGCTTCACCGGCGGGCGCGCGTGGACCCTGCGCCATGACGCCTGGCTCCGCGCCCAGCCCTGGGACCAGGTTGCGCTGCAGCGCACCCACGAGTCCTATCTGCGCGCGGTCGACGAGACCGTCGGGCGCCTGCGCGCCGTGGAGACCGATCTGCGGCCGCTGCTGCAGGTGGCGCCGCTGCAGGCCCGCGTCCAGCGGCTGCGGTGCTTCCGCGGCATGGACGATCTGACGGCGCTGACGATTGCGGCGGAATTGGGCGACGCCCGCCGCTTCGCGTCCGCGCCACAGACGATGGCCTTCGTGGGGCTCGTGCCGTCGGAGCACTCGAGCGGCAGCAAACGCGCCCAAGGCGGCATCACCAAGACGGGCAATGCCCATCTGCGCCGGGTCCTGATCGAAGCGGCGTGGCACTATCGGCATCCCGCACGCGTGGGCAGGTCGCTCCGCGCCCGGCAAGCGGGTGCGCCGAGCACGGCCATCCCGCACGCGTGGGCCGCGCAGCAGCGGCTGCACCGCACGTATCGACGTTTGACCGCACGAGGGAAGCCGACGCCGCAGGTGGTGACCGCGGTGGCACGTGAGTTGACCGGGTTTGTGTGGGCAGCCCTGACCCAGTGAGCGGATCGGCCGACGATCCAAAGGAGAATTCTCGGAACTTCTATGCGATAGACGACTTCGGTCTCGAACTCGCGCCCTTAGAGCGAGGCAGCTCCCGACGAATCATGGTCATGCGGTAGCCAACCCGCGCATATCAGAGTGATTCATCGTCGACGTCGCTCGGCCGATCCGCTGACCGGGGCCAGGGCCCAAGACACGAAGAGGCTGTGGCAATGACGGCCGCATGTGCGGCCTTGGACGCGCGCCTCGCGCGCGCCCAGATTCCCACAGCCCCTCTTAACTACTGGTTGACGAACGGTCCTTCCATATCAGAAGTTTTCGGGGGCGAGGCCACTGGAGGCCACAGCAGCCCGCTGCAGCCTCAGCTCGCTGAGCTCGATCACCGCTGTAGGCAACTCGATGCCGCTGGTGGCAGCCTCGGATTGTCACTCGATTGTCAGTCGAGCTCAGCCGCGACGCCGTTGTTCACAGCCGAACGCGCAGCGAGGCCAATCGCGGCAGCAGCGCCGGTACTTCCTCGACCACCACGCTCCACACGATGTCGTCGTCGATGCCGAAGTACGCGTGGGCCAGGAGGTCGCGCAACCCTGCGATGCGGCGCCACGCGATCGTGTCGTCCATCTGGCGCATGGCCGTCGAACGTTCTTCGCGGCTTCGCCGAGCACTTCGAGGTTTCGCAAGACGGCATCGTGCGCCATCGTGCCCGACACCAACTGCGTCCTGCTGAGCCCCTCAGTGTACTGCATCACACGACGGCACGCCTCGAGCATGTCGTCGATCTACAGGGTGGCGTCACGCGACACGGCGGGCTTCGGCTTCGATGCGTGGCTTTAGCTGCGAGCGAAGCGCCGCACGGGTCACCAGGTCGACGTGTGCGCCCAGGGTGTCTTCCAGCAGCGCCTTGAGATCCATGAACCGTGCGAACGTCGGCATGCCGTCGAACTCGACGAGCACATCGATGTCGCTGTCGGCGCTGGCCTCGCCGCCAGCCACGGAACCGAATACATACAGTGCGGCGACTCCGAAGTCGGTTCGGAGGCGATCCTCGAGGTGGTGCACCGCGTTGATGACGGCATCCAGGGGCATAGGAGCACTCGCAGGCAGTATAGGGACCTTGAAGCGGCAGAGTGTGGCTCGGGGCGCTTGGGGGCAACTCCTCACCGGCGCATCGAGCCCGCCCGTGGAGCCCTCGGCACGGGATGCAGTGCCTGGTCGCGAGGTGTCGCGTCCCTGACGGCAGCGTACATCGTGCGACCCGAGGAGCGCGTGTCGGTGGTCATGCTAATGGCCAGGAGGTGCACGGCGCCGACGTAGAAGGCCGGATCCACCACATTGACTGGACGGTGCCCGAACTGAGTGTGGCACCGCTGCGCGTGGCCTGACGCTGTTTAGCGGTTGAGGCGCCTTTGGCTCGACGGCGCGACATCGTGCTCACAGGCCCCGCTGCTCGTGGACGGACTGAGCGCGCAATTACGTCAGGAGCCGTGGCGGCCTCACTGCGTGGCCGGCGGGGTCCGCTCCTGCTCCTGGTTGAACAGGAGGCCGGCCTGTCCCGCGACATAGGCGCGAATCAGTTCCGCATCTGCCGCCGAGATATGCCGGCTGAAGCGCGGCATGCCGCGTGAGGCCAATTCCTCGTCGACGACGGCGGCCTTCCACAGTACCGCGTCCTGCAGTCGACCCGACTTGCGCAGATCGGGCAGGACGCCCCCGGTGATCGCGGCAATGCCGTGGCAATTCAGGCAGAAGGTGTCGTAGAGGAAGCCGCCGCGGCGGTACTGGTCGGCGGTCACGGGCAGCACCGGCGGCTTCGGGGTCGGGATGCGCGCGAACTGGATGACCGGTCTGGGGGCCGACCCTCCCAGCTTGAAGGTGTAGACGCGCGCGTTGGCCGGCGACCCCTCCCGGGGCAGGAACAAACCGTTGATCAGGAAGAACACGCCGCCGTAGCCTGCCGGCACCGAGATGTACTGCTCCCCGTCCAGCTCGTAGCTCACCGGTCCGGCAAGCGTCGCGGCCTGGTTGTCGAACGACCAGAGTTCCTTGCCGGTCTTCGCGTCCATGGCGAGGAAGTGCCCGTCGATCGTGCCCTGGAACACGACGCCGCCGGCGACCGCCAGCGTGCCGCCGTTATAGGCCCCGCGCCGCTCGGCACGCCAGGCGGCCTTGCGCGCAATCGGATCCCAGGCGAGCAGCGCGCCGCGGTAGCCGTTGCGGATGGCCTTCCGCACCTGCGGGTCGTCGGGCAGCGTACCAATGAGGACCCCGAGGTTCTGGAAGCCCTCGAGCCGCGTGTATGCGGGGTCGTGGGCGAAGTCGATCGCGCCGTCCTGAATCGGGATGTAGACCAGCCCGGTCTGCGGGCTGTACGACATCGGGTGCCAGTTGTGCCCGCCATCGGGGTTCGGATGGATCAGCGTGGTCCCCGCCTTGAAGCGCGCCTCCGGGTTCTCGATCGGGCGGCCCGTCTTCGTGTCCACGGCGTACGCCCACGCCACGGGAGCGCCGCGGGGCGTGTCCTTCGCCGCCTTCATGTCGAGGTACGGGTCGGCCGAGATCAGCTGGCCGTTGGCGCGATTGATGACGTAGAAGAACCCGTTCTTCGGCGCTTGCATCGCCACCTTGCGTGGCGTGCCGCCGATGGTGAGGTCGGCCAGCATGATCGGCTGCGTCGCGGTGTAGTCCCAGGTCTCGCCCGGCGTGGTCTGGTAGTGCCACTTGTAGGCGCCGGTCTTCGCGTCGAGCGCGACGATCGACGCGAGGAACAGGTTGTCGCCGCCGCCGGGCGATCGAATCTGCTGGTTCCAGGGCGATCCGTTGCCCACGCCGACGAGCAGTTGATCGAACTCCGGGTCGTACACGATGGCGTCCCACACCGTGCCGCCGCCGCCGTTCTGCCACCATTCGCCGGTCCACGTGGCCCGCATCCGTTCGAGCACCGAGTCCGAGGCGGCACCGTCGGGGCCCGTCGCGGGATTGCCGGGCACCGTGTAGAAGCGCCAGCGCAACGCACCCGTTTGCGCGTCGTAGGCCGACACGTAGCCGCGCACGCCGTACTCGGCGCCGCCGTTGCCGATGTACACGAGCCCGTTGGCGACGCGCGGCGCGCCGGTGATCGTGTAGGGCTGCGACTGATCGACCGTCACCGTCTCCCACGCCACAACGCCCGTCGCCGCATCGAGCGCGACGAGACGACCATCGATGACGCCGACGAACACCTTGCCGCCGTGGACGGCGACGCCGCGATTGACGACGTCACAGCACGCTTTCGGGCCGACCTCGCGACTGACCTTCGGGTCGTACACCCAGCGCTTCGCCCCCGTCTTCGCGCTGATGGCGTGGACGATGCTCCACGCAGACGTGACGTACATCACACCGTCGCGGACGATGGGCGTCGCTTCCGCGCCGCGATTCATGCCGAGGTCGTAGGACCAGGCCAGGCCGAGGCCGGCGACGGTCTCCGTCGAGATGCGCGTCAGTGGACTGAAACGCTGCTCCCCATACGTGCGGCCGTGCGATAGCCAATTACCTGGTTCGGCGTCGGCCGCGACACGCGCGGTGTCGTCGTCGAGAACGGCCGTGGAGGACACCGTGCAGCCAGTGCCTGCAACGACGAGCGTGAGGATGATCGGGACGAGGGCAGACCGGGCAGACATGGCGTGTCTCCAGTTGCAGACGACCCTCGCGGCTGCAGCGCGACATGGCAGGCCCGACATGTGCTACCGTCGCCAGCCGTGATGGATGAGGTGGACGGACGATAGCACGCCCCCCTCGCCACGGGCCCGGCACGCGACGTACGGCACGACCGGAACGAGGCGAGATGGCCCCGAATTCCACAAGCGACGATGGCCATCCACCGCAGGGCACTTCCGACCTGGACCCGACGCGACTTCGTTCGCGCCGGCTTCGCCTCTGCCGGTGCCGTGACGCTGGCTGCCTGCGCACCCGCCGGCGCTCCGCGTGTCTCCCTGGCGGCTGGGCCCGATGCCGATCTCGCCGATCTCGCCCGAAACATCCGCGGGCGTTTCCTGCAGCCCGGGGCGCCCCTCTTCAACGAGGCGAGGAAGGTCTGGAACCTCGCCTACGACCGTCGCCCAGTCGCCATGGCGCGGTGCGCAGACCTCGACGACGTGCGGCGCTGCGTAGAGGTCGCGCGGCGACATGACATCCCGATCGCCATCCGCGGCGGCGGTCACAGCTACGCCGGATTCGGCGTCGCCGATGGCGCGCTGCAGATTGATCTCGGCGCGTTCAACGCCGTCAGCGTCGATGCGCACCGCCGAATCGCCTCCGTTGGCGGCGGAACGACGATTCGCGAGTTGCTCACCGCGACGCTCGCGTTCGGGCTCGTCACGCCGATGGGCAGCTGCGGGTCGGTCGGCGTGGCTGGTCTGGCGCTCGCCGGCGGCGATACCGCCGGGCGCGGCCTCTTCGGGACAGCGAGCGACAACATCGTCGGCGCGCAGCTCGTGACTGCCGATGGCGAGGTGCTGGAACTCGGGTCGGGCCAGAACGAAGATCTGTTCTGGGCGATCCGTGGCGGCGGCGGCAACTTCGGCATCGTCACGCGACTGGATTTCGGGCTGCACCCGGTGCGCACCTTCCATTCCGCTACCTTCACTTCGGTTGGAACGAAATTGCCGGGGCCATGCGGACGTTTGGCGAGCTCGTGCGCGAGACGCCCGACGAGGTCCGGGCCGGCTTCAGGGTGCACGAGGAGACCGGCGCATCCGCCACCTGCGGCTACTACGGCGATCCGGCAGCAGCCGCCGCCTATCTCGCGAAGTGGAAGACTGCGTTCCGGCCGGTGGATCCGCGGATGGCCAGTTCCACGCCAAACCCCGAAGGCGAGGTGTGGACGACCACATCCCTGGCTGTCGACGGCGCGTTTCTCGAGGGCATGACTGATGGCGTCGTGGACGTGCTGGCGCGTGCAGCGGTCGCCGGGCGCGGCGTTGGTGCAATGCTGATGGGCCTGTCCAACGGTGTGGCGTCACGCGTCGCGATGACCGACACGGCGTACCCGCTGCGTGGTACGGGGCTGAGCAGTCTTCTGTCGGCCGAGTGGAAGCGGCCCGCGGATCGCAAGCGTGCGGAGCGATGGGTCGCCGAGCACGGCGCTGCGCTGCGTCCGTGGGCACGCCGCGCCTACGTGAACTATCTGGCGCCCAGCACCGCCGAGCGCATACGCGATGTCTACGGGGTCAACTATCCTCGGCTCGCTCGGGTCAAGGGGACGTACGACCCGACGAATCTGTTCCGGTCCAACCAGAACATCCTGCCTGCAGCCCGCAGTTGACCAGCGTTGCTCGTCTCGCGGGGCCGCGCCGCAGGCCGTGTGCTGGTCGGGCTGGTCAAGCCGACGAGCTTTCAGGGCCTGGCCGAGAAGACCACCGGCCGCGACTGACAATTGACTGACAACGGGAGATGGCCTGCAGCGGCCTCTAGTTGCCTCCACACGGAAAGCGACTGCGGCACGCCTTTCAGGCCTGTGTATGTAAGTGGTTGTGGCTGAACGACGTAACTGGTACGCCCGGCAGGGCTCGAACCTACGACCGCCTTCCATATCAGAAGTTTTCGGGGGTGAGGCCACCCAAGGCCACAGCAGCCCGCTGCGGCCTTACATCGGTGAGCCCGATCACCGCCGCAGGCCCAGATCACCGTTGCCGATGTATCCATGTCGCTCGACAACGTACTTGCCGTCGCGGGCGGGGCGGGACCGGATCATGCCTACGTCATGGCCTTTGGCCTGCTTCTGTCCATCGCGATGATGGCAGTTGCCGCCAACGCGATCAGCAGCCTGCTGCACCGCTGGCCCTCGCTCAACTACGCGGGACTGCTGCTGATCGCCTTCGTCGCGGCCAGGATGATCTTCGAAGGATCGAGCGGTGTCAGGCCCTGGTTGGCCGCGTTACGCTGACGTCGTCCATCGTCCGTTCGGGTTCATCCCGTGCGGATGGCCACTACGAGAATGTCACGAGGATGCTACCCAGGACGATGGGGGCCGGCCCACCAGGCAATGTCCCAGTGTCAGCCCTGCTTGATGATCAGACGAATCTGCCCCGTGTGGAACTGCACGTGGCCGCCGCGCGACAGCAGCACCGACAGACGATTGCGCAGCGGCTCCCTGTCGAAGTCCTCGGCCGAAATGGCGTCGTGTCTCTCGAGCCACGCGGCTGCGGGCAGCGACTCCATCGCGCTGGTGAGTGCGGAGTTCACCTCGGTCCAGGCGGCGCGCAGCGAGGCCGGGGTGATGGTGTCGGGCGCCGTCCGGTCCGCCTTGGTCAGGAACGCTTCGTCGAGTTCGGGATGCAGGCGCGCACCCAGCCGGAGCAGCGGCAGCATGCGGTCGTGCACGGCGACGAGATGTCCAAGCAGGTAGAAGAGGCGGTTCTTCCCTGGTGCCACTTCCTGCTGCAGCTGGTCATCGCTCGCGGCGGCAAAGACTCCGTCGAGGCGATCGAGATTCTGTTTCCACGAGGCAAGTGCGGTTCTGGCGAACAGGTCGGCGACAGGTGCGTCTGGCTGGGTCATCGCCCAAGCGTATGTCCAATCGGTGCTGCCGGCGCTTTGAGCGGCGCCCATCTCCTTGGTTGCGGTGAAAGAATGCGTCGCTCGGTGGTTACTCCTCGCGCAGTGCTCGACGGGCGCCACCCTCGAGGGGCGCGGCGCCGGAACCAGAGACGCGGCGAGCACCGTGGCGAGGAGGGGGGCTGCGCCGAACAGCAGCATTCGGGATCGCCGGGGGCGATGCCGTAGAGTTGCGCCCGTACGATTCCCCACGCGAGCGGGAGCGCCCGCGCGAAGCCCACTGCTGATGTCGATGCCGCGTTCCTTCACCACTGCGATGGCTTCGGGCCGAACGATGCTCGGTGACGTTCCGGCGGAGCAGACCTCGAAGCGTCCTTCGCCGGGCGTTCGCAGCAGCCCCTCGGCCATCTGGCGGCGGGCTGAATGTTCCGGCCCCTCGATTGAGCGTCGCTTCCCAGTAACGCTCGGTCGAAGAAATCAGGCAGGTCATGATCTCATTCGGGCGACTCGGAGGTAAGGCCGCGCTTGCTCGGAGGCATCATATGAACCGCGCGCGACGACCTCGACAAAGTGTGCGCGCCTAACGGCACTCGTCGTGCAATCAGTTCGATGCGTGCCCGGTGACCGCCCGCCTTCGCGAGCGCAACGGAAGTCATCCTGGTTCCTGAAAAGACGCGCCTCGAGTCTGGTTCCAAGCGGCGTTTGCAGCAGAAATTGCACGAGGGCGGAGGCGTCGACGACGATCGCGCGGACTCGCGCTCCCGCGGACGACCGCTGCGGCCGGCGTTTTTGACGTCACCCGGTTTGGACCGTGAAGTCGAGTCAGCATCTTCGACCACGTGCTCTTGGCAGGCGCTCGCGCCCCAATTCATCAAACGTCCGAGCAGGCTGCGCGTAGAACGCACTTGCAGCGAGCTCTGAAACGGAGCTCGAGTTGGCCACCGATCGGGGCGGCGCGCTCGCGCATGCTGACCAGTCCCGGGGCCGTTGGCCGCTGCCGCCGCAGCCTCGAAGCCGCGGCCATCGTCCTCCACGCTGAAGCGGACCTCGTCGTCACTGAGCGACACCTAACTGCAACGTGGCTCGCCGCCGCGCGCCTGGCGACGTTGTGCGCAGGGCTTGCCGAAGGTGACCGTGAGGCAGTAGTCTGCGCATCATGAGCACCCTACTGATTCTCATCATCGTGCTGCTGTTGTTGGGCGGGGGCGGGTTCTATGCAGGAGGGCCACGGGTGGGCATTGGGCTAGGTGGGTTGGTTCTCCTGATTCTGATCGTGATGCTGCTGACCGGACGTCTGTAACGCCGACTATTGCGTTCACAAGCCGCTCATCGGGTGCGGCAGGCGCAACTGAAGCGCACCGGGATGGTCGGACGACCGAGTTTGTTGAATGAGGCCACCGCAGCCTGGGCATAGTACTGTGCCTCGAACTCGGCGCGGGATCTCCCGACCGCGGCGAGCAGACGCCGCGCGTTGAACCACTCCATCCACGCGCGGGTGACAAACTCCACGGCCTCGAGTGAACGCCACGGCCCCTTCCGTCGAATCACCTCCGTCTTGAAGAGACCAGTGACCGACTCGGGGAGGGCATTGGCGTAGGCATCGCCTTGGCTCCCACCGACGGCGCGATGCCCGCATCGGCGAGACGCTCGGTGTACCGCATGGAGGGGTAAGCAAATCCTGACGACTGACAATTGACTGACAACGCGTGGGCCGCGTCAGCCGAGCGGGCTCCGATCCACTTGCCCAAAGAGCCGGGGGTCGCAGACCCCGGAATGCATCGCGAGAATGCAACAACCAGCAATTGCGTGGATAGTCGGCGCTACATTTCGTGGATTGGCCGAGAAGGACCGCCGGCCTCGACTGACAAACGACTGACAACGCGAGGTGGCCTCCAGCGGCCTTCGGTTGCCTCCGCCAGGAAAGCGAGCGCCGAGCGCATTGTCGGGTCAGTCTATGTAAGTCGTTGTGTGTTAAATAGTTAGAGTGGTACGCCCGGCAGGGCTCGAACCTGCTCCCGGCTTAGAAGATTTCGGGGGCGAGGCCACCCGAGGCCGCAGGAGCCCGCTGCTGCCTTGCCGGTGCGAAGCCGATCCCCACTGCAGGCGGCAGAAAGCCGCAGGAGGAAGCAACAGATTGTCCGTCAATTGTCAGTCGAGCTCAGCCGCGAGCCGGTTGCTCAAAGGCACGACCGCAGCGAGGTCCATCGCGGCAGCAGCCCGAGCACGTCCTTCGGGTGGAGGCCGCGGCCGGAGCCCCGATGCAATTGGCGTGGGCCCTCGAGGCCATCGCACGAGCGTGGCGCGGCGTGACATCGAACCAGGTCTGGTGGAGTTGCTCCGCGCCGGGGAACGGGCTCGCCCTTGACCTATACTCTCCGCAATCCGCATGGCTCTTCTGGCCGGCACTCGCCTCGGCATCTACGAGATCCGAGAACTCGTCGGCACGGGCGGGATGGGGGAGGTCTACCGCGCGCGTGATCCCACGCTGGATCGCGAGGTCGCACTCAAGATTCTTCCCCCGATGGTCGCCGCCGATTCCGAGCGTCTCCTCCGCTTTAGGCGGGAAGCGCGGCTTCTGGCGTCGCTCAGCCACGGAAACATCGGAGCTGTTTACGGATTCGAAGAATCGGACGGCACGCACGCGCTTGTCCTCGAACTGGTCGATGGGGTAACGCTTGCCGAGCGGATTGCTGGAGGGCGCATCCCCTTGGAGGAGGCGCTGCCTATCGCGAGGCAGATCGCCGACGCCCTCGAAGCCGCCCACGACCGCGCGATCATTCATCGCGATCTGAAGCCCGCGAATATCAAGATCCGCCCGGATGGCACTGTGAAGGTGCTGGACTTCGGCCTCGCCAAGACGCTCGCGATCGACGCGGGCACGTCCGAAGCCGCAGCGTCGCCGACGATCACCAGCCTGGCACTCACCCAACTCGGGGCGGTTCTCGGCACGGCCGCGTACATGAGCCCCGAACAGGCGCGCGGGAAAGAGGCCGACAGGCGGAGCGATATCTGGGCATTCGGCTGTGTGCTGTACGAAATGCTCGCCGGCAAGCGCGCGTTCGGCGGGAGTGACGGATCGGACACGCTCGCCAGCGTGCTGAGAAGCGATCCAGACTGGAGTGCGCTGCCTGCGCAGACGCCGCACTCCATTCGGCGAGCGCTGCGACGGTGCCTGCAGAAGGACCCCCGACAACGAATCCGCGACATCGCCGACGTGCGACTCGAGTTCGAAGAGCCGACCGTCGAGGTGGCCGCCGCGACCGGCCCCTCGGACGTACCGACCGTTCCGTCTCGCACAGGGTGGGTGCTCGCCGTCCTGTCGCTCGTGTCGCTGGCCGGCCTTGCCACGTACGTCGTCACGAGACCCATGCCGGCCAAGGAGGTTACCCGATTTGAGGTGAATGCCCCGCCCAATACGGTTTTCGGCTCTGCCGTTAACTCGCTTGCGTACCTGCACAGCGCGGGCAGCGCAACCGTGTCTCCCGACGGCACGCGCGTCGTCTTCGTCGCCGTGGATGAACGCGGCAAGGCGATGCTCTGGGTGCGAGCCTTCGATTCCTTCGACGCAATTTCTTTGGCCGGGAGTGACGGAGCCTCCCAACCTTTCTGGGCGCCTGACGCGCGGTCAATCGGTTTCTTCGTGGGAAAGAAGCTGAAACGCCTGGAGGCGGTCGGTGGCTCGCTCTACACCATCTGCGATGTCGTGGCCGATATTCTGCGAGGTGCAACCTGGGGATCCGGGGGCGACATCATCTTCGCCAGCGGCAGTTCGCCCCGCCTGTATCGGGTGTCAGCCGAGGGCGGCGCCCCCGTGCCGCTGGCGACGCACACCGAACAAGGTGTCACTAGCGAGACCCTCTGGCCCTCCTTCCTGCCCGACGGCCGCACGTTCCTCTACTGGGCACGGACCGCGAGCGGCGGCCCCGGCGTGTACGTCGCCTCGATCGTGCCGGGGATAGCACCCAAGAGACTCCTGGCCGGCGGGAGCAACGCGGCCTACGACCCCTCGGGTTTTCTGCTGTTCACACAGGGAGGCGTGCTGCTGCGGCAGCGCTTCGACGCGGCCCGCCTGGAAGTCAGTGGTGAGACGCGGCGTGTGGCCGAGGGGATCGCTTGGCTGGAGGCTGCAGGGACGGCGGCCTTTTCCCTCTCGAATAACGGCGTCTTGGTATACCAGCCGGCAATCACGCGCGCGACGCAATTCGCGTGGTTCGATCGGAACGGTCGCATGCTCGAAACCGTCGGTGAGCCCGGCGCCTACCTGCAACCGACGCTGTCACCGGACGGAACACGCCTCCTGTACACCGACCTCAGGGACGGCAATCTCCGGATCCGCGATCTCGGCCGCAACATCGTCTCGCCGGTCACGACCGGTCCAGGGTCGAAATTGTCACCGGTGTGGTCGCCTGACGGCAAAACCATCATTTATCGGGGCGCGTCGGACAACGGTGTCGCAGCGTTTTTCGCCAAGAGTGCCAGCGGTACGAGCGAAGCGACGGTGCTCCTCAAGGGTGCCCTGAGCGGACCGACGCAGATCTCTCCTGACGGCAAGTGGCTGCTTTATTTCGGCACTCCAAACGAGGGGATGACCGTCGCGGACGTCTTCGTGCTCCCAATGACGGGCGACAGGAAGCCGCAACCGATCGTTCAGTCGCCGTTTCCGGATGTCGAGCCGCAGTTCTCGCCCGACGGTAAATTCGTAGCGTACGTGTCCAGCGAAACCGGACGCCGCGAAGTGTACGTAGTGCCCTTTCCGGTAACGGGCGAGAGATGGCCGATCTCGAACAACGGCGGTCGTCAGCCGCTGTGGCGCCAGGATGGCAAAGAGCTGTTCTTCGTGAGCGACGACAGAAAATTCTATGCCGTAGACATCACTCTGGGGCCGAGGTTCGACTACAGCGCGCCGCGATTCCTCTTCGACATGCGCGCGAACGTGTACAACGTGAGAAACAGCTACATCCCGAGCCCGGATGGCACGCGCTTCCTCGTCAACATGACGCTCGATACGTCCGCCCCTCCAATCCACGTCGTGCGAAATTGGGCGGCGGGACTGAAAGATTGACGCGTAGTTGATTCGCGATTCGCCGGGCTAGCGTCCCGCGAAGTCAGGCATTCGGGAGCACACCGCGAAGAATCAACCAGCGTGCGGCACGGGCTTGGTGCACAGCTGCGGACCGTCCTGCCGCAGGTAGCTGCGGAGGGGTGCCATGAACAATCAGCGAGCCGTGATCCAGGCGCTGTTGGACTATTACGCGGCATTCAATTCCCTCGACCCACACGCCACTCTGCCCTTCTTTCACGAACCGACACTGCTCATCGGACCGCACGGCGTGCTTGCTGCGCCGACCCACGACATCTTGACGCCGGTCATGGCGACGGCCATCGACTCGCTTCGCGCCCGGGGATTCGGCCGGAGTGAACTGATCGTCCGGCGTGCTGAGCCGCTGAGCGCAAGCACGAACCTGGTTACTGGCGTTGCGGTGCGGTACAAGGTCGACGGACAGGAGTTGGAGCGGGTGGGAGTGACGTATGTGCTGCAAGGCCCAGACAATCGCTGGAGGATCGCTGTGCTGATCGTCCATGAGCCCAATGAGGTCGAACGGACCGAAGTGGTGAGCACAGACCCACCCGGTACGTGAATGGACTTCTCTTGACTCATTGCTTCGTCGCAATGTCCGTGCGTGGCATCGGGTCCTTGGCGAGCGCCAGTCACCATCAGGCTCTCCCCGAGTCGCTCACAGCGACGGCAATCCGTTGTACATCGAGGAACTGACCAGATCGGTGCTCGAGTTGCAGTTCCTGCGGGGCAGAGGACGATCGCTACGCCCTGGTCGAGGCGTTGCCGCACTCCATGGTTCCGACCAGCCTGACCGCATCCCTCGTTGAACGCCACCGGGGCACTTCGATTGGAAAGACTATCAAGCGGTGAGCGTGGCCAGACCCGAATTCTTGAACGTTCCGGAGGTCGCGCGGTTGGTGAGGAAGCTGACTCGAGAGTGAGCTGACCCGTCACTCCGGCGGTTGATTGTGCGGGAGCGCTTGGGCGCGTCAAGGGTCCGCTTCGCCGCTGTGCGCCCTTGACCCGCCCCGGCGCGCTCTCGGTTATCGCAATTACCGGAGCGACGGGGTATAGGACGACTTTGTGTCGGCTAAAACGCCTGCGATAACCGGCGCGCACGAAACGTGGAAGATGAAAGACCCGCTGATTTGCGCGTCCGGTCCATCGCATTGCTAGGTCGCGCCCGCGTTAAATATTGATCGTGAGTTCCATTCGTGTCGCTCGAACGTCTACCTCTATTTCGCTCCCGACCACCGGCGGCTGCGCGTGATACCACTGCACACCAATCCGCGCCGCCTCGCTCAGCTTCGGCAGTATCAAGCTCGCCATGAGGGGGTGAATGTCGTACACGGTATAAAGCGCTGTGCCCGTCACATCTCCCAATCTGAGCCCGAGGAGTCGCAGCCGGCCCTCGAGCTCCTCTAACACGAAGGCCGTTTTCTGGCGCAGCCCTTCGAGGGACGTATCTCCAGCGGCCACGACCTCTGGCCGGGAGGCGAGGTTGCGCACCTCGGCCACCGCGGCCACCACGAACGTCGGTGACGGCTTCGGCTCGCTACGTGACAGCGGCACGGTGTAGGAGAAGGCGTAGATCTGATGCTCGCCCATGCCCGCCATCGCCACGTTGGTGCGTGTCATGGGCACGCTGTCGCCGACTAGGAGCCCGGCCATGCGCATACGCTCAATGTAAGCGCTGTTGAACGCGGCGAACTCGGCGCGAGTGGTCTGGTGCCCAGATCGGAGTTCTAGCCCGCACAAGGCGTGCAGGGGCCGTCCCACCTCCGGCAGGTATTTCTCGATAGCGGTCAACCCTTCAGAGAGCGGGCGAGGGCGGCGCAAGGTGGCTCGCACTATTTCAAAACCGTCGGAGGGGAGCGCCGCGAGGCTAAGGAACGGTACCCCGGGCAAGAACCTGTAGCCGCCGCGCGTATTAGGAATCAATTTATCGCCCTGGGCCAGGACAGCAAGGGCCGGCGCGGGGGCAAATGCCGGAGCACTCATGGCAAATGCCCCAGACCCGATCAACCACTCTCGACGTGATAACTTCATAGTGTTCCTAGTGTCCCGTAACCATGGTTCGTGACATTTGTTGCGCGGCCCGCGCATCTGCGGTCCGCTGGGCGAATCCAGCGATGCTCGCAGGATCTCATCGCTGAGTTCGTCCAGACGAACGGCTTCGCATCGTCATGATGGACTTGGCGACGTCCCCACGGCTAGTCGCTTCGTCGATCTGTCAGGTTTTCAAGCCGAGGATCTCTCAGGATTTGGACGGCGTTGACACACGGCTAGGGATCACTTCATCACGTGCGGGAACAATCGCCGCGTAAGTCGCTCGCTCCGGCGCTCCAACTCCAGCAAAATCGCGCCCACCTGACTTCTTCGGACCGAACGTTACAGGAAACTGACGTCGGTGACGCTCTCGCCCTTCAATGGCGCAGGCAGCCTTGTGCTCGTGCGTTGTGCGGTGGAAAAGGCTGGAGTGCCGGGGAAGCGTTGGTGCATGGCGGGGGGACGTCCTACGACGGCGTCATCCAGTCCAATGATGTGGGTCGCGGCCCGAAGAACGCCGATCTCATCGACTAGCCGTTCAGCTTGCAAAAACGGAATCAATCCCTCACCCCCTCGGCTACTCCGAGACGGGAAAATCGGTGGGCCTCGATTCGTTTGAAGGGAGCCTGAGGTCTACCGGTTTTCGAGGAGCGAGTGAACGGTCTGGGCCCGGATGCGCTTCATCGCCCCCGAACTGGAAACCGCGAGCCTCGCGTGAGGAGCCTCTTGCGGACCCTGCTCGGCGGGCGTAATGTAGGGTTTTAATCCCAACATAGTCTCGCGGCAACCAGCATCGATCGGACGTCGTTGGCTGCTCTCCGCGTGTACACAGGCGAGGGTTACGCTCATCATGAGAATGCCTTGCGTGCTTCTTGTCGCGACGCTGTGCGTCATGCCGGCCGCGCCTTCCGGACAGGAGCAGCCGGCTGCGTCCACGCAGCGGCCCGCACCCACGTCGCCATCAGTGGCTCCGCCTGTCGCGCCGACCTACGAGATCGCCTTTGCAAGCTTCAGCCCGATCAATGCCGAGGTGTTCGTCGCAGATGCGGACGGAGGAACGCACTGCCGTTTGCACCTCACGCTGGGTTCGACGGCAACGCCTCGTTCTCACGCGACGGCACGTGGATCGTGTTCACTTCAGAGCGCGATGGGTCGTACGACATCTTCCGGGCCCGTCCAGATGGCTCAGAGCTGACGCGTCTCGTTGACGACGCGGCCTACGACGACCAGGCGACGTTGTCGCCCGATGGGCAAACCTTGGCGTTTGTCTCCTCACGCAGCGGACAGGCTGATGTGTGGCTCTTGGACATGGCGACGAGGAACCTGCGTAATCTCACCAACAACCCAGGAGGGGACTTTCGGCCGGCGTGGTCACCGGATGGACAATGGCTCGCGTTCACGTCGGATCGGGATTCGCGAAGACCGAGAGTTTCTGGCGGGTTTGTTGTGCAGCAGATGACGGAGATCTATCTGATGCGCGCTGACGGAACCGGATTACGGCGCCTCACGCAGCAGGAGGGGGTCGTCGGCAGTCCGACATGGTCGCCCGATGGGAAGCAGCTGGTGTTCTACGAAGCCGGCTTGGACGATCTGGCTAAGATCACCTCCGTCAGTCGACGGGTGCGAGGCACGACCCAGATTGCCACAATTGCTCTTGGGACCAGCGAACGCCAGGTGTTGACCGCCGGCCCTGGCGAAAAATGGTCGCCGCGGTTTTTGACCGCGACTGGCATCAGCTACGCCAGCGGTGGCCCTGAGGGCGGCCTGGAGCACATCGGCGGGAAGGCTGGGGCGCGCGGCGAGATTAGAGCGCCAAGTTGGACGTCAGATCGGTTGCACATGGTGTTTCACCGCGACGTCGAGCAGGTATGGCCGCCGTTCCAGCGCTGGCATAGCAAGGACCCGCTGTTTCGTCTGGTGCGCACGGGCGTGTTTCCGGCCTATGACCCTGCGGGCCGTCAACTGTTGTCGAATGATGGGCCTGGCGCGGTCGTCTCCAAGAACATTTTACGCATGAACGCCGATGGATCGCAGCCATCCATCTTCTTCGACGCCGGGGACAAGACGGCTCTGGGGCCGGTCTGGTCGCCTGCCGGAGATCGCGTCGCGTTTGCGCTTGGACGGTTTTTTCAGACGGTGCTTGGTCCCGCCATGGCTGATATCGCGATCGTGAATCGCGATGGCACGGGGCTCAAGATTCTCTCAGACGGCTCCGCCAACCTTGGCTTTCCGAGCTGGTCTCCCGATGGTGGGCAGATCGTGTATCGCGCGTCTGGCAAAGACAATCGAGGGCTCTTTGTGATGACGCTTGCGACTGGGGCAGTACGTGCGCTCACACCCGGTTCGAGCCAGGATAATTTTCCGTCCTGGTCGCCGAAGGGGGATCGGATCGCGTTTACACGCTTTCTTGATGACGAATACGACCTCTATACCGTCAAGCCAGATGGGACCGACGTGCGTCGGCTGACCAACGCGCGTGGTAACGACGCACATTCCGCCTGGTCGCCCGACGGCGCCTGGCTCGCCTTCTCGAGCGCGCGCGGTGGCTTCAAGGACGAAAAGGCACTTCATCCTGGCAATGCCCAGCCGTACGGCGACATCTACGTCGTGCGGGCCGATGGGTCCGATGTCCGGCAGTTGACCGATACGCCATTTGAAGAGGGCACTGTGGCGTGGGCTCCAGCGCGTCGGCAACCATTGAACAAGGTTGCGAGTCACCCGAAGTGAGTCCGCGGGGCGATCAAGGCTCGTGGACACCCTGGCGAAAATGGCGACGAGCTTCGAGCCGCAGGGCTTCGGCGTGGATGGCTGGACACCCATGGAACGCCATGGACACTTGTGGCATCCATGGATAAGTGGTGGAGGCCGGAGAAGTCGACGCCTGCGTTGCGACCGTGATCCTATTCGGGAGCGTGAACGGGCGGAGGTGAAAGACATGCGCTGCGTTGCCAAGTGGGCTCTAGCACTCACGGGCGTCCTGATGCCAACTCTGTTGTCAGCACAAGACAGCTTCTTTGACTCCAATGGCGTCAGAGTCCGCTATGTCGAACAGGGATCCGGTGATCCAGTAGTTCTCGTCCATGGCTTTTCCAGCAACGTCGAGACAGGCTGGATCAATACCGGGGTGTTCTCGAACCTCGCCAAGGACTACCGAGTCGTTGCCCTTGATCTTCGCGGCCGGGGAAAGAGCGACAAGCCTACAGATGCGAAAGCCTACGGTGCTGAGGTCGCCCGTGACGTTGTCCGCCTCCTGGACCATCTGAAGATCGAGCGAGCCCACATGGTCGGCTATTCGATGGGTGCGAACATCGTCGCCAAGCTCCTCACTACGGATCCAGATCGCTTCATCACAGCAACGTTGGGCGGCAGCGCAGGGCGGAGGAACTGGACCGCTGAGGACGACCGCGCTGCAGAGGCGGAAGCTTTGGAGTTCGAGAAGGGCCTGCCATTTCGCTCCGCGATCTTGCGGACATGGCCTACCGATCAACCCAAACCGTCCGAGGACACTATCCAGCGCCTGTCAGAAGACAGGATCAAACGCGGCAACGATCCAGCGGCGTTCGCTGCCGACGTGCGCGGGCGTCACGCCGTAGCGGTCACAGACGCTGAACTCGCCGCTATCCGCGTGCCGACGCTCGCGATCGTTGGCAGCGCCGATACCTTTCTCGCGTCGGTAAATGCGTTCAAGGAAGTTGTGCCGTCCGTCAAAGTGGTCGTCATCAGCGGCGCAGCTCACGGTGGTGCGAGTGGGGCGGCGGGGCGTCCAGAGTTTGTGGAAGCGATTCGCGAGTTCATCGCGCAGAATCAACACAAGCCCGAGAGATAGTTGCGGTGCGCGGCACCGAACTCGCTGGGCTGGGGCGGACGGGCAGCACCTGCGCCGGCGCATCGGCTGTGGATCCGACGCTGAGGCGAGGGTCGCGAGGGGAAAGACCCACGTCGGTCTCGATTGTGCCGCAGAGGGTGATGGAGCGCGGGGAGCTGCGCGCACGTGTGATTGATGGCCTGCGGGTAGTCCGGCGAAGCAGGGACCAACCCAGCGTTATGCTTACCGCGCGACGGCCCTAAAAACGTCCTATCGTTTACAACCGCCGCCGCCTGTCGTACGCGGTGTGGGCGGTGCGCAGCCGAGATCTATGCACTGACCGTCGTCGGCTCAGCCCTCGCGAGGAGCGTCATGAGATACCTAATCGCCGTCGCCATCGCGCTGTCGCTCGCGGTGCGGTCACCCGTGCAGGCGCAGGCGCGTTTCGATACGAAGGCCGTGCTCGCCTCGATCGATGCAAACGCGGGCAGCTACGGAGACGTCGCCTTGCAGATCTGGACGTTTGCCGAGCTCGGCTACCAGGAGCAGAAGAGCAGCGCGCTGCTCCAGGAACAGTTGCGGAGCGCCGGCTTCAGGATGAAGGTCGGGGTGGCCGAGATTCCGACGGCGTTCACCGCCGAATGGGGCAGCGGCACGCCGGTGATCGGCATCGTCGGCGAGTTCGACGCGCTGCCCGGGCTGTCGCAGGCGGGGGAGCCCGAGCGGCACCCGATCGAAGCCGAAGGCCCGGGACATGGCTGCGGTCACCACCTGTTCGGCACGGCATCAACGGCGGCGGCGATTGCCGTGAAGGAATGGCTGGTGGCCAACAAGCACGCCGGCACGCTGCGCTTCTACGGCACACCTGCCGAGGAAGCGGTGCGGGCAAGGTGTACATGCTGCGGGCCGGCCTCTTCGACGATGTGGATACGGTCGTCACGATGCATCCGGGCGATCGCAATGCGGCGAGTGCATCGAGCAGCCTGGCGAACATCACCGGCAAGTTCCGCTTTCGCGGCGTCTCGGCGCACGCATCCGCCGCGCCGGATCGCGGCCGCTCGGCCCTCGATGCGGTCGAGGCGATGAACGCCATGGTCAACCTCATGCGCGAGCACGTGCCAGCGGACGCGCGCATCCACTACGTGATCACCAACGGCGGCAAGGCGCCGAACGTCGTGCCGGATTTCGCCGAGTCCTACTACTACGCGCGCCACAACGACATGCGCGTGGTGGACGGCATCTGGGACCGCATCACCAACGCCGCGCGCGGTGCGGCGCTCGGCACGGGGACGACGATGGAACTGGAGTTGACCGGCGCGGTGTGGAACGTGCTGCCGAACAGCCATCTTGCGACCCTGATGCAGAAGAACCTGAAGACCGTGGGAGGCTACGAGTACACCCGGGCCGAGCGCCAATTCGCCGAGGTGCTGCGCAAGTCGCTCGAGGGCAACCTGCCGCCGATCGACAGCTCGAACAGCGTGTTCACGCCGGAGCCGGGCATCGGCGGCGCGTCCACGGATCTGGGTGACGTGAGCTGGAACACGCCGACTGTACAACTCACGTCGGCGACGTGGGTTCCTGGCACCCCCGCGCACAGTTACCAGGCCGTGGCGGCGGGTGGTACGTCGATCGGCCTCAAGGGCATGATCGTCGCGGCGAAGAGCATGGCGCTCACGGCGATCGATCTCTTCACCGAGCCCGCGCATGTCGAGCAGGCGCGCGCGGAGTTCGTGAAGCGCCGTGGGTCCGGGTTCAAGTACACCACCCGGCTCGCGGACCGGAAGCCGGCGTTGGACTACCGCAAGTGACCCGATCCACCGCTTCGTGGAGTTGGCGCAGGCCGGCACGCTGTAGGGGTGATCGGGACTCGTAGTTGGCACCACGTTCGTGGCGCCCGCTGGTGCCGTTGTCGATGCGTGAGTGAATCGGACTCGTTGTTGCAGTTCGAGAGGAAGCATATGGATAGCCGCAGGATCCTTGCATCCGCATCCCTTCTGATGGTGTGTGGAATATCGTTCGTCCACGCGGGACGCGTCGGCTCCCCTCAGCAGAGCCCAGCTGCGCCAACAGACACCCACCCCGCATTCTCCGAAATCGAGGACGATCCAGCGTTACCGAGAGTGTTGCTGATTGGTGATTCCATCTCGATCGGCTACACGCTGACTACCCGCGCGTTGCTTCAGGGCAAGGCGAATGTGCATCGCATTCCGGTAAACGGCGGTCCGACCATCAACGGTCTTGAGAATGTGGATCAATGGCTCGGCGTTGGCAAATGGCACGTGATCCATTTCAACTGGGGCTTGCACGATGTGAAAGTCATGGACGATGGCAAGCATCAAGTCTCGATCGAGAAGTATGAGAAGAACCTGGCGGAACTTGTCGAACGCCTCAAGCGAACCGGCGCCACGCTGATTTGGGCGAGCACGACGCCGGTCCCCGATGCGGAGGTCACTCCGCCTCGCAGGAACCGCGACGTCATCGCATACAACCTTGCCGCCAACCGTGTCATGGCGCAGAACGGCATAACGATTGACGACCTGTATGCGGTCGCGCTGCCGCGGTTACACGAAATCCAGAGGCCAGCGAACGTGCACTACACAGACGCCGGTTACGAAGTCTTGGCAGCACGCGTCGCCGCCAGTGTCCGCGCAGCGCTGGATTCGCCTCATTAGCCGGAGCAGAAAGGGTTGCTCAGAAGAAATGCCGGAGGCGACGAAGGAATGAGCAGTGCGATTGATCCGCCTGCGTGGACACCTTCGCAAAGGCGAATCGGTGCTGGCTCGCTCGGATTGGCGGGCCTGGGAGGACCGGACATGACCTGTGGCTCCCGGTTCGCTCGCTGACAATTCAGAGCGTCCGCGCGCCTCCACCTGTAAGTGAATACTCACGACTGACAATCGACGGACAACGCGGTGGCTGTCGCCAGCGGAGTGAGCGTGGATCCACTTGCCCAAAGAGCCGGGGGTCGCAGACCCCGAGAATGCATCGAGAGAATGCAATAACCAGCAATAGCGTGTTAGTCGGCGCTGCATTTCTGGGCCTGGCTTGGATGGACCACCGGCACAAACTGACAAACGACTGACAACGGGAGGTGGCCTCAAGTTGCCTCCAGTGGTCTCCTAACGGAAGGCGCTTGCCGAGAGCAGCTTGGTCCTGTTCTCGTAAAGCGTTTTACTGCAGGTACTTAGAGTGGTGCGCCCGGCAGGGCTCGAACCTGCGACCCCCGGCTCAGAAGTCTCCCGCTTGGCGCGCAACTCGATGGACTGGCATCGGCTGTTCGAAATCTGCGCCTTAACGGAGACCCTGATTGTGGATGAGGACGGCCTCTACGATCCGGCGCATTTCAATGATCGGTTGTTGCTCGGGCTGAAAGGGACGATGAGCGAAGCCGAGTTGCATGTGCTGCGAGCGCGGCTGCGCCGCGGCATCGTCAACAAGGCCCGTCGCGGCGAGCTCGAAGTCCCGCTGCCGGTGGGCTTCGTGTACGACGCCGCCGGGCGTGTGGGTCTCGATCCGGATCGGCAGGTCCAGGACACCCTCCGCGCGTTCTTCCAGACGTTTCGACGGACGGGCTCGGCGACGGCGACCGTGAAAGCGTTTCGCACGGAGCAGATCCCCTTTCCCCGGCGTGCGCGCTACGGGCCGCACCAGGGCGAGACGCTGTGGGGCCGGTTGGAGCACTCGCGCGTGCTGTGGGTCCTGCACAATCCCCGCTATGCGGGCGCGTTCTTCTTCGGGCGCAGCCGGCAACGGCACACCGCCGACGCGCGGCTCGTGTCCGAGCGGCTGCCGCGCGAGGAGTGGACGGCACTCATTCCGAATGCGCCTGTCGGCTACATTACGTGGGAGGACTTCGAAGAGAATCAGCGCCGGCTGCATGAGAACGCGCAGGCGAATGGGGCCGATCGACGTCGGAGTCCCCCCCGCGAGGGCCCCGCGCTTCTCCAAGGCCTTGCCGTGTGCGGCATCTGTGGGGATCGGATGACCGTGCGCTATCATCGCCGGCAGGCGACCGCTTGGCCCACCTACGTCTGTCAGCGTCGAGGGATCGCGCAGGCCGAACCGATCTGTCAAAGCATCCCGGGCCGCGGGCTGGATCACGCGATCGGACGCGTGCTGCTCGAAACCGTCACGCCGCTGACCTTGGAGATCACCCTGACGGTCCAGCAGGAACTCCAGACACGGCTCGACGAGACCGACCGGCTGCATCGCCGCGCCGTCGAACGCGCGCGCTACGAGGCGGACCTCGCCCGCCGCCGGTACCTGCAGGTCGATCCCGCGAATCGGCTCGTCGCCGACGAATTGGAAGCGCACTGGTACCGCGCGCTGCAGCAGGTCACCGAGGCACAAGAGATCTATGAACGGCAACGGCAGGCGGATCGCGTGGCCGTCGACGCCGAGGCCCGCGCGCGCATCCTCGCCCTCGCAACGGACTTCCCGCGGCTCTGGCACGATCCGCACACGCCCGATCGCGAACGGAAACGCATGGTCCGCCTGCTCATGGATGACGTCACGCTGATCAAAGCCGGCGACGGTTTGACCGCGCACGTCCGCTTTCGTGGGGGCGCCACGACCACGCTCACGCTGGCGAGCGCGCTCAATGCCTGGCAGCTCCGGGAGACCAGCACGGAGATCGTCGCTTTGATCGACCACTTCCTCGATCGTTACGCGGACAAGGACATTGCGACAATCCTGAACGCCCGCGGCTACCTGTCAGGCACGGGCCAGCCGTTTCAGCGTGGCATCGTGAAACACCTCCGCCACAGCCACGGACTCCGCTCCCGATGTGAGCGCCTTCGTGCGCGAGGGATGCTGACCCGCGACGAGATCGCTCGACGCTTGCAGGTGTCCGGTGCCACCGTGAAGGTCTGGGGCCAGCACGGCTTGCTGGCGCGCTCCGTCTGCAATGATAAAGGCGAATGGCTGTACGAGGCGCCAGGCCCAAACGCCCCCGTCAAAATGCAGGGTCGACGTCTATCTGACCGCAGGTCTGGCCTCGTCCTCTCCGATCAGCCCAATGAGGTGCAGTATGAAACGTAGTCCTTGAGATTGGGCGAACGGGGCGGGAGGCGGACGGTTTCGACACCCGCCGCCGCCAACGTGTCAGCAAAGGCCTCGGCGAACCGCGGGTCGCGGTCATGGAGGAGGAACCGCCTCCCGCGCAACCATCCGTCATCTGGATCCGTTAGCTGGCGACCACACTGCACCACCCACGCGCTATCCGGCTCGCGGTGGATGCCGGCGATGTCCACCTGACGCGTCGCGAGGTCGATGACGAACAAGACGGCGAAGCGCGTCAGCCCACCGGCGGTCCAGACTTCGACCGAGAAGAAATCCGCGGCGGCGAGGACCTCCCGATGCCGTCGCAGGAACGCCAGCCAAGTGGTCCGCCGCGTTCGCTCGGGGGCGGGCTCAATTTCGGCACGCTTCAGAATGGTGGCGATGGTGCCTCGGCTCACATCGTGACCGAGGTTGGCCAGCGCACCCTAGATCCGGGTATAGCAACCACGAGCGGTTCTCCCTCGGCATCCGTACCAAGTACTCCCGAATCATCGCGGCAACTGGGGGCCGCCCAGGACCGCGGCGCTGGCCGCCGTCGTACTTCCGAGCGATCAGCGTCCGATGCCAGGCGAGCAAGGTTTCCGGCGTCACGATGGACCGCATCTCCGCGAGGACGCGTCGACCGAGCGTGTGGGCTTTCGCGGCCAAGCGCACACGCTGATCGTTGGTGAACCGAAGCCGCCGAGGTCCGAGCTGCTCCC
Organism: Luteitalea pratensis; assembly: GCF_001618865.1. Lineage (GTDB taxonomy): Bacteria > Acidobacteriota > Vicinamibacteria > Vicinamibacterales > Vicinamibacteraceae > Luteitalea > Luteitalea pratensis. The sequence goes on from NZ_CP015136.1 coordinate 2,121,536, forward strand.
GTAGGACGCGATTCTCCTCTTGCAGATAGTCGATGACATCGCTGGTGCTGGTTGACCCAGCCGGCCAGCGCGATCAGAAAGATCCGGAGCGGATGCGAGAGCGAACCACGGCGCGCAGCGTATCAGAGCCGCAGAATCCCGGACGACCCATTCCAGCGGCAGCGCCGCCACCCTAGCGTGGGTCTCAGCGGCTTCAATCGAGTTGTCGGACAGTACGGGGTCTGTCCGCGAAACGCCGAATGCGGCAGCACGCGGTTGTGTTCGTCGACGTAGAACGCCACCAGCCGACCGACGGTGCTGCTGCTGTCCAGCGAGTGGAGGAAGAGCCATTGATGCTTCAACGAGCGCCACCACGCTTCGATCATGGAATTCGAGAACTTGAGCTCCGTGCCGGCCAGTAGCCGGCGCAGAACACCCGTCTCGATCAATGCGTCGACTTGGGCGTTCACGTTCTCGACTCCGGCATGCGCCAGCACGACCGGGGTGGTGTCTGACGGCGTCGCAACCCGACTGCCGTCGAGCAGCACGGCCACGCTGTTGATCGGCGCGAACGTGTCCGCGACGCGCCAGGCGAGGATGCGTCGCGAAAAATTGTCGCTCACGGCATGGAGATAGGCGCGGGTTCCGTCGAGCAAGCGGATGACCGTGGTGTCGATGTGCCACATTTCGTTCGCGCGCGTCGTGCGCAGCCCTATCTTGGGCTTCGCCGGATGGACGCGGAGCCGCGGACGGCGCCAGCCGTTCCGCCGGACGAGGCGATACCACGTTGAGGGCGAGGCGCAGACCCTGCCGAGCCGCTGCGCGAGGACGGCCAGCGTGCCGGTCGGAACGTGACGGTAGTCGGGCGACGTGACCATGTCCTCGATTGCCCGGACTTCGGTGGGCGTCAGTCGAGACGGCGACGTGCGGGGACAGGTGGATCGATCATCGAGCGCACACGCGCGCTGCCGCTGGCGCCAGGCATGGAACCGCCTGGGCGACACACGGAGGAACCGCAAGATCGCTCGCAACGGGAGATACGCTCGGGCCCGGTCCACGGCGCGCTCGTAAAAGTGCCGAAAGTGCTGACGGACAGCTGCGGTCGCGAGGTGTTTCGCCGGCTGGCGCACCAGAAGGAGAGCCGGCATTCATGAGGGCCACCTGCTGTCGGATCATGTGCATATGCTGATCGCCATCCCGCCGAAGTACGCGGTCGCGCAGTTGGTCGGGTTATCAAGGGAAAGAGCGCGATCCATCTAAGGCGGGTGTACGGGTAGCGGAACGGGAACTTTGTGGGACAGCACTTCTGGGCGCGCGGGTACTTCGTGTCCACGGTGGGCGCGCCGAGCGAGTGATCCGCGAGTACATCCAGAAGCAGGAACGAGAGGACGCGCGCCTGGACCAGTTGGAGCTCTGGCGCTAATCGGCCACCGAGACGGTGGCCCGCAACCGTCGAGGCCGCGTTGGCGACCCCGTCAAGCCACTTTGAGCGGCTCACAACTGGATGCCCCCGACTCTGCCGGGGATTCGTTACTCAGCGCCCCGCGCAGTTCACGGACCGTCGAACTTGAATATGCCGTTGAAGGCGTCGTAGCGCCAGTCGCTCCACGTCGACACCAGGCCGTTCGCGCCGATCGTCCGCACACGCCAGTCCACACGGCCGTACTTAACGGAGGAACGAAACAACTCCTGCCGATGACCGGTGTCTGCCTGAAACACCTTGAAGATTCGCCGCACAGCCGCCTTCGGGCCGGTGTCGGTGTTGTCGCTGTCGGCAAACGTCACCTGGACGATCTTGGTCACGGGAAACAGCGCATCGGTACGCTCGCTGAAGCGAAAGTTGAATTGATAGAACCCTTCGCAACCGGCCGGCAGGTTGCGCACGCGCGAGACGGCCATGCCGTAGAAGTGATGGGCAAGGTTCCCGTCCGGCCGTAGAAAGCCCTGGTGCAGCAGGATCGCGCGATCCGGCACCGGCGCTTCCGCGCACTTGGGATTGGACACGAGCGCGACACCACGCAGCGCGCGGCGCGCCTGCGCCATCGCTTCTTCATTCGGCGCCGGCCGCGACGTCGGGCGAACCGGGCACCCGTCCCGGCCCGTCTCGGTGAGGTCGCGCGTCGCCTTGCATTTGTCACGGTCGTCGGGAACCAGATCGCCATCCGCATCGCCGGCAAGAAACGCCGTTCGATACGTAGAATCGCGGCGCGCCAGCCGGAGTTTGGCGCTGCGGTCGCGCACCAGCGCGAGATAGTCCCCGGTAGGCAGCTTCCGCGCGAGGAACAACCGCGCCAGCCTGGCGCGATCGAGGTTCACCGCAGCGGCGATGGCCGCAAACCCGGCGTCTTTCACCCCCTTGCACGTCAGCAGCGCCGTGCCGTACGCGCGATCGATCTGCAGCGGCGTGAGGCCCTTGGCCTTGGCGTCCACGGCGGCCTGTTGTGCCGTGTCATCGCAGGTCGCCTGTGCGCGCGCTGGACCGACAGCGAGGACAATGAATGCGATCAGTGCCGCCTGCGGCAGTCGTGTCGCTACTGTGGCCATGGATTGATCTCCGAAGCCGATATCAGGAACGCAATGGTGGCGCCGATGCCGTCGAGTGCACCCGGGGTGCCGAGCGCCACCGCATCCGACCGATCGCGATAGAAGCCGATCGCCGTGTCTTTCGCGACCAGATAGGTGCTCGACATCAGCGGGTTGAACGGCCAGGTCCCGAGACTGACGTGCTGTTTCATTGAACGATCGAAGGTGCGCTGCGCGATCGCGGTCACGAGGTCGCGTACCGGAACGTCGGTTGAAGAGGCCGGGTGCGCGGTACGCCAATCCAGGATGAACTTCCTCCAGTGCACCGCCACGTCGAGCGCCTCTCGCGCGAACCGCGACTCGCCGGCTTCCCCCTGGTGGCGGAGCTTCGGCCACAGGTTGTCGTAGGCGTCTTCGTACGGCCGATGGCCCCAGCCGCTCGTCGCCGTCACGTGCATCGGGACGGTGGCGTCGCCGATGGCGTGGAGCGGCCAGCCGAGGAACTTGGCGCCGCGTGTGGTGTCTTTCTTGAACTCGCTCCACCCGTACTGCGCCAGGTTGTCGACCGGGCTGAACGGCACGTGCACCCACGTCGTGATCAGCCAGTCGCCATCGTCGCGCATGTCGGAATCGGGGTGCCCGTCGCCGGCGTTGGCGATCTGGTAGTGCTGCACCCCGTCGCTGTCGTCGGGATTGACCGAAAGACCTGCGGCGTCGGACACCGCCATCAGCAGGATCTCGAGCGGATCCGGCACACCGCCGAACGCCGCCTCGCTGAGCAGCCCCTGGTGATTGTCGAACTCGTTGCTCGCCTGCGGGAACAGGTTGATATGGTGCCAGACGCCCGTCCAGTCGGTGCCGGAGATGTCCCCGATGCCGGGGATCAGTGCGTCGATTTCGTCGAGCGGGTTGGCTCCGTCGGCCAGGTCACTCGCGCCGCCCGCGCAGCCGCTGCATCCGCCGAAGATGCAATCGATAAGACAGACGAACGGAATCAGCAGCACGGTCAGACCCTTGTTGATCAGGTCGTTGATTGCATCCTTCAGGAAGCCGAGACCGAGGGCGTTGGTTGGCCTGATCTCGAGATGCGTGTCGTCCACCGCGTCGTCAGGCCGGCCGGCCCAGAGGCCGAGCACTGTTCCGGAAAAATCGCGCGCCCCGGCCGGATTGATATCGTCGTAGATGCCGCCCGGCGTGTAGTTGTATGCCACGCCGCAATCGACGGTGTCGGTCAGGTAGGAGGAGGAGACGGCGTGCTGAACCTTGCCGAGCGTCGTCGTCGACCATCCTTTCGCGACCGTGTTGCTGCCGCCGTCCACCGCCTGAATGCATGTCTCTGGACGCGGGGGGAGGACGGTCGGCATTCGACGCAGCCGCGACACGGCAGCCGTCACCGTGCTCACGAACGCGGTCCACTCCGCTGGCGTCACGGCGGCGGGGCGGGTGAAGCGCGGATCTCCTTTCGCGATGGCCACCATGATCTGAAACGCGAAGTCCGTTATGTGGTCGTGATACGCGTAGTTGTGGGCGCGGAGTTGTGCGGGTGCCGCGAGAAGCATGACGAGCACGGGAACGAGCGCTCGCCGAAAGAACGGCGGCATCGGCCGCCTGTGCTGTCTGCCATCAGCTTTCATGCGATGCCTCCTTGTGGGGAAAGTCGAGGCGAGCTGCAGAGGAAGTGGCTTACCCTAGAGTCGAAGCCTCCACATGTCAACGGCAATCTGCGGTCGAGCTGTCCATCGCATCGCGGCTGACGCCCGTGTTCGGTTCGCCGACGCCCCATCGTTCTACAGAGGAGTGCGCGTACGCGTCCGCACGGACACGACCGCAAGCGGGCACCGCTGATCGGCGCCGTGTCGTCGTTCGCCAGAACCTCGCGACACCCCGTTTCGCTGCACCATCAAGACAGGGTCGAAAATCAGGTGGAGAGTCCGCGTAGCGTCGGGGTGCATTGGCTCACGGCGCTGGCCTGAGGTCGACCCTGTAACCAAGGCTCCGGAGTTCGCGCAGCATCTTGCTGACGCGACGGTGTGCCCGCGCCTTGTTGACCGTCGGGCCACGTTCCTCGTATGTCACGTTGTCTTGCAGGATCTTCCACCCCAGCCGACAGAGCCGATGCGCAATCGCGCCGATCGCCTGCGCGTGGCCGAGGCGCGTGACGAACCGCCGGTAGAGCAGCTCGAAGAGACTGCCCTTGGTCTTCACCGCGGCATGGGCGCTCTGATTGAGCACGCGACGCATTTGGCGGTTGCCGCTCGGGGAGCGGTGACTGTGGTTGACACGGCGCTCTCATCATGACCAGGACAGGCGCCCACCCAGGAGGCCAGATGCTTAGCGGTCGGAAATGTCGACGCGGTCGGGCCGACTTCCGCGATGATCTGCTGCGCTGAATCGACACCAAGACCAGGCACGGCCGCGAGTCGCTGCACGGCGTCCTGATGCACGCGCAACAGCGCCGCCAGCTCCTCGTCAAGTTGCCGCATGTGCGACCCGATCACGTCCAACTCGGCGAGCGTCATCGTGAGCAGCCGTCGGTACACGGGATGGAGATCCGTCGACGCGCCGAGGGCGTCGCAGAGCTGCTCTGGCGTGGCATGGAGTCGAGCGGTCCCCAATGCGGCAATCGCGGCGGGGTCGGTTTCGCCGGCGGCAATCGCGCGGAGCATCCGACACGCACTCACGCCGAGCAGATCGGACACCAACATCGACAGCTTGATGTGCGCTTCCTCAAGCAACGCCTCGAGGCGATTCTGCAACTGCACGCCATTCCGCGTCAGCTGATACTTGCGCCGCGTGACCGTTCGCCAGAGGCGCTGCGTCACGTCTGGCCTCACTCAGGGTCAGCTCGTGCGCCACCAGCCGCTTGACCAAGCGCTCCGCGTCAGGGAAATCGCGCTTCCGGCCCTGCCGGCCTTGATTGGACTGCGCCTGCGCGAGATGCAGCCCGCCGCTGGTCGGCCCAGCGTCCGCGCGCGCTCTCCGGGTCGGCTGCCAGGTGCGTTCCAAGGCGCCCCACACCGGACGCCAATACTGGGCGGTCGATTCCATCACGACTTCCTCGACCTCACGCTCGACCAACCAGTCCGTCAGGAGACGCAGCTGGCTGGGAGTCGCGCCGAATTGTCGGCGTTCAAAGTCCCAGTCGCCCTCGACCTCCACGTCGGCAACCGCGACCGCCAGCATCGCCTTGTGCACGTCGATTCCCGCGATTCGATAGGGCATACGCAGCTCCTGGCGCGAGCGGAGAGCGTGCCTCGATTATCTGACTCAGGGTCACAGGCTGTCACACGACGACGCCCAGTTATTCGCTCTAGCACGCACGCTCCGGATCATCCAATATGACGGCGTCACTGCCTCCACTGTCTAGATCGACCTCACCGCTCGCGACAGCCCCATTCTCGCAACCACGGGCGCGATTTTCATCCGATTTCACGAGCGGAAACCGCACGGCGGGACGCGCGGCTTCCGCTCTGCCTTCCAATATGGAATGACCGGCTCGCTATCGTAACGTTGTCGTGCTGGAAGGCACGCAACACGGTGGACAGCGCGGCTCTCCAGCGTCGGGTGATGACGGACCGGTCTTGCGCGGTCCTGGCGGAATTGATCGTGCCGGCAACGCCCGGACTCGGGTCCGAGGACCTGATCATCGCAGTCCAAAATCTGTGCACGGTGCTGTCCGTCATGCGGGGCACGAAAGTCCAGTGGGTCTATCGACAGGACTGGGCCGGCGGCATCGTTCGAACAAGCCATTTCGCTGGCATCACAAAAGCCTACTCTCCATTGCAAGCGACGAGAGCTCCCCTGAGACCGGTAGACATCCGCCTGACCAGCCATCAGGTGCGCGCCGGGCCGGCTCTGAGCATTTCGCGGGGATTCGGCCCGGCCGCGTGCAAGGTTCTTGCAAGGCCGGCGGGGCTTCGCGGCCGCCTGCGTTTTCAAGCGGCCGCTTGACGCACTGTTACTGGCCCTGGAAGCCTGGGCCGCCATGTCCAACGCACAGTGCTAGATCCCTTTGCCCCATCCTGTCAAGACGCTCATGCCGACGCGGAAGGAGAATGGTGTTCTCGTGCACGACGGCTTATAGTGCGCGGCGAAGCAGTACCTGGTCTGGACGGCGGTCCGTGATCAAGCCCAGGCCCGGGACTTTGGTTAGCTCGATAATCCAGGGCCCAGGAGCAGCGGCTAGCGCCACCGCCGGTGCCGGCAGTGATTCACTCTGAGCGGCCGGAGCGGAGGTGTGGGGTCTACTCATTTTCCTAGCAGAATCCGCGCGGGTTGCCTGACTAATCGTAGACCCACCTGCATATTTCGGCCGCAGTTTCGAAGCCTGCAGCTTAAGCCCACACGGCACTCGCATCGAAAGCTCGATCGTCTTGGAACTGTTCTGTTCCGAAAGCGCCGCGGCTGTCGAAACGTACGACGGACGGAGGCGCTCGGCGGCCCGGAGCACACCGTCAGTTTCTCCGGTTGACTCGAGCGTTTGCACAGAGAGTGAGTCAGGAGCCACGGGAGTGATGGAGCCACTGACTCATTATTACGTCGGTGGCGTTGTGATCTGGTACGTGTTCGAACGTGCCTCGCTGCTGACGCTTACCACCGCGTAGATCTCGTCTGCGTTCTCGATCGTGTCCACCTGACCCGCTACGAGGATCTGTTTAGAGCCCGGATCTTCGTTCAAGACAGCTTTGTCAACTTCTCGGGACGGCTCCGAAACGCTTAGTTCTCCAGCCTGCGCTGTTATAAGTTTGTACTTCCTGATTTGCGGCAAGGTCCCAAAACTGAACGTGTAGAGTGCCTTCGGTCCCTGGAAATTGGCTACGAGCGGTTCATTATCTTCGGCTATGGTTTCACCGTAGAGATCAATCGCGACTTTGAACTTCTTGCCAGCCTCGCTTGGGCTGAACACAAGCTTGTAGCTGATGTCCACCTTCAGCTTATTACCAGCGACAGGCGTGACCGGAGCGAGTACGACATCCTTGACTTCTGCCATGGTTAATTCTCGGACGCTACACTAGCGTTATCCGGAACGCTGCTGTAGTACTGCGCGCGGCGCTTCAGCGCGAGACGACGCTATTTGTTCACAGCCAGCTCCGTGAGAACGGCCATCCGGTTGACTGTGGACGGCGAACTACACGTTTTCGCAATGAACGGCTTGCGCGCCACTATGGCATCCCGAACGTTACGGGACCGGAGTTTCGCCGGGTCAACTGGCCCGCCCAGGACCGCGCTGGCTTGTTCGCGTAGGGCAGCGTGCTCACGCTGACGCCTCGTCCCTACGTCGCCTATCCACTCGATGTGCCGACGACCTCGCCGGCGTCCTCCAAAACGGCGAACGCGCGAACGAGGTAGTACGAAGTCGCATCGTACACTGACGGCCCGTCAGCGACGACATTGACGTTTCGCCGGTGCCGCATCGGCAGCGAGTCACCCACGAACTTTTTGCTTTCCACCGCGCTCTTTCCGTTATAGTGGGCAGCGATTAGTTCGCCACGAGGAGGTTGCATGCCTGCTCGCTCGAAGGTCGGCAGTCGCAAGCGAACCGCGCCGCGCCGCGCAGTGAAGGCGGCGTCCGGCCCCCACGCCGCCAGCGCCTCTCGCAAGACCCGCGGCACGTCGAAGAAGAAGACTGCCAAGCCGAGTCCCGCCGCGGGGAGGAAGACTGGCAAGCCGAGTCCCGCCGCGGGACCCCGGGCCCGCGCTGGACGAGAAGCTCCGTGGCGCCAGGAGTTCCAGCGTTTCCGGCGGGAGTGGCGCCGGACCCACCCGCCGCGCCCCGGTAAGCGTCACGAGATGGCGCGCACGTTTCTCAAGGTCACAAGAACGGCCGACACGGCCAGCGCTTTTTCTGGCCTGGGCCTAAAGCACGTCCCCGTCATCGTGCAGAATCTTGGCAACGTCGCGGCCTACACGTGCGTCGTCCGGATGCTGGAGGCACGGCCGCGTTCACCGATTCACGAGAAGATCCCACTCGGTGAATTCACGCTGGGGGGGCAGCTCGTCTTCACGCTGCAGCCGGGGGAGCGCACGACGGTGCGCGTCCCGTTCATGCGAACGCGCGCCAACGGCACGTTCATCGCCATCGTCAGCGATCCGCTGCTCGACCCCAACGAGCTCACCGTCGCCGACTTCAATCATCGACGGCTCCTTCTCGCCAACCTGACCTGAGGCACTGCGCCATGCCCAAATACGGCATACATCACATCGTGCTTCGCCGTGCGATCGACGACAAGCTGATGTCCGGCAGCAGCGCCGCGGTCAATGCCGCCGCCGTTCTGTCGGACCAGCCGGACGCCGCGATGCTGGGGGCGGTTGGTCCCGACCTGTTCTTCTTCGCGCCGGACTATCCGGCCATGCAGCCGATCATCGCGCTGTACACGAATTACAAGAAGGTCCTCGACTTGTGGGAGGACATCATCGCGCCCATCAAGCAAATCAACGAGCAGTTCATCGAGCCGGTGGAGGATGCGGTGAAGGACGCGGTCGCGGACGATGCGATTGCGTTGATCGAGATGCTGTTGAAGGAGCTGAAAGAGACGGCCGGCTTGTTCACCAGCGCAGTCCAGACGGGCTTGATGGCCGGCGTAGTGGGAGGCCTCAACAGCGTGTTCGATCCCGCCGGCGTGCCGCTGATTCAGAACTTCTTCAAGTTGATGTTCACGCCGCCGCTGCAGGATGGTCAACCGGACGACAAGTGGTACTGGTTTGATCTCCTGCACTACCGGCGTACCGGCCGGTTCGCAAGGCATCTTGTGGAAAACGCCACGACGGCGCGGCAAAAGGCCTATGCGTTCGGGTACTTGTCGCACATCGCCGCGGACGTCACCGGGCATCCTTACGTGAACCAGATTGTCGGGGCGCCGTACCGCTTGAACATGCAGCGGCACGTGACGGCCGAGAATTTCATGGACACGTGGGCTTTCGATCACTACTTCAACGAGTCGATCAGCACGACGCTCCTCCAACGCCTCGCCCTCACCGACTCGACCTGCTCGGACGACATCGCCTCGCTCCTGGTCACCGCCTTCCAGCAGGGCTACACCACGGGCTACCCGTGGGCGGGCGGCCAGCAGAAAACCTTGTTGACCGCGGATGAGATCAAGGAGACCTACACCACCTTCCACGGCATTCTCGGCATCCTGGCCGGCATGGGGGTCGAGCGGCCGGAGGAGCCGTTCCCGGGCGCGCTGGCCATCCTCGAAGATGCGTGGAAGGACGTCATCCAGTCGCCCCCCTCGCCCCCCTCGACCGACGACATCAACTGCTCGTGGGAGGACATGCTCGGCCTGACCTCGAAGTCGGCCGCCTGTTACAAGTCGCTGTTCGAGTCGCTCGCCGAGTGGCTCGCCTACCTGGGTGCGCTGGCCGTCTGGCTGATCGAGCGCGTCCATGAGCTCATCGACTTCCTGATCACGGCGCTCCTCATCCTTCCGGTGATGGTGCTCCTGGCCCTGCTCTACGGGATACAGCTGCTGCTGTTCGAACTGTATCGGGTGGCGCACTGGACTCTGTCGATGCAGGGGTTCCTGTTCCCGCTGCGGGACGATCTGTCGAACTCCGTCTCGACCCGTCTGATTGAGGCGAGCGCCGGCTGCGTGGGGTCGCTGGCCCCGAACCAGGTGTTCACGAGCCAGGTCACCCGCTACCCGCGCCGCACGCAGCTCGGCGACTCACATCTGATCTGCCCGTTCCGCGGCAACGAGGCCGACGGCCGCATCTGGAATTTCGTGACGACGAATGCGCCCATGGACCCGCGGCAGTTCATCGAATCGCTGCCGTTCAGCAAGCAGAATCTGAAGAAGTACGCCGACGCGGGGACGCCGGGCGAGGCGAACAACGCGGCGAGAGAAGGACGGGTGATCGGCAACGCGATCGACCTGACGGCGTTCATGATCACGACGGCCAACGACGCCAACGCGACCGCCATCGCGCGGAGAACGTGTTTCGCGAACTGGAATCTCGACAGCGATCGCGGATACGGCTACAAGACGTGGACGGGCCAGGTGGACCCCACGGCCGTCACCAACGAAGCGCTGCACGAAGCGCCATAGCTCCTCGATGCTGGCGGCGCCCGTTTGCCCGTGCGGCGGCGGCGCCCGCCGACTCCCAGACGATCGCCGCCATCCAACGCCCGACGGAGCCCTGCGATGGCCATGCGATTTCCGGAAAACTACCTCACCACGCTGCACACGCGCGCGCCCGCCCGGGTTATCGCCGCCGAACTGGTGGCGCTGACCGACATCGTCGGCGCACCGACCGCCGACACTGCCGCGCAGCGCAAGCTCCTCGCCATCGAGAGCCATCTCGGCGCCGCGCAGAAGCATTTCCTGAAGCGCCGGTTCGCTGCCGCGATCGACGACTATAAGACGGCGCACGCCCTGATCTACTGTCTGCTGAACAAGCGACTCCCTCCGGCGGTGGGGAAGTTCCCCGGGATTCGGTTGCCGCTCGAGCGCAGGCTTTTCAAGCCCTTGCTCGACGCCGCAGGGGAGATCCTGGAAGCGTTGCCACCGCCGCCGGTCGATCCGGATTTCGGTCCGGTCTTTGGCACACGTGTCGACACCGTGGCCAGCGCGACAGTCCCCTACGAATCGCTGGGCCTGCGGCGCGTCGACGAGTTGCCCGAGCCGGCGGTTCGGTTTACGCACCTTGCCGCCGCGTATCGCACTGGGGAGCTTGTCGAGCCCAACGATCCCGTGACCATGCTGGCCGCGGGCGCGGCCCTCGTGCTGCTTGGCGCCGGTGCTTCGTTCTTCCCGGCCCGGCATGCTGCGCATACCGACCCCATGACCTCACTACGGCAGGAATAGAACCTGGCGGTACAGAACCTGGCGTCGTGTGCGTCGCCCGACAACAGCAAACCAAAGTCGCCGATGGTCCAGTCCGAGGAGCCATCCTGCGGCCATCTTGGCAACGCGTCTTCATGGTCTTCAGGCTTCTGATCAGGGCCGCCCTTCTCATCAGTGACGTCATCAACGTTCCCTGGTGGCCGCATTTTTGCGCCGAAGGCCGCCGATGCCGTGCGATCCACCGCCACGCTTGCAAGCCGTGCCAAGCGCGCCCGGTACCTATCATCTACGTCAATGACAACCGCGGCCGCGCTGGCGCTCGCACATCGATTAGCTGATCGCTGGCAATCGAACACAGGGGCTCAGGTGTGCGCATTCTCGAGATCCTCCGCGCAACGCCGTCGCTTTTGTCGTTCTCAAATCGACCCTCTCTAGCTTCTATCAGACAACCCTCCAAGCGATGCTCCAACGGCGAAGGCAAGACGCTGGTGATCTGGGGCCCGGTGACCGCAATTGCGTGCTCTTAACCGCATCCGACGGCCACATGCGCAACTACACGATCGTCATTCCGTCAGATTGCACTGCTTGCGGGCGCACGTCGCCAAGGCCCCGCAGGCCGCGGAAGTCGAACGCGAGGACGCGAAGTGGGCATCACGTCGCGTTCGCAGTCGCCCGCGGTCGTGCGGGTCGAAGGCGGTGAGGTGCAAGGGGTGGTCGCTGACGGTGTCGAGTCGTTCAAGGGTCTCCCCTTTGCGGTGCCGCCGGTGGGCGAGTTGCGGTGGCGGCCGCCGCAGCCCGCGGCCGCGTGGACTGGTGTGCGGCAGGCGGCGGAGTTCGGGGCCGACTGCATGCAGGGACGGTTCGGTCCACCGCCGGCGCCCGGCGCGCCGCCGGCCCGGATGCCGTCGGAAGACTGCCTGTTCCTGAACGTGTGGCGCCCCGCGGGCGCGGCCACCAGCAAGTTGCCCGTGATGATGTGGATCTACGGGGGCGGCTTCATGGGCGGCTCCGGAGCGTCGGCGTTCACGTCGGGTATGCAGTTCGCCAAGCAGGGCGTCGTCCTCGTCAGCCTCAACTACCGCGTTGGGCGCTTTGGCTTCTTCGCATTCCCGGCGCTGAGCAGCGAGCGGCCCGACGAGCCCAAGAGCAACTACGCGTACATGGATCAGATCGCGGCGCTGCAGTGGGTCAAGCGCAACATCGCAGCCTTCGGTGGCGACCCCGCCAATGTGACCATCTTCGGATTCTCCGCGGGCGGCGTCTCCGTGCACAGTCTCGTGGCGTCGCCGATGGCCCGGGGCTTGTTCCACAAGGCGATCGCCCAGTCTGGCGGGTCACGGGACAGCGTGCTGACGGCGCGGCCCTTGCGCGCCGACGGCGTCGATTCGAATTATCCGGTGTCGGCCGAGACGCTTGGCACCACCTTCGCGCGGTCCATGGGCATCGAGGGCACGGACGGCGCCGCGTTGGCCCGTCTGCGCGCCCTCACGTCCGAGCAGGTCTTGCGGGGTGCGCCCGCGCCGGCGGGCACGAATCCACCGCAGGTCGAGACGACGCCGATTCTTGACGGCAAGCTGATCACCGAGACGGCTGAAACCGCGTACAAGGCTCGTCGGCAGCCGCGCATCCCACTCTTGCTCGGAAGTAACAGTGCGGATACGGCCGGCAACCGGATACGGGCCACGACCAAGGACGAGTTCCTGGCGCGATTTAGGCAGTGGAGTGCGCAAGCCAAAGCGGCGTACGACCCCGACGGAACGGAAGACCTGCCGGCGATGATCGCGAGGGCCAACGACGACTTTGGCCAGGCTGAGCCGGCCCGCTTTGCCGCGAATGCGTTCGCCGCCAACGGCTCGCCGGTTTATCTCTACCGGTTCTCTTACGTCCAAGCGGGCATGCGGGAACGCTTGCGGGCCGGGGCTCCGCACGGAGGCGAGATCGGTTACGTGTTCGGGACCCTGTCGCCCGGGCCAGGCGCGGCGTTGACGCCGGAGGATCAGGCCCTCTCGCACATGGCCCAAAGCTACTGGGTCAACTTCGCGAAGACCGGCGACCCGAACGGTGCTGGCCTGCCGGTATGGCCCCGTCACGATCCCAAGAAGGATGTGATTTTCGACTTCCGCCCAGATGGCTCCGCGGGTGCAGGTCCCGATCCGCGGAAGGCGCGGCTCGACGTCACGCAGTTAGCTACTGAATCCGGCAAGCGCTCTGACCCCTAAGCCGCGGGTGGCGCAGCGTACCGCCGAGGAGGAATCGAGAATGAGTCGAGGGCACGAAGAAGAGGGGCATGCGGCGCCGCCGCTTCCTCGGGGCAGCAGGAAGCGTCGCAGCGCTGTCACTCACCGGCGGCCTGAACTCGCACGCTGAAGCGCAGACCACCGCCGGAGCGAGCAACGCACCGCACGTGTCTGGACGGCGAAAGCTTGGACGCCTGGAGGTGTCCAGCGTGGGCCTGGGCGTGCAGAACGTCGCCCGCAAGTATGAAACGACGGTGCCGCACCGGCCCGAGATGATCAACATCATCCGGGCGGCGTTCGACCGTGGAGTGACATTCTTCGACACGGCAGAAGCGTACGGCCCGCACGGAGCCGAGCGAATTCTGCGCGAGGCCATCGCGCCGTTCCGAGACAAGGTCGTGATCACCTCGAAGTTCGGCTGGAACATCAACCAGGAGACGGGGGAGCGCCGCCCTGGGCTCAACAGTCGGCCCGACCACATCAAGGTGGTCGTCGATGGCATGCTCAAGCGGCTCCGGACTGACCGTATCGATCTCCTCTATCAGCACCGCGTCGACCCGGCGGTCCCGATCAAAGATGTCGCGGGCGCCGTCAAGGAGATGATGTCCTCTGGCAAGGTGCTGCATTGGGGGCCGAGCCGGTGCTGCACCGGCTGACCGGAGGCCGAGATGTCCAAGCATACGATGCACCCGTTCACCTGCCGACGACGACTGGTAGCGCGTCGGCGCAGTTGCCCCTCCAGCGTCCGGTTCACCCTGCTGGCCCCACCTTCGCGCCTCACACCCGAAGAAGCTGCAGTTCTGCTTCGGCTGCCTCGGCGCGTTGTTCAGTCCGACTTCGAATGGCGCGTGCCTGGCGCCTCGGAGTTCGGGAACCCTCATCCAGCGATCCTGATCAGCGCCTCACGCTGATGGACGACCGGCAGGACTGAGATCTTTCCCCAGGCGGACGTCCGCAATCCCCGCGGCGTCCGCCGCCCGAAGGAGGCATCATGTCTTTCACGTATTCCACGGATTCCGCCACCGTGCAGGTTGAGCAGGGGCCCAGCCAACTGCTGAACGTCTTCGACGTGGCCGCGCTTGTTGGTTGCCACGAAGAATCGGTACGACGGGCGTACAACTGCGGGCAGTTGCGGCGGCGGCGCTTCGGCGTTCGCGGCTGCCGGTTCGACCAAGGCGATGTCGTGGACTGGATTCAGCGCGGTGCGCCCACGAGGCCGCCGCGCGCCCGTGCTCTCCAGGCGATGGATGGGCCTTCGCCGGAGCCGTAGAGCGAAAGGGGACGATATGGCTGTTCGCAGGACCTGTAGTGCCAAGGGGTGCCGCGCGAGCCCGCGCTGCGAGCACCCGTGGTGGTTCGACGTGATGGTCCGTCGCAAGCGATGGCGGATGCCGGTGGACGACTTCGCGCTTGTGCGAGACGCGAAGGAGCCGGTGACGTCCAAACAGGTGGCCGAGCGCGTGTGGGAGCCGCTGTTCATCGCGGAGATCACCGCTGGCCGAGACCCTAGAGTCCGCCCCGAGGGGCCAAAGGCTGCGCCTGAGGTCCTGTCGGTTGCGGAACTGCTCGACCGCTACATGGCCGACTACGTGCTCGCGGAAGGCCTTCGCGACCCGGTCACCATCGGCGGGCGCCTGAAGGCGGTGAAGGCGGTGATCGGCCGCCTGCCAGCGACGGCGCTCGAGAAGCCACCGGCAATCCAGCGGTTCAAGGCCTCGTACCGTCAGGGACGGGCCGTCGCCACCTTGAACCGCGCCTTAGCGACGCTGCGTGGCGCGATCAACTGGGCACGCTTCCAGGACCCGCCGCTCCTGGCGAACTCTCCGTTTCACCGGTTTGGGGTGGTGATCCGCGTCAAGGACGAAGTGAAGCGGGATCGACGCCTCACGGCTGACGAGGAGCAGCGTCTGTTGAAGGCGGCATTGGAGTTCACGTCCGGCGCGAACAGCTGGGTGGGGGCATCGATGCACGATCGCGTCATCGGTGCACTCGAGACCTGTTGCCGGAAAGGAGAGATGCTTCGGATTCAGAACCGCCACGTGGATTGGGAACGGCATCAGCTCGTCATCCCTGGTGCGAACGCCAAGGACGGCGACAACCGCCGCGTGCCCTTCGACCCCCATGGTCGACTGGCGCCGATCCTCAGACGCAGGGCCGCACTGGGCCCGACCGCCTACGTGTTCGGCGGGCCCGAAGGTGAGTACCACGACTCGTTCAAGACCGCATGGGAATCGCTTCTGCTGCGCGCCTACGAGCGCGAGGCGACGCGGACCAAGCAGGGCGGCCGCGTCAACCGCGAACCACTCCGCGAAATCGACCTGCACTTTCACGACCTGCGACACGAAGGCGCGTGCCGGCTGCTGGCCGAAGGGGTGGACATCCGAACCATCCAGTTGATGCTGGGGCACTCGGACATCAAGCAGACGCAGCGGTACCTCAACATCACCGATGAGGAACTGCGGCGGGCGATGACCGGCGTCTGGGAACGGCGCCGCAAGCTCCGTGTGGTGGGGGAGTCTCGCGCGTGAACGCGCCCAAGGCAACCCGAAGCCACCTCGGATTGTCAGTCAATTGTCAGTCAGGGACTTTGTCGCGTAGAGAAGGACCTGCAGAACAGCCTCGAATGCACTTGCATTGAGGCCCGCAACAGCCTCGCTCCCAACAACTTACGGCCGACAGCAGCGTTGGTACGCCCGGCAGGGCTCGAACCTGCGACCCCCGGCTTAGAAGGCCGGTGCTCTATCCAGCTGAGCTACGGGCGCACTCGCTGACGATTATCACGCATCCACCGCCTGCCTCGTTTGTCGCGGCATGTCGGTGAGCCCGGGGTGGTGTGTCTTGGCGCCGCGATGTTTAGTGTTCACTGAACACCGAACGGCCTGCGCGGGGGCACACACATGGTGCGGCACGGCGCCTGACCCGGACCAAACCGCCAGTTACTCGTGCGTTGCCGCCAGGAACGACACGCAGTGGGCGCGAAGTTCGGGGAAGAACTCGGCGAAGTCTTCGGCAACGGCGTCGTAGTCACGCGCGAGTTCCTCGGCGGCGGTGCCGATGCCGACCGCCACGCGCGATCGCCGCGCCATGCCACGCAGGGCGCGGTCGATGTGCGTGATCTGCGCATAGCCGGCCAGCCAGTTGCCGCGCGTCATGGCGTGGACCAGCGGGTGCACGCCCACGGGCAGTCGGTCGAGATGCTCCCGCAAGGTGCGATATACATCGGCGGCGAACTCCGCCAACGTGCCCTCCCCATGCGTCGCCCACTCGCGCGCCAGCACGTGGTCGTAGTAGATGTCGACGATGACGCCCGACAGCCGGCCATAACGTCCGGCGATGCGCTGCTTGCTGCGCCGGACGACCGGGTGCGCGTCCGAGAACGAGTCGATGGCACGGTGCAGCCGGATGCCGGTCCGCATGCGCTCGGTGACGCCTGGGTGGTCGTAATGCGCCACGCGCCCCTTGACGACGTCGCCCAGCAGGTTGCCGAGGCGCAATTCGTCGTCAGTGCCAGACAGCAGGAAGTGTGCGAGGAAGTTCACGGCAGGCGCCAGCACGCACGGCTCTGCACGAGCGACCCGAGCGCACGGTGAGCCGGCCTGGTGCGGAGACGTCCACGCCCATCGAGCCGCCCGCGCGACGGTGTCGGCGGCGATGGCGGCGTCGCCCCGCCGATCAGGAGAGACTCGCGGTGCTCGGCGAGAACGAGGGCGGGTCGCTGGCTGGGAACGACTCGTCGGAGGCCTCGTCCACGCGCGCATCGCGCGCTTCGCCCACGTCCTGTCCGTCCGGTTTCAGCCAGCCACGCACGCGCTCGACGTCGTCGTGTCCCATCATCGCCCGTGTCAGCAGGATCCCCACGCCGAGGCCGATCAGGCTCATGCCGATCCAGGTCAGCGTCTGCCGCTCGCCACCGAGGTCCAAGCCGGGCCGATCGCCGAGCCAGGCGCCACTGTGCGGCGCGTCCTCAGCCAGGCCCTCGGCAAACGCATCCACCGGGTAGTTCCGGTCCGGGCGCTTCCCTTTCCACAATTTCGGTTCGAACATGCGCGGCCTCCTCGCCGGATGATGAATGTCGTCCTTCTGGAAATCGTCTCATACAAGGAGACGCATGAAGCCCGGCGGC
This sequence comes from Luteitalea pratensis, assembly GCF_001618865.1. Classification (GTDB taxonomy): domain Bacteria; phylum Acidobacteriota; class Vicinamibacteria; order Vicinamibacterales; family Vicinamibacteraceae; genus Luteitalea; species Luteitalea pratensis. The sequence continues at coordinate 2,139,184 of NZ_CP015136.1, forward strand.
AGTTTGGCAATGACGCGCCGAACCGCCGCGCTGGCGACGCGGCACCGTACAATCCCGACGTGAATCGCCGACATTTCATTCTCGGGACCGGAGTGTCGACGCTTGCCGCCAGCGTGCCGTGGGCGCGACGTGTCCACGCGACGCAGGCGGCGCGGGCGGCGCGCCAGGCGGAGGTGATCATCCGCGACGCCCAGGTGCATGACGGGTCGCTGCAACCAGCCCGGCGCGCGGACATCGCCGTGGGGCAGGGGCGCATTCTCGCCGTGGGCGAGCTGTCCGGATGGTCAGCGGCCCGGACGATCGATGCCGCCGGACGCGTGATCGCGCCGGGCTTCATCGACACGCACTCGCATGCCGGCGAGAGTCTCACGCGTCCCGGCCTCCATTTCGCGGATGCCCTGCTCGCGCAAGGCGTCACCACCATCGTCGTCAATCCGGACGGCGGCGGCCCGGTGGACCTCGAGGCGCAGCGCGCACGCATGGGCACGCTCGGCATCGGCGTGAACGTCGCGCCGCTCGTCGGTCATGGCGCGATTCGCGGCAGCGTGATGGGCGGCGAGTCGCGCGCACCGTCGGCCAACGAGCGTGAGCAGATGCGCGAGGCGGTACGCGTGGCGATGCGCGGCGGAGCATTCGGTCTCTCCAGCGGGCTGTTCTACACCCCCGGCGCGTATGCCCAGACCGACGAAGTGACGGACCTGATGCGCGTGGCGGCAGAGACCCTCTCCCGCGGCGCCGTGCACACGAGTCACATCCGTGACGAAGGCACGTACTCGATCGGCGTCCTGGCCGCCGTCGACGAAATCATTGCCATCGCCGAAGGATCGGCGACGACCGGGATCGTCACGCACATGAAGGCACTCGGACCGGATGCCTGGGGCCGCACCCACGAATGCGCGGCGCACATCGAATCGGCCCGCGCCCGCGGCGTGGCGGTCTGGGCCGATCAGTATCCGTACGAGGCATCGGGGACGAGCCTGTTTGCGGCGCTCATCCCGCGCGAGGCGCAAGCCGGCGGACGGAAGGCGTTGGCCGAACGGCTCGTCGATGCCCGGCAGCGCTCCGCCCTGTTGCCAGTCGTGGCCGAGAACATCCGGCGCCGAGGCGGTGCCGCGTCGCTGATGGTGGCCTTTCACCCGCCGGATCGCAGCGTCGAGGGCCAGTCGCTCGAGCAGATCGCGAAAACGCGCGGCGTCGCCGCGGAGCAAGCGGCGCTCTCGCTCGTGGCCCTGCACGACACACCGACCGTGTCGTTCAACATGTCCATGGACGACATCGATTACCTGATGCGCCGGCCCTGGATGATGACGTGCAGCGACGGGGCGACCTACCTGGCTGGCGAGGGCAAGCCGCATCCTCGCGGCCATGGCGCCTTCACCCGCAAGCTGACGACATTCGTGCGCGAGCGAAAGATCGTGTCGTTGGGGCAGGCCCTGCACTCCATGACTGGTCTCTCCGCCCAGGTCTTCTCGCTCACCGGCCGCGGTGTCCTCGCGGAAGGCGCGCACGCCGATCTGGTCGTCTTCGATCCCGCGGCACTGCGCGACGAGGCCACGTACCAGGAACCCCATCGTCACGCGTCGGGCATGCACTGCGTGCTGGTCAATGGCGCCTTCGCGATCGACGAAGGCCGCCCAACGCACGCGCTGGCCGGTCTCGCATTGCGCCGGGAGGCGCCACGGCCCTGACCGTCGACCTCCCTGATTCGCTGCAGGCGGCGATTGATCGGGAACTCGCGCGGCTGCCGACGGGCGCGCTCGGCGCCGCCGTGTCGGCGCTCTCCGAGGCATATGCGCACGGACGGCCGTCCGCGATCGCCGACCCGACGTCGCACGCCGCCTATCTCGCCGTGCGGATGCCGGCGACCTACGCCGCGGTGCTCGCCGTGCTCGCGCAGGTGTCAGCGGACGTGCTCGATGGCGTCCGAAGCCTGCTGGATCTCGGCGCGGGTCCCGGCACCGCGACATGGGCCGCCCTTGCTGCCTGTCCCTCGCTCGTCGCGGCAGCGCAGGTCGATCGCAGTCGCGCCTTGCTCGACGTCGGTGCACGCCTCGGCGCGGCACTGCTCCAGGATCGCCGCGTCGATTTCACGCAACGCGTCGCGGACGTCGCCAGCGTCCGCGCGTGGCCGGCAGCGGATCTGGTCCTCAGCGCTTACGCGCTCTCCGAGCTGCCGATTGGTGTACGGGCGTCGCTCGTGTCAGCGGCGTGGCGGGCCACGTCTCACGCCCTCGTGCTGGTGGAGCCGGGCACACCGGCGGGGTTTCAGCACATCCTCGACGCCCGCACTGCGCTTGCCGCCGAAGGTGCACGGTTCATCGCCCCGTGCCCACATGAGGGACCGTGCCCGATGCGCACCGGCGCGCGGACCGACGACTGGTGCCATTTCTCGGTGCGCGTGCCACGGACGCGCCGGCACCGGCAACTGAAGGGCGGGAGCCTTGGCTACGAGGACGAGAAGTTCGCGTACGTGGTGGCGACGAGACTGCCGGCTCCTGGCGTCCGGCCGGCGCGGGTGCTCCGGCATCCCCGCGTCGAGAAGGGGCGTATCCAGCTGGTCTTGTGCACGCCGGACGGCGCCGAGCGAATCGTGGTGACGAGGAAAGACGCGGCGTGGCCTGCTGCGCGCAAGTCGAGCTGGGGCGATACGTGGCGCACCGCCCCCGGTGAGGATCCGCCCTAGCGCTGGCTCGAGGGCGGGACGAGCTTCTTCATGCGCATGTACGTGACCATGTTCCCGTAATGCTCCATGTTGTGCGCGTTGTTGAACGCGAACACGCCGAGGCGCGGCGTCTGGCCCGAGAAGAACTTCACCTCCTCCATCGCCGATGTGGCCGTCAGCTTCGAGATCGCGGAATCGCAGTAGGCGATGGCACCCGCCAGGGCTTTCTCGAGCTCGGCCTTGGCCGTCACCGTCTTCTCGAAGTCGGCAGTCGCGGGACTCTTCTCGCCAAGCGCCATCGAACAAATCATGTAGTTCGCGTTCGCGACATGCCCGACCAGTTCGCCGAAGCTGCGGACCTCGGGTGTCGGCTTGAACGCGTAATCGGCTTCCGACACCAACGCCGCCGACTTCACGAGGTTGCCGGCAAACAACGCCTGCTGGGCCTTGAGTGCCGCGACCATCGGGTTGTCCTGGGCCGCTGCCAGCCCTGCCGTCAACAGCACCGTCGTCATCGCCATCGCCGCACGCATCATGTGTCCCTCCACCTGAACCGTCCGAACTGGACGAGATCGGCGGCATTGTACTGCCGGGTGGGGCGGCATGGCAGCCGGCAGCGGGTTTCGGTTAGAGTCCTTGATGACGACGACCACCGTTGTCGCTCTCGCGAAAGGACGCATGCATGACCCGTGGAATCAGGGCCGTTCTTCTCGGCGCCGCTGTCGCGGCCGGCGTGTCGTCTTCCCGCGTGGCATGTGCGGAAGAGCGACAGGTGCCGGCCGCGTCGGTCCAGACCGAGCGGCGGCCCGACGTGATCTTCGTGCCCACCCGCGAGCTGGTCATCGAGGCGATGCTGAAGGCCGCAAAGGTCGGGCCCAACGACGTGGTCTACGACCTCGGGTGTGGTGACGGCCGGATCGTCGTCGCGGCGGCCAAGCTCGGCGCTCGCGCCGTCGGCATTGACATCGACCCGCAGCGGATCAAGGAAGCCAACGAGAACGCCGCCAGGAACGGCGTCACCGCCAAGGTGGATTTCCGGCAGGCGGACCTGTTCGAGTCCGACATCCGCGAGGCCACCGTGGTGACCCTCTACCTGCTGCCGAGCTTGAACGTGAAACTCCGCCCGCGGCTGATGGAGCAGCTCAGGCCAGGTACGCGCATCGTGTCGCACGATTTCGACATGGGCGACTGGGCCCCGGAACAGACCATCGCGGTCGACGGCAAGACCGTCTACGTCTGGACGATTCCGCAGAAGTGATGCGGGGCGTTCGTCAGGGCCGTGGGAATTCCCTCGCGGCCATGAGCCGATCGTCCTGGAGCCTGGCCAGCGTCTCGACGAGCAGCCTCGGCTCGACCGGCTTGGCCAGGTGGGCGACGAACCCGGCCTGCAGCGCGCGCTGACGATCATCGGCGCGCGCCAGTCCACTCAGCGCGATCGCCTTCACGTCGGCGTCCCGGCTGACCGCCGCGAGCAGGCCGAAGCCGTCCATCCCGGGCATGCTCAGGTCGGTCACGAGCACGTCGGCCGGCCGCTGCAGCCACGCCGCGAGTGCCTCCTGCGCCGACAGCGCCGTGCGCACCTCGGCACCTTCCCGAGTCAGCACGAACGCAATCAGGTCGACGGTGTCCCGGTGGTCGTCGACGACCATGACATCGAGTGCCACGAGGCGCCGGTCTGCAGGAGCGGACACGACAGGCGACTCGTCATCGACCAGGTCGGTCCGTGTCAGGCCCACGCCCTCCTCGCGCCGGACGCCCGCGAGCGGCAACCGCACCGAGAAGCACGAGCCCATGCCGGGCCCACCGCTCTCCGCCGCAATCGATCCGCCCAGATGGTCGACGATGTACTTGGTGATCGAGAGGCCGAGGCCGAGGCCCTCGTGCGGCCGGGTCGAACTCGTGTCGGCCTGCCGGAAACGCTCGAAGATCGTCGGCAGCAGCATCGGGGCGATGCCGTCGCCCGTGTCCGTGACCTCCAGGCGGGCCATCCCGTCGCGTTCGCCGCACGTCACACGGATGCGGCCGCCGGGCGCCGTGAACTTCACCGCGTTGGCAAACAGGTTGGACACGACCTGCCGCACGCGTTCCCGGTCGGCCACCACGAACAGATCGTCTTGCACGTGCAGTTCGAGGTCGAGGCCCTTGACGTCGGCCTGCGGGCGGAGTTCGTCGACCGTCTCGCGCACCACGCTGGCAAGCGGCAGTGTCACGAGGTGGAAGACCAGCTTGCCGGTGACGATCCGTGACACGTCCAGCATGTCGTTGATCAGCTGCGTCTGCTGCCGCAGGTTGCGTTCGATGGTGTCGAGCGCGCGTCCCGACGTCTCCGACTCCAGCGGAGTCGTGCGCAGGACCTGCACCCAGCCGAGCACCGACTGCATGGGGGACCGCAGTTCGTGCGATAGCACGGCGAGGAACTCGTCCTTCGCCCGGCTCGATCGCTCCGCGGACTCGCGCGACGCCTCCGCGACTTCGAGCAGCGTCTGGCGTTCCGCGATGCCGTCCTGCAGGTGCTCGTTGAGCGCGCGGATGTGTTCCTCGGTGGCGCGATCGGCGGTCACGTCCTGCACCACGCCCTGCACCAATGTCAGCACGCCGACCGCGTCGAAGAGCATGCGGCCCCGATCCTCGATCCACACCGGTCCGTGGCGGCCGAACAGGTAAGCCTCCGCCAGCCGGTACTGGGATCGATATTGGCCATCGGCAGTGCGCGCCGCGCGCCGCACGATCGCCAGGTAGGCCTCGCGGTCGTCGGGATGGATGATTTCCGTGCCGGTGTGGCGGTCGTGAGGCAGGCGATCGGCGGGGACGCCGAGCACGTCGCTCGCCGAGGCGCTGTAGGTGACCCGATCCAGCCGCGGGTCATACTCCCACGCGGCCATACCGGCCGCCTCGAGGGCGCGATGCAGGCGTTCCTGGTGGCGGAGGATGGAGTCCTGCAGGCGCCGCTGCTCGGTGATGTCACGGAAGACCACCGAGATGCCTTCGGCGGTCGGTGCGATGTGCAACTGCGCCCAGCGCGTGTCCTTGATGATCGACGGCAGTTCCACTCGAATGGCCTCGCGCCCCTCCATGACCTGCCGGTAGTACGACTCGAGCGGCGTGCCGATCGCCTGCGGAAAGACCTCCCAGCACACGCGCCCGATGAGCTCCCGCTCGCTCATCCCGAAGTAGACCTGGGCCCCCTCGTTGACGTAGGTAAAGCGCCAGCCGAAATCGACGGCGACGAAGGCGTCCGTGATGCTGTCGAGCACGGTCTGCTCGCGATGCTCGGCGCGGTCGGTGCGTAACCGCGCAGTCCGCGTGAGGTGCGTCAGCCAGGCGATCAGGCCTCCGACGATGAGGAAGACGGTGACTGCCACGGAACGGAGCGGGCCAAAGGGCGAACCCGGGCCGGGGTCGCGTGTTGCGAGCACCCAGCAACTCACGGCCGTGGCCGCACCGGCAAGCACCGCAGGGCCATATCGGCCGATTCGAGAGTCGGACCGCCAGGTGGACACGGGATGGAAACCAGGCGGGGAGAAGTCCGCTCATCCGTGAGTTGACCCGAACGGCCCAGCTCAGGTCAAGCTTAGCAGTCGCTTTTCAGGCGGCCGAGTGTCACATCACCGCTCGACGCCCTGTGGGCGCAGTGCCCGGGCCGTGGTCGCCACCAGCACGAGCCCACCACCGATGCTGCCAACAATCCCCGGCGTTTCGCCGTGGACGAGAAACGTCCAGAGGGGATTCAGCGCGGGTTCGAGCAGGAGCAACAGCGCGGCCTCCAGCGCCGGCAGCTTGCCGATGCCGCGAGTCAGCAGCACGTAGGCGAGCGCCAGCTGGAAACACCCGAGATACGCGATGACCGCCCAGTCGATGGGTCCTGCCGCCCGGACGGGGAAAGCGACCGGGGCACAGAGCAGGAACGCGAAGACGTTGCCGTAGAACGTCGCCGCCATCGCTCCCTTCAGGCCCTCCGCTCGCGAGATGAGCCGCACGCCGGCCAGCACCAGCGCCCAGGTCACACCGCTCACCGCCCCGATGATGTTGCCGAATGCGGGATTGGGCGCGGTGGCCGACGGCGTCACCGTCCCGGCAAAGAGCAGCCCGAGGCCGACGAACACGACGCACAGGAACGGGATGTCGCGGGCGTGCACGCGCTCGGCGAGCAGCCACGGTCCGAGCAGGACGAGATAGAGCGGCGCCGCGGCCTGCAGGAAAACCGCGTGCGCGGCGGTCGTCTGCTTGTTGGCGACGATGAAGGTGATGAACGTGACGGCGATGAACAGGCCGACCGACAGCGTGCGCCACGTCGGCCGCAACGGGAACCGCGCGACCAGCAGGAGGAAGACGGCAGCCACCGCCGACCTGAACCCCGCGATCTGCCAGGACGTCAGCACGGTGGCCTTGACGACGACGCCGGCAGTCGAGAACAGCATCGCAGCCAACAGCACCTGCAGGCGTCCGCTCATCGGCGCGCATCGTATCGTAGCGGTCGGGGATCGCGGATCGCGGATCGGGAACCGGGAACGGGGAAACGGGAAACGGGAATTGGGAACCGGGAACCGGGAAACGGGAATTGGGATTTGGGAATCGCTGGCGGCCGAACGTCGGGTCGAGCTTGCTCGACGCATGTCGAGTACCCGCAGGTGTAGGCGCCGAGCTTGCTCGACGCGTCGAGTACCCGCAGGTGTAGGCGTCGAGCTTGCTCGACGCATGGCGACATCGTCTGTGGTGAAATTGCTCCTCAGGGAGAGAGCCATGCGACTGACGACCCTGATTTCGACCCTCGCACTGTGTTGCTGGCTGGCCGTGCCCGCATTCGCGCAATCGGTCCCCGAGGTGAAGCTGCCGCCCTCACCGCCGGGCCAGGCCGCCATTCAGGTAGCCGGCACGTGGACGAAGACCCAGGACGGCGGGCAGCGCTACGAAGGCGGCAAGTGGATCGTCGTCGACTACAGCCGGCCGACGCTCAAGGGACGCACCAACATCTTCGGCAGCGGCACCGAGTACGGCAAGGCCGTGAGCGACGGCGAGCCTGTCTGGCGTGCTGGCGCCAACGCCACGACCACGCTGACGACCCAGGTGCCGCTTGTGGTCGGCGGCAAGACGTTGGCACCAGGCGTCTACAACGTGTTCGTGGAACTGAAGCCCGGGGCCTGGACGCTCGTGCTGACCAACCAGCCGCGGCAGCCGAAGTACGACCGGGCCGACAAGATGAACCTGTACGGTTCGTACAACTACGACCCGAACTTCGACGTTGCACGCGCGCCCATGCAGATGGACAACATCGATCAGAAGCTCGAGGAGTTCACGATCACGTTCCTGACCGTCAACGACCGCTCGTGGTTGCTCACGTTGGCCTGGGAGAACACGATCGCCTCCGCGCCGATCGAACTCACGAAGTAGGTGCCGGACTCTGTCCGGCACGGGTTACGGCAGACCGTCAGACAAGGTGTCCATGGCGGCAACGCCACCGACCGGCGCGAATCAGGGAATTTGTAGCCGCGGGACTTGTCCCGCGGGCAGCGCGCCGGACAAGTCCGGCGCCTACGAGATTCGTTGGAGTCCGACGGCTACAACCGCGGCGCGGTGGCCTCCACGTACAGGCTGTAGAGCGACTGGCTGCCGGTCATGAACAGCCGGTTGCCCTTGGCGCCACCGAAGCACAGGTTGCTGCACACTTCGGGCAGATCGATCTGGCCGATGTGCGTGCCGTCGGGCGCGATGACGCGCACGCCGTCGTATCCCGCACCCGCCCACCCCGCGCTCGCCCAGATGTTGCCGTCGGCATCGCACCGGATACCGTCGGCGCCGCCCTTGCCCATATCGTGGAACAGGCGGCCGTTCGCGAGCCCCTTGCCGCCCGAGACGTCGAAGACATGGATGCCACGCGGCCGGCCGGCCGACGGGTTCTCGGTGTCCGCCACGTACAGCTTCGTGTAGTCGGGCGAGAAACACAGGCCGTTCGGCCGCTTGATCGATTCGGCCATCGGCGTGGCGACCTTCGTCGCCGGGTCCCAGCGATAGACTCGCGTCGGCAGCTTGAACTCCTCCAGCACCCCCTCGTACCGCGACAGCAGGCCGTAGCCCGGGTCGGTGAACCACAGCGATCCGTCCGGGTGCGCGACGACGTCGTTGGGGGAGTTGAGCGGCTGCCCATCGACGCCGTCCACGAGGACGGTGATCGCGCCGTTGGGCTCGGTGCGCACGACGCGCCGCCGCTCGCACGTCACCAGGCGTCCCTGCAGGTCGCGCGTGTTGCCGTTGCAGTTGTTCGACGGCTGTCGGAACACGCTGACCGCGCCGGTCTCCTCGGCCCAGCGCAGCATCCGGTCATTCGGGATGTCGCTCCACAGCAGGCATCGCAGATCGCCGAACCACACCGGTCCCTCGGCCCAGCGGCAGCCCGTGTAGAGCCGCTCGACGACGGCAGCGCCGACGCGGTACTTGTCGAAACGCGGGTCCAGCGACCGTACCGACGGGTCCGGGTAGCGCACGATGGCGGGCGCCTGCGGGGGCGCGATGGGCTGCGCGACGAGATCGCGAGGCGCCAGGGCGACGGCAGCGGCTGGCAACGACAGGAAGGCACGACGATCCACGACTGATCTCCTGGATGGCGATGATGAGCGTCGCCAGACTGTACATGACCGCTCGTGTTCGCGCGAGCGCTCCGTCACGTTGAACACGTGAGGAGACCAGCGCGTCGTCGGGACGCGCCGTACTGCGTACGCATGCCGATCCTGTTGAAATGGATCACCCGCACGGTGATCACCCTGCTGGTGCTCGTGGTGTTGCTGGTCGCGGCCGTGTTCGCGAGTTCGATGGTGATCCGGCGCCGCACGTGGGACGTGCCGGCGACGGCAATCGCCGTCGTGCCCACCGATGCCGCGGCGATCGCCGAGGGCGGGCGCCTGGCACGCATCCTGGGGTGCACCGACTGCCACGGCGAGCATCTCGAAGGACGGCTGTTCTTCAGCGAGCCGCACGTCGCCGACATGGTCGCGCCCAACCTGTCGCGGCTGGTGCCGAGCTACTCGGACGCCGAACTGGCGCGCGCCATCCGTCACGGCATCCGGCGCGACGGCACCGGGATCTTCGCGATGCCGTCGGCGTCGTTCTTCCACCTGTCCGACGAGGACCTCGGCCGGCTGATCGCCTACCTCCGTCGCCAGCCTCGCCGCGACGGCGACGAGCGCGTGACATCCATCGGTCCGATCGGGCATGTCGGCGTCGCCACGGGACGCTTCCAGACCGTCGCCGCCACCATGGACCATGGCGCCACGCGGATGGTGCAGGCACCCCTGGCGAAGACCGCAGCGCGTGGCGAATACCTCGCGCGCATCGCCTGCAGCGAATGCCACGGCCTGACTTTCGGCGGTGGCCTCGACGGCAAGGCGCCGCCACTCCTCATCGCGGCCGCCTATCCGGATGACGCCTTCCGTCAACTGATGCGCACCGGAGAGACGCTCGGCAAGCGCGACCTGTACCTGATGGACGATGTGGCCAGGCACCGCTTTTCGCATTTCAGCGACGACGAGGTCACCGCGCTGCACACGTATTTCAGGACGCTCACAGCGCGATGAGCGGCGTCTCAAGCCTCAAGCCTCAAGCCTCAAGCCTCAAGCCTCAAGCCTCAAGCCTCAAGCCTCAGGTCTCAGACGTGTGGCTTAGCTCGAACACCTGGCGCAGGGGAACCTGCACCGGTGACGCATCGGCCTCGGTGTCCATGATGTCGGCCATCATGGCCCACCAGCGCTGCATCACGGGATGGCCTGGCAGCGCGTCGAGGTCGTGATCGGCGCGGCGGGTGAGCACCGCGAAGAGCGCGTGCGTCTCCTCGTCGAGGAAGATGCGGTAGTCGACCACGCCTGCCTCGCGTAGCAGCGCCACCAGTTCAGGCCAGATCGCGTCGTGCCGGCGCCGGTACTCCTCGGCCTGCCCCTCGTGCAGGCGCATCCGGAAGGCGACGGTCTCGGTGAGCGGCGTCACAGCATCGGCACCGTGCGCCGGGCGAGCTGGAGGGGCAGCCCCCACGGGTCCCGCAGCATCGCCAGATGGGAGCCATCGGGGTTGTGCAGGTGCTCGACGAGGGTTGCGCCGGCGGCGACGAGGCGGGCCGTGTCGGCATCGGGATCGGCAGACGAGAACGCGATGTGCAACTGCACGGGATGCAGGTCCCGATACAGATCGGTCGGAGCGGCAGCGTTGGTGTACAGCTCGATCATGGCCCGGCGCGAGGCATCGACAAGGAAGTGCATGTGCACGGGCGGATCGCCGCGGCGCACGATCTCCATGCCCAGATGCTCGACGTACCAGGCAGCCACGGCCACCGGATCGGAGACGTTGATGGCGAGATGTTCGAAAGGCAGGGCGGGCATCCGGGAGGTTGTACCACGGCTAATGCCTAATGCCTCATGCCTGATGCCTACCGCCTACCGCCAACCGCCTAAGGTCGAAGTTAGAAGGTGAAAGGTAAAAGTCGAAGGCCGAGGGCCGATTGCCGAAGGCCGGCCAGCGAAGCCGATGTGACGTAGGATGCGACGCGTGACTGGTCACGTCCCCGGCCGCCGTACCTTTCTCGAGACGTTGCTGGCCGCCGGCGCGCTTCCGCTTCTCCGCGCAGGCCTGCATGCGCAACCAGCAGCCGAGCAGGGCGCCTCGCTGCAGTTGCGCTACGTGCGTCCGGCGCGGCAGTGGGTCGAGGCCTTGCCGATTGGCAACGGCCGGCTCGGCGCGATGGTCTTCGGCGGCATCGGCGTCGAGCGGCTGCAACTGAACGAAGACTCGCTGTGGTCGGGCGGCCCTTCCGACTGGAACAATCCCGGGGCGCGCGACGTGTTGCCCGAGATCCGCGCGCGGGTGGCGGAGGGGCGCTACACGGACGCCGACGCGGCGGCCAAGCGGATGATGGGGCCTTATACCCAGTCGTACCTGCCGCTCGGGGACCTGCACGTGGTTCTCGACCACGGCGATCTCGCTCGTGGGTACACCCGTGCCCTCGACCTCTCGACGGGCGAGGCGTCCCTGCGCTACACGCTCGGGCCCGTGACCTTCACGCGCAGCGTCGTCGCGAGCCATCCCGACCAGGTCGTGGCGATGCGGCTCGCATGCGATCGTGCAGGCCTGCTTCGGTTCAGGGCGCGGCTGTCGAGTCCCTTGCACGCCGGAACGGGAGTGGACGGAGAGGCGCTCGTGTTGCGCGGGCGGGCACCGTCGCTCGTCGAACCCAACTACGAGAATGTCGCCGATCCGGTCCGCTACGCCGACGACCGCGGGCTGCATTTCGAGGCGCGGCTCGCGATCGTCACGGACGGACACGTCACAAGCGCCGCCGATGGGCTGCAAGTCGTCGACGCGTCACAGGCCACGTTGCTCGTGGCGATGGCCACCAGTTTCGCGGGGCCGACGCGGAGTGGCGTCACCGACGGACGCGATCCCGCAGCCGTGACGACGACCCAACTCACGTCGGCTCGCGCCCACGCATGGGAAGTGCTGCAGGCACGGCAGCGCGAGGACCACGTGCGCCTGATGTCGCGGGTCACGATCGACCTCGGCGCCTCCACGCCCGCAGCGGTGTCCCGGCCGCTCGATGTGCGGCTCGCCGACGGTCCCGCCGATGACCCGACCCTCGCCACGCTGCTGTTCCAGTACGGCCGGTATCTCCTCATCGCCTGCAGCCGGCCGGGCACGCAGCCTGCCAACCTGCAGGGCCTGTGGAACGACCAGGTGCGAGCGCCCTGGAGCAGCAACTACACGGTCAACATCAACACGGAGATGAACTACTGGCCGGCCGAACCGGCCAACCTGGCGGAGTGCCACCAGCCGTTGCTGGAGATGATCGGCGAACTCGCCGTCCCTGGTGCCGCGACCGCGCGCATCAACTACGGCGCCGGCGGCTGGACGACGCACCACAACACGGACCTGTGGCGGCAGACGGCGCCGGTCGGCCGCTTCGGGGAAGGCGACCCTGTCTGGGCGTCGTGGCCGATGGGCGGCGCGTGGCTGTCGCAGCACCTGTGGGAGCACTACGCCTTCGGCGGCGATGCCTCCTGGCTGCGCAAGACGGCGTACCCGCTGATGCAGGGCGCCGCGCTGTTCGCGCTCGACCTGCTGGTGACCGATCGCGACGGCTACCTCGCGACGTCGCCATCGACATCTCCCGAGCACCCGTTCCGTCTCCCCGAAGGGCGGCAGGCCGCCGTCAACTCCGGCAGTGCCATGGACCTGGCGATCACGTGGGACGTCTGCACGAGCGTGCTGCAGGCCGCGACGGCGCTGGGCATCACCGATGACGCGACCGCACGCATTCGCGAAGTCCTGCCGCGACTGCGTCCCTACCGCATCGACGCCAACGGCGCGCTGCAGGAGTGGGGCGTCGACCTGCCGCCACAGGATCCGCACCATCGTCATCTCTCGCACCTGTTCGGCCTGTATCCGGGCCGGCAGATCACGCCCACATCCTCGGCGGCGCTGTTCATCGCGGCACGCACGGCGCTCGAACTGCGCGGCGACGACGGCACTGGCTGGTCGCTGGCCTGGAAGGTCAACGCGTGGGCACGGCTGCGCGACGGCGACCGTGCGCATCGGCTGCTCGTACGGTTGTTGCGCCTGGTCGACGACACCGGCGTGCGCATGAGCGGTGGCGGTGGCGTCTACGCCAACCTGTTCGACGCGCACCCGCCCTTCCAGATCGACGGCAACTTCGGCGCCACGTCCGGCATCTGCGAGATGCTCCTGCAGAGCCACGATGGCGCGCTCGACCTGCTGCCGGCGCTGCCGGTCGCGTGGCCACGCGGTCGCGTGACAGGCCTGCGGGCGCGCGGTGGCTTCGACGTGGATCTCGTGTGGGAAGGCGGCCGACTGTCCAGCGCTCGCATCCACTCGAGGCTCGGCGGCACCTGCCGCGTGCGTACCGGCGTCGTCGTTACGGCAACGGGAGCGGTGTCGCGACAGGCGTCCGGCGCGAGCCCCAACCCGTTCCACGCGGTACACGCCGTTGCCGAACCGCTGCGGGCCCCCGGAGTCGCGATGCCACCGCTGCCCGCATGGCTCGCGCACGCCATCGACATCGACACTCGCCCCGGCACCATCGTCACGCTCGCGACGTAGTGCGTCGACCTGACTTGTCCGCCGTAGCCTTTGGCGAAGGCGGAAGGTCGACGCCTACGCCATCGGGTACCCGAGCGTCGATGCACCCGACGCCGGACGTAGCCGCCGGACTTCAGTCCGGCGGTCATCGTCAGGACACGGAAGGCGCAACTGCGCGCGGCACCCCCCATGTTCACCGGCGAGTTCCCGGTCCTATCGCGTCGACCAAGGGTCGACGCCTACGCCGCCGGGTACCCGAGCGTCGATGCACCCGACGCCGGACGTAGCCGCCGGACTTCAGTCCGGCGGTCATCGTCAGGACACGGAAGGCACTACTTCGCCCGACCACCCCCCGGTGTTCAACGGCGAGGTCTGCGCCGTTATGGTGAACGGGGAGTTTCAGGCACGCGTCGGGGCGGTGCCTCGTGCGTCGATTGACCTGAACCGCGCCCCGCCTGGTTCGTATCGTGAAGGAGGGCAGTCACGCTGCCCGGAGGCATGATGACCGTACGTTCTCGCACATGGCTGGGGTTGTTCGCCGCGCTGTCACTGGCGGCGGCGCCGTTGCGCGCCCAGGCGCCCGCCGGCAGCGAACCCGCGCGAACGACGACGGCCGTCACCGACGCGCCCGCGACGTTTGGCGACCCGTATACCTGGCGCGGTCGCGAGGGCGAGATCGAGGACTTTCTCCGGAATGGCACGATCACGCACTTCAAGGACATCCCTGTCGGCATCACCAAACCGCAGCGTGGCTATTTCGCGCCGGGCGGGTCGGCGGGCAGCATGGCCTGGAAGCCCCTGCACGACGAGGTGATGCACGGCAAGATGGAGAGCTATCGCTCGGAGATCGCCGCCTACCTGCTCAGCCGCCATCTCGGGCTCGACATGGTGCCGCCGGTCGTGGAGCGGGAGATCAAGGGCGTCAAGGGGGCCGCGGTGTTCTGGATCGACGGCGTGAAGCCGTGGGACCCCGCGACGCTGCCCAAGGGGCCCGGGGCGAAGTGGTCCCGGCAGACCAGCCGCATGATGATGTTCGATCAACTTATCGCCAACATCGATCGCAACCAGGGCAACCTGTTGCACGACGAGGCCGGGCATGTGTTCCTCATCGATCACTCCCGCGCATTCACCCCGAAGCCTGACCTGTCTGGCCTGAAGCCGCCTCAGCAGTTCGACCCGGTGCTGTGGAACCGCATCGCTGGCCTGACGCGCGCTGACCTCGACGCGGTGCTCGGTCCGTGGTTGACGGGCCTGCAGCTCGAAGCGATGTTGACGCGGCGCGACGCCATGCAGCGGCACATCGAGCGCCAGGTCCGTGAACGCGGCGCGGCGGTCACGTTCCTGCCTCCAGAGCCGCCGCCCGCCGCTCCCGCGTCATGGTGACGAGCTCGTCCGTAGTCCAGTTAAGGCATTTGTCAGCCGCCTGACATCTCTTTGTCGCGACAGCGTCAGAACGCTTCGCGTATCCTTCCTTCGTCCAGCAGAACCGCGACTCCCCCGGCACGCGCCAAGGCTTGTCGTTCTCGCGGTCTGCCCCGATTCCTGGAAGGGTCTGATGCGCCAACGTGCCTTCGCTCGTCTCGTCACCGTTCTTTGCACCTTGCACCTCTGTGCGGCCATGGCTTTCGCACAGTTCGACAGCGCCACCGTCCTTGGCTTCATCAGCGACCAGACGGGCGCGGCCATGCCCGGTGTCACCGTCACACTCAGCAACCCGGCGACTGGTATCTCCACCACCGCGGTCAGCGATGAGCGTGGCCAGTACCAGTTCCTCAACGTCCGTATCGGCACGTATTCGCTGAAGGCGGAACTCCAGGGCTTCACCACGGCCATCGCGGAGAACTTCACCGTCGCCGTCAATGCCCGGCAGCGCGTGGACCTGGCGCTCTCGGTGGGCGGAGTCGGCGAGACGGTGCAGGTGACCGGCGCCGCCCGTCTGCTCGAAAGCGAATCGAGCGACCGCGGCACGGTGATCAGCCGCGAGCAGATCGTCAACCTGCCGCTCAACGGTCGTGCTTACGCCGACCTGGCGTTGCTGAGCCCCGGGGTGCGGAAGTCGTCGATCTCGACATCGCGTGACGCGTCGTTCAACGTCAACGGCCTGCGCAGCGCCCTCAACAACTTCATCCTGGACGGCGTCGACAACAACTCCTACGGCACCAGCAACCAGGGCTTCTCCAACCAGGTGGTGCAGGTCTCGCCCGACGCCGTCGACGAGTTCAAGGTCCAGACCAACAACTTCAGCGCCGAGTTCGGGCGCGCCGGCGGCGCGGTGATCAACGCCACGTTCCGCAGCGGCACCAACCAGTTTCGCGGCGCGGCCTGGGAGTTCAACCGCAACACCAAGCTGAACGCCACGGGCTTCTTCAAGCCGTCCTCGGGACGCAAGCCCGAGATGAACCGCAACCAGTTCGGCGGCGTGTTCGGCGGGCCGATCGTCCGCGACCGTGCGTTCTTCTTCTTCAACTACGAAGGCTTCCGCGAAGTCTCCAAGCAGCTCACGTTCGCGAGCATCCCGACGATGGAGCAGCGGCAGGGGAATCTCGGCATTCCGGTCCGCAACGGGTTGACCGGCGAGTTGTACGCCAACGGCGTGGTGCCACAGGCGGCGATCACCGACTTCGCGAAGAAGGTGCTCGCGGGGCTGCCCGAGCCGACCCGTGCCGGGATTTCGAACAACTTCGATTCGCTGCCACGCCGCGAGGACTTCAACGACAAGGTCGACATCAAGTTCGACCAGAAGCTGGGTGCGGCCACGACGACGTTCTTCCGCTTCAGCCATCGCAAGGTGAACAACTTCGAGCCGAGCCCGATCCCGGGCGAGACGAGCTCGCCGGCCAACAACTTCGTCGAGGTCATGAACCAGCAGTACGCGGGCGGCCTCACGCGCGTGTTGTCGGCCAACTCGTTGTTCGAGGTGCGCGTCGGCGTGTCGCGCACCGACGCCGGCAAGTCGGCGCTCGGCACGGGCGGCCCGAACATGCTCGAGGCGTATGGCATCACCGGCCTGCCGACCGACACGTACTTCTCCGGCGGCCTGACGCAGCAGTCGGTGAGCGGCTGGACGGCGTGGGGCCGACAGAGCAGCAACCCGCAGTTCCAGAACCCGCTGGCCGTCGACGTCCGCGCCAACTACTCGGTCATCAAGGGGGCGCACACGCTCAAGACCGGCTACGAGTACCAGCACATCAACACGGACGTGGACGACGTCCACCCGAAATACGGCGCTGACGGATACTCGGGGCAGTTCAGTCGTCCGACGACCGCGGCGGCCAACGCCCCGATCTTCAACCTCGCTGATTTCCTCGTCGGCGCCCGCAACACGTACGAGTTGGTCAACCCGTTCGTCTTCGCCCTGCGCCAGCGCATGCACTTCGGTTACCTCCAGGACGACTGGAAGGTGGCGCCGAACCTGACGGTGAACATGGGGCTGCGCTACGAGTTCGGGACGCCGCAGTGGGAAGGCGGCAACCACCTCACCAACTTCGACCCGGCAACCACCACGCTGCTGCAGGCGACTGACGGCTCGATCTACGACCGGACGCTGGTCAATCCCGATCGCAACAACTTCGCGCCGCGTGTGGGTGTCGCCTACAGCATCACGCCGCGCACCGTGATTCGTTCCGCGTACGGCATGAGCTACATCCACTTCAACCGCCTGGGTGGCGAGAACCTCTTGTCGTTCAACGGCCCGCACGTCGTCCCGATCGCAATCACGCAGCAGCCGTCGCAGGGCGCATGCGCGCCAAACCAGGCGCCGACCGCATGCTTCCGGCCGACGCAGCAGGGCTATCCGGAAGGCTTGAACGTCCCGGAGAACTTCAATCCGCTGAACGGCCGGGTCAACCACATCCCGAGCGACCTGAGCACGGGCTACGTCCAGAGCTGGCATCTCACGGTGCAGCGCGAACTGCTCTCGAACCTGCTCGTCGACGTCGCCTACATCGGCAACAAGAGCGACCACCTCATGATCCTCGGCGACATGAACCAGGCGCGCCCGAACAACCCCGGCGAGAACACGGTGCTGCAACTGCGGCGGCCGATCCCGACGTACCAGTTCATCCAGTCGGCCTTCGACGGTGGCCGTGCCGACTACCGCGCGCTGCAGGTGAAGGTGGAACGCCGCTGGTCGGACGGCCTGTACCTGTTGAACTCGTTCACCTGGTCACGCGGCCGCGACAACGCGTCGGGACATCTCGAGACGGCCAATGGCGACAACAGCCGGGTCAACTATCTGGATCTGGAGAGCGAGTTCGGCCTGTCTGGCTACAACCAGCCGCTGAACAACACGACGTCGATCGTGTGGGAACTGCCGTTTGGTGCCGGCCGCCGCTGGGGCAACGACCTGCACCCGGTGGTCGAGGCCATCGCGGGTGGCTGGCGCGTGACCGCGATCAATCTCATGAGCAGCGGCCTGCCGGTGAACCTGAACTACGCGCCGTCGGTGCAGTTCCAGGTGAGCGGCGCACCGACGTATCGTCCGAACATCTCCGGCGAAATCTACGCGGCCGAGGACGTGCAGACGATCGACAACTGGTTCAACCGCGACAACATCACCGTCCCGACCGATCCGTCACAGCCGTTCGGCAACGCGCCGCGCAACGTCGCGCACGGCCCGGGGATCTACACGCTCGACCTCGGCCTGCACAAGAGCTTCGGCCTGGGCATCGGCCAGTCCCGCTTCGAGGTCCGCGTCGAGGCGTTCAACGTCTTCAACCACACCAACCTCGGCGCCCCGAACGGTACCCGTTCGTCGACCGATTTCGGCACGATCCGCTCCCTGGCCACCACGCCACGCCAGATTCAGCTCGGCGCCAGGGTCACGTTCTGAGGACGGCCTTTTGACCATCAACAAGGGATAAGGGACAAGGAAGAAGTCACACGGGCGTCAAGGGAGGAGGGTCACTTGTCTCTTGACGCCCGGTTGACTTGTCCCCGTGTCCCTTGTCCCTTGATCAAGGTCGACCGTCAGGTGAGCATCCATCCCTGGCGGTAGCTCGGCCTCTTGATGAAGCGCTCCGCATCGGGCGCGTTGGTGATCCGCATGCCCTCGTGGTCCCAGACGATCTTCTTGCCGACGCGGTACGCGACGTTGCCGAGGTGGTTGGCCTCGGTGAGCAGCCCCGAGTACGCGAAGTTGCACGTTGTCGGCGCGCCGGTCTGCAGGCGTGGATGAACTCCTGGTGGTGCCCGAGCGACTTCGCGATCGACTACGGCGGCGGCGTGTAGCCGACGAACTTGTCCTCGGGCAGCAGCGTGAACTTCGAGTAGTCGGCGAGCAGCATGCCCTTGTCGCCGATGAAGAGGACGCCGTTGTCCCACTGCGGGATTCCCTTGCTGGTCCAGATTTCGGGCTTCAAGGTCCCCTGGTGCCAGGTCAGCGATAGCGCCGGCTGATCGCCCTCGGCCTCGTACGTGTAGCGCGCCGACATCGACGCCGGTGCGAGTTCGGCGTGCACCGGTGGGCCGGAGGCCTCGATGGCGGAAGGCGCCTTGAGCTTCAGCGCCCAGAACGGCAGGTCGATCCAGTGGCTGCCGAGATCGCTCATCGTGCCATTGCCGAAGTCCCACCAGCGATACCACTTCGGACCCGGCACGTAGACGTTGTTGAACGGACGCGCCGGCGCCGGGGCGAGCCAGAGATCCCAGTCGAGGCCCTCGGGCACGGAATCCACCGTTGTCTGCCGGTTCTGCGTGAAGACGATGTCCTTGGCCGCGGTGGCCTCGGCCTCGCTGGCCTGCCAGCCCCACGCGCGCGAGACCCACACATGGCATTCGCTGACCTTGCCGATGACGCCACCCTGGATGTGCTCGACGACACGCCGGTAGTTGTCGCCTGCGTGGATCTGCGTGCCCATCTGCGTGACGACCCCGGCCCTGGCCGCGGCCTCGCGGATGACGCGCGCCTCGTGCACGTTGTAGGTGAGGGGCTTCTCGCAGTAGACGTGCTTCTTCAACTGCAGCGCCGGCAGCGTGGCAAACGCATGCGTGTGCTCGCACGTGCTGACGGCCACGGCATCGAATTCGCCGGCGTGATCGAACACGCGGCGGAAGTCCTGGAACTGCCGGGCCTCGGGAAACATCGCCGCGGCGCGAGCAAGGTTGACCTTGTTCACATCGCAAATCGCGACGATCTGTTCGCCGCCCAGGCCCTTCAGGTTCGCGCCACCGCGGCCACCCACCCCGATCAACGCGATCCGCAGCTTGTCGGACGACTGTGCGCGTGCTGGTCGCGCGCCGACGGCCAGGGCAGCAGCGCCGCGCCTGCGGAGGTGAGAAACGTACGACGGGACGTGCGGAGCCGTGCGACATGCGCCTCATCTTGGCGCGAGCGGCGCCTGGAAGAGGGATAAGGGAGAGGGAAGAAGGGACGAGGAAATCAAAAGGGACCAGACACAAGGCCCAAGGGCAAGGCGCTGTGCGCGGCGCCTTCTTCTCCCTTGTCCTTCGTATCTCGTCTCTTTGGTGTTCCCTGTCTCTTCTTCCCTCTCCCTTTTGCCTTGTTCAGTTCGTGCGGAGGCTGCATCGCCTGAGACGCGCGGGAATCCGCTCGGCCAGGTCACGCCACATCGCCGAGTCTCCCGAGAGCAGGGCTTCGACCTCGGAGGCGTTGAGATCCCATCCCTGCCGCTGCAACAGGGTGAGCGTTTCCCCCGGGTCACGGATGAATGCGGTGCGCAGATCCTCGTCGGTGAGAAGGCGGCCCAGCAGCCATTCGATGCTGCGTTGAGACATGCGCGGCTCCTCAGGACGTCCAGCCGCCGCCGAGGGCCCGGTAGACCTCGACGTAGGCAGAGAGTTCAGCCAACTGAGCCTGCACGAGCCCGAGTTCGGCGATGTAGAGCCGCGTGTCGCTGTCGAGCACCTCGAGATAGCTCGTGGCGCCGCCGCGGTAGCGCAGATCGGCGAGCCGCCGCGAGTCAGTGGCCGCGACCACGAGCGCCTCCTGGTTGGAGCGCACTTCCCGCTGCCGCGTATAGCCGACCAGTGCATCGGAGACCTCGCGCAGCGCCTGCAGCACCGCGCCCTGCCACACGAGCGCCGCTTCCTGTGCCTGCGCCTCGGCGAGCGCGACCCGGTTCCGGTTGCGGCCGGCGTTGAAGATCGGCTGCACCAGGTTGGTGCCGATCGCCCACGTACCCGACGTGAGCAGGTTGGCCAGCGACGTGCTCGCGACACCGCCGGATCCGGTCAGCCCGATCTGCGGGTACTTGAACGACTCGGCGACGCCGATGCGAGCGGTGGCCGCAACGAGTTGCTGCTCGGCCTGTTGCAGGTCCGGTCGCCGCTCCAGCAGCGTCGCAGGGAGTCCGGGCGGCAGCGCCGGCGGCCTCGGCTGTTCGACGAGCGCCTGGCCACGGAGGATCGGGCCGGGCGCGCGCGCGAGCAGCACGCTCAGTGCGTGCTCCACCTGCTCGATGCGACCCTGGACGTCGGCGATCTGCGCCTTCGCACCCAGCACCAACTGCTCGGCCTGCCTGACGTCGACGAGCGGTGTCGCGCCGCCGCGCTCGCGGACCACGGTGAGCCGCAGCGACTCGTCGCGCGAGGCGAGCGTCCGCGTGGCGATTTCGAGCTGCAGGTCGAGCGCGCGCAACAGGAAGTACTGCGACGCCACCTCGCTCACGAGGCTCGTGATGATCGCGCGCTGGCCCCACTCGGTGCGCGCGAGATCGGCCTGCGCGGCTTCCGTCGCGCGCCGGTACTTGCCCCAGAAGTCGATCTCCCATGCGAGGCCGACGCTGGCCTGCGCGATGCCGATCGTCGGCACCCTCGTGCCGCCGAAGACGGCGCCGCGCTGCCCCTGGCCGCTCACCTGGCCGGTGACGGTCGGCAGTTGGTCGGCCTTCGTGATGCCGAGTTGCGCCGTCGCCTGCAGCACGCGCGTCGCCGCGATGCGCGCATCGAGGTTGTTGGCGAGCGCCTCGGCGATGAGCTGACGCAGCACCTCGTCGGGGAACACGGCCGCCCAGGGCTCCTCGCCGAGCGACCGGCCGACGGCAGCCGGATCGGCGCCGCGGAACGCGTCGGGCGTGGTGGCCGCGGGGCGCGTGTAGTCGGGACCCACGGTCTTGCACGCCGCAAGCGTCACGGCGAGCGCCATCGCCGCGGCCAGGTACGTGGTCGTCTTGAGAGTCATGCGGGGCGTCACGATGCGAACTCCGCGCGTTCCTGCGCGGTAGCCTTGCCCTTGAACTTCAGGGCGAGCCGCTCGCACAGGACGAACAGGACGGGAATGAGGAAGACGGCGATGAGCGTGGCCGCGAGCATGCCGGTGATCACCACCGTGCCGAGAATGCGGCGGGCCGCGGCGCCGGACCCCTGGGCGGCCCAGAGCGGCACGCACCCGAGGATGAACGCGAACGAGGTCATCAGGATTGGCCGCAGCCGCACGCGCGCGCCCTCGAGCGCGGCCTGGGCCATCGGCATGCCCTCTTCGAGCCGGTACTTGGCGAACTCGACGATCAGGATGGCGTTCTTGGCCGAGAGGCCAATCAGCATCACGATGCCGATCTGTCCGTACACGTCGAGATCGAGGTTGCGGAGCAGCAGGCCCAGGAACGCGCCGAAGACGGCGACCGGCACCGTCAGCAGCACCGAGAACGGCAGCGACCAGCTCTCGTAGAGCGCGGCCAGGATGAGGAAGACGAACACCAGCGACAGCAGGAACGTCGTACTCGTGCTGCCTGCCGCCCGCCGCTCCTGGAACGACAGGTCGGCCCAGTCGTAGCTGAACGTGGAAGGCAGCGTCTCGCGCGCCACTTCCTCGAGCGCAGTCATCGCCTGCCCCGAGCTGTAGCCCGGCGCCGCGGCGCCGGTGACCTGGACCGCGCGATAGACGTTGAAGCGATTGGTGAACTGCGGCCCAAACGTCCGCGACAGCGACTGCACCGTCGCGAGCGGGACCATCGTGCCCGAGTCGTTGCGCACGTAGAACTGTCCGACCTGATCGGGGTCCGCACGCGTGTCGCCCTCGGCCTGGAGGAACACGCGCCACTGTCGGCCGAAGCGGTTGAACTGGTTGACGTACAGTCCGCCGAGGTACGCCTGCATCGTCTGGTAGACGTCGCCGAGCGCCACGCCCTGCCGCAACACCTTCTCGCGATCGACGTCGGCAAAGACCTGCGGCACGCTGGCGCTGAACGGCGAGGTCACGCCGGCGAGCTCAGGCCGCTTGCGCGCCGCAACCAGGAAGCGCTGCAACTGCTGGTCGACCTCCGGGATTGAGGTGCCGCCACGATCCTGGAGCCAGAGAGAGAAGCCACCCTGCGATCCGAGTCCGGGAATCGCCGGTGGCATGACGGCAAACGACACCGACTCGGGTACCACCCTGCGCAGCGCGCCGTTGACGCGGTTGACGATCGACCGCGCGTCCATGCCTTCTTCTTCGCGCTCGGACCACGGCGCCAGCTGCACGAAGTAGAAGGCGTTGTTGGAGGCCGTGACGCGCGTGAGCAGGCTGAAGCCGACGATGGTGTTGAAGTTGCGCACGCCCTCGGTCTTCTGCAGGAGCGCGTCGATCTTGCGGGTCACTGCATCGGTGCGGTCGAGCGACGCGGCCGGCGGCAACTGCACGTTGAGCAGGAAGTAGCCATAGTCCTCCTCGGGCAGGAAGCTGGACGGCAGTCGCTTTCCGAGTCCTGTGGTCGCAAGAGCGAACATCAGCAGGATGGCGATGGCGATGAGCGGCTTGCGGATCAGTCCGTGGCTGAGGCTCACATAGCCACGCGTCGTACGCTCGAGCCCACGGTTGACCACGCCGAACACGCGCGCCAGCCAGCCCTTCGAGGCCTTGCGCGGCCGAAGGAGCATGGCCGACAGCGCCGGCGACAGCGTGAGCGCGTTGAACGCCGAGATGAGCACCGACACGGCGATGGTGATGGCGAACTGCTGGTTCAGGCGTCCCTGGATGCCACCCATCAGTCCTACGGGGATGAACACGGCCGCGAGGATCAATGCGATGCCGATGACGGGGCCCGAGACTTCGTGCATGGCCTTGATGGTGGCGTCGCGTGGGCTCATCCCGTGTTCGATGTGCTGTTCGACGGCTTCCACGACCACGATCGCGTCGTCCACGACGAGGCCGATCGCGAGCACGAGGCCGAACAGCGACAGCGTGTTGACCGAGAAGCCGAGGAACGGGAACACGGCGAACGTGCCGATCAGCGACACCGGCACGGCCAGCATCGGGATCAGCGTCGCGCGCCAGTTCTGGAGGAACAGGAAGACGACGAGGATGACCAGCACCATCGCCTCGCCGAGCGTCTTCAGGATCTCCTTGATGCCTTCCGAGACCGGCGCAGTCGTGTCGAGCGCGTACCGGTAGTCGACGTCCTTCGGAAAGCGAGCGCTCAGAGACGTCATGACCTCGCGGACACCGCGGGCGACCTCGAGCGAGTTCGATCCGGGCGCCTGGAAGACGGCGATGCCGACGCCGGGCTGGCCGTTCGAACGTCCGATCTGCTGGTAGTTCAAGGCGCCCAGTTCGACGCGTGCGACATCCCGGAGATGCACGACCGATCCGTCCGGTTCGGAGCGCAGCACGATGTTGCCGAACTCTTCCGCCGTGCGCAGGCGCCCTGCCGCGCGCACCGTGTATGTCAGTTCCTGTCCGGCAGGCGCAGGCCGCCCACCGATCTGCCCGGCCGGGTTCACCGAACTCTGCTGCCGCACGGCTTGCGCGACCTCGGGCACCGTCATCGACATGGCCGACAGGCGATCCGGCCGCAGCCAGATGCGCATCGCGTACTCGCCGGCGCCGAAGATGCGCACGTCCCCGACCCCGTGCACGCGATAGAGCGCGTCGACGATGTTGATGTTGGCGTAGTTGGCCAGGTACAGCGCGTCGT
Source organism: Luteitalea pratensis (assembly GCF_001618865.1). Classification (GTDB taxonomy): domain Bacteria; phylum Acidobacteriota; class Vicinamibacteria; order Vicinamibacterales; family Vicinamibacteraceae; genus Luteitalea; species Luteitalea pratensis. The sequence continues at coordinate 2,163,766 of NZ_CP015136.1, forward strand.
AGGCGTTGGTCGGCGAATACAGCGAGACCATCATCATCGGCAGGCCGGTCGACTTGCGCATGGTGAAGCCGTACTGCGTCACTTCCGTGGGCAGGTTCGGCTGTGCCTGCGCCATGCGGTTCTGGACGTTGACCTGGTCGATGTTCGGATCGGTGTTGATGTCGAAGGTCACCGTCAGCTGCATCGAGCCGTCGTTGCCGTTGGTCGACTGCATGTACAGCATGTCGTCGACGCCGTTCATCTGCTGCTCGAGTGGGGTCGCGACAGACTGCTCGATCGTCTCGGCGTCGGCGCCGGTGTAGGTGCCGGTGACGATGATCTGCGGTGGCACGATGTCGGGAAACTGCGCGACTGGCAGGCTCCGCAACGAGACGATGCCGACGATCACGGTCACGATCGCGATGACGATCGCGACGATGGGGCGACGGATGAAGAAGGTGGACACGTCAGCGGCCTCCCGTCGGCCCGGCCGGCGTCGCGGCCGCAGCCGCCGTGGCCGGCTCCTCGAACGCCTTGGTGGAGACCTTCAGGCCCTCAGCCAGCTGCCCCGCGTCGACGATGACGCGATCCCCCGCCTGCAGTCCGCGTTGGACGACCCAGCGGCTACCGACACGCGGTCCCATCTCCACCATCCGGATCTGTACCGTGCCTTCCGGAGAGACCACGCGCACCAGCGTGCCGCCCTGCGCCTCGGTGACGGCACGCTGCGGTACCAGCAGGGCGCTGTCGATCTTGCGGGTATTGACGGTGACGCGTCCGTACTGTCCGGGCCGCAGCACACCGTTCCGGTTGGGGAAGGAGGCGCTGACGCGCATCGTCCCGGTCTTCGGATCGATCTGCCGATCGGCGGCCTGGAAGCGACCGGGCTCGGGGTACACGGAGCCGTCGGCGAGCACCAGTCGCAGTCCTGGTCCGGCTGCCCACAGGCGGCGCGCCGGTCCGTCGGTGTTGATGGCCTCGGCCAGTTCGATGTACTCGCGCTCGCTGAGCGAGAAGTAGGCGCGAATCGGATCCACCTGCGAGACCGTGGTCAGTAGTGTCTGCGGGCTCACCAGGTCGCCGATTTGTGCCGTCGCGATGGCCGCGATGCCATCGACCAGCGAGCGCACGCTCGTGAAGTCCAGGTTCAGGCGAGCGCCGTCGACAGCGGCCTGCGCCGCATTGACGGAGGCCTCGGCGGCAAGCCTGGACTGGACGTTGGTGTCCAACTCGCTCTGGGCGATGGCGCGCTCCTTCGCGAGCGGCGTGTTGCGCGCCACGTCCTGCTCCGCGCGTCCGAGCTGGGCCCGGGTCTCGGCCAGTCGGGCCTCGGCCTGTGCGAGCGCGACCGCGAACGGACGGCGATCGATTTCGAACAGCACGTCGCCCTTCCGGACGCGACCGCCTTCCTGGTAGTTGCGCTTGACGAGATAGCCCGAGACCTGCGGTCGCACCTGGGCGTTCACCTGGCCGTCGAGGGTCGTGATCCACTCGCTCGACACGTCCACCGATTCGGGGGTCACCTGGACGACCGGCACAACGGGGGGAGGGGGAGGCGCGGGGGCCGCCTTGTTGGTCGAACAGGCGGAGAGCAGGAGGAGGGCGCCGAGGCCGGGGGCGCAGAAATGACGCGCATTCATGGTTCATCGCTGTAGCAAGTCGCTCGCCAGAGTTTGCTCAACAGTAAGTAATCCATTTATCCACCGTAACTTACCGTTGACGTGATAATCTTCTATCGTTGGTGTATGTGTTCCTGGAGGCGCAATCTGTGCGCCCAGGCTCACTTCATGGCAGAGTGGGACGCATGGTGCAGGCATGCTGACGCTCGAAGTGTCCGAGCAACTGCTCCGGCTCCTGGGGTCGGTGCTCGACATCCGGCAGGTCTTTCCGGAGATCTCCGCGATCGTCCAGCCCGTGATCCCGCACGACCGGCTGACGATGACGCTGCACGATGGCCAACGGAGCCTGGTCGCGCACGCCTTCTCGAACGATGACGGCCCCTTCCTCGTGCGGATTCACGGCACCCACATCGAGGCCTTGCAGGATGGCTGGTTCCGGATCGTCGACGACATCTCGACGATGACCGACCCGCCCTGGACCGACGTCGAGCCGAAGGACTACAGGACACAACTGTCGGACGCGGGTTACCGGTCCGTGATGTCGGTGATCGTCCGCGGCCGGCATCAGCGAATCGCCCTCCATTTCTGGTCCAAGCAGGCCGCCGCCTTCTCGGATGCCGATGTGCCTGCCGCCCGGCTCATTGCCCTGCACCTCGCCCTTGGCGTGTCGCACGAGCAACTCGCCGAAGCGGCCGAGGAGGCGCGGGCCGCGCGCCGCCGGGCCCAGAAACTCGCGCAACGCGTCGAAGCGTTGTCGGAGGCCCTGGACTCGCATCGTGGCGTGACGCGCATGGCGGGCACATCGGCCGAGTGGCGACGGGTCGTGACCGCGGCGACGCAGGTGGCTGCGACCGAGACGACGGTGCTCCTCACTGGCGAGTCGGGCACGGGCAAGGAGGTGATATCGCGCTACATCCATCGCGCGTCCACAAGGCGGCACGGCCCCTTCGTCGCCGTCAACTGCGCGGCCCTGCCGGAGCCGCTGCTGGAGTCGGAACTCTTCGGCCACGAGCGCGGTGCGTTCACGGGCGCGCAGCAACGCAAGCCGGGGCAGATCGACGTGGCCGCCGGCGGCGTGCTGCTGCTCGACGAAGTCAGCGAGATGGCACTATCGGCCCAGGTCAAGCTGCTGCGCGTGCTGCAGGAGCGGGAGTTCACGCGTCTCGGGGGCACGCGGCCGGTCAAGGCCGACATCCGGTTGATCGCGGCGACCAATCGCGACCTGCGGGCCGCGGTCGAGCGCGGCGACTTCCGCGACGACCTCTACTACCGGCTGCAGGTCTTCGGCATCCACCTGCCGCCGCTCCGCGAACGCCCCGAGGACATCGTCGCGCTGACGGCGCAGTTTCTCGAGGACCTCGGACAGCAATTCGGCCGAGCCCCGGCAGGCATCACGTATGACGCCAAGGCGGCGCTGTTGGCGCATCCCTGGCGCGGCAACGCGCGCGAGTTGCGCAATGCGCTCGAGCGCGCGGCCATCCTCGCCGAGGGCGGCCTGATCACGCCGGAGCATCTGGCGCTGGAACCGCTGGCGCGGACCGATGCGGCGACCACGACCGACGTGCGCGAGATGGAGCGCCAGCTGATCACCCGCGTGCTGCGCGAGGCGCGTGGCAACAAGTCACGCGCCGCCAGGAAGCTGGGGCTTTCGCGCAAGCAGCTTTACCACCGGATCGGGATGTACGGAATCGGGTAATTGCACAATTGCAGAATTTCAAACGTCATTACCACCCCCAACCTTCGAAGCAGTTGTGACGGTAGTGAAATTCTGAAAATCTGAAATTGATTAGGCTCGCTCTATGACCGTACTCCGGCGAGCAGGGCGAGCTCGCGCCACTTCCAGTGGCAGTCGACGTCGGTGAAGCCGATCTCACCGAGCCACTGCAGTTGTGTCTCGACGGGTGCGAGCTTGTTCGAGGGGTCGTCTTCTTCCGGGGTCAGGCCGAGCGCGGCCAGGAACCACACGTGCAGCGCCGGCGTGGCGGACGCGACGTGCTCGAGGTTCAGGAACACGCCATCCGGCGTCAGCCGTGCGTGGGCCTCCTCGTACAGCGCGCGCTTGCGGAGATCGAGGAGGTGGTGGATGGCGAAGCTCGAGACGACCGCATCGAAGCGGCCGAGGTCGGGCAGCGGCGTCGAGAGATCGTGTGCGCAGACGCTGACGCGTGGATCGGCATCGAATCGCGCATGCAGGCGCCCCAGCATCTCGTCGGAGAAATCGAGCACCACGGCCGTCGCCTCGGGAAGCCGGTCCAGCAACAGTCCGGCGAGGCGGCCCTCGCCGCTGCCCAGATCGAGGATGCGGCGCGTCGCGGCCGGGACACACTCGAGCAGCGACGCCTCGCCTTCCTGGCGTCGCGGAATCTGGTAGGCGACGGCAAGATAGCGCTGCGCGTGTTCGGCGGACGTCCAGAGGTTGATGTCGTCGCTCACGCGGACAGCGTATCGCGATTGACGGCACGGGTCGTCTCAGGGCTCAGGTCTCAGGTCTGTCTCAAGTCTCAGGTCTCAGGGCTCAGGGCTCAGGGCTCAGGGCTCAGGCGAGACCAGGGCCTGATATTCGTGTCGACCGTCGACCTGAAGGTCGACGGCTACGATGCCCGATCCGCGATGCGATCCGCGATCCGCGATCCGCGACGTTCGTACCCGGCACCCGGCACCCGGCACCCGGCACCCGGTACCCGGTACCCGGTACCCCGATACCCGATACCCGATACCCGATACCCGATACCCGGTACCCGGTACCCGATGAGGCCTCTCACCAGGTGAAGCCGCTGTTGCGCGCCACGGTGACGATGTAGAACAGCCCGAACCGGATGATCCAGGGTCGCCACGCCAGGGCGGCTCCGGAGGCGATGCGTGGGCCGGCGACGAAGATCATGTACGGGAAGGCCGAGATCACGCCCGTGAAGAGTGCGACAGGCGTGATGCCGCCGTCGATGGCCGATGCCGACAGGACGGCGAGGTCCGAATGCGCGATCTCGGTCCGGAAGAGGGCGTCGCCCAGGAAGGCGATCGGCACTGCCGCAGTGCGACGGACGATGCTGGGCACGAGGGGGCCGCGCCACGGTGGCTGCTGGCCGGGCGCGAGTTGCGGCCCCCGTAGATGGCTTGCTGGATCGCGGTACCCACCAGCGCATAGACCGACAACACGGGCCCGAACAATGCCAGCATCGGCGTGCGCCTGTCGATGGCGACGTCGCGGTCGGTGTCCTCAGGGCCCCTTGTCAGCAGCACGAACAGGAACAGGAAAAGCATGCCCAACGCCGCCGGCGACAGGCCGCCCGAGCCAGCCGCCCAACTGCCGTCCCCGCGGTTGCCTCCCGACTCGCTGATGACGCTGAACGGGTCGCCGTACCAACACCGCATGGTCTCTTCGGCGGCCACAATCCATCCGGCGAGCAGGTAGTCCTCGAGCTGGAACATCCGCCGAGGCCGAGGCCCTTCGCCCCGCCGCTCACGTCGATAACTGGCCGCGGCCTCGGCCCCGCGTGTCTCTGGTGTCGCACGACTGCCGCGCTCGAACATGACGCGGCATTGTACGAGGCACATCAAAATGCCGGAATGCCGGGAATGCCGGGAATGTCGAAAGCAGGCTGCCGAACGCGAAAGGCTGGTAGCGCCGGGCTGTCGCTTGGGCGCCGAAGCCTTGGCGGAGGCGGCCAGCCCGGCGTCGGGCCGCGCTGGGAGAGCGGGCGCCACCGTCTACGCCACGTAATGCCGGAATGCCGCGAATGCCGGGAATGTCGAAAGCCAGTTGTCGCACGCGCCTTGGGAACGTAGCCCCGGCCCGCTGGGACAGCGGGCCGCTACCCAGATAGGACAGCCCGCGCTACCCACGTTGTCCGCAATCCGCAATCCGCGATCCGCAATACCCCGTACCCGGCACCCGGCACCCGGCACCCGGCACCCGGCACCCGGCACCCGGTACGCGGTTCCCGTTTCCCGGGTCCCGGTTCCCGTTTCCCGGTCCCCGGTTCCCGGTTCCCGGTTCCCGTAGAATGCCCCGATGCACAGACTGCTCGTGGCGACCGGCGTCGCCCTGTTCCTGACAGTGTCGGTCGCGACTGCGCAACCGACAGGAGTTGCCCAACCGACAGGAGTGAAAGTGATCAACGACGCAGGCACGAGTGCCGCCGAAGCGGCGGTGCGTGCCGCCGAACTGGCGCGCTTCAAGGCCCAGACGACGGGCGACCTCAAGGCGCTCGACGCGCTGCTCGGCGACGAGCTCGTCTACACGCACTCGAGTGCGGCCGTGGACTCGAAGGCGTCCTACGTCGAGAGCATGCGCAGCGGCGCGCTCAAGTACCAGACCATCGAGCCGCGCGACATTCAGGTGCGTGTATTCGGCACCACCGCGGTGATTACCGCGGCCGCGCACATCACGGCGATCTCGAAGGGCCAGCCGGTCGACAACCAGCTGCGCTACATGGATGTCTGGGTGCTGCGAGACGGCCGCTGGCAGATGGTGGGGTGGCAGAGCACGAAGATCGTGCCCTGACGCGGGTAATTGCAGAATTGCAGAATTGCAGAATTTCATTGCCACCGCCCGTGTTCGAGCTGCTGACAATGGTAGTGAAATCCTGAAATTCTGAAATTGTGAAATTACACGATTACGAGAGCAGCAAGTCCAAATCCTCGCGGCGAAGGTCGCGCAGCAGCGAGGCATCGGCGCGGACGACGGCGTCGGCCAGTTGCCGCTTGCCTGCCTGCAGGGCCAGCACCTTCTCCTCGACGGTGTCGCGCGCGATGAGGCGGTAGGCGAACACCGCGCGGGTCTGCCCGATGCGGTGCGCCCGGTCGATCGCCTGGGCTTCGACCGCGGGGTTCCACCAGGGGTCGAGCAGGAACACGTAGTCGGCCGCCGTCAGGTTCAGCCCCAGCCCACCGGCCTTGAGGCTGATCAGGAAGAGCGGACACGGGCCTTCCTGGAACTGCCTGACGCGTGCCTCGCGGTTCCGGGTCCGGCCGTCCAGGTACTCATAAGTGAGCCCTGACGCGTCTAGCCGATCGCGCAGCAGCGCCAGCAGCGACGTGAACTGCGAGAACACGAGCACCTTGCGGCCGTCCTCGACGAGCTCCTGCAGCCGTGGCAGCAACACGTCGAGCTTGGCCGACGGGCCCGCGGCCTGCGCGGGATCGATCAGCCCGGGATGGCACGCGGCCTGGCGTAGTCGGAGCAGCGCCTCGAGCACGTGGATCGTCGACCGGCCACCCTCGTCACGCGCGCCGCTGCCGAGCAGGCTGGCCCGGTAGTGCGCCCGCAGCGAGTCGTAGACCTTGCGCTGTGCCGGCCCGAGGTCGCAATACAACGTTTGTTCGGTGCGGGCAGGCAGTTCCGAGGCGACCTGTTCCTTCGTGCGCCGCAGGATGAACGGCCGCAGTCCGCGCTCGATCAACGGCAGCATGCCATCGTCGTCGCCGGGCTCGCCGATCGCACGAGCGCCGGTGAACGCCGATGCGGATCCCAGCAGCCCGGGGTTCAGGAACTCGAACAGGCTCCAGAGTTCGCCGAGGTGATTCTCCACGGGCGTTCCACTGAGCGCGAGCCGATGGCGTCCGCGCAGCAGCCGTGCCGCCCGCGCGGTAGCCGTGCTGGCGTTCTTGATCGCCTGCGCCTCGTCGAGGATCACGTAGTCGAACGCCACTTCCTTCAAGTGCTCGATGTCGCGACGCAACGTGCCGTAGGTCACGATCGCCACATCGTGATCACCGACCTGCCCGAAGCCCTGCCGGCGCTGGCTGCCGGTGATGTCGAACATGCGTAGCCGCGGCGCGAAGCGAGCCGCTTCCTGCTGCCAGTTGAACACCAGCGATCGCGGCACGACGATGAGCGATGGGCGTGAGGCGGTGCCGGCCCGTTCGTGGTCCAGGCGTCGCGCCTCGAGCGCGGCCAGGACCATCACCGTCTTGCCGAGTCCCATCTCGTCGGCGAGACAGCCGCCGAACCCGAACCGACGCAGGAATGAGAACCACCCCAGGGCGTCCTGCTGGTACGCGCGAAGCGCGCCCGCGAACGTCGGCGGCGGCGCCTCCGGCAACACCCCCGTGAAATGCGCGAGCTCGTCGCGGAGGCGAGCGAACGGCTCGTCCCACGTGACCTGCGGTTGCTCGGCGAGCCACGCATCGACGAGCGCGGCCTGGGCGGGCTGGAAGCGGACGTGGTCGTCGTGGGACTCACCGAGCGTGGCCATCCTCAGCGATCGGGCCAGCCACTCGTCGGGCAGCAAGCCAAGCGATCCATCGTCGAGGCGCACGAACGCCTCGCCCTTTCGCGCCGCGGCGAGCACGGCAGGCAGTGGCGCAGCCACGCCGCCGAAGTCGAGTGCGCCATGCAGCTCGAACCAGTCGATGCCGGAGCGGACGCCGAGGGTGGAGGCCACCGCTGCCCGATAGGCGCGGCCATCGGCCTCGACGCGCCAGCCCTCGCCGATCAAGTCGCGAACCAGGCCCGGCAGTGCCGGCGCGAGCACATCGAAGTGCGTACCCGCGGCCGCGGCCGCGAGTTCCACGGCGCCGCCTCCGATGGCGAGGGGACGCACTCCAAGATCGACCAGTCGTGCAACTGCGGACCGTTCGGCAGCGGGAACGCGCCTCCACGCCACGCGCGCCTGGGCGTCGAACAGCACAGGCGTTGCGGCGTGACCGGGGATCTCGTGCGGGCCGTACGCGAAGCTCACCTCGAGGCCGAGTCGGTCCTGGGCCCACGACGCGGTTGGGCGTGTCCCGCGGCGGATGACACGGGCAACCGGCTGCGGCTGTGTCACGCGAGTCTCGACGCGCAGTTCGTCCGGGCAACTGACGTGCGTCAGGTCCGCGGTCGCCAGCGCCGCCATCAATCGCGTCCTCCCCGCCGGCGGGACGTGCACCGTGTCGGCGTTGAGCAGCGCGGCGAGCCATCGGTCCGCGCCCGCGGCATCGAACGGCGCAAACGCCGGCGCCTCGTCGTCGGGAGGGCGCCACAACACCAGGGCTCGCGTGACGAAGATTGCGTCATGGAGTGGGCGTTCCTGCCCCTGGTGATCGATCACACCGGTCACGTTGTAGCCGGCGTCGGCCGATCCGTCGATCGAGAGCCGGAACGTCGCGGTCCCAGGCGTCCAGTGGGTCCGCACGAGCGGTGTCGGATTGCCGTCGGCGCCGATCGGGCGCAGCATCAGGCGTCCGGTCGCGCACATCCGTTCGATGAGGTCGCGCTGAAGCGCTGGCGTGAGCACGAAGGGCGAGGGGACCGGCACCGCGCCGGCGATGTTCCAGGCACCCGTCCACGCGTCGGCCGCGCCGCAGACGCGTTCCAGGATCTCGCGATCAGCCGGGTCGGGCAGCGCCTTGACCTCGCTGCGCGGGATGAACACGTCGCGGGGAGCGGCCCAGCCGCCGTTCTTGCGGCGCTGTCGTCGCAACAGCTCCACGAACATGCCGGGTGTCGTCGTGGATCGAACCGGATCGAACACGTAGAGCAGTTCCGCCGATGGGCCTGAGATCGTCGCCGCTGCACCAGCCGGCGGTGGAAGGGCGTCGAGGAAGGTTTCCCAGGCAGGGAGGTTGGTGGCGCGTGGCGATCGCGGCGTACGTCCGGCCGTGAACCTCGGCGGCGCCGTCTGAGGGGCGTCGAGTGCGAGAAAATCGCCGGCGCCCTCGAGTTCGAGATCGGGCGGCACGGCGAGCAGGTGCTGACGGTCTGCCACCAGGGCCAGGGCCCACACGTGCTTGCACGGCTCGCGAGCGCCCTCGAAGAACGGGCACTCGCACCACGGCTGGAGCGACGTGCCGACGATGTCGAGCGACACCTCGTAGAGCATCGACCCGCGCACGCGTGCCGACACGCTGGTCGCGCTGCTGTGGACGACGGCGACGCGCCCCTGCCTCGCATAGCCCTCGCCTCGCGTCCGAGAGCGGAACGAGACGTAGGGACGAAGGGCACCAGCGAGTGTGCGAGGCATGGACCGACTGATGATCCTATGCCGGGAACGAGTGCAGCGGGGCGGCGCGAACGCCGAACGCCGAACGCTGAACGCCGAGGTGTCCTACGCAGCGTCGGCCCGGCGACATGGCGCGTGTGGCGCGCCGGGTTCCTCAACTACCGGTTGGCGCCGGCCGGCCTCTACGGCCCGCGTCGTCGCGTCGGATGGCGCCGTTCGTCCCCCCTTCCCAACGGTCCGCCCCTGAGATGAGCCTCGTCAGCCCAGGCCTTCCTGGCGCAGAATGGCTGCACAGTCCAGTCCAGAGGTCCATTCGTCCCGGCTCCGGCCGGGTTGAGGGAGGAGGGCACCATGGTGCGTTCAGCGCACGTGCGCGCTGCCTTGACGGCAGCCGCATTGAGCCTCGGCATGTTCGTCGGACAGGCGGCCCCCGTGGTCGCCCAATCCACTACCGGCACCATCTCTGGCGTCGTTCGCGACGACCAGGCCGCGATCATCCCCGGCGCGACGGTCACAGTACGCAACGTGCTCACCGGACAGTCGCGCATCGTTGTGTCCGGCGAAGGCGGTCAGTACCGCTTTCCGAACCTGCAAGTCGGCGAGTACGAGCTGACCGTGGAGCTCGCGAGTTTCGCGACCTACAAGCAGTCGGGCCTGAACCTGGCGCTGAACCAGGACGCGGCAATCGACGTGACGTTGCGGCCGGCAGGTGTGGCCGAGTCCGTGCAGGTGACGGCGGACACGCCACTGCTGAACACGACCAACGCCGAGGTCGGGGTCCGCTTCGACACGCGGCGCGTGGCAGAACTGCCGGTGGGCAACAGCCGGGACATCATCTCGCTGGCCCTGCAGGCGCCTGGCGTGTCGCAACTCGGGGCGGGGCAGAGCACCTTCGCATCGGGGACCAACTTCTCGGTCAACGGCATGCGGTTGCGATCGAACAACTTCATGCTCGACGGCCAGGACAGCAACGACCCGAGCGTGTCGGGCCGCCAACAGCCGATGAACAACACGGACGTCGTGCAGGAGGTCCGCCTCATCACCAACCAGTTCGCCGCCGAGTACGGCCGTGCGGCGGGGTCGGTCATGAACGTGATCACCAAGTCTGGCACCAACCAGTTCCGCGGATCGGCGTTCGTGTTCCACAACGACAACAGCCTGAACTCGCGCAGCAACCTGGACAAGGCTGCGGGGCGCACCGCGGCGCCGTTCTTCCGCGAGCAGCAGTACGGCGGCACGGTTGGCGGCCCGGTCCTGCGCAACCGGACGTTCTTCTTCGGGGCGTACCAGAAGTGGACGCAGGACCAGCTCGGATCGGGCACCACTCTCAACGGCGCGCCCACGGAGGACGGTCGCCGGATCCTCGAGTCGATCGCAGGCACGCGCCCGCAGGTGGCGGCGCTCCTCCGCTTCCTGCCGGCCGCGCAGACGCCGCTCGGGCGCACGGTGCCGGTGACCGTCAACGGCCAGAACTACGCCATTCCCATCGGGTCGTTGACCGGCTCTGCGGCGGGCGTGTTCGACAACCATCAGGGATCGGGCCGTATCGATCAGCAGTTCGGCGGCAGCGACAACCTCGGCGGTCGCTACATGATCAACGACCAGGTTCAGGACGGCACCGGCCAGGTGACGCCGACCGGACTGACCTCGGTCAGCCCGACCCGGCAGCACTCGTTCACCGGGTGGTGGACCAAGGTCTTCTCGCCGGCGGTCGTCAACGAGTTCCGTTTCGGTTACCAGAAGCTGGACACGACGACCAACGCCTCCGATCCGTCGTCGGAGGCGATTCCGTCGATCGAGGTGCCGGAGTTGGGGCTCACGGGGTTCAACGCCGCGACAAGTCGCACGGCCATCGGGCTCGCCGTGAACCTGCCGCAGTACCGGATCAACGACAATTTCCAGTATCTGGACAACCTGACGTACGTGACCGGGCGCCACGCGTTCAAGACCGGCGTGGACATCCGTCGCATCAACGTCGAGAGCTTCTTCTTCCCGACGATCCGCGGCCGCCTGTCCTACCCGACGTTGCAGCGGCTGGTCGACGACACCGCGGAGGTGGCCACGATCAACAAACCGCTGCCCGGTGGCGAGGCGATCCAGTTCTACGACTGGACCGACGTCTTTGCCTATGTCCAGGACGAATGGCGCATGCGGGACAACTTCACGCTGACCCTCGGCCTGCGGTACGAGACGCCTGGCAATTCCATTGCGAGCCTCTACCCGGTCAACGACGCTATCCTCGACGAAGCCGGCGGGGATCCGCGTTACGAGCTGACGACGCGGCCCGAGCGCGACTACAACAACTTCCAGCCGCGGGTCGGCTTCAACTGGAGGCCGCAGACCAGCGGCGACGGCGTCACCGGCCTGCTCACCGGTGGCGACAAGCTGGTGGTGCGTGGTGGCTACGCGCGCACCAACGACTACGCGTTCATCAACATCAACCTGAACATCGCGAGCTCGTTCCCGTTCGTCGCCGCCTACAACGAGCCGAACATGTCCAACGCCTTCGTGCGCCTGCCCAACGTGGACGTGAGCGGACTCAACCCGAACTCGTTCGCGCGCACAATCGTGTCCGAGGACTTCCAGTCACCGTCGGCCGATCAGTTCAGCCTCGAGCTCCAGCGCGAGCTCACGAGCGACATCGTCTGGCGGATCGGCTACGTGGGCACGCACGGCAACGACCTGTTCCAGACGCTCGACGGCAACCCGCGGCAGCCATACTCGACCGTGCGCGTGGATCCCACCCTGGCCGTGATTCGCGAGCGGTCCAACACGGCGACCTCGAGCTACCACTCGCTGCAGACGACGCTGCAGAAGCGCCTGCGCGCCGGCTTCGCGGCCGAGGTCCACTACACGTGGAGCAAGTTCCTCGACACGGCATCGGAGATCTTCAACCCCTCCTCGGGTGAGGTGGCCGTACCGCAGGACTCGTTCGACATCGGCAACGACAAGGCGGTCTCGACCTACGATCGGCCGCACCGCTTCACCGGCAACTTCGTCTACGAGCTGCCGTTCTTCCGTGCGCAGGACAGCCTCATCGGCAAGTTCCTCGGCGGTTGGCAGCTGAACTCGGCGTTCACGTTCCAGAGCGGCGCGCCCTTCACGGTGCTCAATGGGTCGGACCCCACGGGCGCTCTGGCCGGCATCGACGGCCTGGTCGGCAGCGCGATCCGTCCGATGATCAATACGGACCAGGAGCTGTCGAAGATGACGATCCCCGACATCATCGCGGCGGGCGGATCCAGCCTCTTCCGCACGCTGTGCGGCAACCCCACCGCGACTTGCCCCGGGGAACGTGTGGGCAACGTCGGCCGCAACACGCTGCGGGCCGACGGCATCCAGAACATCGATGTCGGATTCATCAAGAACACCCGCTTCGGGCGGACCAACCTGCAATTCCGCGTCGAGATGTTCAACGCGACCAACACGCGCAACTTCGGGATCCCCGAGGGCCGCGTGTCGTCGACCAACTTCCTGAACCAGTGGGGCACCGATGGCGGCAAGCGCACCATCTGGGCCTCGGCGCGATTTACCTTCTGAAGTAGCTCGTCAAAGGGAGAAGGGAAGAGGACAACGTCAAAGGTGCCGAAAGTTCGAAGCAAGAAGAGACGAGGAGAAGGCTCGAGGCACTCGGCCTTCGACGCGGGTAATTCAATTACGCGATCGCCGCCCTGAACTCGTCGAGGTAACGGCGCACCTTTTCCTTCGGGTCGCCAGGCCCGAGGGTTTCGATCGGCACGTAGCCGCGGTAGCGGGCGTCCTTCAGGATGCCGGCGATCTGCTTCAGGTCGACGCGCTCTTCCTTGTCGCGCCGGTACACGAGTTCCTTCACTTGCCAGGTGTAGGCGTAGGGGGCCAGCAGGGCGACCTCGGCATACGGATCGTCGGTCGTGCGCAGGCTGCCGATGTCGACGTTGAGGCCGAACCACGGGGAAGGGATGCGCTTGCGAATCTCCAGGTAATCCGCCGCGACCTTGAGGGCGTCGTTGTGGTTCTGTAGCACGATCATCACGCCGCCCGCCTCGCCGGCCGTCACGCACCGCTGGATGCCGTCGACGATCCAGTCCATGACCGTCGGCTTGGGGACGCCAGCCGGCATCACCCTGCCGTCGAACACGCGCAACACGGGCGCGCCGAGCTTGGCCGCAACGTCCACCCAGCGTGTCACGAGCGCCACGTCGGCATCACGCTTTGCCGGGTCAGGCACGGCGAAGTCGTTGCGCACGCCGGTGCCGCTGATGCCGAGTCCGAGGCTGAACGCCAGTTGCTTGATGCGATGGATGACCGTATCGGCAGGGACCGTCGGATATCCCTTGAAGTAGTAGCCGGTCGGATCGACGGCGTCGAAGCCAATCTCGGCACAAAACTCGATCACCTGCTCCAGCGTCATCGTGCCCTTGGTCAACGGCTCGTTGAACGAGTACAGGTTGCAGCTCGTCTTGATGCGCGCGGGTAGCCCCGGCACCACCGCTGCCGACGCGAACGCCGGCAGCGCCAGAGGCAGGGGCAGTGCCGCGGCACCGAGAAACGCGCGTCGGGTCCTGCGAGTGTCGCTCTGCATCGCGGTCGTGCTCCCCTGCGTCCTCGTTCCTCCGTCCTCAATCCTCCGTCCTCCGTCCTCCGTCCTCAGTCCTCCGAGCAGCGCGCCCAGCGCTGCGCGAGTATAGTGTGCGCGAACCATGCGTGCCCTCCTGTTCGCCTGCATCTCCGTCTTCATTCCGCTCGTCGCGTCCGCCCAGCCACGGCCTGAATGGGTCCCCCTGTTCAACGGCAAGGACCTCTCGGGCTGGACCAACATCAACACCTCCCCCGACACCTGGATGGTCAAGGACGGCATGCTCATGACCACGGGCAAGCCGATCGGTGTCATGTGCAGCGACAGGATGTACGAGAACTTCGTCCTGCACATCGAATGGATGCATCACGAACCGGGCGGCAACTCCGGCGTATTCATCTGGAGCGCGGCCAATCCGTCGCCCGAGGGGCGGCTGCCCGATGGCCTCGAGGTCCAGATGCTGGAACTGGACTGGCCGAAGCTGCACGTGCGCGACGGCGTGACGCCTACCGACGACTACGTCCACGGCGAGTTGTTCGGCGTCGGCGGGGTCCAGATCATTCCCGACAACCCGCGCGGACCGCGCAGCAAGTCGATCGAGAAGCGCGCACTCGGCCGCGAGAACTGGAACGTGTACGACCTGGTGGCCGTGGACGGCGTCGCCAAGCTGTCGGTCAACGGCAAGTACGTCAACGGCATCCGCAACTCGTCGCGTCGCAAGGGATACCTGTGCATGGAGGCCGAGGGTGCGGCGATACAGTGGCGCAACGCATTCGTGATGGAACTGCCACCAGGCGTCACCACGCCTGACATGATCGCGCCCGAAAGGAAGCAGCCATGACGCGACGCACATGGTTGACCCTCGTCCTGACGGCGGCCGGCGCGCCTGTCCTCGCTGGCGGACCTGGCCGGCTCGGAGAGCCAGCCCTACTCACAATCCCTGGGAACGTAGCCGCCGGACTTGTCCGGCGGTCAGGAGGCGAGGAAGATCGCTGGGCCAAGGAGATCGCCGCTTTCGCCGCCGACGACGAGGCGCGGCCGTTCGCGCCGGGCGGCATCGTGTTCGTCGGCAGTTCCAGCATCCGCCTGTGGGATGTGGCGTCCGCGTTTCCGGGACGCCCGGTGCTCAATCGCGGCTTCGGCGGGACGCAGGTCCTCGACTCCGTGCGGCACGTCGAGCGGTTGGTGATTCACCACAAGCCGGCGACGGTCGTCTTCTACGCCGGCGACAACGATCTGTCGGCCGGCCGCACGCCGCAGCAGGTCGCGGCCGACTTCGCGGCGTTCGCCGCCAAGGTCCACGCAGCCCTGCCAGCCACGCGCATCGCCTTCATCGGCATCAAGCCGAGCATCGCGCGGTGGGCCCTCATCGCCAAGGTGCGGGAAGCCAACCGCCTCGTGCGCGATTCCTGCGACCGCGACGATCGGCTCGGGTTCGTCGACGTCGACGCCGCCATGCTCGGCTGGGACGGCAAGCCGCGTCCCGAACTGTTCGTCAAGGACGGCCTGCACATGTCGCCGAAGGGCTACGAAATCTGGAACATGCTCGTGCGGCCCTTTATCGAGTGAGCTCCAAGCATCAGGTCTCAGGTCTCAGGGCCCAGAGCTCAGGTCTCAGGTCTCAGGTCTCAGGATTACGGCTTATGGCTCAGGACCGTCGACCTGAAGGTCGACGGCTACGTACGGTGATCCAGACCGTCGACTTCAAGGTCGAAGGCTACGTCACCCGTCACCCGGTACCGTAACCCGGTACCCGAAAGACCGGTGCCCGGAACACGGCGCCCCGTCGCCCGCTTCGATTCCCGATTCCTACTCCTACTCCTACTCCGACTCCGACTCCGACTCCGACTCCGATTCCGATTCCGACTCCGACTCCCGACTCCCGTTCGTCCTACCCGGGCCCGGTGCCCGGAACACGGTGCCCGCCGCCCGCTTCGATTCCCCATTCCCGACTCCCGACCCATGCCCCCCAAGACCTACCGCGTTGCTGTGCTCGGCCTCGGCCACTGGTACTCCGCCTACGGGCTCGCGCGCGCGTTGCCCGAGTATCCCCGCGCCCATCTCGTGGTGGCGGCCGAGCCCGACCGCCGCCGGCTCGACGCCTACTGCGGCACCTTCGGCATCGAGGGCGTTACCGACTACGACGCGGTGATCGGACGTGACGACATCGACATCGTGCACATTGCCTCTCCGGTGTGCGACATCCCGGACCTGACGATGCGGGCGGCGCGGGCCGGCAAGCACGTGGTCATGGGTAAGCCGATGGCAATGACGGTTGCCGAGGCCGACGAGATGGTCGCTGTCGTCGAGGCATCCGGCGTGGTCTGCGTGCCGTTCCAGGGGCTGATGCGGTTGCGCCATCAGTCGCTCAAGACACGGCTCGATGCCGGCGAGATCGGCGATCTCGCGGTGTTGCACCAGACGGGCCGGTGGGCCATCGCCGAGGACTGGTTCCAGTCGGGCACGCCCGGGTGGTTCGTCGACCCCGCCAAGGTGCCCGGGGGCGCATTCATCGACGAAGGGATCTACTGGATCGACTTGTTCCGGTGGCTGGCCGGCAGCGAGGTGATCGAAGTCGACGCGCGCATGCGCAACATCGTCCACCTCGACATCGCCGTCGAGGACTGGGGCTTGGCGACGTTCACGTTCGCCAACGGGATCATCGCCACCCTGGAGGCGTCGTGGACGATCAACGCCCCGCGCAAGACGGGGCCGTCACCCAAGCACAACAGTGTCGTACGACTCGAGATGGTCGGGACGCGGGGCGAGTTGATGGAGCAGTGGTTCCGATCACCGGGCGGCGCCGTGCTCGCGGCCGGGGCCGAGGACTGGGTCTTCGAGCGGCGCGGCGAGGCGTTCGGCCCTCCGTCCCCCTTCCCACTGAACCACCTCGTGGACTGCATCGATAGCGGGCGGCCCCCCCTGGCCACGGTGCGCGATGCCCGCGACGCCTTCGTCGTGGCAATGACCGCTTACCAGTCCGCACGGGAGGGGCGGCCGATCCGCCTGTCCGGTGCACCACAGCCGTAGCGGCGTTTCCCCGCCGATGGGGCCGCCGCCCGTTCGGTGCGGTCCTGTCTTTCGTTACCAAGAACACAGCCACGTTTCAGTCCGCTCGCGGTCTAGCGGGCCGGCCTCGGGGACATCCGGTACCGCACGACGCGGTCCGTTGCAGGGAGCACCATGACGGCGCGAATTCTTCCGCTTCGTCCGTCTCTGGCAGGTATGCCAGCAGGAGCCTCGTCGTGAGCGCCATGCCCGAGCCCCGATCCGGAGCCGGCGGCGTGGTGTCGATCACCCGTCAGTCCTTCCAGTCACTGTTCCAGCGGGCCAGGCACGGCGATGCCTCGGCGTTGCACGTGCTGTTCTCGCAGCACGTCGGGCCGCTACGGCGCTGGGCCCGCGGCCGACTCCCGCGCTGGGCCCGCACCGTCGCCGACACCGCCGACCTCGTGCAGGAAGCGCTCGTCCAGACGCTGCGACGACTCGGCGACTTCGAGCCACAGGGGCACAACGCGCTGCAGGCCTACCTGCGACGCGCCGTCGACAACCGCATCAACGACGAATTCCGCCGCATCGCCCGTCGCGGCCTGGCGTCGGCGCTCGACGAAGGGCAGCCCGACGCACGTCCGTCGCCGCTCGAAGAGGCCGTGGCCCAGCAGACCGAGGATCGCTATCGGGCCGCGCTGGCGCGCCTGCGCCCCGGCGACCGCCGTCTCGTCGTCGCCCGCGTCGAGCTCGGTTACTCGCTCGAACAACTGGCGTTGATGACCAACCGGCCACGGGTCGACACGGCGCGCGTGGCGCTGCGCCGGGCCCTCGAACGCCTCGCGCTGGAGATGGCCATTGATTGACGCCGGGGTCCTGCCCTCGTCGGCACCGTCGCGGCGCGCCGGTGACGCCGCGCCGACACTGCGCCTCGTCGTGGATGCCCTCATCGACGGCCAGCCAGTCAAATGGGACGCCGTGCCACGGCGCGTCGGCACACCCTTCGAACAGCGGATGACGCAGCAGGTCCGCGCGATCGCACGACTGTCCGCCAATGCCAGCGCCTGCGGTGGCGAGGCGGTTGGCCGGATCGCCCGGCCGCACGTGCTGGAATGCGCGCTGTCGGCCCTCGCCCTCGTGCAGGTCACGGTCGGCCTTGCGGCTGGGGCGTGGCTCGACGCCGGTGCGGCTGCGCAACCCATGCGGTTCGCGTGGCTGATGATGACCAGCGCCGCGGCGCTCGGATTGATGCGCCAGGGGCGTCGCGTACCGGCTGCGCGCCTGCTCGGGCACGGGCTACTTCTCGTGGCTGCGTGGCAGGCACGACCTTTCCTGGACGCGGTCGTGGCCGCCGGCGCGCCGCTGTGGATACGCGCGTGGTGGCAGGCGGTGTTCGTGGAGGCATTCCTCCCGGTCGCGGCGTGGCGGTTGGCTCGCGAGTGCCCGCCGGCTGTGCGCCTCGCGCCTTTCGATCGAGCGTCGACGGCCTTGCTGGGCGCGGCGCTGGTGTGCAGCGTCGGCCTCGCGCTGGCGAGTGCGGTCTCGGCGCTCACCGTACCGCCGCCCAACGCGGTGTACGCCCGGATCATCCCGATGCTGGCGCTGGCCTGGGGCATCGTCAGCCTGGTCACCGTCGCGATACGGAGCCGGGCCGCCGCCGTTGCGCAATACCCCGCGAAGAGCGTGGCCATCACGCCGGGTCGATGGCGACCAGCGGTCGCCGAGCGCGTGGGGTCCCTGCTCGCCGCGTTCAGTGGCTCGCACGCCGCCGCGCTGGCCGCGCTCGGTGCCGACATGCAGCATGCCCGCTCGGTGCGTGAAGTCACGTCCGCGCTGATGGCGCACGTCAACGCGGCGCTGCGTCCGTCGGCGTTGGCGGTCGTCGCGCCGGCGACCGGCGACTGGACGGTACTCGCGGGTCGCGTCCCGCCCCTCGCCGCGGGATCCGCGATTGCCTGCATGCTCGTGTCGGCCGACGAGGCGACCCGCGTGGATGCAAGCGCCAGCGTGCATGCCCTGCTGCCAGCCGCCGATCGCGAGTGGCTGGCCGCGGCGCGGGTCGCGACGCTCGTTCGCCTCGCTTCCCGTGACGGCGACACACTGGCTGGCCTGCTGGTCGGCACGCACGGCGATGGCCGCCGGCACTCCCGCCGCGAACGGGCCTTCATCGCGGCCGCCGCCCGCACGGCCGCCATGGCACTCGGGTCGCTGGAACGCCCCCCCGTGGCCGAGTCGCGGCTCGATGCCGCCGACGACCTCTCGTTCGAATGCGAGGCGTGCGGACACGTGAGTGACGCGCCCGACACGTGCGAATGCGGGAGCGGCCGGCAACTGGCCGCGCTCCCGGCGTCGCTGCATGGCACGTTTCGCGTCGAGCGACGCATCGGCCGCGGCGGCATGGGTGTGGTCTACCTTGGTTCCGACCTGCGGCTGGACCGTCCGGTAGCCCTGAAGACGCTGCCATCGCTGTCATCGGCATCGGCGGCATCGCTTCGCTGCGAAGCCCGCGCAATGGCCGCCGTGACTCACCCGTCGGTCGCCGTACTGTACGGACTCGACGAGTGGCGCGGCACGCCGGTCCTGGTGACCGAGTACCTTGCTGGCGGCACGCTCGCGGCGCGCCTGTCGGCTGGGCCGCTGGCGCTCGTCGAGGCGCTGGCGCTCGGTGCGTCGGTGGCCGACGCGCTCGCGGTACTGCATGAACGCGGCTGGCTGCATCGCGACATCAAGCCGAGCAACATCGGCTTCTGCGGCGATGGCACACCGAAGATGCTCGACTTCGGCCTCACCAGGTGGCGACCGGCATCGACGGACACCTCGGAGTCGCTCGCGGGCACGCCGCTCTATCTATCGCCCGAACTCCTCGACGGCGAGCCGGCAAGCGAGCACGACGACGTCTGGGCTCTGGCGCTGGTCGTCGTCGAGATGATCACCGGCGCGCACCCATTCCAGGCCGACCATCTCGACGACACGCTGCGGCACGTACGGTGTCGTGCGCCGATCCAGTGGACGCCGAAGATGCCTCCTGGCGCTGGCCAGGTCCTCTCCCGGGCGCTGCACCCCACTCCATCGCGTCGCCTGGCCACGGCGCGTGACTTCGCGGCGGCCCTGCGCGCCGTGCCCGTCGCGTCGTGACATCACCCCTCCTCGGCCGGGTGCCATGAACGAAGGGAACCGGCCGCCGTGGGCACTGCTGGGCTCCTCGATGCCGCCGGCGGTCGTGGTGATACTGGCGGGCCTCGCGATGTTCACGGGGCCGGGTGGCACAGGCTCCGTCCCGGAATCGCGGCCACCGGCAGTCGTCGCCACACCTCCTCCCAGGCCGGGTGCCACACCAGCACCTGCGCCGCCCGCCACGATCACGAGCGCGTGGCTCGATGCGCAAGTGGCCGGCAGTCGCACCGCACAGGTCATCGACGACTACCTCGGAGATGTCGGGTGCCTCGCCGGAGCGGCTGGCCTCGCCACGGCGAAGGTGCGCGGTTCGGCCGCGGCGCTCGTCTCGGCGGGAGAGCAGGTCCCGTGCGATCTCGGCGCCATCATCGTCACTATCTCGGCCTACGAGGATTCCAACAGCCGGTGGCAGGCCGACCGCACGCTGGCGACGATCCAGAGCGCCGTCACGGCTGCCAACTACACGCTCGAGCGCTTTCACCTGCCGCGTTCCGGGTCAGGCGACGACAAGGAGGACGGCGTAACCGATCCGGATGCACGGCACGGTCCGGGCGTGTTGCTGTTCCGGCGTGCCGCGGGTGCGGGAGCCGCCGGGCTGCGATGGCAACCACGGGAGGGAGCCGGCGCCGGCCGCAACGAAGTGCTCGCGGTCCTGATGGTGCCGGAGATGCCGATGTCGGGCATCGAACGCGTGCCGCTCCTGCTCGCGGGTCACCTGGCGCTGACGCTGCATGCGTTGCCCCATCCCGACGGTCCCTCGCATGCGGCGCAGGTGCGGCTTGTCGGGCCGTTCTACTCCGGCTCGTCGCTGTCATTGCTGCGCGGGCTCGAGGAGATGGCCTTCCTCGAGGGCGAGCAGGAAGCACGACGAGGCCTGCAGGTACGCGTGATCTCGGGCTCGGCGACGGGCTGGAGCAACTGTCACATCCTGTCGGGCCCGCTCGCGCACGACGGCCAGGTGACCTTCGAACGCACCGTCCACCAGGACGAAACGCTGCTGCTCGCATTGCAGGACCAGCTCGCGACGATTCGGCCGGAATGGGCGTCCGGACAAGGCGTGGCGTTGCTGGTCGAGTCCAACACCGGGTGGGGCGCCAGCCTTGGTCAGTCGACTGACCAGGACAGGGCGGCCAACGCTGACTTGATCAAGAGCACGCGAGCGCAGGGACGCAGCGACGGCTCACCGTGCGGCGAAGCGCCAGCGGCGAACCGTCCGCTCGTCTTCGCAGACGCGCTGCGGCTCGGCTTCCCGTTGCACATCGCCGATCGGTATGCGTCGCGGCAGCGCGGCGTTGCCGCCCCCGCGGAATTCAGCAAGCTGATGACCGCCACCGAGGTGTTACGGCTCGAAGACTCGGACACCGCGAGCGATCGCCTGCCGACCTTCACGCCGAACCTCACGGATGCGGCGCGTGACCTGACGCTCGACGGCATCCTCACGCAGCTCCAGCGTCGTCGCATCGGCGCGATCGGCATCCTGAGCACCGACGAGCGCGACCGGCTGTTCCTCGCGCGCGAGATCAACCGGGTGTCTCCCGACGTCATCCTGTTCGGGACCGAGCCCGACATCCTGATGCTGCATCCCGAGTACGCGCCCTACGTGCGCGGGATGCTGATGGCCTCGTCGTATCCGCTGCAGGGACATGCGCAGACGCTCACGCATGGCGAGGGGATGCACACGCGCCGGATGCAGTTCACGTCGATGGCGCAGCAGGGCGTCTACAACGCGCTGCTGTTGTCGCTCGGGGACTCGTCGGCGACGGGACCGCTGCTGGTCGACTACCGCGCTCCGGACGGCAGCTGGCCGCGCGACAAGCCGGCGCAGTGCGGCGGTGACGACGGCCTCGAGCGCCCGGCTCCGTGGATCGTGGTCGTCGGGCAGCGCGAGTTCACCCCGTTCTCCGTGCATCCCGCGCTGCTGCGCGCGCAGGATTGCGAGGTCATGCGCGGCCGCGTCAAGACCAGCGAAGACACCGATCCGGACCGGTATCTGTTTGCCACCGGCCAGGAACGGGCGATGTGGCTGCTGCTGCCGTTGACGGCGATCGGGCTGCTCGGGTTGCTCGTGGCCGCGCGCCGCACCGTGCTGCCGTCGGCGCGATGGTTGTCGCCGCCCCAGCTGCTGTGGCGCCTCGAGAGGCCGCATCCGGCAGACGGCGCGCGTACCGCGACGCAGTGGCCGCGACGCGGCGAGACGGCCGCACACGCGGCCGAGCATGCCATCCTCGCCGGAGCCCTGGGACTGGCGCTCGCCCTGTTCGCGGTCTGGCAGCTTCACGTGTGGCGCGACGTGCTGTGGCCGGGCGTCCCCGACCGGGAACGCGCGTTCGTCGCGATGTTGCGTGAGGCACCGGTCGCGTCGTCGCTCGCGCTCGGGGCGTCGGCGCTGTTCGGTCTGGCGCTCGCGCTCGGGGCCATCGCGATCGTGGCGATCGGCGCGTGGCGACTCTGGATCGTCGCGCGTGGCCGCGCCGCGCTGCGCGGGCGCTGGAGCGTCGTGGTGCAGCGGGCCGTCGCGTCGAGTGCACCCGAAGTGATTACCGCGCTCGTGCTGCTGGCCGGCGCCGGGTTCGTCATCGTGTGCCTCGCCTACCTGTGGCGGCGGCCTCCCGGCAGCAACACGGATCAGCTCTTTGCCTCGAGCCGCGCCTTCGACCTGACCAACCTGTTGTCGCCGGCGCCGCTGCTGGCGATCTTCCCGGCCATGGTCGTCGCGTGGATGGTGTGGAGCCTCCGCACGCTGTACTACCAGCGGATCAGTCCCACGTGTGCCCTGCCCCTGGTGCACGCGCTCGTCAGCCGAGACGTGCGCGATCGTCGCCTGGAACACGCGCTGGTCGCGACGCTTGGCACGACGATGCAGCCGGCCGGCGTGTTCCTGCTCTTACCAGTGGTCGTCGTCATCCTGATCTGGTTGCTCCTCGAACCGCGCATCGCCTCGGTGGAAGGCGCAGCGTTCGGCAGGGTGCTGCTCCTCGGCACCACCCTTGGCGCCCTCGGCGCGTCGCTCGAACTGGGGCAGGCGGCCTGGCTGGCGCGCCGGGTGACGCGGCTGCTCGAGCGGGTCCGCATTCATCCGATCGCCGGCGACGTGGAGGCGATGGAGCACGAACCGTTCGACTGGCGTCCGGCCCTCCGTCCGGCGCAATCGCCACACCGCTTGCTGCTTCGCGCGCTCCGTGCTGCCGGTGAGCAACCGCTGCCGGACGGGGCTGCGCTGGCGAACCAGGATCGCGTCGCCGTGCTGCGTACCGAAGCGTGGCGCGTCGCGCTCACGCGCGCGGGGCAATGGGTTCGCCACGGCGCGGCCTCGGGAAGCGCCCTCTCGGCGGAGCAACGCAAGGTGGTGGCGCTGGTGATCAGCCTGCTCCTGCAATCGCTCGTCACGCGGGTCGTGCGCGGCTTCGGGATCGCGGCGCTGCTCGCCACGATGCAACTCGCTGGTCACCTGCTGACGGCGTTCTCCGGGCGCAGCCTGGCGCTGATGTTCGACATCGGCCTGATCGTGGTCTCGGCGGCGCTGGCGATCCGGGCCCTGCTGACGCTCGAGCGGGATCACGTCCTCAGCAAGTTGTGGCACGGCACGCCTGGCAGCCTGAACTGGAACAGCGGCCTCGTGTGGCGGGCCGTCGTCTACGCGGGCCTGCCGTTGCTGACCATCATCTCCATGCGTTTCCCGGAGGTGGGCGGGCAGTTGATGACGGTCGTGGAGCCGTTGCGGCACATCATGCCGTCGCCCTGACCGTATCTGGCTCGTTGGCACCCGGCACGTCTCAGGTCTCACTTCTCACGTCTCACGCACCGCCTGAACCCTGAGCCGTGAGACCGTCGCATCCGGAAGCTGGAAGCCGGAAGCTGGAAGCTGGCACCCGGCACCCGGTACCCGGTACCCGTTATAGTCTGCGCCCATGGCCATCCGCGAACTCGTGCTCGATACGCACGTACACCTGGCGCCGATGAAGATGCTCGAGGATCTCCCGGGCGTCGACGCGGTGCGCCCGCCGACGCCGCTCATGCACAGCGTTGCGGGGCTGGTCGCGCACATGGACTTCTGGCAGCACTGGTTCCTGCAACGCTGCACCGGCGTCGCGGTGCCCATGGCCACGCGCGCGGCGGATGGGTGGCCCAACGTGACAGCCGGGGGCTGGCCGGCAGTGCTGGCGCGCTTCGAGCGTGGGCTGCGCCAGGCCGCGGATCTGGGCGACGATGCCATGGCGCTCGACCAACCGCTGCATCCGGCCATCCAGTTCCCTGCGATGGCCGCCTACACGCGGCGCGACGCCCTCGTGCACATCGCTCAACACAACTCGCATCATCTCGGCCAGGTCGTCTCTGCGCGCCAGGTCCTCGGCTTGTGGCCGCCGAGGGCCGGCAGCTGGACGTGGTGATTCCGGGCTCGATGCCTCACGTCGTGTCAGGTCCGCCGGACAAGTGGTTCATGACGGGGCGCGCCACGGTCCACGACGAATCTGGCAGGCGCTCTCGACATTTCCGCATTCCAGCATTCCAGCATTCCAGCATTCCAGCGTTGCGGCTTGCCTCCGCGTGTGTCACCCTCACGCCTTCCAGCGGCAGGGGAGGTCGGACGTGGCCAACAGACGGACGTTCCTCAGGACGATGATGGCCGGCGCGGTGGGGGCGGGTGCGGGATCGCCGTCGCCGGGGTTCGGAGCGGCCGGCACACGAGTGGCGCCGAGCGATCGGGTTTGCGTCGGGATGATCGGCGCGGGTCTCATCGGCACGCGCCACCTCATCGACTTCACGGCACAACCTGACGTCGACGTCGTCGCCATCGCCGAGTTGTCACCAGCGCGTATGCAGGCGGCCCGGGCACGGACGGAAGGCCGCGCCGAGGCCGTCACCGATTTCAGGCGGATGCTGGACCGCAAGGACATCGACGCAATCGTGGTGTCCACGCCCGATCACTGGCATGCCTTGATGACGGTGATGGCGTGCGCCGCCGGCAAGGACGTCTACGTCGAGAAGCCGCTCACCCATGTCGTGCGTGAGGGAGACTGGATGGTCTCGGCCGCCACGCGCCATCAACGCATCGTCCAGGTGGGCACCCAGCAACGATCCGGCCGGCACTACCAGCGTGCCAAGGCCCTCCTCCGTGAAGGTCACCTCGGCGACATCCGACACGTCCACGTCCGATCGACCCGCAACATCGTGCCCGGCTTCACACGGCCTGTGGACGATCCGCAGTTGACGCCCGAAGCCTGGGACATGTGGCTCGGGCCGGCGCCATCGGTCCCGTTCGATCCGAGGCGAGCGCTCTACCACTTTCGCTGGTACTGGGACTACTCGGGCGGGCAGACGACGAACCTGCTGGCGCACGATCTCGACATCGTGCAATGGATGACCGACGCCATGCCGAGGCGCGTCTCGGCGTTCGGGCAGCGTCGATCGCTGCAAGGCTTCGGCGAGACTCCGGATGCGTTCGAGGCCACCTACGAGTTCCCCGGCTTCCTCCTCACGTGGTCCAACTCCGAGGTGTCGGCCGGACGCTGGCGAGGGCTCGAGATCGGTGGCACCAAGGGGACGCTCACGATTTCGCGAGCCGGATTCGAGATCATCCCTGACGCCACCATCCCGGCCGAGGATCAGATCCCGCGCGTCGAGTTCGCCGGACGGCCTGCCGCCGCCGCGACGCCTCGCACCGAGGCGATCAAGGACGATGGTTACGAGCAAGTGCGCGATCAGTTCGTGCCACACGTGCGCGACTTCCTCGAGGCGATCAAGTCCAGGCGTCCTCCGGTGTCCGACCTGGCGAGCGCGCAACGCACCGCCACGGCCTGTCACCTGGCCAACGTCGCCATGCGCGTCGGGCGGGTGGTCCGCTGGGACGTCGCGGCCAATGACGTCGTCGGCGATCCGGCGGCGTCAGCGCTACTCACCAAGGCGTACCGTGCGCCGTGGGACCGCGAACTGTTGGCGATTGTTCCAGGCGCGACGCTCGCCCCAGCAGCGCCACGTT
Organism: Luteitalea pratensis; assembly: GCF_001618865.1. Taxonomy (GTDB): domain Bacteria; phylum Acidobacteriota; class Vicinamibacteria; order Vicinamibacterales; family Vicinamibacteraceae; genus Luteitalea; species Luteitalea pratensis. Next base: position 2,189,980 of record NZ_CP015136.1, read on the forward strand.
CGTCGGCGTCCGTCGGAGGAGAGGGACGCTTATGACGAACGCTGAACGCCGAACGCCGAACGCTGAACGAACGCCGAACGCTGAACGCCGAAGGCCGCACGCCGAATGCCCGAGCCTTGGCGCAGGCGGAACGCCGACTTGTCCGCCGCAGCCTTGGCGCAGGCGGAACGCCGACATGTCCGCCGCAGTCGTGGCGGAGGTGGACCGCGAGATGCCTGGCGTCGATCGCCGCGGCTTCGTCGCCGCCCTGCTGGCGAGTCCATGGCTGGCGGCACGGGCGGGCAGCGCGGCTCGACCCGCCACGTCGATGTACCTGGCGTACACGTCATTCGCCGTGCGCATGTCGCAGGGCCGCGACATCCTCAAGAGCAACGCGGCGGCGCTGGGCCCCGATGCGTTCCGGGAACTCTGCCTCCGGTTCGGCGCGCGCGGCGGACAGATCGATCTCTCGCAGGTGCCGGTCGGCGACCCGGCCGCGCTGGCCGCGATCCGTGCCGCGTACGAGAAGGACGCGATCGCGCTCGAAGTCTCAATCCCGTCGCGGTACCTCGAAACGCCGGAGACCTACGCACAGGCCGTGACCGCGGCGCGGGCCCTCGGCGCCACCCGGGGACGTGTCGCGCTGCTGTCGGGTCGACGCTACGAGACCTTCGAGACGGCGTCGGCCTGGGCGGCGTTCACGACGAAATGGCGGGAGACGCTGCTGCGCCTGCGGCCCGAATTCGAGCGCCAGCAGTTTGCCATCGGCATCGAGAACCACAAGGACTGGCTGGCGCCGGAGTTGGCGGCACTGCTCCGTGCGGTCGACAGCCGCTTTGTCGGTGCCTGCGTCGATTTCGGCAACAACCTCGCGCTCCTCGAGCATCCCGACGAGACCATCGAGGTGCTCGCACCCCTGGCCGTCACGACGCACCTGAAGGACATGGCCGTGAAGCCCACCGCCGACGGGTTCGAATTGTCGGAGGTGCCGCTGGGGCAGGGGATACTGCCGCTCGATCGGTACGTGCGCGCGATCCGCAGTGCACGGCCGGACGCGGCCCTGTGCCTCGAGATGATCACGCGCGACCCACTGCGCGTGCCATTTCGCAACGAGCGCTATTGGGTGGCGTTCGACGCGACGGCGCGCGACGCTGCGCGGCTGCAGCGGTTCGAGCAGCAGATCCTGTCGCGCGCGCCTGCCCGCCCGCTGCGGCGCATCACCGGCCTCGCGCCCGCGGCGCAGGTCGAACTCGAAGACGAGCACGTGCGCGCCTGTGTCGCCTACGCGCGCGACGTGCTGAAACTGGAGACCGCCTGAGCATGTCCGACGGACGCCCGCACGCGCTGGACCTGTTTCGACTGAATGGCCGCACCGCCCTGATTACCGGCGGCGCTCGCGGACTCGGACTCGTGATGGCCGAAGCCCTTGCCGAGGCGGGAGCCTCGGTGTGCTTGACGAGCCGCACGCCGGGCGCGGCGCAGGACGCGGCGGCCTCGCTCGCGAGCACGACCGGCGGACGCGTCGTGGGCGTGACGAGCGAACTCACGACGTCGGCAGCTGTCGAGCATCTCTCGCGGCAGGTGGCCGATGCGGTCGGTCATGTGGACATCCTGGTGAACAACGCCGGGATCAACATCCGCGGCAACATCGGCGAGATCTCCGAGGCCGACTGGGATGCGGTGATGGACGCCAATCTCAAGGCGCCGTTCCTGGTGGCCCGCGCCTTCGGTCCCGCGATGTGCGCACGCGGCTGGGGGCGGGTGATCACCCTCTCGTCGATGCTCGGGACGATCGCGTTGCCCGGCCGATCGCCGTATGCCTCCTCCAAGGCGGCGGTTCTCGGGCTCACCCGCGTCCTGGCGCTGGAGTGGGCCCCCCTGGGCGTGACCGTCAACGCGATTTGCCCAGGCCCCTTCGGCACCGAGATGAATCGCCAGCTGTTGAACGATCCGGAGAAATACCAGGCGTTCGTCCAGAAACTGCCGCTCGGCCGCTGGGGCGAGTTGCACGAGGTCAAGGGGATTGTCCTGTTCCTTGCCTCGGACGCTTCGTCGTTCATGACCGGCACGGCGCTCGCGCTCGACGGCGGCTGGACCGCCCAGTGAGCGGCCTGGTGCGCGCCAGGCGGGCGGATAATGCGTCCATGTGGATTGGTCACGTGTGCCTCGCGGCCGCCTGTGTCGTCGCGGCTGCGATAGACAGCCCCACCAACGCCCAGGGTGTCGCCACCGCACCTCGGGTCGCCGTACCGGCGCCACTCGACCTGTCGCGTTACGAGAAGGACGTCGTCGCGTTCGAGGAGGCGGACCGGACTGCGCGGCCACCGGCCGGCGGCATCCTCTTCGTGGGGAGCAGCATCTTCCGGCAATGGACGAACCTGGCCGCACAGATGGCGCCCCTGCCGGTCTTCAACCGCGCCTTCGGTGGCTCCCGCACCGCCGAGCAGTTGCACTACATGGATCGCATCGTCCTGCCGTACAAGCCGCGGGTGATCGTCTACTACTGCGGCAGCAACGACGTGAACGCTAACGAGTCCGCCGCGGACATCGCCTCACGCTACGAAGCATTCTCCGAGCGCGTGCGCCAGGCGCTCCCGGACACGCGTCTGTACTTTGCGTCGATCATCAGGGCGCCGCAGAAGCGCGATCGGTGGAGTGTGGTTGACGACGCCAACGCGCGCGTCCGTGAGTACAGCGCGCGCACGCCAGGACGCGGCTACATCGACCTGCACCCAGCGCTCGAGGAGACGCCACGGCAGCCGAGAATGGACCTCTACCTGCCCGACCACCTGCATTACCTGCCGCCCGCATACGACCGCATCGTCGAGTTGATCAGGCCGGTCATCACTGCTGCGTGGGCTGAAGTGTCGACCGATGGCGCATCGCGCCGCCAGTAAGGTCCTCCGCGGCGTGATGCCGGTCGTTTGCGCGCCCGACCGTCTCGACCCATGCGCATCGTCATAGCCACGTGGGGATCGCATGGTGACCTGAACCCCGCGCTCGGCCTTGCCGTGGGGCTGCGTGACCGCGGCCATGACGTCGTCGTGGCGACGAGCCCCTTGTACCGGCCCGATGTCGAACGAGCCGGGGTCGGCTTTCACGCCGTCAGGCCGGACATCGATCCTGGCGACTCGGCGTTCATCGCGCGGGTGATGGATGCGCACCGGGGCACCGAGTTCCTGTTCAGGCAGGTGCTGATGCCGGCGCTGGGCGCCGCCGCTGCAGATCTCCGGCCTGCCGTCGCGCAGGCCGAGCTCGTCATCAGCCATCCAGCTACCTTCGCCGTGCCCGTGCTGGCCGAGGAACTCGGGACGATGTGGGCATCGATGGTCCTGGCGCCGATGTCGTTTTTCTCCGTGCACGACGTGCCGGTACTCCCGCCAGCGCCGTGGCTGCGCCGCATCGCGGAGCGATCACCGCTGGTGAGCCGCACGCTCGTGGCGATGGCCCGGAAGGCGACGCGAAACTGGACAAGGCCCGTTGCCGCGCTCAGGGCTGCCAGTGGACTTCCGGCCGGCGGGGATCCGGTGTACGAGGGACAGCATTCTCCGCACCTCGTGCTGGCGCTGTTCTCGCGCGTGCTTGCCGACCCGCAGGCTGACTGGCCCGCACACGTCGTCGTGACCGGCGCCATCCCTTACAACGGCGCAGGCGTGAGCGGGTGGCCGGACGCACTCGAGGCGTTCCTGGCGGCTGGACCGCCGCCGGTGGTCTTCACGCTGGGGACGTCCGCGGTCGGTGCGCCGGGCCGGTTCTACGAAGAGAGCATCGCAGCCGTCCGGGCCGTCGGCTGTCGTGCCGTGCTCCTGGTCGGGTACCAGGGTGCCAGCCGCCTTTCTGCGCCGCTCCCGGATGCCGTCATCGCTGTCGAGTACGCGCCGCATGCCGCGCTGTTCCCACGCGCTGCCGCCGTGGTGCACCAGGGCGGTGCGGGGACGCTGCATCACGCGCTGGCGTCCGGGCGGCCGATGATCGTGGTGCCGTTTGCGCACGACCAGCCCGACAACGCCGATCGGGCCCGGCGCCTGGGTGTAGCTCGTGTGATCAGGCCGGGGCGGTACCGCGCGCGACGCGTTGCCCAGGCCCTGCGCGAGGTGTTGGAGGATCGGGAGATGGCCACCGCGGCGGCGCACGTCGCGGCACGCGTCCGCGCCGAGGACGGCGTCGGTACGGCCTGCGACGCGATCGAACGCCTGCTTGCGCGACAAAGGTAGGGGCAGCTTCCGAGCCGCCCCCAATCACTCCGGCTTGCCGCGATTCAGGACCGGCGACGACGACCGCAGCCAGCGCGGCCAGGCCGAACAGGAGCAACGCGGCGGGCTCCGGCACGTCGAAGTTGTCCGCCAGGAAGAGCTCAGGATCTCAGGAAATTTCCTCAGTCCCTGAGCCCTGTGTTCCTGCGTTCCTGAGTTCCTGTGAGCGTCGCGAGGTAGCCGCGGAACAGGACGTCGTGGGGGCGGCCGTCGAACACCGGGGCGAGCGTCTCGGTGACCCAACTGCGGATGCTTTCGAGTGGCGTGCCGCGGCGCACGGCGTCCTGCACACACGTCTCTGTGAGCATGTAGTCGACGTGGAAGGCGGGCTCGAGAGCCAGCGGAATCTCGAAGGTCTCACCGCGCACCAGCACCAGGTCCGACGCGGCTGCTTCCAGCAGGGATGGCGACAGTGGCCGTGCCTGGCTGGCCGGAAACGGGTAGCGCGCGATGAACGCCTCGAACCAGGCATCCAGCCGATCCGAATCGACGAAGGAACGACCCGGCGAGAAATCGTAGACGGCGAGCAGGCCGCCTGGTGCAAGCACACGCACCGCTTCGGCGAAGGTCGCGTCCAGATCGCGGGCGTAGTTGAGTGAGCCGGCAGCCGTGAGCAGGTCGATGGAGTGGTCGTCGAATGGCATCGCCTCGCCACCCGCGGTCACAAACAGCGCACCGGGTACGACTCGTGCCGCTGCGCGCACCATCGACTCGGCCGGATCGAACCCCACCGACATCCTGGCCAGCGACGCAAGCGGGCGCGTCGACAACCCGGCACCGCAGCCGATGTCGGCGGCCCGGTGCACGACGGCGCCATCCATCCAGACGCGTAGCTGATCGATGACGCGAGGGTGGACGGCCGGGCGACTTGCCGCGTACCCGGCGGCCATGAAGTCGTCGCCGAACGGGTTGGCCATGCGCGCCGATTCTATCGGACAGCTGCCGGGGGTTCCTCCCCAGCGGGCCGAAAATTCCCTGCCGAAAGGTACCGGGAACACCAGTTGCCGCAGCAATTCGTGGACCTCGTGCGTGGCCCGCGCCTTGCACAATCGGGTTGTGTGCCCGGTGCCGGCCTGCGCGACGCTCCCTCCTCATCGCTGCGACAGGTCGCGCCGCCGTGGCATGGTGATGCGGAGTCCCAGGCGGTCGACCTCGACCTGCTGCGCAGGTACGACCGTCCGGGCCCGCGCTACACCTCGTACCCGACGGCCGTGGAGTTCCACGAGGGCGTGGACGCCGGCAGGTACGCCACGCACCTCGCGGCCGCGGCCGCCAAGCCGGATGCGCCGCTGTCCCTGTACGTGCACCTGCCATTCTGCGAGTCTCGCTGCGCCTTCTGCGGCTGCTCGGTCGTCGTCACCAGGAAACGCCAGGTCGCCGAGCAGTACCTCGAATACCTGTTCCGCGAGATCGGCATGGTGGCCGAGGCCCTCGGCAGGCGGCGTCAGGTGGTGCAGTACCACTGGGGCGGCGGCACCCCCAGCTATCTCTCGCCCGACCAGATGCGGGCGCTGCACCAGGAGGTCGGACGCCACTTCGCGATCGATCCGGCTGGCGAACTCGCGCTCGAGGTCGATCCGCGCGTCACGTCGTCTGAACAGATCGAGACACTGAGCGCGCTGGGCTTCAACCGACTGTCGCTCGGGGTCCAGGACTTCGACCCGGACGTGCAGCAGGCCATCCATCGGATCCAGGGCGTCGAGGCGACGCGAGCGCTCGTCGCGCATGCCCGGGCGCTCGGCTTCGCTTCGATCAACGTCGACCTGATCTACGGACTCCCGCGCCAGGACGTCGATTCGTTCGGCCGGACCGTCGAGACGGTCATCGACATGCGCCCGGACCGCGTGGCCGCGTACTCGTTTGCGCACGTCCCCTGGATCCGTGCCCATCAGAAACTGCTGAACGTCGAGGAACTGCCCTCGGCCGATCGCAAGCTGCAACTGTTCGTGGCCGCGCGCGCTCGCTTCCTCGCCGCCGGCTACCGGCCCATTGGCATGGACCACTTCGCGCTGCCCGATGACGACCTGGCTCGTGCCGCCGAGGCCGGCACGCTTCACCGAAACTTCATGGGGTACACGACGCGGCCCGCTCCCGACATGGTCGGATTCGGCGTCTCGGCCATCGGCGACGTGGCTGGCGCGTTCGTGCAGAACACCAGGAAGCTGAGTGCGTACTACCAGGCCATCGATGCCGGCCGCCTGCCCGTTCAACGCGGCTACGTCCTCGACGAGGACGACGTCGTGCGGCGCCACGTGGTGACGCAGCTGATCTGCAACCTGCAACTGGACACGCGCGCGACCGCACGACGATTCGCCATCGAGTTCGACACCTACTTCGCGATCGAGCGGCGTGAACTCACCGAGGGGCCGATCGCCCACGGCTTCCTCCGGGACGAGGGCGGAGTCCTGCGCGTCACTCCGACCGGCCGCCTGTTCGTCCGCAACATCTGCATGATCTTCGACCGGCACCTGCGCGAAAAGCGCGGCGACGCGCCGGTCTTCTCGAGGACCGTCTAGCCATGTCCGTCGCGATCGACACTCACCGCGCCCCAGCCTGGTGCAAGCTCCCCGCCCCCACCGCCCGCGTCGTCGAGCACGCGTTCGATGCCCCACCGGTCGGGGTGCTCCTGTTCAACATGGGCGGCCCCGGGACGCTCGACGAGGTCGAGCCGTTCCTCGTGAACCTGTTCTCGGACCGCGACATCATCGAGCTGCCGATGGGCGCACTGCTGCAGCCCGTGGTCGCGCGCATCATCGCCAGGGCGCGCGGCAACGGCGTGCGTCGCAACTACGCGTCGATCGGCGGCGGGTCGCCGCAGCTGCGGCTCACGCGTGCGCAGGCGCTCGCGCTCAACGATCGGCTCGACCGCGTCACCGGCCGCCGGCACATCGTCGAGATCGCGATGCGATACTGGCAGCCCGACACCGATACCGCGTTGCAGCGGCTCGCGTCCGAGGGCGTCTCCAGGCTCGTGACGGTCACGCTGTATCCGCACTACTCGCGGGCCACGACCGGTTCATCGCGCCGGGAGCTCGATCGTGTGCTTGCGCAGCCGCAGTGGCAGGGCCGGTTCGACGTCAGCCACGTCGACGCGTATCCCGATCACCCGCTGTACCTCGACGCGATGGCAGACAATGTCCGCCGCGCCCTCGACGGCTTCCCGTCCCACCGCCGCAACCACGTGACGGTGCTCTTCAGTGCGCACGGCCTGCCCAGGAAGTTCGTGGACGAAGGCGACCCGTACGTGGAGCACACGCATCGGACGGTGCAGGGCATCCTCGGCCGTGTCGCCATGCCGAACCGCCACGCGATCGGGTTCCAGTCACGAACCGGTCCGGTCACATGGATCGGCCCCGGTACCGAGGAGGTCCTTCGCGACCTCGGCCGGCAGGGTGTCAAGGAAGTCCTCATGGTGCCGGTCTCGTTCGTCTCCGATCACATCGAGACCCTCTACGAGGTCGACCAGTTGTTCAAGGACGATGCAATGGCCGCGGGAATCCTGGACTATCGCCGGAGCGAGGCGCTGAACACCCACCCGCTCTATATCGAGGCCCTCGTCGATCTCGTGGGTCGGCAGTTCGCCGTCGCATGAGCCCGACCGACAGCGCCACGGCGAGACGGCGCGTCGCCATCGTCGGCGGCGGCATCGCGGGTTTGTCCGTCGCGCACGCGCTCCTCGCGCAAGGGGCGGGCGCGCAAGGAATCGCCGTCTCCGTGCTGGAACGCGCGCCGCGTCCCGGAGGCCACATCCGGACGGAAAACGTCGACGGGTTCCTGTGCGAGTGGGGGCCCAACGGCTTCCTCGACAACGCACCGGCGACGCTGGCACTCGCCAGGGATCTGGGGCTCGACGCGCAGTTGCAGCCGAGCGACGACAGGTCCCGCACGCGGTTCATCTTCCGCGGTGGCCGAGTCCTTCCCGTGCCAGGCGGCCCCGTGGGCCTCGTCGGCAGCCGCCTGCTGTCGTGGCCGGCCAAGCTTCGCCTGGCGATGGAGCCCTTCGCGCGACCGCGGCCAGGCGGAGACGAGACCATCCACGCGTTCGCCTCGCGCCGCATCGGCGTCGAGGCCGCCGACGTGTTGGTGGATTCCATGGTGTCGGGGATCTTTGGCGGCGACGCCCGTGAGCTCTCGTTGCGCGCCTGCTTTCCGAAGATGTGGACGCTGGAGACAGAACACGGCGGCCTGGTCCGCGCGATGATCGCCCGCCGACGGCAGCAGCCTCGCCGTCGCGGCGAGGCCATGGGGACACCACTCGGGCGACTGACATCCTTTCGCGGTGGCGCAGAGGATCTCGTCCGCGGACTCACGACACGCCTCGGTGACGTCGTGCGCACTGGCGTCGAGGTCTGCCAGATGACCGGGGGCCTTGGCCGGTACCAGCTGAATATCGATGGACAGGCGCCAGTCGAGGCCGACGCCGTCGTGCTCGCGAGCGGCGCGGCGACGACTGCAACGATGGTGCGTGCGCTCGACACCCCACTGGCAGACACGCTCGAGGCGATGCCGACCGCCTCCATGGTGGTCGTGTGCCTCGGGTACGCAACGTGCGCCGTCGGACATCCGTTGAACGGCTTCGGCTACCTGATTCCCCGAAACGAAGGTATGCGTACGCTCGGCGTCCTGTGGGACTCGTCGGTCTATCCGGGCCGCGCCCCTGAGGGCCACGTGCTGATGCGCGTGATGCTGGGTGGGGCGACCGACCCGGACGCCGTGGATCTGGACGATGCGACGGTGCTCGATGTGGTCCGAAGGGAGTTGAGGGTCGCGATGGGCGTCGATGCGACGCCACACATCGTTCGGATCGTCCGCCATCGCACGGGCATTCCGCAGTACACCGTCGGGCACCTCGATCGCCTCGCGCGTGCCGAAGCCCGACTTGCCAGATGGCCAGGCCTGGTACTGGCGGGCAACGCCTATCGCGGTGTGTCGATCAACGCGTGCATCGCCGATGCGCAGACCGTCGCGACCCGCGTCCTCAGCCACTGCGCCGCCGTGCGCACCGAGCACCGACCGACTCGACTCGGCGTGTAGGCGTCGGGTGGAAAGGGACGGCGACCGGGAGTCGGGAGTCGGGAGTCGGTCACCACCACGATGTAGGCGTCGAGCTTGCTCGACGCTCAGCGCCTGCCTCGCCGTAGCGGCCTGCCGCGGAGGCGGGTTCTGCGTTCGTCTACAGCGTCCCGTCGGGCAGCCGCCCCGCGCTCATCGCCTCGAGCTGCACGTCCGTGAACGGCGCGTCGAACAACGACGCGTCGTCGTGCAACGCACGGAACAGGTGCGCGATGTAGTGCAGCCGTGCGGCGAGTCCGCTCCAGTCCGCGGCGCCGCAATCCAGGGCGCAGGGCTGATTGCAGCCGAAGCGGTGCAGCACAGCGAGGAGTTCGTCGCCCGCCGGTCCGGACAGGCTGGGAGCACCGGGCAACTCGAGGTTGTGTCCGAGCCACGCGACGCGATCACCCGGCAGGCGCAGCGTCATCAGGGCGGACGTGATCACTTCTCGCACCAGTGCCCGTGCCGCGCGGGCCAGTGGCCACGCGGCGCTTCCGAGCAGCCATGCGAGGGGCGTGCGCGCGACCGCAGGCCATCGACTCGCCCCGGGACTGAGCGCCTCGAGGATCCGTAGTCCCGATTCACGGAGCTCGAACATCGGCGCGTCCAGGGCTTCGAGGATTTCCGGCTGCAACCGTGTCTGCTCGTGCCAGCCGATTTCCAGGTTGGCCAGGTACAGCGCCTGCGCCCGTACCGCCGGGGCGTCCTCACGCATCGCCACGGCGTAGCGGTTGAACGCCCGCCGCAGGAGCCGCTGCCCGTCCGGCGGGTCCCCGTCGCGCAGCCCACCGATGAAGGCTTCGAGGGCGCCGCCCGAGTCCGCTGTCGTGCCGATGCCAGCCGCGAGGAAGCGCGCGAACTCGCGACCGATCTCTTCGAACACCTTGCGGTTGCCGCGCGCCACCGCATCGCTGGCGTGCTCGAACGGATCGAGTGGTCCCTGGATGGCGCGCACGACGCGGCCGAGCCGGGTGTCGGCGTCGTACAGGCCGCGTGCCAGCAGGACGCGCCAGAGCGAGTGAATGGGATGCAGCCACCGCGCCGGCAGGCGCAACCGGCCGCGCAAGGTCTCGAGCAGGTCTTCGCCACGAATCGTCTGGCCTGCCTGCCGCGACGCCCACGTCGCGAAGACGCACCAGTTCGTACCACCGCCGGTACGGGCCGCGAAAGCCGAGGCGAGCGCGTGATAGGCCTGGGTGATGTGCAGGTTGCGCAGCGGCGCCCGGTCGATGGCGCGGATCCGGTCGATGGTCTCGACCGAGGGCAGGGTCGCACCTGCGGTCGGGATGGCCGTCATATCGGATGAAAACGCCGCACCGTCGGCGGCCGCACACCAGGGGCGAAGTTTGCAGTTCCCAAGTCGTCACCACTCGGCCTAGATTGCCGCATGCATCGTCGCGACTTCCTCTCCCACGCCGCCGCCCTCGGGGCGGTCTCGCTGCCGTCGCTCACGTCTGCCCAGGCGCCGGCGGCACCCGCTTTACCGGCACGGCGCGCGGAGCCCAATCCGTCCCCGTCTGGACAGCCGCTCTCCGTGCGGGTCGGGATGACCGACTGGAACCTTGGCAAACGTGGCGACATCACGAAGATTGCCTTGGCGCGGGAACTGGGGCTCGACGGCATCCAGGTGAGCCTGACGTTTCCCACCGACGGCAGCCCGCACCTGCGGCAGCCGGAGACACAAGTGGCGTTCAAGCGCGCCGCGCTCGAGAACGGCGTGCAGATCTGCTCGCTCGCCATCGGCAATCCGGGCAAGTCGCGGCTGCCGTTCCACACCAACCCGGCCTCCGCCATCCTGCTGGTCGAGGCCGTGGAGGTGGCGCGGAGCATCGGCACCACCAACATCCTCCTGCCCATCCTCGGCGACAGCCACATCGACATGACCAGCCAGGCGCAGGTCGACACTTTCGTTGCGATGATGAAGGAGGTCGCGCGCTACGCCGAGAAGGCAGGCGTTGTCGTCGGCCTCGAGGACTGGATTTCGGCCGCAGACAACCTGCGGCTGCTCGATGCGATCGGATCGGACGCTGTCGGGGTCTACTACGACGCGCGCAACATCAAGGCGAAGGTGCACGACCCGTACGGTGAGCCGGCGATGCTCGGCGCACGCATCCACCAGGTCCACATCAAGAACGGACCGCAGCTGATGCGTGACGCGGAGCAGCTCGACTGGCCACGCCTGGCTCGCGAGTACGAGGCCATCGGTTACCGTGGCTGGTACGTGCTCGAGACCGGCTCGCCGAGCGGCGATTTCGTCGCCGACACGAAGGCCAACATCGAGTACGTGCGCCGCACGTTTCGCATGCCGACGTAGTTCTCAGGTCTTGGGAGGAGAGAGGACGGAGGAGAGAGGACGGAGGACGGAGGTAGGGGCGAGGTCAGAGGGCGGCGGAAGGACGAGCTGGTACGAACCGCGGACAGCTTCGAAGGCCGAAGGCCGAACGCCCAAGGCCGGGAATAGCCGATGGCGTTGAGACAGGCGACACGCGACGAGCAGACGGTGCGGCAGGTGCTCGAAGGCACCGTCGAGGCCCTCGAACAGGACGACTCGGTCAGCCGCGCTCTCGCGTGCGAGGCCGTGGAGGTGCATGCCGATGGCTGGTCCGGCTGTCGCGATCGCCTGATCGAGGACCTCCTGCAGGCCGAGGACTGGCTCGATCGCGAGACCGCGCTCGCGCAACTACCGGGCGCGCCGGTGGACCAGGACGACGATCTCGACTTCATGCCGAGCCACCCGACGGTCGCGCTCGTGCAGAGTGCGATGGAGGAGCGGCTCGACCTGGTCTCCGCGGATGCGTTCGACATCCGCGACGTCCGCTGGCTCTCGACGCTGTACCACCGCCTGCGGGCTCGCGTGCGCGGGAAGGCGCCCTTTCCCGAGCATGCCCGCCTCGAAGACTTCCGCTTCGAACTCGCCGATCGTGCGTCGGTGGCGCTCGTCTCCGACTGGGGTACCGGCGGGCGCCACGCCGCGGCCGTCGCGCGCCAGATTGCGCGGCGCGATCCCGATCACGTCATCCATCTTGGTGACGTCTACTACTCGGGCACGCCCCGCGAGGTCCACCTGCACTTCCTCGACATGTGGCGGGCGCATGGGCCGTCCCGCGCGCGGTACTGGGCCCTCAATGCCAATCACGACATGTATTGCGGCGGTTACGGGTACTTCGGCCATCTGCTCCCGGCGATCGGGCAGCCGGCAAGCTATTTCAGCCTCGGCAACGCCGCGTGGCGGCTGATCGGCCTCGACACAGGCTACGTGAACGGCTCGTTCACGACGCCCCAGATGACGTGGCTGGAGGCGCAGTTCGCCGGCCGGGCGCGGCCCATCCTGTTGACCCACCACCACCTGCTCTCGGCCTTTCGCAAGCGTGGCAGCGCGCTCGAGCAATGGCTGGAACCCCACCTGGCCGCAGGGCGGTTCCATGGCTGGTTCTGGGGGCACGAACACCACCTGGTCGAATATGCGGACCATCGCGGCGTCAGATGCCGGTGCATCGGTCACGGCGCGCTGCCGTACGTGCCCCCCGACCTGCTGACGCGACGACACCCCGTCGACATCGTGCGCATCGAGACACGGAGGTCGCCCACCGACCTCGCGCGCGGCATGCACGGCTTTGCCCTGCTCACGTTCGATGGCCCGGTGCTCCACATCGAGTACGTCGACGAGGAGGGAGGCACGGCGTGGGCAGAGAGATGGGATTAGAGAGAGGTCTTGTAATGCCGCGATGCCGCGATGCCGGAATGTCGAGACCTCGGAGGACGACATCCAAGGTGCCAACAACACATGGGTCTGTCTCGACTTGGCGATGGTATGCCGAAGGCTCTGTGCCCTCGACATTGCGGCATTCGCGGCATTCCCGGCATCCGTGGTTTCTATGAGCCGACCGCCCATGCGGGCGGGTTCTGCAGGCGATACAGCATCTCGCCGGCCTTGCGGACCAGCAGCACGCCCTCATCCTCGCGGTTCGCGAAGGACTCCACATCGACGGTCGCCGGGTCGCGGTACCCGAGATTGATCTGGTGGCAGATGTGCTCGGGGATCTGGCTGGCGACGGTGACCTTGATGCGGCACTGTTCGGCGCCGTTCTCGTAGGTGCCGATGCCACGCACGTGCGTCGAGTGCGCGATCACGCCCCACGGCATCTGCCCGAAGCGATCCCACTGGCTGCGGAAGTAGTCGCGGCAGTGATAGCCGATCTCGAGCAGCAGGCGGCCGTGCGTCACCGATACCTGGGAGATGTGCGGCGCGTAGATGATCAACTCGCCGCCGTCGGCGACGACCGGCTCGAGCTTGTACATGCCTTTGCCGCCGGTCCAGAGGTCCTCGTACATCTTCGGCACGCACGACAACACCGTGTGATACGCGCGCTCCTTGTAGACGATGTGCGTGCGCCGCGAGACTTCGCTGGCCTCGGTCCACGCCGCCTCGGGCGTGCCGCCGACGATGGCGGCGAGCGAACCGTCGGGACGGACCACCATGCAGAAACACGTCTTGGGCACCGTCACCAGCGCGCCTGCGGCATCCACGATCTTGCGCACGGGCGTCCACTTGCTGCCGATGATCATCGGGTTGGTGACGACCGCCCCGAGCCAGTGGAAGAAGTTGAGGATCTCTGGGCCGCCGACGCCCGGGAACAGGTACTTGTTCCCGCCCGAGAACCCGACCACCTCGTGAGGAAACACGGGGCCGATGATGACGATGCGATCGTACTGAAGGACACGGCGGTTGATCTCGACCGGCACGTCGATCGAAAAAGCGCCGTCGGTGAGTTCGTGGATGCGTTCGGCCGAGAGCACGCCGACAGGCTGCAGGGCGGCGGGGTTGTCCCACTCGTGGTTGTAGAACGCCACCTCGCGGTACCGCGTCTGCCGTTCCGCCATCGTCATGTCGAGGCGACGGCAGATCGCCTCCTCCGACATCGGCTGATGCGTGCCGAGCGCGATCATCACATCCAGCGAAGAGACGACGCCGGACAACTGCTCGTGGAGGAGCCGGAACACGAGCCCGACAGGGGCGGTCCGCGTGCCATCGGGGACGATGGCGAGCACGCGCTTGCCGCGCAGGCCGTCGGCGGCGCAGGTCTTCGCCAGGACGTCGGCCACGGCGTCAGGCGAAACGGACGTGTCAGGGCCGGCGATGGCGGACGAACCTTGCGAAGCGTCGGTCACGGTAGGGCGATCATAGCGAATAGTGACGAACTCTGAACGTCGAACGTCGAACCCGCCTTCGCGACACGTCGCTACGGCGAGGCAGGCGCCGGACGCTGAGGGACGCCGCCTATAGCCAATGCCGAATCCGCCTTCGCGACACGTCGCTACCGCGCGGCAGGCGCTGAGCGTCGAGCAAGCTCGACGCCTACACCACTGGTGTCGACCGCCGAATCCCGAATCCCCAGGCCCGAGGCCCGGATCGTCAGGCCTGAGGCCTGAGACCTGAGACCTGAGACCTGAGACCTGAGACCTGAGACCTGAGACTTGAGACTTGAGACTTGAGACCTGAGACTTGAGACTGAGCCTGACCGTAGGCCGCAGGCCGCAGGCTGCAGGCTGTAGGCTGGAGGCGGCAGGCCTACCCGAATTCCGGGCCGATGATTGCGAAGAGGCGGGTGAGATCAGCGGGTGGGCGCCATTGGCCGCGATACATGCGCGTGAAGGGACGCTGCGCCTGGAAGCCGAGCGCCTCGACCGCCTGTCGCCACTCCGCACGATCGTCCGCAACGTCGACCATCACCGCATCTTGGCCGTGTGTCGAAAGCACCGCGCGGACCAGTCCGGCGGCGACGTTTGCCGTCGGCGCGATCACCGGCCCGAGGTGGATCGCGGCGTAGCCCGGTCGCCCAAGGACGGCGCCTTCGATGCCGCCGGCGCCGTCGTAGACCCACGCCAGTTCCGGGGCACCGCCGTGTAGCCAGGCGAGCATGGCGCCGCGGTCGAGCCCGCTGGCCTGGCCATCAAGGAGCGCGATGGCGTCGTGGTCCGCAGATGTGGCTCTTCGAACGCGCGACAGCGGATTGCGTTCGGACGCGCGAACGGGTTTCACAGGCGCCGGTTCTCTCCGCATTCGGGTCAACGTCGTGTCGGCGCGAAAGCCGAGCGCTTCGTAGAGCGGCCGACCGAGTGGCGTGGCGTCGAGCCCGACCGTCGTGACGTCGGCGACGTGCGCCAGACCGCGCCGCAACAGCGCGGTGCCGATGCCGCTGCCGCGATGAGCCGGGTCGACGAGCACCATCGCGATCCACGCCATCGAGGCGGGTACCGGGTGCCGGGTTCCGGGTTCGAGATGACGCAGTCCGAGGTTCTGGTCATCAGCCCCCGGGATCGGGTGCGGGGTGACGGTCGCCGGGTCCTGGATAGCGGGAACCGGGTGCGAGAACCGTCGAGCAAGCTCGACGGCTACGTCGTCGTCATTTCGGTCGAGGCGTTCGTCGCTCTGGCGGCGGCCGAGGCGAGCGTCGCCGTCCCGGTCGTGGCGGGCGTCGCTGTCCCGGCCGGTCATCGTCTCCGTCTCGCGATGCGCGGCGGCATACCGCACCGTCGCGACCGAGCCGATCACGACCCCGGCCTCGTCGGTGGCCACCGTTGCGCCGTCCGGCGTGAGCCTGAGAAACTGCTCCCAGTCTCTCGCCAGCTGGTTCCAGTGACTCAGCCGGCAGAGGCGCAGACCCGCGTCGACGTCGTCTCGGGTCATGCCGCGGAGAATCACCGATCGCGATGCGTTCACGCAGACAGGCTACCGCCGGGCAGGTCCGGCGGCTACACCCTCGAGCGCGTAGCGTCCGAGCGCCTCCGGTTCCGACCCGGACATCGGCGTCACCCCCCATCGAGCGCACGCGCTCGGCGATGACCGGCATCGCCACGCGATGGGGAACTCATGCAGGAGCGTTCGGCGTTCGACGTCCAGCGTTCGTCTCCGGTTTGCCCGGCGGATAGAATGCCCCCGATGCCTGCTTCAACGCCGCGATGGCCGACCTCCATCGCCGACGACACTCACCTCGACGACCTGCTCAGTACGCCGAGCCTTGCCGCCATCGACGCCATGCGTCAGCTCGAGGGCGACCTCATCGTTCTCGGCGTGGCCGGCAAGATGGGGCCGACGCTGGCGCGCATGGCTCGCCGCGCGTCTGACGAGGCTGGGGTGAAGCGCCGCGTCATCGGCGTCGCGCGTTTCACGGACACGACGCATGAAGACCTGCTCCAGGCCCACGGGGTCGAGACGATCCGGTGCGACCTGCTCGACGAGGCCGCGGTTGCCCGCCTGCCCGATGCGCCGTTGGTGGTCTACATGGCCGGACGCAAGTTCGGCTCGACCGGGCTCGAGTCGCTCACCTGGGCGATGAATGCCTGGCTGCCCGCGGTGGTGTGCCGGCGCTACGCAGCAAGCCGCATCGCCGCCTTCTCGACCGGCAACGTGTACGGGTTGACGCCCGTGGGTCACGGTGGCTCGCAGGAAGGCGACGCGGTGTCGCCGGTCGGCGAGTACGCCATGAGCTGCCTCGCACGGGAACGGATGTTCGAACACTTCAGCCGCAGCCACGGTACCCCGGTCAGCATCCTGCGCCTGAACTACGCGACCGAGATGCGCTACGGCCTGCTCGTCGACCTCGCACGCAAGATCGCCGCCGGCAGCTCCATCGAGCTTGCGATGGGGCACGCCAACGTCATCTGGCAGGGCGATGCCAACGCGATGTCGCTCGTAGCGCTGTCTCACGCGTCATCGCCGCCTTACGTTGTCAACATCGCGGGACGAGACGAACTCTCGGTGAGGGAGGTGTGTCTCGCCCTCGGTGCCCGGCTGGGACATGAGGTGCGTTTCACCGGTGCGGAGGCTGGCGACGCGCTCCTCAGCAACGGCTCGAAAGGCTGGACCGATCTCGGGGCGCCGCAGGTCGAACTTGCGCAACTGATCGACTGGACGGCCGACTGGATCTCGCGAGGTGGCGCGAGCCTCGGCAAGCCGACCCATTTCGAATCACGGGACGGGAGGTTCTGACGTGGACGTCGCCGTACGCACCGCCCTCGATCGCGGCGTCGCCATCCCCGCGCATCCGCTCGCGCTGACGCCCGAAGGGCAGTTCGACGAGCGACGCCAACGCGCGCTCACGCGTTACTACGTGGCGGCCGGTGCGGGTGGCCTTGCCGTCGGCGTGCACACGACGCAGTTCGCGATTCGTCGCGCCGACGTCGGGCTGTTCGAGCCCGTCCTTGCACTCGCCCGCGAGGAGATGGATCGCGCCGACGCCACAAGGACGACGCCGCTCGTGCGCGTCGGCGGCGTGTGCGGCGACACGCGGCAGGCGTGCGCGGAAGCCGACCTGCTCGTGTCCCTTGGCTACCATGCCGGACTCCTCAGCCTCGCCGCGCTCTCGACAGCCGACGACGACACGCTCGTGGCGCATTGCAACGCCGTCGCTGCGCGCATTCCGGTCATCGGTTTCTATCTGCAGCCCTCGGTGGGAGGGCGGCGACTGTCGTACGCGTTCTGGCGCCGCTTTGCCGGGATTCCTGGCGTCGTGGCAATCAAGATGGCGCCGTTCAATCGCTACCAGACGCTCGACGTCGTCCGTGCCGTCATGGACGCGGGCCGCGACGACATCACGCTCTATACCGGCAACGACGACAACATCGTTGCCGACCTAGTCACTGCATTCCCCGGCTGCGACGGACGTATGCGTCGGATTGCCGGGGGCTTGCTCGGCCACTGGGCCGTCTGGACTTCCGGGGCCGTGGCGCTGCTGGCCGAATGCCAGGCCGCATCGCGTGCGTCGGCGGTGCCTGCGACGCTGCTTGCGACAGGCATCGAAGTCACCGATGCCAATGCCGCGTTCTTCGACGCCGCCAACGCCTTCGCCGGCTGTATCGCTGGCATCCACGAGGTGCTGCGGCGCCAGGGCTTGCTCGAGACCACACGCTGCCTCGATGCACACGAGGTGCTCAGCCCGGGACAAGCCGACGAGATCGATCGCGTGTACCGCGCCTACCCCCACCTGGCCGACGACGCCTTCGTGGCGGCGCATCTCGACGACTGGCTGCGGTGATTCAGGCCGCACGACTCGCCCTCGCAGTCATCGCGTACGTCTGCCTGGCGATGACGGTCGCGTGCACCGCGACCCAGGCGCAGCCTCGGCCGGCCGCTGCTGATGGACCCGCCGATCTCCTCGTCGTCCACGGCAAGGTCGTCACCGTCGATGCGCGGTTCACGATCGCGGAGGCTGTCGCGGTGCGCAACGGCCGCATCGTTGACGTCGGTACCGACGCGCACGTCCGGAGACTGGCGGGGCAGGCCACACGGGTGATCGATGCCCGCGGTCGTACCGTCATTCCGGGCCTCATCGACAGCCATGTGCACGCGATCGGCGCCGCACCCGTCGAGGCCATCACCCCATTCCGGACACTGGCGTCCATCTCCGAAGTGCAGGCCTGGCTGCGAGATGTGGCGCGACGAACCCCGGCGCCGTCATGGGTGTGGTCCACGCGCGTCTACCCGACGCGGTTGCGCGAGGGACGATTCCCTACCCGACTGGAGCTTGACGTCGCCGTACCAGACCGTCCGGCGGTGGTGGACGGCGCCTACGCGTTCGTGCTGAATACACAGGCACTCGCGGCCGCAGGCGTCACCGCCGACACGCCCGACCCGCCGGGTGCGGTGATTGTTCGTGGGCCTGACGGCACGCCCACCGGCTTGCTGCGGAACGCGGGGAGCATGCTCGCGCGTTTCCGCCCGGCCGCACCGGCTTCCCTGCCTCTCGACCAGATCGAGCGGCTGCACCGGGCCTACCTCGCCACCGGGATCACGAGCATCGTGGAACGAGGGGGAAGCGTCGGCGGGTTTCGCACCTACGAAGCGCTCAAGGCCGCCGCCCGCCTGCGCATCAGGTCGACGATCACGCTGATGCTGCCAACCGGATTGCGTGCGGAGCAGGCGGAAGCGGCCGTCGCGGCGATCGACCTCGCGCCACGTGCGGGGGACGACTGGTTGAAGGTCGGGCCGCTCAAGATCACCGTCGACGGCGGCATCCTGCTCGGCACCTCGTACATGCGCACACCGTACCCGGCGTCGTCACGTGCACTCTACGGCGATCAACCTTCGTCCTACCGCGGTGTCCTCTCGACGAGCGCTGAGGCCATTCGCGCGGTCATGATCGCGGGGCACGCGCGCGGCTGGCAGATGTCGGCGCACGTCACCGGCGATGCCGGCGTGGACGCGGTGCTCGATGGCTTCGAGGCCGCCCAGCGCGCCATGCCTCGTGCCGACGCGCGGCACACGCTGATCCATGCCTACTTCCCGAATCCGGAGACGGCCCGCCGGGTCGCGGCGCTCGGCGTGCAGGTGGATACGCAGCCCGCGTGGTTCTACAAGGACGCGGACGCGCTGGTCGGGGCGCTCGGCGTGCCCGGGCTGGCGCATTTCATCGGCCTGCGGACATGGCGCGACGCGGGTGTCCGCGTGGCCATCAACACCGACCACATGTTCGGCGCCGATCGGGACTCGGCGATGAATCCGTTCAACCCGTTCCTGACGATGGCGACCGCGGTGACGCGCCGGACCGAGTCAGGTCGGGTGATTGGCGCTGGCGAGGCAGTCACGCGAGAAGGGGCGCTACGGATGATGACCATCGACGCGGCGGCCATGACCTTCGACGAGGGCAGTCGCGGGTCCATCGAGGTAGGGAAGCTGGCCGACCTGGCCATCCTGTCCGAGGATCTGCTGACGTGCCCGGACGATCGCATCCGGGCCATCACCGCCGACATCACCATCATCGGCGGCGTCATCGCCCACCAGAGACATTAGGGCAATGCCGGAATGCCGCGATGCCGCGATGCCGAACGTCGCCGCCGGCCTGGTCGGCCGGCGCCGTCTTCATCACGGAGCCCCAGAAACGATGTTGGCCCCTTCTTTCATCCCACGCGGCACATGCTCCACTACCTGGCTCGGCGACCATGTCCCCGGCGCGCGCGGCGTAGTCCACGTCGCCGCTGATCCCTCCGCGGCCGCGACAAGGTCGGTGACGGCGGCGCGATTGGCCGCAAGCACCTCATTGACATCAGCCTCGGACCTCGAGTGCTCCAGCTTCACGTCCGCCTTGGTGCGGGGCCGCATTCCAGCGTCAAGTCGCATCGATGCGCGCGACCGCCAGTTCGGGACGATCGAGCCAGTACTCCATGCGCCCGAAGGGAGTGCGCTGGTAGTGATGCAGACTTCCCTCCCATTCAATCATGTATCGACCGCCGGCGGCTTGGCGCAAGTCGGCCGCCTCTTCAGTGAACAGCGACTCATCACGTGCGCCCGCCGCGTCGTCAAATGACTGCGGGGGCGTGCAGCGTACTCGGTCGACGAGAAAATCGCAGAACCCATCTGACTTGTTCGCCGTGCGCGTCGGAAGGACCACGTTGATGGACAGGTCATTTGAATTGGTCGCCTTGTCGAACTTGCTCGTGACGTAGCGAATGCCGAGCACATCCCTTCGCTTGAGCACCCAGCGCATCAACAGCTGAGCAATCAGGTACTCAGGCGGATCGGTCGCCGCAGGCTGCTGCTTCTGGACGGTACTCGCCATCAGTAGGGGCCAGAGCGAGAGATAATCGACGAGTTCGCTCTCGACGTCGTCAAGATACGGAGAGTTCGTGATCGCGCGGGGATCGATCTGTACGACTCCTTCCAGCTCCGCAGCCGCAGTGAGCGGCTCGAGATAGGAGGCGTGATTGGCTGGAAGGTCGAGAAAATATTCATCACCGCGCATGTCGATCTCGAATCGCGCCATCCGACACGACTCGAGCGATGGCCTCTGACACTCGAGCCAGCACACGTAGACGTTGTTGCCGAGGTAAATGGCCGGCCGTCCAGGGGGACTGAATCGGTACGAAGCTGCCTTCTTCTGAAACGGAAGGTGGAACACATCCCGTCTCGTCTTCGCCTCACTCCAAGTGGTAAGGCGATACCATGACCGACTGCCTACCACTTTGTACGCATGACGGAGGCTCATGATTTTGAGCGTGCTCAGGTGCTCGTCGAGGATGTCTTCCATGAGTTGCCACGCCCGGTCATGACGTCCCTGTCGCGTGCAGTCGATGACCGCCTCGAGCGTGCTCGACAATTCGCGCATCCAATACAGGCGCTCCGCCAGTCTGTCGGCGAGCTGCCCACCAAACTGCTCCGTCTGCTCAAAGAAGTGGCGCAATTGCACGCCGAGATGGGCTCCAAAGTCACCTGCCTGACGCGCCTTCGGAATCTCGAACGCTGAATCGCGCAGGACGGCAAGGTTGTCATCGCCAATCGTGAGTGCCATTACCGAACTCCAATCCAGCCGGGGCTGCAGTGGGGCAATCGCCGTTTGTTCGCGCGACGTGCTAACGTTCGCGGCTCACCCGCAGCCGGTCATCGTCACTCGACTGTCTGGTGCAGCCGCTTGTTAGGCGCCACGCGCGCATCGAGTTCCCTCAGGACTTCATCGACCACTTGATCGAGTCCCCTCGGAAACCCGACGCCGTGCTGTTCCTCGTCCGCCAAGTATACGAGCGCATGCTGAGGATGGCCTGGTATCCAGGCTTCGTATTTGGCGTGCCAGAGACGCAGGTGAGTGTCCAGCTGATTCAGCTTCGACGCCAGCCTGCCGCGTCGACCATCTGCCCCTCGGGCAGTGCGGTATGTGAAGTCGGCGTGAAGCCATTCCGTCATAGCTTGATAGAGAGGACGGATTGAGTGCTTCGTCATGCTGCGAATGAAACCGTGAAGATCTGATTCATCGGGCGTGAAGTTATCGAATGCGTCAGTGAAATGTCGTTCAAATCCCGACTGATCCGGCCCAACGTCTGGGTGAGTCTTACTCAGCATTCTTTCGAGACGCTCGACCAGTTGCGCCTGAACATGAAATGCTTCGTAAGAAGCATGAAGTAACGAAGCGAGCTCAAGCAATTGCCGTAAGCGCTCCGCGCGTCGATGCCGCCATGCCTCCCACGCCTCTACACCAAGCTTCGCTAGATAACCCAGAGCCGCGATGACTCCGCCGATCACCGCCGCCCCAAACCACTCCGGGAGGGTGTTAATGTCTGGCATTCGGAACCTCGTTGCTTCGCGATCCAAGTCAGGCGCCCTAAACGGCTAGCGTTCACCAGCGGCCGCTCGCTCACCATTGCAGCCGAGCGGCCGTTCTGGTGCAACGCGTGTCAGGCCGCCTCCCCTGACAACAACTCGCTTCGGATCGCTCGAATCGTGGGTCGTTCGTCGAAGGCTCACGCGTCGAGGCATTCTCTCCACAACCTCCCGACGAGCTCACCCGCCGACGGAATGTCGCGAATCGCGTCGACGCCCTGGCCCGCCCAGAGCGCCAGCTCCAGCACTGCGCCCCGGTCATCGGATGATGGGTTGGCTGTGCTGTAACGGCGTTTCATGGCTCCGGTGACCGTGTTCGTCGTGAGGACATCCCCCTCGCCAGGACGTTGGCCAGGCGGCGGGCACCCTGCCGCTTCCCACAGCTCGAGCGTCCGGTTGCGCAGCACGCGATGCGGCGCATTGGCCCAGCCGTCCTGAAAGCAGACGGTCAGCACGGTGTCTGCCGCCTTTGCCCGAATGATGGCGGTCTTGTGCTCCTCGTGCGTGCCAGCCTCCTTCGTCGCAACGAAGCGCGTGCCGACCAACACGCCGGAGGCTCCGGTCAGAAGCGCACGCCGGATATGTGCGCCGTTGGCGATCCCGCCGCCAGCCAGCACCGGTACCGTTTTCGCCGCAGCGATCACCGCAGGCAGGACCTCGTAGAGCGCATTGGTGCCCTGCACGTGGCCGCCGGCTTCCGTACCCTGGCAGATCAGGTAGTCCGCGCCGACGTCAAGGGCGCGCTGCGCGCCGGCGGCGCTGCTGATCTGAATGCCCATCTTTGCGCCGGCCTTCCGGATGCTCGCCACGGTATCGGCGGTCGGAATGCCCCACGCAAATTGGATAATCGGCGCCCCGAGGTCGAGTGCGAGTGGGAGCGTGGCGGGGTCGCGTGCGAGCAGGTAGTTCACGGCGAAGGGACGATCGGTGGCGGCTCGAGCCTGCGACACCCGCTGGCGCACGAGGTCCGCCGTATGAACCACACCGGTCCCGACGGCGCCAAGGCCACCCGCGTTCGAGACCGCCACCGCCAGCGCTGGTACAGCGGTGCCTCCCATGCCCGCGCTGAAGATCGGGTACTTCAATCCGAAGAGGGCCATCAAGGCACTGGCGCGCGGGGTCGGCATCGCAGTGCCGGGCTGGGCGTTGAGCTCGACACCGCTGGCACCAAGGCCGACGATGACCGCCTTCGCCAAGAAATCCCGACGGCTGGATGACATGGTGCAGACTCCAGTCCAGGTTGTCTCCCCTGGTCGTGGCGGCCTAACTACTCCTGGAGTAGACCGGCCGGTGCGCCTCACGGCCAACCCGGGGGCGCGCCGAGCGGCCGTTCATTCATTTTCGGCATCGCGGCATTCCCGGCATTATCGCGGCTTTAACGGTTAAGCGGGCAACACGTTCGCATTGAGCCGAAACAGGTTGGTCGGGTCGTACTGCTTCTTGGCCGCGACCAGGCGCGGGTAGTTCTCGCGGTAGTTGGCGTTGAGCACCGCGCGCGATTCGTCGTTTACCTCGTTGACGTAGAAGCCGCTGGTCAGGGGCTCCATGGTCGCCCAGTACTTGCGCATGTACGCCATGTGCGGCGCCGCATCGTCGCCGATCTTCCATGACACGGCGGCCATGAGGCTGTGCTGCGCGTGCCGGTGCGGGAACGCGCAGGCATCGACAGGCTGGCGGCTGATTGCGCCGCCCGCGTGCTGGGTGAAGACGGCGGTGGATCGCGCGGGATCCCCGGCGAAGCCGTCGATCACGCCGGCGATCAGCTTCTCGCTGATGCCGGTGGTGAAGCCGCTCTTCATGTACGAGCCCATCGTGCGCACGTCGGTGTAGTCGCCGGAGCGCTGGAACTCGACGTACGGGACCAGTTTCACCGAGTCGGCGATTGGTGTGCCGAGCTTCCTGATCGGCGCAAGATCGCGATCCGGATTGTCGCCGCTGTAGCACACGTGCAGCAGGACGACGCCTTCCTTGCCGCCGGGCTGCTGCGCCATGACGAAGTCCAGGTAGACCTCGTCAGGAGCCTTCGGGGTGAACTCCGCGTAGAAGCGCAGGAGGTCGCGTGCCTTCGCGATCGGGAAGACCATGTCGCCCGCGGTGACCATGCCGGCAAACGGATGCAGCGCGAACTCGAAGTTGGTCACCACGCCGAAGTTGCCGCCGCCGCCACGGACGCCCCAGTAGAGGTCCGGATTCTCGTTGCGGTCGGCATGCTTCACCGACCCGTCGGCGGTGACCACATCGACGGCCATGACGTTGTCGACGGCGAGGCCGAACCGGCGCGCCAGGCGACCGAAGCCGCCGCCGGTCGTGAGGCCGCCAACGCCGGTGTGCGACACGGTGCCAAGTGGCGTCACCAGGCCCTCCGCAGCCGCTTCGTGGTCGACTAGGCCGAGGAGGGTCCCCCCTTCGACGAAGGCTCGCTTCGCCGCCCGATCGACGCGCACGCCGCGCATGTTCGAGAGGTCGATCTGCATCCCGCGATCGCAGGTCGACATGCCCGAGAAGCTGTGGCCCCCGCACTTCACCGCAAGGAGGAGGCCGTGGGCCGCGGCGAAGCTCACCGCACGCCGAACGTCGGCGGTGCCCGTCGGCTGCGCGATCAGCGCCGGCCGCCTGTCGATGGCGGGGTTCAGCACCCGCCGCGCTGCGTCGTAGCCCGCCGAATCTGCCAGGAGCACAGGACCCCGAACGCTGGCCGCCAGCGCCTTGATGTCGGCGGCCGAGAGCGTCACCGGCTTGCCATCGCCTCGCACGGCCTCGACGTCGTCGGCGGTGGCGGCAGTGACGCGTGTGAAGGCCGCGACTGGCCGGGACGAGACAAACGGGATCAGGCCGGCCGCAGTTGCGGCGCGCAGGAACGAGCGTCGATGCATGGAATCCTCCACGGCGATCAACGTTCGCGGGCCGTGCACAGAACAGCAGGGGCGACTCGAGTTGACCGCGCAAGGCACTGTGTGTTGCGCAACGATGGCGCTATCCCGTTTCCATGTGCGGACTTACGTGGCTCGGCTGTTGCTGTGGCAGGCACCATGGCGCTGCCGACCCTGGGCGTCCGTCGCGCGATCGCGCCGCCGGCGCTGACGCGTCAGGGCTCGATCGCCCGCGTCCCGTAGGGCGGTGGCCCGATGGGCGTGATGGTCCACTCGCCGGCGGTGAACCGCTCGCCCTGCATCAGTTCCGCCCCGAGCCGGAGCCGTGGTGAGGTGCCACTGCCGCTCACCCGATACAGCCAGGTCGGCTCGACGATGAACCATTCGGGAAACTCGTTGAGCCGGACGTAGTTGCGCGCCAGGTTGATCACGCGACGGTGGCGTGCGATGTCCAATTGCAGCCGCACCGAGTCGACACCACCGACGAACACTCGCAGCGCGTCGCCTTGGCGCACCGCTCCGAGCCGCAGTCCCGGCGCCTTCTCGGCCGGCATCACGCCCTGACTCTTCATCAGCGCCCAGAGCAGGAGCGTGCGATTGAAGTTGCCTTCGCCGTACCAGTCCTCGAGGTGGCCGTCCGGTCGTTGCATCGCCAGCATCACCGCGGTCTCCGATTCGATCCAGTCGAGCGCTTCTGGCACCGGCTCGCGGTTCACCAGATAGATCGCGCTCTCGATCGCGTCGGCGTAGCCATCGAAGGACCCCAGGGGAAGATTGGCCGAGGCGGCGCGTGGCTCCCACACGTGCTTCCGGTACTTCGGCAATTGCGTCAGCACCCGACGCACCGCGTCGCGGTAGGCCACGTCACCCGTCACCTGGTAGTACGTGTAGACGGCGCCGTATACATACCCCCAGTTGTCCGACAGCGTCTCGTCGCTCGGCTTCAGGGTCTGCGCATCGACCTGGTTGTACAGCATCCCGTCCGCGTTGGCCGACAGCAGGATCCGATCGAGCATCGTCTTCACCGCCGCACCGTAGCGCGCTGCCCGATCCGACTTCAGGTCCGACTCCAGGGCGTACAGCAGCGTGAGTCCGACGACGAGCTCGTTGCCGTGGTCGCGCAGGCGGAGCTGGGGCTCGCCGCTGTGCGCGGCGAAATCCCATTTGGTCGAGGGCACGCCGAAGTTGCCGGGCAGCACCTCCTCCACGTAGGCGTCTGCGATCCCACGCGCCCATGCGAGGTAGCGTGGGTCGCCGGTCATCGTCGAAAGGCGCACCAGCACCTGGAGGAAGTCGCCGTTCAACTCACCGTCCGCTGCCGGGAGCCTGCCCCACTTCGTCGTGACGGGAGCGCGGTCCATCGCGTCGGCAATCATGTCGGCCATGCGATGAAACCACGGCGTGCGGCCGAGCAGTTCGGTGACGGTGATGAGCCCGTCCTTGGCGTACTCGCCAGCGCCGAACAGGCTGGCCGGGCCGAGCGTGCCGGTGAGCAGGTCGCGGTTGCCCGGCACTGACCCGTCCACGGTCATGTAGCGCACCTCGTTGCGCAGCATCTCCATCATCCGGCCTTCGTACAGGGCCGGGTCCGTGAGTCGCGCGGTGAGAATCAGGTACGGGTAGAGATCGGCAGCGAAGTTGTGCGGCGTGGCGACGCGGGCGGTGCCGTCGACGCGATCGGGCATCAGCGTCGTCTTCGCATCGGCGTCGCTCAACCAGGCCTGCAATGTCCGCTCGGAGGCAGCGATCGCGCGCTGGTACGCCTCGGCATTGCGTTCGAGCGACTGCGCGTCCGCGGTGGTGGCGGCCACGCCGAGCAGGGAACTGCCAATCAGGATCGCTGCAACGCGGCGCATCGTCGTCTCTCCTCAAAAGAGTCCCAGTTGTAACACGTGGCTGGCGCGCATGGGCAGGCGGCAGATTGAGGCTTGACGACGCCGGCGTGGTGTACTAGTGTACTAATACAAGTGTTCACTATCGTGATCGACACTCGTGACCCCACTCCCATCTACGCGCAGGTCGAGCGTGGCTTGCGGGCGGCCATCGCGGTCGGTCGCCTCCAGCCGGGCGAGCAACTGCCGACGGTGCGCCAACTGGCCGTGGACGTGTCTGTGAACGCCAACACCATCGCGCGTGTCTACGCCGAGCTCGAGCGACAGGGTGTCCTCGAGACGCGGCGTGGCGTCGGCACGTTCGTGGCGACCACCGCCCCACGCGCGGTGCCGGCGCGTGAACATCGCCGCCAGCTGGCGACGTTCCTGACGCGCATGCTTGCCGAGGCCACCGGCGCGGGCTTCACGATTGACGAGGTGCTCGACGGCCTGCAGGCGCGCCGGGCGGGAGGAGACCAATGAGCCCCATGTTCCCAGGCATCCGCGCCGCGGCTGAGACCAGCCCCGCCGTGCCCCGCACCAATGTCATCGCCATCATCATCCTGCTGGCATGCGCAGCGCTGGGGGCGGCCGGAGCGTTTGCGCTCGACTCACCGGTTCCGATGATCGTCATGGTGCTGATCGGGCTCGTGCTGATGCAGGCGCCTCGGGTGGCGCAACAATGGGAGCGGGCCGTCGTGCTGCGGCTCGGGCGCTACAGCGGCCTGCGCGGCCCTGGCCTGTTCTGGATCGTGCCCTTCATCGATCGTGTGCCGGCCTGGATCGATCAGCGGACGGTCACCACCACGTTTGCCGCCGAGCAGACCCTGACGCTCGACACGGTGCCGGTCAACGTCGACGCCGTGCTGTTCTGGATGGTGCACGATGCCGAGAAGGCCGCGCTCGAAGTACAGGACTACGCGCAGGCGGTCAGTTGGGCGGCACAGACGGCGCTGCGCGACATCATCGGCCGCACTACTCTCGCCGACCTGCTCCGCGGCCGCGAGCAGATCGAACTCGACCTGCAGAAGTTGATCGACCAGCGGTCCACGCCCTGGGGCGTGACCGTGTCGTCGGTGGAGATGCGCGACATCGTCATTCCGAGTGAACTGCAGGATGCGATGTCACGCGAAGCGCAGGCCGCCCGCGAGAAGCAGGCTAGGATCATCCTCGGCGAGGCCGAACTCGCGGTGGCGCGGTCGTTCGAGGAAGCGTCGCGCGTCTATATCGACAACCCGACGGCGCTGCACCTGCGCGGCATGAACATGCTGTACGAGGGGCTCAAGGAGAAGGGCGCCTTGATGATCGTGCCGAGCAGTGGCCTGGAGTCGATGGGCCTGGGCGCACTCTCCGGCGCCGCCGCCATCGCCCGGCGTGACGGGTTCGGGACCGGTCCTGCGCTGTCTGCGTCACACGGGGCGCCGGCCGCCGACCACTGATGAGCTCCCGACGCGCCGGGTTGGCGGAAGTGTGCACCCACCGGATCGCCGACGTTGTTCAGGGCAGGGGGCGTGCGCACGATGGTCACCGCCCGGCGAACGTGGATCGCGGTTCTGCTGATCGGAGCGGCAATCGGGGGAGCCCTGGTCTGGTTCCTGCTCGGCCGTGCCGCTCCCACAGGCCGGCACTCCAACGCTTCGAACCCCGCGCCGACCACCACGACTGCGTCGGCACCGCCCAACTCGTCTTCGGGCGCGCCCGTGGTGCCCCCGACAGCCGAAGTGGTTCGGCCGCCCGCTCCACCCTCTCATTCGCGCGCCGAACCGGCCACCGCACCGTCGGTCCCTGCCGCC
Organism: Luteitalea pratensis; assembly: GCF_001618865.1. Lineage (GTDB taxonomy): Bacteria > Acidobacteriota > Vicinamibacteria > Vicinamibacterales > Vicinamibacteraceae > Luteitalea > Luteitalea pratensis. The sequence goes on from NZ_CP015136.1 coordinate 2,218,885, forward strand.
GACGTCGTCGCGCAGTTCGTGCGCAAGCGGATGACCCAGGCGTCGGTGGCGTTTGTGGCGCCCGATGAACTCGCGAGGAACGAGCCTGGCGTCGCCGTGCTGCGTCTCGCGCCCACCACCATCCCGCCGAGTGAGTTGAAACGCGAGTTGCAGGAGATGCTCAGCCGGGCCGGCGCGCGTCGGACACGTCTCACGTCTCAAGTCTCAAGCCTCAAGCCTCAAGCCTCAAGCCTCAAGTCTCAGGGGAGTACTACTTGAGTGGCTGAGACCTGAGACCTGAGCCCTGACAAGTCCGACAGCTACACGAATCTGTTGGATGCTTTCGACATTCCAGCCGGCGTCTCCGAACATATGTCCCGCGTCGAGGTGGTGCCCCGCGCTGACTGTGCGCTGAATGTTCTTGCAGTCAATGCTTTCGACATTCCCGGCATTCCCGGCATTCCGGCATTACCGTAATGCGCCCCTATGGTTGCCAGATCGTCGCGCCGATGAAGCGCTCGGTGTTGCCGACGTTGTAGTAGTAGACCGTCACGAGCTTGCCGTCGGGACGCTGGACGGTGCGCGTGTACCCGAGATCCCACGTGCCGCCGTCGCTGCGCAGCGCGACCTCGTCGTCCCACGTCTTGCCCTCGTCCTTGCTGATGCGGGCCCGGATGCCATAGGGCTCGGCACGGTAGCCGTAGGTGATCACGAGGCGACCGTCCTTCAGCTTGACGAGGCCTGGCGGGTTGCCGCGGCCCGTGTCGGGCACGGCACGCGCGACGTGCTGCCAGGAACTGCCGTTGTCGTCGGAGCGGTACGTTTCGATGAAGCGGCGATAGCGGACAGCGGTCAGGATCGATGTCGGCGACAGGCGAACCGACGAAGGCATGATGCCGAACTCATTGCCGGACGGTTCGTCATGCAGGTACGCCAGTCGCGCCCAGGTCTTGCCGCCGTCGGTCGTGCGGGCGGCGATCACCCGTCCTTCCTTCTGGTTGGCCTTGGCGGCGGTCAGGAAGATCGTCATCGTCTTCGGGCCGTCGACCAGGTAGTCGGTGCGCGCGGCGATGCCCGGCGTGCCCATGTCGGGCAGCGCGAACGGTCCCTTCCACGTATGGCCGCGATCGGTCGAGTAGTAGAAGCGTGAGGGGCCGACATGGATGCTCGCCATGCGGGCCGTGAACACGAAGTCCGGATGCGTGAACGGGATGTCGCCCGGACTCTCCGTGACGGGGCGGCCGCCGGCTTCGCCCGGGACGCCGGCTTGCTGCGCGCCCGGAGGTGGCTTGAGATCCGCGGGCCGTTCGATGGTCCAGGTGGCGCCGCCGTCGAGGCTGCGTGCGAGCAGGTGCTCGGCTGGCCGGCTGTAGTCGATTGAATGCCCGGCCTGGCTGTCCTTGAAGTATCCCGCCTCGAAACCGGCCAGGATCTCGTTGCCCCACGCCCAGATGCCATGATTGGCGGGCCAGCCGCCGTACCGGCCGGCAACCTTGTAGACGTCGACGTGCTGGACAGAGCGCGGTTCGCGCGGTTGCGTCAGCGACAGGGCGGAAATCGCCAGGGGCAGCGCCACCAGCGTGAGGAGTGATCGAGGCATGCAAAAGTCTCGCACGATTTGGAACACGTTTCAAAAAGTAGGCCGGCGCCTCGGGTTGGTGTCGACCGGGGTCGGGATCGCGATTGGCGGTGGTGCGATGGCCCTGCTGATGGCGGCGCAGGAACGCGAGCAGGATCCGCCGATGGGGCCGGCCATCTTCGTCGGCGACACGGTGCTCAAGCCGTACGATCCGACACCGGCGCTGACGACGAAGGAAACCCGCGTCGATCGCGCGAAGTACCCGGCGACAGACATCCACGCCCACTGGCCGGCGAGCGTCGAGCCCGCGGCGCTGCTGAAGGCGATGGACGACCTCGGAGTCGAACGGGCCGTGAACCTGAGTGGCGGGTTCGGGCCGCAACTCGATCGCATGCTCGCGCGTTATTCCGACGCAGCACCGGGCCGCCTCGTCATCTGCGGCAACATCGACTTCTCGAAGATCGACGAGCCTACCTTCGCTGCCGATCACGTCGCGATGCTCGAGCGCGCCCAGGCGCGCGGCATGGCCGGACTGAAGATCTTCAAGAACCTCGGGCTGACGATCAAGGACCGCACCGGCAAGGTCGTGCCGATCGACGATCCGCGCATCGAACCGATCTGGGCGGCCTGCGGCCGGCTGCACATCCCGGTGCTGATCCACTCGGCCGATCCAGTGGCGTTCTTCGCGCCGATCGACGACAAGAACGAACGCTGGCTGCAGTTGAAGCGGCATCCGGACTGGAGTTTCTACGGCCCGGGCTTCCCGGCGCGCGAGGAGGTGCTGCTGCAGCGCGATCGCGTGATGGCGCGTCATCCGAACACGACGTTCATCGGTGCGCACCTCGGCGACAACGGCGAGGACCTCTCGGCCCTCGAGGCGCGGCTCGGCCGCTACCGCAACTTCGTCGTCGACCTCTCGGCGCGCGAGGCTGAAATGGGGCGGCAGCCGTACGCGGCGCGCGCGTTCCTGATCCGCTGGCAGGATCGCGTGCTGTTTGGCACCGACCAGTATCCGGGGCGGCCCGACCAGCCACGGCATCGCCTCTATTACCGTCTGCTCGAGACCGCCGACGAGTACTTCAAGTACTACGACCACCCGTTCCCGCCGACGGGGGAGTGGCGCGTGTACGGGCTGCACCTGCCCGACGCGGTGCTCAAGAAGATCTACCAGTCCAATGCCGACCGCGTGCTCGGCTGGCGTGTGCGCGACAGGCAGCGCCAGGCGTTCCGGCCGCGCGACTCGTCGACGGCGCCGTGAGCGTCACGTTTCACACTTTCGCCACGACCGTGCCGATGCGTCTGCCGTCAGTAGTCACGGACGCGCGCGACGACTTGCGCCCGCGCGTCCTCGAGGAACAGACGTGACGACAGGCCTGCGGTGGCTGGTAGCGGCGACGATGACGATGGCGTTGACCACAGGTGCGGCGCCGTCCGGCGTAGCACGAGCGCAGGAGCCTGTGCCCGGACGCCCCGCCCTCGGTGGCGTGTGGGAGTTGAATCGCGAACTGTCCGCACCGGCCGGCGGCGGCCCCGGCGGTGACGCCGGCCGACAGGGCGGCGGTCGAGGGGGCGGCGGTGGGGGCAGGGGCGGCGCGGGTGGCGGCGGCATGGGCGGCCCTGGCGGCGGCGGTGGTGGTCGTGGAGGCGGTGGCATGGGCGGGCCGGGCGGCGGAGGTGGCGGCCGCGGTGGGCATGGGGGCGGCCCGCCGAACGAGGAAGAGATGCAGCAGATGCGCGAGACGATGCATGAGCTGATGCAGCCGGCGGCCCGGCTCACCATCGTGCAGCACGAGGACACCGTCAGCTTCACCGACGACCAGGGCCACGTCCGCAAGTTCGTCGCCAACGGCAAGGACGAGAAGCACCAGCTCCAGGCGGCCACGCTCGAGACGAAGTCGGCGTGGAAGGACGGCGCGCTGGTGATCCAATGGGAGACCGGCCGGGGACCAACGGTGGTCCGGTCCTACCGCGTCGACACCGAGTTGCGCAGGCTCGTGATCGAGACCTCGATGAAGGGCGGCCGCAACCCCGGTGGTGCCGACCGCCCGCCGATCAAGCATGTGTATGACGCGGTGGTCGACACGGCACAGGACTGACCGTCGACCTGACTCGTCCGCCGTAGCCTTGGCGAAGGTGGAAGTCGACGCCGAGCCTCGCGTGAGACCTGAGACTTGAGACGTAAGGCGCAGGACACAGGTCTCAGGTCGCAGGGCTCAGGACTCAGGGCGCAGGTCTCAGGCTCAGGTAGCCTGCAGGCTGCAGGCTGTAGGCTTCACGCGCCAAGCGTGAAGATCTTGCCCGGATTCATGATGTCGAGCGGATCGAGCGCCTGCTTGATGGCGCGCATCACGGCGATTGCGCCGTCGCCGGCTTCCTCTCGCAGGAATCCCATCTTGTGCAGGCCGATCCCGTGCTCGCCCGAGCACGTGCCGCCCAGCGACAGGGCGCGGTGCACCAGTGCCTTGTTGAGGGTCTCGGCGACGCCCCAGTCCGCGGCGCTGTCCGGATCGATCAGGTACCCGAAATGGAAGTTGCCGTCGCCGACGTGGCCGAGCAGGTAGTGGGGCAGGCCCGAGGCCTCGGCTTCCGCGGCCGACTCCAGCAGGCAGTCGGCGAGACGCGAGATCGGCACGCAGGTGTCGGTCGAGATCACGCGGCACCCCGGATAGGCGTGGATGGCGGCGAAGTACGCGTTGTGCCGCGCGGTCCAGAGGCGGGTGCGCGCTTCGGGCGTGGTCGCCCATGCGAAGGCTTCGCCGCCTTCCTCGGTGGCGAGCGCCTCGGCTGATCGCGCCTGGTCCTCGACGTCGCTGGCCGAGCCGTGGAACTCCATCAGGAGCATCGGTTGTTCCGGCAACTGCAGCCGCGAGTGGGCATTGACCATGCGCACCGAGTGCGTGTCGAGCAACTCGCAGCGCGCAATCGGCACGCCCGCCTGGATGATGCTCATCGCCGTGCGCACCGCGGCGGCGATACCCGTGAACGAGCACGTGGCTGCGCCGACAGCGTCGGGAAGCGGATGCAGATTCAGCGTGATCTCGGTGATCACGCCCAGTGTGCCTTCGCTACCGACGAACAACCGCGTGAGGTCGTAACCAGCACTGCTCTTCGTGGCACGCGTCCCGGTGCGGATCACCTCGCCACTCGCCATGACGACTTCCAGCGCCAGCACGTTCTCGCGCATCGTGCCGTAACGCACGGCATTGGTCCCGCTGGCGCGCGTCGCGCACATCCCGCCGATGCTGGCGTCGGCGCCGGGATCGACGGGGAAGAACAGCCCCTTGCCTTCGAGTGCGCGATTGACCGCAGTGCGTGCCACGCCGGGCTGCACGGTGATCGTCATGTCGTCGGCATGCACGGCGAGGATGCGCGCCATGCGCCCGAGGTCGAGGCTGATGCCCCCTTGCACCGCGAGCAGATGGCCCTCGAGCGAAGAGCCCGCACCATACGGGATGACCGGGACGCGGTGCGCGGCCGCGAGACGCACGGTGTCGACGACGTCTTCGGTGGACTCGGCAAACACCACCGCTGCCGGCGGCGGCACCTGCGTGAACGGCGATTCATCCCGTCCGTGCTGCTCGCGCACCGATGCCACCGTCGAGCACCGCTCACCAAATCGAGCCTTCAGGGCCTCGATGAACACGGCCGGGACCTCGCGGATGGCCAGATGCCCTTCAAGCGGGGACGCCGATGCATCGGACAGGCGGCTGGCCGTCATGCCGCCACAGTACGGCCACCGCGCGCGAACCTGCAACCCGATTGTCCGCGTCCACCTGCAGCACTGGCCGGGGCCGGACGCGAAGTCATCGAGCTCAGCGCGTGCGCGATTGCGTGTCCGGTGGTACCGTGGCCGCTCGGCGATAGTCCAGTCGGGTCAAACACCGCGAGGCGGCTCATCAGCCACAATCGCTCGCGAGTGAAGGAGAAATCCATGAACCGCTCGAAGAGTCGCTTGAATCAGATGCGGGTTGTGCAAGCGTTCATCACACTGCCGATGATTGTGGCGCTGTTCAGCGGCAGGGCCAACGGACAACTCCCCGCTGCCGCCGCGCCGCTTAAGGCGATTGCAATCAACGGAACCACGCTTCATTACGTCGAGCGAGGATCTGGGACACCAATCGTGTTCGTCCACGGCAGCCTCGGTGACTACCGTACGTTCCAGCCACAGTTTGACGCCCTGTCGTCCAACTTCCGCGTTGTGGCGTACAGCCGACGTTTCCATCCGCCCAACGATGTGCCGGCAGGAGTTCCTTCGTACGCGCTTCAGGTACACGTCGATGATCTGGCCGAACTCGTCAAGGTGCTCGGCCTCGGTCCCTGTCACTTCGTCGGCGCATCCTACGGGGCGTACGTCGCACTCGCATTTTCGTTGCAGCACCCTGACCTGGTGCGCAGTCTGGTGCTCGGTGAGCCGCCGGTGTTTCCTCTCCTTCAGAATTCATCTGTAGGGCGCGGCCTACTGGAAGCCTTCAGACGGAATGCGATCGAGCCGGCCCGCGAAGCGTTTCGGGCTGGCGAATTGGAGACCGGACTCCGCAGGTTCATCGATGGCGTCATGGGCGAGGGCACCTTCGACCGAATGCCACCGGAGGCACGGAAGCGCGTGATGATCTTCGGCCCGGAGATGCGGCTCGAAATGCTGACTGATTCCTCGATCGCCATGACCCCACTCGCGTGCGAGGCGCTCGCGAAGCTGAGTCGTCCGGTCCTGCTGATATCGGGCGACCGCAGCGTGCCGATGTTCCATGTCGTGACGCGCGAACTGGAGCAATGTCTCGAGGGCGAGACACACGTCATGCTCCCCGATGCCGACCACGGCCTCCACGGCAGGAATCCCGCGTTCTATCTCGAATCCGTCAAGGTCTTCCTGGCTCGATGACGCGCTACCTTCCCGGTGACGTAGCGTTCGGCGTTGGACGTCCAGCGTTCATCTGCGGTCGCCACGGTGCCCGGTGCCCGGAACACGGAGCCCGACCGATATCTACCTTCGTGGCCGGACGATGACGTACGTCGGCAGGCCCACCGACTTGAAGCGAGTCAGCAGCGACTTCGCGGGCTCGGCGTCGGGATCCTCGGCCTGCACCTTCACCTTCACGTACCCGTCGATTGCCGTCTTCACGCCGGCATCCTCGAACGTCGTCGCATCCATCGTCAGGCAGTTCTTGCACCAGGTCGCCCAGAAGTCGATGAGCACCGGCTTGCCTTCGCGCTCGGCCTGCGCGAGCCCGGCGGAGAGCGACGATGTCCAGCCCTCCTGGAGCTTGTCCTGGACGCTGCGGCTGACCGCACCGGCGTCCACCCGGCGGTTATCCCAGATCTCGTAGGCGAGGTAGCCGTAGTACGCCGCGGTGAGGAGGATGAGCACGCCCATGGCCTGCTTCACGCGCACCATCCAGGCGCCGGGCCTGGGCAGCCAGGCCATGCCGGCTCCGGCGAGCGGCCACGGCAGTGCCATGCCGAGGCCGAGCACGAACGGCAGCGCCAGGGCGACCGATGTCCCGCCGGCATAGAGGCTGCTCGAGAACAGGATCACCTGGATCACGACCGGCGCCACGCATGCGCCCGCGAGCAGCGCGGCGACGCCGCCCATGGTGAAAGCGAGCGCCAGCGAGCCGCGGCGTCCCTGCGTGTCGGGCCCGCGCGACAGGTTCGAGAAGTCGATCAGGATGACGTCGAACATCGCGAGGGCGAGCACCACGAACAGCACCGCGATGCCGAGGTTGAACCACGGCGACGCGTTCAACGTGCCGAAGGTGCCGGCGGTGAGGATCACGATCAGGCCGAGCACGCCGTAGACGAGCGCCATCGCCGCGCCGTAGGCCAGGCCGAGCAGGAACCCGCGCTGCTTCGAGCCGGCCTTGGCTCCCGCCCCGATGATCGCGAGGTTGATCGGGACCATCGGCAGTACGCAAGGCGTGAGGTTGAGCGCGAGGCCACCGATCAACACGATGAGGAGGATCGCGAGCGGTCCACGCCCGTCGAGCAGGCCCTTCTGGGGCACGCCCGCCTCGGCGTCACGCACGAATTGCAGGAAGTCGTCGGCAGGCAGGTAGCCGCCGGTGGTGCCCTGTACCGTGAACCGATCGAGCGTACGCAGCACATCGGCGTCGCTGCCGCCTGTTTCGGCCGCGGCCGTCGCCTTGCTCGAGCCGATCGATCGGGTCGTCGGGGCGGCATTGGGTTGCGTCATGCGCCCCTGCGACAACCGCGCGAACACGTCGCCGTGCTCGCTGGCGCTGGCAGCGGTGCCGGCCGGCGCGATGCGCACCTTCCATTCGAACGTGGCCGTCTGGGGCGCGAAGCACAGTTTGTCGTCGCAGGCCTGGTAGCGCAGCCGGCCGGGGATGACCAGATCGCCAGGCTTGGCGTCGTCGGCGATGGCCAGTTCCGCGCCGGTCACGAACTCGCGTTCAAAAACCGCCAGCGGCTGAGACTGACCTGCCTGCTCGAAGTCGGTGGCCTCGGGGTAGAAGAGGTGGCGGACGGTCACGCCCGCAGGCGCCTGCACCGTCAGCACGGTCGGAATCAACGAGGGGTCGCGTGGCGCGTCCGACTGGACGTGCAGGCCGGCGGGCAACTTCACCGTCAACGCCACTCGCGTGGTCGAGCCGGCCGCCACCATCGTCGCGGCGGTGAAGGGCGCGACGTCCGCCTTCGGACGTCGCATCTGCCCGGACAGGCTGGTGCCGACTGACGCGACCGCAAAGGCCAGCAACCCCAGCCATGCAGGCCAGCGCCCTGAAGGGCGAGGCGACGGGGAGGAAGCGCTGAGGAGCGTCACCTCAGCATCGTACCAAGGGAACAGCACGGGTGCCGGGTGCCGGGTGCCGCGTACAGGGCCGGTCTCGGAGAGCCGGCCCTACCGTCGCAACGGCGTTCAGCGTTCAGCGTTCGGCGTTTGTGGCGATGGTCAGTCCCGAATCCCGAATCCCCGAGTCCCGATTCCGTCGAGCAAGCTCGACGGCTACGCCTCAGCACTTCCGTCCTCGATCCTCCGTCCTCCGTCCTCCCTCCTCCCTCCTCCCTCCTCCGTCCTACCTCGCTCCTCCGTCCTCCCTCCTCCGTCCTTGCTCTACGCGCTTACTCCCACGCGAAAGGTGGCCGTCATGCCCGTCGCCGGGCTGCCCGCGACCGTGGCCATCTCGTTCGCGATGCTGTCGGCGAAGATGCCGTCGCTGGCGTTCGTGGTCCTGTTGACCCCGCGCGAAGCGTAGACGCCCTGCGTGTGCACGATGGTGCTGATGTCCTCGGGAAACGCCATCTGCGTGACCTTGAGGGAACGGCGGGCGCTGGCCACTTCCACGTGGATGTGGGTCGCGCGGCCCTGGTACCAGCCCGGATACAGCGTGGTGAACGTCACCTCGCCGGCGCTGTTGGTCGTCTGGATGCCGCGCAGGTACGTGCGCGCCGTCTGCGAGCCGTACTGCGAGTAGTTGCCGGCGACGTCGCATTGCCAGATCTCGACGGCCACGTTGCTGAGCGGTGCGCATCCCGCCGCGACGTTGACGACCGTGATCGTCAGTTGCAGCGGTGTGCCCTCACGGTCCTCACGGATGTCGCTGCGAATCAGGTCCTGCAGCGACGGATACGGCCCGAGGGTCTCGCTCGGCGAGACCGAGCACGCCGCGTTGGTCGTGCCCGTGCCGCCGGTGGTCGTGGTGCCGGAGCCGGTCGGGGACGTGCTCGTGGGACTCGTGGGCGAGGATCCACCACACCCGAACGCCAACGCCGCACCTGCGGCGGCACTGAGCATGAGGATTGCCTCGCGGCGCTCCCGGACGAAACTTCCCATGTCTTGGCTACCTCTCCCAGGAAGGTCTCAACGCGACGCGATCAGGTCGACGACCGCCACCGCTGTCGTCGTCAGTTCGAGTGACTGGCCGCCCCGATCCACGGCGAGCGTCAGGGCCTGTCCTTCGCGCAGCGTGTACAGCGCGAGATAGAGCGTGGCCAGTTCCATGTCGGCCACCGGCTGATTGTCGACGGCAACGATGACATCGCCTTCGCGGACGCCAGCGCGATCGGCGGGAAGTCCGGCCGCGACGTCGGAGACGACCAGCTGCGCCCGCTCCGATCGGACCCTGTCGTCCGAGAACCGACGCGTCACACTGCGCGCGACGAGCCCGACGACGCCGCGCCGCCGGGGTGTCGACGACCGTGCCTGCGTCATTGCTGCGTCCAGCAGCGCGGCCGGCAGTGCGGCCGTTGCCGACGCCGTCGTCCCTGCCTGTTCCACGAACGCCGAGGCCAGGCCGACGAGTTCACCGTCCATGTTGACGACCGGGGCACCGACCACACCGTGCGGCGCATCGGTCACGAGGTACGGCACCGGCGAATCCTGCCGCACGGGCGCCCCCGTCGCGAGAACGATGCCCGGCGTCACTCCATGGGTGCCCGACGCGCCTGGCAGGACCGTGATGGTGCGGTCACCCTGATGGACGGGCCGCCGTGCCAGCGCGAGAGCCGGCAGGCCGCTGGCGTCGATGCGCAGCACCGCGAGATCGAGGTCCGGGACGATGCCCACGAGCGAGGCTGGCAGCAGCTGCGTCGCCGCAGGCCGTGGGTCCGATGCAGTGCCGGCCAGCATCACGTCGACCTGCATGGCCTCATCGACGAGCCTCGCGCTCGTCAGGATGTACCCGGCTTCGTCGACGATCGTGCCGGCGCCCACGAGCCGCTGCATGCTCAGGACGCCGCTCGCATGGTCGGTGCCGTATGCGGTGGCGACCACCTGCACGACACTGCGTGCGACCTGGCTCGCCACGCGCTCGGCTTGCGGCGAGACCACTGAGAGCTCCACCTCGTCGGGGGACGTCTGCGCGAGGACGGGGCAGGCCACCGCGGCCATCAGCACGCTGGCCGCACAGGTAGCTCGCAGGTGACCGGACAGCGATGCGGCCGCCATCACGCGGCCTCGCCGGTCGACGTCGCCTCGAACACGGCCATGTCATCGTCGATGACGAAATCGGCCTGGTGCCCGCGGTGGGGGCAGGAGTCCTCCGGGTCCTCGACGACAGTCAGCGCACGCCGGGCGGCCGTCGTGTACAGCGCCACTTCGCAGCCGCAGGCGAGTCGTCGCACCCGCTGGCAATGCACCGGCTGCGCCCGTTCCACCATCGTCAGCATCCGTCCCGTCTTTGGTCTCATCCGACGCTCCTCGTCTCTGCAGGCACCTGGCGGTTCTGACGGAGCGGGTTTGGCGAATGTGTGGCAGGGCGATGAGAGGACTTTGGCGCTATTCGAGATCCGCGAATTTGTAGCCGACGCCCCAGGCCGTGAGGATCAGGGCGGGCTGGCGGGGATCGGTCTCGAGCTTCTTGCGGAGGCGGCTCACGACCGTATCGACCGTGCGTTCGGTGACATAGGCGTCGCCGCTCCACACCGTCTGCAGGAGTCGCGCCCGGCTGAACACGATCCCCCGCCGCGCCACGAGCTGGTGCAGCAGGTCGAACTCCTGGCGAGTCAGTTCCGCCTCGCTGCCGTGGACGAGCACCTGCCGCCGCTCGACGTCCAACGTGATGCCGGTCGACAGCTGCAGCACCGTCGAGGGGGCCGCCGCCTGCGTCTCGTCGTCCGGGGGCTGGTGCCGGCGCATCACCGCACCGATGCGCGCCTGCAGCTCGCGCACGCCGAACGGCTTGGTGAGGTAGTCATCGGCGCCGCTGTCGAGGCCGACGACGATGTCGGCCTCGGAGTCGCGGGCGGTGAGCATCAGGATGGGTGTGTTCGTGTTGGGGCCCGCGGTACGCACCGCGCGGCACAGCGAGATGCCATCGAGGCCGGGCAGCATCACGTCGAGCACGAGCAGGTCGAATGCGGTCGCCCGCGCGACGTCGAGCGCCTGGCGGCCATCCCCGAGGTCCTCGACGGCGAAACCCGCCAGCCCCAGGTGCAGCTGCAGCAATTCACGGATGGATGCATCGTCCTCCACGACGAGCACCCGTCGGCCATCAGACGGAATCATCAGCGTGCCGTATGGTACCGCAGGAGGGAGGACGGAGGACGGAGGAGGGAGGATGGAGGAGGGAGGAGGGAGGATGGAGGATGTGGCATGAGGCATGAGGCATGACGTGCGTGTTAGTGTGCGGGGCACCATGAGGAAGCGAATTCGCGGGCCAGTGCCGGCGGCGACGTTGGCGCTGGTGCTGCTCGCCGGTGCTGCTGCGCATGCACGCCAGGACGACGTTGCGACGCGGCTGTCGCAGCAGATCGACCGGCTCACATCCTCGACGTATGACCCGCCGCGGTTCGGTCCTGCGCGCTGGGTGCCCGGACGAGATGCGTACACGATTGCGGAGTCGGCGGCCCCGCCAGGGACCGGCATGGACATCGTCAGATACGACGCGGCATCGGGAGCGCGCGAGGTGATCGTAGCCGCGAGCATCCTGACCCCGCCTGGTGCCAAGGGCGGGCTCGACATCGACGACTACACATGGTCGCCCGACGGCCGGTTCTTGCTGATCTTCACCAACACGCGCAAGGTCTGGCGCGACAACACGCGCGGTGACTACTGGGTGGTGGACCTCGAACCCGCAAGTCATGCGCGTCACCCATCACCAGAGACGGCGCCGCGGCTCAGCAAGCTCGGGGGCGACGGGCCCGAAGCCTCGCTGCTGTTTGCCAAGTTCTCGCCCGACTCCACACGCGTGGCGTACGTGCGTGCCAACGACATCTACGTCGAGCGTCTCGAGGACGGACGCATCACCAGGCTGACCAGCGACGGCAGCGAGACGACGATCAACGGCACCTCCGATTGGGTCTACGAAGAAGAGCTCTTCGTGCGCGACGCCTTCCGCTGGAGTCCTGATAGCCGCGCCATCGCCTACTGGCAGTTCGACAGCACGGGCGTCGAGTTGTTCACGCTGATCAACAACACCGACACGCTGTATCCCACGCTGACCCGCATCCCATATCCGAAGGCCGGTACTCGCAACAGCGCGGTGCGAGTCGGGGTCATCAGTGCCGACGGCAGCGCGACGACGTGGATGCAGGTGCCTGGCGATCCGCGAGAGCACTACATTGCCCGTGTGAGCTGGATCGACGCCGACACCCTGGCCATCCAGCAACTGAACCGCCTGCAGAGCCGCAACGATCTGCTGCGCGCGGACGCGCGGACAGGCGTGACGGGCCTGCTGTTTCGTGACCAGTCCACGACCTGGGTCGACATCGTGGAAGACGTGCGCTGGATCGATGGCAACCGCGCCTTCGTCGTGGTGAGCGAACGCGACGGTTGGCGGCACGTGTATCGGGTGGCGCGTGATGGCGCCGAGCCCCGTCTGCTGACGAGGTTCGACGCGGACATTCTGGGGGTGGCAGGGATCGACGAAGCCGCGGGATGGCTCTACGTCACAGCTTCGCCCGACAATCCCACGCAGGCATATCTGTACCGTGCGCGACTCGACGGAACGGGGATCCCCGAGCGGGTCACGCCCGCATCGATGCGCGGGACGCATTCGTACGTGCTGTCGCCCGACGGCACGCTGGCCTTCCACACCGCGTCGCGTGTTGACATCCCTCCCGTGGTGGACATCGTGACTCTGCCGGCACATCGCTCGCTGCAGACGCTGACGGATACATCGGCGCTGACCGCCAAGCTCGCGCCGATCGTCGCCACACCGACCGAGTTCCTGACCGTCGACATCGGTGGAGGCGTGTCGCTGGATGGCTGGCTCCTCCGTCCTTCGAACTTCGATACGTCGAAGCGGTATCCGGTGATTGTCTTTGTGTATGGCGAGCCCTGGGGCCAGACCGTCGCCGATCGCTGGGGCGGCCCGCACCTGTTCCACCGTGCGCTGGCGGATGCCGGCTACCTCGTCGCGTCGTTCGACAACAGCGGGACGGCGACCCCGAGGGGCACCGCCTGGCGCAAGGTCATCTACGGCACGATGGGGGAGCTGTCGTCGAAAGAACAGGCCGCGGCAGTGCGGGCCCTCGCCGCAGCGCGCCCGTACGTGGATCTCTCCCGGGTCGGCATCTGGGGCTGGAGCGGTGGCGGGTCCAACACGCTGAACGCGATGTTTCGGTATCCGGATATCTTCCACGTCGGGGTCGCGGTCGCGCCAATGCCCGACCAGCGCCTGTACGACACCATCTACCAGGAGCGTTATATGGGGACGCCCCAGGGCAACCCCGAGGGGTACCGGGTGGGATCGCCCATCAACTTTGCCGACGGACTCAAGGGGCGCCTGCTGATCGTTCACGGCTCGGGCGATGACAACGTGCACTATCAGGCCACTGAACGCCTCGTCAACCGGCTCGTCGAACTCGGTAAACGCTTCGACATGATGGTGTATCCCAACCGCACGCATGCCATGAGGGAAGGCGCTGGCACGTTTGCTCACCTGCATCAGCTGATTGCGCGCTATTTCCTCGACCACCTGCCACCGGGCGGGAAGTAAGCAGCAATTTGAAATTTGAAGCTGATGCGTCCGGTGCCCGGTACCCGGTGCCCGGTACCCGGTACCCGGCATAATCGATCCATGACCATCGGATTCATCGGCGCAGGACACATCGGCAGCGTTGTCGCGCGTGCGGCGATTGCGGCCGGACATTCGGTCGTGCTCAGCAACTCTCGCGGACCCGAGACGTTGGCCGACCTGGTCACGCAACTCGGTCCGTCTGCGAGGGCGGCGACGCCCAGTGACGCCGCGCGAGCCGGCGCCATCGTGGTGGTGACGATTCCGCTCCGGAACATCGCAGATGTGCCGATCGAGCCACTCGCGGGCAAGGTCGTCATCGACACCAACAACTACTACCCGCAGCGCGACGGCCACATCGCCGAACTCGACGACGAGTCGACGACGACCGCAGAACTACTGCAGCGCCACCTGCCGACGTCGAAGGTGGTCAAGGCCTTCAACCACATCTACGCGGCGCAGATCACGACCGACGGCACGCCTGCGGGCACGCCGAACCGTCGTGCGCTGGTGATTGCGGGAGACGATGCGGCGGCGAAGGCGACGGTGACGCAACTGCTCGACCAGTTCGGGTATGACACGGTGGATGCCGGCCCGCTGGCCGAAGGATGGCGCATCCAGCGCGACACGCCCGGGTACGGCCCGCGGCGCAACGCCAAGGAACTCCGCGCGGATCTCGCAGCCGCGAAGCGGTATCGCGATATGTGACCGGTCACCGGGAACCGGGAATCGGGAACCGGGAACCGGGAATCGGGAATCGGGAATCGGGACCGATCGAGAAAAACCGGTGTAGCCGTCGAGCTTGCTCGACGGTCAGCTCGCCGCGGCTTACCGTCCAGCGTCCAGCGTCCAGCGTCCGGCGTTGTCCACGTAGCTCAGGCAAGTGCTTGAGACCTGAGTCCTGAGTCCTGAGACCTGAGTCGCGCCGTCGAGCTTGCTCGACGGGCGACGAGACCGCGGATCGGGTGTCAGCCGACGAGCATCGGCATCGCCCAGAGGACACCCACGACGAGCGAGAGCACGCCCGCCGACAACTGGAGCCACGCCTGCAGGTGCGGGCGGGAGGCGATGCGCGAGAGCTGCCAACCCGCAAGCCCGGAGACCGCCGTCATCGCGGCCACTGACCCCAAACCGAAGAGCGCGACGAATACGAGGCGGGCTGGCAGCGAGGTGAATGCCCCCATCGCGAGCGCGGCGAGCGCGCCGCTGCCCGCGAGTCCATGTACGACGCCAACCAGGTATGCGCGCGGCGACAGGGCCCATGTGCCGACATGCAGGTGATGTCCCTGCGCCGGATGGTGATGGGCCGTGTGCCCGTGCCTGTGCCAGGCGTCGCGTCCGCGGCGCATGTCGGCAATGCCACGTCGCACGGCCCGGGCGCCCAGCCCGATCAGCATCAGCGCGACGAAGAACTCGAGGGCACGCATCGTCGACGATGAGAGTTCCGCACGCAGCCCGCCGAGCACCACGCCAGCCGCGAGCAGCGCCGACGTGTGTCCGAGCCCCCACCATGCCCCGAGCCATGCCGTGCGGCGGCTGCCGTGACCCTCTGCGACGAGGGTCGACATCGCGGCCACGTGATCGGGCTCGCAGGCGTGTCGCATGCCGGTGACGAGACCGAGCACGCACGTGATGACGACAGTGTCAGCGGTCAATCAGGGCCATCCGTAATCGAAGGCTCAGGTCTGAGGTCTCAGGTCTGAGGTCTCAGGTCTCAGGTCTCAGGTCTCAGGTCTCAGGTCTCAGGCTCAAGCTCAGGGCTCAGGGTAACCTGGGGCTTGAGACTTGAGACCTGAGACTTGAGGCGGAAGATTGAGCCAGTCTCACACACGCGGCGCGTTGCGCGCGTCTGACATACATGGAAAACGCCGAACGCCTAACGCCGAACGCTGAACGGCAAGCCCAAGGCCCAAAGCGGCCGCGGCTCAACCTGACCGTCGACCTGACTTGTCCGCCGTAGACTTGGCGAAGGTGGATGGTCGACGGCACCACTGTCAGGGGAGAACGTAGGCGTCGAGCTTGCTCGACGCGACTCCGGACTCCCGGTTCCCGATTCCCGGTACCCGGTACCCGGCACCCGTTGCCCGGTACCCGGTACCCGGTGCCCGTCAGCCATCCCGCGGTGCGCGTACGACGCGCTCGGTGCGTGCGGAGCGTTCGTCCGACCACGCCCGGAACGTCAGCGTCGCCGCGCCGAGTTCGACCACGTCGCCGTCGGCCAGGATGCGCGGCTCGGCGATCCGCTCACCGGCCACGAATGTCCCGTTGCTCGACTCGAGGTCGGCGATGGTCGTCTTGTCGGTGCCGACGTCCACACAGGCGTGCCGCCGCGATACCCCAGAAGCCTCCACCCAGACATCACACCGCGGATCGCGCCCGACGACGTTCTCGCCGGCCGCGAGCGGGAAGGCGTGGTCGTTCCGCACCAGCCAACAGAGGCGCTCCTCGGTGCGCGTCTCCGGCCGCACGGCCGCGAGGGTCTGCGCCGGTCCGCTGAACGCATAGCCAACGCGGTGCACCGTGCGGACGAAGCTGGCCTGGCGCGAGTCGTCGCCGAGCACCTGGCGAATCTCGGCGATCACCACGCTCAGGTTGGCCTCGCCCACGAACGTGTCCTGCCAGACGTGGTCGTGGATCTCGCGCTTGCTCACCACCGTCGGACGACGATCGAGCAGCAGCGCGAGCAGGTCGAATGCCTTGGGCGAGAGGTGCACGCGGGCGCCCGCGTCGAGCAGTTCGCGCGTCTCGGTGTCGAACGTGAAGCGGCCGAAGGCAACCCTCATGAACGCTCTGCGAATCCTTGGAAATCCCTTGGGACTTCGTGACGGGGTCCGGTGCATAGTACCCGACGACAGCGGAGGTAGACGGCGGAATGACAGCGGGGAAGGCTCCAAGCGGTCGGGAGATCTGGAAGGCGGTTCGCGAGGAACTCGTGCTGAACCTGTACGCGCTGCCGTTCAGCACGATTGCGCCGACCGTGTACCACGTCTACCTGCATCCGGAGGACTTCGACGCCATCGAAGGCATCTCGGGCACGCTGACCGAGCAGATCCGGCAGGCCCTCACCGAAGAGGTCACTCGCCTCAACCGCGACATGGGCGGTCGCGTGAAGACCATCATGGCGCGCCTGCTCGAGCGTGATCGGCTTGCTCCGGTCGAAATCCCGCCCGGCGGCTGGGAGGTGAACCTGCGCCGCGATCCCGATGGCGAACTCGCCCGCGGCCAACTCGGGATCGTCTCGACACTCGCCATGCCCGCGCCAGTCGAGTACGGCGGCACCCCCACCACACGCATCGTCCGCAGCATCGTCGGCGCGTCTGGCCGGGCGGCAACGGTGAGCCACGTGCCGCAGCAGGCTGGGTCTGCCGTGCCGGGGGCCGCGATGCCATCTGATGGCGGCGTGCGCGAGACGGAGGGCCGCTCGAGCCCCGACCGCGCCCGCCTCACGTACTCGGACGACCAGGGTGCGCACACGTTCATGATGCGCAAGGACACCGTGTCCATCGGCCGCGGCGGGAGTGCCGTGTGGGTGGACGTGCAGGTGATCACGACCGCACGCGTCTCACGCGAGCACGTCCGGATTCGTGGCGACGCCTCCGGCGGGTTCTTCGTGCAGGACGTCAGCCTGTGGGGTACCACCGTCGACGGCGCCCCGATCCCGCCTGCGGTGAAGGGACCCGAGGGCGTGGCGCAGCCAGGCCCCGAGCAGCCGCTCCCGGCCCGTGCCCGCATCGGCCTTGCCGACGCGATCACGATCGACTTCGAGGCCCTGGGCGCGCCATGACCTGGCTGCACATTCTCTTCCTTGTCGCCCTGCTGTCGGCCGTGGCTTGGATTGGCTGGCTTGCCTGGATGTTCGATCGTGGCTGACAGCGCGACCATTCCCGTGCTGCTCTCGGCTGCACTCTCCGACCCGGGACGCGTCCGTACGAACAACGAGGACCTGCCCATCCTCGATGCCGAGCGCGGCGTCTTCGGCGTGATTGACGGCGTCGGCGGACACGCGGCCGGCGAACTCGCCGCCGCCATCGCCCGCGACGTGATCCTGCAGCGCCTGGCGCGTCCGCTTGGCACGCCCGCGGAACGTGTGCGCGAGGCGATCGCCATCGCCAACAACGAGATCTTCCGTCGCGCTGCCAGCGAGCCCACGCTCGCCGGCATGACGTGCGTCGTCACGCTGGCGGTCGTGAGCGACGGGCGCGTCACGGTTGGCCACGTCGGCGACAGCCGGCTCTACAAGCTGCGTCCGTCGGGGGTGTGCAAGCTCACGCACGACCACTCACCGGTGGGCGAGCGCGAGGATGCGCACGAGATCGGCGAGATCGAGGCCATGCATCACCCGCGGCGGCACGAGGTCTTTCGTGACGTCGGCAGTGCGCTGCGCGACAAGGACGAACCTGACTACGTCGAGGTGATCGACGACACGCTCGAAGACGACGCGGCGATCCTGGTGTGCAGCGACGGGCTGACCGACATGATCCCGTCGGCGACGATCGAGCGCGTGGTGCGCCTGCACGCGGGTGATGCGGGGGCGGTGACGACGGCACTCGTGGCTGCGGCCAACGAGGCGGGCGGTCGAGACAACGTCACGGTGGTCTACGCCGAGTCCCCGGGGTTCGCCGCCGCGTTCAAGGCCGGCACGCCCGCCATACCCGTGAGTGATGTGGCCCCAGCGGCTGATGCTGCGGGCGGGGGCACGGCTGGCCGATCGCTCGGCGCACGCCTGCTGGCCGGCCGCACCACATGGTTCATCGTCGGAGCCGTCCTCGGGGTGCTCGGCGCGCTCCTCCTCGCCTGGCGACTCTCCACGGAGGTGCCCGTGGGCGGACGCACCATCGTTGCCGCGCCCCAGGCGTCGGAGACGGTCGGCACGCTGGCCGCGGCTGTGCAGACCGCCCACGCAGGCGACGTCATCCGCCTCGAGCCCGGCACGTATGCCGAGTCGATCGTCGTCCCCGAGGGCGTGTCGCTCCGAGCCCGCGTGCCTGGCAGCGCGGTGTTCGTCCGGCCGCCGGGCGCGACCGGCGAGTGGGTCGCCCTCGTCGCGCCGGGAGACGGCGGCGCCATCTCCGGCCTCCGGATCACCTCGACCGCGGAGGCGCCGGTGCAGGTGGGCGTGCGAGTCGACGGGCAGGGACGATCGATCGAGTTGTTGCAGGTCGATGGCCCCGTCACGGCAGGCGTGGACATGCTCGAGGACGCCTCGGCGACGCTGCAGGGCAGTCATTTCGCGGTCGCCGGTCCGGCCATCGTGCTGGCGGCGCGAAGCCAACTCGACGCCACCGGCAATGTCTTCGTGGCGCCCGCAGGGAGCAGCCCCGTCGTGCCCGCGCTGTCTCGCCGCGCCGCCGCCGTGGCAGCGAGCCGCACCGCACAGCCGGTGGCCCCGAGCATCTTCGCCATGCGCCTCGAAGACGGCGCCCGCGTCGTCCTCAATCGCAACATCTTTGCCGGCTTCGGCCCGACGCCGATCAAGGGCCTGACCGATGCCGAGCGGGAACCCATGCGTACCGCCAACGTCGTCGTGTCTCCGGACCTTTCCACCCGCTGACAGGCTGGAGACCACGAATGTCCTGGCAGGTCGCAGGTTACGAAACGGATGCAGACAAGCCCTTCGACCAGGGCAGCTTCGGCACCGTGTGGCATGCGCGGCGATTGAGCGACGGCACGCGCGTCGCGCTCAAGCTGGTGTTGCGCGACCACGCGGCCGACGCCGTCGAGCGCATCGAGGCCGAGCGACGCGGCGCAATGCTGCAGCGCAGTTTCCACGATGCGCACGGGATGGTCCCGGCGGTCCATGACGTCGGCTACGACCTGGATGGTGACCTGTATATCGCCATGGAGTTGATCCAGGGTGGGTCGCTCTCGGATTTGATCGCGACTGGCGCACTCGAGTCACGTGCGGCTGCCGATCGCGCGACGGCGATCTGCAGCTTCCTGGAGAAGGCGCACAGTTTCTCGACGACGATCGAAGGCGAGCGGTACGACCGGCTGGTCCACGCGGACCTGAAGCCGGGACACATCTTCGTGCGCGACACCGGCAACGTCATCGTCCTCGACTTCGGCATCGCCAAGGCACTCGACAAGTCCAAGCCGCTCACCACCAACAACTGGGGCACCTCCGCGTACATGTCGCCGGAGCGCCTGCTCGACGGACGCGTCGACGAGCACGTCGACTTCTGGTCGCTCGGTGTGATGCTGTACGAGATGCTGGCGGGCCATCGCCCGTACCGCGCCCTGCAGGCGCCATCGCTCAAGAGCCAGCTCGAACGCGCCATTCGCGGCAATGCGCCGCGCGAGCCGTTGCCGGAAACGGTGCCGGCGCCGCTGGTGGCCATCGTCAACAAGCTGCTCGCCTATCAGCCGGACCGGCGGTACCCGAGTGCAGGGACGGTACGAGCCGATCTGGCCTTGTTCCTCGGCGGCGGGCGGCCTATCGCCCTCGCCGAATACGACACGCCGGCAACCACCCGCGTCGACGCGCCGCGCGACGTGGACGACGAGGAAGCGCCTGCCTACGCTTCTGTGGCCTACGGTGCCGAAACGGAGCGTCGTCCCCAGGATCTCGCGCTTGCCGTGACGGGCGCCGTGCCGTCCACCGATCCGCTGCCGCTCATGCCGCCAGCCCTGCCAGGCGGCATGGCCGCAGACGTCCCAACCACGGCTATCGACGTACCGGTCGAAGGGGGTACGGCGGCCCGTATCGCGACGGCCTCGTCTCCGGTACCGCGGCCCCGACGCACGCGTCGGCTATTGTCAGCGGCGGCGGCATTGCTTGCCTTGTACGTCGGCACGTCCGAGGCAGTGGCGTGGATCGGCGCGGAACGCTTCCGTGACGTCGTCAGCACGATCGACGGTCCTGCGCTTGCGACCGCCGAAGACAGCTACGACCGCGTCGCGTCCACCGGTCCGTTGGACCTGGCGCTGCGCTGGCGAGTCGATGGCCGCCTTCAGTCGCACCTGGTCGGCCTCGCCAACCGGGTGATCGAGGACTACCGTCACGAGCAGCCGTCGCTGTCGCTGTCGGACTGGAAGCAGGCGCAGGAGGCGCTGCGCTGGAGCCTGCGTCTGGCGCCTGGCGATCGCGAGGCCCGGGCACGCCTGCAGACGTGCGAAGCGCACATCCTGCGGATCTCCACGAAACCTGGCCGTTCCGATACGACGCAAGCCACGTATCGCCGGGCCATCGATCGTTTTCGGGACGCCGCGCGACTCGATCCCGGATCGTACGACCCATACCTCGGTATCACGCGTATCGCCGTGTACAACCTCGTGCCGGCCGACGTGGAACTTGCGTCGCAGGCGATGGCGGATGCCGAGAAGCGCGGCTACTCACCGGGCCGTCGCGAACGCGCGCTGCTCGGCGACGGGCACATGCGTCGTGGCGAGGTACTGCGTCACGAGGCACGCAACGTCTCTGGCACTCAGCGCACGCACGCGCTCGAGCAGGCCCGCGACAGCTTCCAGGCGTGCATCGAGGCGTTCGAGCCCATCCTGGGGTTCGCCAACGCTGCCAGGAACATCGAGACCTGCAAGGCCCAGGTGGCGCTCGTCGAGAAGGAAATCGAGAATGCGCAGGCCAAGGAGAGCGAGTCCTGATGCGCATCATCGACACTGCAGGCGCGCGCGCCGCCACGGCACGTCCACGTTCGGCCACCGCGAGGCGCACGGCAAACGTCGAGGCGCTTGGACTCGTCGCCGCCTCCATCGTCATGGTGTTCGGGCTCGGCCTGACGACGTGGGCACGCCTCGGCGCGAGTGCTGCCGTCGGCGCGGGACGCACCGTGCATCTGCGCACGCTCAACTCCGCTGCCGACCTCCTTCCCGTACTGACGATGGTGACGGGCGAGGCCGAACGCCAGGCCATCGCCGAGCGCGTCTACCGCCGCGCCACCGATGTCACCGTGCCGATCGACCACGTCGGGGCGTTGGCCGGGATCGACTTGTCCGAGGCCGAACTCAAGGCAGACCGGAGACTCACCCGGGCCCGGGCGCGGCTGGCAGGCAGGGCCGGGACCGGGGCAGTGCGGCTTCTCACCGCCGCGGACCTGGCCGCGTTGAAGACACACGTAATCGTCCGCACACCGCGTGAGTACGTCTCGCGTCTCGGCAGGTCGATGGCCGCATTTTTTGCCCTCTTCTGGATCGCCCACCTCGTCCGCCGGTGGCGCGGTGCCGACGACGATCCCGCGTTGCTGCCGATCCTGCTGATGCTCTGCGGCCTCGGCTTCATGAGCATGATTGCGTTGCGCGATCCGCTGCGAGACGGGCTCATCGCGTCGACCTTCGTCAGTGGCGTCTGCGCCGGCCTCGTCCTGCTCCTGATCGCGTCCGAGATCGATTACGAATCGTCCGCTCTCCGCCGGTCTGTGCTCCTGCCACTGGGCGCGGCGCTTGCACTTGCGGCGCTCCTGCTCGTCTTCGGGTCCGGGCCAGGCAGCAGCGGGGTCAAGGTGAACCTGTTCGGCGGACAGCCGGTGGAAGTCATCCGGCTGCTGGTGGTGTTTGCCATTGCAGGGGCGCTCGCGCGGAGGTTCGAGCTGCTCCGCGAGCTCTCCGAACCAGCCACCGCAGCGCGTCCATGGCTTGGGCTCGTCGGTCTGCCTCGTTGGCGCGACGTGCGGCCCGTCGTGGCGAGCATGGCGCTGGTGCTCGCGTTCTTCTTCCTCCAGAAGGACCTCGGCCCGGCGCTCGTGCTTTCGTGTGTCGTGATCGCCCTCTATGCGATCGCGCGCGGTCGGCTCGCGTTCGTGTTCGTGGGATTCGGAATGCTCGCCGCCGGCTTCGCGGTGGCATACGCGATTGGATTCCCTCCGACAGTGGGCCAGCGCGTCAGCATCTGGGCCGATCCCTGGAACAACGGCGTGCCCGGTGGCAACCAGATCGCGCACGGCCTGTGGGGAATGGCAACGGGCGCGGCGTGGGGGAGCGGTCCGGGACTTGGCAGCCCGCAGTCGATTCCGGAGGGCCACACCGACTTCGTGCTCGCGGTGCTCGGCGAACAGCTTGGTTTTGTCGGCGTGCTGGCTGTCCTGGCGCTGTACGCGCTGCTGGCGTGGCGGTGCCTGCGCGTCTCGCTGCGCGCGCCGGGCGACTACAGCGCCCTGCTCGGCATCGGCGTGACCCTGGCGTTGGTCGTGCAGGCATTCGTGATTGGCGGCGGGTTGCTTGGCGTGCTGCCCCTCACCGGCGTGGTGACGCCCTTTCTCAGCTACGGGCGCTCGTCGATGCTGGCCAACTGCCTGGCCACCGGCGTGGTGATGGCGGTGGGACGGCGGCGCGGGCCGGTGCGTCTGCACCTCCAGCAGCCGGTGCGGGTGCTGGCCACGATCCTGGCGGTGCTCGGCGGCGTGATCGCCTCTCGGGCGGCGTGGGTGCAGGTCGTCGAGGCCGATACGCTGGCGACGGCGGCGAGTCTCAGCGAACAGGGCGATGGCGGCTATCGCTTCGAGTACAACCCGCGACTCGTCGCCGCGGCGCGCACGATCGATCGCGGCACGATCTCCGATCGCCATGGCGTCGTCCTCGCCACCAGCCTGCCCGGGGAGACTGCAGGCATCGACGCGGCGTTTACCAGGGCGGGGCTTGTTCGAGAACGCACCTGTGCGCCGGACGAGCCACGGTGCTACCCGCTGGGGGGCATCACGTTCAGCGTGCTGGGCGACTGGGCCGGGCAGGTGAACTGGGGCGCGCGCAACGCGTCGTACGTGGAGCGTGAACGCGATGCGCGGCTCAAGGGATTCGACGATCGACAGCGGGTTGTCGACGTCGTGCATCCCCAGACAGGCGTGCACGGCAGGACCATCCGGCGCGACTACTCGGCGCTGCTGCCCCTGGTCCGCCATGGTGCCGCATCGACGCGCCCAGAGGTGGCGCTCCTGCTCGGACGTCCGCGCGACGTGCGCGTGACCCTGGATGCGCGTCTGCAGCAGCGCGTGGCGCGGGCCTTGCGCACCGGCATGGAGCGCGGCGCGCACACACGCGGCGCGGCCGTCGTGCTCGACGTCGAGACCGGCGACGTGCTCGCATCGGTGAGCTATCCATGGCCGTCCGGCATCGAGGGCACCATGGCCGCGTCCGACGATCGGCATGTGGACGCGTTGCTCGATCGCGTGCGGTACGGCGTGTATCCGCCGGGCTCCACGTTCAAGCTGCTCGTCGCCGCTGCCGCACTACGCACCCATCCCGAACTGCAGACCGTCACGCACATGTGCGTGCGCCTGCCTGGCGGACGCGTCGGCAACACCATCAGGGGCTGGACCCGCCCGGTGCGCGACGACGTGAAGGACGTGACGCCGCACGGCGCGGTCGACCTGCACGAGGGCCTCGTGGTCTCCTGCAACGCCTACTTCGCGCAGCTCGCGATGCAGCTCGGTCCGCGTCCGCTGCTCGACGCGGTGTCGCTCTTCCAGATCGAGGCGGCGCAGCCATCCACGGTCGCCGCCCTGCGCAACACGCTGCCGCATGCCGCGTACGGCCAGGCCGACGTGCTCGCCTCACCGCTGAAGATGGCCCGCGTCGTGGCCGCGATCGCTGGCGACGGCCGCGTCCTGCCCGCGCGCTGGACCGAAGCCGACGCTGATGCGGCCGAAGACGCGCCGCGGCTCCTCAGCGAGGCAGACGCGCGTCGCCTCGCGCAGTACATGCGCGACGTGGTGACCTCCGGCACCGGCCGGACCTTGCTCGGCAATGCCACGCCGATCGCAGGCAAGACGGGTACCGCCGAAGTCGATGGGCGCCCCGCCCACTCGTGGTTCATCGGCTTCGCGCCGTATGGCGGATCGCGACCGATCGCGTTCGCGGTGCTCGTGGAGAACGCGGGCTATGGCGCGCGTTCCGCCGCCCCGGTGGCCGGCGAGATCGTTGACGCCGCGCGTGAGCTCGGTCTGTTCAAGTAGGGACCCATGGACGTGAATCGACTGGCTGGCTTCGGCAAGGATCTCCACTCACGGATCCGCACGTTCTTCAACACGCCGCTGGACGCCAACGCGACGCCGCTCGAGATCGGCCAGGCGGTGCTGGACCAGGTGGAACGCCAGGTGCAGCCCGTCGCCCGCGGCCGCCGGGTCTTCCCGTTTGTCGGTCTCGCGATCCGCGTGCGCACCAACCCGGCGTCGAGCGCGGCGATGATCGCCGCGTTCGAGGACTTCGCCACCCGCGTGCGTGAGCGACTCGCCGAGGTCCGGTGCGAGGCGCCGCGGCGTCTCGACGTCGATGTCGAGTGCCTGGAGGTGGCGCCGGCCTCCTGGCCAGAGGCCCGTGTCTTCGACGTGAGCTACATCGCCGACGAGGCTCTGCCCGTCAAGAGCCCGGCGCGCGGTGGCGGCACGGCGCCGGTGGTGCACATCACGGTGGTCGCCGGTACAGCAGTGGAGTCGTCATGCCGCTTCGCCGAGGGCACGGTGTCGATTGGCCGGTGCGCCGATCCAGCCGACGACATGGGGTACGTCCGTCGCAACCGCATCGCCTTCCTGGATGTCGTCGACGGCATCAACGAGACCGTCGGACGCGCCCATGCCCGCCTGCGCTGCGACGCGGTAGCGGGCGAGGTCCGGCTGTTTGACGAGGGCAGCCGCAACGGCACGTCGATCCTGCGAGACGGCGACGTCATTGCCGTGCATCGTCGCGATCCGCGCGGGGTCCGGCTGCGCTCGGGTGACGAGATTCGCCTCGGGCGGGCCCTGCTCCGAGTCGAGATCGATGGGTAACAGGCCGGGATCAGCGGGCAGGCTCAAGGCACGAGGGACAACGAACACGTCAGAAGGGCGTCAAGACATACCCTTGTGACTCCTCCCGTCGTCGCTTGTCCCTTGACCTGGCGAGCGGCCAGGGACCTCCCGCTTCATGCGTTCGCCCGGCCCTGTCGATTGTCAGGCGGAGCGCCCGCGTAGCGTGGGCGCCCGAACCATGCTGCCCCTCGCCTCCGAGCCATCCGAGTCGTCACCGACGAGATCTCGCTCCCGTGCGTCCGCAGTCTTGCCGCTGCCCACCTCGCACGACGATCCCGTCGCCCTCACCGCCGCCGTTCACGAGGCGGTCGCGGGGATCCAGCAGGCGCTGTTGTGGGGAATGGATGTCGACGACTGCCGTAGCCTTGCCCTCGATGCGTTCGTCGAGCTGACCGCCAGCACGTGGGGCGCCGTCGCGCACATCGCCAGCGATTCCGGCGCCGCCGCCCCCACACTGCATATCGATCTCGACCGTAACACGAGGGTCCCAGCGGATCCGGATGGTCCCGCGCCGCCCTCCCGCGACGAGTTCGCTGCCCTGGCGCTGCCTCACGTGCGCCGCGCGACGACTCGCCGCGCACCGTTGACCGTGCGATTGCCCGGCCCCGCGGGCGCCGCCCAGCGCGCGGGCGTGCGCGCCTCGCCCGACTGGATGCTCGTGCTGCCGGTCCCTGCCGGCAGTGCTCCCAACTCCGTCGTCCTCCTCGTTCGCGGTGCGGGCGGGTATACGGAGGCCACGGCATCGGCCGTCGAGCCCTTGCTGCGGCTCACGGCGCACGTCGACACGTGGGCCCGGGAGGTCGAAGCGCGGCGCGCCACGGAACGCGAACTCGAACGCGAGCGCCGTCGCCTGGGCCTGGCGCTGCAGGCCTCCAACGTCGGTGTCTTCGAGTTCGACGCGGGCACCGGGGCGTTGCAGTGGGACGCCCGCCTGTGGACGATGCACGGGTTGTCACCACGGGATCAGCCGTGGACGATCGGCGACTGGTCGTCCTTGCTGCATCCAGACGATGCGCATCGCGTGGTGGACGACCTCATGGCGTCGGTGGAGCAGCAGCGACCCCTGGAGACGCAGTACCGCATCGTCTGCGGCGACGGCGAGGTGCGCTACATCCGATCCAACGGGCAGATTTTCGAGCATGCGGCCGGCCGGCTGGTGATGGTGGGCGCCAGCATCGACGTCACCGTGGATGTGCGTCTGCAGCAGGAACTCGCCGCCGAGCGCGCGCAGGCAGAAGCCGCGACGCGGGCCAAGTCGCAGTTCCTCGCGACGATGAGCCACGAAATCCGCACGCCGATGAATGGCGTGCTCGGCATGCTCGAGTTGCTGTTACGGAGCGGCCTCAGCGCCGAGCAGCACGAGCTCGCGATGACGGCGCACGAGTCAGCCGAGTGCCTGCTGCGGATCCTCAACGACATCCTGGACTTGTCGAAACTCGAGAGTCACCAGGTATCGATCGAGTCGATCCCGTTCCAGCCCGCGAAGGTGATCGCCGACACGGTCGCGTTGTTGGTGCCGCGTGCAGCCGAGAAGAACCTGCAACTCCATCGTGACATCGATACGGACATTCCCGACTGGATCAGCGGCGACCCGATGCGGCTGCGCCAAGTGGTGCTGAACCTCACGGGCAACGCGATCAAGTTCACCGCCGAGGGGCACGTCACGGTTCGCGCCCGCCTGGAGCGTGACGCCATCCAGACGCTGCAGCTGCGCGTGGAGATCACCGACACCGGCGAAGGCATTCCCCACGAGGCGCAACCGCGCCTGTTCCAGCACTTCGTCCAGGCCGATTCGTCGACCTCGCGCCGATTCGGGGGCACCGGGCTGGGCCTCGCCATCAGCCGACAGCTCGTGGAGTTGATGGGCGGGCGCATCGGGCTGACGAGCGCGCCGAGGCAGGGCAGCACTTTCTGGTTCGTTGTTCCGGCGGTCGCCACGTCGCCACCGCAGAACGGCGAAGATGCGGCCAGGCCCCTCCACAAGGCGCCGGCGCCGGTGGTGGTCGCGCCGCTTCGAATCCTCGCGGTGGACGACAACGCCGTGAATCGCCGCCTCGTGCAGGCATTCCTGGCCTCGGGCAAGCACGTGGTGCGGGCGGTGGACGGCGGACACGAAGCCCTGGCGGCGCTGGCGGAAGAAGCCTTCGACCTCGTGCTCCTCGACATCCAGATGCCGGTGATGGACGGCCTGACCTGCCTGCGTCACATCCGAACGAGCGGAGGCGCGATGCGTGACGTGCCGGTCATTGCCTTGACCGCCAATGCCATGGCTGGCGACAAGGAACGCTACCTGGCGGAGGGGTTCACCGACTACGTTTCCAAGCCGATGACGATGCAGAGCCTCGCGGAGGCGATGGCGCGAGCGACGGCTCCGCGCCGCATCCTGGTGTGACACATCCCGGCCTCCTACGCTTCTTTCGAGCCGGCGTCCCACGTGATGGCCGTCACGTTTCGCACTATCCTAAGGAATAGGGCGGGAAGTTCGGGCTGCAGTGAACGGCGTCGTGCCGGCACCGGCCTGCGGGGTCTGATGCGCGGATGCCGAACAAGGCGAGTGCAGGGGTACTGATGTACCGGCGACGAGCCAGCGGGCTCGAAGTGTTCCTCGTACACCCCGGTGGCCCGTTCTGGGCTCGCAAAGATGTTGGCGCGTGGTCGATTCCGAAGGGCGAGATCGAGCCGGGCGAGGCGCCGATCGACGCGGCGCGTCGCGAGTTCGCCGAGGAAACCGGATCGGTCGTGTCGGGCGCGTTCGCGCCATTGGGGTGGGTACGGATGCGCAGCGGCAAGGTCGTGCACGCCTGGGCGGTCGAGGGCGAGATCGACGCCGACGCGATCCGCAGCAATGTCTTCACGCTGGAGTGGCCACCGCGATCCGGCCGTCAGCGGCAATACCCCGAGGCTGATCGCGCGGCATGGTTCCCGCTCGACGAGGCCCGGCGCCGCATCCTTGCCGCGCAGGCCCCGCTGATCGATTCCCTCGAAGGGCTGGTCTCGTCGTCACAGCGCAGCCCCGCATGAAAGCGGCCGCGTACGCGACCCTCGTCGTCGCCGCCCTCTGTGGCGCCGGCGTGCCCCTCCTGGCGCAGCCCTGGTACATGACCGAAGCGGCCGGCACGTGGAAGCCCTGGAAGATGCAGCTCTCCTCGAGCACGCGCGCCGCCGCCAAGGCGACGGCGGTAGAACTCAAGGCATTCGAGGGAGAGCTCGTGAAGTTCACCGCCATCTGGCGGCGGGCACCGGGTGTCGCCGAGCCGAAGGGCTTCAGCGTCGAGACCTACGGACATCTCGGCGGCACCGAGCGCCGCCTGCCGGGGCAGCCGCCGATCGCCAGGATGCCAGTGGCCGGCGGGGTCACTTTTGCGGCCTTCCCGATCTTCGAGTACGAACGCAAGGGCAAGCGGGTGCGCGAGGATACAGGCGAGACCGCGACGATCGGGTTCGCCGTCAACGACCTCGATGCAGGGATCATCGGCCGGCCGGGACCGGAGGAGTGGCGCTCGGTCGAGCACGACGTCATCTTCCCGTTTACTCGCACCGGCGAGCGGGCCGGCTTCCCACGCTTTGAGGAGATCGTCGTGATGACGAGGCGAGAGGCGCCGCTCTGGACCGCCGTGCCCGTGCTCGAGGCGTGGCAACTGCAGGAGAGGGTCACGCGGCAGGGCCTCGAGGAGGCGACGTCGCAGATCGCGAAGCTCACGGCCGCCCTGGAGGCCGAGGTCGACCCCGCGGAGAAGGCGAAGCGTCAGGCCGACTACCAGCAGACCGCGAAGACGATGCCAGATGCGGTGGCCTACCTGAAGCAGATGGCGGAGGTCGAGGTGATACGCGAGCGCACCGCGCGCGCTGACCTCGCCCCGACGGCGTTCGAGCCAAAGCGCCAGAAGCAGGCCACGCAGGATCTGGCGAGCGTGCAGGCGATCATCGCCGCGCTGACGCCGGAGGAGCGGACGGCGGCGGCGTGCTACGTGCCGGGGACGACCCGGGTCGAGGGACGCATCAAGGCCGGTCCGGCCAACGTCCGCTGCACGGCGCTCGTGCGCCCCAACTACGACTTCTTCGATCGGACGCTGCCGCGCAGCGCGCCGCAACTGGTGATTCTCTGGCAGGCGAAGCGGTGCTACGAGGACGACCGCGAGCGCGTGTCAGATGAGCGCAAGGGCTGGGTGGCCGGCTGCGTCGCCAACCGCAAGCTGCTGGAGACGTGGGATCGCCAGGCGATCCTGGAGTGGCTTCAGTAACGCCTAGTGCTTGATGCTTGAGGCTTGACGCTTGATGCTTGACGCCTGGGGTCGGGCAGCCGACCTCCAAAAGGTGGGGCCCGCTCTCCGAGCGCGGCCCGTGTAGGCCGGGCCGGGACGGCCGGCCCTACCGTCGTCCGTCGGCCTGACATGTCCACCGTAGCGTTGGCGAAGGTGGAAGGTCGACGGCTACATCGCCGCGACAAAGACGTAGGCGTCGACCTTCAGGACCAGGACGTAGGCGTCGACCTTCAGGTCGACGCTGACGCTGTCAGCGTTCGACGTCCCACGTTCGTTCCAATCGTCACGCCGACGCTACCTCGGCGATCCGCGATCCCCGATCCCGATTCTGTTTCGTCGTCCGTCGACCTTCAGGTCGACGGCTACAACGCCGCGAGCAGGACGTAGGCGTCGACCTTCAGGTCGACGCTGACGCTGTCAGCGTCGGCGTTCAGCGTCCGGCGTTCGTCTGGACATCACGCCGACGTTCGCTGCTCGCCCACGCGATGAAGTGCTTCCAGTTGGGTGCGTCGGTGTGGCCGCCGTCGTGCTGGCGCCACGCGAGATCGCCGTCGAGGAGGCTCTGGTTGACGGCGGGCATCGGTGCGGTGCGCCAGGGCTCGGTGACGCCGAGATCCTTCGCGCCGAGCAGGCGCCAGGCCGGCTGCGCGGCGAGGCTGGCCATCCAGGCGCCGCGCTGGTCGATCCAGTGCGCGTCGCCCTTTTCCGGAATACCGTGGCTGATGAAGACGCGTCGAGGCGCACAGAGGGCGATCAGCGAGTGGCTGTCCACCGGCAGATCCACTGGTGCCTTGGTCACGCCGGCCGGTGCGGCCGCGCCGTAGATCAGGTAACGCCCGGCGAACCAGTGGTATTCGCCACTACCGGTGAGGTTCTCGATGGCCTCGCCGAACGTGCGTCGTATCAGCTTGGCGCCGCCGGCTCCGGAGGATGCGATGAGGCCCATCGCGAAACGCGTGTCGAACGCCATCGTGACCAGGGCTGCCTTGCCGTAGCGCGAGACCCCCTCGATGGCGACGCGTGACGCATCGATCGACGGATCGGTTGCCAGGTGGTCGAGGGCCCGGCTCGCGCCCCACGCCCATGCCCGCAGGGAACCCCAGTCCTCGGGATTTCGCCGCTCGCCGCGATTGGTGAGCCCGATGATGCCTCGCGTCAGCCCCGCGCCGTTGTCGGCCTGCACGCTGGACGGGTTGAGGAAGGCGTACCCCCAGCCGGCGGCGATCAGTTGTTCGGTGCCTGGCGGATCGTCACCAGGCTGCGGCGTCGGCGGCCGGAACCCCGGCGGCAACGCTGGCGGCGGATCGCCTGGCAAGCCACCGCCGCGGAACATGATCACCAGCGGCACGGCCTTCGGGGCCGCTGCCGGCGTGACCAGCATCAGGGTGATGTCGACGGTGATCGCCGGGGCGTGCCGGTTGTCGACGTGGCCGATCAACTCGCGCCCGAGCACCGGGTGTCCGGCGACGGTCATCGACACGCGACGTACTTCGCGCCACGTCACGCGCGGCACATCACGCGGCACGCGCCCATACACCTCGCGCGAGAAGTCCTCGAGCAGTTCGGTCCGTCGCCGTGTCCAGGCCGCGGCCGTGGTCACCCGCGACCCACCCTTCGTGGCGAGGATGTCAGGGATATCGGTGAACGGGTTGGCCTTGGCCTCGTCGCTGTTGGCGGCGTTGGGCGCCGATGGATTGCCGCTCGGTCCGGGCCGCATCGCCGTGATCCCGAGCTGCCGTTGCATGTCGGCGTAGTCGGCCGCGGTCTCTTTCGCCAGTCGTTCCCGTGCCTCGTTCGCAGCCTGATTCCCGGTTGACGATGCCGGCGCTTGCGCACGCGAGGCGGCCGCAGGCAGCGCGAGGAGCATGACGACGACGATGACGTGTTGCATGGAATCGACCTCGAGTGCTCAGGGGACGTGGGTGTGGATGACACGCGTGCCGGCCCACTTGTCGTGCCAGGTCTGCCGGATGGGCGAGCGGAGCGCGAACAACGGGCCGATGATCGACAGCAGCGAGATTAGCTTGCCGCTGTTACGCAGGAAGGAGCGTCGCAGGTCGATGCGTCGTCCGTCGAGGTCCACCACGCGGATGCTCAGGAGCCATTTGCCGATCGTGCCTTCGAGCGGCGATGCCTCGGCCACGGTGGCATACGCCAGGTAGAGGAACATGGCGATGTTCCGGATCAGCGACCGCTCCGCAAGGAACCGGATCTGCGCGTCGGGGTCGTCGGGGACCGCTTGCAGGAACTGCGCCAGCGCGTTGTCGAACCCGAGCAGGGTGTAGAACACAGCGGCGACGGCGAGCGTGATGATCACGCTGTCGAAGAAGTAGGCGCCGAACCGGCGCGGGAGTCCGGCCGGCGTGGCCACGGTCGGGACGTCGAACGTGCCCATGCGCCCGACAGCATACCCCGCGTCACGGAACGCCAGAGCCCGCTTCGGGTATCTTCGACCGCATGCGCACGATTGTCTTGTGTGGTGCCCTGCTGCTGGCCTCGCCGGCGGCGGCGCAGCGGCTCGTGGAGATCCCCCTCTGGGCGGGTGTCGCGCCAGGCTCGGAGGGCAAGACCGGCGACGAAGTCGTGGAGACCTCGGCCACCGGCGAACTGCGCATCACCAACGTGCATCGGCCCAGCCTGACGCCGTACCTGCCGCCAAAGGACAAGGCGACTGGCGTGGCGGTGCTGGTCATTCCCGGCGGCGGGCACCGGCAGCTCGTGATCACCCATGAGGGCTACAACGTCGCCGAGTGGCTCAGCGCCCACGGCATCGCGGCGTTCGTTCTGAAGCACCGGCTGGCCCGCGAACCGAACTCCACCTACAAGATCGAGGTCGAGGCGCTCGCGGACGCGACGCGGGCCATGCGGCTGATCCGCGCTCGCGCAAAGGAGTGGGGGATCGATCCGGGCAGGGTCGGCGCCATGGGGTTCTCGGCCGGCGGCGAACTCGTGGCGATGATCGCGACGCGCGACGTCAAGGGATCGGCCTCGGCCACCGAGGCCATCGATCGCGAATCGGCGCGCCCCGACTTCCAGGCGCTGATCTACCCGGGACGCACCGGCGACATCCAGCCGGACGCGAACACGTCGCCCGCCTTCCTGGCCGCCGCCTACGACGATCGCCAGGACATCGCCGAAGGCCTCGCCGACGTCTACCTGCGCATGAAGCGCGCCGGGGTTCCGGCGGAACTGCACATGTACGGCAGCGGCGGCCACGGCTTCGGCTTCCGCGCCACCAACACGCGTCCCGTGGGCACATGGCTCACGCGGCTCACAGAGTGGCTGACAGACAGGAAGATACTGACGAACGCCGAACGTTGAACGCCGAACGCCTACTGCATGCCGCCTGCAGGCAAGGCTCAAGGCCGACGGCCGAAGGCCCAAGGCCGGCCGTAATCCGTAATCCGTAATCCGTAACCCGTAGGCGGTAGGCTGTAGGCCGCAGGCCGCAGGCCGGTCGTGCCCGGTGCTACTTCCTCACCGCGACCTGGTTGTCGATCGCCAATTGCATTTTGCCCTGAGTGGAAAGGCTGAAGGTGATATCGGGAATGCGGCTGTCCAGGTCGACGAAGACGCCGTTGCCGATCGGCTGGAGCGCTATCGTCGAACCGTCCGGGACCTGGAGCGTGAGGTGGCCATCAGTCGCGGCCACGACGCCATCGCGGCCGCCCAGGTGGTACCGGCCTTCGTACGAACGCAAGGTCTCGAGGGGCACGGTGGCGATCGTCACTTCGCGTTCACGCATGTCCGGCCAGCCGTACTCGCTTGCAACGGCGCGCAGCACGTCGGCCGTCAGGCGTCCGCCCTGCTCGGCGTTGGTCATCACCACGGCGCCAGACGGGCGATCGCGATGGCCATGGATCTGGCATCGGAAGCCCTCGTTGCTGCCGCCGTGACCGAAGCTCCGTTTGCCGCTCTCCGTGTTCACGCCAAACCCCAGGCCATAGTCCTGCAGCACCGGCGTCAGCATCGTCTCCACGGTCTCGCGACGCAGGACGCGGCCTGGCTTCTGTATCTCCAGGATCACCAGCGCCAGGTCGGACGGCGTCGTCCAGAGCCCCGCCGCAGTCTGCTCGGGATAGGTGTGGCGCTTACCTGGAATGACGACGCCGTGGTCGTCGTGCCCGGCGGCGGCCAGCGCGAGCGCCGCGGCAGGGAGCGGCTGCTCGTAGGTGCTGTGCGTCATCCCGAGCGGCCCGAGCACGAGTCGCTGCGCCACGCGCTCGAAGGGTTCGCCGGTGACGTCTTCGATGAGCAGTTGCATCACTTCGTAGCCGCCGCCGGAGTAGCGCCACTGTGTGCCGGGCTTCAGGTCGATGCGCACCGCCGCCGTGTTGGCCGGCGTCACGCCGTCGAGCAGTTGCACGAGCGAGGGGACCTGCGCGCCGACGGCGTAACCCGGGAACCCATGCACGGTGAGTCCGGCCGTGTGACTCAGGAGCCGGCGCAAGGTCACGGGCTCGCCAACGGCGGCCGCGCTCGCAGGAACCTTCCAGCGTTTCAGCTGCGTGTTGACATCCGCATCGAGCGTGAGCGTGCCGAGTTCGACCAGCCGCAGCGCCGTCATCGCCGCGACAGGCTTGCTGATCGACGCGGCCTGGAACCTGGTCTCGACGGTCACCGGCCCACCGTCGCCCGTCTGCCCGTAGCCCTGCGCCCACGCCACGCGGCCCTCGTCGATCACCGCGATGCTCACGCCACGCACATGCCACTCCGACATGCGATCGGTCAGCGCATGCCGCACCACCGCGCGCCCCTTGACGGTGACCGCGCCACGCAGCCCGCGCTCGACCCGTTCCCGCCGTTCGACCTGGCCGGCCTGCTGGCCGCCTGTCGACGCCATGCAGGCACTCATTACGAAGGCCGTCGGCAGCAGAAGCAATGTGCGCATGAATCACACCTCCCCGAGGGTGACAGGAGATACGGCGA
Organism: Luteitalea pratensis; assembly: GCF_001618865.1. Lineage (GTDB taxonomy): Bacteria > Acidobacteriota > Vicinamibacteria > Vicinamibacterales > Vicinamibacteraceae > Luteitalea > Luteitalea pratensis. Next base: position 2,253,779 of record NZ_CP015136.1, read on the forward strand.
CTGCCGGAAAAGGTTTGCACGGCGATCGAAACGACAAAGGGGGCGAGGACCATGGTCCCCGCCCCCTTTGTTACGCCTAACGCCTAACGCTTAACGCCTAACGCTCGCAGCCTGCAGGCTACAGGCTGCAGCCTACCGCGAAGGCCGAAGGCCGTCAGAACGTGACCTTCATCGCCACCTGGATGTTGCGCTCCGTCGTGCCGCAGAGGGCGCAGGACGGGTTGGGCAGCATCGCGGTGATCTGACCGAACAGCGGGTTGCCGAGCGTGCCGTTGGGCTGCGCGAACTGCGGGTGGTTCAGCAGGTTGAACGCCTCGACGCGGAACTCGGTGTTGACGCGGCCGATTCGCGTCGACTTGATCACCGAGAAGTCGATGTTGAACTGCCCGGGTCCGCGCAGGATATTGCGCCCGGCGTCGCCGTAGGTGCCGGTCACGTCCGCGGGGGCGACGAAGGCCGACGTGTCGAACCACCGCTCGATCGTCGGGTTGTCGATGGCGCCGTCGGCGAGGCGATTGGGTCGGTTGCCCGTGCCGGTCGACTGCACGCCCTGCGTCTGCGTGACCGTGAAGGGCAGGCCCGACCGCAGGTAGAGGATGCCGCTCGTCTGCCATCCGCCGTACCAGTGCCCGCGACCGATCGGCAGCTCGTACACCCAGCTGGAACTGAGCGTGTGCGTCACGTCGTAGTCGGCCGGGCCGCGGTTGTACTGCGGGTCGTAGACGTTGGTCAGGGTGACGCCGCCATCGTTGTCCGAGTTCAGGTCGATAACCTTGTTCCAGGTGTACGAGTTCAGCATCGAGAAGTTGTCGGCGAAGCGACGCTGGACCTTGATGAAGAACCCGTTGTAGTCGAGCGTGCCCGTGCTCTGCACCTGGCCGATGCTGCGCAGCGCTGGCGAGACCGCCGCATACGGGCGATTGACGTTCTGATCGGTGACGCCGACGACCGGTGGGGCTTGGTTCGGGTCGCCCTTGAGCAGCATGTTGCGGCCCTGCGATCCGACGTACGCGAGTTCGACCATGTAGTTCGTGCCGAACTGCTTCTGCACGTTCAGGTTCCAGTTACGCGCGAAGCCGTCGCGGAAGTAGATGTCGAAGATCGACCGGGTCGTGCCGGCGGCCGGTCGCGACGGATCGACACCTGGAGGCGGCGGCAGGCCGTCCTGGACGCGCAGTGTGGTCTGGCCGACGTTGGTCGTCAGCGCCGTCGACTGCAGGAACGGCGGGTTCTGCGCCTTGGACGACGATGTGCCGCCGGGCGTGAAGTTCCAGAAGACGCCGAAGCCGCCGCGGACCACGAGGCGGGCATCGCCGGACACGTCATAGGCGAAGCCCAGGCGCGGGGCGAAGTCCTTCTTCGAATAGGTCTGCAGGTAGCGCCCGACCTCGACGCCCTCGAGCACCGCATTGTCGGACGCGAGGATGAACTGTCCCGTCGTCTCGTCGAAGTTCGACTGCCGATCGTCCTTCTCGATCCACGGCACGAACACGTCCCAGCGCAGGCCGAGATTCAGCGTCAGGCGGTTGCTGACGCGGAAGTCGTCGTGCACGTAGAGCGCGTACTCGGGGCGCTGTTCCGTGTACGTCTCGGCGTCGAACAGGTTGCGCGTCTTCGAGGTTGCGAAGCCGAGCAGGAAGCTCGCCACGTCCAGGCCGGTGTTGGCGTTGATGGTGCAACCGCTCGCCAGGCCGGCGCAGTTGGACGTCTGGTTATTCGTAAAGGCGAAGTTACCGACAATGGTGTCGGCGTTGAGGATTTCGCGCGACCGCAGGGTCAGGCTGCCGCCCACCTTGATCGTGTGCTTGCCCTTCAGCCACGTCACGTTGTCGAAGAACTGGAAGTCGTTCTGGTTCGTGATCAGCGGCTGGTTGCCGTTGGCGCCCATGTTCCGGATGGTCTGGAACCCGAGCTGGGTCATCGCCGACGTCGCATCGTTCAGGTTGATGCCGGGGATGCCGACGGCGGCGGCGGGGTTGGTGAGATATCCGATTGGGGTCATGAAGAACTTGATCGAGTTCCAGCCGAAGCGCGCCTCGTTCAGCCAGTTGGTGCCGAAGGTGTGCGTGTCGTTGAACGCGAAGCTCTGCGCCTTGATGTCGCCCTTGCCGGCGCCGAACGTGGTGCCCGCGTCGCCAAGCGGCAACGAGGCCGGCAGGTCGCGCAGCGTCTTCTGGTAGCTGTAGCGGCCGAAGAAGCGGTTGGCCTGCGTGAGCACGTGGTCGACCTTGACGTCGAACTGGTCGTCGTTGCGCGTCAACTCCGGGTTGATCAGGTAGTTGTTGATTTGCTGGCCGGTCGCGCTGATGCTGCCGGCCGTGTTTGGCTCGGGGTAGTACCGCTGCATGACCTGCGCGGAGGCCGGGTCGAAGCGGTTGCCCGGGATCACGTTGCCGGGGAATGGCTGCTGCGTGAGCGGGTCATAGATGACGCGGTTGATCTCGCTGAAGTCACCGGCGCGCATCTTCATCGACGGGACGGTCGAGAGGAACGTCTGGCCGGCGTTGATGCGCAGGCCCTGGTAGTCGGTGAAGAAGAACGTCCGGTCGCGGATGATGTGGCCACCGATGGTGCCGCCGAACTGGTTCTGCTGGAAGTCCGGCTTCGGCCGGCCGGCGCGGTTGTTGAAGAAGTTGTTCGCGTCGAAGGCATCGTTCCGGTAGAACTCGAAGGCGCTGCCGCGATACTGGTTCGATCCCGACTTGAGCTGCAGGTTCACCACGCCGCCGAGCGATCGTCCGAACTCGGCCGAATAGGTGCTCGTCTGCAGCTTGAATTCGTCGAGCGCATCGACGCTCGGGAAGATCACGACCGTCTGCAGCCACGTCTCGTTGTTGTCGACACCGTCGAGCATGTAGTTGTTGTCGCGCGGCCGCTGGCCATTGGCCGAGAACGCCGCCGACGCGCGCCATGCGAGCGACCCGGCGCCGTCGATGTTCGACCCGGGAATGCCGCGCATCACGCCGGGAACGGTGCGCGTGAGGCTCACGAAGTTGCGGCCGTTGAGCGGCAGGGCCTTGATCTGCTCCTCATCGACCGTCGTCGACAGGTCGGAGCTGCTCACCTGGACCAGTGGCGTCGTGGCGATGATTTCGACCGTCTCGCTCATGTTGCCGAGCTCGAGCCGGGCGTCGACGCGCACGCGCTGGTCGACGCTCACGGTGATGCCTTCGACGACGACGCCCTTGAAACCCTGCAGCTCGACACCCACCTTGTAGGTGCCGGTCTGGACGGAGGGGGCGGTGTATTCGCCGTTGCCGTCGGTCACGTACGTCCGGCTACGACTGGTGTCGATATTGGTCACCGTGACGGTGACGCCTGGCATGACCGCACCGCTGTTGTCGGTGACGGTACCGAAAATGGTGCCCGTGACGGCCTGGCCGTGGACGGCCCGGGGCAGCAGGAGCAGGGCAAGGGCTAGAGTGGACGCGAGGATACGCACTGGGCGGGATCCTCGCGAGGGTTGTTGCAATCCGGACATCCGACCTCCTCCGAAAGTGACGGAATGACGCACCGCGAGACGCGGTCCTTCGGGCAAGGGGGACCGGCAAAAACGGAACAGCACCCGTAACGACGTGATATGCGAGTTTGGAGAGGAAATACCACATTGTCACGAGCTGGTGCAAATGGTTCATCCGTCGACCCCGGTGTAGCCTCGATGCATGACCACACGCAGGCCCCGGCCGCCGGCCGCTCGTGTCGACACAGGGATACGGGGGCGTGCCGCGCTGCTGACGCCGGTGGCCGAGGGGCATCGGGACAGGCACTGGTGCCGCGACGAGCCGCTGCGGCTGGAAGGCGTGGCGGAGGCCGAACGGTTCATCGAGCGGGTCGGATTCGCGGCGTGCCTCACCGATGCGCGACGGCCGGGGCCGTCGCTCTACATCGCCGTCTGCGGCAGGCGCGACGTGGTGATGCCGCGCAACGTGCAGAAGGACGAAGAGGCCTCACACACCTGGCTGCTGAAGGACGACCTGCTGCGGCGCGGCAAGGTCTATTACGCCAAGCTCGCGCGCGGCAAGGCGATGTTCCTCGCGCCGCGGATGGTGCCGCATTTCCAGGCGATCTGGGGTGTCCGGCGGGCCGAGGAGGGGAGCCGGCTGGGCGCGGACGCGCGCGCCATCCTGCGCGTGCTGCGTCGAGAGTGGGAGATGAGCACGGCCGACCTGCGGGCGGATTCGGGCGTGACCGAGCGTCCGGCGTTCACCCGCGCCCTCGACCAACTGCAGGCAGCGATGCTGGTGATCCCGAGCGAGGTCCACTACCGTCCGAAGTTCACGTATATCTGGACGCTCGCCGTCGGCCGCTTCCCCGACCAGCTCCGCCGGCGCGTCAGTCGCGACGCGGCGCTGAAGGAGGTGGCTCGCGCGTTCCTCACGAGCGCCGGCATGACCGTGCCCGGTGAACTCGCCCGTGTCACCGGCCTCTCGCGCGTGGACGCCGGCCTCGGCAACCGCGCCCTGGTCGCCGAAGGCGCGGCCGTCTCACCCCAGCGCGGCGTCTACCTGTTGCCGGGACTCTGACGCCTACAGCCTACGGCCTGCGGTCCTACGGGCTACGGACTACGTCCTACGACCTCCGGTTTCAGGCCTTCGGTCTAGAGGCTTGAGGCTAGAGGCTAGAGGCTAGAGGCTAGAGGCTAGAGGCTCGAGGCTCGAGGCTTGAGACTGGCCGTAGGCGTTAAGCGTGAAGCGTGAAGCGTTAAAGTGTCTGGGTGCAAACCAGCCTCCTTCGCGCTTCGTTGACGTCGTTCCTCATGGTGGGCATCGCGGCCCACGCTGCCGCGCAGGTCGGGGTGCGCCCGGCCGAGCAGTGGATTCCGTTGCTCGACTCGCCCGAGCGCATCGAGTCCATGCACGTGCCCGAGCTGATCTCGCGCCTCGGCGTGCAGAAGGAGATGATGATTGCCGACGTCGGCGCCGGCTCCGGCGTGCTCACCGGGCCGCTCGCGCTCGCCACCGGGCCGCGCGGTACCGTGTATGCCTCCGACATCGACCAGGCGCTGCTCACGCACATCGAGCAGCGTGCGCAGTCGTCGCGCCTCACCAACGTCAAGACCGTGCTCGGCACGTTCACCGACCCCAAGCTGCCCGCGCCGGTCGATCTCGCGCTGATGAACGACGTCCTGCACCACGTGGCCGATCGCGCCGCATACCTCAAGACGCTCGCCAGCCAGATCAAGCGCGGTGGGCGCCTCGCCATTGTCGACTTCAAGGCCGAAAGCAGTCCGCACAAGGGCAATGCGGAGTTGATCGTCACCGAGTCGCAGGTGAACGACTGGGCCGCGCTCGCAGGTCTCGAGCGCACGGACTCCTTCTCCCTGTACGCCGATCGCTACTTCGTGATCTACACGAAGCGATAAGCCGGCGCGCCGCGCACGTACCGCGCGCCGGACTCGTAGCCGTCGACCTTCAGGTCGACGGTCGGGCGCAAACCCTACCTCGGGACAACCGCGACGGCACGCAATGGGCCGCCGCTGCCGCCGCCCACCTTCATCGACAGCGCGAACAGCACCGCGCCGCGTGCGGGCAACTTGTCGAGGTTGGTGAGGTTCTCCAGGCCCGGCACACCGGCGGCCGCCAGGATGCGATGCGTCTCGAACGTCGTCGACTGCCCGCGGTCCATGCTTGCCGTGTCGATGCCGACGAGGCTGATCTGGCGCTCCTTGACCAGGAACGTCGCGAGATCCGGAGCGAGCCCGGGGAAGTGCAGCTGCGCCACACCTTCGGCGCCCTTCAGCGCCGTCCCGAGGTACCTGACGGCGTCGGGCCAGCGCGCCGACCACCCGGTCCGAAACAGGACGCGGCTGCCGCGGCTGATGCGGCCGTGCGTCGCCTCCCATCGTCGCAGGTCGTCCACCGAGATCAGGTAATCGACGTCCTTCGCCGACTGCGCGCTCACGTCGATCACGACAGCATCGCCGACGAGGCGCGACAACTCCACCTTGTCCGCCGTCGTCTGGCCGGCGGCAAAGTGCACGGGGGCGTCGAGATGCGTGCCGCCGTGCTCGGTCAGGTGGACGATGTTGGAGGCGTAGTACCAGCCGCCAGCGGTCACGCCGTCCGCGACCTTTTCGAGGCGCATCGGATCGGAGGTCGGCCACACCAGCGTCGTCTCGTTGAACGTGTGCGTCAGGTCGACGAGTTCGGCCTTCGCGACGAGCGCCGCGAGGTCAGGCGCGGGTGGTGCCTGCGCCGCCGGGGATGCTGCGGCGAGCATCACGAAGAGGAAAGCGGCGCGAGCATGCAGGGTCATGGCACACAGACTACCGCGGCGAGGGGAAGCCGAGATCAAGGGACGAGGGAGAACGAAAAAGTCACAGGGGCATCAAGGGACGAGGGAACGGGAACGCAAGGCCCAAGCGATGAGGCGGCGGTTCGCCTTGTCCTTTGCAGCTTGCTGTCTCGTCCCTTGTGTCTTGACGCCCTCCTGACTTGTTCCCTGTCGCTTGTACCTTGGACAGGTCGGTGGCGCGCCTCGTACGCTGTGGTGCATGGAGCCCGAGGCCCCAGACGCCGCCGACCTCGCCCTGCGCGCCACCGACAACATCCAGCGTGCCGGCGACTGGGCGCTCGTGCTGCACTCGGCGGGCATCGACCACCGCGTCGAGATCCGCGATGGCGCCCTCGCGCTGATCGTCAGGGTCGAGCACGGTCCGGCGGCATCGGCCGCGCTCGACGCGTTCGACGCCGAGAGCCGCCCCGTGATCGACGCTCCCGTGCCGGATCTCGGTCCGAGCCCACTCGGACTTGCGTGCGCGGTGTTGCTCACGTTCATGTTCCGGGTCACCGGCCCCGGCGAGGCGCGGCCGGCGTCCGCGTGGTTCGACGTCGGCAGCGCCGCCTCATCGGCGATCCTCGACGGAGAGACCTGGCGGTCCGTGACCGCGCTCATGCTGCACGGCGACCTGATGCACCTGGTCGGAAACGTCGTCGCGTCGCTGCTCTTCGTCTCGGCGGTCGGACGCTGGCTCGGCGTCGGCCTCGGAGGCGCGCTGATCCTCGCGTCCGCGGTTGCCGGCAACCTCCTCACGGCATGGTCCTACGGACCGGGACACCTCTCCATCGGCGCGTCCACGGCCACGTTTGCAGCGCTCGGTCTGCTGGCCGGCGTGCAGGTCGTTCGCAGATTCGGGCTCGTCGAGCGCCGCCGCCGGGCATGGGTCCCGCTCGTCGCCGGCCTGTGCCTGGTCATCATGCTGGGCGCCAGCGAACGTGCCGACATCGTCGCGCACCTGTACGGCCTCGCGGTTGGTATCGTCGCCGGCGCAGCAGTGGCTGCAACAGGCATTCGACCGCCCGGTCGAATCGTGCAAGGCCTGCTCGCCGTCCTGACGCTCGGCGTCCTGATCGGCTCGTGGTGGCTCGCGCTCGCCTGATGATCAAGTGACAAGGGGAGAACGAAAAAGTCACAGGGGCATCAAGGGACGAGGAACAGGGAACCAAGGCCCAAGCGATGAGGCGGGGAGTCGCCTGGTCTCTTACCCTCTTGCGATCCTCTCCCTTGTGCCTTGACGCCCTTCTGACTTGTTCCTTGTCCCTCGTCCCTTGGACACGTAGGTCTCATCAGCCGCCCCGGCTCAGGAGACAGCGCCGGCCAGAGTTCCAGCGTGAACGTGCGCGTGACGAGCGCCGGCGCGCCGTCGGTGTGCAGGCGCGTGAAGTCCGCCCGCCACATCCCGGGCTGCACGACGTGCGAAGCCCCCATCAGCAGGTACGGGATCGCCAGTAATGCCTCGACGTGCCTGGCTGACGAGAGCGCATCGTTCATGGGTACTCCTCATTCGCGCCTACGGCCTACGGCCTGCAGCCTACCTGGAGCGGATATCGTGACTACCAGTGCCGCAGGCGCCATGGATCACTTGTCCGACGGTAACCGACGGGACACGGGAGGACGAATGTTGGGCCGCTGCGACCGTAGCCGCCGACCCTGGTCGCAGATGCTCCGGGCCGCGGTCGTGGCCGTCGACCTTGTTCGTCCGGCAAGGCCCGGTTGCTCAGACCGAACCGGGTGGCGGCGTTTCCATCACCACGTCGGCGAGCACACGGACGCTTTCGGCGTCGAGTTTGCTGCCGCTCACCGATTGCATCCACGCCAGCGCCGCTTCCGGACTCCGCGCCTCCTTGTAGGGGCGTTGCTCGGTGAGCGCGACGAAGACGTCGGCGACGCTCAGGATGGCCGCCTCGACCGGGATCTGGTCCGCGCGCAGCCCGAGTGGGTAGCCGGATCCGTCGGGGCATTCGTGGTGCGCAACGACGATGTCGGCGATGTCGCGGGTGCCGTCTATCGCCTCGAGGATGCCCCCGGCGGTCACCGGATGCTGCTGGATCACGTCCCGCTCCTCAGGCGTCAGCGAGTCGGTCTTGAACAGCACATCGTCGGGCACCCCGATCTTGCCGACGTCGTGCATCAGCGCCGCCAGCCGCAGTACTTCGAGCCGATCGGCCGACAATCCCCGGGCGTGCCCCAGTTGCAGGGCGACGCGCGCGACTTCCTCGCTGTGCCGGGCCGTGTGGCGGTCCCGCGTGTCCAGCGCCGCTGAGAGAGCCGCGATGGCCTTGACAATCGCCAGGCGCCGGGCACGCTGCACCGCGGCGGCGGCCCGTTCCCGTTCCCGGTCGCGCTGGTCGACGAGCGCGCCGACGACCCATCCCACGAGCAGGAACACCGCGCCGGACGCGATCTGGCTGACGTTCTCCATCTGCTGATTCGCCCAGTCCAGCAGGACATGCGGCACGAACACGACGATGGCGGCGGCAGCAGTCAGCAGGCCGCCGCGCCGGCCATACCACACGGCCGCCACGATCACGGGGAACAGGTACGCCGTGCGGAGTGTCACGTGTACGACGTGCTGCGTATGGCCGCCCATGTGCAGGCTGAAGTGCAGGGCCGTGATGACAGCGAGAGCGGAGAGGAGTATGGCGGGCTTGCGCATGCGTGTACGTGCACCGCAGCATGCACCATTCCACGCCAGCGCGCGAGACGAGAGCCGGTCGAACGGGCTTCGCGGGTGGCGGGTTCGACGCGTCACGTTGCGACGCGTGGAGCAGGCCGAATCGACGCTCCGTCAGGGGCGACGAGTCCGGTGACCCGACGCCGCGGTGTCCCCGAACAGAGCGGCGCGGGTCGAGCCGGAGTGGTGGAAGAACGCGTTGGCGAACTCGTAAATCAGGATGCACGAGAGCGGTGCCGTGAGCCACACGACGGCCGCTTCGACCGGGAAGATCGCCGTCCCCCGCGACCACGCACCGATCACGAGGCCGATCATGCCGGCGGGTTCGTAGCCCCACCAGTCTCGCGGAATGGCGAGCGTCACTTCCCAGATGATCGACGTCAGCAGCACGTAGAGCGTCGTCACCGCGAGGCCCTGCCAGTTGGTGAGGTGCCCCACCGCGCGATACAGGAACATCGCCGGCAGGATCGCCCCTGCGGTCAGGAACGCGAAGTAGGTCGGAAAGGTGCCGTTGGCACGCCACAGGACGATCGCGGTGACGGCAGCGATCGCCGCGAGTGCGACGAGGTGGGGCGAGAGACGGATCAGCGCGTAGTCGAGTCGATCGTCACCGGAGTGATAGCGACCAAGCCAACGCTCGTCGGCGCACGCGTACGTGAGCACGATCACGATCGGGCCCATGACATAGAAGAGCAGCTCCTCGACCGGCACCAGCCCGCCCAGGCCTGGCACACACAACACGTATGGCGATGTGCCTGGCGCCGCATCGCAGCCGGGAAAACGGAACGTCAGGTGGCCGAGCACGAGGTCGAGCGCAACGCCCATGACCGCGATCGTGCCGGCCGACCAGCGCAGCGCCCGTCGACGCCGGCCGGTGCCGGTCGCCGTGAGGCTCTGGAACACCGGCCACAGGTACAGCAACGGGATGCCCCAGAACACCAGACTCGAGAAGTAGGTGAGCCGACCCACGGCATCGAGTGCGAGTGGCGTGGCGATGGTCACGATCAGGACGACCAGCCAGCCCAGGTTGATCCAGAACGTGCGCAGGTCCATGCGACCCCTTCACTTCCGCGGCTTGAACAGGTTCGGTAGCAGGTGCGTGTACAACAGGTAGCGCCAGGTGGCCCAGTCGTGGGCGCCGTTGCCGCCAATGGCGTACTCGTGCCGGATCGCGTGTCTGTCCAGGATCTGGTGGAAGACCACGCTACGGTTGGTCGGCTGGTCCTCGTGCGTGCCGAGCCCGACCAGCAGGTAGTCCACCTTGGTGTTGATGTCCGGATCGGTGAGGAACTGCGGCGTCGACGTCTCCGAGGCAGGATCGCCGGCGCTGAGGATACCGAACGACGCGAACAGGTCCAGCGCCTTGAAGCCCACGAGTTGCGCGTGACGCCCGCCCATCGACAGTCCCGCGATGGCGCGGCCATGGCGGTCGGCCTGGACGCGATACTGCGACTCCACCAGCGGCATGATCTCCGTTCGCAACTCGCGATCGAACAGCGTGAAGGTCTTGTCGGCGTGCTGCGGGTCGCTGCGATGCACGACCTGGTTGTTGGGCATCGCGATGACCATCGGGACCGCACGGCCCTCCGCAAGAAGGTTGTCGGCGATGAAGCCGGCGCGGCCGTCGAGCCACCAGCCTGAGGCGATCTCGCCGCTGCCACCGAGCAGGTACAGCACCGGGTAGACCTTCGTGCGGTCGTAGGCAGGTGGCGTGTAGACGAAGAGCTCGCGCTCGCCGTCAGTCACCGTGGATTGGTAGACGTGGCGCGTGATCGTGCCGTGCGGGACCGGCCGGGCGTCGTAGTAGGCCGGCCCCTCGCCGTGGACCACGAGCGTGCTGTACCCCGGCTGGTTGCCGAAGCCGCCGAGAGTGTTGTTCGGGTCGACGACCGGGACGCCATCGACGAGGAACTTGTACACGTAGATGTTCTGCGGTACCGGCCCGAGGGTCAGCGTCCACGTGCCGTCGGCGCCCTTCGTGAACGGCCACGACGACTCGGCCCGGCCGAGCGCGGCGGCGATCGTCGGCGCCGAGAGCTGCACCTCCTGTGCCCGCGGGGCCTTGACGCGAAACGTCACACGACGCTGTTGGTCGACGTCGGGCGACACGACGTTGGCCCCGAATGGCACCAGTCCGCCGATGTTGCGGTGCGGAGCCCAGTCGAGGTTGACGTGCGCCTGCTGCGCGAACGCAGGCGAAGCGCCCAGACATGCGATGACGGAGGCGGAGACGAGTCGAGCAGTGGCGGTGCGCATGTTGTCGATCCTGCCGGTGGCGCATCCTCGCACGTGGCGGGTGTGTCGGCAAGACCGGCAGAGCACGGCGGACCTGTACGGCTTGCCCGACCCGAGCGTTTCAAGCGGTGGAGACGTGCGATGAGCGCAATCGACGACAAGTACACGCAACTCGGTGGCCCTGGGGGCTTCCTGGGCAGACCGTTCGATGCCGGTGCAGGCAGTGGCGAAATGGATACGGCCGACCGGCGGGGTCGCTTCCGCGACTTCGAACGCGGGACGATCTACTGGACAGCCACGACCGGCGCTCACGAGGTCCACGGCGACATCCGTCTCAAGTGGGCACGCCTTGGTGGCGGCAGGAGCTTTCTCGGTTACCCGTTGACCGACGAAACCGGCACTCCCAACCGGCGCGGCCGCTTCAATCACTTCGAGCACGGGTCGATCTACTGGACACCCACGACCGGGGCGCACGAAGTACATGGCGCCATTCGCGACAAGTGGGCGAGCCTGGGGTGGGAGCGCAGTCGCCTCGGTTTCCCGACGAGCGACGAGAAGGCCGTGCCCAACAGCCGTGGACGCATCAGCGAATTCGAGGGCGGCGTCATCGTCTGGACGCCGGAAGGCGGCGCGCAGGTCCGCGTGCGCATCGACGACCCATAAATCCCGAGTGACCAACAACACGCTGCGCATGGCCGGCCAACGTACAAGGTGTTCCTCGCGTCTGCGCGCGGGCCTGATCGACCAGCGAACTACAGGCTCCTGGTCCTGAGCTGCTCCAGCAGGAAGTGCGTGGAGCGCACGGCCAGCGCCATGATCGTCAGCGTCGGGTTCTGCCACGAGCTCGACGGAAAACTCGAACCGTCCATCACGAACAGGTTGCCGACGTCGTGCGTCTGGAGGAATGGCGTGAGCACGGACGCCTTCGGGTCCGTGCCCATGCGCGCGGCGCCGACCTCGTGCGCCTGGCCGCGCATGCCGTGGCTCTGGCGAATGTTCGTGGCGCCGATGCGATCGAGGATCTCGGCCGCGTGCGTTGCCATGTCGCGGTGCAGAGCACGCTCGTTGTCGCGCGGCGTGATCCGCAGGCGTACGACAGGGATGCCGAACGCGTCGAGCGTGTCCTTGTCGACCGCGCAGGTGTTGTCCTCGTATGGCAGGCACTCGCCGAACCCAGCGAAGCTGAGCGTCGCGGGGCGCGGTTGCGCGATGGCGCGCTTGTAGGCCTCCCCGATCCCCGGGGCGGCGAAGTTGAAACCCGCGCCGACGTACGTGCTCAGCCCATAGCCGCGCACGAACCCGTCCGTCCTGGGCCCACCTGGCAGGTTACGGAAGCGCGGCGTCAATAGCCCGCATGGACGATTCGCCCCCGCCATCGTCGGCTGTTCGACGAGATCCGGCAAGTCGCCCGAGGCACCTGCGCCGGCGAAATGCGTCATGAGGTACTTGCCCAACACGCCGCTCGAGTTCGCGAGGCCGTTCGAATCCTGGCGCGTTGCCGAGTTGAAGAGCATGCGAACGGATTCGAGCGTCTGCGCGCAGAGGGCCACCGCGCGTCCGAAGATCTCGCGCGGTTGCCGGGTGGTGCGGTCGATGTAGAGCACACCACGGGCCCGGCGCGTGTTCGGGTCCATGAGCACCTTGTACGCCATCGCGCCGGTCACGAGCGTGCACCGGCCCGTCGCCACCGCATCCCTCATCGTCGTGAACGCGGAGTTGAAGTAGGAGTGCGTCACGCACCCGTGCTCGCACGGCCCGCAGTAGTGGCACGCCTGGCGCCCGTTGATCGGCTTCGTGAGGTTGGCGGTGCGGCCCTGCGTCACGGTATACCCGAACGCTTTCTTGACGCGCGAGCGGACGGCCATCTCGTTACAGGTGAGGCCCATCGGCGGCTGGAAGGGGCCGTCGGGGTACTGCGCCAGTCCCTCCTTCATGCCGGAGACGCCCACGTACTCCTCGACGAGGTCGTAGTACGGCTTGATCTCCGCGTACGTGATTGGCCAGTCGACGCCGACGCCGTCGTGCGACGCCGCCTTGAAATCGATGTCGCTCATGCGCAGGCAACCGCGTCCCCAGATGTTCATCCGGCCGCCGACCACGCGCGGCCGCACCCACAGGAACTTCGGATCGGAGTCGTCCAGGTAGGGTTCCTCGATATCGTTGACGTACCAGTCGGCGTTCCATTCGCGGACGGCGTACGACTGCGACTGCTGCGGCTGCGTGTGCTCGAACGGGGTCTTCGTGCGGCCCCGGTACTTGAGCTGGGGCGGCTGGACGTGCTCCTTGTAGTCCGCGTCGCTGAGCGCTCTACCAGCCTCGAGCACGGCCACGCGCAAGCCGGCCTCGGTGAGGCGCTTGGCGGCCCAACCCCCGGACGCACCGGATCCCACGATGACGACGTCGAAGTGCTGGCCCGCGGGATCGGTCTGCATGCTGGTATCCGGTGTTGTAGCCGTCGACCTTCCACCTTCGCCAAGACTACGGTGGACAAACCAGGTCGACGGGCGACCGTGTCTCCCGTGCCCTGACGATGACCGCCGGACTGACCTGTCCGCCGAAGCCTTGGCGCAGGCGGGAGTCCGGCGGCTACGTCCGGTGGGGGGCGCCGTCGAGGTCGAACCAATGAGATGTCATCTCGACGGACGCTTACTCGTGCCCCTCGGCGTGCGTGCACGCAGGGAAACTCTCGAAGAACACGTTGCCCGTGAAGCCCAACTCCTTCATGCCGGCCTCCGACGAGTAGTGCGCGCCGGCAATCCACGACTTGAGCGTCGCCACCGGCGTCGTCAGCGACTCGAGCAGTGCCGGCTGTTGCGTGGCAGGCAGCGCACGGAATGTCGAGCCGTGCTGATCGCGCGCCGCGGCGTCGACAGCGGCCAGCGCGCTGATGAACGTCAGCCGCAGGTCCTCGTGCTCGATCGCGAGCACTTCGTCGATCCAGGCCGGGCTGCCGCTCGCGACCGAACCGGGCACGATCAGCTCGGAGACGAGCGTGAGCGTCGCGAACTGGTGGGGGTCGAAGAACTGTGGCTTCTTCGCGACGGTGATGGCCGGTTTGGTCGGCCGTTGCGCAACGTGCGCCGCGAGCGGATGATGCGACTCGTGTGCGTCGGCCGGGGTCCCGGCCGCGAGGCCCAAGCCTGCCGCGAGGCCCTGCAGCGCCGAGCGGCGGGTGATTCCGCCCGGCGTGCCGGCGGATGCGCCAGCAGCGCTGGCGGAGTCTGGATGCCACACAAGCGGAAGTGCGCGACCGTGATCTGTCATGGACGTTCCGTACCGAAGAACCCGAAGACGAACACCGAACGCCGAACGCTGAACGCTGAACGCCGAACAGCCCAGCCAAAGGCGGAAGAGCCAAGGCCCAAGGCCGAGGCCGATGGCCCAAGCCAAAGTTGTAGGCGTCGAGATTGCTCGACGCTTGGCCGCGACATCGGACTGGGACAGTCTCGGATCACGCGTGTGGCGGGCGCTCCGGAGTATAGCGCCCGGTTCGACTACCCGCGACGCTCGCGATAGTAGGCCACGAGATCCAGCGGTAACGGCGGCGCAGCGCCGAGTTGCCGCAGCATCGTCGTCACCTGGCCGCGATGGTAGGTCCCGTGGTTCACCACGTGCTGCACGAGGTGCCATGCGCGGTCGGCAGACGAGCTGCCGTTCAGGAGCCGGTATTCGACCACCCGCTGCACGCCCGCGTCATCCAGGCCATCCACGTAGGTGCGCAGGCCCCCCTGGGTCTCCGCCCATCCCGCCCGGAGCGCCGCGCAGTCCTCGAAGCGATCAAGCGGCAGCCTGCTCGTCGGCGAGACGCCATGCAGACGCGAGAGCCAGATCCATTCCGCGTCGTGTACGTGCGTCAACGTGTCACGCACTGACCGGAAGCTGCTCGCGAGGTCGCGAACGAACTGCTCGGGCGTCAACGCGTCCACCGCGGCCAGCAGACGATGCGTCGCCCAGTAGTTGTAGTCGACGAGGGCGTGGAGGTCCTGCGGTGTCATGGCGCGATCGTGCCACGACTTCGCATCGAGCAAGCTCGACGCCTTCGCCACAGCTTCAAGGGCCCGCTGCCTTCGAGCTTTCCCCTTCGCCCCTGGCGTGAGGCATCAGGCATCAGGCATTAGGCATCAGGCATTAGGCATTAGGCATTACGGTGCCCGGCACCCGGAACCCGGAGCCCGGTACAAGTCCGTGTAACGCCGGGCCGTGTCGTCACACATGGCAAGTGAGGGCGGACACGGCGTCCGCCTGTAACGACCAGGAGACGTGACGTGATTGCCCAGGATCGCAAGCCCCAGCTGAATACCCGCGCCGACCAGCCGTTCCGATTCCTCGGCGTTCCGACGACCCTGCGCGCCACCCACGAGACCACCGGTGGCGCCTTCGGGCTGGTCGAGAATTCGGCCATGCCTCCGGGCTTCGGCTCGCCCTACCACGTCCACCACCGGGAGGACGAGTCGTTCTACGTGATCGAAGGTGAGGTCGCGTTCGTGGTCGATGGCCAGTGGCACTACGCCGGCCCCGGCTCCTTTGTCCACGGCCCTCGCGACATTCCGCACGGCTTCGCGGTGATCGGCACCAGGCCGGCCCGGATGCTGCTGCTTGCCACGCCGGGTGGCTTCGAGCAGTTCGTGCTGGCCCTGCGTACCCCGTTCGACACCACACCCGAGCCGCCGGACATGGCTGCGTTGATGGCAGCGGCAGCGCGTCATGGGGTCGACATCCTCGGTCCCCTGCCTGACATGCCTGACGACCTGCGCGGCGGCCGAGACGACGCACGCGCGGACATCGACCGCCTGCGCGCGACGCACATCGCCGCGCTCACGGCCAACGATGCAGCCGGCTGGACCGCGATCTTCGCCGACGACGCCGTGCAGTTACCACCGGTCGGTGCGGTCAACACCGGCACCGCTGCCATCGGCGCCTTCAACGAACGGTTCATGGCCATGTTCGCGGTGTCGAGCTTCAACATCACCCCCATGGGCCTCGAAGTGCACGGCGACGTCGCCATCGAACACGGCGACTACAACATCGTGCTGACGCCACACGGCGCGCCGGCCGGGATGAGCGACAGCGGCAAGTACATCACCACCTATCGGCGCAATGACGCGGGGGCGTGGCTGATCACGCGCGACGGCTGGACGAGCACGCTCCGCCCGCCCGCCGACGCGTGAGCGCACGCCTCGCTTGCCGCGGCGAAGCCGAAAGGCGACGCTGGCTTGCTGCGCCGAAGCCGTAAGGCGACGGTGGCTTGCCGGGGGCATGGCGGCGCTTACAATGCCGCCGTGCCGTCCGACCTCAGCGACGCCGACGTGGCCAGCCGTGCGGCAGCGGGGGACTCCCAGGCCGAGGCCGAGATGTGTCGCCGCATGGCGCCACGACTTCGCCTCTATGGCATGCGACACCTGCGGTCCGGCGCCGCTGCAGACGACCTGGTGCAGCAGGTGCTGCTGACGACGCTCGAGGCCCTGCGCGCAGGCAAACTGCGCGACTACGAGAAGCTGCCGCATTTCGTGCTGGGTATGGCCCGCATGACGGTGCTCGAACTGCGGCGCGGTGCGAAACGTCGCGGGGCGCTGCTCGAGATCTACGGCGCGATCCTGGTGCCAGAGGCGCCAATCGAACCGGAGGTGGATCGCGAGCGCTTGGGCCGGTGCCTGCAGTCGCTGAAGGAACGCGACCGCAGCGTCGTGATGCTGACGTTCTATGACGACCGCGCCGGCAGCGACGTCGCGCGGTTTCTCGGTGTCTCCGAGGCCAATGTGCGGGTGATCCGCCATCGCGCCATCCGGCAACTGCGCGGCTGCATGGAGGGGGAGGTCGCGTGATGGCCACGACACGGTCCGAACCGCCCCAGTGTTCGGCGCCGATCTCCGAGGAGATACTGCTCGAGTACTGGATGGCGGCCCTGGATGAGGCCGCTGAAACCGCGATCGAAGAGCACCTGTTCGCGTGCGACGAATGCGGTGGCCGGCTGCGCGGCACCATCGCGCTTGCCGAGGCACTGCGTGACGTCGCGCGCTCCGGCTCCCTTCGGGTGATCGTGAGCGACGACTTCGTGCGGCAGGCCAAGGCCGAGGGACGCACGGTTCGCGAATACACGCCGCCGCGCGGCGGCGTCGTCGCGTGCACGATCTCGGCCGACGACGACTTCCTCATCGCGCGTCTAGTCGCAGAACTCGCCGGCCTGCCCCGCGTGGACCTCGGCATCTACGACAGCGAGGGCCGCGAGCGGGGCCGCATGGCGGACGTCCCCGTGGACGCGGCCGCCCGGGCCGTGCTGTACCAAGAGTCGGCCACCTTCGCGAAAGCCGCGCCAGACGACGTCATGGTGCTGCGACTGCTCGCGGTGGAAGCCGGAGGCGAGCGCGTACTGGGCGAGTACGAGATGCGCCACACGCGGACGATTCCCGGCCCCGCCGCCTGGTAGCCGGGGGCGGGGCGCGTCGACCAAGGTCGACGCCTACACAATCCGTACCCCGTACCCTGTAGTCCAGAGCCCGAGATTAACGGTTCCCGGAACCCGGTGCCCGGAACCCGGTACCCGCTGGGTGCGGCGTTCAGCGTTCGGCGTTCGTCGATTTGGCTTGCCCGGGTGCCCCGTGCCCGGTACCCGGTGGCGCCGCGTTCGACGTTCAACGTTCGGCGTTCGTCGACTTGGCTTACCCGGTTCCCGGTGCCCGGTGCCCGGTACCCGGTTCCCGGTACCCGGTTCCCGGGTTTCTGCCCGTGTCAGCGTCCGCCTGCGCGATACGGCACGATCGTCTCGATGGTGCCGTCGGGACGATGGACGAGCGGCGTCACCTTGACGTTGCGGAGATGCGTCTGGCCCTTCGAGAGCTGCGCATCGTGGTAGAAGAGGTACCACTTGCCCTCCGACTCGACGATCGAGTGGTGCGTCGTCCAGCCCAGCACCGGTTCCATGATGCGGCCGCGGTACGTGAATGGTCCGTAGGGCGAGTCGCCGGTGGCGTATACGAGAAAATGCGTGTCGCCAGTCGAATACGACAGGTAGTACTTCCCGTTGTAGCGGTGGACCCAGGTGGCCTCGAAGAAGCGCCGCGTATTGTCGCCGTAGGTGAGGGGCCGCCCCTCCGCGTCGTTGATGATCACGTCGCGCACCGGCTCGGCCAGGTGACGCATGTCGTCGCGCAGTCGCGCGACCTTCGGCATCAGTGCGGGCGCGCCGGGCGCAGGATATGCGTCCTTGGCCTGATAGGCCCCCGATGCCCATCGCTGCAGTTGCCCACCCCAGATGCCGCCGAAATAGAGGTACGCAGCACCGTCGGCGTCGCGGAAGACTGCCGGGTCGATGCTGAATGCGCCGTCGATGGGCTCTGGGTCGGCCTTGAAGGGCCCGGCAGGATTGCTCGACACGGCCACGCCGATGCGGAACACGTCGCGCGCGTCCTTGGCCGGGAAGTACAGGTAGTACTGCCCACCGCGTTCGGCTGCGTCGGGCGCCCACATCTGCCGCTTGGCCCAGGGCACGCTGGCGATGTCGAGCGCCACGCCGTGGTCTTTCACGGCGCCGCCGATCCGATCCATCGACAGGACGTGGTAGTCGCGCATCGCGAAGTGGCTGCCGAGATCATCGGCAGGTACGCCGGCGTCGATGTCGTGGGACGGGTAGAGGTACAGCCGTCCGCCGAAGACGTGCGCCGAGGGGTCGGCGGTGTAGATGCCGGGCAGCAGTGGCTGGTCGAGAAACCACGGCCCACTGGACGTTTGCGCGGCAGCCGCGAGCGCGACGCCAAGGGCGAGCATGGGGGCGAGGAAGCCGAGGCGCATGGGTGTACTCCGGGCGATACAAGCCGCGTTCTGATTCTGGGAAACTGGCGACAGACTATCGCAGGTGCGGCCTTGGTCGATGACGAGGTAGGGCCGGGTCTCCGAGCCCGGCCTTCTGTTCGCGGTCGCCGTCTGTCAGGCGGCGTGGGCGGTCTCCGCAGCGACGAAGGTCTTCCTGCCGTCAGCGTGTGGCGTTCAGCGTTCGGCGTTCGTCTGGGCTTCTACTTCGCGCTCTTCGGATCGATCCGCAGGAAGCGGGCGGCGTTGTTGTACAGGATGTCGCGCTTCTGCTCGGGTGTCAGGTAGTCGGCATTCTGGATGATGCTGATCGAATACGCCATCAGCTTCGGCCACACGAGTTGATCGGTGCCGAACATCACGCGATCGCCGAACCCGCCGTCCACGAGCCGTTCGATGTACCGGTTCACTTCCTTCAACGGATAGCTCCAGATCAACCCGGCGAGGTCCACGTACACGTGCGAGTTCGCCTGCAGCAGCGTGAGCATGTTGTCGATCATCGGATAACCGGCGTGCATCACCTGGACGCGCAGCTTCGGATGTCGTGCGAGGAGTTCCTCGAGCAGGAGCGGGTTGCCCATGGAGCCACGGAACGTCGATCGCGTCACGTTGGATCGACCCGATCCGCCGGTGCCCATGTGGATGGCGACGGGGATGTCGAGTTCCTCGGCGAGCGCAAAGTACTGGTCGACACTCATGTCGCTCGGCGACACGCCCTGGTACTGCAGGCCGATCTCGCCCATCACCTTGAAGCCGTCCTTGGCGAAACTGGTGCGCAGTTGATCGAGGGGGACCCGCGCGCCGGCCGCCTCGAAACCGGTGCCCGGAATCACGCGCCCTGGCGCCGCGTCGATCCATTTGCGGACGCTTTCCGGCGTGCCGAAGACCACCGCGGTCACGTTCAGCCGCTCCATGTCCGCGACGACGTCCTTGATGTACTCGCCCTTCGCCGCGGGATACAGCTTGGGCGTGCACTCTTCCTGCGCCCAGCCGTTGGTGGCTTCCTTGGTGGCGGGATCCGAGGCCGTGAACCTCGACGTGTTCGGGCACATCGGGACAGCGGTAGGACCGGAGTCGTCCATCGCGTGGAAATGGACGTCGAGCACCGGCGGGGCCTGCCGCGACGTGTTCTGGGCGTACGACACGGCTGCCGGCGCCAGGCAGATCGCGGCGCACGCGAGGCGCCTCGTGACATGGCGGAGAGGTGGAGTCATGCGTGCATCGTAACCCCGCTATAATCCGCGCGATGTCGCCTTCGTTCTCGCGACGTGAGTTCATCGCGTCCGGCACCGCCCTTGCCGCGGGTATTGTCGTGCCTGGCTGGGCCGAGATCTTCCAGTCAGGTCCTGACGTCGACGCGGTACGCGCCGAGGCCGCTGACGAGGCGCTTGCGCAGGCGGCGAAGTTGGGAGCCTCCTACGCAGACATCCGCGTCAACCGCTACCGGCGCGAGTCGATCGCGACGCGTGAGCGTCAGGTGCAGAACGTCTCGCGCTCGGCGAGCTACGGCATGGGCCTCCGGGTGCTGGTCAACGGCGCCTGGGGTTTCGCGGCGAGTCATCGCGTCGACGCGGCGACGGCCCGGACCCTCGCCGGGCAGGCAGTGGCGATCGCCAAGGCCAATGCCGCCCTGGCGGCACGCAAGGTGGTGCTCGCATCCGCCGATACGGTGAAGGCCACTTGGACCAGCGCCTTCACGCGTGACCCGTTCGACGTGCCCATCGATACGAAGCTGGCGTTCCTGATGAAGCTGAACGAGACGGCGCTCGCCGTCCCCGGCGTCTCGTTCGTCAGCTCGCAGTTGCTGTTGGTCGACGAGCACAAGTACTTCGCGTCGAGCGAGGGCTCGCGGATCACGCAGCGGCTGGTGCGGACGTATCCGCAGTTCACGACCACCGCCGCCGACCGCGCACGCGGCGACTTCCAGACGCGACCGGTCGTCGATCGGGCGAAGCTGGTTGGATACGAGTACGTCGAGGACTATCCCTGGCTGCAGGACGCGGAGCAGGCTGGCCACGAGGTCGTGGAGAAGCTGAAGGCCGCACCGGTGACGCCCGGCCGCTACGACATCGTGGTCGATCCTTCTCAGCTCTTCCTGTGTATTCACGAATCGGTCGGGCACTCGACCGAACTCGATCGCGCGCTCGGGTATGAAGCCAACATGGCCGGCACGAGTTTCCTGAAACCTGGTGACGCCGGCACGCGACGGTTCGGCGCGACGATCGTCAACCTGGTCGCCGATCGCAGCCAGCCCGGTGGCCTTGCGACGACCGGCTACGACGATGAGGGCGTGAAGGCGGACAAGTGGTCCCTCGTGCGTGGCGGCATGTTCGTTGATTGGCAGACGACGCGTGAACTGGCGCCGCTGGTCGGGCAGCAGCGCTCCCACGGCTGCCTGCATTCGGACAACTGGGCGAGCGTGCCCTTCCCGCGGATGCCGAACGTCTCGCTGCAGTCGGCGAGCACCGAGGTGACGCGCGACGAGTTGTTCAGTGGCATCAAGCGCGGGCTGTTCATCGAAGGGCGGGGTGTCTCGTCGATCGATCAGCAACGCTACAACTTCCAGTTCGGCGGGGCGGTGATCCGCGAGATCCGTGACGGCAGGCTCGGCGCGATGGTCAAGGACGCGGCGTACCAGTCGCGCACGCCGGAGTTCTGGGCGTCGTGTGACGGCATCGGCGGCCCGGCTTCGTATCGGTTGTGGGGAACGTCGGCCGACGGCAAGGGCGAGCCCGGTCAGACCAACGCCGTCAGCCATGGTTGTCCGCCGGCGCGCTTCCGTCAGGTCAACGTCCTGAACACGGCAGGGTCATCGTGACGCGGGGGCAGGCGGGATGCTGAGTCGCGATGAAGCACTGACCCTGTGCGAGACCGTCCTCGCGCACGCCAGGGCGGCGGGTGCCGAGGATGCCGTCGTGTCGGTTGCGAGCGAGGTCGCCGCGCACGCGCGCTTCGCGGACAATCGCGTCACGACCAGTGGACGCTCTGAAGACCTGACCATCACCGTCACGGTGTGGGTGGACAAGCGGCGTGGTGCGACAAGCGGCAACGACGCGAGTGCCGCGGCGCTTGGGCAACTGGCCGGCGAGGCGGTGCAGATCGCACGAATCTCGCCCGTTCATCGCGAGTACGTGCCGACGCTTGGTCCTCTCGAGTACCCCGACTCGCGCGGATTCGTCGACGCCACTGCGGATGTCGACGTTGCCGCGCGTGCCGTTGCGCTCCAGGACGTGCTGCGCACGTGTCGCGAGGCAAGCGTCAGCGGCGCCGGCGTGCACACCACGAATGCCTCTGCGACCGCCGTGGCCACTGCCAATGGCAATCGCCGGTACTTTCGCGCGAGCGAGGCGGCGTGCAGCATCACCGCGCGCACCGAGGACGGCACCGGGTCTGGCTACTACGCGGGCGATCACTTCGACGTGCGCCAGGTGGATGCCGCGCAGATCGCACGGCAGGCGGTGGAGAAGGCGGTACGGTCGCGCGATCCGAAGCCGATCGAGCCGGGCACGTATCCGGTCATCCTCGAAGCCCAGGCCGTCGCCGATCTCATGGGGTTCCTGGTGGGCGCGCTGGACGCACGGAGCGCAGACGAGGGGCGCAGCGCATTCTCGGCCAAGGACGGCAAGACCCGCCTCGGCGAGTCCATGTTCGACACGCGCCTGAGCCTGCACAGCGATCCGATGCATGCCGAACTTCCGGGCATACCGGCGACCGACGAGGGGATTCCGGCGGAGCGCATCACGCTGATCCGGAATGGTGTGCTGGAGCGGCTGACCTACCCGCGTTTCTGGGCCGCGGATCGCAAGCAGACGCCTACGCCCGGGCCCACCAACTTCATCGTCGAGAGCGCCACGCCGCTGACGCCGCTCCCGGAGATGATCAAGGGCCTGGCGCGCGGGCTGCTGATCTCGCGATTCTGGTACGTGCGGCTCGTCGACCCGCGCACCATCGTGCTCACCGGGCTCACGCGCGATGGCCTGTGGTGGGTGGAGGACGGCGTCATCCAGCGTCCGGTACGCAACCTGCGGTTCAACCAGAGCGTGCTGGCGATGCTCGCGCCGTGGAACGTCGAGGCCATCGGCCCGTCAGTGCGACGCTCGCCGTTCATGGTGCCGCCACTGCGGGTGGGCGCCTTCACCTTCACGTCGATCTCCGACGCGATCTGAAATCGATGCCCGCCTGGATGGTAGGGCGCGCATTCGGAGCGTAGCCGTCGACCTTTAGGTCGACGGTCAGTACAGTCGTGGTTGCACCGCGAGTACCGGCCGCACGATACTCCCCGGCGTCAGTCCATCATTCGGCCCGCACAGGAGAACCCTCATGGCTCGTCACAACCCGGTCGGCTGGTTCGAGATCTACGTCCAGGACGCGGATAGGGCGCGGAAGTTCTACGAGGCCGTCTTTGAGGTCACCCTCCAACGGCTGCCGGGTCCCGACATCGAGATGTGGGCCTTCGGGATGGATCCGGCGGCGCCGGGGGCGTCGGGCGCGCTCGTGAAGATGCCTGGTGTGCCCTCGGGCGGCAGCACGATGGTCTACTTCAGTTGCGAGGACTGTGCGGTCGAGGGCGGCCGTGTCGCCGGCGCGGGCGGCAAGGTGCATCGCGACAAGATGTCGATCGGCCAGTACGGCTTCGTCGTGCTCGCGGTCGATACCGAGGGCAACATGTTCGGCCTGCACTCGATCAAGTAGGCCGCCGCCGGACTCCAACGAATCTCGTAGGCGCCGGACTTGTCCGGCGCGCTGCCGCGGGACGACCTGTCTGCCGTAGCCTCGGCGAAGGCGGAAGTCCCGCGGCGACACCTCCATGGATTCGTGCCAGCCGGTGGCGCGTGCGCCATGCGCCGCTGTCCCGCGGTCACCGAATCAGTCGCACAGCGACGCAATCGCCCGTTCGATGACACCGCTCGCGCGCAGCAAGGCCTCGCCCGCGGCCTCGCGGGCGCATCCGGTCCGGATCATCACGACCGCCGTCGCGACGTCACCGCCCGCGGCTTCGAGCGCCGAGGTCGCTGCCGCATCATCGAGTCCCGTCTCCGACTGCAGGATACGGACCGCGCGTGCCTGTAGCTTGCTGTTGCGCGCCCGCATGTTCGTCATCCTGTTGCCGCGGACGTACCCGAGCTGGATCATCGCCGTCGTCGAGATCATGTTCAGCACCAGCTTCTGCGCAGTCCCTGCCTTCATGCGCGTCGATCCCGCGACCACTTCGGGACCGACGACAGGGACGATGGCCACTTCGGCGGCCAGGGTGATCGCCGATCCCGGGACACAGGCGATGGCCACGGTGAACGCGCCGAGCGCTCGCGCGTGTTCCACGGCGCCGACCGTGTACGGCGTTCGTCCGGACGCGGCGATGCCGATGACGGCGTCCGCAGCGGTCACTCCGCGCGTCGCCAGGTCGCTGGCGCCGGCGTCGTGGTCGTCTTCGGACGCCTCGACGGCGCGATGGCACGCGTCGTAGCCGCCCGCGATGAGGCCCTGCACCAGTTCGGCCGGCACGCCGTAGGTCGGCGGGCACTCGGACGCATCGAGCACGCCGAGTCGCCCCGACGTGCCGGTGCCCACGTAGATCAGGCGTCCGCCCCGGCGCAGTCGCCCGACGATGCCTTCCACGGCTTGCGCGATGATCGGCAACTGGCGCCGGACGGCGGTCGGCACACCGTGGTCCTCATCGTTGATCAGCGCCAGCGTGTCCTCGATCGTCAGCGTGTCGAGGCCGCGAGACCGCTCGTTTTCCTGCTCGGTGATGGGGAGGTCGGACATGGAAGCCTCTACTTTCTGGCTACCGCACCCGGAACGGCGGCGAGGCCGACGCGCTCCAGGATGCGGACGAAGCGTGGGTCGGCACGCAGCCCGTCGAAGCCGGGATCGACCCCGAGGTGACGTACGTCGGCGGCGCGGTCGTCACACGCCTGCTCGAGACGGCCGAATGCCTTGTCGATCTCGCCGCGCCCGGCGTGGGCACGCGCAAGTTCGTACGGCGATACATATCGGTGCCTCCCTTCCTCCAGCACCTCCGCCAGCAGGGCGTCCGATTCGGCGCGACGTCCGGCCCTCGCGAGTGCCGCGACGATCGCACCCCGCACGTCCAGCCCGCCAAGTGCCATGCCACGCTGCATCGCGGCGATGCCCTCCTGGTGCCGACCCTGCTGCGCCAGGCCGATCCCGAGCAAGCTGTTCGCATCTCCGGACGACGAGTCGAGCATCAGGGTCTGGCGCAACTGCCGCTCGGCGTCGAGGTACTGTCGTGCGTAGTAGTAGTGGAAGCCGAGATGGTAATTCATCGGGATGTCGAGGGGGTCGAGCGAGAGCGCGCGCCGGCTCTCCTCCAGCGACTCCTCGAAGCGGCCCTGCGTGACCAGGAAGTGCGAGTACCAGTGGTGCGCGTTGACGTGTTGTGGCGCGAGCGCGATCGCACGGCGGAACGCACGGTCGGCACCGTCGTGATCCCACTCGTAGTCCATGGCTACCAGCGCGAGCGCGGTGTACGCGCCGGGAATGGCCTCGTCGAGCGAGAGGGCCTTCAACGCCGACGCCTTCGCCAACGGGTACGCCTCGGCCGGTGACATCCGCGCAGTCGTGCCAACCGCCGCAATCGTCGCGTAGTACTCGGCAAGCCCTGCGTGCGCCGGCGCGTAGTCCGGATTGACCTCGAGCGCACGTCGGAAATAGCTGGCCGCTCGCGCGATGCTCTCGTCGCTCAGCGTGTTGAGGTAGTGGCGCCCTTTCAGGTACAGCTCCAGAGGTTCGGCGGTGGACGACGGCGCGTCGGCTATTGAAGCGTCCGGTCGTCCGGATCTGGCGCTCGGGTCGTCGGGCATGCCGCGTGTCAGCCCGACGAACGTGACCGAACCCCCTACGACGAGCAAGAGCAGCGCCAGCGTGGACCACGGCTGCCGCGGTGTCGCGAGACCTGGCGGCTGGACGAGGAGTGCCTCGGGCGTCGGTAACCCTGTTGTCGTAACCGGCGGTTCCGGATAGAGCAGCGCCGGCTCGACTGTCACCGTCAGGCGCGTGACGTCCCCGACGAAGCGGTAGCCGTACTTGGGGACGGTCTCGATGTTCGCCTGCGCGTCGGTCCCGAGTGCGCGGCGAAGCATCGAGACGTTGCGCGTGAGGTTGCCCTCCTCCACGTGCGTGTCCGGCCACACCGCGGACATCAGCGCGTCCTTGCCGACGAGGCGGCCCGCATGGCGGACGAGGACGAGCAGCGTATCGAAGACCTTCGGCTCGAGCGGGATCTCCTCGCTCCCGCGCAACAGGTGCCGTTCCCCGGTGTCGAGGCGATAGGCACCGAACGCGAAGACCTCGGGATTGGCTGCGTCCATGGCGTCCGAAGGAAATCCGAAGAAAGGTTTCCGCCGTTCTCGAGGACGGCGAAGCCGTCCGGCGGCTAGCCTTCACCGCCGTCGCACCTGCCCGCCCGGCGAACGCTTGCGCACTCCGATGCCGCGATGCGGGCCTGCTGCCGACTTCGAGGAGGCTCATTATGTACCCGACGACACTCCCGGCTCGTTCCATCCTTACCGCGACCACCCTCGCCTTGACCGTTACCCTGGGCGCAACTAGTTCTGCCTTCGCGCGGCAGGACGCCCGTCCCGATGCCAGGGTCTACGCGCTCGAACCGTCAACCCACGGCAACCCCGAGGGCGTCGCATACGATCCACGCTCCGGCACCTTCTTCGTGGGCACGATCGGCGACGGCACGATTTATCGCGCGAGCCTGGACGACACGGTCGCGCGCGTCTTCATCCCGGGGACTGACGGCGGGCAGGCCACCGGCCTGAAGGTGTGGCGCGACCGGCTGTACGTCGCCGGCGGTGCGACGGGCCAGCTTCGCGTGTATGAAATCGCGACCGGCCAACTACTGGCCACCGTCGATACCGGCGAGGGTGGCCTGCTCAACGACCTCGCGATCACCAATACCGGCGACGTGTACGTGACCGACTCCTTCCGCCCGTATCTCTGGCACGCGACCGCCGAGCAGGTCGAGGCGGGTGGCGGCGTGCCGCAGGCCATCCCGGTCGAACCCGAGATCGCCTACGACCCGTTTGCCTTCAACCTCAATGGCATCGTCTCGCTCGAAGACGGGCAGCGGCTGATCGTGGGGCACTCGGGCACGGGTGAGCTGTTCCGCATCGATGTCGATGCGGACGCGCCGCTCGGCCGAACGATCCAGCGTATCGACGTCGAGCCGCTCTTCAGCGACGGCCTGCTGTTGGACAAGGGGCAGCTGGTGGTCGTGACGTTCTATCCCGCGCCGACGCTGACCTTCGTCAGGCTCGACGCAGACGCCGGGTCCGGCGTCGTGGTGGGGCAGCTTACACACCCCTCGATCACCGATCCGTCGACGGTCGCGCGCGCCCGCAACAGCTACCTCGTGGTGAACGCCGACTTCCTCACGAGCACGCCGCCGTTCACCGTGACGGCGCTGCCCCGCAACGCAGCCGCAGGGGAGTCGGAGCCCTGAGCACAACACAAATGCCTGCGGCCTGTCGGCCTGGCGGGCTCGGAGAGCCCGCCGTACCTTCCCGATCCGCGATCCGCGTGCAGCCTGCCACGTGCAGGCGTCGGACTCCAACGATATTGACGGCTGCGGGCTACGGGCTGCAGGCTACGCGAGCCGTATATCGTGACTGCCGGTGGCGTTCACGCCATGGATCACTTGTCCGACGCGCAGCCCGCAGGCTGCAGGCTGTAGGCCCTGTGGCTGTAGGCTGTTTCCATGGAGCGGACCCCGAAACTGTTCTTCCTGTGCGGCAAGATGGCCGCAGGCAAGTCGACGCTGGCCAGGATGCTGGCAGAGCAGGGGGACGCGATTCTGCTCGCTTCGGACGAGTGGCTCGGGCGGCTCTACCCGGTGGAGATCGTCGACATCCCGGCTTTCATGAAGTACTCGACTCGGCTCAATGAGACGCTGACGCCACACATCTGCACGTTGCTCGGCCGCGGGCTGTCGGTCGTGCTCGACTTTCCCGGCAACACACGCCGGCAGCGCGCGTGGTTCCGGCAGCTGCTCGACGCGTCTGGTGTCGACCATGAGCTCCACGTCATCGACGCGTCCGACGCGGTGTGCAAGCGGCAACTGCACGCTCGCAGCGCCGGATTCCCGGAGGGAACCAGGTGGACGACGGACGCGGAGTTCGACGCCATCACGGCGTACTTCGACCCGCCATCGCCTGATGAGGGTTTCACGATCATTCGTCACGAGGCCGGCGCCGGGGGACAGGAATGACCCGGGTCGATTGGTCACGCGTGCTTGCCGTACTGATCGTGGCGACGCTTGAGCGCGTGCTCGCCGAGGAACTCATCCCGCGGGCGGCCAGGGCGGGCGCGGCCGTGTACGTCTCGGTCGGTCAACACGAGAACGAGCAACTGCGCGACGGCCTGAGACGTTTTGCAGACGCCCTGCGGAGCGCTGGCGCTGGCGGAGGCCCGGCATGGACCTCTGCCGACTTGCAGGACGAGGACCACAGTTCCACGCCGCAGAGAAGCCTCCATGACGCGCTCGAGGCACGGTACCAGGAGTACCGTTTTCCGTTCTTCGAGAACCTGTCGGAACTCGATGGCGCGGGCGGATTGCAGGCGCTCGAGGCGCACTATCGGCGCGCCTCCACCCGCTTCGGCTACGATTCTCCGCCGCCCGAAGCCCGCCTCGTTGCGGTCGGTCGTATCTTCCTGACGGAAGGTCGTCACGACGACGTGGTGCGGCTGGCCAGGGCCTATGCCAAGCCGTACCCGGTGATGGCCGAACGGCTGGTCAACCAGGTTGGCTACGACCAGCTGACGCGAGGTCAGGTGCCGGCCGCGTTACGGACCTTCAAGGACAATGTCGACGCCTTCCCACACTCGCCGAATGCGTACGACAGCCTCGGCGACGCGCATTGCCGCGCCGGTGACACGGTGTCTGCGATTGCGAGCTATCAGCAGGCCGCGCGGGTCGCGGAAGCCAGTACCCCGCAGCACCCGCGACTCGCGACGTACCAGAAGAAGGCACGTACAGGCTGCGAGCCGTCGTCACGCTGAAGCATTGGAAGACGTCGCCGAATCCGAGCCGCAACGGCGGCCGGACCCGGGCGACGGCTCCCCAGGGTCCGTGCTCGAGGTGCAGAAGGTGGGTCATGCGCCCCACGGCACACACCTCGATCACGAACCACAACGTCGACGCCTGGCGTCAAGGAAGGATGTGTCGTTTGGCGACAACGACGTTCATTCATTTAGAACGGCCGGCCGCGACGAACCGCACACAGCCGGCTGCCTGGCTCGCCGAGGCACCCTGATCACCGCCACGTCAGCCGACTGCACGGCCCCAGAGCGCCATGAGAACGGGCCGCGACAATTCCGCCAGGGAGACCGGCGCGGGTGCGAACGTGACACACGGGTGACCTGTCGGTCACGCCGTGCATCTCCTAAAGGCTGTCGCCTAGTCGACCGCGTTGCAGCCGTCGGGCAGGGCGAACGACTCGGAAACCGTGATGCTGCCGGCGCGCTTGACCGTGGCCTTGGCGCCGACGCCGACGCCGAAGTCCGCGAACCCGTCCCACACCAGGCACTTCCGTCGTGACTTGTCGGAGGCCGTGAGGCCCGCGTCGTTGTCGATCGAGTCCAGGATGCCGTCGCGCATGTCCTCGTACTTCGGAGCGGCGGGTGTGTAGTTCATGCCGTCGACCATGTGGTCCAGCACTTCCCCTGTCGTCAGGTTGGGTAGCGACCCCGCAGAGTCGTTTAGGAAATTGCGGCGCAGGCGGAAGCCGATTGCTGCGTACAGTTCGCCGTCGAGGTGCACCTCGGTCCACGTGAGGTCGCCGTAGCTCCGGTTGTACGTGTTGTACGGCTGTGAACGGATGCCTGTGGGCGTGAACGCCGAGTACTCGCCCACGACGTCGTCGTCCGACGCGTTGTACTGTGTGGGGGAGTTGTTGAGGAGCAGCGACAGGACGTCGCCCATGCCCTCGCCGATGGCGCCCGCTATCGGCCCGCTCATGCTGCCGATCATTCGCCACGTCAGGCCGTGGCCGTACTCATGGTCGACGATGTCGGCGTCCAGGCTGCTGTCGCGGTTGATGGGCGCCGCGGTGGTCTTTTTCACGGTGCCGTCGCTGCCGCCGGCGGCCTTGATCGCCGCGCCGTCGACCAGGCTCACCATCACCGCGGGGATCTTGCTCGCCGTGGTGCCGCCCATGGCGAAGATACCGGTGTCGGCATTGTTCACGACGATGGCCGCTATCGCGCCGGCACGGGCGACGTTGCTCACCTTGAGGTCGAAGTTGCAGGTGCCGCGGTCGATGATCGCGATCTTGCCGATGAGTGCATTGCGTGCGAACCGCTCACAGGCATCCGACGTCGTGCCCGCGCCGTCGTTGACGATGGCAAGCATGCCGGTGACGCCCGTGGTGGACGGGAGGGGGGTGAAGGAGGAATTCTGGGCGGTGAAGACCTTGGACCCGATCGCCACCTGCGTGTCGCCGGGGGCGCTCCAGATGTACATCTGCATGCGCGGGTGGGAGCCGTCGGCCGGCGTGGAGAAGTTGGCGTTGTCGGTGCCGCTGCCGTCCTGCACCTCGGCGTACACCGAGTCGCTGCCGGCGCCGGTGAGGCCGAAGTTGCTCTCCTGGAAGTTTCCCGCCGACTCCGTGAATCCGTGACGATAGAGGACGTCGTGTATCACGTTGTTCAGGTAGAAGAGGTTCTGTGTCGCGACTGCCTTGTTCGGGTCGACGGCGGGCTGCTGCCCGGCGGCGAATGTCGCGAGGAAGTTGCCGTCGCTGACGGCGACACCGCCGCCGTCGGCCGCGTTGTTGGCGTTGGCGTCGACGTAGGCATTGACGTTGTTGCCGGCGATGTTGGTCGTCGCCTGCGTGCCCGCAAACAGCCAGCCGTTGGGCGAGGGCGCCTTCACCGCGGGTGCCGGACCGTTGACGACCAGCTGCTGCGACTTCGACGGGTCGATCGCGAACACGTTGTAGCTGTCGCTGGCCGTGCGCGACTCGACGCCGAGCACCGCGCCGTCGCCGCCGACCAGCGTGTGGTGCAGCTGGTTGCCGCGAGCCGTCCAGGTCTCGACGAGGTAGCCGCGGCGCAGCGCGGCGCCGACCGGAACCGCGACGCGCGTGACCGTCGGCTCGCGGTGGAAGAAGGCGGTGCGGGCGAAGACGCTCGTGTTGCCGTCCTGGCGTACCAGGCCCGGCGGCGTCGGCGCGCCGCCGTGCACGTGCTGCAGCCCGATGGCCAGCGCGCGGCCTTCACCGCCGTCGAGCGGCGGTCCACCAACGGCCCGAACCGTCACGACGTTTTCGACGACGCTGGCGAGCGCGCCAGTGGCGGTGACCGAGGCCTTCAGGTACGTGCCGTAGACATCGAGGCCGCTGACGCGCTGCGTGAACCGCAGGTGCGTGACGCCTGTGCGCGCCACCGTGTCGCGGCTGGCGAGCACCAGCGACGCGACCGTCGCATCGTCGTGTCCGGCTGCGCGCAGGTATGCGGCGACCTGGGCGACAGGATCGCCAGACACGGGGGCCAGGCTCTGCCCGGCGGGCGCGCGGACGACGCGTGCTTCTGGAGCGGCAAACGGGCCGGCCACTTGGGCGTGGGCCTGGCTGGTGAAAAGAGCGGCGGTCAGGAGCCCTGACCAGACGAGGGTGGAGAAACGCAGCATGAGACTCCGTTGACCCGCGACGCGCGAGCGGAAACGCTGGGAATGCGCCAGTGTACGCACGGAAATCGCACCGCTGCACGAGGATTCTTGACAAGTTTCGCGCTGGCGCGACCTTGGTCGCCTCCGACGGCTCTATTCCTATCCAAGGTTGACTGACGACAGCCGCACGTCGACCTGTCGCGCCGGCTGATAGGGATGCCTCGGCATCATCCGCGCGATAAGTGCCATGTCAGGCTGATGGACCGCACGCCAGGCGCGACCTATGTGCAAGGACGCTGCCGTCCGCAGATCCGCACGCGTCGTCAGGGCAGGTTGTCCAGGTCGGCGAGATCCTTGTTGCGGCCCGCAGCGCGCTTGTTGATCTTCAGGTCGTCCAGGGAGATGACCGGCACCTGTAGTCCGTCCAGATCGACGCCGACACGACGGCTGATATGTGCTTCCGAAGCCGACGATGATGAACGTGCAGTCGGTCGTGATAGACCGCAGGCACAACTGCAGCGCGTTGCGTACCTCGGCGATCGAGTCGCCATGCATCGAGCCCGACCTGTCGACAAGGAACACGATCTCGGCCGCCGCTGGCGCTGCGTCGAAGGCCGGGACGAATCCGACGGCAATCGCCCGATCGTCACCGTGGTGTTCGGACCACGCGCATGGCGTGCGCAGCGCCGGCGCCTCGACTGTCAGGATGAAGTCGCGGTCGAGGGCCGTCCGCGACTGCCGCTTCGCACTACGCGAGACCACGCCCGTGCTCGACAGAAGGGTCGCCACAGGTTCCAGATGATAGCGAGCCCGTGCATCGTTGCGTGAGTACGGGCGGACACCTCGACGAGTCTCCGCCGTTGGTGTGCAGCTATAGTGAACCGCCATGGACGCGACAGACGAAGCTCCCTCCCCACACGTCTTCGTCACCGGCGCGGACCTCACGCGGCTCGCGTGCGATGCGTGGGTCGTGCCGACGGATCGTCAGCTCAGGGTGTCGGCCGGCTGGCAGGCGGCGGCCGGCGAGCCGGGACCGCCGCCGGATGATTTCCGCACCGGCAGCCCGCGCGCGTTCGTCGAGGCGCCCCTTGCCGGCGACGATCGACTGCGTGTCTGGACCAATCTCGGCGCCGCCTTCGGCGAGCCCTTGCAGTGGTTCGTCGAGGGCGCGCGTGAGGCAGTTGCGCTCGCGGCGCGTCATCTGGCTGAGCATCGCCACGCAAGCGCCGAGCAGGTCTTCCCGCGCGTCGCCGTGCCGCTGGTCGGCGCGGGTGGTGGCGGCGGACGCTTCGCTACTGGCGAGATCGTCCGGCGTCTGCTTCCGGCCCTCGAGACCGTCGCGCAGGAAGGTGGCGTCGACGTGTACCTGGCGATTCGTGATCGACGCACGTATGCCGCGGTGCAGGCGGCGCGCACGCAGCTGCCGAACTCACCGTTCGCCCGACAGCTCGAGTCGTCGCTCCTCGCGGAAGGGGACCGGCTCGCGGCGCTCGCCCGCGAGGGCCAGCTGGTGCTCTTCATCGGTGCGGGCGCGAGCCAGGGCAGCGGTGTGCCTGACTGGCCCAGGCTGCTCGATCTCCTTGCCGCCGACGGCGGGTTCTCTGACGAGGAGCGTGTGCTGCTCCAGGCCGAGAACGCCCTCGATCGCGCGCGCCTGATTGGCATGCGCCTGAAGCACGCCGGTCAGCCGCTGGGGCCCCTCGTTGCGTCGCTGGTCAAGGCGACGCACCGATCGCTCACACAGACGCTGCTGGCGTCGCTGCCCGTGTCGCAAGTGGCCACCACCAACTACGACCAAATCTTCGAGCACGCGTCGCAGGACATCGACGTACCGTGCTCGATCCTGCCGTACGCGCCGGGCGACCGCGGCGAACGCTGGCTGCTCAAGTTGCACGGATGCGTGACGCATCCCGAGGAGATCGTCCTCACGCGCGACGACTACCTGCGGTTCTCGTCGCGCCGCGCCGCGCTTGCCGGCATCGTGCAGGCGCTGCTGGTCACACGTCACATGCTCTTTGTCGGCTTCTCGCTGCAGGATGACAACTTCCACCGCATCGTCCACGACGTGCGCAGTGCGATGCCGGCCGCGGCCGGCCAGGAGGGGCTTGGCACGGCGCTCTTCCTGCACGACCGCAAGCTGCTTGCCGAACTGTGGAGGCAGGACCTCATCATCACGAGCGTCGCCCGGCCGAGTGTGCCCAACGTCGTCGCGTCGCGTCGTGTGGCCATGCTGCTCGACTACATCGGCATGCAGTCAGCCGGCGGCTCGGCGCACTTGCTGGATCCGACGCTCGAAGGAGTGCTGTCGGCGCCCGAGCGCGAGTTGGCAGGTGCGCTTCGAGGTCTGGTCGCCGAATTGAGCGCAGAGGCCTGGGCCACGCCAGCGGGCGGGAGGCTCGAGGGCCTGCTGCGCGAGTTCGGGCTGCAGGAGCGGACGCGGCAGTGATTCGGGCACCCATCTCTCGAGGCTCGTCGAGCGCGCGCGCGGGGCGAGCGGTGGATCGGCGGTACACAGGCGAGCACGTACACCGACGAAGTGGTGCCGCCGGCGTCCTCCTCAAGATCCAGGCGCATTACCCGCGCCCTGCGTTGCGTCGGTTCGTCGTCCTGGCGCAACACGCAAATCAGTGGCAGGTGTCAGATCAGTGCACAGCCTGCCGTTCCCGCCACAAGTACGGCCGCTCGATCTCCCTCACCACAGGCAAGACCGACGTCACGTGGGTTGTGCCACCTCCCGTTCGTGAGCGAAGCCGGCAGGTGGCTGGAGTCGCCGCACAAGCGGCACCCACGCCTCCGTGATCTCGCGTGTGTGCTCGGTCGTCGGCTCATCTGTTTGCGCTATTGCGTCGAGTACAGCTCAGCGATACAAGGGCCAGGTGTCCGGCTGCATGCAACTGAATGGCACTCCGCCTACCCTCCCTAAACGGCGTGGACCACGGACAGCGGGTACGTCTGCGAGACCGAACTGCAGGTGAGCCAGCGCGTGTAGGATGCACCATGGCTCATCCGCGCCCGGCGAGGCATGTCCTCCTGCTTCTCGCTGCCGGTGTTGCGGTCGTGCCCTACGCGGCTCCAGTGCCCCCGCCGAGCGTGCACCTCACCGACGTCTCGGCCGCCTCCGGGATCACGGCTGAAAATTACACGGGCCGCCCTGACCGCAAGGACTACATCTTCGAAGTCAAGGGCGGCGGCGTCGGAGCCCTCGATTACGACGGCGACGGCTGGGTGGACCTCCTCTTCTCCCGGGGCTCGTCGATGGAGCGCTGGCGCAGGGGCGACAACCCCGGACCCGTCCTCTACCGCAACCGGCGCGATGGCACCTTCGAGGATGTCACGCGAGCGGCAGGCCTCACCCGGGGGGGCTGGGGCATTGGCGTCAGCGTTGCCGATTACGACAACGACGGGTGGGTCGATGTCTACCTCACGAACCTGGGCGCCGATGTCCTCTACCGCAACAACGGAAACGGGACGTTCACGGACGTCACCGGGAAGGCAGGCATCCGCGCAGAAGGATGGAGTTCGTCCGCGGCCTTCGGCGACTTCGATGGGGACGGCCATCTCGATCTCTACGTCGCCGCGTACCTGGATGTCGGGCCCGACGCACTTCCCGTGGGGCCGGCGGGCGGCACCTGCACCTACGTCGGTGTGCCCGTGCTGTGTGGGCCGCGCGGTCTCCCCGGCGCCCGGGACCTCTACTTCCACAACAACGGCGACGGCACCTTCACCGAGCAATCCGAGGTTTCCGGGGCCTCTGACGAGAAGCGTTACTTCGGCCTTGGCGTGGTGACCGCGGACGTGGATGGCGACAGGGATCTCGACCTCTACGTCGGCAACGACGCGACGCCGAACTATCTCTTCGTGAACAGGGGGAACGGGCGCTTCGACGAGCGCGGGTTCGAGAGTGGCACCGCGGTGAGCGGCGACGGCAACGAGCAGGCGAGCATGGGGGTGGACGCCGCCGACTTCGACAACGACGGCAGACTCGACCTCTACGCCACGCACTTCGCCAACGACTACAGCACGCTGTACCGGAACCTGGGCGAACTCCTCTTCGAGGACATCACTGCGCGTGCGCACCTCCGTGCGCCGGCGTGGCCATTCGTGAAGTGGGGGACGGCGTTCCTCGATCTCGATCAGGACGGCTGGAAGGATCTCGTTCACGCGAACGGCCACGTCTACCCGCACCTGCGCGACGCGCCCGGCAAGGAGACCTACGAGCAGCCGGCGCTCTCGGTCTACGTGAACGACCGCGACGGTACCTTCCGCGACGCCTCGGGAGAGGTCGGACCCGACGCCGGCAAGCGCGTGATCGGGCGCGGCCTCGCCTTTGCCGACCTCGACAACGATGGCGACCTCGACCTGGTGGTGGCCTGCCTGGACTCGAAGCCGTTGATGCTGCGGAACGACCAGGCGCCGGGCCGCTGGTTGATGCTGCGAGCCGTGGGGAGCAAGGCCAATCGGGACGCGATCGGCACCCGGATCACCGCGCGGACAGGTGAGCGGTCCCAGGTGTGGGAGGTCAAGCGCACCGTGGGGATCTACTCCGCCAGTGACCCGCGGGCGCATTTCGGCCTCGGTGACGCGGCGAAGGCGGATCTGGTGCGCGTCGAGTGGCCGGGAGGCAAGGTGGACGAGTTCCGCGACGTACCTGCCGGCCGCCACTACCTGGTGGACGAAGCGAAGGGGCTCTCGCTCGAGCCTCTCCGTGGGCGGTGAGCGCTTACTTGATCTCGACCCAGTGGCGACCGACGTACAGCCGGCCGTTCACGAACTGGAGCGGCACCGGCCGCGCAAGCGCCGTGTCCCACTGCGCCGCCACTTCGCCGACCTTGTCCCCGGCCACGTCGTAGACCACCAGCGTGCCCGGGCCCTCCGGCGGCGTGCCCTTCCGCAGGCCGAACCCGTAGGCACCCGTCCCCACGGTGGCGCCGCCGATCAGGGTCTTCCGCTCGAGGATCAACATCCCGGCGTACTTCTGCTGGATCTCGGTGGCGTATCCGCTGGTGTCCAGCAACCCGAACACCATCCGCTTCCCGTCGGCCCCCTTGAGCACCACGGTGTTGCGCTTCTGCGCCGGAATCGCGTTCCCTTCGAGATAGAAGTCCTTGACCGCTGCCGCCTCGAACGCCTTTCCCGCGAGCTTCTCCTGGGCCTGCGCGGGCACGGGAGCAAGGGCGACGAGGGCCGCGACTGCGAGAGCCAGGGGGCCCGGCCAGATGACCTTGTACATCAACGTCTCCTTCGTTGAGTCGCCCTCCTCTGCCCACCGAGACGGAGCAGCGGAGGAAGGCTCGTCCATTATGTCCCTCGCCGCATTCGTGGCCGACGACATCCTGGAGCAGCGCAAGGCCGGCCGGGTGCCGGACCGGTTCGCTCACGCAATCATCGTCGTTATCCCGATCGTATTCAGGACTCAATCCGCCCACGCGCTGCGGGAGCGCGCGCCCGGTGCGGACGCGCAATTGTGCGTGTGGGAGGCGACATGATCAGAGGCAGGACCGCATTCGTGGTGGCTGGCATCCTCGTGGGATCGATGGTGAGCCGGCCGGCGGCGCAGAACCCTCCTTCGCGGGTTTTGGTGCTGGACCAGCAGGCCCGCACCGTCACCGCGTTGAGCCTGCCAGGCGGCAGCGTCGCGCAGACGGCGACACTCCAGGGGACGCCGACCGCATTGCTGATGTCTGCCGACGGCCAGCGCGTGCTCGTGCTCGACCGTGGCGAGGGCCGCGACGCGGGCGACGATGGGTTCCAGGCGAAGACACGGTCGGCGGTCACCATCCTCGACGGCGCGACGCTGGCCGTAAAGGGCCGCGTCGAGCTCGCGTGGGGACTCGAGCCGCTGTCGATGCTGTCGGCGGCGGGCGATCGCCTGTCGGTCGTGGGGCAGGGATACAGGGGTAAGCCTGCGGAAAGTCAACCGCGGGAGTTCGTCACCGTGGACCTCGCGGGTGCGAAGGTCCTGTCGCGCATCGAACTGCCGCGCCCAGCGACGGCCTTCCTTGCCGCTCCCGATGGACGCACGGGCGTGGTGCTCTCCGCCAGCGAGAAGCGCAAGGGCGTGCTCTCGCCAGCCGAGCTCCGCTTCCTGGACCTGACAACGGGGAGCGTGGCCGCCACCGTGCCGCTCGAGGGCGACCCCGGCAATCCGGTGCTCTCGCCGGACGCGCAGTTCCTCTACCTGCTCGATCGCGGCAAGCCGAGCGACAACCCGGACAAGAACGTCAATGGCCGGTTACACGTGGTGTCGATGTCGACGCGCGCCGTTCAGGGCGGCAGCGACGCGGGATCCAAGCCGCGCGGGCTCGTGCTCGACGAGCGTGGCCAGCGCCTGCTGATGCTGAGCGACGGCGTCCCGGCGAAGGGACCGGCCAACCGCGACCGCGCCGGTGAGTTGCGGGTGATCACAGGGGGCACCGTCAGCGCGCCGATCCCTGTCGGCACGGGCCCCGAGTCGCTCGAGACGAGCGCCGACGGCAAGACGCTGTACGTGCACGGCAGCTACAGCTTCTCGAAGCTCACCCTGCCCGACCTGAAGCCCGCCGGCTCGCCCTACACGTTCAAGACCTTCGGCGAGGAGATGCGGGTCAGCCCGGATGGCAGCCGCCTCTACCAGCTCTGGACCGAGTACTTCAAGACGTACGACCTTGCAACGGGCACCCGCCTCCTCGAAGTCCGCACTGGCAAGATGAGCACGAAGATGTTCCAGGCGCTCGACGTGGGCCTGAAGAACGAGACGGCGCGGCTGAACGCCGAGACCCAGGCCAGACGGAACGGCCAGTCCTCGTACGTGTACGCCGAGGCCAGCCTCGCCGAGCCGCGCGGCACGATGGTCGTGCGCCCGGACGGCAAGGTCGTGTACACCCTGAACAGCCAGACCACCGACGTCACCCTCATTGACGGCGTCACGGGCGCAGTCATCCAGAAGGTCGACGTCGCCGCCTTTCGCGTGCTGTGCATGCCGGGCGCATCAACGGCGCTCCTTGCCGCCCCCGGCGGCGTGTCTGCGCTGGACTTCGCCACCCACCAGAAGAGCGACGTCCTCAGCGCGGCTGCAGGCAGGTTCGATCGCGCGGAGCTGTCGCCGGACGGCCGCACGGCGCTGATCAGCGGTCCCGGCGGCGTGATGATCGTCGACGCCACGAGCGGCCGTCCGGTGGGCACGTTCAAGCCGTTCGGGGTGGTCGCCGATATCGCGATGGACTGGGGCACCGCTCGCTGATTGCTGCAACGGAGCTGGCCTACCCGCAGGCTTCGGCCTGCGGGAGAAGCCGGAAAGCACACGGCCTGGTTCAATCAGCGTCAGCTCGAAATCTCTGGCGCGAGGGCGCACGCACGTCGGACTCCGGTGGCGAAGCCAAGTACGTGAAAAGCCGCCACGCCACGCCGGGCCGGGCGCTGCGTGATGCCGCGCTCCTGAACGCTGGTGTATGGTGGCAACGCTCCGGTCGCCGACAGATGTCCATTTTGCTGCGGCTGTGCGCCGCTTCCGCCGTCACGCTCGTCTTCGCCGCCGCCGGCGCCCTCGCGCAGCCGACCCGCATCGACGTCGTGACCCCCATCGCCCCGGAACTGGCCGCCTACGGCCCCTCCGCCATCGGCGTGCGAACGCTGACCGCCGTCGATCGCGATCGGCCAGACGTCCTCCGCACGAAGGAGGGCGAGCCCACCGCGCGCTACGACCGCCGGTTCGTGCTCGAGGTTTGGTACCCGGCGACGCTCGCCCCAGGCGAGACGCCTGGCGGCACCTACCACACCGTCGCCCGCGACCCGACGATCGCCGTGACGCTGCAGGGCCAGGCCGTGCGTGATGCGACACTCGCGACCGCGGGCGGGCCGTTCCCCCTGGTGATCCTGTCGCACGGTTACCCCGGCAACCGCTACCTGATGAGCCATCTTGGCGAGAACCTCGCGAGCAAGGGCTTCATCGTCGTGTCCATCGACCACGCCGACAGCACCTACGAGGACCAGCAGGCCTTCGCGAGCACGCTCTACAACCGGCCGTTCGATCAGTTGTTCGTCCTCGACGAAATGACGCGTCTCGCCGCGCCCGGCTCGGGCAGCTTCCTGAGCGGACGCCCCGACACCTCTCGCACTGGCCTCGTCGGCTACTCGATGGGCGGGTACGGCGTGATCAACGCGATCGGCGGTGGCTACAGCGCGGCGAGCCTGACGATGCGAGGGGCGCCGCCCAACCGGTTGCTCGGCGAACGGGCCGCGGCCAACCCGGCGTATCGTGCGCTGAACGACACGCGCGTGAAGGCGGTCATCGCGATCGGCCCGTGGGGCATGCAGGCCGGCATATGGGACGCCGAGGGCCTCGGCGGCATCCGCACGCCGGTGCTGTTCGTGGCCGGCAGCGTCGACGACGTGTCCGGCTACGCGAAGGGCACGCGTGCGCTGTTCGAGGGCGTGGTCAACGCCGACCGCTACCTGCTGACGTTCGTCAACGCGAACCACAACGCGGCGGCGCCGCATCCGGCGCCCACGGAGACGCTTGGCGCCACAGGCCCAGCGGTGGTGGCGTACACGCAACACGCCGATGCGGTATGGGACACGGTGCGGATGAACAATATCCTGCAGCACTTCGCCACAGCGTATTTCGATCGCCATCTGAAGGGCGACGACGCGAAGCAGGCCTACTTCGACGTGGTCGCGTCTGGCACCGATGCGGTGTACGCCGTGGATCGCGAGGGCCGCGAGCTGCCGGGGCACACCTACTGGAAGGGCTTCAAGAGAGGCACGGCGGTCGCCCTCACTCTCGAACACGCGACCCCGGCGCCCGGCGCCAGGTAACGCAGCTTCATGCCGACCGTGGCCACGAAGAGGGCGTCCCTGGCGACCCTACGTCCGATGCAGCCAGGCGGCATGGTGTTCGCGGACGATGGCAATCGCCTCATCCGCGTTCGCCACGCAACGCGGGATGTCCATGTCGCGTGCGCTGGCCAGCGGCGGGTCCGACGACAGCATCGACTGCTTCGCCCACTCCAGCAGCCCCGGCCACATCTGACCCACGAGGATGAGTGACGTATTCTCGAGGTGTCCCACCTGCAGCAACTGCCAGATCAGCGTCATCTCGAGCACGGTGCCGATGCCTCCCGGCGCGACGATGAAGGCGTCGGAGGAGAGGACGAATTGATGCAGGCGCGTGAAGAATGTCCGGTGTTCGAACGCTGAGGTCACGAAGGCGTTCACCTCCTGCTCGAACGGCAGATCCACGCGGATGCCGACTGACTGCACGCCTCGGCCTGCGGCGCCTTCATTGGCCGCCTGCATGAGGCCAGGACCGCCGCCGGTCACGATGTCGCAGTCCATGTCGGCGAGTGCCGCGGCTGCGCGCTTGGTCTCCTCGTAGCCGAAGGACCCGGGCTGCAGGCGCGCGGAACCGAAGATCGACACGCGATAGCGCTCTCGCTTCGAGGGCTTCAGCCGCGTCAGGTTGTTGACGACGTCCCAGAGGCCATGGACCGAGTCGACGAGGACCTGTCGCACCTGCTCTTCGTCGCTGAGGCTGATGGCGTTGGAACCGGCGCGAGCAGGCTTGTCGTTGGTCATGCGGTCGCCCTCCATGGAGCTAGCGTACTGAGTCTACAATGCCGCGATGCGTCGCGAGTTCAACGAGGATCGCCTTGCCGGACGTGCCGCGGACGACAGTCGCCGTGCACTGCAGACGTTGGTGTCAGCGCTCATCGTCGTTGCGTGCCTCATGTCGGACGCATCGGCGCAGCAGGTTGCCGACACGGCCTTTGCTGCGCCGATTGCGCAGCCCGCGTTTGCCGCAGACCAGGGCCCGCTGGTGGTGATCGACGAGGCGCACCACAACTTCCATCACGTCGACGGGCAGGTATCAGCCGTTCGCGCAGTTGTTGCGGCGCGACGGGTTCCGAGTTCATGGTTCGTCGAATCCGTTCACAGCCGACGCGCTTCGCGGCACCCGCATCCTCGTCATTGCCAATGCCCTCCACGCCCGCAACCGCGACGACTGGACACTGCCGTTCCCAAGAGCCTTCCGCGGATGGCAGAAGCCGAATTCTCGACCAGGATCGAGTCCGATCAACCGCTGGTCGTCGATCGCACCATGTCGTGGAACGTGCAGAGTGGTTATGGCGCGCATGCGGAGACGGCGGTGACCGCCCCGGCGCTGACGTGGTACTTCGCAGAAGGGTCCACCGTCGGCGGGTTCAATCTCTTCTACCTGCTCCAGAACCCGAACACGAGCCCGGCGCAGGTGCGTGTGCGGTACCTGAGGCCGACCGGTGCACCACTCGAGAAGATGTACACACTGCTGCCGACCTCGCGCAGCAACATCTGGGTCAACGTCGAGGACTTCCCGGGTCTGGGCAAGGCGCTGGCCGCGTCCGACGTCTCTGGCGTGATCGAGGTCACCAACGACCAACCAATCATTGTCGAGCGGGCCATGTATCTCGACGTCACCGGGGAGACGTTCGGGGCCGGACACGAAAGCGCGGGCATCACGGCCGCGGCAACCGAGTGGTTCCTGGCGGAGGGTGCGACGGGACCGTTCTTTGACCTCTTCGCGCTGGTCGCCAACCCCGGCACGACCGACGCGCAGGTCGAGGCGACCTACCTGCTGCCGGAGGGAACTGTCCTCGTGCTTCCGTACACGGTGGCAGCCAACAGCCGGTTCAACATCTGGGTCGACCTCGCGCACCCGGCCCTGGCCAACACGGCCGTGTCGACGATCATCCGTTCGGTGAACGGCGTGCCGATCATCGTGGAGCGGGCGATGTGGTGGCCGGAAGGCGGGTGGTACGAAGCGCACAACTCGCCCGGAGCGACGACCACCGGGACGAAATGGGCCTTGGCCGAAGGCGAGGTCGGCGGTGCGAGGGGCGTGGACACCTACATCCTGCTCGCCAACACGTCGACGACGGACGGCCAGGTGAAGGTCACGCTGCTCTTCGAGGACGGCAGTAGCGCGGAGCGGATGTTCACGGTGACAGCACGGAGCCGGTTCAACGTCGATACGCGTCACGAGTTCCCGGAGACGGCCAACCGGAGATTCGGCGCCATCATCGAAAGCCTCGGCGCGACACCCGCGCAACTGGTCGTCGAGCGCGCGATGTACTGGGACGCGAGGGGAAAGACGTGGGCGGCGGGCACGAACGCGCTCGGTACGAAACTGCGCTGAATCAGGCGCAGTCGTCGTCGCGGCGACGATGCGCCTGCTGGCACGAATACCGTGACCGGGCGGAGGAGACGTGGGGTTGATGGGGAGACAACTGTTTAGTGTTCACTAAACACCGAATGGGACTCGCCGCCGCTCACCCCACCACGCGTCATTACGCCGCCGAAGCGGCGAAATCGAGATCGCGTCGTCGAGTGCCTGGCTCGAGCGGCGAGATTGGGCCGGCGCGCGCCAGCGCTGGACGACTGCTCTCTCGTGGCCCCAGGGGTTGTCGAACACGAAGTGCCAGGAGTCGTCCGAGTGACGACGCAGCATGTCCGCGTTGCCGTCAACGATCGGTTCGAGGCCGTGCTGCGGCGTTCTCGTTATTGTGACTGGCCAAGCCGCTGTCAGATGCCCCTGTTGGCGACGTCTCGTAAGGATGAGATCGGGCGTGAGTGTTCAGGGACTACCGATTGGCAGGAACTGCCAAAGCATTGGCGGTCTCTGTCAATCGAGAATGACAGCTCGCCTGCGATGCTGATGCCTGGTCGATTCGGGTGGATGTGGCGCGAGTGTCATTCCAAATGCCTATAGCAACGATGGTCTCCATGTGGCGAAGACGCGCTCGCATCGTGCGAGGCAACGCATGATGCGGTACTCGGCAGGCCGCTGTCTCGTTGTCCTCACGTTGTTAGCCGGGCTGCCCTGGGCGCCGGCGAAGCTATCCGCCGAGAGCCGCCAGGCGACGCACGCGGTCGAGACCGCGTTCGCTGCGCGGGTCGAGCACGTCGTGGACGGCGACACGATTGACGTTCGTCGCAGCGACGGCACCCTCATCAGGATCCGCGTCCACGGCATCGACTGCCCCGAACGGGGCAAGCCCTTCTCGAACGTGGCGCGCAACTTCACGCGTTCAATGGTGTTCGGCCAGGACATCCGCGTCACGCCCAGGGACACCGATCGCTACGGAAGGCTTGTCGCCCAGGTGCGGGTTGGTGAGCGCGATCTCAGCGAGGCCCTGGTCGAGGCCGGCCTCGCGTGGCAGTTCCGCCGCTACAGCGACGACGCTCGTCTTGCGTCGCTTGAGCAGGCAGCTCGCGAGGCCAAGCGCAGTCTCTGGCAGCTTGGCGGCGACCCGCATGGCGTCCGAGACACAGTGCGCCGGCCACTGGTGGCCGACCCCGACGCGAGTGCGGAAGCCGTCGAATTGCACGGCAACGTCAACAGCCGCCTTTATCACCGGCCATCTTGCAGGAACTACAGCTGCAAGAACTGCACGCGAGTGTTTTCGAGTGAACAGGCCGCCGAGGCTTCAGGC
Organism: Luteitalea pratensis; assembly: GCF_001618865.1. Classification (GTDB taxonomy): domain Bacteria; phylum Acidobacteriota; class Vicinamibacteria; order Vicinamibacterales; family Vicinamibacteraceae; genus Luteitalea; species Luteitalea pratensis. The sequence goes on from NZ_CP015136.1 coordinate 2,297,853, forward strand.
TTCAAGGCGGCTAAGGACTGCAACTTTTGAGCAGCCGCAGGCCTCGGTTCCATGGACGCCAGCCTCGACGCCGCTGACGTCGTGTCGGCACCGTTCGAGCTGAGCGCTCTACCCAATCAGATGCCGGGGCCCACAGGCCTCCGCCTGTGGTGCGAGCCGCGCGTGAACCACACCGAGCCCAACCCAATGCAGAGTTGATCCAGATCCAGCCCTGTTGTCCTGGGAGGCTGCCCGGCGTTCACGCAGCACGCCGGGCAGCTCCCTGGTCACTACTGGCCGGCCAGCTTCCGCTGCAGGAACTCGAACGCCTTGTCGCCCACCTGCCGACACGAGTTCCGCGCCTCCTCGATCGCGGGCCTGAAATGCACGCCGCCCCAGAGGCGACTCATACCGCATTCCTCCTCGAACTCGGTGAAGGTCTGCCACGGCCCCAGCACGACGTCGGCGGCCGGCGTGACGCCAGGCTCGATCACCGACGATCCGGCGGGCTTCGGGACTGACCAACCAAACTGATCGGAGCCGAGATAGCGCCGGCTCGCCTGGGCGTGCGCTGCGCAGAAGCACGAGGATCCCGAGGGATACTCCGGGTGGTTCGCGGTGTTCAGGTACGAACGCCACTCGTTGGCGGGAAGGTCGTTGACGATGCCGCGTCCAGGGCCCGCCCATCCGGTGATCGTCCGTCCGCGATTCAGGTAGCGAATGGCGGTGACGGGCCGCACGGCGTCGTACAGGTACTTGTCCCTCCACGTAGTGATCCCGCCGTCGAAGGCGGCGACGTTCGTGAGGAAGTCGTAGTGCACGAACTCGTCGAGTGACATGTTGCGGGACTGCGCGATGAAGAGCGCCGCGAAACCGAGGCCCGTGATCTTGTTGTCGAAGAGCTCCGCGACCATCTTCTGGTAATCGGTGAGAGTCGCCTGCGCGTCCATGACCTCGTCGGCTTGTGCCTCATAGGCCTGTCGCCGGTGATGGTTGCTGTCGATGGGCGGGGGAGTGCCGAACGCTGCCGGATTGCCGTAGGAGTACGGCGTGGTCGCGCCCCATTGCGGCGTGGCGAACTGCTGACCCAGAAACGTCCCGTTGCCCGGTGTCGTGAAGAGCGGCTGCCATCGCGAAGGATTCGACAGCTTCCACGGCGTGTTGACCGGCATGTAGCCGGTGTAGTCGGCATACGGCCGCAGATCGTAGACGCGCCCGCCCTCGTCACCGAGCTGGTTCATGCCGTCACGCTCGCGCGCCACGGCCACGGCGCTGCCGGCGACGTTCCCGATGCCGATCGGCGTCCTCACATCAACGCTCGCATCGTCTGGATCGAGGCCGACCGACACGAGCATCTGCCGCCAGTCCGCCGCGAACCGCGGCATGAGACGGTTGAGCAGGCGGTATGTCGCGTACGCCATCGCGATGTTCTTGTTCCTGGTGGTGGCCTCGGCAGGCGGGCGATTCTCCAGCCGCGTGTAGACGCCCTTCGCGGTGGGATGGTAGGGGGCGATCGCGTCGAACCACGCATTGGTGATGAGCGTGGTGTGACGCAGGATGATCGGCGCGTCGTTGGGTGACGTCGTCTGGAACAACGCCGGAATCACGGCGGGGATGATCACCTCGATGCCGATGTTGCCGCTCGAGAAGTCGAACGGGGGAGCCTGAGCCTGCGGCCGCGCGGGCATGAGCACGAGCGCTGCCGTACAGAATGCGATCCTGGGAATTACACGACACATGGAGCCCTCCTCTTGCCAGCAGACGACTCGAGCACGGCCTGGCCGCTCGGGAAGCTGCGGATGTGCCTCTACCGTTGTGTCTGCGTGTTGCTGTTCAGCAAGACGGGCGCGTCGTTAAGGACCCGCCCGTTAACAGGAAGAACGTCGTGGCCTCGTGCATTCGGACATCGACCACCACACCGATTGCAGGGACGCGTGGCCGGCCTCGAAGGACGCGTCGGATTGGCGGAGTGGCGGGGCGTGTGCATGAGGTCCCGGCGTCTGCACCGGCGGGCCGGGCTCCGCCTTCGCAAAGGCTACGGCGGACGAGTCGGAGAGCCGGCCCTACCGTCGTCGGAGCCGGCCTACTTTCGTCGCATTCCAAGGCGACAGGAGGCGCAGCGGCCACGCGGTTCCATGTGCTGTCGGTGGATAGAACGACGAGTGATGCCGCGAGTGGCGAGGGAGTAGAGTCGACGACACCATGCGCCTGCTTCTGATCGCGGCGGGGTGCGCCCTTACGCTGCTGGCTCTGATCTGGCTGGGACAGCGCCGGTTGATGTACTTCCCGCACCACGCCGTGCCGCCGCCAGCGGCCGTCGGCCTCGCGGACGTCGAGCAGGTGGCGTTCACGACGCAGGACGGGGTCGAATTGCATGGATGGTTCGTCCCGGCGACTCAGTTGCCTGCGCGCGCGACGATGCTGGTGTGCAACGGCAACGCGGGCAACCGCGCCTACCGCGCGGAACTCGCGCATGCCTTCCGCTCACACGGTGTGGCCATGCTGCTGTTCGACTACCGCGGATACGGCGACAACGCCGGCTCACCCGACGAGCGCGGGCTCGCGCTCGACGCGCGCGCGGCGCGCCGCTACCTGCTGTCGCGCCCCGACGTGGATGCCGCTCGCCTGGTGTACTTCGGAGAGTCGCTCGGCGCCGCCGTCGCGGTGGAACTCGCCGCCGAGCACCCGTCCGCGGCGCTCGTCCTGCGGTCGCCCTTCACGTCGATGGCCGACGTCGGCAGCTACCACTACCCGCTGCTGCCGGTGCACCTGCTGCTGCGCGACCGATATGCAGCGATCGACCACATCGCGCAGGTGCGCGCGCCCTTGCTGGTCATCGCCGGCGACGCCGACAGCATCGTCCCTCTCGAGCAGAGCCGGCGCCTGCACGACGCCGCGAATTCACCGAAGGCCTTTGTCGTCATCGAGGGTGCCGACCACAACGACGCCGCGCTGACCGCCGGCCCCATCGTCGTCGCGGAGACGATGCGCCTGCTGGCACGAATGCCGTGACCGGCGCGGAGGAGACGTGGGGTTGATGGGGAGACAGGTGTTTAGTGTTCACTGAACACTGAATGGGACTCGCCGCCGACCACCCCACCACGTGTTCATTACGCCGTCGAAGCGGCGAAATCGAGATAGCGTCGTCGAGGACTTGGCTCGAGCGGCGTGCAGTGCCTTTTCCGTCGCATCCGCCGACTCCCGAAGTACACCAGGCCGCGGCGTCTGCACCGCCGAGAGCGAGCCGCCCCTACTTGAACAGGTCGTCGAACGCCTTCTTCGCGCTCGACTCGGGGGACGGCGCCGCCGACGCGGTCGATGACGTCTCGCGCTCCCAGGACGCACGCACGGCAAACAGCGTGCAGTCGTTGGCCGCGTCCTTCGGTGAGATTCGCGCCGGAATCTTCTGCGCGCACTCGAAGGTCGCACTGGTGTCGAAGTACGCGCACTGGGCGCAGGAGTGCAGCGACTGGCCGCAGCGGGCGCAGGTGCTGAGCGAGAGGATTGCCGGGTCGACGGGCGCCCCGCACCGCGCGCACTTGACCACCTCGTGGTAGCCCATGAGGTTCGGGTTGCGCGCGCCTTCCGAGGAAAGGCGGCGTGTGGCCGCCGGCGCGCCCGGCGCCGGCGGTGGACGACGATCGCGGTCCGGCTGTCGAGCGCGATCCCGGTCGTCGTCCTGGTACCCGTGTTGACGATACTTGCGTTCCGACATGGCGTTTAGGTGAGCACGCGACGGCAGAACTCGACGCACTTGCGAACTTCGGCGACCGGCGTCGATCCTTCCGGCACGTCGTACTCCATCTCGATCGACGCCGGCATCTTGTAGCCGTTCTTCTGCGCACTCTGCAGGATCCGCGCGATCGGCGTGTCGCCCTGGCCCCACGCGACGTTGGCGCCGCCGTTGTCCTTGGACTTGCGGTCTTTGATGTGGAAGCTGCTGATGCGACCGTGGAACTTCTCCAGGAAAATCACCGGGTCGCCGCTGCCAGCGGCAACGTAGTGGCCGAAGTCGACATTGGCCATGTTGCCCTTGGACACCGCGAAGGCCTCGTCGAAGGCCGTGAGCGTGCCCTGCAGGTGCGTGTGGTACGCGGCGTAGATCTTCCGCTTCATGGCGTAGTCGCCGATGCGCTTGAGGGCCGCGCTGTCGGTCGGCAACTCGAGCGTCGTGTGCGTGGCGCCGAGCGCCTCCGAGATGTTGAACACGTACTCGAACTCTTCGTCGGACATCGACGGGCTGAGCAGCTTGGTCGCATAGATGGTGACGCCCGCGTCGTTGTACATCTTGCGCAGCGCCTTGAACTTGTCCATCGACTGCGACAGCCGCCACGCCTTCAGTTCGGCGGCGTACTTCTCGCGGGCCGCCACCTGCTCCGGCGTTGGCGGTTGCCTGCCAGGGCCGCCGGGCCCACCTGGCCCACCTGGCCCGCCCGGTCCACCCTGACCGCCGGGCGGACGCGCCATCGCCGGCGCCCCGGCGTAGGCCTCGATCGGGCCGCCCATCAACTCGACGCCGCTGATGCCCGACTCGAGCACATAACGCAGCACCGCGTCGGCGCCCTGTTCGGGCATGGCGCGGTAGCTGTAGGTGATGACGCCGACCTGGACGCCATGGATCAACGAGTTCGGCCGCGCCTGTTGCGCCAGCGTACTGGCCAGCGAACGTTCGCCGATCAGTGCCGCGGGCACCGTCGCCATGGCCAGCTTGCCGAACTCCCGGCGGGTGACACTCATGCGAGAACCTCCAAAGATTCGAGAGGAGGCCATTCTACCTGCAGGCGGTCCGGCGGGCGACGAGTAGAATCGCCTCTCCACAGGAGGCTTGATGCAACCGACCCGTCGTACGTTCCTGACGGCCGCGTCCGGGGTCACCCTCGGCACGCGCCTCGCCGCCGCATCCACGCAGGGCGCCAACGACCGCATCCGCATCGGCGTCATCGGCACCGGCGGCCGCGCCCGCGGGCTCATGAGCCGGCTGAAGGAGCTGCGCGGCGTCGAGATGACGACCATCTGCGACGTCTATGAGACCAGCCTGGAACGGGCCACCGAGCACGCACCCGCCGCCACCCGCGTCAAGGACTACCGGCGCATCCTGGACGATCCATCGATCGACGCCGTGCTCATCGGCGCGCCCGATCACTGGCATCGCACGATGACCATCGACGCGGTGAAGGCCGGCAAGGACGTCTACGTCGAGAAGCCGATTTCACGCACCATCGAGGAAGGCGAGGCGATGATGCAGGCTGTCCAGGCCTCCAAGCAGGTCGTGCAGACCGGCACGCAGCAGCGCAGCTGGGACCACTTCAAGCTCGGGAAGGAACTCATCGACTCGGGTCGCCTCGGCCAGACGACCTTCGTGCACACGTATTGGTACCAGCAGCCCGGGGCGGCGTCCACCGCGAAGGTGGACACGGCTCACCTCGACTGGAAGGCCTGGCTCGGCCCAGCGCCCGACCGCCCGTTCGACGTCGAGCGCTTGCTCCAGTGGCGCCATTTCTGGGACTACGGCGGCGGCGGTTTCACCGACCTCCTCACGCACTGGATCGACGTCGTCCACTGGTACCTGGACGTCGAGGCGCCGCGCGCAGCCATCGCGACAGGCGCCAATCACATCCGCAAGTCGTGGGACGCACCAGACACCTCCAACGCGTGGCTGGAGTTCCCGAAAGACTTCTCGACGACGTATGTTGGCTCGTTCAACAACCGCACCGACGATGGCGGGCTCGAGTTCAGGGGCAGCGAAGCGACGATGAAGATCGACAGGCAGCGGCTGGCGGTGTATCGGAGGGACGCGCCGAACGTGGCGGGCACGCACGCGCCGGAGCCCGAGATCTACGTCCGCTCGGGCGCCGACGGCACGATCGCACACCTGCAGAACTGGGTGGACTGCATGCGCAGCCGCAAGACGCCCAATTCCGACATCCGCACGGGCCATATCGCGGCGCGGACGTCCCATCTCGCGAACATCGCGTTGCGCGAGAAGCGCCGAGTCACCTGGGACGGCACCGCGGCGCGCTGATCGGGCTCGCGCGGCATCCCTCGCGGCCGTCTCTGGCCGTTTGACGGATTACCGTCCTGTTGGTATGGGTTTCCATATGAAGACGACTCTGGTCATCGACGATCGGGTGATGGCTCACCTCAAGCGCGAGGCAGCACGGACGGGCCGCACCATGTCCGACCTGGTCGAAGACGCGTTGCGCCGCCTGTTGGAGCCGACACGCGAAGTGAGAGACCTGCATCCGCTCCCGTCGTTCAAGAGTGGGGGCGTGCTGGTCGACATCGCCGACCGTGAGGCCCTCTACCGGGCTGTGGAAGGCCGCTGATGTTCGTGGTGGACACCAACGTTCTCGTGTGCGCCGCCGGTGCGAAGGCCGACCTGTCCGCCGTAGCGGTGCGAAGGCGGAAGGCCGACCGGCGAAGGCCGTGATGTGGCGCTACGGCATGTACTGGCCGCCGTTCACTTCCACGACCTGGCCAGTCACGTACCCCGACAGCTTTTCGGACGCCAGGTACAGGAACGTGCCGGCACACTCCTCCGCGGTGCCGAGACGTCCGAGCGGAATGGTCGCGCGCATCGTCTCCAGCTGCGCGGACGTCGAGTAGCGATCGTGGAAGGGCGTGGTGACCACGCCAGGCGAGACGGCATTGACGCGGATGTTGTCGCCTGCGAGCTCGCGGGCCCAGCCGTGCGTGGCGGTCGAGATGAACCCCTTCGCCGCGGCATAGAGCACCGCGCCGCCTGCGCCGCCCGTGCGCGCGGCGATCGAGCTGACGTTGATGATGACGCCGCCACCCTGACGCCGCATGATCGGCACGACCGCGTGCACGAACAGGACGACCTGCGTGACGTTCAGCGCCAGCACCTCCTGCAGGTGCGACTCGGCATACTCGGCGATGCTCCTGCGCCCCAGCATCCCGCCGGCGTTGTTGATCAACACATCGATCCGTCCGAACCGCTCCATCGTCTCGGCCACGATGCGGGGAACGGTCGCGGCCTGACCGAGGTCGCCCTGGGTGAGCACGGTCTCCGCGCCAAGATCCCGCGCCGCGGTCGCGACGGCCTCGGCCTCGGCAGCGCTCGCGTTGTAATGCAGGGCCAGCTTGCTGCCGGCCCTGGCGAATGCCTTGGCTGCGGCAGCACCGATGCCGGTCGACGCACCGGTAATGAGGACGACGCGATCACGCAGGTCAGTCACAGGGCAACTCCTCTTCCTCGAGCCGCAATGCTAGCAAAGATGGCTGAGTCTCAAGTCTCAAGTCGCAGGTCGCAGGTCGCAGGTCTCAGGTCTCAGGTCTCAGGTTTCAAGTCTCAGGTCTCAGTCTCCGCGCTCTCCGGGCGTCGGGTCCGGGCGTACGTGTTACCGTTCGCCCTCACCTCGGAGACACCATGACGAGCGATCAAGCGTCGGTGAGCACCGCGCAACTGCCTGCTACCCATGGCGAACTACCTCCCTGGGAGGTTGCCGACCTGCCGGCACCGCCGCCACTCTCGCTCCGCAACGTCTTCAAGGTGATCGGCCCTGGCGCCATCATGGCGGCGACGTCGATAGGCGGCGGCGAGTGGCTGGTGGGGCCCGCCGCGGCGGTCAAGTACTCGGCGAACATCTTCCTCATCGCGACCATCGCGATCGCGCTGCAGGTGCTGTTCAACCTCGAAGCGGTCCGGTACACGCTGTACACCGGCGAGCCGATCTACGGCGGCATCATGCGGCTCAAGCCGGGGCCGCGCTTCTGGGCCGGCTCTTACACCGTGTTCGGCTTCCTGCAACTCGGGTGGCCGGCGCTCGCTGGCAGCGCAGCGGCGACGCTGATGGGCGCCTGGATGGGCCGGATGGCAGGCGCACCCGAGCAGGGCACGCAAGGATGGATCGCTGTCGCGCTGATCCTCGCCTGCGTCCTGATCCTCTCGTTCGGGGGGACGATTGAGCGCATGCTCGAGTACTTCGCCTGGACGATGCTCGGCGTCGTCTTCGTGTTCCTGCTGTTCATCAACATCGTGTTCGTGCCGCTGTCGCACTGGTGGGAGACGTTCCGGGGCTTCTTCAGCTTCTCGGGCATGCCACATCCCATCGACTGGGGGCTCATCGGCGCGCTTGCCGCGACGGCAGGCTCCGGTGGGATCGGTAACCTCACGGTGACCAACTGGCTTCGCGACAAGGGCTTCGGCATGGGCGCCACGGTGGGGGCGATCCCCAGCGCCGTCGGCGGTCACCAGATCGTGCTGTCGCACGTCGGCACGGTGTTTCCCGCAACGCCGGCAAACCTCGCCCGGTGGCGAGAGTGGCTCCGCTACGTCCACATCGATCAGATCGCGGTGTGGGGACTGTTCTGCTTCCTCGGCATGTTCCTCAACGTCAATCTGGCCACCGCCGTCATCCCGCAAGGCACCGATCTGCAGGGACTCGCGGCGGGGGCGTACCAGGCCGAGTACCTGAGTCGCATCTGGCCGGGCTTCTGGTTCCTGACCTTGTTCAACGGCTTCTGGATCCTGTTCAAGACGCAGTTGGGGAACACCGACATCCTGGTCCGCACGATCACGGACGCGCTCTGGATGTCGAGCCCGAGGGCGCGAGCCGCGTCCAGCGTCCGCACGATCTACTACGGCATCCTCGTGATCTTCTCGATCTGGGGTGTCCTGGTGATTCGTTCAGCCTCGCCGTTCCAGCTGTTCAAGATCCTCGCGAACATGGCCGGCATCGTCCTGATGATTGCGGGCGTCCAGATTTTCCTGGTGAACCGGCGTTTCCTGCCGCGGGCCGTGCGGCCGCCGCTCTGGCGGGAAGCCGGCCTCCTGCTGTGCTCCGCGTTCTACGCCTTCTTCGCGTTTTTCGTCGTCCGGGACGTCCTGCGCTCGTTGTTCTGAGCGTCGGACGGAACCGCAAGCTCGCCGTTCTCGGCTGCTTCAGCAGGGAATGGCGTAGACCGCACCGCGAACTCGCCGGACAAGTCCGGCGCCTACACCTCGGCAGGACCGTGCTGGAGGGCCGTCCTGGCCCGACCGGTGATACGTTAGGCGTCGTAAAACGTGCCCTTTTCCTGTTGATGGAGATCATTCGATGAGTCGTGTCTTCAACTTCAGCGCCGGCCCGGCCGCGCTGCCCGAACCGGTATTGCGGCAAGCGGCCGAGGAAATGCTCGACTGGCATGGCTCGGGGATGTCCGTGATGGAGATGAGCCATCGCGGCAAGGAGTTCATCGCGATCCATGCCGAAGCCGAGCGGCTGCTGCGCGAGCTGCTGGGTGTGCCCACGAACTACAAGGTCCTGTTCCTGCAGGGCGGGGCCATCGGCGAGAACGCGATCGTGCCGATGAACATGCTGCGCGGCCGGACCTCGGCCGACTACGTGGACACCGGCGAGTGGTCGAAGAAGTCGATCAAGGAAGCGCAGAAGTACGGGTCGGTCAACGTGGCCGCGAGCGGGAAGGCAGGCGGCTACACCAGCATCCCGCCGCGCGAGGGCTGGACGCTCGATCCGAATGCCGCGTACGTCCACATCTGCAGCAACGAGACGATCGGCGGCGTCGAGTACCACTGGACGCCAGACACCGGCGACGTGCCGCTGGTGGCCGACATGTCGAGCAACATCCTGTCCAAGCCGGTGGACGTGTCGCAGTACGGCCTCATCTACGGCGGGGCACAGAAGAACATCGGCCCGGCCGGCTTGACCATCGTCATCGTGCGCGACGACCTCATTGGCCAGGCGTTGCCAATCACGCCATCGGCGTTCGACTACAAGCAACAGGCCGACAACGACTCGATGCTCAACACGCCGCCGACGTATGGGATCTACATCGCCGGGCTGGTGTTCAACTGGATCAAGGCGCAGGGCGGCCTCGAGGCGATGGCCGAGCACAACCGCGCCAAGGCGGCGCTGCTCTACGACTTCTTGGACGCGAGTTCGTTCTTCAGCAGCCCGGTGGCCATCGCCGACCGCTCGCTGATGAACGTGCCCTTCAAGCTGCGTGACGATGCGCTCGACGAGACGTTCCTCGAGGGCGCGCAGGCGCGGAGCCTCCTGCAGCTCAAGGGGCATCGGTCGGTGGGCGGCATGCGCGCGTCGATCTACAACGCGATGCCGGTGGAGGGCGTGAAGGCCCTGGTGGCCTACATGCAGGAGTTCGAGGCGACCCATGGGTGACCGGCAGCGCCTCCGGGTCCTGGTGCTGAACCAGATTTCGGCCCTCGGGCTCAAGCGCTTGCCAGGCGACGGCTACAGCGTCGGCAAGGACCTGCCCGAACCCGACGCGGTGCTGGTGCGCTCGGCCGATCTGCACGGGATGGAGATTCCCCCCAGCGTGAAGGCCATCGGGAGGGCCGGCGCGGGTACCAACAACATCCCCGTGCCCCTGATGACCAGGCGTGGCGTCCCGGTCTTCAACACGCCGGGCGGCAATGCGAACGCCGTCAAGGAACTGGTCCTGGCCGGCATGCTCATGGCCGCGCGCAACCTGCCGGCGGCGCTGCGCTTCGTCGATTCGCTCGATCCGACGATGGCCGACATGGATCGGGCGGTGGAGGACGGCAAGAAGGCCTTCGCCGGACTGGAACTCGCCGGCCACACGCTGGGCATCGTCGGCCTGGGCAAGGTCGGCTGCCTGGTGGCTGACGCGGCGATCAAGCTCGGGATGCACGTGTTCGGTCACGATCCCGAGATTACCGTCGACGCCGCGTGGAACCTGCCGGCGCAGGTGAAGAAGGCGACAAGCGTGACCGAGGTGCTCCGGCACAGCGACTTCGTCACGCTGCACGTGCCGCTGGTCGAGGCCACGCGAGGCCTCGTCGGCAAGAACATCGACCAGATGCGCATGGGCGCCGTGCTGCTGAACTTCGCGCGCGAAGGGGTGGTCGATGAAGCCGCAGTACTGGAGGCGCTGGCGTCGAGGCGTCTGGCCTCCTACGTCTGCGACTTTCCCGGCCCCGCCCTCAACCGCCACGAGCAGGTGATTGCGCTGCCGCACCTGGGCGCATCCACGCGCGAGGCCGAGGAGAACTGCGCGGTGATGGTCGTCGATCAGTTACGCGACTATCTCGAACACGGCCAGGTCGCCAACGCGGTCAACTTCCCGCAGGTGTCGATGGCGCGTGAATCGGCCTACCGCGTCGCGATTGCCAACGCCAACGTGCCCAACATGCTCGGGCAGATCTCGACGACGATGGCGAAGTTCGGCCTCAACATCCACAACATGGTGAACAAGTCGCGCGGCGAGATGGCCTACACGCTGGTCGATGTGGACAGCGCGGTCGGCGATGCCGTGCTCGACAGCCTTCGGGCCATCGACGGCGTGCTTTCAGTGCGCTATCTGCCGCACCACGCCTGACACGGGGGACTAGGCCACCAGCCGGATCAACAGATGAGCTGATCGCCGGCGCTCGGTGTCTAAGAGCGACATGCCATGGCTCGTCCCACTGTGCCTCTGCCTGGCCGTCCTCGCGCTCGTCACCGGCGTGTTCGTTGCATCCGTGAGAAACGCCCGAGCGCTGAGGCGGGACCTGAACGATCGCTTCGACGCCGTTCAGGCCAGGCTCGAGAAGCAGGCCAATGCCATTGCGGACGAACTGTTGCGACGCCAATGACGAAGGCTCTGTCAATGAGGCTCTTTGCTGTTTGACGAATGTGCAGTCCTGACCTGACACAATCGCTGGAGCCGTATCCCTGATGTGCGGCTCCGGCTGGACGCCACATCAGCGTCACGCGAATGGGTTCTCGTCCGCGCTCGGACCGTAGATCGAAGGAACCGGGACACCAAGTACGCGGAGGTACACGGTCAGCTGTCCACGGTGGTGATACCAGTGGTTCAGCATGACAGACCGCAGCATCGCGATCCGCGGAACAGCCAACACTTCGCGATCGCCCTGCATGAGACGCCAGGTGTCCAGGACCGCCGTATCATCCATGCCCCCGAGCGCCCTCCTTGCCGCCGCGATACTCTCCTCGAGCGCAGGAAGCAGGTCCGAAGCGCTTCGGGGACGTGGATCAACGAACTCGGGCGCTTGTGCCGGAGAAGGGGAGGCCACCAGCTTCGCGACACCGCCCGGAACGGTCGCCACATGCAGCGCCAGCTCGCCAAGCGTTCGGGCCTTCTCGTGCGGTCGCCACGCCAGCTGATCTCCAGGAACGCGTTCAAGCACGCGCCGCGTCGTGATGGCTTCCTCTTCGAGTTCATTCAACAGACCATCTATCAATGCCATGGTTCGCTGCTTCCTGGAGATCAGACTGCCGATGCGCCCTGCGGCTTCATGTGAACGAGCATCCAGGACGTCCCGAACTTGTCGCGGAGCATCGCGAAGCGTGAGGCGAAGAAGGTCTCCTGCATCGGCATGAACAGCTGCCCGCCTTCGGACAGGAGTCCGTAGATGCGATCGGCTTCGGCATCGCTGTCGACCGCGAGAGACAGGTACGCACTGCGCATCGGCTGGTAATCCGGGATGTCGGCTCCCAGCAGCTCGGTGCCGCCGAGATTCATGCGGGCGTGGAGTACCTTTTCGCTCCAGTCAGGCGGTGCCGGCGAGGGCCCGGGCTGCTCGCTGTGTCGCATCAGCATCGTGATGTGTCCGCCGAGATGCTGCTCGTAGAACCGGAAGGCCTGCTCGCAGTTGCCGCCGTAGTTCAAGTAGGTGTGGAGTTGCACGGGTTGCCGTCCTTTTCGCTGGAGACGGGAATCGCCCCTGTGTGCGATCGACAAGCGATCGCCGCTACGGATACAGACCGCTGCCGCGAGCAGGAATCATCGGTCACGTCAGCCGAAGCTCCGATCGTCGGCTGAAGGCCCATAGACCGCAGGCACCTTCGACCCAAGCAGGCGCAGGTACACCGTCATCTGTCCGCGGTGATGCGCCGAGTGCAGGAACGTATCGCGAATCACCTGGTGACGCGGCTGTTCGAAGGCGAGGTGGCCGCCCGCGAGGAGGCGCCAGTTCGTCTCGAGGTGTGCATCGGTCGTCTTCTGCAGGGCCTCGCGCGCCTGGGCCACGGCCTTGTCGAGCGCCGCCACGAATTCCGCGGGCGTGTTCCCTGGGGCTGGCCTCTGCGACGAGCCGTCCTTCGGCGCGATATCCAGTTCGTCCATCGTGATGGCCATGCCGACCCACGACGGAATGTTCGCGACCAGGTCCGACAGGTAGCCGAATTCCATCGACCTCTCGTGCGGCTTCCAATCGCGCTTGCCGGTGGGCACCTGTTCGAGCACCGCCCGCGACTTCGCGGCCTCGCTCTCGAGCTCTGCCAGAAACCATTCAGTCATCGTCATGCGAGTGCCTCCAAGCCAGTGGTGTCACGACGTCGGGCATAGTCCGACGGCTACATACGACGAGTCGCTCGCGCTCGTCCGTGAGCGTTCCTCGCTTCTCGTCACTATGAATGACCGGCGAGACGCTGTCGACGTGAGCAGTCAAACACAGCCGACAGATGCGGCCTGACAGGAACCGCGTAGACCGGCGTCAAAACACGACCGTCAGTCGCACCCCCCTCAACCCCATCGGTCCCACGCTCAGCTGCGCCCCTCTGCGTGACGGCGCCGCGTAGACGACCAGGCTCCTGTGAATGAAGGCGTCGACGATGAGCCCGGCGGCTGCGCCGATGCCGCCGTAGAGCGCGACGGCGGCGTAGCACGACGGATCGTCGCGGCACTCGTTGTCGAGGAAGATCAGGGACGTGAGGCCACTGCCCACGGCAGCGCCGATGAGCGCCCCATTGGCAAGCGAGTCCTCCTTGCGTGCCTGAACCGAATCGACATCCGTGGCTTCGAAGCAACGCCACTCGCGTCCGATCTGCATGCAGAGCCACGCCTCCGAGACGTCAGCAATCGTGCCGCGGAACGTGCGGCCGCTCGCATCTGTGAGGGTGACGGTCCTGTCGCTCCCCAGGCTCTGCAACTGTTGGAGCGACGTGGCGACGGGTTGAGCACTGGTGGCGGCGGGGGATAGCGCCGCAAGAGCAATACCCAGCAATCCGGACTCGAACCAGGCGGACTTCATGGCGGCTCCTCTGGGCATGTGCAGACCCCGAGCGGGTGAACCGCGCTCAAGGGACGAGGGAGAACGAACAAGTCAGAAGGACTTCAAGGGACGAGGAACAAGGAAGCAGTGCCAAGGAATCAGGCGTGGCGCGGGCGGCGTCAGCTTGTGCCTTGGCTTTCTTGCCGACCTCTTCCTCGTGTCTTGACGCCCTTGTGACTTCCCTCCTTGTCGCCTGTCGCTTGAACTACGGCCACCCACGGGCCGCGCTCGGAGAGCGGGCCCTACCTTCCCGCGCAGGTCGCGTGCCCTCGAGAGGAGATGTGAAAGCCGCGGCTGTTTCGGCTCGCCCTCACGAAGTCGCCAGGGTGGCCTCGCGCCGCGTGCCAGTTGAGCTATCATCGCTCAACCGATCGAACCCGTGCACGACGCACCCACGCCCGCGCGTGATCAGCTGCTGCCACCTCCCTCGCCAGAGGAGACGTTGCAGCTGCTGCAGCGGCTTCGCGACGGCGAGGAGGACGCGCTGGACGCGCTGCTCTCCCGCCTGCTGCCGCGGCTCCGCCGGTGGGCGCATGGACGGTTGCCGCGCGCCGCACGCGGCATGCTCGACACCGGGGACATCGTGCAGACGGTAGCCGCCAGGGCCGTGCGCCACTTCGCGACGCTCGACGTCCCACACTCCTCGGCGCTTGGCTATTACCTGCGGCAAGCGATCTCCAACGAGATCGCGACGCACTGGCGCCGTGCCGACCGTCGCGTCTTCGAGACCACCGCCGGACCGTCACTGCCCGCTGACGACACGTCGCCGCTCGATCGGTTGATCGGCGTCGAGCGCCTGCAACGCTACGAGGCCGCCCTGCAGCGGCTCGATCCCATGGATCGCGAAGCCATCGTCGCCCGCTTCGAGCTCGCGTACGACTACGACGATCTCGCGCGCTACCTCGGCAAGCCGTCCGCAGGCGCGGCGCGCGTCGCCGTGCACCGCGCGGTGAAGCGGTTGACCGAAGAGGCGCGCCATGTCTGAGCTCGCGCTGCTCGACGATGTGCGACGCCGCGTCGCCGACCGCGAGGCGGTGGATTGGGACGCCTGTACGCGTGACCCACAGCTCGCCCGCGCGCTCTCCGACGACGATCTGCGCGAACTGGCGTTCCTCCGCGTGCTCGACGAGATCGGGGTCGTGCATTCGCAGCTGCAGACCGGCGATCTGTTGGGTGGCGAAGATGGCACTGACACGCCTGCGGCAGTACGCGCGGCAGACGATGACACGCTGACGGCTTGGGGACGCTATCGCCTGGATGAGAAGGTCGGGCGCGGTGGTTTCGGCAGCGTCTATCGCGCCTGGGATCCGGTGCTCGAGATGCCGGTGGCAATCAAGATCCTGCATCGCCGCTACGGCGATCGCCAGTTGACCGACCGCCTGCTGCGCGAGGGTCGGGCGCTCGCCCAGATCACGCATCCCCACGTCGTCCGCGTGCTGAACGTCGAAGAACACGAGGGCCGACTCGGCCTGGTGATGGAGTTCCTGCGCGGCGAGACGATGGACGCGATGATCGAGTCGCAGGGCGCGATGAACGATCGCGAGGCGACGGTGATCGTCGAGGACGTGTGCCGGGCGCTGGCAGTCGTGCATGCCCACGGGCTCGTGCATCGCGACGTCAAGGCCCGCAACATCATTCGCGAGCACGCCGGGCGGATCGTGCTGATGGACTTCGGCGCCGGGCTGTCGCAGCGTCCGAGCGACGACGAGGCAGCCGCGGTGGGGACGCCCCTCTACAGCGCGCCAGAGACGTTGCGTGGCGCGGCGGCGACGCCAGCGAGCGACGTGTACAGCGTCGGCGTCCTCCTGTATCACCTGGTGAGCGGGCGCTATCCCTACGAGGGCCGCAGCGTCGACGCCATCCAGGACGCGCAGGCGCGCGGGGCAGACGTCTCCGCGGCGTTGCTGGCGTTGCGGCCGAACGTGCCGATGTCGTTCGTCCTTGTCGTCGAGCGCGCGCTGGCAATCGATCCGCATGAGCGCTACGAGAGCGCCGCCGCGCTCCTTCGTGATCTCGCAGGCACTCATGAAGCTGCCGTCCCCTGGAAGCAGTGGGTGGTGCGGGCGCTCGTGGGCACGGGCGCACTGCTGGTGGTCCTGACGTTGGCGGGCATGCTCACCGCTGCGAACTACAACCAGGTGCTGGGCCGATCGGCATTCTCGACGGACACGGTCTTCGACTACTTGAGGCTCGGCCGCCGTTCGCTGCTGATGCCGATGGTGCTGGCATTGCTCGGAGCGGGCGTCATCGGTGCGCTGTTCGCGCTGCGCAACGTGCTGGTGGCCGCGTCCGCGACCGTGCGCGCCTTCGACACGCGGGTTCTTTCCGCGTGCGACAGGGCTGCCGGGCGCCTCGGATTGGCCGACCCGGGCGTTTGCGCCTGCTGGATTGCGCTGCTCACGGCGGCCGTGCTCGGCGCCGTGTGGTTCACCTATGCGCCCTTGCTCCACGCGGTGACCAGGGACGCGTCGACGGCAGCGCCAGATTTGCTCCGGGAACTCTCGCCAGCCCACGAGCAAGACCCCATCTATTACCGAATGGTCCTTGCGCTCACGGGCGCGACAAGTGTCACGCTCTGGTGCCTCCTCGCCCGGACGACGCGTGCCCGAAGCCAGCGCCTGCCCGGATGGTTCGTCCCGGTGCAGGTGTCGATCCTCGTCCTGCTGTATGCGTCGATGCAGTTGCCCTATCGGCTGGCCAACGACGCCGACGAGTTCGGCGTCGTCACCTGGCGAGGGCAACAGTGCCACGTGCTCGGCACGAAGGCAGGCGAGGCGCTGTTGTTCTGCCCGTCGCTGCAACCGCGCCGGCGGCTCGTGAATACCGCGAGCGAACCACTTCCGCCCGTCGGTGAACCGACGCATCTCTTTGCGGCGTTCGGTCCAAGGTCCAACTAGTGCCGCCTGCTTCCGAAGAGAAGAGTGTCCTGCATGCGTCGATCGATCCTGGCTCTCGCGCTGTCGGTCCTGTGTGTCGCGCTGACACCCGTGTCAGCGCACGCCTTCTTCTGGAAGTGGCTGGATGACCTGAGCGGCCCACAATTTGCCGGAATCAGCTTCGAACTGAAGCTGTTGTGCCTGACGCAGAGCGCAGGCGCGCGCCAGGAGATGCTCCACGGGGTGAAGCGACGGCTCGAGGCGGAACGCCTGTCGTACCAGCGCAGGGCCATGATCAGTCAGGAGCCAGCCGCGCTCTATTACCGCGTGGCGGTGATACTGACAGCCGAGGCCATCGCCGAAACCGAGCGCGTCGTTGGAGGAGCCAGTAGCGGCGAGGCCACTGGCAAGAAGCAGGTCGATGGCGCGATGGCAAGAGTCGTGAACCTTCGCATATTGGCGCGAGTCGCAGCCGATGCGAAAATCGATCCCAGCTTACGCGACGAAGACTTCAACCAACTGAAGACGTGGCTCACCGATCTCCAGGCGATCTCGCCGCCTGGCGACGACGCCAAAGATGTGGAGCGCTTCAAGACGGACGTGCTGACGAAGGCCCGCGCCCTGGTCCTGTTGCCGGTGGGTGGGTTCGCCTTCTCGGCGTGCCCACTCAGCTACCACGACGTCGATCGCGCGTTCGTCAGCGCCACCGCCGGGTTCGGGTGGGACACCAAGAACGCGAATCAAGGCAAGGGCAACATGATGGCGACAGTCGGCGCGTCGGCGCACTGGGTCATCGTTCCCGCCGTCACGGTCGGGGCTGGTGCCGGTGTCGCGCGGTTCTTCGTGGGTTCCCGGGACGATTTCTGGAAGGCCTACGTGCAGCCGGTCATCGTCGACGTTAGGCCGCTGACGCTGTTCTTCGGGAATCCGCGATTCCGGAACCCCTGGGCACACACGATTTACATCCGTTACAGCGGGACGACATTCCCCGGCGGCTTCAAGGCGGGCCTGTTCGAGCCGGATCAGCCAACGTACAAGACCGAATACATCAATTCATTCGGGATCTATTTCGACACCGAGCCCCTGTTCAGGAACAAGCAGCGCAAGTGGTGGAGAGACCACCCATGAGCTTGTAACACTCTCCTGAGCATCGCGTTCCCCCTCAAGCAGGAGGGTTCGCCGATGCTCACGTCCCCGCTTGCGCCTGCCGATTTCTCGCTCCTGTCTGATGTCATTGCGACCGTCAGCCGCACCAGCGGCCTGCCGGCCGAAGATGCGATGGACTTCAGCCAGCACGTCCACCTGAAGCTGCTCGAACGCAACTACGCGCCCCTGAAGCGGTTTGCGGGGCGCAGCTCGCTCAAGACCTTCATCACCGTCGTCGTCCGTCGCCAGCTCCTCGACTGGCGCAACCGCCACTACGGCAAGTGGCGCCCGTGCGAGGCCGCCCGTCGACTCGGGCATGCCGCCATTCACCTGGACCGTCTCATCTCGCGCGACGGGCACCAGGTGGACGATGCGGTCGCGATCATGGCGACGCGGCCGGAGTGCGCGGACGAAACGGTGTTGCGCGCGCTGGCGACGCAGTTGCCGCAGCGCATCCGCGCCAGGACCGTCGCGACCGACGACTTCGAGGGCATCAGCCCCTGCAGCTTCGATGATCCGGTCGAGGCGAGGCAGGACGAAGAGCAGACGCGCGTGCGGCGTGAACGCCTGCGCCTTGCGTGCCTTGCACTTCCACCCGACGACCGGCGCCTGCTGCACCTGCGCTTTGGCCGCGGCCTGGCGGTCAGCGACGTTGCAAGATTGATGGGGGAGCCCGCCAAGCCGCTGTATCGCCGCCTCGATCGCATCGTGTCGGCCCTGCGGTCGTCGTTGGTGAACGGCGACGCCGCGACATGCCGCCGTTCGTGCCGGAGACACTGCGTCCGCTCCGGCTCGCCAGGGCGCAAGACCCGTGATCGGCCTGGGCATATCGAGCGGGAATGACGGCATGAAACGAGCCTTTCCGGCCCAATGCTGACCAGTGGCAGCGTCAGATCCGCGTCGCTTCACGCGTCTGTATGGAGGTGCGACTGGCAGCTGAATCGCACCGAATCGAACGTCTACCTGGCCCCAATCGAGGCTCATGCCGAACTGGACTGAACAGCAACTTCACGTCGTCGGCACGAAGGCCGACATCGATGAGTTCATGCGCGCCGGCTACACGCGCCGCGGCAAGGACGAGACCGACAACCTGCTGCATTTCGACGTGCTCTGCCCGCCGGAGCGCCGCGCCGAGCAACGCGACGAGCAAAGCGACGAGCGTATCGAGAGCGGTGTGGTGCTGATCCACTTCCGGACGCGGACGCAGGCCCATTTCGAGATCATCACCGCGTGGGTTTACCCGGCGGACTTCTACGCGGCGATGGCGGCCGAATGGCCGACGCTGTCCTTCGCCTGCACAGTGGCCGGCGAAATGGGTGATTTCGGCGGCCTCGTCCTGTACGTTGGCGGGAAGTTCGACAACATTGTCGAAGACTTCCATCACCCCTACGACCGCCGTGGCCACTTGCGGAAGGTCCGGGCGGCGCTGAAGCGATGGATGGCGTTCCTCACGAGCGGCCGCGACTGCCGCGTCATGCCACACCACGCCTGGGACCTGGGGTCGATGCCGATGAATGTTCACTTCGACGGCAACTCCTGGTTCTATTTTTCGAGCCGGGAGGACATGGCCACGTTTCGCAAGCGGTATCGCTGCCACCATCCGGAGCGTCGCGTGGATGGCGAGTGGAAGCGTACGCGGTAGCGTCACGTCGGGCACCCGGGGGCCGCGCGCGACGCGAGGGTGGCATGATGTGACGACGATGACGTCTCCGGCTGTCGCGTACGATGCGCATTTCGAGCGGGACGTGTCCTGACCATGGAGTCGTTCGCAGGCGTACTCCGCTGGCTCGACGGCCTCACGTCCGCGGGCGTAATTGAGGACTACGCGATCACCGGCGCGGTCGCCTCCAGTATCTGGGATGAGGCCACCGCCACGCAGGATCTCGACGTCGCCGTGATCGTTGCCGAGAGCGACCACTCGCCGCTCGATCCCCTCCGCCCGATTCTCGCGTGGCTCGAAGCGCAGGGATACCAATTCGACGGCGAGCACGTCATCGTCTGTGGGGTGCCGATTCAGCTTCTGCCGGCGTGGCACCCGCTGATCGCGGAGGCCGTTCGCGCCGCCGTCGACATTCCCTACGGCGAGGCTGACCCTCCCGTGAGCATGCGTCTGATGGCGCCTACGTACCTGGTGGCCTCCTGGAGGCTCCCCGGCGCTGCGTCGACACGCCGGTTGGAACGCGCTCAACGGCTGCGCGCGGCTGGTCTCGTCGATGAGACGCTCCTGGCTGAACTCGTGGCACGATACGACCTGTGAGCAGCGACGCCAAGCGATGGACCGCCAAGGCAGACTGGCACGCTACCCAACGTGCGCTTTCGCCAGCCCAGAAGATTGCGCTGATCATCCAACTGCAGCACCGCGAGGTCGAACTGGACCGCGTGCGGAAGGCGGCGGGCCGGCCGGTTCGCGGCATCACGCCCTGGCGCACGCGCCCGTAATCTGACGTCGGCCGCTCCCGTCCAGCAAGCTCGACGGCTACGCCCCAACCCGCGACCGTCGACCTAAAGGTCGACGGCTACGGCTCGTCAGCGTCCAGCTTCCAGCGTCCAGCGTTCAGCGTTCGTCCAAACTTCTCACCGCCAGGGGGCGCGGGGGCCACGCCTTGGGGCCTCGATGCGGGCGGCCCAAACCAGGCGCACCACCCGGAACGCCTGATCGCCGAAGGGCGAAAGCAGCTCCAGCATCCGCGCATCCGTTGCGCGCGGCTCGCCCGCCAGGGCCCATGCGATCGTCGACGGCAGGTGGAAGTCGCCGATCGGGATCGGCTCTGGCCGGCCGAGGCGCATGCCGAGCACCATGCTCGCGGTCCACGGGCCGATCCCGCGCACTTTCTGCAGGAGTTCCGCAGCATCCTGCGTCGGCAGATTCGCCGCGCGGCGGATCGCATGCGCGACGCCTGCAACCGTCATCAACGTACGTGCCTGCTTCAGGCCGACCCCCGCCGCTTGCAAGTGCATCGTCCCGGCCGCTCGGATGGCCCGCGGCGTAGGGGAGAGGCGCATCTCGATCGGCCCAGGCGCGCGCTCGCCATGCCGCTCGCACAGGCGTCGCCACGTCATCGCCGCATGTTCCCAGGTCACAAGTTGTTGCAGCACGGTGTTCACCATCGCGTCGAACACGTCGCGGGTGTCGGTGAGGCGCACTCCGCCATATGTGCGCAGCATGCGATCGACAGCGGGATGCGACGGCAACGCCCACGGCGGTTCGTCCAGGCCGACCCAGCGCGGGACGTCCTCGAGCACAGCAGTGGCACCTAGCCCCCACGCGTCGGCACGCAACCGCGCACCGCCGATGGTCAGGCGCACCGTCACGGGTCCGTCAGCGGTATGCGAGGTGCGCCAGAGGCCATTCGCGTCACGTCGCACGGTCGGATCGCGGACGCCGAGGCGCCACCATCTCGTGGTCTCGAGGAAGTCGTACGGCTCCGGGAGCGGCCAGGTGTCGCTGGCGTCTGGCGTCATCCGCGTCTCACGATACCAACAGTCTCGCGCATGCGGCACCGCGATGATGGCAACGGCCAGAGTCGAGTGACGGGCGTTAGGGGCCGCGCTCGGGACGCAGTTGCAACTGCAGCCGCGCGACCACACCGAACAGCCCGTACCCGCCGATCACGTGCCTGAACAACTCCACGTTCTCGGTGCGCGAGCAGCGTCGCACCGTACCGCCGGCGTCGACGAGGTCGAACCAGCGCACCTGATCGACGATCGGCTTGAGCGCGAGTCCGCGTCCGTGTGCGTTGCACGCCAGCGCGCCACCCAGGCTGAGCCGATCGGCGCCGGTCTGCTTTTGGACGATCCCCCACGTCTTCGTGTCGGCGTCGACACGATCCGGCGCCTGCTGGTCTGCCATCCACGTGATCAGCTGCGGCCACTGGATGCCGGCCTCGACCGTGATCGTGCCCTGGTCACGGTCGAAGGCGAGCACGCGGTTCAGGCCGCGGGTGTCGAGCAGCACGCCGTCTTCGACGAACTGCTGGCCGCCCATGGCGTGTCGCCCGCCAGCGACCGCGATCGCCCGGCTCTCTGCTCGCGCCTGTGCGATGACCTCGGCGAGCGCATCGACGCCGGCCGGCTTGACGATGTGATGAACGCGTGTGGGATTGAGCTGCGAGTGCAGGTCGTTGACGAGGGTGGAGGCCTCGATCTCAGGGATACTCGACGCGTACGGCGATCCGACCTGCATGCGCGGGATGCAGCCGCTGGCCACAGTGGCGAGCGACGCCGCGGAGCCGCCGAGGAACCTGCGGCGCGTAAGCATGCCTCAGCATATATGGGCGACAGACAAAAACGCGGAACGCTGAACGCCGAACGCCGTTGCCCCATCAGACGAGGAACGCAGAACGTTGAACGACCGAACGCCGCATGCGGGAACCACGACAATGCCGGAACGGCCGCGAAGGCCGAACGTGGTCGCCGGTCTGGTCGGCCGGCGCTCAGTCGGCCAGCCGTTGTGGCGACGGCGCGAAAATTCCTCGCGTCCCGAATCCTGGTCACAGCCTCGTACAGGATTTGCGCCAGTTTCGGCCGTTGAGCTCTGCGGCCCACGTATCCTGTTGCGCTTCGCCTCACTCCGGGGAAGAATCGCGTTGGGCCTTCCCCAACCATGCTGACAACGGCGAACCCCCACCTCGGCGTCTGCCTGACCCTCACGCGCGCCATCAGCGGCAGTCATAACGTCGAGCAGATCTTCGACGCCGTCCTCGACTCGCTCGAAGCCGGGTTGCAGGTGAGCCGCGCATCCATCCTCCTGTTCGACGCCGCCGGCGTAATGCGCTTCGTCGCCTCGCGCGGCATCTCCGACGAGTATTGCGCTGCCGTCGAAGGTCACAGCCCCTGGACGCCGGAATCGGCCGACGCAGTCCCGATCATCGTCGGCGACGTACGCGAGGACGCGTCGCTCGCGGCGCTGCTCCCGGTCCTCGAACGCGAGCGCATCGCGGCGCTCGCCTTCTTCCCGCTCGTGAGCATGGACCGCGTGATCGGCAAGTTCATGCTGTACTTCGACACGCCGCACGTGCCCGGCGCCGGCCAGATGCAACTGGCCAGCCTGATGGCATCGCAGGTCGCGTTCGCGGTGCAACGGATCACGGTCGAGACGCAGTTGCGCCGCAACGAGCATCGACTTCGTTTCGCGCTCGACGCCGCGGCGATGGGCACGTGGGACTGGGACCTCACGACGGACAAGGTGGAGTGGTCGGAGAACCTCGCGAGCCTTCATGGTTTGCCGGACGGCACCTTCGACGGCACGTTCGCGAGCTACGAGCGTGAAATCCACCCCGAGGACCGCCCCCGCGTGCTCGCGTCGGCCAGTCGTGCCCTCACGGAAGGCATCCCGCACGACGTCGAATACCGCATCGTCGCGCCGGACGGCACCGTGCGATGGGTCGAAGGCAAGGGGATGGTCGAGTACCAGGACGGTCGGCCGGTGCGGTTGTCCGGCGTGTGCATCATGGCCACGCGCCGCAAGGAAGCCGAACTGGCGCGGCTTGCGATCGCCGAGGAGGCGAGCCGCACCAAGGACGAATTCCTCGCCACGCTCTCACACGAACTGCGGACACCGCTGAACGCGATCCTCGGCTGGGTGCACCTGCTCCAGTCGGGCGCTTTGCCATCCGCACGCGTCGAGTCGGCGTTCGACACCATCGCTCGGAACGCACGCCTGCAGGCGCAGCTGATCGAGGACATCCTCGACGTGTCGCGGATCATCGCCGGCAAGCTGGAGCTGGAACGGACCGCCGTGTGCCTGCCTGTCCTCGTGGAAACGGCGATCAGCGGCATCCTCCCCGCCGCTGCCGAGAAGGGCGTGCGCCTGACGGCCGATCTGGCGCCGTCGCTACCCACGCTCGAGGGCGATCCCAAGCGCCTGCAGCAGGTGCTCGGCAACGTCCTCGCCAACGCGGTGAAGTTCACGCCATCGGGCGGCCAGGTCACGCTGTTGTGCTTGGCGCAACACGGCGAGGTCTGCATCGAGGTGCAGGACACCGGCGCGGGAATCGCGGCGGAATTCCTGCCGCACGTGTTCGAACGTTTCCGTCAGGCCGACAGCCGGACGACACGGCAGCATGGCGGCCTCGGACTCGGCCTTGCGATTGCGCGTCACCTGGTGCAGCAGCATGGCGGCAAGATGACCGCGCACAGCGACGGCCCCGGTCTCGGCACGATGATCCGGATCAGCCTGCCGGTGCCCGTGTCGGCAGACCTCGCGCTGACGGCGCCGATCTTCACGCCGTCGACGATGCTCGCGGGCTGCCTCGACGGTGCGACGGTCCTGGTGGTGGACGACGACCAGGATTCGCGCGAGTTGTGCGGCGTGCTGCTCGAGGGCGCGGGCGCGGTGGCCACCCTGTGCGACAGCGCGGCAGCGGCCCTCCAGTGTCTCGAGACCAGCGACATCGATCTCGTGATCGCCGACATCGCGATGCCCGGTGTCGATGGCTACGCGTTCATCGCGCGCGTCCGCGAGCGACGTCCCGACATTCCCGCGATCGCCATGACGGCGCACGCACGCATCGAGGACCGCCGACGCGCCCTGGCCGCCGGCTACACGTCCTACCGCACCAAGCCGATCGACGGTCCGCAGTTGATCGTCGAGGCCGTCGATCTCCTCGCGCGACGCGCCTCGCAGCGAAGTAACGCGTAAAACGCCTACAGCCTACGCCTCAGGTCTCAGGTCTCAAGCCTCAAGCCTCCAGCCTCCAGCCTCCAGTCTCAGCGCCTTACCACTCGAGGACCAGCGGCAACGTCGGCCAGAGGTCCATCGTCTTGCCCTCCACGGCGTCGGCGAAGGCGAGGCGCAGCGTCGGCTCGCGTGCGGGTTCGAAGGAGACGATGCCGGATGCGTGCAGGGCCTGGGATGCGGCCGAGAGTTGTGACGCGGCGTCCAGGCCGCAGGTGGTCGAGGTGATGTGCGTGAGGGGGAAGTCGTGATCCAGTGGCTCGAGGCCGGCGCGCGCACGTTCGCGTACGAAGGGCATCGCGATGATTTCGGGTTCGCGCAGCGGCGTGTCCTGTGCGAACTCGATCGACTGACCTTCACCGAGCCACGACGGCCGGTATGGCCATGTCGGCCACGTCGGTGCGGCATTGGAGGCAGCGCGCCCGCCGCGCAGGACGATGCCGAATGGCGAGGCGCCGCGGCGCCGTTGCGACCAGCGATCCCAGAGGCGTGTCGGCGCGACCGCCGGCGTCTGGGCCTCGTCGGCGTTGGCAACCCAGACGAGTTCCAGATAGGCATTGCCGAAGAAGAACCGCCGGCACGCGGTGCCCTGGCCCGGATGGGTGTTGGGCGACCCTTCGCGCAACCCGAGCGCGTGCAGCGCCGCGGCCTCAGGCGCGCCGACGTCGCACATCACGAACACGTGGTCGAGTTCCATGTCCGTCGTCTCCTGGCGATCCAATCGGGAGCTACGACTCGCGAAGTCGGCTGACTCGGTGATTCAGGGTGCGAACAAGATACCGCAGCGTCGCCACTGCATGAACTCATGCGGAGCGCGCCTCAAGCCTCAAGCCTCAAGCCTCAAGCCTCAAGCCTCAAGCCTCAAGCCTCAAGCCTCAGGTCTCAGGTCTCAGGTCTCAGGCCCGATGCCTGAGCCTTGAGACCTGAGCCTTGAGACCTCGCCCAAGTACTCGGCGATCGCCCGCTTGTCGAGGTACTCGGCCCAGCCGAGGGGCGTGCCCTCGAACAGGCTGTCGTGCACGTCGAGGCGAGCGCCGCGTTCGACGAGCAGTCGCACCATGTCGAGATGTCCGCCAGCCACCGCCTGGTGCAGTGGCGTCGAGTGCGAGTGAGCCTGCGGCGGGTTGTATCGGTCGGGATCCTCGCCAGCATCGAGCAGCACGCGCACGACGTCGACGTGGCCGAGCTGCGCGGCCAGCGCAAGCGCGCGATGCCGGTCTTCGGCGTTAGCCGCCGGCAGTCGACGCGTGACCTCGTCCAGCAATCCCAGTCCCGCCGCGGTGCTGAAGGCCTCGACGCGCGCGCCTCGGCGCACCAGCGCGCGGGCGGCGTCGATGTACCCGAACGTCAGGGCCGTCAGCACAGGTGAAGTCCACGCGCCACTGCCGGACGGCTCGACGGACGCACCGTAGTCCACCAGCACGTCGACGAGTGCCACCTGTACGCCCGCGCGCGCGGGAACACTGCTCGACACGAGCAGCGCCATCGTC
This sequence comes from Luteitalea pratensis, assembly GCF_001618865.1. GTDB lineage: Bacteria > Acidobacteriota > Vicinamibacteria > Vicinamibacterales > Vicinamibacteraceae > Luteitalea > Luteitalea pratensis. The sequence continues at coordinate 2,324,019 of NZ_CP015136.1, forward strand.
GTGCAGTCGCCTCCGTAGAGCTGTGCGACGGAATCCGGGACGGCGCCCGCGTCGAGCAGGACGCGCGCCACGTCGATCGCATTCGCAGGCGTCCTCTGCCGATACCCTTCCACGCCATTCGCCGCGACGTAGTGCAGCAACGTCGCGTTGTGGCGCGGCGGGTCGAAGTGCGTGACGCGTGTCGAACGCACGTGTACGAGTGCAGGATCGTCGACGAGCGCCGCACGTAACGCTTCGACATCGCCGTCGATGACCCAATCGACCGCCCGTTCGAAGCGAGCAACCGGTGCCTCCGTATCGCGCATGCTGTCGACGAAGACCGCCAGGTGCTCCCAGTCGGCGAAGTCGTAACCGCGGGCTGTTGCGAGCCGTGCGTCGTCATCGTTCAGGTCCGCTGCGGCGATGTCGCTCTCGCTGAGCGGCCTGGGCAGCCACGGCACGTCCTCGCGCAGGAAGCGAGGGTGCCGCTCCTTGAAGAAGCGAAGCGCGCCGGCGTCGCCAGTCCGCCATGCCTCCAGCAGCCGGGCGGCTTGCGCGACGTACGCCTCCAGCGGTGACCGAAGTGGCACCGGCGTCCAGTCCATTGGTGTCCTCGCGCACTGATCGTAGTTCCATGACCGGGTACCGGGTTCCGGGTACCGGGTACCGGGGCGACCGCAGACGAGCGCTGAACGCCAAACGCTGAACGCTGAAGGTGGTCAGCGTCGAGCAAGCTCGACGCCTACGTTCCCCCGAGCTGACGTAGCCGGTTAAACCCCCGCGGCGACGCCCAACGCGCGGCCTGCGTTCGACATTCCGGCATCGCGGCATTCCAGCATTGCGTGGAGCGTGGGCCGGAATCGCGGACCATGGGGCCGCGGTTCGTGGGCGCCCCGAACTTCACGGTCCCGGCGCGCGTACTTGCGTCACACTACCCGCCGCGCGGGGTTCTCGTCTATCGTCGCTGGCGTGCCGCTCTACCGTTTCGCCGACTTCGTGCTGTCGCCTCGCCAGCGCACGCTTGCACGCAACGGCCAGCCCATTGCGCTCATCCCGCGCTACTTCGACCTGCTGCTGTTCCTCGTCGAGCGCCGCACCGACGCCGTACACCGGCGCGACATCTTCGATCGCGTCTGGAGCGACGTCATCGTTTCCGACAGCGCGCTCAGCCAGGCGATCCGGACCCTGCGGCGCACGCTCGGCGACGACCCACGCGAGCCACGCTTCATCCGGACGGTGTCGCGGCACGGATACCAGTTCGTCTGTGCCGACCTGATCGAGGACACCGACGACGGCCTGGCGCCAGCACCCGTTGGACTGACCGCGAATGCTCTGTTGGGCGTTGACGTTGGCGCCACGTCGAGCGCGACGATCGGCATCACAACCGGCAATGACAACGTCGTTGTGGCTCCGGCCGGCGACCCCTACCCGCCGCTGTTGGCGTTGCTGCTGGCGCCCGCGACAACGATCGCCGAGCAGGAAGAGCAGCGGGATGCCGCGGAACGGCTGCACGCACTCGGGACCGAGGAGGCCCTGCGGCGACTCGATTGCCTGCCACACGAGGCCTTCGCGCGGGCGCTGCTGCGAGATACCCGCTACCAGGTGCCCGGTGCAGGCGAAGTGCCCCTGCTCGGCACGCCGACGGCGCTGCGATCGGCGTCGATGCTCGTCCGGCTGCGCGTGCGACGGGCGGCGGCGCTGGTCGCGCGACGATGGATAGGCGGCACGCTTGGAGGCGGATTGGCCGGTGCGCTCGCCGGCCTGATCGGGGGCGTGTTGCTGGCGCTTGCGCCCGATAGTACGGCGCCGATGACCGTGGCCCCGGTGCTGGGGGTGGTCGGTGCGCTGTGCGGGCTTGGTGGCGGTGCCGGTGTCTCCGCGGGACTGTCAGCAGGCGAGGCGCTCGCGCTCTCCGCACGGCGGCCGGCGCTCGTCGGCGCGGCGGCTGTTGGCGGCGCCATCGCCGGAGGCATCGCGCAGGAGTTCACGCGCTGGACGCTCGGCGCGCTCTTCGGCCTCTTCATGCCGATCGGCGGCTTTCTCGAGGGAGCGGTGATCGGCGCCGGCGTCGGCGCAGGATATGCCGTCGCTACCCGTGGCGTCGCCTCGGGTCTCGCGGCGCCGCGCGGTCGAGCGCGTACCGTGGTCGCGCTCGTCACCGGGCTGGGCGGTGCCGCCGCTGCGCTGGCCCTCGCGGTTGCGGGTGTGCCCCTGGTGGGCGGCACGGTGCATCTGCTCGCACAGGCATCGTCGGGGTCCCAGGTGCTCCTGACGCCGCTGGGCCGACTGCTGGGCGAGCCGGAATTCGGTCCCCTCACCCGCGCGCTCATCTCGGTGGGGGAGGGCGGCGCCTTCGCGATCGGCGTCGCGGCGGGCCTCACCCGGCGGACCGTTTAGACGAACGTCGAACGTCGAACGCAGAACGCCGACGCCATAAGCCCAACGCCTACCGCAATGCCCGCCTGGCCCACGGGCCGCGCTCGGAGAGCGGGCCCTACCTTCCTGGGGGCGCTCCCTCACGTGCGACTGACAGTGCGCAGCCGACCGTTGACCTGACTTGTCCACCGTAACCTTGGCGAAGGTGGAAGGTGGACGGCTACGAACCCGGCGCCCTGCGGCACCCGGTACCCGGCACCCGGCACCCGGTACCCGGTACCCGGTACCCGATCGAAATTCCCTCCTCTCAGCCACATCTCACCGGTTGCTCACCCGCCGCTCAAGACTTCGACGAGTGCTCCGCCGATGCTGCCAACGGCACCGGCCCGCGGCGCGCACGTCGCACACCCGAGGCGGTGCGGGAGCCCTCATGAGCCCGACAGCATTTGCCCCTGCCCACCCGCCGGCCGGCATCGTTCGCACGATCGATTCAAACGGTCCCTACATGCGCCTTCGCCTCACGACGTCGGCCGAGTGCGAGGTCATCGACCTCACCGACCAGCTCGAGGAGTTCCTGGAACTCACCGGCCTGCTGAGGGGAGTCCTGATCGTGCATACGCTGCACACCACGACCGCCGTGATCATCAACGAAAGGGAACCGCTGTTGCACGGCGACCTCTTCCGTCAGCTGGAACGCCTCGCACCGCGCGAGCTCGCGTACGACCACGACGATCCGATCCGCCGCGTCGTGAACCGCACCGACACCGAGCGTACCAACGGCCACGCACATTGCCGCGCCATGCTCCTCGGCAGCACGCTGTCCCTGCCGATCATCGACGGTCGCCTCGTGCTTGGGCGCTGGCAGCGTGTGCTGTTCGTGGAGCTGGACGGCCCGCAGGAACGCACGGTGGTCGCGACCGTGGTCGGCGGCGAGCGGTAGGGGCAGGCGGAGTGTCTCAGGTCCCAGGTCTCAAGTCTCAGGCTTCCCAAGGCCCAAGGCCCAAGGCCCCAGGGCGATACCGAGTCCCGATTCCCGATCCCGCGACATTCTCAACGCAGCGCGGGTACTTTTCCTCACTCCCGATGAGCGTTTGCGGCGTGATCGACGCGGCAGGGCTTGCTTCCGGTCCGGTGCGGACGGCCGCGTGCTTGCAACCGCGAGCACGGGGGCTCTGCATGATCACCTTCGTGTTCACCCTGTTCTTGGTCCTCCACGGGCTCATTCACGTGATGGGCGTCGCGAAAGCGTTCGGCTACGCCGACCTGCCGGGGCTCACGCTGCCAATCTCGCCCGGCATGGGCCTGGCCTGGGAAGCAGCAGCCTGCCTGTTCGTCGCCGCCGCCGTCGCCATCTACACGGACCCGCGCCACTGGTGGATCCTGGGCCTGTGCGCGGTCGCAGTGTCGATGATCGCCATCGTGCCATCCTGGCGTGATGCGAAGTTCGGCGCCGCCGCCAACGGCCTTGCCATCGTCGGCGTGGTCTTCGGCGTGCTCGCCTACGGCCCGGCGAGCCTGCGTGCGGCCTACGAGCGCGACGTCAACGCGTCGTTCACCAGGGCCGATCCGCAGGCGCGCCGGGTCGTCACCGAGGCCGACCTGGCGGCCCTTCCGTCACCGGTGCAGCGCTACCTGCGCGTCGCGGGAGTGGTGGGGCAGCCCCGTGTCAGGGAGATGTTCGTGCGCATGCACGGGCGCATTCGCGGCGGCCGCGAAATGGCTTGGATGCCGTTCTCCTCGGAGCAGCACAACAGGTTCGGCGACACTCCCTCGCGCATGTTCTACATGACGGCGACCCGGGCCCTTCTGCCGATCCAGGGCTATCACCGGTTCGTCGCTTCGGCGGCATCGATGCTGATCAAGGCGGCCGCACTCGTCCCAGTGGTCGACATGGACAGCCTCGAGCTGACGCAGAGCGAGACGGTCACGCTCTTCAACGACCTGTGCATCCTGGCGCCGTCGGCGCTCCTCGACAGCGCGGTCACCTGGGAACCGACGATGCCAAGGGCCGCCGATGGTGACGGGAACGGCGGCACGATCGTGCGCGCCCACTTCAGCCACGAGGGTCGCACCATCACAGCCGACCTCGTGTTCGGCGCCAACGACATGTTGGCCGACTTCATCTCCGACGATCGCTACGCCACGTTGCCGGACGGCACGACGATGGTGCGCCAGCGATGGTCGACGCCGGTCCGTGCGGTACGTCCGTTCGGGAAGGTCCTCCTTGCGTCGGCGGCAGAGGCGCGGTGGCACCCCAGCGACGACTCGTGGGCCTATCTCGAGCTGACGATCGACGACGTACGGTACGACCCGGAGCACTGAACCGCAAGGCTCCAGGCGACGGGCTATCATGCGCGCATGCTTGCGCTGCGCATGACGATCCCGCGCGACCAGACCTGGCCCGGACGCTGGGAGCGCGCTCCAGCATCGTGGGCCTTGACGATGGTGCTGGCAGTCTCGACGCTCGCCAGCTGTGGCCAGCCCACGCCGCCGTCCAACGGATCGTCCGCGGCGGAGAGCTCGTCCGCGGGGGCGGCGGTGCGGCCGCGCGTCGCGCTGGTGATGAAGTCGCTCGCGAACGAGTTCTTCGTCACGATGGCCGAGGGCGCAAAGCAGCATCAGGCGGCCCACCAGTCCGAGTACGATCTCATCGTCAACGGCATCCGCAACGAAACCGACATCACGCAGCAGGTCGCGCTGGTCGAGCAGATGGTCGCCCAAGGCGTGCAGGCGATCGTGATCGCCCCCGCCGACTCGCGCGCGCTCGTGCCCGCGCTGCGCCGCGCGCAGCAACATGGCGTGGTCGTCGTCAACATCGACAACAAGCTGGACGAGGCGACGCTGGCGGACGCAGGCCTGCGGGTGCCGTTCGTGGGACCTGACAATCGCGCCGGGGCGCGTGCGGTGGGCGAGGTGATCGCGAAGCGCCTCGGCAGGGGCGACGCCGTGGCGATCCTCGAAGGGGTGCCGACGGCATTCAACGCGCAGCAGCGCCGTCTCGGATTCGAGGACGCGATGCGTGCGGCCGGGATCCGCGTGGCGGCGGTGCAGGGCGCGCAGTGGGAACAGGACAAGGCCAACACCGTCTCGGCGGCCCTCCTGCGCGAACACCCGGATCTGAAGGCGATCCTCGCCAGCAACGACAGCATGGCGCTCGGCGCCGCGGCAGCGGTGCGCCAGTCCGCTCGGGCCGGCCAGGTGTTGGTGGTCGGTTTCGACAACATCGCCGCGGTGCGGCAACTGCTCGACGAGGGCCGCATCCTGGCAACGGCGGATCAGCACGGAGATCAACTCGCCGTCTACGGCATCGAGTTCGCGCTCAGGCTCCTCCGCAAGGAAGCGGCGCCCGAGGATCGGCAGACGCCAGTGGATGTGGTCACTGCCCGATAACGTCGTGCCCGCGTTGCTCTCCCTGCGAGGCGTGGGCAAGTCGTACGCGGTGCCGGTGCTCACCGGCGTCGATCTCGACTTCCGCGCCGGCGAGGTGCACGCGCTGATGGGCGCCAACGGCGCCGGCAAGTCGACGCTGGTGCGCATCGTGTGCGGACTGACGACAGCCGACAGCGGCGCGATGACGTTGGCGGGGCATCCGCACGCGCCAGGATCACGTCGCGCCGCCGAGGACGCGGGCGTGCAGGTGGTGCTGCAGGAACTCGACCTGATCGAGACGCTCAGCGTCGCGGAGAACCTGTTCCTGACGCGGCTGCCGCATCGATTCGGGCTGCTCGATCGCGCGTCGCTGCAGGCACGGGCCTCGCGGGCGCTGGCGCTGGTGGGTCTCGAGGCACTGGATCCGCGCATCCCGGTCGCGGCGCTCGGCGTCGGGCAACGGCAACTCGTCGAGATCGCGGCGGCACTGGCGCGCGACTGCCGCGTGCTCGTGCTCGACGAGCCCACCGCCGCGCTGACGGCACCGGAAGTGGAACGGCTGTTCGCGCACGTGCGGCAGTTGCGCGACCGCGGTATCGCGGTGCTGTACATCAGCCATCGCATGGAGGAGATCGCCGGCCTCGCCGATCGCGTGACCGTGCTGCGTGACGGTCGCGTCGTGGGTCACGGCGCAGTCGCTGACATGCCTCGCGACGCGATCATGGCGCTGATGACCGGCATTGCGCCGGCCCAGGCGCTGCCTGTCGAGCATGCCATCGGCGACACCGCCGGGACGCGCGCAGCGGCGACGGGTGAGGGCCGCCTCCGCCCAGGCTCCGGCGCCCAGGGACGCAGTGCAACAGCGCCGGTGGCACTGCGAGTCGAGCACCTGCGGTGCGGCACGGCGGTCCGCGATGTGACTTTCGAGGTCCGGCGCGGCGAGATCCTCGGTCTCTCGGGACTGGTGGGCGCGGGCCGCACCGAGACGTTGCGCGCCATCTTTGGCGCCGATCGTCCCGATGCCGGACACATCAGCGTGGCCGACGGGCGCCCGTTGCGGCTGCGTGGGCCACGTGACGCGGTGCGTGCCGGCCTCGGGATGGTGCCTGAGGATCGACAAGCACACGCGCTCCTGCTCCCGCAATCGATCCGCAGCAACATCACGCTGGCCACGCTCCGGCAGGTGTCGCGCGCGAGGACATGGGTCGATAGCGCACTCGAGCGTCGCACGGCTGGCGACATGGCGACGCGACTCGACGTTCGCGGTCCTGGGCTCGAGCATCGCGCAGAGGTGCTGAGTGGCGGCAACCAGCAGAAGGTTGTGCTCGCACGCTGGCTGCTACGCGAGTGCGAGGTACTGCTGGTGGACGAACCCACACGCGGCATCGACGCCGGCGCCACGCTGGCCATCCACGTCGTGCTGCGCGCACTCGCTGCACGCGGCACGGCCCTCGTCATCGTCTCGAGCGAGCTCGAGGAACTGATGGCGTTGTGCGACCGCATCGTGGTCCTGGCGAGCGGACGAGTGACGGGCTCGTTCTCACGCGGCGAATGGACCCAGGCGTCGCTGATGGCTGCCGCCTTCGCTGGCCCGGGAGTGACGTCGTGACGGGGTTGCCGAAGCGTTGGCGCGGATCACAGCCGTCGACGAGCGTCGACGATCGGGCACAGCAGGCATACCCGGGCATGCGCGGCCGCGGCGCGATCCGCGAGTCGACGGGACTCGTCCTCGTGCTGGTACTGCTGGTCGCGCTGTTCAGCGTCACCAGCGAGCACTTCCTGTCGCGGGTCACGTTCACGACGCTCGCCAATCAGTTGCCGGCACTCGCCGTGATTGTGGTCGGCATGACGCTCGTGCTGATCGCGGGCGGCATCGATCTCTCGGTCGGGTCGGTGATGGCTCTTGGTGCCGCCGTCCTCGGCGTGACGTTGACGCGCTGGCAATGGCCGGTGCCGCTGGCGCTCTCGGCGTGTGTCGGCGTCGGCGTACTGGCCGGCCTCGTCAACGGCCTGATCACCGTGCGTTGGTCGATCCCATCGTTCATCGTGACGCTCGGCATGCTGGAGATCGCGCGCGGCGGCGCCTACGTGGCCACCGATTCCCGATCCGTCTTCGTGGGGAGCGCGCTCGACGGCGTCGGTGCACCGCTGCCTGTTCTCGGCGTCTCGCCCGCGTTCCTCGTCGCGGCACTGCTGGTCGTCGCCGGGGAGGTGTTGCTCACACGCACCGTGTTCGGCCGGTATCTCGTGGCGATCGGCACCAACCGTGAAGCTGTGCGGCTCTCGGGCATCGCGCCAGCACCGGTCGAGGTCGCGGTGTTCACGTTGTCGGGCGCCCTTGCGGGCCTGGCCGGCATCTTCCACGTGGCGTACCTCGAGTCGGTCGACCCCAACGCCGGTATCGGACTCGAGCTGTCGGCGATTGCCGCAGTCGTGATCGGCGGCACGAGCCTCATGGGCGGCCGCGGATCGGTCGTCGCGAGCTTCGTCGGCGTGCTGATCATCGTGGTCCTGCAGGCGGGACTGGCCCAGATCGGCGCCACCGAACCCACCAAGCGCATCGTGACGGGGCTGGTCATCATCACGGCCGTGATCGTCGATGCATGGCGCCGACGGTGGCAAAAGAACCGATGAACGCTGAACGCCGAACGCTGAACGCCGAAGGGAGTCGGGAGTCGGGAGTGGGGATCGGGAATCGCCGACGGCAGCATCGGGCCGTCCCGGCCTGGCGTCGTTGCCAAGTCAAGCGTCGACCTTAAGGTCGATGCCTACGTACCGCAGGGCCGAGCGTCGCCGTCGCCCTTCCAGCTTCGCTGAGGCTACGGCGGACAAGTCAGGTCGACGGGGGCCAGCGCGGTGCAAAAAGACCCGGCCAACGCTGAACGCCGAACGCTGACCGCCGAACGCCAGTCGCCGCGTCGACCTGAAGGTCGACGCCTACCGGGCAGATTCGACGAACGCTGAACGCCGAACGCTGAACGCCGAAGGGAGTCGGGAGTCGGGAGCCGGGAATCGTCGGCGGTAGCATCGGGCTGTCCCAGCCCGATGTCGTGACGACCTGCGAATCCGCCCCAGCACCAGGCCGTGCGCATTTTCATGGCCCAGTCGCAGGACTGACACGAACTTTGGTTAGTCTTCTCGCGTGACTTGCCTCACAATAGGCACCGCCCCGTCGGACACGTCCGACGGCTACGCGTGCACCGAGTCCAGGTGCACTCATCCGGCCAGCACCGCACAGGGGTCGCCATTTGCGCGGCCCAGCGGTCACGGCCGCAGATCGTCATTTCCGGAGTTGGTCGCCGCAATGCGTGTAGCGCAGATGTGGGGTCGGGGAGCGGCTGTCGCGTTCCTCCTGTCCGTGGTGTCGTCGGCCACCGTTGCAGCGCCACTGCAGATACGGGAGCAAACCCCGGCGAGCCGCGGCTGGCTCGCACAGCCGGCCATCGACGTGCCGGATTCCTGCGCCCAACGTGTGATCGCCTGCCGTCCAGGCCGGTTCGGCGAGCTCGAGCAGGTGCGCACGCTTTCGCTGCCCGAGACGTTCGCGGCCCAACTCGTCGAGGCGCTGGGTCCGGCTGACGTCGTCGAGCTCCAGGTTGCTAATCCGGTGGCCTGGGCGTTGTACACCAACGCGATCGATGACGTCGTCGGCACGCATGGCAGGCTGGCCTTGTCCGTGGCAGCGGCAGCAGGTCCGACGCCTGATGCCACGCTGCTCGAGGACGTGGCCGTGCTCGTGCAGCAGGTGCCGGAGCCGTCGCTGCTGGCCAACGTGTTGATCGGGCTCGCGTGCTGGAGACGGGTGTCGCGAAGACCGTCGACCTGACTTGGGCCGAACGCCGAACGCCGAACGCCGAACGTTGAGCGCTCAGGCCTCGGGCTCGCTGGGTGACGATAGCGTCGGCAGCGACATCACGACCGTGAGACCGCCGCCTGGTGACGCCTCGGCGGTGAGGCGTCCACGGTGGGCGTCGGTGATCGAGCGCGAAATGGCCAGACCCATGCCCATGCCCTTGGGCTTGGTGCTCACGAAGGGCTCGAAGAGCCGGTCGGCGACGTCTGCCTGCAGCCCGGGACCGTTGTCGCTGACGACCACTTCGACGCGCCCCGCGACGACACGTGTGCTGACGGTGACGCGTCGCGGCCCATCGACGTGCGCAAGCGCCTCGCACGCGTTCATCAGCAGGTTGACGATCACCTGCTCCAGCTGGACGCGTCGACCTTCGACGGCGGGCACCGGTTCGACGAGATCCACGCGGACCTGCACGCGGTGGTCCTCGAACTCGCGTCGCATCAGCGGCAGCATGTCGTGCACGAGCTGCGAGAGATCCAGCGGCCCCATCTCCGGGTGATCGGCCCGGAGGAACTCGCGCAGTTCCCCGATGACCTCCGATGCGCGGATGCCCTGCGCGACGATGTCGTGCAGGACCTCACTGAACTCCACGCCCGACGCGTGGCCCGTGGCGACCATGTGCTGCGCGACTTCGGCATTGGCCACGATTGCCTGCAGCGGCTGCTTCACCTCGTGTGCCAGGCTCGCCGTGAGCTCGCCGGCCAGCGCCAGTCGCGAGACATGTTCGAGTTGCGTGCGCAGCGCAGACGCCTGCGCCTCGGTACGGCGCCGTTGCTCCACCGCCTGCACACGCTCGTGATGACGAACCTCGAGGGCCTGCACGCGGATGCGATAGAGGCCGAAGATCACCACGACCAGCGCCGCAACGGCGGCCAGTCGCGCTGCACCTGTCTGCCACCACGCTGGCAGCACGGCAAGTTCGACGGCGACTGGCGCAGCACCCCAGACGCCATCCTCGTTGCGCGCCTGCAGGAGGAATCGATGATTGCCAGGGGCGGCCGGCGTGAAGGTGGCAAAACGCTGTCCGCCGACGTCCACCCAGTCACGGTCGATACCGTCGATGCGGTAGCGGAACCGCAAGCGCTCGGGATAGCGCAAGGCCATGGCGCCGAAGTTCAGCCGCACGCGTGATGTGCCGGCGGGAATCTTCACCACGCCGTCGAGCGGCAGGCGACGTTCGTCGGCGAAGATGCCATCGACGCGTACCCGTGGCGGCGTCTTGTTCAGCGGGAAGCGGTTGGCGTCGACGCGGACGATGCCGTCGATCGTCCCGAACCACATCCGGCCGGACTGGTCGGCGAAGCCCGCCGGCATCCCGAAGTTCGCCTCCTGCACGCCGCGCTCCGCGCCAAGGACGACTGGCGTGAGCACGCGCCGCGTCCCCGCCAGCACCTCTGCGATCTCGGTGCGATGCAGCACGGCGGCGCCACGATTGGTCGACAGCCACAGCCGCCCGTGACGGTCGTCGATGATTCGTGACAACGCGTTGTCGGGCAGGCCTTCCGTCATCGTGAGGCGCGCCATCCGCCCGTTCCTCAGGTGCCCGAGGCCGCCGCCGTACGTGGCAATCCACACGGTGCCGTCAGGGTCGACCAGGATGTCGCGGACCCAGCCACGTGGCATCCCCTGCGATGCGCCGATCCGCTCGACAGGTCGCCTGCCGCCAGGGATGTGAAAGATCTCGCCATTGCCACCCGCCCAGAGCGTGCCGTCCGGCGCCATGACGAGCGACACGACGGGACCTGGCAGGGCCACCTGCTCGATCACGCGCTCGGCGTCGACGTGCCGCACGTCGCCACTGCGCGACGCCACCCAGAACGTGCCGTCAGGCACCGCGACGATGGGACCCGCCTCGTCGGGCAGCGTGACCTGTAACCGGCTGATGTGCGGTGCGGTGCCGCGGACGCGAAAGATATGCGTGAGCGACCGGATCCAGACATCGCCCCCTGGTGCGGCGGCGAACCCGTTTTCACACCCACTGGGTTCGCCGGCGCTGCCGGCCCCGAGGACGACTTCGACGTTGCCGGCCTCGTCGACATGGAAGACCCCGGCACACGAAGCGGCTGCCCAGGCTCCGCCCCTGCCGTCGGAGACGAGGGCTTCGACGGCCCCCAACCCGACGTCGTGACCGAAGCGGCGGGTCGCCTCCCGATGGGCCCTGTAGAGGCCACGCCCGTTGGTGCCCACCCACACGTTGCCCTCGCCGTCGAGCGAGAGCGATCGGATTTGCAGGCTGTCGGGCAGGTCGAGCGGCAACTGCGCCCGGCGCCAGGTGCCATCTGGCTGCGTCGTCAGGTGCGACACGGTGCCGTCGCCGGCAACCCAGAGTTCGTTATCGCTTACGTAAAGGAGGGCGGTGATCACCGCCTCGAGGCGCGGCCGCACGTCGAGCGTTTCGACCCGGCCATTGATGTAGTGGGCGACGCCATTCCGCAGGCCAATCCACAGTTCACCGTCGATGCCGCCGGCCACCGACAGGCCTGACACGGGTAACGGTGTGGGTGCCCCCCCGCCAGCCGGCGTCAGCGCGAGCACCGATTGCCCGAACGATGCCCATGGCCTGCCGGTGCGGGAGCGAGTCAGGAAGTTGAAGCCGCCCGTGCCATCACCCGGGGCGCGCGTGAAGACGCGCCACGGGCCCGTGCCATCACTGGCCCAGATGTCGCCGTCCACCGTCTGGACGTAGAACTGCCCACGGGCAGCGAGTAGACCGATCACGTCGGGCATGGATCTGTTGGCGGCGATCACGGCGCGTGCCCTGCCGCCTTCGATCCGCCCGAGATGTCCCTCCTGGGTCACGTACCAGAACGCATCGGTACCCGCGAGTGCGAGAGCCGTGATGCGATTGGAGGCGAGGCCTGCATCGCCGGCGATATCCACCACACGGAAGTCGTTGCCGTCGAAGCGCACCACGCCGCCGAAGGTGGCGAGCCACAACTCGCCGTTGGGCAGGGCGACGATGTCGTTGATCGTGTTCTGCGGCAGGCCTTCCGCGGTCGTCCACCGCGCGACGCGGTAGTCCTGTGGGCGGTCTTCCTGGGCGAGTGCGACCCCACCACGGCTGCCCCACATGGCGAGCAGCAGAACGAGCATGCGGCGAATCGTCACGCAACGCTTCGCGCGTGCTATCGAAGGATGGACCAATCGAATCGGGGTGGTCGTCACCGGCGGGCGCGCGACCCCCATGCCGAGATACTAGGGGCACTTGCCGCGAAACGCGAACGCCATCCTCATTTAGGTAGACTGCGCACATGCGGGCGGGATGGATGGCGGTGCTGTGGCTGACCGTGGCGGCAGCGTCGGCCGGTGCCCAGGCGACGGGGCCGCTGAACACGATCACGCTCCCGCGCGCGCCGACGTCGTCGGTGGAGGTACGACCGCTGCTGCCGGCCTGGGTCGCGATGCCGCCGACCGCGCGCATCCTCACGAGCGATGGTCTCGAGATGCGCCCGCTGCGCAATTCCGCAGTGACCTGGGAGAACGCGAGGGTGGGGATGCTCGTGGGGGCGCTCACCAACGCAGGCGGTTGTGCTCGTGACGTGCGCGCGTTCCTGCAGTACACGGATCACCGATGGCAACCCATGGGAGATCCGATTGAGAGCGAAGCCAGGATCAGCCAGGTCCAGACCGGAGGTGTGCTCCCGTACCGGTTCCGCCTGAAGCGCGCGGACGACTTCCCGGTTGCGCCCTCGGGCTACATCCTGCAAGTGGTCCAGGACGGCAAGCCGGTGGCTGACACGCTCCAGTGGGTGTCCACGGCCCGGGCGACGCCGACGTCGGCGTGTGTGGCGGGCGCGCTGGCGCTCGACGCGGTGGTCACACAATCGCGCGCGACGCTCGGTGGCTATCGGGTAACGGGCACGCTGACCGTGACCGCGGGCGGCCCGATTCGTCCCGAGTCGATCGCCGTGACGGCCTTGTTGCGTGACGAGGCAGGCGACGTGCTCGAGGTGCTCACCGGTGTGCCGGTGGTGAGCGCGCGGGACGTGTCGTCAGGGCCGATCGAAACCGGGCAGGTGCTGCAGTTCGCGATCTCGACGGGCATTCCTCTGGGCAAGAACGTCGCCACGACCACGATATTCACCGACGTGCTCGCAGACGCGCAGGCCGCCCCCGGCCTGCCGCGCTGAGCAGCCATCGGACGCCTCGGCTGTCGGCGAAGAATGCACGCTGTATTGATGGGGCGGTGGTCCGTCCGTGTCCGCCCTGTTGCGAAGCACTACAACACACAATAAATCGACTCATCCTGCGTCTCACCGGCTCAAGATTCACCCCGCAGGAGCGCCTTCCTGACGAGAAAGGGTCCCCTGACGCGAGGGCACGCGTTTCGCAACAGGACCATGAAGGAGGGAACATCATGAGTCCTGTCATCCGTGAAACCCGTACGGGCCGCGCACTTGCCGGCGCGGCCGTTGTCATGACGGCGCTCGCGCTCGCGCCCGTGTCCGCCAGCGCGCAGGCCACGGCCACGCAGAAGGCGCAAGCCGCAGCGCATGAGACCAAGCAGGAGACCAAGGAAGCGGCTCACAAGACCGGCAACGTGATCACCGATTCCTGGATCACGATGAAGGTGCATTCGCAGTTCGTTCCAGAGAACGTGCTCGAGAAGAGCGACATCGACGTCGACACCAAGGCGGGCGTGGTCACGTTGATGGGGACGGTGCCGACTGGCGCTGGCAAGACCCGGGCGGTCGCGATCGCCAAGGCCACCGACGGCGTGAAGAGCGTCAACGATCGCTTGCGCGTCGTGCCCGAGGCCGAGCACGGCGCCTCGGCGACCGCCAACAAGGCCGGCAATACCATCAGCGACGGCTGGGTGACCTCGAAGATTTACGCTGATTACATCGACGAGGACGTGCTCGAAGGCAGCGACATCGACGTCGACGTGGACGCCGGCGTGGCGACGCTCAAGGGCACCGTGCCGACGCAGGCCGGGTCGGCGCGCGCGGCAGCCATTGCCAAGGCGACCGACGGCGTGAAGTCGGTGCGCAACAACCTCAAGGTCGTCGCGAAGACGCCGAAGACGTAGATCTTCCTGCAGGAGGGGAGCCTTCGGGGTTCCCCTCCGCCTGGGACGTCAGGTCTCAAGTCTCAAGTCTCAGGTCTCAGGTCTCAGGTGAGATTTGACGGTAGGGCCGGGTCTCCGAGCCCGGCCCTTTGAGACTGCGTAATCGGACGGCGACGTTTTTCCGTCGACCTGACTTGTCCGCCGTAGCCTTGGCGAAGGTGGAAGGTCGACGGCTTCGTAAAAACGCCCGGCGTTCGACGTTCAGCGTTCGTCGACGCGACCTCCCTCCTCCCTCCTCCGTCCTCTCTCCTCCGTCCTCTATCCTCCGTCCTTATCCCGCCACCACCGGCGTCGGCGTCGTCAGGGCGGCGAGCACTTCTTTGTAGAGATACTTCGCGCCTTCGACGCCGTCGTGCGGGCCCTGCTCGTACTCCAGCGCGAACGTGCCGCGGAAACCGGCCGCGAGCATGATTCGCACCGAGCGCTGCACGTTGTTGCGATCGCCCCAGCGATCCCAGTACTTGGCGTGGACGTTGGAGCTGGCATAGGGCGCGAGCGCCTTGAGGCCGTTCACGAGGTTGTACTCGTGCTCCCAGTTGCCGAAGTCCGGCGACGCCTCGCAGAACGGGTGGTTGACCTCGTCGATGATGGTGCGGATGTTCATCGGGTCGGCAGCCAGGCCCCAGTGGTTCTCGATGGTCACCTTGATGCCCAGCTTGCCGCCGAAGTCCGCCATTTCCCTGTGCGATTCGATGGCTGCCTCGAGGAGGGGAATCAGGTCGATGTTGCGCGGGTAGCCGTCGCCGGGGCCGCGCGGGACGGCGTTGGGCCGGATGCTCGGGCCGAGCGCCTGCGGCGAGTTCATGCGCATCGACTTCACGCCGAGCACCTTGCAGCCCTCGAGCCACCGCTTGGCCAGTTCGACGCCGGCCTTGCGGCGCGCGTCGGCTTCCGGCGAGCCGTAGTCGGCCAGGCCGCTCGGCGCGTTGTTCGAGATGTGCTGGACGTAGGTGCCGGTCTTCACGCAGGTGTTGGCCAGCGCGTCGAGCCACTTGCGGCCAGCCGGGCTCATCGGGTCGAAGCCGCCCGGACGGCCGTTGGCGCCAGCAGGGAAGAACATCGCGTCGTCGGCGATGTCGCCGATTAGTCCCGAGAACAGGTCCATCCGGGTCACGCCCGGGAACGTGTCCCTGGTGAACTGCGGGAAGTCCAGCATCGTGATCTCGCCGTACTTCTTCTTCATCTCGGCGGCATTGGGCACATTGGCCCGGGCCGCGCGGGCCGCGTCGGCGACCTTGAGCGCGTTTGCCGCATTGGGGTTGGACTCGATCTCGGCCTGGGCAGCGTTGGCGGCCTGCTCGCGGCTTTGCATTGCGGGCGGGGCGGCCGCGCCCGCCGGTCGGGGCCCCATCGCACGCTGCTTGAACAACGGCCGGATCGGCCAGGAGTTGCTGGCGATGCGCTCGAGCGCGGCCTTCTGTGCCGCCTCCTGCGCCAGGGCCGCGTCACGCGGCGCCAACAGCACCGCCGCCGTCGTCACGCCTGCCGTCGCGGCCTTGAAGAAGTCCCGTCGTCCCACCCCGTTGCCGCTGCCGTTGTCCTGTGTGTGATCCACGTATGGTCCTCGTTGACGATTGACGGTCCCAGGTGTGAAGTCCCAGGTCTCAGGTCTCAGGTCTCAGGTTCCAAGTCTCAGGCACGATCTCCGCCGACGCCGACTTGTCCGCCGGAGCCTTGGCGAAGGCGGAACGCCGAACGCTCAGGCAGGGCCAGGCAATCCAGAGTCCCGATCCAGTACCCGGTTGCCCGGTGCCCGGTGCCGATACCTCTAGACCCGGCTACTACTACGCCCGACCGCGACAAACTGTATCGTGGGCCTCATGGGTCATGCCTGAGACCTGAGACCTGATGCCTCACCCTCAGGTCTCACGCCTCAGGTCTCAAGTCTCAAGTCTCAGGTCTCAGGCTGACGTCAGTCCCGGGGCCGCCAACCGCCAGCCCCCGAGTCCCGAGTTCGCATGCACTGGCGCCTTCGAGCCGCCCGTCGACCTTAAGGTCGACGGCTACGTGCCCTTACCCGTACCCCGTACCCCGTGCCCGGAACAACCCCGGAACCCCGGTGTCCGGTACCCGGCACCCGTCACTCCGTGTTGCCTTGACCTTCCTCAAGCCCAGCCGGTACTGTCGCGGGACGTCCGCTCACGACGCCGCCACGGGCGGCGCGCGTCCCTGGCATCAGGCCCGGGGTGTGCACGTGGCGCCCTCGTTCCGGAGTCCGCATGCCTGTCTTCCGTTCCCGGTGCCGCTCGTTGGCATCGTCTGGCACTGTCCGCGTCGCGCTCCTCGCGTTCGTGGCCCTGCCCGCCGCCCTCTGGTTCGCCAATCGCGACACCCGGGCCGCCGGCACGATCAGCCTGACCACGCTGGGCACCGCCTACCTGCAAGACTTCAACACGCTCGCGAGCAGCGGCACTGCCAACACGGCCGTACCCGCAGGCTGGGACTTCAGCGAAAGCGGCACCAACGCCAACACCACGTATCGTGCTGGCACGGGCTCGGACAACACCGGGGACACTTTCAGCTTCGGGGCCGCGAGCAGCACCGAGCGCGCATTCGGCGGCCTGCGGAGCGGCACCCTCGTGCCCCCTGATCGGGGCACAGTTCACCAACAACACGGGCGGCACGATCACTTCGCTGCGCGTGGCGTACACCGGCGAGCAGTGGCGCCTGGGCCAGAACACCACCGGCCGGGCCGCCGATCGCCTCGATTTCCAGCTGAGTACCAACGCCACCAGTCTCACCACGGGGACGTGGGCCGATCACGACGCGCTCGACTTCGGCAGCCCCGTCGTTGCCGGAACGGTCGGGGCTCTCAATGGAAACGTCGCCCCGAACCGCACTGCGCTCAACGTCACGATTACCGGCCTGAGCATTCCGGACGGCGCGTCCTTCTGGGTGCGCTGGGCCGATTCGGACCTGATTCCAGGAGCCGACGACGGGCTGTCGGTCGACGACTTCTCGCTGACGCCGTCGGGGCCGCCTCCGGCACTGCCCACCCTGACAGTCAACGGTGTCACGCTCGGTGAAGGCAACACCGGCACCACGACCTTCGGCTTCACCGTGGCCCTGAACAAGCCGGCGGGTGCCGGCGGCGTCACCTTCGATATCACCACGGCCGACGGCACGGCCATCGCCAACGACGACTACATCGCGACGAGCCTGACGGGACAGATCATTCCGGCCGGGAGTTCGCTCTACACCTTGCACGTACCGGTCAACGGCGACACCACGTTCGAAGACGACGAGACGTTTGTCGTCAACGTGACCAACGTCGCCGGCGCCTCGCTCGTCAACGCGCAGGCACAGGGTGTGATCGCCAACGACGACTCGGGCTGCGGCCTGGCACTGACGGCGATCCATGCCGTGCAGGGCAGCGGCGCAATCAGTCCGCTCGCGAACACCACCGTGAGCATCCAGGGCGTGGTCACGGCCGACTACCAGGGAAGCGGGCAGTTCGGTGGCTACTTCGTGCAGGAGGAGGGCGACGACGCCGATGCCGACCCGCAGACCTCCGAGGGCATCTTCGTCTTCAGCCCGACGAGCGTGAACGCCGGCGACACGGTACGGGTGACCGGCACGGTCACCGAGTTCGGGACGGCGGGACTGAGCCTGTCGGAACTGACCGCAGTCAGCCACGTCGAACTGTGCGCGACCGGATCGTCGGTGACACCGGTCACCGTGAATCTGCCTGTGGCCACGCCTGCGTCCTTCGAGTCCTTCGAGGGCATGCTCGTGACCTTCGCGCAGCCACTCGTGGCCACCGACACCTTCACGCTGGGTCGCTTCGGCGAAGTGGCGCTTGCCGTCGACGCACGGCTGCCGATCCCGACGCATGCGGCTGCCCCGGGGGCCGCCGCGCAGGCCGTGCGTGACGTGAATTTGCGTAGTCGCATCCTGCTCGACGATGGCAACAACCAGCAGAACATCGACCCGACGATTCATCCCGTCGGTGGATTGAGCGCCTCGAACACGCTCCGCACCGGGGACAGCGTCGCGGCGTTGACGGGCGTGCTCGAACAGCGGTTCGGCGCGTATCGCGTCCAGCCGATCGGACCGGTGCCGTTCACGGCGAGTAATCCGCGCCCCGCCGCGCCGGCCACCGTGGGCGGAACGTTGACGGTCGCGAGTTTCAACGTCCTCAATTACTTCAACGGCAACGGGACCGGCGGCGGCTTCCCGACGGCGCGCGGTGCGAACACGCCGCTGGAGTTCGCACGGCAGCGCGCCAAGACCGTCAATGCCATCCTCGGCACCGGCGGCGACATCGTCGGGCTGATGGAGTTGGAGAACGACGCGCCTGGCAACAGCGCGATCGAGGATCTCGTGGCGGGGCTCAATGCCACGGCGGGTGCCGGCACGTACGCCTACATCGACACGGGCGTGATCGGCACCGACGAGATTCGTGTCGCGCTGATCTTCAAGCCAGGCGTGGTGACGCCGCTGGGCACGCACGCGATCATGGACTCGAGCGTCGATCCGGCCTTCATCGACACCTTGAACCGGCCATCGGTCGCGCAGACGTTCGTCGAGAACGGCACGGGCGCACGCCTGACGGTGGTGGTGAACCACCTGAAGTCGAAGGGCAGCGACTGCAATGTCGTCGGCGACCCCGACGCGGGTGACCTGCAGGGCGAGTGCAACGGCACGCGCACCAAGGCCGCGCAGGCCCTGGTGCGTTGGCTGGCGACCGATCCCACGGGCGCACTCGACGCGGACGTGATCCTCATCGGCGACATGAACAGCTATCGCCTCGAGGATCCGATCACGGCCTTCCGTGCCGGCGGCTACGTCGACATGCAAACCGCACAGTCCTACTCGTATGTGTTCGACGGCGAGTCCGGCTATCTCGACCACGCCCTGGCGAGTCCGACGCTGGCACCGCAGGTGACGGGCGTCGCTGAGTGGCACATCAACGCCGACGAGCCGACCGTTCTGGATTACAACGTCGAGTTCAAGACGGCCGGGCAGGTCACCTCGTTCTACTCGACGGAACCGTACCGATCGTCCGATCACGACCCGGTGGTCATCGGGCTGGCGCTGGTCCCGCCCTTCGAATTCAGCGGCCTGCAGCGCCCGGTGAACGGCGCGGTGAGCGAAGTGAAGGCCGGCAGCAGCGTGCCGCTGAAGTTCAGTCTCGGCGGCGACAAGGGGCTCAACATCTTTGCGGCGGGGTCTCCCTCGTCTGCGCCGATCGCGTGCGGCACGAACCCGCCGGTCGTGGCCGGCGACACAATCGCCACGGCGGGCGGGAGCGATCTGACTTACGACCCGGACAGTGGTCACTACACCTTGGTCTGGAAGACCTTGAAGGAATGGGCCGGTACTTGCCGGCGGCTGACGCTGCGGTTCACCGACGGTTCCTGGCAGCGCGCAGACTTCATTTTCCGGCACTAGCTGGCTTTTCGGCGTTGATTCGCCCAGAAAGCGCGGTATCCGGCGGCCGTCGTCGCCATTCCCGTGGTGCGGCGGCCGCCGTTCCTTGTGGCCCCGATCTGTCACAGATCGGTGACGAGCTGACCTGAACGTGACGCCAACATGCCACGGAAATGCCACGACCGCGTCGTCTAAGGCTGACAGAGCGTAACGAGGCGCGTCGGATCGACTGACGCCGCTCGTTTATCACACCAGCCATGACGGACCACAACTCGCCTTCATCTCCCCTCATTCCCTCCCACGCCCCGGTGTCGGAACTGGTCCCTGCCGCCGAGGCGTCACCTCACCCCCCGAAGAAGCGCAGCAAGCTGCGGTCGGCGTGGATCGGCTTTGCCGGTCGCGTCACGGCTCAGTTGATCGGCGCCATGGCTACTGTCGGGCTGGGCTACGCGCTCGTCACGAATCATGCGGGCAGGAAAGCTGAGGTTGCCGCCGCCGCAGCCGCCACGGCGCCCGCAGCCGTTCAGGGCCGCGCCGAGCCAGGTGCCGCCACCGTGGTTCGCGTCCGTCGCACGAGCGGCCCGGCGCTGGCCGTGTTGCCGTTCGAAGATTTCTCACCCAATGCCACGGGCACGTCGCTCGCCGATGGTGTCACCGAGGCGCTGACCGCCGCACTCGCGCGGGGAGGCCGCGTGCACGTCACCTCGCGCACTTCTGCGATGCACGTGCGGAAGGCGTCGGCGCCACTGCGTGACATCGCTGCCACACTCGGCGTGGACGTCGTCGTGGAAGGGTCGATCGTGCGACAGGGCGATCGGGCGCGCGTGACGGTGCAGCTCATCGACGCCGCGACCGACGCGCACCTGTGGGCCCAGACGTACGACCGGCCCGTACGCGACGTTCTTGCATTCGAAGGCGAGATCGGCGCCACCATCACCCGTGACCTGGCCAGCGTGCTGCCGCGCGAACTGCAGGCGCCGCCTTCGGTTGACGCCGCCACGGCAACCGCCGATGCGCGGACGCCGCAGTCGTCCGCGCGCGCCGCCTTCTGAGGACCATCGCCATGCGACGCATCGCCATTCTCGCGATCGCGCTGTTCCTGCTCACAGGACTCGCCGCTCCGGGCCGCGCCCAGGACGTCGACATCTTCGAGCAGGACGGCGTGCGCGACGTACAGCTGTCCATCAACGGCAGGGACCTCGCGCAGTTGCGCGCCACCGCCTCCGAGAACACCTACTACCCGGCCGATTTCGAGTACCGCGGCATCAAGGTGCGCAACGTCGGCATCCGCTCGCGCGGCCTCGGAAGTCGCAACGCGACCAAGCTCGGCCTGCGCGTGGACTTCAACCGGTACACCACCGGCAAGTTGTTCGCGGGCCACAAGGCGCTGGTGCTCGACAACCTCTGGCAGGACGGCTCGCTGGTGCGCGAGCGCATTGCGATGGCGCTGTACGAGCGCCTCGGCGTGCCGACGCCGCGCGAGGTGTTCGTGCGGGTCTTCATCAACGGCGACTACGAAGGCCTGTACACGATCACCGAGGAACTCGACTCGCAGTTCCTCACTCGCATCGGCAACGACGATGGCGTGCTCTTCGAGTACAAGTACGTCGGCGTGTGGCACGGCGAGGATCTCGGTAGCGATTCAGGCGCCTACGTGCCGCTGTTCGAGGCGCGAACGCACGAGAAGCAGGCGCAGCAGACCCTGTACGCACCGCTGCGTGATCTGTTCACGGCCTCCTCGGATGCGTCCGGCGAGGCGTGGCGCGCGCGGGTCGAGTCGCTGGTAGACCTGCACCAGTTGCTGGCCTACCTGGCCGTCGAGACGTTCACCGCCGACAACGACGGGCTGCTCGGCGCGTGGGGCATGAACAACTTCTACGTGCATCGGGGCGCCGACGGCACGCAGCACCAGATCGTCCCGTGGGACAAGGACCAGTCGTTCGGGGACGTCGATGCCGGCATCTTCCTGCGGGTCGAGGAGAACGTGCTGATCCGCCAGGCGCTGTCGTTCCCGGACCTGCGCGCGTACTACCTCGAAAAGCTGCAGAAGTGCGCCGAGATCGCCGCCGGCGATGGATGGCTCGCCGCGCAGGTCGAGGCATCCGCGGCACTCGTGGATGCGGCCGCGGCGCAGGATGCGCGCAAGCAGTTCGGCGAGGCGACACGAGCCGAAACGCTCTCCGCGCTGCACGCGTTCGCCGTCGATCGCCCGTCACGCGTGCTCGCCCAGATCGAAGCCGCGCGCGCGACGCAGTAACCACCGCGGCCTCGGGGCCCTGGCGATCTACCATCGCCCATGCTGCACCTCTTGCTCTGGAGTGCGTCCGGACTCGTCGCCGGGAGCTTCGTCCGCGTCCTCACGCGATCCTCACGCGACTTCGGGCTGGCCGGTGATCTCGTGACCGGCTGGCTCGGCGCCCTGATCGGCGGCTGGGTCTTCCGCCGACTCGGCTTCGTTGCTCCCGACAATGCGCTCGCGCATGTCGTGATGGCCTTGACGGGGGCGGCCCTGCTGATCGGTATCATTCGCGCTGGCGCGGGATGGCAGCGTGCGGTGTCCGACGATCCGGAGCAGAACGGTCCGTCCAACGGCACCGACCTCGACCGGTTGCTGACGCGCCTCGGGGCCTTCGAGCGTCGCGTGCTGCATGCGTTCGTCGCCCGTGAACACACGGCCCGCGACCCCAACGCGGCCTTCGATGCCCAGGCCACATTTGGCGACCGCCTCGCAGATGGCGTCGCGCGGTTCGGCGGCAGCTGGACGTTCATCGGCCTGTTCGGCGTGATCCTCGTCAGCTGGATGGCCTACAACGAGGGGACCGCCCGGCCCTTCGATCCCTTCCCGTTCATCCTGCTGAACCTGCTGCTCTCGTGCGTGGCGGCGCTGCAGGCGCCGGTGATCATGATGAGCCAGAACCGCCAGTCGGCGAAGGATCGCTCCGACGCCCGCGCCGACTACGAGATCAACGTCCGCGCGGAGGTGGAGGTGATGGCCCTGCACGCCAAGCTCGATCTGCTCCGGGAACAGGATTGGGCCAGGCTCATCGCCCTTGTCGAGCGGCAGCAACGCGCGATCGAGGAGCTCGAGCAGCGGCTGGACGACCGCGGGGCGCCAGGCACCTAGAGCGCTACGATCCGCCCCATGCTTTCGCGACGCGACGTGCTCCACGCGCTGACAGCCGGCGCGGCATGGCCGGCCTTCGGTAGCGCTGACTCGAATGCCCAGACCGGCGATCCTCCGCTAGTTGCGGGCACCGCGCGCACGTTTGCCGGCGTGGCATGTCGATGGTGCCCGCCTGGGACGTTCCTCATGGTCAGCCCTGGCGACGAACCGCGTCGGCGCGACGACGAGGCGCAGGTGAGCGTGCGCTTTACCCGCGGCTTCTGGATGGCGGCCCATGAAACGACGTAGGGGCAATGGCGCGCCGTGTCGGGCGCCTGGCCTGCAGAACCCCCGACGACGCGGTTCGGGCTCGGCGACGACGTACCGGTCTTTTGGGTCACCTATGCAGACGCCGAAGCGCATTGCGCAGCGTTGACCGCGCGTGCGCGCGGGGACGGCACGTTGCCGGACGGCTGGGTGTTCAGAGTGCCCACCGAGGCCCAGTGGGAGTACGCCTGCCGCGCCGGTTCCACCGCGGCAACGGCCTTCGGTCCTGTGCTCACCAACGCCGACGCCAACATGGTTGGCGCCGCCGGCGAAGGGACAGGGCCACCGGCGGTCGGGCGCTCGGCGCCAGTCGGGCGCTACCGCGCCAATGCGTGGGGACTGTACGACATGCACGGCAACGTGTTCGAGTGGTGCCGCGACTGGTACCACGCGCGACTGCCGGGCGGCGACGATCCCGATCTCTCCGCGACACGTGGCGTACCCAATCGGGATGGCACTTACTCCCGTGTCCGGCGCGGCGGTGCCTGGAACGACGAGTACTGGTACTGCCGATCGGCCGCGCGATTGCGCTACGAGCCCGAGCGATCCTCGGATCACATCGGATTTCGCGTCGCGCTCGTCACGGCTGACGCCTGAGGCCTGCAGCCTACAGCCTACATACAGCAGCCCAAGGCTTACATGTTTCGCGCCTGAGCTCTGACGTTCAGCATGCTTCGTCGAGCGTCAGGCGCGAGAGTCGGTCTGGACTTGTCCTAAGCCGTAAGCCGCAGGCCATAAGCCGTAAGCCCTAGGCCGTAGGCGGTACGCCGCAGGCTGCAGCCGCGAAGCGTTAGGCGTTAAGCGTTAGGCATTAATTAAGCGTTACTCAGGCGTTGCTGCTGGCTGCGTCGCCTTGACCGCTGCCGCGGAGGCCGCTGCGGCGCTGCCGGCCTTCGGGACGCCGAGCAACTTCACGATGCTGGTCGTGCGGGTGGTACCGGTGGTGACGTACTTCAGGCGGACCTGCTGGCCGACGGCCGCGCCGAGGTCGGTGACGGTCTTGCTGCCATCCTTGACGTCGGCGTCGGCGGCGAGGACGTAGGTCTGCTCGCTGGCGCCCTGGCGCACGTCGACGGTGCGCGCGGCGCTGTCGACCTTGACGATGACGCCGCCGGCCCAGAGTTCGGTGGGCAGCGGCTGGGCAGCGGCGCTGCCGACGAGGGCGACGAGACCGAGAGCAGAGAGAAGGAAGCTACGCATCGTATGTGACTCCTGCTGTGCCTTGGGGATGAGGACGCCGGCGCAGCGTTGGCGTTCTGCAGGGGAATACGCCCGCCCTATCGGCCTCGTTCCTCGTTCATGACACGCGGCGCAAGTCTTCACGGCGATGGCAAGAAGCTGCGACAACTCGGCTCAGATCGAGGGTTGGCGCCACAAAATCGCAACATCTACGGGTACGCCTCGCTCAGTGGGATGCACCACTGGGATCGGGAGTCGGGAACCGGGAGTGGGAACCGGGAACCGGGAATCGGGAATCGGGAACCGGGAACCGGGAAATCGGGAATTGGGGATCGCGGATCGGGATCGGGGATTGTCGCGCTGGGCACGTGCGACCGGCCAGCCGGTCTACGGACCCCAGGGCCTCAGAGCTTGGCGCGCTGCTCCGGGGTGAGCCATGCGTCCTGCACGGCGCCTGCGGCAATGGCGGCCTTGAGCCGGACACGTCCCGCGTCGCTCTTCAGGAGCGCGGTGATCGCAAGCCCGCGGTTGCGCTCGGTGTACTGGGGCATGTGCTGGACGAGCGCCTCGATGGCGCGAGGATCGGGCAGGTCCGAAAGGCCGCCGATTGCGCCCATCTGCAGCTCCGCGTTCACGTCGCGCGAGAGATAGCGCGTCAGCTGGGCGCCGACGCGATCGAACGGCAACACCGCGAGCATCCTCAGCGCGTCGTACCGCGTCCCATTACGGACACCGGCATCGTCGGCCATGCGCTCGGCGAGGTCGAGCGTGCGCGACCAGCGGGCGTGACGAGTCGCATCCCCGGCGAGCCACGGCGCAATCACGTCACGCGGTGACGTGCCGGCCTGCGACAGCCCCATGACGACGCCACCGCCGAGCACGACCGCCTGCCAGTCGCGCAGGCGCTCGTCGTCTCGCGGCATCGAGAAATCCATCAGCGCCTCGAGTGCCGCCTCGTCGCGCGCACGGCCCGCGGCGACGGCAACGCGCCAGATCCACGGAATGCGGCGATACTCCTCGGCCTCGTCGCGATCGGGCATGCCGGCAAGCAACGCGTGCACGACTGGCGTGGCTCGCGGCGAGGCCTCGCGCGCGAGTGCTTCACGTGCCTTCTGGTCCCGTGTCTCGTCGAGCAGCGCCGCGGCGATGACCGCCGGCGTCGCCAACTTCGCGTCGGGTAACTGAGCAAACACGGGCACGGGCATCACCAACATCAATAAGGTAGGGACGGCTCTCCGAGCCGTCCATGGCCTCATCCGAGCCGTCCATGGCCTTCTCCGAGTCATCCATGGCCTCATCCGAGTCGTCCATCTCCACCCGAGAGCCGCGGGCGGGTTCGGCGTGATTCGACAGCGGTGGAGGAGATGGACCGCTCGGAGAGCGGTCCCTACCAAGGATGCGGTCCCTACCAAGGATGCGGTCCCTACCAAGGATGCGGTCCCTACCAGCGATGCGGTCCCTACCAACGATGCGGTCCCTACCTGCGATCCGGCTTCTGCGTTCAGCGTTCGGCGTTGCGCGTTCGTCATGTGCGTTTCCCTCAGCGCGCTGCCGTCCGCGGCGTCGAGGTGAGGAACGCGAGCAGGTGGGCCATGTCGTCGGGTGTGATCTGCTCGGCGAACGACTCCGGCATGATCGACTGCGGCACGACGGTCATCACCTTGATGTCGCTGCGTCTGACGGTCGTGGTGACGCCCGGTCCCTGCCGGAACGTGACGCTCGTCGGTGACTGGTCGCCGATGAGCCCGACCAGCGGGTCGCCCGGCGTGCGCTCCACCGAGTAGGTCTCGTAGTGCTGCGCGATGGATCGGTTCGGCTCGAGGATGTTCGCCAGCAGCACCGGCATCGGCTGGTGACGCACGGTGGAGAGGTCCGGTCCCATCTCGACGCCGACCTTGCCGTCGATCTGGTGACACATTGCGCAGTACTTCGTGTACACGCCCGCGCCCTGCGCGGCGTCGCCGCGGCCCCCGAGTGCCGCCGAATAACGCGCCAGGCGCGCGGCGCGGGCTTCCGGCGCCTCCTCGAGCACCGTGCGGGCGCGTGCGCGGATGCCCTCGTCGCGATGCATGATCAGGCTTCGCGTGTGCCCGAAGTTGAGCATCCACCGCTTGACAGTGCCCTGCTGCAGCGCGTCCAGCATGGCGATGGAGCCCTCGCGCCGCGCGAGGATCACGGTGGCTGCCGTCGTTCGCACGTTGGACGACAACGCCGGCCACTTCGCCAGGAGGAACGCCGGCGTGCCTGCCCCCGGAATGCGGCCAAGTGCCGTGACGCCGGCGATCTGCACGGCCTCGGGCTCGTTCGGGGCGATGACGGCCTCGAACTGCGGCTGGTGCGCAGGCGCGTCGATCAGCGCCAGCAGCGTGATCGCGTCGACCCGTGTGTCTGCCGGCATGCTGCGGTCGGCGGCGGCGCGCGCGGCCTGGGTGGCTGCGGCGGTGGCCGCAGCGCCTGGTTCGACATTGCTCACGCCGAGCAGCATCACCGCGGCGCGACGCACGCGCGCCTGGTCGCCGGTCGCGAGCGTCAGCAGGACGCCGTGGCTACCGGCGAGTTTGCGGCGATCGCCGGTGCCGCTCAGGCCGCGAGCCATCCCTTCGAGCAGCGACGCCCGCCACCAGTCGCCCGCGGGCGCCTGCGGATCGGTCACGGCGCCGATCGCCTTCGCGAGTTCGTCCGATTTCCCCCGCGCCGCGAGCACGCCGCCGAGGCGGTCGAAGAACTTCGCGCGCCCCGGCGACTCCAGGGCCGCCAACGCGGATCCCGGCTGCAGTGCGCGGTCGAAATACGCGATGGCGCGATCGGACGAGGCGCTCAGCGCCGCCACCTGGACCCATTCGTCCTCGATTCCTGCCAGCAGCAACTGCTCCTGCGCGCCCTGGGACGCCGGCGTGTCGATCGACCCGAGCGTGGCGAGCAACTGGAAGCGCACCCGCGCGTTGTCATCGCGTGTCATGGCCAGCAGCGCGTCCGACACCACGGCCTGCGGCAGCCAGCGCTCCGACAGCATGATCGCGTTCTCACGCACGCCGGGGTCGGGGTCCTTCATGGCTTGCACCACCTGCGGCACCTCGAGACGCTCGAGGCCCTCGAGCGTCCAGAGGGCGTGCAGCCGGGCAATCGCCGATGGGCGCCTGGCGGCGAGTGCCACCAGCGCTGGCACGGCGTCACGCCGCTTGCCGTGCACGAGCAGGCGCTGCGCCGTCCTGCGCCACCACACGTTGGGGCTGCCGAGCGCCTCGACGAGTTGCGCATCGGTCGCCGATCCCAGCTTCGGTCGCGTGGTCGTGCGCGTGGCGCCCGGCCCCGTCGTCGCGACGACGCGGTAGATCCGGCCGCGGTCCTTGCCGGTGGACAGCACCTCGGGCGACTTCTGCAGATCGCTCGATGCCCATTCCGGATGTTCGATGTAGGGGCGGTAGTAATCGATGACGTACAGCGCCCCGTCCGGGCCGATGTAGAAGTTCACCGGCCGGAACCAACTGTCCTGCGCCGCCAGGAATTCCATGTCGTCACGGGCCCGGCTGGCCACGAACGTCGAGCCCTTCGGCGTCAGGACGTCGCGGTGGACGAGGTTGTGTACCGGCTCCGCGATGAACGTCGTGCCTTCGAACCCATCGGGGAAAGCACCGCCGGAG
This sequence comes from Luteitalea pratensis, assembly GCF_001618865.1. Classification (GTDB taxonomy): domain Bacteria; phylum Acidobacteriota; class Vicinamibacteria; order Vicinamibacterales; family Vicinamibacteraceae; genus Luteitalea; species Luteitalea pratensis. The sequence goes on from NZ_CP015136.1 coordinate 2,352,287, forward strand.
TAAACGGTGAGCGCGCACGCCGACGTGAACTGGCCCGCCTCGGTCAGCAGGTCGAACCGCGCGCCGTGCGTGATCGGCATGATGTTGTTGTTGCCGTGGTCGGAGATCTCCGCCATCGCGCTCGGCAGCAGCAATTGCGGGTTGCGCTCGAGGTACCGCGCGGCGATCACCTCGTGGCGCTGGTGAATCGAGTTGTTGTGCGCGAAGAAGTGGCCGTACACGTCGAAGGCGTTGCCGTACTGGGTGCGGCTCGAGAGGCCCTCGACCTTGTGCTCGTCCGGCTTGAGGCGTACGCCGCGGCCCTTGGCGTCGAGCGCCTTGCCGTCGGGCATCGCGGCAAACCGCAGATCGGTCCCCTTGTCGCCGAACAACTCGCGATAGATCACCGGCTCGGAGCCGCCCGAGTGGGCGAGGTAGATCCAGTTGTCGAGCCCGTACACCGGGTGGTTCACCGCGTGCTGCGGGTTGGTCTTCGCAAAGCCGGTGAGCACGACCTCGCGGGTGTCTGCCTTGCCGTCGCCGTTGACGTCCTCGAAGTAGATCAGGTCCGGCGGGCTCGTCACCAGGATGCCCTTCTTGTAGCGCATCACGCCGCTTGGCAGCCGCAGGTTGTCGGCAAAGAGCGTGCTCTTGTCGATGCGGCCGTCGCCGTCGGTGTCCTCGAGCACCTTTACGCGACCTGTCGGGCTCACGTCGAGCGGGTAGCCCGGCATCTCGACGACCCAGAACCGGCCATCCTCGTCGATGTCCATGGCCACGGGGCTCTGCACGTCGGGCTCGCTGGCGACCAACTCCAGCCGGAAGCCTGGCTCGGTCCGAATCATCGCCATCGACTGCGCGGGGGTGTACGGAGGACCGCCCGGACCGGACTGGCCAACGAGCGCGCGACCGCCCAGGAAGACGGCAAGCGCGAGGACTCCGCCAGTGATGCTCGAACGTGTCAACAAAACCACCCTACCTCGTGATGAAAGAGAGACCTGCAGGGTCAGAGTCTATGTGAATCGTCTCACCTTGACACATGCCCGCTGGCCACGACGAAGGCGCCGCCGGACGCGGCCGGAGGCGGTCAGCGGCGGGTGCAGGCGAGCGTCGCGCCGAACCAGTTGATGGTCACCGCGCCCTGGTGCTCGCGGTAGTCCACGTTGCTGCCGGCGTAACTGGTGCCGCTCGCGGCAGGCTGCCGGAACGCGATGACCTGGTCGGTCCCCACGGTGAGCACGGTGCTGGCGGGATCCGTCTCGTTGTAAAAGGTCGCCGTGACCGGCGCGGCCGGCGCACCGCTGCACCTGAAGCTCACCGGTGAGAGCCCCTCCACCTGGCCGGAGACGATCTGGAGCTCCGCGATCCGCGACCGGTACTCGCGTTGCACGCACGTCTTCGTCTCGGCCGATTTCCAGCAGTCGTCGCGGCCCTTGATCCACCCCCGCTGCAGCGCCTTCTGGGTTGCGGCGACGTTGGCCGGAGACCCGGCGATGGCCTTGGCGTACACGTCAGCCAGGCGACGGTCGAGGGTCGCCAGAGCTTCGTCCGTGCAAATCAGCGTCTCGACCTTGCCCGCCGCCCTGGTGCAGTCGAAGGTCGGTCCGGTCGGCGCCTGCGCGCGGACCGCGACCCCGCCCCGTGCCAGGGTGGCGACCAGGGCGAGCGACAGGCAGGCAAGGCGCGTCATGGCGAGCAGCGTACGCCCCCCGTCAGCGGCCGGCAACTGCACTGTCGCGGCTGTCCCTTCCTGCCAGTGCCATCCGGTACCATGGCCCGCGGAGCTACCCCCATGCGTGTCCTATCCCGTAGGTCACCCGTCAATCGTTGCCTCGCGGCGGCTCTCGCGGGCGCCTTCGTCCTCCTGCTGATGCCCGGACGTGCGCTGCGCGCGCAGGCGCCCGCAGCCGCCGATGCCGTGGCCTGGCCCGGCGGTGCCCGCATGGCGCTGAGCCTGTCGTTCGACGACGGGCGGGAGAGCCAGGTCACGCAGGGACTGCCGGTGTTCGCACGACATGGCGCCAAGGTCACGTTGTATGTCGTGCCCTCGGCGGTGGAGCGTCACCTCGAGGGCTGGAAACAGGCCGCCGCGGCCGGTCACGAGATCGGCAATCACTCGCTGACGCATTCGTGCAGCGGCAATTTCCCGTTCTCACGGCAGAAGGCGCTCGAGGAGCACTCGATCCCGCGCATGCGCGACGAATTGGCCGAAGCCAACCGCCGCATCGCAGCACTGCTCGGCGTGACGCCGCGGACGTTTGCCTACCCGTGCGGCCAGACGTTCGTCGGACGGGGGAAGGATACGCAGAGCTACGTCCCGGTTGTCGCCGAGCTGTTCCTGGCCGGCCGTGGCTGGCTCGACGAGGCGGCCAACGATCCGTCGTACGTGGACCTGGCACAGACGCTGGGCGTGGAAATGGACGGCAAGGACTTCGGGCAGATCCGGCCGCTGCTCGATGAGGCCCGCAAGAGCGGGGCCTGGCTGGTGCTGGCGGGCCACGACATCGGCGCCGGTGGTCGTCAGACCACCCGCGTCGCGATGCTCGACGAGTTGTTCGCGTACGTCAAGGATCCGGCCAACGGCATCTGGCTGGCGACGGTGGCGGAGGCCGCCGATGTCGTCGCCAGACGCCGCGGTCGCCCCTAGGCGGCTGCGGCCTTGTCCTGATCCACCGGACGCAACTGCAGGTTCGGCATCGGCGTGCCCGCGAACAGCTTCTGGCACGGGATCGCCATCAGCCGCGCCCAGCGTACCGAACGGCTGACACGGGCGCTGTCGGTGGCGATGCCGGTGTTGGCGTACATCTGGCGATAGATCTTCGAGATCAGCAGGAACATCAGTCGCGCCTTCAGCGACTTCACGACCTTGGCCCGCTTCCAGATGCTCTTGGTGGAGTAGAACCGGTCCCACACGCCTTGCGTGCGTTCGCGGATCTCGTTCGGGCTCATCACCGGGTGTTCGATGTAGACCTTGGGGCGCACCGCCTGCGGGATCAGCCAGTGGCGTGTGACCGGGATGCCGTTGACGGCCTCCGGCGACTCGCCCTGCGTCTTCTCCCACGCGGCGAAGTCCAGCGTCCCCGGGAACGGCGTCAGCATCACGAACTGCGCGAACGTGACGTCGGCGCGTTCGGCCACCGAGAGGCACGTGTCGAAGGTCTCGGGCCTGTCGCTCGGCAGGCCGAAGATGAACGACCCGAGCACGTGGACGCCGTGCTTGCGGAATTGTTGCAGGCGCGTGACCAGTTCCTCACCGGCGACGTTGAAGCCCTTGTAGACGTCCTTCAGGCCTTCGGGCGTCACCGACTCCACGCCGACCAGCGCGCCCTTGATGTGGGCGCGATTCATGGCGTCGAGGAACTCGGGGTCGTTGGCCGCCTCCATTGTTATCTGCGTGAAGAACACGGAGTCCTTCGGCAGGCGGGCCAGCGCGTCCATCAGCTCGAATCGCTCGGCCCGGATCGCTTTCAGTTCTTCGAGGCGCGCCGGGTTGTCGCGGCGCGCGGCCATGCGCAGGTCCTCGAGCGTCACGGGGTAGAAGTTGTCGTCGGCCAGCGCGATGAAGCGGAAGCCCTGGCGGCGTAGGCCGAGAATCTCGTTCACCACCATGTCGACGGTGCGGTTGCGCGGCTTCTGGCCATCGGTCCGCCACACCGAGCAGAACGAGCAGTGCTTCGGGCAGCCGCGCACGGTCTGCACCGAGGCCCACATGTACTTGCCGGGCGGCAGCAGATCCCAACGACCCGCGCGGAATTCGGCGCCCTCGATGCGGCCTCCGTCGTACAGCGGCTTCAAGGCGCCAGACGTCACGTCTGACAACACCACCGACCACACGGCGTCGCCGTCGCCGACCACCACCGCATGTGCCTGCCCGAGATCACGCGCCTCGTCCGGGTACAGCGTCGCGTGAATGCCGCCGAACACCACCGTGGCGCCGGCGGCTCGCGCCGCCACACCGACTTCGTAGCCGCGCAGCGCGTTGCCGGTGTGGATGCTGATGCCGACGATGTCGCCGGCGCTGATGCTGTCGAAGTCCAGGGGCTCCAGTGTCTCGTCACACAGGATCGGCGTGCCATAGGTGTCGGGAGTCGCTGACGCCAGCACGTACATCCATCGCGGGGTGATGACGCCGATGCCGAACGACACGTGACTGGGATTGACGAGATGCACCTTCATCGGATGAGGTCGTCCCCTTCTTCGGAATAGAGGCGCTTGACTTGGCCGTCAGCCACTTCCATCTGCGCCATGACCGCGGCCGTGTGGACGCCGGCAAGGCGTGGTGTGCAGCCGGCCATGAGTTGCGTCGCGCGGAGGCGCGACAGGACGACGAACTGAAAAGCCCCGATCTCTACGGGTCGTTTGACCATGTTTCCGGCCTTCCACGGGTGGATCGGGCGTGATCCACCGCCTGCCTGCTGACGCATCGGGAGTCCCAGGCGATTCGGCGTGACCGCAGGCTGCGGTGACGAAGGCTGGCTCGAGAACGGTTCTGCTGAGCGTAGCACGTCTGGAGGGTTACTCCGGTAGTCCTACCTACCACACTTCGATCGCTGACTCCGCACGCATTCTTAGCCGCTCAGGTCGTCCTCCGGCGGGCGTACCACAGCAATACGACGCCAATGGTCAGCAACAGCGTGGGCATCGCGGCGCCAGCGGCGCCGGAGGCCTGCCACACCGGCGTGACCAGGTAGCCGCCCGCGATCTGCACCACGAGGGCGAGCAGGGACACGGCGAAGGCCGCGACTGCCCATCGCTGGCGGAGCAGCAGGCCAATCGACCCGAGCACGCCACCGCCCACCGCGAGGGCGAACGCCGCCGTCAGCCAGGCCGGCGTCGCCTCGTGCACCGCCCGGTCCGCGGCGGGCAGGGCGGCTACCTGCTCCGGACTCAGGGAGACCTGCATGACGAACGCCATGAGGCCCAACAAGTTCCAGAGCAGGGCGGCGCCAGCAATCCAGAAATGCGTCCTGGGGTTCGTGTGCAGTGAAGCAGGCATACGTGCACTCCATCCGCGCGACCGGCGCGGGGCTCTCGATGTCGGGAGGCCGCACGTCGCGGACTCATCCGTGGATGGGCGATGATACCGGGAGAACGCTGAACGCTGAACGCTTAACGCTTAACGCCTTCACACGGTGCCCGACGTGTACCCGGAACCCGGCACCCGGGGGCATTAAGGCCCGACGAACGCCGAACGCCGAACGCCGAACGCCGTATCGAGCTTTACACGGTGCCCGGTATCCGAAAACTTGTGCCCGGCTGTACCCGGAACCCGGAACCCGGAACCCGGTACCCGGTACCCGGTACCCGGTACCCGGTGTTCCTCCATACTGGGGCGGAAATGACGACACTCCCGGGACCGGTGCAGGCCAGCTCGCTGACGTCGCTGCCCCCGGCGCTGATGGCGCAGGCGGGGCGGCGCCTGAGGGTGATGGCGCTGGTCTATGCGGGCGCCTTCTTCGCCGCCGGCCTGGTCCCGGTGCTCCTCCTGCCGGCCGAGCGCGTCGAGTTCCTTGCCAGCCCGCTGCGGTGGCTCCCGACCGTCCTGTCGATTGCCTCCGGCCTGGTGGTGGCCTATCTGGCCAGTCGTCCGGGGCGATCGAGCGAGGCGATCGTCCGGCTCGGCCTGTTCTACCAGGTGCTGGGCAGCCTCGGTATCGCCTGCGCCGAGTACCTCCAGCCTCAGGTCGGCGCGACCGCGATGTCGCCGTTGCGCGGGCTCTCATGGGTCGCGGTGTGGATGCTGGCGTTCACCATCACCGTGCCGAGCAGCCCACCGTTGGCGTTGGCGGCGGCGCTCGGATCGGCGACCGTCGTACCCATCGTCTGCGGCGTGGCCATCGCCGTCGGCTACCTGCCGCCCATTGCCCCACTCCAGTACTTCCTGCAGGTCGTGCTGCCGTACCTGATCGTCGTCGTGATTGCCGGCGTCGGCTCGCGCCTCGTCTACAGCCTCGGCATTGACCTGAAGCGCGCCCTCGATCTCGGGAGCTACCAGCTGGAGGAACGCCTCGGTGCAGGCGGGATGGGAGAAGTCTGGCGGGCCAGGCACAGGCTGCTGGCGCGGCCGGCGGCGGTCAAGCTGATTCGCCCCGAGGTGTTCGAGGCGGCCGGTGCCGCCAAGCAGTCCTCGCTGCGGCAGCGATTCGAGCGCGAGGCGCAGACGACGGCGCTGCTGCAATCGCCGCACACGATCGGCCTGTTCGACTACGGCATGACCGACGAGGGCGCGTTCTATTACGTGATGGAACTGCTCGACGGGTTCGACCTGAAGACCCTCGTCGAGCGCTTCGGACCGTTGCCTGTCGAACGTGTCGTCCGCGTGCTGACGCAGGCGTGTCATTCCCTCGCCGAGGCGCATGCGATCGGCCTCGTCCATCGCGACATCACGCCGGCCAACATCTTCCTCTGCCGGTACGGCCGCGACATCGATTTCGTCAAGGTCCTCGACTTCGGCCTCGTGAAGCCGGACGCTGCCCTCACGGGCAGCGACGCCGCCCCGACCAACGTCGATCGGGTCGGTGGCACACCGGCCTACATGGCGCCAGAACAGGCGCTCGGCAAGCGACAGATCGACGGTCGTGCCGACATCTACGCCCTCGGCTGCGTCGGCTACTGGCTGCTCACGGGCTCGCTCGTGTTCCCGAGGGCCACCGCGATGGCGATGGCGGTCGCGCATTCGCAGACCGAGCCGGAGCCGCCTTCGCACCGTACCGAGCTGCCGATCCCGGCGGCACTCGATGCGCTGATCCTCGAATGCCTCGCCAAGTCGCCCGCGGATCGGCCGCCCACGGCGGAGATCCTGGCCCAGCGACTGGGATGTCTCCCCGACGTACCGGCGTGGGACCGCGGGCGAGCGCGTGACTGGTGGAACCTGCACCACCCGATCGACCCGTCGAAGCGACGCCTGGCTGCCGACACCACGGCGGTCAAGGTCGTGTTGCCGAAACGGGAGTGACGGGGAGAGCCAACGCCTCTAACGCCTAACGCTTAACGCCTAACGCTGAACGCTGAACGCCGACCGTTCCCGCCGAGGGCACACGTCTCAGGTCTCAAGTCTCAGGTCTCAAATCTCAAGTCTCAGGCAGGGCCCGAACCTCGTACGCGAGGAACGAACGTCGAACAAGGCCCGGCGAGGACAGGCGCGACAAACGCTGAACGCCACCGCCGGCATCGTTCGGCGACTCCAGACTCCCGACTCCCCGCGCTGGCGTCCGTCGACCTGATTTGTCCGCCGTAGCCTTGGCGGGGGTGGAAGGTCGACGGCTTACGTCTACCTCCCAAGCGTAGGCGCCGACCTTTGGTCGGCGCTGCCACCCGGGTCTCCATCTTCTCGGAACGCCGCTGACCGTCGACCAAGGTCGACGGCTACACATCGCGGGGAATCCCGAATCCCGACGTCGGAGGTCCGCGGCGATTCCCGATTCCCGACTCCCGACGAAACGAGCCCGGCAGCTGGAGCCGGGCTCCGTCGAGGCGGCTAGCCGCGCAAATTGGCGGCGAAGAACTCCAGCGTCCGCGACCACGCCAGCTTGGCCGAGGCCTCGTCATAGCGTGGGGTCGTGTCGTTGTTGAAGCCGTGCTGCGCGCCGGGATAGATGTGCGCCGTGTACTTGACGTTGGCCGCCTTGAGGGCCGCCTCGTAGACGGGCCATCCGCCGGTGATGCGTTCGTCCTTTTCCGCAAGGTGCACGAGCAGCGGCGCCTTGATGGCTGCCGCCGCCTCGACCGGCGGTGTGTTGCCATAGAAGGGAACGGCTGCCGCAAGATCGGGCACCTTGGTCGCCAGCATGTGGGCGATGCCGCCGCCATAGCAGAACCCGACGGCGCCGACTTTGCCGGTGCAGCCCGGTTGCGTCTTCAGGAACCGGACGGCGGCGATCATGTCCTCGCGCGTCTTCGGCTGCTCCAGTGTCGCGAACGTGGTGCGGGCCTTGTCCTCGTCGCCCGGGTAGCCGCCGAGCGGCGCGAGTGCGTCGGGCGCGAACACCAGGTAGTTCTCGAGCGCCAGCCGGCGTGCGATGTCCTCGATGTGCGGGTTCAGCCCACGGTTCTCGTGCACCACGAGGATCCCTGGCAGCTTGCCCGTGGCCGCCTTCGGCTTCACCAGGTAGCCTCGCGTCATCGAGTAACCTTGTGGTGACGGATAGAACACGAACTCCGTCGTCAGGCGCGCATCGTCTTTCGGGATCACCTGCGCCTCGGCGAACTTCGGATTGAGCGCTTCGAGCAGCATCACGGCCGTCATGCCGCCGACGGCAAACTTGCTCGCGCGATCCAGAAAGCCGCGGCGGTCGATGTCGCCGTGCACGTATGCGTCGAACAGGATCAGGAGTTCCTGGTCGAAATCAGCTGCCGTCTTTCGCTCCACGTCTCGCTCCTCTCAAGTCTCAAGTCTCAAGTCTCAAGTCTCAGGTCTCAGGTCTCAGGTCTGGCCTGAGACCTGCAGCCTGCCGCCTCCAGCTTCCAGCTTCCAGCTTCCGGCTTCCGGCTTCCGGCTTCCGGCTTACATATACGGCGTTCGATACGCCGGCGTTTATCGCGTGGCCCTGCACGCGGCGAGTGTCGAGCAAGCTCGACACCTACGTGTTTGCCGGGCGACTCCCGACTCCCGACTCCCGACCCGTGTCGGCGTGCGACGTTCGGCGTTCAACGTTCGGCGATTGCCGGTGCACGGTGCCCGACCGTCTGGCGTCAGGCGTCAGACGTGAGGCATCAGGCATCAGGCATGAGGCATGAGGCATGAGGCATTCGTCAGGGCTTGCCCTGTTTGTCCATCCACATGCCGAGCAGGCCGTACAGGTTGACCAGGTGGCGTTCGAGCAGCCGTTCGCCGGTACCCACTTCCACGCGCGTACTGGCGTCCGCGCCGTACCCGCCGTGTGCCGCCGTCCGCAGATCGGGCACGTACCCGGCCCAGGTGCCGCCGTTGCTGAACGTGTAGCCGTAGAACAGCGGCACGGGCACTTCTGCGCGCGCCTTCCACTCGGTCTGCAACCGGTGCATCACCTCGCCGGGCCACGCGGCGATGGCGATCGTCCGATTGATCAGCACTGTCGTGATGCCGAGGTCGATCGACTGCGCGGCATCCCAGCGATCCTTCACGGTGACGATCTCGCTGGTCGCCGTGATGCCCTCGGCGCCCATGGGCACCGGCGTCGCCGTGCGATTGGTGCGCACGACCTCTTCGGCGAGCAACTCGCCCATCTTCTGGACGACGCCGAAGTCCTTCTCCTCGTCGCCTGACCGCGCCATGAAGATCGGGTTGATGTCGCCGGCGCCACCCTGCACGAACATCACCTGCGCACCGGGCAGGGCCGCCTCCGTCTTCGCCTGGAGCACCCCTGGGTAGTCGGCCGAGTACTTGCAGTTGGTAGGCCCGAGGACGACGGCGTGGGTTGCGTAGTGGATGAGGAGCGCACGCGGGTTACCGCTGGTGTCGTCCACCCGCAGCAGCACGAACTCCGGATCCACCGGGCCGTACGGCACGCGTTCGAGGTTGTCGAACAGCGCCCTTGTCCGCCCATCGTCTCGCGGCAGCAAGCGGTTGTAACCGAGACGCAGCGACCCGTGCGCAACGCTCAGCGTCGCCGGCGCCATCGTCCTGGCCGCCGCTGCGATCGCACCGAAGATCTTCGCGTCGAGCTCGGCGCGGTAGGCGAGCGCCGCGTCGTTGGTCGAGGGCGCGCTCCCGAACGGCAGGAACGAAGGCGCCGAGTGCGTGTGCGATGCCGACTGCAGCAGGATCGGAATCCCGAGCTTGCTCGCGACGTCCTGGCGCAAGGTGTCTGACACCATGCTGCCGAGATCCATGGTCACGATCGCCATGCGCGAGCCGGCCGCCTCGAGCACGAGCACCTTGGCCATCAGCGGATCGTGCGTGCCGTTGGCGGGACCGCACTTCCGGTTGGCGTAGCCGTACATCGACATCAACGTCGCGGGCGTGATTTCAACGCGGGCCACACCCGCCCGCAATTCGCCGTGTGCCGCGCTGGCGGTGAGCAACAACAGTGTCAGGACAATCGCGGAGGCGGTGCGCATGTAGGTAGCCGTATTCTCGCCCGAACGGGAGGCGTTTTGCGGCGTCGACCGTCAGACGTGACGCCCGGGCGTAGGACGACGGCGTGACGTCGCCGCAAACGCGATCCCGGCGATGGTCCTGACCAATGAAGCGTCAAGCGTCAAGCGTCAAGCATCAAGCATCAAGCATCAAGCATCAGGCATGAGGCATGAGGCATGACGGGTATTTCCCTGCCGGGCACGTCACCGTACAGTAGAGATGTGCCGTACCCGACCGTGCTCACGTTGCTCCTGTTCGTCACGCCGCCTGCGGCGTTCCAGCTTCCGCCCAATTCCACCGCCAATCCCGACGTGGCCGCCACGGTGGCGCAGATTCTCGGTGGCGCCCAGCACCCGGGGCTGACCCATGGGGCCCTCGAGGACGTGACGCGGGACCTGTGGCCGCTCTACGACGCTGAACCCGATCGCCTGTTCTGGTTCGATCGCGGGGCGCCGTTGCCTTCGGTCGAGGGCGCGGTGCTGGCCGTCAACAACGTGCAGGAGTTCGGCCTCGCCCCCGCCGATTACGACGCCGCTGCGCTACAGGTCCAGTGGGCCGCACTCAAGGCCGGGCGCGCGACGATGGTGGAGCGTGCGCAGTTCGACCTGGCGCTCAGCATCGCCAGTGTGCGGCTGGTGCGCGCGGTGTACGTCGGCCGTGTCGATCCCGCGCGGGTGCGCTGGAAGTACGACGGGCCACGCAAGACGCTCGACGCCAGCGCGCTGCTGCAGGACTCCCGCGCGGGCCGCGGGCTGGGCGACGTGCTCCGGAGCCTCGAACCGACCGTGCCCCATTACGTGCGCGCACGTAATGGGGCACGCTTGCGACCTACCGCACGCTCGCCGCGGCAGGCGAACCCGAGCCGGTGCCGGCACTGCCGGCCGGCCAGAAGAAGGTCGTTCCCGGGCAGGCGTGGACGGGCGTCCCGCAACTGGTCGCACGTCTCCGTGCCGTGGGCGACCTCGTGGTCGATGTGCACGAGACCCACACCCACTACACCGGCGGCATCGTCGAGGCGGTCAAGCGGTTCCAGGTGAGGCACGGACTCGAGGCCGACGGCGTGATCGGCGCTGGCACGATCCGGGCGATCAACGTTCCGCTCGCGGGTCGCGTGCGCCAGATCGAGTTGGCGATGGAGCGCATGCGCTGGCTGCCGAAGCTGGGCGAGGGCCAGAACATCTTCGTCAACGTTGCCAACTTCAGGCTGTGGGCCAACGACCCGCGCACGCGCGACGAGCCGCTGCGGATGAACGTGGTGGTGGGGCAATCGCTCGATCACCAGACGCCGCTGTTCGTCGAACAACTCGAGTACATCGTCTTCCGGCCGTTCTGGAACCCGCCGCGCCGGATCCTGGTGGACGAGATCCTGCCGAAGGCGCGTCGCGATCCGGGCTACCTCGCGCGCAACCAGTACGAGATCGTGGCCAGCGGGGCCGATACGGCACCGGCCCTCGCGCCGTCGCCCGACAATATCGACAAGGTGCAGCAGGGGCGTCTCACACTGCGGCAACGGCCGGGGCCCAGCAACTCGCTGGGGCTTGCGAAGTTCATCTTCCCGAACGACGAGGACGTCTACATGCACGGCACGCCGTCGCGCGGCGGCTTTGCGAAGGCGAGACGGGATCTGAGCCACGGCTGCGTGCGCCTCGAGGACCCGGCGGCGCTGGCGACCTGGGCCCTGCGCGACCAGCCGGAGTGGACCCGTGCGCGCATCGACGAGGCGATGAACGGCGACACGCCCGTGCGGGTGACGCTCCGCCGGCCGATGACGGTCGTGCTCTTCTACGACACGGTCCACGTGAGCCGGCAGGGTGTCGTCTACTTCATGGACGACATCTACGGCCACGACCAACTGCTCGATGCGGCGCTGAAGCAGGGCTATCCGTATCCGGTCCAGTCCCGGTAGTCTTTGGCCGGGCTCCACCTCCGCCAAGGCTGCGGTGGGACAAGTCGGAGAGCCGGCCCTACCTGAGCCCTCATCGCATGGATGGCCGTTCGGCGGGACGGATGGTATGGTGAGGAGTGGACCGCCGCCATTTCCTCCGCGCCGTCGCGACAGCTGTGCCCGTCCTGGCGTTCCCGGGCCTGGCCTCCGGCACGCCCGTGACGGTGGGCCCGCGGGTGTTGACGTTCGCGCACCTGCACACCGCCGAGAAACTCGAGGTGGAGTACATGGACGGCGTGCGGTACCTGCCGCAGGCCCTCTCGGCGGTCAACCACCTGTTGCGCGATTTCCGCACCGGTGACGTGCACGACATCGACCCCGCCCTCCTCGACCTGCTGCACGCGCTGCATGCGTCAACGGGGAGCCGGCGGCCCTTCGAGATTATCTCCGGCTACCGATCGCCACTCACCAACGCGATGCTGCGCAGTCACGGCGGCGGCGTCGCGTCGGGCAGCCTCCACATGGAGGGAAAAGCGATCGACATCCGCCTCGCCGACGTGCCGCTGGAGTCGCTGCGCGATGCAGCGCTCGACCTCCGTCGCGGCGGCGTCGGCTACTACGCGGCATCGAACTTCGTCCACGTCGACACCGGCCGCGTCCGTCGCTGGTAGCGCGACGGCTCACAAAGAGCCTCGTAATGCCGGAATGCCGCGAATGCCGGAATGTCGAAGGCCAGCGTCGCGATTCCCGACTCCCGTCTCCCGTGTTCGTCTCCCGGCGTACAATCCCGGCACACCGCACGTGAGTTCTGGAAACCGGAGGTCGACATGTTCGTTGTCCGCGAAACGTTCACCGCAAAACCAGGCCAAGCCAGCGCCCTCGCCAGGCAGTTGAAGGCGGCCGTCTCCCTCAACCCGGTCGCGAAGACGCGCGTGCTGACCGACTACATCGCCCGGTTCAACACGGTCGTCATCGAAACCGAAGTCGAGGACCTCGCCGTATTCGACCAGCAGATGGCCGAGTACATGTCGCGTGCCGACATCCGTGCGGCGATGGAAGGCTACGCGGAGCGATACCTCACCGGCACACGCGAGGTCTACCGCGTCGTCTGACTGGCGGCACGCGGAGATGGAACGCGACGTGATGGCGAGTGTGTGGCACATGCCGTCGATCAGGGGCGACGGCTACACGAGAGGAATGCCGCCATCGACCGGCGTCGGTCGCGGCGCGTGTCTCGCCGCCCGTCGCTGGGGCGTGACGCTGATGCTGGCGTTGCTGGCCATGGCTGGGTGCGGCGGCCGCGATGCGAGGAACGCGTCCGCGATCACCATCGGATTCGTGCCCAAGGGATCCACACACGAGCATTGGAAACGCGTGCGGATTGGAGCGGAGAAAGCGGCTGCCGAATTCTCCGCTGCGGGAACGCCCGTCAGCGTGATCTGGAAAGCCCCGATGCGTGAGGACGACCGCGAGCAGCAACTCCAGGTCGTCGAAGGCTTCACGAGCCAGGGCGTCTCCGGCATCGTGCTCGCGCCGCTCGACAGCAGCGCGCTGCGGCGTCCCGTCGAGGAGGCCGCACGGGTGGGCATTCCCACGGTGATCTTCGACTCTGCCCTCGCCCCTCCCAATCGGATCGTCAGCTACGTCAGCACCGACAACGGCAAGGGCGGACACCTCGCCGGCCGCCGCATGGGCGAACTGCTGAAGGGCACAGGCACGGTGCTGATGCTTCGCTACCAGGAGGGATCGGCCGCGACCGAGGAACGCGAACAGGGTTTTCTCGACCAACTGCACAGTGCCTACCCGGGCATCACCGTCATCTCGTCGGACCAGTACGCCGGTCCGACGCGCGACACCGCCAAGCGTGCGTCGGAGAACCTGCTCAATCGCTTTGCCTCGAAGATCGACGGCATTTTCACGTCCAACGAATCGGCGACGGGGGGCATGTTGCTCGCCCTGCAGGACATCGGCAGGGCCGGGCACGTGGCGTTTGTCGGCTTCGACTTCAGTTCGAGTTTCCTCGAGCCATTGGCCAGGGGCGAGATCAACGGCTTCATCGCGCAGCATCCCGTCAACATGGGATACCTCAGCGTCAAGACGATGGTGGAGCACCTGCAGGGGAAGGCGGTGCCGGCCGTCGTCGACACCGGCGTCATCCTGGTCACCGCCGACAACGTCGCCGAGGCGTCGGTGCAGGCCGTGATCAACCCGCCGGACGCGCGCTAGATCCGCCGCACGCGGACATGCAGGAAGAACGCGACGACCTGGGCGTCCTGGAGCCTTGGATACGCGCGCACAGCCTCATCGTCGGGGCGGGGTTCCTCGATGCGTTCAATCGCGAACCCGGCGTCGATGAACATGTTGATCCACTCGCCGAGCGGCCGCGTGAAGCGGGGGATGCGGAAGCGACGTACCGTCGTCTTCACTTCCGGAGGCGCGGCCGAGAACGTCCACTCGGTGACCGTGCCGTCGAGGCGATTGAAGTAGTCGCCGACCTCCAGGGCATAGGTCCTGCCGTCGGGGCCGCGCAGGTTGCGGCGATGCGGGGTGGCAAAGCAGGGATGCTCGATGGATGCCTGCAGGAAGCCGCCCGGCCGGAGGACACGGCGCATCTCCGACAGGACCCGCTCGAGTCCCGGCATGTCCATCAGGCTCATGAACGCCGTGACGAAATCGAATGAGCCGTCGGCGTACGGCACGTGCGCCGCGCTCGCGCCGACATAGCCGATACCACGCGGGTCGAGCCGCTCGGCGTCGACGGCATGTCGCAGGAAGCCGCGCGAGAGGTCGATGCCGGTCATCCGCGCACCGCGCGCCGCAAGCTGCCGCGTGTTGTAGCCCTCGCCGCACCCCACGTCGAGACCCTCGCGCCCCCTGACGTCCGGGAGCATCGCGAGGAACGCCGGCGTATTCAACCCATCGCGATACTCGTCATACCCCGCGCGCGACAGCGTCGTCCACGCCTCGGCGTTGTCGTCCCAGTAGCGCGCGGCTTCGGCGTCGTCCATCGGCTCGGTCTCTTGCCGGTACGATCCCGGCGGGACGAGGATACTCGGAGGAGGCCCGGCCGCGGCGGGATGGCGAGATGAGGTCGTAGGCGTGGACCTTTGTCGACCGATAGCAGCGTCGGGCCGCGTTCGGAGAACGGGCCCTACCGCAACCGGCTACCGCCAACGGATCGGACCGCCTGCAGCAGTGGTAGGGCCGGCTCTCTGAGCCCGGCCCATTCGTCCGCTGATCGCCGGACGTTCATGACCCCGATTCGACGAGGACGCCAGCCGTCTGAGCCGAACGGTGTAGTACGATCCGGAATTCGGTCGGCGGGGCGTAGCTCAGCCTGGTAGAGCGCTCGCTTTGGGAGCGAGAAGTCGCAGGTTCGAATCCTGTCGCCCCGACCATCCTCGCCCTGCTCGTCCGGTCGGAGTGTCAGCCTTCAGGCCCACGGCCCCGCCTTCGGCTCGCCGTCGGGCTCGAATCCTCCTCTCGCCCCGACCATCCTCGCCCTGCTCGTCCGGTCGGAGTGTCAGCCTTCAGGCCCACGGCTCCGCCTTCGGCTCGCCGTCCGGCTCGAATCCTGTCGCCCCGACCACTCCTCGCGTGGCTCGTGTGGTCGTCACACGGGCCGCAGGGTTTCCGCGTACATCGCCGCTGGTAAGCTCTGCGCGTGACCGGTCGCCTGCGCCGCCTCCTCCCACCGGCCCTCGTCATCGTCCTCGCCGGCCTCGGGCTGTGGCTGGTCGTGTCGCCCGCCGGCGTGACACGACCGACGATCCTCGAGCCGCCTGGACGCAACCAGCAGGCCTCGATCACCGGCACCGAAGCCACGCTCGTGAACGGGCGCCGCGTCACTCCCGCCGGCACCGTGCTGCGGACCCAGTCCTACAACTGGGGCCTCGCCATCAGCCCGGATCAGTCGCGCGCCGCGCTGCTGCGTGCCGACTCGATCGAGGTCGTCGACCTGTTGCCGCCGCATGACATCCGGCGCTACCCGCCGCGTGGCACGAAGGTCCCCGCGTTGGGCACCGGTACCTACATGGGGATCGCCTTCGCGCCCGACGGCAAGTCGATCTTCTACGGCAATGCCAACGAAGGGCAGATCCTGCGGCTCGATCTCGCGAGCGGCGAGATCGTCGCCACCATCGACATCGACGACGGCGGCATCGAGGACAGCTTCGTCGGCGACTTCGTCCTCACGCGCGACGGCCGCACGCTCGTTGCCGTTGACCAGTTCAACTTCCGGTTGGTCACCGTGGACGTGGCGAGCGGCCAGGTGCGCCAGTCGGTCCGGGTCGGCAGGCATCCCTTCGCGGTGGCCCTCTCGCCTGACGAACGCACGGCGTGGGTCTCCAACGTCGGCATGTTCGAGTACCCGCTGATCCCTGGCGTCACGCCGGACAACCGTGCCACCGCCGGCATCACGTTTCCGGCGTACGGCGTTCCATCGGCGGAGGCAGAGCAGGGCACCGTCGCCGAGGGGCAGTCGATCCCCGGGCTGGGTCCGTTGAATCACCCCGACGCGATGTCGGTGTTCAAGGTGGACCTCGCCAGCGGCCAGGTGACGCAGAAGATCCACACCGGGTACCTCGTCGGCGCCGACCGCGACGACATCAGGACCGTCGGCGGCGCGAGTCCTGGCGCACTGGCGGTCGCGCGCGACCGCGTCTACGTGTCCAACGCCACCAACGACACGATCACCGTCCTCGACGCGGGTACCGGAAAGCGCCTGGCCGACATCGCGCTGAACGTGCCGGGCCTCGAGACGCTGCGTGGCGTGCTCCCGTTCTCGGTCGTCCTGTCGCCAGACCAGTCACGCCTCTACGTCGCATGTGCCGGGTTGAACGCCGTGGCGGTGATCGACGTCCATACGCGCGCGATCGAGGGGTATGTCCCGGCCGGCTGGTTCGCGGCCCTCGTCGCGGTGTCGGTCGACGGCCAGCGACTCTACGTGTCGAGCGCCAAGGGCCTTGGCTCCGGGCGCAACGCGGGCCCGGGGTTCGACGACCCGGGCCGCGGCCTGCATCCCGGCGACATCATGCAGGGCACCCTGCAGATCGTCGAGACTCCGCGCGGCACGACGCTGTCCGACGGCACCCGTCAGGTGATCGACAACACCTACGCGGCGCGCGAGGTGCCGCCGTTGCTGGCGCGGACGTTGCCGTACGCGAACTCGCGGTTCGAGGGCCCGATCAAGCACATCGTGTTCGTGGTCAAGGAGAACCGCACCTACGACCAGGTCTTCGGCCAGCGACGCGACGCGCGCGGCAATCCATCGGGGGCCACGCTCGGGCTCGGCGTGCGCGTGGCGAGCAAGGACGGCCGCCGTGTCCTGCCCCGCGTCGACGTGACGCCGAATCATCACGCCCTCGCCGATCGCTTCGCCATCAGCGACAACTTCTACTGCGATGCAGACCAGTCCAACACCGGGCACCGCTGGGTGGTCGGTGTGTATCCCAACGAGTGGGTCGAGGTGAATGCACGGTCACGCATCGAGGCGCGCCCGTTCGGACCGGCTCCCGGGCGTCGCAACGTCAACGGCTCCAGTGCCGTCGTCAATCCCGAGGACTACAACGAGGCCGGCGCGCTCTGGGAGCACCTCGCCCGGCATGGCGTCCCGTTCTTCAACTTCGGGTTCGGAGCCGAGATGCCGCAGTCGATCGAAGCGCAGATGCACAAGGA
The DNA here is from genome assembly GCF_001618865.1 of Luteitalea pratensis. Taxonomy (GTDB): domain Bacteria; phylum Acidobacteriota; class Vicinamibacteria; order Vicinamibacterales; family Vicinamibacteraceae; genus Luteitalea; species Luteitalea pratensis. Next base: position 2,369,884 of record NZ_CP015136.1, read on the forward strand.
GACCGGCATCCGGATGACGGTGAGCTTCCCGCTGCCCAAGCCCCTCTTCGATCGCTCCTCGCGGAAATACCCGACGTTCAACATGGCAATCCCGGACCAGTACCGGATGGACATGTTCGAAGAAGAGCTTCGCACCCGCTGGGAGAGCGGGGTCGAGTCCTTCCCCTCACTTGTCACCATCGTCTTACCAAACGATCACATGACGTCGGAGCACCCCGAGGATGGGTATCCCTTCCGCGAGTCGTACGTCGCCGACAACGACCTGGCGCTGGGCCGGCTGGTGGAGCGCCTGTCGCATTCGCGGTGGTGGGACGACATGCTGATCATCGTCACCGAGGACGATCCGCAGGGAGGCACCGACAGCGTCGACGCGCATCGGTCGCTGCTGATGCTCATCAGCCCGTGGGTCAAGCGCGGCTACGTGTCGCCGGTGCTCGCCAGTTTTGGATCGCTGATGCGGCTGCAGTTCACGCTGCTCGGCCTGCCGCCGCTGAACCAGTTCGACGGCGCCGCCACGCTGATCGACGACGTCTTCAGCGATTCGCCGGACATCACGCCGTACGACGCGCGTCCGTCCGACCTGCGCCTGTTCGACCCGCAGCTCGCGTTCAAGCCGTTCGCCCGTCGCTTCAACTGGCGCGGGCTCGCGACCTCACGGGCGATGGACGATCCCGACGACATGCGGCGCGACCTGGACGACGACTAGCCGTTGGGGGCGTCGACACTCGCGATGAGCCAGGTACCTCCTGTCCGCTGCAACGCGAACCGCCACCGGCCCTGCTGGATGCGCGTCGAGGAGTCGCCGACGCGCGGCCGGTAACGTCGCGTGCCAAGGCACGAGGCAATGGCACTGTCGCCGGTCACGGCGGTCGTGCACGACAACAGCGTCAGTCGCTGCTCACGCAATCCGGTGAACGTCTTGACCAGCGCCTGGCGGTCAGCCGACGGCCACACCGCCTTGGTGGCGCGGGCGTCCTGCCGGTTGTACGCGACGGCATAGCGCTGGATGGCGCCGAGTACGGCGGGCGCGGCCTGCGGTCGCGGCCGCGGTGCACTCGGCGTCACCGGCAGTCCGATGCCGGGAAACGTCTCGGCAGGAATCGTGACGGGGAACGGGGACACCGGCGCCTTCACGAGGCGGCTGGCCGGCACCATGCGCTGCAGCACCGTTGACGACCCGACGGCTCCGGTTTCCGCAGGCGCCGGGCGCGTCAGATGCGGCGGAGATTCGGTGGCGGCGACATTTGCCGTGGCCGGCACTGGCGGTCCGCCGACGATGGCGAAGAGGACGCCCATCAGCATCCCGCCACCGACGAGGGCGAACCGCTCGACGGGTTCGACGCGGGATCGGGCCAGGGCAGCGCGCGCCGCAATGACCCAGGCACGCATGTGTGCCGCCGCCAGGTGCGGGCGTCCGGGGAAGGGCACCGCGTGTGTCTCGTCGAGCACCGGGATCTCCGGCGCGTCCATGGCCGGCTCCTCCGGGATCGCCCACGGCTCCGCGGCCGGCGGCCACTCGGATTCCGGCGTCGCCTCGATGAACTCCACGACCTGCGGCCACTCCCTGGTGAGCACCACTTCCCTGGCTTCCGGCTGCCCGGTGGCCCGCGGCAGTTCCACGATCGGTGGCAACGCGGCGACTTGCGGCACCTCGTGGGGCTCCGGCAACGCGTGCGCGGCAAGCAGCGCGTGGACGTCCGGCGGAGCCTGGAACACGTGCAGCACCGGTACGTCCAGGAACTCCAGGTTCTCCCGCAACTGCAGGGCCATCGCCATGTCGAGGACGTCCGGTGCCTGCAGCACCGGAGGCGGGTCCGGCACTTCGGCGTGTGCCGCCGCCTGTTGCGGGAGTTCCGGCAGTTCCGGCCACTGCGCCGCCTGCGGCGTGTCCTCCGCAGCCTCGAACTGCGGCACCGTCGGTACGTCCGCATGCTTGTGCTGCGGCAGGGCCGTGGCCACGTCGAGCAACTCCGCCGCCTGCAGCACCAGGGGCACGTCCGGCATGTCGGTCAGCGCCAGGACCGCCGCCAGCTCCGGAAGCGCCGCCAACTCCGGAATCTCCGAGAACTCCGGCAGCTCCGCCACATCCGGCGTGTCCTCCGCGGCCTCGACCTGTGGCACCACGGGTACGTCCACGGGCTCCGCGTTCTCACGCAGCGGTGGGGCCGTTGCCCCGTCGAGGCGTTCAGTCGCCTGCAGCACCAGCGGCACGTCCGGCATGTCGGTCAGCGCCAGGACCGCCGCCAGCTCCGGAAGCGCCGCCAACTCCGGAATCTCCGAGAACTCCGGCAGCTCCGCCACATCCGGCGTGTCCTCCGCGGCCTCGACCTGTGGCACCACCCCTAAGTCCGGGAGGTCGGGGGTTTCCCGCAACGGCAGGGCCGTGGCCGCATCCGGGAGCTCGGGCGTCTGAAGCACCAGAGGCATGTCCGGCAGGTCGGTGTGGGTCACCGCCAGAAGCGTCGTCAGTTCCGGGAACTCCGGCGGCGCCGGCAACTCCGACAGCACTGGAAGCTCCGACAGCTCCGGAATCTCCGAGGACTCGATGGCTGGGAATGGTGATTCCGCGGCGTCGGGCCATTCGCCACTCGGCGGAGGCGTCAGCGCTTGGTCGGCGAACTGGATGCCAGGCGTGACCGCGGCGTCGGCAGGCTCGTCGAGATGCCGCCGCTTCATCAGCGCCTCGCGACAGTCCTGCGGTGCGGCGGCGGGTCGGTCGTCGACTCGCCAGAGCACCTGTCCGTCCTCCCCGTGCACGATCTCGATCACATCGAGATCCTGCAGGTCCGCGGCCGGGACAGGCCAACTGAGGTCCCGCCGCAACCGGGCCCGTGTCGTCATCGTCGCCTCGCGCTGACGCGAGTATGTGACGTTCGCGTGCGGAAGAACAGGTCAGCCATTCACCCGTAGCATTGGCAGTCCGCCAATTGCTGTGGCTCTGGCTCCCCGATACCTGTATCGCGCGCGGTGACGGTAGTCTGGCAAGGACGATCCATGCAGATTGCCGCGTACCCCGTGTCCGGGCCCGATGCCGAAGAAGCGCGGCGCAAGGACTACAGTCTCGTCGGGACTGACACGCCGCTGGCTATCGAGCGTGGCCTGGCGGAAGCCGACTGGTACACGTCGCCCGTGCCCAGGACCGTCATGCGCGAGCTGCTCGAACGCAGCGACGGTCCGGCGCTGCGTGACACGCTCCTGTACTTCGCGTTGATCGCTGCGAGCGGGTACGCGACCTGGCGCCTGTGGGGTTCCTGGTGGGCGCTCGTGCCGATGATGGCCTACGGCGTTCTGTATGCGTCGGCGTCCGACGCGCGATGGCACGAGGCGGGACACGGTACCGCTTTCCGCACCGACTGGATGAACAACGCCCTGTACGAGCTGGCCTCGTTCATGGTGCTGCGTGAGTCGGTGCCGTGGCGGTGGAGTCACACGCGTCACCACAGCGACACGATCATCGTCGGCCGCGACCCCGAGATTGCGGTGCCGAGGCCTCCCGATCTGCGGGAGATGTTCCTCAAGTGCTTCAACTACCGCGCCTGGCGTCGTTACCTCGGCAACATCGCGATCCACTGCGCCGGCCGCGTGACGGCGATCGAGGCAACGTTCATCCCGCCGTCCGAATACGCCGCGGTGTACGTGCGGGCCCGCGTCTACGCCATCGTCCTGCTGGCGATGATCGCGTCGTGCGTGTACTACCGGACGTGGCTGCCGTTCGTCTTCGTGTTCGGCCCGAACGTGTACGGCGCGTGGCTGATGGCGGTCTACGGCTGGACGCAGCACACGGCGCTGGCGGAGAACGTCCTCGATCACCGGCTCAACTGCCGGACGATCCTGATGAACCCGGTGCACCGGTTCCTCTACTGGAACATGAACTACCACACCGAGCACCACATGTTCCCGCTCGTGCCGTACCACCAGCTGCCGCGGTTGCACGCGATCGTGAAGGACGATTGCCCGGCGCCGTATCGCAGCCTGACGGCAGCCTACCGCGAGATGATCCCGGCGATCCTGCGCCAGCGTCGCGACCCGGGCTGGTACATCCGGCGGACACTGCCGCCCACCGCACGTCCGGTCGGCACCAGGCCCACCGCGGCCGCGATCATGACCGATGGGCGCCTGATCGTTGACGGATGGGTCGACGTGTGCGCGGCAGACGAGCTCGCAACCGAGGACGTGATGCGTGTCGACCACGCGCATCACACGTACGCGATCCATCGCACCGCGCAGGGCGCCGTGCACGCCACTGACGGGATGTGCACGCACGGCAACACGCACCTGGCCGACGGACTGGTGCTCGGGACGGTCGTCGAGTGCCCGAAGCACAACGGCCGGTTCGATGTGATCACCGGCGAACCACGACGCCTGCCCGCCTGCGTCGCGCTCAGAACCCACCGCGTGCGCGAGGAAAGCGGCCGCATCCTGCTGGACGTGGCGCGCGTCTCCGCGCCTGGTGCGACCACGCCCGTGTACGACCTGCAGGTCGTCAGCAACCACAACGTCGCGACGTTCATCAAGGAACTCGTACTGGCTCCGCGCGAGACCGCAGGGTCGTCGGGCGACCGGGAATCGGGAGTCGGGAGTCGAGAGTCGGCGACCGGGCTCGGCACCCAGGATGATGCAGTCCCGACGGCCGACGGCCGAATGACGAAGGCCGGCAACGGCAATCGGTTGCCCTCGTACCTGCCCGGTCAGTACATGCAGTTGCACGTTCCGGCCTACGGCGCCCTGCGGTTCGAGGACATCGTCGTGGACGAGCCCTATGCGTCGGTGTGGCGAGCGCATCATCTCTTCGATCTCGGGGCGGGCAACGACCTCGAGATGAAGCGCAACTACTCGATTGCCACCAACCCGGCGTCGGCGGCGCGAGAACTGCGCTTCAATGTCCGGATCGCGACACCACCGGCCGGCCAGGACTGCGATGCCGGTGCAGGGTCGTCATGGGTCTGGCGGCTGAAGGCGGGCGACACCGTGCAGGCAAGCGGACCCTTCGGCAGCTTCCTGGTGCCCGACGGCGAGCACGAACTCGTCTACGTGGGCGGCGGCGCCGGCATGGCGCCGATCCGCTCGCACCTCTCGTATCTTTTCGACACCCTGCGCACCACGCGGCGCGTGACCTACTGGTACGGCGCGCGTTCGCGTCAGGAGGCGTTCTATCTGGATTATTTCCGCGAGCTCGAAGCGCAGTTCCCCAACTTCCACTTTCACCTCGCGCTCTCAGCGCCGCTGCAGGGCGACGCCTGGGATGGGCCAACCGGTTTGATCCACGACGTGCTTCGCCGCGAACATCTCGCACGCCACGCGGCGCCAGACGCGGCCGCCTACTTCGTCTGCGGTCCCCCGGTCATGGTGCAGGCCACGCGCGAGATGCTTCGGCACGAGTTCGGCGTCGCTGCCGACGCGATCATCGCGGACGAGTTCTGAGCACCAGCGCCGTTCGCGGATGCCCCCCAGCTTCAGGGCGTCATGGAGGGCTCTGGATCGGGCGCAGTCAGTCAGTCCTCTGCGTGCCGGCGGCTTGCCTCCGCCACGACGCGGCATCGCTGCCGTGCTCCAGGGGTCAACGTTTCTGTTGACCAAGTCAACGGTTTTGTTCACCGTCGCAGAGTGACGGCGGCCGAACTTCTTCGATGGCTGCGGAAGCAGGGCTGCGTCATTGACAAGACTCGCGGCAAGGGAGGGCACGTGATGGTGATGCGCGCGCCTCATAGTGGAGCCGACGAATGGAGTGGACGGACCTGACATATCCGATCGAACTGCGCCCGGATGACAACGGTACAAGGCGCTGCAGCACCCACCGTCTCTCGAAGCTCTGGCCGACATGGCCGTGGGCGGAGACTCCTCTAGATTTGTCCTTCGCGCATCGACTCTTCGGGCGTCTGCGGACGCGCGAATGGCCGGTGACATCGCGACCAACTGACGTCAGATCGTCATCGGTTCAAGCCTGGGTAGCAGCAGGTGGATCGCGAGCAGCGCGAGCGAGTACGTGCACGCCGCGATCGCGAACGGGACGACGAAGTTGTCGTGCGTCGCATACAGCACGCGTGCGACGAGTTGGGCGAAGAACATGCCGGCAATCGAGCCCGCCATGCCGCCGATCCCGACCACGGAACTGACTGCCTGCCGGGGTACGGTGTCGCTCACGAGCGTGAACAGGTTGGCCGCGTAGCCGCAATGCGCGGCCGCGGCGAGCGTGACGATGGCCACGGCCCACCACACGTGTGTCACGGGCACGAGCGGCGTGATGAACACCGGCAGGATGCACGCCGAGCAGGCGAGCAGGGCCGTCTTGCGCGCCGCATTGACCGTCCATCCCGCGCGCAGCAGTTTCGACGACAGCCACCCGCCCCCGACACCGCCGGCGCTCGCCACCGTGAAGATCACCACCAGGGGCAGGCTGCTCTGCGTCAGCCCGAGCCCGAACTGCTTGTTGAGGAAGTCGGGCACCCAGAAGATGTAGAACCACCACACCGGCGACGACGCCATCATGCCGATCATGAAGGCCCACGTCTGCGGCTTGCCCAGGAGCGCGGCCCACGGCAGGTGCGGATGCGGCGGTTCCGGCGGATCCTTGCGGATGTAGGCGAGTTCCTCGGCGTTCACGAGTGGATGCTGGTCCGGCGCCCGGTAGAGCCAGAGCCAGACCGCCAGCCACACGAAGCCGATGGCTCCGGTCGCGACGAAGGCGCCCTGCCACCCCCAGCGGCCCGCCAGCCACGGCACCACGACGGGGCAGGTGATCGCGCCGACGTTGCTGCCGGCATTGAACATGCCGGTGGCGAAGGCGCGCTGCTCCCTGGGAAACCACTCGCTGACGCCCTTGACCGCGGCAGGCAACGTCCCGCCCTCGGCCAGGCCGAGGGCGGCTCGCGCGACGCTGAAGCCGAGCACCGTGCTCATCGCGCCGTGCGCCATTGCCGCGAGGCTCCACAGCGCCACGGCCACCGAGAAACCGAGGCGGATGCCGAACCGATCCAGCAGGCGGCCCGAGACGGCATAACCGATGGCGTAGGCGGCCTGGAATGCGGTGACCATCCAGCCGTAGTCCCGCTGGTCCCAGCCGAGCGCCTGATCGAGGACCGGCTTCAGGACGCCGATGACGGCACGGTCGACGTAGTTGATCGTGACGGCGAAGAAGAGGAGCGCGACGACCGTCCAGCGGACGTGGCTCACCGAGAGCCGAGCTCGCGGACCTTCAGGTTGCGGAACCACACCACCGTGTCGTGGTCCTGCAGCAGGATCGGCGTGCGGATCTTGTCGGCGAACCCCTTGACGTCCTTGAACTTGCTCGTGGCGATGCCGCGCGCGGCCTCAACGCTCGTCATGTCGTAGGCGAGCACGAGCGTGCCGTTCAGCCAGTGCTCCACGGTGGTGCCGCGGACGACGAGCCGGGACGAGTTCCACTCGCCGACAGGGCGGGCGGCCGTCTTCGCGGGCGGAATCACGTCGTACCACGCGCCGGTCTTCTGCCGCTCGGTCAGCGACATCACCGTGTAGTTGTCGTCGTCGATCGTCTGGTACTCGTGACCGATCGCGCCGCCGGCGTTGCCGCGCGTTTCGTCGACGAAGTACTTGACGCCGCTGTTGCCCTGGAAGGAGAGCCGCCAGTCCCAGGCGAACTCGAAGTCGCCGTAGGCGGTGGTCGTGATGATGTCGCCGCCCTTCCTGCCGAGGCCCTTGATCGTGCCCGCCTCGACCACCCAGCCCTCGGTGGGGAAGGACTGCTTGGCGAAGCCCTTCCACCCCGTGGTGGTCTTGCCGTCGAACAGCAGCTTCCAGCCGTCGGCCTTCTCTTTGGCCGTCAGGACGTTCTGCGCCGTCGCACCGGCGGCGCCTTCGTCGAGTTGCGCGGCGATGCGGCGCCACGTCGCGATGTTGGCCGCGAGGTTCTGGCGCGGATCGCCCGGCACGTTGTACGCCTGCAGGCCGATCGGTCCCGTGTAGCCGGCCGCCCGCAGCTTGCGCAGGTACGCGACGAGATCGAAGTCGCCCTGGTCGAGCCGCGTGATGTAGTTCTTCGCAGCGACGTCGACGCCATTGATGCTGACGCGGGTCGCCTTGGCGGCCACGGCCTCGACCGCGGCGTCGACCTTGTCGCCGACGCCGCTCATGTACTCGTGACACAGGTTGATGGTGGCGCCGAGATTCGAGCGATGCGCCTTGGCGACCACGCGTGCCGAGTCCAGCGCGTGCTCCACGTAGAAGCCGGCATGGCCGTAGAGCGCAACCTGCACGCCGTGCGGCTTTGCGAGGTCAGCCACCCGCTGCACCACCGCCACCGCCCTGGCCTCGTCGTCCGCACTGGCGCTCTTCGGCTTCTGCACGGTGATCCAGATCGTGGTGGGCGTGCCCTTCAGCATCGCCACGGCCTCCGGCAAGCGAGGGTCGAAGGCCTCCGCACGATCAATGTACGTGTACAGGTACAGGCCGTAGATCTTCAGGTCGACGGCGGCGAACGCCTTCTGCCAGCGCGCGAGGTCCTCGGGCGTCGTGTAGTTGTAGCTGATGCCGTCGTAGCCGAGTTCCTTGAGCGTCTGCGCCTGCTGCTCGGGTGTCCAGGAGCCGCGCCCGACGCCGTTGTCGAACACGAAGAATTCGGGCCTGGGCGCCGAAGCGTCGGCGAAGGCGGCCCGCCCCGCAAACGCTGGGGCGCTCGAGAGGAGCAGCACGAGGGCGAGCAGGGCGGTCATCGTGCGTCGAGCAAGCTCGACACCTACACCCCAGAGGATCGAGCGTCGAGCAAGATCGACGGCGACACGCCGGAATACGACCGCGCCGATGAGGCTTTGCGTTGCAAACCGTGACTCCTCCGAGCATCCCGTCGAACGCCCGCCGAGCGTCGAGCAAGCTCGACGCCTACACCTCTCAGCGCCGATATCCGCGCCGACGTTCGGCGTTCGACGTTCGACGTTCGTCGCGCTGCCCTCAGGTCCCCGGTGCCCGAAACCCGGTGCCCGGCCGAAGGCGGCGTTCGGCGTTCGACGTTCAACGTTCGTCAAGTCCGTCCTCACTCCGTGCCCCACTTACCGCGACCCGCCGGCCCCTCGAGGTGGGTGTTGGCCTCGGCATCGGTGGGGAAGCGTTCGGTGGCGGGATCCCACGCGAGCTTCGCGCCCTGGCGCTTCACGCCGATGTGGGCGAGATGGCAGAGAGAGATGGTGCGCTGTCCGACTTCGGCGTCCTCCATGGTCGGCCGTCGTGTCCGCACCGCTTCGATGAAGTCGACGCGCTCGCTGCGGAGCGGGAAGCGGACACCATCAGCGGGGATGGTCGCGGCCAGGATCCCGGCGGCACTCGCCTCGAGGAACTCGGGGTGGGCGGCTGACTTCGAGTAGTGCACCTGCAGCCAGCCCTTGTCGCCCTCGAACCGGATCTGCGGCTGGTCCATCGTGTAGAACATCTCGACGCCGTTGGCGAAACGGTAGCGTGCCTCGAAGGTCTCCAGCACGTCCCACACCGGGTCGGCGTGATATCGGCCGGTTGCCTGGACCTCGATCGGGCCCGTCCGCTCGGTGCCGTTGGCCCATTGGCAGATGTCGACCAGGTGGGCGCCCCAGTTGGTGAGCATGCCATCGGCGTACATCGTGCTGCGGAACCAGCCCGGGCGGCCTTTCAGGTCGCGCGGGTTGTGCACCCGTTTCTGCATGTAGGGCACCTTCGGCGCCGGACCAAGCCACATTTCATAGTCCAGTTCCGCCGGCACGGGCGCCTCGACGGCGGCTTCCTCGGGGAACTCCTCCTTCGGCGACGAGACGCGGATGGTCTTCAGCGTGCCAAGGTAACCGTTTCGTACCAACTCCACGGCCCGATGGAACCGTTCGAGCGAGCGGAACTCGCTGTCCACCCTGAACACGCGGCCGTGCTGCTTGACGGCGTTCGCGAGCCGCCGGCCATCGGCGATATGGCGGGTGATCGGCTTCTCCAGTGAGACGTCCTTGCCCGCGCGCAGCGCCATCATCGCCATCGGCACGTGCCAGTGGTCAGGCGTGGAGATCATCACGGCGTCGACGTCCTTGCGCGCGAGCACCTCGCGAAAGTCACGATGCGTGTCGCATCCCGTGTATCGGCCCGACGACGCCTGTTTCGCGTAGGTGGACTCCACGAGCGCCTTGGCCTGGCCCACGCGCCAGCTGTCCACGTCGCAGACGGCGACCACCTGTACCCCCGGCACCGCCATGAACTCGGGCAGGTTCATGCCCTGCGCCTGCCGTCCGGTGCCGATGAAGGCGAGGTTGACGCGACCAGACGGTGCCTGGGCGCCGAAGACACGCGCCGGGAGAATCGTCGGGGCGGCCGCGCCGGCGGCGATCAGCCCGGCGGACTGGAGAAACGTGCGGCGATGCATTGTGCGGTTAGCGTAGCCGGAACGGCCGGTCGCGCAATCCCCTTGAACATGCCGCAGAAATTGGTGAATGTTGCGGCTATGCCTGGCGCCGAGCGGCGACACCTCTACCTCCCGGCCCGCGACCGCTCGTTCTGGACGGCCGAGGGCGAGCAACTGCCGCTGCTGTACCTGGCGTGGGGTGCCCGCGATTTTCACCGGCAGCCCATTCCCGTGAGCCGTCACGAAGGCTGGGTGTGCGTCCTGATCGAGGAGGGGGCGCCAACGATGGTGGTGCGGCGACAGGCGGTGCGCATGCCGGCCGGTACGCTGGCGTTGGTCGGGCCCGATTGCCCCTTCGGCTGGAAGGGCGCCACCTCCGGTGCGTCGAAGTTCCGCATGTGGATGTGGCGCGACTTCACCGGCACGATGGGTCCGGCCGACCTGCGGGCGTCGATCGTCTCGCGTCCGCTCGCGCGGCACGAGCGCCAGCCCTTCCTGCACCTCCACGATCTCTGTCGACGCGAGGTGCTCCGTGCAGCCGGGCCGGCCGGCACGTACCTCGAAGGCTGCCGCATCCTCTTCGACACCACCATCCAGCGGGAACTCCTCGATCGCCCGGCAGGCGGCGAAGACGGCTCCGACACCGTCGCCCTCGCCCGCTCGTGGATGCGTGCCCACCTGGACAGCCACGAGCCGATCGCACGGCTCTGTGACTACCTGAACGTCTCGCAGTCCACACTGTACCGGGTGTTTGCCGCCGCCGAGGGCATGAGTCCCCTGTCGTGGTTCCACGAGGCGCGCATGGCCAGGGCCCACGAACTGCTCGTGTCGAGTGCCTTGTCGGTCAAGGAGGTGGCACACGTGCTCGGGTACGAACACGGCAACGACCTCAGTCGGGCATTCAGGAGACGCTTCGGCGAGACGCCGACGACGAGGCGCGCGCGTCAATCGTGATCGCGGCGGCAGGGGGATCAGGCGCAGGCCGCGTCAGTGCCTTCGATGAGCCGCGCGAGCGCGGCCGGATCGGCCGGCTTGGTGAGGTGGTGCGAAAAGCCCGCGGCGCGCGTGCGGGCGCGGCCCACGACGTCGCCGTAGCCGGTCACGGCGATCAACAGGCACTGTGACGGCAGGCCCTGCGCGAGCAACCGCCGCGCGACTTCGTAGCCGTCGAGCTCGGGCAGGCCGATGTCGCAGATGATCGCGTGCGGGCGATGCCGCTGCACGGCGTCGAGCCCCGAACGGCCGTCGCGGGCCACCGTCACGTCGTGGCCGATGCGCTGCAGGTACACGGCAAGGGCTTCGGCGGCATCGGCGTTGTCCTCGATGATCACCACCCGGCGACCTTCGACCTCGTGCGGCACCTCCGCCGGCGTCACGGCCGCCTCGATCGTCTCGGCATGCAACGGCAGGTCGATCCGCGCTTCGGTGCCCCGGCCTTCTCCCTCGCTCGCAATCGACGCGGCGCCACCATGGAGTTCGGCAAGCGAGCGCACCACCGTCAGCCCGATGCCGAGCCCGCCCTGGCCGCGATCGATCGGGCGATCCGATTGCGCGAAGAGGTCGAACACTCGCGGCAACTGGCTGGCGGCGATCCCCTGGCCGGTGTCGCGGACGCCGACGCGCACGTGGCCGCCGGTGCGCTCGGCCCGCACATCGATCCGCCCGCCCGCCTGCGTGAAGCGGATGGCGTTGGTCAGGAGGTTGCCCACCATCTGATCGAGGCGCACGGGGTCGGCCATCACCACGAGCGGCGTCTGTGGCACATCGCGCGCCAGCGTCAGCCCCGTCTCTCGCGCGGCGGCAGACGCCGCTTCGCATGCCTGGTGGACGACGTCGCGCACGTCGACCGGCCGCAGCTTGAGCGTCACCACGCCGCGCGTGAGGCGCGACACGTCGAGCAGGTCGTCCACCAGCCGCGTGACGTTGGTGAGTTGACGCTCCATCAGGTGGTGCATGCGCTCGGCCATCGCGGCACTGGGCGACAGCCGTAGCACCTGCAGGCCGGTCCGCAGCGGCGCCAGCGGGTTGCGCAACTCGTGCGCCAGCATCGCGAGGAATTCGTCCTTGCGTCGCGCCGCCTCGTCGCGCTGCCAGAGGAGGTCGCGCACCTGATACTGCCGTGCCCTCGCCCGCAGCGCCGCCTGGACGGTCGACGTGAGGGTCGGAAGCACCAGCGGTCTCGGCAGCAGCGAGACGTTGCCGAGCGCCTGTAGCGGGTGCGGGGCGCTCAGGTCCTCGCCGTCGGCCCCGACCACGATGATCGGCAGGTCCGACCATGCCGGCTGCGCCGTGAGGAAGCCCTCGAGGCTGCTGTAGATGTCGCCCGTCAGCAGTTCCCCGGCCACGAGCAGCGTACCGGTGCCGCCGTGCAGCGCAAACAGCACGTCGCTCCACGCACGTGTCAGCAGGCACGAGAAGCCGCGGTCCCGCAGGACGTCGCAGGTCAGGCGGCCATCGCGGCCCGGCGCCCACACGACCACCCGGGCGTCGTTCATCGCGCATCCCTCGAGAGGTCGGCCTGTATACCGGTAAATCGTGGGTTACCGGTCAGCACGCCCTCGAAGTCGGCCAGCGGCGGACCGATGTGCAGGCCCGAATCGTTGACGCCGAGTTCCCGCACCAGCACCTCATGATTGCCGGTTCGCTTCTTGACGACCGAGATGGCCCGGCGCACCGCACCGAACGCCTCGAAGTAGCGCAGCAGCAACACCGTGTCGGCCAGGTAGCTGATGTCGAGCGGGGAGCTGAGCTGGGATCCGAGAATCCCGTGCTGCGCCAGCGTCAGGATCGTCACCACGTTGCGGTGACCCAGGTACGTGAGCAGTTCGTGCAGGTGCGACGACAGGAACCGCTCCTCCGGCATCGCGCTCAGGAAGCCGCTCAGGCTGTCGATGACGACCACCGACGCGCCGTCGTCCGAGACGGCCCGCACCACCATGTGCGTGAACTGGCCGGCCGAGAACTCCGCCGCGTCCACCTGCCGGAGTTGCACGTGGCCGGACTCGGCCAGGTCGCGCAAGTCCAGTCCGAGCCGTGCGCTGCGGTCGAGGAACGAGCGAGCGGTCTCGTCGAAGATGAAGAGCGCAACGGTCTCGCCCTGTCGCGCCGCGGCGACCGCGTACTGGGTCGCGATGATGCTCTTGCCGACGCCGGCCGGTCCCATGAGCAAGGTGCTCGACCCGCGCCGCAGGCCGCCGCCGATGAGCGCGTCGAGTTCCGGTACGTCGCTCGACAACGTCGTCTCCGGCATCGGCTCGACGTGGTCGGCCGCCACCAGTCGCGGATAGACCTCGAGTCCGCCGGTGCGGATCGCGAAGTCGTGGTAGCCGTCGCGGAACGGGATGCCGCGCATCTTGTGCACGCGCAGGCGGCGGCGCTGGCTGCCGTAGTCGGCCGTGTCCTGTTGCAGCGTGATGTAGCCGTGCGCGAGGGCCTCGGCCTGCAGATCGCCCTCGCCCGTGCGCGTGCCTTCCTGCATCAGGATCGCCGTGCAGTCGTAACTGGCGAAGAGTTCGCGCAACGAGAGCACCTGCCGGCGATAGCGCAGCACGTCGCGCGACAGGTGACGGATGTCCGAGAACGGATCGAAGACGACCCGTGTCGGTTGCACGTGTTCCACGGCGGCCACGACGGCATTGCGGATGTCGTCGAGCTCGACGTCGCCCGGGGAGAAGAAGGAGTACTGCTGTTGCGGATCGAGCTCGCGCGCAGGCGAGGCCGGATTGGCGACCGCGATGCCGCTCAGCGACCAGCCATGCGACCCGGCGATCAGTTCGAGTTCGCGCTCGGCTTCCGACAGGCTGATCCACAGCGTGCGTTCGCCGCGGCGATGTCCCTCGAGCAGGAACTGCATGCCGAGCGTCGTCTTTCCGGCGCCCGATTCGCCCTCCACCAGGTACATGTGGCCCTGCGGCAGGCCACCACCCAGGACCTCGTCGAGGCCGGGAACGCCCGTCGACACCCGCTCGCCGAAGCGGGCTTCACCCGCGCCATTCGTCACTGACACTCGATGCCCCCACGCGAGCTCGGCCATGTGCGTGATCGCACGCCAGTCTCGATCCTTATCGGTCGAGAGAACCAGAATCATGCGAAGGGCGGATCGAAGTAAACCAATAGTTGGCTGGTACGGACGGTGACACGCGAACGGCCGAGCGATGTCGCTCGGCCGTGTGTCAAATCGATTCAGGGCCGCCGTGCGGCCCCGATGAAATCACTGCAATCGAAGCAGATGATCAGGACGTGCGCGGTGCCCACCCGGGTTCGTATTCACGCGCCCACAGCTTCATCGCGTCGGCATCGCCGACGATCCGTCCCGTCGCCGGGTCGCAGGTCAGGGCGTGTCCGGTCTTCCACGCGATGTTACCGAGGTGGGCCATCATCGTGCTGACGTGACCGCCGGCGATCGGCGTGAAGAGTGTGGCCTTGCCGCGGATCCCGTCGAGAAAGTTGGCCGTGTGCAGTGAGTCCAGCCGCACCGAGGGGCCGACCTGACTGGTGACTGCGCCAGGGTCGGTCTTCACGTCCTCGACGACCGTGCCCTTGAGGTCATAGACCGTGTAGCCATCGCCATCGATCATCAGCGAGCCCTGTTCGCCGTGGAACGTGACACCGACGCCGTTGCCCTGTGGCTTGTAGCCGTTGGCGCTCATCGACTCCCAGCTCACCATCTTGCGGTCCGGGTATTCGAGCGTGACGACCTGCGTGTCGGGAAACTCCCAGTCGTCGCTGAAGTGATACCGGCCACCCGCCGACGTGACGCGTGTGGGATGTTCCACCTGCAGGCCCCATCGTGCGAGGTCGAACATGTGGGTGCCGTTGTTGGCCGATTCGCCGGTGCCCCAGTGCCAGCGCCAATGCCACTCGTAGTGCACCAGGTTGTCGACGAACGGCCGTCGCGGAGCGGGACCCTGCCACATATCGAAGTCGAGCCACTCGGGTACCGGTGCCGGCTTGCCGGCGCCGATCGTCGGCCGTGAGTTGGCGTACCACGTGCGCGCGTTGTAGACCCGCCCGATACGCCCGCCGTGCACGAGGCCGATGGCCTTCTGCACGTTCGGCCACGACCGTCGCTGGTTACCCATCTGGACGACCTTGCCGGTGCGCTTCTGAGTCTCGACCAGCAATTCACCTTCGGCGGCATTGTGGCTGCACGGTTTCTCGACGTACACGTGCTTGCCCGCCTGCATCGCCATGATCGCTGCCGGCGCGTGCCAGTGATCCGGCGCGGCGACGACGAGGGCGTCCACGTCGGGGGATTCGAGCACCTTGCGGATATCCGGAATGGCGCGCGGCGTGCCTCCACCCAGGGCCGACACGGCGGCGATGGCCCTGGCGGCAGCGCGGCTGTCCACGTCGCAGATCACCGTGATGGCGGCACCGGGCGTATTCAGGAACGCACGCGCCAACTGCCCGCCCCGGCTGTTGACGCCCATCAGCGCGACGCGCACCCGGTCGGCGGCCGCTCCGGGTTGCACGCGGATGGCAGGGGCTGCCGAGGCGACCGCTGGTATGACGAAACCCGCGCCGAGTCCAGCGGAGGCCGACTTCAGGAACGAACGACGATCGAGGAAATGGGGCATGGCGGGTACAACGATAACGCTTAACGCTTGACGCCTAACGCCGAACTTTGACGTCAGGAACGAAGGCCGAAGGCCGATGACCGCGAGCTGGCCGTACTGGCCGAAGGCCGAACACCGAACGGTATACGGTGCCCGGTGAACGCCGATGGCGCCCACCCCTACAATACGGCCGTTCCCCGGAGGTCCCGTGCCACTCACTATGTACCGCCCCCAGTCGCCGGCGTATCAGCTCTTCATGCTCTTTCTCTGCGTGGCCACACTGCTCGGGGTGGCCATTCAGGTCGTCTTCCATCCCGTCGCGCAAGTCCGAGGCGTCCTGCAGGTGGCCGACACCATCGCCTGCGGCTTGTTCTTCATCGACTTCCTCGTGACGCTGCGCCGGGCGCCAGACAAGTGGCGCTACATGTACACCTGGGGCTGGCTCGATCTCGTCTCGAGTATTCCGGTCTTCGACCTGGCGCGCTGGGGCCGCGCCGCTCGGCTCGCGCGGCTGCTCCGTCTGCTGCGTGGCATCAAGGCGTCCATGGTGCTGACCGAGGTCGTCCTGCTGCGCCGCCGCCAGAGCGCCTTCCTCGCCGCAGGCCTGGCGCTCCTGCTCGTCGTCGTTTCGGCGTCGGTCCTCATCCTCACCGTCGAGGACTCGACGCAGTCCAATATCCGCAGCACCGAGGACGCGCTCTGGTGGGCGACGACGACGCTCACCACGGTGGGCTATGGCGACCGTTACCCGGTGACGACCGAAGGCCGCATCATCGCCGCCGGCGTGATGGCCGCGGGCGTGGGACTGGTCGGTGTGCTCTCGGGGCTGCTCGCCGCCTGGTTCATGGAACCCGTGCGCACGGCCGAGCAGCGCGAAGAGGACCTCTTCGAACTGCGCACCCTGCGGCAGGAGATGAGCGAACTACGGCGCCTGCTCGACCAGCGAGCGGGCGTACGCGACACGCCCGAAGCCACCTGAGCTATTCTCTGGCACACCCATCTGCTCGCTCCTCCATCGTGCGGCCGCGCCGCCGGGATCACTGACCGATGCCCCACACGCCTGCTTCGCTCGTGGAAGAGTCCAACCGGTTGTTCCAGCACGCCTGGACCTACTTCGTGCGCCGGATGCCTGCCGGCGCGACGACGCGCGTGCCGGGCTTGTTGATCGCCAACGGCCGTTCGGGCCTCTCGTTCATGAACATAGCCATCCCGACGTCGCCCGTGGCCGACGAGGCCGATCTCCGCGCACGCATCGGCCTGGCGGCCAGCCACTTCCGCAAGGACGGCGTGCATTGGCTGATGGTGATTTCCGACGACGTGCTGCCCGGCGCGCTGCGCGAGCGGCTCACGAACGTGTGCGTCGACGCCGGGTTGCAGTACGCGTTGCCGATGTTCGGCATGGTCGCCGATGTGCTCCTGGATCCGGTGCGACCATTGCCAGCGCTCGACATGCAGGTGGTGACGACAGCGGCCTTGCGCGAGGCCGTCGGCGACATCAACGCCGCGGGCTACGCGATGCCCGGCGAACTCTTCCGGCCCGTGACGACGCTGCCGGAATTCTGGACGGACATGATCGGCGTCGTCGGCATCGCCAAGGGCATACCGGTGGCCACCGCCTCGGTGGCGCTGATCGATGAGGTCGCATACGTGGCCCTGGTCGCCACCGATCCGGACCATCAGCGCAAGGGATACGCGGAGGCGGTGATGCGGCGTGCGCTCGAGGAGTCCGCCGAGGCGTGGGGTGAGCGGCGCACGGTGCTGCATGCGACGGCCGCAGGCCAGCCCGTCTATCGCCGGATGGGGTATGCGGACGTGGTGCGCTTCGACGCCTTCGCCGGCGTCTAGACCACGGGACGTAGCCGGCGGCCTCCAACGAATCGCGACACGCCACGGATTCGCACCGGCCGGTGGCGCACCCGTCCATGGACCACTTGTGTCCCGCGGGCAGTGGGCCGATTCTGACTTTCATGCCGTTCTGTGTAGGCTATCGGTCACGCATGTCCACCGCCGCCACCGCGCTCTCGCGGTTCCTGACGTTCGACCGCGCCGCGTGGGCCCATTTGCGGGACAGCACGCCGCTCACCCTGTCGGAGTCGGATGTCACGGCGCTGCGCGGCCTCAACGACGCGCTGTCGATGGACGAGGTGGTGCAGATCTACCTGCCGCTCTCGCGCCTGCTCAACCTGTACGTGGGCGCGTCGCAGGGCCTCTACCGGACCACGCAGACGTTCCTCGGCAACGACGGCGCGCAGGTGCCGTTCATCATCGGCCTGGCCGGCAGCGTCGCCGTGGGCAAGAGCACTACCGCACGCATCCTGCAGGCGCTGCTCTCGCGCTGGCCGAACCATCCGTCGGTGGACCTGGTCACCACCGACGGCTTCCTGTTCCCCAACGCGGTGCTCGAGAGCCGCGGGCTGATGAAACGCAAGGGGTTCCCGGAGAGCTACGACCGCGCCCGGCTCGTGCGCTTCCTAGCCGACGTCAAGGCCGGCGTCGCCGAGGTGCATGCCCCCGTGTACTCGCACCAGCGCTACGACATCGTGCCCGGCCTGGTGCAGACGGTGCGGCAACCCGACATCGTCATTGTCGAAGGCCTGAACGTGCTGCAGGCGCCGCCGCACCAGCGCGACACCGACCATCTGTTCGCCTCGGACTTCTTCGACTTCTCGATCTACGTGGATGCCGACGAGCGCGACATCGAGCAGTGGTACGTGGCCCGCTTCGTGCGGCTGGTCGAGACGGTGTTCCAGGACCCCGACTCGTACTTCCACCGGTACGCCTCGCTCGACGTCCCCCAGGCCCGCGCGACGGCCGCGCACATCTGGGCCGAAATCAATGCCCCCAACCTGCGCGAGAACATCCAGCCGACGCGCATGCGCGCGCACCTGATCCTCACCAAGGACGCGCGCCACGTCGTCGAGCAAGTGCAGTTGCGCCGCGTCTGATCCGTCGCCCCTATTTCCGCGGATCCTCAGGAGGCGGGAGCGTGGGCGCGCGGAAGGCCATGGCGATGGCGAGCACCGCCAGCGCAATCAGCGGGTACTGCAGCCATTTCAGTCCGAACAGGCCGGCGTAGATCGAGCCGAACGCGCTGAACATGGCGATGCCAAACCACAAGGGACGCGTCATGGGAGAAAGGACGGAGGACGGAGGAGGGAGGACGGAGGAGGGAGGACGGAGGAGGGAAGATGGAGGTCTGAGGTCTCAGGTCTCAGGTCTTAGGCCTTAGGCCTCTGTTACCCATGTGTCCGGCGGTGCGGGTCTCAGGCTTGAGACCTGAGACCTGAGACGCAAGGCTGCAGGCCGTTAGGCTACCTGATCTCGCCGATGTGTTCGCGAATCCAGTCGTGCATCAGGCGGGCGGCGCGGCCGCGGTGGCTGACATCGGCCTTTTCCTCCTGCGTCAATTCCGCGAAGGTGCGTCCGAGCGGCGGATGGAACAACATCGGGTCGTACCCGAAGCCGTTCGAGCCGCGTGGCTCCGGTGCAATCTCGCCCGAGACGTCGCCCTCGGCGACGTGCGCGATGTCGCCGGTGCTGTGCGCGAGTGCGAGTACCGATACGAAACGGGCGCTCGACTCGCGGCTGCCACGCGCGTCGAGTTGCGCGTACACCCAGGCGTTGCGTTCCGCGTCATCAGCGCCGGGCACGCGGGCCGAGCGTACCCCCGGCAGTCCATCGAGCGCCGCGACCTCGAAGCCCGAATCCTCGGCAAGACACGGCAGGCCGGCGGCCCTGGCGTACGCGGTCGCCTTGAGGCGGGCGTTGTCGGTGCAGGTCTCGCCGGTCTCGTCGGGCGGTGCGATGGGCGAGGGCAGATCCTGCAACGACAGCAGCGTGCACGGCACGTCGGCAAACAGCGCCACCAGTTCGCGCACCTTGCCGGGGTTGCTCGTGGCGACGAGCAGGCGTACCGACACGCTCATGCCCTGGTGGGGACCTTGACCTTGAGGACGTCGCCGACGATCGCCGCCTGCTTCGCGATCAACTCGTCGATGCCCTTGCTGCCGAGATCGAGCAACTGATCGAGCACCGCTCGCGGGAACGGTTCCTTCTCCGCGGTGCCCTGCACCTCGATGAAGCGGCCGTCGCCGGTACGGATCACGTTCATGTCGACGTCGGCGTTGGAGTCCTCGTCGTAGGCGAGGTCGAGCATCGGCACACCGGCGACGACGCCGACGCTGGTCGCGGCCAGGTAGTCCTTGACCGGGATTTCCTTGATCTGCTTGTTCT
This sequence comes from Luteitalea pratensis, assembly GCF_001618865.1. GTDB lineage: Bacteria > Acidobacteriota > Vicinamibacteria > Vicinamibacterales > Vicinamibacteraceae > Luteitalea > Luteitalea pratensis. The sequence continues at coordinate 2,389,996 of NZ_CP015136.1, forward strand.
CGATCATGTGCCGCATCGCCAGCACCATCGCGACGAAGCCGCCGGTGATGGCCGCCGTCCGCGTGCCGCCGTCGGCCTGGATGACGTCACAGTCGATCCAGATCGTGCGCTCGCCGAGACGCGGCATCTCCACGACCGAACGCAGCGAACGGCCGATGAGCCGCTGGATCTCCTGCGTCCGTCCCCCGACCTTGCCGGCCGTGGACTCGCGCTGGACGCGCGTGGTCGTAGCCCGGGGCAGCATGCCGTACTCGGCCGTGACCCACCCCTTGCCGCTGTTGCGCATGAACGGGGGCACGCGGTCCTCGACGCTCGCCGTGCAGATCACGCGCGTCCGGCCGGTCTCCACGAGGCACGATCCTTCCGCGTGCAGCGAAATGTGCGGGGTGATCGTACAGGCGCGGAGAGCGTCGTTGGCGCGTCCATCGGAGCGAGGCATGCGGGGGATAGTTTACAGCCCCGCGAAAGGACGGAGGACGGAGGAAAGAGGATCGAGGTAGGAAAGAGGAGGGAGGACTGACGTTCAAGACACTGGACGTGCCTGGGGTGTTCCGGCTGGCTTCTTCGCTGCGTCCTGTTTCTGCCCTTGTTCCTCCGTCCTCGCTCCTCCGTCCTCCGTCCTCACTCCTCCGTCCTCCTTCCTCTCTCCTCCGTCCTTCCCTGGGGCCTCCACCCACCGCAGGTTGCGGGTGAGGGGGTGGCGGAGATCGACGTGGCCGGCGAGGGTGTCCACTTCCTGGCCGTCGATGAGGATCTGCACGCTCTTGATCGCCGGCAGGTTGACGGTGATGGCGTTGACGATCGTGTACACGGCGAAGAGTTCGTCGAGGCTGCCGCCGCGGTGGTTGGTGACGGCTTCCTTGGACAGGTCCACGAAGGCGGTGCCGTCCTCGGCGATGAAGATCTGCCGCACACGGGTGCCTTCGGCGATGGACTGCGCCAGGGGCGCGGGAGCGGGCTGCAACTGCGCCTCCACGAGCGCGCGAGCCTGCTCGGCGGGCGTTGCCCCGAACGGCACGTCGGCATCGACGGCGGTGAGGTGGAGGCCGTCTTCGGCGACGTAGAACAGGCTGGCGCGGATCTTCCCGGTCGCCTCGCCGCTGGCGGCAGCGTCGGCGCGCGGCACTTCGACGGTGGCGGGCGCGAACCAGCGCGGCACCAGCACCACACCCACGATCCCGATCAACACGGCGGTCATCACGCCGAGCAGCGCGACGACGACCGGTCGGCGCATCAGCGCGGGTCCTGCTGCAGTGTGGGCGCGCCGCCCACGCCCTCGGTCGAGGCCTTGAAGCGCACCACCGCCGCGAGCAGGGCGTTGACGAGTTGCGACTGGTAGTCGGGGGCGTTCAGGCGCTTCTCCTCGGCGGGGTTGGTGATGAAGCCCGTCTCCACCAGGACTGCCGGCATGTTGGCGCCGACGAGCACGCGGAATGGCGCCTGCTGGATGGCTCGCGGCGACATCGGCACGCGCGCGCGCATTTCCCCTTCGATGGTCTGGGCGAGGCGGGCCGACTCGTTCAGATGCTGGGCCTGGGCCATTTCCCACAGGATCAGGTCGACCGCGCGTTCCCCGCCGCCGAGCGTCGGCAGCAGGGCCCCTGGTTCGGCGGCGTTGCTGCGCACCGCCGTCCCGTACTCGCCGAGCGTCACGTAGAACACCTCGGCGCCGGTCACCGACGAACGCACCGACGCGTTGGCGTGAATGCTGATGAACAGGTCCGCCTTGTTGTTGTTGGCAAAAGCGGCGCGCGCATCGAGTGCGACGGTCTCATCGCCGCCGCGCGTCAGCAGGACGCGGATGCCGAGGCGGGTCTCGATCGCGGCCCTGAGCTGGCGCGCGATCGACAACACGACGTTCTTCTCGAGGGTGCCCGAGGGACCTCGCGCGCCGGTTTCGGTGCCGCCGTGTCCTGGGTCGATCACGATTGTGCGGACACCCGTCGACTCGGGCAGGAGCGGCGGCATCTCGGGGGCTGGCGCGACCGCACCGGGCGCGGTCGTCGTCGGCGGCGCGGTCGTCGACGGCGCGGTCGGCCCCGGGGCGGCCGGTGGCGGCGCATTGAGGATGTCGACCGTCAGGCGCAACTCGGTGCCTTCGCGCTGCTCGGCGGCGCGGTAGCTCGCAAACGGCCCCCCGAGCGTGAGTTCGACGGTCGATGGAGGCACCACCCGGCTGGACGCCACCAGCGGCGACGCACCGATGTCCCCGAGATCGGCGTCCAGGGCGTCTGCGGCGAGGCGGATCAGCAGGCGGCCGTTCTCGTTGACGACCGTCTGTGGCACGGCGGGCGCAATCACGAACGTGACGCGGGTGCCGTTGGGGAGCGGTTCGGCCCGGGCGGTGACGGCCGGAACGCTCAGCGACCCCATCACGATCAGCGACGACCGACGACGCACATCGATGCGCGGGTTCGAGCCCGGGGCCAGCGCCCGCTCGATCAGCTCGATGGGCAGGAGCCACGCGGCACCCTGCCGGATCGGCGGTGCCGGCAGGCTGACGACTCGTCCCTCGACCGAGGCGAGCCCCTGGGTCAGCGAGACCACCACGGTACGGGTGCCCATCGTGATCACGAGCCCCCCGGCCCGGTCCTCGCGGAGCACCAGCCCGAACAGGCCACTGAGGTCGGCGGCACTGATGTATTCGCGTCCGTTCGCGACCGAAATCGGCAGTGGCTGCGAGCCGGCCGAGGTGAGGACGGTCCACACGCGGCGGGCCGGAGCCGGCTGGGCCGTAGCGGTCGAAGGGGGCTGGGCGCCCGCCACGGTCACGAGCAGCGTCGCAGAGGCAATCAGCAGGCCGGGCAGCCAGCGGCGGAGGCGAGTCACAGCCTCAATCATAGAAGGGGAATCGGCATTGGTGTACTACGCCGGGATTCAGGCTTCAGAGAAATGCGGAATGCCGGAATGCCGGTATGTCGAGTGCAAGGCCGGGACACAGGTCCGCAGGCCGAAGGCCCATAGCCGATGGCCGATGACCGACGCCCAGGACCATGGCCGACGGCGAAGCGCCGGCCTACGCCAGGTCCCCTTCGAGGACAACGCGATTGGTCAGGGCGCCGATCTTCTCGATCTCGATCGTCACTTCGTCGCCCGGCGCCAGCCAGCGCGGTGGTGTGCGGGCCATGCCGACGCCCTCCGGCGTGCCCGTCAGGATCACCGTCCCTGGCACCAGCGTGGTACTGCCGCTGAGGAAGGCGATGATTTCGCGGACGTTGAAAATCATGTCCGAGGTGTTCGAGTCCTGCACCACTTCGCCGTTGAGGCGCGTCTGTATGCGCAAGGCGTTCGGATCGGGGATGTCCTCCGGCGTCACCAGCGCCGGGCCGAGCGGCGCGAAGGTGTCGAAGGTCTTGCCGCGGCTCCACTGGCTGCCGCCGCGCTTGATCTGCCAGTCGCGCGCGCTCACGTCGTTGGCGCAGGTGTAGCCCAGCACGTAGTCGAGCGCATCGTCGGGGCTGACGTTCTTGCAGGCCTTGCCGATGACGACCGCGAGTTCGCATTCGTAGTCGACCTGCTCGCTGGCCAGGTGCCGCGGGATTTCGATGACGCCGCCGGGATGCTGTACCGTATTCGGGCCCTTCGCGAACACCACCGGCTGTTCGGGGATCTTCGCGCCGGTTTCCTCGGCATGCCGCCGGTAGTTCAGGCCGATGCACCAGATCATGGCCGGCGCGACGGGCGCCAGCCACTTGGCCACCGGCACGTGCGCCTGCGTGGCCTTGAAGCCGTCGTAAGGATTGCCGGAGAGCAGGTGGTGGCTCCCCCTCTCGCCTTCGGTCACGTGGACCGTGAGGCCGTTCTCGGTCAGGCACCGCAGGATGCGCATGGCGCACATGATACAGAGATGCTGAGCGACGCGGAGTTCCTCGAACAGTTCGATGCCGGCACGCTGGACCTGGCCAGCTTCAACCACGAGGCCCACTTCCGCGCCGCGTGGTTGTGCCTGCGAGCGGCGCCCTTCCGCGACGCCGTCGGACGGCTGCGTCGCGGTCTCAAGCGCCTGGCGATCTCGGCTGGCCAGCCGCAGCGCTACCACGAGACGATCACGGTCGCCTACACCAGACTGATCCACCGCCAGATGCGACTCCTGAACGACCCGCCGTGGGAGGAATTCAAGGCGCGCTCGGCCGAGCTGCTCAAATCGGACCTCGCGGCCCTGCGCGCGCTGTACGGTTCGACGACCCTCGACTCGCCCGAGGCACGCAAGACCTTCGTGCCACCCCCGGCCTGGAACATCGAGCCGGTCGAACGGTTCCTGCGTGAGTTCACTGCCTGGCAGGAAGACATCGACGCGCGTCAACCGGACGAGGTACCGGAGAACCCACCCGCCGGCGGCTGGACCGGGGCCGAGCGACGAGCCGCCGAGCCGGTGTGCGTGACCGCGGTGCTCGCGGTCGCCGACGTCGAGCGCGCGGCGCACTGGTACGGCCATGCTTTCGGTTTCGACGCCGCGCCATTTCCGCAACGGCCGCCTTACCAGTTCGCGCTGCTGTCGCGTGGCGGTGCCGAGTTGATGCTGCGCGCGGCATCGAGCCCGGACGCGGTGCGACCCACGCCGGGCTGGGCGCTGTACGTGCGCCTGTCAGGCGGACGCATTCGCGAGCTCTACGCCAACCTGTCGGAGAGTTGCGAGATCGTCCGGCCGCTGCAACGCATGCCGTATCACGACGTGGAGTTCGAGGTCCGCGACCCCGACGGCTACATCGTCGTCGTCAGCGAGTGGATCGAGCGCGCCAGCGACATCCCGGACGCGCTCGGCGAAGACATCGGGGACTTTACTGCCTGACGAACGCCGAACGCCGAGCGCCGAACGCTGAACGCTGAACGCTGAGTCGCCGGTCGACCAAGGTCGACCGCTACACCACAGAGAGGCAGAGAGAAGTGTAGGCGTCGAGCTTGCTCGACGCGCAAGTCGACGCTTGAGCCCTGAGCCCTGAGCCCTGAGCCCTGAGCCCTGAGCCCTGAGACCTGAGACCTGAGCCCTGAGACCTGAGACCTTATGACCTGAGCCGTAAGCCGTACGACGTGAAGCGTTCCGCGGCCTCGTCCCAGGGCTGGCGGCGGCGCGGTGTGAACTCCTCGGGCGGGAAGGCGGCGGCCACCAGCGCGCGGGCGTCAGCCAGCGTCCGCACCGCGCCGAGCACCACCAACTGCATGACGACATTGCCGAGCGCGGTGGCCTCGACCGGGCCGGCGAGTACCCGGCACTGTGTCGCGTCGGCAGTCGCCTGGTTCAGGATCCGGTTGCGGGCGCCGCCGCCGATGACGCGGATCGTGTGGACCTCGCTGCCGGTGACCTCCGCCAGCGCCTCCACGCCACGCCTGTACGCCAGCGCGAGGCTGTCGATGACGACACGGGCGACGTCGGTGGCCGTTGCCGGTACCGGCTGATCGGTGCGTGCGCACCAGGCCTGGACGGCAGCGGCGTCAGGTGCCCGATGGAAGGCGATGTCGTCGGGGTCGATCACGGACTGGCAGACCGGCCGCTGCGCTGCGCCTTCGAGGACGTCCTCCACCGTGAACGTCTGCCCCTCGGCCCGCCATCCGCGAAGGCAACCCTCCAGCACCCACAGGCCGGTGATGTTGCGCAGCAGCCGCGTGGTGCCGGCCACGCCGCCTTCGTTGGTGAAGTTGTGCGCCAGTGCCGCCGGCGTCACGATGGGCGCATTTGTCTCCGTGCCGAGCAGCGACCATGTGCCCGAACTGAGGAACGCGACGCCACCGCCTGACGGGACCGACGCGACGGCCGATCCGGTGTCGTGACAGGCGGGGGCAATCACCGGCACGCCGTCGAGCCGCGGCATCCGGGCGACGCACGCCGGCAGGGGAGTCCCCAGGCGCGTGCCCGGTGCGATGATCGGCGCCAGCATCTGTGTCGGGATGTCGAGCGCCTGCAGCAGGCCCACGTCCCAGGTGCGGGTCCGCCAGTCCAGCATCTGCGTCGTTGTCGCGTTGGTGAACTCGACGCCGCGAGCGCCGGACAGCCAATGGTGCAGCAGGTCCGGCATTGTCAGCAGCGTCGCCGCGCGACGCAGGCGATCCGGCGCATCGCGCTGCTCGGCGACCAGTTGATACAGCGTGTTGAACGGCAGGAACTGGGTGCCCGTGCGCTCGTACAGCGCCGCGCGACCGACCTTCCCGACGACCGCGTCCATGACGCCGTCGGTGCGTCCGTCGCGGTAGTGGAAGGGCAGGCCCAGCAGGTCGCCCGCCCCGTCCAGCAAGGCGTAGTCGACGCCCCACGTGTCGATCCCGAGGCTGTCGAGGCGGCCTGTCGCCGCTGCCGTGCCGAAGCCCGCCAGGACCTCGTCGAACAGGCGCGGGGCATCCCAGTGCAGGCCGTCGGACTGCCTGGCCGCCGGTGTGGCGAAGCGACGGACCTCGATCAGCGCGAGCGTGCCCGCGGTGGTGTCCACCTCGGCCCGCATCACCCGTCCGCTCGTGGCGCCGAGATCACACGCGGCGATGCGCCAATGGCGGTTGCTCACGCGTAGGAGGTGACCGAGGAGAGGTTGCGGGCGCCACGCTCCCGCGTGATGGTCTCGAGGTAGCCGCTCTCGCGGAACGCCGCATACGGATCGGGAGGCAGGCCGTGCGCTTCGGCCCAGGCACGCACGAGCGGCCGGGTGTCGGTGGCGAACGCCTCGGTGAGGCAGCGCTCGGCCTGCACGAGATCACAGGCCGATTGGTGGACCGCCAGCGCGGCGCGATCGACGAGAGCAGCCTTGACCCAGAGTTCCTGGGCGGTGCGCACCGTTTGGATCATCGCCTCGATCTTGCCCTTCAGGTTGTGGCTCTGGTCGACCATGTACGCGAGGTCAGGAGGGTGTCCCTGTTCCCACGCCGCCTGCTGGATCTCGTGAAAGATGCGGAATACCTGGTACGGATCGATGGACCCGAGCGTCAGGTCGTCGTCGGCGTACTTGCGGTCGTTGAAATGGAAGCCGCCGAGCCGCTCCTCGTCGAGCAGCCACGCGACGATTTGTTCGATGTTCTGGCCCAGGTAGTGATGCCCCGTGTCGACAAGCACGAAGGCCTGCGCCCCGGCATCGCGCGCGAGCACGAGCGCCATCCCCCAGTCGGCGATGTCGGTGTGGTAAAAGGCCGGCTCGAACGGCTTGTACTCGACGAGGAGCCGCTGCGCCGGCGAGAGGCGTTCGTGCACCATGCCGAGCGCTTCGGCGAACCAGTGCTTGCGCTTGCGGATGTGCTGCGTGCCCGGGTAGTTGGACCCGTCGGCGAACCACAGCGAGACGTCGCGCACTCCCAGCTCACGGGCGATGTCCACGCTCTCGCGCAGGTGCGCGAGCGCCTCGGCGCGCACCGCCGGATCGGGGTTGCCCACCGAGCCGTGCTTGTAGCGCTGATCCTGGAAGAGGTTCGGGTTGATGGCGCCGGCGCGCACGCCGTGCTGTCGCTCGAGGGCCTGGACACGCGCGACGTCGCCGATGCCCCCCGGCAGGTCCCACAGCACGTGCAGGGCCAGCGACGGGCAGGCCCCCGTGAGCTGGTGCACCTGGGCGGCGTCGGCGAACTTCTCCTCGAGCGTCGTGGCCGCGGCGGCCTGCAGGAACTTGCCGAATCGCGTGCCGGTGTTGGCAAAGCCCCACGACGGCAGCTCGATGGCGAGCTGGTCGAGGGCGGCCGCGGCAATCTCCTCGTGCGACATGGTTTCTCTCCGGGGGGAAAGACTGTATCCCAGAAACGACTAACGCTTAACGCCTAACGCTTCATGCCTGATGCCTGGTGCCTCATGCCTCATGCCTGTCCGAAGGCCGATGGCCCGCGCAGGGAGCGCCGATAGACGAAGGCCGACCATGCGAGGGAATGCCGGTACCCGGTACCCGGTACCCGTTGCCCGGTGCCCGGTGCAATCGGCGAATTCCGACTCCCGACTCCCGACTCCCGAGGCCCAGACCCGAGGCCGACTCGCTTCCCGAAGGCCCAAGGCCGATGGCCGATGGCCATCCGCGTATACTCCCGCCCATGTCCACACCGTCGGCCGCCGAGCACTTCGATGCGCTCTACGAGTTCGACCGCGAACCGGTCACCGACGACCGCCTGCTCGGGCCCGGCTACTTCGCGGGTTCGCTGGCCGGCGAGCACGTGGCGGCCACCGAGTTCGTCATCGGCGTGATGTTCGTGAACTGGGGCGCCAGCGTCAGGGACATGTTCCTCGGGCTGGCCATCGGCAACGCGCTGGCGGTGCTGACCTGGACGCTCCTGTGCGCGCCCATCGCGGTGCAGACGCGGCTGACCCTCTACTGGTACCTGCGCAGCATCGGCGGGCCCTGGCTCACCGTCGTCTACAACGTGCTCAACGCCGTCCTGTTCTGCATCCTCGCCGGCTGCATGATCACCGTCTCGGCCAGTGCCGTCCGCATTCCGTTCGGCATCGCCCCCCAGGTCCACTGGTACCCGGACGACTGGGGCTTCGTGCTCGTCGTCATCGTCGTGGGCACCGTGGTGGTCGGCCTGGCCATGGCCGGCTTCAAGAAACTCGCGGCGTTCTCGAGTGTGTGTTCGCCGTGGATGTTCCTGATGTTCGTTGCGGGCGCGGTCGTGGCCTTGCCGCAGCTGGCGCAGCAGGCGGGCGTCGCCGGTCCGTCGGACTTCTTCACCATCGCCGAGCGCGTCGTGTGGACGGGGCGCACGCCGGATGGCAGCGCGCCGATGGGCTTCTGGCGCATCGCGGCCTTTGCCTGGATCTGTAACCTGGCGATGCACGGCGGACTGTCGGACATGGCCCTCTTCCGCTACGCAAAGCACAGCTGGTACGGCCTCATCACCGCCGTCGGCATGTTCTTCGGGCACTACGTGGCCTGGATTTGCGCGGGCATGATGGGCGCGGGCGCGGCGCTGCTGCTGCAGCAACCACTCGCGCGCCTGGATTCCGGCGCCGTGGCCTACACCACCATCGGGTGGGCCGGCATCTTCGCGGTCGTGGCCGCCGGCTGGACGACGTCCAATCCGACTCTCTACAGGGCGGGCCTCGCACTGCAGGCGATCACGCCGAACTGGTCACGCGCGCGCGTCACGCTGGTCGCCGGGGCGGCGACGACGGTGATTGCCTGCTTCCCGTTCGTCTTCACGCGCCTGCTCGATTTCGTCGGCCTCTATGGGTTGTTGCTCGCGCCAGCGGGTGCGGTCGTGCTCACCGAGCACTGGATCTTCCCGCGCATCGGGTTGACGCAGTACTGGGCCTACCACCAGGGCAAGGTCCTGAACTGGCCTGCGCTGGTCGCGTGGCTCGGCTCGATCGCCATCGGGTTGCTGCTCGAGCGTGCCGGTGTGCTGCACCTGTTCTACCTGTTCGTGCCCGTCTACCTGCTGACGATCGGGTCCTACATCGCACTCGCCTCGATTGCGGGGGCACGCGTCCCCGCACCACGAGGCACGTCGGGCATCCCCGGTATCGAGCGTCGCGGCATGGCGCCCGCGCCCGACTCGCCGCCGAAGAACTCGCCCGTCGGCCGGATCGCCGGCCTCGTCGCGGCGGCAGCCCTGGTGGCATGCGTGGTCCTGCCGTTCCGCATGCTCGGCCTGGACGCCGCCGCCGTCGTGGCGGCGCTGCCGTCCATGCAGTCGTGGCTGTTGGTAGCCACGCTGTCGTACCTGGTGGCTGGCACCGTATTCTATCTCTCCCGCTACGAGAGCTAGGGGCGGATGAAATCCTGAAATTGTGAAATCCTGAAATTATCATGTCACACGTCACTTACCTTTGGGATGACGCACGCGCGACGGCGCTGTCGCCGGCCGATCGGCTCGTCTACCGTTCGAACATCCTCGGCGCCGATCAGCGCATCACCAACACCGGCGGCGGCAACACTTCGGCGAAGCTGGTCGAGGTCGATCCGCTCACCGGGCGGCCGGTGCGGGTGCTGTGGGTGAAGGGATCGGGCGGCGACCTTCGGACGAGCACGCGCGCGAACTTCGCCTCGCTCTACCAGGACCGGCTGATGCAGTTGCAGGAGGTCTATGCCGGGATGAGCGCACGCGGCGTGAAGTCGCCGGCCGAGGACCAGATGGTCGGCCTCTACCCGCACTGCACGTTCAACCTCAACCCGCGGGCGACATCCATCGACACGCCACTGCACGCCTTCGTCCCGGCAGCGCACGTCGATCACATGCATCCCAACGCGGTGATCAGCGTCGCGGCGTCGCGCCACTCGGAGCGGCTGACGCGCGAGATCTATGGCGACACGGTGGTCTGGACGCCATGGCAGCGTCCCGGCTTCGAGCTCGGACTGGCACTGCTGGAGGTGGTGGCAGCGCATCCGGACGCGCACGGGGTGGTGCTCGGGCAGCACGGGCTGATCAACTGGGCCGAGGACGACAAGGCCTGCTACGAGCTGACGCTGTCGTTGATCACGAAGGCCGCCGAATACATCGAGGCGCGCGACAAGGGTGAGCGCACCTTCGGGGGGCAGAAGTACGCCCCCATCGACGACGCCGCGCGCGACGCGGTCCTGCTGCAGGTCCTGCCATGGCTGCGGGGCCAGGTGTCCGCCTCCGCCGGCGCTACGGCGGACGGGTCCCAGAAACGGATGATCGCGACGCTCCAGCACGACGCCACCATCCTCCGCTTCGTGAACAGTCACGACGCGGCGCGGCTCGCCGAACTCGGCACGTCGTGCCCGGACCATTTCCTCCGCACGAAGATCAAGCCGCTGTACGTGGCGTGGGATCCGTCGACGGGAGACCTCGAGGGACTGCGCCGTCGGCTCGCCGACGGGCTCGAGCAGTACCGGCGCGACTACGCGGCGTACTACGAGGCGTGCCGTCATCCGGATTCGCCGGCGATGCGCGACCCGAACCCCACGGTGATCCTCATCCCCGGGCTCGGCATGATCGCGTTCGGCAAGGACAAGAGCGAGTCGCGCGTGACCGCGGAGTTCTACAACTGCGCCGTCGAGGTGATGCGAGGCGCCGAGGCGATCGACGAGTACGTGGCGTTGCCGCAGCAGGAAGCGTTCGACATCGAGTACTGGCTGCTCGAGGAAGCCAAGTTGCAGCGCATGCCGGCCGAGAAGGCCCTTGCGCGGCGTGTCGTGGTCGTCGTCGGTGCCGGCAGCGGCATCGGCCGGGCCGTGGCGCACCGCGTCGCTGCCGAGGGCGCGCACGTGGTCTGTGCGGACCTGTCGGAGGACACCGCCGCGGCGACCGCCGAGGAGCTCACGAAGAAGTACGGCGTCGGCATCGGCGTCGCCGGCAGCGGCATCAGCGGCAGCGGTCCGGCGATCGGCGCCGCGGTGGACGTGACCGATCGGGCCAGCGTGCAGCGGCTCGTCCGCGATACGGTCATGGCCTACGGCGGCCTCGACCACGTCGTCGTCACGGCGGGTATCTTCCCGACGCCGGACGCGACTGGACGCGTCACCGACGCGATGTGGCGCACGACGTTCGACATCAACGTGCTGGGCGGCTACCTGGTGGCCGACGAATGCCGCCAGGTGTGGGAGGCGCAGCAGTTGCCCGGCAGCCTCGTCCTCACGACGAGCGTCAACGCCATCGTCGCCAAGAAGGGATCGGCGGCGTACGACGCATCGAAGGCCGCCGCCAACCACCTGGTGCGGACGCTGGCCGTCGAACTCTCGCCGCTGGTGCGCGTGAACGGGCTGGCACCCGCCACCGTGGTCCAGGGATCGACGATGTTCCCCAAGGAACGGGTGATGTCGTCGCTCAAGAAGTACGGCATCGCGTTCGACCCGGACGCGTCGGCCGACGTGCTGCGCCGCCAGTTGGCGGAGTTCTATGCGCAGCGCACGTTGACGCGCCAGCCGATCACCCCGGACGACCAGGCCGAAGCCGCGTACTTCCTGCTGTCGGACCGCACCGGCCGCATCACCGGCCAGGTGCTGAACGTGGATGGGGGATTGCCGGAGGCGTTCGTTCGTTAACGCCTGACGCTTAACGCCTGACGCTTGCCGCCTACGGCCTGCAGCCTACCGCCTGCGGCCTACATCGCCAGTCTGCGGCGTTCGGCGTTCAACGTTCGGCGTTTGTCGGATGCCGTAGGCATTCGTCCCGAACCCGTCCCAATCGACGCGCAGGCCCGGATCATTTCGCCTATTCTGTCCACGTCTCCGGAGGACAGTCGATGTCGAAACGCCTGCCGTGCACATTCTCGTTCGCACTGCTGTCTGCGCTCGTCGTGGCCTTGCCGATGGGCCAGTCGGCGGACCGCCTCGCGGCTGCTCGAGCGCGGTCGTCAACGCCCGGCCAGCGCCCGGCCCGGCCACCCCGGCCCAGGGAGGCCCCGCAGGCACCGCCGCGGTCGCCCGTGGCGCCATCCACGGCGGCGCGCGTGCCGCAGGCCCCCGCCGTGCCGAAGGTGGAGTTCGAGAAGTTCACGCTGCCCAACGGCCTGCAGGTCATCCTGCACGTCGATCGCAAGCTGCCGATCGTCCACGTCAACCAGTGGTTCCACGTCGGCTCGAAGAACGAGAAGCCGGGCCGCACGGGCTTCGCGCATCTCTTCGAGCACATGATGTTCCAGGGCTCGAAGAACGTCCCGGGCGAGTACTTCAACATCGCCGAGAAGGCCGGCGCCAACCTGCACGAAGGTGGCGTCAACGGCACCACCGACAACGACCGCACGAACTACTTCGCGACGGTGCCCTCGGGCAACCTCGAGACGCTGCTGTGGGTCGAGTCCGATCGGCTGGCGACGCTGCTCGACGTCACCGATCAGAAGAAGCTGGACAACCAGCGCGACGTCGTCAAGAACGAACGGCGGCAGGGCCTCGAGAACCAGCCGTACGGACGGTGGATCGACATCCTCTTCGATCAGCTCTTCCCCCGGGGCCACCCGTATTCGTGGCCGGTCATCGGCAGCATGGAGGACCTGAGCGCCGCGTCCCTGGACGACGTGAAGGACTTCTTCCGCCGCTACTACACGCCCAACAACCTGTCGCTTGTCATCGCCGGCGATTTCGATCCCGCCCAGGCCAGGGCGCTCGTCGAGAAGTATTTCGGGTCGATCCAGCCCGGGCCTGCCCTCGATCGGCCAGACCGCTGGGTGTCCTCGCTCGACGCCGAGCGCATCGTCGAAGTCGCCGATCGGGTGCCGCAGGAACGGACCTACATGATCTGGCCCGCGCCCGAGTACTTCGCGGCCGACGACGCGGCGCTGAACCTGGCGTCGCGGATCCTGACCGACGGGCTGTCGTCGCGGTTGAACAAGGCGCTCGTGTACGACAAGCCGTTGTGCACGGCGGTGAGCTCGTTTCCACTCGGCGCCGAGATTGCGGGCGCAATCGTCGTGCAGGCGACTGCACGCCCTGGTTCTTCGCTCGGCGAGGTCGAGCGAATCGTCACCGAGCAGATTGCGCTGCTGGCGAAAGCGGGCCCGACGCAGGCCGAACTCGATCGGGCGCGCACGAAGCAGGAGTTCGAGTTCGTCTCCGGGCTGGAGCGCATCGGTGGGTTCGGCGGCAAGGCGGACCTGTTGAACCAGTACAACGTGTACCTCGGCGAACCCGGCAAATTCGAGGCCGACATGGGTCGCTACCGCACGGTGGCGGTTGGCGACGTCCGCGCCGCCGTCGATCGGTGGCTGAACACGCGCAACCGGCTGCTCATCCACTTCCGCCCCGAGACGTCGGGCCGGCCCGCGGAGTCCACGCTCGATCGTTCGAAACAGCCGGCGCTCGGCGAGGACCGGCCGTTCCGCGCGCCAACGGTGCAGACGGCAACGCTGGACAACGGCCTCGAGCTCCTGGTCGTCGAGCGATCGGATCTGCCGAAGGTGGCGATTACCGTCGCGACGCGGGCGGGAGCGATTGCCGATCCCGCGGGCAAGGACGGGCTCGCGCAGATGACCATCCGTGCCATCGACATGGGCACGGCGACCCGCAAGGCGCTCGACATCGAGAACGCGTTCGGCGATCTCGGCGCGACGCTGGCCGGGAGCGTTGGCCGCGAGTACTCGTTCGTCAACTTCGAAGTGTTGAAGCGGAACCTGTCGCCGGCCATCGGCATCACGGCCGACGTCGTGATGAACGCGACGTTCCCCGAGGCCGAGGTCGAGCGCGAGAAGAAGCGGCAGCTCGACCTGCTGGCGCAGACCGAGAAGAACGGCGGCGCCATTGCGTCCCGGGTCCGCGCGATCCTCGCGTTCGGACCTGACCATCCGTACGGACGTCCGGCCCAGGGCTTCCCGCGGACGATCCAGGGCATCACGCGCGACGATCTCGTCTCGTTCCACAAGGATCGCTGGAAGCCGGGAAGTTCGGCGATCGTCTTCGTGGGGGCGGTCACCCTTGCGGAGGCGACAGCGCTCGCAACGCAGCATTTCGGCGCGTGGAGCGGCGGCGCGGCCTCGCCCGTCACGATACCTGCCGCGAAGCCGGCGCCGGCTGGGCGGATCTACCTGGTCGATCGGCAGGATGCGGCGCAGACCAACGTCCAGCAGTTCCTCCCCGCGCCGCGGCGCGACAGCGACGATTACTACGCACTGCTGCTCGCCGACGCCGTGTGGGGCGGTGGCGGCTTCGGCACGCGCCTCAACATGAACCTTCGCGAGGAGAAGGGCTACTCCTACGGCGTGTTCTCGACACTGCAGCTGCTGAAGGAAGCCGGTTCCTGGTACGCGTCGGGCGGTGTCCAGACCGACAAGACCAAGGAGTCGGTCGTCGAGTTCGACAAGGAACTGAAGGCTCTCGGCGGTGCCAGGGAGATCACCGCCGACGAGTTCGCGACCGCCAGGCAGGTGAAGACGCGCGGCTACGCGCAGCAGTTCGAGGCGTTCACGCGCGTCGCCGGCGAGATCGCCACCCTCTGGTCGCAGGGGCTGCCGATGACGGAACTGCAGCGCGAATACGACGAGACCGCCAGGGCGACGCTGGACGCGACGCTCGCCGCCGCGAAGAAGTACGCGCGTCCGGAGCGCGCGTCGATCGTCCTCGTCGGCGACCGGCGCACCGTCGAGGCCGGCCTGCGCGAACTCGCGCTCGGAGAGGTCGTGGTCCTCGATTCCGAGGGCAAGCCCGCGGCTGCCGCAGGCGGCACAGGATCGGGGAGCGGCAGGTAAGCTTCAGTCGCTTCCCTATCCCGCGTCGTCCGTCGACCTGACGTTTCAGGCGTAGGCGTCGAGCTTGCTCGACGCTCACCACAACGGCCGGCTGGGACAGCCGGCCGCTACCTTTCTTTCGGCGTTCGGCGTTCGGCGTTCAGCGTTCAGCGTTCAGCGTTCGGCGTTCTTCTACGTCCCCTTGCACTCCGATGGGAAGCTGTCGTAGGCTTCCCATCGGACTCCGATGGAACGCACTCCCGACATCGTCAAAGGCACGCTCGACCTCCTCGTCCTCAAGGCCCTCAGCTGGGGACCGGCCCATGGCTACGCCGTCGCGCGCTGGATCGAGGGCGCGACCGACGACCTGCTCGCGGTGGGGGAGGGGACGCTGTACCCGGCGCTGCATCGCCTCGAGGAGCGAGGGCTCGTGACCGCGACATGGGGCGCGTCCGAGAACAATCGCCGCGCGAAGTACTACGAGCTCACGCGGCCGGGGCGCCTGCGGCTGCAGGTCGAGGTCGCGAGCTGGGAGCGGTACGCGGCCGCCATCTCCGCGGCGCTTGTCGCGCCGGCGCTCCAGTAGGGCAGGCCGATGCCCCGGTGGACTCGTTTCAGAGACCTGTTCGGCCCCAACCCCCGTGCCGACGTCGACGAGGAACTCTCGTTCCACATCGAGATGCGGACGCGTGAACTCGCCGAGCGCGGCGAGACGCCCGAACGCGCGCGTGAGATTGCCCTCGCACGCGTCGGCGATCTCGCTGGTCCCCGCCGCGAGTGCATCGACATCGACAGCCGAAGGCACCGACGCATGGCACGCCTGTCGTTCGTCTCCGACCTGCGTCACGACGTGGCGTTCGCGCTGCGCCTGCTGCGCCGGAGCCCGCTCGTGGCGCTCACCGCCGTCCTCACGCTCGGACTCGGCATCGGCGCGACGACGGCGATCTTCAGCGTGGTGTACGCGGTGCTGCTGCAGCCGCTGCCGTACCCGGCGCCCGGCCGTCTGTACGACGTCCACATGCTCTACCCGGATGGGTCACGCTACTCGCTGTCGGCGCCCGACTTCATGAGCGTGCGGCAGGACACTCGCGCATTCGAGCAGATCGAGGCAGTCGCCGACAGCCTCGGCACGCTGATCGAGGGCGAGCCCCGGGAAGTGCGGATCGCGCGGGTCAGCGATGGCCTCTTTCGACAACTCGGCATCGATGCCGTCGAGGGACGGACGTTCCTGGCCGCCGAGCACGCGCCGGGGCGGGACGCGGTGGTCGTCCTCGGTCACGCCTTCTGGATGCAGGCGTTCGGCGGCGATCGCGGCGTCCTCGGCCGCGTGTTGACCTTCGGCGACGGCAGGTTCGAGATCGTCGGGGTCCTGAAACCGGGCGCGCGCCTCATCGAGGCTGCCGACGTCTATCGGCCGCTCGCATACGGCCCGACCTTCGACGCCACGACCGCCAACGGGCGTCGTTCGGAGTTCCTGACCGTGATCGGCCGTGCGCGACAGGGTGTCGACGTTCGCGCCGCCAGCGTCGACCTGCGGGCGGTCGGCCGGCGGCTGCAGCAGGCGTTCCCCGACACGAACGCGGGCATGACGATTGACGCCAGACCGCTCGCCGAAGTCGTGACCGGGGACGTCCGTGCGCCGCTGCTCATGCTGCTGGGCGCGGTGGCCTTCGTGCTCCTCGTCGCGTGCGCGAACGTGGCTCACCTGCTCCTCGCGCGCGTCTCGGCACGGCGGGCGGAACTGGGCATCCGTGCGGCGCTCGGCGCCACCCGAGGACGGATCGCCAGGCAATTGCTCGTCGAGAGTGGGGTGCTGGGCGTGCTCGGCGGCGCCTTCGGGCTCGCGATCGCCGTCATCGGCATCAGGCTGCTCGTGGCCGCGCAGCCGGCCGACATTCCACGGCTGGATGGCATCGCGCTGAGCCAGCCGGTGCTCCTCGTCGGCCTGCTCAGCACGCTTGGCGCCGGCCTCCTGCTCGGCGCGTTGCCCGCGTGGCAGGCCACCGGCCTCTCGCTGACCTCCGCGCTGCACGAAGGCGGACGCGATGCGGGCGCGTCGGGAGGCTCAGGCCGCGCCCGCGCGTTCCTCGTCGTCGCCGAAGTGGGACTGGCCGTGGTGCTCCTGACAGGGGCGGGGCTGTTCGTGCGCAGCCTCGTCGCGCTGTCGCACGTCGATCCCGGCTTCCGTCCCGATCGCATCGTCACGTTTCGGCTGACGCTGACTGGCGAGGCGTACCAGGAAGCGGCCGAGGTCCGGCGCCGCGTAGATACCCTCGTGGAGCGCTTGCGCGCGCTTCCCGGCGTCCAGGCCGTGGCCCTCACCAGCACGCTACCGCTGTCAGGCCGAGGCGCGATGAACGACTTTGCCGTCGAAGGGCAGCCGCCCCCTCCGGCCAACGTTAACCAGGAGATTGCGGTCGCGAGCGTGACGCCGGGCTACTTCGATGCGATCGGCGTCCCGCTCGAGAGCGGACGCTGGCTCGCAGACACCGATCGCAACGAGGCGCCGCGCGTGGCGCTGATCAACGAGGCTGGCGTGCGCCACTGGTTCGGTGGCCATGATCCGGTCGGTCGTCGCGTGGTGTCCGGGACGACGCGCGAGATCGTGGGGGTGGTGGGCAACGTGCCGCAACGCTCGCTCGGCGATCCGACAGCACCGCAGCTGTTCGTGCCGTACGCGCAGCGATCCACGCGTTCGCTGCGGTTCGTGGTCCGCAGTGCCGGCGACGTCGGCAGCCAGCTGGCGGCCGTGCGGGCCGCGGTTCGGTCGGTCGATCCGAACCTGCCGTTGACCGACGTCACGCCACTCCGCGAAGTCATCACGGCCTCGCTCGCGCGGAACCGGTTCTACACCGCGCTCCTCGCGATTTTTGCCGGCGTCGGCCTGGTGCTGGCCGCGACAGGCGTTTTCGGTGTCATGAGTTATGCGGTGAGCCAGCGGTCGCAGGAACTCGGCATCCGCCTGGCCCTTGGTGCCTTGCCGGCGGCGGTGCTACGGCTCGTCGTGCGCCAGTCGCTGCACCTCACGACGACCGGGCTGGTGGCGGGACTGGCCGGAGCGGTGCTGCTCGCCCGCCTGGTCCAGCAGCAACTCTACGCGGTCACGCCTCTCGATCCACTGACGCTGGTCGTCGTGGCGGCAACGCTCACGCTGACGGCGCTGGTGGCGAGCTTCGTCCCGGCTCGACGCGCTGCGAGACTCGATCCGGCGCGGTCGATGCGCGGCGAGTAGCGCCTAACGCTGAACGGCGAACGCCGAACGCCAAGCATCCACGCCGATCGGTGCGCGTCGAGCAAGCTCGACGCCTACACCAAGTACGTAGCCGTCGAGTCGACGGGCGACGGGATCAGTCTCAGGTCTCAGGTCTCACGTCTCAAGGCAATGCCAGACGTGATCCTAAAGGCCTGAGACCTGAGACCTGAGACTTGAGGCGTGAGCTCCCTAAGCCGTGAGCCGTGAGCCGTAAGCCGCAGATTGCAGGCTGCAGATTGCAGGCTGCAGGCTGCAGCCTGTAGGCCGCAGGCTACTTGACGGCGATATTGCCGCTCGCGGTGCTGAGCCGGAGCATGGGGCCGCCGCCGTGCACCGTGCCCTGCACACGACGCCGATCGATGCGGCCCTGCACCGTCAGCGGTGCGGTGATGTCGAGGCTCCCTGAACTGGTGCTGGCGTCGAGCGAGAAGCCCTGCTCTTCGGGCACGTCGACCGTGACGTTGCCGGATGCGGCCGAAACCTTCCAGTCACCGGTCGGCTTGCCCGAGACACCGATGCTGCCGCTACCCGTCGATGCGGTGAGCAGGCCGACGACGCCGGTGAGCGAGATGTCGCCGCTGCCGGTGTTCGCCTTCACGTCGCCCTGGCCGCTGAGCGTCGCCTGGATGCTGCCGCTGC
Organism: Luteitalea pratensis; assembly: GCF_001618865.1. Classification (GTDB taxonomy): domain Bacteria; phylum Acidobacteriota; class Vicinamibacteria; order Vicinamibacterales; family Vicinamibacteraceae; genus Luteitalea; species Luteitalea pratensis. The sequence goes on from NZ_CP015136.1 coordinate 2,408,904, forward strand.
CAGTCGACAGCGCCGCACCCTTCTTGCCGTCCTTCAGGCTGATGTCGCCCGAGCCGGTCCGGAGGTCGACGTCGCCGCCGATCGAGGCCGCCGTGACGCTGCCCGAGCCGCTGTTGGCCTTCACCGCGCCACCGACACCGGTCACCGACACCGAGCCGGAGCCTGAGTTGGCCTGCACTGCGGTCGGTGCGGGCACCGTGATCTGGTAGGAGACCGACACCGCCCGGCGGGTGTCCTCGTCGGCGATCTTGCCCACCGTCACGGCGTCACCGCTCTGTGTGATCGGCGGGTTGGCCAGCAGGCGCTGTGCGAGATCGGCGGCATTGGACGGCACGTTCCAGCCCGTGCGCACCTTCACGGTGCCCTTGATGACCATCGCGTTGCCGCTGCCACCCTGCACGGTGACCTCACCGCTGCCGGTGGACACGTCGAGCGAGGGCGACGCCCCGACGGTCACGGTCTTCTCGAAGGTGAGCGACTGGGCCGAAGCCAGCGCGGGAACGATGACGAGCAGCGAGGCGGCAATCGCCGACGACAGGCGAACGGACATCCATACTCCTTGTTGAGGGGCTTCTGCGTTTGACGGGGGCTCGGGGGAAGGAGTTCATTGACGAACGCCGAACGCCCGAACGCCGAACGCTGAGCAGCAACGTAGAACGGCGAACGTTGAATGCCGAACGCTGAACATGTGCGTCGAGCAAGCTCGACGCCTACATGAAAACGCCGTACGCCGTACGCTGTACGCCGAAGAATGCGTCGACCTGAAGGTCGACGCCTACGAACCCACTGAAATGTAGCCGTCGACCTTCCACCTTCGCCGAGGCTGCGGCGGACAAGTCAGGTCGACGGGCGGTAGCGAGATCAGTCTCGAGTCTGGCGTGAGCCTTGAGCCTTGAGCCTGAGACCTGAGCCTTGAGCCCTGAGCCTTGAGCCCCTAAGCCCGTAAGCCGTAGCCGTGAGCCGCGCCGCAGGCTGTAGGGCTGCAGGCCGTAGCCTACTTGACGGCGATATCGCCGCTCGCAGTGCTGAGGCGCAGCGTCGGGCCGCCGCCGCGGACGGCGCCCTGGGCGCGCCGGTGTCCGGGCTGCTTCTCGATGTTGAGGCCGGACGCCACGGCGAGGTCGCCCGAGGCCGTGCTCGCGTCCAGCGTGTAGCCCTGTTCGGCCGGCACGGCCACTTCGACGTCACCGGAAGCCGAGGACACCTTCCAGTCGCCGGTCGGCTTGCCCTCCACGCTGATGCTGCCGCTGCCGGTGCTGGCGCTCAACAGGCCGACGACGCCGGTCAGCCTGATGTCGCCGCTGCCCGTCGAGGCGCGGACGTCGCCGGAGCCCGAGAGCGCCGCCACGATGTCGCCGCTGCCGGTGCTGAAATTGGCCTTGTTCATCGCGTCCTTCAGGGCGATGTCGCCCGAGCCGGTGCGCACGTCCACCTCGCCGGAGATGCCGGCCACGCTCACGTCTCCCGAGCCACTGCTGGCCTTCACGGTCTTCACTCCCGTCACCACGACGTCGCCTGACCCGGTGCCGACGACCACGCCCGTGGCGGCGGGCACGCTGATCTCATAGGCGATCGACACGGCGTTGCGGGTCGTCTCGTCGCTGATGCGTCCGACCTTGACGGCGTCGCCGGTCTGCTCGATCGGCGGATTGGCGGCCACCTGCTTCGCGATCTCGGCGGCATTGGCCGGTGCGTTCGAGCCCTTGTTCACCGAGACCAGCCCCTTGACGACAATCGCTCCACCGGCGGCCGCGCGGACAGTGACATCACCGCTGCCGCTGGAGACGTCGAGCGTGGGAGCCGCGCCGACGTTCAGCGAGCGTTCGAACGGGACCGGCTGCGCCATGGCCAGGATCGGGGCGAGGGTCAACAGCGAGGCGGCGAGCGCGGGCGAAAAACGCAGGGACATCGGGGCTCCTTGGGAAGGACTCTGCGGCTTTGACGGCAGGGCCCGGTCCGGAGTTCACGGCAGTCCGGGCCTTGGGCCTTCGGCCGTCGGCCTTCGAAAGGGAGGCAAGGAGTTTGAGACCTGAGACTTGAGACTTGAGACGCGAGGCATCAGGCATCAGGCATCAGGCATGAGGCATCAGGCATCAGATAATGCGGCGTGACTGAAGCCCCACGCGGCCACGCCGGCCTGATCCTGCTCCTCGGCAGCCTGACGGCGATCGCGCCGATGTCCATCGACATGTACCTGCCGGCATTTCCAGCGTTGCAGGCCACCTTCGCCACCGACGCCGCCGCGGTGCAGCGGACGCTCTCGGTGTTCTTCATCGGGCTCGCCCTCGGACAACTCTTCTACGGGCCGCTGTCGGACCGCTATGGGCGTCGGCGCCCCCTGCTGGTCGGGCTGGCGCTCTACACCGTCGCCTCGGCCGGCTGTGCGCTGGCCGGTTCGATTCCTCAACTGATGTGCTGGCGCGGGCTGCAGGCGCTCGGCGGTTGTGCCGGGGTGGTCATGGCGCGTGCCGTGGTCCGCGACGTGTTCGGGCCGCGCGAGGCGGCTCGCGTCCTGTCGTCGCTGATGCTCGTCATGGGTGTCGCCCCCATCCTGGCGCCGATGGTCGGCGGATGGGTGCTCGCGCACGCCGGGTGGCGGGCGCTGTTCGGCATCCTGGTCGCGTTCGGGGCGGCGACGTGGGTCGCCGTGGCGCGAGGCCTGCCCGACACCCCGCCAGCGGCCCGGGCGACGACACTCACGGTGGCCAGCGTGGCTGCGGCCTTCGGGAGGGTCGCGAGGCACGCGAGGTTCCGGCGCTTCGCAGGCGCCGGGGCGCTGGCCCAGTGCGTGCTGTTTGCCTACATCGCCGGTGCGCCGTTCCTCTACATGCAGGTCCTCGGGCTGTCGCCGACGGGGTTTGCCGCCATGTTCGGCCTCAATTCGCTGGGGCTGATCGCGGCGTCGCAGATCAACCGCGGCCTGCTGACTCGTGAGACGGCCCGCGACGTGCTCTCGCGAGCGCTGGTCCTGCAGATCCTTGCGGCGGCGTTGTTCGTAGTCCTGGCGAGGGCGGTGACCCCCGGCCTGTTCCGCCTCGCGGGCCCCGTGTGGCTGGTCGTGCTCCTGCTCGGGTTCGTCCTGCCCAACACCACCGCGCTGGCGTTGGCGCCGTTCGATCGCGACGCGGGCACCGCGTCGGCGTTGCTCGGGTCGCTGCAGTACGGTACGTCCGGGCTGGCCACCCTCGTGGTGTCGGCGGCGTTTGACGGCACGCTCAGGCCGATGGCTGTGGCGATTCTGCTCTTCGTGGGTGGGGCGTGGGTGCTGGCGACCCGCCGGATCCCCGCGCAGCCGGACCTTTAGGCGGGCGTCCGCGGCACCCGGCCGGGCCACGAAGTTTTCACAATTTGGCCGAAGATTTAACGTTGGCGGCACACGCGGTCTGTTAACCTCGACGGTCGGATGATCCTCGAACCCACGCAACCATCACGCCGTGCCTTGCTGCTCGGACTCCTGACTTCCGTGACCGCGGCCGCCTGTGGTGGCAGCAGCGACACGGCGCCGACACCCGTCAACGAAACCTGGGTGGCCAACGTGCCGTTCTCCACCACGGATTTGACGGTCGGAACTGGCGACGAAGTTGTCAACGGCCTGGTTCTCAGCGTTGACTACGTCGGCTGGCTTTACAGCACCGCGACGTCGGACAACAAGGGCAACCCGTTTGATACGTCGTGTCCGAGCACGTGCAGCCCCTTGCAATTCACTGTGGGGGCAGGCCGGTTGATCAAGGGGTTCGAGCAGGGTGTCGTGGGTATGAAGATAGGGGGGATCCGGCGCGTGACGATCCCTCCCGATCTGGCATACGGCGCGACGGGTTCCAGTCCTGCAATTCCGCCCAATGCGACGCTCATTTTCGAGATCCGCGCCAATGGCGTCGTGGTTACTGCGGCCTAGGCGGACAGGCGGAGCCCATGAGCCCCGCTACTTGGTTATCGACGGCCGTTGAGCGGAAGCCCAAGTTCCAGCGCCGCGCGCGGCGCGACGGCCATCCGGCCCGTCCGGGCTACAATGACCGGAACTCCGTGCGTCGCGCCCTCACCCTGCTGTTCGTGGCCGTGGCCTCGCTGGCTGCCTCTGCGTCGTCTGGCCCTGCGCCTGCCGACCGGGAGCCCGATCGCGCCACGTTCGACGCCGTCGTCAAACCCTTCCTCGAAAAGAACTGCACCGACTGCCACAACAATCGCCGGCAGAAGGGCGGGATGAACTTCGAGCGTCTCGCCAGCGCCGACACGATTGGCGTGCACATCGACGACGTGGAGCACATGCTGCTCAAACTCCGGACCGGCGAGATGCCGCCGGAGGACGAGGAGCGGCCCGACCCGAAGGACGTCGAGGCGGTCACGCGCTGGATCGAGCAGGAATTCGACCGGCTCGAGCGCATCACGCCGCCCGACCCTGGCCGCATCACCGCCCGCCGTCTCAATCGGCCCGAATACAACAACACCGTCCGCGATCTCTTCGGCGTCGACGTGCGTCCCGCCGACGACTTCCCGCAAGACGATGCCGGTTATGGCTTCGACAACATCGCCGACGTCCTGTCGCTGTCGCCGGTGCTGCTCGAGAAGTACATGGTCGCCGCCGAGAAGGTCGTGCGGACGGCGATGTTCGGCTACGAAGTCGAGGCCCCGACGCTCGTCCGGCTGAAGGCCCCGACGGCGGCCGTGGCGCCCCTTCGCACACCGCCGGCCCAATACGACACCAGCGGGCTGAGCCTGCCCAACTCTGCGCACGCCAGTCACCGCGTCGCCGTTCCCGGCACCTACCTGATCCGCGTGTTCATGAACGGCAAGCGTCCCAACGGTTCGATGCCGGTGCGGATTGGCCTCTTCGTGGACGGCACGCAGGTCGCCGAGCAACTGCTCGACCCTGCCGCGCTGGCGTCGTTCGAAACCGACGAGCAGGACCTCGACAGCAAGACGATCGAGTTCAGGGTGCCGCTGAACGTCGGGGAGCGCTGGATCGCGGCGACGGTTATGAACCTCTACGAGGGGCTGCCGGTCCGCTTCAATGGTCCGAATCCATCGGCCCGGCCCGAGCAGTACCACGTCCCGACATTCACGCCGCCGCAGACCGATCCCACTCCGGAACGGATCGCGATGTTCCGGAAGCGGTTCGAGGAGCGTCAGGAGGCGCTGAAGAAGGCGCCCATCAACACGGCGCGAGTCGGACGACTCGAATTGGCGGGGCCGTTCGAGCCGGAGACGAAGCCCTCGCGCGAGAGCCTCGCCAAGGTGTATGCCTGCGGCCACGTTGGTAGGGACCGCTCTTTTGGTAGGGACCGCTCTCCGCTTGGCCCGCCGAAGCCGCACGGCGAAGGAGGCAGCGGTCCATCTGCGAGACCGCGCCGTGCGGACGCGAAGGGGTTGGCCGCCTCGGAGAAGCGTCCCTCCCAACACCAGTCCTGGTGCGCGCTCAAGAACATCTCCGCCGTCGCCCAGCGTGCCTTCCGTCGCCCCGTGGCGCGCGAGGAACTGGTCCCGTACGTCGCCGTGATGGCGCGGGCGCAGAAGGCGGGCGAGTCGTTCGACGAGGCACTCGCGATTGCGCTGCAGGCGCTGCTGGTCTCGCCCGACTTCCTGTTCCGCATCGAACAGGATCACGTCGCGACAGCGGCGGGGACACAGGCGGTGCCGGTGGGCGAGCACGAACTCGCGTCCCGCCTGTCGTACTTCCTCTGGTCCAGCATGCCCGACGCGGAGCTGCGGCGGCTCGCCGACCGCGGCATGCTGCGCAAGCCGGGGGTGCTCGAGGCGCAGGTTCGCCGCATGCTCGTCGATGCCAGGTCGTCGGCGCTGGTCGAGGAGTTCGGCGGCCAGTGGCTGCAGTTCCGTGCCCTCGAGTCGGTCGCCCCGGATCGCGAGAAGTTCCCGCGCTTCGACAATTACCTGCGCCTCTCGATGCGCAACGAGACGACGCTGTTCTTCGAGCACATCGTCCGTGAGGACCGGAGCATCCTCGAGTTCCTCGACGCCAAGTACACGTACCTCAACGAGCGGCTGGCGAACCACTACGGCGTGGAGGGCGTGGCCGGCCCGACGTTCCGTCGTGTGGACCTTACCGATGGCCAGCGTGGCGGGGTTCTCACACAGGCGAGCGTGCTGACGGTCTCGTCTTATGCGACGCGTACCTCGCCGGTGCTGCGTGGCCGGTGGGTACTCGACAACCTGCTGGATGCGCCACCACCCGATCCCCCGGCCGGCGTGCCCGCGCTCGACGAGAAAGCGATTGGTCAGACGGCGTCGCTCAGGCAGCAGATGGAAGCGCACCGCGCCGACCCGACGTGCGCGTCGTGTCACCGCCGCATGGACCCGCTCGGCTTCGGGCTCGAGAACTACGACGGCATTGGTGCCTGGCGCGCCATGGACGGCAAGTTCGCGATCGACCCGAAGGGCGAGTTGCCTGACGGCCGCACCTTCCATCAGCCATCGGAGTTGCGGACGATCCTGTTGCAGGATCGGCAGGATTTCTCACGCGCCCTCACGTCCAAGTTGATGATCTACGCGCTCGGCCGCGGGCTCGAGCGACACGACAAGCCGACCATTCGCGGCATCGTCAACAGGCTGCCGCAGCACGACTACGCGTTCTCCGGTCTGGTGCTGGAGATCGTGAAGAGTTTGCCGTTCCAGATGCGGCGGGCGGTTCCCGCTGGAGTGACCGCGCCATGATCATCACCGGCTCGCACCTGCCTCGTCGGACCTTCCTTCGCGGCCTCGGTACGGCCATCGCTCTGCCGATGCTCGACGCCATGACGCCGGCGCTCGCCAAGGCCGCGCCGGTGGGTCCCAAGCGCCTCGTCTTCACGTACGTCCCCAACGGCGTGTCGATGACCGGCTGGACGCCCGAGGGCACCGGGGCCGGTTTCCAACTGTCCACCGTGCTCAAGCCGCTGGCCCCGTACAAGAACGACATGCTCGTTCTGACCGGCCTGGCGCAGCAGAACGGCCTGGCGCTTGGCGACGGTCCTGGCGACCACGCGCGCGCCGCCGCGTCGTACCTCACTGGTGTGCACCCGAAGAAAACGGCGGGAGCCGACATCCAGAACGGCGTCTCGGCCGACCAGATCGTCGCGCAGCACATCGGCAAGGCGACACGGTTCGCGTCGATCGAGCTGGGCTGCGACGATTCGCGCACCGTCGGCAACTGCGACTCTGGCTACAGTTGCGCGTACACCAACAGCCTGGCCTGGCGCGGCGAGAACTCGCCGATGCCACCCGAGACCAACCCACGACTGGTCTTCGAGCGCCTGTTCGGCGCCGACGCGCACCTCGATCCGGCGACTCGCCAGCGGCGCATGATGCATCGCCGCAGCATCCTCGACGTGGTCGGCGCCCGCACGAAGGCACTGTCGAACAGCCTCGGCGCAAACGATCGCCGCAAGGTCGACGAGTACCTGCACGCGGTGCGTGAGATCGAACGGCAGATCGAGGTCGCCGAGAGCGACACGCGCGACCTGCGTCCTGGCATCGACAAGCCGAGCGGTATTCCGGTTGCCTTTGCCGATTACGCCAAGCTGATGTACGACCTGCAGGTCGTCGCGTTCCAGACCGATCTCACGCGCGTGGTGACGATGATGGTCGGACGCGAGGGATCGAACCGGACGTACCCGGAGATCGGCGTGCCCGATCCGCACCACCCGCTCACGCACCACCGCAACAACAAGGAGTGGATGGCGCGTGTCGAGCAGATCAACGTCTTCCACGCCGAACTGTTCGCGTACTTCATCGGCAAGATGAAGGCGACGCCGGACGGCGACAGCAACCTGCTGGCGAACTCGCTGGTGGTGTATGGCAGCGGCCTGAGCGACGGCAACCGGCACACGCACGAAGACCTGCCGGTCATGGTCGTCGGCCAGGGCGGCGGCCTGTTGCGCACGGGCCGGCACGTGGTCTACGAGAAGCAGACCCCGATGAACAACCTGTACCTGACGCTGCTGGACGGGATGGGTGTGCCCACCGAATCGCTCGGCGACAGCACGGGCAAGCTGGATTACCTCACCGACGTTTCGTAGCCTGCAGCCTACGGCCTTCCGGCTACAGGCCCGTTTCAGGGCTCAGGTCTCAAGTCCCAGGTAAGACCTAAGACCTAAGACCTAAGACCTGAAGCGCGGAGCACCTATCTACTTCGCCGCGAAGCAGTAGAACAGGCCCGCGCCGCCGGTACCCACGAGGTTGGCCTGGCTGCAGCCTTTCGACGGGTGTGCCGCGTTGAGCGAGGTTGGCGCCGTGCCGCCGCCGGTGCGGTCGAAGTGGCCGACCGTCGCGCTGCCGGCGCCGTCGGTGCTGGCCGCCCAGTTGCTGCAGGTGGCCATGTTGGCTTCACCCTCGGTCACCGTGCCGTCCTGCTTGCTGCCGGTCAGGATGTCGTGAGTGTTCGGCGTGTCGCCACGGCCGTTGACGACCATCCCCTTCTCGTTGAGCGCCGTCTGCTTGGTCCAGAGCGGCGCCTCGCCGTGCAGGTCCGCGAGGTCCTTCGCGACGACCTCGCCCTTGGCGTTGTACCAGGGCCCCTTGCCGATGCGGTCCTTGGCATTGATGGACGGCTTGCCGTCCATCGACGCCGCACTCAGGTACGCGCGCCATTGCTTGCCGCCCGCGCCCACGGCCTTCGCCAGCGCCTGGCAGTGCGCGTCGGCGCCGGCCAGGCCGCCGAGGTCGGCCCCCTTGCCCGAGCCGACGCTCGTGATGAAGAACGACATCTGCGGCGACGCCTGCGCGTGCACCAGGATCGAACCAGCAGTGGCGATGGCCGCCACGGTGAGAGTCGGAATCAGTCTTCGCATCTAGCGCTCCTTCTACCCCATCGATAACGCGGCAGGTGTTCGGCCTTGCGGCGTTGACCTTCGCCGTTCGACGTTCGGTTCAGCGTTCGGCATTCAACGTTCAGCGTTCGTCGACCTACCCCTTGTAGCTGATCTTCCAGATCGTGCCGTTGCCGTCCTCGACGACGAGCAGCGATCCGTCCTGCAACTGCGCCAGCCCGACGGGACGACCCCAGACTTCCGGCTTGTCCTCGCCGAGCATCCAGCCGGTCAGGAAATCCTCGTACGCGCCCGTCGGCTGCCCCTTGACGAACGGAATGTAGACGATCTTGTAGCCCGTGCGCTTGACGCGCTCGGACGAGCCCCGCAGGGCGGCGAACGCGCCGTTGCGATAGCTCTCCGGGAAGGCCTTGCCGGTGTAGAACGTGAGGGTCATGGCTGATGCGTGCGGCTCGAAGAGCAACTCCGGGACGACGGTCTTCTTGACGAGATCGGGCATCTTGCCAGCGTGCCGCGGATCCTCGTGCGCACCCAGGTACGCGTAGGGCCAGCCATAGAAGCGGCCGGGCACGACCTTGGCCATGTAATCGTTGACGAGGTCGTCACCGAGGCCGCCGCGCTCCTGCACCGTAATCCACGCTTCCTTGGTCGCCGGGTTGAAGGCGAGCCCTGGCGCGTTGCGGACGCCCGTGAGCACCGTGGTACGCCCGCTGCCATCGGCGTTGAACTTGAGGACGGTGGCGCGCAGCGGATCCGGGTCGATGGCGATGTTGTCAGACGACCCGACGGTGACGTAGAAGCTGCGGCCGTCAGGAGCGAATGCGATGGTGCGGGTCCAGTGGCCGGTCGGCCCGTTGGGCAGCGGCGTGACCGTGGTGGCGGCGGCGGTGGCCTTCTGGTCGCCGGCAGCATACGGATACTTCACGACCTGGTCGGTCGCGGCGACGTACACCGCGCCCTTCGTGAACGCGATGCCGAACGGCTGCTTCAGGCCGGTGGCGAACTCGCTGCGCTCGCTGTCCTCGATGGTGCCGTTCTTGTCCGCGTCACGCAGCACCCAGACGCTGCCTGGGCCGGAGTCGACGACGAAGATGTCGCCGTTGGGGGCCTGGGCGACGTTGCGGGGGCGCTTGAAGCCGCCGGAGGCGAACAGCGTGGCCGTGAACCCCGGCGGCAGCGACAGCGATGCGCCGTCGGGCCGGGGCACGAGCTTCGCAGGGTTCTGGTGGTGCTCCGATGGCGTGGCGAGCTCGGCCGCCGAGAACTTGTACGTCTTCGGCGCCGCAGGGCCTTGCGCGGTGAGGGCGACGGTGAGCGTCAGGCCGGCGACAGCCGTCGCGGCGAGACCCGTCAAGCGGGAGAGGGACATGGAACGTGCTCCGTGACTGTACCGGACGAGCCGATGGCCGGCCCGTTGATCGATGGTGACGCGCGCATCATACGTCACCGCGGATCGCTGATTGGGCACCGGGTACCGGGTGCCGGGTACCCGGTGCGAGAGTCGGGACTCCGCGCAGCGCCGTCTCGCCACCTTCGCCCGTTCACGACGGGGAATTCTCCGCCGATTCCTTACCATAGTGATGTCAGGCGAGTCCGCTCCCGCCGCCCAGCCCCCCGTACCACCCGGCGACGTGGTTACCTTGCTCCTGAAGGAGCAGATGGTGACTGACGCCCAGGTGCGCCACGCAGAGCGGGTGCAGGGCAAGCTCGAGACACCCCGCAGCCTCCTCACGGTCCTCCAGGACCTCCAGATCGTTTCGGCGGACCAGATCCGGCAGGCCGTCAGGGCCAACCCGCAGTCGATGCGGCTCGGCGACCTCCTGATCGACCTCGGCCACCTGCGCGAATCCGACCTGCGCGCGGCACTGGCGGCGCAGCAGGCCGCCGGCGGCAAGAAGCGCCTCGGCGAGATCCTCGTCGAGAGCCGGGTGATGTCGGAGCACCGGCTGACGGAGGTGCTCGCGGACCTCCTGGGACTGCCGCTGCTCGAACCCCGTGTCGCCGACATCGATCGGGTCCTGCTTGCGCGGATGAACCTGCGGCGGGCGCAGGAATGCGCACTGATCCCGGTGTCGCAGGCCGGTGGCCGCGTCACCGTGGCCTTTGCCGACCCGCTGGACGCGACCCACCGCATGGCCGCCGAGCAGATGTTCGGCGGAAACGTGGTTCCGGCGATCGCGCGGCGATCGCTCGTGGTCGAGGCACTTGCCGCATTCGAGCGCGGGTTACGCGCCAACGCGGTGCCGACCGAGCACACCGCGATGCAGATCGTCGTGGACCTCATTCGCGAGGCCCTCGAGACCGGCACGAGCGACATCCACATCGAGCCGCTGCAGGCGGGTCTCCGCGTGCGGTTCCGCCTCGACGGCGTCATGGTGGAGCACCGCACGATCGATCGCGACCTCGGCACCGCCGTCGTCAGCCGCATCAAGGTGCTCGCCGGAGCCGACATCGCGGAACGCCGGCGACACCAGGATGGCCGCATCAAGTTCGAGGATCCGGAGACCGGCGCCGTAGCCGATATCCGGGCTTCCTTCTACGTGACGATCCACGGCGAGAAGGTGGTGCTTCGGCTGCTGAACCGGAAGACCGAGTTGATCAGCATCCGCGACATCGGGATGGGGCCGCGCATGCTCGAACGCTTCGTCGCCGACGCGCTCGAAGTACCGACCGGCGTCGTGATCATCACGGGCCCGACCGGCTCGGGCAAGACGACGACGCTGTACAGCGCCGTCGATCACCTGAACACGCCCGACACCTCCATTGTCACGGCAGAAGATCCGGTCGAGTACGTCGTCGACGGCATCGCGCAGTGCTCGATCAACGCCAAGATCAATCGCACCTTCGAGGAGACGCTGCGCCACATCGTCCGGCAGGACCCGGACGTGATCGTGCTCGGGGAGATGCGCGATCGGTTCTCGGCCGACACCGCCATCCAGGCGGCCCTGACCGGACACAAGGTGCTGACGACGTTCCATACCGAGGACGCCATCGGCGGGCTGCTGCGCCTGCTGAACATGAACATCGAGGCGTTCCTGATCTCGTCGACGGTCGTGTCGGTGGTCGCGCAGCGACTGTTGCGACGCGTCTGCGCGCACTGCGCCGAGCCGTACACACCGACGGCCAGTGAGATCCGTCGCCTCGGCGTGTCGCCGCAGGACCTGGATGGCGCGACGTTCACTTTCGGCAGGGGCTGCAGCGCGTGCCGGTACACGGGCTATCGCGGGCGCATCTGCGTGTTCGAGCTGCTCGTCCTCAACGAACTCGTCAAGGACGCGATCCTGAACCGGCGCACGTCGTACGAGATCCGGCGCATCAGTGTCGAGACCTCGGGGCTGGTCGCGCTCGTCGAGGACGGCCTGTACAAGGCGTCGTACGGGATGACGACGATCCAGGAAGTGTTGCGGCACCTGCCGCGTGTGGTGAAGCCGCGGCCGGTCGAGGAGATCCGGCGGCTGCTCGGGAGCCTGTCGTGATGCATTCGCGGTCCCTGATCGATGTCCTCGGCGACGAACTCGCTCGAAACGACCTGCAGCTGCCCGTCTACCCCGCGATCGCGACGAGGATTCAAGCCCTCGCGGCCTCTGGAACCGGCACGTCCGATCAGTTCGAGATGCTGCTCGCGCACGACCCGGCGATTGCGTCCCAGGTGCTGCGCACGGCCAACTCGGCCTTTTACGCCGGCCTCAGTTCGGTGGCGACGATTCGGGCCGCGGTGATGCGGCTCGGCCTCGACCAGCTGGTGTCGCTGGCCGTGGCCTGCGCGCAGAAGGGCCAGTTCACGGGCCAGGATCCGCAGATCCAGCGGCTGATGTCGCAGCTGTGGCAGCACTCGGTGGCGGTCGCGTTCGGATCGCGCTGGCTGGCCGAGCGGTCGGGCTATCGCTCGCTGGCGGGCGAGTGCTTCATGGCCGGGCTCTTCCACGACATCGGCAAGCTCCTGATCCTGAAGGTGCTCGACGACCTGCGCCGCAGGGGCGAATGGACACTCGAGTTGCCACCGTCGCTCGTCCAGGAACTGCTGACCTCACTGCACGCCGAGCAAGGTGCCCGCCTCATCCAGCAATGGAATCTGTCGCCGCTCTACGCCGATGTGGCCCGGCGGCACGGAATGCCCTCCATCGGCGAGGCCAATCCGGTGCACCTCGTTGTCCGACTTGTGAACAACGCGTGTACGAAGCTCGGGATCAATCTGTACAGGCAGGACGGCATTGCGCTCACCGCATCGCTGGAGGCGGCGGCCCTCGGGCTGAAGGAAGTGGTCATCGCGGAACTCGAGATCATGCTCGAGGACGGGATGCAGACCCTCGCCGCCTGACCGGCACGCAGGGCGACACCTGTAGCGACATCGGGCGCGCCCCGTGGCGGGCCATCGCAAGAGGGCCAGCAGAGTCAGGCAGCGGCCCGCGGCATCCTCGTTGCACGTGGAGCCGTATGCAGCCCCCTTCGCCGAGACCGCCGGCGCCTGGCTTCAAGCTCGAGCAGAAGCCCCGACAGCACTCCACCTCCACGCATCACCCGCAGGAGCCCGCCGACACGGCCCTCGAGGGCGCGGCCGGCGCCGCGGCGCACCTTGTCGGCACGTGCGACGAGTGCCTGGTGAAGGCGTGGGCCGAACATCACGGCGCCGAGCCCGCGACCGGTGAGGCCACGGCGAGCGGACCGGCCACAGTGGTCGTCAACGATCAGGGCTCGGGGTTGCGCTTCAATTTCCCGGGCGCCTCGCGATTTCGCGCCGTGACATGGGAGGAGTGGCTGGCGCATCTCGCCGGCGCCAGGCTGGTGTTCGTGTTCGAGATCGCGCCGCCGGCCGGCACACAGGTCGGCGCCCGCTTCGGGGGGGCGTTCTACAGGGTGCTGTCGAGGCGCGACTGGGGCAACCGGCCGTTGGCGACGCTGGACGCCGGTGCCAGCGGCGCCGCTCAGGCCAGCGAATAGAGCCACGCGGCGACCCACACGGCCAGCGCCACGGGAATCGCCGCCGCGGCCAACAGCAGCAGGATGCAGCCCCACACGAACAGCGCGTCGAAGCGCGAGTGCGGCACGCCCGGCCGGGCGTGCCGATCCAGCAACCGCATGTTCCAGGTGTTGGCCTTCCAGAAGATGTCGGCGACGTTGCCGAGCCCCGGCACCAGGCCGAGCAGTGCATCGACCATCGCGTTGATCACCATCCGGGCCTGCACGATGGCCGGCACCCGCATCCGGTAGGCCTGGATCAGCAGCAGCGTCCCGAACAGTGGGCTGCTCAACTCGCCGATGCCGGGGATCAACCCGACGATGACGTCCCAACCGAAGCGGATGTTGGTGCCCGGAATGCGGAACGCCTGATCGAGCAGTTCGCTCCAGCGCCGCAGGCGCTCGAGGTGCGCATCGTCCATCTGCCGCGGCGGCGGGAGGGCCATGCCGCGAGTGTACGCGGCACGGCAAACGCCGGGCTGGCCGCCTCCGCCAAGGCTTCAGCGCCCAGGGGACAGCCCGGCGCGACCCTCGCGATCCGCGATTCCCGACTCCCGACTCCGGAATTCCCGATCGGGCCTCCCGTCGACCAAGGTCGACGGCTACGAAGAAAACGCCGAACGTCGAACGCCGAACGCTGTTCCCTGTCGACCAAGGTCGACAGCTACACCAGAGTTGAGTGTAGGCGTCGAGCTTGCTCGACGCTGTCGCCGCGCGCATCACCAGCGTGTCTATACTGGTGATGATGTCTGCCTGGGGTCGTGTCGGGGCGGGACTCGTGCTCCTCCTGACCATGCTCGTGTCGCCGATGGCACCGGTGCTTTGCGCGCTGTCGTGTCCTGATCTGGGCACCACGAGGCATGGCCTGGCCGCAGGCCGCCCTCGCGCCCCACAAGCGCAGTCTGCTACTCCGTGCCACGACAACGTGGCATCTGCGCCGGACCGCCGAGTCCCTCCCACGTCAGCCCTCTTCGATAGCGCGGCGTGGCATCAGTGCCAGCACCCTGCGGCACTGACCTCGCCGGGCGTATCCGAAGGCCCCCGGCTGTCGCAGCCGATGGCGGCCACCTCCGTGGCCCCGTACGTGTCAGAGTCGACGAGTCCAGGGCGACCAGCCCCGTTGACTCGCCCGGTACGGACGCAGACGTCAAGGCACGTCTCCGGCTTCTCCCTCGCGCTGCGGATCTGATCGCTTCCAGCGGTTCCTGTATGTCCCGGGCGCACGCGTGTTTCGCGAGCAGCGCGAGCGTAACCGCGTGTCCGATCCGCGGCTGGCCGAACTGGAGAGCATTCGTCATGAGCCCGGAGCACCGAGCACTTGCCTCGCAACAACTGTCACGCCGCACGTTCGTACGCGGCCTCGCCGCCGGCGGCGTCGTCGCCGCGGCGGGGGCGCTGCGCGCGCCGACGTCTGCCTGGGGCATGGCCTCACCGGCCAGCGCCGCCGTGCCGCCGCAGGTGTTGCAGGGGCGTGACTTCGATCTCGAGATTGGTCGGTCGCGTGTCGACTTCACGGGCGCCCAACGCTCTGCGATCACCGTCAACGGCTCGCTGCCCGCGCCGCTGCTGCAGTGGCGCCAGGGCGACGTGGTCACCATGCGCGTTCGCAACACGCTCGACGAGGTCGCCTCGATTCACTGGCACGGGCTCGTCCTGCCGGCGAACATGGACGGCGTCCCCGGCCTCAGCTTCGACGGCATCCCCGCGGGCGGCGGCTATACGTATCGATTCCCCGTCCTGCAGGCGGGCACGTACTGGTATCACAGCCACTCGGGCTTTCAGGAGCAGCAGGGACTCTACGGGCCGATCGTCATCCACCCACGAGATCCCGACCCCGTCTCCTACGACCGCGAGCACGTGCTGCTGCTCACCGACTGGACCGACGAGGACGCGCGGCGCGTCTTTCGCAAGCTGAAGAAGGAATCGACCTACTACAACTGGCGCCAGCGCACGCTGGTCGATCTCGTTGGCGACCTGCGCGACAAGGGCTGGTCCGAGACGATGGCGGACCGCGTGGCGTGGGGACAGATGCGGATGAGTGCCGGCGATCTCGCCGACGTGACCGGCTCCACCTACACGTACCTGCTGAACGGTACCGCGCCGGCGGGCAACTGGACCGGCCTGTTCAAGCCAGGCGAGCGGGTGCGGCTGCGCGTCATCAACGGATCGGCGATGTCGTACTTCGACGTGCGCATTCCGGGCCTGACGCTGACCGTCGTCGCTGCCGACGGCATGCCCGTGCGCCCGGTGACCGTCGATGAATTCCGCATCGCGGTCGCCGAAACCTACGACGTGATCGTCGAGCCCTCAGGCCAGGACGCCTACGCGATCGTCGCGCAGGCCATGGATCGCACGGGCATGGCCTGCGGCACGCTCGCCGTTCGTCCCGGGCTGCAGGCCAGCGTCCCTGCACTCGATCCCCGTCCGGTGCTCACAGTGGGCGACATGGGACACGGGGGGCATCAAGGGACTGGGACGAACGCTGAACGCCGAACGCCGAACGCCGAAGCAAACGTCGAACGCCGAACGCCGAACGTCGACCCGCATGCGGGCCACACGATGCCGGCCCAGGGCGCGCCCGTCGAAGCAAACGTCCGAACGCCGAACCCAGTGCAGGATCACAGGAACTCAGGAACGCAGGAAAACAAGGCGCCCGACGCTGCCGCGAAGGCCGATGCGAACGTTGACCCACACGCGGGACATGGAGCGCCGAAGCCCGACCAGCACGGTGGGCACGCGGCGATGACGATGCAGGCGCATCCCGCGAGCGAGCAGGGCAATCCGCTCGTCGACATGCAGACGATGCTGCCGGTGTCGCGCCTCGACGATCCGGGCATCGGCTTGCGTGACAACGGCCGTCGGGTGCTCACCTACGGCGATCTGCGCAGCACCTTCGAGGACCCGGACGGACGCCAGCCGACAAGGACCATCGAACTGCACCTGACCGGCCACATGGAGCGTTTCGCGTGGTCGTTCAACGGGCAGAAATTCTCCGACGCCGAACCGATCCGGCTCACCTACGGCGAGCGCGTGCGCGTCGTGCTCGTCAACGACACGATGATGACGCATCCGATCCACCTGCACGGCATGTGGAGCGACCTCGAGGACGACGAGGGGCAGTTCATGGTGCGCAAGCACACCATCGACATGCCACCGGGCACGCGGCGCACGTATCGCGTCACCGCCGACGCGTTGGGCCGGTGGGCGTATCACTGCCACATGTTGTTCCACATGGAAGCCGGGATGATGCGAGAGGTGCACGTGGTGGAGGGCGGCCAGTCATGACCGTCGCCCGCCCGCTCGCGGCGATGTCGCTCTGCCTTGTGCTGGCGGGCATCGCACGGGCACAGGATCAGGACCACAGGAGCTCAGGATCCCAGGAACACAAGGCAGAGACCGCAGGTCAGGACCGCAGGAATTCAGGAGGCCAGGAGCTCAGGAGCGCAGGAGCGCAGGAGCGCAGGAAGCACACCGCAGAAGCAGACGACGACCGACCTGCGCCGAGGGGGCACATCGAATCGGCGCCGCCGCCGGCCAGCGTAATCGTGCCGCCCTGGATCCCTGACGTCAGCGACGAGATGCGTCGCGCGGCGTTTCCGGACGTCCAGGGCCATGCGGCCCACGATCAGCGGATCAACGGCTTCGTGCTGTTCGATCAGCTCGAATGGCGTGCCGGCAATGGGCCAGGCTCGCTGTCGTGGAGCAACACGGGATGGGTCGGCGGCGACATCAATCGCGTGTGGTTCCGGACCGAGGGCGATGGCGTGGGCAGCGGCATGGACGCGGCCCGCGTGCACCTGCTGTACGGTCGAGCCGTGGCGCGCTGGTGGAACGTGGTTGCCGGTGTCCGCCAGGATCTCCAGCCCGGCGCGCAAACATGGCTGGCCGTCGGCGTGCAGGGCCTGGCGCCCGGCTTCTTCGACGTCGAGGCAACCGCGTATCTGTCCGATGAGGGCCAGACAGCGGCCCACGTCGAGGTCGGCTACGACGTGTTGATCACCAACCGGTGGGTGTTGCAGCCGGTGATGGAGATGGACGTGTACGGGAAGCCGAACGCGTCGATTGGCGTCGGCAGCGGCCTGAGCACGGGCGAGGCCGGCATCCGCCTGCGCTACCAGTTCACCCGCGAGTTCGCCCCGTATGTCGGCGTGTCGTGGCTGCGGGCGTTCGGTGGCACCGCGGACCTGGACCACGACGCGGACGTGCCCAATGGGGCGCCGCGCCTGGTCACGGGCGTGCGTGTCTGGTTCTGACTACTTCGTCGGCAGCTTCTTGAACAGGTCGCCGATCGCGTCCGAGATGGACGCGTTGCGCTGCGCATCGCTCCGCTCGAGGTTGATATTGGCCTGGATCATCCCGCGCCAGACCACGAGCTTGCGCGATTGCGAGTAGAGGTCGATGACGAGCGAGCCTCGCTCCGCGATGCTGTACGACGTTGCCACGCCCTGGAACGGCGGCAGTCCCCATTCCATCGTCGGCGCCATGAACTGGCCCATCTTCTGCGAGGCGACATCGGGTCCGATCAGGATGTAGTAGGTCGCCTTGATGTCGGCTGTCTCGAGCGGGGCCGGGGTGTACTTGCGGGCCGCGAGCTCGCGGTTGACCGAACTGACGATGGTGGGATCCCACATCAGACGCCACCGGTCGGGGTTGTTCTCGGCGACCTGCAGCATCTTGATTTCGCCCGTCGGCGCCGTCCACGCGTAGGTGAAGGGTCCCGCGAACGAGAATTTCTCGTTGATGTTGACCGAGATCTTGGCCTTGGCCGCCATCACCAGCGGAGTGGCGATCGCCACCATTCCCAGCGCCACCAGCAATCGCACGCTACGCATCATTCCCTGCCTCGATTCCCGATTCCCGATTCCCGGCACCCGGTACCCGGTACCCGGTACCCGGCACCCGGCTCTTCCCCGCTATTTGACCACGGCCGCGCTCTCAGCGCGGCACGACCTGCGTGACGACCTTGCCCTGCTGTTCCCACGCGAGCAGCGAATGCGAGGGGAAGGCGAGGAGTGCCGCGAACTTGCCGACACCGATGAGACGGCTTGCGGTGCCGCGCTGCAGGAAGATGCCGTCGGAGGTGGTCCAGGCGATGTCGAGCACCCCAGGCGAGGCCGACAGGACCGGGTCGCGCCCGAACCCGATCTGGCGTTCCGGCACGCCAGGCGTGGCGAGGAAGATGGCGTTGTCCCTGCGCCAGACGCTCGAAACGCCATCGGCGCCGACGACGACGCCACCGCCGTCCATGGGGCAGGCCTCCAGCTTCCAGGTGCCCTTCCCCTGTTTCTCGGCCGGCGTGAAACTGCGTCCGTCGGTCGAGCGGGTGACGTACAGGTCGCGCGAGCCAGCGATGTGATTGCGGAACATCACCGCCAGTCCCGCCGTCGCATCGGCCGCGACCGAGGGATGGCAGCACTGGCAGATGGTCGCGTCGGGTGACGCGTAGACGAGCGTGTCGTGACTCCACGTCGCGCCGTGGTCGCGCGACACGGCGCCATAGAGGCGCGTCCCCGTGTCCCGCAGGTCCAGCCAGGTGAGCATGACGAGTCCGTCGGGTGTCGCCGCCATGCCGTGCAACCCCTCGCGCGCGGCGCCAGGAACATCGTTGACGATCACCGGCGCCAACCAGTGCGCGCCGTCGTCGACCGAGCGATACAGCACGATGTCGCCGTCCTTGCCGCCCCCCTGGGCGCCGGCGACGACCGTGACGAGGACGGCGGTCGGGGTCACGACGACGCGTGGGCCACGGTGCATCCCCGCGGCCATGTGCCCTTCGACGCGGATGGGCGCGACCTCGTGGAAGCTGCGCCCCGCATCGGCCGACCGCAGGATCGCGACCTGCTGCTCGCGGGCCAGGACGAGGAAGGTGCGGTCGCCGTCGTGGGCCATTTGCGGTTGTTGGCCGGGCACGGCCGGGCCGACGCCGATCAGGAGCGCGAGAAGCGTGATGAGCACGCGACCATCTTAGCGTCCAGCGGCAGATGTGGCACTCGATGCCACCGTTTGGGGGAACGCCGAACGCGGAAGGCTGAACGCCGAAGGGCAAGGCCCCAGCCACGTCGACGGCTACGACCCGACGGTCGACGGCTCTGGCGCGCCAGTTGACGGCCAGCACGCCTACATCGGACGTAGCCGCCGGGCTTCCGCCTTCGCCAAGGCTTCGGCGCACGAGTCAGTCCGGCGGTCATCGTCAGGACATGGAAGGCTCGGCGGTCATTGTCAGGGCATGGAAGCTCGGTTGCCCGTCGACCTGAAGGTCGACGGCTACGTTTGGGGGAACGCCGAACGCGGAACGCGGAACGCCGAAGGGCAAGGCCCGGCCACGTCGACGGCTACGACAGAGGCCCGCCTACTCGGTGCGCGACGTGGTCTCGCGCATGGTCTTCAGAACTTCGTCCGAGGACCAACCGTTGCCGCGCCAGATCTCGACCACGCGCCCGTCCCGGCCCACCACCGCCGTCGCCAGCGTGTGATCGAGGAGCACGCCATTACGTTCGACGTGGATGGCGAACGCCCGCGTCAGGCGCTGGATCTCTGCCGGACTACCGGTGACGAACTTCCAGCGCGCCGGGTCGGCCTGCATGGCGTTGGCGTAGGCGCTGAGCACCTGGGGCTTGTCGAACGTGGGGTCGAGGGACACGGCCAGCAGCCTCGCATCGGCAAGCGCCGGGTCATTCGCGACGGCGCGCTGCACCTGCTGGAACCGTTTCACCATCAGCGGGCAGAACTCCGGCATCGGGCAGCGGGTGAAGATGAACGTGACCGCGGTGACGTGCCCCTTCAGGTCGCTCGTGGTGAAGGGCAGGGCGGCCTCGGTCAGCAGTGACACGTCCGGCAGCGCATCGCCGGGACGCAGGCGAGACGACGTGGCTTGCGGCGCGCCACGCAGGGCCGCGGCCACCCGCTCGTCGCGCCCGACCACCTGGAACGCCGTCGCACGCGCGGCGCCGTCGTCGACCCGGAGCGTGAATCGGACGCGACCGCCCGGCGTCAGGGACGGCACGGATTCGCCCGGCACCAGCGCGAACGGCATCGTCATGGCTGGCATGTAGCCCTCGATGGCCTCGTGGGACACCATCACGCGGCCAGCCGCCGGCGCGGCGGTCACCACGCCGACCACGGTGAACGTCTGTGCGGCTGGGCCCGGCGCCGCCTGTCGCGAGCGCGCCACCGCCGCCGTCATCATCATCACCACCAGCAGCACGCCGAGGAGTCGTCTGGTCGTCATGTCACGAGTCTGCCCGCGCGCGTGACCCCTGTCTTTGCGCCCGCGCAACTCCGCGTCCGCTGCCGCGGCCGCGGAATGCCGGAATGCCGCGAATGCCGGGAATGTCGAAACCCGACTCTTGTGGAGATACTCGGCCCGCTGTGGTGTAGCGGTCGACCTTGGTCGACCGTCAGTCGACGTTCGGCGCTTACGCTGCCATACCAGCCGGCGACACTCCCGACTCCCGACTCCCGACACCTGACTCCCGACTCCCGACACCTGACTCCCGACTCCCGACTCCCGGTCGAGTCGACGTACGACGTTCGGCGTTCCGGTGCCCGGCACCCGGTACCCGGTACCCGGTACCCGGTACCCGGTTCCCGATTCCCGGTGCCCGTGTTTATTGCTCTGCGACAAAGACGCGGCCGGTCACGCCGGAAAAGACTGCATCGCAGGAAGGATGTCCATGACCCGATACTTCGCTCTTCTTGCTCTCCTCATATCCACCGCGGTTGCCGGGTGTTCAGCGCCTACGGAGAAATCCGACGCCCCCGCGCCCGCGGCTACGGCTCCCTCTTCCAGCTCCAGCGCCCCCGCCAATCAGGTCCACGACGGCCGCGCCATCGAGATCACCGGCAACGACACGATGAAGTTCAGCGTGACCGAGATCGTCGCCAAGCCGGGCGAGAAGCTCAGTGTCACGCTCGTCAACATCGGGACGACGCCGAAGTTCTCCATGGGGCACAACTGGCTGCTGTTGGCGTCCGGCGTCGACATCCAGCCGTTCCTCGTAGCGTCAGCCGAGGCCGTGACCACCGACTACGTGCCGCGTGCGACCAACGGCGGCAAGATCCTCGCCGCCACGAAGCTGCTCGGCCCGAAAGAACGCGACACCGTCACGTTCACCGCGCCGACCACCCCCGGTCGCTACGAGTTCCTCTGTTCATTCCCCGGGCATTACCAGGTCGGCATGCGTGGCGTGCTGATCGTGCAGTGACCTTCATCCCAAGCAAGGACTTTCAGATGTCTACGCGCGTTACAGTCCTCGTCGGCGGCAGTCTCGCCGCCGCCCTCATGGTGACTGCCGGCTGCAACCCTCCAGGCAGCACGAAGGCCGCAAACAGCGACACCTCCGTGGCCGCGAAGTCGTTCGTCGCGCCTGGAGCGAAGGACGAGTACTACCTGTTCTACTCGGGTGGTCACTCGGGCCAGGTCTACGTCGCCGGCCTCCCGTCGATGCGACACATCTCGACGATTCCCGTCTTTGCGCCCTACCCGGCCACCGGCTACGGCTTCGACGTGGAGTCCAAGTCGATGATGGGCAAGTTCA
This sequence comes from Luteitalea pratensis, assembly GCF_001618865.1. Classification (GTDB taxonomy): domain Bacteria; phylum Acidobacteriota; class Vicinamibacteria; order Vicinamibacterales; family Vicinamibacteraceae; genus Luteitalea; species Luteitalea pratensis. Next base: position 2,431,156 of record NZ_CP015136.1, read on the forward strand.
CCTGGGGAGACGTACACCACCCCGGGTTGTCGCAAAGCGACGGCAAGTACGACGGCCGCTGGCTCTTCGTCAACGACAACGCCAACAACCGCATCGCGCGCATCGACCTGCGTGACTTCAAGACGCGCCAAATCCTCGGGCCGATTCCGAACTCGAGCGGGAACCACGGCTCGTCGTTCGTGACCGAGAACAGCGAATACGTGCTTGTGGCCTCGCGCTTCTCCGTGCCCTTGCCCAAGGGCCGCTACGCCGATCCGTCCACCTACAAAACGGAATACAACGGCATGGTCAGCGGCATCAAGGTCGACCAGAAGACCGGCGAAATGAGCGTCGGCTGGCAGGTCCTGACGCCCCCGTTCAACTGGGATCTCGGATCCACTGGCAAGGGCCCGAGCTCGGGCTGGGCGTTCTGGACGTCTTACAACTCCGAGATGGCGCACGAGACGCTCGAGGCGACGGCGACGCAGGGCGAGCGCGACTACGCGGCGATCGTCAATTGGCGTGCGGCCGAACAGGCCGTCAAGGACGGCAAGGCGACGCTGATGGACGGCGTGCCGGTGATCGACCCGGCGAAGGTGCCCGGCGTGATCTACTTCCTGCCGGTGCCGAAGTCGCCGCACGGGATCGACACCGACCCGTCCGGCCGCTGGATCGCCGCGTCGGGCAAGCTGCAGCCAGTCACCAGCGTGTTCGACTTCGAGAAGATCCAGAAGGCCATCGCCGCCAAGACCTTCGATGGCGACGTGCGCGGCATCCCGGTGATCAAGCCGGAGGCCGTGCTCGAGGGTGAAGTGCCGGTGGGTCTCGGCCCGCTGCATACGCAGTACGACGGCAAGGGCAACGCGTACACGTCGCTGTACGTCGAGTCCGCAGTCGCCAAGTGGACGTTGCCGCCCTGGACCGACGCGCAGAAGAAGGACCTCAACACGATCGTGATCGACAAGATCCCGGTCCACTTCAACATCGGCCACCTCGTGGTCGGCGGCAGCGATACCAAGGAGCCCTACGGCAGGTACCTGGTCGCCATGAACAAGCTGTCCAAGGGCCGCCACGTCTCGGTTGGCCCGTCGCAGCCGGAGAGCAGCCAGTTGATCGACATCAGCGGCAACAAGATGTCGATGCTGTACGAGGCGTACACCGAACCAGAGCCGCACTTCGCGCAGATCCTGAAAGTCGACACGATCGCACCGATCGAGGTCTACCCGAAGGCAGAGAACACGGACTCCAACGCGGTGTGGGAGGCCTCGCAGGCGAGCGTGACCCGGAACGGCAACAAGGTGGAAGTGAAGATGATGGCGATTCGCAGCCGGTTCGTCCCGGACAAGATCGAGGCGCGCGCAGGTGACGAGATCACCATCCACGTGACCAACGTCGAGCAGACCACCGACATGATTCACGGCCTCGGGATCATCGAGCACGACATGAACGTCGTGGTCGACCCGGGCGAGACAAAGACGGTGAAGTTCAAGGCGGCAAAGGCCGGTGTCTTTCCCTTCTACTGCACGAACTTCTGCTCGGCGCTGCATCAGGAGATGCAGGGCTATCTCGCGGTGAAACCGTAAACAGTCTCAGGTCTCAGGTCTCAGGTCTCAGGTCTCAGGCCTCAGGCCTCAAGCCTCAAGCCTCAAGCCTCAAGCCTCAGGCATCAAGTCTCAGGTACCTCAATGAACGCGCGCCTCTCGGCCATGCATCGCATCCTGGACCGCCCGGTGAATTTCGCCGGGCGGGGCCTCCTGCTTGTGGGGATCATCGTGCTGCTCGCCGGGGCGGCGCTGCCGCTCTGGCGCATCAGCTTGGTCGCACCGCAGTACGCCGAGGGGCTGACCCTCGACATGTACGCGTACCAGATCGTGGCGGGCAACGCTGGCCAGGACCTGGCCGAGATCAACACGCTGAATCACTACATCGGAATGAAGCCGATTGTGCAGGCCGACTTCCTCGAGATGAAGGTGATGCCGTTTGCGCTCGGCGTGTTCGCACTGTTGGGCCTGCGCGCCGTGGTCGTCGGCCGCATCATGGGCCTCGTCGACCTGGCGGTGCTCTTTTCCTACTTCGGGGCGTTCTCGCTGGCCAGCTTCGCCTATCGGCTGTACAGCTACGGCCATCATCTCGATCCGCACGCGCCGATGAAGATCACGCCGTTCATGCCGGTCGTGATCGGCTCGCAGCAGATCGCCAACTTCGTCCAGACCAGCCTGCCGCTGGCCGGCACGTTCTGCATGGCCGGCTTCGTGCTGCTGCTCGTCGCAGCGCTGTGGACCTCCATCCGCGAAGCGCGAAGGGACCAGCGGTGAAGGTCCAACTGCTCGCCGTCGCATTGCTCGTCGTCGCCGGGCTGGGACAGCGCGGCGCTACCGTCGGACACCCCGGCGCCGCCCATGGGCGATCCTCGAATACCGAGTCTCGACTCCCGACGCCCGACTCCCGACGCCCGACTCCCGATTCCCGTCAAGGCACTGATCGCACCTCCTGGCTGATGCAGCGCCTCGCGGAGGCACCCGCTGGAGCCGAAATCGCAGTGCCGGCGGGCAAGTATCGGGGCCCGTTCGTGATCGAACGTGCGATGCGCCTGCACGGCGATGCCGGCGCGCACCTCGTGGGCGATGGCGTGACGCACACCATCGCCGTGCGTGCGGCCGACGTCACCATCGACGGTTTCGAGATCAGCGGCTCCGGTCTCGACCTCGGCAAGGACCACGCGGCCGTGCACGTCTCGGGCGACCGCGCAGTGATCGTCAACAACCGCATTCACGATGCCTTGCACGGCGTGTACGTGCGCCAGGCCAACGGCGTCCGCATCGAGGGCAACACCATCCTCGGCACGCGCACCGTGCTGCAGCCCATCGACCCGTTCTCGTCGGCGCCCAAGCCCTCCGAGGGCGAGTTGTGCGAAGTGTCGCTCAACCAGAATCAGCGCGGCAACGGGATCCACATCTGGAACTCGTCAGGGCACGTGGTGGCGCGAAACACCATCCGTGACACGCGCGACGGTGTGTACTTCTCGTTCGTCGATCGCACCGAGGTGCGCGACAACGAGATCGAGGGCGTCCGCTACGGCCTGCACTACATGTACTCGGACGACAACCGTTTCGAGGGCAACGTGTTCCGCGACAATGCGGCAGGTGCGGCGCTCATGAACTCGAAGGGCATCGTCCTGCGCCACAACCGGTTTCTCGCCAACCAGGGCCATCGCTCGTACGGGATCCTGTTGCAGACGGTCGATAGCACCACGCTCGAGGCCAACGAGATCGTCGGCAACACCGTCGGCGTGTTCTTCGAGAGTGGCCACGGCAATCGGCTTCTCGACAACACGATTGCGCGCAACCACATCGGCATCCATGCCTCGGACAGCTCCGACGGCAATGACTTCGCGGGGAACCGCTTCACCGGCAACCTGCACACGGTGGAAACCACCGGCGGCAACCTGACCAGCCGTTGGGCCATCGATGGGCGCGGCAACTACTGGGAAGGCGCGGTCATGCTCGATCTCGATCGTGACGGCATCGCCGACGTGCCCCATCGCGAACTCGATCTCTTCGGGAAGCTCCGGCGTGAGTTCCCGGTCATCGGCCTGCTAGCCGGCAGCCCCGGCGAACGGCTCCTGCGTTTCGTCCACGCGCGCATCGCGCTCCCGGGCTTGCCCGGGGTCCACGATCCCGCGCCGCTCGTCCAACCCACACGGCCATGATCACCATCAACGGACTGTCCAAGTCGTACGGGCGCCAGCGCGTCCTCGATGCTCTCGAGCTCGATGCTCGCCCGGGCGAGGTCACCCTGCTCGTCGGTGCCAATGGCAGCGGCAAGACGACGACGCTGCGCCAGTTGTGCGGGTTGTCGTCGCCAGACGCCGGGCGCATCGTGATTGGAGGCGCCGATCTCGCGACCGCCCGCATGGCCGCGCTCGGGCAATTGTCGTTCCTGCCGCAGTCGCCCCGCTTCCACGCGCGACTCACCGCCGGCGAAATCCTCGAGTTCTACGCGCGCCTTCGCGGGCTGCCGGCATCGCGCATCGCGGCGGTGCAGGAGCACTGGCAACTGCAGGAGGTGCGCGGGCACGCCACCGGGAAGTTGTCCGGTGGAACGCGGCAACGGCTCGCTCTTGCGGTGCTCTCGTTGCCGGACGCACCGGTGCTGTTGCTCGACGAGCCCGGTCTGAGCCTGGATCCGGACTGGCGGCGCTTCCTGCACGCGGAACTCCATGCAGCCGCGCGTCGCGGCGCCACCGTGCTGGTCGCCACGCACCTGCTCGGCGAGTGGGACGGCCAGGCCGATCGTTGCCTCGTGCTCGAGGGCGGCCGTGTCACCCGCGAATTGCCCTCCTCGCGCCTGCGTGAGGCCTTTCCCTTCTCCCTGCCGCATCCCGTGCTCGCGCACGCGGTGTGATGGAGGTGTCGATGTCTTCCGGGGCTCACTTCATGACGCTTCACGCCGCGTTCGGCCGCGAGATCGCGGAGCAGCGCCTCAACCGCTTCCTCCACGTCCACCTTGCCCTGTGCGCACTCGTCGGCAGCCTGCCGCTCTTCACGCCGGACGCGGCGGAGCAGTCGGCGGCGGCGTGGGTACTGCAGGCCGTCCTGTACTGCCTGTCGCTCTCGTCGTTGCTGCTCGGCCTGAGTGCCGCGCAAGGCGACGCCGACGAGTTCCCCCTCCTCTTCACGCAGCCGGTCTCGCGTGCGGTGTGGCTGGCCGGCAAGGCCGCGGCGTTGATCTCCATCCTCGCCCCGGCGTCGCTGCTGTTGGTGCTCCCCACAGTGCTCACCAACGGCATCTCGACTTCGCTCGGCATGGTTGTCGCAGCCGCGGCGGGTGTGTGCATCGTGCTCGCGCTGATCGGCCTCGCGGTCGGCTTCTGGGTGCGCGATCACGTGCGTGGCCTGTTGTTCGCACTGGCCCTCTGGTTCTGCCTCTTGTTCGGCATGGACCTCGTACTGCTCGCGTTGTCTGGCGCACCGTGGGTGCAGGAGCACGCGTCTGCCTGGGTGCTGCCGCTGATGCTCAACCCGCTGTCGGCGCTGCGCGTGACGATGATCTTCAGCCTGGAGCAGACCGCGCCTGCCGGGATCGGCAGCGGCTTGCTGGCGGGGTGGTGGCTCCGACACGGCCGACTGTGGCTCGGCCTGATGCTCTCGGCGTGGGCGACGGTCACGTTTGTCGCCGGCGTTGCAGGGGCCAGACGCCGGCTTGATCTCTAGGAAACGGGCACCGGGTACCGGGTTCCGGGCACCGGGACGGGCTGCAGCCTACGGCCTGAGTCCTGAGACTTGAGACGCGGGAGGCGGGAGCCTACGGCCTACAGGCTGCATGTAGGCTGCAGGCTGCAGGCCGTAGCCTCCCGAGGCTACACTTCCGCCCATGCGTGCCTTGCTGCTGCTCGCGCTCGCCCTGCTCGTCCAGACGCCGGCCGTCTCCGTGATCCAGGATGGCGATGCGCATGGCGATCCGCCGTTCATGCTCGAGGACGGATGGGAACCGCTGCTCGACGGCGCGTCGCTCGCCGGGTGGCGGGCCTGCGATCGGAATGCGACCAACGAGTGGCGGCCGGTTCGCGCGATTCGTTACGAGCGCATCCTGGGCCCGACGCAACTGGCTGGTCGGGGCACGGGAGGTGGCGTCATCCTGAATGGGCCCACCGGCAAGACAGCGAATCTCTGCACGACGCGCGCGTTCGGCGACATCGAGTTGTACCTCGAGTTCATGCTCCCCAAGGGCTCGAACTCGGGCGTCTACCTGCAGGGGCTGTACGAGATGCAGATCCTCGACAGTTGGGGCAACACCGAACCCGCGACATCGTCGGACCTCGGCGGCATCTATCACCAGTGGATCGACAACCGGGGCGTCGGCGGCTCCGCGCCGCGCGTGAACGCGGCCCGGCGGCCCGGCGAATGGCAGTCCTACCAGGCGTGGTTCCGTGCGCCGCGCTTCGATGGCGCCGGCAAGAAGATCGAGCCGGCGCGTTTCCTGCGCGTGCTGCTGAATGGACAACTGGTGCAGAGTGACGTGGACGTGGCCGGACCGACGCGCTCGGCCCTCGACCTGCCGGAAGCCGCCGCCCATCCGCTCATGCTCCAGGGAGATCATGGCGCGGTCGCGTTCCGCAACATCCACGTCCGGGCCCTGCGGCCGATTCTCGTCAGGTAGGGGCCAATCAGCCTGCAGCCTGCGGCCTACAGGCTAGCGCCACGTCTCACGTCTCAAGTCTCAGGCAAGTGCTTGAGACCTGAGACCTGAGACCTGAAACCTGAAACCTGAGACCGTTCGGCCTACGCGAGGACTTCCCGCGGAATCTCGCGAATGCGGCGGATCGCGATCGCGCGGTAGAACACCTCCGCGGCTTCGGACTGGAACTGCAGCTTGCCGCGCGTGAGCGGTACCTCGCCGTCGCCTGTCTTCTGCCGCAGTCCCGTGAGCACCACCATCGTCTGGCCGTTGACGACGTGGACGCTGGTCTGGCCCAGACAATACAGGTCGAGTGTGTTCCACTCGCCGAGGGGCCGCTCGACGGTCGCCGCCTTGATGACGCGCCTGGTGCTGCCGACGACTTTCGCCGCCGTCGGCACGTAGCGCAGGTCGCCCTTCGGGTTGGCGGGATCGGTCGGCGTCGCCGTCACGTCGACGATGACGCCCGCGAGACTGTAGAAGTCGCCGACATCGGCTTCCTGGATCTGGAACTCGAACGACCGCATCCAGAAGCCGTAGCTCGCCCCGAGCGACCCGACCGAGTGGTAACAGCATCCGGTGTCGCGGGGCGCGTCCGGCCGGGGCGGCCAGCGCCGCGTGCCCCAGCGGAACTGGAACTGCAAGTGGTAGTTGTCGTACTCGGTCCGCGTGATCAACGCCCCGTAGGTCTCGCCCGAGATGCGAATAGCTGGCGCGCCATCGATGTCGACCACCGAAAACACGCCGCGCGGATCGCGGTTGAAACCGACGGCCTCCGTGTAGGTACCGTCGGGCCGCCGCGCAACCCCCGGCATGTCCGTGGTCGCGTGTGGCTTGCCGAGAAACGTGTCCCAGCCCGAGAGATCGCGACCGTTGAAGAGGGGCGCCCATTCGTCCTGCACGGCGCCGGTCGCCACCTGCGCCCAAGGGACGACGCAGGACGCCGCGAGCAGGCCGAGGACGGTGCGGCGGCGGGTGTTCACTCGTCCTCCGCGCCTCCGACCCGTTCGAGTTTCTCCAGCGATCGCAGCAGCAGCAACCGTTTGCGTGTCTCGATCAGGCCCATGGACTCCCACTTCGTCAGCGTCCGGCTGACGGTATAGAGCGTCGTCCCCGTCAGGTCGGCGAATTCCTGGCGGGTGAGTCGCTGCGTGATCAGCACGCCATCTGGAGTCGGACGGCCGCATTGCCGTGCCAGGCGCAGCAGGGTATGCGCGAGACGCTCGTCGACGCGGGCTGTCGTCAGTTCGCGCACACGTGTCAGCAGGTGCGTCATGTGCGACGCCATCTCGCGCATGATGTTGACCCGCACCTGCGGCGTGACGCCGAGCAGGTCGGCGACTGTCTCGCGTGACCAGGTGCGAACGACCGACGGTTGCACCGCGACTGCGGTCACGGGGTAGGGCGCGTCGCTCAGGGCCACGACACCGCCGAACGGCTCGCCCGGGACGACGAAGCGCATGATGAGCTCGGTACCCTCGGCCGTCAGCTGGAGCAATTTCAGGAAGCCAGACTCGAGGACGTAGAACGAGCGAGCCGGCTCGCCCTGACGAGCCACCGTCTGCCCGCGAGCGAACGTCGCTGTCGTTCCCCGGTCGAGCCAACACGCCCGCTCGGCGTCGGTGAGCCCGTCGAACACACGCGAACGGAGCAGGGACGCGGCGATTGGCATTGGCGACACTTTAGCGCTTAACCCCTGACGCATGACGCGTACGGCCTTGCGGGCTGCTGCCTTCGGGCACAGGCCTCAGGTCTCACGTCTCAAGGAACCAGCTCCGGCTGCTGCCTGCCGACTACCGGATCACGGGTCTGAAGTCTCGGGACGCACGTCTCAAGCGACCAGTTCGGCCCTACACCAGCTCGCTACCACCGAACGCGCATCTCAAAGGGACTGGCTCAAGCGCAGGAACGTCCTGTGCAAGCCTGAGACCTGAGACCTGAGACCTGAGACCTGAGACCTGAGACCTGGGACTTGAGACCTGAGACCTGAGACCTGAGACCTGAGACCTGAGACCTGAGACTTGAGACGCCGGGCACCCGGCACCCGGCACCCGTTTCTTTGCGCTTGCGCAACGACGCGCCGGGTGGGGGTCGGTAATCTAGCCCCAGACATTGCGCTGACCGGTGTTCACCCCGCGGCACGTCGCGGCGGTGGACACGGGTCCCGTCCGAGGGACTGCTCCGATGCTCATCACCGCCGAATCCACTGTCGCCGACATCGCGACTCACGCGCCCGCCACGATCACCGTGTTCCAGCGGCACCACATCGACTTCTGCTGTGGCGGCAAATCGCCACTGGCCGACGTGTGCGCTGAACGTCACATCGACACCGATGCCCTGGTGGCCGAACTCGAGGCGGTCGCCATGCCGCAGAACGATGGCCCGTCGTGGGCAGACGCGACACTGACGGCCCTCGTGGCGCACATCCAGCGCCGCTATCACGAGCACCTGCGGCAGGAGTTGCCGCGGCTCGACGCCATGCTCGAAAAGGTCGTGAGCCGCCATGGCCATCACCTGCCGGAAGTGTTGCTGCCCCTGCAGGAGACGTTTCTCTTCCTGCAGCGCGACCTGCTCGATCACATGCAACGCGAGGACGTCGTGCTCTTCCCGTTGATCGTGTCACTCGAGTCCAGGCAGCCGCTATCGGACCCGCAGGCCGCGAAATGGATCGGCGCGCCCATCGCCGCGATGGAGGCCGAGCACAATCAGGCCGGCGGCGCCCTGCAGACCATGCGTGAGCTGACGGGCGGCTATGCGCCACCGGATTGGGCCTGTCCGACCTTCCGCGGCCTCTACTACGGCCTGGCGCAACTCGAGGCGGACATGCACGTCCACGTCCACCTCGAGAACCACATCCTCTTCCCACGGGCCGCGCAGCTGGCGACACAGCTCACTGGCGCCTGACGGGTACGTTTCGCCCTTGAGGCTTGAGGCTTGAGGCTTGAGGCTTGAGGATTGAGGCTTGAGGCTTGAGGCTTGAAGTACGTAGCCGCCGACCTTCAGGTCGGCGGATCGCCTGCGTCGACCTGAAGGTCGACGCCTACGTGCGCTTCGTCTGTAGCCTGCAGGCTGTAGGCTGGAGGCTAGTAGCGTCCGTAAATCTCGAGCGCCTTGAGCATCGACTTCTCGCGCTGGATGATCGGCACCATCTTCGATTCGCGTGCGTCGTAGTCCTTGAGCAGCGCGATCACCTGGTCGGCCACTGCGCCCTGCGGCACGACCACCACGCCATCCGCGTCGCCGACGATGTAGTCACCGGGGTTGACCATCACGTCGGCGCAGCGGACGGGCGTCTGTTTCGAGACGCTCACCATGCGCCCGACAGAAGTGGCGGGGCTGACGCGCCGCGAGAAGACCTGGTGCCCGATCGCCCGGAGTTCGGTCACATCGCGCACCGCGCCGTCGATGACCGTCCCCTCGAGGCCACGCACCTTGGCCGTCGTCGCCATCAGGTTTCCCATCGCGGCGATCTCGAGGCCGTCCTGCATCACGTAGACGAGCACGCTGCCGGCCGGCGCCTCGTCGAGGACCTGCAGCAGGTAGTTGGGATACGGGCGCGTGTCGCTCTTGAGCACCGGCCGCATCACGGCGGTCCATGCGCGCCCGACGATCTTGCCGGCGCTGATCGGCTTCATGTCCGGCGACATCCATCCACGGGCGCCGCTGGCCGCCTCGACGGCGTCGGCGATGTTGCCCGTGCTGTTCTCCGGCCTCCGCAGCGCTGAGATTACGGCCTCCGGCGATTGGGTCGGGGCCGGCGGGGCAGCGGCGGACGTGCCAGCTGCGGGCGCTGGCGCTTGCGTCGCCGCAGCCTGCGGTGACGAGGGAGCGGTGAGCACGGGAGCGGCCACCGCGGCGAGGGCGACCATGACGGCGGCGGTAAGCGAACGAGTGGACATGAAGCGAGCCTCCTGGCGCCTTGTGCTATAACACGCGGCCATCGGTCTGGCCATGGCGGGCGGCGGCGCCGCACGGCGCGCGCGTCAGCTCGGCGCCTGCCTCGCGGCAGGTTGCCGGCCTCGTGGCCGGCCGTTCAGGAGAGCCGCGTTGTCCACTTCCACTCGTCTGCGAAACCTGTTGCTCGTCTCCCTCGCGGGCGCGGCGGCGCTGTGCGCGTCGCCCGCCGCCGCCCAGCCCTACACCATCCTCATCAAGGGCGGCCATGTCATCGACCCGAAGAACGGGCGCGACGGCGTCATGGACGTGGCCATCGCCGACGGCAAGATCGCCGAGGTCGCCCGGTCGATCGACCCGGCAAAGGCCCGCAAGGTCGTCGATGCCGCCGGCCTGTACGTCGTCCCCGGGCTCATCGACCTGCACGCGCACGTCTTTCTTGGCACCGAACCGGACGCGTACCTCAGCAACGGATTCGTGGCCGTGGCGCCCGACAGCCACTCCTTCCGCAGCGGCCAGACGACGCTGGTGGACGTGGGTGGGGCGGGCTGGCGCAACTTCGGCCAGTTCAAGACCAACATCATCGACACCTCGAAGACCCGTGTCCTCTCCTTCCTCAACATCGTCGGATCGGGGATGAAGGGCGGCCCGCTGGAGCAGAACCTGGCCGACATGGACGCCAGGCTCACGGCAATGCGCATCCGCCAGCACCCGGGCGTCATCGTCGGCATCAAGGTCGCGCACTACAGCGGGCCGGAGTGGGATCCGGTCGACCGCGCCGTGCAGGCCGGCACCGAGGCCAACGTGCCGGTGATGGTCGACTTCGGTGGCCACAACCCGCCGCTGTCGCTCGACGATCTGCTCAACAAGCACCTGCGCCCCGGCGACATCCTGACGCACATGTACGCGCACGTGCGTGGACGCTACCCGATCGTCAACGAACAGGGGCAGGTCGAGCCGTACGTCGTCGCTGCCCGCAAGCGCGGCGTGATCTTCGACGTCGGCCACGGCGGCGGCAGCTTCCTCTGGCGCCAGGCCGTGCCGGCTACCAAGCAGGGCTTCTATCCTGACGTGATCAGCACCGACCTGCACACCGGCAGCCAGAACGCCGGCATGAAGGACATCCTCAACACGATGTCGAAGCTGCTGAACCTGGGGATGCCCGTGAAGGACGTCGTCACGGCCAACACCGCGAAGGCCGCGGCGATCATCAAGCGGGACGACCTCGGGCACCTCGGGGTAGGAACGGAAGCAGACGTCGCCGTGCTCGCCGTGCGCAAGGGCGAATTCGGGTTCATCGATACGGCCGGTGGCCGCATGATGGGGAGCCAGAAGCTCGAATGCGAACTGACGATCCGGGCTGGTCAGGTCGTGTGGGATCTCAACGGCCGCGCGGCGACCGACTGGACGACGATGCCGGCGGTGCCGCAGGGCGGCACGGAAAGACCGGCTCGGCGCACGTCACAGGAACAGCAGTGACGTGCGCCGAACAGTGATAATGCCGGGATGCCGGAATGCCGAATGCCGAATGTCGAAGGTCAAGCCACTGTCGACGTCGGAGGTCGCCCGCGCGTAGCCGTCGGACTTTGTCCGACGGTCAGCCTCGATTTGCGCTCGGGCGATGACGGCCGGACAAAGTCCGGCCGCTACACCCGCTGGATGAGTGACGGTTGGCGGTCGATCACGGTCTGCCGGACAAAGTCCGGCAGCTACGCCGCGCTTGCGGCCCTCGCGGCGGTCCTCCTGCTGGCGGCGCCTGTCCTGTCGCAACCGGCGCCGCGACCACTGCCCACGCCCCCTCGGCCAGCCGCGCCGCGCCAGGTGACGCCGGAGCCGGCACCACCGGCCGCGCCGGCGCCCGCCGTGCGCCGAACGGTCACGCCGACCGGCGCACCCACAGGCCGCCCGTACTCACCCGGCGTGATGGTGGGGCAGTCGCTCTACATCTCGGGACAACTCGGTCTGCCGGGGACCGGCGCCACGCCAGCGGCGATGGACCTGCAGGCGCGCCAGGCGATGGACGGCGTCGGTGCGGTGCTCAAGGCCGCCGGTCTCGGCTTCGAGCATCTCGTCAAGTGCCACGTCTACCTCGCGAACATGGACGACTACGTGGCCATGAACGCGGCCTATGCCTCCTACTTCACGGAACGTGTCCCCGCACGGACGACGGTGCAGGCGGTGGCGCTGCCCTCGACCGCTGGTATCGAGGTGTCGTGCATCGCATACTCGGATCTCGCCGGCATCACGGTGGTGCATCCACCCGCCGGCTCGTTGCCGACGCCGTTGGGTCCGTACTCACCCGCGGTCTGGGCGGGCGACACGCTGTACCTCTCGGGCATGGGCGGCCAGGATCCCGCCACGAAGACAGTGAGCGACGCGGTCGAGGGACAGGTCACGCAAACCGTTGCCAACGTCACGACGACACTGAAGGCGGCAGGGCTGTCGCTCACCGATGCAGTGGCAGTGCAGGCCTACGCCACTCGCGGTGACGAAGCGACGGCCCTCGCGTCGTCGCTCACCGATGCACTCGGGCGCGCGCAAGGATCGCCTGCGCGTGGCCTGGTGGTGTTGCCGCGACTGCCGGGCCAGATTCGCGCGGAACTGACGTTCGTCGCGGTGAAGCCGGCGGTGGCGAGGCGTACCACCATGCAGCAGATGAATGACGTGAGCGCCGAGTCGACGCAAGTGGGACCGGTCCTGTACGCGGCGCCACGGCCCGGTGCGACGGGCGACGACGTGACGACACAGGCACGGGCGGCATTCAGGGCGCTGCAACAGAGCGTGAAGATGGCCGGATTCGATTGGCGCGACGTCGCCGTCGTCCATGTGTACCTGACCGACATCGCCGATCTGCCGCGTACCAATACGGTGTTCGCCGAACTGTTTCCAACCGACCCGCCGGCGCGTGTCACCATTCAGGTGCACCCGCAGGGCAAGGAACGCATTCGCCTGGGACTGGTGGCCGCGAAGTAGCAAAACAGGCCTGCAGCCTGCAGCCTGCGGCCTACGGCTTACGGTGTACGGCCTAGGGCTCAGGTCTCAGGTCTCAGGGCTCAGGGCTCAGGGCTCAAGGCTCAAGCCTGAGCGGGCTCGAAGCCGGTGACTCAGGGTACGGCTTACGGCTTGCGACGGGTCCAAGGCCCCAGGATCGAAGTTGACGCAGTTTCGCTGGCCAAGGCCGAGGCCGAAGGCCGAATTCGTGAGGAGATGAAATGTTGACCCGACGTACGTTTTTCGAGCGCCTGTCCACGCTGCCGCTGGTCGGCGGTTTCCTGGGGGGAGTTGCCCACTCTGCGGAGGCTGCCGTGCCCGTGGCCCGCGACTACTTCAAGGAACTCGGCGTTCGTCCGTTCATCAACGCGGCCGGCACCTACACCGACATGACGGCATCGCTGATGCCGCCAGAGGTGATGACGGCGATCAATTACGCGTCGAAGCAGTTCGTGCCGCTCAACGAACTGCACGATCGCATCGGCGAGCGGATCGCCACGCTGGTGAAGGCCGAGGCGGCCATGGTGTCGTCCGGTGCCGCGGCGGCGATGACGCTCGGCACGGCAGGTGTGCTCACCGGAGGCGATCCGAAGAAGATCGTCGACCTGCCGAACCTGGCCGGCATGAAGACCGAGGTCATCATGCAGAAGTCGCACCGGTTCGGGTACGACCACGCGATTCGCAACTGCGGCGTGAAGATCGTCGAGGTCGAAACCGCGGCTGAACTCGAGGCCGCGATCACGCCGCAGACGGCGATGATGCTGTTCTACAACAACAACAACTCGGTCGGGCAGATTCGCGACGAGGAGTTCGTGCGCCTCGGCAAGAAGCACGGCGTGGTGACGATGAACGACTGCGCCGCCGACGTGCCGCCGGTCGAGAACCTGTGGAAGTTCACCGCCATGGGATTCGACCTCGTCGTCTTCTCGGGCGGCAAGGGCATCCGCGGACCGCAGAGTGCCGGCCTGCTGCTCGGACGCAAGGACCTGATCGCCGCTGCTCGCGCCAACGCCGCGCCCAACGGCAACTCCATCGGTCGCGGCATGAAGGTCAACAAGGAGGAGATGCTCGGCATGCTGGCGGCGGTCGAGCGGTTCGTAAAGCTCGATCACGAAGCACTCGACCGCGAGTACACCCGCCGCGCCAACGTGATTCTCAAGAGCCTCACGGGCCTGAAGGGCGTCACCGCCAGCATCACCGTCCCGGAAGTGGCCAACCACGTGCCGCACGTCCAGGTCGTCCTGGACACGGCGGTCACCGGGATCACCGGTCAGGAGATTTCGAAGAAGCTGCGCGAAGGCACACCGTCGATCGGCGTCCGCCCTGGCGACGAGCTGTTGATCGGTGTCTGGATGATGAAGCCCGGCGAGGACGCCATCGTCGCCCGCCGCCTGAAGGACGTGCTGACCAAGAAGGCGTAGGGACGTCGTTGGTAGGGCCGGCTCTCCGTTGGTAGGGCCGGCTCTCCGAGCCGGCCATCTCCGCTGACCACGACCGCATGGACCGCTGACCACAAAGGAGATGGACCGCTGACCACGAGGAGATGGACCGCTCGGAGAGCGGTCCCTACCCCTAGGGTCCCTACCTTCCGTCCTCCGTCCTCGTTCCTCCGTCCTCGTCAGATGGCCGCAATGCAGTCGATTTCGACGAGCGACTTGCCGGGGATGCCGCCGTATGCGGCGATCGTGGTGCGAACCGGGGGGTTCGGGCCGAAGCGGCCGCGGAAGACCTCGTTCATGCCGGCGTAGTCCTCGAGGTCGTGCAGGTAGACGTTGACCTTCAGGACCTTGTCCATCGATGACCCGGCCTTCTTCAGCTCGGCCTCGAGCTGATCGAGCACGGACTTGGTGTGCACCTTGATGTCGCCGGCCTCGTGGTACCCCTTGCCGGCGATGAAGACCAGGCCGCCGTGCACCTTCGCCGAGGAGAACAGCGGCGCCTGCTTGGGCGCCTCGGCCTGCTGCGCAGCGTCGGGAATCGTGACGATGCCGGTGGCGTCAGTGGTGGCGGCGTGCGCCCGAGACCCGAAGACACCCGCGGCGGTGGCGCCGATGGCGGCAAAGAGGGAGCGAAAGGCGGAACGACGCGAGGTGTCGGTCTGGGCTGCTGACAAGGGCATGACTCCGTCGAGGGGTGAATGGTGACCGGGGCGCCCGTCCGCCTTCGTCCCTCGCTGGCGCTCGGGACTTCGGCGCGACGCCTGCCGCGTGATCGTACGCGGCAGGCGGAGGATAGCGGCTCGCTAGGCACAGGGCAAGCACCCCTCGCGACTGCGGCGTGGACAACGGACCGGTTTTCGTTTACGTTGGGCCCATCTGTAAATTGAAACGCTGCGCCACTTCGGTGGCTGACGTTTCGCATGGCAGGCGATTACGGCTGACTGTACGTGGATCCGCCCGATCCGCCCTCCGTGGTCGCCCGCGCAATCGACATCGGGAGGATCACCGCGTGTTCCGAGTCCTGTCCACAGCCGCCTTGGCCCTGCTGTTATCCACTTCAGCCTTCGGGCAGTTGGCCTCGCAAACGGGCCTCATCGGGACCGTCACCGACTCGAACGGCGGGGTACTGCCCGGAGCCACGGTCCTGGCCATCAATGTCGGCACCCAGACGAAACTCGCCGGCGTGACCAACGAAGCTGGCGTGTACCAGTTCAACGCCGTCCAACTCGGGTCCTACGAAATCACGATCACCTTGCAGGGTTTCCAGACCTTCAAGGCGACCAATATCGTGGTCGGTGACAACCAGGTCGTCCGCCAGGATGCCGTCCTGAGCGTGGGCGACCTGAACGAGACGATCACCGTCGAAGCGTCGAACACCACGATCCAGACCGACCGCGCCACCGTGTCGCAGACCGTTGAGGCACGCGCGCTCACCGACCTGCCGTCCAGTGGCCGCAACGTCTGGCAGATGGCGTCGACGACGCCTGGCGTGCTGCGCGGCCTGACGACCGACATCGGCCTGTCGTTCCGCGGCGCCGGCCAGCGCGAGATCCAGAACAGCCTGACGATGGACGGCATCAACGCGACGTCCAACCTGCTGGCGATGACGAGCACGCGGCCGATGGCCGATGCCGTCACCGAGGTGACCGTGCAGACCGGCAGCACGTCGGCCGAGTACGGCGCCTACCTCGGCGTGGCGGTCAACGTCGTGACCAAGAGCGGCACCAACGGCTTCCATGGCGCGCTGTTCGAATACTTCCAGGGTGACAAGCTCGAGAGTCGTGGCTACTTCGACAATCGCAACCTGCCGGAGAGCCCGAAGAAGAGCAACCAGTTCGGCGCGCAGTTCGACGGCCCGGTCATGATTCCCGGGCTCTACGACGGCAAGAACAAGACCTTCTTCATGGGCGCCTACGAGGGGCTGCGCTCCAATCGCCAGACGAGTCCGCTCGCGTCGGTTCCGACGGCCAAGATGCGCGCGGGTGACTTCTCGGAGGTGTCGGCACAACTCCGGAACCCATATACCAAGGTCCCGTATCCGGGCAACATCATCCCGCGGTCGGACATTGCGGCGCAGGCCCTGGAACTGCTGGAGTACTACCCGCAGCCGAACCTGCCGGGCCTCGCCAACAACTATCAGACCGACGTCCTGACCACCAACGAGTACGACCAGTTGCTGCTGCGCGTCGACCAGAACATCGGCCAGTCGGCGCGGGTCTCCTGGCGTTACAACTGGGTCGACGCCTTCGACGGCTTCGGCGCCGCGGTGCCGTCGACTGCCACCTACCAGCCTCGGACGAACAAGAACACGTTGTTGTCCTATCAGCAGACGCTCTCGCCGACGCTGCTCAACGACTTCCGGATCGGCTGGCATCGACTCGATTTGGACACGGTGAACAACTTCCACATCG
Source organism: Luteitalea pratensis (assembly GCF_001618865.1). Lineage (GTDB taxonomy): Bacteria > Acidobacteriota > Vicinamibacteria > Vicinamibacterales > Vicinamibacteraceae > Luteitalea > Luteitalea pratensis. Next base: position 2,448,047 of record NZ_CP015136.1, read on the forward strand.
ACGGCAACGGCACGGCGAGCTCCGACCTCGGCATCCCCGGTTTCGACTCCGACGTGCGCTACGACAACTTCGGCATCCCGACCGTGTCGGTCACGGGGTTCACGGGCCTCGGCGCCGCCGGCACCAACTGGTACCAGTTCGACACGACCTTCCAGGTCTCCAACGTGCTGTCCTGGAACAAGGGCACGCACACCCTGCGAGCCGGCATCGACCTGCGCAAGCTGCGCACAGGCCGCCTTGCCGCCAACAGCCCGCGCGGGGCCTTCGGGTTCACCAGCGACATGACGGGGCACGCGGTGGCCGACTTCATGACCGGCGTGCCGCGCACGGTCGGGACGCCGGTCGACCAGCTTCAGGGCGACGTCGGCCAGTGGCGCAATGGGTTCTTCGTGAACGACGTCTGGCAGGCGACGCAGCGCATGACGTTGAGTCTCGGCCTGCGCTACGAGCGCAACGCGCCCGTGCAGACCTACGAGGGCGTTGCCTCGATGCTCAACGCCGATCAGACGCAGATTATCCCGACGACGTTCCCGTCACCGGGCTTCGAGTTCACCGAGCCGAACAACAAGGACTGGGCGCCGCGCCTCGGGGCGACCTATCGCCTCAGCGACAAGACCGTGGCGCGAGCCGGGTGGGGCATCTACTACAACCCCAACCAGATGAACTCGTACACGTTCCTCACGAACAACCCGCCGGTGTCGCCCGAGTTCACCTTCACCAACGACGTCAACAACCCGACGCTGAACTTCGACCGCCCGCTCGGCACGCCTGGCGGCGCCACCGGCCCGCCGAACATGACCACGCCGAACCGGCGCATGCCGAACGCGAAGAAGAACCAGTGGAGCCTGGATCTGCAGCACGAACTGTTCAAGAACACGGTCGTCGAGCTCGGGTACCTGTCGTCGCACACCGAGAATCTCGATCGCAGCTTCTACAACAACCAGCCGCAGCCGGGTCCCGGCGCCCTCGATCCGCGTCGCCCGAATCAGCTGTTCCGTCAGATCCGCACGATCCAGAACGACCTCATCGCCGACTACGACGCGGTCACGCTCACCGCGCGTCGCCGCATGACCAACGGCTTCATGCTCAACGCGCACTACACCTGGTCGAAGACGCGCGATATGGCCAATCACTCCAACGCGAGCGGCCAGACGATGGACAACTTCGACATCTGGCGCGACTACGGTCCGGCCATTTGGGACGTGCCGCACCGGCTCGTCGTCAGCTACCTGTGGGACATGCCGTTCTTCCGCACGTCGGACAACCTCCTCCTGCGCGGCGTGCTCGGCGGCTGGCAGGTCGGCGGCGTCACGACGCTCCAGAGCGGCACGCCGCTCAACATCCTGGTGCCGGGAGACCCCGCCAACGTCGGCTTCAGCATCCAGCGCCCGAACCTGGTCAACGCGGACGTCGAACTGAACTGCCAGGAGAATCCCAATGGGCTGACGCTAATCAACTGCATCGACCCGGCCGCGTTCGCGCTGCCGGCGCAGTTCACGTACGGCGACACGCCCCGCAACTATCTGCGCGGGCCGAAGTACAGCCAGACCGACATCTCGCTCATGAAGAACTTCGGGACCGGCGGCCGGTCGCGTATCCAGGTGCGCGCCGAGGTGTTCAACCTGTTCAACCAGGTGAACTGGGGCACGCCAGGCCTGACCCTGAACACCGCGGCATTCGGTGTGATCTCGTCGACGGCCGACACGATGCGGCGGGCGGAGCTGGGGATCAAGTTCTTGTTCTGAGGTCGCCGGCCTCGTGAGGTAGGGCTCGCTCTCCGAGCGGGCCATCTCCCCTTATCGCGGCACGAGTAAGGTAGGGCCGGCTCTCCGAGCCGGCCATCCCTGCCACCGAACCATTGCTCGGACGCTGCGGTGATGGACGGCCGGGACGGCCGTCCCTACCCAACTCTCATTACGATTGACGATATGGACGACATGATGTCGAGCCCCGGCGGCTGGAGCCGGCGACAGATGTTCCGCGCCGCGAAGGCGCTCGGTTTTGGCGCACTGGTGCCCGGCGCGGCCCACGCGACGCAGCCGGCAGCACGCGCGGCTGGCGCGCCGGTGTCGACCCCCACCGGTCGCGACCTCTACACCGCGCTCGGCGTGCGGCCGATCATCAATGCCCGCGGCACGCTGACCATCATCGGCGGCTCCATGGAACTGCCGGAAGTGCGCGCGGCCAAGGCAGCGGCGAACCAGCTGTACGTGAACCTCGAAGAGTTGATGGAGGCGGCCGGGGCGCGCCTCAGTGAACTCACCGGCGCCGAGTGGGGCATGGTGAGTTCCGGCTGTGCCGCCGCGATGTCACATGCCACGGCGGCATGCGTGGCCGGCGGCAATCCCGATCTGCACGTGCGCCTTCCGGACCTGCGCGGCTTCCGCAAGTCGGAGGTGATCATTCCCGGCCACTCGCGCAACGTCTACGACGCGTCGGTCCGCGCCGTCGGCGTCACCGTCGTCGAAGCCAACACGCCAGAGGAACTGGCGCTCGCGATCGGCCCGAAGACGGCGATGATTTACGTGTTCGCCAATCCGCGCAACGAGAGCGGCCCCATGTCGCTCGAGGCGATCGCGCAAGTCGCGAAGCCGCATGGCGTGCCGGTCCTGGTCGATGCCGCCGCCGAGATCCTGACGGTGCCCAACATCCATTTGCAGCGCGGGGCGACGCTCGTGGCTTACAGCGGCGGCAAGATCCTGCGCGGGCCGCAGAGCGCCGGCGTCCTGCTCGGCCGCAAGGACCTGATCAAGGCCGCCTGGATCCACAGTGCGCCGCACCACGGATATGCCCGGGCGATGAAGATCGGGCGCGAGGAAGTCGTCGGGATGCTCGTGGCGATCGAGCGCTGGGTGAAGGGCGATCGCGCGGCCGAGTGGGCAGCGTGGGTACGTCAGGCAGAAGTGATCGCCGCCGCTGCCGAGCGGGTCCCTGGCGTGACCGCCGTTCTCGCCCGCGAGCCCTGGGAAGATCGATCCAACCGCAGCCCCCGCGTCACGATCCGGTGGACCGCGGCGCAGATCGGGCTCACCGGGCAACAGGCGGCCGACATCCTGTACGACGAGGAACCTCGCATAGCGATCGGTGGTGCCAGCGGCGGTCGCGAGAACGTGCCGGGCGACACCGGCATCGCGCTGACGACGTCGATGCTGGCGCCCGGCGACGAACAGATCGTCGCAGAGCGCGTGCGGACGGTGCTCTCCGCGAAGCGGACACTCACGGAACCCCCGCCGCCGGCCGCGCCGGCCGGGGACGTGACGGGGCAGTGGCAGGTCGAGATCACCTTTGCCGCGACCAGGGCCACCCACGTGCTGCAATTGCGCCAGCAGGGCGCGAAGGTGGAGGGCGCACACCAGGGTGACTTCCTGACTCGCGACCTGTCGGGCACGGTGTCTGGCTCGCGCGTCACCCTGACGAGTCGAGTCACCGAGCGTACCGGCGATGCGCTGAACTATCGCTTCACCGGCGAACTGTCCGGGGACACGCTGTCGGGCACGCTGGACCTGGGCGAGTACCGCTCCGCGACGTGGACCGCCCGGCGTGCAACGGGTGGGTGAGGGGCCCTCGACCGAACGCGCGCGGGCCGCGGCTCAGCGGCGGCCCTCGTTGCGTCGTCCGCGCCCCGCAGGGCGACAGGCAGTGATTGGGCGGATGGCAGGAATCGCCACTGCCTGCGGTGTCGGCTGGTGGTTTCTGCACACGCGTTCGTCTTCCCGCTGATTCCGGTGCAATGGGCCACCTCAGACGCTAGCCCGGTACTGGCATCACGCGTGTGCGTGGCTGCGGGCGGCGGTGGACGGCCCCGCACGCTGATGGAGGTGGTGCGGTCGACCTCCGTGCGAGGCTGAGGTCACGGCGTTCCTTTCGTCGCTCGCGGTGCAGGGGCACGTCGCGGCCTCGACGTAGAACCAGGCGCTCAGCGCTCATCTTCCTCTACTCGAGCGTCCTCGGCCTGGAACTCGACTGGCTCCACGGCCTGGTACGCGCCAGGCGTCCCGCTCGCATTCCGGTCGTCCTCATGCAGGACGACGTTCGCCAACTGCTCGCCCAGCTTCGAGGGACGGAATGGCTCGTCGCGTCACTACGCTATGGCGCCGGGGTGCGGCTGCTGGAATGCCTCGCGCTGCGGATCATTCGCGAGCCACGCCCCCGCCACCGCCTCCTTGACCGCATTCGCCACGCATCTGCTCGAAGCGTCGTACGACATCCGGACGATCCAGGAGCTGCTCGGCCACCGCGACGTCGGCACGACGATGATCTACACGCACGGGTTGACCAAGGGTGGTCGTGGTGTCAGGAGCTCGCTTGACGAGCTTACCTGATGCGAGCACCATTCCCACTACGCAGACCGGCCTATTTCAGCCACCAGGTCCCGAGCGATTCCCGCAGTTCGTGAGTCTCAAGGGTTTACCCGGAGTGACAGTCGGCTGGCGCCCCCCGAATAGGCTGCGAAGAGCGCCGGAACTGCGGGTTACTACACGTTAGAGGCCTCGAAAGGAACGTGCGATGGAAACTCAACGTCGCGAGGCACTGCTCAAGGAATACGGAGAAGTCGCCACGAGCTTTCGCGCACTGACCGATATCCGCTTTAGGCTCTTGGCATTGTTGCCGATCGCGGCGGTAGCGGCGGCTTGGCTCAAAGGTGACGCATTCGGCACAAACGTCACTGGCATGGCGCTTTCAACATTCGGTCTTGCCGCGACCATTGGCCTTGTCATCTACAATGCTCGGAACGACCAACTGTACGATGAACTGGCTGGGCGGGCAGCCTCGATCGAGCGGAGTCTTGGCATCCCTGATGGTGCATTCGCCAACAGGCCCACTGCGTGGCTGAAGATCCATCTGGTTGGTATCGCTGTGGATGTGAATCACGGAACCGGAGTCGTAGTTATTTATGCCGCTTCGGTCGCGTTGTGGCTGACTGGCCTGTTGGCTCCCATCTTTGAGTTCGGCCGTGTGGCTTACCTGGGCTTCGGCTTGCCGCATTTGATCGTCGTATCTCCAACGTCTTGGACGACGGTTGCTGCCGCTGCTGTAGCGACGATGACCACGACCTTCGTGATCGGGTCGATTGGCACTCAGACGAGATCGAGAAGGATCGAGATGCGAGACCTTGCCGTCCATGCGATGACTGAGGTGCTTTCAAACGGTGTCGACTTGCGTCTAGCTGACGAGGACAGCCCAATCGTCAAATCATGCGCTACGCTGGCAAACACGAAGACCGATGAAGTGCTCAGGCGCGCACGTCTCTATTTCTCGACTGACGCCGACTCCTTGAACTGGAATGTCGTGTCGCACTCAAGGTTTGAATCGGCCTCATATATTGTCGCGCTTCTGACGAACCTTCCACAACGCTGGATCCTTGAATGCTATGTATCGAGGCCTAACACCGCCTTGCAGCCGATGGCGGCCGCCTCGACTACTGGCCGCCGCGGCTGAAGTTAGGCGTAATCAGGGAAGAAATACTTATCAGACTCCCGAGGTCCGATGCGAACGATCAGCTTCGTTGCGATGACACTATGGATGATGGCGTGCGCCACGAACGCCGCCGCCCAGGCACGCGTGGAGAAGAACGTCGTCTACGGTATGTACTCCGGCCTGGCGCTTCTCATGGACGTCCACCTTCCGCCGGTGTCGAACGGACGAGGCATCGTGGTCATCCCCGGCAGCGCGTTTAGTCGTCCGCTCGGCTATGACGCGCCGCAGCTGAAGGACGCGCCTTTCGTACAGGATTTCGTGGCGACTCTCGGACAGGCCGGTTACACCGTCTTCCCGCCGAGTCACCGGGCCACTCCGCGGTTCCAGTATCCGAGTGCGGTTGAGGATGTGCAGCGGGCGATCCGGTTTATCCGAGCGAATGCTGTCAAGTACGGATCGACCCGGCTTGGCTGGGTGCCGTCGGGGGGGCCTCAGGGGGCTACATGGTCAGCATGCTCGGCACACTGGATGGAGGGGGTGATCGGACAGACCCGGATCCTATCAACCGCTTGAGCGCGAAAGTGAACGCAGTTGTCGCGCTGATGACCCCCTTCGACCTCGCCCGACAGCGCGAGCATTCCGGCGGTGTGCCGGAGGCACTCTTTGTCGGCGCGTCGCTGGACCCATACACGTCTCCAACCGAGGTCGAGCGGCGTCGCTACGCGGCGGCATCGCCAATCATCTACGTGACTGCCGACGACCCGCCCTTTCTCCTCTTCCACGGTGACAAGGATGCCGCGGTGTCCGACGAGCAATCGCGCGCGATGGCGGCGGCCCTCGACAAGGCGGGCGTCGAGGCGAAGCTCGTCGTCATTTCTGGCGGCGCCCACGGGCGGAACTTCGGCCTGGCGTCGGCCGACGATCGCCCGGCGGGCTACTTCGTGATGATCACGCAGTGGTTCGCCGAGCACCCGAAATAGTCAGCCTCTGCGGCGATTGAGCCCGGCTACGTCGACGCCTAGCTTGCCGCTGCAACCGACGAGCGGCGGACGGCTGGCAAAGCATGAGACTGGATTGTGCCGCTCACGGCTGAGCGGCAGTCGTCAGCTGGACAGGAGAGTAGGGCGTGGAGTGGATTTTCCGCACTTGGACGCTCATGTTTTGGGTCCCGCTAATCGCATCGGCCGCGACCGGCTGGTTCGCTCTGGGTCGTGGCCTCCTTGCGCGGCCGGTTCCGCTTGTTCTGTGGTTTCTCACGGCGTTGCTACTTCAGTTCGCCTCCGGGCCGTTTTCGATGGCTTGGACCAGTGGCTTGGTGGCTCAGTCGGCCCTAGCCATCTACTTGAGCATTCGGCTGAAGCTCGAAGCATGAGCCGGAGCTTGAAGCGCAGGTGGCGAATGCGGCTCTGGCCGGGTGCGAAGGCAACAGTAGTCCGAACGCTCGTCGGCGTCCCACACGTCGCAGCATCGTTCCAGTGCTTCGCGCTGAGCTTCGGGGCGACTCGAGTCCTCTATTCCGACTGGCCTTTTGGTCATAGCGGTCCAACGCACACCTGCGGTCTTGATATTCCCTGCCGACGTATCGCGGCTAAGTTGACAGTGGTGGGCGCATTCGTGTCCCTTCATCGCCTCGGCTTGGGCACCCCTGTGCTCTCGACGCCGGCGCGAGGGGCGCTTCAACGTGGGTCGTTCCCTCTGGTCGTGGCGTGGTTGGCAGCTGTCGGGTGGCACTTCGCCAGCTAACATCCAAATGCAGCCGACGCGCCGTGTGATGCTTGCCGGCGCGCGGCTGATTTGGCATCGTTGGGCAGCGAGTCGACACTTCATTCCTTGGAAGGGGGAATTGCTCGAATGACTAATCTCAAGGAACTGTAGCGTTGTTTGGCGCGACGATCGGTACCGGCCGAGACCTCACCGATACATGTCTTTGTCAGCTACGCCCACGAAGACGAACAAGCTGTCGCGGGGTTAGTGGCCGATCTCAGGCGAGAAGGGGTGGACGTTTGGTTCGCCCAACACAAGCTGCAGCCTGCAGATCGGATAAGTGGCGAGGTTCGGGCCGCCATCGAGAAGGCACGGTTCGTTCTTGTGGCCTTGACTCAGCAGGCGCGTAACTCTGCCCAACATCGGCTTGCAGCCGACGGCGGCCGGAATTCATAAGCCGCCGCGGCTGAAGCCGAAGCGTTGGCCGGATGGACGGAACGACGGAAACACGGAGATCTGCGCCGACACCGGGAGTCCGTCGACGATCGACACGTCGAAACGGGGTATCTCTTGAACCTCGTGGCGCTCGCGACACGTGCAACTGGGCCGCGTGGAGCGGCGTTCTGGTGCCGAGGGCCGAACCGTTGCCCCGAACCCGCAGCCGGTATGGGACGGACGAAATAGTGACCACGACGAACATCTTTCTCGGCAACTGGAGGATCGTCGAAACGGAGCTCTGGGACCTCGACGCTCTCGACGTGTTCACCCCGGCGAGGCTCTCGCTCAGCGCGAAGCACGAAGGACAGCTCGCGTTCATCGCGGTCGAGGCGCAGCTCGATTACCGCGTTGTCGTTCGTGACGGCTTGCCTGCCATCGAGTTCTCGTTCGAGGGATTCGATGAGGGCGACCAAGTCATGGGGCGTGGCTGGGCGGTGTTGGAAGGCGAGCGCCTCCGAGGTCGGCTGTTCTTTCATCACGGTGACGATTCGTCATTTGTCGCCGAGCGGGAACAGACCCGCCACGTCAAGGAATAGACCGGCGAACAAGCGCTTGCAGCCGACGGCGTCGACGAAACGGAAGCGCCGCGGTTGACACGGAAACGTTAGGCGGCTCGACGCCAGGTTCGGTTCACGGGCGAACTGACCGGAGACACGCTGTCGGGCACGCTGGACCTCGGTGAGTACCGATCAGCGGCCTGGACCGCGAAACGGGTCGCCTCGGCGTGAGGTAGGGTCCAAGGTAGGGCCGGTTCTCAGAACCGGCCAATGCAGGGGCCGCGCTCGGACAGCAGCCCTACCTGGGCTCACGCCGTTTGTCAGCATTCGGCATCGCGACAAATTGCAATGCTTGGGCTCTGTTGGGCGCTCCTTGATGGTAGGCTCCCAAACGTAATGATCGTGCGAGACCTCGACACGGTGTCGCTCGACCGTATCATCGACGAGCGTGTTCTCATAGAGCCCGTCGAGGCGTATGCGGTCCTCCAGTTCGTCTGGGAGCGACTCCGGGCGTCACGCGACTCCGACGGGCGCATGTTGCCCCTCCCTGCGCTGAGCGCGTTGGCCATCAGTGCCACCGGCGACATCGACGCGATGCGGCCCCCGCGTGAGGTCAGTCGGACCATGCGGCGGCCACACGAAGTGGCGCAGGAACTCGGCCACCTGCTGCTCCAGTTGTTGTTGTCGGGACAGCCAGATCTGCCAGATGTCCCTGCCGCCTGCCTCGACGCGGTGCGCCGGGTGATGATGCTCACCCCGATCCCCGGCGGACTCCGACCGATTACAGCACCGGAGGCGCTGTTCACGGCGCTCGAAGCCTTCCGCCCGCGCGACACGTACGCCGCGCGCGCGGCGCTGTTTGCTCGCTGGGTGGCGACCTCGCGCAGCGCGACCACGTTCAGGGCCGAGGTCCGCACCGACGGTCGCCCGGCCATGGGGACACCAACGCCTCGCGCCCAGGGCGTGCCAACGCCTCAGGCCGGCCCGACCCAACGAACGTCCGGCAAGCCCGCTCGACACGCCGAGGTTGAACTTCGCCTGCACTTCGATACGGCTGGATCGACGCCGGTGCAGGTGGTTCCGGCCTTGCCCGCGCGCCACGCCCGGCCGGACCTGGCGACGTCACGCGCTCGCTTGTCGCTTGTCGTGACCATGTGCCTGGCCGTGCTCGGCATGATGCCGCGCTGAGCGCTCGCGTCAGGCTTTTCACCCCAACCTGGCAGATTCAGCCGTCGGGGAACAGCACCGCGGCGCCTGTCAGTCGTCCATCGCGCAGGTCGGACAGCGCGCGGTTGGCATCGGCCAGCGGGTAGGCACGCGTGTGCGTGCGGATGAACCCGTCCGCGGCCACCTTCAGGAAGTCCCGGGCATCCTCCCGCGTCAGGTTGGCGACCGAGCGCACGGTGCGCTCGCCCCACAGCAGGCGATACGGGAACGACGGCAGGTCGCTCATGTGGATGCCGGCGCAGACCACCGTGCCGCCGGCGACGGTGCGCGACAGCGCCTCCGGCACGAGCACACCGATCGGCGCAAAGATCAGCGCGGCGTCGAGAGGCGCGGGCGGCGGTTCGTCCGACCCGCCTGCCCAGGTGACGCCGAGCGCTTCGGCAAACTGCAGGGCATCGCCATCACCGGGCCTGGTGAACGCATAGACGTCGCGCCCCTGGTGCAGGGCGACCTGCGCGACGATGTGCGCAGCCGCGCCGAACCCGTAGATGCCGATGCGACGGGCCTCGCCCGCCATGCGGTAGGCGCGATGCCCGATCAGGCCCGCGCACATCAGCGGCGCAGCGTGCTCATCGTCGTACGCCTCCGGGAGCGGGAACACGAAGCGGGCATCAGCTACCGCGTACTCTGCGTAGCCGCCGTCGATGTCGTACCCGGTGAACCGGGCTGCGGCGCAGAGGTTCTCTCGCCCCGTCGTGCAGTATCCGCACGAACCGCACGTCTGGCCGAGCCAGGGCACGCCCACGCGCTGCCCGATCGTCAGCCCCTGTACGTCGCGGCCGACGTGGTCGACGATGCCGACGATCTCGTGACCTGGTGTGATCGGTATGGCATGCGCGGGCAGGTCGCCATCGACCACGTGCAGGTCCGTGCGGCACACGCCGCAGGCGCGTACGCGCACGAGCACGTCTCCAGGCCCCGGCGTTGGCCTGGGCCGCTCGCGCGGGTGTACGACGCCCGAGCATGGCTCGGTCAGCGCCATCGACAGCATGCGCGCCTCACTCGTGGCTTGCGTCTGTGTCGTCCGGCTGGCCCGGCTGCATCGGCCCGATGCGGTAGGGCCGCATCATCTCGTTGTCCTCGTGCTCGACGATGTGACAGTGCCACACGTACTGGCCCGCCGCAGTGAACGTTGCGCGGACGCGCGTGACCTCGCCAGGATAGGCAATGACCGTGTCCTTCCAGCCAGATTCCCAAAGTTCAGGGGGCCTGGGCTCCGAGCCTGGCACCAGGTAGACCCTCCCTCCGTTCTCCTCATGAGCGCCCTCGTGCTCGTGCTCCTCCACGACGATGGCCTGGCGGTCGACGACCTGGAAAACCGCCTCATGGATGTGGATCGGGTGGGCGTCTGCCGTCGCGTTGTAGAACTCCCAGGTTTCCGTGTCCCCCTGTGACGGGTTCTCAGTGACTGCCTGGTTCCACCCCAGTGACGTCCACCTGCCGTCGTCGCCGACGGTCCCCAGTCGTGTCTCGGCCGGTGCATCGTCGAAGTCTTCCGACATCTGCTCGATGAGGCCGAGCGGACGCGTGATGCCCCCGGTCAGTGGAACGATGACGGGCAACTGCAGGAACTGTGGCGGTGTACTTGCATCGTCACCGAGCGCCGGCCGGACCTTGAACAGCATCACGAGCCCGGTGCTCGTTGCATCGGCCGCCTCGAAGTCCACACCGGGGATGCCACCACCAAATGGCTCATCAGGTCCCACATTCGCGAGGGCATGTGACCCGACCGGGACGTTGGTGAAGTCGACGATCACGTCGGCGCGTTCTGCCGGAGCCATCAGGATCCGGTTGCCGTTGGCTGCAGTCATGTTGACGGGCGCCGTGAGGAAGCCACCCTCGTTGCCGACCTGCCAGACGTCGACGCCCGGAATGCCGTTGAAGTCGAGAATCAGGAAACGGGAATTGCACCCGTTCAGCAACCGGAACCGGTAACGTCGCTGCTCGACGTTCAGGAACGGCCAGGTGTTGCCGTTGACGATGATGGTGTCGCCGAAGAACTCGGGGTTCCAGATCGGGGAAATGTCGGTGTGCGGGATGTACGGCCCGGCGATCTCGTCGAAGAACGCCCGCGTGTCCGGATAGAACAGCGCCCCGTCCGCGTTGAAGGATCGGTCCTGGATCGCCAGCGGGATCTCGAAGTAGGTCGTTCCCGGACTGTCGCCGTGCCCTGGTGCCGGACCTGGAAAGACGGCCGGCGTCTCCGTGCGGGTGTCGATCACCTCGTCGCCGGGTCCACCCCGGATGATGAAGAAGCCTGCCGGCCCCGCGTACACGTTCAGGCGGGTCATGCCGAGCGTGTGGTCGTGATACCAGGCCGTGCTCGCGCGTTGGCTGTTTGGGTACTGGCATACGGCGGTCCCCCGATGCCACGCGCCCGACCGCGGCGCGCGGATGCCCTGCCTGATCGCCTTGCTGGCAAAGAAGCGGTACCACGTCCCTTCACGTGCGTACCCCCGTGGCACATCGGCGGCATCGGGTAAGTACCACGCCTCGGCGTAGCCATCGCTCTCGTCGCCAACTGAAACGGCGCCGTGCACGTGCGTGACGAGCGGCACAGGCCCGATGTAGGAACCCGGCGTCTCGCTGAAGGTCGGGCGCCGGTCTCGCCCGGTGATTCCACCGGGAGGATTGGCCCAGTGCAGCGTCTGGTCGACGGGCAACAGGTGCGGCAGGTACTTGTTGTCTGCGTCCACAAGTTGGTTGAACCACTTGACGCGCACGGGCGTTCCCGTCTTCGCTTCGATGGTCAGTGATGGCGCGTTGAATATCGCCGAGGCGTCGTTCTCGGTGGCCAGGGGGCCGTAGCCCCAGACCGTGGTGGGCGGCTTTCCGGCCGGGAGCACCTGCTGGGTGAACTGGCGCACTCCGATCTCGTAGTAGTCGATTTGCCCGCGACCGTCGTCGAGGGTACCCGCACGCGGCATGGCCGGCGGCACGAGCAGCGGCGTGGCGAACCTGGCGATGTCGGCCGGGTCAAGACTGCCTCCCGGGATCTGCGCCAGCAACTGCACGCCCCCCGGCGACCACAAGTACAAGCCGAATCCCCCGAGCGAGGTTCGAGCGATGAACGTGCGTCGATTGATCATGGATGGCCCCCCGGTGTGCCAGTGCATGCAACTCGAGGACCGTAGTCGTGCAGGCCAAGGTGTGGGGTCGAAACACCTCGGCCAGGACCGGCGGTGAAGTATGGGCGGCAAGTTCCTTCGTGGGGGATAGCCCGCAGGCCCGCGGGAATGTGCCCAGCCTTTTGGCATGGCCCGAGTGCCACGACTTCGGGCATGATCGCGCGCATGCTTTCGACCCTGCCTCAACGCGTCGGGCGGCGTCAGGTCGCCGCCCTCATGCTCGGTCTCGCGACGTCGGCCGTGACGATGGCGCTGGCGAGGGCGCAGGGGCCCACAGGAGCGTCCAACGCGATGTTCGTCTATTTCGGAACCTACACCGGCGAGAAGAGCCAGGGCATCTATCGCGCCCGCCTCGATCTGGCGGCAGGCACCGTGTCAGAGCCAGAGCTGGCGGCCACGGTCACGAGCCCCAGCTTCCTCGCCCTCGACCCAGCCAGGCGACATCTCTACGCTGCCAACGAAATGGGCAAGTTCGGCGACAAGCCGACCGGCGCGGTGAGTGGCTTTGCCATCGACCGCGCGACGGGCGCGCTCACGCTGCTGAACCAGGAGAGTTCGGGCGGCAGCGGTCCGGCGCACGTCTCGGTGGATCGCAAGGGCCACACCGTACTGGTCGCCAACTACGGCGGCGGCAGCGTCGCGTCGCTGCCGATTGGCCCGGACGGGCGGCTTGGGCCGGCGGCGTCGGTGATCGTGCACGAGGGATCGAGTGTCCATCCGAAGCGCCAGACCAAGCCGTACGCGCACTCCATCAACATGGACACGGTCAACACCTTCGCCTATGCCGCCGACCTGGGCGTTGATCGGATCTTCATCTACCGCCTCGATCCGACGTCATCGAAGCTGACCCCCGCGACACCGGCCTACGCGACAATGACACCCGGATCCGGCCCGCGCCACCTCTCTTTCCATCCGAGTGGCAAGTACGCCTACGTGATCAACGAACTGGCACTGACGGTGACGGTGTTCAGTCGCGACGCGAAGTCCGGAGCATTGACCGAGGTGCAGACCATCAGCACGCTGCCTGCGGGACAGGCGGCCGATCCGGCCTTCAGCACCGCCGAAGTCGTCGTGCATCCGTCGGGCAAGTTCCTCTACGGATCCAATCGCGGGCACGACAGCCTCGTCGTCTTCGCCATCGACGACAAGACGGGCAAGCTGACGCTCGTGCAGCACGTGCCGACGCAGGGCAGCACGCCGCGTGGCTTCGGGATCGATCCCACGGGACGCTACCTGCTGGCAGGCAACCAGCGATCCGACTCCGTCGTCGTCTTCCGCATCGACGCCACCAGCGGCCGTCTCACGCCCACCGGACAGACCCTCAAGGTCGGCTCTCCGGTCAGCGTCGTGTTCGTGCCGGTCACGTGATGCTCAACACTTGAGGCTTGAGGCTTGAGGCTCGAGGCTTGACGCCAAACGCCAAACACCTGTGTTGAATTCCTGAACGCCTGTGTTCCTGTGCTCCTGAGTTCCTGTGTTCCTGCCGTGAGCCCTTAGATGCTTTACCGTCACCGCGTCCTCTCCCTGCTGTTCCTGCTCTCGATGGTGACGTACCTCGATCGCGTCTGCATCGCGGTCGCGGGCCCCGAGATGCAGAAGGACCTCGGCCTCTCGCCGTCGCAGTGGGGGTGGGTGGTCGGCATCTTCGCGCTGTCGTACGCGCTGTTCGAGATCCCCTCGGGCGCGCTCGGCGATCGCATCGGGCCGCGCCGGGTGCTCACGCGCATCGTGCTGTGGTGGTCGGCGTTCACCAGTCTCACCGGACTGGTGTCGAACTATTACCTGCTGCTCGCCACGCGTTTCGCGTTCGGCATGGGCGAAGCGGGCGCCTACCCGAACGCCTCCTCGAGCATCTCGCGCTGGTTCCCGCTGGCGGAGCGGGCGCGTGCGCACGGGACCGTCTGGATGGCGAGCCGTGTCGGCGGCGCGTTGACGCCCTTGCTGGTCGTGCCGATCGTCGCCGCGTGGGGCTGGCGCGCGGCCTTCTACCTGTTCGGGATCATCGGCGTGGTCTGGGCGGCGGCTTGGTACTGGTGGTACCGCGACTATCCCACTGAAATGCCGGGAGTCACCGCGGCGGAACTCGCGCACATCGGTGACTCGTCGGAGAGGCGCGCGCACCACGCGCTGCCCTGGGCGCAGGTCGTGCGCAGTCCGAACTTCTGGATCATCCTGGCCATGTACCACGCGTACTGCTGGGGGTCGTACTTCTACGTCTCGTGGATGCCGACGTACCTGCGCCTCGGTCGCGGCTTCACCGCCGACGAGATGAAGATCTACGCGATGCTGCCGTTCCTCGCCGGGGCAGTAGGCAACCTCACGGGCGGCTCGCTGAGCGATGTGCTGGTGCGCCGGCTCGGGCTGCGCAACGGCCGGCGGTTCGTCGCGGCGGCAGGGCTTGCGGCGTCGGCCCTCTGCCTGTTCGGCACCGCGGTGGTGGAGAACCGGTTGGTCGCCGTGGGACTGCTGACGCTTGGTTACTTCAGCATGGACTGCATGCTGCCCGTGTCGTGGGCGGTATGCGTGGACGTGGGCCGCCGCCATGCCGGCGCGGTGACCGGCGCGATGAACTCGGCCGGGCAGATCGGCTCGTTCCTGTCGTCGGTCGCGTTCGGTGCGCTGGTCGATGCCTTCGGGGGCCGCTACGACGTGCCGCTCGTGCTGTTCAGCGGATGCTTGCTCCTCTCGGCGTTGCTGTTTCTCCGCATCGACGCCTCGGAGCCCCTCATCGCCGGAGATGCGGAACCACAGCACTGACGTCGACCGGCTAGGGTGCCAGCGACATCTCCAGGATCCAGATGCCCCATTCGCCGCCGCGGACGCTGTCGTATACCACCCGCCGGCCGTCGGGTGACCACGCGAACTCCTGCGCGGAGGCATCGGCCAGTAGTCGCCTGGACGCACCCGTTCGCAGGTCGAGCACCCACGCGCCCGCCCGATAGACCTGGAACACGATCCGCTGCCCATCGGGTGATACAGCCGGCGTTCGCACCAACCGGCCCGCCACCGGCGTCCGATACACGCGTGCGACGCCGTTCTCGAGGTCACGCACGACCAGGCGGTCCTCGATGCTGTACGCGACTTGCCGGCCATCAGGGAACCACGAGGCGCCCCAGGCCTGGCCCACGCGGTGCGCCGTGTGTCGGCGCAGCGCACCGGTCGCCACGTGAACCGTCCAGACGTTCCACACACGCGGCCGACCGGGCTCGGCGCGCGCAAACGCCACGGACTGCCCGTCGGGCGACCAGGCCGGCACCGACGCGTACCCGGTTCCGCTCACGTGCTTCGGCGATGAGCCGTCCCGGTTTGCGATATAGACACCGCGGGTTCCATCTGCATCGGAGTCGTATGCGAGGCGCCTGCCGTCCGGCGAGACCTGCGCGTGATAGTTCCGCGCGCCGTCCTGGCGTATCGTCGAAATCCCGTCGACCGCTCCGTCGCTTCCGATCGACGCCTGCAGCAGGGCGCTGCGTTCGAGGCCGGCGTGGAAGAGGATCGCATTGTGGTGTGGATCGAACGACGGCGAGTACGGCGGCCGTCCGGTCATGCCGGCGTCGAGCAGTCGCCGGGCGCGCAGAGGTACCCCCAGTGCTCGGATGCGCGCCGGCGGAGGTGCGATCTCGACCTCCGTTGCTGACGGCTCTCCCGCGGCGACCGGTCCGCCGGCATTGTCGCCGATTGGGAGGACATTGCCGTCAGCCATGGCGCGGTCAGCCGCGGCGTCACGGGGTTGACGCGTCGTCCATTGCCGCACAATCACGCCTCCCAGGAGCATCACGCACAGCAGCGCAAGCAGTGCTGCTACGGGCCGGCGTGTCCTCGTGGGAACGCGATCCTGTGAGCAATGCTCGGGCGATCGGAAGACATCGATGCGTGGATCGGCGACTGCCGCCGCGGAAGGAATAGCTGCGCTCGCTTTCACGTCGCCGGCGATGCGCCGGTTGACGGGCGCCGGCCCGGTCGTCACCCTCGCGTCCCATGGCGCGGCGTGAGCAGAATCGGTCGTGCGGATCCACCGCGCATACAGTCCCGACAGCGCGACAGAGGGATCGCGCGGCCGGAACGCCTCGATCGCGGTGAACAACGCGTCGGGCGTGACGATGGGACCGAGAGTGTCGGGGCTCGGGCCGAGCGCCGATGCGCGTCGTGCCGCGTCGAGGCAGGTGCGCGGAACGCGGTCCATTTCGGTCGCGGCAGAAGAAAGCAGGCGCAGCAACAGTCCGGCGAGCTCCTGGGCGAGCTCGTGCGGCCGACGCCTGCGACGCGGGCCGGCACATGCCGCCTCTCGCAGCTCGAAATCACCGAACGGCGTGATCCCCAGCGCATCGAGTGGCGGGAGCGGCATCGTCGCCCCGTGCGTGTCCCGGCTGGCCTGCATGCGTTGCCACACGTGCTGAAGGACGGCATGCGCTTCGGTGGCGTCGACGCGCACCTGGTCCGCCACCACGCGGCCGAGCGAAACGACGAGGACGCGCGTGTCCATGTCCTTGCAGGCTAGCATTCGGACGCGCCGCAGAGTTTCGCGACCAGGCCTTGCCCGGCGGCTCGACGGGAACGTCGACAGCCCTCGGTCGTGCGGCATCCCCACGATGAGCGGAGGCGCCGGCCGATCGCTTCTGCTGTCCGCGGTACGCTGAACAGGTGAGTGATCTCGAGACACGCGCCGATATCGATCGACTGCTGCGCCACTTCTACAGCAGGGCGATGGTCGATGAGGTCATCGGCTACCTGTTCACGGAAGTCGCGCACCTCGACCTCGAGCAGCATCTGCCGCAGATCGGCAACTTCTGGGAGCAGGTGCTGTTGCAACGGCCCGTGTACATCGGGCAGCCCATCGCCGTGCACCTGCCACTGCACGAGGCCGCGACGTTGCAGCCGCAGCACTTCCAGCGCTGGTTCTCGATCTGGGCCGAGGCAATCGACGACCTGTTCGTCGGGGAGATGGCGACACAGGCGAAGCGCCGCGCCGCGGTCATCGCCGAGACGATGCAGTATCGGCTTGGGATCACTTCGCCCGAAGAGGGCTTCTCCCGAGCGTATCGGGAGGCGCTGCGGATGGAACCTGACGAACGCTGAACGTCGAACGCCGAACGTCGAGCAGCAACGCCGAACGCCGAACGTCGAACGCCGAACGTCGAGCAGCCACGCCGAACGGCGAACGGTGCCCGGTCAAACGGTGACCGCCGAAGGCCGCATACAGAAAGGGCGGCCTCCGCTGTCGCGAATGCCGCCCCGACGTGCTGCGACAGACCGCCGGACAAGTCCGGCGGCTACTCGACGATGAGCTGACCCACCATGCCGGCCTGGAAGTGGGCCGGGAACGTGCAGATGAACTGGTACTTGCCGGCGGCCGGCGCCGTGAACTCCACGGTGACGGTCTCGCCGCCGCCCGCGAGCGCCGAGGCCGCGATGATCTGTGCCTTGGACTTGGGCGAGACGAAGGCGGTGTCGCGAGCTGTCGAGCCAGCCGTGGCGACGGCGGCCGCATCCACGCCGGCCTTCAGCAGCACGAAGTTGTGGGCCATCGCCATCTTCGGCAGGGCACTCACGGCCTTCAGCGTGATGGTGACCTTGTCGCCCGCCTTGACGCGAATGATGGCCGGCGCGAACTTCATGGTGTCGCCAGCGGTCACGGTAAAGGTCTTCGCGGCGCCGGCAGCGGCCTTGGGCGCGGCGGCCTTCGGGGCCGTCTTCGGGGCTTGGGCCAGAGCCAGCGCCGGGGACAGCGTCAGCGCAACGGTGCACAGTGCGGCGCACAGAGAGTGACGGGGCATCGAGAGCAATCCTTTGGAAGAGAACAGGCGATGATCCCGGGATAGGCTCACCGCGCCGGCTGCGGTCGGACACCCCGCGCCATCCATCATCGTACCCGAAACGGTGTCACACTTGATGCTTGATGCTTGATGCTTGATGCCTGATGCCCAATGGCCGAGGGGTGATGTCCGAGCCAGTATCCCCGCAGCTGGGTCGGCGGCCCCGAATTCCAAATCTGAGCCCCAGTCCCGAATCCCGAGCCCGACACCCAGTACCCGGTACTCGGTACCCGGTACCCGGTACCCGGTACCCGGTGCCCGGTGCCCGATGCCCGATTCCCTGTAGTGTGCTGACCATGCGCAGCCAACGCGACCGGATGCTGTCGGGTGAACCCTACGACCCGAGTGACCCGGAACTGGTCGACCTTCGTGCCAGCGCCGTCGAGCGATGCCGGCGTCTCCTGACCCTTCCGCCGCGCGACGAGGATGCTCGCCGTGCCGTCCTCGTCGAGTTGTTCAAGCGTGGCGGCGAGACGGTCGGGCTGCATGCGCCGTTCTGGTGCGACTACGGCGTGCACATCGAGCTCGGCGCCCGCGTCTTCTTCAACTTCGATTGCGTCGTCCTCGACGTATGCCCGGTGCGGATCGGCAGTTTCACGCAGTTCGGACCCGCGGTGCAGATTTACACCGCCACCCATCCCCTCGATGCCGCCATGCGGCGCCTGCACGAGTCGGGGCGGCCGGTCACGATCGGCGACGACGTCTGGGTCGGCGGCGGGGCGATCATCCTGCCAGGCGTGACCATCGGGTCGCGCACCGTCATCGGTGCGGGTAGCGTCGTCACTCGCGACATCCCGGACGACGTAGTGGCCGCGGGCAATCCCTGCCGCGTCATCCGGCAGCTAGACGCTAGACGCTAGACGCTCGAGGCTTGAGGCTTGACGCTCGACGCGCACCCGCAGCAAAGGTTGAAGCGTCCAGCATCCAGCCTCCAGCCTCCAGCCTCCAGCATCCAGCATCCAGCATCCAGAATTTGGCGATACGATGGCGCCGACATGCGTTTCCAGACCCTCCTTCGCGTCGTGCTGCCGGCCGTGCTCTGCACGGTCGTCGCGGCTTCGTCCTCCCTCGCCCAGGATGCGATCGGCACGGCACCGCCGGCAAAGGCCACCATCCAGCAGGTCGCCTTCATCACCGGCCGGTGGACCGGCATGCTCGGCGATCGCCACATCGAGCAGCACTGGATGGCGCCCGCCGGCACGTCGATGGTGGCCGCGTACCGCAATCTCCAGGGCACCAAGGCCATGCTCTACGAATTGCTCGTGATCGAGGAGCAGGAAGGTGGCCTGGTCCTGCGGATCAAGCACTTCGAGCCCGGCCCCGGCCTCAAGAGTCGCGAGCCGCAGGGTGAAGCCGCGGAGCATCGCCTCGTGAAGGTCGTGGGCGAGGTGGCCGTGTTCGAGAGCACCGGACCGAACGCCCTCCGCATCACGTTCTCGAAGCCCTCGCCGGACGAACTCTCCATCGTGCTCGACCGCATGCGTGACGGCCAGCCGGTCAAGACGGTGTTTCCCTACACGCGGGTGAAATAGAGACCGGGCACCGGGCTCCAAGACGGATCGCGACGGACGCCGAACGTTGAACGCCGAACGCCGCATACGAACACTGATCGCCACGCGCGAACCGCTTGTTGAAGGTGTAGGCGTCGAGCTTGCTCGACGCGCAGACGACGGTCGACCAAGGTCGACCGCTACGCCTTTCGACTGGGCCTCGGTCCCTGGGCCTTCGGCTCGCAAACCCCTGGCGAGGCGCTCGTGAAGCGTTAAGCATTAAGCGTTACCCGTCAGGCGTCCATGGTCCAGGACCGTCGTGTAGGCACCCTGGCGGGTGCGGCGCGTAGATACTGCGCGGGCCAGGGCACTTCGTGCCCCAGGGCCTGCGCCGCATGCTGTGCCCAGCGAGGATCGCGCAGCATCTCGCGCGCCAGCAGCACGGCGTCCGCGTCTTCTGCGGCAATGATGCGATCGGCCTGGTTGGCTTCGGTGATCATGCCGACGGCGCCGGTGAGGACGCCGGCGTCACGACGGATGCGGCTGGCGAACGGTACCTGGTAGCCCGGAGCCGCCGGGATGCGCTGGTGCGACGCGTTGCCGCCGGAGGAGCAGTCGACGAGGTCGACCCCCTCGGCGGCCAATCGCCTCGCCAGATCCACGCACTCCTCGATGTCCCAGCCTCCTTCCACCCAGTCGGTGGCCGACAGGCGCACGAACAGTGGCGCCCGCTCGGGCCAACGAGTGCGGATGGCGCGCACGACCTCGAGTGTCATCCGGCATCGGTTCTCGAAGGATCCCCCGTACTTGTCCTCGCGGAGGTTGCTGATGGGCGAGAGGAATTCGTGCAGCAGGTACCCGTGCGCGCCATGCACCTCGAGGACGCGGAAGCCGGCGTCCCACGCGCGCGCCGCCGCATCGGCAAACGCCGCGACGATCGCCGCGATTCCGCCGGACGTGAGGGCGTGAGGCTGCGGGTACGTGTCGGAGAACGGAATGGCCGATGGCGCGACGACGTCGAGCCAGCCGCCCTGATCCTGGGGGAGGATCCCCTGGCCCTCCCACGGCCGATGGCAGCTGGCCTTGCGTCCGGCGTGCGCGAGTTGGATACCCGCGACGCTGCCCTGGCCATGAACGAACTGCGCGATGCGTGCGAGGGCATCGACGTGTCCGTCCTGCCAGATGCCGAGGTCCTGCGGGCTGATGCGGCCGTTGGGTTGTACCGCCGTCGCCTCGGCGATGACGAGGCCGGCGCCGCCGACGGCAAACGTTCCGAGGTGCACGAAGTGCCAGTCGGTAGCGAAGCCGTCATGGCTCGAGTACTGGCACATCGGCGACACGAACACCCGATTGGGTATCGTCGCGCCGCGTATGGTGAGCGGGGAGAAGAGGTGGGGCATCGGGTCGATCATACCGGTCGCGTGACGGGCCTTGGGCCCTGGGCCTTTCCAACTTCCTGTGCCCACAGGCCCGAGCCTCCTTTGGCCTTGGCGTTCGGCGTTCAGCGTTCGGCATTCGTCGGGACCGCTCCTGGGCGCCCCATTCCTGTTGGCGCCCGCGCGGTCACATGTGGTAGGTCAATCGGAGAGGAACACGCCATGAACCAGCCGTACCCCGCGCTCGCCGTGGGCCAGCAAGGCCCCGTTGCGTACCTGTCCGGCTTCGGCAACGGCTTCGAGACCGAAGCGCTGCCAGGCGCCTTGCCGATCGGCCGCAATTCGCCGCAGAAGTGCGCGTACGGCCTGTATGCGGAGCAGTTGTCGGGCTCGCCGTTCACGGCGCCGCGCGCGAGCAACGAACGATCGTGGCTCTACCGGATCCGTCCGACGTTGCAGCACTGGGGCACGTTCCAGAAGATGGACGCGGGGCTGTGGCTGACCGCGCCGGCGCCAATGGTGGACCTGCCGATCGGGCCGATGCGCTGGGATCCGATCCCGATCCCGGACGCGCCGCTGTCATTGCTCGAGGGCGTTCGCACGATGACCACGGCCGGCGACGCCAGCAGTCAGGCCGGGATGGGCGCGCACGTCTATTTCGTGACGCGCTCGATGGTGGACGAGTACTTCTACGATGCCGACGGCGAGTTGTTGTTCGTGCCGCAGCAGGGTGCGCTGCGCCTCTGGACCGAGTTCGGCATCATCGACATCGCGCCAGGCGAGATGGCCGTGATCCCCCGCGGTGTGAAGCTCCGCGTCGAACTGGTGGACGGCCCTGCGCGGGGCTACCTGTGCGAGAACTACGGCGGCGCGTTCACGCTGCCAGAGCGCGGGCCGATTGGCGCCAACTGTCTCGCGAACTCGCGTGATTTCCTGACGCCTGTCGCCGCCTACGAGGATCGCGACGCCTCGTCACGGATGTTCGTCAAGTGGGCTGGCGCGCTGTGGACGACCGCCCTCGATCACTCGCCGCTCGACGTCGTCGCCTGGCACGGCAACTACGCGCCGTACAAGTACGACCTGCGACGTTTCTCGCCGGTCGGGCCCATCCTCTTCGACCATGCGGATCCGTCGATTTTCACCGTGCTCACGTCACCGTCGGAAACACGGGGCACCGCCAACGTCGACTTCGTGATCTTCCCGGAGCGCTGGGCGGTGGCCGAGAACACGTTCCGCCCGCCGTGGTACCACATGAACGTGATGAGTGAATTCATGGGCCTGATCTACGGACGGTACGAGGCCAAGCCGCAGGGCTTCGTACCTGGCGGGTGCTCGCTGCACAACACCATGCTGCCGCACGGCCCGGACGTGGACGCCTTCGAGGCGGCCAGCAACGCCGAGTTGCAGCCGCACAAGCTCGAAGCCACGCTCGCCTTCATGTTCGAGACACGGTTCATGCAGCGCGTCTCGGCCTGGGCCGCCGGCGCCGAGCAGTTCCAGCGCGGCTACGGCGCGTACGGCACGCAACTGAAGAAGCATTTCGATCCGGCGCGCCCGTAGCCTTCCCAATGCACATCCACCTCGTCGACGGCACCTACGAACTCTTTCGCCATTACCATGCGGTGCCGCCGGCACGCGACGCCGACGGCCGCGAAGTCGCGGCGGCGCGTGGCGTCTTGCACTCGTTGCTCGCGTTGGTCCGCCAGGGCGCGACGCACGTCGGCGTGGCCACCGATCACGTCATCGAATCCTTTCGCAACGATCTCTGGCCCGGCTACAAGACGGGAGCGGGGATCCCTCCGGACCTGTGGGCGCAGTTCCCGCTGCTCGAGGAGGTGCTCACCGCGGCAGGGTTCGTGGTGTGGCCGATGGTCGACGTCGAAGCCGATGATGCGCTGGCCTCGGCGGCGTACCTGGCGGCGGCCGACGCGCGCGTGCTGCGGGTGCTGATCTGCACGCCGGACAAGGACCTGTCGCAGTGCGTGCGCGGATCGCGGGTGGTGCAGGTCCACCGGCGCACTCGCGTCACCCTCGACGAGGCTGGCGTGCGTGCGAAGTTCGGTGTCGCCCCGACCTCGATCCCCGACTACCTGGCATTGGTGGGCGACAGCGCCGACGGCTATCCCGGCGTGCGCGGCTGGGGCGCGAAGTCGGCGGCCGTCGTGCTCGCCCGGTACGAACATCTCGAGGCCATTCCCGAGGACTACCGCACCTGGACCGCGAATGCGGCCAACCCGGCCGGCCTCGCCCGGAGCCTGGCGGCGCAGCGCGAGGAGGCGTTCCTGTTCCGGACGTTGGCGACGTTGCGCGAGGACGTGCCCCTGTTCAGCGACGTCGAATCGCTTCGCTGGACGGGGCCGCGGCCAGGGTTCGAGGCGTTGGCCGCCCGGCTCGATGCGGCGGTGACACAGCCGCCGCGCGACGGGCGCGCCGGCTAGGCTGTCGCGGCGCGGTGGGTCGGAACGGCCCGGGACGCGTCGCCTGGGACCTCCTCCGAGATCACCTCGAAATGCGTCAGCGTCGACGCGCCGAACGTCGTCGTGATCGCGGCGTCAGTGGCGTCGAGGCCCGTGGCCATCAGCACCCTCCCCGCGCGCCGGGTGTTGTGTCGTGCGTCGCACGCCCACCAGCGGCCGCCCAGGTAGACCTCGAACCAGGCGCTGAAGTCCATCGGATCGGGCGCCACGGGCACGCGGATATCGCCGAGGTAGCCGGCGGCGTAGCGCGCCGGAATGTTCAGGCAGCGGCAGAAGGTGATGGCCAGGTGCTGGAAGTCGCGGCACACTCCGACACGTTCCGTGAACACATCCAGGGCGCCACGCGTCGCCCGGGCCTTCGCGTATGAAAATGCGACACGTGTGTGGACCCAGGTGCAGATGGCGTCGACACGCTCCCAGCCCGGCTTCGTGCCGCCGAACAGTTCCAGGGCGATCGCCGACAGCAGGTCGACTTCGCAGTACCGGCTGGGCATGAGGTAGCGCAGCACGGCGGGCGGCAGGGCGGCCAGGTCCAGCTGAGGCGCGAGCGGATCCCTGGCGTCGACGGTGCCGGGATCCTCGATCAAGGTGCGGGAATGCAGGCGCGCCGTCCCGGCCGGGAGACGCAGGCGCGTCGCCAGATTGCCGAACAGGTCGTGGAAGAACTCGACATCGACGCGCGGTTCCACGTGCAGGAAGTCTGGTTCCCGCAGGTCGCCGCAGCGGGATGGGTGCACGTGTAACAGGGTGGTCATCACCGTGGGCGCGGGCAGATCGAAGCGCAGGTCGTAGCCGAGACGGATGAGCACGAAGGATATTGATAGCAGGTTTCGTGCCGAACGGCCAGGGAACCGGGTGCACGTCCGGCTCTGTATGATGTGGTGGGCGCCGCGCGACATCGCGGCGCGAAAGGATCGCGTGACCTACTGTCTCGGCATCGTGACGTCGGACGGCCTCGTGATGGCCTCGGACTCCCGATCCAACGCTGGCTACGACCAGGTGAACGTCTGCCGCAAGATGTACCGCTTCGTCAACGAAGGCGAGCGCGTCTTCGTGATCCTGACGAGCGGCAGCCTGTCGATCAGCCAATCGGTGCTGTCGCTGCTGCGTGCCGACTTCGACGCCGGGCTCGGCCTCGCTGCCGCGCCCTCGGTCTACCATGCCGCCCGCATCGTCGGCGATACCGTCCGGCAAGTGTCCGAGATCGACCGCGAGGCGCTCGAGCGGGACAACTACAGCTTCAACGTCCACCTACTGCTCGGCGGCCAGGTCAAGGGCCAGCCGCCGGCGCTGTACTTGATCTACCCGCAGGGCAACCCGCTGCAGGCCACCGAGGACTCGCGGTACCTGCAACTGGGTGAGGTCAAGTACGGCCGGCCGATTCTCGACCGCGGCATCGAGGCGGACACGCCACTGGAGATCGCGGCCAAGTACGCGCTGCTTTCACTCGATGCGACGATGCGGTCCAACGTCACGGTCGGGCCGCCGATCGATCTGCTGCTGTATCGCAAGGACTCGCTGACGGTGGATCGGTACCGGCGTCTGGAAGCGAACGATCCCGACCTGCGGCTGATTCACACCTCGTGGGAGTCGTCGCTGCGCCGCGCCGTGCAGCAGTTGCCCGAGATCGATTTCGCTCGCGAACCAGCGACCGACCTCGGGTGATCGCGGGTGTCTCAAGTCTCAGGCTTCAAGTCTCAAGTCAATCCTGAGACCTGAGACCTGGGACCTGTGGCGTACCTGCCCTACAGTCGGCAAATGAGCAGTTCGCGCTCGTAGATCATCTCCTTCGGAAGATGCGAGTGGAGCTGGAGGAACAGTTCCTCGTGCTCCATCACTTCCCGACGCCACTGCGCGGGATCCACGGCCTGCAGTTGTTCGAACGCCGACTCGCCGAACTCGAGGCCACGCCAGTCGATGTCCTGGTAGCGCGGCATCCACCCCAGAGCCGACTCACGCGTCGGCACGCGGCCGCGTACCCGGTCCACCACCCAGCGCAGCACGCGCATGTTGTCGCTGAACCCGGGCCACAGGAACCTGCCCTCGGCATCCTTGCGGAACCAGTTGACGTGGAAGATCTTCGGCGTCTCGGTCAGCATCCGCTGCATGGCGATCCAGTGCCGGAAGTAATCGGCCATGTGATAGCCGCAGAAGGGCAGCATCGCCATCGGATCGCGCCGGACCTTGCCGACGGCGCCGGCCGCCGCCGCCGTCGTCTCCGACCCCATCGTCGCGCCCATGTAGACGCCTGACGTCCAGTTGAACGCCTGGTACACGAGCGGCATGGTGGTGGCGCGGCGTCCGCCGAAGATGATGGCGCTGATCGGCACGCCGAGCGGATCGTTGAAGCCGGGGTCGATGATCGGGCACTGCGCGATCGGCGCCGTGAAGCGGGCATTCGGATGCGCCGCCGTGGCGCCGGTCTCGTGAGCCATCTCCGGTGTCCAGCGCTTGCCACGCCAGTCCAGGCACTCTGCGGGCGGCGTCGCAGTCATGCCTTCCCACCACACTCCGCCCTCTGGCGTGAGCGCGACGTTGGTGAAGATCGTGTTGCGCGCGATCGTGGCCATCGCGTTGGGGTTGGTCTTCTGCGACGTGCCCGGAGCGACGCCGAACATCCCGGCTTCGGGGTTGATCGCGCGCAGGCGCCCCTCCGCATCAGGCTTGAGCCACGCGATGTCGTCGCCGATCGTCGACACCGTCCAGCCCTTCATGGCCTTCGGCGGCACGAGCATGGCCAGGTTGGTCTTGCCGCACGCGCTCGGGAACGCCGCGGCCACGTAGGTCTTCTCGCCGTGCGGATCCTCGACGCCGAGGATCAGCATGTGCTCGGCCATCCAGCCCTCGTCGCGCGCCATCGCCGACGCGATGCGTAGCCCGAAGCACTTCTTGCCAAGCAGGGCGTTGCCACCGTACCCGGAGCCGTAGGACCAGATCTCTCGGGTTTCCGGGAAGTGGACGATGTACTTGTCGTCGTTGCAGGGCCAGGCGACGTCGGTTGCGCCTGGCTGCAGCGGCATGCCGACGCTGTGCATGCACGGCACGACCCGCTTGGTATCGCGGTCGATCTCCCCGAGGACCGCCAGCCCGATCCGCGCCATGATCCGCATGCTCGCGACGACGTACGGCGAGTCGGTGAGCTGGACGCCAATCTGCGACATCGGTGATCCGACTTCGCCCATGCTGTAGGCCAGCACGTACATCGTCCGGCCCGCCATGCAGCCCCTGAAGAGGCCGCGCAGCGTCTTGCGCATCTCGAACGGGTTGACCCAGTTGTTGGTCGGTCCGGCGGCATCCCTCGAGAGCGAGCAGACGAAGGTCCGCTGCTCCACGCGAGCCACGTCCGACGCATCCGAACGCGCGTAATAG
Source organism: Luteitalea pratensis (assembly GCF_001618865.1). GTDB lineage: Bacteria > Acidobacteriota > Vicinamibacteria > Vicinamibacterales > Vicinamibacteraceae > Luteitalea > Luteitalea pratensis. The sequence goes on from NZ_CP015136.1 coordinate 2,475,044, forward strand.
CAGCCGGGCCAGAGATGGTCGTTGAGCTTGACGAGGGTACCGGTCTCCACCATCCGGTCGCACAGCGCGTCGTATTCGGCCTGCGAGCCGTCCACCCAGTGAACGGTCGCCGGGCTCGTCAGGTGTCGCATCTTCTCGACCCAACGCAGCAGGTGAGGGTTGTTCGCGAGAGGTACGGACGGGTCCCTGTCAAGGGTGACGGTCGTCATGCGGCTTATGATCCTATTACCACTTCGCTCCCTTTGACGATGTCTCTGCACGGACCGGGCGCGACCATCCCCTCCCACGTGGATTGGGTCGCCGGGCCTGCCTGCCGGGAAAATCCCCATGGCGAGGGAATTTCCCTCGGACGCCGCAGCGCCGCGCTCCCGATCGCGGCGTAAGCGCCAACCCAGCGCACCACCGATGGGCAGAGCTCTTGCAGCAGAGTTGCGATGTACGGGCTCGTGCAGAGAGGCCCGCGCGGGAGGCACACATGACTAGCAGACACGCCATGAGGCTGTTGACAGCAGTTGCGACCGGAGCGTTCGCATTGGTGGCGTTGCTGGGGGCAACCACGGTGCAGCAAGCCGGCGCACCGCCAGTCAAGACCGGCACCTACCAGCCATTGGTCTCGGCGGAGGGCAAGGACAACTTCCTGGCCTATTGCGCCGTGTGCCACGGCGTCGACGCCAGGGGCGGTGGGCCCGCCGTGCCAGCGCTGAAGGTGCCGGTGCCGGATCTGACGACAATCGCCAAACGAAATGGCAAGTTCGACGGAGGGGCGATCATGCAGAAGATCCTGGGCCCGGAGCGGCTACCGGCTGCGCACGGATCGATCGAGATGCCGATGTGGGGGCCGCTCTTCCGGAGAGCCGAGGGCGACGCTGTCGCGCAATTGCGGGTCACCAACCTGACCACGTACCTCCAGTCGCTGCAGGCCAGGTAAGCGCTGACTGAAGGCGGCACTTGCCCCATGCCGCCCCGCCGGGCCAGCATGTCGGCGTGACCCACTCCTGGCAAAACCGGCGGCATCGCGATTGGCGGCTCCTGACGGCGGTGGTCGTGATTGTTGGTGGGGCCGCTTGCGCGGCACCACTCCAGCGCGCCGGAGTATCTGCCGGTGCGCTCGGACCGCAGGACAACACCTCGCCGCGCGTCGCGGGCCTCGCCTCGCGGCGCACGGTGGGCGTGGCGTTCGGCGGCGGCAGCGCTCGCGGCATCGCGCACGTCGGTGTCATCCGCTGGCTGGAGGAGCATCGGGTTCCCATCGACGTCGCCGCGGGTACCAGCATGGGTGGGCTGATCGGCGGAGTCTATGCCACGGGCATGGAGGCGGCCGAACTTCAGACCGTGCTCGACACGATGGACTGGGATCAGTTGTTCGGTTCGTCGAACTTCGTGTACAAGAACATCCGCCGCAAGGCCGATGCGCGGGACTATCCGTCGCGCCTCGAGTTCGGCCTCAAGGGCGGCATCGTCCCACCGACGTCGCTGAACAGCGGCGAATACGTGGAGCTGTTTCTCGAGCGCATCGCGGCTCCCTACCACGACATCGAATCCTTCGACGCCCTGCCGACGCCGTTCCGGACCGTCGCCGTGGATCTCGTCACGGCGAGCCAGGTGGTGCTGCGGCGCGGATCGCTGGCCGACGCGATGCGCGCGACGATGTCGTTGCCGTTGATCTTCCCGCCGGTCGTCCTTGAGGGTCACGTGCTCGTGGACGGCGGCGCCATGAACAACGTGCCGGCCGACGTCGTGAAGTCGATGGGCGCCGATGTCGTCATCGCGGTCAACGTCGGCGAGTTGTCCAACCCCGAGAGCCTGAGTTACACCTTGCTCGGCCTCGCCGGGTCGACGCTGGACGCGATGATGCGTGCCTCGACACGGAAGTCGCTCGAATCGGCCGACGTGGTACTCAACGTGCCCCTCCGCGCGTACGGGTCGCTCGACTGGCGCCGCGCCGCCGAACTGGCCGACGAGGGTTACCGCGCCGCCGAGGCGATGCGCGACCAGTTGCTGCCGCTCGCGGTCAGCGAGGCCGAGTACGAGGCCTGGCGGCAGGAGCGGCTGTCGCGGCGCCGGACGGGGATCCCCGACCCCACATTCGTTCGTCTCGAAGGGTTCGGCACCAACGATGCAAAGCGACTCGAGTCCCTGCTCGAGCGTCACGTCGGCGTTCCCCTCGATATCGCGGGCATCGAGAAGGATCTTGCTGAACTCACCGGTCTCGATCGTTACGAGACCATCACCTGGCGGACGGCGCGAGACGAGTCCGGCCGGTACGGACTGGTGGTGCGTGGCCGCCCCAAGCCGAATGCGCCGCCCTTCATGATGCTCGGCGTCAACCTCGAGAACACCACGTCGCAGGACTTCCGCATCACGGCCACCGCCCGGTACCTGGCCTTCGACCTGGGTGGGTCCGGCTCGGAACTCCGCTTCGACGGCACGCTCGGTTCCGACCCCGGGGTCGCCGCGGAGTGGTACCGGCCAATCGGGCATTCGAACATGTTCGTGGCGCCGTACGCGGGCCTGCTCACCGAGACGCTCAACGCCATCGAGGACGAGACCGTCGTCGCCCGGTATGGCAGGACCACGTCACGTGTCGGCATCAACCTCGGCGTCAATCTCGGCGCGACGAGCGACGTACGCTTCGGCACCTATATCGGCCACACGACCGCCCGCATCGAGGTGGGCGACCCGAACCTGCCGGAGATTGCCGGGCGCGACTCCGGTCTCGACCTTGCCTGGCGGATGGACACGCAGGACAGTCCGGTGGTGCCGAGCCAGGGCGTCTTCTCGCACGTGCGGATCGCGCACGCCTTCGAGGCGCCCGACATCTCGAGCATCGAGGAGCCAGTGTCGTCCTCGGCGTCGTTCACGCAACTGACATTCAGCGGCAACACCTTCCGCATGGCGGGCCCATCGGGACGCTTGTTCGCCTTTGGCGGGCTCGGCACCACGTTGGGCGGCGATCCTCCGCCGACGTCCATCTTCAGCGTCGGGTCCGCGTTCCGCCTGGGGGCCTACGCGCCTGGCGAAATCCGCGGCGAGCACGCGTGGAATGCCGGTGGCGGCTACCTTCACCATGTCTGGCGGCTTCCCGATTTCATCGGTGGCCCCGTGTACGCGGGCGGCTGGCTCGAGAACGGCGACGCATTCGATGACTGGGCCGACGCAAAGTGGCGCACCAACGTCAGCGTCGGCGCCGTCCTCGACACCATCGTCGGACCGGTCGTCCTCGCCGGCACCACCGGCTTCGACGGACGCTGGCGGACCTACCTCGGCATCGGCCGCGTGTTCCGCTAACGGGCTGCGGCCTGCAGCCTGCGGCCTACCGCCGGGAGCCTGTGCCCGTAGCCTGCAGGCTGTAGGCTGTAGGCTGTGATGTCCCGTTGGCTTCAAGTCCTGATGTTGGCCGGTGCTCCCGTGGCCGTGTTCCTGCACTTTCGGTCGCCCGGCCGGCACCTGTTGATTTTCGGCGCCGCTACGCTGGCGCTGCTGCCGCTGGCGGCCGCGATCGGTCGCGCTACCGAGACGCTGGCCGACCACCTCGGCGGCGGCATCGGTGGGTTGCTGAACGCGACGTTCGGTAACGCCGCTGAACTGATCATCGGCGCGCTGGCTCTGCGGGAGGGCCTGACCGACCTGGTGAAGGCCTCGATCACCGGGTCCATTCTCGGCAACGTGCTGCTCGTCTTCGGGGCGGCAGCCGTGGTGGGGGGCTACCGCCGGCCGGTGCAGACCTTCAACCGCACTGCCGCCGGCGTCGGCACCACCATGTTGTTGCTCAGCGTGATCGGGCTCATCGTCCCGGCGCTGCTGCACCGCGTCGCCTCTCCTGCGGCGGAGTTGAGGCTCGACACCGAAATCGCCGTCGTGCTGTTCATCACCTATGCCCTGGGACTGGTGTTCACGTTGCGGACACACCGCGAGGTCTACGGCGCGGCCGATGCCAGTGAGACACACGACTCGGTCGCAGGCGAACGCGGCTCGGTGCGTGGCGCACTCCTCCTGCTGCTCGGCAGCACCGCGGCTGTCGCGGTGGTCAGCGAGGTGCTGGTCGGATCGGTCAGCGCGACGGCGAAGGACCTGGGGCTCACGCAGGTCTTCGTCGGCGTGATCATCGTCGCCCTGGTCGGCAATGCCGCGGAGCATTTCTCGGCGGTGACGATGGCGGCGCAGGACCGGATGGATACGGCGATCGCGATCGCGGTCGGGTCCTCGACGCAGATTGCGCTCTTCGTGGCGCCGCTCCTCGTCTTTCTCAGCTACGTGATTGGGCCAGCGCCGATGGACCTGCTGTTCACGCCGTTCGAGATCGCCTCGCTCGGCGTGGCGGTGCTGAGCATCGCGTTCATCGCGCACGATGGCGAGACGCACTGGATGGAAGGCGTCCAGTTGCTGGCGGTGTACGTGATGCTTGCGCTCGGCTTCTTCTACTTGCCGAAATAGCCGAACGGGCTGCCGCCTGCGGATCGCCACTACGGCTCAAGTCTCAAGTCTCACGCGAGACCTGAGACCTGGGACCTGGGACCTGAGACCTGAGACCTGAGACTGTACGGCTGCAGGCTACTGAGTTCTTTACTCCATCGTGATGTCGAGCGCCACCGCGTTTGCCAGGCGTACGAGTTCGTCCTGGGCCTTGACGCGCTGGAGTTCGAGGTCCTCGATGTCGCGGCGCAGCACGACCAGCCGATCCTCCTGCGTATTGAGCTGCGATGCGTAGCGGGCGACGAGCTGTCGTTCCTCGGCGCTGGTCTTGAGGGCCGCGAGGTTCTCGCGCACGCGGGCCTGGTCCTTCTCGATCCGTTCGATCTCGGCCCGGCGTTCGCGAACGGCGGACTGCAAGCGTGTGACCTCGGCGTTCTGCGCCATCACCGCGCGCAGCTGCGGTGCGACGGAGGCGTCGACGTCGCGACCTTGCAGGATGAGCGCGATCTGGTCGCTCGTGATCGTCGTGACGGCGACGCGCGTCTCCACCTCGCGGACTTGCTCCACCTTCAGCTCCGTCGAGGCACGCGGATCGACCACGACCCGGAATCGATGCTGCGCCGCCGTGGCCTCAGCAGGCGTCGCGGTGCCCGCGGCGAGGGACCAGCCGTCGCGGCGCGCATGCTCGATCACGAACGTCCGTGCTGTGCTGTCCTCGTTGCGGATGGTGTACGTGCTCGTGACGCGTTCCTGCACGACCTGCACGAAGGCGCCCTTGCCGATGCGCATGCGGCTGACGCGACGCGGCCCGCCATCGTGCACGACGCTGACGCGCGCCGCGAGATCGACCGCATACGAGATCAGCCGACGTTCCTTGGGCTGGATCGCCTCGAGTAGGCCTTCACCGGCAAAGGCACCACCCTCGACGAGCGCGACGCTGCCGCCGTCGAGCGTGAGGCCGGTATCGTTGGTCAGCCACACCGCCCGCCACGGCCGGCCAGTGCCCGACGCGGCGTTCCACAGCGAGACGCGTTCAATCGCCACGTCGGCCTGCACGATGGGGACGAGCGCCGACTGGTTGCGTCGAACCGTGATCGGTTGCGTCAACGTGTACTGGAAGAGGTCGCCGAGTTCCTGGCCACGCGCGGCCACGGGTGCCGCCGCCAGGCTCTCCACGACCGCGTCTTCGCGCGAGCGCGCCTCCTTCAAAGGTGCGGGCACCGGGGCGGCATTCGGCGCGCTGGGCAGGCCCCCGACCACGCCGCCCAGCGCACCGCCCGGAATGCCTCCCTCGACGGACTCTGCCTTCGCGAATGCCTCGAGCGTGCCGTCATGGGTCTGCGGCGTCAGCATCGCCGTCCTCGGCAGCGGCACCACGGGCCTGCGCGTATAGAGGGGCTGCGACACCTGCTGCACGAAGGACTGCGGTGCGCCCGCCACCAGGGACAGCTCGACGTCGGTCCAGTCCTCGCCGAGCGTGTTGTCGACGATCGCCCAGCCCTGCAGGAACGGCGCGCGGTTACCGGCCGACGGAATCACGAGGCGGTAGGTTGACTTCCACACCGGCACCTCGCTGACGTAGCTCACGAGCAGGTCACGCACGCCGCTGCCCGTCGTGCCGATGCGCAGCCGGCGGACGTCTCGGGCGCGGGTCGAGCCGACGAGGTCGAGATATTGCGAGAGTTCGCCTCGCATTTCGGCCTCGGCCAGCCGGATGCCGATGGCCGGGCCAAGGGTGAACGTCCGGACGAGGCCCGCGTCGGTGACGATCGTGAGCTCCTGCCGCGTTTCTGTCGCACCGTCGGCCGTGCGCTGGCGTTCTTCGAGGCTCAGGATGCGTCCGACGATGGCAGCGCTGCCGGCCTGGACCTCGACGCGCGCGCCACGAAGGGCGTTGAGCAGGTCGGCCGGCGAGGTCGAGGCGCCGAGCGGCAGCCCAAGCATTCGGAGCCGCTGCTCCACCGGGGCGGAGGAGTTGAAGGTGATGCCGGTTACGCGCCCGTTGCCGAGGTCGGCCGTGGTCAGCGACTTGAGCACGTCATCGAGCTGGCCGCTCGTCAGATCGATGGACACCGCCTGGTCGCCACGCACGCGACCCAGGTGCTCGAAGTACCCGACTCCACTCTTGTAGAGCACGACACGACGGACCGGCAGCCTGGCTGCGTCCGGCGGGGACAACACAGCGCCCTGTTCGGTGCGGTCCGAGGCCCGCGTCCGCGGGGCGGCCGGCCCCGGCGGGACTGTCGCTGGCCCCTGGGCACTGGTCGACGAGGCTGTCGCAAGCAGGAGCATGGCAGTTGCACTCGACGCCATCAGGCAACCACGCAATCGATTCGGCATGCCTCATTAGTACCCGCGCAGGCTCATCCGGTTCGAATGGCACGCCGTGTGCTGTTGATCCAGGTACGGCAGAAAGGTCGCCGCACACCGTGAACCAGCCGATTGCGCACGCATTCCTGTCCGATCTGGACGCATTGTCACCGGGCTCCGGCGAGAACCCGCTGGAGACCGACGTGCCGGTCGGGGACGTGGTCATCCGCATGGAGGACTCGGGGTTCGGGATCTTCAATTACCGGGGAGAGCGTGTGCTCGATCAGCCGATCAGGACGGCGGGCGAAGCGGAGCGCCTCGCGGCGGAGATAGTCGCGCCGTGGCAGGGACGCGTCCGCCTCGACACCGGCGCGAGGTGAGCCGCCGCGGGCCCAGCGCGATGCCGCGCGCGTCGCCAGATACGCGTCACGATGACCGCCAGATTCCCGGCCTCGCCGAGCTGAAGGCCGCCAACGATCCAGGGCCTTGGGACCCCGCGCGAACGTGCAGCGAATGCGTACGAGCGCAGCGGCGTCGGTCGCCCTGCTACTCGTATCTGCCGCCGGCGTCCTGCCCAACAGTGTCGGTGGCGCTGGCTGGCTCCACTAAGTCGGATCGGGGATCGCGGATCGCGGATCGCGGGCATCGAGCAAGCTCGACGCCTACGCAGGGACCGGGGAACGGGGAAGTGAGGACGGAGGATACAGGACGGAGGATACAGGACGGAGGACGGAGGACGGAGGAACGAGGTAAGACGGAGGACTGAGGAAAGAGGTCGAAAACAAAGGACCGGGCGCGGCGCCGAGCGAAAGGACGTAGAGCGGCTGGAGGTGTTCCTCGGTCCTCCCTCCTCGTTCCTACCTCAGTCCTCTCTCCTCCGTCCTCCGTCCTGAGCCGTTCGGTATACTCCCCGCCTGTGACTCATGCACCAGCTCCGGCTCCCGCCCGCGCTCCCTGGCGCCAGGCGGATTTCGTTGTCCTTGGCGCGCTGCTGGGGGGTGCGGCAATCGCGGCGGGCATTGCGTCGGTCGCCCATGCGCCCAAGGTCCAGTCATTGACCGGACTCCTCGTGCTGCTGGCGATCGCGTTCTGCTGGTCGTCCAACCGCGCCGCGATCGACCGCAAGACGGTGGCGTGGGGCCTCAGCCTGCAGATCGTCATCGCGCTCATCGTGTTGCGCACCACGCCAGGGCGCGAGGCCTTCGCGGCCGCCGGCCGCGGCATCAACTGGCTGCTCGACTTCGGCGGCGTCGGGGCCGGTTTCGTGTTCGGCCCGCTCGGCAACAAGGCGGTCTGGCCGCGCATCATGACCGCCGCCCTCGGCGAGGAAGGTGCGCAGTACTCGGTGCTGTTCGCGTTCCAGGTCCTGCCGACGATCATCTTCATCGCCTCGCTGTTCGCGATCCTCTACTACCTCGGGGTGATGCAGCTCGTGGTGCGCGGCTTCGCGATGGGCATGCGCTGGGTGATGAAGGCGAGCGGCGCCGAGACGCTCAATGTCGCCGCGAGCATCTTCATGGGGCAGACCGAGGCGCCGCTGACCATCCGGCCGTTCCTCGCGAAGATGACGCAGTCCGAGCTGATGACGGTGATGACCTCGGGCATGGCCCACATCTCGGGCGGAATCATGGCCGCCTACGTGCTCTTCGGCATCGAGGCCCAGCACCTGCTGACCGCCGTCATCATGACCGCGCCTGGCACGCTGATGATGGCCAAGATTTTCGTGCCAGAAACGCAGGTGCCCGAGACAATGGGCACCGTCAAGCTGGACCACGAGAAGACCGACGTCAACATCATCGACGCGGCCGGACGCGGAACGTCCGAAGGGCTCATGCTCGCGTTGAACGTCGGCGCGATGCTCATCTCGTTCCTGGCGCTGATCGCACTGCTGAACGCGATCCTGGGCCTGGTGGGCCTCAGCCTGCAGCAGATCTTCGGATGGGTCTTCGCGCCGATCGCGTGGAGCATGGGCGTGCCCTGGCGCGACGCGCCGGCGATCGGCAACCTGCTCGGCACGCGCATGGTGCTGAACGAGTTCGTCGCCTACTCGCAGCTCGGGCCGATGAAGGCCAGCCTGGATCCGCGTTCGTTCACCATCGCGACGTTCGCCTTGTGCGGCTTTGCCAACTTCGCGTCGATCGGCATGCAGGTCGGTGGCATCGGCGCGCTCGCGCCGAGCCGTCGCAGCGACCTCGCCCGTCTCGGTTTCCGCGCGATGATGGCCGGCACGCTCGCCAACTTCGTCACCGCCACGATCGCCGGCTTCCTGCTCTAGCCGAGTCGTCGACGCCTAGAAATTTCAGAATTCCACAATTGCAGAATTTCACCGCCATGGTCGGCAGCTCGACGCATGGCGGCGGCAATGTAATTTGAAATTTTGAAATTTAAAATTTCGCAGTACGCCCACGGGCCCGTTCTCCGCACGCGGCCTTCATCCGCGTTGTTACTTCAGGAACACGTGCCGGTAGCCGCCGGCAACCAGGGCCGAGACGTCGGCCAGGACACGCGGCAGGCCGAAGCCGCCACGATACGCGAGGTAACGCGGCTCCCACCGCGGCTCGAACTTCTCCTTGAAGGCACGCAGCCCCTGGAAGCCATAGAGTCCCTCGCCGTGCATGAAAACGAAGCCCCCGGCGCGTTGCCACAACGATGCGACCGGCGAACGCTCGAACCCCGAGAGCGGCGCCATGCCCAGTGAGAACTCCGCGTAGCCGCGTTCCTGGCCCCACAGCATGACGTGGACGAGCAACCCCTCCATGGCCGACTTCGGCGCGTGCTGCGTGAACCGCATCAGGTCGACAGAGAGTTCCACATGGTGTGCGCCCGGCCACAGGTTCGCGAACGCCTCGATGACGCCAGCGCGCTCGACGACGGCGACAGGGAAGCGGCAAAGGTAGGCCCCGTCGAAGAATCCGAGCGAGAAGCCCTTTTCGCCCGCCGACTTGCGGGCGAGCCAGTCGTCCGAGACGCGGCGCAACTCGGGCAGGGCAGCGCCGACCTCCGCTGCGGGGATGACGCGAAAGGTCCCGCCTTCGCGTTCGAGACGGCGCACGGCCTGCCGGAACTTCGAGCCATGCGCACCGGCCGTCGTGAACCGCCGCAGGTCGACGTGCGCCTCCTCTCCGAGCTTCTGGAAGGCAAGGCCGAAATCGGCATAGTGGTGCAGGCCCCCGGCCCCGACCTCGTAGAACACCGGCGCGCCGCCGAAGTCGTCGACACGCTCGAGGAACGCCCGGATCAGATCGCGCCGCGCCGACGCGGGGCCGACAGGATCGCCCATCGCGACCCAGGAGTGGCCGCGCACGCCGTACATCACGAAGCCGTCCCGACGCGTCGAAAACAGCACGGCCTTGTCGCGCAGGAAGACGAGGTTGGCCTGCGTCGAGGCCTGCGTCTCGATGACACGGTGGGCGTCGGCCAGGTCGTCGTCGCTCGGTGGCTCGACGATGTGTGGCGCCGGCGACGTGAGTCGCGCCAGGCCGACCAGTAGCACGACGATCGCAGCGCCAACCGAGCCACGCAGGAAGCGTGAGGCATCGCCCGCGAGTTCGAAGCGCCACCAGAGGTCCGACGCGTACTCCACGTGCTTGAACGCGAACAGGCCCAGCCAGGTGGACGCGCCGAGCGCCCCGGCCAGCGCCGCCAGCCAGGCGCCGGAGAAACGTGTCTCGAAGAACGCCGCCCGGCGATCGAATGCCGGCCGAGCCACCGACAGCACTGCGAGCAGGGCGAGCAGCACCGTCGCCTCCTCGACGTCGCCGCCCTTCAGCAGCGACGCCACCGTCCCGACCGAGATCAGCATCGTCGAGAAGTAGTACGCCGCATCGAGCCGACGGGCCAGGCCATGCGCGATGACCAGGAGGCCGGCCCCAGCGACGCTGCCGAGGAAATGCGAGGTCTCGATCACGCCGAGCGGAAGCATGCGGTGCAGCAGGCCGAGACGGCCCGGCGCCGCGGGCGTGGCGCCCGAGAACAGCAGCAGCAGGCCGCAGAGGAAGGTGAACGCCGCAAGGACCGCAGGGGTGATCCGTTCGGTCGCGTCGCCGAGCCAGCGGGCTGCGCGCGCGACGTGCGCGCGTCGCTGATGCGCTTCGTCGCACACCAGGCCGAGCAGCGCGAGGACCAGCGGCAGCAGGTAGTAGACGACGCGATAGACGACAAAGACTGGCAGCAACGTGGCCGCCGGCAACCAGGGGCGCAGCAGGACGACCATCAGCCCCTCGAACACACCGAGGCCGCCGGGCACGTGGCTCACCATCCCGACGAGAATCGCGACCAGGAACGCGCTGACGAAGGAAGGCAACGGCGGTGCCCCGGCGGGCAAGAGCACGTACAACGCCAACGCCGCCAGGAGCCAGTCCGTGGAGGAGAGCGCCAGCTGGGCGCCGGCGATCGTCGCAGACGGCATTGGTAGCGTGAGGCCCGCGAGCCGCAGCGGTGTTTGCCGCATGGCGCTGGCGGCGAGGTAGACGATGACCAGTCCCACCAGTACCGCGCCAGCCAGCCGCAGCAACGGTGCGCCTGCGGCCCACGCGACGGGGATCGGGGCGACGAGCAGGCTCGCGCCGCCAAGCGCGCAGAGGCCGACCCAGAAGGTCAGCGCGGTGCTGAACACGATCCGGGAGAGATCCTCGGCCGACAGGCCCCAGCGCGCGTAGAAGCGGTATCGGACCGACGCACCCGACAGCGCGGCAAAGCCGACGTTGTGCGCGATCGCGTAGGCGACAAACGCCGTCGCGGCGATGCGTGCTCGCGGCAGCTGGCGACCGAGGTAGCGGAAGGCGAGCAGGTCGTAGCCGGTCAGTACAATGTAGTTGGCAGTGGTGAGCGCCAGGGCGGCCAGCAGCCGTGCTGGCGGTGTGTGCGACAGGGCACGGGTGAGGTCGTGCCAGCCGACGTTGCGCACTTCGAACCGCAACACCTCGAGCGCCACGGCGAACGCGATGAGGCTGGCCAATGCCGGGAGCGTCTGCACGAGCCGTCGCAGCACGGCGTGACCAGGCGCTTCGGACACCAGCGGCGTGCTCATGGTCCCTGTTGCCGGACCCACGCCAGCGCTTCGAGCAGGCGGGTGTCGAGTTCCGCGAGATTATCGCTGAAGCGATGATCCGCGGCCGGCACGATCCACAGACGCTTCGGCTCCCGCGCGGCCGCGAGGATGCGCTGCACTTCGGGCAGTGGCACGAACTCGTCGTGCGTGGAGTGGATCGCCGCCAGCGGGGCAGGAGCGAGTCGAGAGGCGATGGCCGCGGTGCTGAACGTCGGCTCGGCCGGCGTCGCATGCGTGAGATAGCTGAGGGCATCCTTCCAGCGCCAGCCGAGTTCGTTGACGTCCGGCAAGCCGAGGGCGATCACACCCGCCACCGCCTGCCGCGTCACCGGATCAGTCGCGGCCAGCAGCGAGAGGCCCGCGCCTTCCGAGACGCCGACAAGCACGGGCTTGCGCTCAGTGCCTCCGGACGCGAGGGCCGCCAGTGTGCGGAAGTCCACTGGCGCGTCGGTCGGACGTAGGGTCGTGCCCCCCGTCGTGAAGCTCTCGAGATAACCGCGCGCATCGAAGCCGATGACGAAGTAGCCCTTCGACGCCAGCAATGCCGCGACGTGTGGCGCCAGGTGCAACCAGCCACCGTCGCCGCTCGATACGATGATCGGCGTATGGCCGGGCGTGCCGTACACGCGCAGTGTCTGCACGTGGCCGCGCAGCGAGACGACCTGGGTCACCTGCGCAGCGGCGCTCGAGGCGAGGATGAGGAGGGCGAGCGTCGCGACACGCAACGCCGACCCCAGAGTGCAGAGCGGGTTCGTGGACATGTCAGCGACTGACGCGTGCGCCGGGAGGGCGGCGCACGCGCATGCCAGGCGACTATGGCTTGGTCGTGGTCTTCTTGTTGGTGGACTGGGTCGTCGCCGTAGTCGAGCCGGTCTTCTCCTTCTCCTTGTGGGCCTTCTTGTCCTTCGAATGGTGCTTGGTGGTGTCGGCTTTCTCGGTGGTCGTGGGCGGTGTCGCGGGCTTGCTTGATTGCGGGGCAGCCGAGGCGCTGGCCGCAATGGCCAGGAGCCCGAACGTGGTGGCGAGCAGGGAGCGGCGCATGACGATGACTCGGTATCTGCCGCGCGAGTTCGATGACGGACGCTGGCGCGGCATGCAGCGTTCTGTCAAGACCATACGTGCCACCGCCTTTCACCACGATGTCGTGACGATTACAGTTGTGAAAGATAGACGCGGCATCCAGTAGGCTCATCCGGACAGCCGGTTCCACTCGATCGCCCCGTCGACCTGAAGGTCGACGGCTACAACCCGGAAAGCCGTAGGCGTCGACCTTCAGGTCGACGCGCTCGTGGCATCATCGGGCGCCATCAGCATGGGGAGAGCGCATGGCAGAGCAGAAGAAGGGCGCGCGCCGCAGCACGGCGTGGTTCAGCGGCATCGACCGCAACACGTTCATCCACCGCAGCTGGATGAAGAACCAGGGACATCCCGACCACGTCTTCGACGGGCGTCCGATCATTGGCATCTGCAACACCTGGTCGGAGCTGACGCCATGCAACGCGCACCTGCGTGACCTGGCCGAGCACGTCAAGCACGGCGTTTACGAAGCCGGCGGCTTTCCGCTCGAGTTCCCGGTCATGTCGCTCGGCGAGACGCAGTTGCGGCCCACCGCGATGCTCTTCCGTAACCTCGCGAGCATGGACGTCGAGGAATCGATCCGCGGCAACCCGCTCGACGGCGTCGTGCTGCTCGTCGGCTGCGACAAGACGACACCGGCGTGCGTGATGGGCGCGGCGAGCGTGGACCTGCCGACCATCGTGCTGTCGGGCGGTCCGATGCTGAACGGCAAGTTCCGCGGCCACGACATCGGCTCGGGCACCCACGTCTGGAAGTTCAGCGAGGAGGTCCGCTGCGGGAACATGTCGCCGGAGGACTTCCGCGATGCCGAAGCCGGCATGAGCCGCTCGGCCGGCCACTGCATGACCATGGGCACGGCGTCGACGATGGCGTGCCTGGTGGAAGCGCTCGGCCTGGCGTTGCCGACCAACGCCGCGATCCCCGCCGTCGATGCGCGTCGATCCAGGCTCGCCCACCTTGTGGGCAATCGCATCGTCGCGATGGTGGAGGCGGATCTCAAGCCGTCACAGGTGCTCACGCGCAAGGCATTCGAGAACGCGGTGCGTGCCGTCAACGCCGTCGGTGGCTCGACCAATGCAGTGATTCACCTGCTGGCGATCGCGGGGCGTGTCGGCATCGAGTTCTCGCTCGAGGACTGGGATCGCCTCGGCCGCGAGGTGTCGTGCCTCGTGGATCTGATGCCATCCGGCCGCTTCCTGATGGAGGACTTCTACTATGCGGGCGGTCTGCCCGCCGTTCTGCGCGAACTCGGCGACCTCGTTCACCGCGACGCGATCACCGTGACCGGTCGGACGATGGGCGAACTCATCGCGGATGCCCCCTGTTACAACGAGGAGGTCATCAGGCGACGGACCAATCCCGTGGTGCCCGACAGCGGCATCGCGGTGCTGACCGGCAACCTCAGCCCGGACGGCGCGATCATCAAGCCGGCGGCGGCCAGTCCGCACTTGCTGCGGCACACCGGCCGCGCGATGGTGTTCGAGGACATCGACGACTTCTACGCGCGCATCGACGCGCCGGATCTCGACGTGGACGCCAACAGCGTGCTGGTGTTGAAGCTGTGCGGGCCCCGCGGCTACCCCGGCATGCCGGAAGTCGGCAACATGCCGCTGCCGCCGAGGTTGCTGCGCGAGGGCGTCACGGACATGGTCCGCATCTCGGATGCGCGGATGTCGGGCACCGCGTACGGCACCGTCGTCCTCCACGTCGCGCCCGAAGCGGCGGTCGGAGGTCCTCTCGCGCTCGTCACGACCGGTGACCTGATCGAACTCGACGTCCCGGCCCGCCGACTGTCGTTGCTCGTGGACGACGAGGAACTCGCGCGCCGGCGGGCGGCCTGGCAACCGCCGCCGCCGATCGTCGACCGCGGTTACGTGAAGCTGTACGTGGAGCACGTGACCCAGGCCAACGAAGGCGCCGACCTCGACTTCCTGAAGGGCGGCAGCGGAGCAGCCGTGCCGAGGCACTCCCATTAGGGAGGACGGAGGACGGAGGAGGGAGGACGGAGGACGGAGGAGGAAGTGCGGCCTGAGACGAACGCACAACGTTGAACGCCAAACGCTGACCGCCGTTAACAAGGCTTTCAGTGGAGGCGCTTTCAGGTGTAGGCGCCGACCTTCAGGTCGGCGCTGACGCGTGGCGGCGTTCCCTTCGTCCGGGAACACCACCGCCCGTCGACGGCTCGCCGCGACATCGGCGACTCCCCAGGCCCTGGTCTGGCGCGGCATGCGCGCCGCGCAGGTCACGCAAGGTCCTGGCGCCTGCGCACTCGATGTACGGGCCGCGCGACCTCGAGGTCGGGCCGGACGCGGTGACCGTACCGGTGACCCTGTCGGCAGGGGTTTCCCCCGTCGTCGCCCGTCGCCACGGCCCTTTCGTCGGGGACGGTCGGTTCTCAAGCGTCAAGCGTCAGGCGGGAACGGTCGTTAGGCGTTAGGCGTTACGTATTCTTGTGTCAGAAGCATCCTCCGGCCATTTACTCGCCCACAGATCCGCATATCCTTGAGCCATGACGAGTCCCGCCTCGCCGGCCGACCTGTCCGCGTGGGGCGCCCCTCGGCAGCCCCGCGGCGCAGCGCTCCTGACCGATCCGCTCCTGAACAAGGGCACCGCGTTCACCGAACGCGAACGCGACGCGCTCGGCCTGCGTGGCCTGCTGCCGCCGCGAGTGTTCACCTTGGAGGAACAGGCGCAGCGGAGTCTCGCCTCCGTCGGTCGCAAGCCGGACGCGCTCGAGAAGTACATCTACCTGGCCAACCTCCAGAACCGGAACGAGATCCTGTTCTACCGGCTCGTGATGGACAACATCGAGGAAATGGTCCCGCTGATTTACACGCCCACCGTCGGGCAGGCCTGCCTCGAGTACGGCGCCATCTACCGGCGGCCGCGCGGGCTGTTCCTCACGCTCCGTGATCGCGGCCGCATCGCCGAAGTGCTGCACCACTGGCCCCTCCAGGGCGTCCGTCTCATCGTCGTCACCGACGGCGAGCGCATCCTCGGGCTCGGGGATCTCGGCGCGCTGGGCATGGGCATCCCGGTCGGCAAGCTCTCGCTGTACACGGCCTGCGCCGGCGTGCATCCGTCGTACACGCTGCCCATCACGCTCGACGTCGGCAGCGACAACCAGGAACTGCTCGACGGTCCGGTCTACATCGGCCTGCGGCAGAAGCGCGCGCGCGGAGCGGAGTACGACGCGTTCATCGAGGAGTTCGTGACGGCCGTGCGCACGGTGTTCCCGAAGGCGCTGCTGCAGTGGGAGGACTTCGGCAACACCAATGCGTTCCGGCTGCTCGGGCGGTATCGCAAGCAGTTGCCCAGTTTCAACGACGACATCCAGGGCACCGCGGCGGTGGCCCTCGCCGGCGTGATGGCGACGCTGCGGGTGACCGGCGGTACGCTCGCGCAGCAGCGGCTGCTGTTCCTCGGCGCGGGTGAAGCGGGGACGGGCATCGCTGATCTCTATGTCGCCGCGGCGATGTCGGAAGGCCTGAGCGAAACCGAGGCGCGGGCACGGTGCTGGTTCGTGGATTCGAAGGGCCTCGTGGTGAAGGCGCGCGACGGCGAGCTCGCCGACCACAAGCGCCCGTACGCGCACGAGCATCCGTTCATCGCGACGCTGGGCGAGGCCGTTCGGACGCTGAAACCCACGGCGCTCATCGGCGTATCCGGCATGCCCCAGACATTCACCCAGCCCATCGTCGAGCAGATGGCCGGGCTCAACCAGCGCCCGGTCGTGTTCGCGCTTTCCAACCCGACGTCCAAGGCGGAGTGCACCGCCGAACAGGCCTATGCATGGTCGGACGGGCGGGCGATCTTCGCGTCGGGAAGCCCGTTCCCCGAAGTGTCGTTCAAGGGACGACGCCACGTGCCCGGCCAGGGCAACAACATCTACATCTTCCCGGGCGTCGGGCTCGGCGCACTTGCCAGCGAGTCGCGCGAGGTCACCGACGCGATGTTCCTCGCGGCGGCCCGCACGCTCGCGGCCATGGTGGATCCCGCCGACCTCGAGCTCGGTCGCGTCTACCCCGCGCTCACGAAAATCCGCGACGTGTCGCTGCGCATCGCGGCGGCGGTCGCGGCCGAGGCCCACGACCTCGGACTGGCGCAGGCCGCGCGTCCGGACGACCTCGTCGCCGACATCCGCGCGCGCATGTTCGAGCCCGTGTACCGTGAGTACGCGTAGCCGACCAGCGACTTCGCACGTCAGAAGTCGACACCGACCGCGACGACCACGGTCGGCCGGGCGTCGTCGGGGTTGAAGACGTACAGTGTCGCGTCCACGCGCTTGAACGAGGCGCCGACGAGGAAACCGCGCTGGATGTCGCGCTCGCTCTGGTAGGCGCGCGTGCGCTGCGTCGCCATGCCGATACGAAGCCAGTCGACCGGGGCGACCGCCAGTTCGGACCAGTTGTAGAAGAACGAGTCGGACGAGTCGCCGGCGTCCAACACATACTCGCCTTCGCTCGCGAACTCGAGCTTCCACCAGCCGATCGCGCCCCGGTAGCCGGGCGCCATCCCCACCGTGTTGCCGAACACGGCGCCGACCATCGGCGTGAGTTCCCACCACACGGCCTTGCCACCCGCGAAGTTGCATCCGAACCACGCCGAGCCGGTGTCCTGATCCTCGTAGTTGTAGCGGGCCTCGATGTGGAGCCAGCCACGGTCGGCCGTGAACGAGGGCTGTGCGTAGTCGCGATCGTCCGGCACGAAGTACCCGAACACCGACGCGGAGAACTCCCACTCGGGCGGCTTCGCACCCACCGGGTCCGGGGTCGTGGTGGGTGCGGGCATCACCGGCGTCTGGGCGAGCGTGGCACGGTCAGTCGCCAGCAAGGCGCTCGCGACAAGCACTGCTCGCACCCACGCAGCCGGACGAATGGATGCCACCCCGAGCGCGATCGTCGACATCCTTCTCGATGGCCTTTCGGTCTGTCGCACCCGTCGCGACTCAGCATGCACTGCACAGGATCCCCGCGGCGGTCGCGATTGAATCACGGAATGACCTCCATTTGGGGCAGTGTTAATGTGGCGGCTCCGGCGGCACGGAGGTAACCATGACGGACCGACGCGAGTTCCTGCAGTTGTCGGCCGCGGCGATGGCCGCGGCTGCGCTTCCATTCTCCACGCATGCGGCCGAGACGTCGGGCACCGGCTGGTACGACAAGCCGATGCGATGGGCACAGTTGACGCTCGTCGAGGACGACCCCGGCAAGTACGACCCGCAATTCTGGATCGATTACTTCAAGCGCACTCACTCCGACGCGACCTGCCTGTCGGCCGGCGGGTGCGTGGCCTACTACCCGACGAAGGTCCCGTTCCACCATCGCAGCAGGTTCCTTGGCGATCGCGACTCGTTCGGTGAGCTCGTTGCCGGCTGTCGCACGCTCGGGATGAACGTCATCGCGCGTACCGATCCACACGCCGCTCATCAGGACGTCCACGACGCGCATCCAGACTGGATCGCCGTGGACGCTCAGGGGCGCAGGCGCAAGCACTGGGCGGATCCGGAGCTCTGGGTCACCTGTGCGCTCGGCCCCTACAACTTCGAGTTCATGACCGAGGTCACCAGGGAAATCGTCTCGCTCTACAAGGTCGACGGCATCTTCAGCAACCGCTGGTCCGGCTCGGGCATGTGTTTTTGTGAACACTGCCAGGCGAACTTCAGGACGTTCTCCGGGCTCGATCTGCCGCGTACATCGAATCCTCAGGATCGGTCGCGCCGGCAGTACATCGTGTGGCACCAGCAGCGGCTCTTCGAGCTATGGCGATTGTGGGACGGCGAGATCAAGAAGATCAACCCCGCCGCCAGCTACATCGCCAACGCCGGCGGCGGCGCGCTGAGCGGCCTGGACATGAAGACCATCGGCGAACTCGCACCGACACTGTTCGCCGACCGCCAGGCACGGCGCGGTGTCATGCCGCCCTGGTCGAACGGGAAGAACGGCAAGGAGTACACGGCCACCATGGGCCGCAAGGCCATCGGCGGCATCTTCAGCATGGGCGTCGAGGAGCCCTACCGCTGGAAGGACTCGGTGCAGCACAGCGAGGAGATACGGCTGTGGGCCGTCGACGGCATCGCCCACAATCTCCGGCCATGGTTCACCAAGTTCAACGGCAAGGTCGTGGACGCGCGCTGGATGAAAGCCGTCGAGGACATCTACGTCTGGCACTGGCGCAACGAGCGGTATCTGCGCAACGAGCAGTCGCTGGCGCGTGTGGCGATGGTGTACTCGCAGCAGACCGCGTCCTACTACGGTGGCGACCGTGCCCAGGCCAGAGTCGAGGATCACGCGCTGGGCTTCTATCATGCCCTGGTCCAGGCGCGGATCCCGTTCGACATGGTGCACGACCATCTGCTCGACGCCGCGCACGTTGGCCGATACCGGGCACTCATCCTGCCCAACATCGCCGCCCTTTCGGAGGCGCAGTGCCGCCAGCTCAGAGACTTCGTCGACAGCGGCGGCAGCATCGTTGCCACGCACGAGACATCGCTCTACGACGAGTGGGGCGTCCGCCGCGCCGACTTCGGCCTGGCGTCCGTGTTCGGCGCATCGTTGGCCGGCAAGCTCGATGCCGACGTCCACAACTCGTACCTGAACATCGACAAGGATTCCTCCGGTCGCTTCCATCCGCTGGTCCACGGACTCGAGGACGCAGGACGCATCATCAACGGCGTGCAATGGCTCCACACGCGACCGGCGCAGGCCGGATATGCCTCGCCGCTCACGCTGTTGCCGTCGTTCCCGGACCTGCCG
This sequence comes from Luteitalea pratensis, assembly GCF_001618865.1. GTDB lineage: Bacteria > Acidobacteriota > Vicinamibacteria > Vicinamibacterales > Vicinamibacteraceae > Luteitalea > Luteitalea pratensis. Next base: position 2,494,649 of record NZ_CP015136.1, read on the forward strand.
ATGGAGTCGGTGTACCCGAGGGTCGCGCACACCGATGTTCCAGGGGTGTACGCGCGCGAGGAAGGTCGAGGACGGGCCGTCTACTTCCCCTTCGATATCGATCGGACGTTCTGGGAGGTCCTCTCGCCAGACCACGGGCTGCTGTTGCGCAACGCCGTCCGGTGGGCCTGCAACGAGGATCAACCACTCGTAGTGGAAGGCAAGGGCGTCCTCGACGTGTCGCTCTGGATGCAGAAGGACTCCATCGCTGCGCACCTGGTCAACCTGACCAATCCGATGATGATGAAAGGCCCCGTACAAGAGGTGATTCCTTCGCCGCCGCAGAAGGTCCGGATCCAGGTACCGGCGGGGCGGCGGGTGCGGAAGGTCAGCCTGCTCGTGAGCGACACGCCGGCACGCGCCGACATCTCAGGCCAGACGGTGACGCTCGAACTGGCGTCGGTCGATTTGCACGAAGTCATCGCGCTGGATCTCGACTGATGTCCTGAACTTCCCGGCTGAGCTGTTGGCGGCCTGCAGCATCTGTTCCGGCGCTATCATTGCTGCTGCCTCTTACATGTTGTCCTGAGCGTCACCGTGAAAGCCGTCGTGTTGGTTTGCGCACTGGCCATCCTTGTGCCAGGCCTCTGCCTTGCGCAGGCGCCGGCAGGCACGATTGCAGGTGTTGTCCGCGATCCGTCCTCCGCGGTCGTACCCGAAGCGCGGGTGCAAGCGATCAGCCGCGCGACAGGCGAGGTCCGGCAGACGATCACTTCTGAGCACGGCGAGTACAGTTTTCCTGCGCTACTGGCCGGCGAGTACGAGGTCAGCGTCGCCCCGTCCGGCTTTCAGCGGCTCGTTCGTGTTGCCAGGACGGAAGCGGGAACGACGACCACCGCGGACCTCACCCTGCAAGTCGGCGATCTCGCCGATTCGATCAACGTCGACGCGGCCTTGCCACGGATTCGCTACGACTCCGCTGCCGTTGGCGGCGTGATCACTCGGGATCTGATCGAGCGAGTACCTCTCAACGGACGCAGTTTTCTCGAACTCTCCAAGCTCGAGCCGGGACTGCAATCACCAACGAGCACGAACCGCAACCGCACCATCGTGCCTGTCCTTGGGGCGCCCGCATCCAATGTCGGCGGTCCTCGCTTCACCGTCGACGGCGGCAGTGTCTCGTCTGTGGGCTTTGGCGGGTCGCAGATGGGATTCTCACAGGAGGTGGTGCAGGAATTTCAGGTCGCCACGGTGAACTTCGACCCGTCGGCCGGACTCAGCGCCGCAGGCGCCGTCAACGTCGTCACCCGCGCCGGAAGCAACGACTTCCAGGGCACCGCGTTCTACTTTCTCCGCGACCATCGTCTGGCTGCGTATCCTGCGCTCAATCGGGATCACGACAACTCCGATCCGGCATTCCAGCGGCAGCAGTTCGGATTGGCGATGGGCGGACCGATCCGCGAGGGGCGGATCTTCGCGTTCGGCAGTTGGGAGCGCAACGACCAACGGGCTGTGACCGCAACGACGCTGCTGATCCCGGACTTCGCTCACTTGAGTGGTATCACCCAGACTCCACTTCTTGGCGACCTCGCCAGCGTGCGTGTCGACGCGAACATCACGAGTGCCCATCGGGCATTCGCCCGCTACTCCCATGATCGTAGCCAGGCGTTCGGGCCGGGAACCGCGATCGGTCCGTTGAACGCGTATCCATCGAGCTGGAGTCGCGCCGCGATCGGCGCTGATCAGGCTCTCCTGGGCCTGACGAGCGTTCTCCGCCCGACGTGGGTCAGCGATCTCCGCTTCTCGTACTTCGGCATCAGCTCGTCCATCGGGCCCGGCAGAGAACGGGATTGTCGCGATTGCCTCGGACTGGGCGCGCCGTTGATCAGCATTCCGGAGGCTGGCCTGCGTATCGGCAACTCGTCGGCGGTCGACTATCTCGGTGACCGCTTTCATCTGAGCGAATCAGTCACCTGGCAGGGGAATGCGCATCGCTGGCGTGTCGGTGTCGACTGGGAGCACAACTCCGAACGCAATTTCCTGTGGAGGAACGATCCCGCCACGATCGTGTTGTTCTCGCCGGACGCGGTGCGCGCGTACAACACCCGGCCTGACCTTGCCGCGGAGCAGAGAATCCCGCTGCCCGCCGCGTTCCACACGGTGGACGACCTGCTGCAGCTTCCGCTCCAGAGCCTCACGATCGGCGTTGGCGAGCCGGGTGTGCCACAAGAGAACGGCGGAGACCTCCGACGCTGGAATACGCTGTGGCTCCACGCGCAGGACACCTGGAGGACGCATGAGACCCTGACGCTGTCGTATGGAGTGGGCTGGGGTTTCGACGGCGTCCTCAACGACGATCTCGAGAAGCCCCCGCTGCTCGCACCGCTGTTCGGGACGGATGGGCTCGGGCCGACGCGGCGTGTCTGGACGAATGTTTCACCCACGTTCGGTCTGGCGTGGACTCCTGCCTCGGATACGAGAACGGTCATTCGCGCCGGCGCCGGGCGCTATTACGGGACGCACGGCCTGACGAGCAGCATGGACGCGGAGCGCGTGGCGCTGGGTCCGCCTGGTCTCCAGCAGGATTTTGCAGGAACCTCGATTCTCAATTCAACGCCCGGTATTCCTGGAGTGGCCGTCGGGAGGCCGCTGAACTTCCGCGGTGCGCCAACACGCTTCACCGGCGCACACATGATGGCGGTTCTTGCCGCGATCAGGGCCGGACTCGCAGAGAGATTGGCCATCGCCGATCCCACCGTGCAACAGATTCAGGTGAGCAAGCAGGCATCGCCGGCCATCTTTCCTGTCGATGTACCCAGTCCGTCCGCCGTGCACATGAATGCCGGCCTTCAACGCGACGTCGGTCAAGGCGTGGTGTTGAGCGCCGACCTGGTGTATCGCCACTTCGTGCACGTGCCGCAAGGTGGAGGCTCGTTCGACCTCAACCACTTCGACAGCGTGCGCGGCCCCGTGATCCCCGAGTGCAGCGCTGCCCAGCGTGACGACCCGCAGGCGCTGTGCTCCCTTGGTCCGATCAACGTGCAGATGGCTCCTTTTCGCTTCGCGTACAAGGGCCTCCTGTTACGTGCCGACGCACGTCTGCCGCATGCCGTTCGGGTCCTTGGCTCCTATGCGTATTCGAGCAACACCGGAACCAACATCGGCAACGGCTTCAATCTCGAGAACTGGCTCGAGAACCGGGGGCCCGCCCCGAACGACTTCACGCATCTGCTGAACGTCGCCGGCGACACGCAGTTGCCGTGGGGATTCCAGGTGGGCTTCAACTTCGCGTACGCGAGCGCGCCGCCGTTCAGCGCATACGTTGGCGGGATCGACTTCAACGGCGACGGCACTGCCGGGGACCTGTTGCCGGGCACGACAGTGAATGCGTTCAACCGCGGCATGGGACGAGCGGATCTCGAACGGCTCGTCGACCAGTTCAACCAGACCCATGCCGGAGAGGCGGACACCCAGGGTGCGGTCATTCCGAGGTTGACGCTGCCGCCGCGGTATTCGTTCGGCGACAACGTTCACGGACTGGATCTGCGACTGAGCCACTCGTTCGCGATATCGCCAGGCCTGCGTCTGGTCGTCATCGGTGAGGTGTTCAACGTCTACAACGCCGCGAACCTCTCGGGCCACAGCGGTGATCTCGCGAGCGCAGCGTTCGGGCAGCCCGTCAGTCGCGCGCCGCAGGCGTTCGGGTCCAGCGGACCACGCGCCTTTCAAGTGGCGACGAGAGTGAGTTTTTGAAGGTGCGTCGCGGATCTACGGCTGCAGGCCGACCTGCTTGCGCAGCACGGCGAACCGCGCCTGCGATCGCAGCGACGACACCTCCGGGGCCCGGAGGAGCTCAGGAATGCCGGGCTCATTGGCGGCGAGCGCCATCTCGAGCGACGCGAGCGCCTGCTCCGTCGCCTCGAGGCACGCGTAAGCAAACGCCAACCAAGTCGCGGGCCTGGGGGAGTTACGGACCTCGTCGAGCAACAGCGACCTTTCGCGTCGACCCGCCCGTACCTCGACGCAGGTCACCCAGGCGCCCATCGCGCCCGGCGTTCTCGCGGAGGTTGCGACCGGCGGCGCTCCCAGTTTGACGCTCTTCTCGAGTACCTCGAGTGCCTCCGCGGGCTTTCCCTCCAGTGAGAGCGCTCGCGCCATCAAGCTGTAGGCCCTGTTCCGGCTGGGGTCCAATGCAATGGCCTTGCGGACCTGCTCGACGGCGTCACCGTAGCGTCCCGCCAACAGCAGGGCTTCCCCAGCTTCCGTGTTGATGTACGGCGAAAGGGGATCGATCGCCAGGGCCCGATGGACTTCGCTCAGGCCCTCGTCGAGGCGCCCCTGCACGACGAGGACCCGTACACCGAGCTCGAGGTGCGCAAGGGCGTTGTTCGGGTTCAGCTCGATGCCGCGTCGAAAGCCGCGCTCCGCATCCAGCCACGCATACTCGCGGGCGCGAATCGCGGCCATCGCGGCGTGCGCTTCGGAGAGCATCGGGTCGAGCTCGAGGGCGCGCGCAGCCGCCTCTTTCGCCCGTGGCCACGCGTTGAGCGAGTTCCGGGAGCCCATGTTGCGTTCCACTGCGATGAACGCATCGGCCATGCCGGCGTACGCGAGGGCGTAGTCGGGGTCCTTGGCGATGGCGGCCTCGTAGTACGCCACGGCTGAACTGGCCACCGGGCGGACGCGCGCGGGGAAGGCCGCCATGACCTGCCGGCCGCGGAGGTAGAGGTCGTAGGCTTCGACGTTCGCCTCGTATGGGCGCCGGCCGGTCGTAACAGGGCCTCGATCCGGCGGCACCAACCACCACGCGGCCGCTGCGACGGCCGCAACCGCGACCGAGACCGCGCCCAGACCAACCGCCGCCCAGACGCGCCGGCGAGACAATGGACCAGCGTCCGATTGGGATGGGGCAGCCGCACGCCGATGGAAGGCCGGCCTATAGCCCCCCTTGGGTACTTCGATGGCAATCGGGTCGAGACGGCCTTCTGTCTCGTAGTACTTGCTCAACCGCGCGCGAAGCCGTACCGCCTCGGTCCGCACGATTGCATCCACCTTCGGGTCGTAATCCGGCCTGCGGTCGAAGACCTCCAGCGCAATCACCGATTCCTTCAGCTCGTTGTCGCGTCCTTCGAGGTGCCGTTCGACGAGAAACCGGAGAAAGCGCGACTGCCGTTCGTTGCGCGCGAACGCGGCACTCGAAAGCGTCCTTTCCAGCGCCTCCCGCGCCACGACCGCGTCAATGCCGTCCGCCGCCACAGGGCGAGATTATGCGCCCCTTTTGCACGTTGCAACTGGCGTCCAACCCCTTTTCAACTCCCTGCAACTTGTGCCGGGTACGCCGCGCGCGGCACATTCCGCGGCGGACCTATTATCGGCGACTCGGACAATGGCGGGTGGACGTGGCCCGACGTCTTCGATCGTCTGAGCGCCACGGAGCAGTTCGGATTCCTTGGCACCGTTGACGGCGTCGTATCGATTACCGGGCTCCGCGGGACGTTCGACGGTGACCTCCTGTACTTCAACAGCGAGACAAACAGGAACGAACCGACCTGGTACTGCCGCGCGAAGGATCATGCCGTCACGCTGCGACGGTGACCGACGCCAGGCGCCCGAGGAATCATCGAGATGAACACGTTCTGTCGGACAGCCCTCCCTATCCTCCTGCCGACGGTGCTGCTGGCCTGCGATGGCCGCGGGCCAACGGAACCAACGACAGTGACGCAGCCGACCGCAGCCGGGCAACCGGCGCCGCCACCGCCACCCGGGCAGACCTTCAACGTCGCCGGCGTGGTCACCGACGAACGTGGCGCGCCGATGGCGGGTGCGGTGGTGACGATGGCGCATTGGGTGGGGGGCCACGTGGAATTCCCGTCGGTGTCGACCGATGCGACCGGTGGCTACGCGATCAGCTTCACGGCCAATCCTTTGGGGAGCAGCTTCGTGGCACGGGCGCAGGTGGTTGCGGAAGGCTACGAGGAATACTGGCGCAGTCTCATGGGCACTGGTGGGACGACTTTCACCGAAACGTTTCGTCTGCATCGCGTCACGCGCATGACCGCTGGAGATGCAATGACGCTGTCGGTTCCGCCGGATACCGGCGAGTGCCGCGGCTGGGTGGCCGAGGTGTGCCCGATTGTGCGCGTGGTAGTGCCGACGGACGGCAGGTTGCGGATTGAGGTCATCCCGAGTGACGGCAGCGCTCCAACGCCGCCAGTGGAGGTCTGTTGCGTCCGTGGCAGCGAGGAATACGGCAACCCCATTACCGTGCCTGTTGCGGCTGGCGTCGAACTCGAGGTGAAGGTGGGGATGCCGCGGGGGTACACGACAATCCAGTCGTTTCGCGTGATGACGGCGTTTGAAGCCTCCTGACGACCGCACGTTCGGTGGCGCGTCGAGGGGCCTCAGATCAGGCCTCGTCATGACGTGCTAAGATTCTGCGTAATCAGGACATAAGAGATCTACGCGCGAAATCTCAGGACCATCAACCCGGTCTGACACGATACGTTGCCGGCAGCGCCCGGCGTGATCTGCGTACACGGCTGTGTGGCGCAGCCCTCGGATCGTCAGTCCCCTGCATCACGGTCGTGTCGATTCATGCGCAGGCGTCGGCCCAGACCACAGAAGCCCATGACATCGTGGCCGCGTCCTGAGCGCGCAAGTCTTGTGCCCTGGGACATAGACCTGGAACGACCGACCGTTGGAGGGGGTATGACGGTGCTTTCCGTTGCCGTCGGCGTCGGCGCGTTGACTGCGCTGGCAGTGCAGCTGGTTCAGGGACCAGCTGCGTCTGCTGGAAGCGACGGGGACCGTGCGACCGAGCTGGCCGCCATCGAGCAACTCCACCAGCAGGACATCGCCGCGACGTTGTCGCGAGATCCGGTTGCACTGACCGATTTGTGGACCGACGACGCCATTCGTCTCGGCCCGGGCCAGCCGGCAGAAGTCGGAAAGCAAGCTATCCGAGAAAGTAACCAACGCTTGGCGGCTCGGCCAGGCGTCAAGGTGTTGACCTACGTTCCAGAGATCAAGGACGTGACGATCTGGGACGGCTGGGCAGTCGAGTGGGGTTACTTCGCTGGTTCGTATGTCGAATCGCCGGGTGGCGAGGCGAAGCAGATTCGTGGCGCGAGGCTCTGGGTGCTCAGGAAGCTCCCGGACGGCAGCTGGAAAGTCTTCCGCGGGATGGGGACTCCAGTTGCTGTCGTTGCCGGCGCGGCGACCGCGGTGGCAGGCACAGTGGTTCACGGACCGGCCACGTCGGCTGGAAGCGACAGAGGGCGCGATGCGGACCGCGCCGCCATCGAGAGGCTGAAACAGCAGGACGTGGTCGCGACGATTGCGCGAGATGCTGTTGCGATGGCGAATATGTGGACCGAGGACGCCGTTCGGCTCGGCCCCGACGCCCCGGCAGAGATCGGCAACCAAGCTATCCGAGAGACCAACGAACGCTCGACGGCTCGCCCGATCAAGGTGCTGACTCTGGTTCCCCAGACCAGGGACTTGACGATCTGGGACGGAGGGGCAGTCGAGTGGCGTACCCTCACGGCTTCCTTCGTCGCCTCGGCGGGTGGCGAGCCGAAGCAGGTTCGTGGCACGGTGCTCGGGGTGTACAAGAAGCTCCCGGACGGCAGCTGGAAAGTCTTCCGCGCGATGGGGCTCCCAGAATGAGTTGCAACACAGGTGGAGCGGACTGGCACGCCGCAGGTGCGCTGATCTTTTCGTCCGCACTGCTCTTTGCCGGGACGGCATCCGGCGAAGAAGTGAGGGTCATGACCGCGGGTGGTATGGCGGCAGCACACCTTCAATGGGTCTCTCAGTTCGAACGCGCGACAGGGCATACAGTCGTGACGGATGCGACCTCAACAGGGTTGGGTCGGACTCCATCGCGAGCCGGGTGCGACGAGGTGAGCCCGTGGACGTGATCATTCTGACCCGCGCCGGCGTCGACGAATTGATCAATGAGGGCAGGTTGTGGCGGCCAGCCGCGTCGACCTGGCGCGATCGCGCATCGGCATGGCAGTCCGGAGGGGGATTCCGAAGCCGGATATCAGCACGGTCGACGCGCTGAAGCGCGTCTTACTGCAAGCGGAATCCATTGCGTATTCCGCGCAGGTCAGCGGCGTCTATCTTGCCACCGAGCTGTTTTCGCGCCTCGGGATCGTCGACCAGGTGATGACCAAGAGCACGAGGGTTGAGGTCGGACGAGTGGGTGCGGTGCTGGCACGCGGCGAGGCGGAGATTGGCTTTCAACAAATCAGCGAGTTATTGGAGGTGCCCGGGATCGATTACGTCGGACCGCTACCAGCTGAAGTCCAACGAGTGACCGTGTTCTCGGCGGCTATCGCGGTTGGCGCAAGGCATCCGGATGCGGCTCTGGCGCTCATCGAGTTCTTCGCGTCGCCAATCGGACTGGAAACGATGGCGAAGAGCGGCCTCGATCCGATATCCGGCCGTTGAAACGGCCAACGCGCGACGGAACCCACACGCGCGCCGGACACCAGGCGGAAGGCCGGAGAAGTCGTCAGGCTTGGTGGCGAATCACCGCTTGCAGCCGACGGCGCCAGCGAGACCGCGAGGCGCCGCCGCTGGCGCGACAGCCAGTCGAACATGGCACCAGAGAAAGCCGTTTACGTGATCGTGGTCGAAGGGTTCGCCGATTGGGAGCCCGCTCACGCCCTGGCAGAGTTGCGCCGTCATGGCCAGTATCGCGTGGAGTCGGTCGGCCTGACATTGGCGACTGTCGAATCGATGGGTGGGATCCAAGTGCTGCCGTCGACAAGCGTCGCCAAGGTCGACACGGCGGATGTGGCTGCGCTCATCCTCCCCGGCGGCGATCGTTGGGAGAACTCGCCTGTCGAACCGGAACTCGAACAGTTGTTGAACGATCTGGACGCGCAGGGCACTCCCATCGCCGCGATCTGCGCGGCCACCGTCGCGATCGCGCGCCTCGGTCTTCTACGAGGGCGTCGCCACACCAGCAACGGTCTCGAGTATCTGCGTTCGAACGTTCCTGGCTATGCAGAGTCGGCGAACTACGTCGATAGTCCGGCTGTACGCGATCACGGGCTCATCACCGCCAGTGGCCTCGGCGACGTGGAGTTCGCGCGTGAACTCCTCGAAGAACTGAACGTGCTCAGTGTCGAGGACCGGGCGACTTGGGCGTCCATCTTTCGCAGCGCCCGTCTGCCAGGCGGAGCTGCCTGACATCGGCGTGGTCCGGGACCAGGCACGCCCGACCCTTCCGCGTGGAGACGGTATGATGACGGCGTTCGTCGACAAGGATGAGCCTGCGACCCGGCACCTCGCTCGGTCACTACGAGATTCTCGCGCTCCTCGGCGCCGGGGGCATGGGCGAGGTGTATCGCGCCCGCGACACGCGGCTGGGCCGCGACGTGGCGCTGAAGATCCTCCCTGAGGCGTTCGTCAACGACCCGGACCGCCTCGCCCGCTTCCAACGTGAAGCGAAGACGCTCGCCTCGCTCAATCACCCGCACATTGCGCACGTGCACGGCTTCGAAGAGATCGGCACGACGCGGGCCCTCGTGCTCGAACTCGTCGCAGGCGAGGATCTGGCGCAGCGCCTCGCGCACGGCGCGGTCCCGATGGAGGAAGCGCTGCCCATCGCCCGCCAGATCGCCGAGGCGATCGAGGTCGCCCACGAGGCCGGCATCATCCATCGCGATCTGAAGCCGGCCAACATCACGGTGCGGCACGACGGCCAGGTGAAGGTGCTGGACTTCGGCCTCGCCAAGGCGATGGAGCCACCGGGCTCGGCCGTCGCCGATCCCGCGCTGTCGCCGACGCTCACGAGCCCGGCCACGCTGCAGGGCACCCTGCTCGGGACGGCGGCCTACATGGCGCCCGAGCAGGCGCGCGGCAAGTCCGTGGACAAGCGCGCGGACATCTGGGCCTTCGGGGTGGTGCTGTACGAGATGCTGACCGGGACGCGAGCGTTCCCAGGCGCGAACGGGACGGAGGTCCTGGCCGCGGTGTTGCGCGACACGCCTGACCTGACCGCACTGCCGGCAGACACGCCACCGTCCGTGCGTCACCTGCTCGCGCGCTGTCTCGAGCGCGATCCGTCGCGCCGTCTGCGTGACATCGGCGAGGCTCGCATCGCCCTCGAGGAAAGAGCAGGCAGCCCGCCCGTGGCCGCGGGCACAACACGCGAGTCGTCGCCGCGTGCTCGTGGTGTGGAGCGCCTTGCCCTGTGGTCACTTGTGGCCGTCGCGGCGGCCTCGGTCACCCTGGCAGCATGGGCCGTGCGCGGGCGCGGTAACGCCGCCCTCACCAGCACGCTGGAGGTGCAGCGCTTCGACGTCGCCTTTCCGCGCGACATCGAGCCAAGCTCCACGACGGAAGGCGGCATCGCCTTATCGCCAAACGGCAAGATCGTCGCCATGACCGGCTGGAAGAGGGGTGTGCGTACCGTCTTCGTCAGGCGCCTCGACAGCGAGGACACACGCGAGATGCCGGGATTATTCCTCGAGGCCTCCGCGTTCTCTCCAGACAACACGCGGATTGCGTTCTTCGGGAACGGCGTGCTCCAGTCGTACTCGCTCATCGACGGCGAGATGAGAACCCTGACCTCTGGCGTGGAGGTCGGCGGCGGACTGGCGTGGGGCGAGACCGGTCTCGTCTTCGCGCGAGAGCGCGCCTTGTGGATAGTCGAGGGGGAGGGGAGAGAAGCCCGGCGACTCACGACGCTCGACGCCGGGCGCCGCGAGGTCGCGCACTCCGGGCCGGCCATCCTGCCCGGTGGACGGATCGTGCTGTTTTCGACCTTCACGCCGGAGCTCGGCGGCGAGCGTATCGAGGCAGTGCCGACCATGGGAGGGCCGCGCAGCGTGGTGCTCGAGCGCGCCACGTCGCCTGTGTGGTCGCCAACGGGTCACCTGCTCTTCACGCGCAACGGCGGGGTGCTGGCGGTGCCGCTCGATGCGGCCACGGCGACCGTGACCGGCACCGCGACGCCCGTCTTCCCCGCCGGCCAGATCGCGGCCGGGCACAGCGGGACGACCGCCTTGCGAGTGGCGCGCACCGGCACGCTGGCGTATGTACCATCGGACTCCCTGCTGCGCCGGCTCGTCTCAGTGGCGCGTGACGGCGCCGCGCTCCCGCTGGACCTGTCACCAGGTAACCTCCAGACACCGCGTCTGTCGCCCGATCGGCGGCGGGTGTTGGTGACCGACAGCGCCAGCGTGTTGGCGGCCTGGGACCTCGAACGACGATCGCGGGAGCAACTGACGACACCCTCGCCTGGCACGAGGTTCGGGATGTGGAGCCGCGACGGGTCACAGCTCATGTACCGCCGCTTCAACGTCCCGACGCTGGCACGGATCGACGCCACCGAGCAGCCGATGCCGATACCCTACGCGACCGCCAACGACTTTCCCTCAGGGCCCGGGCCCGGCGCGGATACGCTCCTGGTGAGCCGCGTACAGCCAGGCAGCCTCAGCGACGTCTTCCTGCTCTCCACCATCGGCGCCTTCGAGCCGAAACCGATCGTGGTCACGAGCGGCCAAGAAGGCGGTCCTCACCTGTCACCCGACCAGCGCTGGATCGTATACGCCACGGCGTATGGCGGCCGGACGGCGGTGTCCGTGCGGCGGTACGCCTCGCTCGGTCGCCAGTGGCAGGTCTCGGAGGGCAGCGGTACCCAAGCGCGTTGGAGTGCGAACGGCCGCGAGATCTACTATCGGGACGGCACGTCGGTCATGGCCGTGCCGTTCGACGGTTTGGGCGACGAGCCCGTCATAGGCAAGGCCATGCCGCTCTTCAGGGACGACTACGAGTACGGGCCGGGGATTTCGATAGCCAACTACGATCCGACACCGGACGGGCGCTTCCTCATGCTCCGTCGCGAATCCCAGGGCGGGCAGTTGCACATCGTGCAGAACTGGACCGAAGAACTGAAACAGATCATCGCACGCGGCGGCGTGCGCTGAGCGCCCGTTACCGCGACGGTTCCATTTCGGATCTACGATGGCGCCATGGCTACGGTGACGCTTTCGGTCAAGAACGTCCCAGCCGATCTTGCGCAGCGCCTGAAGGCACGGGCCGCGCTACACCACCGTTCCCTGCAAGGCGAGCTGATGGCGATTCTGGATGAGGCCAGCCGGCAGATGACCGTCGAGGATCTGGCTGCACTCGCATCACGCATCGGATTGCGCACGCCAGCGGAGTCGATGCGCCTTGTCAGGGACGCGCGCGCTGGCCGTCGTCGTTGACCGTCCGTGGTTGCCGCCGTTCGTTCGGCGAACCTGACGGTCCGTAGGCGGCCGAGCTATCGCGTTAGCGCGCCTTCGGCCACAGCGTGCCCTGGTCCTGCGTCGTCACGGGGCCGAGCCCCTTGTAGACGAACTTCTGCAGGCGTTTCCCCTCGTACGTCTCCGTGGTGTAGATGTTGCCGTGCGAGTCGGTCGCGATGCTGTGGACGCCGAAGAACTGACCCGGCTGGTGTCCGCCGTCACCGAAGCTCGTGAGCAGTTGCAGTGACGCGCGCTGCACGATGTGGACGCGCTCGTTCCGTCCGTCAGCCACGAACAGGAACGTCTGCTGGGGATCCCGGGAGAACGCGATGTCCCAGACGGCGCCGTCGCCGCGCGTGTTCTTCGCGATGACGAGTTCCTTCACGAACGTGCCGTCGCGCTGGAACACCTGGATCCTGTTGTTGGCGCGATCGCACACGTAGACCAGGCCGTCATTCGAGATCTCCGCGCAGTGCACGGGGCTGCGGAACTGCCGGGCCGGCGGCGCCTCCGGATCGTACGGACCGAGATTGGTGTCGTCGGGCTTGTTGCCGTATGCGCCCCAGTACCGCTTGAACTTCCCGTTGTCGGCGTCGATGACGACCACGCGCTTGTTGCCATACCCGTCGGCGACATACGCCTCGTTCATCTTCGGATCGACGGTGACCTTCGCAGCGCGCCAGAAGTTCTCCATGTCGTGGCTGCCGGCGTTCTTGCCCGGATGGCCAACCTGCAACAGGAACTTCCCCTGTTTCGTGAACTTGAGGATCTGCGCGTCCGTCGGGTCGTTGCCGCCAATCCAGACGTTGCCCTTGTAGTCGACCGTGATGCCGTGGTTGGTTCCCGGCCATTCGTACCCGGCGCCCGGACCGCCCCACTGGCCGACCAGATTGCCGTCGCGATCGAATTCCAGCACGGGCGGGGCGCCCTTGCAGCACGCCGACGGCGGCTCCTTGAGCGTTGTCGAGCCCGTGATGTTGACGGTGACGTGGCCCGTAGCCGGCTGCTGCGGTGCCGCGCCGGTGATCTGGAGGACCAGCGCGCCGGTACCGATGCCGCCCCGGGAGGCGCCCGGCAACGACAACCACGGCTGATCGCTGGCCGCCGTCCAGGTCGGCCCGTGCGTGTGGATGCCCTCGGTCATGATGTTGAGGCTCGCGTCACCGCGATGCACGATCCAGACGTGGTCCTGCGCATCGACCGCCACGCCGATTGTCTGGCCCAGCACCCAGTGATTGGGCAGCGGCCTGGGCCACAGCGGATCGACCTCGAAGGTGGGGGCCTGCACGCCGGTGGCACGCTGTGCCACGGCGATGCGCTCGAATGCTCCGCGCGCAACGAGCAACGCAGCAACGAGTACGAGGACGAGAGCCCCGAGAACGGCACGACGCGTGGCAGCCATGTGCAACCTCCCGCGGGATGATATAACCGGTCGCCAGCCCTGGCGGCCAGGTCCTATGCGTTCGCGCGTGCTGACCCTTGTCGGAGTCCTTTTCGCGCTGCTGGTGTGGGCCGGCCGCCCGGCCGCCCACGATCTGCCCGCCGACGTCGTCGTCCACGCGTTCGTCAAGCCGGAGGGCCAGCGACTCCGGGTGCTCGTCCGCGTCCCGCTCGAGGCGATGCGCGACGTCGACTATCCGACGCGCGGGCCGGAAGGTCTGCTGGACTTGACGCGGATTGATCGCGCTCTCGCCGACGCCACCTCGCTCTGGCTGGTGCCTGCGTTCGAGATTCGGGAAGCGGACACGACGCTCGCGCGCCCGCGTATCGCATCGGCACGCATCTCGCTGCCGTCCGATCGCTCGTTCGTGAGTTACGAGCAGGCCCTCGCGCACGTCACGGGCCCGCCGCTCGACGCCGGCGCCCGGATCTACTGGAATCAGTCGCTGCTCGACGTCCTGCTGGAGTACGACATCCGTTCGGATCGATCCGCGTTGACGATCAATCCGGTGCTCGCGCGGCTCGGCGTGCGCGTCGCCACGGCCGTGCGGTTCCTCCCTCCCGGCGGTGGAGTCCGGGCCTTCGAGTGGGTCGGCAACCCCGGCCTCGTCCGCCTCGATCCCCGCTGGCACCAGGCGGCCTGGCGATTCGTGCAGCTGGGATTCAGCCACATCCTCGGCGGTGCGGATCACCTGCTCTTTCTTGTCTGCCTCGCGATCCCGATTCGCCGGCTCAGGGCCCTCGTGCCCGCCGTCACTGCCTTTGCCGTTGCGCATTCGATTACGCTCATCGCGTCGGCCTTCGATCTCGCGCCAAGCGCGCTCTGGTTCCCGCCACTCATCGAGACACTCATCGCGCTCTCGATCGTCTGCATGGCGATCGAGAACATGATGGCCTCGACGTTCGCTCATCGCTGGGTGCTGGCCTTCGGGTTCGGCCTGGTGCATGGCTTCGGCTTCGGGTTTGCACTGCGCGAGTCCCTCCAGTTCGCCGGAGCGCACCTGGTGGCGTCACTGCTGGCGTTCAATGTCGGCGTCGAACTCGGACAGGTGCTCGTCCTGCTGTTGATCCTGCCGCCCCTGGCGCTCGCGTTCCGGCATGCGGCCTCCGAGCGAGTCGGCACCATCGTCTTGTCGGCCGTTGTGGCGCACGTTGCGTGGCACTGGATGGTGGACCGCGGCGCCCAACTCGCCCGGTTCAGCATTGAATGGCCGCAGTTGGATGCCGCGTTCGCCGCGGCGACGGCCGGCTGGCTGGTGATCCTGGTGGTCGCCGCAGGCGCCCTCCGGCTGCTCCGGGCCTTCCGCGACGCCATGCTTTGACGAGGAGAGCGTAGGCGTCGACCTTCAGTTCGACGCTCGCAATGACGTCGGGCCGGAGCGGCCAAGCACCTGCGTCCTCATGCGGCGTTGGCAGCGACAGGCCGCGCTCGGAGAGCGGGCCCTACCAGATCCGAGTAGACTGCCGCACCGGGTTCGGCAGATAGGAGTCGGGATGTCACTCTCACGAAGAGCCGCATTGTCGCGTGTGGGTGCCGTGGCGGGAGCCTCGGCCCTTGGTGCCACTGGGCAAGTGGTGCGCACCGCTGCTGGACAGTCGGCGCCGATGCCATCCGCGGGCGCGCAGGCGCTGAACCTGTCCGACTACGAGGGGCTCGCCCGCGAGCGGCTTCCGCACATGGTGTACGAGTTTGTCGCGAGTGGCGCGGCGGACGAACACACCTTGCGCTGGAACCGGGAGGCGTACGACCGAATCAGGTTGCAGCCGCAGGCATTGGTCGACGTGTCCACGCTCGATACCCGGGTGTCGCTCTTCGGCCAGGAGCTTCCGTTCCCCATTCTGCTCGCGCCCACGTCCTTCCACCGCGCCATACACCCTGAAGGTGAGCTCGAGACTGCGCGAGGCGCAGGCGCAGCCTCTGCCACCCTCGTGGTCAGCACGGCCACCAATACCAGGATCGAGGACATCGCACGTGTCGCGACTCATCCGCTATGGTTTCAGATGTATATCCAGCGCGATCGCGGGTTCACGCGCGAGTTGGTGCAACAGGTCCAGGGGGCCAATTGCCGCGCGCTCTGTGTGACGGTCGACCGAGCGTCGCTCGGCGCAAGGAATCGCAGCCAGCGCGTGAACTTCACGCTTCCGAGTGGCGTGACGACGCCGTACCTCAGCGACATCAACACCGGCTCGAAGCAGGTCTTGAGCGCCAACTACCAGGTTACGTGGAAGGACGTCGAATGGCTGCGCTCGTTTGCGAAGGTCCCGGTGTTGCTCAAGGGGATCCTGAATCCTGCGGATGCGGACCGTGCGGTGCGTGAGGGCGTCGCCGGCATCATGGTGTCCAATCATGGCGCGCGCAATCTCGATACGCTGCCGGCAACGATCGACGCACTACCGCTGGTGGCCGACAAGGTGGCTGGCCGCGTGCCCATCCTGGTCGACGGCGGCATCCGGCGAGGCACCGATGTCGTCAAGGCGCTGGCCCTGGGTGCGTCTGCGGTCCTGATCGGTCGCCCGTATCTCTACGCACTCGGCGTGGACGGGGCCGCCGGCGTGAGCCGGATGATCAACATTCTGCGGAGCGAACTCGAGATGGCCATGGCGCTCACCGGTTGTCCGACGCTCCGGAGCATCGATCGCTCCGTCCTCTGGCCGCACTGAGCCAGGCGCCGCCGGCCGCTACACGAATCCTCCGTCCTTCGTCCTCTTCCTCTGTCTTCCGTCCTCCCTCCGTCCTCCCTCCGTCCTCCCTCCGTCCTCCTCCCTCCTCCATCCTCCCTCCTCCGTCCTCGCTGGGGTACCATCTCCCCGCCATGCACAAGCCAGTCGCAGGACAACCTTCCGGCCCGGGATCCGACGACACGCTCAAGGATGTCCCGTCAGGCTGCCTGCCGCCGATGAAGGTGCGCGACATGCCGGAGCCGCTGCCACTGACGAAGATCCTCGGGCCGAGCGTCATCCTCGCCGGGCTGGGCGTCGGCTCCGGCGAGTACATCATCTGGCCGTTCATCACCTCCGCGGTGGGGCCCGCCTTCCTGTGGGCTGCCGTCCTCAGCGTGACGTTCCAGTACTTCATCAACATGGAGATCGAGCGCTACACGCTGGTCACCGGCGAGACGGCGATTGCGGGGTTCGTCCGGCGCTGGCGACACTGGGGCTGGATCTTCTGTCTCTTCACGCTGGTGCCGAACATGTGGCCGGGCTGGGCGACCGGCGGCGTCACCGCGTTCACGTTCCTGGTCGGTGGTGGCAACGTTGGCTACATCACGGTAGGCGTGATGGTCGCCATCGGCTTCTCGCTGACGATGTCGCCGGTCGTGTACAAGACGCTGGAGCGCGCGCAGTTCTTCAAGGTCGCGCTGACGCTCGTGTTCCTCTCGGTGGCGATCGCGGCCGCCATCGAACCATCGGCGTGGGCCGATCTCCCGCAGGCGGTGACGGGTATCGGCACGCTCCCGGATTCGACGGCGATTCCGATTACGCTCCTGCTCAGTGCGCTCGTGTTCGCCGGCGCCGGCGGCGTCAACAACCTCGCGCAGAGCAACTGGATCCGCGACAAGGGGTTCGGGATGGGCGCCTACATCCCGCGTATCGTGTCGCCGATTACCGGCGAGGACGTCGCCCTGCCCACCACCGGCGTGATGATGCGCACCGACGCGGCCAACCTGGCGCGGTTCGCGGTCTGGTGGAAGCGGGCCAACACCGAGCAACTGGTGAGTTTCTGGTTCATCTGCATCTTCTCGATCGTGACGTTTTCGATGCTCGCGCATTCGACCATCAGCGGGCAGCAGTTCTCCGCGCAGGCCAACCTCGGGTTCATCAAGGCCGAAGGCGAGATGCTGCAGAAGGTGGTCGCCCCGTGGTTCGGCAAGTTCTTCTGGGTCTTCGGGTCGATGTCGCTGGTGCTGGTCGCGCTCGGCACGGTCGATTACATCGCCCGCATCGTCGCCGACATCCTGCGCACCGTGTACCTGCAGGGCAATGAGTTGTGGAGCGAGAGCCGCATCTACTTCTTCGCGGTGTGGGCGGGCGTGGTCTCGGGGTCGGTGATCCTGCTCAGCGGCGTGCAGCAGCCGCTCGTGCTGCTGATGACGGCGGCCTGCCTCAACGGGCTGGTGATGGTGGTCTACGGCGTGCTGTTGATCCAGTTGAACCTGCGCGGCCTGCCAAAACCGCTCCGGATCCACGGCATGCGACTGGTGATGCTGGTGCTCGCGACTGCGTTCTATGCGTTCTTCGGCGGCTGGCTGGTGATCGCCCAGGTACGCGCGTTCCTCGGCGCGTAAACGCCGGTTATCGTTCAGCGGTCGTTTGTCGACCTGCTGGCTCCGCCAGCGCGATCCCCGACGGCACGTTCGGATCGGTCGCGCCGGTCCTGGCGGCCTCCGGCGAGGCCCACGGCCGTGCCGACATCCCGACCTCGTGCTCCAGCATGTGGCGCACGGCCGGCCGGGTGCCGTCGGCGATCAGCGCTTCCACGCGCGCCTCGACCTCGCGATCGGCGTTGGTCACGCGCTGGTGCTGCCGCAGGTGATCGATCCACGTCGGGCTCTCGAACCGTTCGATCCAGCGATCTGGCTCCGCGACGTCCTGCAGCAGGCTCCAGGCACGCGCGCCATCCCGGCGCCGGACCCGCCTTAGCCCGTCCATCGCTTGCAGGAACGGCGTGTGCCGGCTCGCCGGGACGATGTACTCGAGGACGGTGACGACGGGGCCGGCGTCCGGGGGTAGCGCCAGGGCGACACGCGGATCACGCCACGCACCGGACGGCTCGACGTCGAGTGCCTCCTGGTCGGGCAGGTGCAACCAGGCACCGAGCGCCGCCGACATCACCATCAGTCCGCCCGCCGTCGTCACCGCCGCGCGAAGGCCGAAGCCGTCCGCGACATGTCCCCACGTCCAGCTGCCAAACGCCAGGCCGCCGAACGTGGCCATCTGGTACACCGACATCGTTCGCCCGACAACCCAGCGTGGAGACGCGAGTTGCACGAGGATGTTGAACGTCGAGAGCGCGAGGACCCAGCATGCGCCGGCGGCGACGAGCGCCAGGATCGTCAGGGGCAGCGACGTGCTCAGCCCGGTGCACACCGAGCCGATGCCGAACACGATCGAACTGACGCCGACGATGCGCTCGTTGCTGAGGGAGTGCCGCAGTCGTGCGCTCGTCAACGCGCCGAGGACGGCGCCACTGCCGAACGCGCCGAGCAGCAACCCGTAGACGAGCGGTCCACCGGCGAGAGCGTCGCGCGCGACCAGCGGCAGCAGCGCCCAGATCGCCGCCGCGAGCAGCCCGAAGACGGCCGCGCGCACCAGCACCCGATTGATGCGGGATGACAGCGACGCGTAGCGCAGGCCCGCGCCCATGGCCGGCAGCAGGCTCTCGGGCGCGATGTCGAACTCCTGCGCCGGACGCTGCCATTGCAGGAGCACGACGATCAGGCCGACGTAGGAAATCGCGTTCACGAGGAATGCCGCATCGGCGCCGAAGCTCGCGACGACCAACCCGCCGATGGCCGGTCCGGACGCCCGCGCGAGGTTGAAGCCCAGGCTGTTCAGGGCGATCGCGCCGGGCAGGTCCTCACGTGGTACCTGTTCGCCGACGCTGGACTGCCACGCCGGTCCGTTGAGCGCGGCACCGCAGCCGATCATGAACGTGAAGGCGAGCAGGACCCACGGCGTCAGCGCGTCCAGGTGCGCCAGGGCCGCCAGCACCGCCGAGACGGCCAGCATCCAGCCCTGGGCGGCGAGCATCACGCGACGGCGATCGCGGATATCGGCCAGCGCCCCGGCTGCCAGGGAGAGCAGCATGATCGGCAGCGACGTGGACGCCTGCACCAGCGACACCATGTCTGCCGATGGCGCGAGCGAAGTCATCAGCCACGACGCGCCGACACCCTGGATCAGGCTGCCGAAGTTCGACACCAGGTTCGCCACCCAGATCGCGAAGAACGTGCGATGGCGGAAGGGAGCGAATGTGCTCACAGCCTACAGCCTACAGCCTGGAGGCTGTAGGCTCAGGCGCACGGGGATGGCTGACGGTGCCCGGTGTACAGTGCCCGACGGAGGTCACAGGTCTCAGGACTCAGGTCTCAGGCAAGCACTGCCTAAACTTGAGACCTGAGACTTGAGTCGTGGCGTTCAAGCGTCAAGCATCAAGCATCAAGCATCAAGCATCAAGCGTTAGGCGTTAGGCGTTAGGCGTCAGGTCGGCAGCCCATACGGATGCCGCTGCGGCCGCGAGAGCAGGGCGTTCGCCTCGTCGTCGTCGCGGAAGCGTTCGGTGACCGGATCCCAGTGCAGTGGCCGTGGCAGCTTCATCGCGATGTGGTGGAGCAAGCAGGTCGAGCAGGCGCGGTGGGCGACTTCGACCGGCGCAATCGGCTGCTGACGAGTACGGATGCACTCGAGCCAGTTGCCGTGATGGTCGCTGCTCTTGTAGAGGTGCACCCCGTCGGAGCCGATCACCGAGTCGAGGATGCGCGGATCGCTCGCCGCGAGCGCCTGCGCGTCCTTCAGCTTGGCACCGGGGTCGCTCGACGTGACCGTCTCGTTGCCCCGCGAGACGAAGATCCATCCGTCGGTGCCTTCGAAGCGGATGCCGTTGGGGAAGTCACCACTGACGGTCATCACCACGCCGTCGGCGTAGCGGCCCTCGGTGCGGAAGGGCCCGTGCACGTTCCAGAGCCCGCTCTTCGGGAATTCGGCCTTGCCGCTGACTTCGACCGGCCCCGTGAACTCCGTGCCCATGCCCCAGTGCGCCGTGTCGATGTGGTGCGCGCCCCAGCCGGTGATCATGCCGGCGCCGAACTGTTCACAGCGCAGCCATCCTGGCCGGTCGTAACCGACCTGCGGGTGGACGCGCTTCTCGGTGTAGTACACGCGTGGCGTCGAGCCGAGCCACATGTCGTAGTTGAAATGCGGCGGCACCGGCATCTCGGGCTCGTCCTGACCGGCGGGATCCCCGGGCAAGCCGACCTGGACGGTCTTCAACTGGCCGACGCGCCCGTTGCGGACGAGTTCACAGGCGCGAAGGAACTGCGGCTGCGAACGCTGCTGGCTGCCGATCTGGAAGATGACGCCAGTGCGATGCACGGCATCACTGAGGGCACGGCCCTCGGCGATTGTCAGCGAGGCTGGCTTCTGCAGGTAGATGTCCTTGCCGGCACGCGCCGCGGCCATCGCGATCGCCGCATGCCAGTGGTCGGGGGTGCTGATGACGACGGCGTCGATGTCGCGATTGGCGAGCAGTTCGCGGTAGTCGGCGTAGCCGGTTACGCCGTCGTACGGCTTGCCGCTGCTCTTCGCGTACTGGCCGTTGATCAGGGTCTTCGCATCGTCGACGCGCCGGGCGTCGAGGTCGCAGACGGCCATGATCCGGGCCTGCGAGAACTTCCAGAGCCCGGGCATGTCGTGGCCGCGAGAGATGCGGCCGACGCCGATCGCGCCGATGGTGATCTGGTTGCTCGGCGCCTGCGCACCCAGGACCGTGGCAGGCACGATGCTGGGGAAGCCGGTGACCGCGGTCGAAACCACCGCCGCGGTTTTCAGGAACTGGCGCCTGGAGCTTGCACGTTGTGTGTTGGTCATCGGTGTGAGTTGTGCGATGTCGCCGGACAGTGGCAAGCGTTCTCGACATTTCCGCATTGCCGCATTCCAGCATTGCCGCCCACGGGCGCCCGGCGGGCGTCCCGTGAGGTTCGTTGGGCTCTGGCGGCTAGGTCTTCATGACCGGCGGCTGCGCCTTGTGCTGCGCCTCGAGCACGAGTTGCATGGCGAGGAAACAGTGTGCCTGCGTCATCGCCGTCGCGGTGCGATCGAGGATGTCGCTGACCACCTGCCGCCCATACGTCAGCTCCACCTTGCTGGTGTCGACGTACTTGGTTTCCTTCTGATCCGACAGGAACAGGTGACTGCCGCCGGGACGTCCGACGATGTCGACGTTCTTGCGGATCTCGATGAACCCGTCGGTGCCGAGAATCGTGAGGCGGCCGTCGCCCCAGGTCGGCAGGCCGTCTGGCGTGAACCAGTCCACGCGGACGTAGCCGGTGCCACCGTCGCCCCGCAGCATCATGTCGCCGAAGTCCTGGAACTTCGGGTACTGCGGCGTGTGGACGTTGCCGGCCTGCGAAGCGACGACCTCCGCCTTCGTGGAGCCGGTGAAGAACAGGAACTGGTCGGCCTGGTGGGAGGCGATGTCGGTCAGGATGCCGCCATAGGTGGCGACATCGAAGAACCACTCGGGCCGTGCCTTGTAGCCGGCGCGATGCGGGCCGAGGCCGATCGTCTGCAACACCTTGCCGATGGCCCCGGCCTTCACGAGTTCCCCCGCCTTGACCGTGGCGCGATTCTCGAACCGCTCGCTGTAGACGATCGAGTAGATGCGCTTCGTCTCGGCCTGCACCTTGCGGACCTCGGCCAACTGCGCGAGCGAAGTGATACCGGGTTTGTCGGCGATGAAGTCCTTGCCGGCCCGCATCACGCGGATGCCGAGCGGCGCCCGCTCCGCCGGAATGGCGGCACTCAACACCACCTTGACCGCGGCGTCGTCGAGGACCTCGGCTTCGGAGCGGGCGACCTTCACGGTCGGATACTTCTCCTGGAACTGCTTCAGGAGTGCGGGTTCCTTGGCGTAGACCCAGGCGAGTTCGCCGCCGCCACGCATGATGGCGTCGGTCATGCCGGTGATGTGCCCGTGGTTGAGGCCGATCACGCCGAACTTGAGACGCGGCGGCCCCTCCCACTTCGGCTGCGTGACCTGTGCCTCGACCGTCGCCGCGCCGGACATCTGTTGTGCGCCTGCGTGGAGCGGTGCCAGCGACATCGCCGCCACCGAACCGGACACACCCCTGACGAAGGCACGGCGATCAACAGATCCGGCCGCGCCGCGCGGAGTGGCTTCACCGTCATGACTCTCGAGCACGACTCTCTCCCTGGATGCCTTGCGCATGCCGCTCGCTACTTCTTGATACCGAAACCGGTGACCAGGGCGTCCGAGTTGTGGCTCACGCGGATGCCGACGATGCCGTCGGTGGAGGCGAGCTTGCCGGCCCCGGTGACGTCAGCCTTGGTGCCGGTCCAGACGGCCGTGCCGTTGATGACGCACGAGACCGCGTCGCCCTTGACCGTCCAGCCCACTTCCTGGACCACGGGCGATTTGGGGGTCTCGGCCTTCTTCACCGCCTCGTGGGCCAGCGGACGGCCGACGACGTCGACGCGCTTGCCGCCGCTGAACATCCGGATGATGTAGTTGCCGTTGCGATAGGCGGCGCAGTACATGGCGTTTGGCGCGGTTTCGAGATCGGAGCCGCCGATGAACACGCCGAACGGGTGCGGATGGTTGTAGGTCTGTTCGGCTTCGCTGAAGGTAGCACTCACCGCGAAGTCGCCCTTGGCGACATTGGCCGGGTTCCAATAGAGAGCGGCCGGGCCGGTGGCGAGGCGCAAGCCCTTGCCCTCTTCGGCGAGCTTCGAGTCCTTGACCGTCAGGCCCTGCTTGTTGCCGGCGTCTTCCTTGCCGGTCCAGCCCTTGGCGGTCACGCCGCCCGTGACCTTGCGGTCGACGTCCGCTTGCGGCGGCGCTGCTGCCGGTGGTTGCTGCGCCGCTGCCGGCACCGCCGCGAGCAGTACCACACTGAGGCCGACCATGATGACTCTGGCGTTTCGCACGTCCTGCTCCTGTCCTGGGCCGCCGAGGGGCGGCGCATATGGTTGTGGGCCGATGGTACGTCTGGGCGCGCCCCGGCCGCAATGCTGACGGGGCGCTGTCAAAGGTAAAAAGGGCGAAGTCCTTTCTCCTTCGATCTCTTCTCAGCCGTTGGCCTTCGATTCTGTCTTTTTGCCCTTTTCGCCCTTCTTCCTTTTTATCTTTCCGTGTCCCACTCGAGACCTGGACACGGAAACGTCGTGCCGGCGGGGAAGGTCAGGCCGAACTCGGACTCGAGGACCTCGAGGAGCTGCCCTGGCGTGTCGATGCTCGTGACGTCGGCGCCGCCATCGGGTTGCCGCCTCGTCAGTTCACGGTTGAGCAGCGTCAGGCGGTGACCGCCTGGCCGCGCCCGCGCGGCAACGAGCCGCTGCCGGAAGGACGAGGTCGGGTACGTGC
Organism: Luteitalea pratensis; assembly: GCF_001618865.1. Taxonomy (GTDB): domain Bacteria; phylum Acidobacteriota; class Vicinamibacteria; order Vicinamibacterales; family Vicinamibacteraceae; genus Luteitalea; species Luteitalea pratensis. The sequence continues at coordinate 2,518,421 of NZ_CP015136.1, forward strand.
TCGTGTACCAGTTGGATACCACCCGATCGATCAGCGGCATTTCCTCACGCGCGAATTCGTGCAGGTCTTGCCAGGCCTCGCCGAGGCGGATCTGATGGAACCAGCGCCCGTCCTCCGCGACGATGCGGCGCTGGTCGTGGGGCGTTTGCTGTGCGGTGTTCGCGACGAGGCGGATCGGGGTGGCCAGCGAGAACCCGCCGAAGCCGACGTCGGCCATCCATGGCTCGCCGTCGAGATCGACCTGGAGGAACAGGTGCGTGCGCGCCGGCGTGAAGTCGCGTGGCTGCTGGTAGCGCACCCGCGCGGAGAGGGGGCGCACGCTGAAGCCGATGGCCTGGAGCACGTCGAGCAGCAGTCCGTTCTGCTCGAAGCAGTAGCCGCCGCGGTGACCGCGCACCAGTTTGTCGACGAGCGCGTCATGCGTCAGTTCGATGGGCCGGCCGAGCAGGACGTCGAGATTCTCGAACGGGATTGCGTCGACGTGACCAGCCGAGATGGCCTGCAAGACCCCCAGCGTCGGCGCGGCGGGACCGCCGTAGCCGATGCGGGCAAAGTACAGGTCGAGCCATTCGGTCTGCGTCGTCATCTCCTGCACGTACGTACCGCGGGCGACTCGGTTCGAAGCAGGTTGCAACACGTCGTCGCGGCGTTCCGCCTTCGCCAAGGCACGGCGGACAAGTCGACGTTCGTTGCAGGCTGCCAAGGCGCTCGACGAGTCAGTCCTCGATAATGAGGATATGACGCCGCGTCCCTCCGTGCTCCTGTTCGACCTCGGCGGCGTGCTCGTCGACTTCTCCGGTGTCGAGGACCTGCGTCCGCTGCTCCCCGAGGTCCTCGACGACGAGGCGCTGCTGGCGCGGTGGGCGGCTTGCCCACATTCGCTGGCGTATGGCGCCGGCCAGCTCACCACTGACGAATTCGTGCCGTTGTTCCTGCGCGACTGGCGGATTGCCCTCGAGCCGGCGGTGTTCCGGACGGCGTGGCAGGGCTGGGTGCGTGGCTGGCTGCCCGGCGCCGCGGCCCTGATCCAGGAACTCCGACCGCAGTATCGGCTGGCGGCGCTCAGCAACTCGAACGCCGCGCATTGGGAGCAACTGGCCCGACTCGGCATGCTCGACGCCTTCGACCTCGCGCTCGGCTCGCACGAACTCGGCGTGAGAAAGCCGGACCCGGACATCTATCGCCAGGCCCTGCGTCGCCTCGCCGTCCCGGCGGCCGAGGTGTCGTTCTTCGACGACAGCGCCGCCAACGTCGACGCGGCCCGTGGCTTGGGCCTGCAGGCCGTGCAGGTGGATGGCCCAGACGCCGTGCGCCGCCATCTCGAAGCGGCCACGTTGATCTGAGGCGGCCTGTCGTCTGCCCTTGGCAGCCTGCGGCCTGCAGCCTGCGGCCTGCAGCCTGCGGCCGACGGCTTACCGGAAACGCTGAACGCCGCCACGCCAAACGTCGAGGCGCAGGGCCGCGAGCCGACTCCCGACTCCCGAGCCTCAGGCGAACGTCCCTTCCTTGGGCCCTCGCGCCAGCTTCTCGATTTGCCTGATGGCGCCGAGGTGGTAGGCCAGGTGGGCGATGCTCCCGACCATGCCCGCAAGCTCCAGGTCGGTCACGTCACGTGGTGAGCCCAGGGCCTGCAGCCAACGGTGCGCTTCTTCACGCAAGCCGCTTCGGATGTTGTCCCACTCGGTCGGGCCGACGTCGGACGTCTTCCAGGCCTCGTCCCATGTCGCATCCGCGAAAGGATCGCCGCCTTCGTTCGCCCATCGATTCATCAGCGACAGCCCGTAGCGCACGTGTTGCGCATGCGCGGCAATCGTCGCACCGTCGTTGACCGACCGGGACGCGTCGTTGGCCGAGAGCTTCTGCAGCGATTCCAGCAGCCCCACGTCTCTGGAATTGAGGATGAAGGCACCGGTCGGATCGCTCGCGCCGTCGACGAGCTCGGAGAACAGGCGCGTGAGGACTGCACTCATGTCTGTGGTTCGCATGGGAGTCATTCGGCGTGATGTGACGTGATCATATCCTCGCTGAATCGCCGAGCCTCAGCGGGACTTGTCGATCGAAGGCTGTCCTGAATTTCAAGTCCCGGGCGGCCGGAAACATGGGTAACAGATTAGTCCGGGAACATGGGTAACAGTTGGTTGGGGCCTGTGAAGGCGGTGCCGACCGCGGTCTGTGCGGTCGGGACGGCCTTCACAGGCCGGCGCTCACGGATGCTGCGCGGGCGGCAGCGCCGTGATGGTGCGAGTGCGATCATGAACACGCCCCAGACTGACCGACGCAAAATGCAGCGTCCAGACCCCATCATCGACCGCTTCGAGGGCGACCGACTCGCCGTCGAGTACTTCGGTCAGAAACAGCGGCGCGCCGCCCCAGGCGATGCAGCCATTGCTGTCCACGCGGCGTACCTCCCAGTGGCCGGGATACACGAGGGCCGGGACTCGCGCCGGCAGCGCGCGCGGCGAGGGCTGATACACCGTCGCGGGCGGCTGATTGTCGAGCGCTTCATGGGGGCGGATGCCGTTGTACTCGCGGCAGAACGTTCGGAAGCGCTCCTGTTGCGCGCGCGCGGTCCGCGCGGGCGGCCGGGTCGTCTCGGCCTTGAGCACGCGGTGGAACTGTTCATGCGACCCATTCTGATCGGGGCGCCCAAGGCCGGTGCGCTCCGGGACAATCCCGAGCCGCATCCACCAGACATTCAGCCGCGAGAGGCGGCCCAGGCCCGGCCCGGCAAACGGGCTCCCATTGTCACTGCGGATCCGCTCGGGCAGCCCATAGGCCGCGAACGCGCGCGCGAAGCAACGGCGCGTCTCCGCGGTCGTGCGGCTGAGCAGGGCATCGCAGCGCAGCACATACCGACTGAAACCGTCGCGCAGCGTCAACGGATAGCAATAGGCGCGGTCTCCCGTGCGGAATTCGCCCTTGAAGTCGGTCGTCCACGTGACGTTGGGCCCGGTGAGGGGCGCCAGCCTGTGGCTCCCGTGCGGCACCGGCCGCCGGCGCCGGCGCGGCACGATCAGCCCGTGGCGCTGCAGCAGATCACACACGGTCGATCGACTCGGCCACGCGGCGTCGGGCTGCTGCCGGCGCCCCAGCGCCAGCAGCTTCTTGGCCCCCCACTGCGGATGACGCCGCCGGACGCGCAACAGGGCCTCCACCAGCGCCGGGGCCGTCGCCGCCGGATGCTGATGCGGCCGACGCGAGCGATCCCCCAACGCCGCGGGCCCCGCCGCGTCGTAGCGGGCGACCCATTTGTACGCCGTCTTGCGGCTGATGCCGTACTGGGCCGCGAGCGCCGTCATGGTGAACCGATCCGCCAGGTACTCACTGATGAACTGCACACGTAGATCCACAGGTGACTTCTCCCGCCACGGCATCGCGTTCCTCCTGCGACACCATGGCCGAACGTGTTACCCATGTCTCCAGACTGCTTTGTCACCCATGTCCTCGGACTGAGCCTCCCCGCGCCTCAGGTCTCAGGTCTCGAGTCTCACGCAATTGCCAAGGCAAATGGCCAAGGCCCCAGGGCCGACCGAGCCCCGAATCCAGAATCCCGAGCTCATCCCGCCCACGCAGCCAACCCGTTCATGATCGCGACGATGGCACGGTGTTAACATCCGCGCACACAACGACATGCGGTCGGAATGCGGCGATCGATCGGCCGCGCACGTGCGCGAGACGTGTGACCGGCCTACTCGAGAAGTAGTCCGGCGCTCGCTACGGCAAGGAGGTAGACGATGACCAAATGGATCAATCGACCTTGGTTGGCCGCGATCCGCGGGTGCCTGGCCCTCTGCATCTGCTTCCTGTCCATCGAGACCCAGGCGTCACCTCAGGCAGCGGAACCGCAGGAAATCGTCGCCGCGACCTACTACAACACGTTCTCGCGTGCGCATCCGGTGTTGAAGCGAGTCCGTCCAGGCGACACCGTGCGAACCCGGACGCTTGATGCCAGTGGCCGGGACGAGAACGGTGTGCAGCGTGGGCAGCCCGGCAATCCGCTGACCGGGCCGTTCTACGTGGACGGGGCAGAGCCGGGCGATGCGCTCGTCGTGCGCTTCACGAGCGTGAGGATGAACCGCAACTGGGGGTACACGGCATATCGGCTCGGCTTGTTTTCATTGACCCCCGAGTCGATCGAAGGTCTGTACCCTGGCCGCTACAAAGAGGGGCTCCTGATTCCTGGGCGCGCAAATCTTGTGCCCTGGGATATTGACCTGGAGCGCCAGATGGTCAGGCTCCGAGAGCCCGTGAGCGGAATCGTCACGTTGGAGTTTCCGGCCAAGCCCATGGTCGGATGTGTCGGTGTCGCGCCTGCGGGAGATTTTGCGCCGACCAGTGGGCCAGCCGGTTCCTATGGAGGAAATCTCGACTACAACGAGATTGGAGAAGGCACTGTCGTCATGCTGCCCGTCTACCACCCCGGCGCGTTGCTGTTTGTTGGCGATGGCCATGCACTGCAGGGCGACGGTGAGCCGACTGGCACTGGCATCGAAACGTCCATGGCCCTCGAGTTCACGGTCGACGTTCGGAAGAAAGCCGGTTTGGCAGGCCCGCGCGCGGCAACAGGCGAGCACATCATCAGCATCGGCAGTCAGCCCGAGTTCGTCAGTGCCCTCAATCGAGCGCTGCAGATGGCCACCAGCGACATGGTCAACTGGCTGACGACCGAATACAAACTGGAACCGTGGGCAGCGCATCTGCTCATTGGCTATCAAGGCCGGTACGACGTCGTCACCGCTGCCGGATCGATGGCGCTGAAGATTCCGAAGAAATACCTCCCGCAACGACGCTGACGCCCTGGCCCCCGATGAACATCAATGGCGCCGACCTGAGGAGCCACGCGTGGTGGCGGACGTCCGCAGGACTGCTCCTGATCGCCGCCCTCCTTTCCAGCCTTGTCGCCTGGTGGCTGATCGCGCTGCCCGTCCTGTCACTCGCCAATGTGCCCAGACACGCGGGTCATTTTGGCCTGCTGTACTTCCACGCCGTCGGCGGAACCGTCATGCTGTTGCTGGGCGCGCTCAACCTTTGGGCAGTACACGCAAGCATTTAGGCACCACAAGATCGTGGGTCGCACATATCGGCTGGGTGGCCTGTTGGGTGTCATGGCCGCGGTCCTGATCATGTTGGTGAAGCGCGCCCATAAGCCAGAGTCGGTCATTTTCACGAACAGCACAGTCTCCCTTCTGACTCTTTCGTTCGCATGCTTCGCCGCTGCACTGATGGCGTATCGCGCTGTCCGTAACAAGCGATATGACTCTCACATGCTGGTGTACCAGGTGCCGCTGGCGCGTTACTCGGACACCTATAACGGGCAACCATTGTGGTATGTCGCGCTGGCAAGGCATGCATCCACTTCAAGACGGCAGACGATCTGGCCCTCGACGTCGTCGCCCAGATCGTGGCCGCGGTCCCGCTGGACCGCTGGGTCAAGATTGCCCAGGACGCGCGTCGTCGTTAGAACGGAAGCGTCCGAACAGGCCACCGCAGTCGACCGCGGCGTCGAGTGCAGGCAATCCTGGTGGCTGCTCGCATCTCCTGACACGGGCTGGAGTATCGTTACCCTCGCGGGGCGGTGACCAATGGGCCATGAACTCGAACAGTACCGGCAAGTAGTCCGTGACGAATGGACCAGCGCTGACACTGTCGCCGCATGGGCGCGCTGGCATCCGAAGATCGCAGCGCAGCAGGTCAACATGCGCGAGGCGCTCATTCAGCATGCGCGTCTCGAGCCCGGCATGCGTGTGCTGGACCTGGCGTGTGGAACGGGCGACCCTGCTCTCGAGATTGCCCGCATGATCGGGCCCCACGGTCGCGTCACCGCCACGGATCTCAGCCCCCAGATGCTGGAGAATGCAGAAAGAACGCGTCTGCGGCGGGAATCGCCAACATGGACTTCGTCGCAGTGGATGCCGAGGATCTGCAGTTCGGTCGGGAGAGCTTTGATCGTGTGACCTCACGCCTTGGCGTGATGTACTTCGTCGATGTACAGCGCGCTTTAGCCGAGATCAAGCGCGTGCTCGTACCAGGAGGCATCGTCACATTACAGGTCTGGGGCCTGCCCGACGAGAGCCCGTACTTCATGCATGCCGTGGGTCCCTTTGCGCGTCGCCTCGTTCCGCCTCCACCGCCTGCCGACGCGCCGACACCCCTGCGATTCGCGCCTCCCGGGAAACTTGTCGATGCGCTCACCGCTGTCTGGCTTCCGCGACACACGCGAAGATCGCCGCAGCATGGTGCTGCCCTGGCCGGGCTCGCCGAGCGAACTCTGGCAGCACCTCTACGACATCGCCATTCCGCTCCGGCCGCTTTTCGACGGACTGTCCGGCGACGAGCGCGCGGCGGCGATCGGTGAGTCGATCGCGGGCTACGCCGAGTACTATGAGGCGAGACCGTGAACGTGCCCGCATCGATTGTCACCGTGTCCGCGTGCACGTGACGGTCGTTGTCGTAGCCGTGGCCAGCTCGTGCCGCGGCGAGGTCGCCAGTTCCGAGTCCAGTCTCACGTCTCACGTCTCAAGTCTCAGGTCTCAGGTCTCAGGTCTCAGGTCTCAGGTCTCAGGCAGTTTCCCCAGGGCCCACGGCCTGTTGCGTTGTCTTCCTCGTTTCTCCTGCCTCGCCATGCCCCGTCTTCAGTTGCTTCTCGTCGCGTCGTTGCTGCTTGCGGCTGTTTCGCCCGCGCCAGCCCAGTCGCTCCTGGTCTGCGGGTGGGACGAGGTGTTCGTGCTCGACGTGTCCGCGGCGCCGCGCAAGGTCTGGAGCTGGAAGGCGGTGGATCGGCCGGAGTTGCCGGAGCCCTACAAGACGAAGTTCCGCACCACCGACGAATGCAAGCCAGTGGCCGGCGATCGTGTGCTGATCACCGCTTCGAGTGATGGCGCGGCACTGGTCGAGCGATCGACCGGCCGGACGGTCTGGTGGGCGGAGTGCGGCAACACCCACTCGGCCGAGCTGCTCCCGGGCGACCGCATCGTCCTGGCCTGCAGCGTCCGTGAGGGCACCGGCAACCGGCTGTCGTTGTTCGATGCCCGGGAACCGGCCCGCGAGCTCTTTGCCACGGAACTCTTCTCCGGCCACGGCGTTGTATGGGACGCGTCGCGGTCGCTGCTGTGGGCCCTCGGGGAAAAGGAGTTGTTCGCGTACCGGCTGAAGGACTGGGACACACCGCGTCCCGGCCTCAGGGTCGACTCCCGTTACCCGCTCCCTGACGTCGGCGGACACGAGCTCGGTGCCGTCCCCGACTCCCCGCATCTGATCGTCAGCACCCACGCCGGCGTCTGGCGCTTCGACCGGGATGCGCACACGTTCACGCCCGACCCCGACCTCGGCAATGTGCACGACGTCAAGAGCGCCGTGATCGATCCCAAGACCGGTCGCCTCGCCTATACGCAGGCCGAGACGCCCGACTGGTGGACGAGCCACATCCGGTTCCGTCACCCGGCGGGCGATGTCCACCTTGCCGGCGAGCGGTTGTACAAGGTGAGGTGGATCCGGTAGGGCGAGGACGGAGGACGGAGGAAGGAGGACGGAGGACTCAGGCTCAGAAGGCCGAAGCCGACGGTCCAAGGCCCACCGAATCCCGAATCACCGAGTCCCGAGTCCCGAGTTCAGACCGTCCGTCGCAGCGCGGCGAGGACGAGCTCTGGCAGCTCCTCGTGTGGCCAATGGCCAGCGTCACCGATGCGGGTGACCCTGGCCTGGGGGAAGGCGTCGGTCCAGCGCTCGAGGATGGCAGGGCCGAAGGCGGTGTCGCGCATGCCCCAGATGATCGACAACGGCAGGCCCCGCAAGCGGTCCCGCTGCGCCCACAGGCCCGCGTAGAACGCGCTGGATCCGCGTAGCGCACGGGCGAGCGCGAACAGCACGCGTTCGCGGCTTTCGGGATCCGGGAACACCTCGAGGTACTGGCGGTGGATGGCGCGCGTGAGGCGGCGCCGGTCGCCGTACGCCGACGGCATGATGAGACGCTGCGAGGCATTGGCATACCGATACAGGAACCGTCCCACGGCGCCGTCCACCATCGCCGCTCGTCGCCGCATCACCGGATCGTCGGCGAAGGACCACATCCACGAGTTGATCACCGTCAGCGTGCGCACGCGCTGCCGGTTGGCAAGTGCCCATGCGAGTGCGATCGGGCCGCCGAAGTCGTGCACGACCAGCGACACGGGCGCAGCGCCCGCGACGTGGTCCATGAACGTGGCAAACCGTGCGGCGTGACCCTCTGGCCGGTAGTCTGCGCTGGCGGGTCGCTCAGACAGGCCGAAGCCGAGATGATCGAGAGCGACGACGCGCCGCGTGTCGCGCAAGCCTGCGATGACGTGTCGCCACTCGAAGGCCCAGGTCGGCGTGCCATGCACGAGCACCACCGAGGGGCCCTCGCCCTCGTCGACGTAGTGGAGCATGCCGTCGGCCATCGGGCAACTGCGTGGAGGCCACGGCCACTGGCTGCGATCGAGCCACGACGCATCTCCGATCATGCCCCAGATGGTAAACGACCTTGTCTAGATAGACAATGGCATTGACGAGATCGCCAATCGTGTTCGAGACTCGGGGCATGCCGGCAGCGACGCGCACCCCTCTCGGCCCACTCCTCATCACCTGTGCGCGCCTACTCGACGAGGTCGCGCAGGCACAGGTCAACCGTGAGGCTGGCGATCGCATCGCCCGCCCGGCACTCATGCGGCTGGTGCCGTTCCTCGACCGGAACGGCATTCGGCCGAGCGAACTCGCACGCCGCGCCGATATCACCAAGCAGGCCGTCGGCCAGACCCTGAAGGCTTGCGAAGCGCTGGGGTTGGTCGAGTTTGCAGCTGACCCCGCGGATGGGCGCGCACAACTGGTCCGCCTGACGGCGGAGGGCGAGGCCGCGTTCCGATACGGCCGATCGGTGCTGGTTTACCTCGAAGGGCAGTTGGCCGGTGTCGTCGGGGCGGCGGCCGTGCACGACGTGGTCGCCGGCCTCGAAGCGATGTTGCCCGTATTGCAGGCATGGACGGTTGCGCCTCCGTCGCGCCGGCCCGCGCCACCGGCTGCATTGAAGGCGCGCCGGCTCGCCGGTGTTGCCAAGGTCACCTCACCTCGACGTTGAGGGATTGGGGTCGGTCCTGGGCCTTCGAGGATGGCCTGAGGCATGAGCCTGAGACCTGAGACCTGCGACCTGAGACGAACGCCGAATGCAGAACGCCGAACGCTGACGGTCCAAGGCCGAAGGCCTGACGCCATAGGCCTGAAGGCCCTGAGCGCTGAGCAGATCGCCGCTTGACCGACGCTGCGGCGGGGCGTAGTGTGCGCGGAGCCACCGAGAAGGGGAATCCGACGGCCGGACGGCCGCGTCGTGCCATTTGCACGGCCCGCGTCGCCGTCGTCGCCGAGCCAGGAGCAGCCATGACGACTCTCGTGCGGAACATGCTGACGGGGAAGACCGACGTGCACAGGGTGAGCCCGGACGACACCGTGCTCGATGCCCTGCGGGTGATGGCCACCCACAACATCGGCGCCGTGCTGGTCACGAGCGGCGACGAGCTGATCGGCATCCTCTCCGAGCGCGATTACGCACGCAAGATGGTGCTGCAGGGCAAGGCCTCGCACGACACCGCCGTGCGCGAGGTGATGACGGCGACACTGGTCAGCGTGACGCCGAGATGGACCTGCGACGAGTGCATGGCGGTGATGACCGAACGACACGTCCGCCACCTGCCGGTGCTCGACGAGGACCGCCTCGTGGGCGTGATCTCAATCGGCGACGTCGTGCGCGCGGTGGTCCAGGAACAACAATCCACGATCAGCACGCTCGAGAGCTTCATCATGAGCGGCGGTTAGTCATGCCTGATGCCTGAGACCTGAGACCTGAGACTTGAGGCTTGAGGCTTGAGGCTTGAGACCGGAGCCGTCAGCGAGGTGCGCCGAGCGGTACGAACGCCAAGGCGTTGTTGGCGTTCATCGGGATCACGAGCTGGTTGGCGCCCGGGTCGTAACACATCGACGCGGCGCTCGGGATGTTGGTGGCGATCAGTTCCGCGGCCTGGCCCGGGCGCAGTCTCGAGACGCCGCCCTGCAGGACGCTGCTCACGTACTTGGTGCCGTCGGCCATGATCACGACGCCGTCGTTGCCGGCCTGGGCCGCCTGCTCGGTCTTCAGCAACGCGCCGGCCGGCGAGTACGTCTGCACGTCCGGCGCCAGCATGTTCACCACGACCACGTTGCCCTGCGGGTCGATCGCGATGCCATTCGGCCGCCGCAGCGGCGCGCCCTGAATGAGCCGGGTCGCCACGCCGTCGCGGGTGATCTTCCACACCTGCCAGGTCGCCGCGTCAGCATCCGTCGTGCCCCCGGTCTGGGTCGCGTAGACCGTGCCGTCGCGGGCCACGGCGATGTCGTTGAACCACTCGACGTCCGGTACGCGCGTTTCCCCGGCCGGCAGCCCCGTCGCCAGCGTGAAGCGCCGGATCACGGCCACGCCCTTGTCGTCTGGGCTGGTGCTGCCATCGCGATCGGCCAGGTAGAGGGTGCCGTCGACCACGTCGCTGCCGTACGGCTCGTTGAGCACGAGCGGTGGCGTCAGCGCGGCCCGGGGCGGACCGGGGTTCTGGACGCCGATCCAGCGCGCCGTGTGCACCGACCCGTCGTGGTTGAGCAGCGACACCCACGCGTTGTTGGTCTGCACGTTCTGAGGCACGCCGCGGTTGGGTACGACAATCAGGTTGCGCACCGGATCGTACGAACAGCTCTCGGCCGAGTAGATGGCGCCGAACACCTTGACGTTGGACGACGTCGCCGCGAACGTGCCGGCGGTCATCGGCTCGACCGGCAGGCCGAGGGCGTTGCCCACGAAGTACGGCACCGACGGCGGGGCCTGCGCGAGCATGACCCCGGCGCCGACGCCCACTGCGAGCGCCGCGGCGCCCGTCATCACGTTCAGTCTCGTCACGCGTTTCCTCCGGAGCGCGGATCATAACGCGAGACAATCCACGAGCCAGTCGGCGGGCAGGCCGGCAACAATCAGAAAGCCTCTACCCTCTAGCCTCTAGCCTCTAGCCTCTACCCTCTAGCCTCTACCCTCTAGCCTCTACCCTCTAGCCTGTAGCAGCTGGCAGCCTCTTACGGCTGCTGCTCTCGGCCCGTTTCGAGGCGCGCCTCGAGGTCGCGGAGTTCGCTGCGCCGCGCCTGGTCGCCAGGAGCCAGCGACATGCTGCGCTGTGCGTGCGTGATCGCCTCGGCGACGCGACCCTGCCGCGCGAGCAGCCGGGAGAGGCGCCCGTGGTACGCGGGCTGCTGGTCGTCGAGATCGATGGCGCGACGCAGCAGGACCTCCGCCTGCGCCAGGTCTTCGGACTCGGCCAGCAACTGGCCATGGAAGGAGACGACGCTGGCGTTGCGCGGCGACAGGGTGAGGGCCCGTGCCGACGCGACAAGCGCCGCGTCGAGCCGCTGCAACCGTTGCAGCGCGACCGCCAGCGCATGATGGATGCGCGCGTCAGCCGGCAGATAGTTCGCCGCTTCCTCGAGGAGTGCGGCCCGTGCCGTTGGGTCGGGCGTCCGCGCGGCAGAGTCCAGCACGGCCTCGCCGATCTTCGACGTCGATCCGGCCCGTGCCATCGCCGCCTGCCGTGCGGCCTCGGCGTTCATTGCCTCGAGCGTGCTCCGGAAGCGCGCGGCCCACCCGGTGCCCAGCGCCAGGTCGACGCTGCGAGCCACGGCCGCGATCGCCTCGGCTGGCACCGGCGTCTCCCACGGTGTGTGCAGCGTGTCGAGCACGATCGTCAGCCATGCCGGATCGGGCGCCGGCGGCAGCTGGATGGCGCCGATCATCGGCGGACGCTGTGACGAGTGCACCTTCGGCCCCGGCCACGCCTCGAAGAGGTACTTCGGGCCGCGGTTGGTGTGCTTGTGCCGTTCGTACGTGCACAGGTGCAGGTCGTGCATGAGGACGTGCGACGAGGGCGCCAGCACCGGCAACAACGCCAGCAAATCGAGCAAGGCCCAGGGGTGGCGATGGTCACCGTCGATGAACGCGAGTTCCACCCCAGGGCCGACGACATCGACGGTATCGGCCGCCATCTGGCCGAGCAGCAAGCGTGTGGCCACGGGTGGGGTGGGGAAGAGCTCGCCGATCGCCGCGCCGGTAGGCCGCACGTGATCGAGGTAGTACGTCGGTGACGCATCGATCCCGATGTACTCGGCCGGCCGGCCGATGCGCGACAGGGCCTCGATGAACAGGCACCCGCTCCAGCCGCTCGCGACGCCGATTTCCACGACCTTCGACGGCGCGAGCAGGACGGTGAGCCCGGCCAGCAGCGGTTGGTCGTGCACCGAGATGTTGCCACCAACCCAGGCTGGCATCCGCGCCTGCATCGCCGCCGCGATGGCCGCGCCCTCGGTCTCGCATTGGGCGGTCGTGAACACCGGGCGCATTGTAGGCCCTTCGCGGCTCGTCCTCCGGCAGGCGGTTCACAGGTACCGGTGTGCGGCCTCCACCTCATCGCGACTCACCATCGCCGCGATCGTGCCTCCAGTCATGCCAGAATGCGCACGATTACCCCTCCCCGGAGCCCTGATGCCACGTTGGTCCCTGCATCTCACGTCCCTGGTCGTCGTCGCCGCTGCAGCTGCGACCGCGGTCTCGTCCCTTCCCGGATCCCTCCTTGCGCAGGCGCCCGCCGCGCAAGGCCGCGCGAAGGCGGCGCCTGACGTGCCGATCGAGCCGAAGGCCCCGGCGTCGGTCAAGGAGGGGGCCACCTGGGTGCCGCCGCTGCCAGTGCTGGACCAAGTGGCGCCACCGCAGGGGTGGCAGCAGCCGGGCGAAGAGACCCCGGCGATGCCGCTCACGCTGTTGCGGCTACCGCGGACCAACATCTGGCGCGCGAAATTTCCGGCACTGGACTTTCACGTCCATGCCCGGGGCTTGACGTCGAAGGCCGCCTACGACGAGCTCATAGCGCTCATGGACGACATCGGCATGGGCGCCATCGTCAACCTCAACGGCGGCACGGGAGCAGAACTCGACAAGGTGCTTGCCGAGGGCGTGCCCTACAAGGACCGTGTCGCCAACTTCATCACCTTCAGTGCCGACGGGATCAACGAACCCGGGTGGTCGCAGAAATTCGCCGCGGAGATGGAGCGCGCGTTCAAGGCTGGCGCGCAGGGGATGAAGGTATCCAAGCAGCTCGGACTCGGCGCGAAGAACCCGGACGGCTCGTTCATCCAGGCCGATGACCCGCGTCTCGACCCGGTCTGGGACATGGCGGCCAGGTACGACAAGCCAGTGATGATCCACCTGAGCGACTCGATCGGCCGCTTCTATCCCATCGGTCCGAAGAACGAGCGCTACGAAGCCGGGCTCTGGCACCAGAAGGGCGACGAGACCAACAACTACTTCAAGAGTGGGCCGTCCAACGACGTCATCGAGAAGGCGCGTCGCGAGATGCATCGCAAGCACCCGAAGACACGATTCGTGAACGCGCACCTGGCGATGCTGTACTACGACCCGGAGAAGCTCGCGTCGTTCCTCGACACGTACCCGAATGCCGATGTCGAGATTTCGGCCACCGTTCAGGACCTCGGGCGCGCGCCGCGTTTCTGGCGCGAATTCCTGATCAAGTACCAGGACCGGGTGCTGTTCGGCACCGACGGCAGCCAGTCGCGGGGCGCGGACGAGTTCTGGCGTCCGCATTGGCGCGCGCTCGAAACCCTCGACGAGTACTTCCCACACCCGGCGCAGGTCCGGACGCCGCTCGGCTCGCCGGGGCACGGCCGCTGGCAGATCTCGGGACTCGGCCTGCCCGATGCGGTGCTGCGCAAGATCTATTACCAGAACGCGCTGCGGCACCTGCCGGCGATGCGGGCGTCGATCGAGAGACAGCTGGCCGCACGCGCGGAGGGGGCTCGATGATCTGGTTGCCAACGGTAGGGCCCGCTCTCCGAGCGGGCCGTCTCCGCTCCACAGCTCATCGCCTGGGCCTGCTGACGCTGCTCGTTGTGCCGGTTGTGCCTCGACTGTCTGGGTGAGCGCGACGCTGACTGCCGGATAAAGTCCGGCGGCTACACCTCGGAACGCCGCCGACCGACTTGTCCGCCGTAGCCTTGGCGCAGGCGGAACGCCGAACGCAGAACGCCGAACGCAGAGCGCCGCACGAGCGACCCAAGGCCGAAGGCCGAATGACGACTCGTCCGGCGCAGCTTTGGCGAAGGCCGAAGGCCGCCGTGATGTTGACGCGCAATGGCCGATGTACGGGCTGGACGCCGCCGAGACCCACTACAGCCCGCTGACGCAGATCACCGACTCCAACGTGGCGCGTCTCGGCCTCGTCTGGGCCGCCGATCTCGATGCGTTTCCCGGCCAGATCCAGGGCACGCCCCTCGTCGCTCGACGGCATCATCTACTCGACCGGGCCGTGGAGTGTCGTGGTGGCGGTGGACGCACGCACCGGCAAGGTCAAGTGGCGCTGGGATCCGCAGATTCCGCATCCCACGTTCAAGACCGACGCACGTGGGCTGCGCACGCGCCTCGGCCCGAGCCTCTGCTGCGGGCCCGTGAATCGCGGCGTGGCTTATCACGACGGCAAAGTGTTCGTGGGGACGCTCGACAGCCGCCTTGTCGCACTCGACGCGAAGAACGGTCGCACGATCTGGAGCGCGCAGGTCGCGAGCAAGGCCGACGACTACAGCATCACGAGCGCGCCGCGCGTCATCAAGGGGCGCGTCATCACCGGCAGCAGCGGCTCGGAATTCGGTGTCCGCGGCTTCGTGGCCGCCTACGACGCGCAGACCGGCAAGCAGGTGTGGCGCTTCTGGACGGTCCCCGGTGATCCGAGCCTCGGCTTCGAGAATGCCGCGATGGAGCGCGCCGCCAAGACGTGGAACGGCGCATGGTGGAAGTACGGCGGCGGCGGCACGCCCTGGGACGGCATGGCGTACGACGCCGAACTCGACCTGTTGTACATCGGCACGGGCAACGGTTCGCCTTGGTCGCGTGATCTCCGCAGCCCGGGCGGCGGCGACAACCTGTACCTCTGCTCGATCGTCGCCATCCGCCCGGATTCGGGCGAATACGTCTGGCACTACCAGACCACGCCGGCCGACAACTGGGACTACGCGAGCACGCAGCCGATCGTCCTGGCCGACGTGAAGATGGATGGCCGGGTGCGCAAGGTGTTGATGCAGGCGCCCAAGAACGGCTTCTTCTACGTCATCGACCGTACCAACGGCGCGTTCATCTCGGCTCAGCCCTTCACGAAGGTCACCTGGGCCTCGGGTGTCGACCAGGTCACCGGACGTCCGATCGAGACCCCCGACGCCAACTACGGCACGACAGGCCAGCGATTGTCACCGGGCTCCGATGGCGCACATAGCTGGCATGCCATGGCGTGGCATCCGGGGGCGGGCCTTGCCTACATCCCCGGACAGGACACGACGGGCACGTATGCGTGGGATCCCGACTTCCAGCACCAGATGGGCCGCATGAACACGGGACGCCCGCGCAATCGCCCCGCGCCAGTTGATGCCGCGACACATCCGGGCGGGACGCCGGCTCTCGCGCCTGCGCCAGCACCGGCCACGCCCGCGCCCCCCGTGCGTCGTCCGCCGCAGATCGTTGGCGCCGGCGGCGGCCAGCAGCAGGGCGCTTTCCTCGTCGCGTGGGATCCGATCGCGCAGAAGGAGAAATGGCGGCTGACCTTCGATCGCCCCGGCATCACCGGCGGCACGCTCGCGACCGCGGGCAACCTGCTGTTCCATGGATCGAACGACGGCAGTTTCACCGCCTACACGGCCGACACCGGCCGCAAGATGTGGTCGGTGATGCTTGCGCCCGGCTTCGCCAATCCGATCACCTACACGATCGACGGCGTGCAGTACGTCACCGTTGCCACGGGACGCAGCGGCACGCAGGCGCCCGGACGGCTCTACACGTTCGCTGTCGATGGCAAGGGGCCCATGCCGTCGCTCGATCCCGTCGCCCCGCCAGAGGATCCGTCGGGCATCAACACTGCAGAAGCCATTCGTGCGGAGTTCGACCGTGTCGGCCTGCCCGACGAGCCCGCCCGCGCGCTCGTGCAGCAACTGTGTGGCGGTTGTCACCAGCCGACCGTCGTCACGCGCTTCCGTCAGCCCGAGGACGGATGGCGTGAAACCGTCGCGAACATGGTGGGGCGAGGAATGCCGGGCACGCCGGACCAGCGCGAGACGATCATCAGGTATCTCTCGCGTCATCGCGGACCCGAAGCGCGGTGAGCGAGGCCCTGCAAGCACGCGGCATACTGCCACGCTCACGATGAGGAGCGCGAGGCAGAGGTGTGCGGCCAACCATCATGCCCCGTGTAGCGGAAGGCCGCCTCGAAGATCACCGGGACCCGCGCGGCGTGGATGGTGCCGGCGGCGGGGAGGTTGTGCTCGCTGAGCGGGATGGCTTCATCGAGGACGAACCCGACGTGCCCCAGTTCCTCCAGCAGTTGCTCCCTGGTGATGAAGCATTGAGGCTGGCCCGAGAACTGCGTGAAAACGAAGGTCTCGCCGGGCACTGGTGTGGCGGCAGGCGGCAGCGTCTGTCGCGAGAAGGTGAACACGAACAGCGCGGCGCCAGGCGCGGAGACACGCGCGGCCTCGGCGACGGCCGAACGAAACTCCGCGGTCGAACGGGCAAGGTTCCAGATGCCGTGTGCAACCAGGAGATCGAATGTGCCGTCGGGCGCAGGCAACGCCTGCATGGGCGCCAGGACGAACCGCATGCGATCGGCATGACGCTCGCCGTCGGCCCGAGCTCGGGCGGCGTCGAGCATCGGCTGTGACAAGTCGGTACCGAGCACGCGCCAGCCCTGCCTGGCCAGGTGGACGGCGTTGCGCGCCGCCCCGCAGCCGATGTCGATGGCGCGGCCGGGCCGGCACCTGGCCAGTTCCGCGGCCGCAAACGACAGCAAGGTGTCGTTGGGAGGCGATTGACTGAACCCCTGCACCGTTGACGACGCACTCCAGGCAGAACCCGCCAGTGGATCGGACATGGGACCAATGGTGCCGGGAAGGAGTTGCCCAGACGTTGCGTCAGCGCAATGTCCGTGGCCCTTGGCATCGGCGGTGGCGCGGCCGCCCTTGTCCGGTGCCGCTCATTGCAGGCACGCAGGCGCCGACCTTCGGAATCTCGTCTACGCCCTGATGCCCCGGCCGCGTCTCAGGCAGTGTCTCGTGACGCGGCGTCGTCGCCCGTGGCCTGACGGTCCGGTGCGCGACTCGCCAGGTGTTCATCCATCACGGTCGTGTAGCAGCTCGGGCAGATGCCGTGACTGAACTGCGTCCCCGTCTGCGACGTGATGTAGCTCTCGACGTTCTGCCAGTAGTTCTCGTCGTTGCGAATCTTGCGACAGTACGAGCAGATGGGCAGGTAGTCCCGCAGCGTCCTGACCTCGGCGAGTGCGGCCTGCAGCTCGATCACGAGGCGCTCCCGCTCGGCTTCGGCGGCCTTGCGGGCCGTGACGTCACGCGCGACCGAATAGATCACGCGGCGATCGAGATCGGGCGTGGCATTCCACAACAGCCAGCGCCACGAGCCGTCCTTGCACCGGTACCGGTTCTCGAACGAGCGCGCCTGACCACCGGACTTGACCTCCCGGTTTTGTCGGATGGTCCGCTCGCGATCCTCCGGGTGGACGAACTCGATGGACGGGCGCGCCATCAGCTCGGCGCGGGTGAAGCCGAGGGTCGCCTCCCACGCGGGGTTGAGGCGACGGAAATAGCCCGAGAAGTCGGCGTAGCACAGGAGGTCGAGCGACAGCTCGAAGAACCGGTGCTCCATGTCGACCGGAGGAGTGAGGGCGGGTACGTCCAGAGGGGTCATCGTCGAGTCGCTGCCGGTAAAGCCATGCGCACCGATTTTAACTCGGCCGCAGCGGGGCGGACTTGAGGGAGGGCCTTCCGCACACGACCACAAACAAGATGGGGCGCTAAGGCAATTGCGGAACAGGTCCTAGTCGGTTTGCGGGCTGCGCCAATGCTCGCCCGAGCGCCATGCTACGCGCTTCACGGTTGTGTGAGTGGCCAGGCGGCCGCCGAGGCGGAACGAATGCGATATCTGTGTGTCCTGTCGATAGTGATGATTGGCCTGCTGACGACGACGTCAGCGCATGGACAGGCGACGGCGACGTTGCGAGGCCGCGTCCGGGATGCGCAGGCGGCGCCGGTCGCTGCCGCGACCGTCACCGTGACGAGTGCGGACACCGGATTCACCCGCGCCGTGCCGACGTCGGGCGACGGCAGTTTCCTGCTGGCAAACCTGCCACCGGCGACGCTCGACCTCACCATCGCGGCACAGGGCTTTGCCACCGCGACCCGCCGCGGGCTGTTGCTCGAAGTCGGGCAGACGCTGGTCGTGGACGTCGATCTGGCCGTGGCGGCCGTGCGTGAGACGCTCGTGGTCTCTGCGGCAACCGCCGCCGTGGATACCTCGCGTTCGGTGGTCGACGCCGTCATTCCCTCCACGGCCATCGAGGTCCTGCCGCTCAATGGCCGCAACTTCCTCGAACTGGCGCTCCTGGTCCCGGGCAATACGCCGGCACCCAACTTCGACCCCACCAAGTCGAACTCGGTCGTCATCTCCTCGGCAGGCCAGCTCGGTCGCGGCGGCAACATCACCATCGACGGCGCCGACAACAACGACGATGTCGTTGGTGGACCGCTGCAGAACGTCACCCAGGAGTCGGTGCAGGAGTTCCAGATCGCGACGCAGCGGTTCACGGCCGAATCGGGACGGTCGGCCTCGTCGGTCATCAACGTGGTGACCCGATCGGGCACCGACCAGCTGCGCGGGTCGTTCTCGTTCTTCGCGCGCGACAGCGCGTGGCAGGGGCTGCCGGCGACCTACGATCGATCGAGCGGCGACTCATTCCCCTTCGATCGCCAGCAACTGGCTGGCGCCGTCGGCGGCCCGCTGGTGTCAGGCAAGGCGTTCTGGTTCGCGGCCGCCGAGTACCGGAACCAGGACGGCGCCGTGCTGGTGGGCGAACGTGACGTGGCAGCCCGCGCCATCCGCAGGTCCTTTGCCGCCGCGCCGCTCGACGACACGCTTGGTTCGGGGCGCGTGGACTGGCGTCGCAACAGTGCCGACGCGCTGAGCTTGCGATACGCCGGCGAGAGGGCCGAGGACACGGGCGCCAGCAGTCTCGATCGCGCGATCGGGTCGGCGTCGTATCGCCAGCGCAGCCGCAACAGCTACCAGTCGGTGGTCGGTACATGGACGCGGGTGGTGAGCCCGACGCTCATCAACGCCGCCACGGCCTCGTTCAGCACGTTCGACAACGCCATCGTGCCGATCGCGCCGGGCCCGCAGCACACCTTCCCGAGCATGCTCGACGGGTCGTCCTTCCGCGTGCCGCAGGGCACTACGCAGAAGCGCTTCCAGCTGGCCGATACGCTCACACTGTCTCGCGGGGCTCACAGCCTGCGCCTCGGCGGTGAGTGGCAGCGCGTGAACGCCGCCTTCGACCTCGGCGTCTTCCAGGACGGCCGCCTCGAGTTCATCGAGGACTTCCCGAGCTACGACAGCAATGGTGATGGCCGCGTCGACGATGGCGACCTGCTGTTCGCGGTGACGCTCCGCAGTGGCAAGCCCGATCAGGCGCTGGTGATCCCGGACGCCGACAACGACTACGTCTCCTTCTTCGTACAGGACGACTGGCGCCTGCGGCCCGACCTGACGCTGAACGTGGGCCTGCGCTACGAGATGGACACCGACGTGAAGAACGTGAGTCGCGTCGACGAGATCAACCCGATCGTCCAGCCGTTCCTGCAGGGCACCCGCGGTCGCGACCTGGACAACTGGGGCCCGAGGATCGGCTTCAACTGGGCCCCCGGCGATGGCCGCACGAGCGTCCACGGCGGTTACGGCATCTACTATGACCGCATCACGCTGCAGATCCAGTCGCTCGAACGCGGCCTGGACGGCCGGGCCCTCCCGATCGAGGTGCGCGCCGGCAACGTGTTCTATCTCGACTCGATGACTGGCCAGTTTCCGCCGTTCGCTCCGTCGACGGCCAACCCGTTCACCGGCTTCATCCTCCCGGGCGCTGGCGCCTCGGGCATCAACATCATTGACAACACGATGCAGAACCCGAGCGTGCAGCAGTTCAACCTCGGGTTCCAGCGCGAGCTGCCGTGGAACACCGTGTTGCGCGTGGACGGGGTGCACGACCTCGGCACGCATTTCATCATCGGCCGCCCGATCGGTGCGGTGTACAACCCCGTGGTCGGCGGCCCCGATCAGGTGGTCAACCTCGAGTCGAGCGTCAACACCCACTACGACGCGTTGCTGGTCAGCGCGGAGCGGCGCAGCACCAGCTTCGGGTTCCGCGCGGCCTATACGTTCGCCAAGGCGTTCAACTACGCCAACGACGACCAGATTCCGTTCGGCAGCGGGCCCATCGATCCGGACAACCTGCGCCTCGAGTACGGGCCGACGCCCAACGACCAGCGGCATCGCTTCACGCTCGCGGCCTGGATGGACGCCCCGGCCGGCCTGCGGGTGGCGCCGATCATGACCTTCGCGTCCGGCGTGCCGATGGACATCCTGATGCCCGACGGGCTGACCCGCGTGCCAGCGTTTCAGCGCAACGCCGGCGGCCGGATCTTCGAAACCGGCGCCGACCTGAATCGCGCGCTCGTCGATCTCAACGCCTCGGGCGGGATCAACGGGCAGCCACTGCCGTACGTCCGGGACGACGTCCGGTTCGGTGACGGCTTCTCGTCGTTCGACCTGCGCATCTCACGGCCGTTCACCTTCGCGGGGCACGTGCGCATCGAGCCGATCGTCGAGGTCTTCAATCTCTTCAACGTGACCAACATCCTCGGCGTGAGCGTGAAGAATTACTCCGGGTACGCCAACGTGCTCGTGCGTGACAGTGCCGACCCTGCCGATCCGGGGTTCATGCAATCGTCGAGCTTCGGCGAGGCAGTGAGCACTGCAGGCGGCGTGTTCGGTTCCGGAGGCCCGCGCGCGTTCCAGTTCGCCGTACGGGCCACGTTCTGAGATGGCGACGGCACGGTCCTCGCGGCCGCTGCAGTTGCCTTCGGCGGTGGCGCTGGTCGTCGGGCAAGTGATAGCCGTCGGCATCTTCCTGACGCCCGGCACGATCATCCGGACGATTGCCTCTCCACTGGGAGTGCTGCTCGTCTGGGCGGTCATGGGGACGATGGCCATCTGCGGTGCGCTCTGCTACGGGGCGTTGGCGGCGCGCTTCCCGCACGCCGGCGGCGGCTACGTCTACCTGCGGGAAGCGTACGGGCCGCGCGTGGCCTTCCTCTACGGCTGGAAGTGCCTGCTGGTGATGGACCCGGGAATCACGGCCGCCCTGGCGACCGGCTTCGCCAGTTACGCGACCTACATCGTCCCTCTCGGCAACGTGGCCATGCGGGCCGTGGCCATCGGCGCCATCGCCGCCTTCGCTGCCGTGCACATCGCGGGCGTCAGGGTCGGCGTGCGCCTGCTGACGACGATCGCCGTCCTCAAGATCGTGCTGGTCGTGATCCTGACCCTCGGGGCGATCGTGAGTCCGGCGGCGGCGTGGAGCCATTTCGTGCCCTTCGTGTCACGGCATCCGCATGCGCCGCCCCTGCTTGGTGCCGTGGCTGGTGCCTTCGTCGCCGCGTTCTTCTCGTTCGGCGGCTGGTGGGAGGTCACCAAGATCGCCGGCGAGGTTCGGGACCCATCCCGGACGTTGCCGCGTGCGCTGTGGGCCGGACTGGCCATCGTGACGCTGGCCTATACGGCGGCGACGCTGTCGTTCATCGCGGTCGTCCCGATCGGGCAAGTCGCCGAGGGACAGGCCTTCATCGCCCAGGTAGGCGAGGCGATTGTCGGTCCCGGCGGCGGGACGGCCGTGGCGGCGATCGTGATCGTGTGCGTGCTCGGCAGCCTGGGCGCGATGCAGATGATCGCGCCGCGGTTGTACGTGGCCATGGCGCAGGATGGCGTCTTCCCGGCTGCGGCAGCCGCCCTGCATCCGCGTTTCGGCACGCCGGCCCGGGCCATCGCGACACAGGCGGTGCTGGCCTCGGTGCTCGTGGCGATCGGCACCTTCGACACGATCGTCGCCTTCTTCGTCTTCATCACCGTCGTGTTCATCGCCGCAACGGTGGCGTCCGTGCTCGTGCTGCGGCGTCGTGAGTCGGACTTCCAGGTGCCGATGCATCCCTGGTCCGCCGTGGTGTTCCTTGCGCTCGTCGTGGTGCTGCTGCTCCTGATCGGCGCGAGCAATCCGATGCAGGCGCTGCTCGGTGTCGTGGTCGTCGCCGCGGCTGTTCCTGTCTACCGTATGATTCACGCGCGGCGTCTCACACCGCTGCTGGAGAGCTGATCGCCATGACCTGGATCAAAGTGATTCCCTTCGACGAGGACGAGAACCTGCAGCAGGCACGTGCGGCGCAGCAGAAGCTCTACCCGATCGAATACGCGCAGCCGACCCACCCGCACCATGCCCAGACCGAGGGCATCGTCGCGTCGCACTCGCTGATTCCCGACGCGATGCTGCACTCGTTCGCGGCGTTCGGGGCCCTGATGTCGCCGGATCTGCCGCTGACCCGTCGCCAGCACGAGATGATCACGACGGTCGTGTCGGCCACCAACCGGTGCCAGTATTGACTGGAGTCGCACGCAGAGTTTCTGCGTAGGGTCACGCTGGACGAGGACTTCGTCGACGCGCTGAAGGCCGACTTCCGGGCCGTCGCACTTCCGGAGCAGGATCGCGTGATGCTCGAGTACGTCGAGCAGATCACCAAGGACGCCACGCGCATCTCGCCGGCGTTTCACGAGCGACTGCGCGCCGTCGGCTTCGACGATCGCGGCATCCTGCAGATCACGTTGATCGCGTCATGGTTCAATTACATCAATCGCGTCGCCGACGCGCTCGGCGTGGGCCGCGACGCGTAACCGAACCGCCGCCCGTTTCGTCGAGCGTCACGCCGTACTGCCCAGTTCCATGGTAAGGTCGCCGCCGAAACGAGTTCGTCGCCGAGCCCGGGCATTGGGCCCCGGGCCGCTCGCGACGTGACGGTCCTGATCAGTGAGCGCGCGCGACATGGCCCGAGCCAACGTCCGAGGATTGCGGTGGTGGATGATCGGCCTGGTGATGCTGGGGGCCATCATCAACTACCTGACCCGCAGCACGCTCGCCGTCGCGGCCCCGACGCTGCTCGAGGACCTGCGGATCTCCACCCGCGAGTACTCCTGGATCGTGGGCACCTTCCAGGTCGCCATCATGTTCCAGCCGGTCTGCGGCTACGTCCTGGACGTGCTCGGCCTCAAGCGCGGCCTGGCGATCTTCGCCACGGCGTGGTCGCTCATCAGCATGGCGCATGGTCTGGCGCACAACTGGCAGATGTTCGCCGTGCTGCGCGGCTTGCTGGGCTTTGCGGAAGGATCGGCGAACCCCGCCGGCATGAAGGCCACCGCGGAGTGGTTCCCGGCCAGGGAGCGCGGCCTCGCCGGCGGCGTCTACAACATCGGCGCCTCGGTCGGATCGATGCTCGCGCCGCCGCTGGTGGTGTGGGCGATCCTGACCTACAACTGGCAGACCGCGTTTGTCATCACCGGCGTGCTGGGCCTGATCTGGGTCGTCCTCTGGGTGTGGCTGTACAAGGCGCCCGACACCCATCCGTCGCTGTCCGCCGAGGAGCGCGCCTACATCGCTGCGGGCCAGGAGGCGCACCTGCGCGACGACGGCCGGCGTCCGTCAATCGCACACATCGCGCGCCAGCGCAATTTCTGGGGCATCGCCCTGCCGCGCTTCCTGGCGGACCCGACGTGGGGCACGCTGACGTTCTGGGTGCCGCTCTACCTGAGCACGGTGCGGCACTTCGACCTGAAGCAGATTGCGCTATTCGCGTGGATGCCGTTCCTGGCCGCGGACCTGGGGTGTCTCTTCGGCGGCGTCCTCGTGATGTGGCTCCAGAAGCGCGGCATCACGCTCATCAACGCGCGCCGCTGGGCCTTCACCCTCGGCGCCTGCCTGATGATGGGCATGGGGTTTGTCGGCGTCGTCGCAAGCCCGTATACGGCCATCGCGCTGTTAAGCCTGGGCGGCTTCGCGCACCAGACGTTGTCGGTGACGGTCATCACGATGTCGTCCGACCTGTTCAAGCGCAGCGAAGTCGCGACTGTCGCCGGCATGGCCGGGACGTTCGGCAACGCGGGACTATTGATCTTCTCGCTGCTCATCGGCGGCCTGGTCGCCACCGTCGGCTACACGCCATTCTTCATCGGCCTGGCCGTGCTCGATCTCGCCGGCGCCGCGCTGCTGTGGATCCTGGTGAAGGATCCCGCGGCGGCGGAACTTCAGTCCGGTCCTGCCGCCCTCGCACGGCCCTGAAGGCCGTCACGCGCGAGGCTGACTCCCGCCCGCACAACCATATGGGACAGAACGACGCCATCATCCGCAACCCAATCCTGACGGGTTTCAACCCCGACCCGTCGATCGTGCGCGTCGGCGAGGATTACTACGTCGCGACCTCCACGTTCGAGTGGTATCCCGGTGTGCAGATCCACCACTCGCGCGATCTGGTGCACTGGCGACTCCTGACGCGGCCGCTCGAGCGCGCGAGCCAGTTGAACATGCTCGGCGATCCGGACTCCTGCGGCGTCTGGGCGCCGTGCCTGACGCATGCCGACGGCCTGTTCCATCTCGTGTACACCGACGTCAAGCGCTACGGTCGCACGACGGTCGGCGGTGCGTCGGGCGCCTCGCTCCGCGACTTCCACAACTATCTGGTGACCAGCCCGCGGATCGACGGCGAGTGGAGCGATCCGGTGCATCTGAACAGCAGCGGCTTCGACCCGTCGCTGTTCCACAACGACGACGGGCGGAAGTACGTGGTCAACATGCTTTGGGATCACCGGCCCGGAAAGAATCGGTTTGCCGGCATCGTCTCGCAGGAGTACTCACCCGCGGAGCGCCGTCTCCTGGGCGAGCGCCGCCTGATCTTCGAGGGGACGCCCATCGGGTTCACCGAGGCGCCACACCTCTACAAGCGAGACGGCTACTACTACCTGCTGACCGCCGAGGGCGGCACCGGCTGGGGGCACGCGGTGACCATGGCCCGGTCGCGCGCGCTGACGGGGCCGTACGAGCTGCACCCCGACACCTACATCCTGACCGCGCGTCACCGGCCAGACGCCGGGCTGCAGCGCGCTGGCCACGCCGACCTCGTGGAGACGCCAGACGGCCGGACCTTCATCGTGTACCTGTGCGGCCGGCCCATCCCGAACCGGGGCCGCTGCACGCTCGGCCGCGAGACCGCGATCCAGCCGATGACGTGGGGCACCGACGGCTGGCTGCGCAGCGCGGACGGCGATGGGCTGCCGGCGCTGTCCGTAGCGGCGCCTGGTCTCCCCGCGCACCCGTTCCCCGCTGCGCCGGTGCGCGAGGACTTCGACGGCCCGGATCTGCCGATCGACTTCCAGTGGCTGCGCTCGCCGTGGCCCGAGGAACTGTTCAGCCTCACCGCGCGCCAGGGACACCTGCGGCTGTACGGCCGCGAAACGCCGGGCAGCCTGTTCCGGCAGGCGCTGGTCGCGCGGCGACAGCAGGCACACTGCTTCAGCGCGTCCACGGTGATGGATTGCGAGCCGGCGCACTTCCAGCAGATGGCGGGCCTCATCTGCTACTACGGCGGCACGAAGTTCCACTACCTCTACGTGTCACACGACGACGCGCTCGGTCGGTGCCTGCGCGTGATGTCCGCGCTGCCGGACTCGCCGGCCGCCGACGCGTTTACGGTCCCCATCGCGATTCCGCCCGGGCCGATCGAACTGCGGGTGGAGGTGGATTTCGAGCGCCTCCACTTCGCGTATCGCGTGGCGGGCGTCGAGTGGACCTGGCTCCCGCAGATGTTCGACGCCAGCATCCTCTCCGACGAGGCGACCTCGCCGGGGTTGCCGAACTTCACCGGCGCGTTCGTCGGGATGGCGTGCCACGATATGGCGGGCACGGCGCTTCCGGCGGACTTCGACTGGTTCGAGTACCGGGAGCGCCAGTACCGCACGGATCCCGCGTAACACAGGGCGCCAGGCCGGCCCGGTTCGCCTGGCAGCCCTGCGCAGCCCGTAGTCGGGTAGGATGGCGGCAATGCTGCCGACGTGGCTGCCCCTGCTCCTCGTTGTCGCCGCCTGGACGCAGCCACCCCCGTCCGACACGACGCTGCACCGAAGCGAGATCCGTGTCCGCGATCCGTTCGTGCTTGCCGATCCGGAGACGAAGACCTACTACCTCTACAGCTCGACGACGCATGGCATGGACGCCAGCGAGCCGCGAAAGTCCGTGGTCGTCTACAGGAGCGCCGATCTCGAGCGCTGGTCGGCGCCGGTCACCGTTGCCGAGTTCCCTCCCGGTCACTGGGGTCGCGAAACCGTGTGGGCGCCGGAGGTGCATCGCTACAAGGGCCGCTACTACCTTTTCGTGACGCTCACGTCGACCGAGACCCTGCCGACCCCGCCGGGACGTCCGCGGAACCTGAAGCGGGGCACGGAGATCCTGGTGGCCGATCGGCCCGAGGGTCCATTTGTGCCGCTGGGGAAAGGCTCGCAGACGCCGCCCGACTGGATGGCGCTCGACGGCACGCTCTGGGTGGAGGACGGCGTGCCGTACATGGTGTTCTGCCACGAGTGGATCCAGATCACCGACGGCAGCGTGGACCTGGTGCGGATGAACGACGACCTGTCAGCGCCCGTCAGCAAGCCCGTGACGCTCTTTCACGCATCCGAAGCGGACTGGGTCCGCTGCCGCGCCGATCTCGGCGAGCTGTTCGAGGGGAAGCGGTACCACGCGTTCATCACCGACGGCCCGTGGCTGCACCGGACGAGAACCGGGAGGCTGTTCATGCTCTGGTCGAGCTATGGTCCGACGAAGTACGCAACCGGCGTCGCTGTCTCGACGAGCGGGAGGATCACGGGACCGTGGGTGCAGCAGCAGGCGCCGCTATGGCTGGACGACGGCGGGCACCCGATGCTGTTCACGGCGTTCGACGGCCGGCTGGTGATGACGATTCACCAGCCGAACCGCCTCGTGGAGCGGGCGCGGTTCTTCGAGGTCGAGGACACCGGCGAGACGATCCGGATCGTCGGGGAGGTCACGAACGCGCACGCACCCGCGACGCCGCTCCCACGGTGACGCGCGTGCCGTGGCCGCAGCGAGGTGTCGTCCACACCACCCGGCTGCCGCACTACACCTTCAGACCCGTTTGCGCAGTAGCAAGCGGCGCGACACTGACGAGAGCAGCGTAATCTTTGCAACCACAGAGTGACTCAGTCCCGGCTGCGCAATCGGCGGCAGTCATGGCGGCCGAGATTCACTCTGATCATTCTGGCCGCTGCGGCAATCGGCTGTGTTCACCGAGCGCCGCTCGACCGCACCGCGTCTGGCCAGCGTCAAGGGACGCCATTAGCCGTCAGGCGTGCGAAAGTCGACGCGATCCTCCAAGAGCAGCGGCTGAGGCCACACATCCCCGGTCTCGCATTCGCCATCGTTAAGGACGACCAAAACATCTACTTGAAGGCCTTTGACGAACGCAATCTCGAGCGCCGTACCCCAGCGACACCGGACACGCTTTTTCCGATCGGCTCCTGTACGAAGGCGTTCACGTCGATGGCCGTAGCCGTAAGTCAGGACCGGGGACAGTTGTCGCTAGTGTAGTGCGGCCGAAGTGGTAACGAGTATACACTGCCCGTCGTAGTTCATCCTGATGGAACTGCGATGCGTGTAGCCCCGCCCATTGTGTTGAGCCCTAACGATCGCCGCGTGCTCGAAGCGCGTGTGCGGGCCCGACGAGCACCGGCGCGTAGTGTCGAACGTGCGCGCATTCTCCTGCTGGCCGCCGATGGCTGGCTGAATCAGGACATTGCCGCGCATCTGCAGATGACGCCGGAGCGGGTCGCGCGCTGGCGCGCCCGCTTCTTGGGCGAGGGGCTGTCGGCGCTCGATCAGGACGCGCCGCGCAGCGGTCGGCCGCGGACGATCACCGCCGCGCAAGAGCGCGCGGTGGTGCGGAAGACGACCCAAGAGCCGCCGCCGCAGGCCACACACTGGAGTACCCGCACGATGGCGGCCGCCACGGGGCTCAGCGAACGCAGCATTCGCCGCATCTGGCACCGGCACGGCCTGAAGCCGCATCTTACGCGCACGTTCAAGATCAGTCGCGATCCGGCGTTTGCCGAGAAGGTCGAGGCGATCGTGGGGCTGTATCTCGATCCGCCCGAGCACGCGCTCGTCCTGTGCGTGGATGAGAAGAGTCAGATCCAGGCGCTCGATCGCACGCAGCCGGGGCTGCCGTTGAAGCGTGGGCGCTGTGGCACGATGACACACGACTACAAGCGGCACGGCACGGCCACGTTGTTCGCCGCGCTCAACACGCTCGACGGTCGGTGATCAGCATGTGCGACGACCGACACCGGCACCAGGAGTGGTTGAAGTTCCTGCGCGTGATCGACCACGTCACTCCTCCCGACAAGGATCTGGACCTCATCGTCGATAACGCCTCGACGCACAAGCACGCCAAGGTCCGTCGCTGGCTCGCGCGGCATCCGCGCTTCCACGTGTACTTCACGCCGACCAGCAGCTCGTGGCTCAACATGGTCGAGCGCTTCTTCCGCGACCTCACCCAGCGACGTCTGCGGCGTGGCGTGTTTCGCGAAGATCGTCACATCACGCAGCGACGATTGGGTGCGCCAGACGACGGCTCGCGAATCGGAGGCAGGCCGACACGTCCTCGACCTCCAGATCGGGAAGCTCCTCGACCACCGCCGCAGGCGTCAAGCCTGACGCCAGCAAGTCGAGCACGTCCGTGACGCGGCTGCGAAGTCCCCGCACGCAGGGACGCCCGCCGCACTGGGCGGGATCGACGGCGATGCGATCGGCAAGCGTGGTCATGTTGGTTCCCTCAGGTTACCACCGGCGGGTGTGCCCCCCTCGACGCCCAATCCGATCCCTGAGTGTGATCAGAAGGTTCGGTGGACGGGTTTACTACCCGGCGCGTGAGGCCGCCTGACTCGAAGGCCGCCGGAGTGAACGGACCGATAGTCGGTGACGACGGTGTTCGAGCAGCCCGATTGTCACGTGACGCCCGACTCAGGTGCGAGTACCGCCGCATCCTCGCGGGGCTCTGGAGCCTAAGGGAGCCCCTGCATCGGAGAGTGGACAGATGTCGACACACGTGGTCTCGAATCGTCCCGGGTTCGTGGAGACGAACGTGACAGGACCGTTACTAGCTAGGGACGCTGACAGCGCTCGGGAGGCGGGTGCGGTCATGCATTGGAGCGACCCGGCCAGCCTCCCGCACAGGAATGGGTCGCTTACGGGAGGCGTGCGTATTCCGCCCGTGCCGCCTTGGGAACCGGAATATCCGCGTCGGCGTTCTTCCAGAGCGTCAAGAGATCGCTGTAGACACCCTTCGCCTTCATCGTGTCGCCCGCGAGCGCGAGCGCTCGTGCCAGCTGCAGGCGCGCCATCGCGTCCACGGGATCGACGAGCACCATGCTGCGATGATCGAGAATCCGCTGAAACTCGGCGGCGGCTTCGGCGGGTTGACGTGCGGAGAGGTACGCCAGTCCGCGAACATAGATGGGGTACAGGGCGCCGAAACGTCCGACGAAGCCGACACGCCCGAGCGCGAGATCGTAGCGCGAGGCGGTCTGCAGCGCGTGAATCGCCGCGGCCGCATCAGGAGTGGGCGCGTTCAATGAGAACAGGGCCCGCAATGTCGGTAGATACATGAACTGCACCGACGTATCCTCTGGGAACTCGCGCGCGAGATCCTCGGCGAGGGCTCGCGATTGCGGCAGATCACCGGCGAGGGCGAGTGCGAACGCCGCGGCATAGTCCACTTCACGACCGCCCTGTCCGAGCTCGAGCGCCCTGGTGGCGCTCTGCCTCGCGGCCGCCGCATTCCCATGAAACGCTTCCCACACGGCGGTGGCCGCTTCGAACAGGCCGGCCCGTTCGCGTCGACCGGACTTCTGCGCGATCCGGACTGCGCCCGCGGCCATCCGTCTCGCGTCCTGCAACTGACCCGAGCGAGCCAGGGCGAGCGCCTCTATATTAGAGATGCTGTCTTCCGTGGCGGGACTCTTCCGGGCCGCTGTCGCCGTCCGTCTGAGTTCGTTCTCGTTACCCGTCAAGAAGGCAGCGAAATACTGGGTCTGCAGCAAACTGGCGGATTCCAGCTTGCGCACCGCCGCGAGTCGGACCGTGAGCAAGGAGTCATCAAGTCGATTCAGCAGGAGCTGATTGAATGCCCTGTTGCCATACGCCGGGTTCGAGTCGGGATCCAGGGCGATGGCCTTCTCGGTCTCGGCGATCGCCAACTCATGTTGGCCGGTGCTCATCAGGGCGAGACCCGCCATCAACGTGTGTGGCGACGCATCGCGCGGGTAGCTCTCGGCCCACGTTTCCAACGTTCGTCGCTCCCGTTCCAGGTTCCCCGTGAAGTCGCGGTCGTACAGTGTTTCGATGAAGAAGCGCTCCGCGTCGCTGGCCCGATTGCGCAGCTGGTAGGCCTTGAGCAAGCTCTGTCGCCCGAGCGCCGATTCCCCCACATCGCTGTAGCGGTGCCCGACATTCGCATGCGCCAGCGCAAAGTCGGGGTCGATCGCGACCGCACGTTGAAAAAGCGGCAGAGCACGTGCCGACCCTGAAAAGACTGCTCTCATTCCGGCGCTGTAGGCCTGCAGCGCTTCGATCGACCCCGTCGTCCCTTCGAGCGGCGTCGAGTATTTCTCGACGCTGGCGAGCGATTCGCCAGCTTGCGTTCGGAACCGAGTCGCCATCTGGGTGAGCGCGCTCAGCACATCTTCTTTCCGCGACGCCTGCGTCTGCTCGTCGGCGAGGATGTCCCCGGTCGCGCAGTTGGTGGCGCGCAGCCCGAGGACGTACTGACTGCCAAGCGCCGCAATCGATCCCTGCAGAACCGCCGCACCGCCAGTCCGCACGCA
Source organism: Luteitalea pratensis (assembly GCF_001618865.1). Lineage (GTDB taxonomy): Bacteria > Acidobacteriota > Vicinamibacteria > Vicinamibacterales > Vicinamibacteraceae > Luteitalea > Luteitalea pratensis. The sequence goes on from NZ_CP015136.1 coordinate 2,549,373, forward strand.
CACGACCCGCGCAACGTCGGGGGTCAGTCGTGCATCCGCCGGCTGGTTCATCAATGGCAGCGTTCTCCGGATGCGTTCGTCAGAGATGAGGCTCAGGAACGGCGACTGCTGAAGCTGCACCGCCAGTCCTTGTCGGAGCGTCTCGTCGAACATCGGGTCGCCCGTCCTATTGATAAAGTCCGCAAGGACAATCGTGTCCTTGTCCGTCAGCGTCGGGGGGCGTCGGCTGTGGATCGCACCCGCGACTGCCGCTGCAACGAGGACAGCGGCGCCGATCGACAACCACCGTACGCGATACCGCGCGAGCACAGGCCGCTCTTCCATCGTTCTGTCGGGCTCGAAGCGGGCCGATTGACGATCGCGCTGCAGGCGCTGGAGGTCCGCGCGGATCTCGCTGGCGTGCTGATAGCGAAGCTCCCGATCCTTTTCCAGGCATCTGCTGACGATGCGCTCCAATTCCCGCGGCAGCCCGGGATTCAGTCGTTCCACCGGCGCTGGCGCGCGATTCAGGATGCCGTCGAAGATCAGCCCGACGCTGTCGCCGTGAAACGGTGGCGCGCCAGAGGCCATTTCGTACAACACGATGCCGAACGAGAACAGGTCGGTGCGCGCGTCAAGGTCCTGCGCTCGCACTTGCTCGGGCGACATGTACGCGATCGTTCCAAGCGGGCTCCCCGGACTCGTCAGGCCGTCGCCCGCCGTCACGGTCGGCGGGGCGTCATCACCGCCGCCAGCTGCTCGGACCTTGGCCAGCCCGAAATCGAGAATCTTCGCGTGTCCGCGCGCGGTGACGAAGAGATTTGCCGGCTTGATGTCGCGGTGGACGATGCCGGCCGTGTGCGCTGCTTCGAGCGCGTCGGCGATCTCGATCGCCAACGCCAGCAGGCGATCGATCTCGAACGGGCGCCCTCCGATCTGATGCTTCAGCGTCGTCCCGTCGAGAAACTCCATGACGAGAAACGCGCGGCCATCCTGCTCGCCGACATCGTAGACCGTGCAGATGTTGGCGTGGTTCAGCGCCGATGCCGCGCGCGCCTCGAGGCGGAATCGTGCCAGCGCGTCGGGATCCCCCGCCAGGTCTGGCGACAGGAACTTCAGCGCGACAAACCGATGCAGCCGCCCGTCCTCGGCTTTGTAGACGACGCCCATGCCGCCGCCACCCAGCTTCTCGACGATGCGGTAGTGGGAGAACGTCTGCCCGACGGGGCCGCCGTCGCTGGCCGCTAGTTGATCCGGCTGCTGGCGGGCTGCAGCCATGGCCGCGACGCCAATCGCCGGCCCCGACAGAAACCCGCCCGCCTCCCGCGCTGACCGCAGCAATGCGCGGACGTCCTGCTCCAGGGCGATGTCGCCGGCGCAGCGCCGCTTCAAGAACGCGTCATGCTCGTCAGGCGGAAGATCCAGCGCCGATTGGAAGAGGCGCTCAACGTCTTGCCAGCGTTCTACGTCCATGACGTCGGTCAGCGGGTCAGTTCCTGATACAGCCATGCTTTGGCGGCACGCCAATCGCGTTTGACCGTGCCCGGCGACACCTTCAGCACCCCGCCGATTTCTTCCACGGTCAGCCCGCCAAAGAAGCGCATCTCGACGATTTGGGCCTTTCGCGGATCGATGCGCGTCAACTCGATCAGCGCCTTGTCGAGTGCCACGAGATCCACTTCGACATCCTCGCCGGGGGCGACGACCGCCACGTCCTCGAGCGACACGTGCTGGACGCCGCGGCCGCGCTTGACGTTGTGACGCCGCGCGTGGTCGACGAGGATGCGACGCATCGCCTGCGCCGACACCGCAAAGAAGTGAGCCCGATCCTGCCACTGCATGCGCGTGTAGTCCGCCAGGCGCATATAGGCTTCGTTCACCAGGGCGGTGGCTTGCAGGCTGTGCCCTGAATGCTCGCGACGCATGTAGTCGCGGGCCAAGCGGTGCAGTTCCCCGTAGACGATGGGCGTGAGCGCCTGAAGCGCGTACTGATCACCGTCACTCCAGGCGCGGAGCAGTGCACTGACGTCGGTGTCCGGCGAAGACGCCTCGAGTCGTAACGGCTTTTCCATGCGCCCAAGCGCGGCTGATCAGCGGCTGATCCCTTCCGGGCGGATCTTACGCCTTTATGGAGCAGGAGAGCGAATTCCCCGCCACTCGCAGTGCCAGGGCTTCGGAGGAGGGTGCCATCCATGACATTCCCTGCCACGGCCCGCTTTCACGTCTACCGAAAAGGAGCTACCAATGCGTGCCTCACTCACTGCTGTTGCCGTCGCCTTCGTCGCGCTGACCGTCGGCTGTAGTCAACCCGTCGCGCCAACCGGCCCGACGTCTCTCTCGCCCGCCAGCCCGTCCATCGCGTCGTCGGACGCGAACGCAACCGGCGCGGGTCTTCTCGCCGAGGGCCACGAAGTACCGTTCAAGGGGAGGTGGGAAGGAGCCGTGACGGCCAGGACGCCGCTTCCGCCGGGGTTTTTGTCTATCTCGTTCGAAGGCACGGGCAACGCTACGCACCTCGGGCGGTTCACGGTAGAAAACCGGATCGTCCTGAACACGACGGACAGGACCTTGACCGGGACCTACGAGTTCACCGCGGCCAACGGCGACACGCTCACCGCTACCGTTACTGGAAAGTCCCCCCTAACGCCCCCTGGCGTTCCGCAGACCGGTGTGGAGACGGCGACCATTACCGGGGGGACGGGGCGGTTCGCCAGCGCCAGTGGGAGCTTCACTACCGAGCGCGTGGTCGACACTGCGACCTTCGTGGCCACCGGTTCCTTCGAGGGGACGATCTCCTCGCCCGGTGCCGGCAACCCTTGAAGACTTGACCACGCCCGACCGCAACACGGAATGGGCCCACTGCCGGCTGGTGTGGTGTGCTCAATGGTGCGAGCACCGTGTTCATCACCAGCCCACCGCCCAACGTGACGTCATACGACGTCTTTCTGACGACCGCGGGCGACGTGTTGATCGCCACGGGCGTTTCCGCCCCCCGCACGCCGGTGCCCGGCGAGCCGGGTGACTTCACTTCGCACATAGACCTGACAATCGTCGGGGGGTTTGGCAAGTACGCCGAGGCGACCGGGACGATGACATTCGACGGAGTGTCCCACACTGGCACTGTCCCGCGGACCGCCGATATCATTTACAAGGGGACCGTCTGCGGTCCGAATGTCGAAGGCGGTCCGAACTGGGCCTGCTGCTGCGGCACTCCATTCGCTGACCGTGGATGCACCCGGGTACGCGTACCCGGGTGCTCCGTCAGGGCGTGCGGGATCGGTTGTACGGCCGACGAGATGAACGTCCCGCCGCTCGCGCATCAGCGTGAAACGCTGGTCCGCTCCTAAGACTCCGAGCGAATCGGTCCGTCCGGCTCGTTGCGCCGACCGCCAGGTCGTGAGAACGGTGAGCGCGAGCACCGCGGCGGCCTGCGCAGCATGGGTGGCGACACACCCTTGTGCAAACTCAGGCCTTCTTGCGAGCCGGGCTCGTGCCGACGACCTTCGGTGGCCGCCCGCCGAGACGGCCATTCGCTCGCGAGGCCCGCGCCTTCGCGGCCGTGCGTTTGGCACCGACCAGGGCGGCCACCCCGACGATCTCCACGCTTCCAGTGCCGGCGTCCGAGCAGCGAGCCACACGCACACGTGCCTCTGGCCTGCTGGACGGATGTTCCTGAAGGTACGCCTCGAGCAACCCACGAATGGCGCGCTCCGCTTTGGCATTCGTATCGGCTGCCGCATACACAGGCAGTCCCGGTACGTACGCGCTCACGGCGCCGTCGTCTTCAGTCTCGAGCACGATGGGATAGAGCATGGTCATTGAACACCTGCCTCGCGCAGGATGCGCGCGCCGAGTCGACCGGCGTCCTTCTTCGTGTGCACGGCCACCCACACCTCTTTGCCGGTGGCGGGGTGCTTCAGCAGCAGGTGGCTGCCTTTGCCGGACCGGACCTGGACGAACCCGGCAGCCTTCAGCTTGCGGATCACCTCGGCCCACGTCACCCGGGCAGCTTAAACCTATCGGTGGGTTTCGTAAAGCGCCTCTTGAGCCCGGCTGGCGGGTGCGGCGCGCCCCTTCCCGGTCGTTCCGGTGGGTTGCGGGCCATAGAGCGAGGCTTTCGCGAGCCAAGACCGGCAAGGTAACGTTCCTTCCAGCCGCGCAGGCATGCCTGGAACGCGAGGCAAACCGTGCGTCTGCGGGCACACGCACCCGCTACGGGACGCTTACGCGTGGAGATATTGTGGAGACGACGGCCTTCGAGCCAGTCGAGTTCGCGTCTAAGTTATTGAACAGAAAGGATTTGTGGTGGTGAGCCGGGAAGGAATCGAACCTTCAACCCGCGAGGCAGTTCCACTGCGCCTGCGCATTGCGACGGTTCCTCTGGAGCGGGGCTCGACATCAGGCCGCTCGGGCCATGCGCTGCCGCGCTTCAGGCGTCGACCGGGGGCCACAGCGTCCCTTCGCAATCGTAGCGCCCGCAGGCGAGCGTGCGTTCACCCGGGCCGGGGGGCGAAGTTTTCTTCGGGGCCAGTGTTGGCCTCGCCCGCGCCGCGGGGCACGAGCAGCACGGCCAGGAAGGCGAATGCCGTGTAGACGGCCATCAGCACGAACAACGGCCGGTACCCGCCGGCGAGGTCGAAGAGGCTGCCGTTCAGCGGATCGCCGATGGCCCCGCCGAGCGCCATGCACAGCAGGAACACGGCCGCGAGCATGCCACGGTGCTGGTGCGGGATGGGCTCCATGAACAGCGGGAAGGCATTGACGGTCGGCAAGGTCCAACTGGCCGACGCCAGCGCCAGCAGTGGCACGGCCTGAGCCAGCGTCGCGACGCGATCGAGCGCAAGCAGGCACGCACACATCAGGCCGAACCCGAGCAGCATCGCCGTGCGCCGGCCGAAGCGGACCCCGAGCGCGCCGGCCGGGAGAGCGCCGATGACGCCGCCAATCGCCCAGGCGATGAAGCCGAGGGCGACGTCCTCCGGACGGACCGCGAACCGCTCGGTGGCGTGCAGCGCGAACCACGTCGAGAACGTCTGGAAAGTCAACTGCAGCAACAGCGTGGCGAAGAACACTGCGCGCAGGCCAGGCAGGGTCCCTCGGATGGCCGCGCCGAGCGTGGCGATGAGTGATTGCCATCCGGCCTCATCGGGCCGCGCCGCCGGCGAGGTCTCCTCACGCAGCACCCACGCAAACGTTGCCGCGATGACAAGGACCGTCCCCGCCGCGACGAGAAAGGCGATACGCATGCCGAGCGCGCGCCCGAGCATCAGGAACACGATGGCGCCGACGCACATCTGGAACGTCACCGACGCAGTCCCCAGCGAACGGTAGCGAGAGGGCAGGAGGTCGGCCACCAGGGCGTGCAGGGGCGATCGCTGCAGGTTGATGCCCGTGTAGAGCAGCACCATGGCCGCGATCAGTCCACCGATGCCGAGCGCCGCGGAGGCGGGGAACACCGCCATGCCGATGGCAGCCATCACGACCCCCGCCACCACAATCGGCACGCGCCGACCACCGCCCGCGCGGGCACGATCGGACAGGAGGCCGGCCAGCGGCACCAGCAGCAGGAGCAGCACGTTGTCGATGGCCATCACCGCTCCGATGAGGGAGCGCCTGTCGCCCAGGGCGTCCCGTACGAGAATCGGGACGAACGTGGAGAGCAGGGGACCGGTGACACCGGCAAAGAGGCCGCCGAGCCCGACGAGCAGGGCGGCGAGATACGGGGGGCGTGATGGGCGCAGCGAGGCCGACTCCGGATTCTTCCGGGGTGGCCCCGGCAGCGGTACGTGTGTGGCGCGATGATGGCGGAGGAGCGGGCTGCGTTTCAATACCGGAAACGTATTACGCGTCTGCCCATTCGACACTTTGCTGACCGCCGCGGCCGTGCAATTGGTCAATCTCGGTTACGCGGACGACTACTTTGCGCAGTACGCGACGCCTGTGCGGGCACTCGACGAAGCGGCACTCGCTGCCGCATCGCGTCAGTACATCCGGCCCAACGAGATCATCCGGCTGGTCGTGGGCGATCTTGCCAGCGTCGAGGCCGGCATTCGCGACCTGAAGTTCGGCGAGGTCATTCGTCTCGATGGCGACGGACGACCGTTGGCCGACAGCCGCTGATTCGCGGGTGAGGTCACACGGGGCCGACCACGCGACCACTCTGAATGTTGCGGATGGCGGCTCCCAACTGGTCGAGTTCCTCGCACGTGTTGTAGAAGGCCAGGGAGGGACGCACGGTCCTCTCGTGGCCGAAGCGCCGGAGGATGGGCTGCGCGCAATGATGTCCGGCCCGCACCGCAATGCCCTGGCGGGCGAGGCCGGCGCCCACGTCTTCGGTCTCATGGCCGTCGAGGACGAACGACAGCACGCTGGTCTTCTCCCTGGCCGTGCCCACGAGCGTGAGTCCGGGAATACGAGTGAGCACCTGGGTGCCATACACCAGGAGCTCATGTTCCCGTCGTGCGATGTTGGCCATCCCGAGCCGAGTCACATAGTCGAGCGCGGCGCCGAGGCCGACGGCGTCGGCGATGTTGCCGGTGCCCGCCTCGAAGCGGAGCGGCGGCGCGTGGTAGATCGTCCGCTCGAACGTCACGTCCACGATCATGTTGCCCCCGCCCTGGTAGGGCGGCGACTGCTCGAGGAACGCGGACTTGCCGTACACGACCCCGATCCCGGTCGGGCCGAAGATCTTGTGCCCGCTGAACACGAAGAAGTCACAGTCGATCGCCTGAACGTCGATCGGGATGTGCGACACCGACTGCGCGCCGTCCACGACGACCGCGGCCCCGTGCCGATGCGCGATGGCCGTCATCTCGTGAACGGGCGTGACGGTGCCCAGGGCGTTCGACACGTGCGAGAACGCCGCCAGTCGGGTTCGCGGCGTGAACAGCTGCTCGTACTCGGCCAGGATGATCTGGCCCGTCTCGTCCACGGGGGCGACCTTCAGCGTGGCGCCCACCTCCGCACAGAGCATCTGCCACGGCACGATGTTGGCGTGGTGCTCGAGGTGGGTGAGGACAATCTCGTCGCCAGCATGGATGTGCTGTTTCCCCCAGCTGCGCGCGATGAGGTTGATGCCCTCGGTGGTGCCGCGTACGAAGACGATCTCCTTGGCCGATGACGCATTCAGGAACGCGCGAACCTTCTCGCGCGCGCCTTCGTACGCATCGGTCGCTCGTGCGGCCAGTGTGTGCGCGGCGCGGTGCACGTTCGAGTTCTCGTGTGCGTAGAAATGCGCCAGCCGATCGATCACGGCCTGCGGCTTCTGTGTCGTTGCCGCGTTGTCGAGCCAGACGAGCGGGCGCCCGTTCACCAGTTCCTGGAGGATCGGGAAGTCACGGCGCACCGCCTGCACGTCCAGACCACTCGACGCCGTGCCTGCGCCGGGGATACTCGGCGTCGCGCGATCGAACTGCGAGCCGACCGGTGCGAGTGTCGGCGAGACGCCGGGGACAGCAAGGTGCCGCGGTGCCGTCGTCAAGATCTCCGACTGCGTCGGGCCAGTCGTCCGAGCTTGCGCCGGGACGCCTTGCAGTAGCGGTGCGCCGATGTCGGTGCGGGAGATCCCGAACGGGAGCGTCGATGCCGACGCGTCGGGTGCGACGTGCGCCACCGGTGGAACCGCCACGCCGAAGGGGAGTGCGGGCGACGCGGGCGACGCCGACGCCAGCGTTTCGATCGACCGGAGGTCCGCAAGGAAGCCAAGGCCCGACACCAACGGCGTCACGCTGACGATATCGCCGATGCCCGGCGCCGCTGGCGCAGCCGGTAGTCCCGCCAACGGTGGGTGTGCTGCCACAAGCGGTGCGGCGTGAATAGCCGGCGTCAGGTGAATGGCCTGGGCCGGCGCCTGATATGCGTCGAGGGCGACGGGCGCGACCGGCAGGGCGTGTCCCTCGTGAGGGGGCAACCCGGCTCCCGTGTCCGTCAGCGCGCCGCCACTCTGCCGACCGAGTGTCCCGAAGAACTCGCCGGCGAGCCGTGCGAGCAGGGCAGGGTCGGGCACGCCAGCCGCCGCAGCCGCGGCTGCGCCCGCGTGATCGAGGACACTGCGGGGGATGGCGCCTGCGTCGGCGCCTCGAACTGCTTCCGGGTGGATGGGAGTGCTCATGGCGCCACTCACTTGTAGTCGTGGTACGTGCCCACCTCGACGCCCTCGAGCGCCGCGATCGCGTCATCCACCAACACGGCGGCCGAGCAGTACAACGCGACGAGGTATGACGCAATGGCGCGCTGATCGAGGCCCATGAAGCGCACCGAGAGTCCCGGCGTCTGCTCGCCAGGCAGCCCCGGCTGGTACAGGCCGATCACGCCCTGCTTCTTCTCACCGACGCGCAGCAGGAGGATGCTGGTCGAGCCCCCTGGCTCCGTGGGATTGCTCTGGCCATCCACCAGCAGCTTGTTGGTGGGGACCAGGGGCACGCCGCGCCACGTGAGCAGCGGGGTACCGAAGAGGGTGATGGTCGGCGGCGGGACACCGCGACGCGTGCACTCGCGGCCGAAGGCGGCGATGGCCCGGGGATGCGCGAGGAAGAACGAGGGTTCCTTCCAGACCTTGCTCAGGAGTTCGTCGAGGTCGTCGGGTGTGGGCGCGCCCTTGCGCGTCTTGATGCGCTGGGAGGCGGGGACGTTATGCAGCAGCCCGTAGCCGCTGTTGTTGATGAGTTCGCCCTCCTGACGCTCCTTGACCGTCTCGATTGTCAGCCTGAGCTGCTCGGCGACCTGATCGAAGGGGTTGCTGTACAGGTCAGACACCTTGGTCGCGACCTGCAGGACGCTCGAGATCGAATTGAGCGTGTACTCGCGAGGCTTCTCCTCGTAGTCCACGAAGGCCGCGGGAATGGAGGACTCCGGCTTCGGTTCACACACCACTTCGACGGACTTGTCGTCCACGACGCGGTTCAGCCTCAGCGTGCCCGCTTCCACGGGCTTCCAGTCGAGCAGCCGGACGAGCCAGCGCGGCGTGATGGCACCGTACTGCGGCGCCGTTTTTGTGACGTTGGCCAGTTGGAACGCGGCGGCTTCGCCGAGCGTGTGCTGTGGACTGCCTTTTGCGGTCACGAGTCTTTCTCCTGTGCAGAGAGCAGAGGTGCGGGTGCCGGTCGCCTCAGTCGAGGGCGTCGACTACTTCGGCGTCGAAGCCGGACCGGTCGTCGCGGAGCTCCCACGAGAGCATCTGGCCGGCGCCTGCGGCCGTTGCCGTCACGATGATGTACGAATATGCGGGCCACGCGTGGTCGAGATCGAACTGCGATGGCACCGCCGGGCAGTCCGGGTGGGAGTGGTAGATGCCGACGACGTCGAGCCCGCGCGCCCGCGCCTCCCGTTCGCCGCGCAACATCTCCATGGGGCCGATCAGGAACCGGTTGTGCCGCGCCTCGCCCTCCCGTGCGTTCGAGATCGGGAGCACGTCGCGCACGACCTTCCGGCCCTCGTCACCGAAGGTCCCGAGCAGCAGGCCGCAGCATTCCTCGGGGTGGTCGGCCACGGCGTGCCGATTGATCGCGTCGCGGTGCGCGTCGGTCAGGGCAATCACTCCGGCTCTCCAGTCCAGAAATCGTCACTCAGATACCGGCTGCCGGCATCGCACAGGATCGTCACCACGATCGAGCCAGGGAGCAACGTCCGCGCCAACTGTACAGCGGCGACGACGTTGGCTCCAGCACTCACCCCCACGAGGAGGCCTTCCTGGCGGGCCAGCTGGCGCGCCATGTCCTGCGCCTCCAGCGTGCCCACGACGACCTCCTCATCGGCGACGGAGGGGGCGCGCCGATCATCGCGTCGGCAATCCCGGTGTTGCCGCTCGTGGCATCGAGAATCGTTCGGCCCGGAGCGAGCGCGCCCGATCGCAGACCCTTGACCACCATCGCGAGGGCAGCCCGATCCTTCACCGATCCGCTCGGATTGAGATGCTCGGCCTTCGCGTGCACCTCGACCCCTGCGGGAACGCCGGCGTGCACGCCCGCCACATAAGGCCACCATCCGGTCCGGATGATGGCCTCGTTGGTCGTGCCGTACCTACTGGCGCCAGCGTCTCATCCGCACACGAAGTCCTGCCTGCAACAGCAGGCGACGCAACGGCGCGGACAAGTGCAGGTGAGGATACGCATCGGCGGCTGGCGGTGACACACCGCCTTCATCGAGCGTGAGCCAGCGCCGGCGCCACCACAAGCGGCAGCTCTGTCATATCAGGTACGTCTCAGGTCTCAAGTCTCAAGTCTCAGGCCGACCGTAATCCGTAAGCGTTAGGCGTCAAGCGTTAAGCGTTAGTGATGCGTCATTCGTTCAAGCTGAGCGCCACCGAGGGCTCGCCGGCGGCCGGCATCACGGGCTGGCCGTCCGTGCGGCGCCAGAGTCGAGCGACGCGGAATGTCGCAGCGAGGGTCAGCAGCACGCCGATCGTCGTCAGCGCACTCCAGCGTTCCGCGCTCGCGAGAATGGTCGATCCCAACACCACCGCCGGTACCCCAAGCACGGGCAGGGCCCGCGCCGACTCGCTCGGGATCGCATCGTCGACGAGTGCCAATGTGCCGAGCGTGAGGACGATCAACTCGGCGAGCCCAAGCGCAAGTGCGAGTCCGACGATGGCGTGTGTGACAGCGGCGTCGGCACCCAGGAGGCTCCACCAGAGTGGCGACATCAACAGGACCGGAAGGCCGACGATGAACCAGGTTGCGAGCGCCACGCCTGATTCATACGGTGCGCGGATGCCGTTCCAGGCGACGGCGAACAGCCAGGTTGCGTTGTTGTCGGCTTCGCGGCGCAACGCCGCTCGTCCGCCGGCCGCCACGCTGACAACGACGAGCGCCTGGATCGACAACACGACGAGGTTCGCATCAGCGAGGGAGGCACCTCGCCGAGGTTCCTGGAGGAAGCCGACAGCTCCAGCGGCCAGGCCTCCTGCCAGGCCCACGGCAAGCAGGAGGCGATGCCGCTGGCTCCGCAGCAGCGTCCGCCACGCGAAAGTTGCGCCGGCACGAGTCTCCGGGCGCGGTGCCACGCTGCGCCACAGGTGCCATGCAAACGCCCGCGTGCCCCTGGTCCCGCGGGCTCCAAGGACCGGCGCCTCGAGGCGCCGCCGATTGTTCCAGAACAGCACCGACGCCAGGAAGAGACAGAGGCCGGGCACGGCAACCGCAGTGCGACGCGCTGATCCCTTCGCATGCCCCAGAGCCATCCGATACTGATCGAGTACTGTCGCCGCGCGCGCCCTGAGGCGTCTGGGCAGCGGTGCGGCAGGCAGGGCCGCGACGCGATGTCCGCCCAGTTCCTCGAAGGTGCCCGCCAGGACGACAGCCGGCCACCACCGGGCCGACGGATGTCCATCGCGCAGGGCACGCAACGCAAAGGTGGGCTGCAGGAAGAACGCCAGCAGGCCAACGACGACGAACGAGGCTTGTGCGGCCGCCGAGATTCGCGCGAACGTCCTGGCGCCGAGCAGTGCAAGCAGGCCTTCACGCACGGTCAACACGACGAGGAAACCGAGGAGGCCCGAGAGCACGCCGATCGTCAACTGCAGCATCGTGAGCTGCAGGACGAGGAGCCAGTTGGCGTCGAGCCGGCCGACCGACACGATCGGGTAAATCAGGCTCGGGATGCCATTGAGCAGTAACGCGGCCGCGCCGGCAAACAGCGCCGTCGCCATCCACTTGGCCTGCACGATTTGGCCGTGCCGCAGCGGCAGGACGCCGAGGATGCTGGCATCGCGCGCGTCGACCGACAAGCGATCCCACTGGACGACCGCCACCAACGCCATGATGACCATGGAACCGCCGAAGATCAGGAGCCGATCGGCGAATCCTGCCAGGGCACTGAGACCAGGCACGGGAAATGGCGTCATCACGTACTTGGATGCGAGTACGACGGTGATGAACAGTCCCGGTGAGAAGAGCAGCGCCGCCGACAGTGCCGCCTGGCGCTCGCCGCCGGCAAGGTCGGTGGATATGTAGCCGCGGACGAAGTGCCGGACCAGAAGCCGCGTCTGCGCCTGCATGTCAGGGATGCCTCGTCACGAGGTCGGCGATGTCGCGCGCGGTGCTCTCCGGATCCTGTCGCAGGACCAGCTGCGCGAACACGTCTTCCAGCGTTGGCTGTGACATCAGCGTGCGCAGTTCCTCCGAGGTGCCTGTCGCCACGCACGCCCCTTGCTGCAGGACGATGACGCGGGTGCAGAGCCGCTCCACGCTGTCGAGGACGTGCGAGCTGTAGAGAATGGCCTTGCCCTGGCGTGCCAGGGCGGTCACCAGGTGTCGCATGACCCGGGCCGCCGTCACGTCGAGACCCGATTCGGGCTCGTCGAGCACGAGGACGTCGGGATCGTGCAGCAGCGCGGCGATGAGCAGCACCTTCTGCTTCATGCCCTTGGAGTAGCCGCTGATGTCCAGTTCGGCCGCATCTGCAATGCCGAACAGGCGGAGCAGGGCGGGCACCTTTTCGGTGACGACCGAGTCAGGCAGGGCCCGCAACTGCGCCACGAACTCGAGATACTCGCGGCCAGACAAGTAGCCGTAGAGGGCCGGTTCCTCAGGTACGTAACCGAGTCGTTGCCGGTATGCGACGAGATCCTCGGCGATGTCACGACCCTTGAATGTGACCACCCCGCGCGACGGCGTGAGCAAGCCAGTGACCATGCGAGCCGTGGTGCTCTTACCCGAGCCGTTTGCGCCGAGGTAGCCGACGATCTCGCCCGCGCCGACGACGAAACTGACATCGCGGACGGCAGCCGTCCCGCCGTAGAACTTCCACAAGTGCAGCGCCTCGAGCATCGCGCCTCCGTGAACGTGGTGACTGTCCTGTTCGACACCGGGAGCGGCGGGAAGTTCCCTTGAGGGGTTCTGACGAACGCCGAACGCCGAACGTCGAACGCCGAACGCAGCCCGCGAACGCAGCGGCCCGCGCATCCCGAATCCCGAGTCCCGAATCCCGACTCCCGAATCCCGGCTCTCGATCCGCGATCCGCGATCCCCGGTCCGCGTCCTGTCGACCTTCGATCAAGGTCGACAGCTACACCACCGTTGGAGGCCGAACGCGGAACGACGACGGATCGGCCATGCGTAGGCGTCGAGCTTGCTCGACGCATCCAGGCGATCGCGACGCATAGCTGCCCGCCGACCTGACTTGTCCGCCGTAGCCCTTGGCGAAGGCGGAAGGTCGACGGCTACGAGTGTGCGGAGGCCGACGGTTGTGCGCTGACGAACGCTGAACGCAGAACGCCGAACGCAGGATCAGCCATGGTACCCGTCGGCAAGGTCCCGATCCGCGATCCACGTCGTCGTCGACCGTCGACCAAGGTCGACGGCTACACAACGGTGTGGATGTAGGCGTCGAGCATTCTCGACGCGAATTACCGCGCGGCCGTGAACTCGTAGGTGCCCGAGGCCAGGGCGTAGACGGCATGTGCCGGTGTCGCGGTCCGAACCGTGACGCCTGTCGCGCCGGCAGCCGCCTTGCCGCCTTCGGTGACGCTGGCCGCGACCGAGGTCGGCAGGTACAGCGTGGCCGTCGTGTTGGCGGGGACGACGATGCGATAGGTCACCGTCGCGCCGTTGACGCGCCATCCGCTCTCGATGCGTCCGTACATCGAGTCGTAGTGGCCTTCGGCCGACGTCACCGCGCCCGTCGGATCGGGTTCCGGCTTGAGGAGGAACGTCTTGAATCCTGGCGTCTCACGCTGGATGCCCAGCGAGTGCGCGATCATCCATTGGCCGACCGCACCAAACGAGTAGTGGTTGAACGAGTTCATGCTGTTGTTGCCGCCGAACCCGTTCTCCACGGTGTAACCGTTGAGCCGCTCCCAGATCGTCGTGGCGCCCTGGTCCACCGCGTAGAGCCATGACGGATACGACGCGTTGAGGAGCAACCCGTACGCCAGGTCACTGTGGCCGGCGTTGGAGAGGGCGGCGCTGATCCATGCGGTGCCGATGAAGCCGGTCATGAGCGCATGGGGTGGCCTGCGCTGCTTCTCGTCGTCCACATTCTCGCGCGTCACCGCCTCGGCAAGCCGACGCCGCAACACCGGCAACGCATCGTCGTCGAAGAGCCCCATGCCGAGACCGACCGCGTAGGACGTCTGCGTGTCGGCGAGGCGGAACTGCGGCGGACCGGCCGGCGCCGGCGCGCCGAAGCCGCCCCGGCCAGTCGCGAGCGTACGCCGCTCGGCATCCAGGAACGTCGCGTTGAAGAACGCGCGACGCTTCTCGTACAACTCCCGATATCGCTTCGCGTCGTCGGTCTTGTTGAGCAGGTCCGCGACTTCCGCGACGATGCGGAGGTCGTAGGCGTGGTACGCCGTGGCGAGGAAGGGCGCGCCGAGGATGTTGTTCTGCGGCCCGAGCCAGTCCCCGAGGGCGGAGTCCGAGGACAACCCCGTCTCCGGATTGATGGTCGACTCGAGGTAGTCGGCGTACGCCTTCATCGCCGGGTAGTGCCGTTCGAGAAGCGTAGTGTCTCCGTATTGCTGGTACACCTCCCACGGCACGACGATGCCGGCGCTGCCCCAGAGGACACCGCCGAAGCCGCCGCCAATCGGCGCGATGTCGGTGAAACGTCCGTTCGGCGCCTGCACGTCGCGCATCGCGTGCATGTGGCGGGTCAGGAACTGGTCGGCGTTGGAGACGTACGTCGCGGTGCGGGAGAACACGTTGATGTCCCCCGACCAGCCCATGCGCTCGTTGCGTTGCGGGCAATCGGTCGGAATCGAGAGGAAGTTGTCGACGTTGGACCACACCAGGTTGGACCACAGTCGATTCACCTTCGCACTGGACGTGCGGTAGTCGGCCGTCAGCGAGCGCACCGAACTGATGGCCACGCCCTCCACGGCGTCGAGCGGCAGGCCGCGATCGATGCCTGTGATTTCGATGTACTGGAACCCGTGTGACGTGAACCGCGGCTGGATCACCTGCGCGCCAGCCCGGCTCGTATAGACGTCGGTGCTCATGGCGGCGCGGTAGTTCTCGGTCATGATCATGCCGACGTTGCCGCCCGACGCGGGCAGGTCTGGATACAGCATCTCGGCGTAGCGCAACGTGATCCGGCGCCCGGCCACGCCATGGGCCAGGCGGATGCGCGGCACGCCGACGATGTTCTGGCCGAGGTCATAGACGAAGACGCCGGGCCGCACTTCCTTCACGCTGCGGGCGGGGAGTGTCTGGTACACGCCGGCCGTGTCGCCAATCTGGCCGACGAGTGACAGCTTGTCGTAGCGAATCGGTGTGACCGGCCGGCCCCCGAAGCTCACGTCGTCGCCGACGAAGGCCGTGCCTTCCAGCGGAACGACCACGGCGCGTGTCCAGCGCCGATCGTCGTACGCCGCGGTGCTCCACCCTTCGACGAGTGGCTCCCGCGACGCGTCGTACACCTCGCCCATGTCGAGGCTGCCGTACCGGACCGGCCCGTCCCCGAAATACCGCCATTGGTCGTTGCTGACGATCGTCTCCGACGAACCGTCGGCATACGTCACGTCGAGCTTCGCCAGCAGCGACTGGCGGTCGCCGAAGTGATTCCAGATCGTGCCGAAGCTGAGGAGCCCGCTCCACCAGCCCTCGGAGAGCATCGCGCCAATCGCATTGCGGCCCTGGCGCACGAGGGGCGTGACGTCGTAGGTCTGGTACAGGTGGGTGACGTTGTATTGCGTCAACCCGGGATTGAAGTGGTCGTCGCCGACGCGCGTGCCGTTGACGAAGAGCTCGTAGATGCCCCGCGCCGTGACATGGAGGCGAGCCGCGGCCACCTGCTTGCCTGCCGTGAATGTCGTCCGCAGCATCGGCGCGGCGTTGCGGCTCGGGTCGCGCACGACGAACGTGCCCTTCGTGCCGCCGCTGACGACGAACTGGCCCGCGTCGATCTTGAATGTGCCGCCAGCCTTCGCGGCGCTGGAGTAGATGCCCGCGTACGGTGTGCGCGCGAGGTCCTCCTTGAAGAGGACGTTGCCAGGCGAGCGCATGTGGCGCACCGTGACGTCACGAAATCGTGCCGTCTGCCCGGCGTCCATCGCAAAGCCGATGTCGCCGAGCAGGCCGAACGCGAGGTAGTCGCCGCCTTGGCCCACCGGGTTGACGTTGACGGCGTTGGCCGGCGCGCGTGGCCCGAAGCCTCCCGCCGCCGGTGGGGCCGTCGGGCGTGCGTTCGTGAGCGAGGCCTTGCCGTCCACGGTCACCGTGATCAGCCCGAACGCGCTGCGCAACGAAACGACGTGCTCGGCGTGCGCGTTGCCGGCGTTGATGACATCGGCGGGGATCACGAATGTGTGGAAGGGCGTGGACGCGGAGTCGTTGGGACTGTAGCCGGCGCGAACGACGTGCAGTTTCGCGGTCCCATCGGCGGCCGCGTCGATGGCGGCGACGTCGAGCACGAGACGGATGTAGCTGCCGTCTTTCGGGTTCGCGATGCGGTAGATGTTCTTGTTGGCGTCCATCAGCCGCGAGTCGTTGGCTCCGTACACGAAGCCTGCCCGGCTGCTTCCGACCGGGATCGTGACCGCGTAGGACAGTTCGAAGATGGCCAGGTACGGCGCGTACAGCACGAGGTCGGTGTCACCGCCGCCGATCCATTGGGCTCCGCCCCACGCGGGAGATGTGGGGGAGGGGTCCATCAGCCCGGTCTCGAACCATGACGTCGTCTGCAGGCTGCGGCCATCGCCGGTCCACGCGGTGGCGGTCCATGTGTATCGCGTCGACGCTCGCAGCGCTGCGCCTGCGTACGTGATGCCGAGTGAGCGAGCGTCCTGAACGCGTCCGCTGTCCCACGCCGTCGCGCCTGCGGGATCGCGGACTTCGAGACGATAGGCGACCTGCGATACCGCGCGTTCTCCCGCAGTCGCGGTCATCTGCCAGCTGAAGCGCGGCTGCGCGACGTCGATGCCGAGTGGCGTCGGCCGGTATTCCACCTGCGGCGACTGCAGCGTGACCTCCGCGGCGACGCGAACCGCCGAGCCGAGCAGGATGGCGACGATCATGACAGCGACCTTCGTAGGCATCAGGGGCCACCCGTGTGTAGGCGTCGAGCGTGCTCGACGCTTTCGTTACGGAACGCCGCGCTGGGGACGGCGCGGCGCTACCTTGCGGCGCCCATCGTCAGCAGTAGGGCCGTCTCTCCGACTTGTCCCGCCGTAGCCTTGGCGAGGGCTGAGCCCGGCAGGTAATGAACGGCGACCAGTATCCGCCGACACGGCCGGCCAGCGGTTCGTCCCTCGTTCGTCCCACCCTTTTCACGATGTGCCAGTTGACGGCGGGGCGGTGCCGCGAATATCTTCGCCATGCGCGAAAAAATTCGCCCACGGCACGGAAGAGCCGCCCCGCATGCCCAACGTCACGTCGATCGACCTGACCCGCCGCGAGAGCCAGATCATGGACATCCTGTACCGCCGCCGCCGCGCGACGGTGGAGGAGGTCCGCGCCGACCTGCCCGACGCGCCCGGTCCATCCAGCGTCCGCAAGCTGCTCGAGATCATGATCGAGCGCGGCCTGCTCGCCCGCGAGTACGACGGTCCGCGCTTCGTCTATTTCCCGGCAGTGCGGCAGGAGGACGCCAGCAAGTCCGCGCTGCGCCGCCTCGTGCGGACGTTCTTCGACGATTCGCCCGGCGCCGCCGCCGCGGCCCTCCTCGACATGACCAGGACACCGCTATCGGCCGACGAGTACCGCCGGCTGCGCACGCTGCTCGACCGCGCCCGTTCCGAGGGAGAAGAGTGATGACCGCCACGACTGCCGATCCGCTCGTCCTGGCCCTCGCCGGCCTGCTCGTGAAGGCCACGCTCGTCATCGGGTTGGCCGTGGCCGTCCGCCTTGCCACGGCACGCTGGCTGTCAGCGTCCGGACGTCACCTCGTCATGGCGCTCGCGGTGGTGATGTTGCTCGCGTTGCCGGTGCTGGCGCTGTTGCTGCCGGCGTGGGCACCACCGGCTCCGGCCGTGCCCTCGACCGCCACCGTCGCCACCACCGGCACTGAGCCGCTCGACGACTCGACACCGACGTCGTGGTCGGCCATGTCCGCCGGGACCGTGACGAAGGCGGACGTGGACCATGCCGCGGCGCGAGTGGAGGAGACCCCGCTCACGCGTGTGCCGTGGGGCGTGGTGCTGCTGCTCGTGCAAGTGTCGGGCACCTTCCTGATGCTGGTGCACCTGGGCCTGCAGCGCTGGCGGGTTCACCAGCTCGGACGCGCGGCGACTGTCGTCACCGACCCGGCATGGCTCGCGTTGCTCGACGATGGCGCGAGGGCGATCGGCGTCCACCGCACGGTGCGCCTGCTGCGCAGCCGTCGCGGCACCATGCCGATGACGTTCGGCACCATGCGGCCCGCCATCCTGCTCCCGGCGACGGCCGACACATGGGACGACGAGAGACGCCGCGCCGTGCTGGTGCACGAACTGGCACACGTGGCGCGCCTCGACTGTCTCGCCCAGTGGGCGGCGTGCGCGATGAGGGCCGTCTACTGGATGCATCCGGCGGCCTGGTGGCTGGTGTCGCGCCTGCGCCTCGATCGCGAGTTCGCCTGTGACGACCTCGTACTTGCCGCGGGCGCGCCACCGGTCGAGTACGCACGGCACCTGCTCGACATCGCTTACACGTTCGGCGGTGGCCGTGCGCCGGCGCTGGCGGTCCGGATGGCTCGCCGTTCGCAGCTCGAAGGACGGCTCAGGGCGCTTCTCGACGACACCCGTACGCGGCGCGAGCCGTCGCGGCCTGCGCGGGTGGCAACCACGATCGGGGCCTTCGCGGTACTGCTGCCGCTCGCGAGCGTCACAGCCCCTGTGCCGCGAACGATTGACGAGCGCACCGGCGATGAGATCGTGTCGAGCGACGTGTCCGGCGAGGCGTCACCTTCGCATGTGGTGACGGCCCAGGAGCGCGCCGTCCAGCGCACGTGGACGGCATCGTCGACGGCCACCGCGACCGTGACGCGTCAGCACGCGTCGCCCATCGCCATGGCGTCCGCGCAGGCGGCGGCGCCGGCCACAGCGGCGGCCCAGGCTGCCGGCACGAGCGAGACCGGGTGCACCTGGGAGGTGGGCCGCGGTACTGGCGACCTGATGCAACTGTCGATGCGCCATGGGCGGTCGCAGAACGGACGCAGCGTGCCGATCACGGCGCTCGAGGGGCTCACGTCCGCCCAGTTGGCCTCGGGCGGGCCGATCCGCTTCGTGTTGCGTCGCGACGCGGGCTCGTTTGGCTTCGAGGGGACGGCGCGTGACGGCGTCGCCGCCGGCGTGTGCAGCTTCACGCCGTCGCCGACGTTCGGGGCCGAGCTCGCGAAGCGTGGCATCAGCGGCCTGACGCCAGACGATCAGGTGCAGCTGGCGCGCCACGACATCGGCCTCGCGTTCGTCGACGAACTCCGCACCCAGAAGTACGCCACGCCCTCGGTTGCCGATCTCGTGAAGGCCGGTCAGCACGGCGTGCATGTCGAGTACCTGCGCGGCATGGGCGCGCTCGGGTATTCGACGGGGACGCTCGAGCCGCTGGTCAAGCTCCGCGACCACGGCGTCACGCCGGACTACGCCAAGGCCCTCGCCTGGTTCGGGTACAGTTCGTTGCCGATCGAGCAGCTGCAGCGTGCCCGCGATCACGGCGTCACGCCCGACTACCTGCAGGGCCTCCGCGACGGCGGCTTTGGCAGCTTGACGCTGGACCAGGCGATCAACGCGCGCGACCATGGGATCACTCCGACCTACGTCAAGGAGATGAAGGCGCTCGGCATCAGCGGCTCCGTCGCCGATCTGGTCAATGCCCGCGATCATGGCATCACGCCCGACTTCGTGCAGGGCATGCGCGACAGCGGCTTCAGCGGCTTGTCGCTCGAGGAGTTGATCAACACGCGCGATCACGGCGTCACGCCCGACTACGTCCGCAAGCTCGTCGACCTCGGGTACAAGAACCTGACCCTCGAGCAACTCCGTCGGCTCAAGGACCACGGCGTGTCGCCGGACTACGTGAGCCAGGTGCAGGCGGCCGGGTACAAGTCCCTGACGGTCGACGATCTCGTGACGCTGCGGGATCACGCAGTTACCGCCGAACGCATCCGCCAGGCCAACGCCCGCGCGGGCTCGCCGCTGACGGTGGCCCAGCTGCGCGACGCCGCGTCGAACGGCTGGCGCTGAGCCGACACACGGATCCTCGTCGGACGGGGCGCGAGCACGCATTGCGCCGCTTTCGACGAGGCGCTACGCGTCCGGACCCGTTCCCGACGTTCCACGTGCACCGCATTGCGGCTGACCCAGTCGAGGCCGGTGGCCGCGTTACGGGACGGCCGGGGTTGCTGCCGGGGCCGATCCGCATCAGAATGCGCCCATCGGTTCAAGGATGACCGCCCGATTGCCGTTTCCTCCGACGGAGCCTGCCCGGTCAGCCGATCGGTCAGGAGCTCACTCGTGAAGAAAACGACGATCTGGACTGGCGTGCGCCATGTCACGCGCCGGGAGTTTGTCGGCCGTGCCCTCGCCACCGGCGTGGCCTTGTCGCAAGCGCCCGCCTTCCTGCGGGGACAGAACCTCAACAGCAAGCTCAACATCGCGGTCATCGGCGCGGGGGGGCGCGGTCGCGCGAGCCTCAACGAGCTCACGCTCAACCCTGCGGAGCCACCAAAGCGGAGTGACGGCAGCGGGCCGCTCGACAAGCATCCCGACGAGAACATTGTCACGCTCTGCGACATCGACCGGGAGTCACTGGATTCGGCGGGCGTCCGGTACCCGCAGGCGAAGAAGTTCAACGACCTGCGCAAGGTGTTCGACGATCCCAAGCCCTATGACGCCGTGGTGGTGGCGACCGCCGAGCACACGCACGTGTTCGCGACGTATCTCGCGCTGATTCACGGCAAGCACGTGTATTGCGAGAAGCCGCTCGCCTACAACATCTGGGAGACACGGCTCGTCCGCGAGACGTCACGCCGGTACCCGAAGCTCTCGACGCAGATGGGCAACCAGGGCCATGCCTCGCCGATGCGCCGGAAGATCAAGGAGATTCTCGATACGGGTGTCATCGGCAAGGTGAACGAGGTGCACGTGTGGGCCGACCGCGCCTGGGGCCTGCAGGACGCCGCGTCGGCCGAGAAGTTCGACAAGCCGCACGGCTTCTACAACGGCATCCAGATCGTCGATCGCTTCACCGAAGTGATGCCGACGCCCGCGCACATCGACTTCGACTTGTGGCTTGGGCCGGCCCCGGAGCGCCCCTTCCATGCCACGTATTTCCCCGGGCCGCGCTGGTACCGGTGGTGGGATTTCGGCAATGGCACGATGAGCGACCTCGGCAGCCACGACAACGACGTGCCGTACACGGTGCTGGACCTGTGGCGCGAAGACCCGAAGGCCGGGCGGTACCTTGCACCGCTCACGGTGCAGGCCGAGTCGCCGAACGTGCCGAAGCCGCACAAGGAACTCGCGCCGGCGACGCTGCAGGCAACCTACGAGTACGCCGCCGTCGGCAATCAGCCGGCACTGAAACTGGTGTGGCACCAGGGCGACAGCAGGCCGCCCGGGTGGACGGAGGCATGGGGCAAGCGGTCCTGCGTGTTCATGGGCGAGAAGGGCATGTTGCTGGGGAACGGCAAGCTGCTGCCAGAGGACCGGTTCGTCGACTTCAAGGAACCTGCCGAGAGCCTGCCGCGATCGCCGGGGCACTGGGTGGAGTGGGTCAACTACGCCAAGGGCAACGGGCCGGTGCCCGGCTCCAACTTCCAGTACGGCGCCTGGACGACCGAGGCCAACCACCTTGGCAACGTCGCCTATCGCACCGGCAAGAAGATCGAGTGGGACTGGCAGCAGATGCGGGCGAAGAACGCGCCCGAGGCGGCTCCGTACGTCAAGCGTCCGGTCTATCGCAAGGGCTGGGACGACATTCTGAAGACCACGTAGCCCTTTGACGCTTGACGCTTGACGCTTGACGCTGGGCGCCTCCCTCACGGGGGCGCCTCTTTTCTTTGGCTTAGGATCGACCGGTGGCAGCAGAGACCGTGGTGTTCACCTCGCGGCGCGTGGCTCGCGCGCAGCGCGTCCAGGGAGCCCGGCACGTCCTCGTCGGGCTTCTGCTCGCATCGTCGGGATACGCCTCCATCAGTGAGGCGCACCACGCCTCCTGGCTCGACGTCGTCGCCATCGTCTCGGGCCTGTTGCTGCTGGTCGCCTTCGTGGTGGAGGTCCGGCGGGCCCGCGCGTCTGTTGTCCATCACCACGGTGCAGTGGGCTGGGTCGACATCTTCGCCGCGGCGGTGACGGGCGTCGAGGCAGGTCACCTGCAGCACAAGGGCAAGGTGGGGTTGCCCATCGCTTACGGATTGGTGGCGCTGCTGCTGCTCGCCGTGGGCCTGATGCACGGCCGCCTGCAGCGGTTGCGTCGACTTGTCGTCGACGAGCACGGTTTCGACGTCAGACTGTCACCATGGTCGCGGGTGCGGCTCCCGTGGTCCGAGGTCGCCGATCTGCACAGCGCGGGGCGCGTGGTGACCGTCACGACCAAAGCCGGCCGTGCACACCGTTTCAACCTGCTCGACGCCGGGCACGGGGACGCCGTGATCGAGGCCCTGGAGCGCCATGCCGCGACGGCGATCCAGCCGGCGACTCCACCAGAGATCACGCCCGCCGCGGCTGCCCCTCCCGAAGCCACCGCCTGACAACGGAAAGCAAGCCCGGCCCTGCTGCTTGCGCGATGCATCCGTTCGTGCTGCTCATGCGCCTGCAGGGAGGGCACGAGACTCATGAGGTGTGCGGCTGCTACCACGGCCCTTTGACTGGAGCGGTTTCGAACGTGCGAGTGGCCCGGACAAAAGGTAATTAGGTGACGACGGGTAGATCGCCGCAGCCTCCGTGCGCCTTGCCGCTCGTATCCAGTTCCGCCCGGAAGGTGAGATGCTCTACCCGTGAGCGACGCCACGGACCTCGCCTTGCTGCCCGCGTTGCGCAGGCTCCTGCTCGGACTGGTGGTGCTTGTGATGCTCGGGATGCTCATGGACCTGCTGCTGCTCGAGCACTACGAGGAAGTCTGGCAGTGGGTGCCACTGGGCCTGCTCACCGTGGCGCTCGGGGTGGCAGCGTGGACGGCGCGTGCCGGCAGCAGGCTGGCAGTCACGGCGTTCCGCATCACGATGCTGCTGGTCGTCTGCACGGGCCTGCTCGGCGTGGCCATGCACTACGACGGGAGTCGCGAGTTCCAGATGGAGACCGATCCGGCGCTCACGGGCTGGGCACTCTTCATCAAGGTCATACGGGCGAAGGCGCCGCCGACGCTCGCACCGGCCGCCATGATCCAGGTCGGCCTGTTTGGCCTGCTGTACACCTGGCGCCATCCGGCGCTTGCCGCGCCTACCAAGGGAGTCCTGCGATGAGACTGCTGTCGATTGCTACCGCTGCCTTCTGCCTCGTTGTCACACTGGGCGGTCCGGTCAACGCCCAGGTCGGCAAGTCGATGGGGGTGATGGACGCCAACACGGCGCCCGAAAAGGAGCTGCTCACGATGCCGGGGATGACGCCGGCGATCGTCACGGGACTGATCGAGAAGCGCCCCTTTGCGAGTATCACCGACCTGCACGCGTTCCTCCTCGGCCAGAAGCTCACGCAGGCCCAGGCGATGGCCTTCTACGAGAAGGCGTTCGTCCACATCAACCTGAACACCGCGGCGCCCGAGGAGATCCTGCTGGTGCCGGGGGCCGGCAAGCGCATGGTGCACGAGTTCGACGAGTACCGACCGTGGAAGACCTATGCTCAGTTCTCGAAGGAAATCGGCAAGTACGTGGGGCAGGACGGCGCCGCCAAGCTCGCGCAGTACACGTTCATCCCGGTGCGCCTGAACACCGCCACCGACGAGGACATCCTGACCATCCCCAACGCGGGCCCGCGCATGGTCCGCGAATTCAAGGAATACCGCCCCTGGAAGACGAAGGAGCAGTTCCTCAAGGAAATCGGCAAGTACGTCGGCCCGAAGGAGACCGAGCGCCTCTGGCGCTACGTCACGATCGACTGACACACCAGCATGAACGCCGAACGCCGAACGCCGAACGCCGAACGCCGAACGCGAACGCCGGGGTGCGGGAGCGGGGACGCCGCACATGGGTCACCAGGCCATTCGAACGCCAGGCTGCGACAGCCGGCGCTGGCTTCGCGCACACTCCAACGCGTCGTCTTCCGTCGACCTGAAGGTCGACGGCTACGTCGGGGCGGTGCGTAGACGAACGCCGAACGCCGAACGCCGAACGCTGGACCACATCGTGGTTACTGGGTACCGTCGGTAGGGCCGGTACTCTGCCCGGTGCTCGGTGCTCGGTGCTCGGTGCCCGGAGCCCGGCACCCGGTGCCCGGAGCCCGGCACCCGGCACCCGGCACCCGGCCTATGGCCTCCGAGCCGTCATGACACCGCGGTCGGCAACGGTGTCCTGGTACCGGTAATCCACGAACCCCGTCGCGCGCAGCATCTCCTCGTACTCCGAAGTCGCGTAGCAGCGTCCCTGAGAGGCGTGCATCAGCAGGACCGAGTACTCGGCGACGGCGATCGGCCCGGTCTTGTCCGCGGTGATGAAGGCGTCGTGGATCAGGAGGAGCCCGCCCGGTGCAAGGCTCGCAAAAGAGGCCGACAGCAACCGGCCGACTTCTGGCGTGTCCCAGTCGTGCAGGACATTCGAGAACAGGTGCACGTCGTGGCCAGCCGGTAACGCCTCGCTGAAGAAGTCGGCTGCGACGACGTCGATCCGGTCGCCAAGCCCGCGGTCGGCGATGAGCGTGGTCGCAATCGGCGCAACCGGCGCCTGATCGAGCACCGTGCCTCGCAGGTGCGGATGGCGCGCGGCGAGCGCGCAGGCATAGATGCCCGACCCACCGCCGATGTCCAGCACATGGTGATGGTTCGACAGGTCGACCGCGCGGGCCAGCGCTTCGCCGAGGTAGAGGCCGCGGCAGTCCATGGCGGCCGTGAAGCGCCGTGCGAACGTCTCGTCCTGCATCGCGACGTGCCAGTCCTGGCCACTCCTGGCGCCGCCCCAGTTCGCCGGCTGACCGGTGCGGAGCACCCGCGCGAAGTCCTGCACGAACGGCCGTTCCTTCAGCGCGCCGAAGTAGGGCGCGAGGTACCAGGGTGATCCGGCCGTGAGGTGCTCGCGTCCGACCGCGGAGACGCGAAACACCTCGCCGTCACGCTCGACGTACCCACGCGCCACAAACAGCGTCAGCATCACGTCGGCCGGACGCGCGTGGAAGCCGAACCTGGCGCACACGCCGGCCAGCGTTGATGGATGCGCATCGAGCCATGTGAAGAGATCGAACTCGACGAGCGCCGTCGTCAGCAGGTCCGCGGCATAGAGGCCGTCACGATAGCGATACAACGAAAGGGGTGATGTCGCCGGCGGCGCGAGCAGGTCAAGGGGCATCGGTTGCGTGCCTTCCGTGCTGCCGCCGATCGACGTGATCCTGCTGCCAGCGCTGGACCTGCGCGTCGAGGTCCTCGATGGAGCGATAGCGATGCACGCCGGGCGGGAACCGGGGGCCTTGCAGGCGCAGCCCATTTGTCCACAGGGCCTCGATTACGCGACGCAACTCTGGCTGACCGGGCTCACGCCAGGTTGGTGCGCTCATCGCCTCGACGGACCGGAACTTGCGGATGGGCATCAGTCTTCCTCGTGCAGTCCGAACCGCTCGCGCAGGAGCGCGGCGTCGGCACGGTCCTTGAGTCTCACGGTGTTGCGCTTCATTCGGTAGAGCGTACGCGCGCTGGCGACGGTTACGGTGAGCGCTTCGTCTACGTCCACACGCGTCTGCTCGAGGTCCTCGAACGCGAAGGCCTCGCCGAGTCGGGTGAGGATGTCGATGCGGAAGGTGCCCTCAGGTGGGACGTATTGCACTGCGGGATAGTCACCGAGCAGGTCCGTCGCAGTGATCTCGTCGATGCTGGGTCATCGAAGACCTGATGCAGCGCTATCCGAAGGCGGGCCACGTTCTCTTCCGTCGGTGCGATGAAGATGTCCAGGCCTTCCGTGAAGCGCGCCAGCCCCAGCAGATTCATGGCGCCACCGCCGAACACCACGTAGCGGACCTGTTCGTACTCGAGCGCCTGCAGTACGGACCTGAACGCGGCGTAGTCCACTGGGGCGAGTATAGCGGCCTGCGATGCCGCCATGGCGATGCGGCGACGTCTCGACGGCCGTGTCCCCCCAACGTCCACAGGGTGCCAGGCGTCGAAGGCGAAGGGTCGGCGGCTACCGGTTGGCTCACGCGTGAATCCCGCGCATGACCGCATGCAGCCGGGGCTTGGCCTCGATGCCGATGCCTGGCACGTCGGGCAGCGTGACGTACCCGTCCACGACCGGCGTGAGATCGGCAAACCCGCCGAACGGCTGGAAGACGTCGGGGTACGACTCGTTGCCCCCGAGTCCGAGGCCGGCCGCGATGTTCAGCGACATCTGGTGGCCGCCGTGCGGGATGCAGCGTCGCGCCGACCAGCCATGCTCCTTCAGCATCCGCAGGGTGCGCAGGTACTCGACCAGGCCGTACGAGAGCGCGCAGTCGAACTGCAACCAGTCGCGATCGCTGCGCAGGCCGCCGTGGCGGATCAGGTTGCGCGCATCCTGCATCGAGAACAGGTTCTCACCGGTCGCCATCGCAAGCTGGTAGTGCTGCGCCAACTCGGCCTGCAGTGCGTAGTCGAGTGGGTCACCGGCTTCCTCGTACCAGAAGAGACCATACGGCTCGAGTGCCTTCGCGTATGCGATTGCCGTGTCGAGATCGAAGCGGCCGTTGGCGTCCACCGCGAGACGATCTCCGCGGCCCACCACCTGCAGCACGGCCTCGACACGCGCGCGATCCTCGTCGAGCGGCGCCCCGCCGATCTTCATCTTCACGACCGTGTACCCGAGGTCCAGGTACTTCCGCATCTCGTCCTGCAAGGCGGTGAGGTCCTTGCCAGGGTAGTAATAGCCGCCTGCCGCGTACACGAAGACCCTCTCGTCGACGTGGCCGTCGTTGTAGCGGTCCGCGAGCAGGCGGTACAGCGGCTTGCCCTCGATCTTGGCCACTGCATCCCACACGGCCATGTCCACGGTGCCGATCGCCACCGATCGCTCGCCGTGCCCGCCTGGCTTCTCGTTGGCGAACATCGTCGCCCAGATCCGGTGTGGGTCGAGGTTGTCGCCGGCGTCGTTCAGCAGCGACGCCGGATCGGCCTCGCGCAGGCGGGGCAGGAACCGTTCAGTGATCAGCCCCTGTTGCGCGTAGCGGCCGTTGGAGTTGAACCCGTAGCCGACGACCGGCGCCCCGTCGCGGATCACGTCGGTGACCACGGCAACGACACTGACGTTCATCTTCGAGAAGTCGATGTACGCGTTGCGGATTGGTGAAGCGATGGGAACGGTCGCGGAATGGATGGCGGTGAGACGCATGGCTGTCTACGCGGAAACCGAAAGCGGCACCCGGCAACCGGGACCAGGGCTGAAGGACGCCGTCGGCGAGCGTACTGCAAACGCCGCCGCTCGGGGGCGCGTCGGTGCTCAGAACGCGTACCATTGGCCCGATCATGCATCGACGCGAAGCCCTCGCGACCCTCCTCGCTACCTTCACGTCGTCTGCCGCGTTTGCGGCACGACCGCAGGTGTCGACGCTGATCGGTACCGGCGTTCCTGGCTACTCCGATCGACAGGTCAACAACCCGTACGGATTGGTCATCGGCCCCGATCGGGCCCTCTTCTTCTGCGATCTCGACAACCAGCGGGTGCGGCGTCTCGATCTGCGAACGGGGACGACGTCCACAGTCGCGGGAAACGGGCAGAAGGCCTACGTGGGCGACGGCGGCAAGGCGACTGACGCGTCGCTGAGCATGCCGCACGAGATCCAGTTCGATGCCGCAGGTCACCTGTACATCGCCGAGCGCGACAGCCACGTCGTTCGCAGGGTCCACGGCGGCACTGGCGTGATCTCCACCCTGGCAGGTACGGGGACGGCCGGCTTCTCGGGTGACGGCGGCCCGGCCTCGCGGGCGCAACTGCGGCAACCGCACAGCATTGCGGTCGAACCGGGAGGGCGCCGCCTGCTGATTTGCGATGTCGGCAACCACCGCCTGCGGGCCGTCGATCTCGGGACTGGCAGCATCCAGACCGTCGGCGGGACCGGTGAACGCCTGCCGACACCGGACGGTGCCAGGCTCGAGGGCACGCCGCTGAACGGTCCGCGCACGATGGCCTTCGATCGGTCCGGCACGCTCTACCTGGCTCTCCGGGAGGGCAATGCGATTCATCGCGTGGCCCCCGCGACGCGCACGATCCACCACGTTGCAGGAACAGGCGCGCAGGGCTATACGGGCGATGGCGGGCCCGCCCGCCTTGCGACGCTGGCCGGCCCGAAGGGCCTGGCCTGGGCTCGGGGCGCGCTCTACGTCGTCGACACCGAGAACCATGTCATCCGCCGCATCGATCTTCGCAGTGGCGTGATCACGACCGTGCTCGGCACCGGACAGAGAGGCGACGGCCCGGAACCCGAGCCGCTGAAGTGCGCCCTCTCGAGACCGCACGGTGTCCTCGTCGACTCTCGCGGCGTGATTTACGTGGGCGACAGCGAGGCACACCGCATCCGCATGCTCGCCTAGTGCGGCGCGCGTACGCCGCGACCCGGCCTGGCGCTGGTCACCTGCCCGGCGTCCACCACCACCTGGCCGTTGACGATCACGAACGGAATGCCAGCCGAGGGAATGCTGGCGTCCTCGTAGGTGGCACGGTCGAGGACCGTCGCCGGATCGAAGAGGGTGAGGTCGGCATCGGCGCCGACGTGCACGCGGCCCTTCTGCTTCATCGCCGGGACCCGCGGCTCGAGACGCTTTGCGGGAGAAAGCGTCATGCGACGCAGGGCGTCCATCAGGGGCAGGGCCTTCTCCTCGCGAACGTATCGGCCGAGCACTTTCGCGTAAGTGCCGGACGTGCGCGGGTGGCCGCGGCCGTGCTCGATAAAGCCGTCACTCGCGATCATGGCCAACGGGTTGACGATGGCGGCACGGGTCTGCGCTTCGGTACGGCTGTGGATGATGATCGTGCCGCCCGCCTTGCGTGCCTGCGCGAACGTGACACGCGTGAGCCGCTTGCCGGTGGATACGAGCTGGTGATGCCCGAACTTCTCGTCCGGCCATGACTCCCAGTCGTCGAACAACGCGGACGTGATCTCGGTCATGCCGGCGGCATACGGATAGGCTTCCGTGGTCACGTCCTGGCCGGCGGCACGCGCCGCCGTGATGGCCGCGAAGAAGCCGTCGATGGCGTCGCCTGCCACCGAGTTCACGTGCACGACGTGCAGCGGCACCTTCGCAGCGTTCGCCGCGGCGATCGTCTCGTTGAGACCGGGCAGTCCGCCACGCAAGTGGATGTGGGCTGACGCGCCGCCCTCGGCGGCGACGCGGAACATGCGCTCGATCTCGGACATCGGCGCACCGGGCGTGTACGCGCTGCCGAACCCGACGGCGACGGCGCCGTCCTTCAGGCCCTGGCGCAGCAGCGCTTCCATCTGCACCATCTGCGCTTCCGTCGCGGTGCCACTGCCGCCGATCCCTGCGGGAACCAGGCCCGTGCCCGGGTCGCCGAGCACCTTCATGCGCGCGGGGATGTGACCGATCGACACGCCGTGGTTGACGATCTGCCCACGCTCGCGCGCGGCATACCAGGCCGCGACGTCGGCCGTGCCGACCTCGAGCTCGAACGCGGAGGTGACGCCATCGCGCACCATCATCCGGTACGACTCCTCGGCCTGGCCGTGCTCATGCAAGTCGATGAAGCCAGGTGCGACGACGAGCCCGGTGGCATCGATGACGCGCGTGCCCACAATCGGTGTCTCCGACACCGCCGCCACCTGCCCGTCGCGCAGCCCGACTTGGCGCACGGCGTCGAGCCCCGACTCCGGATCCATGACCCGCCCGTTGGCGATTACGAGGTCGTACGTGGGTGCCGGCGGCGTGGTGCATCCGCCGATGGCCACGATGGTGACGCTGCCGATGGCGCCGAGAAGCAGGCGAGTGGCGCTCATCTCAGCGCGCGCCGGCAACCTTGACGACGATGTCCCAGTTGAACTTGACGAACGTGTGCAGCGACGATTCAAGGATCCGCTCCTGGTCACTGTGCGCCCCGAAGCCTTTCGGCCCGTCCTCGCTGTCGGTGAGCGGACCGACGCCGTAGCACTGCATGCCCTTCGCGCGGAGGTATGCCATGTCGGTGGCGCCTGGACTCATGGCCGGCAGCGTGGCGACGTTGGCGCCGTAGCGTGCCTTGACGGCCTGTTCCACCGCAAAAAACGCCTCGGAATCGATTCGCGACGGTGGCGCGCCGGGCCGGGTGTTCCTGTCGTTGCGGGCGACGTCGACAGCGGGGTCGGCGACGATCTTGCGGATCTCCTCGATGAACTGCTCGATGTTCTCGTCGGGCAGAGCCCGGACGTCGAGCGTGGCGGTGGCCTCCGACGGGATGATGTTGACCTGGTAGCCGCCCGCAAGGATGTTGGGTGACACCGACGTCCGCAGCATCGAATTGGTGCGCGGTTCGTTGACGGCGAAGTGTTCCTGGGCCTCTGCCGACTGTGGCGTCAGCACGGCCCTGTAGCGCGCGGCGTCGGCCGGGCTGCTGATCGCCGCGAGCCGTTCGAAGTACGCGCGCGTGGTGTCGTTGAGGCGCATCGGCGGCTGCCACTCGGCGATGCGTGCGACGGCCTTGGCGAGGTGCGCGACGGCGTTGGTGCGCAGGGGCGTCGACCCGTGCCCGGACGGCCCGCGTGCCGTGAGTGTCACACCATACGGGATCTTCTCCGACGACTGCACGGTCGCGAAGCGGATCTGGCCGCCCGTGCGGGTGACGCCGCCGCCCTCCGCGAAGCAGTATTCGGCGTCGATCTCCGGCCAGTGGTTCTCCACCATGAACTTGATGCCGAACTGCGTGCTCGCTTCCTCGCCGGCCTCGGCGAGCAAGATCACGTCGCGGTCCAGCGGCACGTTCAGCCGCTTCAGCTGCAGCATGACCATCAGCCCGGCAACCGCATTGTCCTTGTCGTCGACGGTGCCGCGGCCGTACACGTAGCCACCGTCGCGCGTGGCCGAGAACGGCGGATGCGTCCACTTGCCAGGGTCGACCTTGACAACGTCGGTGTGGCCCATGACGAGGAGCGGCCGCTTCTTGCCAGTGCCTCGCAGCCGCGCGACGAGATTGGGCCGCGCCGGATCGTTGGCGAACCGCTTCGTCTCGATCCCGTTCTTCTTCAGGACCGCCTCGAGGTAATCGACGACGAGTCCCTCGTTGCCCGGCGGGTTGCTCGTGTCGAGTCGCAGGATGGCCTGGAAGTGCTCCATCGTCTCCGCCTCGATGCGAGACCAGTCGGGTGACGTCGATTGCGCGGCGGCACGCGGCAAAGCAAGCAGGCTGAGGGCCAGCAGCGCCGTCGCCAGAAGGCCGGTTCGTGGTGTCACGTGAGGGATGGGTCGCATGTCGGTGCGCAAGTGTCGCACTGCTCGGCGGACGCTACCGCTTCGGGCGTCCTGCCGCATAGGCGCGGTCGAGGACCTGGATTGTGTGCAGCGTCGGCAGTGACGCACCCGCACGTGACAGGTGGGTGGCGATCTGGACCAGGCACCCGATGTTGCCGGCGGCGACTGCCTGCGCGCCCGTCGCCCGGATGGCCTCGGCCTTGCTCGCGCCCAGCGCCGCGGCGATGTCGGGATGCTCCACGTTGTAGAGTCCGGCGGATCCGCAGCACGTGTCGCCGTCGGGCACTTCCACCACCTGCAGGTTCGGCACGCGGGCGAGCAGCACGCGCGGCGCCCGCCGGATGCCCTGCGCATGCGCCAGATGGCAGGCGTCGTGGTACGCGACCGTCAATGGGCTTGCCAACGGGGCCGGGGCGATCAGTCCGAGCGCCTCGAGGAACTCGGAGACGTCGCGCACCCGTCCGCCAAACGTGCCGAGCGCGGTTGCGTGTGCACGGCCGCGAAACGCGTGGCCGTATTCCTTCATCGCCGATCCGCACCCGGCCGCATTGGTCACGATCGCGTCGACATCGGTCGGGAACGCGCGGGCCAGCGCGTCTGCCCGCTCGTAGGCGCGATCTGCCTCGCCGCTGTGCAGCGCGAGTGCGCCGCAACAGCCCTGGCCCGGCGGGACCACGACCTCGACGCCGTTGGCCGAAAGGACACGCAGAGTCGCCAGGGCGATCTCCGGTGCCAATGCCTGCTGCACGCATCCGGTCAGCAGCGCCACCCGTGCGCGCTTCACGCCTTGCGCCTCCGTGTGCGAAGGCACCGCCACCGCCTTCGGCAACTCGCCGGGCAGCAGTCCGACCATCGATCGCAGGCGGGCAGGCAGCAGGCGTTCGACGCGCTTCGCCGCGCGGCCCAGGCGTGCGCTCGCCCTGAACAGCGACGGCGACTCGAGCGTGTCGAGCAGGAGCCGGCGCTGCAGGCGTTCGATTGGACCGCGTGCGCCGGTCTCGCGCCCGGAGCGGAACGGGACGATGAGGTCCTGGTACTTCACTCCAGACGGGCACGCCGTCACGCAGCCGAGACAGCCGAGGCAGCGGTCGATGTGCGGCTTCACGTCGGCCAGCGTGAGCGTGCCCTCGAGCACTTCCTTCATCAGCACGATGCGGCCGCGTGGCGAGTCCATCTCCTCGCCCAGCACCTTGTAGGTCGGGCACGCCGGCAGGCAGAAGCCGCAGTGCACGCAGGTCTCGACCGCGCGCGCCATGGCGTCGCGATGCGGATTGGCCGGATCTAGTGGAATCGAATGCTGCACGGTCAGGCATCCGCCAGGCGCCCGCACGGATCCATGACCGATCGCAGGCGCTGCTCGAAAGGATTGGGCGCGGTGGCGCCGATGAACGGTGAGCCGGGAGCCCCGGCCAGCACCTGCCCGACGAGGCCCTGCTCGCGCAGGATTGCGCCGAGCACGTCGATCGAACCCGGCCAGGCGATCCAGGCGAGGTTGCCGGCCACCGCGTAGCGCCTGGCGGCGTTGCCGCCAGCGAGCGCGACATCCAGCGCCTGTACCTGCGGCAACGACAGCGGCACGCGCACCAGCCCCGCACCGGCCGGAACCCACGACAACTCGCGCGCTTCGTGCCACACGGCCGCATCGTCTTCGCCGGTGAGGACACGTGCGTGGTGACCGACGGCGTCCTTCAGGGCCGTGGCTCGCGCGTCGAGTGCCTCGGGCGCGCCACCGATGCGAAGCGTAAGTACACCAGGCGGCGTCAGGTCGATGGCCTCGAGATCGAAGCGTTCGCGCTGTACCGCTGCCATCAGCGACAGCGATGACGCGAGGTCGCGCGCATCGGTGCGGACGGTCGCGTGCGCTGCCGGCGCAGGGAACACCTTGAACGTCAATTCCGCGACGACGCCGAGGCGACCGCAACTGCCGACCATCGCCTGGTGCAGCAGGAAGCCGGCGGCGTTCTTCACCACCTTGCCGCCGCTGTGCACGATGCGTCCTTCACCGTCGACCAGGCGCACGCCGATCAGGAAGTCGCGAATGCCGCCGAAGCGATAGCGGCAGGAGCCGTTCACGCCCGCGGCCACGGTACCGCCGATCGTCGCGCCCGACGTCGCGAGGGGCGGGTCGAACGGCAGGTACTGCCCGTACGGGGCGAGCGCGCGCTCGATGTCGTCGATGCGCGTGCCCGCCAGCGCTGTGAACGTGCATTCCTCGGCGGTGTATTCGACGATGCCGGCCAGTCTCGACAGGTCGAGCACGGCGCAGTCGTCGCCCGTCCGTGCGAGGCCAGGCTTGGTGCCGCCGCCCCGGACCGACCAGGACGGACGTTGCGGAATCGAAGCCGCGAGTTCGGCGATCGAAGTGGGGTGCACGATCGTCATGCGCGCGAGATCACGCCGGCCCGTTCGAGCGGATGCATGCCGTGTGAGGCCGGCATTTCCGCCGAAGGCTCCAGCTTCTTGCCCGGGTTCGCGACCCTGTGCGGATCCATGGCGTCACGCAGACGGCGCATGCAGTCGATATCCCCGGCGTCGTACATCTCACTGAGAAAGGCGCGCTTCTCGAGGCCGACGCCGTGCTCGCCGGTGATCGAGCCGCCCAGGCGGATGCAGAGGCGGAGGATCTCGGCGGCCAGGACTTCGGCACGATCGTGTGCCCCTGCCTCGCGGCCATCGTAGAGGATCAGGGGGTGCAGGTTGCCATCGCCGGCATGGAACACGTTGGCGACACGGATGCCGTGCGCGCGCGACATCGCTTCGATCGCCGCGAGCGCCTCCCCGAGGCGCGCACGCGGTACGACGCCGTCCTGGACGATGAAGTCCGGGCTGAGCCGGCCCACCGCCGAGAATGCGCACTTGCGGCCCTTCCAGATCCGCGCCCGTTCCTCGTCGTCAGCCGCCACGTGCATGTGCGCGGCCCCGGAGGCCGCGATGATCTGCATCAACGCGTGGAACTCGGCGGCGACCTGCGCGTCCTCGCCCTCGCATTCGACGATGAGTACGGCCGCGGCCCTGGGTGGGTAGCCAGCGTGCACGGCAGCTTCGGCGGCGTCCATCGCGAGGCGATCCATGATTTCCATCGCCCCTGGCAGGAGCCCGGCCTCGATGACGCGCGACACGGCGTCGCCGGCGGCTTGCAGGTTGTCGTAAGCGGCCAGCACGGTGCGATACACGGCCGGTCGCGCCACGAGCCGCAGCGTGATCTCGAGCGCCACCCCAAACAGCCCTTCCGAGCCAACGAACAGACCGGTGAGATCCGGTCCTGCCTGCTCGAGGCTGTCGCCACCGAGGCGCACCACGGTGCCGTCGCCGAGCACGACGCGCAAGCCGAGCACGTGATTGGCCGTCATCCCGTGCCGGAAGCAGTGCGCGCCGCCCGAGTTGAACGCGACGTTGCCGCCAATCGTGCACACCGACTGGCTCGAGGGATCGGGCGCGTAGTACAGGCCGTGTGGTGCGGCCATCGCGGTGACGGCGAGGTTGACGACCCCGGGCTCCACCACCGCGACGCGCGCGACGGGGTCGAACCGCAGCACGCGGTTCATGCGGTTGAGGGCGATGACGATGCCGTCCTCGACAGGGACGGCGCCGCCAGACAGGCTGGTGCCGCTGCCGCGGGCCATGAAGGGCACGCGCGCCTCGTGGCAGAGCCGGACGGTCTCGATGACTTCGTCGGCCGATTCGGCCAGCACCACGGCGCGGGGCCGCGCGCGGTAGGAAGTGAGCCCGTCGCTCTCGTACGGGGCGAGCGCGCCCGGACGCGTCAGCAGCCGGTCCGACGGGATCAGGCGGCCGAGCGCCGGCAGCAGGTCCTCGCGGTGCATCCTTGCAGTCTATACTGCGCGCCGTGTGGAGCCAGACGTATGACCCCCTCGGGCAGCCGTGGCTGTCCACGTTGTGCGCGGCGTTGCCCGTCGTCGCCCTGCTCGGTTCGCTTGCGTTCCTCAAGCTGCACGCGCACCTCGCCGCGCTCGTGGGCCTGGGCACGTCGCTCGCGGTGGCGATCCTGCTGTTCGGCATGCCCGCGCCGATGGCGCTCGCGAGTGCCGGCTATGGCGCGGCCTACGGACTCCTGCCGATAGGCTGGATCGTCCTCAACGTCATTTTCCTGTACCAGCTCACGGAGCAGCGCGGGTTGTTCGCGACGCTGCGCCAGAGCATCACGCACGTCACGACCGACGCCCGCCTGCAGTTGCTGCTCGTCGCGTTTGCCTTCGGGGCGTTCTTCGAGGGGGCGGCCGGCTTCGGGACGCCGGTGGCGGTCACCGGGGCGCTGCTCATTGGTCTCGGCTTCGCACCGCTGGCGGCGTCTGGCCTGTCTCTCATCGCCAATACCGCGCCTGTCGCCTTCGGCGCACTCGGCACGCCGATCATCGCGCTCAGCGCGGTGAGTGGGCTCGACCTGCTGGCGCTCAGCGGGATGGTGGGCCGGCAATTGCCGCTGTTCTCGGTGCTCGTGCCGTTCTGGTTGATCGCCGCGTTCGCGGGGTGGCGCGGCATGCTCGGCATCTGGCCCGCCATCCTTGCGGCGGGCCTGCCGTTCGCGGTGCTGCAGGCGCTGGTCTCCAATTTTCACGGGCCATGGCTGGTCGACGTGGTCGCGGCCATCGCGTCTATGGGATCGCTGGTCCTGTTCCTCCGGATCTGGCAACCGAGCGACGGATGGCAGCCAGGTGATCGCCTCGGCGTGGGGCACGACGACGGCACGCCGATGCCGTCGCGCGGGGAAGTGGTCCGCGCGTGGGTGCCGTGGGCCATCCTCAGCGTCGTCGTCTTCACCTGGGGACTGCCGCCGGTGAAGACGGCGCTCGATGCATGGACGACGGTGCGCATTCCGGTGCCGGGCCTCCACAACCTCATCGAGCGGGTGCCACCGGTGGTGGCGACAGCCGCGAAGGAACCGGCGCTCTTTGCCGTCTCCTGGATGTCAGCCACCGGCACCGGGATCCTGATTGCCGCAATCCTCGCCGGACTGGTGATGGGCTGCTCGGCGGCGGAACTGGCGGGGACGTACCTGCGCACGCTCCGGCTCGTGCGCACGTCGCTCGTCACGATTGCCGTGATGATGGCAATCGGCTTCACCACGCGCTACTCGGGCCTGGATGCCACGCTCGGCCTCGCCTTTGCCGGGACAGGCGTGCTCTATCCGTTCTTCGGCACGATGCTCGGCTGGCTCGGCGTCGCGCTGACCGGATCGGACACGTCGTCCAACGTCCTGTTCGGGAGCCTGCAGCGGATCACTGCCGAGCAACTGGGCCTCAGCCCGGTGCTGATGGCGGCATCCAACAGCTCCGGCGGGGTCATGGGCAAGATGATCGACGCCCAGAGCATCGTCGTCGCGAGCACGGCGACGCGGTGGTACGGCCACGAGGGCGAGATCCTGCGTTACGTCTTCTGGCACAGCCTCGTTCTGGCCGCGATGGTGGGCGGGCTCGTGATGTTGCAGGCCTATGTCTGGCCATTCACGTGGCTGGTCTGGTGACGCGTAACGCTTAACGCCTACGGCCTGCAGCCTGCAGCCTGCGGCCTGCGGCCTACCACCTACCACCTACCACCTACCACCTACCGCCTACGGCCTGCGGCCTACGGCGTACGTCCGCCTGCTCGTAGCCGTCGACCTTCAGGTCGACGGAAGACGCATTCGTGGATGAGGCGGACGGTAGGGCCGGCTCTCAGGCGGTAAGAGCCACGTAATGCCGGAATGCCGGGAATGCCGGAATGACGACCGAAGGCAAGGCCCGTGCCGCAGCGTTCGGCGTTCGGCGTTCAACGTTCAGCGTTCGTCGGTGTAGTGCCCGGTGCCCGGTGCCGCGGCGTTCGGCGACCTGCGTTCGTCTGATGTTGCTCAGTGTTGAGCGTTCGACGTTTCAGCGTTCGTCGGTTGTGCCCGGTGCCCGGTGCCCGGTGCCCGGTGCCCGGTGCCCGGTGCCCGACGCCCGGCTGCTGTTCTGCGTTCGACGTTCGTCCGTGTTGTGCCCGGTACCCGGTACCCGGTACCCGGTACCCGGTGCCCGCGCCTCGACGTTCGGCGTTCAACGTTCAGCGTTCGTCTAGAATCTCCCGCGTGAGCTTCCTTCCGACCACTCCGCGCCTGCTGCTCGGTCCAGGACCGAGTCCCGTCCTGCCCCGTGTCCTCGAGGCGATGACCGCGCCGCAACGCAGCCACCTCGACCCCGACATGCTGGCGCTGCTGGACGACATCCGCCGGCGACTGCACGGACTGTTCAACGTCAGCGCCGAGGGCATCGCGCTTGCCGTGCCCGGCACCGGCTCGTCGGGGCTCGAGGCCGCCGTGGCCAACGTGGTCCAGGAGGGCGACGCAGTGCTCTGCGTAGTCACCGGCTACTTCGGCGATCGGCTTGCCCAGGTCTGCCAGCGGTATGGCGCGAACGTGACACGGCTGGCCGGCGAGTGGGGAAGGGCCATCGATCCGGAGGCGGTGCGGACGGCGCTGCAGCATGCGTCGTTCAAGGCTGTGACGATCGTCCATGCGGAAACGTCCACCGGCGTACTCCAGCCCGTGCAGGCCGTGGCGGCCCTTGCCCGCGAGCACGGCCCGCGGATCATCGTCGACGCGGTCACCTCACTTGGCGCGCACCCGGTCGACGTCGACGGCTGGGGGCTCGACGTCGTCTACAGTTGCAGCCAGAAGGGCCTCGGGGCGCCGTCAGGCTTTGCACCCATTGCGTTCAATGCCGCTAGCCGCGCGGCTGCCCGGAGCCGCAGCTTCTACCTGGACCTGCCGCTGCTCGAGGGCTACTGGATCAAGCGCGGGTACCACCACACCATCTCGACGCCGCTGGTCTACGCGCTGTACGAGGCGTTGTGCGTCATCGATGAAGAGACGATGGAGGCGCGCTCGGCGCGGCATGCCCGCGTGCACGGCGAGTTCGTGGCAGAGTTGGCGGAGATGGGCCTGTCGTTGCTGCCACCCGAGGGCGAGCGGCTGTGGACGCTCAACACCGTTCGCATCCCCGAGCGGGTCACCGACGAAGCGAAGGTCCGCATCGCCTTGCGCGACACGCACGGCATCGAGATCGGCGCCGGCCTCGGCCCCCTGGCCGGCAAGATCTGGCGCGTCGGCCTGATGGGCGCAGGCGCGACGAGCGAAAACGTCGCGACCCTTCTCTCGGCCCTCAAACAAGAGATCGGATAAGCGGTGACCGTCGACCTGAAGGTCGACGGCTACGACTCGCTCACAAAGCGCCAAGATGTAGGCGTCGAGCTTGCTCGACGCATGGTGTCGCTTGGGCGGTGACCGTCGACCAAGGTCGACGGCTACACAGAGTGCAATTCCGTCCTCATTCCTCCTTCCTACCTCACTCCTCCGTCCTCGTCTCCTCCGTCCTCGTCCGCTCCGTCCTCGTGCGGGCCCATGTAGCGAAGCGTGACGAGCGGTTCCGTGCGTGACGTGTTCGTGAACGTCACGCCCCGCCGTGCGCCCGCCTCATTGCAGAACCATTCGTCGTCGGTCAGGTCGCCGAACCTGATCAGCGTCGGGCTGGCGAGCGGCTCGCCGTTGATGGTGCCCGTCCCCTGCACGCACACGAGCCCCCAGGCGCCGTCGTCCTGGATCGTGCAGGTGGCGCCGGGCTCGATGGTGAGTTCCTTCGCGGAGAACAGCCTGGCGCCGGCGATGCGCCCGTAGACCACCCACCGGTCGACGAAGCCGCTGCCGGCCGACGCCTCGCGCGGGCGGAGCAGGTGCGACTCCCTGAACGTGGGATCGAGGTTGGCCTCCCAGTCCAGCTGATCGACCAGGTAGTCCAGATCGTGGTGGTGCGCAGGCGGCACGTCCTGCACCAGCAGGTCCCATGGGATCGCCTGGCCATCGACGACCGACTGATACATTGCGAGCACGTCGGAAGCCCACTGCGGTTCGTAGGTGCACAGCGAGCCGGGCGCGTGCAGCATGCGCGGCGGGATCAGCCAGCCCGTGCCCACTT
Organism: Luteitalea pratensis; assembly: GCF_001618865.1. Taxonomy (GTDB): domain Bacteria; phylum Acidobacteriota; class Vicinamibacteria; order Vicinamibacterales; family Vicinamibacteraceae; genus Luteitalea; species Luteitalea pratensis. The sequence goes on from NZ_CP015136.1 coordinate 2,588,710, forward strand.
CGAGCCGCGAGGCCTGGGCGAGGTCGAGGATGCCGTTGTCGCCGGTGTGCCACCGCTCGAGGCAGCGCCGGAGATCCGCCCTGGTGGTGCCCGGCGCGAGGCCGAAGAAGGTGAACGGAAAGTCGTTGGCGCGGGCATTCATCTGCGGCGGGAAGTAGTAGCCCTCGGGCTTCGCCTCGCGACCGACCAGCGCTGCTTGAGCGGCGTCCTGGTGCATATGGTGGGGAATGGGGCCGCGATTGTCGAAGAACTTCGCGAACACGGGCCATCGCCGGTACCGCGCCCAGCTGGTCTCGCCAATCAGGCTCGCACCGCACGCTGCCACCGCATCGCGCATTGTCACGCGTTCGCGTTCGACGACGATGTAGGAGAGGCCCTCGTCGGGCACCCGGCCGGCATTGGCGGCTTCGATCGTGGAAGCGAACCAGCGTTCGTCGATGCCACCACGGTCGAGTCCGAACGCATACAGATCGTCGGGATGCAGCTTCAGCCGTCGTCCGGGTTGCACGAAGGCGCGCGGCACCCAACACGGCGCCAGCCGCAGCAGCCCCTGGGTGCGCGCGAGTTCACGCTCGACGAGCGGACCGACGTCAGCCGTGCGCGTGGCGAGGTGACGCGTGCTGGTCGGCGCGGCGTCGGACATGCGCAGCAGTATGCCCGTAACAGCACGCTGACAGGCGGCGTACCTGTCTCACAAAGGGCCAAACGCCGGATACGCCGCCGTGGCCTATGATGGGCGCGCATGGCGAGGGACGCTCCGCAGACGCGCCGCCTGGCGTCCTGCGTACGCTCCGCGCTTCAGCTGGAGGAACCAACAGTGAATCGTCGTGACTTCCTTTCGTCCTCGGCAGGCCTGGCCACCGGGCTTGGACTTGGCGCAGGCTCCCTCGCTGCCCAGGCACCAACCGGCGTGGCGCCACCTGCCCAACGCCGGCAGGAGCCCACGCCGCCAGTGTCGTCGCTCGACTTCAAGAGAAGCCGCACAAGGCTCTGATCGCGGAGCCGACCGAGGACGACCTCGTGCGCATGAAGGCGGCGGGTTTCGAGGGCGTCGAGGGCCGCGTCATCCCGGTGCCACAAGCCGCGAAGATGCGCGAGGTCGCAGAGAAGCTCGGCATGCGGGTCCACTCGGTGCTCTACGGGTGGGCCGAGTTCAACAGTCCTGATGCGGCCGAGGTCAAGCGCACCTTCGACGAGAGCGCGGATGCGCTGCGGACGGCGCAGGCATTCGGCGCCGAAACCGTCCTGCTCGTGCCCTGTCGCATCAGCGGTGGCGGCAATCGCTCAGGTGCAATCTCGAAGAGCCCCGTGCTTCGCATGCCGCGACCCTGGGAGTTCCAGATCGAGTTCGACCCGGCCAATGGTCATCTCACCCGCGTTGTGTTCGGCGACAACGCGCCGTACGCGGACTACATCGCAGCCCACAATCACGCCACCGACACCTCGCGCGAGTGGGTGAGCCGCCTGATCCCGATCGCGGAGAAGACCGGTGTCGTGATCGCGCTCGAGAACGTCAGCAACAACCTGTGGGTAACCCCTGCGACGTTCCGCCACTTCGTCGCCTCGTTCCGCAGCCCGTGGGTGAAGGCCTACTACGACATCGGCAACCACGTGCGGTGTGCTCCACCGGAGCAGTGGATCCTCACGCTTGGCGAGCTCCTCGCGAAGGTGCACGTCAAGGACTACCTGCTGGATCCCGCCGATCCGGACGGGCGCGGCCGTTCCGTGAACATCCGCGAAGGCAGCGTGCGCTGGGCGGTGCTGCGCCAGGCGCTGGAATCGATCAAGTACAACGGGTGGATGACCATCGAAAGCAACGGCGACATCCCGTTCGAGGAGCGGAACCGCCGGCTCGATCTGATTCTCGCCGGCACGTAGGTCGATCAACGTAACGCCGAACGCCGAACGCCGAACGCCGAACATCCAGCACAGTGGTAGGGCCGGCTCTCCGACTTGTCCCACCGTAGCCTTGGCGAAGGTGGAGCACGGCCCACTCCGAGGCACCTCATGAGCACGCAAGACAATCGCGCCCACGACATCGCGACGCCGCACGGCGTGTCGCGACGCAACTTCATCGCCACGGCCGCCGGCGTCGGCGCAGCGGTCACGATCGTGCCGCGGCACGTGCTCGGCAGGGGCTTGCAGGCGCCCAGTGATCTGGTGAACGTGGCCGTCGTCGGCGTCAGCGGCATGGGCGCCAGCAACACGCGCGCGGTGATGAGCCAGAACATCACGGCGCTGTGCGATGTGGACACGGCGCTGCTGGACGCGCGGCTCGCACGGTGGAGTGAGGAGGCCGCACCAGTTGGGGCGGCAGCAGCACGCGGCGGCGCCGGCCGCCAGGGGACGCCCGCGTGGCCCGCCTGGAAGGACTGGGGTACCACCCAGGCGCAGCAGGCGGCGAACGCGCGCTTCCCGGCCGACGATCCTGCCGCGAACCTCCAGAAGTTCGTCGGTGCCGCCTCGCGCATCCGCAAGTACCAGGACTACCGGGTGATGTTCGAGCAGCAGAAGGACATCGACGCGGTCATCATCGCCACCCCCGACCACATGCACGCGGTCATCGCCTCGGCGGCGATGGATCTCGGCAAGCACGTGTACGTGCAGAAGCCGATGGCGTGGTGCGTGTCGGAAGCGCGGCATCTCGCACGGCGCGCGGCCGAGACGAAGGTGCAGGCGCAGTGCGGCAACCAGCGACACTCCGCCGACGAGAACCGGCGCGGCGTGGACTACATCACCTCCGGTGTGGTCGGCGACGTCACGCAGGTGCATGTGTGGACCAACCGCCCCATCTGGCCGCAGGGCATCCCCCGTCCAACGGTGGCCACGCCCGCGGACACCCGTCGCGGCCTCATCAGCCAGCAGGCCGTCATGCAGGCGGGTGCCAGCACGCTCGCGCCCACGACGGCGCCACCCTCGACACTCGCGTGGGATCTGTTCCTCGGCGTGGCACCGGTCGTGGAGTACAGCCCGATCTATCACCCGTTCAACTGGCGCGGCTGGGTGGATTGGGGACAGGGCGCCCTCGGCGACATGGGCGCGCACCTGATCGACTTCCCGGTCTGGTCGCTCGATCTCGACCTGCCCACGGCCGTCGAGACCACGTCCACGCCCTTCAACGAGCTCACGTTCCCGTTGGCGACGATGACGCACTACGACTTCCCGGCCAAGGGACGCCGGCCGGCCGTACGCATGACGTGGTACGACGGCGGATTCATGCCGCCGACGCCGGAGGAACTCGACGGCGACGCCAGGCTGGTCACCTCGGGAGGCATTCTCTACATCGGCACGAAGGGCAAGCTGTTGTGCAACGAGGGCATGCCGCCGCGCTTGCTGCCGTCCACGCTGCACAATTCGACCGGCGCACCGAAGGAGACGCTCGCCCGCGTGCCGCACCAGGCCCACGAGATGAACTGGATTCGGTCGATCAAGGGGCAGGACACACTCTCGAGTCCGTTTTCCTACGCCGCGCACCTGCACGAGATCATGCTGCTCGGCCTCGTGTCGTTGCGGGCGAAGTCGAAGATTCACTACGACGCCGCGAACATGCGCGTGACCAACAACGCCAACGCCAACCAGTACCTTACACGCGAGTACAGGGACGGGTGGCGTTCTTGACGCTTAACGCCTAACGCCTAACGCCTAACGCCGAACGTTCAACGCCGAACGCCGCGCGTCGACCTGAAGGTCGACGCCTACGAACCTTCGGCAGAGCCGTCGAGCGTTGGGAGCGGGTCCGGAACTGCAAGGTGGACAGGGGCAGCCGCGAGCTGCGAGGCGCGTGTCGAGCCCTCCGGGCCCCGTTGTAGGCGTCGACCTTCAGGTCGACGCTCGGTTTTCGGTGTTCAGCCTTCAGCGTTGCCTGCGTATACCCGTGAACTCCGCCGGCGTCAGCGCGCGCCTGGTGAAGCGCGCGGAATGCACGGCGCCCTTGAAGTAGTCGACCAGCGTCACCCGCACGCCGACCGACGCGCGGCCCTTGCCCTGCGGCACGAGGACGATGGGGAACGCCAACTGCTGCACGCCGTTGACGTAGTTGCTGTACGTGGTGCCGTCGTAGACGGCCGCCACGTGGTACCACTCGCCGACAGCGTGCAGGGCTTCCTTGTTGATGAGCGCCTTCTCGTTGCCGTTGCTGTACGCGAACGCGTCCAGGAACCAGCGGTCGCCGGCGACCCGAATCTCGAACAGCATCCGGTTGTCGCTGCCATCCTCCTGCAGGTGGAACCAGCGCTGCGCGCGTGCGCCACCATCGGGCCGGAAGATCGCCTCCCACGTGAAGGTCGCCGCGCCGGCCAAAGGATGCGCGCCGACCAGCAGCGCGTCGTCGACGCCGTCGAACTCGACCGCCTTGCCGGGCGGCGAGTCGATCACGCGCGGGCTGCCCAGCACAGTGGTCGGATGCCCGCCAATCTGGTCGAGCCGATCAAAGGTCCAGGTCTCGGTCATGGGCGCGGGTTGACTGTCGGCTGAGAACGAAGGCCCAAGGCCGAGGGCCCAAGGCCGGCCACCGGCGCCGACCAGCATGCCGACCACGGCCGCCGCCACGCCGATGCCTGTGTGTAACCGCCGCCGCAGGCTCAAGACAGGCGGCCGCGTCGCGTGGACACTGTGGCGCTCAGACAGCTGGCAGGACATCGGCCATCCGGATGGGACGCTTCTCGGCCAGCGACCGGAGCGTGGCGGCGATCATCGCGGTGACGACGAGGCCATCGCGGCCGGTGCTCTCGGGCGCGACGCCCTGGCCGACACAGTCTACGAAATAGCGCAGCGGCTCGTACTGGTAGCCCCAGGCCTTGCCGTACCGCGTCACCGCGGTCGAGGAGAACGGCGTGTGGAACCGATCGGTGAACGCCCAGAGTGACGGCTCGTTCTTGACCTCGAGTCCGCCTCGATCGCCGTACACGGTGATGCGGTTGTCGACGACGTTGGTGAAACTGTCGGGGACGATCCACGACGTCTCGAACGTGGCGATCGCGCCGCCGTCGAACTCGACGATCGCCTGGATCGTGTCCCAGCAGTTGATGCCGCGGCGCTCGAGCACGCCGCGCGTGCCCTTGGCGTAGACCTCCACCGGCTCGCGCTGGAAGAGCCAGCGGATCAGGTCCATCGTGTGCGGGAAGAGGAACCATTCAGGGCCGGACTGGCTGCCCCACGAGAGCATCGACGTCGGGACGTGGATCGTGTCGCTGAGGCGGGCGTACGCCATGACCGGAGCGCCGAGATCGCCACGCTCGACGTACGCCTTCGCGCCCATGTACAGGGGGTGCCAGCGTGCGTGGAAGTCGACCATCAGCGATCGTCCTGCACGATCGGCGGCGTCCACCATCGCCTGTGCCTCGGCGACTGTCGTCGCGAGCGGCTTCTCGACCAGCACGTGCTTGCCCGCGGCGAGCATCGCGAGCACGGGGGCGGCATGCAGATGATCGGGCGTCGCCACCGTGACGGCATCGACGTCGCTCGCCGCGACGTCATCGACGCTCGTCGTCCAGGCGCAGCCGCACCGGTCGGCGAGGGCCTGCGCGCGCGCGGCGTCCTGATCGCAGATCACGGACAGCGTGCAGCCCGGATGATCCTTCAATGCCACCGCGTGGTTGCCACCCCACAGCCCGGCCCCCACGATTCCGACTCGCACCGCCATCCGTTGAACCTCCGACACGAGGGACGAGGCCGCCCGCGTGAGGCACGCAGTCTATCCGACGGTCACGTGTCGATGGGAATGGGCCGCGCTCCACCTCCGCCAAGGCTTCGGTGAGACAAGTCGGCGAGCCGGTGCAAGCGGGATTGGGCCGGGCTCGGAGAGCCGGCCCTACCGTCGAGGCGCGACCCTACCGTCGGAGATCACGCGCGGCGACGCGTGGCCGACGCTGCGCGCGTTGGTTCCACCTCGCGTGGGGCCAGCGCGGCGGCGACCTGCCAGGCGGGCTCGCCCGACTGCAGCGCCAGGACCGACTCGCGGACCGAGACCACGTCGCCGACGACGATCGTCGCGGGCGGACGGACGTCCTTCGTGCGCGCGAGGATGTTGCCGAGCGTCCCGATGGTCACGCGCTGCCCGTCCAAGGTGCCGCGCTCGATCACGGCGATGGGCGTGTCGACGCGACGCCCATGCGCAGTCAGCCTGGCGACGATGATGGGGAGCCGCTCGACGCCCATCAGGAACACCGCCGTCGGGATGCGCGCCGCCACGTGCCAGTCGACGGCGGGCCCGGCCGCGTCGTCGGCCTCGTGTGCGGCGAAGACGGCAAAGGCGGCCGAAATGCCGCGGTGGGTCACGGGAATGCCCGCGGTGCCGGGGACGCCAATCGACGACGTGACGCCCGGCACGACTTCGAATGCGACCCCCGCTTCGGCGAGCGCGAGCATTTCCTCACCACCGCGGCCGAAGACGAACGGGTCACCGCCTTTGAGCCGCACGACGACGCGGCCGGCGCGCGCGTGGCGGACCATCAGGTCGTGGATGCTCTCCTGGCGATCGTCGCCGGGCGCACCGGGTGCGCGGCCGCAGTAGATGCGCTCGGCGTCGCCGGGGGCATGCTCCAGCAGCGCGGGGTGCGTGAGCCGGTCATAGAGCACCACGTCGGCGCGCCGCAGCGCCTCGACGCCGCGCAGGGTGATCAGGTCCGGGGCCCCGGGCCCTGCACCGACGAGAACGACCTTGCCTTCACTCACGATCAGACTCCCTTGCAGGCCCGGCACACGTCGGGCCGTTCGTCGCGCACCACGCAGCGCGCGTGCGGGTCGTGCGGGGCGGCCGCCCGACGCAGGTACTCACGCATCGCCTCGTCGGCGCGTGGCTGCTGGCCGTTCGCCAGCAGGCCGGGGACGCAGCCTTCGAGGACGCCTTCCCAGAGATCCTGGCGGCGTTGATACGTGTCGATGTGCCGCTTGACCTCGGACCGCCAACTCCCGAGGTACTCGGCCAGGGCCGCGACCTCGGGTGTCAGCACCTCGTGCTGGACCTGGTCGCGAATCTGCTTGGCCAGCGCCGGGCTGCTGCCGGCGGTGGAGATCGCCACCTGGACCACCCCCTGCCTGGCCACGGCAGGCGCGATGAAGTTGCAGTGATCGAGATCGTCCACCGCATTGGCGACACGGTTGGCCTGATCGGCGAGCCGATAGATGCGCGCGTTCACCTCGCGGTCGTCGGTCGCCGCATACACCAGGAACTGCCCGTCGAGATCCTCTGCGACGAATTCTCTCTCGTGCCAGACGATGACCCGCGACTCGTGCCACGCGACCACGTCGGCGCCGACAGCCGGCGCCACCACCGTCACGAGCGCACCGGCCTCCACCAGTCCGCGCACCTTGCCGGTCGCGATCGGGCCGCCGCCGACCACGAGACACGGCCGGCCGTGCAGGTCCAGGTAGATCGGGTAGAACATCGCTTACGCCACCGGCTGCGGCTGCGACGCCGCGGTCGCCTCCGCGACGATCGCCTTGAGCGTGTCCAGGCCGAGACGGTCGCAGAAGTCGCCGAAGTCCTCCGCCTCCCGGCGCTGGTCGCGGTATCGCTCGAACAGCGGCTTCAGCGTCCGCGCGACCGATCCGAGCGGCACGAGGTCGAGGAACGGCCGCGCCAGGCGAGTACCGGCGACGTCGCCGCCGAGATACAGCATGTACTTGTCGAGCGAGCGTCCGACGAGTGCGACCTCGGCCACGTATGGGCGGGCACAGCCGTTGGGGCAACCGGTCATGCGGAACACAATCGGGTGACCCGGGAGGCCGACATCCTCGAGCACCTGATCGAGTTCGCCGAGCACCCGCGGCAGCACGCGTTCGGCCTCGCTGATGGCCAGGCCGCACGTGGGCATGGCCGGGCAGGCCAGGCTGTTGCGGCGCAGGCCGCTGATCCGGCCGACGGTCACGATGCCATGCGCATCGAGCACCGCTTCGACGGCTTCGCGGTCCGCCGATCGGATGCCCGAGAGCAGGATGTTCTGCTGCGCCGTCAGCTGGACCTCGCCGACAAAGCGGCTGACGACCTCGCGGATGCCGGTGCGGACGCGCTGATCGCCCACGTCCGCGATGCGGCCGCTGTCGATCGGCAGCCCCAGGCTCCACGCGTCGGGGCCGTGCTGGTTCCAGCCGAGGTGATCGTCGACGACGAAGGTGGGCATCTCCCGCGGCGGCTCGATCGGGAACGTGACGCGCGACTGCAGTTCCTGCCGGAACTTCTCGACGCCCCACTCGTGCAGCACGTACTTCAGGCGCGCGTGCTTGCGATCGGTACGGTCACCGAAATCGCGGTGTACCGTCACGATCGCCTTGATCACCTCGACCGCATGCCCGGGCGTAACGAACCCCACCATGTCCGCGAGGCGCGCAAACGTCGACTCCTTGTTGTGGGTGACGCCCATGCCGCCACCGGCGATCACGTTGAAGCCCGCCAGCGCGCCGTCTTCGTCGAACAACGCAATCAGTCCCGCGTCGTTCGTGAAGATGTCCATGCAGTTGTCGCCCGCAAACGCAATCGCGACCTTGAACTTGCGCGGCAGGTAGGTGGCGCCGTAGAGCGGGTCTTCCTCGTCGGCGACGATGGCCTGGCCGTCGACCCAGATCTGGTGGTAGGCCTTCGTCTTCGGCAATGTTTCCGCGCACAGCACGTCGGCAAACCGCTGCACCGCGAGCCGCTTCGGGTTGTCGGTCGGTGCCGGGCAGCACATCACGTTGCGGACGACGTCGCCGCAGGCGCCGAACGTCGTCACGAGGGCATGATTGAGCTCACGGATCGTGTCGCGCAGGTGTCCCTTGACGACGCCGTGGAACTGGATGCCCTGCCGCGTCGTGATGCGCAGCGTGCCGTTGCCGTGATGGGTCGCGATCTCGTCGTGCGCCAGGTATTGCGCTGCCGTCAGCCGCCCGCCGGGCAGCTTGCTGCGCACCATGAAGATGTACTCCCTGGCGGCGGCGCCCCGCTTGTCGCGGTTGGTCTGCTCGTAGGACCCGTGGAACTTGATGAGGAGCTTGCCCGCCTCGCTGAGGAAGGCATCCGAGCTGGCGAGGTCATCCGACAGGGGGCCTCGCAGTCCCTGACTCTCCGCCTTGACCTGCTCGTTGTTCAACTTGCTCATGGCCTGCTCCTACAGCTCCGTGGCGGCCGGACTGGCCGCGGGCGCGGCCACGAAGCCGACGCCTGCCGTGCTGCTGGTGTCCGTATCGATGATCACGAAGGCGCCGTTGGGCGGGTTGTCCGCGTAGGCGTCCGCGTGGATGGGCTCGCCGAGGCGCAACGACACTGTCGCGAGCTGGTTCAGCCGGAGTTCAGCCGGCCCTGGCGTGGTCACCTGCAGGGTCGTGACGTCGACGAGTCCCGAGATGGCCGTCACCTTGGCGCGCACGCGCCTGACGCCGTGCTGCAGCAGGTACACGCGATCGAGGCGCAGCGGCTGCTCGTCCAGCCAGCACAGGGTGGCATCGAAGGCCTGCCGTGCCACAGGCGCCGCGTCTGGCGGCGCCAGCACGCTGCCGCGGCCGACGTCGATGTCGTCGGTGAGGTCCAGGCTCACCGATTCGCCGGCTTCGGCGCGGGTGACGACACGGCCGTGGCGGGTCAGGCTGGCGATGCGGCTGCGTCGATCGCCCGGCTGCACGACCACGTCGTCGCCGACGGCGAAGGTCCCGCTGGTGATGCGGCCCGCGTAGGTGCGGATGTCGAGGGCGCCCTCGTGCCGCGGCCGCAGCACCCGCTGCACCTGCAACCGGCCCGGCAGGGCGCTGCGCTGGTGCGTGTCGGCGCCGTGGAGCACGTCGAGCAGTGTCGGGCCGTGGTACCAGCCGAGATGTGGCGACTTCCTGGTCACGTTCTCGCCGTGCAGCGACGACACCGGCAGGATGTGCAGCACCTGGTTGGCCGGCTGCACAGGCGCGGCCATCGCGCGGAAGGCCGCGGCAATGGCGTCGAAGCGCGCCTGCGAGTAGTCGACCAGGTCCATCTTGTTCACGCAGACGACGACGGTCGGGATGCGGAGCAGGGCGGAGATGAAGTAGTGCCGATGCGTCTGCTCGACGAGGCCGTTGCGCGCGTCGATCAGGATCACCGAGACGGCCGCCGTCGAGGCGCCCGTGACCATGTTGCGGGTGTACTCGACGTGGCCCGGCGTGTCCGCGATGATGAAGCGGCGCCGGGAGGTGGCGAAGTAGACGTGCGCGACGTCGATGGTGATGCCCTGCTCGCGTTCGGCGATCAGGCCATCGGTCAGCAGCGACAGGTCGAGGCCCTCGGCACCGCGCCGGCGGCTGGCCGCCTCGATCGCCTCGAGGCGATCCTTGGGCACCGATCCGGTTTCGTAGAGCAGGCGGCCGATCAACGTGCTCTTGCCATCGTCCACGGATCCGGCCGTGGCCAGGCGAAGCAGGTCCATTCCTAGAAATATCCTTCCCGTTTGCGCCGCTCCATCGCGGCCTCGGAGCGTTTGTCGTCGATGCGGGCGCCGCGCTCGGAGAGCTCCGACGAAGCAATCTCGGCGATGACCGCGTCGAGTGACACGGCGGCGGACGCGACGGCGGCCGTGCAGGTCATGTCGCCGACGGTGCGGAACCTGACCTGCGCCCGGTACGGCACTTCGTCGGGTCCCTTGTTGATGAACGGCGAGTCGGCCCACAGCAACCCGTCACGGTCGAAGACGTCGCGTTCGTGGGCGAAGTAGATGGACGGAATCTCGATGCCCTCGGCGCGGATGTATTCCCACACGTCGAGTTCCGTCCAGTTGGAGATGGGAAACACGCGCACGTGCTGGCCTGGCGAGATCCGCCCGTTCAGCATGTCGAACAACTCGGGGCGCTGGCGCCGTGCATCCCACTGCCCGAACTCGTCGCGCACCGAGAAGATGCGTTCCTTGGCCCGCGCCTTCTCCTCGTCGCGCCTGGCGCCGCCGATGCACGCGTCGAGATTGAGTTCCTCGATGGCGTCGAGAAGGGTCACCGTCTGAAGGACGTTGCGGCTCGCGTACCGGCCGCGTTCTTCCTGGACCCGGCCGCGGTCGAGCGAATCCTGCACGGAGCGGACGATGAGCTCGAGGCCGAGCGAGGCGGCGAGGTGATCGCGATAGACGATCGTCTCGGCGAAATTGTGGCCCGTGTCGACGTGCAGCAGCGGGAACGGCACCGGCGACGGCGCGAAGGCACGCACCGCCAGGTGCGTGATCACGATCGAGTCCTTGCCGCCAGAGAACAGGATCGCCGGTCGCTCGAATTGCGCCGCGGCCTCCCGCAGCACGTAGATGGCCTCGTCGGCCAGTTCGACGGGGAACGTGTTCACCGGTGCAGCCCGCATTCCTTTCCAGAAGACTCCCACCACCAGCGCCCGGCCCGCGCGTCCTCGCCCGGGGCGATCGCGCGGGTGCACGGCGCGCAGCCGATGCTGACGAAGCCCTGGCGGTGGAGGGGGTTGTCGGGGACCTCGTTGGCAGCCAGGTACGCGACGGTCGCGTCGAGCGACCAGTCGATCAGCGGGTTGACCTTCAGCAGCCCGTAGCCTTCGTCCCACTCGACGATCCGCATACCCTTGCGGTTCTGGGACTGCTCGCGACGAAGGCCGGTGATCCACGCGTCCACACCCTTCAGGGCACGCTGAAGTGGACGCACCTTGCGAAGCTCGCAGCACGCCTTCCGTTCCTCGATCGACTCACGGAAGCTGAAGAGCCCGCGCGCGCTCACGAAGGTCTCGAGCTCGGCGGTGTCTGGCACGAAGACTTCGATCGCGCGCCCGTATCTGGCACGGGTCGCGTCCATCAGTGCCAGGGTTTCCTCGAACAGCCGGCCCGTGTCCAGCGTGAAGATCCGGATCGGCAGGTCGTGACGCCAGATGGCGTCGGTGATCACCTGGTCCTCCTGTCCAAGCGAGGTGGAGAAGGCGACGCGGCCGGGGAAGCGCTCGGCCACGAGACGCAGGCGCCCTTCGAGGTCGAGCGTGTCGAGTGTGCCAGCGAGGGCCGTCAGGTCGTGCGGTGTCGGCATGGACGTGTCAGGCGCTCGTCGTCCCGAAGCCCCAACGCTCCGAGACCCGCCGTTCCAGCGGGGTGAACAGCAGGAAATTGAACGTGACGCCGATGAAGATGATGAGCGTCATCACGGCCATCACCTGCGCGGCATCGTTGAGGTCGCGCCCGGTCTGCAGCAGGTTGCCGAGCGAGAGCGAGAAGTAGAGCAGTTCGGCGGCCATCAGCGAGCGCCAGGCGAAGGCCCACCCCTGACGCAGGCCGCCGAGGATTGTCGGGAACGCCGCTGGCAGCACGACGTCGGTGTAGAGCCGCACGCCGGTCGAGCCGAGGTTGCGCGCCGCCTTCACGAAAATCGGTGACGTGTTGGCGATGCCGTCGCGGACGCCGAGCACGATCGAGAACAGCGACCCCATCACGACCACGAAGATGATGGCGCGCTCGTTGAGGCCGAACCACAGGATCGCGAGCGGCAGCCAGCACACGCTCGGCAGCGCCTGCAAGCCGACGATCAGGCTGCCGACCGTGTCGCTCAGGACCCTGAAGCGCACCAGCAGCGCACCGAGCACGACACCGCCGACCAGCGAGATGCCGTAGCCAAACACGAGCCGCAGCAGGCTGACGACCGCGCCGCGCACGAACAGGCCGCTGCGGATGCCGTCCGCGACTGCCTGGCTGACCTCGATTGGACCGGGCATCAGGTAATCGGGCCACGGGCCGTAGCGCGACACGAGTTCCCACACGACCAGCAGCGCCCCGAAGAACAACGCGCGCCGTGCGTGGACGCTGTGCCACGGTCGGGTCAGGCGAAGTGGACGCGCGGCCGCCTGCGGCACGTGCAGAGCCGCTGGTGCGGCAAGGGTCTGGGTTGGTATCTCCATATCAGGCCTCGAGGAGTGCATCGTCAGTGGCGGCATCCAGGGCGCGGCGCAGGACATGCATGATTTCGGACGCCTGCTGCATCACGGTGACGTCCTCCAGCGCGCGCGGCCGCGGCAGCGTGATGCGGAAGTCGCCCACGATCCGCCCGGGGCGCGGCGAGAGGACCAGTACGCGGTCCCCCAGCGCCACAGCCTCCCGGACGTTGTGGGTCACGAACACGACGGTCTTGCGGGTGGCGGCCCACAGCGACTCGAGCTCTTCGTGCAGGCGGTCGCGCGTGAGCGCGTCCAGGGCGCCGAAGGGTTCGTCCATGAGCAGCATCGAGGGATCGGTCGCCAGGGCCCGTGCAAGCGCGGCGCGCTGACGCATGCCGCCCGACAGCTGATGCACCCAGGCGTGCTCGAATCCCAGCAGGTGCACCTTCTCGATCCACTCCTGGGCGATCCGGTGCTGTTCCTCGCGCGAACGCGTCGACTGCCTGAGGCCGAATCGCACGTTGTCTTCGACCGAGAGCCACGGAAACAGCGCAGCATCCTGGAAGAGCAGCACCCGGTCGGGCGACGGCCCTGCCACCGGCACGTCGTCCACCGTGATCTGTCCGCTGGTGGGCTCCTCGAGACCCGCGACCAGTTGCAGCAACGTGGACTTGCCGCAGCCGCTGGCGCCAAGCAGGCAGACGAACTCGCCCGGCGCGACGTCGAGGTCAGTCGGGGCGAGCGCCTGGACGACGCGATCGCCGCTGACGTAGGTCTTGCCGACCCCGCGCAGGTGGAGGGCGCGTCCCGTGCTCACGGTTGGCCTCCCGCGGTCACGGCTGGCAAGCCCTTTTCGCGCAGGACTTCGTTCAGGGGGGCGAGGTCGTAGAGCGCACGCAGGTCCGGCGGGGCTTCGCCGAGGAAGCCGAGCTGGTGGGCATGGTCAGCCATCACCGCCAGGCTGGACGACAGCGGATCCCACGTGTAGTCGACGTTACGGAACGCCGCTTCGAGCACGCGCGCGGGCAGCGCTGCCGTGGTGATCCGGCCGATCTCGCGGTTGGCCAGGGTCTGCGCTTCCGCCGGGTGGGCCACGGTGAACTGGGTGGCTTCGACATGGGTGCGCAGGAACGCACGCACCAGGTCCGGATGCTGCTCCAAGAAGCGCGTGGCGACGATCACGTGGGCGGTGGCGAACCGCTCGCCCGGCCACTTCGAGCGCTCGTCGAACCACACCGTCGCGCCTGCCTCCTGGATGAGGCGCGTACACCACGGCTCGGCCAACCAGGCGCCGTCGATCTGGCCACGCTGGAAGGTGGTGAGGATGTCGGCCGGCTGCATCGGCACCACCGAGACCGTGCCGCCTTCGTCAGCGGTCTTCAGGCCGGCGCCGCGTGCCAGGAACCGCAGCGCGATGTCCTGCGTGCCGCCACGCTGGGGCGTCGCGATGTGCTTGCCCGCAAGGTCGGCTGGCGCCTTGATCGTGACGCCGGGCCGGACCACGAACAGCGCGCCACCGCTGGAGGCGCCGGCAATCACGCGCAGCGCTGCGCCGCGGCTCTTGACGAAACCGTTGAGGGCCGGACTCGGCCCGACCAGGGCGATGTCCACCTCGCCGGCCAGCAGGGCCTCGATCAACTGGGGGCCGGCGCTGAAGGCCTTCACGTTCAGCGTGTGTGGCGCGAGCGCCTTGCGGAGGCTGCCGTCACCGACCGCGATGAGGCCGGCCGCGTGCGTCAGGTTCGGCATGTAGGCCATCGACACGGTCAGCGCGCCGGCACCGCCGGAAGCGGGCGCGGTCCCGCATGCCATGGCGGCCAGCAGGCACGAACCGAGGAGCAGGCGGAGGATCACGCGACGTTGCCTCTTGCGATGTGGATGCGGTCACCCCGGAAGACGGCCGCAGAAACACGAAAGCCCGGAAGAACTGCTTCCGGGCCTTGGGCCGAAACCGAGTGGTTGGGTGTGTCAGTGCGGACAGACCTGAACGCAATCGGTACGAGGGGCGGAAGCTGCTGTCAAAACTGGACAACAACAAGCGCACACACGACGCCCCCGGCTGGTGCCTACAGAAGGAGTCATCGACCGCTGCATGCCTCCATCCTGAACTTCGCGGGCCGGAAGTTCAAGTGCTGACTCCTCTTATGACGCAGTCGACCAGGGGTGACCGCCCGCCGGGACGGCGATCCTCAGTCGCCTGACAGACAATGGCGCGCATGGATTTGTCCCGTTTTCCACGCCGCCGATACTCGGCCGGACCGACGCCCCTGGAACCCCTGCCGCGCTTCAGCGCGGCGCTCGCGGCCCAGTGTCCAGGCGGCCGCGGGCCCGAAGTGTGGGTCAAGCGGGACGATCAGCTGGGGTTGTTTCCGGGCGGCAACAAGACGCGCAAGCTCGAGTTCCTGGTCGCGGATGCCCTCGCCTCCGGCGCCGACACGCTCATCACGTGCGGCGCACCGCAGAGCAATCATTGCCGCATCACCCTCTCCTCGGCCGTCAAGGAAGGGCTCCACTGCCGTTTCGTCATCGAAGAGCGGGTGCCGCACAGCTTCCGGGAAGACGCCAGCGGCAACCACTTCCTGTTCCGGCTGATGGGCGTGGAGTCGTTGCGGGTCGTGCCGGCCGGCACGGACATGACCGCCGAAATGCAGCGCGAGGTCGACGCCCTTGCCAGTGAAGGACGACGCGGCTACGCCATTCCGGGGGGCGGTTCGAATGCGATCGGCGGCCTCGGCTACGTGAGTTGCGTGCAGGAACTGATGGCGCAGACCGCCGAGATGGGGGTCCGGTTCGACCAGGTGGTGGTCGGGTCCGGGAGCTCGGGGACGCACGGCGGCATGCTCGCCGGCGTGCTCGGCTTCAGCTGGGATGTGGTGCTCACCGGCATCGGGGTGAGCCGGGACCCGGACCTGCAGGTGCCACTCGTGCAGCAGGAGGCACAATGCGTGCACGACCTGCTCGGCACAGGCGTGACCGTTCCCGTCGAGGCGGTGCGGTGCGTGGGCGGGTACTGGCAGCCGAAGTACTCGGTACCCAACGCGCGGATGGTCGAGGCGGTGCAGATGCTGGCACGTACCGAGGGTGTGCTGCTCGATCCCGTCTACACCGGCAAGATCATGGCGGGCCTGATCGGCCTCGCACGCGACGGGCATTTCCGCGACGGCGAACGCGTGCTGTTCATGCACACCGGCGGCTTGCCGGGCATGTTCGCCTACCAACGGGAGTTGTTGGGGGAAGTCACGGTCGCGCCGTAGGTAGGGACGCCTCTCCGAGGCGTCCATCTCCGCGATTTCATCGACGTCCACGCCATGGACGCTGGGAAGGCCGAGGACATGGACCGCCCGGAGCCACAGGAAGGTCATGGACCGCTCGGAGAGCGGTCCCTACCAAACGTAGTCGTAGGCGTCGACCTTCAGGTCGACTCGTCGGTCAGCCGTGACTGCCGACCTGAAGGTCGGCAGCTACGAGTTGGTGTCGTCTACTCGTAGATCGCGAAGGCGTACAGCGTGTCGCCTGCCGCCACCAGGATGTGCTGGCGGCCGTCGAGCATGTACGTGACCGCCGCGTTGCTGATGCTGCCGATGCGGGAATGCCAGATCGGCGTCCCCGTCTCGGCGTCATAGGCGACGAAGTTGCCGCCCGCATCGCCCGCGAACACCAGCTTGCCGGCCGTCGTCAGCAGCCCGCCACCTCCGCCACCGCCGCCGAAGCCACCGCCGGCGCTCGGGTACGGCCGCCGCCAGACGATCTTGCCCGTCGTCGGATCGATCGCCGTCAGGTAGCTGCCGGTCGAGCCCACCGAGACCTCTTCCTTGCCGCCGAGGCCCATCGAACCCCGCGGATCCGGATCGGTCAGGTAGTAGATCGAGAAGCCGTTGCGCTCGGTCACGTAGAACAGCTTCGTGTCTGGCGAATAGGCTGGTGGCTCCCAGTTGATCGTGCCGCCGGAGGTCGGCGACGTCAGGGCGCCCGGAATCGTCGGGTCCTTGATCGGGTTACGGCGGACCGAGCCCTTCTTGTCCACCGACTTGGCCCAGTTGGTCGCCTCACCGTACTTCGTCGTGAGGATGTGCTCGCCCGTGACGCGGTCCACCGTAAAGAAATACCCGTTGCGTGCCGCCGTCGACACCAGCTTGCGTGGCTTGCCCTTGATCGTTGCCTCGAACAGGATCGGCGTCTGCGCCGAGTCCCAGTCGTGCATGTCGTGCGGCGACGTCTGGAACGCCCACGCCATCTTGCCCGTGTCGACGTTCACGGCAACCAGCGAACAGGTGTACAGGTTGTCGCCTTCGCCACGCCCCGCCGTGTAGGCCGGAATCGGGTTGCCGGTGCCGAAAATGTAGAGACGCGTCTCCGGGTCGTACACGCCGGGCAACCACGGGTGGCCGCCGCCGTACTTGGCCGACTGCAGGTTCGGCCACGTGTCGAGGCCCGGATCGCCCGCCTTCATCGGCACGGTGTAGAAGCGCCACTGCACCTCACCGGTCTCGGGATCGAAGGACTGGATGTAGCCGGGCGAGTCGATGTCGTTGCCGGTGCCGACGATGACGTGGTTGTCAATCACGATCGGCGCCATCGTCGAGAAGTACTGCTGGTCGAAGTCAGCGTGCTCCTTGTTCCAGCGTTCCTTGCCCGTCTTCGCGTCGAGCGACACGAAGAAGTTGTCGGGCGTGACGAAGTACAGGTAGTCCTTCCAGATGCCGACGCCGCGGTTGGCGATCGGCGTGCTGCCCTTGGTGCGCCAGAAGTAGTGCCACAACTCGCGGCCGTCGCGGGCGTCGAGCGCCCACGCGTTGTCGGGCGACGTGACGTACAGCACGCCGTTGACCATGAGTGGTGTGCCCTTGACGTTGGCGGGCACGGCCGGGAGGTTGTCAGGACCCCCGCCGCCCACGGTCACCGGCGGACCACCGCCGAAGCGGAACCGTCCACCGCCACCACCGCCGCCGTTGCCCGCGGTGACGCGTGCCGTCCAGGCGAGAGACAGGCGCTTCACGCTTGTGCGATCGACCTGCGTCAGGGCGCTGTAGCGCTTGCCGGTGTAGTCGCCGGAGTAGGTCGGCCAGTCCTCGCCGAGCGGCTTCTGGAGCCGCGCCGGGTCGAGCGAGGGCGCCGGCGCCGCGACCGGGGCAGGACCCTGGCCGGCGAGCGCGATCGGCAGGGCGAGCAGCGACAGCGTCAGCAACAGTGGCTTCGTTCTCATTTGAGCGTCACCAGGTAGGCCGTCACGTTGTGCATGTCGGCGTCGGTCAGGGCGCCGAGCAGAATGCGATGGCCCTCGAGGGGATCGGCGATCTCGATCTTCGGGGTGTCGCCGGCGCGGCGGAAGGTGCGCTGCGAGCCGTCGGCCTGCGCGATCGTCACGTTGAAGTCGTCGAGACGCAGCAGCGTCCCCTTGACGGCTTCGCCCGACGGGAGGGTCACCGTGGCCGTCGTCAGGGCGCGGGGCGCGCCGGCCGGGCGTGGCCCACCACCACCGCCGCGCGCGAGCGCGCGGCCACCAGAGACCCACAGGTTCTGAAGTGCCTTCGGCTGACCCGCCCGGGTCGCGATGCCCTTCAGGTCGCCGCTGGCCGAGTGGCACGTGGCGCACCGGGCGCCGAAATACGCTTCACCAGCCTTGGCGTCACCGACGACGATGTTGAGCTCGACCTCTTGCCCAGGAGGAGGATTGCCCTGGCCGCCGATCTTGGCCTGCAGGTCGTGCACGAACGCGATGACCGCCCGGATTTCAGGGTCAGGCAACGCCGTCGCGACCATCGTTGTCCCGGGCCGGCCGTTCTTGATCACCGGGAACATCAGTTCGCCGGCCTTGTCGTTGAGCGCGAGTTCCGAGCGGAGCAGGTTCGGTCCGCCGAGCTGGCCGCCGCGTGCATCGGCGCCGTGGCAGGGGCCGCAGGCCCCGGCAAACAGGCCCCGCCCTCGCTGGACGAGCTCGGGATCCTCTTTCGGCCGCTGCTGCGCCGGAAACCGCCCGCCGTCCTGGCCGCCGGGGCCCGCCGGACGCGGAGCCGGTGCCTGCGGGGTCGCCGGGGCCGGCTGTCCCGGAGGCGGTGGACCGCCATGCCCCTCGATCACCGGTGGTTGCGGCGGTGGCTGCGCCGGCGCCTGTTGCGGCCCCCCGCTCGTCGCGCGAACGGTGACCGAGAGGGCCACCCCGAGCGCCGCCGCGGCAAGCCATGCTGATCCAGCTCTCATGTGTGCGTCTCTCCCTGTGCCCGGGCAAGGCATGCGCGGGCTGACGTGATTATCGACGCTTGTACGACAAAAACGGGCCGGCTGTTTCGTCTCCGGCCGTCCCGGCCTGCCCGCTGACGCATGAAGAGGTCGGCAATCGCAGCCGCCTCGACGTCGCCAGTCCTCGCAAACGTGAATTTGCAGGCGATGGCTACCACGACGTTGGCCGTCGGGTAGGCCAGCACGAAGGCCCGCCCCCCGAGCGTGTCCCCACCATGATGGTAGATCCGCCGTCCCCTGCCGTCGGCGCCGATGCGCCAGCCGAGGCCGACGTTTACCGCTACGTCGAGGTCGAATCTGCCGCACTCCTGCCCAATCCCTGCGACTCCGCGCGTGCGAGCGGCTACGTTGCGATCGACACGATCACACGGGAGGCAGGTATGCGGAAGACGTTTGTACAGATGCTCCTCATGATTCCGGTGTTCGCGGCGTTGAACGGGGCGGCAGTCGCGCGCACCGTCCCTCGCCCGATGCTCCACGACGTGGCGAGGCCGGACGCCCTCGTCGACACACGGCTCGTTGACGTACGTTCCCCGCTCATTTTGGGACGGCCCGTTCATCTCGAGGAGGACTCGGACGACACGCCGAACACGACGCCGAACAAGAAGGCGTTGATCGGCAGTTGGGTGGAGACCGTCATCTTCCCGCCCGAGTTCGAGCGTCCACCGGTCCTGTCGCTCGCCAGCTATCACGAGGACCAGACCTTCACCCACAGTGACCAGGGCGGGGTCACCCTGGTGCCGCAGGAGGTCTACAGCTCTGGACGCGGCATCTGGAGGCACGTCGGAGGACGCGTGTTCGAGTACACGAGTCGGATGCTGATCTCGGACCTGAGTGGCAATCTCATTGGGCAGCTGAAGTTCCGGGGGACGTTCACGGTGTCCGAGTCCGGCAACGAATACGCCGGCACCACGGTCGCCCAGATTCTGGATGCGGCTGGGACCCCGCTGTTCGCGGTCGAGGTGACCAACACCGCGGAGCGCATCCGGTTCGACGAGCCCTGACGATGCGACGCTTACCGATGACGAACGGTAGGGCCGGCTCTCCTGGCCCAAGCGCGTCGCGCGAAGGTGGCCGAGCCGGTCCGGGAGCGATCGTCGGCCTCGGTCGCGACAGCGGCGAGGACTATCAGCTACGTGGGGGGCTCGGTGACGGTCGAGCCCCACGTACGCAACGCATTGAACGTCAGTCGAATGGCCCCGAGGCGGATGACGTCACCGTCCACGAGGCGCACCACAGCCTCGATGCGCCGATCGTCGACGAACGTGCCGTTCTTGCTCCCGAGATCTTCGATGGTCGCCTCGTCCCGGTCCCCCGCCTCGAAGCATCTCGGCAAAGACCACCTGTCGTCCGTCCCTGGAGAGCGCTTCTGGCGCCGTGCCATCGAGCCACGAAAAGTCGCGCGGACGTGCATCTCCGGGACCCTGGCAGGTACAGCCCATCTTGGCGTACTGGCTGACCATCAGGACCCGCCCATCGCGGGAGACGTCCAGGATGCTCAAGGCCACTCCGCGCGCGGGCAGGATGACGCGCTCCTTCCCCTCGAGCGACACGGCGCGCAATGCCCACGTCGTCAAGTCGCTGTTGGGGGCCGGGCGATTCACGGTGAACCACACTTCGTTGCCCGAGGCCGACCACGCCAGGCTTGCCATGGACGAGGCCCAGCCGCTCGAGAGCGTGGTCTTCCGGCCCGCGCGGTCGAGCACGACGATGTCCGGTCCTTCGACGAGCGCGAGACGCTGTCCGTCTGGAGAGACGCGCACGGCACTGAACGCGTGCGCGCCGTGGATCCTCGTGCCGAGTGGAAAGTCGACCTGCCCGCGTCCCACCACGGCGACGTCGGCACTGCCAGGGTTCCAATCCGCCGCGATCACGTCATCGAGCAACTCCCGTGGTCCGCCACCGGTCATCGACACGCGCGCGAGCGTGCCGTAGCCGGTGGGCGCGAGGAGTTTCAGCGTGGCGTGGTTACCTCGAAGAAACGCGATGTCCCCCGCAGTCGAGACGCCCAGGAGCTTCGCGTCGCGCACGTTCAGGGCCTCGGATTCAGGGCTGCCGGCCCGGGTCATGAACAGCGCGTACGGGTTCATGCCCCAGGCGGCGCTGTAGACGATGGTGTCGCCGCCTGGTGCGAATCGCGCGGCGCTGACGGTGCCCGTGCGGAACGTCAGCTGCACGAATCGAGGACTCGGCGCCGGCGCAGTGCTGGCAGGGCGGCTGGTGGTGCATGCGATCCAGACGGCAGCGGCAACCGCTGCGAGCCCCAGGGCCACTCCAGCGGCCGTCCGCCTCACGCCCTGGTGTCGCCAGGCTGCGCGGGAAACCGGAACGTGCGCTGCCGTGTCGTCGGTGCTCCATTGCAGCGCTGCCGCAAGGTCGCGCGCGCTCTGCCAGCGCTGGTCTGGACTCTTGGCCAGGCACTTGTTCACGATCCGATCGAGATTGGCTGGCGTGTCCGCCCGGAGCGACGAGATCAGCGGCGGTTCGTCGGTCAGGATCGCGGCCATCATGCTGGCGCGGCTATCGCCGCCGAACGGCTTTCGCCCCGTCGTCATTTCGAAGAGCACGATGCCAAGGGCGAACACGTCGGTGCGTGCATCCGCGCCGCGGCCGGCGACCTGTTCGGGGCCATGTAGGGCAGCGTGCCGAGCACGATGCCTGCCTCGGTCAGCTCGAGGCTCCTGGTCGCCTTCTGGACACCGTCGTCGTATGACCAAAGTCGAGCAACTTGACCCCGCCAGATGTCAGCATGACGTTGCTTGGCTTGAGGTCGCGATGGATGACGCCCTTGCTGTGGGCCGCATCCAGCGCCTCGGCAATCTGGACGGCGATGCCGAGGGCCTGACCACGGGAACGGTCGCCATGGTGAGACGTTCGGCCAGCGTGTCTCCCTCGAGCAACTCCATCACGAGAAAGGGAACGCCGTCCTGCTGGCCGACGTCGTAGAGCGTGCAGAAGTGGGGGTGGCTCACGCGGGCAATTGCGCGTGCTTCTCGCTGGAAACGATCGAGCTGTGCGTGATCGATTGCACGTGCCGACGTCAGGACCTTGATCGCGACGGATCGATCGAGGCGCGCATCACGCGCGCGATAGACCTCTCCCATGCCACCGGCGCCAAGTCTGGCGACGATTTCGTAGGGGCCGATCCGCGCGCCGGCGTTCAGGCTCATGGCAGCTGGACGGGTTGGAGTATTGGGCGGTTCGACGTCGAGCTCCGCTTCTGGGATCGGGCGCTGCAGCCCGTCGACCTGAAGGTCGACGGCTACAAGAAAAACGCCGAACGTCGAACGCCGAACGCCGAACGCCGAACGCCGAACGCCGAACGCCGAACGCCGAACACCGGAGACCTGGCCATGTGTGGGCGTCGAGCTTGCTCGACGCTCGGTGGAGTCCACGAATCTCCGATCTGCGATCCGCGGTACCCGGTACCCGGTACCCGGTACCCGGTGCCCGGACCCGGCGCCCGGAACCCGGTACCCGTTACCCGGTACCCGGAACCCGGTTTCTTGCGGTCTGTTATCGTGGTGATCGTAAGATGCGTGTCCTGACCAGCCTCGATGCCCTCGAGGCCGCGCTCGCCAGCGCGGCTTCCGACCCCGTCCTCTTCTTCAAGCACAGCGAGACCTGCGGCATGAGCCTGCAGGCGCACGAAGAGATGCGCGACCTCGTCGCCGACCCCGAGTGGCCGGTGCCCGTGTACCTCGTCTCCGTGCAGGCCAGCCGCCCCGTGTCCAACGCCATGGCAGCGCGGTTCGGCGTGCGCCATGCCTCACCGCAGGTGCTGCTCGTGCGCGACGGCGCCGTCCAGTGGCACACGTCGCACCTCGCGATCACCGTCGGCGCGATTCACGCGGCTGTTAACGCTTGACGCTTGACGCTTGACGCTTACGGCCTACGGCTCGTGGCTTACGGCTTAGTAGGCGTCGACCTTCAGGTCGACGCACACGATCCGCCGACCTGAAGGTCGGCGGCTACGTACCCCCACGATTCGGCGTACGGCTTGCGGCTATTTCCTTCAGCCCGCGTCCCACTGTCTTTGTAGCCTGCAGGCTGCAGGCTGCAGCCCGCTACGGTGCCCGGTGCCCGGCTTCCAAGCGTCAGGCGCTCGCAACGGGTGGGCGTCGGCGGCCGTGGCCGGTGGCCTGCTCGAACGCTCGGGCGAGTTGCAGGACACCCCAGTCGTCGCGGTGACGGCCGACAATCTGCAGGCCCACCGGCAGGCCGGCCCTGGTGAACCCTGCGGGCACCGAGATCGCCGGGCACCCCATCAAGGTCACGTACCAGCACGACCGCATCCAGTCGATGTAGGACAACATCGGCGTGCCGTTGATCGCGGTCGGGTAGGGCGTGGTCACGTCAAAGGGCGAGACCTGCGTCACCGGCAGGACGAAGAAGTCGTGCCGCGTGAAGAAGGCGTGCGTGTCCTGGTACATCCGCGTCTGGCACGTCAGGGCGCGAGCGATCTCTGTGCCTCCCATGGCCTCGACCTGCGCGACCTCGTAGGCAATCGTGTCCTTCACCCACTCCGGCCGCTGATCGAGCAGCTCCTTGTACTGCGAGTAGTTCGAGGCGTAGCGCAGCGCCGGGAAGGCACGATCGACGCCGCCGAAGTCGGGCTCGTCGGCCTCGACCACGCAGCCAAGCTGCTCGAAGACGCGTCGCGTGCCATCGACGACCTCGCGAATCTCCGGCTCGAACGGCAGGCCTCCAAGCCCCGTCCACCAGGCGACACGCGTGCCCTTGAACTCGCGATCCAGCCCGCCGCGAAAGCGCACCGGGTCCTCCTGCAGGGAGAGGGGATCGGCGGTGTCGGGACCGGCGAGCACGCTGAGCAACAACGCGACGTCAGCCACGGTTCGCGCCATCGGCCCAGCGACCGCGATCGGCGACCAACTCGCACCGCGCGGGACGCGCCCAGGTGACGGCCGGAACCCCACGACGTTGCACCAGGCCGCGGGATTGCGCAGCGAACCGCCAGCGTCACTGCCGTCGGCGATCGGCACCATGCCGCATGCAAGTGCGACGGCCGCGCCGCCGCTGCTGCCGCCGCACGTCCTGCTCACATCCCACGGGTTGCGGGTCGCGCCGAACACCCGGTTGAAGGTCTGCGACCCGGCGCCGAACTCCGGAGTGTTGGTCTTGCCGATCGTCACCGCTCCCGCGGCGCGCATGCGCGTGACGATCATTGCATCCTGCGTCGGGACGTGGTCCTTGTAGAACAGCGATCCGCGTGTCGTGCGGATGCCCGCCGTGTCGACCAGGTCCTTGTGTGCGACTGGCAGGCCGTGCAACGGCCCCGGTGCGTCACCTCGAGCGAGCGCCGCGTCGGCGCGTCCGGCGTCGGCCAGCGCGCGCTCGGCCACGAGCGTGACGATGGCGTTGACGCGCGGGTTCAGTTCCTCGATACGAGCGAGATGGGCGCGCATGACTTCGACTGCCGACACGTCCCTGCGGCGCAGGCGCGCGGCGAGATCGACCGCGTCGAGATCGCACAGGCCGTCGCCGGTGCTCGGTCGAGGTGCGGGCTGCGGCGCGCCCTGAACGGATGCCAGGAGTGCCGGCGCTTCGAGTCGTTCGCCGTAGCCTTGGCGACGAGGGAGCCCGGCGCGGAGGGCGGGGTCTTGCCACGTGGTTGCGACGGCGCCGAGTCCAAGCGTCTGCGCGAACGCGCGGCGGGTGAGTGGCATTGGCGGATTGTCGTGCCCGGCCCAGCTCAGCGTCAAGAACGGCCCACGAACTGGCCGGTGCGCTATCGTGATGCCCGACCCACATGCCGCCCGTCGATCTCTACGACAGCACGTATGGACACTTCCACGAGGACGTGCTCGCCCTCGTGCGCGCCGAGACGTACGGCACCGACATCGGCCAGAGCGGCTGGACGACGGTCGAGGAGTATGGCGAGTTCATCGAGTGGCTCGGGCTCGCCGGTCCGCACCACGCCCTCGACGTCGGCTGTGGGTCCGGCGGTCCGGCTCTCCACCTGGCGCGTCTCACTGGCGCGCGAGTGACCGGCATCGACATCAACGCGGACGGCATTGCCACGGCCGCACGGCAGGCCGCTGATGGCGGGCTCGCCGAGCAGGCGACGTTTCGCGTCGTGGACGTCGACGCCGCGTTGCCATTCGACGCCGACAGCTTCGACGCGATCATCTCGATGGACGCGATGTGCCACATGCCGCTGCGCCCGCACGTGCTCGAGGAATGGCGGCGCGTGTTGAAGCCAGGCGGCCGGGCCGTGTTCACCGATCCGGTCGTGGTGACCGGACCGGTGTCCAGCGTGGAGATCGCGGTGCGCAGCTCAATCGGCCGCTTCCTGTTCGTGCCGCCCGGCGCCAACGAGCAGTTCATCGTCAGGGCCGGCTTACGCCTCGTGCGCGCTGCCGACCTGAGCGTCCAGGGCGCCGGGATGGCGCGCCGCTGGCACGCCGCCCGCGCCAGCCGTCGCGAGGCGCTCATTGCCCTCGAGGGAGAGGAGCGATTCGCCGGGCTTCAGGCGTTCCTGGATGTCGTCCAGCGCGTGATGGGCGAACGTCGCCTGTCTCGCATCGCGTACTTCGTCGATCGCCCCGCCTGAGGATCTGTCCTGATGCGCTTGCCACTTTCCACCGTTGGCCGCGCAAGCCTGTGCGTGCTCGCGATCGGCCTCTCTGCTTCACAGCCGCGCGCCGCGCTGGGTCCCGTCACGACCGCCACAGGCCTCGTGTCCGGTACGGCCGGCACGGCGGATGGCGTCACGGCGTATCTCGGCATTCCGCGCGCCGCAGCCTGCGGCACCCTGGCAGGGCATCAAGCCGGCGACGGCGTTCGGCACCAGCTGCATGCAGCAGAAACTCGGGTCGCGCCTGCCCTGGACCGAGGAGTACATGACCCAGAACGCCGTCGGCGAGGATTGCCTGACGCTCAACGTCTGGACGCCGACGACCAGGGCCACCACGCCGCTGGCCGTGTTGGTGTGGATCTATGGCGGCGGCTTCAACGAGGGATCGACTGCCGTGGAGGTCTACGATGGCGCACCGCTCGCATCACGCGGCGTGATCCTTGTCAGCATGAACTACCGCACCGGCGTCCTTGGTGCCCTGGCGCATCCGGAACTGTCGAAGGAGTCACCCCACCACGTGTCGGGTAACTACGGCACGCTCGACCAGATCGCCGCGTTGCAGTGGGTCAGGACGAACATCAGCGCCTTTGGCGGGGATCCGGCCAACGTGACCATCGTCGGACAGTCGGCGGGCGGTTTGTCAGTGGCCGCCCTGATGCGGTCTCCACTCGCGAAGGGACTCTTCGCGCGTGCCATCGGCATGGCCGGCCCCGGGTTGATCATGAGGTTCGGGCCGGGGCGTGGCGGTTCGCTCGCCGATTGGGAAGCAGCTGGCGTGAAGTTCGCCGCTGCGCACGGCGCCTCGTCAATCGCGGCGCTGCGTGCCCTGCCGGCCGACACGTTCATCGCGCCAAAAGTGACCCAGGGAAATGCGACGCCGCCGGTCGGCCCGTTCAACGACGGCTACGTGCTGCCCGACGTGTTGCCGGCCGAGCAGGTGCCGGTGATGGCCGGTTTCAACGCCGACGACATCGGCACGGGTGGTCAGGGATTCGGTGCGGCGGCATCGGGAACGGTGGCGGCCTACACGGAGGAGGCCACGAAGACCTATGGAGAGCAGGCCAGGGCGTTCCTGGATCTCTACCCGGTGGCGAGCGATGCCGACGTGCCTGCGGCGCGGAAGGCGGCAGGGCGCGACCGTGCCCGCGTGACGATGGATCGATGGGCCGCGGACCAGGTGCGCGCGAGCCGCACGGTTTACACCTACTACTTCGATCGCGTCACGCCGTGGCCGGAACATCCGGAGTTCGGCGCCCATCACACGTCAGAGGTTCCGTACGTGTTCCGCACCGTCGGACGCGGCAAGCGCGCGTGGGAGCCACTCGACACGACCGTGTCCGAGCGGATGTCGAAGTACTTCGTGAACTTCGCGAAGACCGGTGACCCCAACGGATCGGGATTGCCACGGTGGCCCGCGTACGCACCGGATGCGCACCAGACCATGCGTCTCGGCGAGACGATGGCGCCGATGCCGGTGGCCGATCCGGTTCGTCGCGCGTTCCACGAGCGACGGCTGCAGCCGTAATGCCCCACCCAGTCAATTCACCGCCGCGCGCGGAGTTTGCCGGTGGCGTGTCCGTCTAGATGAGGGCCGTCGCCCGCATGCGGCGGCAATTCGGAAGGAGTCCGCGATGCAACACGCCGACCTCGACACCCCCTCCACGCTCGTGGCGTCCCTCGTCGCACCCTCACTCGTACCGGCACTCAGCCACCGGAGCCGGGAAGGCCACGATTCGCCCCCAGGCCAGTGGCCACGTACTCAACGGTGTCATCGGGCACCGCGGCCCCCACGGGGCCGCGGCAATCGCCGATCGCGCCGCTACCGGTGTCGCGCTTCCGGGCTCTGGCGCAGGGCGTCTTCGAGCTGACGCTGACTCCAGTTGTTCTTCATGACTTCGTTGACCCAGGATCGGGCCGCCGGGTCCGGCTCGCGGCCGAGGACACGACGATAGCCCTGCCGGACCATCGTTTCGGCCTGCGGGTACGTCCATCGGCCGGCGGTGCCGTAGCTGGAGCCGCGGCCGTAGGCGCCGCTGTAGCCGCCGTCATAGGTGCCGCGGCCGTTGTCGTGATAGCCGCCACTGTTATAGGCGCCGTTGTTGTAGCCGCCGCCGTTGTACCTGCCGCCGCCATTTGTGGCGCCCCAGTTGCCGCCGCCGTAGCCGCGCGGCTGCACGACATACGAGGTCACCCGGTCGTTGAACCCGCTGCTCCGCATGTCGCGCACGCTCCTGGTGAACATGCGCGTCTCGCCGCGCATGTCGCCGTCGCGGAAGACGACGATCTCGGCATCGCCGAACAGTCGAATCGACGAGATCTCGTCGTTGATGTTGGAGGGCACGCGGGGGTTGCTGTCGCCGACGCGCGTGCAGAAGTACCGACCGCCGTAATTGATGTCCTCGTAGAAGCAGGCACCGGAGGCTGGGTTGGTGCCTCGCCCCCAGTACTGCGCGGACGCGCTCGACGACAGGACGAGCATCGACAGGCCCGTCAGCATGCTGGCCGAGAGGCGCTGCATCGTCGTCTTGGTCATGGCTGTGCTCCGTAGTGGAAGTGGCCGGCGCCTCGAGGGCTCGGCCGGTGGCATCAGATCGCTATTCGTGTCCGGGTTGGCATCTGCGGTGTACATGCGCTGTCCTCGGAACCGTTCTCTGCACATGCATAGTGCAATTGCGATGCCGCCATGGTTTCGGTCGTGCTTCAATGCGGCAATGCTCAGGCTGATCATGCTACTCACGACCGTGGCGTGGACCACCGGTGCGACAGCAACGGCGCAGCCCGTGACGCTCCCCGTCTACGGTGCGAAACACGCAACTGATGAGGTCCGGATCGACGGCACGCTCGACGAAGCGACATGGTCGCTCTCGCCGCGCGTCGGCGAGATGCGTCTCATCCACGCGCCGGATCGTCGTCCCACGTTCCCCACCGAAGCCGCGATGACATGGGATGCCATGCACCTCTACGTTGCATTCGCCTGCAGCGATCCCGAGCCATGGGCGCGACACGGCGCGCGCGACGATCGGTTGTGGGAGGAGGAGGTGGTGGAGGTCTTCCTCGATCCCGACGGCGACGGCCGCAACTACGCAGAGATCGAGGTCAGCCCCACCAACGTCGTCGTGGACCTGCTGATCGCGGCGCCGCAGGCGGGCGGGCCGAATGCTCGCCGCTGGGATGTCGTGGGCCTCCGGACAGCCGTGCGTCGTCATGCCGCCGGGTGGGTCGCCGAAATGGCTATCCCGTGGGCGTCGCTCGCCGACGCTGGCGTGACGCAGGCGCCGGTGCCGGGCAACGAGTGGCGTGTCGGGCTGTACCGCATCAAGCGGCCCGGCGGAGTGGCCAAGGCCGCGCGCATCGATGCGCTCGTGGCGGAGCGCCGGTCGGCCACCGACGACGGCAAGACAGCGATCGATGCAGAGTTGCTGGCGCTGCGTGGAGACGACGAGTACTCGGCGTGGTCGGTGACGCGCGCCGAACGCGGATTCCACGATCCGGGACGGTTCGGGATGGTGCATTTCATCGGCGCGTCCCGCTGAGGCTGGGGAGGCGCCGACCCTTGTGATCTCGACCATGGTCAGTCGTCGGTTAGTCGTGCCGAGCGTATGCTTCAGCTAAGCATGAGTGCCGCGTCCCTCATTCCGAGCCTTGGCTGGCTCCGTGCGTACCCGCGTGCGTGGCTTCGGCCTGACCTCACCGCCGGCCTGACGGCGGCCGCGGTGGTCGTACCGAAGGCGATGGCCTACGCGACGATCGCGCAGCTGCCGCTGCACGTCGGGCTGTACACCGCCATCGTGCCGATGGTGGTCTATGCCTTGCTGGGAACATCGCGACCGCTCAGCGTCAGCACCACGACGACGATCGCCATCCTGACGGCCGCGGAGCTCGGACGTGCGGCACCAGGCGGCGATGCCGCCGCGCTCATCGCCGCCGCAGCGACGCTGTCGGTGCTGGTCGGGGTCCTCCTCGGGCTGGCGTCGCTCTTGCGCCTGGGATTCGTGGCCTCCTTCATCTCCGACCCGGTGCTCACCGGCTTCAAGTCGGGTATCGGCCTCGTGATCGTCGTGGACCAGCTTCCGAAGCTGCTGGGCGTCCACTTCACGAAGACCGGCTTCTTCCGCGACCTGGTCGCCCTGGCGCAGCAGTTGCCGGAGACGTCGATACCGACGTTGCTGTTGGCCGTTGTGCTGTTGGGGCTGCTCGTGGCGCTCGAGCACGTGGCGCCGCGTGCGCCCGCGCCTCTCGTCGCCATCGGCCTGGCGATCGCCGTCTCCGGTGTGCTTGGCCTCGAGGCACGTGGCGTCGCGACGGTGGGCGCCGTCGCGGGTGGCCTGCCACACCTGATGCTCCCGAACCTGGCGCTGGCCCAAGCGATGTGGCCTGCGGCGGCAGGCATCGCGCTCATGAGCTTCACCGAGAGCATCGCCGCCGCGCGCGCATTCGGTGTCACCGACGAACCGCGTCCCGATCCCAACCAGGAACTGCTGGCGCTCGGCCTGGCGAATGCCACCGGTGGCGTGCTGGGTGCGATGCCGTCCGGTGGCGGCACGTCGCAGACCGCGGTCAACCGGCTCGCGGGCGCGCGTTCGCAGGTCGCCGGGATCGTCACCGCCACAGCCGCCCTGGCGACCTTGCTGCTGCTCGGGCCGGTCATCGCATTGATGCCACAGGCGGCGCTCGCCGCGGTGGTCGTGTTCTATTCGCTGGAGCTGATCAAGCCCGCCGAGTTCAAGGCGATCCGTCGTGTCCGCCGCATCGAATTCCGTTGGGCGGTGAGCGCTTTTGCCGGCGTCGTGCTGCTCGGCACGCTCCAGGGCATCCTGGTCGCGGTCATCGCCTCGCTGGTGTCGCTGGCCCACCAGGCCTACAATCCGCCCGTCCATGTGCTCGGACGCAAGCGCGGCACGACTGCCTTCCGCGCCCGCACCTCCGAGCATCCCGACGACGAAACGTGGCCGGGGCTGCTCATCCTGCGGCCCGAGGGACGGCTGTTCTTCGCCAATGCCGAACGCGTCGTGGATCGAATCAGTCCGCTCGTCAGCCGCGAACATCCGCGCGTCGTGCTGCTCGACTGCCGTGGCGTCACCGACGTCGAATACACGGCGCTTCGCATGTTGACCGAGGCCGAGGAGCGGCTTCGGGCCTCGGGAATCAGCTTGTGGCTCGCCGGGCTCAACCCGGAAGTGCTTGACGTCGTGCGCCGCAGCGCGCTCGGCGATCGGCTCGGCCGGGACCGTATGTTCTTCAACCTCGATGCCGCGGTGCAGGCGTACGAGCAGCGGCACGTCGCGTGACCGGCACCGGCCGTTGGTGTTCACCAGGGGACGAACGATGAAAAAAGCGAAGGACGACAAGGGCGCGCCTGCCGACCAGGGCGCCGGGATCGACGATACGAAGAAGCGCGACAAGACAAAGAAGGGCAAGAAGGGCAAGAAAGGGAAGCGGACGCCGGATCAGGTGAGCGCCGCCGTGGCCGTTGCCGACGCGGGAGCCGCTGTCGCGGAACACACGCCACTGAAGGGCAAGGCCTACGACAAGGAACTGGCCAAGCTCCACGTGAAGCTGGTCAAGCTGCAGGAATGGGTCAAGTTCAAGGGGCTCAAGGTCTGCATCGTGTTCGAAGGCCGCGACGGTGCCGGCAAGGGCGGCGCGATCAAGGCGATCACCGAGCGAGTCAGCCCGCGCGTGTTCCGGACCGTCGCGCTGCCGGCGCCGACCGAGCGCCAGAAAAGCCAGATGTACATGCAGCGCTACGTGCCGCACTTCCCGGCGGCCGGCGAAGTCGTGATCTTCGATCGCAGCTGGTACAACCGCGCCGGCGTGGAACGCGTGATGGGCTTCTGCACCGAGGCCGAGTCGCGGAAGTTCCTCGGCGGCGTACCTCTGGTCGAGAAGGCGATGGTCGATTCCGGCATCATCCTGATCAAGTTCTGGCTCGAGGTCAGCGAGGAGGAACAGACCGACCGGCTGAAGTCACGCATCGACGATGGCCGGAAGATCTGGAAACTGACATCGATGGACCTGAAGTCCTACGGCCGGTGGTACGACTACTCGCGGGCCCGCGACGAGATGTTCGTCGCGACCGACACCGATTTCGCGCCCTGGCACGTCGTGCGTTCGGACGACAAGAGGAGCGCGCGGCTGAACATCATCGCGCACATCCTCGACCAGGTGCCGCACCACGGCGCACCGCGCGAGAAGGTGAAGCTGCCCAAGCGCGGGAAGCCTGGCAACTACAAGGAACCCGACTATCCGTACCGCTACGTGCGCGAGAAGTACTGAGCGGTCACGGCAGGTTGTAGCGCATCTGCACGAAGAAGAGGAATGCGTTGGCCGAGCCCGGTCCGTTGCCCACGGACCAGGGTTCGCGCCGCAGCCACGAGGTTTGTACGCCAACCTGCGCCGAGCCGCGATTCTCCGTCCGGACGGCCAGGAATGACACCGTCCCCGTGATCTCCGTGATGCTCCTGTTGACCGCATCCGATGAGCCCGGATAGCCGAAGCCGACCGGCGCGCCCTCGACGTCGAGGAAGTGGGTGTCGTCGGTCCGCAGCCCCGAGTAGTAGCCGCCGACCGAGGCGCGCCGCGAGACGACCTGTTCGATGCCGGCCACCCAGGAGGCGACGGGAATGGCCCGGATCGAGCCGTCGGCGCGGAAGGCAACGTCGGGCACCAGCCCGCCCACGTAACGCCCGAGCCCCGCGCCGTATGCGGCCTGCGCGATGAGGTGCGTCGACGCGGTCGCGTTCACTCGCGCGTTGACGCTGGCCCCACCTCCCGACGCACGCTCCACATCGTCATACGGCGCGAGCGTGTGCCGGAACACGCGCCAGACGCCGCCGATGTCGACGTGCAACGCCTTGCCCGGGTTGATGCCCACGCGGGTCACGAAGTCGGGCATCAGGTTCGGCACCGACAAGGCCTCGTTGCCGGTGTTGTACTGGGCCTCGATGTCCTCGCGGCAGCAGTCGGGCAGCGTGACGACGCCTTCGCCGATTTGCTGCTCGGGGTTCTCGATCGACACGGCCCAGTCGAAGCTGTCCGAGGCTCGCCACGTGAAACGCACCTGCGGCACTCGCTCCCACACCATACCGACCAGGTAGTTGGTGTCGACCGCCTGTGACATCTCGTAGTCCGACGGCCAGACGCTGAGACGCGCCTTTGCCGGTGTCATCAGCGTGAATGCCTGGCCGACCGCCATCGAGAAGTGGTCGCCGTACTGGACGTCGGCGAAACCCTGGCGCAGCCGGAAACCGGCGCTGTTGCTCGTCACCGCGATGGTGCCGGGCGTGGCGCCGTTGAAGTCCATCTCGAAATATCCGGAAATGTTGCGAAACCGCGCCTCGGTGAACGGGGCGTCGACGCGGATCGAGAGCCGCGAGGACTGCGCAGTCAACCGCGTTTCCGAGACACTCCCTGCCAACGTGTCCTCGTACGGGATGGTGCCGAAGTTCGTCCCGGGGCCACCGCCGCTGCTTGTCGATCGATAGATACCAGTGACGCCCACGTACCCGCCAATCCGCAGCTTCGCAGGGCCAAGGGCGAGCGCTGCGCCGGCCGGTTCGGCGCCGGCGATCTCCTGCCCCGGGTTGAGCGGAGGTTGTTGGGCAGCGCCCTGGGGTGCTGGTGCGGCCGGCGTCGTGTCCGTCGTCGGCGGTGGCGTCTGTGGCTCGGGCGACGGCGCCGTCTGACCAGCGGCCGCAGTGCCGATGCACAGCCAGCAGGCCGCCGTGACGAATGCGCGGACGAGTCGCATGCCGGCAAGTGTAGTACGTAGCCGCAGACCTTCAGGTCGGCGGATCGGAGGGCATTGCGTCGTCGCGACTCGGGTCGCCGCAGGCGCAGACGCTACAATGCGGGCGTTCCATCCAGTCGTGTCACGGCGGCACGACCTGCAGGCAGGGAGTCAGGGTGTTTCGCAGCCTCTACGTCCAGGTGCTGATCGGCATCGCGCTCGGCGTGATCCTCGGTGCCACCTATCCGGAGGCCGCGGTGGCGATGAAGCCGCTCGGCGATGGCTTCATCAAGCTGGTCAAGATGCTGATCACGCCGATCGTGTTCACGACGGTCGTGGTCGGCATCGGCCAGATGGGCGCGATGAAGGACGTCGGGCGGGTCGGATTCCGCGCCCTCGTGTACTTCGAAGTGGTCTCCACCCTCGCGCTGATCGTCGGATTGATCGTCGTGACGATCGTCCAGCCTGGTGCGGGCATGCACGTGGACCCCGCGACGCTCGATGCCAAGGGGGTCGCCGCCTATACGTCGGGCGCTGCCCATGCCAGCGTCACCGAGTTCCTCCTCAATATCATTCCCGACAGTGTGGTCGGTGCGTTCGCGCGCGGCGACATCCTGCAGGTGCTGTTGTTCGCGGTGCTGTTCGGCCTGGCGATGCTGCACCTGCAGCCGGGTAGCGCGCCGCTGGTCGGCCTGCTCGAATCACTCGCCCACGGCTTGTTTGCCGTCGTCGGCCTGGTGATGCGGCTCGCTCCGATCGGCGCCTTCGGCGCGATGGCATTCACGATCGGCATGTACGGGCTCGGCACGCTGCTGTCGCTCGGCAAGCTGATGGCGGCGGTGTACATCACGTGCCTGCTGTTCGTGATCGTCGTCCTCGGTGCGATCGTGCGGGCTGCCGGCTTCAGCATCTTCAAGCTGGTGCGCTACGTGCGCGAGGAACTCCTCATCGTGCTCGGCACATCGTCATCCGAGTCGGCGCTGCCGAGAGTGATGGTCAAGATGGAGCGCCTCGGCTGCGCCAAGTCCGTCGTCGGCCTGGTGGTGCCGACAGGCTATTCTTTCAACCTCGATGGCACGGCCATCTACATGACCATGGCGGCGGTGTTCGTGGCCCAGGCGACCGATGTGCGGTTGTCGTGGGGGCAGACGCTCTCGATCCTGGGGCTGTTGCTGGTGACGTCGAAGGGGGCGGCCGGCGTGACCGGCAGCGGCTTCATCACCCTGGCGGCGACGCTCGCCGCGGTGCCCAGCATCCCGGTGGCGGGATTGACCCTGCTGCTCGGCGTCGACCGCTTCATGTCCGAGGCGCGCGCCCTCACCAACCTTGTCGGCAATGTCGTGGCGACGCTGGTGGTGGCCAAGTGGGACGGAGCACTCGACGTCGCGCGTGCGCACCGCATCCTCGATGGTCACGAGACCCCGGAGGACGACATCCTTCTCGCCGCGCCGCTGCCCACCGCGCATGCGAGTGCGGATCTGGAATAGCCTGACCCGGACGCTGCGCCGCCGGTTCAGCGCGACGGTAGGGCCGGCTCTCCGAGCCCGGCCTGCCCGTGCGATAGTGGCGCGTGGACTTGTGGCGCGCTGTCGTACTCGGCCTCGTCGAGGGGCTGACCGAATTCCTCCCCGTCAGTTCGACCGGACACCTGCTCGTGACGCAGCGCCTGCTGGGCATCGAGGCGAGTGCGGCGGCCAATACGTACGCGATCGCCATCCAGGGCGGTGCGATCGCGGCCGTCCTGGTGCTGTACCGCCAGCGCCTGCTGCAGATGCTTCGCGGCGTCCTCGGGCGTGACGCCGATGGACTGCACCTGGCGCTCGCGCTTGCCGTCGCGTTCGTGCCCGCCGCGATCGCCGGGCTCGCCTTCGACGAGTTGATCGAAGGTTACCTGTTCGGGCCGATCCCCGTGGCGATCGCCTGGGCGGTCGGGGGTGTGCTGATGCTGGCGGTGTCGTCGCGCCTGCAGCCCGGTGGCCTGCGCCTCGGCCGCGTCGCCTTGCCATCGGCCCTGCTGATCGGTGTCTGCCAGTGTGCCGCGCTCTGGCCAGGCGTGAGCCGCAGCCTCGCGACGATCCTGGGTGGTGTCGCGGTGGGGCTGTCGCTATCGGCCGCGGTGGAGTTCTCGTTCCTCCTCGGCCTGCTCACGCTCGGCGCCGCCACGGCCTACAAGGCGCTCGACAGCGGCGGGGTGATGCTCGCCGCGTACGGCCCGACCGTCGTGACCGCGGGCTTCGTGGCGGCCTGGCTCTCCGCGATGCTGTCGGTCACCTGGATGGTCAACTGGCTGCAGCATCGCCGCCTCGCCGTGTTCGGCTGGTGGCGTATCGGCGCCGCGCTGGTGGTGTTGCTCCTCGTCTTCACGCACAGGCTCTAGAGGACGGAGGACGGAGGAGGGAGGACCGAGGAAGGACGGGGGGAGGAGGTAGGAGGCAGTTCCTCCGTCTTCCGTCCTCCGTCCTACCTCCTCCTCTAGGCCGGCTTCAGGTCGCCGATCACCGTCGGTATCAGTTCCGACACGGTCGGGTGGATGGGCACGGCGCGCTGCAGGACGTCGTAGGTCGCGCCTGCTTGCATCATGTCGATCACACCGTGAATGGCCTCGTCGCCGCCGACGCCCAGGATGGCGGCGCCGAGGATCTTGCGCGTCTCGCTGTCTGCGACGACCTTCATCAGCCCTTGTGTCTCGCCTTTCTCGATGGCGCGGCTGACACGGGTCATGGGCCGGCGGCCGACGAGCAGCGGACGTCCGGTGCGGCGTGCCTCGGCCTCGGTCATGCCGACGCGGCCGAGCGGCGGGTCGATGTACAGCGCGTAGGCCGGGATCCGTTCCAGGAGCGAGCGCGCCTCGCCGTCGAGAAGGTTCGCCGCCACGATCTCGAAGTCGTTGTACGACGTGTGCGTGAACGCGCCGCGACCATTGCAGTCGCCGAGCGCCCAGATGCCGGGCACATTGGTGCGCAGCGTGTCGTCCACCGTGATGTAGCCGCGATCGTCGAGCACGACACCCGCGCGATCCAGCCCGAGGTCGTCCGTGTTCGGCTGCCGGCCGACCGCCAGCAGGACGTGGGACCCGACCGCCACGGGCGGCCCGTTGTGGCAATCGAGTTGCACGGCCACGCCCTCGTCGTGACGCGCCAGACTGATGCACGCCGCTCCGGTCCGCACCGTGATGCCCTCGGCCTCGAGGATCGTCCTGATGGCGGCCGAGATCTCCTCGTCTTCCCGACCGATCAGGCGGGGCCCCATCTCCACGACCGTGACATCCGCGCCGAATCGCCGGTACATCTGCGCGAATTCGAGGCCGATGTAACTGCCGCCGACGATGACCAGGTGCCGCGGCAATTCCTCCAGCGCCAGCATCGAGGTGTTGGTGAGCACCGGCACGTCGTGCACGCCCGGCAGGTCCGGCACGCGAGCGCGCCCGCCGACGTTGACGAAGATCCGCGGCGCCGTGTACGTGTCGCCGCCGACGCGGATGGTGCTGGCGTCCTCGAAGCGGGCATGACCCTCGAGTACGGTGCAGCGATCCATGCCGCGGAGCCACTTTTCGACGCCTTTGCGGGAGTCGCCCGACACCTTGTCGGCCCTCGCTTTCACGGCTGCCATGTCGATGCGGACCGCCCCCTCGATCACGACGCCATAGTCGGCGGCCCGGCGCGCGAGGTGCGCGGCGTACGCGCTGGCCACGAGCGTCTTGGTCGGGGTGCACCCCGTGTTGACGCATGTGCCGCCGAACTGCTGACGTTCTACGACGACGACATGCTGGCCTGCAGCGGTGAGGCGCCCGGCGAGCGGGGGGCCGGCCTGGCCCGAGCCGATGATGATGGCGTCGGCGTGCGTCACTTGAGCGCTCCGAGCGCGAGCAGCGCGAGGGCGACGGCAACGCCGTCTTCGAGGAAGGCCGCGGGATGATCATTGCCGAAGGCGTTGGCCAGCGCTCCACGCGCGGCCCGTCCGCCGAGCGTGCCGATCACCGCGCCAACGAGTCCCGCGATCAGGCCAGCGACAGCGCTGCCGTGCGCGAGCCCGATGGCAGCGCCCGAGAACCCGCCCGACACCAACCGCGCGCCGAACTGCACTGGCACGGTGCGGCTCGGCGTCGTGGGCAGCTGGTCCGCGACCCACTCGCCCAGCGCCAGGGCGGTCAGTCCCCATGCAGCCGGTGCCGTGCCCAGCCACGCGAGCGATGTCCCTTGCAGCGGCAGCCAGCCCAGCTTCGCCGCCCAACTGACCGCGGTGGGCGCGGTCATCGTGCGTAGCCCGGAGACGATGCCGATGACGAGTGCAGCAAGCAGAACCATGGAGCCTCGGTGTTTGTTGCGAACCTGCGTAAGTGATCGATAGCGGACGGATTGTCCGGCCCTGACCGTATATCACGGCCATGTTGCAGGACCGCGCCCGCAATCGCGACGTTGTGGCCCGGCCCGCTGGGACAGCGGACCGCTACCGATCCGTCGATGGAGGCAGCGCCGGGCTGTCGCCTGGGCGCCGAAGCCATGGCGGCCAACCCGGCGTTGCCGTCGGCAGCGTCGACCTGAAGGTCGACGCCTACGAGGCCGGATTCGAGACGAACGCCGAACGTCGAACGCCGAACGCAGCCCCAACGCCTAACGCCGTCAAGGTAGTGGGGCTGAATCAGCCGGCGTCGTGGTGATGCGTCGAGCGAGCTCGACGCCTAGACTATTCAGCCGTAGCCGTCGACCTTCAGGTCGACGGACGATGGCTTGACGCTCACATCCTGACAAAGTAGCTCGGCTCCCCGCGCTACCCGCGCCCCGTGTCCAGGAAGGCAATCGCTGACGGGTTACCGACCGGTGTGTATTGTCCGGTGAACGCCAGCCGACCGGTCGCGCCGTCGATGGCGAACGCGGTGACGTGATCGGCGCGCTGGTTGCAGACGTACATGAAACGGCCGCTCGGGTCGATCGTCATGCTGCGTGGATAGTCACCACGCGTCCAGATGTCGTCCACGAACGTGAGCGTGCCATCGCGGCCGACCGCGAAGATGCCGACGCTGTCGTGCAGCCGGTTGCCGGCATAGACGAACCTGCCGTCCTGCGAGATGAGGATGCCCGAGCAGAAGTTGCTGCCGGCATAGCCTGCCGGCAGGCTGGAGATCGTCTGCCGCGCCGACAGGCGCCCTCGCTCCGCATCGTAGTCGAACAGCACGATGGTCGAGCCTTCTTCCTGGATCGCATAGAGCCAGCGGCCGTCGCGATGGAAGGCGAAATGGCGCGGCCCATCGCCGGGCGGAAGCGCGACCGATGGCGGGTCGGCAGGACTCAGCGTGCCAGCATTGGCATCGAACGCCCACACGAAGATACGGTCCAGTCCGAGGTCCGGGACGATCACGAACCGACCCGCCGGATCGGTGCCGATCATGTGCGCGTGCGGCGTGTCGTGGCCGCTGATGGCGAAGCTGCCCGGCGGTGCATGCGTCGCGCGTTTCGGGCCGACGACGCCGGTGGTCTTCTTGACGTCGGTCGCGGGCCCGAGCCGGCCGTCAGGGAGGATCGGGAGTACTGCCACCGAGCCGCCCGCGTAGTTGGCGACGAGCAGGTGCCGGCCGCCGCGGTGCACGCTCGCGTAGGTTGGTCCGGTCCCACCGGAGGCTACGCTGTTCAGCAACTGCAACTGCCCCGAGGTCCGATCCACGGTGAACGCGCTGACGGTGCCGGAGGCGCCGTTGTCGACAAGGTCAGTTGCGTTGGTCGAATAGAGGTGGGTGCCCGTCGCGTCGAAGACGAGGGCACTCGGGCTCGTGTAGTGGTCGGTGACGCCAGCGGCCGTCAGCGTGCCCGTGGTCCGATCGACCCGGAAGA
The DNA here is from genome assembly GCF_001618865.1 of Luteitalea pratensis. GTDB lineage: Bacteria > Acidobacteriota > Vicinamibacteria > Vicinamibacterales > Vicinamibacteraceae > Luteitalea > Luteitalea pratensis. Next base: position 2,627,895 of record NZ_CP015136.1, read on the forward strand.
TGTGGATGCCGCGACCGTTGCCGGGCGGCAGATCGACCTTGCCTGGGGGCGCGTCCACAGGCGGCGAACTGTAGGTACCGACGTACGCGAACAGGCCGCCACTCGAGGTTGATGCCTGGGATGTTGCACCGCGTGCCAGTGCCGGCGCCACCGATGCGAGGCCCGTGGCAGCCGTGACGAACGAGCGGCGGGTGAGCGTGCGGGTCGTGAGCGTCTTGCTGGCAGCCGGGCGCATAGGGGGCCGATCCTAACGCCGAACGCCGAATGAGGAACGCCGAAGGCCGACGACGAGCGGTTGGCCGGGCTCGGAGAGCCGGCCCTACCTTCGAATGACCAATGACCAATGACCAATGACCAATGACCAATGGCGAAGGCCGAAGGCCCAAGGCCCAAGGCCGAAGTCGGAGGCTCCTGCTTCCTGCTTCAGTAGATCTGGCGGGTCTTGGCGACGATCACGGCCGGCGGCGTTACGCCGGCCGCCAGCATGACCTCCCTCAGGGCCGCTTCGGTCTCGGGTGACGGCTTGAAGTTGCCGAAGCGATAGCCGGCGGAAATGGCCAGCGGCGTCCAGCCGAACTCGTCCGGCTGGTTCCAAACGTCGATGCGGGCGCCTTTCGCGGCGAGCATGCGCACGGCCTTCGGCAGGTTCTTGTACGCGGCGCCGTGCATTGCGGTTTCGCCATGGCGATCGACGGCATTCGGATCCGCGCCGAGGTCGAGCAGCAATTGCAGCGCCTCGAGCACCTCGGGTTCCGTGCCGGCGTCCTCGCCCGGCGACCTGGTGGCCAGGCCGGCCGCGACCATCAGCGGCGTGCTGCCGTCGACGTTCGGGATCGACGGGTCGGCCCCTGCCTTCACGAGCACCCGCATCAACTCGGCATCGGCGGTGAGCGCGGCGAGCAGGAATGGCGTGGCGCCGCGTTCGTCGAGGCGCGTGTTGTTCAGGTTGGGCCGCTTCGTCATCCGTGCGTTGACGTTCGCGCCGCGCGCGACGAGGGCTCGCACCAGATCGAGACTCCCGACCTTGCCCGAGCCTTCCGGCGCCGGGTCGTTGTCGCCGACACCCGGCTTGCGGACCACGGTGAGCAGGTGCAGGGCGGTGTAGCCGGCCACGTCGCCATCGGGATGGGCGCCTGCGTCGAGCAGGGCGGCCGCCACCTCGAAATGCGCATTTCTCACGGCCATTAGCAACGGCGTCGTGCCCGCTGGGGGGACGCTGCCGCCGTAGCCGCGGCGGCGCGGCCCGGGCCCGTCTGGCGGAATGGCCTCGTTGACGTCCGCTCCCGCGTGGACCAACTCCCGGACGACGTCGAGGCGTCCCTCGCGGGCCGCGAACAGGAGGGGCGTGAAGCCGGAGGACAAGTGGGCATGCACGTCGGCCCCGGCGGCGAGTAAAGCCAGGACCACGGGGGCATGGCCCTCGGCGGCCGCCCACATCAGCGCGGTCTGGCCCCGCCGTTCGTCCTTCGCGTCGACAGGGGCTCCGCGTGACAACAGAAGCGACACGGTGGGCAGCGATCCGGTCCGCGCGGCGGTCATCAGCGCCGTCTCGCCCCCGGGCAGGCTGGCAGTGGCTTCGGCGCCGGCGTCCAGGAAGCGGGCCACCATCGCCGCATTGCCGTTGGTGCAGGCGATCGACAGTGGCGTCACGCCGTAGCGATTGCTGACGGTGACGCGTGCGCCGGCCCGGATCAGCGCGTCGGCGACGTCGAGGTCGTCGTGGTGCGCGGCCCAATGCAGCGCCGTCATACCGTCGGCCTGGGCGGCGTTGACGTCGACGTTCCGCGTCAACAAGGTCTGCACCTCTGTCCATGCGGCGCGCTCGGCGGCATCGGCCAGCATCGCGTCAGCCGCAGACGCGCGGCCGCTCGCCAGGAGCAGCAGCACCGCCGTGCCGAGAGCGACGCGTCGCAGGGTCATGACCGCGATCTCAGACGGAGAGCAACTCGTCGACACGTCCCTTGCTGTCGGCGAAGGCGTCGAGGCGCACGCCGGCGCGTTCGAGCAGCGTCAGGTGGAGGTTGGCCAGTGGCGTCGGCTCCGCGAAGCGCACGTGGCGGGCGCCCGGCTGTGAGCCGGCGCCGCCGCCGGCCACGAGGATCGGCAGGTTCACGTGGTCGTGCACGTTCGGGTCGCCCATGCCGCTGCCATACAGGTACAGCGAGTGATCCAGCAGGCTGCCGTCGCCTTCGGGTGTCGCCTGCAGCGTCTCGAGGAAGGATGCGAAGAGCGACACGTGGAACGCGTTGATCTTCGCCATCCGCGCGACCTTGTCGGGGTCGTTGCCGTGGTGGGTCAGCGGGTGGTGCGGATCGCTGACACCGATCTCGGTGTAGCTGCGGTTGCTGGTCTCACGGGCGAGCTGGAACGTGATCACCCGCGTCACGTCGCCCTGCAGCGCGAGCACCTGCAGGTCGAACATCAGCTTCGCGTGGTCGGCGTAGGAGGCGGGGACGCCGGCGGGACGATCGAGATCGGGCAGCGGCGCGTCCGCGACCTGGGCCTCCGCCTTCTGGATGCGCCGTTCGACCTCGCGCACAGTGTCGAGATAGCCGCCCACGCGCACCCGATCCTCGGCGCCGAGTGTCCGCTGCAGCCGCGCGATGTCCTCGTGCAGCACGTCGAGGAGGCTGGCGCGCCGCCGCAGGGCAGCCTGGCGATCCGCCGCGCTGCCGCCGTCGCCGAACAGCCGTTCGAACACGAGGCGCGGGTGTGCCTCGGCCGGCAGCGGCGTGGTGGGGGAGGCCCACGACAGGTTGTTCTGGTACACGCATGCGTAGCCGTTGTCGCACTGGCCCACCGTCTGCAGGAGGTCCATCGACATCTCGAGCGACGGCAGCAGCGTCTCGCGGCCCATCTGCTGGGCGGCCACCTGGTCGATCGTGGTGCCCAGGTAGTAGTCCGTACTCTCGGTCCACTTGGCGCGCGCGGCGCTGAGGAATGCAGCGTTGGACGTCGCGTGCGTGCCTGGATACGCGTTCTTCAACTCGAGGTTGGAGAGGATGGTCAGCTGGTTGGCCACCGGTGCCAGCGACTGCAGCGTCGGCGAGAGCGCCGTGATGCGTCCCTCGCCTGGCGGTGTCCATCGCGGCAGGTCGCAGCCCATCGGCATGTACACGAAACCGAGGCGCCGCACCGGCCGGGCGGGCGTCTTCGCCAAAGCCGTCATCGCCGGCAGCATCGCGTCGAGCAGCGGCAGCGCCACCGACGCGCCCATGCCACGAAGGAGTGCACGCCGCGGGACCGCCTTCTTGGTGATGATCATCGTGACGTCCTCATCTGGAAGGGCTCGCTCTGCACCACGCCGAGCACGATCGACGACAGGCGGTACTCGTTGGGCTGTGCCGCGCGGACGATCGCGCGCACCGCGGGCGCATCGCTCGGCTCGACGCCTCGCCCGCAGGCGTACGTGAGGAGTTTCTCGGTGATCGTCGACGCCAGCAACTCCGGACGCGCCAGCAACGCTGCTTCGAGGCCGGTGACGTCGGTGAACGTGCGGCCGTCGGGCAGGCCGCCGGAGGCATCGATCGCGACGCCGTCCTCGACCTGGCGTCGCCGGCCGACAGCGTCGAACGTCTCGAGTGACAGGCCCACGGGATCGATGATGTTGTGACAGCGCGCGCAGGCCTTGTTCTGGCGGTGCTCGGCAAGCCGCATTCGCCCCGAGAGGCGTCCGTCGACCGTGTTGTCCTTCAGGGCCGGCACGTCGGGCGGCGGTGCGGGTGGCGGGACGCCGAGCAGGTTGTCGAGCACCCACTTGCCGCGGAGGACCGGCGAGGTACGCGTCGCATAGGAGGTCACCGTCAGGATGCTGCCCTGGCGGAGCAGGCCACCACGCATGCTCGCGTCGTCCAGGGCGACGCGGCGGAAGCGCGAGCCGTACACGTGCCCGATTCCGTAGTGCTTCGCGAGCCGCTCGTTGAGGAAGGTGTACCTCGCCCGCAGCAGGTCAAGCGCGCTGCGATCCTCGCGCAGGATGCTGTCGACGAAGAGTTCGGTCTCCTGCCGGAAGGCCTGGCGCAGGTTGTCGTCGAAGTCCGGGAACAGGCGCATGTCCGGCGTGATCGCCTCAAGGCTGCGCAGGTGCAGCCACTGCGCCGCGAAGTTGGTTACGAGGGCCCGTGACCGATCGTCGGCGAGCATGCGGCGTACCTGCCGCTCGAGCACCGCGGGTTGGCGCAGCGTGCCGTCGATCGCGACTTCCAGCAGTTCGTCGTCCGGGATGCTGCTCCAGAGGAAGAACGACAACCGCGACGCGAGTGCAAGATCGCTGATGCGATAGGGCGTGCCCGCGGGCAGGCTGGCGGGATCGGTCTCGACCCGGAACAGGAACGAGGGGCTCACCAGCACGCCCGCCAACGCCATCTCGATGCCGGCGTCGAAATCACCACTGGCCCGACCCTGGCGGTAGAGAATCATCGGGCCCTCGAGGTCGGCTGGCGTGACGGGCCGCCGGTAGGCTCGGAACATCACACCGCCCAGGATGTTCCGGGCTGCGACGCTTTCTACCGCGGGGAGCCTCTCGCGGGTGCCGAAGATGCGACGCCGGCTCGGTGTGTCCCCCGGACCGCCAGCCGCGAGTGGCCCCACGATCGAGACGGAATAGATGGCCGGCTGCAGTCGCGGATGCCGGTACGAGTTGAAGTGTGCCTGGTACGGTTGACGCGCCGTCTCTGGCAGGTCGGAGGGCTTCTTCGGAAAGGTGACGCCGAGCACGTGCGGGCCAGCGCGGACGGCAAGCCGTGCGGTGAGGTGGGCATCGGCTTCGCGTGCAGGCTCACCGGACGCCTGTGGACGTTGCGGTTGCACCGCGAACGTCTGAACGCTCGCCCGATCCAGCAGGACCTCGACCTCGTGCGCCTCGGTCAGCCCCTCGATCTTCTCGTCACGATCGCGCCGAAGGCGGATCGAGATGTCGTATTCGCCATCCTGCGGGAACGTGTAGGAGACGACGGTGCCGCCGCGGGTGCCGAGTGGCAGCCCCCCGATGTGCTCTTCCTGCGTGAGGTCAGGCGCCACCCTGAATGTGTCGCCGCCAGGGGAGCGCCCGACCCGGCCGACCGCGAGCCGGCTGATCTTCTCGGCCGCCGAGAGGTAGCGTTCGAGCAGCGTCGGCGACAGTTCGCCAACGGTGACGTTGTCGAAGCCGTAGCTGGATTCGTCGGCAGGCAGCAGGGCACTGACATCGACGTCCAGGGCGAGCAGGTCGCGGATGGCGTTGCCGTATTCGGTGCGTGTCAGCCGGCGGATCGTCGCCGGTCGTCCAGGGTTGGGGTGTGCCGCCGCGGCGCGGTCGAGGTCGGTCTCGAGCGACGTGACGATGGCCTCGTACGTCGCGTCGTCCGGCCGCGGCTCGCCGATGGGCGGCATCTGGCGGGTGCGCAGCTTCTTGACGACCTTCTCCCAGGCGACGGCATGCGCGGCGACGTCGCTCGCCATGATCGCCTCGAGCGACAGATCGGCCTTCTTCGACCCGTTGTCGTGGCAATCCAGGCAGTACTGCTCGACCAGGTCGCGGGGCGACGCAACGGCGGTGCCGACGGCTGGCGCAGCCCGGTCGGGCGCGTCTGCTGTCAGCCGCAGGCCACCGGCCGCCACGAGGCCGGCAAGCCCGACCATCGTCGCGGCCCTGCGTGTATCAAGCAGGGGCATTTGGCCGAATGATACACCCCGGGTGATACCATCCTCGGCATGTCCAGACTCCTGTTGTTCAGCATGGTCGCGTGCCTCGGCACGGCGACGCTGGCAGCACAGGGTCAGCCCCCTGCACCTGCGACTGCGCCGGCCGCTCCGGCACCACCACCGCAGTACTCGGCAGACCTGAAGGTCGGCGACATGGCGCCTGCCTTCTCGCTGCCGGGATCCGACGGCAAGACGCATTCACTGTCGGAGTACAAGGGAAAGACCGTCGTGCTCGCCTGGTTCCCGAAAGCCTTCACCGGTGGTTGAACGGCCGAATGCAAGTCGCTCCGTGAGAGCGGCCCGATTCTGAAGACTTACGACATCACGTACTTCATGGCCAGCGTCGACGACCTCGAGCAGAACACCAAGTTCGCGCAGATGCACGAGGCCGATTTCCCGATCCTCGCCGACCCGTCCAAGGCGACGGCGATGAAGTACGGGGTCATCCGTACCGACCGGCCACCCGACCAGCAGTTCGCGGCGCGCTGGACGTTCTACATCGGTCCGGACGGAAAAATCCTCGAGATCGACAAGGCGCCCAACACGGCCACCGCCGGTCAGCTCATGATCGCGAAGCTCGACGCGCTCGGCGTCAAGAAGCGCGCGCAGTAGGTCTTCCTCGCGCCGCAGGTGTGCCTGTCACGTCGGCGGCGCGAGCCCTCGCTTACCATGGCGGCCATGTCCGAACCCACCGACATCGTCATCGACGTCGACCGCTCCGCCGCCACATTGCCGGACGGGGTCATCGGCCTGGGGTCGATCTCCGCTGACGTGCAGGACGGCTGTCGCGTCTTCGTCCATTACAACGGGCCGACCGATCAGCTGTCTGGCATGTGTGCCGGCATGGCCGTGCTCGATCCGGGCGCATCGCCGCATCCGCCGCACAGGCACCCCGAAGAGGAGATCCTCGTGATCGCCGGCGGCACCGGCGAAATCGACTGCGACGGCACGGTCACCCAGGTGGGCCCGGGGTCGATGATGTTCTGCGCCGGCGGCGTGTTGCATGGCATCGTCAACACCGGGCCGGTGCCACTCACGTTCTACTGGTCCAAGTGGTCGGCGCGCCCCGGCCTGCCGACGCCGTGACGTACGGCGGCCGGTCAGCCCGAAGCGTCGAGCAAGCTCGACGCCTACGCGCCCTCTGTGGTGTAGCGGTCGACCTTGGTCGACCGGCGACTCAGCCGTGTGCGGCAGGCGGCGTGTGCGCGTTGACAATGTGAAGCCGCACCGGCCGTTGGGCCACGCGTGCTGGCAACTCTCGAGGTCCTCCTTATCGTCGCGGAGGAGACGCATGCGATTCCGTCTGGCTTTCATCAGGACAGTCACGTGTACCTTGCTGGTCGTGGCGCCTCCGGGCGTGGTCACCGCCCAGCCGCAAGAGGCTCATGCGCACGGCCAGCCCGGCGAGCGACTCGGATCGGTGCACTTCCCGACGTCGTGCGCGTCCGGCGTCCAGCCCGAGCTCGATCGCGGCGTCGCGCAGCTGCACTCGTTCTGGTTCTCCGCAGCCGTCGCCTCGTTCCAGAAGGTCCTGGCGAGCGATTCGTCGTGCGTCATGGCGCACTGGGGCATCGCGCTGAGCTGGTGGGGCAATCCGTTCGCGCCGTCGCGCTCGGCGGCATCCCTCGAGGCAGGCCGGGCCGCAGCCGAGGCAGGGCGGGTGAGCGGCGCCGGCACCGAGCGCGAGAAGGCCTGGCTTGCCGCCGTCGCGCTGCTGTACCGCGACAGCGCCACCGTCGACCAGCGCACGCGTACGCTCGCCTACGAGAAGGCCATGGCAGCAGTCGTCCAACAGTATCCAGACGATGTCGAGGCGCGCATCTTCCATGCGCTGGCGCTCACGCAGACGGCGCTGCCGACTGACAAGACGTACGCCAACCAGTTGCAGGCCGACGCGATCCTCGAACGCGAGTTCGCCCGGCAGCCGGAGCATCCGGGCCTCGCGCATTACATCATCCACAGCCTCGACGTGCCCGCCCTGGCGCCTCGCGCGCTCGACGCCGCACGCCGCTACGCCGCGATCGCGCCAGCCGCCCCGCATGCCCTGCACATGCCCTCGCACACGTTCACGCGCGTGGGATCGTGGCAGGAGTCGATCGACACGAACCTGGCGTCGGCCGCGGCGGCGCGCAAGGACGGCGCAACAGCCGAGGAACTGCACGCGCTGGATTACCAGGCGTATGCCTACCTGCAGACCGCGCAGGATGCGGCAGCCGGACGCACGGTGGTGGCGATCGAGGCGCTCGTCTCGAAGATTTCGACTACGGGACCGGGCAACGCCGCGCCCCCTGCGGCAGGACACTACGCCCTGGCGGCCATCCCGGCGCGATATGCCCTCGAACGTGAGGACTGGGCCGCAGCCGCCGCGCTCGTGCCCCGTGAGACGCCCACGCAGTGGGCCAACGCCGTCTCGCATTTCGCTCGCGCACTCGGCGCGGCGAGGACGGGCAACGCGTCCGCAGCGCGGCAGGAGATCGTCCGTCTCGAAGCGATTCGCGATGCGGTGAAGGCGTCAGGCGACGCTTACTGGTCTGGGCAGGTGGAGATCCAGCGCCGCGGCGCGGCGGCGTGGGCGACGCTCGCGGACGGCAAGGTCGCGGAGGCGCTGGCGGAAATGCGGGAGGTCGCGGGCCTGGAGGACGCGACCGAGAAGGCCGCGGTGACGCCAGGGCCGATCAAGCCCGCACGTGAATTGCTCGCGGACATGCTGATGCAGGTCAACCGTCAGGCCGAGGCGCTGACCGAATACGAGGCCACGCTCGCCAAGGAGCCGCATCGGTTCCGCGCCACGTACGGCGCCGCGCGCGCGGCCGTTGCTGCCGGCGATGCACAGAAGGCCGCGACTCACTACGCGAACCTGGTCGTCCTCGCTGAGAAAGCGGACCAACCGCTGCGGAAGGAAGTCGTGGAGGCGCGGGCGCGTGCTCATTGACGCCCGCGCCCGGCGCACGTCGGCCTTACGGCTCAGGTCTCAAGCCTCAAGCCTCAAGCCTCAAGGCTCAGGGCTCAGCCAGGGCCGAAGGCCGTCTCGATCCCGCCTGACGCGTCGACCTGAAGGTCGACGCCTACGGGGCCAGGGACAGAACGAATCTCGACAAACGCCGGACGCCGAACGACGAACGCCGAACGCCGAACGCCGAACGCCGAACGCTAACGCTAACGCTTAACGCCTGACGCCTAACGCTTCTTGAGGGACGTAGCCGCCGACCTTCAGGTCGGCGGATCGCGTGCGTCGACCTGAAGGTCGACGCCTACGAAGGCCCAAGGCCAGATCCGTAGGCTGTAGGCCGTAGGCTGCAGCCTGCTTCTGCGAGCCGCGCGAGGGTGTCAGCGCGCGGCAACCAAGGGCAAGGATCGCCGTCGCTCGCCGGTGGCGTCGAAGATCGCGGCGGCGAGGGCGGGGGCGGTCAGCGTGATCGGTGATTCGCCTGCGCCCGCGGGCTCGATGTCCCGGCGGTCGATCAGCTGCACGTCCAGGTCAGGCAGGTCGCGAAAGCGTGGCACCCGGTACTCGGAGAGACGGCGGGTGCGCTGCGTGGTCCCGTCGTACGTCACCTGTTCCCAGAGCGCGCCGCCGAGCCCCTGGATGATCGCGCCGGTCATCTGGTTCTGCAGCGCATCCGGGTTCAGTGCCGCGCCGAAATCGCCGGTGGCGACCATGCGCACCACCCGCACGTCGGTCCCCGAGACCTCGACCTCCACGAACAGTGCCAGCCGCGCGTCCTTCTCGAGGTTGCAACTCATGCCGACGCCGCGTCTCGAGCCGGTCCGCTCGCGCGTGGGCGCACTCTTGCGGGCCGCAGCATCAGCCTTCCAGCCGAAGCGAGCGGCCGATCGTTCGATCACCTCGCGGAGCCGCGCATCGGTGATGTTGCGCAGGCGGAACGCGACCGGGTCGAGGCCCAGCGTCGCCGCCCACTCGTCCATGTGCGACTCGAGCGCGAAGTTGTTCGCCACCGCCGCGAGCGATCGATAGCTGCCTTGCCGGACGTCGGACTGCGTGCGGTAGAAGCCGACCCAGTGATGCGCGATGTCGTACTGCGGGGCCAGGCCGGCCGCGCCGCTGTTGTAGTTGGCAAAGCGCATGGCCACCAGGCGGCCGCCCGCATCCACGCCGCTCTCCACGTCGAGCAATCCCGCCGGGCGCGCGTAACTGCAGGTGAACTCTTCCTCCCGCGTCCAGGCGACGCGGACCGGCGCGCCCGCGAGGCGCGACAACCGCGCCGCCTCCACCTCGCATTCGCCCCGCTGCTTGCCGCCATAGGCGCCCCCGGAATCCGCCGCGACGATGCGGACGCGCGTCTCCGGCACGTCGAGAGCCTTTGCGACTTCCTGACGGCACAGGAACGGCGCCTGTACGCCCGAATGCACGGTGACCCCGTCGTCGTTCCACTCGGCGATCGCGGCGCGTGGCTCGAGCGGCACGTGGGCGATCGGCGCGACCTGATAGACCGACGATTGCCGCGCAACCGCTCCCGCCAACCCGGCGACCACGTCGCCTCGCCTCAGTAGTGGCGGGTAGCGTGCGCGTGGCTGCTCAACCGGTTCCACCGCGGTTTTTCGGAAGAGCGCGACCCAATCGCCCTGCGGTGTCAGCGACTCGGGAGTCCACTCGGCAGTCACGAGGGCAGCCGCGCGCCGCGCCGTCGCCATGTCGCCAGCAACAGTGGCGAGCAGGTCACCGTCGCGCAAGACGCGGACGCCTGGCAGTCGCTCGGCGGCGCTCGCATCGAACGTCTTGAGCGTCGCCTTGTGATTCGGACTGCGCACCACGGCGGCTTGGCGCAGGCCGGGCACGCGTCGATCGGAGGGATAAGCCTTTGCGCCAGTGACGATGGCGAGCCCCGTGACGTTGGGCACCGACTGGCCAAGCGTTCGCCAGGCTGCTGGAGCCACGAGGCCATCCGGGGTGGCGGCGCGCACGGCGCGCACGGCCGCTGCCGCCTTCCGGATCACCGGCACGGTGACCGGCGTCGTGATGCTTGCCCATGTGCCGCCGTCATCGGGACACAGCCGGGTGTCGCCCATGACCAGGACGACGCGATCCAGGGGAACCCCCAACTCCTCGGCAAACGCCTGCGTGAGCAGGGTGCGCGAGCCCTGGCCCATGTCCATCTTGCCCGTGAAGGCGCGGTACGTGCCGTCGTCGCTGACCTGCACGCGCACGGGCACATCGACGCCCTGCGCACGTACGGTCACGAGCAACAACATGCCGCCGCCGAGGGCCTTCAGGAACGCACGCCGATCGGGCGTGAGATCGCCGAGCGCGTCGACGACGGTGTACGTCTCCGGCTCGAGGTCCTCGTCGAACCGACGCTTGTATGCGGCGCGCAGATCCTCAGCCACGGCGCTCCTGCCGCGCGAGGGCGTCCCCCGCCGCTCGCACCGCACGCATGATGCGTGGGTACGTGCCACAGCGGCACAGGTGTCCGTCGAGCGCATGGCGAATCTCGTCGTCGGTCGGGCGCGGCGTGCGGGCGAGGAGCGCAACGGCGCCCATGATCATGCCCGGCGTGCAGAAGCCGCACTGGAACGCCTGGGCATCGAGGAAAGCCTGCTGGACCGGGTGCAGGCGGTCTCCCGTGGCCAGTCCTTCGATGGTGGTCACCGCCCGGGCGGCGCTGGCTTGCGTGAGGCACGCGCGCACCGCCTTGTCGTCCGCGAGGACCGTGCAGCTGCCACATTGGCCCTCGCCGCACCCGTACTTCGTGCCCGTCAGCGTGGCATGGTCTCGCAGGAGGTCCAGCAAGGTGGTCCCGTCGGGGACCTCGCCGCTCCACGCACGACCGTTCACCGTGAGCGTCATCCTGGCCACGGTACGCATGGTACTGCGATGCCTCGTGCCGTGCCCGGGACCGCGAGTGGTCGACTTGTGCCGCCTGCCGGTCGACAATCAGCGGATGACACACGCGAGGCGAGGCATCGCCGGCACGATGCTGATGGTGCTGCTGGTGGGCGCGCTGGCGGCGGCGCTGGCATGGCAGACGTTCAAGCCGCGGCCGCTCGCCGTCGAACCAGGCAAGTTCCCGGAGGTGCTCGTCCACGCGCGCGCCGACGATGGCGTCATCAACGGCGGGGCAGTGTTCATGCCGCCGAAGAGCGCAGCGCGGCCGGTCGCGGTGATCTGGGTGCATGGCTGGGGTACCAACTTCTACGACCCCGCGTACGCGCGCATCGGGCGCGCCCTCGCCGAGCGCGGCGTGACCACCATGTCGATCAACACGCGGATGCACGACCTCGGCACGAGTGCGACCAACGTGTCCGGCCGGCGCGTGCGCGGCGGTGGCTACTGGGGCGTGACCAGCGAACAGTCACGCGACATTGCCGCGTGGATCGAGATCGCCGCCGAGCACGGCTTCTCACGCGTCGTGCTCGTGGGCCATTCTGCCGGGTGGCCGGCCGTGGCAGCCTACCAGGCCTCGTCACACGACTCGCGCGTGGTCGGCCTGGTGCTGGCATCCGGGCCGGTGCAACCGTTGCACCCTCCCGACGATGCCGCCCTGATCAAGCAGGCCACCGAGCTTGTCGCGGCAGGGAAGGGCGACGACCTGCTACGCATTCCGGGACGCTCGTTCCCGTCGTTCATCAGCGCCGCGACGTACCTCGATCAGGTGCACACACCGCCGGCCTTGCTCGACATCTTCGGCGTGTCGAGCACCGACGCCGCCATCGCGTCGATCACGTGTCCGTTGCTGGCATTCTTCGGAACACGCGATGACGTCGGCGGGAACGCGGATCTGGCCGTCGTGAAGGCGACGTCACGGCGACTGGAGAGCGGACCCAGCCGGATCACGACGGCCACGATCGCGCGTGGCGACCACATGTACTCGGGTGAGGAGGCCCAGGTTGCACAGGTGATCGCCGATTGGCTCGATCGCGTTGTCACGCCGTCGCCCGCGCCGACGGCCACGAATCAGAACCGGTAAAGGTAGCTGGCCTTGAAGAAGAAACCGCGGCGGGTCGTCAGATACTCGCCCTGGTGCTCCAGCCAGCGGTCGTCCTGCCAGAGGCGGCGCTCGTACAGCGAGCCGTAGCCTACGAACACCACGGTGCCGGGCCGAGGCTCGTACGAGCCGAGGAAGTCCGTAAGCACGCGCTCACGCTGTCCGTCGTACTGGATGATGGCGCGAGCGGCCAGGGCGCGCGTGAACTGGTACGTCGTCCGAGTGTTCACCAGCGACACGGTGTAGACGCGCTCACCGGTCGTGGCGCGGTCGAAGGCGATGCGCTGGAACTCCACGTCCTCGCTGAACCGTCCGTTCGGCTGTATGAGGGCGCCAGCTGAGGTGTCGAGCGAGCGTCCCTGGAACGGGTCGAGGGCGTCGTAGTACGTCGCCGCGCCCCAGTTGACGCGGGCCTGTGGCCGTAACCAGCGGAACAGCTGCCCCGAAGCCTGCAGGCGTGTGCGGCCGTTGTCGTACTCCTGGTGCTGCCAGGGTTCCTGCCCGAAGATGCGGTCCACCCGCACGAAACCCTGCCGCGTGAAACTCAAACGCACGCCGGTGACGCTGATGATCTCGTCGCCGCCGGCGATGCGATCGTGTCCGGCCTGCAGGAACGTGAACGGCGAGATGCGCCGGATCCACGGGTACTTCGTCTTGTCGGGATAGAAGCTGTAGTCGACATAGCCCCAGCCGCTGGTGAAGCCGACGCGGTTGAGGAAGGCCGTGTCCATCACGAACCCGCGGTCGTAGTGTTCGAACTGGCCCTGCGCGTTCACCCGCTGCGAACTGTAGCCGTACGTGAGCTGTGTGCCGAGCCCTTCGCGCGACCCCGCATCGTGGGTTGTCGACGATGCCAGGACGAAGCCGGTGAACCGTTGCGACTGGCTGAGGCGCAGGTTGAGATCGACACCGCCGACGGCGTTGTGGCGCCCGGCCAGTTCGGTGAATGTGCCGATGGCGCCAGCGTAGCTGCCGGGTTTGAGGCTCACCTGCGCGCGGGCGATCTGCCAGATCTTCTCGCGGCCCGACAGCCGGTCAGTAAGATCCTCGACGCGCCCTGGCCCCTGATCGACGGCCGTCAGGCTGGCAAAGGTGACGCGCCCGGCCGACCCGGTCAGCTTCGCTCCGAGGATCGGATCGACGATTTTCCGGGTATGGACGGCGTAGAGCATGCTCGCGTCGCCTTGGGCGTTGCCGGCGAGGTTGAACGCAGCGGCGCCCTCCATGAAGAACGGGCGCTTTTCCGAGAAGAACACCGGGTAACGTTGGTTCACCTCGACTTGCACGGCGTCGCTCTCGACCTGACTGAAGTCGGGATTGAGCGTGGCCTCGAGGGTGATCGTCGTGCTGAGGCCCCATTTGCCACTGACCCCCACCTCGCCGCCGTTGTCACGCAGCCAGCGTTCGCTATTGGGCCGTTCCTCCCGGTGCGTGTAGGTCACTGACGGGATCACTTCGCGGACAGCCACACCCTGGAGATCCTTGAAGATCAACGGCGCATGCGTGTCGAACACCCACCGGCCAGGTTGCAGCGCCGGCCACGCGACGGAGACGCCGGTGCGGCTGACACGTCGCCAGAAGAGCACGCCCATGCGTACCTCCTCGCCGCCCTTGAACCGGAGCATCTGCAGGGGCAGGCGGATCTCGACGGCGTAGCCCGTTGGTGTCGGGCGTGCGGCGCTGTCCCAGACCCAGTCCGGCGATGTGTCCTCGTTGCCCGAGATGGTGTTGACCATGTCGAGCTGGATCCCGTTCGGGTTGACCATCAAGTGGTAGGAGGTCTGGCCGGTACCGAGGGCATCGAGGCTGAGGCCGACCCAGTCGTCAGGCCAGATGTTGTCTCGGCGGGTCACCGAGGTCTTGATGCCGGACGGGTCGGGGTCGTCGCACTTGAACGCGACGTAGATGGAGGTGGCGTCGTAGGCGATCCAGACCGTCGTGTGTTGCTGGATCTGGTCGCCATACAACGGGTTGTACGAGCGCCAGTCCTCGCCGGCCTGGACTGGCGCTGCCGTCCACGCGGCATCGTCGAGGACGCCATCGATGGTCGGAGCGACGGTGGTGCGGGTTGCGACGAGCGGTGCAAGCGAGACCTTGGCAGGGGTGGCCGCGGCGTCGGGTGGCGTCTGTGCTGCTGCGAAAGAGGACGTACCGGGAAGGGCGGCGAGGCAGGCGACGCCTGCGACCAGGGCGGCGAGCATGCGACGCGCCCGAGAGACGTGCATGGACGCAGTAGACGTGTGTGAGCCGGCCGGAGTTTATTCGCCGACGCCCTCCGCGCGAGACGCTGCCTCGGCCGTGGCAGGATGGCCGGCCGTGGTCGAGTCATCCAGTCTGGACATGGGCGCCATGCCAGTGAGTCATGTCGGGCCGATGTGAGCGTTTTCGGGGTACCGTTCCGCTCGGTGCCTCAACTCCAATCGCTCTCGACCGCCGACCTCAGCTCGATCCTCCAGGACGTCCAACGTCGCTACGACGCGTTCCGCCAGCGTGCGCTCGCTCTCGACCTCACGCGCGGCAAGCCGGCGAGCGAGCAACTGGATTTGTCGAGCGCGCTGCTCGGCCTGCCCGGTGAAGACGATTTCCTCGCGGCCGACAAGACCGACACGCGCAATTACGGCGTGCTCCAGGGCCTGCCGGAACTGCGCGCCCTGCTCGCGCCGCTCTTTGGTACGGTGCCGGTGCAGATGGTGATCGGTGACAACTCCAGCCTCGCGCTGATGCACGACGCCATTGCCTACAGCCTGCTGAAGGGCACGGTCGGCAGCGAGCGCCCCTGGGTGCGTGAGCCGCGCGTCGCCTTCCTCTGCCCGGTGCCCGGATACGACCGTCATTTCTCGATCTGCCAGGACTTCGGCATCGAGATGATCCCCGTGCCGCTCAATGCGGACGGACCCGACATGGACGTCGTCGAACGGCTCGTCGGCGAGGACGCCGCCATCAAGGGCATGTGGTGCGTGCCCAAGTACAGCAACCCGTCAGGGGCCGTGTACTCCGATGCCGTGGTGGAGCGGTTGGCGGCGATGACGACTGCGGCGCCCGACTTCCGGATCTTCTGGGACAACGCGTACGCCGTCCACCACCTGACCGACGAACGCATCGAAATCCCGAGCCTGATCGACGCGTGTGCGCGTCACGGCCATCCACATCGGGCCTTCGTCTTCGGATCGACGTCGAAGGTCACGCTCGCGGGCGCCGGCGTCGCGCTGTTTGCGTCGTCTGCCGAGAACGTGAAGTGGTTCCTGGGCCGCATGGGCAAGCGCAGCATCGGCGGCGACAAGGTCAACCAGTTGCGTCACGTGCGCGCCCTGCGCGACACGGCCGGCCTGCTCGCGCTGATGGATCGTCACCGCGCGATCGTGGCTCCGAAGTTTGCGGCGGTTGCCGACGCCTTCGCGGCCCATCTCGGCGGCACCGGCGTCGCCTCGTGGCTCGTCCCCAAGGGCGGGTACTTCATCAGCCTCGACGTGCTGGACGGCTGCGCGCGTGACTTCGTCAAGGCCGCCAAGGATGCGGGGGTCGAGTTGACGCCCGCGGGGGCGACACACCCGCTCGGGCAGGATCCTCACGACCGCACGGTGCGCATTGCGCCGACGTTCCCCGACCTGGCCACCGTCAAGGTCGCCGCCGAGGGCGTGGCCCTCAGCGCGCTGCTGGTGACGACGAGCGCGCTGCTCGCGGGTCGCGGCGTCACGACTGCCTAACCTTCGCCACGACGACCGCGACGCTTTCCGTCGACCTGAAGGTCGACGGCTACGCACGATCGAGACAGTGCCGCGCAATGCTGGAATGCCGGAATGCTGAATGTCGAGGGCAGCGGCTTTCGACATTGCGACATTGGCGGCATTTCGGCATTTCGATGGCAACGGTCACTCCGATCCCCGATCCCCGATCCCCGATCCCCGACTCCCGACGCCCGACTCCCGGTACCCGGTACCCGGTCTCTTCCGTAAGCGTCGAGCTTGCTCGACGCTTGCAATGCTGGAATGCCGGAATGCTGGAATGTCGAGGGCAAGCGGCCTTCGACATTGCGGCATTGGCGGCATTTCGGCATTCGATGGCAACGGTCACTCCGATCCCCGATCCCCGATCCCCGCTCCCCGATCCCCGATCCCCGACTCCCGACGCCCGGTACCCGGTACCCGGTACCCGGTCTCTTCCGTAAGCGTCGAGCTTGCTCGACGCTTGCAATGCTGGAATGCCGGAATGCTGGAATGTCGAGGGCAAGCGGCCTTCGACATTGCGGCATTGGCGGCATTTCGGCATGTCGATGACAGCGGTCACTCCGATCCCCGACTCACGACTCCCGACTCCCGGTGCCCGGTGCCCGGTGCCCGGCACCCGGTACCCGGTACCCGGTCTCTTCTGTAGGCGTCGAGCTTGCTCGATGCTTGCCACACGGCAGTCGGTCGCTCGTCCTTATCGCCGACGCGCGTCGGCTTTTGTGCGCGTCGAGTTCGATCACTACAACATCACCAGGCGCGCGGGCGGGTTTTACCAGCAACCCGCTGACGGGCAGTGGCAGCGTCCTTGCTAAATGCATCCCTGGCGAGCCCGAATTGACGGGCACGACCCTGGAGGTGTGCAGATGGCAGACAACACGACGCATCGTGATGATTCGGTGGGAGAAGAACTCGCGGCCACGGGGCAACGGGTCAAGGGTGCGGTCAAGGAGGCGACCGGGTCGATGCTCGGGCTCGGCCGCATGGAAGTCGAGGGCGAGCGCGAGAACGCCGAAGGGCGCGCTCGTCAGGCCGCCAATGACGCACTCGGCGACGATCGCGTCACGAACCGCGATACGTCAGGGCGGCTGGTAACGGGGCTGTACGAGAGCCCCGCGCATGCCGGTCGCGCGTACCAGGATCTCACCACGCGCCATGGCTACACGTCCGAGGACGTCAGTGTGCTGATGTCCGACGAGACTCGCGCGCGCCATTTTGGCAGCGCCACACCGGGCAGGGAGTTCGAGGCCGCCGCGGCCCACGAGGCCGGCTCGAAGGCAACTGAGGGCGCTGGCATCGGTGGCGCAACCGGTCTCGGCGTCGGCGCGGCCCTCGGCGCCTTGCTCGCCGCGGCATCGTCGATTGCGATTCCCGGGCTCGGGCTCATCGTCGCCGGACCGATCGCGGGCGCCATCGCCGGCGCAGGTGCGGGTGGCGCTGCGGGCACGCTCATGGGCGCGCTGATCGGCGCGGGCATCCCGGAAGATCGTGCCCAGGTGTACGACCGTGGCATCCGCGAGGGCGGCATCGTGCTGGGGACGCGGGCACGCGACGATGCGCATGCCGCCGAACTCGAGCGCGACCTGACCACGTACGGCGGACGCGACATCCTGCGCTGACGCCGTCGCGCTCCGGATTCGCACGCATGGGACGGCGGGCTGGGACAGCCCGCCGCTACCTGGACGACGTTCAACGTTCGAAGTTCGACGTTGTGGTCGGCGCTCGACGTACGGCGTTCGTCCCGACTGCCGACTGCCGACTCCCGATGCCCGGCACCCGGCACCCGGTACCCGGTACCCGGCTTCGTCCGTAGGCGTCGAGCTTGCTCGGCGCTGCCTGCTAGCTTCCGCGCTGATCATGTAGGCTTGGCTCGGAGGAATTCTGCATGCGTGTGTCGGTCCGGTCGTCAAGCCTTGTCCTGGGTGCAGTCGCGGTGGCGGGAGTCGTCGCGCTGTCGGCCCAGCAGAACCCGTATGTCGGCCGGTGGAACATCACCGGAACCGGTGCTGATGCCCGGAAGGTCTACTTCCTCGAGGTCAAGGAGGTCGGCGGCAAGCTGGAAGGCTTGTTCCTCGATCGCGGCGGCCATGCGACGCCGGTCTCGTGGATTAAGGTCGAGAACGGCGAGCTGCAGTGGCAGTACGGCGGCGGTGCCGAGACCTTGCCCAAGCCCGCCTGCGGCCCGCTGTATCGCGCAAAGCTCGAGGGTGGCAAGCTGATCGGCCACCACGAAACGCCGGGCGACCCCTGCCCGCAGACGCCGCGGCCAGGCGCTGCCGCAGCCACGCCAGCCACTCCGCGTCCCACGCCGCCACCGCAGACCGTCAACTGGGTCGGCGTCCGGCAGCCCACCTTCCCTCCCTCCAATGCCAACGGCAAGCACGCCTACGGCACGCCGGTCGTCATCGTCGGGACAGGAGTCGGCAAGGACGTGTGGGAAGGGCTTGGCACCGACCCGGGAGACACCTGCGTCGACCGCTGGACGATGGCCGATGGCGTGATGAGCAACGGCGTGCCGGAGCGCGGTGAACGTTCGACGTGCAATCCGCACACGAAGCAGAAATTCAAGGACTTCAAGATCAACGCGGAGTTCAACCTCGGTGCAGGGCAGAACAGCGGGCTCTACCTGCGTGGCCGCTACGAACTGCAGCTTGCGCTCGAGGCGACGCCTGGTCGTGTCGCGTCCTACCCGGGTCAACTGATGGACATCTACGGCTGGAAGCGCGCTGACGTCTACGCCGGCGGCCCGCCGGACTCCTGGCAGATCCTCGAAGCCGTCGTCGTCGGCAACCACGTGACCGCCACGCTCAACGGCAAGAAGGTGCACGACAACGCGTTGTTGCCCGCCGTCACCGGCGGCGCGATGGACGCCGACGAACTGGCGCCCGGGCCGATCATGATCCAGGGCGATCACTCGAAGGTGTCGTTCCGCAAGCTCGTGATCACCCCGATCACAACGCCAGGCACCTAGCCGCCGCGCGTCGACCTGAAGGTCGACGCCTACGGCGGGATGTTTGGCAGTCGGCGTTCACGCTCCTGTTGGGGCCGGCTCGGAGAGCCGGCCCTACCTGACGAGGCCCGGCCCGGCGGATACCGGCCCTGGGCCTTCGGCTGCCTTCGGCCTTGGGCCTTCGACCTTCGACATCAGGCATCAGGCATGAGGCATCAGGCATCAGGCATTACATGACTCGCCGACTCCTGGGAGCGCTCCTCCTCATCGTACTCGGGGCTCGATGGCCGGGCTCGGCCACCTCCGCGCTCCGCGCTTCGGCGCCCAGGGAGAGCCGGCCCTACCTTCCCGAACTCCGAACACTGAGCGCGGCGACGCTCACGGCCCAGTCCGTGGGCAGCCCGCTGCCGCCCTGGCAGGCAGGCACGCTCGACATCCATGTGATCAACACCGGCCGCGGTGACGCAGCGCTGCTCATCCTGCCCGACGGCACGACGATGCAGTTCGATGCGGGTGATGGCGGCGCGCCGGTCGGCTCGCCGCGCGGTGTGCCCGTGGTGCCCGACGGGACACGGCGGCCTGGTGAGTGGATTGCGCGGTACGCAAGCCGCGTCATGTCGCACTACCGGACGCCGGGGATCGACTACGCGGTCCTGTCGCACCTGCACGACGACCATTTCGGCGCGTTGCCGGAGTTGGCGCGTCACGTGCCCATCCGCACGATGCTCGATCGCGCCTGGCCCGAGTACGGCGACGTGAGCGGTGGCGGCACGTTCCCCGCGACGGACGCCTACGTCGCCTTCGCTCGTGCAGAGCCGTCGCGCATGGTCCGCTTCGAACCGGGCCGCACCGATCAGATCAGGCTCCTGCGCGAGCCTGGCGCATACCCGGACTTCGTCGTCCGCAATCTGTTTGCGAACGGGCAGGTGTGGACCGGTGCCGGACAGGCCACGCGAAGCCGCTTCCCCGAGAATGCCGCGGCGCTCCCGGCAGACGACCGTCCGAACGAGAACGAGTCCAGTGCCGGTATCCGGGTGAGCTACGGTGCCTTCGACTTCTACACCGGTGGAGACATCCCCGGCCGCCCGCGTCCGGGCGTCGCCGACTGGCACGACATCGAGACGCCGGTGGCGCAGGTGGTCGGCGCGGTGGAGGTCGCCGCGGCCAATCACCACGGCAATCGCGACTCCACGAACGCGTTCTTCGTCTCGACCCTGCAACCACGGCTCTGGATCCTGCAAGTGTGGTCGTCGGACCACCCGGGACACGACGTGCTCGACCGCATGCTGTCCAAGCGCCTGTATCCGGGCGATCGGGACGTGCTGGCGACCGACATCTCGCCAGCCAATCGCATCGTCATCGGGCCATTACTCGATCGGCTGATCAGCGCTCGCGGCCACATCGTCATCCGCGTCGAGCGTGGCGGCGGTACCTACCGAGCCATCGTTCTCGAAGACATGGACGAGTCCATGAACATCAAGGCGGTCTTCGGACCGTACCAGTCGCGATGAGTCCCGTCCGGTGGGGGATCATCGGGTGCGGCGCCGTGACCGAGGTCAAAAGCGGCCCCGCCTTCGTCAAGGCAGAGGGATCCGCGCTTGTCGCCGTGATGCGGCGCACCGCGCATCTGGCCGAGGACTACGCGCGCCGCCACGGTGTCCCACGCTGGTACGCGGATGCGGAAGCGTTGGTGCGCGATCCCGAGGTGGACGCGGTCTACGTGGCCACGCCGCCTGTCGGGCATCTCGATGGCGTGTGTCTCGCGGCGCGCCACGGCAAGCCCGTGTACGTCGAAAAGCCGATGGCGCGCACCCACGAAGAGTGCCTCGCGATGATCGACGCATGCCGGCAGGCCGGCGTGCCGCTGTTCACCGCGTACTACCGGCGCATGCTGCCGCGGTTCGTGAAGGTGAAGGCGCTGGTGGACGCCGGCGCGATCGGAGACGTGCGCGTGGTGTCGATTCGTCTGAGTCGACGACACGTGCCGACGTCCGGCGCGCTGCCGTGGCGCGTCGTTCCAGAGGTGGCCGGCGGCGGATTGTTCGTCGACCTCGCGTCCCATACGCTGGATCTGCTCGACCACGTCCTCGGCCCGATTGCCGAGGCCCAGGGTGGCGCAGCCAACCAGGGCGGCTTCTACGCCGCCGAGGATATCGTCACGGCATCGCTGGCGTTCGCATCGGGTGCGAAAGGCACGGGGCTCTGGTGCTTCACCGCCGACCGCGACGAGGATGTCGTGGAGATCATCGGCAGTACAGGCCGGCTGACGTTTTCGACCTTCGACGAGAGGCCCGTGCTGCTCATACGCGGCGGGGAGGCGAAGGAGTTCGTCATCCCGCATCCTCCGCACGTGCAGCAGCCGTTGATCCAGTCGATCGTCGACCAGTTGCGCGGGCAGGGCCCCTGCGGCAGTACCGGCGAGAGTGGTGCCCGGACCAACCGCGTGATGGATGCGCTCCTGGCCGGTTATCGCAGCACGCGGCGCTGACGTCGCGCCGTATTGCACAGTGAAACGTAGGCGTCGACCTTCAGGTCGACGCAGGCGTGCACGGTCGCGCGCACGCCCCGGCCCTACCTTCCTCAGATCGGGATGGCTTCGACTACGCTCACGACCGAGTCGGTGGGCACCACGCGGGTCAACCGGAAGCGGGCCTTCTCGAGCAGCGTTACGTATTCGGCCTCCGTGCGCTCCTGACCGCCTGGCACGACCAGCATCACCATGTCCTGCAACTTGCCCTGGTGCGGCGTGTCGCCCATGGGCAGTACGGTCTCCACGATCAGGAGACGACCATCGGGTTTGATGGCCTCGCGGCAATGCCCCAGGATGCTGAGACACTGCTCTTCGCTCCAGTCGTGGATGATGTGGGACAACACGTAGGCGTCGCCGCCTGCAGGCACCGACTCGAAGAAATTTCCCTCTTCGATCGCCACCCGCGACTCCACGCCGTGTGCCTTCAGCAGTGGCAGGGCGTCACGCACGACGTGTGGGCGGTCGAAGAGCACGCCGCGAGGTCCTGCGTGGCGTGACAGGACGGCCGCCAGCATGTTGCCGGTCGCGCCACCGACATCGACGATGGTCTTGAAGGCGGAGAAGTCGTATGCCGCGGCGACGGCTGGTGGTTCAGCGCCATGGAAGCCCACCATCGCCTCACTGAAGTGGGCCGCCTGTTCCGGATGCTTCGCCAGGTAATCGAACACCGGCGCGCCATTCACCTGCTCGAAGCCGGTCTCCCCGGTCTGCACCGAGTGCAGCATCCCTTCCCAGCTTCGCCAGAACGCCTGGCCGCCGAAGGCCAGCAGCGTGGACCGTGCGCAGCCCGGGGCTCCAGTCTTCAGCGCCTGACCCAATGGCGTCAGCGCGAAACGCTGCCCCTCCTGCTCGGTGAGGATGCCGAGTCCGGCCAACGTCCGCATCAGGCGATGGAGGGAGGGCGCGTGTGTGCCCGTCACGCCAGCCAGTTCGACGGCACTTTTCGGACCGTCCGCGAGGTGGTCGGCGAGGGCCAGCCGGGCGGCCGTGTACACGGTGGCCGATACCCACGACGCCGCCATCATCTGAATCAGCTGCGCATGCGGAGGCAGGAACGGCACGTTCGTGCTGGGTTGGTTACTCATGGAATCTCCTCGCGACAGATGCATACCCGCCGCTGATTCTGGTATCAAGACGGCAAACCAGCTGGACCTTAACACGGTCGCGCGGGACTGCGGCGATCGTCTTTGCGCCCAGTCGGCTACGGAGGGTAGCGGCCCGCTGTCGCAGCGGGCCGAACGCTCGAGAGACACGTCGCCGGACCGCCGGGACAGCCCGGCGCTACCTGGTGTGCCGCCTGGCAGGAAAGTACGACGCGATCAACGGCGGTCGCGCGGCTGGCGTAGTGCTACCGAGGAAAGGTGCGCTCAGCTTGACGCCAGGCCACGGCCGGAGCCAACGTGGGCCCCACCCGTGTCTGCCACTCCGCGGCGGGCGCCTCCCGACGCGCGTCGGGGCGCACGCGAATGGGCGGTGTCGCGAGAAGTACATACGGTCGATCTTTCTCACGCTGGTCTTGATCGAAGGAGTCTTCATGAGTGGCCTCACGTACGTAGCACGCGGCGTGGTTGCCGTCGCCCTGTCATTGGTCGCCGTCAGCGCCTCGGCACAGGCCGTCGCCGACAAGGCGAAGCCGTTCGAGCCGGTCAGCGGCCAGGCGGGCAAGGACGTGGTCTGGGTGCCGACGCCGCAGGCGACGGTGGACAAGATGCTGGATCTCACCAAGGTGACACCTCAAGACGTCGTCATGGACCTCGGGTCTGGTAACGGCATCACCGTGATCACGGCTGCGAGGCGGGGAGCGACGGCCGTGGGCGTGGAATTCAACCCGGAGATGGTCGCGCTTGCGCGGCGGCTGGCGACGGAGGCCGGCGTCTCGGGCAAGGCGACCTTCGTCCAGGGCGACCTGTTCGAGGCGGACCTGTCGAAGGCCACCGTGATCACGCTGTTCCTCCTGCCAGACATCAACGAGCGGTTGCGTCCGAAGTTGCTCGACCTCAAGCCGGGCACGCGCATCGCGTCGAACTCGTTCGACATGGGCGACTGGCAGCCCGACGCCAAGACGACCTCGGAGGGATGCCAGTCGTGGTGCACGGTGATGTCGTGGGTGGTACCCGCGAAGGTCGAGGGCTCGTGGACACTCGGGCAGGACACGTTGGCGCTCACGCAGAAGTACCAGATGATTTCGGGCACGCTCGGGAAGATGCCGATCACGGGCGGAACCTTGAATGGCGACGCCATCTCGTTCACGGCGGGAAGCCGCACGTATGCGGGTCACGTGTCCGGCGACCGCATCACCGGCGATGGCTGGTCGGCCTCGAAGACGCGGTAGCAGGCGCGCGGCTGACACGGTGTCACCGTACCGGGCACCGTGTTCCGGCACCGGCTATGCGCTTGCTGCCTGAGACCTGAGACCTGAGACCTGAGACCTGAGACCTGAGACCTGAGACCTACGAGGAGCGCACATGAAAGCAACGTGGACAATCAACGGGCAGCGCAGGGCAGTGGATGTGCCCGACGACATGCCCGTGCTCTGGGTGCTGCGCGACATCCTCGACCTCAAGGGCACGAAGTTCGGGTGCGGCGCGGGCCAGTGCGGGGCGTGCACGGTGCACGTCGACGGCGAGCCCGTGCGCTCCTGCCTGCTCTCGGCGAGCGACGTCGGGGCGCGGGCAATCACCACGATCGAGGGCATCTCCGCCGACGGCTCGCATCCCGTCCAGCGCGCGTGGGTGGAACTCGACGTTCCGCAGTGCGGCTACTGCCAGGCCGGCCAGATCATGTCCGCCGTCGCCCTGCTCAAGCAGAAGCCATCGCCATCGGATGCCGACATCGCCGACGCGATGAGCGACAACCTGTGCCGCTGCGGCACGTACCTCCGCATTCGTGATGCGATCAAGAAGGCTGCCGCCAACAGCGGCGGCAGCACGGCGCCAAGCGCCGGACGCGCTGGCCAGCAGGAGGTGCGCCGATGACGCCCGCCATGTCCGGAGAAGTCACTCGCCGCGCGTTCCTGCGCGTCTCCGCGCTTGCCGGCGGTGGCGTCATGCTCGCCCTGCATGCCGAGGAGCTGTTCGCGGCCCAGCAACCGCAGGCGCCTGGCGCCCCGCCGCCGCCTCCGCTCGCACCGGCCTCGTTTGTCAGGATCGCCGCCGATGGCCGCGTCACCATCATGGCCAAGAACCCGGAGATCGGCCAGGGCATCAAGACGATGCTGCCGATGCTGATCGCCGAGGAGCTCGACGTGGACTGGGCCCAGGTGACGATCGAGCAGGCGAGCTTGGACCAGGCCGCGTATGGGCCACAGCGCGCGGGCGGCAGCTCCGCGACGCCGACCAACTGGGAGCCGCTCAGGCGCGTCGGTGCGGCAGGCCGCCAGATGTTCATCGCGGCGGCAGCCGCGCGTTGGAGCGTGCCCGCCTCCGAATGCACGACCGCGCACGGCGCCGTCCGTCATGCGGCAACCAACCGGACGCTCGGCTACGGCGCGCTGGCGTCCGCGCTCACCACGCTGCCCGTGCCCGACCTGCAGTCCGTTCCGGTGAAGGCCGCATCCGAGTACCGCATCATCGGCACGCCGATTGGCGGTGTGGACAACCCGCTCATCGTCACGGGCAAGCCGCTGTTCAGCATCGATTTCACGCTGCCGGGGATGCTGTGGGCGGCATACGAGAAGTGCCCGGTGTTTGCCGGCAAGGTCAAATCGGCCGACCTGGACGAGATTCGCGCGCTACCCGGCGTGCGCAAGGCCTTCGTGATCGAAGGCACCAAGGAGATGCTCGGCCTGCATGGCGGCGTTGCGATCGTCGCGGACCACTGGTGGGCCGCCCACTCGGCGCGCGGGAAGCTGAAGGTCGAGTGGGACGAAGGCCCGACGGCCGAGGTCAGTTCGGCGTGGATCGCGACCCGCGCGAAGGAACTCGCCGCCGCCCCGCCGGTCTTCACCATCCGCGCTGATGGCGACGCCGATGCGGCGCTGTCGAGCGCGGCGAAGGTCGTCGAGGGCGACTACACCTATCCGTTCATCGGGCATGCCCCGCTCGAGCCACAGAACTGCGCCGCGCAGTTCACCGGCGGCAAGCTCGAGATCTGGGCGCCGAGCCAGACACCCGAGACCGGTCGCGGCATGGTGTCCACGTTGCTCGGCATTCCGCTCGACCAGATCAAGGTGCACATCCTCAGGGTGGGCGGCGGCTTCGGCCGGCGCCTGACCAACGACTACATGCTGGAGGCCGCCTGGATCGCCCGAGAGGTGGGCGGCGCCCCGGTCAAGGTGTTGTGGACGCGTGAGGACGACGTGCAGCACGACCACTACAGGCCGGGCGGGTTCCATCACTTCAAGGCGGGGCTCGACGCGTCGGGCCGCCTGGCCGCGTGGCGCAATCACTTCGTCAGCTTCGGCGAGGGCAAGCAATTCGCGCCGACGGCCGGGATCACGCCGGAGGAATTCCCGGCGGGCTATGTCGCCAACTTCGGGTTCCATGCCTCATTGATTCCGGTGGGCATCCCGATGTACGCGCTCCGGGCGCCCGGCAGCAACGCGTTCTGCTTTGCTTTCCAGTCGTTCCTCGACGAGGTTGCGCACGCGGCGGGCGCCGACCCGGTGGCCTTCCGCCTCGCGCTGCTCGATGCCGCCCTCGCCAGCCAGGACGCACCCAACGCGCCGAAGCTGCAGTTCAACCCGAAACGGATGCGGGACGTCGTCGCGCGTGTCGCGGAGACCTCCGGCTGGGCCCGGCAGCAGAAGACGCCGGGCGTCGGCATGGGGGTCGCGTTCCAGTTCAGTCACCGCGGCTACTTCGCCGAGGTGGCGCGTGTGCGAGTCACCGGCGACACGAAGGTCCGTGTCGAGAAGGTGTGGGTGGTTGGCGACGTCGGCCGTCACGTGATCAATCCCAGCACCGCGATCAACCAGGTGCAGGGCGGCGTGATCGAGGGCATGTCGCACGCCATGTCCACCGAGATCACGTTCGAGCGGGGCCGCACGATGCAGAGCAACTTCCACGACTACGAACTCGTCCGGCATCGCGAGACGGTGCCCGAGGTCGATGTCGACTTCGTGAAGTCCGACAACGCCCCGACAGGTATCGGCGAGCCAGCGTTGCCGCCGGCAGTCCCGGCCATCTGTAACGCGCTCTTTGCGGCGACGGGCAAGCGGTACCGCGCCTTGCCGCTGGCCCGGCACGGGTTGTCGTGGGCGTGAGACCTTCGGACAGTTTTATCGCAAGGCCGAGCTGGGGCATCCTGCCGGCGTGACACGAACATGGTGACGAAGGCCGGGCGACTGCCGGGGCTCATGCTCGGTGCCGTCGCCGTGGTGGCCGGTCTCGCCTGGTTCAGCGTCACACGGCAGCCTCGCGCGCATGCCTCCGCTCGTGCCGGCTACGTGCATGACCCGCCGTACATGTACACGGACGCGGGTGGCAGTCCTCACGGCATCGCCGTCGACGTCCTGCAGCAAGCGGCCAGTCGCGCCGGCATCACCCTGGAATGGGTGCGGGTCACCGCGCCCCTCAATGCCGACAGTGCCCTGCGATCGCGCCTCGTCGATCTCTGGCCGAACCTGGCGATCCTGAATCGACGGCGCCCCGACATCTTTTTCACGGCGCCCTGGCTGCAGTCCGACGTCTGGGTGGTCGTACGAGATCAGGGCGAGCTGCCGCCACCGCAGTTCGGCGGCAAGGTGGGCCTCTCGACGCTGCCGGTCACGCAGTTTCTCGCCGCCGAACACTTTCCGACTGCGCAGTGGGTGTTGTACGCCGACGGGCCCGCACTGGTACGCGCGCTATGCACCGGCGAGGTGCCCGTCGCCTTCCTGGCGGCCGGCGACCTCGCCGACGCGCAGTCGTCGGGGAGCCAGTGTGCCGCCGCCGCCCTGCGCGCCCATGCCGTGCGGGGCTCGACCCTCGGCCTCGGGGTGGGCGCGCGTGAGGGCTTTGAAGGGACCGCCGAGCGCCTCCGTGCCGAGATCGACGCCATGGCTGCCGACGGCGCGCTGCGAACCGTGGTCGTCCGGCACTCGGTGTATGCGGCCGCCGAAGTCCTCGGGGTCTACGAGGTCATGCAGGCACGCGCGCGCACGCGCTACCTCGCCTACGGGACGGTCATGCTGGGCGTCGCCCTGCTGACGACCCTGACGCTGGCCGCCGCCTTCTACCGTGCGAACCGTCGCGCGCGGCAGTCGCGCGCGGCCGCGGCGGCGATGGAGGCGAAGCTGCAGGCGGCGCAGCGGCTCGACATGCTGGGGCAACTGGCCGGCGGCATTGCCCACGACTTCAACAACCTGGTGACGATCATCGTCGGGTACGCCGTGCTGATCGAGTCGGAGGTGTCGGCGCTGCCGACGGCGCCGCAGGCACTGCAGGAGATCCGGCGTGCTGGCGAGCGGGCCAGCGATCTCGTACGGCAGCTCTTGACCTTCAGCCGTCGTCAACTCGTCGAGCCTCGCGTACTCAGCCTGCACGAGCAGCTCACCGAGACGCAGTCCATGCTGAGCCGGCTGGTACGAGACGACATCCACATCGAACTCGACCTGCACGCCACCCACGATCTCGTCTCGATGGACTCGGGGCAGCTCACACGAGTGCTGATGAACCTGACGGTCAACGCCGGTGACGCCATGCCCGACGGAGGCACGCTGACCCTTGCAACGTCCAACCGGCCAGCCGCTGCTGGCTGTGTCGAGGCCGTGCACCTCACGGTGACCGACACCGGCATCGGCATGCCGCCGGAGGTGCAGGCGCGGGTGTTCGAGCCGTTCTTCACCACCAAGACCAACGGCCGCGGCACGGGCCTCGGCCTCGCCAGTGTGCACGGCATCGTCACACAGGCCGGCGGTGAGGTGCTGGTGCGGAGCGCTCCCGGGCAGGGGACGTGCTTCGACGTGCTCCTGCCGACGGTGGAAGCGCCCACGGCTGTGCAGGGCAGCGGCGGCGAGACGACGGCGGCTGTCGCCGGCAGCGTCATCCTGGTGGCCGAGGATCAGGACGACGTGCGGTCACTGGTGGCCGACGTGCTGTCGCAAGCCGGATACACAGTGATCGAGGCCGCGAATGGCAGGTTTGCGCTCGAGCATCTCCGCAAGGACGAGGGCACGATCGCGCTCGTGCTCTCGGACCTCGTGATGCCGGAGATGTCGGGCCAGCAGTTGTTCGAACGCGCGTGCCACCTGCCTCGCGCGACCCCGTTCCTGTTCATGTCCGGTTACTCCGAGGAAGGCGTGCCGTGCAGTGGGGCGAGCGAACCAGTCCTGCTCACGAAGCCTTTCACGCCGGAGCAGCTGTTGCAGGCGGTGCGTGCTGCACTCTCCGGCCACGCGGCCATCGCCCGGGTTGATACGCATGGGTGACGACGCGCTGATCCGCTGGCTCGGGACGCTGCCACCTTCCAGGTAGCGCCACGTTTCCAGGTGGCGCCGCGCTGTCCCAGCGCGGCGTTCCGTAAGGGCAGCCTCGCGGTTGAAGGATTTTCGTTACAGTGGGGGCGTGCGCCTGACGCCAGACCCGGTCGTGAGCGCCGTCTCGCCGACGCGCTCGAGGTCGAGAGCCGCCGAGTGCGTCACCAGCGTCGCCTTCCCGGAAAGGCACGCACCTTCACCGCGCCAGACGATGTCCGCACGTTCACGTTCTTACCGTTCCGGCTCACACGCAATCGACAGGGGACACACACCGTGCCGACAGAGTCAGCGAGAGACTGGGGTGTCCGGTGGCGGTTGTTCGTCTCCGAGGCGGTTGGGACGGCCGCGCTGGTACTGGGTGGACTGTCGATCGTGATTGTGATGTCCGGTGCCGGCAGTCCCATGCCGGGCATCGTGCCGAACGAACGATTGCGGACGGCGTTGACCGCCTTTCTCTTCGGTTGCGTGGGGGCAGGGATCGCCCTCTCGCGCGTCGGGAGGGAAAGTGGGGCGCACATCAACCCGGCAGTCACCATGGGCTTCTGGTTGTGGCGAAAACTCGATGCGCGAGTGGCGGTGGGCTATGTCGTTGCGCAAATGTTGGGTGCCGGTGTTGGTGCGCTTCCACTCCTGGCATGGGGAGCGATGGGTCGAAGCGTCGTGTTCGGCGCCACGATCCCGGGCGTGGGCTACTCCACGGCAGCGGTCGTCATGGGTGAGGCGGTCACGACGTTTGGCCTGGTGACGACGTTGAGCATCTGTCTGGTGTTTCGACGCTTGCGTCCTTACACGCCGTTTGCGATCGCGGTCCTCTATGCGGTCATGGTGCCGCTCGAATCACACATCTCCGGTACCAGCACGAACCCCGCCCGTACCTTTGGTCCGGCGCTGATTTCGGGTCGCTGGGATGGATGGTGGATCTACTGGGTGGGTCCAATGGTCGGCATGCTGGCCGCCGTCCTCGTGTGCAGTCGCCTCGCGAAGCGCATCGAAGTCGCGAAGCTGTACCACTTCGAGAGTGACCGTCGGCGGCTGTTTCACCGGATGGCCGGCACCCGATAGACATGCCGGATGCCTGGGACCTGTACGATCCCTCGGGCAATACGTTGTTCGTGATCGGGCCGATCCGCCGGGAACCCTGGCGTCCGCTCTGTGCGTCGACCTGAAGGTCGACGCCTACACTGTGTGAGCTGGCATTGTGTGAGTTGGGCCGCGCGACCTCACGGCACGGCCTCTGACGCCTCGTCGATGGCTCGCAGGCGTCGCAGGGCGTGGCCGACCGCCGCCGCGCACTGGCGGCCGTCGAGATCGCCCGAAGCCTCCGCGAGCACGTCGACGATCTCGTCGAGCGTGATGAAGCCCACGGCCGACACCGTCGCGGTCGTTCCCGTCGCGCGCAAGTGCGGCATGTGTCGCAGGCGTGTCCGCTCGCCGGCCGAGGCGACAAACACCACGGCACACGTCGGCGTCCTGGTGGCCGCTCGGACCCGGGCAACCGCCGCGCGGGCCTCGGCGCGCTCGGCTCGCGCGTCGCCCCGCCATATCCACGGCACGATGCCCCACGTCATCACCGCGCTGGCGAGGAGCCACAGCGGCGGCATCCCCGGCATCCGCGCGAACTGCACGTGCTGCGACTCGCGTGGCATCGCCGGGACGACGTCGAGGGCGAACGCGCGAGCCCCGACACGCCGCTGCCAGTAGCCGACGGGCAGGGCCGGGAGCACGTGCGCGAGGCCCTGGGCGGCGACAAGGTTGCGGATGGTCCAGGGAGCACGAGGCTGCAACTTCTGGCGGCTAGCCATGCGCGTCCCCCGAGTGTTGCCGGAGGAAGGTCAGCGGCGCGGTGGCCGGCCCGAAGGCCCGTCGCGCTCGTGTCCAGAGGTCGCGCGCGTCTTCACGCGGGCAGGCGTCCTGGTCGCCGCACGGACAAGGGGCCGATGCGCCGTGGCGGCGCAGGTGCGCCACCATGCGGTCGTGCCAGATGCAGAGTTCTTCGACGAGATCGGCCGCGGCGCCATCACCGCTCGCGACCAGGTACCGGTACGGGGTTGTCACGAAAATGTACCTCCTCCCGCGCGACGGCGATCTCGGCAGATGCACGAGGACCACGTCGCCGGGATGGGCAACGAAAACTGGTGCGGATTCGAGGGGAGGCTGGGTCGCCGGAAGTGGCTCGCTCGCGAGCCGTGTCGCTACCGGCGACCGGCGATCGGGAAGATGCGGACCCTCATGTCGAAGGATCGACGGGTACGCGGCACGAGCAGGCGAGTGCAGATGGGAGACATGTCCGAGAGAACCTGATCGAGGCTATCGCCTATGCGGGGCGGGGTCAAGTTCACCCGGCCCTCAGGCTGCAGCCTGCAGGCTGCGATGCTACGCCGCCGGCCGGCGAGGCGCGAACGCCCACGCGATCGCGATGCTGAGCACATAGAGCCCCAGCATCGGCAGGGCCAGCGTGACCTGGCTGACGGGACTGCCATCCGGGGTGACGATGGCCGCGACGATGAAGACGCCGAGCACGGCGTACTTGATGTGACGCAGCATCCAGCGCGCCGTGACGATCCGCATCCGAGCCAGGAACATCGTCAGCGTCGGCAACTGGAACGCGAGTGCACACGCGAGCATCATGCGCATGTACAACGACAGCGCCGACGACACGCGCGGCTGGAATTCCACGAAGCCGTTGGCGAAGCTTGCGAAGAACCGCGAGGCGGCCGGAAAGCTCACGTAGTGGGAGAAGGCCGCGCCGCCGAGGAAACACAGCGTGGCCGAGAGCACGAAGGGGATCGCGAGACGCTTCTCGTGGACGTACAGCCCTGGCGCGATGAACATCCAGGCCTGGAGCATGAGCGCCGGCGCGGCGATCATCAGGCCGGCGAGGAAGGAGATCTGCAGGGAAGCGACGAACATCTCCGCGCCATCGGTGTAGATCAGGTGACCGCCTGGCGGGAGGGCTTCACGCAACGGGGTCATCACGAACGTGAAGATCCGGTCCGAGAAGAACAGGCTGACACAGAAGCCCACGAACGTGGCGGCCAGCGAGATGATCAGGCGCCGACGAAGTTCCTCGAGGTGATCGAGGAACCCCATGCGGCCACCGAGCGCCTCCCCGCCTTCGTAGAACTGGTCGTCCTGTTCGTACTTCTCGAGTGCCGACATCCGGTCACCGACTCCCCGCGGCGGCCGGCCGCGACCTCTCGCGTGCGGCCCGCTGCTCGGCCACGGCCTTGTAGGCGGTGTAGTACTTGTAGATGTTGCTCACGTAGTCCACGGTTTCGCGCCCGATCTCCCGGCCCGCGACGACTTCGACGTTGCGGAACCACACGTTGGGATCCAGGCCCATCTCCTTCGCCTTGTCGCGCAAGCCGGCCACGCGCGCCGGTCCGGCATTATAGGACGCCAGTGCGAAGAGGCCCTTGTTGAGGCGATCCATCGGCGCGTTCGCGAAGTAGTGGTCCATCATGAAGCGCAGGTACTTCGTGCCGGCGTGGATGTTGCCGTCGATGGTGCGGACGTTGGCGATGCCGACGTTCTTGTCCCTCGCGGTGGCCGGCCTGACTTGCATCACGCCGACCGCACCCGCGCGGCTGCGGCGAGAATGGTCCAATTGCGACTCCTGGTAGGCCTGCGAGACGATGAGGAGCCAGTCCATATCGTACTGGGCGCCGTACTTCTGGAAGTACTGCACGAGGGCGCGGAACCTCGCGAGGTCGGCGGCGGCGGTGGGGTTCTGCAGGCGGCTCGCATCACGGAAATAGCGGTTGAAGACGACATTGCCGAACGTGGTGCCGGTGCGATGCGTGCGCACGAAATCGTTGACGAGCCCGCGGAAGACGGGCGCGCCCTTGCGAATGGCGAGGGCGGTTGCGGCGTCGGTCCTGAGCGCCACGTCCTGGTGGACGGTCACGTGGTCGTACAGTTGCGTCCACAACTGCGCGGTCGCGTCCTTGACCACCGTCATCGGCACGATGCCGGCATCGGTCATCTCGAGCAGGTCCTCGTCCTCCAGGAGTTCGTCAGCGGGCTCGATCTGCACCGGAGCCAGGCCCTCTCGTGCCAACTGCGCATTGAGGGCGACCAGGTCCTCGTAGTAACTGCTCGATTTCCGGACGTGCACCTGCCGGCCGGAGAGGTCCTGGATGCGGGTCACCGCCGGAATGCCTGGCGCTGTGACGACGATCTCCCGGATGCCGGTCTTGGTCGGATCCGAGAAATCCACCTGCGCCCGCCGGGCCTCGGTCACCGTGAAGCCGCCGACCGCGATGTCGCCGTAGCCCTCGGCCAGGGCGGTCAGCAGGCGATCGCGGCTCGTCGGAATGATCACGATCTTGGGCGGCACCGTGCCCTTCGGGACGCTTTTCGCGAGCTCGCGTTCGAACTCGGTCAGCACGTCGAACGCGAGGCCGCGCTGCGTCGCGCCATCGAGGAAGTAGTACGTCCGGCCATACGGCACGAGGGCGCGCACGAAGCGCCGCCCCTGCATCTGGTCGAAATCGCCGGTCAGCCTGGCATTGAGCTGCAGGAGTTCCGCCGCCTTCAGGTCCTGGAGCGGCAGGGGCGTCCCGTTCGACCCGGCGGCCCGGTCACCAGATGCTGGCGCAGATGGGCGGCTGCACGCGGCAGGGATCAACGACGTGGCGGCGAGGAGGAGGCCAATTGCCAGTCGCGTACGAGGGCGCAGGACGGCGTCGAAACAGGGCGTGCGGAGCATCATGTATCACCAGGCAGGGCGAAAACTGCCGACCCAAGCGCGTCGGCACCCTGCCGCACGCGTCGCCCATGGAACCTCACGGTCTGACGGTCAGAGTATCCCGGTGCAGCACCGGGCGCCACCATACTCGTCGTCCTTTCGGTGCCGTGCGGTGCCCGCGGGTCGGGAAGCCTGCCTGGACGCACCCCGCACTCGACGCCTTGCCCGCCGGGTTGGCGTGACGTGCGGGACGCTCTCGTTTCGACCTTGGTGTGGTCGTCGGCGGTGCGGCGCTTCCTGTATGGTGGTCCGCGCACGATGTGTCGCCGTGTCCTGGCAGTCATGGCCATCCGCACCCCAGCTGCCCCGACGGGCGCCCGTGTTCTCGCCTGCATCGGCGTTGTCCTGGGGCTGGGCCTGATCGGCGCGACCCCCTCCGTGGCCGGCCCCAAGGTGGACACGGTGGTCCTCGACAACGGTAATCGCCTGACCTGCGAGATCAAGCAACTGGAACGCGGTCGTCTCACCATGTCGACCGACGCGCTCGACACGGTGCGTGTCTACTCGGGCCGGATCCGGGAGATCGTGAGTCCCCGCCAGTTCGAGGTGGAACGGGCTGATGGCACGCTGCATTTCGGCGCGTTGGCGACGACGCAGCCACGCGGCGTGCGCGTCGAGATCTCCCCCGGATCCGGTATCGATCTGCAGTTGGACGACATCGTCCGCATCACGCCGATCGAAGCCAGTGTGTGGCAGCGGATGGACGGCCACGTGGACCTGGGGTTCAGCTTTGCGAAGGCCGATCTGGAGACGCGCTACACGGTCAACGCCGACACCGAGTACAAGAGCAAGCGCTACGCCGCTGAGGTCGTCCTCGCATCGCAGATCACCAGCCGCGAGGACGCCGAGCGTCTGGCCCGCAACCAGTTGACGCTGTCAGGCAGCCGGCGCGTGGGCCCGCGCTGGTCGGGTGGCACCATCCTGCAGCTCCAGCAGAACGAAGAACTGTCGATTGACCTGCGCACCGTGGCCGGTGCTGGCGTGACGCGTTATCTCGCGCAGTCCAATCGCACGAATCTGACCCTGTTTGCCGGCCTGGCATACACGCGCGAGCAGTTCACGGGTGAGGAGATCAAGGGTCGCGCCGAGGTCCTGGTGGGCAGCAACTGGGACTGGTTCACCGTCACCAACGACCACGTCGACCTGTCAACCCAGGTGCTGTCGTTCTTCGGCGTCACCGGCGGATCGCGCACCCGGCTCGAGTTGCAGAGCGCGGCGCGGTTCGAGTTCCTGAAGGACTTCTACTTCAGCGTCAATGGCTATGGCAGCTTCGATTCACATCCGCCCGAGGGGCGGGCCAACAGCGACGTCGGCATGAGCCTCGCGCTGGGGTGGAGCTTCTAACAGGAGCGCAGGAACACAGGAACCGGGAATCGGGAATCGGAACCCGGAAACAGAAAGAGCAGGATCGCATGTGCGACCCTGCTCTCGAACTGCCCTGAGATCCTGAGGTCCTGAGGTCCTGAGGTCCTGATCTATCTCCGTCGGCCGCCGCCGCCGCGCATACCGCCGCCGCCGTAGCCGCGGGATCCGCCACTCGGGCTCGGACGGTAGGTGCTGCCGGCGGTACGCGATCCGCCGCTGCCCTTGTAACTGCCGTAGTCACGCGTCCGCTGCGACCCTTGCGCGCGAGCGGCGGCGTCCCGATCGAGCTGGCTTGTCGTCGGTGAGGACGCACCGCGATCGCCGGCACGGTCGCCGGCACGCTGCTGCGCCGCATCGCGCTGTGCCTGCGTCGGCTGCGGGCGATCGGCGTTGTTCCAGTTGCCGTTGTCGTACTTCTGCCAGGAGTCGCCGTCCTTGCGATAGACGTTGCCGTCGCGGCCCGCGTAGACGTCGCCGTCTCCGGTCCGGATCGCGGTGCCGCCGCCCTGACCGGGACCGCGTCGCGAGACCGCCGCGCCGCCCTCGTCGGTGCGTGTGACGCGCGTCGTGTTCCCCGTGACGTTGTTGGTGACGCGCGCGGTGCGCGCCCAATCATCGCCGCGCTGCACCGCCGTGCTGCCCCAGCTGCCGTACACGCCGGCACCCTGGCGGGTCGCGCCGTATGCGCCGGTCCGCGGGTTGTACGCCTGTCCATAGGCGCGTCCCCCTCCCGGTCCCCACGCGGCCGCGCCGCGCGAGTACGTGCCGGTCCGCGGGTTGTACCGCGCGCTCACTCCGGCGCCGCCGTAGGGGCCGTACGCCACTGCCGACCGTCCGTACGCTCCGGTCCACGGGTTGTAGTACGCGCCATATCCGTACGTCGGATAGAACGGGTAGTAGTACGGATACCCGCCGTAGAAGCCGTAGTAGGGCGGGTAGTAGTAGCCAGTGCCCCAGACCGCGCAGCCGTAGGCCACCATCACGCCCGTATAGCCGGCCACGGTTGCAAACGTCACCCACTCATCGTTGTCGTCATCGTCTTCGACCGTGACGTACGTGACGTTGTGCGAGGGCGAGCTGGCCGGGATCGTGTAGATGTCCTTCGGCACGGTGCTGGTGACTTCCCAGGGACCGGTGGCCGTCTTGGCCATGAACCACACGCCCTGGAAGCACATGTAGTACAGGTCGCCGACCTTGATGATGTCCTTGTCGGTGTTGACCGCCCGGGCCACCGTGGTGGTGGGGACCGGCTCGAAGTTCGGATCGCCCTGGTAGGCGACGTCAGGTGCCTGCAACTGCTTCTTGCTGACACGCGCCGTCTGCGGTACCTGCGCGAGCAGCACGGCCTCGGCGGCCTGCTGCGTACCGGGCACGGCGGCGAGGACGCGGGAGCGAGGGTGTTCGAGCGGAACCTCCTGGAATTCCTTTGGCAGGTTCGGCGTCGCGAACGTCCACGGCCCCTTGACGTCAGCCGCCGAGAACCAGCGGCCCGCCACGAGGTAATACAGCGGCCCGGTCTGCCCCATGCGGAAGACGTCGCTCTCGGTGTTCGAGAGCCAGAGCAGTTTCGTGTTCGCCACCACCAGGTAGCTCGGCTTGCCGCGAACCAGGATCAGTTCGGCCGGCACCTGGCTGACGTACACCATCGGCACCTGCCCCTTCGCGAGTGCCTTACCCGGTAACGCCGCCTTGACTTCCTTCCAGTTGTCGTCGGCGGGCAGCTTGGTGAAGCTGGCGGGCAGCTTGCCCGCGGCCTCCCACGGCCCGTTCAGGGCGGTTGCCTTCAGCCAGCTGTCGTTGTTGCGGAGGTAATACGTCTTGCTGGGATCGTGGAGGAACAGATCCCAGTTGGTGTTGACCGCGTATTTCAGGTCGTTGTTGGCGATCTGCGACCAGATCGGCTCGCCATCGAGGTTCATCAGTACGGCGGGCGTCTCGCTGTAGAAAATGGCGGGCGGATCGGCCTTCAGGTCCTTGACCTCGCGCGGAATGATCTTGCTCGTATCCACGCCCGCGAGGACGCGATCGAGGCCGATGATCCGTTCGCGTTCGGGAATGGCCCTCGTGATCTCGTCGGTCAGTTCCCGCACCTGCTCCTTCTGTACCTGCGGGAAGTTTGCCTCCGTGATCTTCAGGGGGGAGAAGTTCACGAGTCGATCGGCCGTGGACACCTTGGTGTCGGACTCGATCCTGACGGTGCCGAGCGCCGGCTTCTCGGCGGTGCGCGCCTGCCACGACACGGCCGAATACGCGACCATGTGCTTCTGGTCGGTCCATTCGGCGACCTGCGGCTGGTAGACCAGGATCTTGCCGCCACTCGCCGTCGCGTAGGCACGGGGCCAGCCGCCGTCGGCCGGGGCAGTCGCCGACGGCGCGGCCGTGGCGATCGGGGCCGAGCCCGGGACGGCAACTGGCGTCTGGGCCTTCCTGACAGTCGATCCGCTCGCGGGGGCCGGGCTCGTCGGCGCTGCCGGCTTGGCCGGGGCCGGTGCGGCGGCCTTGGGGGCCGCCGGCGCCGGCGTCTGCGCCTGGAGCAATGGTGTCACCGGAGAGGTGAGCATCGAAGCCACGGCGAGCAGGGCCACTCGCCGTCTGGCCGGGTGAGGACGCGTAGGCCTCATCGTTGGTTCCTTTCGGTCACGAGGCGCGCGGAGGTGACCGCGCGCCTCACTGGCCGTCCAACGACAGGATCATCGCGGCGGTCCAGGTGATGTCGAGCCTGTCGCCGACCTTCACCTTCGCGAGCGCCGCCTTGTCTTCGACGCGCGAGGTGTAGGTCCAGTTATTCGGGCCCTTGAACGTGATAGACGGCACCGACTGGTCTATGGCCGTAATGGTCGCGGTGATCGTGCGCTGGGCGCCCACGGTTCCCGCCGCCTGGCCCTCCGCGGCCCTGGTCGTCGAGGCCGTCTTCGTGTCCGTGTCCGGTTCGCCGGGGGCCTTGAGGCGCAGGACGATGTTGTCGTAGTACTTGGCGGTGATCTTGTCGCCGACCTTCAGGGTGTCGAAGCGCTTGATCTCCTTGCCCACGCGCGCCACCGTGTAGGTGCCGTCGCTCTTCTTCAGCGTCACTTCGCGGGTGGACGTCTCGATCGCTTCCACCGTGGCGGTCTCGGTCTTCATCTCGCCGGTGAGCGTCTTGGTCATCTGGGCGCCGGCACCGGTGGCGACGAGCGCAAACAGGGCGGCGAGCGAAGAGGTCTTCAGGGAACGCATGCGGTAAAGCTCCTTCGTTGTCCTGCGGCCTGTGGCGATATGCCACGGAGCAGGCGGTTTGATGTCCCGTGCGTGAGCATGGGCCGTGCCGATGTAGCGACACCCTTGACCACGGCCCAACTGTTTGTCAAGACGAGGGTTGCCGCGACTGACGAGCGCGATCGGCAAGGCCGGACCTCCGGCCTCGCGTGCGAACTCCGAAATGTCGGGGGCGCTACTCCGGGGTCAGTGGCCGGCGGCCGTGCTCGGACGACGTACGCCGAGACGCGCCATCCGGCCCTCGAGGGTCGTCGGCTTGACGCCCAGGAGTTCCGCGGCCCCACCAGGTCCCCGGACCCGCCACCCGGTGCTGTCCAGGACCGCCTTGATGTGCGCGGCCTCGACGTCGGTCAGCTTCAGGCTCCGCTGCCGCGCATTGCCGCGCGCGGTGGGCGCCGGGATCACGAGCTTGGGCGAGTTGGCCAGGATCATGGCGTGCTCGACCGTGTTGCGGAGTTCGCGGATGTTGCCGGGCCAGGTGTAGCGCTGCAAGGCCTCCATGCTCTCCCGTGAGACGGAGGTCACCGACTTGCCGAAGTGCTTGGAGCACTCCTCGATGAACGCCCAGACCAGGGCCGGGATGTCCTCGACACGTTCGCGCAGCGGCGGCACCGTGATCGGAAACACGTTGAGCCGGTAGAACAGATCCTCCCGGAACGTGCGCGCGGCGACCGCGTCCTCGAGATTGCGGTTGGTGGCGGCGATGATCCGTACGTCCACCTTGATGGGCTGGGTGCTGCCCAGCCGCTCCACCACCCGATCCTGGAGCACGCGCAGCAGCTTGACCTGTGCCTCGAGCGGCAGCTCGCCGATCTCGTCGAGGAAGATGGTCGATCCCTCGGCCATCTCGAAGCGGCCGACCTGACGGGAGACCGCGCCGGTGTAGGCGCCCTTCTCGCGCCCGAACAGCTCGCTCTCGATGAGCGCCGTCGGAATCGCGCCGCAGTTGACCCGCACCATCGGGCGCTTGGCGCGCGGGCTGAGTTCGTGGATTTCCTTGGCGAATACTTCCTTGCCGGCGCCGGTTTCGCCGAGCAGGAGCACGGTGGCCCCCGTCGGGGCGACCTGTTCGACGAGCTGCAGTGTCTCGCGCGCCGCGCCGCTGTCGGCGGTCACGCCGCTGTTGCACCGGAGCTGCTTGACCTCGCGGTGCAGCAGCTCGTTGTCGCGCGCCAGCAGGTCGCGCAGCTGCGTGACCTCGCGCATGGCGCGCTGCAACTGCTGCTGATCGCTTCGATGCTGAAGCGCCTGCCCGAACACCTGGCCGACGAGGCGCATCGCGTCCTTCAGGATGGGCGTCGCCGCGCGCGGCATACCGAGCGAGGCCACCGACAGCGCGCCGATCAGCTCACCGTCGACGAAAATCGGCACGGTGACGTTGGACCGCGTGCCTACCCGCCGCAGGTTCTCGCGATCGAGATCTGACGGCAACTCGTCGACGTCGTCCACGACCACGATCGTGCCGACGCGCAACTGGTTCAGCAGCCACGGGAACTGGGCTTGTGCCGACAACGCGGACATATGGTCCGGAACGTCGTAGTGCGCGAACTCGGGACGCGTCCACTGGTGCGTGAACACCAGGTCGCCGCCGGGTCCAACCTGGAAGAACAGGCTGCGATCCATCCCGAGCGCCTGCACGATCTGCCGCTGTGTGTCGACGATCGTGTCGTCGACGGTGTCGGGGGGGATGTTGACGAACCGCGCCACGAGATCAGCAATCAGGCGCGCGAACGTCACCGTGCCATGGGCGGGGATGTCGGACGAATTCGCTGTAGCGATGGCAGTGGTGAACACAGGCCTCTCGGGGTGGTGCCGGCCGGGTGCCGCGTGACCCGCGGAATGCGGTTCCAGCCGACGGAGGATCATAGTCACGGGGTTGTAGCGAACTGGACTATGCCTGTGGATAGTTAGACCAATGTCCATCCGTGCAGATGGAGGCTCTCCGAGTCCTCGGAGGCGGGAGGGCGCTGCCCGTGGCTACCGGTCCGCGGCGGATCACGACGAATGCTTGGGAAAACATCGAGGTTTTCGGCCGGTCCGTCCAGTGAGCGCGGCGGCACGCGCTGTGCTACTTGCGACCGTGCGGCCCTCCGCCACGCTGACCTCCACGTGGAAGGCCCCCGCCTCAGGCCCGTTCATGAGTGAAGCCTCCGTAGAAGTCCGTGTCGAGTGGAGCGTACTGCCGCCGCAGGTCGACGCCGTCGGCGGCGTGCTGCATGCGCTGCTCTCGGCCACCCGCGGAGAGCCGGGCTGCCGCACGTGTACCCTCGCCACCGACATGGGGACGCTGGTCACCCTGCGGCTACGGGAGGTCTGGGACTCCGAGGACGCGTTGCGCCAACACCTGCGATCCCCGCGATTCGAGGCGCTCGCCAGCCTGCTCGAGTCCGCGATCACGCAGCCGCGGGTCGAGTTCGTGCTGCCGACCGGCACCCGGGGCTTCGAGTACGCCCGGGGCGTTCGCGACGCGATCGAAGGCACCCGCTGATCCATGCCTTCCTTTGACCCTTACCCTGGCGAGGCGACGACAGAGGCGCTGGACGACGTCGGGCACCGGCTGCAGGCGAACCACGATGTCCAGGCGGCCGCAGCGGCCCAGCTGGCCGAGGTCACGCGCCAGCGTGACGCCGCGCTCGCGGAGGTCGCGCAGCTGCGCGCGCAGGTGCGTCACCCACCGTGGGATCTCGGGCGGGCCGGCAGCGGCGGCGGATCGCTGGCCGTGGTCGGCCGGAGTGCGGCGATCCAGCGCGTGCTCGGACTGGCCGACCAGGTGGCCCCTACCAACGCCACGGTGCTGCTGACCGGTGAAACCGGCACCGGCAAGGAGCGCTTCGCGACCCTGATCCACGAGTCCAGCCCCCGCGCCCGGCGGCCCATGGTTCGCGTGAACTGTTCGGCCATCCCGACCGCGCTCATCGAGAGCGAGCTGTTCGGGCGGGAGAAGGGTGCCTACACCGGGGCGCTGTCCAAGCAGATCGGCCGGTTCGAGGTCGCCAACGGTTCGACCCTGTTCCTCGACGAGGTGGGCGACCTGCCGCTCGACGTGCAGGTGAAACTGCTGCGTGTGCTCCAGGAGCGCACGATCGAACGCCTGGGCAGCCCACGGCCGATCGACGTCGACGTACGCATCATCGCCGCGACCAACCGCGATCTGGCGGAGGCGGTGCGCAGCGAGACGTTCCGGAGCGATCTGTACTACCGGCTCAACGTCTTCCCGATCGAGGTGCCGCCGCTGCGCGAGCGGCGCGAGGACATCCCGCTACTGGTCGACGAAATCGTCGAGGAGATCGGCGAGGCGATGGGCAAGCGGTTCGACGCCGTCGCCCGTCGCAGCCTCGAGGATCTGCAGCAGGCCGACTGGCCCGGCAACGTCCGAGAACTGCGCAACGTCCTGGAGCGCGCGATGATCCTGTCGCCAGGACCGATCCTGCACGTGGACGTCGCCGCTGCGACGCCGCTCTTTGGCAGGGGCGCCGCCAACGCCTTCTCGAGCAGCCTGCTCGCGGACGTGGACCGCGATCACATCCTCCGCGTGCTCGATCAGGCGGGGTGGCGGATCAAGGGCCCCGGCTCCGCCTCCGTGCGACTGGGGCTGAAGCCGAGCACCCTCTACTTCCGCATGAAAAAGCTCGGAATCAGCCGGCCGTAGGGAAACCTGACGGCCGGCTGGGCTGCGGCCTGCAGCCTACGGGCTACCACCTACACCTTGGGCCTTGGGCCTTCGAATCTCGCAAGCCTTGCGAGATCCTTAAGCCCTAAGCCGGAGGTAGCCTGCAGGCCGCAGGCTGCAGCCTGCCATCGTCAGTGGGTGGCTGGCCCTGGTTCCTTCGGCGGCAGGCGCTGAAGGCCGACCAGCGTCCAGGCGGCGCCGTCGCGCCTGAAGTGGACCTTGATCGGGCGCGTCCAGGCGGGGTGGCCGGGGTCGGTCGCACTCAGTTCCACCTCGATGAACGATCCAGCCGTTGTCGGCAGGCCGGCAGGCGCCTGCATGCGCAGCTGGCTGCCCGACGTCTGGCCGATTCGCGTGGACGTGCCGGTGGCGTTGTCGAAACGTCCCCAGACGGCGGTGTAGGTGGCCGGTGCCGGCGCGAAGCCGTACTGCACGGCGGCGTTGCCGAACGTCAGCTCACCTGTCGCGCTCAGCACGGGATCCACGATCGGGTTGATCTTGGGCAGGTAGGCGCGGCCGATCTTGTCGCGCCGGACAATCAGGGTGTCGGCGAGGTACTTCTCCTGCGCATCGTCGCCGAGCTCGCCTGTCTTCACCACCGCCCGTATCAGGTCATCGGAGAACGCCATCACCCGCCGCGCGGCCCAGAACGCGTCGTCGTCGCGCATCTCCACGAAGGCCTGCGTCGGCGCGCGCGGCTTCCACGTTTCCGGATCGAACGAGTCGCCCTCGAAGAGTCCGATGCTCGGGTAGTCAGGGTACTCGGCGGTCTGCCACGGGCTCAGTCCGAAGCCGAACGTGAAGAGCCGCTTCCTGGTCGGGCCACCCTCGTAGATGTGCTCCCAGCCCTCGTTCGCGTCGTGCGGACCGGCCGCGCCGACGCCGAACGTCGAGCCTACATCCTGCAGGTAGTGGCGCACGATGCTCCGTCCCCCCTCGGTCACGACCGTGTCGAGGGTGTTGCCCGCCTTCATGTCGGTGAGGTTGGTCCACGCGCCGAACACGCGCAGGGCGCGCAACTCACGCCGATGCTCGTGCGGCACGATGTCGTTCGGATCGTCGGGTCGTGTCCCCTTGTAACGGAAGCCGCCGATGACCCTGCCCGGGAGCAGGCGTCCGGCCGCGGCCCTCACCGTTCCGTCGGGCTCGCGCGGGACCTTCTCGAGCAGTTCCCGCACGTCGTCCTCGGTCATCGGCGTACGCTTGCCGGCTGGCCGCTTCTTCGTGGCCTTGGGGTCGATGGTCGCGCTGCCGGGGGCGAACGACGTGACGAAGTACTCGACCTGGTTGTAGCCAAGTGCCCAGAAGATCTTGGTCGAGATCACGACCGCCGCCGTGGCGCCGCGCGGGTTGGCCTTGGCGTCGAAGGACACGAACCACGTCTCGCCGTTGGCATCCTTCGCCGTGAAGCCAGGGGCCATGCCCGCGCTCTTCTCGCGCGTCAGGGTCCATTTCTGCGGCGCCGGCGCCGGTCCGGCGACGGGCCCGCGCTGGAGTTCCTCGGCCGTGATCGGCCGGCTGCCGATGCGGTTGGTGAACCAGCTCGAGTCCGGTACCTCGTCGACCGTGTTGAGATTGCCCGCCGGGGTGTTCGTCGGTTTCTGTCCCGCCGTGTTGAACAGCTGGTACGCGAGGTCGTAGAACAGGTCGATGTCCCACTCCGCGGCGCCCGAAGCGTCCGCGCTTGCGGGTTCCCGCTTGATCGGGTCGTCGCTGTAGAACCGGGGCGTCGCCGTGCGCGAGGAGCCCTGCGCGGCCGCCAGCAACCCGGCGACGACGAGCGCCGCCGTGGCGTTGCGTGTGAGGCGCGATGAGATCAGGTGTCGATGCTGCATGACGGCTCTCCTCAGAAGCTGGCGCTGGCCGCGAAGACCAGGTTGAAGCCTTCGCTACCCTTCGCAAGCTCGATGCGCACCGGGGTCGCCAACGGCCCGTGCAGGCGGAAACCGATGCCGAAGTCGGTGTGCAGATCTTTGAAGTCGAGGTCCGACTTGCGTGCGGCCACCTTGCCGGCGTCGAAGAAGATGGCGGTGTCGATGAAGCTGTTCAC
The DNA here is from genome assembly GCF_001618865.1 of Luteitalea pratensis. Classification (GTDB taxonomy): domain Bacteria; phylum Acidobacteriota; class Vicinamibacteria; order Vicinamibacterales; family Vicinamibacteraceae; genus Luteitalea; species Luteitalea pratensis. The sequence continues at coordinate 2,672,209 of NZ_CP015136.1, forward strand.
CAGCACCCGCCACTCGGCCTGCATCAGCAGGCTGTGCCGATCGCGGAACCGCAGGTTCTGGTAGCCACGCAGGTTCGAACCGCTGCCCAGGCCGGGCAGCATGAAGAACGGCACCTGGTCGTCATTGTCGCGCATCGTTGTCTCGACGCGTCCGCGCAGCGACAGGACCCAGGCGTCCCGGAGAATCGGGATGTGCTGGACCGCCTCGTAATTGACCTGCTCGAAGGTGTACGCGTCGTCCTGGTCGCCGTAGTGGTGAAGCGTCACGCCGTAGTAGCCGCCGCGGCGTGCGTATTCCGGGCTCAGCCGGGTGTCGATCGCCACCGTTGCCTGGGAATGCAGGTAGGTGACCTTCGCGTTGAGACCGTTCACGTCGCCGTACACGTCCCCGACGGTCGGCGTGTCGCCGCCTTCCCCCGGGAACTGGTCCCATTGCGAGAACTCGGTGCCGCCGGCCAGGAACAGGGCGCCCCGCGTCGGCCGTACCTCGAGCAGGCCTCCCACGTAGGGCTGCCGGAATCCGTAATTGCTTCCGGCATCCTGATCACTGTCGTTGCCGACGCCGAAGAAGTTGACCTGCGGCGCCTCGCGCCAGCCGCCGAGGACGGAGAGTCTGGCGCGGCGCCCGAACAGCCGCGGCGCGACGTACTCGGTCTCGATCCGCTTGTAGTTGCTGAACGTGTAGCTGCCGCGCACGTCGAGCGTGTCGTAGTCGCGCACGTGGGCGAGGTAGCCGGCACCCAGCGTGAATCCACCGCCGCCATAGGCGCTGGTGAAGAACGGGTGCCACTTCACGTTGCCGGAGAGGAACATCTCCTCGAGCTTCTTGACCCACATCTCGGCACCGTTGGGTTCGTACGGTGCGAGCTTGCCCGCCTTCTCCTGCTGCTGGGCTTCGATGGTGCCGGCGCGCGTCTCTCCGTCGGCAGGCGCCGGCTGGGCACGGACGCCCGACGCAGCAGCCAGGGTACCGAGCGCGACGACGAGAGCCGCGACGCCGGTACGCCCGCGTGGGATCGTGCGGAACGCGAGCCGGCCGGTGACGGCGTGAATCATGTGCATGTCTCCTGGAACCGTGCCCGCGGCGCCCGAGTCGATGGGTGCGCCGGCGGTTCGGCCTTGTCGTGCGTAATGGAACAGTCGTGCCAGATCGCCGCGTCCCCCCGTTTCGGCGTGACGGAAGGCCATCGCACGCCTTTCGGGTGATGCCGGACGCGTCCAGCCTCCGCCCACGCGTTGTGCGGGACCACATGTTGACCCGACTCGGGCCGACTTGTAACCTCCGCAGTACGCTATGACACCCACCGTTGCGTCCAGGGCGCGGTTTCCCGCACCGTTTCGGCCCGGCGTCGCCACGGTGCGTGCTGGCAGCAGATCTGCTATCTCGGACAGACGTGGTGCAATTGCTGTTGCGGATCACGGCGGTGCCGGGGCACACCGACGTCCTGCTGCAGGCACTGCGCAGCGTCATGCGCAGCGTGCAGGTGGATGCGGCCTGTGTGGACGCGCAAGTGCTCGCCGACGTCGATGACCGGAGTGTCCTCTGGTACTGGGAGGACTGGTCCGGCCTCGCCGCGTTCGAACGGCATCTGCGCTCCGAACGCTTCGCTCGGCTGTTGGCGGTGCTCGAGACCTCCTCGACCCTGCCGCTGCTCGAATGCCGCGTCGTCACCGAAATCCGCGGGCTGGAGTACCTCGCCAGCGTCCGCGGCGTCGAGGTGTCCGATGTGACCGGGCAGATGCAGGACTGACGTCAAACACGGAAGGACCAAGGATTCAGGACATGCGGAACATCAGCCGTCGCTTCATCGTCGCGCTTGCCGCGCTCGCCCTGGCGGGCGGCATCGCGCAGGCCCAGGACGTCAAGTACAACTACGCAACCGGGACGGACTTTGCCAAGTTCAAGACCTACCGGTGGATCGACCTGCCGAACGCCGAGAAGCCGGACGCGATCGTGAACCAGCAGATTCACGACGCCATCGACGCCAACCTGGCCAAGAAGGGGCTCACCAAGGCCACCGGGGAAGACGCAGACCTGCTTGTCGCCTACCAGCTCGCCGTGACGCAGGAACGTCAGTGGAGCGCCTACAGCACCGGCGGCTACGGCTACGGCGGCTACGGCTGGCGGTACGGCGGGATGGGCGGGATGGGCGGCTCGACGACAGCGACCAGCAGCACGCTGCACGTGGGGACACTCGCGTTCGACATCTACGACACCGCCGCGAAGAAGCTGGTGTGGAAGGGAACCGCGACCAAGACGCTCAACCCCAGCAAGGATCCGAAGAAGAACCAGGAGCGGCTCCAGAAGGCGATGGACAAGCTGCTCAAGAACTTCCCGCCGAAGGAAAAGGATTAGGCCATCCCGTGAGCGTCATCGGCGAAACAGGTCCGCCCGCGCACGCCGCCGGCAGTACGCCACCGGTGGGCAAGTCGCTCGTCGCGCGGCTGTTGTCGCCGATTGCCGACATCCACACCGGCGAAGAAACAAAAGCGTTGCTGCTGACGCTGCTGATGTTCCTCGTCCTGGCCGCGTACTACGAACTCAAGACCGCTCGCGAGGTGTTCATCCTCTCGGAGGGCGGGGCCGAGGTGAAGAGCTACTCCTCGGCCGGGCAGGCGTTCCTGCTCCTTGGTCTCGTGCCGGCGTACGGCGCCTTCGCGTCCAAGGTCAACCGCCAGCGGCTTGTGACGTGGGTGACGTTGTTCTTCGCCGCGAACGTGGGGCTGTTTGCCATCGCCTATGGCGCCCACCTGCCGATCGGCATCGCGTACTTCCTCTGGGTCGGGATCTTCAACGTGATGGTCATCGCACAGTTCTGGGCGCTGGCCAACGACCTGTTCACCCCCGACCAGGGCAAGCGGTTGTTCCCGTTGATCGGCGTCGGCAGTAGCCTCGGCGCCTGGGTGGGCTCGGTGCGAGCCGGACACCTCGTGAGCGCGCAGGGCCCGATGCGCCTGCTCCTCGGCGCCGGCGTGATTCTCGTCGTCTGTGCCCTGCTGGCGAGCGTCGTGAGTCGTCGCGCGCCGCGGCCGGCCTCGGCGCCGAAGTCGGCGGCGACCGACGACGACAAGCCGCTCGGCAAGGCGGGTGGCTTCGAGCTGATTCGGAAGGACCGGTACCTGCTGCTGATCGCCCTGCTCACGGTGCTGCTCAACGTCGTCAACACCTCCGGCGAATACCTGCTGGGGCGCTACGTCGTCGAGCAGGCGCAGGCACTGCACGGCGCCGGCCCGGCGGGCGCGGACGCGCGGCAGGTGTTCATCGGGGCGACCTACAGTCGCCTGTTCAGCATGGTGAATCTGATGGGCTTCCTGCTGCAGATGTTCGTGGTCTCGCGCGTGTTCAAGTACCTTGGCGTGGGCAAGGCCCTCTACATCCACCCGATTGTCGCGCTCACCGGCTACGGACTGTTCCTGACCGGCCCGTCGCTGTCACTGATGACTGCGGTCAAGGTGGCCGACAACAGCCTCGACTACTCGCTGGGCAACACCACCAAGCAGGCGCTCTGGTTGCCGACCAGCCGGGAAGCCAAGTACAAGGCCAAGCAGGCCGTGGACTCGTTCTTCGTTCGCGCCGGCGACGTCATCTCTGCCGGCATCGTCTTCGCGGGGGAGCGTCTCGCCCTGGCGGTGCCGGTGTTTGCGACGATAACGTTGGTTCTCGCGGGGGCATGGCTCGGGACAGTGGCCCTGCTCAACGTCGCCCTGCGGCGCAAGACCGACGAGACTCACGTGACCGGGCTCTAGCAGCCATATATCCGAGGCAATCGTTTACAGGAAGGATGACAGGATCATGACACTGACCACTCGTTTCACCCGCACGCTCGTTGGTGCCGCCGCGCTCGGGGCGCTTGCCTGGGCACCGCTCACCGCGCAACAGGAACGGCAGGTGCCTGCCTCGCCACCGCAGGCGGGCACCGTCATCACGAAGAAGGACCCGCTGCGGTTCACCGCGTTCGGCGTGAACATGCAGCGCGGATTCAGCGGCACGATCGACATCGGCATCGAACGGTGGACGAGCGACGCGGAGCGCGCCTCGTTGCTCGACGCGGTGGCAGGGACGACCGAGCAGCGATCGTCGCAGGACAAGCTGGTGAGCGTCCTCCAGGACGTGAAGCCGCGCGCCGGCTACATCCGATCGGCGCGCTCGGTCGGCTGGGACATCATGTATGCGCGCGAGAACATGCTGCCCGACGGCACGCGCCAGATCGTCATCGTTACCGACAAGCCGGTGACGTTCTGGGCCGCGGCCAACTCGGCGCGGACCATGGACTATCCGTTCACGATGGTCGAGATGCGCTTTCCCCCGGGGAGCGACAAGGGTGAGGGCAAGCTGCTGAACCAGACGTCGATTTCCACGAAGAATGGCCGGCTCGAGCTCGAGATCTACGGCCAGGAACCGACGCGCCTGACGCAGATCACCCAGCAGAAGACCAAGGCCATGAAGGAAGCCGAAAAGGCCGCCAAGAACAAGAGCTGACTGCCTTCTGCTTTTTCGGGACGGCCAGGCGGGTGGGCTCATGCGCACCCACCCGGCCACCTCACCGCTCGGATCGCCTGACCGGGCCACAACCTCAACGGGCTTCAGAACGACAGCACCAGCCCCGCGGTGAATTCCGCCTGCCAGATGAGGGACACGTCCACGCCGACGAGGCAACCCGCACCGCCGCAGACGCCAGCGCTGGTCCAGCCGTTCATGAACACGGCATAAACGCGTCCGTCGAGGCGGACGCCGAGGTGTCGCGTCGGCATCAGTTTCACGCCGCCGCCCGCGGCCGTCGAGAAGCGCAGTTCCGAGTCGCCCGGCGCGCCGAAGCGCGTGAGCCCGATGGTGCCGATCAGGAACGGACGCACCGCACCGGCGCCGAACTCCTGCGTGCCGCCTGCGTGCCAGTGATCGACTGACAGGCGGCCGAACTCCGTGGCCCGTCCCCAGGAGTCCACGGTCTCGACCTCTGCGTCCTGGTGCGAGTAGATGAAGGAGAACGAGAGGCCGCGCTCGATGAACACGTCGACCACGCCGCCGACAGTCGCGGCGCCGTCGATGTCGAGTGCGCTGCCGGTGTACACCTCATAGAGATCGCCGCCGAAGCGGTACCCCACGAACGGCGAGACCTCGACCGTCTGCGCGTCTGCATGCGCCGTGAAGCCGCCGAACAACAGCATGCCGGTAAGAACAGCGCAATGCCGGAATGCCGCGCATGCCGAAAATGTCGAGTTCTTTGACTGGAGCAACGCCCATCCCGAGGGTCCAGGGTCGATCACGTGTCGCGAGCCCACAGTCTCGAGTCCCGACATGGGCTATCGATGCGTCGACCTGAAGTGTCGACGCCGACGACGCCCAGGGCAATCGCGAGTCTCCAATCCCGAAGGCCGAAGGCCGATTGCCGTGGGCCGCCGCCCTCATACCCTGGTGATCGTGAAGGCGTGCCGGCCCCACGGCGGGAGGTCGAGGTACAGGCCGCGGCCAGCCAACTCGGCGCCGTCGCGGTCGTACGCTGCGGTGGAGAGCCCATCCTGCAATCTCCACGTGCTGCCCACGAGTTCCGGCCACGGCACGGCGAGACGGCATTGCGAGTGGTGATCCGCGTAATTGACCACGACGAGGTGGCGGGCATCGCCGGAGCCGCTCCACGCGTACGCGATGAAGGCGTCATGTGACTCGTTGCCATCCCACGCCGAAACTGCGCCGAGCAACTGCCACTGCCCTTCGCGATACGCGGGCCGGCGCAGGCACGCGAGCAGGGCGTCGTAGAACGCGCCGATCGCCTCGTCGGCCGGTTCCGCGGGGCCGCGTCCGAGATGCATCGGAATGCGCACCCGCTTGCCCTCGCGCTGGCCCTGGTGGACGAAGCGCAGGCCCGGTGAGAGGAACGTGATCACGGCCGCGGCACGATGCCGTTCCGGCGGGAAGGTCGCCGCGGCGCGGGGCTCGTCGTGGTTCTCGAGGAAGCGAGCGAGATGATCCTGGAAGTCAAGTCCGGCATACAGGTGTTCGCGCACCGGCCGCGCCGAGCCGTGCTCGAGCCGATCGTAGAGCCGCTTGTCATACGTGAAGTCGAACCCCTGGTGCTGGAGCGTCCACTCGAGATCCCAGTACACCTCCGCCATGAAGACGAAGCCCGGTGCCGCGGCGCGAACCGCGGTCGTGGCTCGCGGCCAGAAGGGTTCGGTGGCGATGTTCCATGTCCGCTGGAACACGTCCGGCAGGACCAGCATCGCCATGTCGCACCGTACGCCGTCGCACTGTCTGGCGATGCGGTGCAGTTCGCCGATCAGCGCCTCCTGCAGCGCGAGGTTGCCGTAGTTCAACTGCAGCGTGTCCGGCCAGCCCGCGAAGTAGGGATCTCGCCCGTACGCGAGGATGCGCGACCCTCCGGCCACCTCTATTCGTGTCCAGTTGTGCGGCGCGTCGGCGACCTGCGCCTCGGTGCCCTCGATGAAGAAATCGGGGTGCGACTCCACCCACACGTGGTCGGGCGCCACGTGGTTCGGCACGAAGTCCAGCATCAGCCGGAGGCCTCGACGACGCAGGCGGTCGCGCAGTCGCGCGAGCGCCTCGTCGCCGCCGAAGTCTGCGTGGACGTGGTAGTCCTTGACCGCGAAGCAGGACCCGGTCACGTCCGCATCCCGGAAGTCGGGCAGGACGCGGTGGTACTCGGCCAGCCACTCGGGGTTGGATGCCGACACCCGCCGTGCGGCCTCGCCCGTCTGCCACACGCCGAGGAACCAGACGAAGTCGAAGCCGTCGTGCGCGAGCCGATCGAGCTCCGCATCAGGCACGTCGTCGAGCGTCGCCTGCCGGCCGAGCGTGGTGCTCAGTTCCGACAGGCGGACACGCGTGTTGATCTGGAACAGCGACGGATAGCGGGGCGTGGTCATTGCCGTGTCGAGGCCTTGCCGCCGACCTGTTCACGGACCAGGCGTTCGGCCAGTCGTTCCTTTTCGGTCGTGAGCATGTCCTTCGCGTCCATCCGGCCGAACAGGTCCATCAGTCGCGCGACGATGCCCGTCCAGCCAGTCTGGTGACTGGCGCCGAGCCCGGCGCCGTTATCGCCGTGGAAGTACTCGTAGAACAGGATGTAGTCACGCCAGTGCGGGTCGTTCTGGAACTTCTCGCATCCCCCATACACCGGGCGGCGGCCGTTGGCGTCGCGAACGAAGGTTCCCGTCAGCCGTCGCGAGATCTCCTTGGCGACCTCGAACAGCGTCATGTGGTTGCCGGATCCGGTCGGGCACTCCACGGTGTAGTCGTCGCCGTAGAAGCTGTAGAAGTTGAGCAACCCCCGCACGATCAGGCCATTGACCGGCATCCACACCGGACCCCGCCAGTTGGAGTTGCCGCCGAACATCCCGTTGTCCGACTCGGCCGGCAGGTACCGCACCTGAAACTGCTGTCCGGCGGTGTGGAAGACGAAGGGATGTTTCTCGTGGTACTTCGACAGCGACCGGATTCCGTGCGGGCCGAGGAACTCGTTCTCGTCGAGGAGATACCCGAGAATGCGCGTCAGCTTCTCCTTCGACAGCGGCGACAGCAGCCGGCGGTTGCCGACCCCCACGAAGCCCTCTGTCGTCGGCGCCACCTTGGCGATCACCTGCGGATGCCGCTTGCGGAAGAGGGCGATCAGTTCGAGCAGCCTGGGATGGTTTTTCGCCATCTCCGGCTCGATCACGGTGCTGGCACAGAGCGGCAGCAGGCCGACCAGCGAACGCACCTTGAGTCGGAATGCCTGGTTGTCGGGCAACCGCAGCACGTCGTAATAGAAGCCGTCCTCCTCGTCCCACATGTCGTCGCCGTGCTCGCCGGTCTTGTCCATCGCGTAGGCGATCCAGATGAAGTTCTCGAGGAACTTGAAGGCGGTCTCCTCGTACTTCTTGTCGCGCGCGGCCAGGATGAGCGCCATCTCCAGCATGTTCTGGCAGTAGAAGGCCATCCACGCCGTGCCGTCGGCCTGTTCCAGTGATCCGCCGGTCGGCAACTGCGCGCTGCGGTCGAACACGCCGATGTTGTCGAGGCCGAGGAAGCCGCCCGCGAACACGTTGCGGCCCTGCGGGTCCTTGCGATTGACCCACCAGTTGAAGTTCAGCATCAGCCCCTGGAACGAGCGCTCCAGGAACTCGTGATCTTCGCGGCCGAGATTCGTCTCGACTCGGTACAGGAACAGCGTCGCCCACGCGTGCACCGGAGGGTTGACGTCGCTGAAGTTCCACTCGTAGGCGGGGATCTGCCCGTTGGGGTGGCTGTACAACGTGCGCAGCATCAGCAGCAGCTGATCCTTCGCGAAGTCGAAATCCACCAGCGACAGCGCGATGGTGTGGAAGGCCAGGTCCCATGCCGCGTACCAGGGGTACTCCCACTTGTCGGGCATCGAGATGACGTCGCCGTTCAGCATGTGGAACCACTCGGCGTTGCGCGGCGCCCTGTGGCCCGTGCCGAACAGCGGGTGCGCGTCGTGCTCCTTGAGCCAGCGGTCGACGTCGAAGTAGTAGTACTGCTTGGTCCAGAGCATGCCGGCGAGGGCCTGCCGGTGGACGCGCTGCTCGTCCTCGTTGAGGGTGTCGGCGGTGATGCGCCCGTAGAACTCGTCGGCCTCCTCGATCCGCTGACGGAACACATCGTCGAAGCCCGTGCCGAACGCCTCGCCGTCGCCGTTGGCGCGCAGCCGCAGCTGAATGACCTGGCTGCCGCCAGCAGGGACGTCGAGCACATACAGGGCGGCGGCTTTCGTACCGGTGCCGGCCGGGTTGACCGCGTCACGCTCGCCGCCGATCACGTACCGGTGGAAGGCGTCCTTCACATACGGGCTCGGGCTCGGCTGACCCCAGAGCCGCTCGCGATTACTCTCGTTCTCGGTGAACAGGAGCTCGCGCGCGCCCTCGCACGCCAGGGTGTAGTTGCCCAGCTCGGGATGGGAGGCGACGATCGTGCCGTTGCTGGTCCCGAGCATCGGCTTGGCCGCGCCGTCGTCCCAGGACCACGTGTTGCGGTACCACAGCGTCGGCAGCACGTGCAGGTGGGCTGCCTCCGGGCCGCGGTTGTGCACCGTGCAGCGGATGGCAATGTCGTCGGGCCCCGCCTTGGCATACTCGAGGAACACGTCGAAGTAGCGGTCATCGTCGAACACGCCGGTGTCGAGCAGCTCGTACTCGAACTCTTCGCGCGAGCGGCGGACGTTGTTCGCGACCAGGTCATCGTACGGGAACTCGCGCTGCGGGTACTTGTACAGGTACTTCATGTACGAGTGGGTCGGCGTCGAGTCGAGGTAGAAGTAGTACTCCTTGACGTCCTCGCCGTGGTTCCCTTCGCTGTTGGTGAGCCCGAACAGCCGCTCCTTCAGGATCGCGTCCTTGCCGTTCCAGAGGGCGAGCGCGAAGCAGAGTCGCTGCTGGTCGTCCGAGATGCCGCCCAACCCATCCTCGCCCCAACGGTAGGCGCGGGACCGGGACTGGTCGTGGCTGAAGTAGTTCCAGGCGTTGCCGTCCTGGCTGTAGTCCTCGCGGACCGTGCCCCACTGACGCTCGCTCAGGTACGGGCCCCAGTGCTTCCACGGGACACCTGCCTCACGCGCGTCGTTCAGGCGCTTCTGTTCACGGACGTCCACGAAGGGGGCATTGCCACCGCTTCCCGACAGGCCGCGGCCCTGCGCTCCCGGCTGCGTACTCGCCATACTTCGGTCCTTTCTGCTCCTGCGCGCACGTCCAGCGTAGCGCCTCCACGTTCCCGGAGCGCGTCGCGTGGAAACTCCCAAATCCGGGAGCCTCGGGCCTCGACCTGGGGGACGCCCCCCGGCCGCGCTGGCCCAGACCCCTTTACATGGAGATAGTTGTGCGGACGAGCCGCGCCATTGGCGTAGCGTGTCCATTATTGACGCAGGCATGGAACGTGCCAGTAGACCGCGTGATGATGAGACAAGCGGCCCTCGACCGTGTCGTGGCGAGACTGGCAGCCGGCACGCTGGCGGCCAGCGTCCTGGCTGCCGCGCCCTGCCGTGCACAGGACCTCGAGCCCCGCGCCTATGCAGCGAGTCCGGCGGGCGCGTTCTTCCTCGTCGCGGGACTGTCGCGGTCGACGGGCGAGGTCCTCACGGACCCGACGCTGCCGGTGAAAAACATCGACGCCACCATTTACGGCGTGCCGCTGGCGGCCGGCTACACCTTCGGTCTGTTCGGCCGGCTCGCGCTGATCACGACGGCCATCCCCGCGTCGTACGCCGAGGTGAGTGGGGAAGTGGGTGAGGAGGCCCGAAGCATCACGCGCACCGGGCTCGTGGACATGCGCACCAAGTTCTCGGTCAACCTCACAGGCAATCCGGCGGTGGGCGCCCGTGCCTTCATCGTCTCGCCGCGCAAGGTCATCATCGGCACCAGCCTGACGGTTGTCGCGCCCACGGGGCAGTACAAGGACACCCAGCTCATCAACCTCGGCGCCCATCGATGGGCGTTCAAGCCGGAACTGGGCGTCAGCGTGCCGAAGGGCCACTGGGATTTCGATGGCTATGCCGGCGTGTGGCTGTTCACCGCCAACGACGACTTCTATCCCGGTGGGCGACGACGCTCGCAGGACGCGGTCGTGGCGATCCAGGGGCACACGAGCTACACGTTCCGCCCACGCCTCTGGGTAGCCATCGACGCCACGTGGTATCACGGCGGCAGTGCCCGGATCGATGGAGCCGACCCGACCGGCGAATTGAACAACTCGCGGATCGGTGCCACGCTGTCGCTGCCGCTCGCGAAATCGCAATCCCTCAAGGTGGCCTACAGCTCGGGCCTCGCGGTGCGCACCGGCTCCAATTTCAGGACCCTGAGCGTGGGCTGGCAGTGGCTGAAGCTCACGAAGTAGCAGCCCGGGCGTCGGCGATGGCGACCGCGGCCGGTTGGTGCTCGCGAAGTCCGGCAAGCGGGCATTTCAGGATTCGGGGCCCCGGGGCGTTCGCCTCGGTAGTCGTTCGAGCCCACTCACGACCGCGAAGAAGAAGCCGGTGGACCAGCCGCACATCAGGATTCCGGTCAGCGCCTCGATGGCACCGACGAGACGCCAGTCGGCCGGCAGCACGAGGTCGCCGTAGCCGGTCGTCGTGTAGGTGACGGCGCTGAAGTAGATCGAGGTCGGCAGGTCGGGCAACGCGCCTTTCCACCAGTAGAACGTCGCCCACACGCAGATTTCGAGGAGGTGGAAGGTGATGATCCAGCCCGCGATCCGGACAAACAACCAGATGCGCGCGAGGTACTCCATCTCCGCCGGCGAACTAGAGTGCGTCCGCGCCCACCGCATCGCCGAGGTCACGCTCGACGCATGGATGACCACGCAGATGGCCATCAGCGTGAACGCGGTCACCAGCTTCCAGAGCATCGTCAGTACGCGCGCAGTCCCGCGGCCCTGAATGCGTCAATCGAGCGTTGCATGGCCTCATCGGACGGCGGTTCGACGTCCGCGAGCCGGTAGGTCAGGTTGAGGTTGCTCCATTTGTAGCGGCCCATCTGGTGGAAGGGCAGGACGTCCACCCGCTCGACATTGCCGAGCGACGCCGCGAAGTCCGCGATCCCTCGCGGCGTCGCCTCGTCGTCGGTCCAGCCCGGGACGACGACGTGCCGGATCCAGATCGGGCGTCCGAGGGCCGCGAGCCGCCGCGCGAACGCCAGTGTCGGTTCGAGTGCCATCCCCACGTACCGCAGGTGCCGTGCCGGGTCCCACGCCTTGATGTCGAGCAGGATCAAGTCGATCGACGCGAGCTCGTCGTCGCTGAGGAGATCACCGTAGTAGCCGTTGCTGTCGAGCGCAGTGTGAACGCCCATCCCCTTTGCGGCGGCAAACAGCCTGGTGACGAACTTGTGCTGCATCAGCGGTTCGCCACCGCTGATCGTCAGCCCGCCTTTCATGATCTTCAGGCCGTTTCGGTACTTGGCCAGTTCCTCGGTGGCCGTCGCGATGCTGACGGGCATGCCGTTGCGCATCGACCACGTGTCCGGGTTGTGGCAGTAGGCGCAACGCCACATGCAGCCGGCCGTCCAGGCGACGACCCGGACCCCGGGACCGTCCACGGCCGAACCGGTGGTGAACGAGTGGAGGAAGCCCATGTCGCCCGAGGCCAGCGCCTGCCGCACCGTGGTTTCGGGCACGTCCTTGCTCAGTCCGACGCGCAATTCAAACGGGCTGGAGGCTTCGAGCGGTGTCTGCGGCACGTCCGCTTCGGTGGACATGGTCAGGCTCCGTGGAACGTGCGATTGACGACGTCCATCTGCTGCTCGCGCGTGAGCCGGACGAAGTTCACCGCGTAACCGGAGACGCGGATCGTGAGGTGCGGGTACTTCTCCGGGTGATCCATCGCATCGAGCAGCGTCTCGCGATTCAGGACGTTGACGTTCATGTGATAGCCGGTGACGCCAAAGTACGCGTCGAGCATCGCCGTCAGGTTGGTCACGCGTTCGTCGTCGGTGCGTCCGAGGCCGGTGGGTACGACTGTCGCGGTGAGCGAGATGCCATCGGCCGCGTCGCGGAACGGGATCTTGGCCACCGATGCCGCTGCCGCGTGCAGGCCGTGGCTGTCGCGGCCGTGCATGGGGTTCGCGCCGGGCGCGAACGGCTCGCCGTGGCGCCGGCCGTCCGGCGTGTTCCCGGTGGCCTTGCCGTACACGACGTTGGACGTGATCGTCAGGATCGACTGCGTGTGGACCGCGTCGCGGTAGGTGGGGTACTTGCGCAGCTTCTTCATGAACGTGCTCACCACCCAGGACGCGAGGTGGTCCACACGGTTGTCATGGTTGCCGAAGTAGGGGAAGGTGCCCTCGGTCTGGTAGTCGGTGACGAGGCCGGTGGCGTCGCGCACCACCTTGACCTTCGCGTACTTCATCGCCGAGAGGCTGTCGGCGACGACCGACAGGCCCGCCATCCCGAATGCCATCGTGCGAATGGGCGCGTAATCGTGCAGCGCCATCTCGATCCGCTCGTAGGCGTACTTGTCGTGCATGTAGTGGATGACGTTCATGGCGTTGACGTAGACGCCAGCCAGCCACTCCATCATTCGCTCGAACTTGCCGGCCACCTCCTCGAGATCGAGGTAATCGCCCTGTACGGCCCCGAACTCGGGGCCGATCTGCTCGCCCGAGATCTCGTCGCGGCCGCCGTTGATCGCGTAGAGCAGCAGCTTGGCGAGGTTGGCCCGCGCCCCGAAGAACTGCATCTGCTTGCCGACCAGCATCGGCGACACGCAGCACGCGATGGCGCCGTCGTCGCCGAGGCTCCGGCGCATCAGCTCGTCGCTCTCGAACTGCACCGAACTGGTGTCGATCGCGACCTTGGTGGCGAAGCGTCGGAACGCCTCCGGCAGGCGGGGCGAGTAGAGGATGGTGAGGTTGGGCTCTGGGGCGGGCCCGAGGTTGTAGAGCGTCTGCAGGACCCGGAAGCTGGTCTTCGTGACGAGTGGACGCCCATCGTCGCCCATGCCGCCGATCGATTCGGTGACCCAGGTCGGGTCACCGGCAAACAGTTCGTCGTACTCGGGCGTGCGCAGGAACCGGACGATGCGCAGCTTGATGACGACGTCGTCGATGATTTCCTGCGCTTCGGACTCGGTGAGTGTGCCCTCGGCGAGATCCCGCTGGAAATAGATGTCGAGGAATGTGGACGTGCGCCCCAGCGACATGGCGGCCCCGTTCTGTTCCTTCACTGCCGCCAAGTAGCCGAAGTACAGCCACTGCACGGCTTCCTTCGCGGTCCGCGCCGGCACCGAGATGTCGAAGCCGTAGGCCTTTGCCATCTGCTGCAGTTCCTTCAGCGCACGGATCTGCTCGGAGAGTTCCTCGCGGTCGCGGATGATGCTCTCGGTGGACATCTCCGCATCGAGCGCGACTTTTTCCTCCTGCTTGTGCTGGATGAGGCGGGCGACGCCGTACAGCGCGACACGCCTGTAGTCGCCGATGATCCGCCCCCGTCCGTATGCGTCGGGCAGGCCGGTGAGGATGTGCGAACTGCGACACTTGCGGATGTCGGCCGTGTAGGCATCGAAGACAGCATCGTTGTGCGTCTTGCGGTGCTTCGTGAAGGTCTCGACGACGGCGGGATCGGGCGTGTAGCCATACACCTTCAGCGCGCTGGCGACCATCCGGAAGCCGCCGTTGGGCATGATCGCGCGCTTGAGCGGCGCCTCCGTCTGCAGGCCGACGATCACTTCGTTGGCCTTGTCGATGTAGCCGGGCGCGTGCGCGGTAATCGAACTCGGGATCTGCGAGATGTCGAGCACGCCCTTCTTGCGTTCCTCGAGGAACAGCGCGCTGAGCTTCTCCCAGATGCCAAGGGTGCGCGGTGTCGCCGGCGCCAGGAACGCGCCGTCCCCCTCGTAGGGGTCGAAGTTCAACTGGATGAAGGCGCGGACGTCGATATCCCGCTGCCAGAGTGCGCCACGGAAGCCGCGCCACGCGGCCGTCGCGTCGTCCACGCGCGTTTCAGGTGCCATCGTAGTCATTGCGATACCTCGAAGAAGCTGCGTTTCGATGAAGGAATGCCGCTCGGAGAGCGGGCCCCGCGTGCTACCGACGACGTAATGCCGGAATGCCGCGAATGCCGGGAATGTCGAGTCCGGATCGTCACGATTCCGTGTTGGTCGTTGCCCGTGCATCAGCGTTCAGCGTTCGTCACATGTCCGACCCTCGGCTGTCCCAGCCCGGCGTCCCTCGTCGAATCCTTACGCGTTTGCGGCCAGACCCAGCAACCGTCCGGTGTGGCGCGCAATCATCAGTTCCTCGTTGGTCGGCACGACCCACGCCGATACCCGAGATTCCGGCCGCGTGATCCGGGTCTGCCGCGACTCATTGGCGCCGGCGTCGAGATCGACGCCGAGCCAGGCGCATGCGGCGCAGATGCGTGCCCGGATCTCCGCGGAGTTCTCGCCGATGCCGGCCGTGAAGACGAGCCCGTCCACGCCGCCCAACGCTCCCGCCATGGCGCCGATCTGCTTGGCCGCCTGGTATACGAAGTAGTCGACGGCGAGTTGGGCCGATGCCGCGGTATTGCCGAGCAGGTCCCGCATGTCGTTGCTGATTCCGGAGATGCCGAGGAGCCCCGACTTCTTGTAGAGCACCGACTCGACCTCCTTGGGTGAGAGGCCGAGTGTCTGGAACAGGTAGAGGACGACGCCTGGATCGAGCGCGCCGGGCCGTGTGCCCATGCAGAGGCCGTCGAGCGCGGTGAACGACAGCGTGCTGTCCACGCTCCTGCCGCCACGAAGCGCGCAAAGACTGGCGCCGCTCCCGAGGTGGGCCACGATCACGCGGCCCGCCGCGATCTCCGGAGCGACGGTCGGCAGCACCGACGCGACGTACTCGTAGGACAGGCCGTGGAAGCCGTAGCGTTGCACGCCATCGCGACACAGATCACGGGGCAGCGGCACGACGGTGGCGACCTCCGGCTGTCCGCGATGGAACGACGTGTCGAAGCAGGCCACCTGCGGCACCTCCGGCAGGCGCGCCGTGACGGCGTCGATGGCTGCCAGGTTGTGCGGCTGGTGCAGCGGCGCCAGCGGGACCAGGCGGCGCAACTCGTCGAGCACCTGCGGCGTCACCGCCACCGGACCCGCGAAGTTCGGCCCGCCGTGGACCACGCGGTGCCCGACACCGCGCACCCGGGCGCCGCCGTATTGCTGGCGCAGCCATCCGGCGAGGACGTCGATCGCGCCGTCGCCGTCGCGGACGGAGGCGGCGAGTGCTTGGTCGGCCACCTTCACGCCCGTGCCGTCCTTGACGGTGAAATGCGGCGAGGTACCGATGCCCTCGATCTGCCCGCGCGCTTCGAGTCCCCAGGTCTGCTCCTCGGGGCGCCGGTAGACGCAGAACTTGAGGCTCGACGAGCCGGCGTTGAGGACGAGTGCGAAGTCCTCCATGGGACGTGCCTCCATGCGATCTGTTACGTAGCCGTCGACCTTCCACCTTCGCCACGGCTACGGCGGACAGGTCAGGTCGACGGTCAGTGTCAGCGTCGAGCTGAAGCTCGACGCCTACATAGCGTTCCCCACCGGCAGGCTAGACGCTGGCCGGCATCGCCTGCCGCCGCGCGTGCGCGGCGAGCATGGCCACCCCGCAACTCGCGATGCGGGATCGCACGGTGTCGGCGCGGCTCGTCAGGATGATCGGGACCCTGGCCCCGAGTACCAGGCCGGCGCTGTCGGCGTTGGCGAGGAAGCTCAGTTGCTTGGCGAGGATGTTACCGGCCTCGAGATCGGGCACGAGCAGGATGTCCGGATCACCGGCCACCTCGGACGTAATGCCCTTGGTGCGTGCGGCGTCTTTGCTGATCGCGTTGTCGAACGCCAACGGCCCGTCGAGCAGGGCGCCGCGGATCTGCCCGCGCTCGGCCATCTTGCACAGGCAGGCCGCGTCGATGGTCGCCACCATCTTCGAGTTCACGGTTTCAACCGCCGCCAGGATCGCCACCTTCGGCGTCTTCACGCCGAGGGTGACCGCAAGATCGATCGCGTTCTGGCAGATGTCGGCCTTGTCCTCGAGCGCCGGCGCGATGTTGATGGCGGCATCGGTGACGATGAGCACCTTGTGGTAGGTCGGCACGTCCATGATGAAGACATGACTGATGCGGCGGCCCGTGCGCAGTCCCGTCTCGCGCGCCACCACGGCGCCGAGCAACTCGTCGGTGTGCAGGCTGCCCTTCATCAGCAGCTCGGCGTCGCCGCATCGCACGAGTTCCACGGCCTTCATCGCGGCGGCGTGGCTGTGCACGGCATCGACGATCCTCACGCCGGTCAGGTCGATATTGGCCTTGCCGGCGATCTCCTCGATCTTGGCGGCGGGCCCGACGAGGATGGGCGTGATCAATCCGAGCGCGCCCGCTTCGATGGCCCCGGCGAGGGCCGACTGTTCGCACGGGTGTGCCACGGCCGTGGCGACCGGCGGCAGCCCCTTGCACCGCGCCAGCAGTTCTTCGTACTTTCCCGATCCGGTGGTAGCGGTCATCGATGCCTCGCCTGCGACTACCGGGGCGCGCGGCGTGCCGCGGGCCCCGTCTCCCTGAGGAGGAACGTGAGAACGACGGCCAGCGCGACGCCGTACAGCAGCGGATAGAACGTCGCCTGGTAGTGACTGAGGGTCATCGTTCCGCCCCCGCCGCTCACACCCAGGAGGATCCACCCGAACACCGGGCCGAGCAGGGCGCTGAACGTGAAGTTGAGGAAGTTGACGACGCCGGTGGAGGTGCCGCTCATCTCGGGCGGGTTCGCTTCCTTGATCACCGTGTACGGCAGCATCGCCGCGCCGGACGCGATGCCGGCGACCAGGCCGAGCACGTACGGTGGCAGCACGTCGATCCGCCCGTAGAGGATCCAGCCGAGGCAGGCGAGCAGCACCAGGCCGCTCCCGGCGATCACCGGCTTGCGCCGTCCGATGCGATCGGAGATGAAGCCGAGCAGGGGGCACCCGATGATCCAGCCGAGCGGCACGAGTGAGGAACGCAGCACGGCGTCGCCGTATTCGAAACCGCGGGCGTCCTGCAGGAAGCGCACGCCCCACACCATGTCGAAGATTGTCGTCGGGATGAACAGCAGCCCCGCGATCATCCCGCACAGGATGGACTGGGGATTGCGAAACACGGTCGCAAACGCATGCAGCACGCCGGGACGACTTGTCTCGGCCTTGGGGCTTTGGCCTTCGGCCTTCATGGGTGGGCGTTCTGCGTTCGGCGTTCGGCGTTCGTCCCGGGCTGGTAACAGCACGTACAACGCCACGCTCATGACCAGCCCGATGCCACCCATGACGGCCCAGAACGCCTGCCACGGCACGCCGCGCGCGATGATCGGACCGACGACGAACTGGCCCGCCGATCCGCCGGCCATCCCGAACATCTGCGTGGCGCCGATCAGCGTGGCGGCGCGAGAGGCGGGGAAGTTCGTCGTCGCGATGTAGGCGGCGCCGACGAGCGCGAACACGCCGCCCGCGCCCTGCAGCAACCGCCCCGCACTTGCAAGCGTCTGGTTACCAGTGGCGAAGAGCAGCGCGCCGACGCCCACCGCCGCCGCGCCGATCGGCACGACGCGTCGCGGTCCGAGGGTGTCCATGGCCGCGCCGGCCACCAGGCTGAAGGGTGAGTACCCGTAATAGAACAGGCCCACCAGCGAGGCCACGCCCATTGTCGTCAGCCCGAAGGCGTCCGACAGTTGCGGCATCATCACCGCCGGGGCCGATCGCAGCGCGTACTGGTAGAAGTAGTACAGCGCCGTGACCAGCCAGGCGGCGACGATCGCCCGCATCGCGGACGACCGCGAGTCGGTGGCAGCGGCGGACTCGTGCATCGCCGGTCCTAGCAGAGCGCCAGCGAAACGGCCAGCCCGCCCTCGGAGGTCTCCTTGTACTTGCCGTTCATCTCGCGGGCGGTGAGCGCCATCGCGGTCACCGTGGTGTCGAAGTCGACGCGGCGGTTGGCGGGGATCTCGTTGCTCGCGATCATGAACCCGGTCCAGGCCTTCACTGCGCCGAACGCGCAGCGCTCGATGCAGGGCACCTGCACGAAGCCGGCGACCGGATCGCACGTCATCCCGAGGTGGTGCTGCAGCGACGACTCGGCCGCGTTGGCCACGACCTGCGGCGGGAAGTCATGGGCCTGCGCGAGGAACGCCGCGCCCATGGCCGAGGCGACACCGATCTCCGCCTGGCAGCCGCCTTCCGCGCCCGACAGCGTCGCGTTGTGCTTGCAGAGATACCCGATGGCCGCAGCGGCGAGGAATCCGTCACGGATCTTGTCGTCGGGCAGGTTTCGGCCGCCCTCGCCGATCGCATACACGATCGCGGGCATCACCCCGGCGGAGCCGCCAGTCGGCGCCGTGACCACCAGGTGGCCACGCGCATTCTCTTCCGATCCAGCGAGGGCATACGCCGCGACGACGCCCACGCCACGCTGTCCGACGTACTTTTCGTCCTGGGCCCGCTTGTAGACGTCGCCGGCCTTGGTCTTCAATTTGATCGGACCGGGCAGCGTCGACTCCGGCGCCGCGAGCCCCGCCTTGACGATGTTGACCATCGCGGTGTGAATCTTGTGGACGAACGCGGCGACCTCCGCCTCGGTCTTGCCGGAGACGGCGACCTCGTTGGCCATCACCACCTGCGCGATGGAGAGGTTGTTCTTCTCGGCGTGCGTCTGGAGTTCCTTCATCGTCGAGTACGGGTACTTCGGCTGGCCCTTCTTCGGCGGCTCGTAGCCCTTCCACTCGATGAACCCGCCGCCGACCGAGTAGTACTCCTGCTCGAGGAGCACCTGGTCGCCCGCCATGAGCTTGCAGGTCATGGTGTTGGGGTGCGGGAAGTTGCCTTTCGGCGCGTCGTAGATGATGTCCTTGAGCGACGCCTTGAACGTCGTGCCGCCCAACTTCACGTCGAAGGTCTGGTCGGGGTTGCTTGCCAGGCCGTCCAGGAACGCCGGCTCCACGGTGGCCGGTTCCTTGCCGACAATGCCGGCCAGCGAGGCGCGCTCGGTGCCATGGCCCTTGCCCGTCGCACTGAGGCTGCCAAACAGGTGCACCTTGAGAGCCGTCGCCTTGGCGAGCTGGTCGGCCGGCAGCTTGGTGCACCGTTGGTAGAAGTCGTACGTGATCCGCATCGGGCCGATCGTGTGCGAGCTCGACGGCCCGGGACCGACCTTGTAGAACTCATCGATCGTCGTCATCACCGGGCCCTTGGTGTCCTTCTTGACCGCGAGGTCCTGCGAGACCTGGCTGTCAGCGACCTTGGGAGCCGGGGGAGGCGTGGGGTTGTTGGCGGTCTGCTCTGGTGTCGGGGCGGCACATCCGGTGAGCACGGCGGCCGCACCAGTGACGGCGCTCCGCATCAGGAACGCCCGGCGATCCACCGCGGCGAGGCCCTCGGTCACTACGCGGGCGTCGGCTTGCCACGAGGTCAAGGCCTCGGTACGTTCGTGGTCCTTCATGGTGTCTCCTTGGGTCGTCGTGCGGTTCCGCCGCCGACGCGTGCGAATACCTACGAGTCAAGCAAGAGCTGTACCCCGAACGGTTCACCTAGCCCTAGGTGCAGGCCGCTGCCGTCCCTGGCACGATCGCCTGTGCTCGCGGCGTCGTACCTCGACGTGTGTTCGACGCCAGGGCGCGACGCGCGGCTCGAGTGCCCTGGTGGCCCTACGACATGTCGGAGCCTCTCCACGGCCGTGGAGGGCGGCGCGCGCCCCGCAGGTGCAGCCGCGTCGGTTTGCCTTGCCCTGTGCGTGAATTCACCCACCGATGCGATTCTTCTCGACGGCACACTTCTTCTGTATGCTCGGCAAGCGACCCTCGCCACTGGCGCGGGTGAACGTTGCGGGACGACACGTCGGAGGAGAGAGCGATGCGGATGGGATCTGAGTGGGGAGCGATGCTGGTGGCGGCGGTGGTGACCGCCGGGGCGACGAGCGCCGTCGTGTTGGCACAAGCGCCCGCGCCGAAGACCTACACGGCGACGGCCACGGTCAAGACGGCAGGGGGCGCGTCGTTGACAGCGCCGGTGACGATCACCGTCTCCCGCTGGACCACCGATGCCGAGCGCACCGCGGCGATGGCGGCACTGAAGAAGGGTGACGCCGCGCTCAAGAGCGCCCTTGACGGGATGCCTGCGACCGGGACCATCCAGGTAGGCGGACGCTCCACCCCGCTGCACTACGCGCGGACGTTGAGCACCGGGAGCGGCATGCTCGTAACCGTCGTCGCGACGCAGCCGATCGCGTTCCTCGGCGCCGGCATGCCCGAGCAGAAGCCGAAGACGGGCTACCAGTACGCGTTTGCGACCTTCGAGGTCGATGGCTCGGGCAAGGGCGTCGCTGGTGACCTCGCCCCGGCCGCCAAGCTCAAGTTGGGACCGGGAGATGCCGTTGTGGTCGACGACTACGGTGTCGAGGCTGTCCGCCTGACCGCCATCTCGTCGAAGTAGGACAGTGGCCATGTCTCGCCGCGGCGTTCTCGTCGTTGCCCTCAGTGCCCTATGCTGCGCCGGCCCGGCCTCGATTCCGGCCGGCGCGGCGCTGCTTGCCCGCGTCCAGCAGCCGGCCCCGCCCGCGGCTGCCGGCGCGTCGAGCCCGCAGGTGCTCGACGAACTGCTCGCGCCCGTCGCCCTGTATCCCGACCAGTTACTGGCGCAGATGCTCCTTTGCGCACAGCAGCCGGACAAGGTGCAGGAGTTCAGCGGCTGGCTGGTGCGCAACGCCGAGCTCACCGGAACCAAGCTCCAGGATGCGGCCAAGGCCGCCGGCTATGACGCCAGCTTCGTGGTGATGGCGTTGTTCCCGCCGGTCGTCAACTTCATGGCCGACAACATCGCCTGGACGCGCCAGTTGGGCGCCACGTTCTCGACGGACCAGAAGGGCGTCTTCGAGAGCATCCAGCGGTTGCGGCAGAAGAGCCAGCAGGCCGGCAACCTGAAGACCACCCCGCAGCAGAAGGTCGAGACCAGGACGACCAAGACGGGCGAGCAGGCGATCGTCATCGAGCCGGCCAACCCGCAGGTGGTGTACGTGCCCCAGTACGACCCACAGGTCGTCTACACGCAGCCCGCCCCGACCACGACCACGATCGTCATCAAGGAGGAAGACGATGACGACGAGGCGGTTGCAGCAGTGGCGGGCGCCGCAGTCGGGTTCGCGGCCGGGATTGCCATCGGCGCCGCGATCGACAACAACTACTACTACGGGCCGTACGGCTGGCACGGCGGCGGGTACATGTACAACGACTCCTGGGACGACTTCTACGACGACCGCGAGGATGCCCGCGAGGACTTCTACGACAACCGCGAGGACGCCCGGGAGGACATCTCCGACAACCGCGAGGATGCCAGGGAGAACGCGAACGAGCGACGCGAGAACACGTCGAGCCAGCGCACCGAACGTGCCGAGACCGCACAGCAGCAGCGCACCGAACGTTCGGAGAACCGTCAGACCCCCGAGGCGCAGGCGCAGCGGCAGCAGCGCGCCGACACTGCGCGCACCAACGCACAGGCCGCCGGTGCCGGCACCGGCCAGTACAGCGCCAACGGCGCGTCGCGCGGCACCACGGAGCGATCGGTGGATCGCAGCGGCAGGAGTTCGGATGCGTTTTCCGGCTATTCGAGTGGCAAGTCCGAACGGGCGGCGTCATCACGTGGGAGCCGGAGTCGCTCGTCGAGCCGTTCCAGTGGTGGCGGGCGCGGCGGCGGCGGCCGTCGGCGCTGACCGCTAGGTGAGCATGTCGATCATGACTTCACGATTCCTGCGCAGTGTCGCGGTCGCGGCCGGCCTGATGCTGCCGGCCATCGCCGCGGCGCAGCCGCCGCGCGTGTTCCAGACTCCTGAGGAGGCGGTCACCGCCCTCAGGACGGCAGCACGCGCGAAGGACATCCAGCCGCTGCTGGCGCTGCTCGGCGCCCGTGGGCGCGACCTCGCCTCCTCATCGGACGCGGCCACGGCGCGGCAACACCGCGCCGTCTTTCTCGTCGCGATGCGCGAAGGCTGGAAGCTCGCCGACGTGTCGGCCGACCGCAAGGAACTCGTGGTCGGGCGCGAGGAATGGCCATTCCCGGTGCCGCTCGTAAAGACGGCCAAGGGCTGGGTGTTCGACGCCGCGGCGGGGAAGGAAGAAGTGATCACCCGGCGCATCGGGCGCAACGAGCTCGCCGCGATTCAGATCGTGAAGACGTACGTGGCCGCCCAGCGTGCCTACGCGAAACGCGGTCACGACGCGATACCGGCCGGCGCCTACGCGCGCCGGTTGGCGAGCACTGCCGGCACCGAGGACGGCCTTTACTGGCCGGTCAAGTCGGGCGAGCCGCACAGCCCGCTCGGGCCACTCGTCGCCGAGGCGGCGGCCGAAGGCCGCACGCTCGGCGCCGGCGGACAGCCCACCCCGTTTCACGGGTATTACTTCCGGATTCTCGAGAAGCAGGGCGCCGGCGCGCAGGGCGGTGCGCGGAGCTACGTGGTCGGCGGCGCGATGACGGGTGGCTTTGCACTCGTGGCCTGGCCCGCCGCCTACGGCAACACCGGCGTGATGACGTTCATCGTCGGGCCTGACGGGACGACGTACGAACACGATCTCGGCGCGAACACGGCGAGTGCCGTCAAGGCCATCACGGCCTTCAACCCGGACAACACCTGGCACAACGTGGTAGCCGCCGAGCAGCCGTAAGCGACACGACGGAGGCGCCGACCTCCCACCTTCGCCAAGGCTCCGGCGGAGTCAGGTCGGCGCTGACGCGGCGCCCGGAGCCCGTCGACCAAGGTCGACGGCTACAACCTCCGAAATGTAGGCGTCGAGCTTGCTCGACGCGTCGTACACGGTAGGTCCTGCTGCGGCCAATGGGGCCGAATCCCGAATCCCGATTCCCGACGGCCTCCGAACGCCGGGCTGGCCGCCTCCGCCAAAGCTTCGGCGCCACCCCGCGGCCGGGCGTCGCCATCTTCCTGGAAGGTCACTGACCGTCGACCTGAAGGTCGACGGCTACAGCCGCCCAGGCCGACGGCTACACGGCACGGCCCGCTCTCCGAGCGCGGCCCGTGGGTCGACGGCTACGCCGATCCGAGCCAGGCACGCGCCTCGGATTCGCGGTCGGGCGTGAAGTACTCGACGGGCCCCTTCCGCAGGTCCGCGGCGGCAAACATGAGCGCCTCGCCGCGCCAGCGTTCGTCGCCCACGATCGCGATGCGCTCCAGCGCGTCGCCGTGGATGACATAGAACGACAGGTCGTTCCAGCGCGGGTCGCTTTCCCAGCCCTCGAACGCCTGCAGGCGTACCAGCAGGCGCACCGTCCCGCCACCGTCGCCGGCCAACGTGGCCAGCAAGTCCCGCTGCGCGCGATCGAGGTCGGCTTTCCTCAGCAGTCCGCGAATCTCCAGTCGGTAGGTCCGGTCGTCTTCCCGCACGAGGGTGGTGGGCATGCTAGCCCCCGGGAGCAAGAACCGCGCCCACGTGGCCGGCCGTCCTCCGAGAGAGGTCATGGCCCAGTCGGACGCTGCCGCCTGCTCGGCGGGCCGACTCTCGCACGCGATATCGGGGGCACTCCAAGATGCCGGAGGAAGTCCGGGGACGTTGCCGCCTCGGGGGGCCCGTACACGTGCCGAATCCTCCGCAATTCGGCCTGGCGCATCACCCAGGCACGGCGGACACGATGGCATCGGCTGTGCTCCTCAATGTGAGGGGCACGCCGCCGCCCCCACATGTCCGAAGGAGTTCATAGATGAAGATCCGCATTTTTCGCCTCGCTGTCGCGTTCGCATTGGCCCTGCCCTCCGTCGCGGCCGCGCAGGACCCGGTCGAATTCCACATCGGCGCCGGCGTTGCCTTCCCGGTCGGCGATGTCGCCGACTCGTTCGACACCGGCTTCAACTTCAGCACCGGGTTGACCTTCAACGCCAACGAGGCCGTCGGCTTCATGGGCGAGTACCAGTACTTCCGCTTCGGCGGGCCGGACCGGACGTTCGAGAACCTCAGCCCGACGCCGCAGGCCGGCGATCGCATCCTGATCGAGAGCAACCACCAGATGAACGTGGTCGATTTCAACGTCGTGTTGAGGGCCGGAGGCACGAGCGGCATGCGGGCGTACCTCATCGCCGGGCCGGGCGTCTATTGGCGCAAGGTGCAGCTGACCACGCCCAGCGTCGGGTTCATCACCGTGTGCGACCCCTACTGGTACGTGTGCTACCCGGCGCCGGTCTCGACCGACGCCATCGTCGGCGACCGGACCTCGACCGACTTCGGGATCAACGTCGGCGGCGGCGTCAACTTCGGCGCCTTCTTCGTCGAGGCCCGCTACCACTATGTCTGGGGGCCGAAAATCGAGCCGCAGTCGGGGGGCGGCCAGACCTACGGGTCCAACGCGTCGTATTTCCCCATCACCGCCGGCTTCCGTTTCTAGGCCAACTAGTCCTTAGTACGCGCCATTCTGCCCCGAGGATGGGCTAGCATCCGGGCAAGGACGATATGGTGACCCCGCCTGACGCAGCGCCCGCGTGGCCTGCGTCGCCGGGTCCCTCACAGCGAAGGAGCAGGTACGTGATTCGAAGCAAGCGGTGGATTGGCGGGACGGTCCTCGTCCTGGGTATGGCCACGGGCGCGCACGCCCAGCAGACGCAACCGGCCCCCCAGCCGGCGCCCCAGAACGTCGACGAGTACGTGAAGTTGATTCGCGACGGCGTCCAGAAGGACAAGGCGCAGATCATCGGCGCCGCCCTCGAACTCGACGCCACGCAGGCGGCGGCCTTCTGGCCGGTCTACAAGCAGTACGAAGCCGAACTGATGGCGATCGGCGACAAGCGCTACGCGGGCATCAAGGCGTATGCCACCAATTACGGGTCGCTGACCGACGCCAAGGCGACCGAGTTGATCGACCTCGCGCTCGGCCTCGAAGAGCAGCGGCTCGCGCTGATCAAGCGCTATCTCGGCGAGTTCCGGAAGGTGATTCCGGGTGTCAAGGTGGGACGTTGGTACCAGGCCGAAATGGGCCTGAACCGAATCGTCGACGTACGCCTTGCGGCCGAACTGCCGCTGTTGAAGTAGCGCAGAAGGCGCCGCCATGCTGGTGATGAAGGAGAACGTCATGTGTCGCCCCCCCCACACACATGTCGAGCCCGCGCGGAGCCGTGCGCGTCTCGTCATCGCGCTGCTCGGGACCGGCCTGCTGGCCGGCGCCTGCTCGGAGAAAGCGGCGCCGCCGCCACCACCCCCGCCCGAGGTCCTCGTCACGCCGGTCGTCCGGCGTGACGTGCCGGTGCCGATGGAACTGGTCGGACAGACCCGCGGCTTCCAGGACGTCGAGATCCGCGCGCGTGTCGAAGGCTTCCTCGATGTCGTCGGCTTCAACGAGGGCACGCTGGTGCGCAAGGGACAGGTGCTCTACCGCATCGACCGCAAGCCGCTCGAAGCCTCGCTGGCAAACTCGAAGGCCGAACTGGGGACCGCGCAGGCCCGCTACGAAAAGACGCAGAACGACGTCAAGCGCCTGCAGCCACTGGCCGCCAAGCAGGCCGTCAGTGCCCAGGAGCTCGACGACGCCGTCGCCGCAGCCGACGCGGCCCGATCGCAGGTCGAGGCGCGCAAGGCGGAAATGGAGCGCGTGTCGCTCGACCTCGGGTACACGAACGTGACCTCGCCGATCGACGGGCTCGTCGGTACCACGCAGGTCAAGGCGGGCAGCCTCGTCGGTCGCGGCGAGAGCACGCTGTTGACGACGATCTCGCAAATCGATCCCATCCTGTTCCGGGCCGGGATCAGCGAGGCCGAGTACCTGCGCCTGGCGCGTCGCGCCGCTGAGGTCCGCACGGCGAACGCGGGCAAGAAGATTCCGATCGATCTGATCCTGGCCGATGGGTCGACGCACCCACACAAGGGGGCCCTCGACGCGATCGAGCGCGCCATCGATCCGACGACGGGCACCTTGAGCCTGCAGTTCAAGTTCGCCAACCCTGGCGGGCTGCTCCGGCCGGGGCAGTACGGCCGCATCCACTTCGTCACCGAGTCGAAGAAGGACGCGATGCTCGTGCCGCAGCGCGCGGTCCAGGAGATGCAGAACCTGTACAGCGTCGCGGTGGTCGGCAGCGACAACAAGGTCGCGTTCAAGAACATCAAGGTGGGCCCGCGCCTCGACGACCTGTGGGTCGTCGAGAGCGGCCTCACGGGCACCGAGAAGGTCGTGGTCGCCGGCCTGCAGCGGTTACGTGAAGGCACGGTGGTCACGCCCAAGCCCGCACCGCCGTCCGCACCGCCGTCGGCGACCGCCGCCGACGCGGGCCATCCTGCGCCAGCCGCAACGGTCGCAGGGGGGAGGTAGGCGATGGCCAAGTTCTTCATCAACCGGCCGATCGTGGCGATGGTCCTGTCCATCATCATGGTCCTGCTGGGACTGGTGGCGATGCAGGGACTGCCGATCGCGCAGTATCCCGAGATCGTTCCACCGATGGTGCAGATCACCACGACCTTCGTGGGCGCCAGCGCCACCGACGTGGAGGCCGCCGTCGCGACGCCGCTCGAGCAGAAGATCAACGGCGTCGAGAAGGGCATCTACATGAAGTCCACCAACGCCAACGACGGCACGTTGACGTTGAAGGTCTCGTTCGAGGTCGGCAGCAACCTCGATATGGACAACGTCCTCACGCAGAACCGCGTGTCTGAAGCCACACCGCAGTTGCCGCAGGCGGTGAAGAACTATGGCGTGTCGGTGAAGAAGGCGCTCGCCTTCCCGCTGATGGTCATCTCGGTGAAGTCGCCCAACGGGACGTACGACAACAACTTCCTTTCCAACTACGCCTCGATCAACATCAACGACAACATCGCCCGTATCCCCGGCGTCGGGCAGATCAACCTGTTCGGTGGCAGCGACTACGCGATGCGCATCTGGCTTCGGCCCGACCGCATCGCCAACCTCGGGATCACCGTTCCCGACATCATCAACGCCATCAACCAGCAGAACCAACTGAGTCCGGCGGGCCAGATCGGCGGCGCGCCGGCGGTGCCCGGCACCGAGTACACCTACACGGTCCGCACCCAGGGGCGCCTCCTCACCGAGGACGAGTTCGGCGAGATCATCGTCCGCGCCAACCCGGATGGCTCCGAGGTGCGCCTCAAGGACGTCGCGCGCATCGAACTCGGGACGATGCTGTACAACGCCGTCGGCCGCCACAACGGCAAGCCGTCGGCGGTCATTGCCGTCTTCCAGATCCCCGGGACCAACGCCCTGCAGGTCGCCGACAACATCAAGGCAGCGATGGAGGACCTGAAGACTCGGTTCCCGCGCGACATGGAATACGAGGTCTCGCTCGACACGACGTTGCCGGTCACCGAGGGCATCACCGAAATCCTCCATACGCTGGTCGAGGCGGTCGTGCTCGTCATCATCGTCGTGTTCGTGTTCCTGCAGAACTGGCGCGCGACGCTGATCCCGCTCCTCACCGTGCCGGTGTCGCTGGTCGGCGCGTTCATGTTCTTCCCGCTGCTCGGCTTCTCGATCAACGTCCTCTCGCTGCTGGGCCTGGTGTTGGCCATCGGCATCGTCGTGGACGACGCGATCGTCGTCGTGGAAGCGGTGATGCATCACCTCGAGCACGGCATGCAGCCCAAGGAAGCCACCATGAAGGCGATGGAGGAAGTGTCCGGGCCGGTCATCGCCATCGCGCTCATCCTGACCGCGGTCTTCGTGCCGGTCGGCTTCATGGGCGGCATCACCGGTGCGCTGTACCAGCAGTTCGCGATCACGATTGCGCTGTCCGTGCTGCTGTCGGCGGTCAACGCGCTGACGCTGTCGCCGGCGTTGGCGGCGCTGCTGCTCCGGGCGCCGACCGGTAAGCGGACGCTGCTGACGCCCTTCTACAACGGCTTCAACAAGGTGTTTGGCATCGCCACCAACGGGTACATCAGCTTCACGACTCTCCTCGTGCGGAAATTCGTGGTCGGCCTCTTCCTGATCGCCGGGCTCACGTACCTGACGGTGGGGCTGGTGGGACGCATTCCTGGCGGGTTCGTGCCCGAGGAAGATCAGGGCTACCTGCTGATCAGCACGCTGCTGCCCGATGGCGCTTCGCTCGAGCGGACCGACGCGGTGATGAA
Organism: Luteitalea pratensis; assembly: GCF_001618865.1. Lineage (GTDB taxonomy): Bacteria > Acidobacteriota > Vicinamibacteria > Vicinamibacterales > Vicinamibacteraceae > Luteitalea > Luteitalea pratensis. Next base: position 2,700,747 of record NZ_CP015136.1, read on the forward strand.
GAAGGCAGAGGCGATCCTGGCGGCCAACCACGCCGTGGGGGGCTACAACGCCATCTCGGGCTTCAGTCTCCTGACCGGTGCCTACTCCTCGAACATGGGCTTCTTCTTCGTGGCGCTCAAGCCGTGGCATGACCGTCACAGCGAAGAGGAGCACGCCAACGGCGTGACCGCAGCCCTGAACCGGGCGTTCGCGCAGCAGATTCCGGAAGGATTCGTCATCGCGTTCGGGCCGCCGGCGATTCCAGGTCTTGGGACGGGCGCCGGCTTCACGATGCAGTTGCAGGACCGCATCGGGCAGTCGCCCGCCTACCTGGCCGAGCAAACCGAGCGCTTCATGCAGGCGGCGCGGCAGCGTCCCGAGATTGGACGCATCTCGTCCTTGTACCGCGCGAGCGTGCCGCAGGTGTACGCCGACATCGACAGGTCGAAGGTCCTGAAGCTCGGCGCCCCGCTCGCCGACGTCAACAACACGCTCGGCGCGCTGCTCGGCAGCACGTACGTCAACGATTTCAACAAGTTCGGGCGCGTCTACAAGGTGTACGTGCAGGCGGAGCCGGAATTCCGGAAAGATCCGAAGCAGTTCGGGCTGTTCTTCGTCCGCGGCAAGAACGGCCAGATGGCGCCGCTCGACACGCTCGTGACGACGAGTTCCACGAGCGGTCCCGAGTTCACCAACCGGTTCAACCTGTATCGCTCCGCTGAACTGACAGGTGTGCCTGCTGCAGGCTACAGCTCGGCGCAGGCACTCGCCGCGCTGGAGGAGGTCGCGCGAGAGGTGCTGCCGGCCGACATGGGCTACGACTGGGCCGACATGTCCTACCAGGAGAAGCGTGCGCCGAACCCGGCAATCACGTTCGCGTTCGCGATCTTCCTCGTGTTCCTCGTGCTCGCGGCGCAGTACGAGAGCTGGGGCTTGCCGTTCAGCGTGCTGCTCGGCACGCCGTTCGCGGCCTTCGGCGCGTACTTCGGCCTGTGGGCGGCACGGCAGTGGATAGGGCCCAGCTACGTGAACAACGTCTTCGCGCAAATCGGGCTGATCATGCTGATCGGCCTGGCGGCCAAGAACGCCATCCTGATCGTCGAGTTCGCGAAGATGCTGCGCGAACAAGGCAAGGATCCGGTCCCGGCCGCCCTCGAGGCGGCGCGGCTGCGGTTCCGGCCGATCCTGATGACCGCGTTTGCGTTCATCCTCGGCGTGGTGCCGTTGCTCAGGGCGACTGGCGCCGGTGCCGAGGCGCGCAAGGTGATGGGCGTCACGGTGTTCTCCGGCATGCTCATCGCGACCTTCCTCGCGGTCCTGCTCGTCCCCGTGCTCTACGTCACGGTGGAGAAGGTCACCGGCCGGAAGCACGTGCCGGAGCCAGCGGACGTCCCGGCGACACCCGCGGTTCCCCATCACGGAGCGGAAGCATGATCCTGCATCGGCACGCACGCCGGGCTCTCGTGGCGCTTCCGGTCCTCGTGGCCGTGACCGTCAGCGGGTGCCGCGTCGGCCCCGAGTACAAACGACCCGACCTCGCGCCGCCCGCGAACTACCGCGGCGCGCCGGCGACAGCCGCCCCCGAGTCGCTGGCCGATGTGCCGTGGTGGCAGGTCTTCGAAGACCCGGCCCTGCAGAGCCTGGTCCGCGACGCGATCGCCAACAATCCCGACCTGCGGCTCGCCGTTGCGCGGGTCAGTGAGGCGCGAGCGCTTGCGGGCGTCGCGAAATCGTTCCTGTACCCCGACATCAACCTGAACGCCGGGTACACGGGCAACCAGGCCTCGAGGAACTCGCAGCCGCCGGGCGCGTTGGCCGAACGCGATCGCACCTTCAACAACACGGCGGTCTCGGCCAACCTGGCGTGGGAGATCGACCTGTTCGGTCGGATCCGCAGTGAGAACGACGCCGCCTTCAACCGCTACCTGAGCACCGAGGAGGGCCGGCGTGCGGTGCTGGTCACGCTGGTCGCCGATGTCGCGACGTCCTACTTCCTGTTGCGCGAGTTCGATTCCCAGCTCGAAGTGGCACGGCGGACGCTCGAACTCAACGAACGGACGGTCACGTACTATGCCGACCGGCTCCAGGGAGGCGTGTCGAACCGTCTCGAACTGAACCAGGCCCGCGCCAACCGGTCGCTGACTGCGGCATCGATCCCCGAACTCGAGCGCCAGATCGCCATCATCGAGCACGCCATCAGCGTCCTCGCCGGGCGTGCGCCAGGAGCCATCACGCGTGGCCGTTCCGTGACCGAACAGGCGACGCCTCCGATGGTGCCTGTCGGTATCCCTGCCGCGCTGCTCGAGCGACGCCCCGACGTACTCGAGGCCGAGCGGCAGCTGGTCGCGGCCAATGCCGACATCGGCGCGGCCAAGGCGCTGTTCTACCCGCGTATCAGTCTCACCGGAGGCCTCGGCACGGTCAGCGGTGATCTGGCCGACTTCCTGAAGGGCGATTCGATCGTCTGGTCGTTCGGAGCAGGCCTGTTCCAGCCGCTGTTCAATGCCGGCCGGATCCGCCGCAACCTCGAGGCCGCGGAGGCCAGGTTCGAGCAGGCGATTGCGATCTACCAGCGGTCCGCGCTGAATGCCTATCGTGAGGTGTCCGACGCACTGGTCACCATCGAGAAGCTCGCGTTGATCCGCGTCGAGCAGGAGGCGGGTGTCGTCGCCTTGCGCGATGCCTCCGACCTGTCGCGGTTGCGTTACGAGACGGGGCTCTCGTCGTACCTCGAAGTGCTGATCGCGGATCAGCAGCTGTTCGAGCTGGAGCTGCGGCTGGCGAACACGCGCGGTGGGCAGTTGCGGGTCATCGCGCAGCTCTATCGCGCGCTCGGCGGCGGGTGGCAGCCCGAGCAGCAGGCGCCGCCGCCCGGGCAGCCCGCGACGCCGCCGCCACCACCGAACGCGGCAGCGCCGCGCTGAAGGCGGGGCACGCGACTGAAAGAACGCCGGGGTGTGGAACGCCGGCCTCGCAGGGATACGGTCAGCGACGAACGCTGTACGCCGAATGCCGAACGCTGAACTGGGTCGCCGGCCTCGTTGGCCGGCGCCGTCCTATCCGGACGAGCCCAGGTTCACCCCGGGCGCTCGGTCCGGGGGCGTTGGCCTTCGACATTCGCGGCATTGCGGCATTCCGGCATTACCGTAATGCGGTAATGCGGCATTACCACTGGAGCAACCCTCATGTCCCAGACACCTGCAGCGATGCGGATCGAGCACGACCTCCTCGGCGAACTGGCGGTGCCCGCCGACGCCTACTACGGCGTCCAGACGGCGCGCGCCCTCGAGAACTTCCACATCTCCGGCGTGCAGTTACGCCTCTACCCCGATCTGATCAGGGCGTTCGCGATGGTCAAGATGGCGGCCGCGCGGGCCAACCACGAGTGCGGGCAGTTCGACCGCAACATCCTGACCGGCATCGAGGGCGCCTGCCAGGAGCTGATCGAGGGCAAGCTGCACGACCAGTTCCGGCTCGACGTGCTGCAGGGCGGGGCCGGCACGTCGACGAACATGAATGCCAACGAGGTCATCGCCAACCGCGCGCTGGAGTTGATGGGCCACGCCAAGGGCGAGTACCGCTATTGCGATCCGCACGACCACGTCAACGGATCGCAGTCCACCAACGACGCGTATCCGACGTCGCTGCACGTGGGCATCGCGCTCGGCAACGCCCGGCTGATCGCCGCGATGACCGAACTCGTCCAGGCGTTCCGCGCCAAGGGTCGTGAATTCGGCGACGTGCTGAAGATGGGCCGGACGCAACTGCAGGATGCGGTGCCGATGACGCTCGGCCAGGAGTTCACCGCGTTTGGCGAGACGCTCGCCGGCGAGATCCGCACCCTCAAGGCCATCGAGCAGGTGCTGTGCGAGACGAACATGGGCGCAACGGCCATCGGCACCGGCCTGAATGCGCCTCCCGGCTACGCCGAAGCCTGCACGAAGGCGCTTGCCGAAATCACCGGACTGCCGATCTACAAGGCGGAGGACCTGATCGAGGCGACGCAGGACACGCAGGCGTTCGTCCTCTACTCGTCGTGCATGAAGAGCCTGGCGATCAAGCTCTCGAAGGTCTGCAACGACCTGCGGCTGCTCTCATCGGGCCCGCGCTGTGGCCTGCGCGAGATCAACCTGCCGGCCAAGCAACCTGGTTCGTCGATCATGCCCGGCAAGGTCAACCCGGTGATCCCCGAAGTGGTCAACATGGTCTGCTTCCGGGTCATCGGCAGCGACCTCACGATCTCGATGGCGGCCGAGGCCGGGCAGCTGCAGCTGAACGTCTTCGAACCGGTCATCGCCGCCTGCATCTTCGAAGCCCAGACCCTGTTCATCAACGCCGCACGGACGCTGCGCGTGCACTGCGTGGACGGCATCACGGCCAACCGTGACGTCTGCGCCCACTACGTCGATTTCAGCATCGGCACTGTCACCGCGCTCAATCCGGTGATCGGCTACGAGCGCTCCACCGAACTCGCGGCCGAGGCCATGAAGACCGGCAAGGGCATCCTCGACCTGATTCGCGAGAAAAAGGTACTGACAGACGCGCAGATCGCGCAGGTGCTCGATCCGGTCACGATGACGGGACAGAAGCGGGCCGAGTAAGACGCCATGCCACGCCTCGCCCTGATTGCTGGTCTCGCACTGGTCGCGTCGTTTGCCGGCAGCGCCCAGACGGGGGGGCCGCCCCAGGGCGATTGGCAGTCGTTCTCCGGTACCCTCACGGCCACCGGCCGTCGCGACACGCTGCCGCAGGAGGACGGTGGAGTCGCCGCCACCATGCGGCTGACCGGGTCGCTGGTGATCACGGCTGGCGCCGGCCTGCGGCGCGGCTTCCGCGTCGAGGCCATCGGCTTCGAGGAGAGCCAGGGCAACGGCATCGGACGTGCCGTGTGGACCGACGACGAAGGCGATCGCATCTACAGCCGCATGGTCGGCTCGCCGGTGGAAGCGGGGCGTCGTTCGGCCGCGACGATCACTGGCGGCACCGGGCGGTACGCCGGGGTCGCGGGCTCCTACACGTTCACGTGGCAGTACGTGCTGCCCGGCGAGCAGGGTGTCGTGCAGGCGCGGGCCGTTTCGCTCAGTGGCAGGTATCGCAGGGAATCGCCACGATGAGCGGCGCGGTGACGCCGGCGGCGCCTGCGGTGCAGACAACGCGCTCGCCGTGGATCGCGAGGATCGCCTGCCTCGCGCTCGCGGTGGGGCTGTGGTTCACCCCGGTGCCCGAGGGGCTCACCGCAGCGCCGTGGCACCTCTTCGCGCTCTTCGCCGCGGCCATCTTCTCGGTCGTCTGTGGGGCCCTGCCGATCCTGACCGCGTCCCTGTTCGCGATCGCCGTCGCGGTCCTCGCCCGCGTCATCTCTCCGGCGGCCGCGTGGTCCGGATTCGCCAACGGCACCATCGTCCTGATCATCGCCGCGTTCCTGGTCGCCAGGGCGGTGGTCAAGTGCGGCCTCGGCGAGCGGATCGGCCATGTCGTCGTGCGGGCCTTCGGCCGCTCGACGCTGGGGCTGTCGTACAGCCTGTTCCTGGTCGACGCGGTGATCGCGCCGGCCTTCCCGAGCAACACGGCGCGATCGGGCGTCCTGTATTCGCTGGCGATGTCCTTGACGGCAACGGCCGGCGCCCGGCCAAACGACCCGTCGCGCGCGCGGCTCGGCGCGTTCCTGATGTTCTCCGGCGTTGCGAGTCTCACGCTGTCGTCCGGTCTGTGGCTGACGGCGATGGCCGCCAACCCGCTCGGGACCGAGATCGCGCGTGCGTATGGCGTGAACATCGGTTTCGGCAGCTGGCTGCTGGCCAGCTCGCTGCCAACGCTGCTGGCGATGGCGGTGCTGCCGTGGGTGCTGTACAGGGTCATGGCGCCGGAGGTCACATCGACGCCGGACGCGCCCGCCGCCGCACGGGAGGCACTGGCCGCACTCGGGCCACTGACGCGCGACGAAAGAATCGTGACGATCACGTTCCTCGTGATGGTCGCGCTGTGGGCCTCGGCGTCGACCTTCGGCATCGACGCCACGGCGGTCGCATTCCTCGGGCTCGGCGTGTTTCTCGCCACCGGGGTGCTCACGGCGGCAGACATCGCCAAGGAAGGCGACGTGCTGGCCACCTACCTGTGGTTCGCGCTGCTGTTTGCGATGAGCAGCCAGTTGAACGAGCTCGGGTTCATGTCGTATGTGGGGGAACGCCTCGCGCTGGCGATGCAGGGCTGGTCGTGGCTGGTGGCAGGCCTGACGCTCGTCCTGGCCTACATCCTCCTGCACCTGCTCTTCGTCAGCCAGACGGCGCATCTGCTGGCGCTCTTCGGCGTGTTCATGGACGTCGGGGTCAAGGTCGGCGTGCCGGCGATGCCGCTCGCGCTGCTGCTGCTCTTTGCCACCAACTTCTTCTCGGCGATCACGCCACAGGCGTCGAGCGCCAACCTGCTCTTCGCCGGGAGCGGCTATCTCTCCCAGCGTGACCTTTACCGATTGGGTGCGATCACGACGGTCGTCAACCTGATCATCTACCTCGTCATAGGGACGCCATGGTTCTTTCTGGTCATGCGGTGATCGACCTGCTCTTCACCGCGCTGCGGCAGCACCCCGAGCTTGCCGTCTTCCTGACCCTCGCGATCGGCTTCCAGATAGGCCGGCTGCGGGTGGGGTCCTTCTCGCTGGGCAACGTCGTCGGCACGTTGCTGGCCGGGGTCGTGGTCGGGCAGATCGGCGGCATCAAGGTCGATCCCATGGTGCGGGTCGTCTTCTTCGACCTGTTCCTGTTCGCCACCGGGTACAAGGTGGGGCCGCAGTTCTTTCGCGGCCTCGGCCGGCAGGCGCTCGCGCAGGCATCGCTCACGGTGGTGCTGTGCGTGACGAGTCTCGGCATGGCCCTGCTTGCCGCCAAGGTCATGCACTACGACGTAGGTACTGCGTCGGGCCTCATGGCGGGCGCCTTCACCGAGTCCACTGTGATCGGCACGGCCGGCGACGCGATCCGTCGGCTGGCCCTGCCTGCCGCGGAAGAGACGCGCCTCCTGAACAACATCCCCGTCGCGTACGCGGTGAGTTACCTGGTGGGTACGACGTTCGTGGTCTGGCTGCTCGGGAGCCTTGCCCCGCGGCTGCTGCGCGTCGACATCCGCAAGGAAGCGCGCGAACTCGACGCCATCCTCAGTGGCGCGAAAGGGACGCCATTCATCTCGGCCTTCGATGAGTGGGTTCGTCGTGCGTACGTCCCGCGAGACGGCACACTCGTCGGCAGGACGGTCCGCGAGATCGAGAAGACCTTCGAGGCGCAGCGCCTCTTCATCGAGCGGGCGCGGCGGGACGGCAAGATCTGCGAGGTCGGGCCCGACTTCCGCGTTGGTGCCGACGATGTCGTCGCGATCGCGGGCCGGCGCAGTGCCATCGTGACGGCGGCGGCGACGCTCGGGACCGAGGTCGAAGACGCGCAGTTGCTCTCGGAGCCTCTGATCACGGCCGACGTGGTCGTGACCAGGTTCACGGACCGCTCGCTCGGCGAGGTCGGACGTCAGTTGGGGCGTGGCGTCGCCCTGCGTGCGGTGGTCCGGGGCGGGCTGGAGATTCCCTACCACGAGGACACCGTCATCGAGCGGGGCGACCTCCTGCGCATCGCGGGCAATGGCTTTGACGTCGCGCGAGTCGGTGAGGCGGTCGGTTACCTCGAACGTCCGTCGAGCGAGACCGACGTCGTGTTCGTCGGCCTGGGCGTGCTGATCGGCGGGCTGTTCGGCATGCTGTCGTTCGACGTCGCCGGCGTGCCCTTGACGCTGACCGCCAGCGGCGGCGCCCTGATCATGGGTCTCGTCTTCGGCTGGTTGCGATCGATCCGGCCGACGTTCGGGCGCATTCCCGAGCCCGCGCTGTGGGTGTTCGACACCATCGGCCTCGCGGTGTTCATCGGCGTCGTCGGCCTCGATGCGGGCCCGACGTTCGTGGCCGGGTTGAAGCAGACGGGCCCTTCGCTGGTCGCAGTGGCGTTCTTCGTCTGTGTCACGCCGCACGTCGTCGCGTTGATCTTCGGCCGCTACGTGCTCAAGATGAACCCGGTGATCCTGCTGGGGGCGTGTGCCGGCGCAGGCACGGCGACCGCAGCGCTCCGTGCAGTGCAGGACGAATCCCAAAGCCGGCTGCCCGTGCTCGGCTACACCGTTCCCTATGCGATCGGCAACATCCTGCTGACGGCCTGGGGCCCCGTCATCGTCGCGCTCATGTCGTGACTGCCGTGATGGCGGCACGCGTGAGCGATACCTCCCGGAGGACATGATGAAGAGACTGAACACCATCGTACGAGTCGTGATGCTGGGCACAGTGACGGCGGTGGCCCCGCTCTACCCGCAGTCGGCCGCTGCACAGGCTGGCGGAGCACTGCCAAAGGTCGTGATTCTCGCGACCGGCGGCACGATTGCCGGCGTGCAGCCCAAGGAAGGCGAGCCGGGGTACAAGGCCGGGTCCCTGTCGGTCGATGCCCTGATCAAGGGCGCACCGGGCATCGAGAAACTGGCGCAGCTCTCCGGCGAACAGATCGCCAGCATTGGCAGCCAGGACATGAACGACGAGGTGTGGGGCAAGCTCGCCCGCCGCGCCAACGAGGTGCTCGCCCAGCCGGACGTGACCGGCGTCGTGGTCACGCACGGCACCGACACGATGGAGGAGACGGCGTTCTTCCTTGGTCTCGTCGTGCGCAGCGACAAGCCTGTCGTGCTCGTCGGGTCGATGCGTCCCGCGACGTCGCAGAGTGCCGATGGTCCGCTGAACCTGTACAACGCGGTCGCGGTCGCTGCCGACAAGGACGCGGGGGGACGTGGTGTGCTGGTCGTGTCCAATGACGACATCCACTCCGGACGCGACGTGCACAAGACGCACACGACAGCAGTGCAGACCTTCGTGTCGTTCAACCGCGGCCCGATCGGCCGGGTGTACTACGGCAAGCCCAGGTACTTCAACATGCCCGCGCACCGGCACACGACCAAGAGCGAGTTCCCGGTGGCGGGGACGACGTCGTACCCGCGCGTCGACATCGTCTACGCGCACGAGGGCGTCGATGGGACGATGGTCAAGGCCGCGATCGCGTCCGGCGCCAAGGGGATCGTGCTGGCGGGTGTGGGAGATGGCAACGGCACCAAGGACCTGATCGACGCGTTGGCCGCGGCGAGAAAGCAGGGCCTCGTTATCGTGCGCAGCAGCCACGTCGGCTTCGGCATCGTGCGCCGCAACCTCGAGGTCGATGACGATGCGCTCGGCTTCGTGGCGGCGATGGACCTCAACCCGCAGAAGGCGCGGGTCCTGCTGCGGATGGCGCTGACGCTCTCGACCGACATCAAGGTGATTCAGCGCGCGTTCGAGGATTACTAGGCCGACGTCGCGCCTCGGGAGGGCATCTCCGCACGGGTGAGCACGCGAAGAGAAACTACGCCGGGAGGTTGGCGCGACGTCGGTGGCGTGAGTGTACTCTTTCGCGTGGCTCATCCGTCCATTTGAACCGGCGGTCAGCGCACGGCGTCCGGTTGGTGAATGCCGGGCCGTGCGCTATGCTCAGCAACATCCGTTCGCTGACATCGTCCTGATGCTTACCGCCGAGTTCGAGTCCTTCATCGCCGACCGCATCGCGGAGCAGCATCGGGCTCTCGCCGCACGGTGGTTCGACCGGTTGCTGTTGCTGCTCCCCGTCGGTGCGCGGGAGATCTTTCCCACCAACAGTCTGCTCGACCACATCCCCTTCGTCATCGCCGAGATCGGCGAATGCGTGCGTCGGCCGGACGAGGTGGCGGTGGCGGCCAACACGAGCCTCACCGACAAGGCGCGGGAACTGGGCAATCTGCGTCACGGCCAGCGGGCGTCGTTGCACCAGGTCCTGCGCGAATACCAGATCCTCGGTGACGTGCTGGTCGCGTTCGTGCTCGACGAACTCGCCGGCGTGGCGGCCGCACCGGATGCCCGGGCCGCGGTCCTGGTGGTGGCGCGACTGCAGCAGGCGGTGAACGCCCTGTGCCAGACAACGGTCGAGACGTTCGTCGCGCTTTACACCGAGACGATCACCGACCAGGCGCGTCGGCTCGAGGAGTTCACTCGCCTGGCGGCGCACGAGTGGCGGCAACCGCTCAGCACCCTGCAGTTCGGCGTCACCCTGCTCCAGCGTCCGGACCTCGACGGCGCCCGCACGACGCGGCTGTGGGAAGCGATGGAGCGCAACGTCGCCCAGCTCGTGGAGGTGACCCGCAAGCTGGAAGCCGTGGCGCGCCTGGGCGGTGGCCAGGACACGCCGGTATTGCAGGCGGTGGCGCTGACCACCGTCGCGCAGGAGGCGTCGCGCCAGCTGCATGACATGGCCGAGGCGCGTGGCGTGGCGATCACCATCGCTGATGACTTGCCCGAGCTCCTCGTGGATGTCGGCCGGCTGGAACTGGTGCTGGTCAACCTCCTGTCCAACGGCATCAAGTACGCCGATCCATCCAGGCCCACGCGTCACGTGATGGTCACGGGCCGCACCAGCAGCGATGGCGAGTGGTGCGAAGTGGACGTGTCGGACAACGGCGTCGGCATTCCCGCGCATGCGCTGAACGGCGTCTTCCGACGGTTCTCCCGTGCCCATGCCGATCGGGAAGATCTCGCGCACGTGGCGGGCCTGGGCCTCGGGCTCGCGATCGTAGACGACGCGATGCGGGCGCTCGACGGACAGGTGTGGGTGGCTTCCGTGGAGGGCGAAGGCACCACCTTCACGCTGCGACTGCCCATGCGTGCGGCCGGCACCGGCGGCTCGTCCTAGACAGCCCGGACTCACTCCGCCCCGTCGCGGTGTGCACCGGTGAGCCACGCCACCGCGGCGTCTCGGGTCGTGAACACATCGACGCGCTCCGACAGCGCGCCGGACGCGCCCATCAGCATCCGGACGATGCCATACGACACGGCGCCGTCCGACACCACGACCGCGACGAGTTCGGGAACGCCGAAGGTGTTGATCCAGCGCTGTACGCGTGCGTTGAGGACCTCGTAGCCCGGCACGGTCTGGATCTCGAGCTGCTGCATGTCGAGCAGCACGCGGCCGCCGCGCCACAAGCCGGACGCGTAGAGGCCGCCGTCGCCGCGTCCGATTGCGGCGAGGGACGAAGGTGCCGGCCAACGTCACCTCGGTGATACCCGATGGGTCATCACGCCGCCACTCGAAGTGCATGAGCCCTTGCTGCCGGCACAGCGTATCAACGCTTCCGCCAGGCATGCCAGCTGCCACAAGCGGACATCGACTGCACGGGTCCTCCCAGACCGATGGCGCGCGTTCTGCCACGCCTCACGTGGAATGCCGCCCTGTCAATGCTTGAATGCCGCAAGGCGGCAATGTCGATTGCGGGATGCCCGCACCCGGTACCGGTACCCGGTACCCGGCACCCGATACCCGGCACCCGATACCCGGTACCCGGTACCCGGTACCCGGTACCCGGTACCCGGTACCCATGTCCCCCTGCTGCTCATGCGTTCGCAGGGACGTCGCGGTTCACCCACCACGTGGTTCGGGGACAGGGACTGCCGGCGTCCCACCGACGCGACGCCCGGTCCCGGTAATGGGACGCGCTTCGGCCGGCGGGGGCGCGTCACGCGTAATGGCGGCCCAGCCCACGTTGGCGTGGACTTTGCGTTGGGCTCTGACGTGCCTGATGTTCCGTTGACTCCGCAAGAAGGACGCCGCCGCCGCTGGCGGCGGATGCGCGTGCCCCTGGCTGCGCTCGTTCTCGCCATCGGCGGGGGAGCGACCGTGATGCGAATGGCTCCGGCCGCGCCGACCGTTGACGGTAGCCCGCTGTGGTTCGATACCGTCGCCCGCGGCGAACTGGTGCGCGAGGTGCGCGGCACCGGCACGCTCGTGCCGGTCAACACCGCCTGGATCCCGGCGAGCACAGACGGCCGCGTCGCGCGTATCCTGTTGAGACCGGGCGCCCAGGTCCAACCCAACGACGTCATCCTCGAGTTGCAGAACCCGGCGCTGGCGCAGGAGGTCGTGGACACCCGCCTGCAACTGGCCGCCGCGGAGGCTCGCCTCCGCCGCGCCGACGCCGATGCGACCACCGCGCTCCTGGCGCAGGAGGCCCTGGTTGCCCAGACCGAGGCACAGTACGGGGAAGCCCGTGCCGATGCGGAGGCAGATGAAGCGCTGCTCGGCGACGGCCTGGTGTCGGAACTGCAGCACCGCCGCTCCTCGGCTCGCGCCAAGTCCTTGGCTCTGCAGGTCGCCGCGGAGCAAAAGCGTCTCGACGTCGGCAACGGCATGCGTCCCTCGCAGGTTGCCGAACAGCAGGCCGAGGTCGCGCGCATGCGCGCCCTGCTCGCCCTCAAGACCGAGCAACTGCAGCTACTCGCGGTCAGGGCCGGCATGGCCGGCGTGCTGCAGGCCGTGCCGGTGGAGCAGGGCAGCCAGGTGACCGCGGGCACCAACGTCGCTCGCGTTGCCGACCCGGCACAGCTCAAGGCGCAGGTGCGTGTTCCGGAGACCCAGGCGCGTGACGTCCAGATCGGGCAGGTGGCGCGGGTCGACACTCGTAACGGTGAGGCCGAGGGGCACGTCTCGCGGGTGGACCCGGCAGCCGTGAGCGGCACGGTCCTGGTCGACATCACGTTCACCGCGGCGCTACCCGACGGCGCCCGGCCCGACCTCTCGGTCGACGGCATCGTCGAGATCGAGCGGCTCGTCAACGTGCTGTACATGGCGCGGCCATCGAGCGGTCAGGAAAACGGCACGGTGAGTGTCTTCAGTGTCGACGGCGAGGGCATGGCGCATCGCCGCCAGGTGCGTCTCGGCAAGGGATCGGTCCGGCACATCCAGGTGGTCGAAGGTTTGCGTCAGGGCGAGCGCGTGATTCTCTCCGACATGTCGGCGTGGGATCAGGTCGATCGCCTCCAGATCAAGTAGAGTCCCAAAGCGAAAGAGCGTCAACACGATGGCAAATGCGCTGATCCGAATGGAAGGCATCCGCAAGGTTTTCGAGGGCGAGGAGATCCTGACGCACGCACTCGACGGCATCCACATGACGATCGACTACGGCGAGTACGTCGCCATCGAGGGGCCGTCGGGTTGTGGCAAGTCGACGCTCCTGTCGATTCTCGGCTTGCTCGATACCCCGACCGAAGGGAAGTACTGGCTCAACGACCGGCCGGTCGAGAGCCTGTCGGTCGTCGAGCGCGCACGCACGCGCAACCGCGAGATCGGCTTCATCTTCCAGAGCTTCAACCTGATCGGCGACCTGAGCGTCTACGAGAACGTCGAACTCCCGTTGACCTACATGGGCATGTCGAGGGCCGAGCGCCGCAAGCGCGTGGATCAGGCCCTCGAGCGTGTCGGCATGGGCCACCGGGCCAGGCACCTGCCAGGCCAGCTCTCGGGCGGTCAGCAGCAGCGCGTCGCCGTGGCCCGCGCGGTCGTGACGCAACCGTCGATCCTGCTGGCCGACGAGCCCACGGGCAACCTCGATTCGCACAACGGTGAACTGGTCATGCAGTTGCTGCGTGAGCTTCACCGCGACGGAGCCACGATCTGCATGGTCACCCACGACCCGCGTTACGCGGCGCACGCGGGCCGTGCCATCCATTTGTACGACGGACGCATCGTGCAGGAGCATCTGGCGACGACCGGCCCCGCGGATGCCGCGATGAGCGCTGCGGACGTGCCTCGGTAGGGCATCAGCAGCAACGCCTCCATGACCGCCCCTGCGCCTTCGCCTCCACGTCCCCGGGTGCTCGTGGCCGACGATCAGGCCGACGTCGTGGAGGCGGTACGGCTGCTGCTCAAGCTCGAAGGCTATGACGTCGACGGGGTGGGTTCGCCCGGCGCCGTCCTGGCCGCCGTCGAAGGTGGCCAGCACGACCTCGCGCTGATCGACCTCAATTACGCGCGCGACACGACGTCAGGGGTGGAGGGGCTCGACCTGCTGACGCAACTGCGTCAGGTCGACCAGACCCTGCCCGTCGTCGTGATGACGGCGTGGGGAACCGTCGACATGGCGGTCGAGGCGATGCATCGCGGTGCCGGGGACTTCATCCAGAAGCCCTGGGAGAACGCACGCCTGCTCGCGGTGTTGCGCACCCAGGTGGAACTCGGTCGTGCGCTGCGCCGGACACGGCAGCTCGAGGCCGAGAACGCATTGCTGCGACCGGCACCGGCCAGCACCCTCGTCGCCGAATCGCCGGCCATGCGCCCGGTCCTGCAGGTGCTCGCCCGTGTCGGGCCGTCAGATGCCAACGTCTTGATCACCGGCGAGAACGGCACGGGCAAGTCGATGCTGGCCCGGGCGCTGCACGACGCCTCGCCTCGGGTGAGCGGTCCGTTCGTCGCCGTGAATACCGGCGGGCTGTCCGAGACACTGGTCGACAGCGAGTTGTTCGGCCACGAGCGTGGCGCGTTCACCGATGCCCGCACGGAACGCCTGGGCCGCTTCGAGGTAGCCGACGGCGGCACGCTGTTCCTGGACGAGATCGGCAACATGCCGGCGTCGGTGCAGTCGCGACTCCTGCGCGTCCTGGAGACCCGTGAGTTCGAGCGCCTCGGATCGTCGCGCACGCGGCGCATCGACGTACGCCTGCTGTCGGCGTCCAACGCCGACCTTCAGGCCGAAGTCGAACAGGGGCGCTTCCGCCGCGACCTGCTGTTTCGCCTCAATACCGTCGAAGTCCGCATGCCGCCGCTGCGTGAACGACGTGAAGACATCCCACTGCTTGCCAGCTCGTTCCTCGTTCGACATGCGCGCCGGTATCGCAAGCAGCTGGACGGCTTCGAGCCGTCGGCCCTGCAGGCGATGCTCGAGCATTCGTGGCCGGGTAACATCCGCGAGCTCGATCACGCCGTCGAACGCGCCGTCCTCATGAGTGACGGGCCGCGCATCACGGGCGATGCCCTCGCCCTCGAGCCGACCAAGGAAGGCGGTCCGAGGATCGACGACATGAGCCTGGAGGATGTCGAGGCCTACCTCGTGCGCAAGGCGCTCGATCGTCATGGCCGCAACGCCAGTGCGGCCGCCGAGGCGCTTGGTCTCAGCCGAAGCGCCATGTACAGGCGCATGCAGCGACTCGGACTCTAGCCGATGCGGCATGCAGCGGGTGTGACGCTCTGGGCACTCCTGCTGATCGGCCCCGCCCTCGGCCTGGCGGCGACGATGCTGCTGCGTGGCGCTCCCGCCTACGGCCCCGCCTCGCTCACACTGCTCGCCATCGTCGTGACCTGGTCCGCGTACGCGTTGTACATGCTGCGCCGCGCCGTCGTCGCGCCGCTGCGGACGACGTCGGCGTTGCTGCAGGGGCTGCGCGAAGGGAACTTCTCGGTGCGCGCGCGCGCCGACATCGCTGATGACGACGTCGGCGTCCTGCTGCACGAGTTCAACGCCCTGGCCGCGTGGTTGCAGACGCAGCGCCTCACGGAGGTCGAGGCGAGTGCGCTGCTGACCACGGTGATGTCGGAGCTCGAGTCGGCGGTGCTGGCCTTCGACGATCGACACGTGCTGCGGCTGGCCAATCCCGCCGCGGCCCGCCTTTTCGCGAGGCCTGTCGAGAGTGTCCTGGGGATGACGGCGGAGGAACTCGGCTGCGAGCCCCTGCTGCAATCGAGCGAGCCGGGCCTGGTGTCGCTGGACACGCCCGGCGCGTCGGGGCGCTGGGACGTCCGGCATTCGTCCTTCAGGCAGGATGGCCTCGCGCATCACCTGCTGGTGCTCAACGAGGTGAGTCGCGCGTTGCGCGAGGAGGAGCGACTCGCGTGGCGGCGGTTGATCCGCGTCCTCAGTCACGAGCTCAACAACTCGCTGACGCCGATCACGTCGATCGCCAACAGCCTGGCCCGGTTCGTGGAACGAGCGGATATGGACGACGGATCGCGCGCCGACGTGCGGCGCGGCCTCGGCGTCATCGAGTCACGGGCCGAGTCCCTGAACCGGTTCCTGCGCGGCTATGCCACGCTCGCGAAGCTGCCGCCGCCGACCATCCAGGACGTGGCCATCGGCCCCGTCGTCGAGCGGGTCGCGGCACTGCAGCCGTCGCCGTTGCTGGAGGTCGTTCCCGGCCCCGACGTGGTGGTCCGCGCCGATCCCGATCAGCTCGAGCAACTGCTCATCAACCTGGTTCGCAACGCCCTCGATGCGTCGCACGAATCCGGCGGGCTCGCGCAGGTGCAGTGGCACGTCGAGAACACGGGCGACGTGGAAGTCCGCATCCTCGATCGGGGACGCGGCGTCACCGCGGGCGCCGACGTGTTCGTGCCGTTCTTCACGACCAAGCCTGGCGGAACCGGCATCGGGCTGGCGCTGTGCCGGCAGATTGCCGACGCGCACGGCTGGCACGTGTCGCTCGAGAATCGGGCCAACGGGCCCGGGTGCGTGGCGCGGCTACGGCTGCCCGCGACACGCCTCGCCTCCACCTGACACGACGCTGTCGCCTCACAACGTCTTGAGGTAGGCAAGCAGCGCGCCGACGCGCGAGCCGGTGATGCGGGTCTCGATTTCCTTGCGGTCCGCAATCGGATCCAACCCCTTCGTGTCGGGACAGAGGTCGGCGCCGAAGCGGTGACCGGTATTCGAGCGGCCGGGCACCGTCGTGTCGTATTCCTTCACCAGCATCGACTCGCCCGGCGCATAGCGCGCCTTCGGCCGGTCGGCCCATTCGAAGCCGACCAGGGCCTCGTCGTAGTGCAGGTTCCCGCGCAGGAAACGCGCCGGCCGGGTCGACGGGCACAGCAACTGCCCGAGCGTCGGCACCGAGCCGTTGTGCAGGTACGGCGCCTGCGCCCAGATGCCGTGCAGCATGTCCGCCTTGTAGCCGCTGGTGCGCTCCGCCACCCGGCGCGGCGTATCGCGGAAGTACTCGTCCAGGCGCGCGTTCCAGTCGCCCTTGGGCATGCACCAT
Source organism: Luteitalea pratensis (assembly GCF_001618865.1). Taxonomy (GTDB): domain Bacteria; phylum Acidobacteriota; class Vicinamibacteria; order Vicinamibacterales; family Vicinamibacteraceae; genus Luteitalea; species Luteitalea pratensis. The sequence continues at coordinate 2,717,600 of NZ_CP015136.1, forward strand.
TCGGCACCGGGCTCGCCCTTGTGGTTCATGCCGTAGATGACGCACGCCTCCATCACGAGCGCTGCCAGGCCGTATCGCGACACGCTCGTATTCACCATCGTCCGATTCGGATCGACGCCGAGCATCTGCCATGGGTAGATGCGCTCGTTGCGTGGCGCGTGGCAGGTCGCGCAGGTGTCTCTGAAGATCGCCTTGCCTTCGCGGGCGCGGGCAAGATCGACGCTCGCAAACGGATACGGCGGCGGTGGCAGGTTGTCGATGAACGGGTTCAGCGGTTCATGGATGCGAACGTTCACCATGCGTGGATCGCCGGTGGCCGAGGCACCGGATGCGAGCGTCCGCGACGAGGCGCCCTGGTTGCCGTCCCAATTGGCGTGGTAGCGCTGCGTGGCCCACGTCACGCTCTTGATGTCGATCGGCGCAGGCACGGGCGGCGCCCACACCGACAGGCTGGCGAATGTCCGGTCGGAGGCCATCCGTGCGTCCGCCGCTGGCGCGGTCATGCCGGCCACATCGGCAGGCAGTCCATTGGCAATCGAGAAGCCGGTGAAGAACGGGCTCTTCGGATTGTCGCGCTGCACGAAGTCCATGAAGCTGTTGTCGCGACGCCGCGTGTGAATCGCGACGAGGCCGGACGCGATGCCGAAGGCATCCATCTGGCCGGGCCGATCCTCGAAGACGTCGGGCAATCGCTGCTTGTAGGCATTGTTCTTCGCGACGACGTGATAGATGAAGTGCGTCTTGACGCCGAGGGCGATGACGTCCTGGATCACGCTCGGGAAGGCGTCGGCGACGACCAGCGTCTGCTGCTTGCCGCGGGCGATGTCGGCAGGCGACGACCCGTACAGCGACTCGGGGCGATGCCTTGCCTTGTCGATCATCTCCGTGTAGAGCGCCTTGACCACACTCGTTCGCGGCTTGATGTTGGCCGGGTTCACCGGCGACGTGGACGCGGGATCGAAGCCGGACTGGACGAGCGCGCCCGCCGTCAGCATCAGCAATTTCGAGTAGTACTGGGCCTCGATCTCGGTGTTGGGCATCCCGGGCAGGTACCGCATCTTCCCGGACACCAGCACGCGACCGACGTGGCATGCGGCACACGACAGCGACACGCGATCGGTGGTCCCGGGGCTGCCGAACCCGGGCCGGTCCCGTTCCCAGTTCTCCTCGTGCGCGGTCGTGGTTATCTTGGCGACGAGCAGCGCCGTGTTCTTGAAGACACGCCGTGCGAGCAGGCTGCCGTCGAGCACCGCCGATTGCGTACGCGACAGCGGTGTGAACGTCTGCGGGTTCTCGAACGCGAAGCCGTATGGCAGGTTCGCGTGACGCTCGGCAGCGGGCCGCAGTACGCCGTCGACGTAATCGGACGGATTGGCGGCGATGCCGATGTGATCGAACGTCCACTCGCTGTTCGTGCCTCCGCCGGCCACCGGCACTGTCGCCTGCCGCTTCCAGATGCGCGCGATGGCGCGAAGTTCCGGGTTCTGGTGATTGGGGTCGAGGTCCAGCAGCGTCTTGAAGAGAACGAAGGGCACGCCGTTGAAGCCGACAGGGTTGTCCTGGAACCAGCGCCACGCGAGTTGCGGAGTCTGGCCGGCGCGGAAGCCATAGGCAGCCGCGTGTCCTGGATCGGCGTCGGCCAGGTATGCCGCGATCGCCCGGTCGCGCCTGGCCTGTTCCGAGTGCCAGTCGGTCACGACGGTGCCGTCCACCCACGATACGATCTGATCGGAGCTGTCGTCGTCGAGCGGCCGCACGAGGCCGGCCTGGGCGGGTGGCGCTGCCGCTGCGGCCTGGTACTCCGCAGGCCGTTCGCGAGTACACGCGAGGCTCAGCGTGGCGAGTACGGCGATGGCCACATGCAGGGGCCGTGTCGTGGTGGGCCGTGGGCGGGGAGCCGGCCCTACCGGCGTGCGACTCGCGCTGCCGTCGCGGGGATCCGCAGGCATCCAAGGCGGCAGTCTGGCGATCATGTCTTGAACAACGAACGCGGCTGCCAGACCGGACCAACGGATGAGATGGCTTAGACAAAACGCCGAACGCCGAACGCCGAACGCCGCGGGCCGCCTTGAGGAACCCGAACGCTGAACGCAGCGGGATCGGCCATCGACGAATCCCGAATCCCGAATCCCGTCTCGACCGTCGACCTGAAGGTCGACGGCTACGTGTGGGCCCAAGGCCCGGGTTGCTTCCCCTCACATGCTTAGTGGAACATTGCGTCGCCTGCGTCCGTCGAAAGGGGCGAGCCGATGTCACACACCTCACTTTCCCTGATCCAGGGCACGGTCGACCTGCTGGTGCTGCGCGCGCTGCAGCAGGGCCCGGTCCATGGCTACGCGGTCTCGCGGTGGATTCGCGAGCGCACCGACGCCGTCATCTCGATGGAAGACGCCGCCCTCTACCAGGCGTTGCATCGCCTCGAGGCTCGCGGCTGGGTGGAGTCCGAGTGGGGAGTCTCGGAGAACAACCGCCGCGCCAAGTACTACAGCCTCACCACCACCGGCCGTCGCCAGCTGCGCGACGAAGTCGTGACGTGGCAGCGGTACGCCGCCGCCATGTCACGTGTGATTGAGCCTGCCTGAGGTATCACCATGCGCCCCCGCGGAACCAAACGCCTCTTCCGGTTCACGTCACGGACGGCCGGCGAGATTCACGGCGACATCGCCGACGAGATGGCCTTTCACCTCGAGATGCGCATCGAGACCTTGCGCCGCGAGGGCCTGGGAGAGGCTGAGGCGCGAGCGCAGGCGTCACGCGAGTTCGGCGACGCTTCGGCCCACGACGCCGTGTGTGGGCCGATCGACGAGCGCGCCGAGCAGCGGAGTCGCTGGCGCCGCCTGGCCGACGAATGCGTGCAGGACCTGCGCTTAGGCACGCGCCTGCTGCTGCGCAGCCCGGGGTTTGCCGCGGCGGCGATCTGCACGCTGGGACTCAGCATCGGCGCCAACACCGCGATCTACAGCCTGCTCGACGCGGTGCTCCTCCGGCCGGTACCGCTGCCCGAGCCGGAGCGGCTGGCGCTGATCTGGGAGACACGCCCGGACGGAGGCACCAACAGCGCCTCGGGCGGGGCATTCCTCGACTGGCGCACACACCAGACGCAGTTCGAGGCCATCGTGCTCACGAGTCCGGTGGCCCAGAACCTGAGCGGCCGCGGAGTGACCGAGCAGTTGACGGGCATGGAGGTGTCGCACGAGTTCCTGCAGGTCCTGGGTGTGCCGGCGGTGATCGGTCGCGGCTTCCTGCCGCAAGAGGACCGGCCCGGCGGACCCACCGACGTCGTGATGATCACCGAGGACTTCTGGCGCACCCGGCTCGGTGGCGACGGCGCCATCCTCGGCCAGCGCCTCGTGCTGGACGATGTGCCACGGACGGTGATCGGTGTCCTGCCTCGGGGCGCGTGGATCTTCCCGACCGATACGTTCTTCGTCCCGGCGGTGCTCACGCCGGGGACGCCGCGCGCGGCGCGCTCGCCGCACTGGGCCGCCGTGTTCGGACGGCTGTCGCCGCGGGGCACATTTGCGGCCGCGGACGCCGAACTGAAGGCGATCAAGAAGCGCCTGGACACCGACTATCCGACCTTCAAGCGCGCCTGGAGTGTCCGCGCCCAGCCCGTGACCGAAGCGCTGGGCGTGGTGACGAGAACGCCGATGCTGCTCCTGCTCGGCGCGGTGTCGCTGCTGCTGTTGATCGCCTGCGCCAACGTCGCCAACCTCGTTCTGGCGCGTGGCCGGCAGCGCGAGCAGGAAATGGCGACGCGGGCCGCGCTCGGTGCCGGCGGCGCCAGGCTCGCACGGCAGTTGCTCACCGAGAGCGTCGTGCTCGCGCTGCTAGGCGGTGGCTTCGGCATGGTCCTGGCCGCAGGCGGCGTGCGCGGACTCCGTTCGGTGGCCGCCGGGTCGTTACCCATCGCGCTCACGCCACAACTCAACCTGCGTGTGCTCGCGGCTTCGGCGGCCGTCACTTTCGTGACCGGTCTGCTCTTCGGCCTGGTCCCGGCGATGCGCGCCCGGCGCCCCGAGTTGAGCCTCGCGATCAACAACGGCGGCCGCCGCACGACGGCCGCGGGTCAGCATCGTACGCAGGCGATGCTCGTCGTCGCTCAGGTGGCGCTCACGATGGTGCTGGTCGCCGCGGCCGGCCTCTTGCTGCGCAGCCTTGCCAACACCACACACGTCGATCCGGGCTTCGACGCCGAACGGGTCCTCGCCTTCGACGTCGCCTTGCCGAAGGCGTCGTACGACGCGCCGGAGAAACGGGTCGGGTTCGCGACGAGGATGGTCGAGCGATTGCGCGCACTGCCTGGCATCGAGCAGGCCGGGTCTGGCCAGGCGATTCCCTTCAGTGGCGGCGGCTCGGGCGAGTACTTCCAGCGCCCCGGGACCGGTGGAGACGAGGGCCTCACGCTCGGCCGCATGGACTTCGTGTCAGCGGGGTACCTCGAGGCCCTTGGCGCGCGCGTACGTGCCGGACGCGTGATCAGCAGCGACGATACGGTCGGCAGTGGCGCACGTGTGGCCGTCATCAGCGAGACGACGGCGCGTCGCTTCTTCCCGACGGGAGATGCCGTGGGGCAGGTGCTTCGCATCCAGGCCGCCGAGTGGCGCATCGTCGGCGTCGTCGCCGACATCGTCGACCGCAAGCTCGATGGCGAGCGCAAGCCGTTCTGCTGGGTACCGTACGTGTTCAACTCGGGCCGCATGTCGTTCGCGGTGAGGACCACGGGCGAACCACTGTCGCTCGTCGGCAGCGTCAGGCGCGAACTGGCCGCCATCGATCCGGGCGTCGCACTGGCCAATCCACGTTCGCTCGACGTCACGCGGGCGGGATCGCTCACGCAGCGCAAGGTGGTCCTCGGCCTCGTTTCGGCGTTTGCCGCCGCGGCGCTGCTGCTGGCCTGTGTCGGGATCTACGGAGTGATGGCCTACGGTGTGGCGACACGCCGGCGGGAGATCGGCATTCGGCTCGCCCTGGGTGCGGTCCCCATGGCCGTGGTGCGGCAGGTGCTCGCGGGCGGCGTGAGCCAACTGGCTCTCGGCCTGGTGCTGGGCACGCTCGGTGCCGTTGCCGCGGCGCGGTTGCTGGCAAGCGAGCTGTACGGCGTCAACGCGTCCGATCCGACGGTACTCGCCGTGACCGCGCTGACCATCGCTGCTGCGGCGATGGGTGCGTGTCTGATTCCGGCCTGGCGCGCGACCCGGTACGACCCGCTCGAGTCGTTACGGGTGGAGTAGGCGCCGGCGCTACCGTCGCCGATTCCCGATCGTCGATTCCCGATTCCCGATTCGCTTCCTCTGGCGTAGGCGTCGAGCTTGCTCGAACGCTGACGCTTCCTGTCGACCGAAGGTCGACAGCTACGACCTGGAATGACCCCGAACGTAGGCGTCGACCTTCAGGTCGACGCGATCTGCCGGTGCCTCAGAGTGTAGGCGTCGAGCTTGCTCGACGCGCGTGGCGCCCGCGACAACGGGTTTGGCGGTATCGTGTCGGGGATTGACGCGCGGCTCCCGCGCGGGCGACTGGAGGTATTCGTGAAGTTCGCGTTGCTGACCGTGTCCTACGCAGGCCTGTTCTATGACGGGCCGGCGCTGAGCGTCGTCGATCAGGTGCGCAAGGCGCGCCAGCTCGGATTCGACGGCCTGGCCATCGAAACCAAACGACCCGTGGCCTCGCCGCTGGACCTGGGCCGGTCGGATCGCCAGGCGATTCGTGCCGCGGCCGACGCCGAGGGCATCGAACTCTGCGCGATCGAGAGCCTGTCCAACTTCGCCAGCCCGATCATGGAAGAACGCGAGAACAACCTCGCGATGATGCGGCTGGTGCTCGACCTTGCCGTGGATCTTGGTGTGCCGCTGGTGAAGGTCTTCGCGGCCTGGCCCGGACTCGTGAACGACGAGGACGACACCGCCTCGTACGTGCCGTACGAGAAGGGGAACTACTACGCGCGCCTGTATCCCGCCGACCTGCGGCGCTGGCACCGGGCGCTGGACGGCCTGCGGGAGACGGCGGACCTGGCCGCGCAGCGGGGCCTGACGCTGGCGCTCCAGAATCACGCGCCGGTGCTGCGTCCCGGGTACGAGGACACGCTGGCGATGATGCGCGAGCTCGACCGTTCGAACGTGGGGCTGTGTCTCGACGCGCCGCTCTTCAAGGAGCGCCAGAGTGACGCCTACGTCAAGGAGGCGGCCCGCGTGTGCGGGGCGCACGTCCTGCTGACCCACTATGGCGCCTGGAACTTCGTCGACGGCGAGGAGGGTGTCGAACAGGGGCCATGCCCGTCGTTTGGCGGCCCGGTCAACTACGCGCCCTTCCTCGCGGAACTGCAGCGTGCCGGTTACGACGGGTACCTGGTGTCGGAGTATTGCCTGCCTTGTGTGAAGGACCATCGACTGGGCGGCATCGACGACATCGACCGCGCCAACGCCATGGCCCTGGCGTACATGAAGCAGCTGGTGGAGTCGCCGCAGACGGTCTGAGACCCATGCCGCGGTCGCGACGGCGACGTCGGGCCCGTCCTTTTGCGCGCTGCTGCGATCGTTGGGTCGCGGCGGAGCGTCAGGGCATCTCGGTCGTGCTGAAGCGATAGCCGACCCAGGGCTCGCTGCGCAGGTACCGCGGCTGCGACGGGTCCGGCTCGACCTTCTTGCGCAACTGTGACATCAGGGTCCAGAGGTGTTCGGGTTGTTCAACGGCGTTCGCGCCCCAGATGGCCTTGAGGATCGCCCGGTGCGTGAGCACGCGGTCGTGATTGCGCGCGAGCAGCGTCAGTAGCTCGAATTCCTTCGGCGTGAGGCGAATCTCGACCTCGTCGCGGACGACGCGGTTCCGGTCGAAGTCGATCACCAGCCCGCCGGCCTGGAACGTCCCGGCGCGCGCTGCGGTCTGGTCGGCCAGGCGTCGCAAGGCAGCCCGGATGCGCGCCAGCAGTTCCTCGGGTCCGAATGGCTTGGTCACATAGTCGTCGGCGCCGAGGTCGAGGGCGGCCACCTTGTCGCCCTCGTCGGTGCGGGCCGAGAGCACGATGATCGGTGCGGGCCCCTGCCCGCGCAGGCGGCGGCAGACCTCCAGGCCGTCGAGGTCGGGAAGCCCGAGATCCAGCACCACGAGGTCTGGCGGAACGAGTTCGGCCTGCTGCAGCGCGTCGTGTCCGCTGGATGCAACCACGACGTCATAGCCGCGTGAACGGAGCAGCGTCGCGACCGCCCGCTGCAAGGCCACCTCGTCGTCCACCAGCAGGATCCGTGGTCGGTCAGTCATGACGTGGCACCGCGTCCACCGACGCCGCCTGATCCGGGAGGCGAATCGTGAAGAGCGCGCCTCCGTCAGGGGCATTTTCACCCCAGACGTGCGCACCCGCCGCTGCCAATAGCCCACGGGCAATCCACAGTCCCATGCCGGTGCCGGCTGGTCTGCGGGCCCCGCCGGTCCCCCGGTAGAAGCGTTCGAACAGGTGCGGTAGATCGCGCACGGGTATGCCAGGTCCGTGGTCGCGAACGAGCACGAGGAGCGCGCCCTCTTCGCGACGAGTCATGAGATCGATCGTCGACCCTGCCGGCGCATGCTGCGCCGCGTTCTCCAGCAGTCGAGCCAGCGCCGTCGCGGTGAGACGGGGATCGACGTAGGACGGGTCGTCCACCTGGAGGTCCTCGCGGATGATGTGCGTGGCGAGCACGTCGGCCACCTGCGCGCGGGCGGCTTCGATGATTTCGGAAGGGTGCGTCCGGCGAGCCTGCGCGGCGACAGCGCCGGCCTCGAGCCTGGCCATGTCGAGCAGGTTCTGGAAAAGGCGGTCGAGTTGTGCCGCTTCCGCCAGGACCAGCGCGGCCTGCGCGTTCCGCTCCTCGTCAGGCAGGTGCGCGGTCTTCAGGTTTTCCACGCCGATCCGGATCGCGGTCAGCGGCGTGCGGAGATCGTGTCCGAGCGAGGCGAGCAGCGTCGTCTTCAATTCCTCGCTCTGCCGCAGCAGCGCCGCTTCCCGGCGTTCTTCGAGCATGTGTAATCGCTCCAGCGCCATGGCCACGAGGCCGCCAATCGCATCGAGTGTCCCCGCGTCGACGACATTGTCGAGGGTTGCGAGCAGGCCGATCGGGCGTGTGCCGACGCGGAGGGGGACGAGGGCAACGGCCTGCTGCTGGATATCGATGACCCGGTGGCCAGCGTAAGTGCGCGCTTGCGCGTCGAACTCGACGCGCCGGCGTGCCTCGTCCAGCGACGCCGACAGGCTCTCGGGCGGGAGGGGAAGGAGCGTCGTCCCACCCTGGGCGACCTCCCAGTCGCCGGGGGCGGCAGGGACCGCGATGGCGACGAAGGAGAGGTCGAATCGACGGGCGACCGCGTGCGCGAGTGCCGTGCGTCCTTTGACGGCGTCCCCGACCAGCAGGACGTCGCGGCTCAGGTCATACAGTCGCGCGAGTTCGGCACGCCGTGCGGAGGCTTCTTCGGCGCGGCTGCGGACTCGCGACGACAGGTTGCTGCCGACCACGCTCACGACCAGGAACGCGATCAACGCCACCCAGTTCTGCGGATCGGCGACGCTGAAGGTCCGCACCGGCGGCAGGAAGAAGAAGTTGAAACACAGTACGGCGACGAGCGATGTCGTGACCGCTGCCACGAGCGTCGAGGAGGCGGCCACGAGCAGCACGACCAACAGGAACGTCGTCGATACCGTCGCAGCGTTGTGGATGTGCAGCACCCGCAGGAAGACGGCGCTGATGACGAGCACGCCGGTGACGCCACCAACGCCGGGCCACGCCGATCGCCGCGAGAGCGTGCTCATCGGCCTTCCAGCTTACCTGCCGTCGTGGTCCAACTGCACGGGCCGGGATCGCTTCAGGGGGTGGTGGCGATCGCGTGGCGCGTCGAGGACGGACGAGCGATGGCCACGTAGACGCCGAGCGTCGAGTGCGATGAACGCGCGCGCGGAGTTCGGTTGGCGTCGTTCACGGGGCGACCATGGGGCAGACGTAATAGCCTGGAACGATGGCCGGCATGCCGTCACACCGATCGGTGGTGATGCGCACGACCTCGTGTTCATGTCGGGCGAGGAGCCGCTCGTACACGTCGATGCGCGACAGCGTATCAGAGCCCATCACGACGCGCTCGCGGGTCATGAACGCGACGTAATACGCGGTCCAGTAGTCGCTGCGAGCGTAGTGTATGCCGCGGGCCTCGAGCGCCGCGCCAAGCTGTGCGCGGTTGGTCAGCGATGGCCGCGTCAGCTGTTCGTGCCACAACTGCGCATGTGGCCAGGCGTTGAGTGCCGCGAGGGCAACGAAACTTGCGCCAAGCAGGTGGCGGATGCTGGCGCGTTGTTCGACCGACCACGTCAGCAGCGCCAGGCCGGTGGGCAGGAACATCCCGAGCAGGGCATACCGGATCGTCAGGACCGCCAAGGGACCGCAGCGGCTCACGGCATACACCGCCACCGACTGTACGCCCACCAGCACCAGGAAGGCGCCCAACTGCACCGACGATGCCTGCCTGTGCGCCCACACCGCACGCCAGCGCCAGGCCACTCGCAGGACAGCGAGGAGCAGGACCGTGGCCAACACTGGCCATGCGCCGTCGAGGCCCTGTGCGACGCGTGTGTGCACAGCTGCGTCGGCGAGTGGAGTCCGTGTCGCTCCCCATGCCAGCCCGAGGTACCACTCGCCCAGGGCCATCACGTTGCTCACCGCTTGCGCGGGCGCAAAGCAGAACGCACCAGCCAGGGTGGCGAGGTTGTCGCCCGACGCTGTGGTCCACGTGTCGGGGCCGCGGACCGACGCGAAGCGCGCCACTGCCGCGATGAGTCCCCTCGTTCCCACGGCGGCCAGGGCGCTCATCGACCAATCGCGCCAACCGTCCCGCGATGCGAACATCCCGGTGCAGACGTCGAGCAACACGATGGCGGCCACCGCGTAGGCGACGAACTCCCGCACCTGGAACCCAACCGTCGCGACGATGCCGAAGGCCAGGGGCATGCGTCGCAACGACCACAGCGCGACCACGAACAACGCGGGCTCCACCGTCATGCCGAGGGCGTCCATGAGCCCGGCATTGGTGACGCCTGATGTCATCAGCACCGGCAGTGCGAGGAGCACCGCCACGCCCGGGCGAAGGCCGGTTCGCATCATGAGTACGATGAGCCAGAGGCCGACCGCGGTGTTCATGAGCACCAATGGCAGCTTCAGCGCCAGCGGCGTTGGTCCGAGCAGCCACATGAACGGGGCGATGACGTAGGCCGACAGGATCAGCACGTAGGAGACCGCGTACTGATAGACGGGCAAGGCCCGGAATTCCGCGATGTGCTTTGCCATCAGGCCAAGGACCGCCTGATCGGCATCGAAGGCCAACGTACCCCACCACGCGTACGGCAGCGTGCGGAACACGACCATCGCCGCGCCGGCCAGCATCCATGGCCATGCCGCACGCGTCGGTGTCGCGGGAGTCTGTTCGACGTGCAGGGGGCGGAAGCCCGGTTCGACCGGACTCGTCATGCGGGCCGTGGGCCACCCAGGAGGCGCCGACCCCGCGCGAACCCGGGTGCGGTCCGGCCTGGGTGGCGCAACTCACTGCGCCAGCCACAGTCGAGGCGGAAGGTGCTGTGGCCCGAATCGTAGGTGCGGCCACGAGTCGGTGTCGGACGGGGTGCGGTAGTCGGCCAGGACACGGCGTGTCGCGACCTGTTATTCCAGATTTACCGGGACCTGTCTAGGGGTATCTGGTGGCGGAGTGCGCCATTGTCCTGGTTGTGGCAGCATCTCCAGCCATGGCCACCTTTGCCCATCGCGTCTTCGCGGCTCTCGGTCGTTTCAATGGCCAACTCTCGTCGTTCAGGGAACGCGTGAACACGACGCCCGCCGACGCCTCGCGTCTGCCTGCGAAGATATTGCAGCAACTGCGGGAGGCTACCGAGCGCGCCCGCACCGCGTCCGACGCGATCACGCGATCGTTCGTCCTGATTGAACAGACCGGCCTCGACGTCGTGGACATGCAGGTGCGCCTGCAGGGAGAGACCGCGCGGCTCGCGTCCGCGCTCGCCACCATCGGCGAGGCGGTGGCCAGGCAGCATTTCGTTCGCGAATCGTTCGGTGATCTGCTCGTCGAGCTGGACGAGGCGGCCCAGTTGGTGGCCGCGGCCGTGTTCCCGAGCGCCGTGCAGGGATTGCGCGAGGTCAACGTCAAGCTGTGGGACTTCGAGAAGCTACAGTGGAAGCGATACACGGACCTCCTCACCGTCGTGGTGCAGCGTCGCAGCATCACGGTCGATCAGCAGGCGCACATGCAGGAGATTGCCGACGATGTCGCGCGTGCTTTTGGCGAGGTCAACACGCTCCTCAACGATCTCGCCGAGAGCCGGCCCTCCGATGCGCGGGCACTGCAGGCGCGGCTGGACACGGCACCGGTGCGGTTGACCGACGCCCTCGGAGTCGCGCGTGATCGCATGTCGCAGGTGGCCGGGCCGTTCGCTGCGTTCGCGCCGATCATCGAGGCATCTGCCGATGTCGCGGCCGACGTGTCCGCCCTGCTGTGCGAACTGACCATCCCGGTGTTTCCGGTCTACGAGGCACTCGGGCCGTGTTGTGACGTGATCACCCGCACGATGTACGAGGGCGTCAGTGGCGTGCAGGCCTTCGCCCTGCTCAACATTCTGGCGCGCCTCCAGGCCACGCGGCCGTCGGGACGATCGATGCTCGAGGGCCGACACGTCACCGTGACCCACGTGTTCCCGGATCGCATCTACCTCGAGGCGGATCGGTCGATCATCACCGACGTCGCCGCGGACCGGGCGTTTCAATCGGCGCCGGCGGCACTGCACAGATTCAAGGAGGGCAGCTACAAGCAGACGACGTTCCCGAAGGGCAACCTGCAGCTGTCGTACGCGTCGCGGCCCGGCGATCGTGTCGCGATCGATGCCGACATGGACCTCTACCGATCGGCCGTTCCGCACCTGTTCGGTGAAGTCCTCGTGAACCACCTGACGGGAAGCAGCACCAGCCAGTTCGCCGTGCGCCGCATCCTCGACGAGCAGGATATCGCGGCCATCGGGTCGTTCGAGTTGCTGCGCGCCTGAGCGTTGAACAACGCGAGGCGCGGGGTGATCCTCCATCCCGCCACCGGGTCCGTTGCGTCGCGAGTGTGCGATTCGAAGGCTCCTGGCGTTCTTCAGGAACACGGCCACGATCGTACGTGTGGGTTGGTCCCGCGCGTTGCCGGCCGGAGGTTTCCCGCATGCCAACGGAACTCAAGCTGACCGATGCCGAGAACCTGAGAGTACTGCTCTCGGACAAGACGGTGTGCGATCCGTCGGTGGGCCCCGCCCTGGGTGAAGTCACGCTGGACGCGGGGCAGACGTTTGCCGGCGACGTGCTGTCGGTGAACGTCCAGGGCGCGCTGGGCCTCTTTGCCTTCAACTCCAGCGACGACATCGACGAGGACGGCATCGTCGGGCTGCCGCGCGACGCTGCGCCGGTGGACAAACTTCCTCCGCAGGTCGAGCTGCGCCCGGGCAAGGCCTTCCTGAAGTACAGGGCATCGGCCGGGATCAAGGCTCGCGTCGCCGGTGAGACCCTCGAGCGCCTTGGCTTCGACATCGACTCCCGTTTCGCGCTGGTACTCGCGCACTATCGCCTCCACACCTGTGCCGAGACGGTCAGGCAGGCGGCGCTTGCCGACATCAAGGCGCTGCGCACCTCCCTGAAGCTGGATGACGTGCTCGCGCTGCCGCGCGGCGAGGCGCTGTCGCAGCAGGTGGTCGGCAGGCTGTCGGTGGCCGTCGAGCTGTCGTGGTCCGACGTGTTCACCGGAGGGATCGGCCCGCTGTCGCGCCTCGCTGGCGCCGGCGTGTCCGTCCTCGTCAAGGTCGGCGCCGCCGCCTCGTTGAAGGCCACGGTCAGCGTGACCGACGAGTTCCTGCTCGTGTTTTCACGGCCCGAGGCTACGCGCTGGCGCGTCGGCCTCCAGAAGGCGCGCACGCGCGCTGCGGCCGTCGGGATCGACCTGGGCCTGACGGTGGCGTTTGCCGACGGCGAACTGGCGGAGACCGTCCTGATGGCGGCGCTCGAGGGGGTGGTGGGACAACCCCTCGCCGTTGTCGAGGCGGCGATCGCCAAAGGCTCGCTCGAGCAACTGTCCGCCGCCGAGCGGAAGGTCGTCGAGTTCCTGATCGACAGGTTCGGGTTGTCGCGGACGACCGACGTCCTGAAGCGGATTGCCGAACGTATCGCGGCGGCCAGGCAAGCCGTCAAGGACGCGGTCCGCGCGGTGGCAACCGCGAAGATCGCGCTGGCGTTCGGCTACGAGTACCGGCGGATGCGCCAGGACGTCACGATTGCGCAGTGCCTGCTGGACGAGGCCGGCCTCACGACGCATCACGGCGATCTCGTGCGCGGCCGCATCGGTCCCTTGCTCCAGGATGCCGCGCGGAACACCGCGGGTGTGGCCCTCGAGCACTACCTCTACCAGAAGACGGTGCGGAGCGAACAGAGCTGGGGATTCTCGCTGTCCATCGGCAAGTGGCTGGCCCTGGGGGGCACCGATCGCAAGTCGTTGACCATGGTCGAGCGACGCACCAGCACCGACGCCGTCCAGCGTGCCTATCTCGGGACGCGAGGGTACCGGCACGAAGGCGACAGCCGGGACCAGTGGAGCGCCGACCTGGCCGTCTCGATGCCGGGCTATGCGGTGGGCGCCGAACCCCTCGTCTCCGAGTTCGATACCGGGCTCGCCCTGAGCTGGTTCGAGCCAGCGAAGAAGCTGGATCGCGACACCCTGGCCGCGTGGCTCGACCTCGCAGTGTTGTGGGGCGCGACATCGTCGGGTGACCTGACCGAGTGGCAGGAGCGGCTCGGCGGAGTGGTCAAGAAGAAGTGCTCGCTGGTGGCGCAGGTCACGTTTCCGCACCAGGCGTTCTCCATCATGCGGCCCCTGGTCGCAGGCGCGGACGCGAGCGCGTTGGGGCCTGCGCTGGGCGCGGCGATGCCGTGGATGGACCAGCGAGGGCGCCGCTCCGTCGGTGAGCGTCGAGCCCTCTATGGACCCCTGTGGGCGCACTACCTGTCGGACCCCGATCATGCGCGCCGATCCGGACGTGATTTCGCGCCCGCCGCGCGGACGCACCTCGAGCAGCACGGATTCGGCGAGCTGGCCGCCATGGAGCGGCTCTACGAGATCACGCTCACCCGGCCGCACGACGGCCGCATCTTCTGCGGCCTGATCGACCTGAACCCGCGTACGCTTCAGCAGTGCCACGACTTCCTCAATGCCGCACGGCGCTTCCACAACGACACGGTGAGTGCCGTCCCCGAGCGCGGTGTCGTAGCGCGAGCATTCGAAGGCATGGAGGAGTTCTGGGCGCAGGCGCATCATGTTCGCAGCATTGGCCGCTTCCTGCTGGATCTGGCCGCGTCGACCGCGGTGCTGACGCACGTCACGCGCGCCGTCTCGATCACGGTGGGAGACGGCGACAGCGCCGAAGTCGTGGTCATCGCGAGTTGAACGACGGCCGTGTCGGCCGTCACGGGAATGGGCGCCTGTGGACGTCCGGAGATGACTGATGTTCACGATCGAGCAACTGCGGCGGATCATGCCGGCCTTGACCGCGGCGCGCGCGACCGCATTTTTTCCGTTTCTCCAGCGCGCGGTCGACGAGTTCTCGATCGCGACACCCGCGCGTAGTGCCGCCTTCCTCGCGCAACTGGCCCACGAGTCGGGACAATTCCGCTTCATGGAGGAACTCTGGGGACCGACGCCGGCGCAGGTTCGCTACGAGCCACAGAGCACGCTGGCGGCTCGCCTCGGCAACACCGAGGCCGGTGACGGCAGGCGGTTCAAGGGCCGAGGCCCGATCCAGGTGACCGGCCGGGCCAACTACCGGCGCTACGGCGACCTGCTCGGGGTCGATCTCGTCGCCGATCCACCGAAGGCGGCTGACCCTGCGGTCGCGTTCCGCGTCGCAGCGCTGTTCTGGTCGCGCAATGGGCTCAACGAACTCGCCGACCAGGGCAGCGCCGACTCCTTCAGGCAGATCACGCGGCGCATCAACGGCGGGTTCAACGGGCTGGCCGAACGCCAGCAGTTCTTCGCCCGCGCGTGCGAGGCCCTCGGCGTGACCGCCGCTCGCGGTATGCCCCGGAGCCTGCCGGCACGAACAGGGGCGGACCTGGACGCGTTTGGACGCGGCGCCGAAGCGATTCGCCCCTTCGCGCGTCGGCTGAGCGCCAGCAGTCCGCCGGATGGCGCGCGCGCCGGCGCGCCGGTCGACCCAGTGGCTGGCCCGCGCGCGACACGCGCGGGCGCACCCGAGGTCGTCGTCACACGCGCCGCTCGCAAGAAATGACGCCGGAGCCAATAGGTGTCGCGTTGCTCGGTTTCGGGTTCGCCGGCCGCATCTTCCATGCGCCGTTCATCTCCACCACGCCGGGGCTCCGCCTCCGGGTGGTGGCGTCGAGCCAGGCCTCGAGCATCAGCGCCGCCTACCCCGATGTGCGCGTCACGGCATCCCCCCGAGACGCGATCGAGGATGACGAGGTGTCGCTGGTCGTGGTCGCGACGCCCAACGACACGCACGCGTCCCTCGCCGAGGCCGCGCTCCGTGCCGGCCGGCACGTGGTCGTGGACAAGCCATTCACGGTCACCCTTGACCAGGCGCGAGTGCTGGCCGCCACGGCCGAGGCGACCCGCCAGGCGCTGTCGGTCTTCCAGAATCGGCGCTGGGACAGCGATTTCCTCGGCATCAGGGATGCGCTGCACGCCGGCACCATCGGGGACGTGGTCGAGTACCGATCCGAGATGGCGCGGTGGCGGCCTCACGTGCGTGATCGGTGGCGCGAGCGTCCAGGGCCGGGAGCCGGCCTCTGGTATGACCTCGGCCCGCACCTGGTCGACCAGGCTGTCGAACTGTTCGGCGCGCCCGACGGCGTGCAGGCGACACTACGCGCGCTACGTCCCGGCGGCGGGACCGACGACTGGTTCCAGGTGAGGCTCGATTATCCGACGCGACAGGTCGTCCTCGCGTCGACCCTGCTGGCGGCAGACGAGCCGCCGCGGTTCGTCGTGCGCGGCACCGCGGGCAGTCTCGTCAAGGTTGGCGGCGACCAGCAGGAGCAACGGCTGATCGCCGGCGACCGTCCGGGGCATGCCGGCTGGGGGCAGGATGCCGACCCACTGCTGATCGTCCGCGACGGCGCTGATGCCGTACCCGTGCCGGTGCCGGCTGGCAACTATGGTCACTTCTACACCGCGATGCGCGATGCCCTCGTGCACGGGAGTCGACCCCCTGTCTCGGTTGCCGAAGCGATGCTGGTGATGTCGATCGTCACCGCGGCGATTGAGTCGTCGGCAACCGGCCGTGTCGTGTCGGTGGTGGATCTCCTGTCACGATGACTTGCATGGATGAGGATCACTCGCCCTTGAACGACCTCCTTGCATGCGCGCGGTTTCCCCGCGCTTCGACGTATGGGCCCGCATGGATTCGTGCCGGTGTCAGTGGCGGTGCGCATCCCCTGTGGTTGACCGAATGGCTCTGCGAATCCTTGTCACTGCGCCCGGGCATGCGGGTGCTGGATCTTGGATGCGGCCGCGCGCTGTCATCGATATTCCTCCACCGCGAGTACGGCGTGCAGGTGTGGGCAGTCGACGCATGGTTCAACCGGGACGAGAACCTTCGTCGCATACAGGATGCCCGCGCAACCGAGGGTGTCTTCCCCTTGCACGCTGATGCGCGATCGCTGCCCTTTGCGCAGGGCTTCTTCGACGCCATTGTCTCGATCGACTCGTTCCCGTACTACGGCACCGATGACTTCTTCCTGGGCAGCCTCGCGCGCTACCTCCAGCCGGGCGGCCTTCTCGGTATCGCGGGTGCCGGCCTCGCGCGAGAGATCGACGGCAACGTCCCCGGCCACCTGCACGGGTGGTGGACGCCCGATCTGCATTGCCTGCACTCGCCGCCATGGTGGCGCTCGCATTGGCAGCGGACCGGACTCGTCGACGTGACCGTCGCCGACACCATGCCGGACGGCACGCAGCGATGGGTGGACTGGCAACGCGCGGTTGCGCCAGACAACAGTGTGGAGATCGATGCGGTCGGCGCCGACGCGGGCGATTACCTCGCGTACGTGCGCGTGATCGCGACACGCACGTCGGTGGCGGCCGATGAACCGGTCACGTCCGTGGCCACCACGTACGTTCGTCAGCCGCTCCTGCGCGGCGAAACGACCGACGATCCTGTCTCGTAGGTGCCGACCTTCCGCCTTCGCCAAGGCTACGGCGGACAAGTCAGGTCGGCACATCGTCGCACCGGGAGGCGCGATCAGAAGCGCAGTCGCAGGGCGAACTGCGCGCTGCGTGGGTCTCCCACGGCGGTGACCTGGTTGAACGTGGCCGACGGGTTGGTCGGATAGGTATTGCTGCCGAAGGTAGCGTTGCGCGCCGTCTCGTTGACGGCGTTGGTGACGTTGAAGGCTTCGACGGCAGCTTCGAGCCGCATCGAACCCTTCAGCGGGAAGGTCCGGCTGACCCGCAAGGCCAGGCTGAAGAACTCGTCCCCCTCACCGGCGTTTCGCGCGATGAACGCCCCGTCGACGATCGGACGTCCCGTCGTGCCCTGCAGCGTCGTCGCCCCGGACGTGATATTGAAGGGGGCAGGCGAGTAGGCCTGCAGCATCCAACTCAACTGGAAGCCGTGGGTGATCGCCTGCCAGAACGAGTCGGCCGGCTGCATCGGCGTGGTCACGCCGCCGGAGAGCACCAGCAGGTGGCGACGGTCGCTGTCGGCCCGGCTCCAGTCCTTCGAGATGTCGAACGGGTCGATCGGACCACTGAAGAAGAACTCGCCGACGTCGTTCATGGCTTTCGACAATGTGTAACTGGCCCGATAGTAGCCGCGCTCCGACGGTCGCCTGCCAAGCGTGACGATCAGCGCGTGGTACGTCGACCTGCCCGCAGACGAGTACCGGCTGTCGTTGCCGTACGCGGCAATGGGCCGGCACGCGTTGTTGCTCCCCGCGGGGACGCACGACGGGACGTTCTGGTTGATGGCCATCAGCAGGCCCTTGCCAGCGAGGTACGAGTATCCGAGGCTGACTGTCGAGAGCCGCCCGATCTGCTGCTCGACCTCCACCGCGGCCTGGCGCGAGTACGCCTGATCGAGATCACCCTGCATCGTCGTCAGGGAGGCCAGTGTCACCGAGGGCACGAGTGCGCGCAGGACGCCAGGGAAGATCGGCGCCTCGGCCTGTCCGGGTGACAAGCTCACAGTGATCTGGCGAAGGTTCGACAGGTCGGTGGTGTTCCCGGCGGAGAGCAGTGCGTTGGCGAGCGAACGCAGGGGAACACGATCGACGAACAGCCCCGCATGGCCACGGACCACGAGGGACCGTGCTGCGAACGGCGTCCAGGCGATGCCTACACGGGGCGAGAGGTTGTCGCCATCGGTCTTCACCGTCTCGAGCCACTGCAGGTCGTACCGGACCCCCAGGTTGAACGTCACCGACGATGAGGCGTTCCAGGCGTCCTGGGCGTACACGGCGAGGTTCGTGCTGGTCTGCTCGACATCGGTCGCGCCAAACGTCTGCGTGAACCCGCCGTTGTTGTACGTGCCTGCGAGGAAGGCGGGCAGGGAGGCGAAGACGTAGCTGCCCTGGCGTGCACGAGGGAACACGATCCGGTCCGCGTTGTGCACGACGTCGATGCCGGCACGCAACGCATGCGCGCCGCGCTGGTGCGAAACGTTGTCGACCAGTTCGACCATGCGATTCGAGCGTTCCTGCGGGCTGGACGACAGCGTGCCGAACGTCGCGATGCCGGCGATGCTGACGGCTGGCCCCACCTGGTCGGAGGGCAGGGCCCGCAGGTGGCTGTGGGTGAACTGCGCCCTCGTTTCGTTCACCGTACGGCCGCCGAGCGTCAGCAGGCTCGACAGCGCGACGGCCTGATCGCGGTCGTCCAGCCCCGTCGATGCGGACGGCGCCGCGAGCCCCCCTGCGCCACGCGCGTTCGCGGCCGCGACGTCGTAGAGGCTGTAGCGTGCGCCGACCTGATGGCGTCCGCTGACGGCGTGGTCGACCTTTCCGAGAGCCGTGACCGTCTCCACTGGCGCCTCGTACAGTCCCGTGGTGACGGGCGAGCCAGGGTACCCGGTGGCCTTCATGCGCGCATTGATGATGTCGGCAGTCGCGGGCGAGATGGTCGTGAGCGCCGACTGCTCCAGGTCCCTGCGCTCGGCGTTGGCAAAGAAGAACGTGCGGTTGCGCACGACCGGTCCACCCACGCTGCCACCGTATTGCACCTGCGACATCGGCAACGTCGTGCCCGACAGCGCATTGGCGGCGTTGAAGCGCTGATCCCGCAGGTATCCGTACGCGGTCCCCTGCACGGTGTTGGTGCCACTCCGCGTCACGACGTTGACATGCCCGCCCAGCGCGCGTCCGAGTTCCGCCTGCGCGCCTGACGTGACGACCTGGATCTCTTCGATCGCATCGACGCCGTAGGTCATGCCACTCAACCCGGCCGCATCGTCGTTGGCCGAGAGTCCGTCGACGACGACGCTGTTGGAGAAGTTGCGCTGGCTGCCGACCGACAAGCCGACTCCCGGGACCGCGGACGTCTCGGCGAACAGTTGCGTGCTGTTGATGTTGGGCGGCGCGACAGACGGGGCCAGCAGCGCGACGTCCAGGAGGTTGCGGCCGTTGAGCGGCAATTGACGCAGTTCCGCCTCGGGAACCGTGACCGCGACCTGGCTGCGCGCCGACTCGAGGACCGCGGCGTCGGCCGTGACCGTCAGGTCGGTGGCCAGCCCCTCGACTCCGAGGGCGATCGGGAGTGCGAACGCACTGCCCGCCGTGAGGGTCAATGGTCGCATTGCGCGTATGAAGCCAGGGTGGGTCACGGTCAGCTCGTAGGGGCCGATGCGAAGCGACGGAAAACGGAAGTGACCACTGTCATCGGTCACGGTGGTGCTCGTGACGCTGGTCTGCAGGTGTCGCGCGCTCACGACCGCTCCGGCAATAACTCCGCCGGAGCCATCGGTGACCTTGCCGCTGATGCTCGCGTCATTGACGGTCTGCTGCGCGAGCGTAAGCGATGGGGCGACGAGCAGGGCACTCGCCAGCCAGAGTTGTCGCAGGACGTGCACGTGTGACCTCGCGGACCACCGCGACGCTGCACGTCACGTGAATCGCGTGACGACACGGCGTGGCGGTGCAACACCAGACCCATGAAGGCACGCGCGTGTGCCTTCAACATCATGGGGAGTGGCGGCTAGGCGCGTGGCGGTCTGGGATCCGGCGGGCGATTCCTGGCGAGCGGCGTTTCGCGCAGTGTGGGTTCTGGCACGGGCACGCCGGCATCCAGCGTCGCCGTCAGCGTGACCGGCATGATCCCGGCGTTGGCGAAGATGGTGAACACGGCGGGCGTCTGGCAGGCTCGCCGCATCACGCAGTCAGGCGTGCCGGACCCCTCGCCGCGCGCGTGCCCAGCGGCTTCGTGACGATGCATGGGGCACGGCGCGTCGCCGCTGGCAGGCATTGGACAATGCGAGGGCTTGGGCGGCTCGTGGCACGAGGGTGTGCTCTCCGCCTGTCGATGCAAGGCACAACAGTCGCGGGGGACGAACGCCGACAGCGCCGCCGCCTGTATCAACAGCCAGGCGATGGCCCACAGCCGCACGTGCCCGCGGACGCTCCTCATCGGTCTGTCAGCGTAGCGGATGCGGGTCCACGTCGCAACAACGGCAGATCAGGGCGGGTTCCTGTCGAGTCGGACTTGGCACGAGCTGTGCCTCTCACCACGGTCGGAGGTCACAAATGGGCATGCAACTGCTGACGACTGGAGCAATCATGTTCACCTGTGCAACAGGTGGATTCCTGGCCGTCTCGCGTGCGGCCGGCGAACCTCTGGCATTCGCCGCGGCCGGCGCACAGGCCAGCCGCGCCCCCGCCAGGATGCGCTTCGAGGTCATGGACCGGAACGGCGACGGCGAAATCTCACGCCAGGAATGGCGCGGCTCGGCGCGATCGTTCGACGTGCACGACTGGAACGGTGACGGCCGGCTCGCTGGCGACGAAGTCCGGACCGGTGGTCGCCGGGAGGACGACTTCGAGCAAGCCGATCACACGCCTTCACAAGCCGAGCGCTACATGTCGTGGACCGAGCGCGGCTTCGCCACCCTCGATCACGACCGCAACCGGCGCATCACTTCCGACGAGTGGCACTACGACCGCGAGACGTTCCTGCGCGCCGACCGCAACCGGGATGGCACGCTCGACGTCACCGAGTTCATCGGCGGCGACATGGACGACGATCGCGGCGACCGGTTCGACGACCTCGACGTCAATCGCAACGGACGAGTCGAGCGGCGCGAGTGGCACGCGAGTGACGATGCGTTCGTCTGGCTCGATCGGAACCGGGATGGCGTGCTGAGTCGCACGGAGGTCGTGGGCGAGGGCGACGGCGGGCAGGGCGTGCCGTCGGCGGGCCGCGAGGTGACGGTGGTCGTCGACGCGCGTCAGCGATGGACCGACGCGGGCCTCGACGTGCGTGCAGGTGACGTACTGACCTTTTCGTCGCGTGGCTCGATCCAGATGAGCAACGACGGCAACGACCTCGCGTCCCCGGCGGGTTCACGAACCGGCCGCGGCGCATCAAAGGCGCCGGTCAACGCTGTCGCAGGTGCCCTGATCGCCCGGATCGGCAACGGCGCACCGTTCCTGATCGGAGACCGCACATCGGTCACCGCTCCCGCGACTGGCCGAGTTCAACTGGGCGTCAACGACGACTACCTCGAGGACAACCGCGGCGACTTCGAGGTCATCGTCGGCGTGCAGCGGCGCACTTCGCTGCGTTGACCACGCATGTCGCGTCGGGGCGCTGCGCCGTCCCGACGCGCGCGCCGCCGCGTCGCCGCGAGCGGGCAACGGGATCGAATTCCGTCGGCGTCGAAGATCGATTCCGAACGCATCGACGGGCCGATTCCGAACGCGTCGACCGATCGCTTCCGTGCCCGTCGATGAATTGCTTCCGTACCCCTCGATGAGTCGACTCCGTCGGCGTCGATGAATCGATGCCGTAGGCGTCGACCTTCAGGTCGACGCGGGGGCGGTGATCGCTCAGCAACACCATCGGCGCGGTGTTGAACCGCCGACCGCCTCCAGCCAGGCCCGTTTCCCCGACGTTGAGAAGCACCAAGAGAGCCGTGATCGGTTCGCGCGCGGGCTGTCCCGACCCACTGTCGCGCCTGCCTGTCGCGTTTTCCTTGACGGCTCGTGAGATCCCCTCTAGGATGCCTACCTAGCTATGGCATAAATAGCTAGGTATGATGACAAAACCACGGAACGACATCCTGCAGGGCACGCTCACGCTCCTGGTCCTGCGCAGTCTCGAAGGTCAGGGGCCCCTGCACGGTTACGCCCTCTGCGGCCACATCCAGCGCGTGTCCGACGATGCGCTGCGGGTGGAGGAGGGGTCGCTCTATCCGGCCCTGCACCGCATGGAACAGGAGGGGTGGGTTGCGGCATCCTGGCGCGTCACCGAGAAGGGCCGGCGCGCGAAGTACTACCAGATCACCCCTCTCGGTCGCGGGCAACTGGATGCCGAGCGAGAGAGCTGGCTGCGCCTGACGCGCGGTGTCGGCCGGGTGCTTCGCTACAGCTGACGGCCATGTCCTGGTACGCGCGTGCGGCGAACGTGTTCCGCCAGGAATGGCTGCTTCGCCGCCTGGACGAGGAACTCGCGTTCCACGTGGCTGAACTGATTGACGACCTCGTCGCCGGCGGCATGCCGCCCGACGAGGCCAAGACCGAGGCCCTACGGCGGTTCGGGAACTACACGCGGCAGCGTGAGAGGACGAGGGACATGAACATCGTGGCGTGGTTGGAGGCACTCGTCGCCGACGTCCGGTATGGCGCGCGGCAACTGCGCATCGACCGGAGCTTCACGACAGTGGCGGTGCTGTCGCTCGCGCTCGGCATCGGCGCCAATACGGCCATCTTCCAGTTGATCAACGCCCTCCGGTTACGCAGTCTCCCCGCGGTGCAGAAGCCGCACGAACTGGCCGCCCTGGCGCGCGCGGAAAAGTTCATGACCTCGGGCTGGTACCAGGCCCGGCACCAGGCGTTCACGTACGCGCAGTTCCAGGCAGTGGGACGCTCGCAGCAGGCGTTCTCCGGTGTGCTCGCCTTCGGCACCGCCCGTTTCAATCTCACGCGAGGCGGCGAGGCACGCTATGCCGAGGGGCTGTGGGTGAGCAGCAACTTCCTCGATGTGCTCGGTGTCAAACCCGCGATGGGACGCGGGTTCGCGCGCGTGACCGACCAAGCCGACTGCAGCGAGGCCGGTGTCGTGCTCAGTCACGCCTTCTGGCAGCGCGAGTTCGGCGGCAGTGCGGCGGTGCTTGGCCAGGACATCTATCTGCACGGACGCACGCTGCCGATTCTCGGTGTCACGCCCGCCGAGTTCATCGGGCTGGATCCCGGGCGCCGCTTCGACGTGGCCGTGCCGCTCTGCATGGACACGCTCTACGCGCAGGAACCGCGCGCCCGTCGCCTGGATCGACGTGACGCCTGGTGGCTCACCATGGTCGGCCGCCTGAAGGCTGGGTGGAACGTGACCAGGGCGTCCGCCCACATCGATGGCATCTCGCCCGGCATCTTCCAGGAGACGCTGCCGCCCAGCTATCGGCCCGACAATGCCGCGAAGTACCTGAAGAATCGCTTCATCGTCGAGGACGCCAGTGCCGGTCTGTCGGCGCTGCACAAGGCATACGAGGATCCCCTCTGGGTGCTGATGAGCGTGGCCGGCGCCGTCCTGCTCATCGCGTGCGCCAACCTCGCCAACCTGTTGCTCGCTCGCGCAAGCTCGAGGGAGCGAGAGATGGCGGTGCGCCAGGCGGTCGGCGCCTCGCGGACGCGGTTGATTGCGCAACTGTGCACGGAGAGCCTGCTCCTGGCCGTGCTCGGCTCGCTCGTCGGGTTGATCATCGCGCAGGTCGCCAGCCGCGGCTTGATTGCCTTCCTCACCAATCAGGACCAGCCCCTCGTGCTGTCGCTCGCGTTCGACCGCAACG
Organism: Luteitalea pratensis; assembly: GCF_001618865.1. Taxonomy (GTDB): domain Bacteria; phylum Acidobacteriota; class Vicinamibacteria; order Vicinamibacterales; family Vicinamibacteraceae; genus Luteitalea; species Luteitalea pratensis. The sequence goes on from NZ_CP015136.1 coordinate 2,741,640, forward strand.
TCTTCGGCTTCACGTCCGGGCTCGCCGTGCTGACGTGCCTGCTGTTCGGTGTGGCTCCTGCCGTGAAGGCGACGAGCACACCTCCGGCGTTGGCGATGGCCGGCGGGCGTGGCACCGCGCAGTTCGCGGAGAAGCACCGGCTTCGTCGTGGCCTCGTGGTGACGCAGGTCGCGCTGTCGCTGGTGCTCCTGTTCGGCGCGCTGCTGTTCGGCCAGACGTTGCGCAACCTCCTGACCGCCGAGGCCGGCATGGTGCCCGAAGGCGTGCTGGTCGCCAGCGTCGATGCGCGACTGCCCGAACTGACGCCCGAGCATCGTCGCGTGATGTTCGACCAGATCGAGCAGCGTATCGAGGCCCAGCCCGGCGTGGTCTCGGTCGCGCAGGTCAGCCTCAGTCCCTTCAGCGGCAGCGGCTGGAACGGAACGGTGCGCGCGCAAGGCGCTGCTGATGCGGAGGGGAAGGAGTCGTGGTTCAACTCGGTCGGACCCGGCTACTTCGAGACGATGAAGACACCGCTCGTGGCCGGTCGCGAGTTCACCGCGCAGGACACCGCGAGCGGTCCACGCATCGCCATCGTCAACGAGCAGTTCGCCAAGGTCGTGTTCGGCGGCGGCAACCCGGTGGGTCGCCTCTTCCGCAGCCAGGCGCCAGCGGGCAAGCCAGAGCCCGAGTACCGGATTGTCGGCATGGTGCGCAACACGAAGTACTACGGGCTACGTGAAGAGTTCAAGCCGATCGCCTTCGTGCCGGTGACCCAGGACGAGAACTTCTCGGACAGCATCACGTTCATGGTGCGGTCGCAGGTGCCGCTCGGCGGGACGATCGCCGGCATCCGGACGCTGATGACCGAAATTCAGCAGGGGCTGCTGGTCGAATTCCGGGTCCTCGACGAGCAGGTCGCGCAGTCGGTACTGCGCGAGCGGCTGATGGCGACGGTGTCCGGCGCCTTCGGTGTCCTGGCGATCGTGCTCTCGGCCGTCGGCCTGTACGGCGTGATGGCGTACATGGTCGCGCGGCGACGCAACGAGTTCGGCGTGCGGCTGGCGCTCGGCGCCGGTCCTGACCACGTCCTGAGACTCGTGTTCTCGGAGGCGGGACGGCTGGTGGTGATTGGCCTGATTGTCGGCGTCATCGGGGCCTATTTCGCCGCGCGCTACGCGCAGTCACTGCTCTACGGGTTGCAGTTCAACGACATGCGCACGCTGGCGGCGGGGTGCGCGCTGCTGGCGGTCACGGGAGCGGCGGCGGCCCTTGTGCCGGCGCTCCGCGCTCTCCGCTTCGATCCAGCCGTCGTGTTGAGCACAGAGTAGCGGTCACTGTGTCTGTTCGGACACCTGCCGTATCGCCCTGGTGAGCTCTTCGGGGTAGCGGCCGGGTCACCTGCGGAGACACCCGCTGCTCCCGTACCAGGCGTTCGATGCACGCCGCCTCGCCGCGCCTCGCCTCGATTTCCGATGCGCCGTCCCAGGTGATGCGCCTCGTGCACGACGACCGCGCGCGGCCATGCGCAGCAGTTCGGATCGCCGTTCAGGAACCAGCCGTCCAGGATGGCGAATTGCCGCTAGCTGGCCAGCCGTGCCAGCGCCAGCGCCAGCACATGCACTCCGCGTGCGATGTCTTCGGGCGCGGCGTATTCATCAGGCCGATGGCTGACCCCGGCGCGGCACGGGATGAACAGCATCCCCGTCGGTGCCACTCGGGACATGAACAGCGCGTCGTGGTACGCGCGGCTGATCATCGGCTCGCAGGCGAAGCCCGCGTCCACGCAACTGGCTGTCAACGCGTCGACGACGGCTGCGTCGCAGCGTGCGGGCGGGTCAGCGTTGACGACTTGTGTCGTGACCGAGACGCGCCGTCGCGCGGCCACGTCGACGCAGGCGGTCTCGACGCGGGCCAGGACGGCGTCGCGCCTGCCCTCGTCGATGTCGCGGACGTCGACCTCGAGTTCGCAGCGGCTCGGTACGCTGTTCACCGCTCCGGGGAACACGTGGCACACCCCCGTCGTGGCGACCGTGTCGATGGCGTCGGTGCTCCTGGCGGCCGCTTCCACCGCCAGCGCGATCTCCGCCCCCGCCAGGAACGCGTCCCGGCGCGCGGGCATCAGCACCGCACCGGCGTGGCCGCCCTCGCCGTCGATGGTGACGCGCAGGCTGGCAGGCGCTGCGATGGCCGTGACCAGGCCGAGGCCAATCCCGCGCTGTTCGAGCAACGGTCCCTGCTCGATGTGCAATTCCACGAACGCCGTGTACTGGCCCGGCGGTAGCGCCACGTCCGCCACGGTGCCGGTGAACCCCGCCGCTTGCCGGGCGTCGTCCAGCGTCGCGCCATCGCGATCACGCAGCCGGCTGGCGGCCCCGGCATCCGTCAGCCCGGACAGCAGGCGGCTGCCGAGGCAGCCGATGCCGAAGCGCGTGGGCTCCTCTGACGTGAACATCAGTAGCTCGATCGACCGGCGTGGCCGGAGACCTGTTGCCTGCAGCGCACGGATCGCCTCGAGCGCTCCGAGCACGCCGACGGTGCCGTCGTACATGCCGGCGTTCGGGATGGCGTCGATATGCGAGCCCGTGCAGACAGCCGGCAGTGACGGGTCTTCACCGGCCCATCGCGCAAAGAGATTGCCGACGGCGTCCTCGCGCAGCGAGAGACCGGCTGCGGTGCACAGGCTCCTGACGTACGCGCGCGCGGCCCGGTCGGGTTCGGTGAAGACCACGCGGGTGACGGCCGGTGCAGGAGCGGCGGAGAACGTGGCAAGCACCTGCAGTTCGTGCGTCAGGCGCGCGGCGTCGACCTGGAGACTCATGAGGCGGCTCGATTCCAGTCCTTGTAGATCAGGTACTTTGCCGGCACCTTGCCGAGTGCGCCGAACCACTGCGGGCACCATGGAGCCATGTAGATGAAGTCGCCCTCGGTGACGGGGTACCAGGCGTCGCCGAGGCGATAGATGCCGCCGCCCTCGAGGAAGAGCAGTCCGTGCTCCATCACGTGAACCTCGACCATCGGCAACGCGGCGCCAGGTCGATAGGCCATCGTATTGACCGCGAAGTCGAACGAGGCGTCCGCGGGAACGAGGGCACGTACTTCGAGGTCAGCGTCGCCATTGAGCGGCTGCGGAGACTGGTGAGCCTCATGACCGGTGAACATCGCCGGGGCTGACGTGCCGGGCAGGGCGACGTATGGCTTCTCGATGACGGCGACCCGTGAGCCACTGCGTGTGCGCACCGCGCCCACGTCCCCAGACGGCACGTAGGCGAATCCGCCGGCACCAAGCGAGGCGTCGGCCACCTGTGCCTCACCGGAGAGCACGTAGACGAAGCGCTGCATGCTCGTGGCGGGCAGGTAGCCGTCGGCGCCGAGTTCGGCCGTGTACTGCGTGAATGCTGCGCCGATCGCCGGCGAGACATGCACGATGGCTACGGCGTTGATCATCCCGGGCCACGACGCCCGCACGAATGTGTCCGGTGTGTGCAACAGGTGGTCGTCTCGTCGTGCGCTTCTCGTGTGTCCTAGCGAGTGCATGTCACCAGCTTTCCTCGGGTACGCGCTGTGATCGTGCCGTCAGCGAAGATCGTCTCGCCGCGTCGGATCGTGAGTGTGACCGCCCCGCGGCACGACATGCCCAGGTACGGACTCATCGGGTGCCGATGCAGGAACTGATCGAACACGTGCGTCTCGTGGAGTGCGACCAGCGCGAGATCGGCGTCCATGCCGACGGCAACGGTGCCCTTGCGAGACAGTCCGAATCGCGCTGCGGGACGGGACGCGAGCAGCGACGCGACCCGCGTGAGTGGCAGGCCCCGTGCGTGGTGGCCGCACTCCAGCAGGACGGCCAGCGTGGCCTGCACACCGGCGATGCCGCCCCATGCGCGGGCGAAGCCGCCACGCTTCCGCTCGGGTGGGGCCGGCGAATGGTCCGATCCGATCAGGTCGATGGTGCCGTCGAGCACCGCACGCCAGAGCGCGTCACGCTCCGAGGCGTCCCGGATGGGTGGCGCGCACTTGGCCGCGACGCCGATCCGCTCCACGTCCTCGGTCGTGAAGCACAGGTAGTGCGGGCAGGTTTCGATCGTCACGTCCACACCCCGCGCGCGAGCTTCGGCGGCGACGGCGACGCCGCGGCCGGAACTGACGTGCACGATGTGCAGCCGCGCGCCCGTCTCGCTGGCCAGCAGCGTCGCGCGTGCGATGGCCTCGACCTCGGCTATGACCGGACGCGAGGCCAGGACGTCGCGGACGCCGCAGCCATCACCCGAGAGCAGCCGCGCCGACAGCGCCGCGGTGATCTCCTGGCTCTCGGCGTGCACGGCCACTGGCAGCCCGAGCCGCGCCGCCTCGGTCATGCCCTCGAACAACGTGAGGTCGTCGGCTCTCGGGAATTCCGGCAGCCCGGAGTCCGCCATGAACGCCTTGAATCCCACCGCGCCCGCGTCGGCCAGGGCAGCCAGGTCGTCGCGGTTGCCGGGCACCAGTCCACCCCACAGCGCGAAGTCGGTGATCGACGAGGCCGCCAGGGCGGTCTGCTTACGTGCGAACTCCTGGGCGTTGACCGTGCACGGTGTCGAGTTGAGCGGCATGTCCACGAACGCCGTGCCGCCGCCGGCCGCCAGGGCGCGGCTGCCCGTGCCGGAGCCTTCCCAATCGGTGCGCCCCGGCTCGTTGAAGTGCACGTGTGCGTCCACCACGCCGGGGAAGACATGCAGTCCGGTAGCATCGATCACCTCGCGACTCGCGCCCAGTTCCGGAGCGATCGCCTGGATCCGGCCGTCCTCGATCGTCAGGTCGGCTTGCAGCACGCCGTCGGGCGTGACGAGCAGGCCGCCGCGAATCACCACGTCATGCACGATCCCCCCACTGCGCAAGCCAGTGCACCCCGACCTCGAGGGCCGCGGCCACGTCGTCCTCCAGCACGCGCTCGTCGGGATGATGGCTGATCCCGCCGGGACTGCGCAGGAACAGCATCGCCGACGGCACTCGTCGCGCGACGATCATGGCATCGTGTCCTGCGCCGCTGATCACGTGGTGCACCGGCCTGCCGGTCGCGGCGACGGCACGCGCGAGGGCGTCCGTGAGTTCAGGCGCCATGCGTACGGCAGCTTGATCGAGATGCTGCGCGTGTGAGAGTCCGAGCCCCCGCCGCTCCGCTATCGTCCTTGCGGTCGCGAGCATGCCGTCGACTGCCTGTCGCCGCTGCGCATCGTCTGCGTGCCGCACATCGAGGCTGGCGACGACGCGACCGCTGATGGCGTTGGTCGCGTTGGGCGTCAGCTGCAACCGGCCGACGGTCGCGACAAGGCCTGGCGTCGCCACGGCCATCTGTTCCACCGAGGAGATCCACTCGGCCGCACCTGCAAGCGCATCGCGGCGTGACGCCATCGGCGTGGTGCCTGCGTGGTTGCAGCGGCCCGTGAACGCGAGTTCGACACGTGACTGGCCAGCAATCGCGTCCACCACGCCGAGGGGAGCCGCCAACAGGTCGAGGACGGGCCCCTGCTCGATGTGGAACTCGAGGTATGCGAGCGCAGCCGGAGAGACCTGCGCGTTGGCGATCTCGTGAGGATTCAGGCCATGGGCCTGCAGCGCCTCCCGGACCGACACCCCATGCGCGTCCGTGCAGGCCAGCAATTGCGCGGCATCCCCGACCAGCGCCCGGCTGCCGATGAATGGCACGCCGAAGCGCACGCCTTCCTCTTCCGAGAAGCCGACCACTTCGATGTCGACTGGCAGTACGCGGTCGGCGAGTAGTTGCACGAGGGTGATGCCGAGCACCACACCAAGGACCCCGTCGTACGGGCCCGCGTCCGGCACCGTGTCCAGGTGGGAGCCGATGATCACGGCTGGGCGCTCGCCCGTCCTGCCGCGCAGGTTGCCGGCCTCGTCGATGCGGACCGACATGCCCAGCGTTTCCATCCAGGTGCGCAGGTCGTCGCATACGTCGCCCATCGGTGGTGACAGGAACGTCCGGGTCGTTCGCCCGGGATCCTCGGTTCGAGTCGCGATCCACTGGCAGCGTTTGATCGCGGCCCTGGCCGCATCGCCGTACGGGTGCATCAGGAGCCCCGGTATGTGCTGTACCCGTAGGGCGAGAGCAGCAGCGGCACGTGGTAGGCGGCGGTGGCCGACGCGATCCCGAAGCGGATCACGATCTCGTCGAGGAACGGGAGTTCACCGAGGTCCACACCGCGATCGCGCAGGTAGCGGCCGGCGTGGAAGGTGAGTTCGTAGACACCGGTTGGCATGGTCTCGCCAGCCAGGAGCGGCTCGCTGGTGCGGCCGTCGGCGTTGGTCGTCGCCGTCGCAACATGCGTGCGACCGTCTGCGTCGAGGCGGTGCAGGTCGATGCGGACGCCGGCGGCGGGAACGCCATGAGCCGTGTCCAGGACGTGCGTCGAGAGCCTGGCCATGTCAGCGTCGCAAGCTCAGGCCGAGGCAGCCATACGGCGGACGCGCGTCGGTGTACACGCCGATCGCCTCGCCACGTTCGGTCACGGTGTCCCAGGTGCGATTGTTGGCCTCGAGGTGTACCTGCGCGATGGCCGGGAATTCGGCGAGCATGCGCATGCCGAGCGCGTAAATGATCTGCTGGATGCTGCCGGACTCGAACGCATCGAACACGTCATGGGTCAGGCGAGCCACCGCACGGGTTGTCGCTCCATCGGTCAGGGCGTCGCCGGGTTGCACGTACTGCCATTCCAGGTCGAGCCACATGTGCAGGGGGCGATTGGTGATCTCCGGCAGCGTCGTGTACTCGTCGCGCACGAAGCCCTTGAACGCGCTGCCGCCGAGGCGCAGCAACCGGAACCCCCTGATGCCCGAGGTGGCCTCGAGACACGCAGCACGCGTCACCTCGACGCGAGCCATCGCCCGCTCTGGGCCCGCGGGAGAAAAGGTCCATGCTCCGCGGGCGGCGTAGGGCACATCCGTGGCCGACACCTGCACGCCCTCCACCTGGGGATAGCGCGCGAGGAACTTCTCGGCAAGAAACAGGCAGTACTGTTCGAGATCGTTGCCGTCGAAGTCGAGGGTCTCGCGCTGGATGAAGTTCTTCATCGAGTCGGTCGCGACGAGGTCCGTGTTGTCGCCGGTCGTGTAGGTCGGCCAGAACGCGTCTCCGTACACGAGCATTGTCACGTTGGCGCCAAAGACCGCGCTGGTGCCCTCGGGCACGCGCCCATCGCGATGCAGGCGGTACGCGGTGACATCGGCCTTGCCATAGTAGTTGCGCTTCCAGCCACTCGCGAATCGTTCCACGCCCACCTCGTATGCCGGGCCGCAAGGCCGGCGCGACTGCGCTGCCGCGTCGACACGTTGCACGTCGTGCGGCCGTGCCGACAGGGTACCGCACGAGGGCGGGGTACCATCGGCGGCGATGACGATGGAGGAGATCAACCGGCTGGATCTGGCCGGGTTCGTCGCGGCCGTCGGACCGGTCTTCGAGCACTCGCCGTGGGTGGCCGCGCGGGCCTGGCCGCATCGCCCGTTTGCCGACCTGCCCGCGATGTACGACGCCATGACCCGGCAGGTCCTCGACGCGTCACGAGACGAGCAACTTGCCCTCCTGAGGGCGCATCCCGATCTGGGTACGCGTGCCCGGATGAGCGTGGCGTCCGAGGGCGAACAGGCTGGTGCTGGTCTGGACCGCCTGACGGCGGTGCAATACGACCGCCTTCGCGCAGCGAACGCGCGGTACCACGACCGCTTCGGGTTCCCTTTCCTGTTTGCGGTCAAGGGCAGCACCGCGTCGGACATCCTCGCTGCGCTGGAGGCGCGCGTGGACGGCGCGTGGGATGCCGAGTTCGAGACTGCCCTGGAACAGGTGTTCAGGATCGCGAGGTTCCGGCTGCAGGAGATCGTGCCCTAGGTAATCGCGATGTCGGGTTTGTTGCCGGCATCGCGATCTTCAGGGGTAGGAGGGTGGGCGCCTATCGCGTCCCCGACGCCATCATGATCTGGAAACATTCCGCTGCAGCGATCCTTGCCGTACTCGCGCACACGTCGATCGCCCATGCCCAGGGGGCCGTTCCTGGCGGGCTCGAGGTACCCGCCGGTCACGCGCCATTCCTCACCGCCCATGCCGAGGGCACCCAGAACTACGTCTGCGTGCTGGCGCCGGACGGCTTCGGCTGGCAGTTCCACGGCCCACAGGCAACGCTCGCCAACGACGCGATGACCCAGGTCGCGACGCACTTTCTCAGTCCCAATCCGATCGAGGGCGGCGCCGCTCGCGCGACCTGGCAACACTCGGCCGACACCAGCCGGGTCTGGGCCGTGGCCATTGCGAACTCGACCGATGCCGCGTTTGTGGCCCCGGGAGCGATCCCCTGGTTGCTCCTGAAGGTGGTGGGGCAGCAGGGTGGCCCGGGTGGAGGCACGACGTTGTCCGGCGCCCTCTTCATCCAACGCACCAACACCGCGGGCGGGCAGGCGCCGCCGACTGGCTGCAAGACGGCGCAGGACGTCGGCCGCAAGGCGCTCGTTCCGTACGAGGCCGATTACGTGTTCTACCAGTAGCTGGTCGGAGGCTTTGCGCCACAAGGTCTGACGGACGCAGTCGGTCACCCGGGGCCCGGTGCAGGAAGCACCGGGCCTCTGCGTCTCTGCTCGACCGCCGCTTCGCCATCGAGCGGCCGTATGTAAGATGCGCGTCGATATTTCGACGGTGAGCACCGCCGAACGTGTTCCCAGGCCAGAAAGTATCTTGCGCGAGGATTGGCCCTTCTCGTGCATTGACGCGACCGACGCCTGCGCCCATGCGCGTGCGCCTTCCGGAGTCGCGTCCCATGTTTCATCGCTCTTCGTGGCCCGCGGCCACCGCCCTGCCGGGCCTGGTCGCGACCGTGCTCCTGCTGTCTGCGACCGCGGCCTTCGCCGAACCGGTCTCACCTGCTCCGGCGTTGCCCGCCGTGGTCGGCAGCGTGATCAATGTTTCGACCGAGTCGCAGCTGCAGGCCGCCATGGCCCAACTGCGATCCGATACGACGATCGTCCTTGCCCCGGGCACGTATCGCCTGACGCGCACGCTGTATATCCACGGCACCTTCAGCAACGTCGGTATCCGCGGCGCCACCAACAATCCGGACGATGTGGCCATCGTCGGCGCCGGGATGACCAACGCGTCATATGGCAACGTCCCGTACGGCATATGGACCGGTGGCGACGTGCAGGCCATCACCATCGCCAACCTGACGATTCGCGACTTCTATTTTCACGACATCATCTTCAATGCGGGCACCCAGCGTCCTCTCATACACAATGTGCATCTGATCGATTCCGGGGAGCAATTCGTCAAGTCCAACCCGGACGGACAGGGCGGCGGCGTGGACGGCGGCGTGCTGCAGTACTCGACGATCGAATTCACCAACCGCGGACGCGACGACTACCCCAAGGGGATCGACATTCACACGGCAACCGGCTGGCACGTCCGCCACAATCTGTTCCGCAATCTGCGCGCGCCTGGCACCACTCAGCTCATCGGTCCTGCCGTGCTCGTGTGGAATGGCTCGAGTGAGACAACGGTGGAGGGCAACACCTTCATCAACTGCCAGCGCGAGATCATGTTCGGCGTGAACGACCGCACGCCCGACGAACACACCGGCGGTGTCATTCGCAACAACATGATCTACCGCGATCCTGGAATCTTCAGTGACGTGGGTATCGCCGTATTCGACTCGCCGGACAAGCGGGTGCTCCACAACACGATTCTGATCTCGGACAACTATCCCAACGCCATCGAATACCGGTATCCCAGCGCGGTGAACGTCTACATCGCGAACAACCTCGTCGACGGCACGATCCGTCAGCGCGACGGCGCACAGGCGGTGCTCCACAACAACGTGCTGACAGCGAACGCAGACATGTTCGTGGCGCCGGCGGCCGGCAACCTTCACGTTCGCGCCAACGCCGTCGCCGCGATCGACGCGGGGACGGTGGCCGCCGGCACGGCGAGTGACTGGGACGGCGAGGCGCGGCCCGAGGGCGCTGCGCCGGATGTCGGTGCGGACGAGTTCACGACGACCGTGACGGCGCCGCCCACGTCTCCGCCAGTGCCGCCCGAGGGCTGGACCAACGTCGCGGCGGCCAGTGCGGGCGCCACGGCCTCGGCGTCGACGACCTATCCCGGTTACGGCCCCGCCGGAGCGATCAACGGCGACCGTCGAGGCGCCAACTGGGGCGCGGGCACCGGCTGGAACGACGCCACGCCGGGCAGCTTCCCCGACTGGCTGCAGGTCGATTTCGCGGGCCCCAAGACCATCAGCGAGGTCCGCGTCTTCAGCGTCCAGGACAACTACACCAAGCCGCTCGAGCCGACCGCGGCGCAAACCTTCAGCCTGTACGGCCTCACCAGCTTCACCCTGCAGTACTGGGATGGCGCGCAGTGGCTGACCGTGCCCGGCGGCACGATCACCGGCAACCAGCACGTCTGGCGCACGGTCACGTTCCCGGCCATCAGTACCTCCCGGATCCGGATCGTGACCACCGGCGCCAGCGACAGCTACAGCCGCCTCGTCGAGGTCGAAGCCTATGCGGCCGCGCCGGCGGTCCCGTCTGGCGTCAACGTCGCGGCGGCCAGTGCGGGCGCCACGGCCTCGGCGTCGACGACCTATCCCGGCTACGGCCCCGCCGGAGCGATCAACGGCGACCGTCGAGGCGCCAACTGGGGCGCGGGCGCCGGCTGGAACGACGCCACGCCGGGCAGCTTCCCCGACTGGCTGCAGGTCGATTTCGCGGGCACCAGGACCATCAGCGAAGTCCGCCTCTTCAGCGTCCAGGACAACTACAGCAATCCGGTCGAGCCGACCACCACGCAGACCTTCAGCCTGTACGGCATCACCAGCTTCACCGTGCAGTACTGGGATGGCGCGCAGTGGCTGACCGTCCCCGGCGGCGCCATCACCGGCAACCAGCACGTCTGGCGCACGGTCACGTTCCCGGCCATCAGTACCTCGCGGATCCGGATCGTGATCACCGGCACCAGCGACAGCTACAGCCGCCTCACCCAGGTCGAGGCCTATGAGACCGTCGCGCCAGTGGTTCCGTCGGGCAGCAATGTCGCGGCGGCCAGTGCGGGCGCCACGGCATCGGCGTCGACGACCTATCCCGGCTACGGCCCCGCCGGAGCGATCAACGGCGACCGTCGAGGCGCCAACTGGGGCGCGGGCACCGGCTGGAACGACGCCACGCCGGGCGGCTTCCCCGACTGGCTGCAGGTCGATTTCGCCGGCCCCCGGACCATTAGCGAGGTCCGCGTCTTCAGCGTCCAGGACAACTACAGCAATCCGCTCGAGCCGACCGCGACGCAAACCTTCAGCCTGTACGGCCTCACCAGCTTCACCCTCCAGTACTGGGATGGCGCGCAGTGGCTGACCGTGCCCGGCGGCACGATCACCGGCAACCAGCACGTCTGGCGCACGGTCACGTTCCCGGCCGTCAGCACCGCCCGGATCCGGATCGTGACCACCGGCGCCAGCGACAGCTACAGCCGCCTCGTCGAGGTCGAAGCCTACTGACTTTCGGAGCACCTCCAGGTACGGGCGGGCTTGCTCTGCAGCTCCACAGGAACTGCCTGGATGAGGCTTCGACCTCGACTGTACTTTACCCGGACCAGCACATGAGATAGCCGCCAGATCACCTCATCTGACATGCAATGCAGCTCGGCATTAGTGGGTGACCCGCAAGGATCGCCTGTTCTCGTGTATGTAAAAACTGCTCGTGTGGCTGACTTCTGGGGGGCAACCAGCACTTCTCGCCTGAAGCCGTCGAGAGCCGCGGCGCGTTCTTGTGCTGGTCTTTACGGAACACATGCGACGCGAACGTCGTTCGTTTACTGTCGGTCCGGACTACGTGTGCCGGCTGGCCCCGTTGTTGCAACCGCACGGTGCGCCGAGCAACGCGGCGCGACGCCATGGCCGAAAAAACGCCCCCCTTCTGGAATGGTTGGAAACACCGCGCGGCAGCACTGCGCCATGTCCCTGCGCTGATGCGCCTCGTCTGGGAGTCCGGCCCGGCCGTGGTCGCCGCCGGCTGGGTGTTCCGCATTACAGCCTCGCTCATTCCGCTCGCGATGCTGTCGGTCTCGAAATGGATCCTCGACGCGGTCCAGGTGAAGACCGGCGGCGGCAGCCTGCCGCCAGAGTTCTGGTGGCTGGTGGCGCTCGAGGGCGGCCTGGCAATCCTCGGCGGCGTGCTCGGCCGTACCACCGGCTTTTTCGACGGCCTGCTCGCCGACAGGTTTACGCGGCACGTGAGCGTGCGGGTGATGGAACATGCCGCGCAGCTCGATCTGACATCGTACGAAAGCCCGGCGTTTCACGATCGGCTCGAGCGCGCGCGTGCGCAGGCGACCGACCGCATCACGATGATCCATGCGATCGGCGCGCTGGCGCAGCAGCTGATCATCGTCGTCAGCCTCTCGGTCAGCGTCCTGTTCTTCTCGCCGTGGCTGATGGTGGTCCTGGTGCTCGCCGTCGTGCCGGCGTTCCTCGGTGAGAGCCACTTCGCATTCCTCGGCTACTCCCTGAACCTCAGCCAGACGCCGATGCGCCGTCAGCTCGACTACCTGCGTGTGCTCGGCGCGAGCAAGGAGACCGCCAAGGAGTTGAAGCTGTTCGGTCTCGGAAGCTACATCACCGGCCAGTACGCGGAACTGTCCGACGGCCTCTATGCCCAGAACGTCGCGCTCTCGCGCCGCCGCCTGGCGGTGGGCAGCCTGCTATCGGTCGTGAGCAGCGCGAGTTACTACTCTGCTTACGCGTATGTGATCTACCGCACCGTGACCGGCGACCTCTCATGGGGCTCCCTGCAGTTCATCGCGGGCAGCATCGCCGGCGCGAGCGCGAACATCCAGTCGATCTTCGCGACGTTCTCGAACATCGCCGACCAGTCGCTGTTCCTCACCGATCTGATCGAGTTCTTCCGCGTGACGCCGACGCTGTCGAAGGTCGCGCATGCGATACCGGCGCCGCGGCCGATTCGCGACGGCTTCGTCTTCGAGGACGTCTCGTTCCAGTACCCCGGCAACCCGCGTCCGGTCCTGGAGCACCTCGACTTCCGCATCTCGCGCGGCGAGCGCGTCGCGCTCGTCGGTGAAAACGGGCAGGGCAAGACGACGCTGGTGAAGTTGATCACGCGTCTGTACGACCCGACCGCGGGCCGCGTCCTGCTCGACGGTGTCGACCTGCGCGAGTACGACATCGAGGATCTGCACCGCGAGATCGGCGTCATCTTCCAGGACTTCGTCCGGTACGAGATGAGCGCACGCGACAACATCGCCGTCGGCCGGTTGCACGCCGCTGGCGACGACTGGCGGATTCGCAAGGCGGCTGGCCGCAGCCTGGCCCACGACGTGATCTCGCGGCTGCCGCAGGGGTACGACCAGCTGCTCGGCCGCCGCTTCGAAGGCGGCGTCGATCTCTCGGGTGGTGAGTGGCAGAAGATCGCCCTCGCCCGCGCATACCTGCGTGATGCCCAGTTACTGATCCTCGACGAGCCCACGGCCGCGCTGGACGCGCGCGCCGAACTCGAGGTCTTCCAGCGCTTTGCCGAACTCACCGCCGGCAAAATGGCGCTCCTCATCTCCCACCGCTTCTCGACCGTCCGCATGGCGGACCGCATCGTCGTGTTGTCGGACGGACACATCAAGGAAGACGGACATCACGACAGCCTCGTGGCGCATGGCGGTCGGTATGCGCGGATGTTCGAACTGCAGGCCGCGAGTTATCGCTGAAAGACAACGGGTGACCACGCCATGAAGATGCATGAGCCTGCCGTCGACCCACGGGTCACCAGCCGGGTTGCGGCGTGCATCGGCATCGTGCCTGGTGGTGATGCCCGCATCGACCTGCAGGCGTGCCGGCGGGTCGGCCGGGAGGCGGCGCTGGCGTTGCCCGAGGCACGACGAGGTCACGGCAGGGCGAGCCAGATCCGGCGTCTGACTGCGCGTCTTCGGGTGCACCTGAAGTCCGCCATGGCGCGGACCTACGCCTCGGCTGACGTGCGCACGTGGCTCACCGAGAACGCGCGCCTGCTCGCCTCGGCCGAAAGCGAGGCCCGCGACTTCCTCTGGAACTCGCACGACTATCCGTCGGTGTCGTACGCGGGCGCCGAGCGACCGCGCGTGAGTGTGCTCGCTGCCGGTTATCTCGACGATGCGGCGAAGGCCGGCTTCAGCGAGGAGGGCCTCGCGGCCTTCCTTCGCGGCGCGCAGGACGCACACGACCTGCAGCTCGGCGAACTATGGGCGGTGCGCGGAGCGCTGATGCTCGAACTGCTGCACCGGGTCGTCGAGGCTGCCGCCGACGTGGACGAAGCGCGGCTGCCGCTCTTGATCGACAGCATCCGCCGTATTGGCGACGCGAACTGGAAGCAGCTGTTCGCCGCGGTCAGCGTCGTCGATGGCGTACTGGTGGCCGACCCGTCGGGCGCCTACGCGGCCATGGACGACGGCAGCCGGGACGCCTATCGCCACGTGGTGTCCCACCTGGCGCGTCACGGGTCCGCAAGCGAGCGTGAGGTTGCGGAGGCAGCCGTGTGCCTCGCCGATGCGGTGGCCGACGCCCAGGCGCCGGGCGTGATCGATGCCGGGACGCGGCGCACCCACGTCGGGTACTACCTGGTGGACGACGGCCTGCCGGCGCTCAAGACTCTCGTCGGCTACCGCGCTCCGTTGCTTCGGCGCGTCGCCGACGTGGTGACCAGCGCCCCGGCCGGGTTCTACCTGGGAGGCGTCAGCCTCGTGACGCTGGCGATCGTCGTGTCGACGCTCGACCTGATCGACGCCCCGGCCACGATCTGGGTGGCCTTCCTGCTCCTGCTGCTGCCGGCGATGCAGGCGGCGGTCGAATTCGTCAACGCGCTCGTGCCCGCCGTGACGCGCCCGCGGGGCGTGCCCAAACTCGACTTCTCGAAAGGCATCCCGCCCGACTGCGAGACGATGGTCGCGGTGCCTGCGCTGCTGCTGAACGAGCAGCACGTGCACGAGTTGGTGATGGACCTCGAGATTCGGTACCTCGCCAACCGCGACCCGCAGCTCTACTTCGCGCTCCTGAGCGACTCGGTGGACGCCGTCGACAGTGCTGGTGCCGCGTGCGAGCCCCTCGTGCCCCTGGCAATCTCCCTGATCGACGGCCTGAATGCGCGGTATGGCACCGCGGGACGGACACCGTTCTACCTGTTCCATCGGCACCGTGTGTACAACGCGTCGGAGCAGCGGTGGATGGGATGGGAGCGCAAGCGCGGCAAGCTACTGGACCTGAACCGGCTGCTGCGGGGCGGATACGACAGCTTCCCGGTGAAGGTGGGCAACCTCGACGTGTTGCCGCGCATCCGTTACGTGATCACGCTCGACAGCGACACGCAGCTGCCGCGCGAGGCCGCGCACCGCCTGATCGGCGCGCTCGCGCATCCGCTGAACCGGGCCGTGATCGATCACGCCAGCCAGCAGGTTGTCGAAGGCTACGGCATCCTGCAGCCGCGCATCGGCATCAGCACGCAGTCGGCGTCGCGCAGTTGGTTGGCGCGGCTGCTGTCGGGACAGACCGGCATCGATATCTACACGCGGGCGATTTCCGACCCGTACCAGGATCTGTTCGGTGAAGGCAGTTACACCGGCAAGGGCATCTACGACGTCGACGCGTTCCATGCCGTGCTCGAACAGCGCTTCCCGGAAAACGCGCTCCTCAGTCACGACCTCATCGAAGGCATCGTGGCGCGGGCCGCGCTGGTGTCCGACATCGAGCTGATCGACGACTACCCGACGCACTTCAGCGCCTACAGCCGACGCAAGCACCGCTGGATGCGTGGCGACTGGCAGATCCTCCGCTGGCTGATGCCGCGCGTGCCGGACGGCCTCGGCCGCATGGTCGAGAACCACTTCAACGCCATCTCGCGCTGGAAGATTCTCGACAACCTGCGCCGCAGCCTCCTCGAGCCCGCGATGGTGTTGCTGTTGCTCGCCGGCTGGTTCGTGCTGCGTGGTGGTGCGGGACTGTGGACGGCCCTGAGCATCGCGATGCTGCTGCTGCCCGTGTACGCCGGACTGGCTGTCTCGCTGCTGCGCGCGCCGTGGGGACGCACCGGATTCCTGCGATGGTGCGCAAGCACCCTGCGTTCGTTCGCCCGCCAGCATCTGATGGTCATGCTGACGCTGACCTTCCTGCTGTACGACGCCCTGCTCGCGCTCGATGCCATCGTGCGGTCGCTGTCGCGCGTGTTCGTGACCAGGAAGCGACTGCTCGAATGGGAAACCGCGGCGGAGACACGCAACGCCAGCGGGCCGAAGCGAGCAGCCGACGCCTACCTCGACTGGTCGCCGGCGATCGTCCTGACCCTGCTGGCCGCCCTGGTCGCCATTCGTCCGTCATCGGTGCCGGCCGCCTCGCCGGTGCTGGCGCTCTGGTTCTGCGCCCGCCCGCTCGCCGCCTGGCTCAGTCGCGCGCCCGGCAACGGCCGCGTCGCCGTGTCGGCAGACGACGAGGCGTGGCTGCGCACGCAGGCGTGGCGCATGTGGCGCTACTTTCGCGAGTTCAGCACCGCGGGACGCAACTGGCTCATCCCGGATCACGTGCGCGAGGATGGCGTCGCGGCCGAACGGCTCTCGCCGACCAATCTCGGCTTCCTGCTGAACGCCCGCGTCGCGGCGGTACACCTGGGCCAGCTCACGGTCGAGGAGTTCGCGCGCGAGACCCGGTTGACCCTCGACGGCATGCGCAAGCTGCCCCTGATCCGCGGCCACGTGCCCAACTGGACCGACGTCGAGACCTGCCGCGTGCTGGACCCGATGTTCGTCTCCACTGTCGACAGCGGCAACCTCGTGGCGAGCCTGTGGACACTGAAGCAGGCGGCGACGACGTTCGCACGGGAGGCGCCGCCAGCGGATCGGCTCTGGGGCGGCATTCGTGATCTGGCCCGGCTCCTTGCCAGCACGAGCCATCCGGGCGCACACGCGCTCGCGGAACGCGTGTTGCGCGTGGACGGAGCGTGGGCGTCGGCGTTGCCGCAGCTCGAAGAGTTGGCGCGCCATTTCGCAGCGGACGTGACGGCTCTCGAAGTCAGTGCGAATTCGGGCGACGACGTGTCCTGGTGGGCGGTGGAGCTCGTCGAGCGCCTGGCGCAGGCACGTGCGTGGATGTCGGCGGGGCTCACGCCGGCGACACGCGCGGACCTCGAGGCCATCGCCGAGCAGGTGGATCAGTACGTCGGCGCGATGGACTTCGCCTTCCTGTACAACCTGCGCAAGAAGACGCTCTCGGTCGGCTACGACGCGGCGATCGCCGCCCTCGCCAGCTCTACGTATGACCTGCTGGCGTCTGAGGCACGGATTGCGGCCTTCGTGGCCATCGCGAAAGGCGATGTTCCGCAGGACAGCTGGTTCCACCTTGGACGCACGCACGTCGCATCGCGGCGTACCCGGGTGCTCGCCTCGTGGACGGGCACGATGTTCGAGTACCTCATGCCAGCGATCTGGATGCGTCACTACCCGCGCACACTCATGCAGGACAGCATGAAGGCGATCGTGCGGCTGCAGCAGGCGTTCACGCGCTCACGCAACCTGCCCTGGGGCGTGTCCGAATCCGGATTCGTCGGGCCAGGCGGCCACGAGTACGGCTATGCCGCGTTCGGCCTGCCGGACGTCGCGCTCAATCCGCGCAACGGCCGGGCGCTCGTCATCTCGCCGTACTCGTCGTTCCTGGCGCTGCTGATCGACGTTCGCGGCAGCCTGCGCAACCTGCGCCGCATCGAGCGCCTCGGCTGGGCCGGCGTGTACGGGCTGTACGAGGCGGTGGACGTCAGCTACGGGGAGCCGTTACCGGTGCGCGCCTGGATGGCGCACCACCAGGGCATGAGCCTGCTGGCGGTCTGCAACGTCCTCTGCGACAACGTCCTGCAGCAGCATTTCCACGCAGAGCCACAGGTGCTGGCCACGGAGCTGCTGCTCCACGAGCGTGTACCGACGCTCGCCATCGCCGATCTCGAGGAGTGGCTGGTCCCACCGCGACCGATGGGTGAGGAGACCGCGGTCTAGCGGCCCCGCGCAGCGTCGTCTGCAAGGCCTTCGATGACGATCGTGGTCCCGTCGTCGGAGAAGCGCCCCAGCATCAACCCGCAACATTCCTCGGCGGGATCGGATTCGGCGTGGCGGGCGATCGCAGAACCATGCGCGTCCGGCGGGACGATCACCGTACGTCTCCAGTCCAGAATTGCTCACTCAGGTAACGGCTGCCCGTGTCGCAGAGGATGGTCACGACGACGGATCCAGGCGGCAGCGTGCGTGCGAGGCGCACAGCCGCGTAGACGTTGGCCCCGGCGCTGACTCCGACCAGCAACCCCTCCTCGCGGGCGAGGCGTCGCGCCATGTCCTGCGCCTCATGACTGCCGACGACCACCTCTTCATCGGCCACCGAGGCGTCGTAGATCCCGGGCACGACCGCGCTCGCCATGTGTTTCATGCCCTCCAGGCCGTGCAGCGGCATGTCTGGCTGCATCGAGATGCACCGGATGCGCGCGTCGTACTCCTTGAGGCGGCGTGCCGTGCCGATGAACGTCCCCGAGGTGCCGAGCCCGGCGATGAAGTGTGTGACGCGCCCGCCGGTCTGCTCCCAGATCTCGACGCCGGTGTGATCGAAGTGGGCCCGCCAGTTGGCGGGGTTGTTGTACTGGTCGGGATAGAAATAGCGATCCGGAGACTGTGCCACCAGCCGCCGCGCTTCCTTCTGCGCACCATCGGTGCCAGACAGTGGGTCGGTGTCGATGACCTCGCAGCCGTGGATCCGCAGGATGCGCTTGCGCTCGGGGCTCGCGTTGGACGGCAGGCAGATGGTGACCGGATAGCCGAGGGCCGCGCCGATCATCGCGTAGGCAATCCCCGTGTTGCCGCTGGTGGCGTCGAGGATCATCTTGCCAGGCGCCATGGCTCCGGAACGGAGCCCCTCGAGCGTCATCCCCAGGGCTGCACGATCCTTCACGGATCCGCTGGGGTTGAGGTGCTCGGCCTTGGCATGGACCTCGACGCCATCGGGCACGCCGTCGCCCATGCCTCCGACACGCGTCAGGCGGAGGAGCGGCGTGTTTCCGATGTGGTCCAGGATGCTGCCACCCTGCGTAGGCCCAGTCGTCATCGGCGGCGTGCGATGCCTGCGCGTCCATCGTCGTGAGCGGTCGCGCTGCTACGGAAAGCGACCAGCGTTGCTCGGCTTCGGTGTGTCATCGGCGGCGGTTGTGTCCGGCTGACGGACGTGCAGGTCACGCACACGGCAGCGCTCGCGAAGCACTTTACTGTATGGCGAGCAGGAGCGGCGTGCGGGCCCTGAACTCGGTGGGACGTTGGCTCACGCTAGACTGCAACCACGATGGACATGTCTGCCGGATTCGGACCGCCCCACGCCAGGCTCGTGTCGGCCGGCCTCGTCCTGGCCGTCTGCAGCGGCGGCATCCCGGCATCGGCGCAAGGGGAGACCCGCATGACGTCCCCGGCATCGCACCAGGCATCCACCAGGGCGGGGGGTGTCCGCCTGCGCGCCATCGAGGCAGATCCCCGCAGCGGCCGTGCCGCCGCAGTGGTGGTCGAGGAGGGCGCGCTCGTGCATTCGGCCCTCCTGTACCCGCTGGATGCGCAGTCCCGTCTGCAGGGCGCCGGCGATGCCTACGCGCAAGCCACCTACGTGCTCGGCAGCCTCGACACGGCAGTTCGGGCTGCCGGCACCGGGCTCGATCGGCTCGCCCGATTGCACGTGTACGTGGCGGACGCCTCGGTCACGGCAGCAGTCGACCGGCTGCTCGCCGAGCGCTTCAATGGCGCCGCGGCGCCCGCCGTGACGATCGTCGAATCGCGAATGCCGCACGCCGGTGTGCTCGTGGCGATGGATGCCGTCGCGGCGACGGCCCGCACCACCGTCGGGGCGTCGGAGCGGATCTCGGTCGCCGGGCTGCGGCCGACGGTGGGTGCCGGGGCGCACGTCGCAGTGCAGCCCGAGGGCCCCTTCGTCATTGTCTCGGGCCGCGCCGCACCCGGCGAGTTCGAGCCCGCCGTTCGCGCGACGATGGAGCAGCTGCGCGCCGACCTGCAGGGTGTCGGCCTCGGACTCGATCACGTCGTCCAGGTGAAGGCGTTCCTCGGCAACATGGCGCGAGCCGAACAACTGCAGCAGCTCGTCGCCGGCGCGTTCCAGGGAACAGCCCCGCCGCAGGTGGTCACCGAATGGCGCGACGCGTCGCTGCCCGTCGAGATCGAAGTCGTGGCCGCTGCGCCGGGCGCCGTGGGCGCCGGTGAGCGTGTGTCCTTCGTGGAACCCATCCTGTCGCGGTACAGCCGCGTCGCTCGCGTCTTTGCGGGCCGGCCCATTTTCGTGTCCGGCCTGACCGGCGCCTCGGCCGACCCGGCCGCGCAGGTCCGCGAGGTGTTCGACGAGCTGCGCCGGCTCCTCACGGCCGCCGGCAGCGACGTGCGCCACCTTGTGAAAGCCACGTATTACGTATCGGACAAGGCAGCCGACCAGGAAATCAACACGATCCGCCCGTCGGTCTACGAGGCGGCGCGTCCGCCGGCTGCCTCCAAGATCTCGGTGCAGGGCACGGGACGACCGGGGAAGGGCACGGTCATCGACATGATTGCCGTGACGACAGGGCGATGAACGGCGCAACACGGCCGCGAAGAGGGCCAGGTAGGGCCGGCTCTCCGAGCCCGGCCGTCTCGTCGCCGATGCGTCGAGCAAGCTCGACGCCTACGCAAACCGCCCACGAAACCGTCCGAAACATCCGCCACGCGCTCATCCGACGCGGCGCCGCCCTCGTGGTCGGTCTGCTTGCCGCGGTTGCCTGGGTGCCTGGCGGACTCGGGGCACAAGTGGGCGATCGAGCCAGTATCGACACCGCACCGCCCCCTGCCCACTGGAAGATTCCTCCTGCCCCGGTGCGCTCGCCCGACGAGTCGATGCGCATGATGGACCTGCAGCCAGGATTCCGCATCGAGCTCGTGGCTTCGGAACCGCTCGTGCAGGATCCGATTGCGTTCGCTTTCGATCATCGGAACCAGCTGTGGGTGCTCGAGTGGCCGTCCTACAACTGGCCCCTCCATGACGTGCTGCCGGGCCTCGAGCCGCAGCCGACGCCGGTCAGCCGGCTCGTGGTCCTGAAGGACACCGACGGCGATGGGCGCATGGACACGCGGACGGTGTTTGCGCAGATGGACTGGCCGCGGGGCATCCAGCTCGTGGATGGCGGCGTGCTCGTCTTCGCGCTGCCGGAGATCGTGGTCCTGCGCGATACCGATGGCGACGACAAGGCCGACCTCCGCGAGGTATTGCAAGGCGGACTCCCGATTCCGGTCAACCCGCACCTGGCGCCGAGCAGCCCGTCATGGACCCTCGACAACTGGACCTACGGCCTGCAGGTGGACCAGCGTCTGCGGCTGGCCGGAGACACCACTCTCAAGGTGCCGTCGGGCCGTCTCGCGGGTCAGTGGGGCATGTCGCACGACGACTTCGGGCGCCTGTTCTTCAGCTACAACCAGGATCACATCCGCGGCAGTCTCGTTCCCGCGGCTTACGCGACCCGCAATCCCCACTACACGGCATCGGCTGGCGTGGACGTGCGTGTCGGCATGGACAACGACGTCTGGCCGCACGCGATCACGCCTGGCGTCAACCGGCGCGCGCAACTGCGCGACGACGGCCGACTGGCGGCGTTCACGGCGAACGCGGCGCCCTCGGTCTATCGCGGGGATCAGTTCCCGGAGGCGTACCGCGGCAACGTGTTTGTCGGTGAGTCCGCGGGCCGGCTGATTCGCCGCTCGGTCCTGACCGAACGGGACGGCATCATCACCGGCAAGAACGCCTACGCCGAGCGCGAGTTCCTGTTCTCGCACGACGAGCGCTTTCGCCCGGTCTTCAGCGCCACCGGACCCGACGGCGCGTTGTACGTGGCCGACATGTACCGCGGCATCATCGAAGGCCACATTTTCATGACGACGTTCCTGCGCAACCAGATCGTGGAGCGCGGCCTGCAGCACCCCTTTGGCGGCATGGGCCGCATCTACCGCATCGTCCATGAAGGTCGGCCGCTCGGCACACTGCCGACGATTGCGCCTGGGAATGTCGCCGCGTGGGTGCCCGTGCTTGCGCATCCCAACGGCCACTGGCGCGACATGGCGCAGCGAATGCTCGTCGCCTCGCGCTCGAAGGCGGTCGTGCCGGCGGTGCGTACGCTGGCGATGTCGCACGAGGACCCGCGCGTCCGCCTGCACGGGCTCTGGACGCTGGAGGGGCTCGGAGGCGCGGACGACGACCTGGTGCGCGCGCGCCTGACTGACACATCGCCACACGTCCGTATCGCGGCGTTGCGCGTCGCGGAGGGACGGCTGCCGGCCGCCGCCATGCGACGGGCCGTGATGGCATTGGCCGACGACTCGGACGTGTCGGTCCGTCGCCAGGTGCTCTACACGCTCGGAGCGTCGGACGCGTCCGATGTGGGCGACGCGCGGATGCGCCTGTTGCGCCGCGACGTGGCGGCGCCGTTCGTGATCGACGCCTTCATGAGCGGCCTGGCGGGACGCGAGGCGCAGACGCTCGACACGGTCGTGCGATCGCCATCGTGGGCATCGGATCGCCCGGAGCATCGCGCGCTCGTGACGGCCCTGGCGACGGCGATCAGCAACGAAGGACGAGCCGAGCAGGTCGCTGCGCTGCGTCGGCTGTCATCGGAGTCCAACGCTGGTGTGCCGTGGCAGCGGGAGGCCGTGCTCGAGGGCGTGCAGGCGTCCAACCGCGCCCGCCAGCCTGCCACGACCGCGGCGCCACCCCGCGACGCGGCAACGGCCGCGCTCGTCGAGCAGGGCCGGGCGGCCTACGCCCTCTGTGCTGCGTGTCATCAGGCCGACGGCCGCGGACTGCCATCACTCGCCCCGCCGCTCGCCGGCAGTCCCAGGGTCACCGGACCGCCCGATGCCCTTGTCGACATCGTCCTGCGTGGCCGCGACGAGGACCCGGCGTACCCGAGCATGCCGCCGCTGGCGGCACTGCCGGACGACCAGTTGTCGGCCATCCTGACGTACGTCCGCCAGGCGTGGGGCAACGCGGCGCCAGCAATTTCTGCCGACGCCGTGCGCGCGCGTCGCGGATCTGCGACCGGGGCCATGCGGCCCTGATTGCTGAATACAGCCGCCGCCCGCCAACCTGAAGGTCGGCGGCTACGCCAGATGTCGGCGTCGACCTTCAGGTCGACGCTCGCGCCAGGTCGCGCCACAACGCGAGGAGACGCTCCGCCGTGTTGCGCGCGTCGAACGTGCTCTCCACCTTCCGCCGCCCGCCGACGGCGAACCGCTCGCGCTCGCCGAGTGCCTCGACGATGCGTGCAGCGACCACGGCCGGTGCGTCACTGCCGTCAAACAGCAACCCCTCGTCACGCGATTCGTCGACGATGCACGCGTACCCGGCCGAGCGGCGCGCCACGAGCAGGCATCCCGCGGCCAGCGCCTCGAGGCCAACCATGCCGAGCGCCTCGTTCCTCGATCCCACCAGCACCACGTCAGCGTGCGCATACAGGGCGTGGATGGGATGCGTGAACGACCGCCACGTCGCCGTCAGTGGCGGTGCGGCGGCCAGGACGTCGGCCGTGAACGCGTCGCAATACGCCGGGTCGTGTCCACACGAGCCGACGACCAGCAGGTCGCATGGCACGAGCGCCGCGAGCGCTCTCGAGATGTCGAGCACCTGAGTTGTCCCTTTCTCGGGCTCGATCCGCCCGACGCACAGGCAGCGCACTCGGCCATCCGCCGGGCGGCCGTACGCGACAGGAACACGTGCCTGCAGATCGATGCCGTCGGCGATGTGCTCCACCCGCGCCGACGGTCCGAGTCGTGCCGCGATGCGCTGCTGGAGATGGGGCGCGACGGCGACGATGGCATCGGCAAAGGCGAATGCCGGCTGAAACCGCTCCAGTTCGTTCAGCCGCACATGCTGGACGATCCGTGTCCCACGCGCGAACGCGACGGGTGCCCACGTGCTGCCCTCGGCACCGTCGAAGTGGATCACGTCGGGACGCACCGTGTGGAGCGCTTCGAGGAACACCGCCGCATCCCGGGCGCTGCGCGGCCCCATGCCGTCAGTGGTCTGCCATGTCGTGAAACCCCGCGCGTCCAGGAGGCGCCTGAGGGCGGTGTCGCGGCCGCAGACAAACGCAATGTCATCGGCGGGCAATGCGGTCAACATCTCCTCCCACGCCGCGTTGGCACCCGACTGGTACATGGCCGGGACGGTCACGAGCACGGACCGCCGCCGATCCATGCCGTCGCACGTGGCGGGGCCGCGCGCGCGCCGCAGCCGCTCCCGGTCGCGAGCGCGATCCTCGTCGTGCGCGCGAAGGGCAGCGGCGAGCCGAGAACGGGAGTCGAGCTCGAGCAGCGGCGCCGCCGGCCACTCCTTCCACGCAGATCCGTCGAGCGCCTCCGCAAGCGCGCGATCCGGCCAGCCCACGTCCTCGGGTGCCAGGCGCGCGACGGCCAGCGGGACTTCGCGGACCGAGAGCCCGAGCCGCCGCAGGCGTTCGATGGCCTGGGGGATGGTCACGGCCCCGGCGACCGCCCCGGCGGCCTCCGCCATCGCATGCGCGCGGGCACTTGCGACGTAGAAGACCTCGGGCGGGACACCGTCCACCATGGCGACGTCCAACTGCGCCTGGCGGGCGCGCTCGAGCGTGGCGCGGAGCACATCAGCTGGCAGCAGCAGGGCTGCTGGACGCAGGACCGTCATCAGCGCCCCGCGTGGGAGCGCCAGCGCGCGCAACCGCTTCGCGTCCGTGAAGAACGGACTGGCGACCACCTCCACGCCGTCAGGCGACAGCGATGTCCGCGACGCGACCCGGTCGGTGCCCGGAACACACCGGCTCACGCGCACGCGCTGTCGCGGCCAGCAGGCGTGCACGCCGGCGGTGATGCGTGCGAGTACCTGCGGGTCCGCCGGGTCCGCCCCGGCGTAGCCATGGCGATCGGAGGAATCGAGAAGCAGGACGATGCAACTGCGGCCAGGCTTGCGCGTCGACCTGCGGCGATGTTCGATGTCTAGCTCTTGGTCCAATAGTCCCGTCAGCCCCCATTCGGTAGGCTACCGCCACATTCAGGGTTTCGGCTCCACGACTTCGCGGACGCCAACGCCCAGGCAGGCGTGGGCCCCATCAGACGTGTGCTGCGGCGGCCGACGCATTCTGTTCGCGGCGGGTTCCCTACGCGGCGACGTGGACTCAGGCGATGCAGCCATTTGCACGCCCATCAACGGGAGCCAGCATGGACACATTCCTCGGCAGCGTCCGCGCACGAACCGGCGTCGCGCTTGCCGCCTGTCTCGCGAGCCTGCTCGTTGCGGGCTGCTCACGAGAGCCCGCGACACCGGAAGCGAAGAAACAGCGCGGCGACGAGATCGTCAAGCGCATGAGCGACCATCTGGCTCAGGCCAAGACGTTCACGGTCGAGACCGCCGACACGCGCAAGCGTTCGCGCGGTGGCAAGGAGATCACGGTACACACCAAGCGCCAGGTCACGGTGCGACGACCCGATCGACTCGCGTTGCGCATCACCGGCGACATGAACCTGCGTGGCTGGTACGACGGCAGCAAGCTGACACTCGTCTCGGATCCGCAGAAGGTGTGGGCTCGCGCCAACGCCGCCGCCACCATCGACGAGACCCTCGATCGCATGGCCGACCACCTCGCCATGCCGGTTCCACTGGCCGACTTCCTGTACAGCTCGCCATACGACGCCCTGATCGGCACGAAATCCACCGGTGGCTATGTTGGCAGCGAGACGGTCGAAGGCGTCGCGTGCGCCCATGTGGCTTACAAGCACCCCGCGGTCGACTGGGATCTGTGGGTCGCCGAGACGGGCGATCCGGTGCCCAGGAAGTTCGTGATCACGAACAAGACGGCGACGCGCGCGAGGACGACCGAAGTGACGTTCGACAAGTGGACGTTCGGCGCCGAAGCCACGGATGCGACGTTCACCCCTGAGGTACCCGCCGGCTACGAGCGGATCCAGATCGTGGTCGGCGCGCCCACGACACCTGCGCCGACGGCCACGCAGGCGCCGACCGCGTCTGGCGCACCGAAGCAGTAGCGTGAGTAACGCCCGGAGGTCACGATGACAGCACGATCGAATACCAGGAAGTGGCCCCGCGCAGCGGTCGCGGCGGGGCTGGGCGTACTGCTGGCGATGCAGACCTCGGCTGGCCTCATGGCGCAGGCGCGCGCAGCGCGCCGTGGCGGTGCCGTGCAGACCGACGAGGGCGGTGCAGCGGTGGGGCGGCGCGGCGCAGCGGTGAAGACCGACGAGGGCGCCGCAGCGGTCGGCCGGCGCGGCGCTGCCGTGAAGACCGAAGAGGGCGTGCAAACCGTACACCGCGGCTATGCCGCTCCCGCCGCGCGCGGCGGCGTGGCGGTCGGCGAGGAGGCGGCGGTCGCCGTGGGCCGTCGCGGCGCCGTGGTCGTCGGGGAAGAAGGTGCGGCGAGGGCTGGACGCTACCACTACAGCGGTGGCGTCGCCGTGTACGAGGATAACGACGCGTGGAAGACGGCCGCAGGTATCGCGATCGGCGTCGCTGGCGGCATCGCGATCGGCACGCTTCTCTCCAAGCCTCCGGCGCAGGCCGCCCCAGTCACGGTCAACAACAACAATTACTACTACGACAGCGGCTCGTACTACACGAAGGCCATGCACGAGGGAGAGGTGGTCTACCAGGTCGTGGAGCCGCCGGCTGGCGCAGTGGTCCCGACCCTGCCCGCTGGCTGCACGTCGGTCAACAAGGGTGGCACCGCCTACTCGCAGTGCGGGACGACCTACTACCAGAAGGTGTCCAACGGGTATCAGGTCGCCACGCCGAAGTGAGCCTGGTGCATGAGCGCTGGTGGGCGGCGATCCCGGCCGTCCTGCTGACCGTCGTTGCGACGACACAGATCATCCTCACCCGCGTGACGATGCTGAGCCCGTGGAAGGGAGGTGGCTTCGGGATGTTCTCGACGCTTGACGGACGGCCGTTCCGCTACGCTCGCCTGTTCGTCCGCGCGTCCGAGCGATCCGAGGAACTCACGGTGCCACCGTCGCTCGAGGACCTGACGGTCGCGGTCGAGATCCTCCCGGGTGAACCTCAGTTGGAGCGCCTGGCGCGTGCGGTGGTGGCACGCGAGCGCAGGCAGGGCCGACCCGCCGACGAGGTACGAATCGAGGTCTGGCGCGTCGAGTTCGCCGCAGGCTCACTGATGCCGCGGGATCGGCTGCTGCGGCGACACGAATTCCGTGCGGCTCCGTAGCTGGGTCACCTGTCCGGGACCGACCGGTCCGATTCACGTCGCACTGCGTCTCACCCTGATCTGGCTGCTGCTCCGTCCGATGGGACCGTGGTACGTGCGCGCGCCGCTGCTCCTGCTGTCGATGCTCGGACTTGTCTCCGGGCCATGGCTGCGGGCGCCGGCGGTCTGGTTGGCCATGGCCTTCCTCGTCGCTGTCCGGGTGTTCCTCGAGTGGCCGCTGCCCGACAATCACATCTACCTGCTCGCGTATTGGTGTCTTGGCATTGCACTGGCGCTGAGGTTCGAGAGTCCTGCGAGCCAGTTGGCACGTACCGGTCGCCTGCTGCTCGGCATCGTGTTCGCGTTCGCGGTGCTCTGGAAGGCGGTGTTGTCGCCCGACTATCGCGACGGCCGCTTTTTTGCCGTGACCATGTTGACCGACGATCGCTTTGCCGACGCCGTGCAGCTCCTGGGCGGGATCAGCGACGCGCAACTGCGGGAGAACCGTGACTACCTCACGCCGCTTCCGGGCGGCGCTGAGTTGCTGGAGCCCAAGGTGCTGCAGGCACCGGGTCGCTTTCGCGCGCTGGTGCTCGTCGCGACGTGGGGGACGCTCGCGATGGAGAGCCTGGCCGCCGCCCTCTGGCTGGCGCCGGTCACTCGGCCGGCGCTGCTCACCGCCAGGCACGGTATCGTTGTGCTGTTCTGCCTGACCACGTATGCGTTCGCGCCAGTCGCCGGGTTCGGCTGGCTGCTGATCGTCCTCGGCCTGAGCAACTGCGGCCCGCGCGACCGCTGGTCGAAGGCCGTGTACGTGGCGACTTACGCGACGGTGTTGTTGTATGCCGAGGTGCCGTGGGCCGCACTGGTGCTGGGAGGACTGTGATCATGGGAGGACCTGACGCATGAAGGCAGCACGCGAGTTCGTCGTGAACACGCTGGTCGGTGGCATCTTCATCGTCGTGCCCGTCTACCTAGCGATCGTGCTGCTGCTGAAGGGCATGCAGTCAGCGGCGCGCCTGGTGAAGCCGTTCGCGGCGATGGTGCCTGACTGGTTGCCGGCCGAGACATTCTTCTCGCTCCTGCTGGTCCTGCTGGCCTGCTTCCTGGTAGGTGCGGCCGTGCGGACGAAGGCGGGGCGGGCGATTCGAGAAAAGATGGAGAAGGTGTTCTTCGAGCGGCTTCCCGGCTACGGCCTGCTGCGCAGTCTCACCCAGCGGCTGGCCGGGGACACCGAAGAGAGCGCGTGGCAGCCGGCCTTGTCAGAGATCGAGGATGCGCTGGTCCCCTCGTTCATCATCGAAGAACTTGCCGACGGACGCTACACGGTGTTCGTGCCATCCATCCCGACACCGTTTGCCGGGGCCGTCTACGTCCTTGCGCGGGAACGCGTGCATCCCGTCGACGTGCCGTTCACACAGGCGGTCAGAACCATCTCTCGATGGGGGTCGGGATCGGGCGAGATGGTAGCCGCCATGCGAAGCCCGACGTCAGGCCCCACCGCCTGAGCACGCGTATTCGTGGCGCGATCGTCGTGTCGACCGGTCGCGCCTACTCGACCCGAAGCGCGTCCACCGGACTCACCGTCGCGGCGCGCCAGCCGGGCAACAGTGCCGCCGCGAGCCCGACCACCGCGAGCACGCCGCTGGCCAGGAGGATCATTCGGGCGTTGAAGGGGCTCGCTCCGAACAGTTGGGCCTCGATCCATCGTCCCAACGCCCACGTCGCCGGGATGGCCATGGACATACCCAGAGCCAGCATGACCACGGCGTCACGCGTGACCAGCCACAGCGCGGCGGCCGGCGTTGCGCCAAGCGCGAGTCGCACCCCGATTTCCGGGGTGCGTTGCGTGACGACGAACGACATCACCCCGTAGAGCCCCACCACCGACAGCAGCAACGCGATCGCGCCGAAACTGCCTGACAGCGTCGCCAGCAATCGCTCCATCCGCAGCGACCGCTCGATCTGTTGTCGCGCCAGTACGCATGCGAGAGCACGACCACCGGACGCGTCCCGGGCGGCTCATCGTCGGAGCGGTCGAAGAGCCGGCCCGTGGCGGGATGTGCGCCGAGGACCTGGAAGTAGGAGCCGGACACGATCTCGGCCCGCACCTGTTCGCGCTCGCGCCCCATCGACAGGGCCACCATGGTCGGATGCCTGCAGAGCACGCCGTCGAAGACCTGGACCTGCTCGGACAATTCGCGGCAGAGCGGATAGGACACCAGCGCGCCGCTGCCCCATTTCCCGGTGAGGTCGCTGCCCGTCCACGCCAGTCGCACGAGCTGCCCGGGCTCGGGGACGGCCAGCACGCGCAGCAGGATCCGATCGACCAGCGAGAAGAGCGCCGCGTTGGCGCCGATGCCGATGGCGAGCGAGAGTATGGCAGTGGCCGTGAAGACCGGGCTTCGGCGCAGCGCGCGGACGCCGTAGCGCATGTCGCGGCCGAGGTCGTCGAGCCAGCGCCAGAACCACGCGTCACGGACCTCCTCCTGGACCTGGGTCACGCTGCCGAACTCGAGCCCGGCGCGTCGCCGTGCGTCGGCGACGTCCACGCCGGACTGCACCAGGTCATCGACGCGTCGTTCGATGTGGTCCGCCAACTCACGCGCCAACTCGTGCTCGAGCCGGCGCCGCTGCCACGGCAGGAGGTTCAGCAGTCTCGCCATCGCTAATTACCCGCCTCGAAGATGAGTCGCACCGCTTCGGTCAGGCGGCCCCACGATTCCTTCTCGAGAACCAGTTGCTTGCGTCCGGTCCGCGTCAGCACGTAGAACTTGGCGTCGCGCCCGGCATCGGACTGGCGCCACTCCGACTCGAGCCAGCCCTTCTGCTCGAGCCGGTGCAGGGCAGGGTAGAGCGACCCCTGGTTGACCTGCACGACCGCACGCGAGATCTGCAGCAGCCGCTGCGCGATGGCGTAGCCGTGTGCCGGCTCCAGCGCCAGCACCTGCAGGATCAACATGTCGAGTGTCCCTTGCGGGATCGGGAATCGTGATGGGGGCACGTCCGTTGTTGCCTCAACCTTCGACACATATGGTGGCAGGGAATCAGGACCTGTCAACCCGGCGCCGGGCCGGCCCGCCGGGACAGCGGGCCATTACCTACCTGCGGGCAAGAGCCAGGTAATGCCGGAATGCCGAGAATGCCGGGAATGTCGAACGGAGCGCCAGGCAGCGACGTTCTCGCTCCCATGGCGCCCGTCCAGTGAGCGCCGTCAGTGGTCGTGGTACTACTGCCATGAGGCCCTGGCTGCGCTCCTGCCAGCCAGGGCCGGCTCCTGGGTCCCAGTGCGCCGTACGCGGACGTGAGGCAACGTGGAAGATCGGTTCAAGGCGCTCAATACCTGGCTCTCGTTCACGGGCTTCGTGATGGCGGTGGGGATCCTGTACTGGGCACAGGTGGTCCTGGTCCCGGTGGCCATGGCCGCGCTCATCACCTTCATGCTGGCCGGACCGGTGACCCGACTGCAGCGGCGCATCGGCCGCGTGCCCGCAGTCGGTCTCGTCGTGGCCGTGGTGTTCGCCGGATTGACGGCCGCGACGTGGGTCCTCAGTCGCGAACTGACGTCGCTGGTCGCCGATTTGCCCGCGTACAGGGCCAACATCCGGGAGAAGGCCGCCGACGTGCGGCGGGCGTCACGCGGCGGCTCGGTCGGTGAAGTCCAGAAGACGCTGACCGACATCCAGCAGGAGTTCCAGCAGGATCAGGGCACACGCGGCAGCGCCGCCACGCCGCTCGTCGTGAGTTCCGAACAGCAGGCCTCGTTATGGGGCTTCCCGAGCTGGCTCGGCCCGGCGATGGGGCCCCTCGCCACCGGCGGCCTCGTGATCACGATGGTGATCTTCATGCTGCTCGAGCGCGAGGACCTGCGCGGCCGGATCATCTCGGTCGTTGGCCATGGGCATCTCGCCGTCACCACGCGAGCATTCGAAGAGGCGGGCGCGCGCGTCAGCCGCCAGTTGCTGATGCAGGCGCTCGTCAACGCGATCTACGGCATCGGCGTCGGTGTCGGACTGTGGCTGATCGGCGTGCCGTACTTCGTGCTGTGGGGCGCGCTGGCGGCCGCACTCCGCTTCATCCCGTACGTCGGGCCGCTGATCGCGGCCGTCGCGCCGTTTGCCGTCGCGCTGGCCGCTCTGCCGGGTTGGACACGCCCGATCTACGTCGCGCTGCTCTTCGTCGGCCTGGAACTGGTAACCAATCTCGTACTCGAGACGGTGCTCTACGCCGGCGCCGCAGGCGTGTCGCAGGTCGGGCTCCTCGTCTCGGTGGCCTTCTGGACATGGTTGTGGGGACCGATGGGGCTGTTGCTGGCGACGCCGCTGACGGTGTGCGTCGTGGTGCTCGGCAAGTACGTCTCCGGGCTCGAATTCCTCGCGACGCTGATGTCCGATCAGCCGACGATGACGATCGATCAGCGCTACTACCAGCGCCTGCTGGCCCGCGACATCGTCGAAGCGGGCGACATCCTCGAGCAGTCCGGCACGGCCGAGTCACGGGATCAGGTGTTCGACGCGGTCATGGTCCCGGCGCTGGTGTATGCCGAGCGGGATCGGCTCGAGGAACGGGTGTCGGCCGAGGAGGAGCAGGACGTCGTCGAGGCCACGCGGGAACTGCTCGGGGACCTCGGCGGGTCCGAACCTGTGTCCCTGACGGAACAGGCCGCGGCAGGCGACGCACGGATCGTGATTGGCGTTCCTGTCAACGGCGCTGCCGACGAAGTCGCGCTGCTGATGCTGTCGACGCTGATCGCGCCGGTTGGGATCGCGATGACCGTGCTGTCGCCGCGCGTGCTGGCGTCCGAAGTCGTCGAGCGGCTCCGATCGACCCCAGGATCGATCCTGTGCCTTGGCGACCTCCGCCCGAGTCCGCCGACACGCGCGCGCTACCTGGTCAAGAAATTCCGGTCAGCGCTTCCCGATCTGCCGATCGTCGTCGGCCGGTGGGCGCCGCCGGACCTGGCTGACCTCGACCTCGGGCCGCTGCTCGAGGCGGGCGCCACCCGTGTGGCATCGACGCTTGTCGAAACGCGACGGCACGTCACCGAACTGGCCGCGGTGACGGTGCGCAACCACGACGCGGCCTGAGGGGTCACGGGGGACCTTCACCCTGCGCCAGGTTCATCTTCCGCAGCAGTTCGCCCCAGCGTGGATCGGAGTGGAGGCTCTCGAGTGGCGGATCGACCTTCACGTAGTTGAATGTGTCGCCGCGTTCCATCGTGAAGAGCAAGCGGAAGGCCGTGTCCTTGTCGCCCAGCGCGGCGTACGCGGCAGCCGCGACGGAAGGGTTCGTCGGCCTGGCGGGGGACAGGCGCGCGAGCAATTGGCGGGCCTCTTCATGCCTGCCCTGAAGGGCATGGAGGCGGGCGAGTCGCCATGGGATGCCTCGGGCCTCGAGGCCACTCCTCCGATACGCGTCGAGCGCCTTCGCGTACAGACCCGTCTGCGTATGGATGTCGCCGAGAAGCGTCTGTACTGCCGCGATCCCCGGCTCCAGTTCCAGCGCGAGGTTCAGGCGATGCACAGCCTCGTCGTACCGGTGTGCACGGTACAGGATTCGCGCAAAGTTCATCTGGATGGCAGGGGCCAACGGGTCGAGACGGACGGCGCTCTCGATGTGGGCGATGGCTTCGTGAAAGCGCCCGAGCTGGCACAGGAGGAGCGCGTAGGTGTAGTGCGCGTGGGCATCGCTGGGATCGAGTGCGATGGCTCGGCGAATCGAGTCCTCCGAGCCGGTCCAATCCCAGTCGTACAGACGCTTGATGTCGGCTTGCACGACGTGCGCCTCGGCAAGGCTCGCATCAAGGGCGAGGGCCTTTTCCGCGGCCGCGCGCGACGGCGCTTCCATCGCCTTCGGCCCGGCCGGCCCGTACACGCCACGCGCCCACCAGGCGTGGGAGAGCCCGGCGTACGCTGCGGCATAGGTGGGATCGATCTGCGTTGCCCGCTCGAAGTGGGCGATGGCCCGCGTCAAGCTGTCCTCGTCGTATCTCCAGAGATGGTAGCGACCGACCAGATACTCCTGATGGGCCGCCGGAGGCACCGCGATCGCCGATGTCATCCTGGCCCGCTCCTCGGCAGTGACGTGAACGCGGATCTCTTCGGCGACGGCGCGCGCCACCTCTCCTTGCAACTTCAGCACATCCGATGTATCGCCCTCGTACTCGCGTGCCCACAGGTGCGTATCGGTTGACGCGTGCACCAACTGGACGCTGATCCTGACCCGCTGGTCGGTGCGCTGGACCGACCCCACGATCACCGCGTCCACGTCCAGTGCGTGGCCGATCTCCGGCAGTGTTCTCCGCGTGTCACGGAATCGCATCACGGATGTGCGTGACACCACGCGAAGGGCCCGGATGCGCGCGAGGTTGCCGATGAGTGCCTCGGTCATGCCGTCGGCGAAGTAATCCTGAGCCGAGTCACCCGAGAGATTCGAGAGAGGCAGCACGGCCAGCGACGTGATGGCGGGCAGGTTGGTGTCGGCCCGAGACACGTGCATCCGGTAGAGGCCGCCGCCCAGCACCAGGACGATCATCGCGCCAACGAGCAGCCAGCGGCCGGCCCCCGTGCGCTCCCTTGCCGCGACGTCGGGAGCGGGGAGCGTGTTCGCGTCGTGTGGCACGCCCGCTCCGTCGGGCCGCGACGGCAGTTCGGGCGGGACACCCCGCGCCACCTCCCGCACCTTCGCGACGAACCGGTACCCGCGGGCTGGAATCGTGACGATGTACTGGTGGTCGTCCGGCCTTTCGCCGAGCGCCTTCCGCAGCAGCGAGACGTTCCTGGCAAGCCCACCTTCTTCCACGTTCGTGTCACCCCAGACCTGCGTCAGCAGCTCGTCCTTCGTGAGCACGTGGTCTCGGTTGTCGAGGAGGGCGAGCAGCGTCTCGAAGACCTTCGGCGGGAGCGGCAGCGGATGACCGTCGCGCCAGAGGAGTCGCTTGTCGACATCGACGAAAAACGGCCCGAACTCGTACGAGTGGCACTGTCTCTCGCTCATCGTGGGCCGCCGGAACAATTCCGAAGAAAAACGAAGCGCCCGCCGAAGGACCTGGAACAGCCGGCGCGGGTACGGTCACTGCGGCGAGCGGTTCGTGGGCGGATTGTATCGCCGCACGATCCGGCCTGCCGCGCGGAAGTCTGACGGCCGCCTCGTCAGGCCCGCCCGCACACCGGAAAGGGAGAGCACGATGCCACATCACACCTGTTCCACGATTGGGGCCGTCCTGATCGGCGTCCTTGCATGCACGCCCGTTGCGACTGCCGACCGGCCCGCTGATTCTCTCGTCGCCAACCAGGCGCTCGAGTGGAACCAGATCTTCATCGACACGCTCATTGCCACCAACACGGCCAACGCGTTTAGCCAGCGCCTCGGAGCGATCGTCCATTCCGCGATGTTCGATGCGTACAACGGCATCGAACGTCGCTATACACGGATTCACGAGGAGCGCACAGCGCCGCGTGGCGCGTCGCGCCGGGCAGCCGTCGTCGCCGCCGCCTACACGACGCTGGCACAGCTGTTCCCGACCCGACAGGCCGACCTGGAACTCATCTACTCTGCGTCGCTGGCGGCGCTCAGCGACGATGACGGGAATGGTGGTCGCTCGCGCGAGCTCGGAGTCGCGTGGGGCATGGAAGTGGCGCTGGGGATATTGGCCTGGCGCTCGACCGATGGGTTTGGAGAACCGTATCCGTCGTTCAGCGGTGGGACCACGGTCGGGCAGTGGCGACCGACACCTCCCGCATTCGGGCCGATGAGTGCGCAGGGGCTTGCGTTCACCGCCGCGTTCGTCCTGCCGAGCCTCGCGCAATTCGATCCAGGACCGCCGCGCGGACTGACCAGTGCGACCTACGGTGAGGACTTCGATGCCGTGAAGGCACTCGGTCGCAGGATCGGTTCAACGCGTACTGCGGACCAGACGGCCCTGGCCGTGTTCTGGGAGGGCAATGCCAGCGTGCATTGGAATCAGGCCGCGAACCAGATCGCGCGCGCGAACGACCTCTCGCTGTCCGAGAGCGTCCGATTGCTCGCAGTGCTCAATGTCGCGATGGCGGACACGGCATTTGCGACCTGGCGTGCAAAGCGGCACTACGGCGCCGACGCGTCCGAGGTGACCTGGCGACCGGTCACGGCGATACCCCTTGCCGACAGCGACGGCAATCCGGCGACGTCTGCTGATGCGGACTGGCTGCCATTGGTCAATACGCCCTCGCACCCCGAGTTCCCGGCAGGACATCCGAGCCAGAATGGCGCGGCAGCGACCGTCCTCCTGAGCTACTTCGATGACGCGCAGACATTCACCCTGACCACGAGTACGCAGCCGAGTCGAACCTACACCAGCATTTCGAAGGCTCGGGCCGATGGTAATGACGCCCGCGTCTGGGGCGGCATGCACTATCCGAGCACGGTGAGGGCCAGTGACGGCAACGGCGAGGCGATCGCGCGCTACGTGAACGAGTACGCGATGCAGAGTGTCCACGGCTCGCACTGAGCTGCGCGCCGGCGTCGTTGGCATCAGCAGGTCCACGACGGGGCGTGCTGATGCCGCGTCTTGCTCTGCCGGGCAGGCCGACGCCGCAAGCCGCGCAGTGCGTCGCAGGTTCCTCTGGCTTACTTGTGACTCACGCGAAACGCGAAGTCGTAGCGGAAGCCGATGGTGAACACGCTGTCGCCCGACGCTCCCGTCGGGGAGACGCTGTCGAGATCGATCTTGCTCTCGGTGTAGATCTTCGCGGTCCTGGCCACGAACCACTCGGCCCCGAGAATGGCGTATTTCGTGTTGAAGTCGGGATCGAGCAGCGTATCTCTCACCTTGGGGTCCTGGTACGTGAAGCCGCCAATCAGGCCGAGGCGCTTGATCCTTCCCTGAAGGAACAACTCGACGCCGTCGGCATCGAACGCGACAGGCGTGACGATGTCCTCGAACGGCACCTGCACCATGTCGCCATTGTCCTGGTGCGAGTAGACCAGACCCATCTGGAACGCTCGCCAGTCGATGCGCGTGCCTAGCGCTGCATACTCGCCATCGCCACGCAGGCCTTGCACGAGGTTACGCGTGTTCTGAGACCAGTTGGTGTGCGTGTAGGCGCCGCCGAACTTCACGCCGGGCAGGACGGTGAGCTGCACTGAGCCGCCGGCCCCGTCTGACTCCTTACCGCCACGGAACTGCCCCTGGACCCCGACGTCGAGGATCTTGAACAGGGTGTTGCGGTAGTTCACGACCCGGTCTGCGCGACCCGTTCCGGTGGCGCCGCCATCGGTACCCGCCACGTAGGTTGACGTGCCTTGGCCGCCGAAGACGTTGAACCGGTCGGTCGTATAGCTGGTGATGTCGTAGTGGACCGAGCCCTGCTTGCCGATGGCCACCCGGCCGACGGGTCCGAAATCGACACCGATGAACCCGAGGCGTGCGATGAACACCGGGCTGGTGTCGGTCTCGACGACGCCGAAGTCTCCGTTTCCTGATGCCGACAAGTTGAACTGCGTGTCGCTCTGCACCAGATTCACGCCCCACTCGGTGCCGGCAAACATCTTCACGCTGCCGCGTGTCCGGAAGTTGATCCCGACGCGGGTGGCGTTGTCCTGCACTTCGGCGGTGTCGTCGTATGCAGCCAGGTGGGTACGCAGCTGGCCATAGGGCTCGAAGGTGCCCACGAACTCATCGCCGCCGGTCGCCTCGGCGGTGGCACCAAGGGCGAATTCGCCGCCGCAGGACTCGGTGACCCAGATGCCCGCGGTGTCATAGCCCCAGGTCTTCCCCAGCAGGCAGGTGCCCTGGCCCGTCGAGCGAAGCAACGCCACACCGGCGGCGGTATCGGCGGGACAGACCTTGCGCTCGGCGTTGGTCGAGACGCACGTGATGACGGTGGCCGCGGACTGACTCCCTTGCGACTGTCGCGCCAGGGCGCTGGCTGGCAGCAGTGCGCCGGCCAGGCAGAGCAGGATGCTCATGCCGAGAGCCGAGGGCAGCGGACCGATGCTGGAGGCGTGGTGCATGATGTCCCGTCGAGGGCGCCGCGACACCCTCGGCCCGAATGGCTGCGCCCGTCGAGTGACGAGCGCAGCCCGGGTAAGTGCTGGCAGGATTAGCGGTTCGCGCGACGACGACGGACCGTGAGTGACAGTCCGGTCAACAGTGACGCGATCCCGGTGAGGCCCAGCAGCGGCAGCTGGGTCGCCGTCTTGGGCAGCGTCTTTGCCGGCGCAGCGGACGCCCCCGCGGACGCTCCCGCTGGCGCCGCTGCTGCTGGCGCCGCCGCTGGCGCCGCCGCTGCTGGCGCCGCCGCGGACGCCCCCGACTTGGGAGCCGAAGCCGCACCCGCGGCCGTCGGGGCCGTGCCGGTCACGGCCACGTTGCTCGCCAGTTCGACGCGCTGCGCTTCCGTGATCTTCACCGCCTTGACAAGCATGTCCTTGCGGAGGTCGAACACGGTGATCGGTTTGTTGTCGCCATCGGTGAACTTCACCGGGGAATCAGCCGCGACCGTGTACTGGCGGTTCTGGCCGTTGGGCAAGGTCAGGATCACGGTCGGACCGGCCGCATACCAGACCCGCCCTTCGAGCGACTGCACCGTGCGATCGGTCACCGGCGTGGACGTCTCCGTGACCGTGGCCTTCAGTCGCGTGCCCACCGCCAACTGGTCGACCCTGAGTTCCTTGCCGTCGACGATGAAGCGGCGGTCGGGCGGGGGCGTGAACATCCGCACTTCGCCGGATGCCATCTTCACCGCCACCGTATTGCCGTCCACCTGGATCACAGTCCCGCTCAGGGTCTGCGTCCTGGCGGTCGCGGCTCCCTTCGTCGAGGTCTGCGACGTCGACGTCGGCTGGGCCACGGCCACTGCCGACACCAGCGAGAGGAGTGCACCACCGAACATCACCCGAGTCATTGCGCGTGTCATCAATTGCTCCTTCCTTCTCCCAAATGAGAAACCCGCGTGTCGTGCCGACACGGGGCAAGTACAGCACCTGGTCACCGCTCCACGGGACGCGAGCGAGGCGTTCAGCGACTTCCGGACCTGGCCATCGAATCAGGGGCGCTCGGCCCGCACGATGAACCGTTCGGGGGCCGGGCCAACGAAATAGAACGGGTAGCACGTGACCAGCGTCAGCGAACGGGTGGGCGTGGCGTCGAGCACCGAGACATCGTCGGGCGACACGACCCAGGTACGCTGGACGCGGTAGACCTCCTTTCCGTGGTGGGTCTCGAGTTCGATGACGTCGCCGACGCCAATGTCCTTCAGGCCCCGGAAGAAACCGTCACGGTGGCCCGCAATGCCGATATTGCCGTCCGTGCCTGGCACCGCCGTGTCGTCGATGTGGCCGACACCGCGATCGAGGGTGACCTCGTCGGTGCCCGGCAGCACCGGCACCTCGAGGCCGAACTTCGGGATCCGCAGGACGCCGATCGATGCCGGACCGGGCGTCCGTAGGGCACTGCGCCAGGCAGCGATGCGCTTGGGCTCCCAGAGCGTCAGATCCGGCGTCGACGTGGTGAGCGGTTCCCGTGCCTGCAGCGCCGCAAACCGGGCCACTTCATACCGGGCTCCGAGGACGCGGTCGACGTGCAGCACACCGAAAGTGACGACGCACGCCACGCCGATCAGCCACGCGGCGGGTTCAGCCGCGGCAAAGCTCCGCCGTGTGCGTGGCGCGGCATCCGTGACTGGATGCGGATCTTCAACAGGCGAAGCCATGGGATCGCGGATGCGAGACGTTACGCTGAAATACCTCGCTACAGCAACAGTGCTGCACCTCGCGTGCCACCAGGGCCCGGACGGAGGCGTCGCAGTCGCCACAGTTGGAGCATCGGATTTCCACGCGATCGGGGCGGCCCGGAGGCTCGGGAATCCGGGAAGACTCCGAAGGACGGGAGAATCCTCCGAAATGCGGTGGTCCACCCAGTTCGTGGGATGAAGGGTAGGATTTACCTGTCGTGAGCGGCGTGGCGGGACCGCAGGCTGCTCAATCAAGAGCAGCCTGCGGCTGCCGGCGGGCCTCGGTGGCGGGAGGGTGACGCGCCTAGCGGCCGGCGCGTCCGCTCACCGGAGGTTCTTCGGCGGGACCTTCGAGGACCAGCGTGTGGGTGACGCCCGCCAATGCGGCGCCAATCACCGGAGCCAGCCAGAACAGCCAAAGCTGCTGAATGGCCCAGCCCCCGACGAAGAGCGCCGTGGCTGTGCTGCGTGCCGGGTTCACCGACGTGTTTGTCACCGGAATGCTGATCAGGTGGATCAGCGTCAGGGCGAGGCCGATGGCGAGTCCTGCGAACCCCACCGGGGCGCGCTTGTGCGTGGTGTTGAGGATGACCAGCAGGAACATGAACGTCATCACGACTTCGGAGATCAGCCCCGCGGCCAGGGAATAGCCGCCGGGCGAGTG
Organism: Luteitalea pratensis; assembly: GCF_001618865.1. Taxonomy (GTDB): domain Bacteria; phylum Acidobacteriota; class Vicinamibacteria; order Vicinamibacterales; family Vicinamibacteraceae; genus Luteitalea; species Luteitalea pratensis. Next base: position 2,781,273 of record NZ_CP015136.1, read on the forward strand.
CGCGCCGTAGCCATTGGAGGCAAACCCTCCGGCCAAGCTGAAGTCCGCTTTGCCACTCGCGATCAGGTACAACACGCCGGCGCCGACGACACCACCAACCACCTGCGCGACGATGTACGGCAACAGCAGGGCCGTCGGAAAGCGGCCCCCCGCCCACAGGCCGATCGACACGGCCGGATTGAAATGCCCTCCGGAGATCGGGCCGAACGCGTATGCCCCGGTGACCACGGTGAGCCCGAACGCCAGGGACACGCCATGCAATCCGATGCCGACGTCCGGGAACGCGGCGGCGAGCACCGCGCTGCCGCACCCTCCGAGAACGAGCCAGAACGTGCCGAGCAGCTCGGCAGAGAACTTAGAAACCACGGCCGCTTCCTTTGCTGGTTGTCGAGCGATTGAGGTTCCGGCTTGCCAGGTGTGAAAGAGACCCGTCGGCCGCATCCACACCGGCGCGCGAAGAAAGGCGCGTCAGGTGCGCGGATGCGGCCACCTTGCCGCTGCGGTGTCTGCTGCCAGGCTACGGTCCGCAGCCCGAGGACGGTCCTGGCATCCAGAGACGTGCGGCCCCGTCGCGAGGCCGCTGCCAGGAGTTCGGTAAGACGTGAATTACTGGCGCTCGACCGACACCAGCATCGCTTCGGTCCAGACGATGTCGAGCTTGTCGCCCACCTTGACGTTGGCGAGGGCGGCCGTATCCTGCACCTTCGACGTGTACTTCCAGTTGTTCGGGCCGTCGAAACTGATCGTCGACGCGGCCGTGTCGACAGCCGTGATCGCCACGGTGAGGGTCTTCTGCTTGGCTTTCGTCCCACCCGGCAATTCCTGTGCGGAACCGGTCGTGCTCTTCGCCGCGCTCGCGACATCCGGTTCACCCGGCTTCTTCAGGCGGATGATGACGTTCTCGTAGTACTTGGCGGTGACCTTGTCGCCGACCTTGATCTCCGCGAGCCGCTTCAGGTCCGGTCCGGCCACAGCCGTCACCGACGTGCCATCGGCCTTCTTGAAGGTGACCGCGCGGCTGGCCGCATCGACCGCCTCGACGACACCCGACTCCGTCTTCATCTCCGACTTCAGTGTCCTGGCCTGGGGCATGGCCGCCCGTGGCACAGACAACAGGAGTGCGACTGCAAGGGTCCCTATGACTAGCTGTCTCATGTGTGCTCCTCGTTGCGCCGCGGGCGCGTCCGCCCTGGGCCAGAAGTCCGATGCCACCTCAGCCGTTCACACACACCCGGTCTGAACTGGCCACTCTGGTCAGAGCCCCGAAATCTCGCCATACGACTTTCGGGCCTCAGAAATGCAGGCCGCATGCCAGCAGGCGCCGACCATCAAGTGCACAAAATGTGGCCGGAACCATGAGCCATCGATCTCCTGTCGAGATTGGATCAACCCGGCATGTCGGAGGTCACCCCCACATTTCGGGGGCGGGTCCCGCCTCGCGCGAGGGTGCCTGTCGCCGCGCCCCGAGTACTCGGAAACGGCCCTCGACTCGCGCCTGTGTTCGACAGGTCGCAGTGACGCGTGTCGGGTTCTGCGACCAAGGTCGTAATGGGCGCGCGATTGGCGGCCGAGGGATGCTTTGCGCGTCTGATGCCTCCATGTCAAGACGGGACGTACGCCAAGCGGGACCTCCGTGCCGTCGTGGCGTGGATTGTCGTCGCGCTCCTCGTGGGCGTAGGGACGCCGGCGTGCGCACCGAAAGTCACGCGCCGCCAGACCGACATCATGGAGAATCTCGGCAAGGTCAGCGTGAGCGCCGCCGTGCTGCGCGCCCGCGTCAACGACCTTGCCGATCGGTTCGCCGGACGGATCGAGGAGAGCGCAGACCGCATCGAAGGAGAGACCAAGACGGTCGACGCCCGCCGGCGTGCCCTTGCGCTGAAGGTGGACGTCATCCCCGCGGTGTACACGGCCGGGTATCGCGTCGACCCACTCGCCGCGGCCATTGACGTCTGGGTTCTGGCGTTCCAGTTCGGCGCGTACGTGCAGACCGGCGCCGGCCGCGATCTCTTCGGCGCACAGCAGGAATTGGTGCAGGCCGCGGCCCGCGACGTGATTGCCGACGCCGATACGGTGCTCAGGTCCGTCGTGAGCCAGCCGGAGTATTTCGATTCGGCGCGCGGCAAGGTCGAGACCTGGGCCCGGACACATCCCATTGCCCATACCTTCGGCTCCCGCCCGTCGGGCTCCTCCGTCCTTGCCGAGTTGAAGTCCGACGAGCGGGATGCGTTCCTGGCGGTGGGCTCGGCGTCCGACACGCTCGAGAATCTGTCCGAGCGCCTGAACACGTATGCCACGCAGTTGCCCAAGCAGGCGCGGTGGCACAGTGAGATTCTCGCATCGGAGCTGACGGCCGAGATCGCCACCGCTCTCGCGATCGATCGGACGATCCCGGACATCCACGACGTCGGCGCCGCCGCCCGCGGCGCCTCCGGCGTCCTCAGCGACCTCAACCGCCTGTTCGACGTCGAACGCGCGATGCTCGAAGTCGAGCGGCGTGCGGTCCTCGCGGGGATCGATCAACAGCGGCTGGAGTCGCTCGACTTCGTCACGTCGGAACGGCACGCGCTCGTCGCCGCGATCCGCGAGGAGCGCCTGGCGCTCGTGGCCGCCCTGCGCCAGGAGCGGATCGAGGCGATCGCCGAGATCGATGCGATCAAGACCCGCGCAGTCGACACGTCGCTCGCCGGTCTGAAGAATCTCGTCGACTACACATTCTGGCGGGTCGCTGTGCTGCTGACGAGTCTGCTGTGCGTCGCCGCGCTGTTCGGTGCGATCGCGCTCTGGCTCCTGCTGCGTCGTGCTCGCGTGCCCGCGACATCCTGAAACTCAGCACCGCCATCACGGCGGTGGGCCCTGCCCAGGATGTCCACCGGGCTCCACACGCTGACAGCGCAAAGCGGCACGGGCGCTGCGCCGATTCGTGTCCTGAGACCTGAGACGACGCCTGGCGACGATGCAGGATGGCCGTCTCCCGCGAATCTGGCGTTCGCTCAATCAGTGTCACGTATCGAGCACGGCCAGTGCTTGCTCGTCATGATCCCGCGGCGTCGGGGGTACCCGCGATGGATCGGCTGTGAGCGCGCTGCGTTATCTCGCGAGCTTCGCGGGGTAGCCAGTGCTGCCGTCAACGCTTCACGCGGGCGTCGCGCCCGAAGGCAGCGTCAGCGGCACCGCGGAAGTCGGTCGGCGGCGCCGCGCCCTTCTTCGCGGCCTTCTCGATCGCAATCCGATGGTTCATGTCCGCGGCGATGAACGTGGTGTCCTTGCCGGCCAGGCGTGCGGCGACCAACTCGTCGCGCGCGACCTCGCCGCCGCCGATGGCCACGAGACGATCGCTGACATCCACCATCGCTGCCGACGTCGGAGACAACTGGTCAGTGCCTTCAATCACTCCGCCCCACGACGAGTCTCGGACGTAGAAGGTATGGTCGACACAGGGCGAGACGGACGCGTTGCTTTCGCGTGCCTGTGTAGAGACGACGCCACTCGTCGAAAAACCACGCTGCTTGGCCAGTTCGTACACGCGCCCAATCCCGTCAGGCGTGGCGCCGATGTTCACGATCGTGGTGGTGGGGGAGTACTGGTCGAGGACTGCGGCAGCGTGCCTGAAGAGGGCTGCCTCGTCCTCATACCCGGCGCCCGAGTAACCCAGGAACGTCAGGACCATCTTGCCCTGGCCCTTGAAGAACGCACGAACTTCTGACGGTGTGGCTTCCATGGTGCTCTTCGGCGACTCGCACGCCGACGTGATGTCGGTCGAGCCCGACAGCAAGAACGCGGCGGCGACGCCGTGCGCAATCGAGAGACGGCGCGTTGTCATGATAGCGACTCCTGACCGGGGGATGGTACACGACGATGTTGCGTCGGTCGGCTTTGGCGACATGGCTGAGCTGACGGCCGCAGGCGGAGACTGCTCGAACCCACGACATTCAACCGCATGCGCCCGAGTGGTGCGCAAGGAGAAACACGCATGGCCAAGACGAGCAAGAGGACGGCGGCTGCCTTGGAACGCGCTCGAAGATGATGCCGCCCGACATCGCCGAGCAGACGTACGAGCAGAACAAGGAGTTCTACGACACGTTGCCGCAGGACGTCGTGAAGGCGGCCGGCCGGGCGCTCCCAGACCCGGACACGATGCTGGCGCTGGTGGCCACCGATCCAGTCGGTGCTGTACGATGTCGCCGACTGAAGCGTTCTGTTCGGGCGGAGGAGAGGCATGGCGAGACACGTGCTGGACATCTTTCTCTCCTCGACCTCCGAGGACCTGAAGGATTACCGTCGTACCGTCGCCGACACCCTCGGGCGCCTCGGACAGTTCGTCGTCAGGATGGAGACGTTCGGTGCCAAACCGAACAAGCCGCTGCCGGAGTGTCGGCAGGAAGTGGCCAGATCGGACGCGCTCATCGTCATCGTCGGCCATCGGTACGGCTGGGTGCCGACCAAGAAGGACGGCGGCGACGGCAGGCGAAGCATCACCTGGTGGGAAGTGCAGTGGGCCCTCGACACGAACAAGCCGGTCTACGCCTTCCTGATCGACCCGACGACACCATGGACCGGCGCCAGGGAACAGGATCGCCTCGTGCGGGCGGGCTCGGAAGCCGAGACGCTCGGTGTCTGGCGCGACGTCCGCAGCCTCGCGGACTTCCGCAAGTTCCTCGAGAATTCGACGACGCGTGACGTGTTCACCACGCCCGATCAGCTCGGCCTGGTCGTGGCGACGAGCCTGTTTCCGTGGCTCCTCGAGCATGCCAGTCCGGTGCGGCCGGTGGCGCCCGGGGATCTGACGGCGGCAAGCGTCGTGCCTTCGGATCGACCACGTCCCGCGGCACGCGGTCGCGACGGGGTCGCGGGTCGAGTCAATCAGCGCCACCAACAGTTGTACTGGCTCGAACAGTTGCATGTGGGCAGCGCCCGTGAGCTCATTGCCGATCCGAAACCCGTTCGGGTGGCGATCATTGCCGGCCGCCCGCGCGAGAGTCACGCGGCGCTGACCAGCGTGTCCATCACCTCGGTGGCGACCGACGGTCGTGCGTCGGCCAACACGCCAGACGACTACACGACCGTGTTGAGCGCGTTGATCGCCGGGGCCGGCGACGACTTCGAAGGCGTCGCTCCGGGCGCGGAACTGCTGACGATCAGTGTCCTGGACGAGAACTACACATCCACGAACGCGAGCATCGCCTCGGCGATCGACCGGGCCGTCCTTGGCGGTGCCCGGGTGTTGTGCCTGTCGCTGGGCTCCGCGAAGGAGTCGCAGGTCATCACGAACGCCATCACCGATGCGGTTGAGGCAGGGCTGATCGTGGTGGCCGCGGCCGGCAACCAGGGATCCGAGACACGGATCTATCCCGCGGCACTCGAGTCGGTGCTTGCCGTGGGTGCCGTGGGCATCGACGGCGAACCCACCCAGTGGACCAGCCATGGCGACTGGGTCGACATCATGGCGCCAGGAGACGTGCTGGTTCCCTCCGGCGCCGATGGCTATGCACAGATGCAGGGAACGTCGTGGGCCTGCGCGATCGTCAGCGGCGTCGTGGCGCTGCTGCTGCAAGTCGATCCGACGCTGAAGCCGGCTGCCATCCGGAAGCTGCTCACCGATACGGCCCACGCGACGCGCAGCGACAAGGCTGGCGCGCGGGTGGTCGACGCGTACCGGGCGGTGCGCGGCGCACTGCAGCCAGCCAGTCAGGCTGACCGGCCCGCTGTCAGGAAGCCCGCGGCCGGGTCCGGTGGCGTCCGCAAAGTGACCCGGCGCCGGGTCGCGGCATTGCGGTAGTGCGCCTCGACCGCTGCGACAACTGGAACCAAGGTGACACGCTTGCCTCCCGTCGCGGCGACATGCCGTGACATCGCCCGTCACTCGGGAACGCCCTCATTCCCGCCCCCAGCCGGATAGCGGAAACGCGGCGGCGTAGCAGTCGAAGCGAGCGCACGGACCGCGTCCACCGTCAGGCGGACGACACGTGCCATCTTGTCGAAATCCAGTCGATCGATGGTGTCCACCGGCTCGTGATACCCCGGATGGAAGCCGCCGAAGAGCCACACCGCGGGAATGCCCTTCTGCAGGAAGGGCAGGTGATCGCAGCGGAACAGCGTGCGCATCGACGAGTCGTGGTCGAACTTGTCGCTCAGCGCCAGTCCCGCACCGGTCGACTCGTGGCGCAGCAGCGCGGCGAGCTCGGGGCTGTAGGCCGCGCCGACGAGGTTCAGCTGATCGGATCGGCCGGCCGTGATCTCGTAGGCGCCGAGGCTCTCCGGCGTGTGCTCCTCGTTGCGACCGATCATGTCCAGGTTGATCACAGCGCGGGTCGTGGCCAGCGGACGGAGCGGGTGCGCGACGTAGTGATACGACCCGAGCATCAATTGTTCTTCCGAGCCGAAGGACACGAAGAGCACGCTGCGCGCCGGACGAGTGCGGGCAAGCAGGCGGGCCACTTCGACCATCGCGACGGTCCCGGATCCGTTGTCATTCGCGCCCGGGTACGTCTTGCCCCCTTGCGACCCGAGATGGTCGTAGTGCGAGGTGACGAGAATGGTCTCGTCACGCAGGCTCGGATCGCTGCCAGGCAGGAGCCCGGCGACATTCCATGACGCCTGCACCCGCGAGGTCTCGTTGACGGCCAGGAGAGCCACCGTTACGCCATCGAGCGATTGGGATGCCGGCCGCATCGCCGTGTCGATGCGCCGCTGCCAGTCAGCGGGTGTGTGGCCGGTGCCCTTCAGCAGGGTGGTGGCGACGTCGGCTGGCACGATCACGCGCGGAATGCGGAGCTCGCTTGTCGCCAGCGCCTGCGGCGGTGCGTTGGCGCGGTCGGCGGGCCTTGGCGACGATCGATGTGCATTGACCGGCTCGGTCACCACCAGCAGCGCGGCGGCACCGTGCTGCTGCGCGTTCCACGTCTTGGTCCAGACGCCGGCGTGCAGCGTCAGGCCAGTGCCGTGGAACGCCGCGGCGGGATCGCCTTCCTGCGGCTCGTGATCGAAGACGAGCACTGCCTTGCCGCGGACGTCCATGCCCGCGTAGTCGTCGTAGCCGAACTCCGGTGCGGTGACGCCGTAGCCCGCGAACACCACGTCGAGGGCGAGGTCGATCTCGCGCGTCGGGTCCGGGAAGAACACGGCAACGGGGGCAAAGCGCTGTTGGTCGCCCGCCTGTCGCACGACGACCGATGAGCGATCACGATCGAGACGAACCGCAACGAGGTCGAACCGCTGCAGGTACGTTGCCCCGTCGGCTGGCGCCAGGCCCGCCTTGCGCAACTCCGTGGCCAGGAACCAGGCGGCGGCGTCGGCGCCTTGCGTAAGCGAGGCCCGACCGTCCACGGGTGGCGACGTGAGGAACTCCAGGTCCGCGCCCATCCGCTCGCGGCTGGACTGACGCGGCGACGACTCCTGTGCCAGCAAGGGCGTCAGCGCCAGCGCGAGGACAATCGGCACGAGGGATCGAGTCGGCACGGGGGAGAGTCTAACGGGCTACGGCCTACAGCCTGCAGCCTACGGCCTACAGCCTACGGTCCACAGCTCCTGTAGGCTGCAGGCGGCAGGCTGTAGGCTGGCTATGCAGCCCTGCAGCCGCGTCGACTCGCTCCCGGGTTCGGGCCGGATCGACGCGGCACCACACGGCTACTTGCAGAACGCGACCTCGTCCAGGACGTCAGTCGGCACGGTTTCCCCCGTAGTCAGGAGGATGGTGGCCGACATCTTGACCAGATACGCGCACTTGTCGAGGTTCGCGACGTTGACACCGACGCTGGCGGTACCGAACTTGTCGGTGGCCGTTGCGGCCGCGTCGTCGGTGAGCGCCGCCGGATACGGTCCGCCGGGCCCATCCATGGTGATGGACACCGCGCCGAGGTTCGGATGCGCGGCCGTGTACTTGATGGTGAGCGCGTTGGTGATCTTCGCGCAGCCCGTGCCGATCTCCTCGACGTCGACCATCACGACGGCGAGTTGATTGTCCACCTCTTGCGGCGCCCACGAGCCCTTGTGGATCACGTCGTCATAGTGGGTGTTGTAGATGGCCAGGTTCGCGCAGATCCCGGCGGTTACTTCAGTGGCCGGCATGCCCACGCGTCGGACCTGCAGCCGTAGCCCGAAGAACTTGTCCTCGCCCTCCGCGGGCGGCGTGGTGCTCTGACCGGCGTGTGCCGTGATGGCGATGTTCGGCCAGCTCGCCATCTTCGTCGTGTCGAGGATGAGGAGATTGCCATTCGGCGCGAAGTTGCCTCCGGCGTCGTTGACGTTGCTTTCCTGCGGGACTTGTACCCACCCGTCGGCGGTGAGTGCGGCGACCATGTCGTTGGGCGCTGTTCCCTTCACGGCGTACGGCTTGACATCGTCAGGCGGGGCGGGCACGGTGCTCTGCCACTGTCCGATGACGGTCCGCACGATCCAGTCGGTCGGCACTGCTGTCCAGGAACCGCCGGGAAGCTCCATGTATTCGAAGCGGTACTCGGCAGGCCCGCCGCCATGCTGCTTGCACAGGATGCCGTTCAGGCGAATGGACTCATAGAAGGCGCGACTGTCGGTCGTCAGGCCGGTCGCGGCGTTGATCCCCGTCAGGATGTTGTAGCCGCCGATGTAGCGGAACGTCGTCAGGCAGCCCGGCGGGCAGAAGATCCAGCAGTACAGCTCGCAGCGCGTATAGCAGATCCACTGGCAGACGTAGTAGCAGAAGCGCGACAGCTTGAGCTCCTCGATCACCGTGCCCCAGGCACCAGGATCCTCGCGGACGAACGCCTCGTTCAGCCTCTTGAGCGCCCCTTCGTCTCGTCCCAGCCGGGTCAGCGCCAGGGCGAACTCGCGGAGCTGCGGGATCTCGATATCGACTCTCGGGAACTCGCGGCAGACGATGAAGCAGAGCCGGAAGCAGTTCCAGTAGCAGAAGAAGCGACAGAGGATGATGCAGAGGCGCAGCACGCGGACGCCCTGCAGGACGGCGCGGAAGCCCTTCACGTCCTGCTTGCGAACGGCATCGAACGCCTTGGTGAGCGTCGCTTCGTCCCTGGCCACGGCGGCGAGGCCGTCCAGCCAGTCGCGAATCTCGCCGAGCGGATCTTCCTCGGGCTCCAGGCGTGTCCCGGTGCAGACGGTGACGCAGAACTTGCGGCATCGAAGCATGCAGATCCAGAGGAAGACGAAGAAGCAGAAGCGCTGGATCTTCAGATCCCTGGCAATCGTGGCGAGCGACTGCGTGTCGCCGCGGTCCATGGCGTCGAGCAGGCGCTTGAGCAAGTCGGCGTTGTCGCGGAGGGGCTGCAGGAGCTTGGACAGCTCGACGATCTCTGCGGGAGTGGGGGGCGCCGTCGGAACCTCCTGGCAGATGAGGCGAACGACGCGCACGCAGCGCCAGATGCACAACCAGAAACAGATGCGTTGACAATGCGGGCGCAGTCGTCGTTGCTCCAGCGCGCCGCGAAATGCTTCGCGATCGTGCGCCTCGAACGCCTTGACGGCTCGAGTAAACGTTTGCTCGTCCTCGGCGAGCGCGCCGATCGCCCGCGCAGATTCCGCGAGCTCGATGAGATGTTCGTTCTTCATGTGCCATTCCTTTCGGTACCGTGAACACGCGCCTCATGCGTCATGTCGCGCCCGTCGGCCACCATCGCGCGTGACAGGCTCCTGCGCACGTTGCCAATGCCTTGGCGACGGGCGGACCCGCGGCTCCGCATGCGGGAGCACAACATCCGCCCGGGTGGCAACCATGTACCTGTACGCGTGCGCCTGCCTGTGATCAGCAGTACGGACAGCCGAGATGGAGGGCGTCAACGGCCGTGGCGACGATCATGAGAGCCTCGCGTCCCTCCTTGAAGAGAACGTCACGGCTGCGGTATCCGGACAGCACTATCGTGCAGGCTGAGGCCTACGGCCTGCAGGCTACAGGCCGCAGGCTGCAGGCTGCAGGCGTGTGGTGCGGAATCCCGTTCAGTCAGGTAATCTCGCTTCGCTCGTCCTCAGCAGGTGAGTCGGATTGAGCCCTGGGGCTCGCATCCGTCCAGTGCTGCGCGTCCGACCAGTCTCTTCGCCGCGGGGTGCTTTGTGTCCCACGGAAACGCCCACCTCGACTACGACACGCTGCGCCGGGACGTGGTCCGTGCCGTCGCGCGTCTGTGTCCGGGGTGGTTGTCGCAGCGCCGCGAGGACCTCGTGCAAATCGCTGTGATGCGTGTCATGCGCATCACCGAGAAGCGGTCCTCGTCCGATGAGGTGAACGAGCCCCTGTCGACGTCTTACCTGTATAGGGTCGCGTACAGCGTCCTGGTCGACGAGATCCGGCGGCTGCGACGTCACCCCGAGACGGATCTCGAGGACGATGCGGTCGCGCCACTGGCGGTGTCGAAGGAGAATCCCGAGCGCACGGCGGCATCGAAGGAGATCGGCCGCGGCATCCAGGACTGCCTGTCGCAGATGAAGCGCGAACGGCGACTCGCCGCCACGCTCCACCTCCAGGGACACACGGTGCCGGAGGCGGCCAGGATCCTCGACTGGGCTGTCAAGCAGACGGAGAACCTCGTCTACCGCGGCCTGGCAGACCTTCGAAAATGCCTTCTCGCCAAGGGGATACGACCGTGACCGAGACGCGCAGGTCGGACGAGCGCCTGGCCGACGTCTTCAGGGCGATCGAGGACTCGTCAGCTGTCGCGGTGAGCGACAGTGATCGCGAGCGCATCTGGCTGGCCATCTCGGGCGAGCTGCCGCCCGAGGAGCGGCGCGCCCTGGTCGACCAGATGGCCACGACTCCGGCGTACGCCGAGGCCTGGCGCGTGGCGCACGAGATGTGGCGAGCATCACAGGGCACCGCGGCAGAGGCGGCCGACACACCGGTCCGGCACTACCCGAGACGCTGGACGGCACCGTGGGTGGCCGCGGCGGCCGTGCTCCTGGTTGGCACCACCATCGGGCTCGTGTCGTTGCGCGAACAGCAATCGGTCGACAAGTTCCGATCCTCACCCGGATATGTCATCGAGTCGCGCGTGCCAGACGCCGGCGCGCTGCCGCGTGAAGCATTCCGGCTGCAATGGGCGGCCGGCCCGGAGGGGTCGCGTTACCGCGTCCGTGTCACGACGGAAGACCTTGTCGTACTCGCCACAGCCGCCGACCTCGCTGCTGCGGAGTTCTCGGTAGCGGCAACCCAGCTGTCGGAACTGCCCCCGGGCACCACGGTGCTCTGGCAAGTGGACGCATATCTTCCGGACGGCGAACGGGTCACGTCGCGAACGTTCGTCACACACGTCAGGTGAGGGAGTCCGGTCGGAGCCGACGTTATCCGTTCAGAGGCGACGCAAGCGACGTTGTCGTATCCACAAGGAGGGAGCTTGACCATGGGGACGAACGCTGCAATCACGCGTGGTGCACTGGCTTTGCTGCTGACGTCGATGCTCGGCGTCGTGGCTGGTGCCCAGGGGCCGCCCCGGGGCACCCAGCGCACCGGCTACTGCCCCGGGGGGCCGTTGACACTCACCAGAGGACAGGTGGCATTTCATATGTCGCTGGACGACATCCAGGGCGCCCCTGCCGGACTCGTGCTGATGAGGATCATCGATCGGGAGGGGAACGAGGTCGCCGCACGGAGTGTCTGGCTGCAGCCAGGACAGTCCGCTTCGCTCGTGTACACCGGCACAGACCTGTTCCGGCCGCAGGCCGAAACGTTCGAATCCCTCTCGACGCTGACGACGCTCAGCGACCGCCGCACGTTCATTGGCACCTTCGAGGGGTTCGATGACCTCAGGGCTGAGCTGCCCGTCCTCTGTGCCGAACCTGCCGGGCAGGGCCGCATCCCGGGATGACGGGCGTTCGCGATGCGGTGGTACGGACACGCGACTGTCGCGCGAGTCGCCGTCACGGCGGCGACCGTCGTGTGCTCGGCCGTCGGCGCCGCGCAGGCACCCGCTGACCCCTATGCGGTGTGCCAGGAGCAGTTTCGCCGCGCGCCCCGGGACTACGAGTCCGCCTACTGCTTCTATCGTGTCACCTTCGAACGGCGCCTCTGGGCTGAGGGTGCCCGCATCTTCGACGACCTGATCGCCGAGCACCCGGACAACTCGTGGCTCGTGCTTGCCTACGGGCATATCCACCGCAGCCGCGATCCCGATCGCGCTGAGGTCCTGTATCGCCGTGCCGCACGCGCCTTTCAGGCCGCCGGCGATGTGGCCGGCGAGGCGGAAGCCCGCACGAATCTGGCGAACTTCCTGCGGCCAAAGGGGCGTGTCGAAGACGCACGACGCGAAGTCGATCGCGTGGTCGCCCTGGCCGCGAGTGTGGGCGACCCGCTGGTCAGGGCACAGGCCTGGATACTCGAGTCCGCGTACGTGCAGGAGACGGGCGGCGATCTTGGTGTGTCGTATCGCTTGCTCAAGCAGGCGCAGGACATCCTGCCCGAGCACCCGCCGTACCTGCGTGAGCGGGCGCTGCTCATCGCGCTGGGCGCCGCGTCGTTCAGGATGGGACGGCTGGACGAGGCGCTGACCACCTACCGGCGACTCGAGACGCTCGCCATGGCGAAGGGCGAGCCACTGGTCCTTGCAAACGCGCGCTACAACATCTTCAACACGGCGGAGGCGATGGAGGCGGTGCTGCCTACGCCAGGCGCCAGGGATCGCCTGACGGCGATGGCTGAACGGTCGCTGGCAACCGCGGTCGCTGGGCAGAACCTCGACGTGACGGTGAAGAGCCATCGCGCGCTCGCGGACCTGATGGCGTTCGACGACCGGGCGCACGGGGAGGCGCTGCGGCACGCCCAGCAGTGCATCACGCTGGCGGCGGAGGCCCGGCAGCCCGCCGACGAGGCGGCCTGTTCGTGGATCGTGGCGACACTCGAGGCGCCCGCCGACGCCCGCGCGGCACGTGCGGCTGGACAGAGAGCCGTCGAGGCCACCTCGCGCGACAACAATCCGCGTACACAGGCGCATAGCGCAGGCCGGCAGATGCGTGTGAGCTGGCTTACCAGATCGCACGACGAGGCCATCAGGGATTCGCTCGCCGCCATCGGTACCGTGGAAACGCTTCGGGCTCTCCAGGACGATGCCAGGACCAGCGCCGACCTCTTCTCATCCTGGACGCGGGACTACTACTGGCTGTCGGGACGTCTCCTGCGAGAAGACCATCCCGACGTGGCGCTGGCATTCTCGGTGACCGAGCGCATGCGCGCGCGTTCATTGCTCGACGTCCTCGACACATCTCGCCAGCCCCTCGATCCGGGGCACCCTGCGGTCGCTGCCCGACGGGCCGTGCTGGAGAGCATCGCCGCGGTCCAGCGTGTGTTGATGGATGGGAGTGTGGGCGGGGAGCGACGCGCGCGACACCTGCAGGAACTCGACGTCCTGGAGCGCAGGGAACAGGAGGCACGGCGACAGGTGGCCATGGCGTTTCCCGATCGGCGTGACGTGCCGCGCACTTTTGCGAGCCTCGATGCCGTGCAAGCCGCGCTCGGCCCTGACGAGGCGCTTCTGTCGTTCCAGGTCGGCCTGTGGGAGAGCTACGCCGGCGAGGACGAAGGTGGCTCGTGGCTGCTGGTTGCGACACGAGACAGCCGGACGATCTACCGCCTTCCAGACCGCGCGCGCCTGGCGCCTGCCGTCCCCATGTTCAACGGACTGCTCGAGAGTAGCCAGAGAGGTGCGGCCGCTGCGGCGATCAGCCTGTACGACGCGCTGCTGTCCGACGCCGTCTCGTCGCTGCCACCAGGCATCAATCGGCTCGTCATCGTGCCCGATGGCGTCCTGCATCATCTTCCGTTCGAGGCGTTGCAGTCGTCGCGGGAGGCGCCGCCGCTCGCTGCGCGCTACGAAATCGTCCTCGCGCCGTCAGCCACGCTCTGGCTGCAGGGACGGGCGAGGCCTCGTCGAACACCAACGGGCCGGATGCTCGTCCTCGCCGATCCGGCCCTGGCCGGCAGCGCCGAACGCGCGGATCGCGGATCGCGGATCGGGGATCGCGGCTCGCCGATCGCGGACCCGTCGCCGTTGCGAGGCGTGCGACTCGGCCGACTCCCTCACGCCCGCGACGAGAGCAGCGCCATCGCGCACCACGTAGCCGGTGTGGACGTGCTCATCGGCGAGAAGGCATCCGAGAGGAATGTGAAAGCCAGGGACCTGCGTACGTATGACGTCCTGCACTTCGCCGCGCACGCGGTAGCCGACGAGGCCCACCCGGAGCGCTCTGCGGTGCTGCTGGCCGCTGGCGGGCCCGCCGAAGACGGGCTGCTGCAGGCCAGGGAAATCGCGGCGCTCGACATCGAGGAAAGCATCGTGGTGCTCTCGGCGTGCCAGACAGCCGCAGGTGCCGTCCTCAGCGGCGAGGGCGTGTTGAGCCTCGCTCGGGCGTTCTTCGAAGGGGGCGCACACGCGGTGATCGGGACCCGGTGGCCGCTGCGCGATGCCGACGCGGCCGTGCTGTTCGACACGTTCTATCGGCACCTCGCGGAGGGCGTGTCGCTGTCGGCGGCCCTGAAGGCGACCCGCGATGAGGCGCGTGCGGCAGGGCGGCCGCCTTCGGCGTGGGCGTCGCTGGTCCTGCTCGGCAACGGCGACCTCCGGCCCTTCGCCGGCAGACGGCCACCTGTGGTGGAGAAGGGCCGTCACCTCGCTCCGCTCGTCGTCGCGCTCTCGATCCTCATCGCCCTCGGTATCGTGCTCGCGCGCCGGCGCGCCTAGACGCGAGGGGCACCATTCAGTTCCTGCCTGCAAGAGGTCCGACCTGGGGCTTCCCTCGACTGTTGGCCAGTGGCCCCAGTTCAGCGGCGACCTTGAACACGACCGGTCTCAATCAGGTTCATGCCAGAGGAATGAGAAGATGGCAGGACCTTCGATTCGATGGATATCGGCAGCCGGATTGGCCTGTTCGAGGTCGCGGCCTCGCTCGGCGCGGGCGGAATGGGCGAGGTGTATCGCGGGCGCGACCCGCGCCTGGGTCGCGATGTCGCCCTCAAGGCGACTCGCGGCAGCGCGCTAGCTGAGGGAACGGTCCCGCCCGCGGACGTGAGGTGCCCACTCGACGGGCCGCGTCGAGCGGGCTGGGACAATGCGGGTCAGGGCTGTTCTTTCCCCGGGCCCGAGCGCATGGACACGAAGATGTCAGTTCCAACGTTGCCGAGGCCATTCGCGCGTGCCGAGCCGAAATACAGACGCGTGCCGTCTCGAGAAATGGAGGGGCGTGATTCGGTCACGCCGCTGTTGACCGCGTCCACGGGCCGGGGAGCGGACCACGGCTCCGTGACGCTCGAGCGCGTGGACGTGAAGATGTCTGCCGATCCGCTGCGATTCGAGTCGAAGACAATTTCCAGTCCGTCCTTCCGGACGTTGGGCCTTGCATCGTACGCGCCGGGCTGGTTCAACTCGTCCACGAGGCTTGGCATGCCCCACGTGCCATCCTCGTCCAGAACGCTCACGTAGATCTTGTGGAGGAGTGGGTCGAGGCGATTGCTCGAGAAGTACAGCATCGTCACGCCATCGGCTTCGACGAGCGCCGGCGAAAATTCTTCCCGCGTGCTGTTGACGTTGCACAGCGATTGCGGCGTGAGCCGCCCGCGAACCGGGTGCTGTCGCGTGAAGTAGATGTCTGCCGAGTTCGTCGTCACGCCGGCGCACTCGTTCGCACGGGTGCTGACAAACAGCAACCGGTTCCCTGGCAGCGGTGTCGGGCAGAACTCGTTCGCTCCGGAATTGACCGGCAAGGGCAGCCGTTCAATCTCGCTCCAGGCGACGTCCTCGCTGGCACGATACGCCACCCAGATGTTGAGGTCCGGCGCGATTTGGGGGTCGTCGGTGCGAGTGGACGCGAAGAAGAGCGTGAGTCCATCCGGGGCCTCGATGGGGCAGCCGTCGTTCCCCGGCGTGTTGACGAGTTGCCGGCCCGGGTCGATGCTGACGGGCGGCGACCACTCGCCGAAGGGCTGAGCGCTCGCCGCCGGCGCGACAAGCAGGGTGGCCATGCCTGCCAGCGCCAGTGTTGGTAGTCCGCGGCTGGCGTGCCGATGCGGCCATGCACGGTCTTCGGACTGCGGGACCATAGGCTTACCCTCCTCGTTGGAACGACGCCCTGGAGTCGCGATGGGCGTATCCTTGACACGGTCCGAGCCCATCGAGTGTGGAGCACCCGAACGCTCCGCGACGCGTATCGACGCGCCGATCGTGCGCTCCGCCCCTCGGTCAGGTCATGAGCAAACCGGGAGAGAATCCGGAGAATTCCAGGAGGGACCGATCGACGCTTCGCTTCGGTCCCTTTGTGCTCGATGCGGCGTCGCGTCGCCTGACGCGCGGGCGCGCCGCGATCCACCTGACGCCGAAAGCGTTCGACCTGCTGCAGGCGCTGGCGAGCGAGGCTCAACGTCGTCGGCCGCGATCCCGAGGCGCAGGTCTGGCTCGACCAATCAGGTGTCTCGCGACGCCACGCGCGCATCGCCATCGACGGGGTGCGCGCGCAACTGGAAGACCTCGGGAGCAAGAACGGGACGACGGTCGGAAAGACACCCGTGACTGGCGCAATTACGCTTCGAGACGGCGATCTAGATTGCGTTTGGCGGCATGGCAGCCGTGTATCGGGAATCGAGCGCCGGCATGTCCACCGACACCCACACGGGCGGAAGCTGGCCTTCCTCGGACGGCACACCGGACACGATGCGGCGAACTTGATCTCGCGTTGACGGACGGGATGGCTTCCTTGCAGCGAGGAGTCGACTCACCTCGCGTCGTCAGCGCCCGCGGCGAAGCAGACGAGGCACGCAGCCGACCGGCCGCTCGCTGGCGTTTGTACGGCGCACCCGGCGCCAGCGCTCAGGAGACGACGTCGGGCGAGCGCCTGGAGCTATAGGCTGGACGCACTCATGACCGACATCTTGTTGCAACCGATTGGCATCGTCCGTTCATCGCTCTCCTCGCGGACCGGCGCCCCCCGCCAGCCCGATGAGGGCGCGCCGCCCGCGTCGATCGAACTCGATCCGAAGTGGCGGGAAGGCCTGGACGGTCTCGCCGTCGGCGACCGGATCGTGCTGATCACGTGGCTCGACCGCACCGACCGGTCGACGCTGCGTGTCCAGCCGAGGGTCCGCACGCGTCCGCCGCAAGGCGTGTTCAGTACGCGTTCGCCCGATCGTCCAAACCCGATCGGCTTGCACGACGTGACCGTCACCGGTGTGGACGGCCGGCGTGTGGACGTCGACGGACTCGAGGCGATCGACGGTACACCGGTGCTCGACATCAAGCCGGTGCTGGCATGCCGCATTGCCGACCGCTGACGACACGGCGCGCGTCGCTGGGCTCGATGCGCGCGAGAGCCTGCCGAACGGCCCGCCGATGAAGGACGCTGCGTTGCGCATCGCTATCGCAGACACCGATGCAGACGTGAGCGCTGTGGCGGCGCTCTTCCGGGCCTACGCCTCGTCGATCGGTGTGGACCTGAACTACCAGGGGTTCGACGCCGAACTCGCGACACTACCCGGCCAGTACGCCGCGCCGGCTGGTGTGTTACTGCTGGCGCGCCGCGCCGATGGCGAGCCCCTGGGTTGCGTGGGCCTTCGGCGCTTGCAGGGTGACGTCGCGGAGATGAAACGGCTGTACGTCTCGCCGGCGGCGCGCGGCCTCGGTCTCGGGCGCGCGCTGCTGGATGCCGTGCTCGCCGCGGCCGGCGACCTGGACTACGCCGAGGTGCGACTCGATACGCTCCCCACCATGCACGCTGCCATCGCGATGTATCGCAGTGCCGGCTTCACGGCCGTTGCGCCGTACTACGACACGGCCCCAGCCGGCACGCTCTTCTTTGCGCGGCGCATCGTCGGTTAGAAGCGTCGCTCAGGCGCCGGCAGCAGCCGCGGCCCGTGCCGCGACCTGTGCGGCTGCCTCCTCGCACGCTGGCCTCGTCTCGTCATCGGCTGAGACCGTGCAACCCAGATCGCGGAGCAGGCCATCGGCGACGTCGTACACCCAGCCGTGCACCGACACCTCCTGCGCGCGCTGCCAGGCGCCGCGGACGATGCTGGTGAGGCAGACGTTGCGGACCTGCTCGATCACGTTCAGCTCGCAGAGCCGGCTGACCTGCTCCCGCTCGGGTCCCGGGATGTCGAAGATCGTCCGATGCTGTTCGCGCACGTCCTGGACGTGCCGGAGCCAGTTGTCGATCAGTCCCAGCGAGGCCTGCGTGTACGCCGCCCGGATGCCACCACACCCAAGGTGGCCGACGACCATGACGTCTTCGACCTGCAGCACATCGACGGCGTACTGCAGGACCGACAGGCAGTTCAGGTCGGTGTGGACGACGACGTTGGCGACGTTGCGGTGGACGAAGAGCTCGCCCGGCGCGAGGCCGAGGATCTGGTTGGCCGGCACGCGGCTGTCCGAGCAGCCGATCCAGAGGTAGCGGGGAGCTTGCTGATTCGCGAGGGAAGTAAAGAAATCCGGATCGCGAGCGTTGACCCCAAGAGCCCAGGCACGATTGTTCTCGAACAGATGCGATAGCGTCCGCATGCCTAACGCTATCGCAGGTGTCGCGCATTCAGTGAATCCTCGAACAAAGGCTCTCGACATTGCGGCCTTCCGGCCTTCCGGCATTTCGTTGTCGGCCGGATTGAGCGCCGCGCGGTCACCCGGCGGGTGACGGCAGGATGTCGCAGTAGGCGAAGCGGCCGTCGCGGAGTACGACGTCGCCGCACGAGACCGCGATCGGTTGCGAGAATATCGGCCCGGCCGAGACGAACGTGTGGAACTCGCCGCGTTCGCCGCACGGGTCTACACCGGCCGGCAACTCGGCGATCAAACCATCGTCGAACACGCGTCCGGCAAACCGGGCGGCGAGTTGCGTCGTGTCCACGCACGCGAGATGGGCGACGAACCCGCGGGCCACGAAGTCGTGTGCCAGTTGCCGCGTCTCGCGTCCCCAGAGCGGGAAGCAGCCGGTCAGTCCGGCACGTCGCAACAGCGCCTCCCGATAGGCACGCACGTCCTCGAGGAAGAGGTCGCCGAATGCGAGCGTCTCGACGCCGGGATGGCCGACCCCCATGCGCGCGACCGCGTCGAAGAACGCGGCCTCGTAGGCTTCGTTCGAGCACTGCGGCTCCAGCGTCACCTCGATCAGTGGCAGGCCCGCCGAAGCCACCTGCGCCTCGAGCAGTACCCGGCGCACGCCATGGATGCTGATGCGGTCGTACTCGCGAGTGACACTCGTCATCAGCGCCACGACCTCGAGGCGCGGGTCCTCGCGCAACGCCGCCAGCGCCAGGGCGCTGTCCTTGCCACCGCTCCAACTGAGCGCCACCGGTTCGCGATCGAGAGACACTTATCGGCCATCGTGCCATGGATGCGGGGCCATCGCGGCCCGACGTCCGTCAGGCGCCCTTGGGTGACCTCGATGCCGCGTTTTCATGGGCAACCCCGCCCGTCGACCTAGGTCGACGGCTACACACGACGAATTGGTCAGCAAGGTAGCGGTCTACCGCCTCGCCTGCTCTCAAGCCCGGTGCGCGGGCGCCGATTTGCGTGGAAGCGCCGAGTGTAGCCGTCGGACTTGTCCGACGGTCGGTGATCTACGACGGCCGGACAAGTCCGGCCGCTACACATTCTGTTCGGCGTCGGGATCTCCCTCGCCGAGTCGGGATGACCAGGATCACACCAGTACAGCGCACGATCGCCCTACGCAGGTCCAGACGATTCCTCGGGAACGTGGTGATCGCGCTTGGCCTGGTGCTGGCCGGTGTCGTGACGCTTGGAGTGGCCGCGATTGCGTCCAGCGCCGACCACGTCACGGTCGACACGACGGCCATTTTCGTGTCTGGAGATGAGCAAACGCGGCCGATCCACGTGACAGCATCGTCATCGCGGGCCACGTGGTCTGCGGCGACGTCGACTGCATGGCTCACGCTCAGTCCGGCGGCCGGGTCCGGCAACGGCACCGTGATGCTGACGGCGGCGCCGAACCCGACCGCCCTGCCCCGGACCGCCATCGTGACGATCGCGGGCCGGCAGGTGACGGTGACCCAGGACGGCGCGGTGCCCTCGTCTGCGTCCACGCCCTGGACGGTGGCCGACGCTCCGGCATGGTTGACGGTGAGCCCGGGATCGGGGACCGGCAGCGGCGCGGTGACGTTGACAGCCGCCCCGAACATGAGCGTCCAACCGCGGACCGCCACCGTGACGATTGCGGGCCGGCCGGTGACGGTGACGCAAGACGGCGCGATACCGGCCTTCGCCGTGACTCCGGGCACCTGGAGTGCGGACGCGAACGGGGGCCTGCAGAACGTGGGCCTGACCAGTTCGATTGACGATGCGCCGTGGACGGCCAGCAGCGACCGTACCTGGATGATGGTGAGTCCTGGCGCCGGCGCGGGCAGCGGGACACTGGCCCTGACGATCGCGGCCAACGCCAGCGTCCTGCCGCGGACAGCCACAGCGACAATCGCGGGCCGGTTGGTGATCGTGACGCAGGCGGGCGCCGTCCCGGACTTTGGCGTCACTCCCCGAACCTGGAATGCAGCGGCCGGCGGCGGAACGCAGGGCATCGCGGTAGCCAGCTCGCCCGGCGACGCGTCGTGGACCGCCAGCAGCGATCGAGCGTGGCTGTCGCTCAGCCCAGCGGCCGGGACCGGGCCCGGGGGCGTCACGTTGACGGTGGCCCCGACCACGAGTGCCCAGCCCCGGACGGCGACGGCGATGATCGCGGGGCAGGCGGTGATCGTGACCCAGGCGGGCGCCGTGCCAAATTTCGCCATCACGCAGGGCACGTGGGGTGTTGCGGCTGGGGGCGGAACGCGAAGCCTGGCTGTGGCCAGCTCGCTTGGCGATGCGCCGTGGACCGCCAGCAGCAATCAGGCGTGGCTCTCGCTCAGCCCTGCGGCCGGCACCGGGCCCGGGGCCGTGACGCTGACGGCGGCTCCCACCGCGAGTGCCCAGCCCCGGACCGCGACGGCGACGATCGCGGGGCAGGCGGTGATCGTGACGCAGGCAGGCGCCGTGGCGACCTTCGCCGTCACTCCCGGCTCATCGAACGTGTCGGCCGATGGAGGGACGCACGGCGTGACGGTGACCAGTTCGCTGGCTGACGCGCCCTGGACGGCCGCGAGCGACGTACCCTGGCTTTCCGTGTCGCCGACCAGCGCGACCGGCAGCGGCATGGTGACGGTCATGGCCGCCGCGGCCGCAGGTCAGCTCGGACGAACGGGCACGCTCACCATCGCGGGCCGGACGGTCGCGGTGTCGCAGACTGGCCACCAACCTGTGCCCCAGCCTGGTCCCCAGCCGACCGCAACCATCAGCGAGCCGAGTTGGGTGGCGCCCACGAATGGGGGATCGCGAGAGATCACGCTCGAGGTGCCCGACGCCACGTCCTGGGAGGTGTCCACCGACGCGCCGTGGATCACGATCAGTCCGGCACGTGGTTCCGGGCACGGGTCCGTGACGATCGCGGCCATGCCCGCGGGGAGTGTGTTGTCCGGCTTCAGCATCACGGGGCAGGAGGCGGCCGCAGCACTCGACATCCCGGATGGCGCGTCGACGATGACCGTGTCGCAGTTCCATGCTGGGGCTGTCCGCACCGGCACGGTGGTGTTCGCGCCGGTCGCTCCTGCCGCCAGCTACACGCGCTACCTCGCTGAAGGGGCTACGTCGTCGATGTTCGACACACGTCTCGCGCTGTTCAATCCGGGGACGACGGCAGACGTCGCGACGGTGTCGTTTCTCCGCGACGGCCAGGCGCCGCTCGACTACCGAATCGCGCTTCCGCCGCAGCAGCGCGTCACGCTCTGGCCGAAATCCATCGCCGGTCTCGAGTCGGCGGAGTTCTCGACGACAGTGACCGCAGCCGTGCCCGTCGTCGTCGATCGCACCATGACGTGGGACGCGAGTGGATACGGTGCGCACGCCGAAACGGCAGCCGTGGCGCCGTCGCCGACCTGGTACCTGGCGGAAGGTGCGACCCACAGCGGCTTCGCGCTCTTCTACCTGCTCCAGAACCCGGGCGATACGGCCACCACGGTGCGCGTCCGGTATCTGCGTGCCACGGGGGCTCCTCTCGAGAAGGACTACCGGCTGGCAGCGCGGTCCCGCTCCAACATCTGGGTCAACGTCGAGGAATTTCCGGGTCTGGGCCAGGCACTCGCGTCGGCGGAGTTCAGCGCGGTGATCTCCTCGCTCGACCAGACGCCGATCATCGTCGAACGGGCGATGTACCGATCGAGCCCGGATCGGCCGTTCGATGCCGGCCACGTGAGCATGGGTGTGAGTACCCCGTCGACCCGTTGGTTCATGGCGGAGGGCCGGACTGGTCCGTTCTTCGATCAGTTCGTCCTCATTGCCAATCCGACCGATACGCCGGCTGACGTGCGCGTGACGTACCTGCTCGACACCGGGCAGACGTACACGAAGACGATGATGGCCCCCGCCAGCGCGCGTTCGGGCATCTGGGTCGACTACGACGAGATACCTGGCGTCGCCGGCCATCCGCTCGCGGACGTCGCTCTCTCGACGACGGTCGAGTCCCTCAATGGCGTGCCTCTCGTCGTGGAGCGCACCATGTGGTGGCCGGGCGACGGCACGACCTGGTACGAGGCCCACAACTCGAGCGGTGCCACAGAGACCGGGACGAAGTGGGCCATGGCCGAAGGCGAGGTCGGCGGCAGCCGCAACGCCCAGACCTACGTGCTCATCGCCAACACCTCGACCTGGCAAGGCCGAGCCAGGGTGACGGTCCTGTTCGAGGATGGCACCTCGCGTACCTCGATCTACCCCTTGCGTCCGCAGTCGCGCACCAGTGCGGCGATCGGCCCGGACTTCGGCGCGGCGGTCGAAGGGAAGCGATTCAGCGTGATTGTCGAGTCGCTTGGCGCGACTGACGGGGCCCCGGTGCCACAGGTCGTCGTCGAACGCGCCATGTACTCCGATGCGGGCGGCGTGCCAATGGCAGCAGGCACGAACGCGCTCGCGACGAAGCTGCAATAGCCAGATTCAGGGCGTGCCGCACGCTCCTCATTCACCCACTCGGCCCTGCTGCCCGAAGTCGTGTGTCATGAGGTTCCGGGTTTGTCACTTTTGACCGGCTGTCGCAGTGGAGCTGCGATAGCGTGACCATCATCCGCGCGCGGGCCGGCAGTGACTGGCGCGCCGGCATCGCCGTGAGGCTCTGTACCGAGCGCGCGAAGCGGTTGTCGAGTCAGCCATGAGCGCCTCGTCAACGTGGTTGGCCTCCACGTCATGCGGGGCCGGCACGAATTCCACCGCGACGAAGCTGGAGTAGTCTTCGGAGTCGGCTGTTGCTGGCGAGCGCGCTCGTCGCCGCGAGTGCTTTGGTCGGCTCGGGACAGCAGCGACGAAGGAGGCTGTGTGACGACAGAGCGGTGGACGTCTCCCCGGCGCGTCGTGGCTGCTGCACTCGTCATTGGAGGCGTGGTCATCGGCGCGCCGCCCGTGGCACAGGCGCAGAGCGACACGCTGCCCGCGGGCTTCACCCGCCTGTTCAACGGCAAGGACCTCAGTGGCTGGCGTGGACGTCCCGGCAAGGGCGGTGTGTTCAGCCCCTACGTGGAGGCGACGTTCACCGACGCCGAGCGCAAGGCCAAGCAGGCCGAATGGAATGCCGATCGCGACGCGCACTGGTGGGTCGACCCCGTGCGTGGCGAGCTCGTGACCGACGGCAAGGGCGTGCATCTCGCGACCGAAAAGGCGTACGGCAACTTCGAGCTGCTCGCGGAGTGGAAGCTCACCGTCCCCAACGGCATCACCGGCATCTACCTGCGGAGTTATCCGCAGGTGCAGTTGTGGGACCCGGCGAGCGCGACCAATCAGCAGACCGGCGCGTTCCGCGGCTCGGGCGCGCTCTGGAACAACAACGACGACAACCCCGGCAAGTGGCCGCTCGTGAAGGCCGACAAGCCGATCGGCGAGTGGAACCACGTGCGCGTCAGGATGGTCGGCGAGCGTGTGTGGGTGTGGCTCAACGGCCAACAGACGGTGGACGGCCAGAAGCTCGACAACTACTTCGATCGCAGCCAGCCGCTGCTGCCGTCGGGCGCGATCGAGTTGCAGACACACGGTACCGAGGTGCGCTTCCGCAACATCTTCGTGCGCGAGCTCGATCCGTAGCGACGCCATCGAACACCGCTCATCGCGGCCGCGCCTCAGGAGTAGCGAGACCGGCGCGATCTTTGCTTTATCCGCTGGGGGAGTGGCGACACGCTGCGGGTCGCCCCTTGGAGGTCACGATGCCTGCACGATGGACAGCAAAGGACGAGCGGCAGTACGAGCACATCAAGGAGAGCGAGCGAGACATGGGCCGGCCGATGAGGCGGGCCAAGTCGATCGCCGCGGCCACGGTGAACAAGCGTCGCGCTTCGGAGGGCCGCACCGCCCAGCGCAAGAAGTAGGCGGGATGCGCGTACCCCACCTGTGCCGCGGCGTCAACTGCCGTCGCACTAAGGGTCGGCTGCAGGGGAAGTGATCAGCTCGAGTGACATCGACTTGATCAGGGCATGCAGCGGCATGCCCTTGACGATCCCGAGCTGCGCCACCGCCTCCCGTGTGACCTCGGCGAGAAGGCGAACGTTGCCCACGGCGACCTGCACGATGACGTGGTCGACGTCCGCGTCGCTGTGCATGGCAGACACGACGCCGGACAAGACATTGCGCAGGCTCAGGCCCGTGGGCCGCTCGGTGGCCAGGATGATCTCCCGCGCGGGAATGCGCAGGCGCACGCGCATGCCCTCGGTCAGCGCGCGGCTCGGCGCGAGCAGCGTTCCTCCCGCGAAGGCCAGTTCCGCGAGACCACGCGATGCGTCG
Source organism: Luteitalea pratensis (assembly GCF_001618865.1). Taxonomy (GTDB): domain Bacteria; phylum Acidobacteriota; class Vicinamibacteria; order Vicinamibacterales; family Vicinamibacteraceae; genus Luteitalea; species Luteitalea pratensis. The sequence goes on from NZ_CP015136.1 coordinate 2,806,025, forward strand.
ACGCGAAGCACGACCGCCTCGATCGCGCTGCCGAGGCCAACCGTCTCTCTCAGCCACGTGAGATCGGGGCGGCTCGTGAGTACGTCCATCGGACCGACCGCGACCACTCGACCGGCGTCCAGCAGCAACAGGTGTGTCGCGAGGCGGACCACGTCGTCGAAGTCGTGCGTGACCAGGACCACGGGAATATCGAGCGACCGCCGAATCTGATCGATCTCGTCCTGCAGGTGTCGCCGAACCCTTCGATCGACGGCGGCCAACGGTTCGTCGAGGAGCAGGACGGCCGGATCACGCGCCAGCGCCCGGGCCAGGGCGACGCGTTGACGCTCGCCGCCCGAAAGGTCCGCTGGACGACGGTCCCGATGGGTGGCGAGGTGCACGAGGGCCAGCAGCGCCTCGGCTCGGTCGTGTCGCTCGCCCCGAGGAAGATGGCCCAGCGCCACCAGCACATTGCCCAGGGCGGTGAGATGCGGAAACAGTGCGTAGTCCTGGAAGACAAGTCCGACGGCCCGGCGATGCACGGGCACCGACACCTCCGCAGCGGTGTCCACCCACGTCTCCGTGCCGGCCCGGACGAGCGCCTCCGCTGGCGAATGGAGTCCGGCGATGCTGCGGAGAATCGTCGTCTTGCCACTGCCAGAGGGACCGAAGATCGCCAACACCTGCCCTGGCTCGCACGTGAAGGACACGTCGAGCGGGATGGGCCCAGTCTGGCGCAGGGTCACCGCCAGCGCGCGATCAACCACGACGACTGGCCGAGGATCCAAGCCATGTAGTGACGCTGAGCGTGGCGATGGCGATGGCCAACAGGGTGGCGGCCATCATCCCGGCGGTGCGATCGTCGAAGGCCTGCATGCGGTCGTAGATGGCGATACTCAGCGTCCGCGTCTCCCCGGGAATGTTGCCACCAACCATCAGCACGACGCCGAACTCACCCAGCGTGTGCGCGAACGCCAGGAGGGCAGCGGTCATGATGCCCGGCCAGGCGAGCGGGATTTCAATGCGGAATAAGCGCTGACGCGGCGTCAACCCACAACACGCCGCCGCCTCGCAGACCTCGCGCGGGATCGCTTCGAAGGCGCGCTGAATCGGTTGGACGACGAACGGAATGTTGACGATCACCGACGCCAGTAGCAGACCCGCGAAGGAGAACGCGAGCGTGTGGCCGGCGACCGAGGCAAACGCCGCCCCCAGCGGCGAGCGTGCGCTGAAGGTCACGAGCAGATAGAAACCGAGTACCGTCGGCGGCAGGATGAGCGGCACCGCGACGAGTGCCTCGGCGAACGCCTTGCCACGAAAATTCCGGATCGCCAGCGCGTGCCCGGCCCAGATGCCGAGCGGGAGGAGCACCATCACGGTCCCAATGGCCAGCGACAACGACACGCGCAACGCAACAGCATCCATCATCTACTCGGGCAACGCGAAGCCGTAGCGCGCCAGTGTCGCCTTGGCGGGCGACTGCTGCAGATATCGATAGAACTGCTCGGCAACGGCGTCTGCGCGGTCCGTGAGCACCATACGCTGACGGAGCGGAGCGTGATCGTCTGCAGGAATCAGGAAGTACGTGCCCTTGTTGCGCATCGCCGGCCCGAGCGCGAGCGAGTACGCAATGATGCCGCCGGCTGCGTTGCCCGCCGTCGCGAACTGCGCCGCCTGCGACACATTCTCGCCGAGCACCAACGTCGGCTGCAGGGTGTCCCACAATCCCCGCTTCCGCAGCGCCTGCTCGGCGGCGCGGCCGTACGGGGCGTGATCGGGGTTGGCGATCGCGAACCGGGTCACCTGACCGCCCTGCACCAGTCGGGCGAGGCCGTCGAATCCTTCAGTCGGATCAAGGGGAGAGCCCGGCGGCGCGAACAAGACGATGCGGCCGGTGGCATAGAGCACGCCGGCGTCCCGGGTCCGCCCCGCGCTGGCCAGTTGTTCGACGAACCGTTCATCGGCCGAGAGAAACAAGGCAAAGGGGGCGCCGTCCTGGATCTGGCGGGCGAGTGTCCCCGAAGACCCGAAGACCAGTTCGACACGCTGGCTGGTGTCCTTGGTGAACTGATCAGCCACTTCGGAGAGCGCGAATTGTAGATCCGACGCGGCAGCCACGCGCGACGGTGACGCCTGGGATGAGCACGCCTGGCCGGCAACGAGGGCGAGTCCGAGCACGGCCGCCTGGAGCACAGCACGGCGACGCCTCAGTCCCGTGCCCGGTTCCTCTCGCATTGGCGCGTCATCATGTCAACGACGCCTCGGTCAGCGCAACCGCTTGACCGACCTAATCGGTCGGCTTTACAATCCCCACTGCCTTGAAGCTGAGACTGTGTCTCAGTTGCTGTATTGAGGTGGTCCGTCAGTGCGCGAACACTGACGGACCTGCCGAACAGAAGGGCCTGAGTAGACCGTTTCCTGCCAAGCGATTTGCACGCTGGCGCGTTCGGCACGTCCATTGTGCCGGGTCGACGACCAGCCACGCAATCGGGAGAAGTCGTCATGCGTCGCTGTTTGTCGATCATCATCGGGTGCTGGGCAGTCCTCGTCTCCTCGTCTCCGCTCGCGCTGGCCGCCGGGCGCCTCGAACAACCCGACTCTCGTGGGATGGTCCGGGGGCGAGTCGTCGACTCGACAGGTGCGGCCGTCGTTGGCGCGCAGGTGACCGTCACACCCCAGCCCTCGAGTGGCCCAGCGACGACGGTGACCAATCAACAGGGTGACTACGAGTTGGCCACGACACCCGGCGCCTTCACACTGCGCATCGTGGCAGGCGGCTTCGTCGATGCCGCACGTCGGGTCACGCTGGAGGCCGCCACGACGACGACATCGAATGTCGCCCTGGAAGTGGCCGGGATCCATGAGTCGGTCAGTGTCGGCGCCATTGCGGGCTATTCGGTCCCGGCGGTGTCGTCTGCCACCAGGACCAACACGCCACTCCGTGACGTCCCGCAAGCCGTCAGCGTGGTCTCACGTGCACTCATCGATGACCAGCGGATGTCCAGCATGGCCGACGTGACCCGCTACATGCCGGGCGTGGGCATCGCACAGGGCGAAGGGAACCGTGATACCCCGATCCTCCGCGGGAACAGCACCACCTCGGACTTCTTCGTGGATGGCGTCCGTGATGACGTCCAGTATTTCCGCGATCTCTACAACGTCGAGCGCGTGGAAGCGTTGAAGGGACCCAACGCGATGATCTTCGGTCGCGGCGGCGTCGGCGGTGTGATCAACCGGGTCAGCCGCCAGGCCAACTGGGGGCAGGCGCGTGAAGCTTCCGTGCAGGTCGGATCCTGGGGCAACAGGCGATTCACCGCGGACGTCGGACGGGGCCTGAACGAGACGGTCGCGATTCGCGCCACCGGCGTGTACGAGAACTCGGACTCCTACCGTGACGGCTTCAATCTCGAGCGGTACGGCTTCAATCCGACTGTCGCCGTCCGCCTCGGCCGCGACACGACGTTGACTGGCAGCTACGAGTACTTCCACGACGACCGCGTTGCCGACCGCGGCATCTCGTCATTCGAGGGCCGACCGCTCGACGTGGACCCGAGCACCTTTTTTGGGGACCCAACGCAGAGCCAGGCCGATGCGACGGTCAACGTCGTGTCGGGGCTTCTGGAACACCGGTTCAACCCGCGGATGACACTGCGGAATCGGCTCAGCTACGGCTCCTACGACAAGTTCTACCAGAACGTCTTCCCCGGCGCCGTCAATAGCGCCGGCACGGCGGTCGCGATCTCGGCATACAACAACGCCACCGAGCGGCAGAACGTGTTCAACCAGACGGACCTGGTCTTCTCGACAAGGACCGGCCGGATCGGGCACACGCTCCTGGTCGGGACGGAGTTCGGCCGGCAGGACACCGACAACTTTCGTGAGACTGGCTACTTCACCGGCCTTGGCCCGAACGTCACGACCGTCCTGGCTCCGATCGCTTCGCCGACCATCAACATGCCCGTGGAGTTTCGCCAGGGCGCGACCGACGCCGACAACCAGGGAGTGACGACGATCGCGGCCGCGTATGCGCAGGATCAGGTGGCGCTTTCCAGGCACGTCGAGGCCGTCGTGGGCCTGCGCTACGACCAGTTCGATTCCGACGTGACCAACAACCGCATCGGCGTGACGTTCAAGAGCAGCGACGGCCTGGTCTCTCCTCGACTCGGCCTGATCTACAAGCCGGTTGAGCCGCTGTCCCTCTATGGCAGCTACAGCCTGACTTACCTTCCCCGGGCTGGTGAGCAACTGGCGTCCCTGTCGCTGACCAACCAGGCACTGGACCCGGAGGAATTCCGCAACTACGAAGTCGGGGCGAAGTGGGACGTCCTTCCGACGTTCGGCGTCACGGCAGCGGTGTACCGTCTCGACCGCGGCAACGTCGTGGTGCCTGATCCCGCGGATCCGACGCTGTCGCTCCTGGTCGACGCGCAGCGCACCAGGGGCGTGGAAGTCGGCCTGAACGGCAACATCACGGCTGCGTGGAGCATCGCGGGCGGCTACGCCTACCAGGACGGCGAGATCACGCGCTCGATCTCGGCGACGGCGCAGGCTGGCGCCACCCTGGCCCAGTTGCCTGCGCACTCGGTGTCGCTCTGGAACAAGTACGACTTCACGCCTCGTCTGGCTGCGGCGGTGGGCGTCATCTACCGGGGCGATGTCTACACCTCCACGGACAACCTGGTGGTGCTGCCGAACTGGACGCGCGTCGACGCCGCGGTCTACTACCACCTCACGTCGACGATTCGTGCGCAGATCAACGTCGAGAACCTGCTGGATGCGCAGTACTACCCCACGGCGCACAGCAACACCAACATCACGCCCGGTTCACCGCGTGCCGTGCGACTGGCGCTGACCACCCGCTTCTAGCCTCGAAAGACCGGCACCCGGGCGCCAGCGGCGCTCGGGTGCGACACCCCACCTCTTCAGCACTCGTCTCGGCCGGTTCCGAGGTCGCCCTCAAGGCAGCGTGGCGTTCAGCGCCCGCGCCCACGCGGCCTCGGCGCGATGCCATGCGCCATCGTGACCGTCGCGCATGATCGTGCTGATGTTCCGCCGATACTCCGGGGCCCCAGGTCCCGGCAGGTAAACGTATCCGCCGTCGTCGAGCTCACCCTTCGCGTACAGCACGACGTACGCCTCGTACTTGATCGCGTCCATGCCTTGCACGTCGAAGCTGAGACGGTAGCGGCGATACGACGGATCGGGCGGACCCGTCGGCTCACCGATGAACGCGCCCACGAACACGTTCGCGCGCTCGATGACGGGGCCGGCGGTGATGACGAGTGGCGAGGCGGCCTCCGCACTGGTGACGGTCAACCGCACGGTCTCCTTGACCCCCTGCGCAGCGAGCACCGCGGTGGTCGAAAGGCAGGTGACGAGCGTGACGTATCGGAGCATCGAGTCTCCCCCCTCCTGGAGAAGACGCAAATGGCAGCGCAAGCGTGAACACGGCGCCCGGTGACCAGCTTGCGGATGTACGGAACGGACCGCGCAAGCGTTCTCCCTTGCGCTGGCGTCCGAGTCCCCACTCGGCGCCGTGCGCCCGTAGAGAGGCAACTCGATGGTGGACATTCCCACACGCTCACCGGTATTCCGATTCGACCCCTCGTTGCCCAAGAAGGAGGTCGCGAAGATCAGGGACAACGTGTCGGCCATAGTGCTCGACGGCGAGCGTCTCTGGCTCGGCGGAGATGAAGGTACGGCCATTCACCGCATGACGCGTGAGGTCTCCGGCGATTTCGGGACGCATGTCAGTTTCAACCTCCAGGACACACTCGGACTACCCGGGCCCGCCAAGGAAGAGATCGACATCGAAGGTCTCGACGTCGACGATGGCTACCTCTGGCTGATTGGCTCGCATAGCGCCAAGCGGAAGAAGGCCGAGGACGACAGGAGCATCAGCGAAAACCTCGAGCGCCTCGCGACAGTAGAGGCCGATGGCAATCGCTTCACGCTGGCCCGCGTGCCACTCGACGACGGTGGCGTGCCCGTGAAGTCGCACGGCAGGAGTACGGCGGCTCGTCTCGAGGGCGATGCCAGTGCCAACCTGCTGACGAAGGCGCTTGCGACAGACCTCCACGTTGGGCGCTTCGTGCCCGTCGGGCGGCCCGGGGGAGGCCCCGGTGGTGTGCCGAGCAAGGACAACGGTTTCGACATCGAGGGCCTTGCGATTTCGGGCAATCGCGTGTTCCTCGGGTTGCGAGGTCCGGTGCTTCGAGGGTGGGCGATCGTGGTGGAACTCCGCCTCGAGGAAGGCGCCAATGGCATGTTGACGCTCGGCGGGTTCGGTCAGTCTGGCCGGCAGTACCTGAAGCACTTCCTGCAACTCGACGGCCTCGGAGTACGCGACCTCGTAATTCAGGGCAACGCCATCCTCGTTCTCGCCGGGCCCTCGATGGACCTGGATGGACCCGTCTATGTGTACCGCTGGACCGACGCGTTGCTGCAGGGTGCAGACTCCCTGACATGGAATGACGACCTCCCGAAGGTCGTGCGCGTCCCGTTCGGCGAGACAAAAGACCACGCGGAGGGCCTGAGTCTGGTGCCAGGCACACCACTTTCGCTCCTCGTGTGCTACGACTCGCCGGCGGCATCCCGCATCGTTGGCGACCACGGTGTGCGGGCGGATGTATTTGCCGTCGCGTGATACTTGCCTTCGGGGCAGATGTGCGGTCAGATCCGGCCCGACGTGCCGAACACCTTGTCTTCACGTGCCGCTCCGCTCCCGCCCTGGCTCGCGTCGTCTGCAAGTGAACTCGCGGGGCGCATCCGCTCGGGCGCGTTGACGTCCGAAGCGATGGTGTCGGCGCACCTCGCGCGGATCGCAGAGGTGAATCCCCACCTCAATGCCGTTGTGCAGTTGCGGGCCGATGCGGCCCTCGCCGACGCGCGCGCGGCGGATCGCATGTTGGCCGAGGGAGCCACCGTGGGTCCGCTGCACGGCGTGCCCATCACGGTGAAGGACTCCTTCGACACGGCAAACCTGGTGACAACCGGGGGAACGCTCGGTCGCAAGGCATTCGTCCCGACCGCGGACGCCACCATCGTCGGACGCCTGAAGGCCGCCGGCGCCATCGTGCTCGGCAAGACCAATACACCCGAATTGACGCTGGCGTACGAGGCCGACAACCTGGTCTACGGCAGGACGCGCAACCCGTACGACCTGTCGCGTGGCACGGGCGGCAGCAGCGGTGGGGCAGCGGCGATCGTGGCGGCGTGCGGATCGCCGCTCGACGTCGGCAGCGACACGGCGGGCAGCATCCGATTCCCTGCGCACTGCTGCGGGGTGGCTGGCCTGAAGCCCACCGCGGGCCGGGTGCCGCGGACCGGGCACATCATCGGCCCCGGCGGCTTGCAGCAGTGGCTGACGACGATTGGTCCGATCGCACGACGCGTCGAGGACCTCGAATCGCCCTCGGCATCATCGCGGGGCCCGACGACATCGACCCGCACATCGCACCCGTGCCACTTCGGGCGTCCGCGCTGGTCGAGCTCGACGGACTGCGGGCCGCGTTGTTCGTCGACACCACCCTCGCGCACGCGACGCCTGACGTCCGCGATGCGGTGACCATGGCCGCCCAGGCGCTCGCCACAGCGGGGGTGGACGTCGAGCAGGCCAGCATTCCGGCATTCGAGCGGGCCTTCGAGTTCTTCCCGCAGTTGTTCGGTGCCGACGGTGCGGCAGGCCTCAAGGGTTTCCTGCAATTGCTCGGCACGCGCGACGTGTCGCCACAGGTACAGGGCGCCATCGCCCTGATGCGCCGCTACGCCATGTCCAGCGCGGCGCTCGGCAACCTGGTGCAGGCAATCGACCTGTGGCGCGCAGAGGCACTCGCCTTCATGCGGCGCTACGACCTGATCATCTGTCCCGCTGCGGCAGACGTCGCGCCGTGGCCCGTCGCAGACTGGCTGGACCCGGCCGTCTCGTGGAATGCCGGCATCTTTCCGTACCTGGTGCCGTTCAACTTCATCGGCACGCCCTCGGCCGTGGTCCGTGTCGGTGCGACCGCATCGGGCCTGCCCATCGGCGTGCAGTGCGTCGCGCAGCCGTGGCGCGAGGATGTGGCGCTACGTGCAGCCTCGCACCTCGAGGCCGCGCTTGGCGGCTGGCAGCCACCACCAGCCACGGCCTTCGAGTAGCCTTGGGCGCGAGATCTGTCCGGCGAAGTCGCCGGCCATCGGAGGCGCCCATGCGATCGCTACTGGGAACGGCGCTCATCGTCGCCGCTGCGCTCGTGGCCGTTCACGGCCAGCGCGCGCAATTCGATCTGGTCATCCGCGGCGGCCGCGTTGTCGACGGGACGGGCAATCCGTCGTTCGATGCCGATCTCGGCATCCGGGATGGCCGCATCGTGGTCCTCGGGCGCGCGACCGGATCCGCGTCGCGCACCATCGACGCGACCGGGCTCGCCGTCGCGCCGGGCTTCATCGACATCCACAACCATTCCGATACCACGCTGCTCGACGATCCTGATGGGCAGAGCATGCTGCGCCAGGGCGTGACGTCGATGATCCTCGGCGAGGGGGGATCGGCGGCGCCTTCCAGGCGATGGCCGCGCTTCACGGCGTACTTCGACGAACTGCGGCGTCGCGGCCTCAGCGCGAACATCGGATCGTACGTGGGCTCCAGCCAGGTGTGGACCCAGGTGCACGGCCCCCGGGCCGGCCCACCCGACGGCACGGAACTGGAGGCAATGCGGCGTCTGGTCGGCGAAGCCATGACGGACGGCGCGCTCGGTCTCGCAAGCTCGTTGAGCGGGCCGCCAGGCGTCTGGATCGATACCGACACGCTGGTCGCGCTCGCGGAGGTCGCGGGCCAGCACGGCGGCCGCTACTCGACGCACATGCGCACCGAAGGCACGGGCGTCTTCAAGTCGGTCGAGGAAGCCGTCGAGATCGGGCGGCGCGGACACCTGCCGGTGGACATCATCCATCTCAAGATCGCCGAGCGGACGATGTGGGGACAGATGCCCGATCTCGTGGCGCTGATTGCGGCGGCGCGCGCGCGCGGCCAGGCCGTCGAGGCCAATGTCTATCCGTACCGCGCCGGCCAGAACGATCTGGCGAGCATCGTTCCGCCCTGGGCGCACGAAGACGGCGCCACCGCGCTGGTGGCACGGCTCAAGGATCCGTCGCTCCGCCCGCGGCTGGAAGGCGAGATCCTCGGCAAGGTGCCGCTCGGTGACTGGTACAACCATTACACGGCCACCGGCGGCTGGGACGGCATGCTGCTCGTGACACTCACGAATCCGCGCTATCGGCAGTTCGCGGGGAAGCGGATGAGCGAGGTGATCACGTCCATCGGCAGGCCTCCGCTCGACGTGTTGTTCGAGCTGCTGATCGAAAACGGCGGGTCAGTGCCGACGGTGTTCTTCCATCACAGCGAGGAGGACATGCGGTACGCGCTCGCGCAGCCATTCGTCTCGATTGGGTCGGACGGCAGCGCGGTGAACGCGGACGGCACGGTCGGACCGGCGCACCCGCATCCGCGCTTCTACGGCACGTTTCCGCGGGTGCTCGGCCGCTACGTCCGGGAGGCCAGGCTGCTGAGCCTCGAGGAGGCGGTGCGCAAGATGACCTCGGCCAACGCCGCCAAGGTCCGCCAGTTCGACCGCGGCCTCCTGCGTCCAGGGTTGTGGGCCGACGTCACGATCTTCGACCCGGCGCGGGTACTGGACCTCGCGACGTTCGAGCAGCCGCAACAATACGCCACGGGCATCGAGTACGTCATCGTCAACGGGACGGTCGTGATCGATCGCGGCACCCACACGCATGCGCGGCCGGGGCAGATTCTTCAAGGACCAGGCCGCGCGATCGATGTCGATGCGTCTCGCCAACGGCCCATGGGGCAGCGCTGACGATCTCCGCGAGCCACGCACCGAATCCAGCCTGACTCGAGCGCGGCGTCCGCGGTCGACGGAGGAGTGCACATGAGGAATCCGCGTTTCGATCGTCTCGCCGAGTACGTCGGTACCGTCGCACGATTGGCGCAACGTCCCGTCGGCGCCCGACACGACGCCCGTCGAGGCGCAGGGATGCGGAGGATGGCGGTCCTCTCGCTGGTCTGGCTGCTGTCGGCGGGCGTGAATGCGCGGGGCCAATCGACGTGGTATCTGAGTGAAGGTGCGGAAACGGACTACTTCCGGGAAGCCGTCGTCGTGGCCAATCCGACCGAGTCGACACTCACCGTGACGCTGACTTTGTTGCCGCAGGCCGACGCCATATTCAGGCAGCGCGCGCACACGACAACCATGAAGCCGCGGTCGCGCGTGACGCTCGACGTCCGTGACATCTTCGGGTTGAACGGGAGCGCGTCGATTGAGGTGACGGCGGTCGATGCCAGCGGAGCGCCAGGCCCGATCGTGGTGGACCGGACCACTGTGCTGCCACAGGCGACCGATCCATGGACCGGGCAGGTCCCTTCGATGCACAGTGCCGGCGCCGTCGCGGCCACTGCGTCGAGGTGGTATTTCGCTGAAGGCGCGACGGGAGCCTTCGACACGTTCGTTCTCGCGGCGAATCCGCATCCCACGGAGACCGTCGTTCGCGCCACGTATCTCACCAGTCTTGGCACGACGTACACGTCGATGCAGGTAGCGCCTCCGCATGGGCGGGTCACATTCTGGCCCCGGGCCGAGCATACGGCGCTGGCACAAGCCGAGTTCGCCACGGAAGTCGAGTCGATGACTCCCGGCAACGGCATCGCCGCCGAGCGTGCGCAATACTGGGACAACTTCGGCGGCGCGCATGCCGCGGCGGGCGTATCCCAGTTGTCCGCGTCCTGGTACTTTGGCCAGGTGGAGACGACCGCGCCGAACAGCCCAAGACCCGTCGCATTCGACACGTTCCTCCTGTTGTACAACCCAGGGAACTCGGATGCGGCAGTGACTGTCCACTACATCTCGGCAGCGGGGCAGACGGTGTCAAGAGCACACATCGTCGGCTCACGGCGGCGCGTCACTGTCTGGGTCGATCGGGAAGGTGCCTTCGTGGACACCACGCCCTGGAACCAGTTCGGCATGCTCGTCGAGTCATCCGTCCCGATCGTTGCCGAACGCGCGACGTATTTCGGACCGCCGGTGGCCGGCGCTCCCAGCACGCCCGCATTTCCCTGGCCTGACGGGCACGCGACCGCGGGGCTGCCTTCCATGAGTTCTGTGTGGGCCTTCGCCGAGGGAGAGGAGGGGGTTTACCTGAGCCTGACGGAAGCAATCCCCACGACCGTCCTGGAACACACCTATTTCGGGGTGTTGAACGCGACCCCTTCGACTCTGGCCGTTCGTGTCGACTATCTGCCTGAGCGCTACCCGCTGATCTCGTCCATTCAATGCGTCGGTCCGCGTTCACAGGCCACGATCAATCCGCAGGGCCTCTTTTTCTCGAACGCCTACACGGGCTTCATCCGGTTCGCGGCGGTGCTGCAGAGCGTGACGAGCCCTGAATGCCCCGGAGCGGTCGCCGGCTTGCCGTTCGCCGTGGATCGCGTGACCTTGCGCGGCTACCCGCCGTCGGCAGGTCATGCCGGCACGGGCGTGGCCTTGCCGCCAGCGAGCGGCGTCCCTGTGCCCCGGTAACAGGACGGCTGGCGTTGCAGGTCGGGGCCTCCTGCGTCCCGGGTCGTGTCGCGCGTCGACCCGCGCAGGAGCGCAGGAGCACAGGAGCACAGGAGCACAGGAGCACAGGAACCCAGAAAGACAGGCGTACACGACGTTTGTGATCGTGCAAGACGTCACGTGGCGGCGGTATCATGCGCGTGTCTTCAGACTCGATGCGCGGCTACCGCGCACGCTCAGGAGTGTCGATGAGCACTGGACGCCGCGCGTTCCTCCGGCTGAGTACCCTCGCTGGCGGCAGCATGGCCAGTCTCGGCGCGTCCGCGTCGCGGGCCAGGGCGGGCCTTACCGCGACGCAGACCGCCATGCCAGCCGTCGATTCGGCGCGATTGATCGAGACCGCCGCAACGCCCGTATTGCGACGAGAACTGTTCCAGGGCCCGGTGACCATCGCGTCGGTCGAGTTGCTGAAGGCCGGCGATCAGTACCTGGTGCGCGTACGTTCACAGGATGGCGCGGTTGGCCTTGCCGCCGGACATCCCGACGTCCTCGAGACGACGTGGCCGATCCTGACACGACGCGTTGCGCCGTTCTTCGTCGGCAAGGACGCGCGCGATCTCGACGCCCTCATCGACGGCGTCTATCTCGCCAACTCGAACTACAAGTGGCAGGGCCTGCCGTTCTGGGTGCCTGTCGCGAGTGTCGAATTTGCCATCCTGGACCTGCTCGGACTTGTCGCGCGCAAGCCGCTAGGCGACCTTCTGGGCGGCGTCCTGCGGCGAGACATCTCGGTCTACCGCGCCAGCGGGAACCGCGGCAACTCACCGGAGGCGGAGATCGCGTACCTGCAGCAACTCGTCGCCGAAACCGGCGCGCACGCCATCAAGTTCCGTCTCGGCGCGCGCATGCGCTACGACGACGCCTCGACTCGCCGTGACCTGGCGATGATTCCGTTGACGCGCAAGACCTTCGGCGACGCGATGGCCATCCACGCCGACGCCAACAGCTCGTACGACGTCGCCACCGCCCTGCGCATCGGCAAGATGATGCAGGAGCATGGCTTCGCGTTCCTCGAGGAGCCGGTGCCGTTTGACAGCTACGACGAGACCAGGGCCATCGCCGAGGCCCTGCCCATCCCCGTAGCCGGCGGCGAACAGGAGAGCAGCCTGCGGCGATTCCGTTGGATGGTCGAGCATCGGGGCGTCGACGTCGTCCAGCCCGACCTCTTCTACTTCGGCGGGTTGATCAGGTCGATTCGCGTCGCCCGCATGGCGGCGGTCGCCGGCATGCCGTGCACGCCACACATGTCCGACGGCGGCCTCGGCTACCTCTACGTCGCGCACTACGCCTCGTGCGTGCCCAACGCAGGGCCGTTCCAGGAGTACAAGGGGCGCGACGACTCGTTGCCGGTCGCGTCCGACTCGTCGACGCTGCGCTGCGTCAAGGGCATCCTCACCGTGCCGTCCGGACCGGGCCTGGGCGTGACGATCGATCCGGCGTTCGTGAAGTCGGCGACAGCGGTGACGTGATCGTGGTCTCAGGTCTCAGGTCTCAGGTCTCAGGTCTCAGGCCACACCGGTCGTCGCGATTGTCGGCCCGGCGGCACAGGCGAGCCGGAAGAACCGGGAACTCATCGCCCTGCCAGTTCCCGCCACCCCGCGAGCAGTTCCTCGATGATGGTCGAGGTTTCCTTCCGCAACCGTGTCTCGAGTGTCATCACCGTCGTCGGCGCTGGTCTGCGGGCGGACACGAGCTTGCCCGCTCCCAACTGCACGCCGGAATCGAAGGCGATGTCGCCGAGGTCCCTGGCTGTCCGCAGATCGCTTATGCGAACCTCACGGTAGGAGGGCTCCCAGCTGGACACCCACCAGTCGAGCCAGTGCTCCGCGCGGTCCGGAGCCCCCGGTATCAGTAGCGTGGGGCCAACCGCGAAGATGTCGTGCCTCAAGCGCCCGAGCTGTCGAGCGCCGTCGATGACGCGCACCGCCAGTGGATCGGTCGGACTCTCGAGGCAACTCACACCCTCGAGATTGACGACCTCCTTGGCCTCGAGCAACTCGTCGTCGTCGGGATCGGTTGTTGTGCCCTGCACGCGAATCAGCACTTTCCTGATCGTGGCGCTGCCCACGCCCATGCGCAGCCACCCGGCGCGCCTGACGGCAAGGTATCCAGGCGCAAGATCCGGACGCTCGGCGCGAACCAGTCGATCGAGGGCCTCCATGCCCGCGACGACCGCCTGGGATCTGGCGTCGTCCATCGGGTACATCTGTCTCCCGCCCCACGAGAGATAGGCGGCACGCGTCACGGGCGCCTGTCGTTGCAGCTCACCGACGATGTCGGGGGCGCGAGGCTGATAGTCCGGATTGGTCAAGGCGAGACGGTATCCCTCGAAGAAGCGGTCCCAGAGCGCATCGCGGTGCCGCGTCCAGCCACGCTGGCGGGCTGCGAGATCGAGTGAGCCCAGGAACCGGACGACATCGATGAACGCGGGACCTCGGGTGGAATCGTCGAAGTCGTCGAGTCCCCACGCATCCTTCGTCAGCGCGAATTGCTCCACGTGGGCGTCGCCGTGAAGGTGGACGATCGTCGGGCTGGTGACGCCGGCAAATGCGTCGCAGACGCGCTCGGTCCAGGCGCGATTGATGAACCGGAAATACGTGAATGGGTCGGCCCGCAGCATGGCGAGCAACCTGGGCGACACATTGGCTAGCACTGCCGGATTCGGCCGGAGCTGACGTTGCGCCGACGACGGCGAAGGGAGCACGGAGTAGATTGCCGCGAGCACAAGGCCAGCGAACCGGAAGTCCCGTCGAACCCGATGCATACGGTAGCTCCCGCGTACGTAGTTGTCACGTCGCTCGGGCCGAGCCCGGAGATGCCGCTCCCTCCAGGAATGGCTTGGGCAGGCTGACAGGGTAACCGCGATTGTCGCGCCGTGTGCGCGGCGGCCGCGTCACAGGGCGCGCTGCCGGTTAGCGTCGCAGGACATCGGCGACGAGATCCCCCAGTTGCGCGGCCCATCACGGCCTCGATGGCGTCATACGAGACGAGCCTCTCGGCCTCCGACCCGCGGGTCCTCATCGGCCTGGGTGACCACCGAGGGCCGGTGACGGCCGTGATCACATGGCCGGACGGCAGACAGCAGCGGGTCACGCTCGCGCCAGGGCGTTACGTGCGGGTGGAAAAGCCCTGAATTGGTGCTGTCCCCGTGGAGTGCTCCCGAATCGAGGCGCTCGTGGGGGGGCGCGAGGGAGCGGGCACAGGTCAGGCTGCGGCCTTGCCAAAATTTGGCAAGACGATTTACGCTCACGTGATGAGCACGATGAACATCTCGCTGCCCGAGGGCCTCAAGGACTTCGTGGATCAGCAGGTGGCCGAGCGCGGGTACGCAACGAGCAGCGAATACGTGCGCGAACTCATTCGCAGGGACCAGGACCGACTCCACCTCCGTGGTCTGCTGGTCGCTGGCGCGGTGTCGCGGCCCACACGTCCGGTTGACGCCGCTTACTTCGAACGGCTGCGCGCGAGGGTGCGCAAGGGCGCTATTGCTCGCCGGTGAGTGCCAAGCCACTGGTCCTGCGCGCGTTGGCGATCCGCGACGTCGACGAGGCGGTGGCCTGCTACGTTGGTGCAGGCGGTGAGAGTGCCGCACTCGGGTTCATCGATGCACTCGAGATGGCGCTCTCCCGCATCAGCCGCCATCCCGGCAGCGGGTCGCCTCGCCACGCTCATGAGCTGAACCTGCCGGGGTTGCGTTGCGCCACGGTCCGTCGCCATCCGCACCTGGTCTTCTACGTCGAGGTCGAGGCTCACGTCGATGTGTGGCGCGTTCTTCACGGTGAGCGCGACATCCCGGCATGGCTGATGTCGCCTGACACCGCCTGAGCCTCGGCCGCTGGCGACCTCTCAGGCGACCCAGGCCCGCCGTCCACGAACGCCGTATCACGCCGCCTCCTCGTTGAAGACGAGGTAGCCGGCCGCGCGGATTGTCCGCTAGCCACTCCGTCGACGTTCTTCTCACTGGCGAGGAGACTTCATGGCGCTCTATGCATTCGACGGCACCGGCAACCAGGACGAAGACGACAACGCGCGGGATTCCAACGTCGTCCGCTTTTTCGAGGCATATGTGGACCCGGGCAAGAACGATGATCCTGACAAGGACGTCGGCAGCCTGTACGTCAAGGGTATCGGTCGGATGGCGCAGACGCTGCTTGGGATGGGCATTGCCGAAGCCTTCGGCATCGGCGGCCACCGCCGCGTCGAACAGGCGATGTCGCGGCTCAAGCGCAATCTGCGTCATGGCGACTCGATCGTGGACGTCGTCGGCTTCAGTCGCGGCGCTGCGCTGGCGCTGTCGTTCGTCAATGAAATCGCGGACGAAATGCCACAGCAGAAGGTCCGATTCCTGGGGCTGTTCGACG
The DNA here is from genome assembly GCF_001618865.1 of Luteitalea pratensis. Classification (GTDB taxonomy): domain Bacteria; phylum Acidobacteriota; class Vicinamibacteria; order Vicinamibacterales; family Vicinamibacteraceae; genus Luteitalea; species Luteitalea pratensis. The sequence continues at coordinate 2,821,977 of NZ_CP015136.1, forward strand.
TCGTCGGCCAGTTCGGCCTGCCCGGTCCCAATGTCAACGCCGGGCACCGGCTCACGCTCCCCGGAAACGTCGAAGCGTGCCGGCACGCGATGGCCATTCATGAGAGCCGTGCGTCGTTCCCGCTGACTCGGCTCAGCGACAAGCACGGCACAGCGGCGAAGTCCCTTGTCGAACTGTGGTTCACGGGAGTCCACTCGGACGTGGGTGGGGGCAACCGGAACCGCGGCCTCAACTCGGTGGCCCTGCACTGGATGTTCATGAACGCCCGCCGCGCCGGGCTGCCGATCGCACAGGACGCCATCGAACGTAACCTTGCCGACCGGACGCTGCCGCAGAAGATCAGCGTTCACAAGGTGGACCTCGAGGTGCATCGATCGTGCTTCGCCAGCGACTGCCTGCACGCGAGCGTCACACTTGTCGCCGGTGGGCAGGGGCCGTTCCGGACGATGCCCGCGTCGCCGCTGAGGCACATGGACGACGAGGGCGCTCTTGCCTGATCGCCGCCGACACGAGTTCGTACTTCATCCTTCCTGACGTCGCGGTGCCACCAGCGCCGCGGCGTCTTGCAGGTCATGTCGCCATGCTACGATCCGCGGCAGTCCCTGCAGAAGGAGTTACTCGATGTCGACTCGCACGGCCGTCTGTGCTCTCGTCGGTTTCCTGATCCTTCCTCTCGCTCTCCCGCTTCGGGCTGGCGCGCAACAGATCACGACCGGCGTGATTCAGGGGTCGGTGTCCGACTCCACTGGTGCGAACCTTCCGGGCGTCTCCGTCGAGGCACGTAATCTCGACACGAACCAGGGCCGCACTCAGGTGACCGCGAGCGACGGCCGCTTCGTGTTCCTGCAGATGCCGCCGGGAAGCTACCGCGTCTCCTTCACGCTCGCCGGATTCGCGACGACGGTGCAGGAGAACGTGCTGTTGACGGTCGGCCAATCGATCAACCTGCCGGTGGCGATGAAAGTATCCGGGGTGTCCGAGACCGTGACGGTCACGACCGGGACGCCGTCGATCGACACCGAGCGCACCGCCGCCGCGACGACGATCAACCAGGCGACGATCGACACGATCCCGATCCTTGGACGCAAGTTCGAGGACCTGCTGACGCTCACCCCCGGGGTCAGCGTCGTCCAGGGCCCCGACGGCGACGAGATCTCGTTTGCCGGCCAGCGCGGCGTCTTCAACAACATCAGTCTCGACGGCGGCGACTACAACAACGGGTTCTTCGGCGAGCAGGCCGGGGGACAACGCGCGTCCGTTGACATCACGCTCGATGCGATCAAGGAATTCCAGGTCATCGCCAGCGGCGCGCCTGCCGAATACGGCCGCACGGCCGGTGGTGTCGTCAACGTCATCACCAAGTCGGGCACGAACTCGGCGCGGGGAAGCGCCTTCTACTTCCAGCGCCTGGAGGGACTGACCGGCGACCTCTCTGACGGGTCGAAGCTCGAAGACTTCCACCGCGAGCAGTATGGCGGCACGATTGGCGGGCCGATCAAGAAGGACAAGGCGTTCTACTTTCTTGCCCTGGAAGGGATCAACGGCAACTTCCAGCGCCCGAACCTGAGCACCCAGTTCGGCGACGTTCCCTGCCCGGTGCCCAATCCGACGATTGCGGCCAACGAAGCCCTCATCAACTCGAATCCCGACTGCCAGCGGACCGCGCTGCTCGGCTTCCTCCAGTCGCGCGTGGGCATCAACGACGGGTTGCCGATCCGGCACCCGCAGAGCACGTTCGCGTTGCTCGGCAAGGCCGACGCGGCCATGAATCCGAACAACCACCTCTCCGGCTCCTGGAACTTCAACCACTCACGCAAGGAGAACGAGACGTTCGACGTCGCGACGTACGGCAACTCGGCCAACGGCATCGAAGGCGATCCCGCGCACATCAATGCCCTGAACCTCAACTGGTTCACGACGGTGATGACGCGGATGGTCAACGAGGCGCATTTCACGTATTCGCGCGAAACGCGGCCGCGCACCGCAGCCGGTTCCGGCCTCACCGCCGACACCGGCATGGGGTTCGGTCCGACCTTCCGGTTCGGCGATCCGTTCTTCCTGCAGCCCGGCGTCGACGAACTGATCTGGCGCACACAGATCAAGGACAACGTGTCGATCGTGAGCGGCTACCATACGTTCAAACTCGGTGGCGAGTGGATGCACACGCTGAACGACCAGGTGTTTCGCGGGTTCTTCACGGGTCGCTACATCTTCAGCAGCGTCCCTGGCTTCCTGCGGTACGCATCACCGGCAGCGGCCGGCGGGTACGGACCCAACACGGTGGGCTGCTCCAACGGCGCGTTTGTGACCTACCCGGCGGCGTGCCCGGCAGGATCGACAACAGACGGCGGGCCCCTGCTCTTGTACCTGCAGGGTGCGGGCCGGACAGGGCTCGCAACCGATGCCGCCGGCGCATCGACGATCACCAACAATGAACTCTCCCTGTTCGCGCAGGACTCGTGGCAGATCCGCCCGGACGTCACCCTCAACTACGGGTTGCGGTGGGACGCCCAGACCATGCCGGAGACCGTGGACCCCACCACGACCGCGTTCGCCTCCGTCTTGAACGACCCGACGTTCCCCTCCGATGGCACCATCCCGAGTCAGTGGAACATGTGGCAGCCGCGAGTGGGCGTGGCCTGGGACGTCAGGGGCACCGGCAAGTCGCTCGTGCGAGCGAGTTGGGGCGTGTATTACGCCAGGCAGAACATGTTGAGCCAGGTTGGATCGGTGACGACCAACGGTTTGCAGCAGCAGACGATCTTTGCCAACACGGCCAACCTTCTCGCCTTGGGGGCGCCGACGCCGACCTGGCCGAATGTCGTCACGCCGACGCCGCTACCGGACGGGCAGTTCCCATTCTTCAGCGGCGTCCGCGTCTTCGATCGCGACTACAAGAACCCGCACATCTTCGCGTTCAACGTCGCCTACGAGCAGGAGCTCGCGCCGAACTGGGTCGGGTATGCCGACTTCATCTGGAACGAGGCCCATGACCTGACGCGGTTCCTCAACTTCAACAAGAGCGACCCGGTGTGCTGCGATCAGGGGCCGGGGACGGGCAACGTCTACGTCTACAACGGGCACCCGTGGCAGCCGCAGCTCGACGAGGTCATGGTGACCAACAGCCTCGGTGAATCGCGCTACCGCGGCCTGACGCTTGGCGTCCGCAAGCGCCTGTCTGGCGGCATCCAGCTCGAAGGCAATTACGTGCTCGCCAAGGACGAGGACAACGACTCGAACGAGCGCGACCCGTTCACCGACCGCAGCTTCAACTTCTTCGACCTGTCGAAGGACTGGGGCCCTGCCGACCGCGACATCCGCCACAAGTTCAACTTCTTTGGCTACTTCGTCATCCCGCACGGGCTCTGGGCGAACACGCGGGTGCAGTATCGCAGCGCGCAGCCGATCACCGCGAGCCCGAGAGTCGTCAACGGCAACGATAGCGGCCGGAACAGCCTGCGGAAGGACAACGAGTATTTCACATTCGACTGGCGCCTCGGCCGGCCGTTCCGCTTCGGTACGCACTTCGAGCTGACGCCGATCATCGAGATGTTCAACACGTTCAACAACGCCAACAACATCAATCCGCTGAGTACGCCGGCGCTCTTCAACTTCGACGGCTATCTCCGCACGGGTGTTGGCGATCCGCGTCAGATGCAACTGGCAGTCAAGCTCACGTTCTGACGGGGAAGATCCTTCGCGAGCTCAGAATTCGATCGTCTCGCGATAGGCGGGCATCTCGGCACTGAGACCGAAACGGTCCTGGATGCGTTGGCGGAGCACGGTGCGCGGTCCGTCCTCGCCGTGGGTCAGGATGACCCGCGGCCGGGACGCCGCGAGCGATTTGAGCCAGTTGAGCAGATCCGCCTGACCGGCGTGACCACTCAGCCCGCCGAGCACGTGCGTCTTTGCCTGCACCTGGACGATCTGCCCTGCGATCCGTACCTCCCGGGCGCCGTCCGCCAATTCGCGTCCCACCGACCCGCGGGCCTGGTAACCGACCATCAGCAGCAGGGTCGTCGGGTCGGGCAGATGATTCTGCAGATGGTGCACGATCCGGCCTCCCGTGCACATGCCGGCGCCAGCGAGAACCATCCAGGGGCCGGGCTTGCGTGCGAGAGCACGCGAGTCGGCCGCCGTCTGACAGACCGCCGCGGTGCGGAGATTGGCCGACAGCTCGCCTGACCGCCGCATGGCCTTTGCCTCGGTGTCGAACAGCTCGGCATGCGACTTGTAAGCGTCGGTTGCGCGGATGGCCATCGGGCTGTCGAGAAAGATCGGGAAGGGCTGCAGCGTCCCGCGCTTGAAGGCGCCGGCGAGCAGGTACAGCAGGAGTTGTGGCCGGCCGACCGCGACGACGGGCACGAGCACCCGCCCACCCTGTAAGACGGCTGCCTTCACCGCGGCCCGCGCGGCCAACGCGGTGTCGGCCAGCGACGGGTGTTCCCTGTCGCCGTAGGTCGATTCCATGAACACCAGGTCGGCGTGCTCGAAGGGCACCGGATCACGATGCAGCGGCGCGCCGCGTGGGCCGATGTCACCGGAGAACACGACGACCTTCCTGCGGTCACCTTCTTCCACGGTGACCTCGAGACTCGCCGAGCCGAGGATGTGACCGGCCTCGACCGCGCGAACGCTGACGCCAGGCGCGATGCGCGTCGGATGGTTGTAGCGCAGCCGACGATAGAGCGGCTGAAGGCGCTCGACGTCCTCAGGCGTGTAGAGCGGCGCGATCGCAGGCTGACCGGCCTCCCTGCGCCGGCGGTTCTGCCGTGTCGCGTCTTCCGCCTGGATGTGGGCGGCATCCTTCAGAATCAGGTCGGCCAGTGTGATCGTGGCCGGGGTGGCGTAGATCGGCCCCCGGTAATCGAAGCGCGCAAGCAGCGGCAGGCGCCCCGTGTGATCGAGGTGCGCGTGCGTCAGGACGACGGCGTGAAGACGTGCCAGTGCGTTGGTCTGCGGAAGCCGGTTGAAGTTCTCCAGCTTCTGCCGGCCCTGGAAGAGCCCGCAGTCGATCATGACGTTCGCGTCAAGCGTCTGGAGGAGGTACGCCGACCCGGTCACCTCCCCGCCTGCGGCACCGAGCAGCGTCACCTTCATCGACGCTTCAATCCTTCAGGCACAACCTCCTTCGTCAGCACATGTCGCAACGTGTACCGCCGCGAGCCTTTTTCACGATCGCGGTGGAACAGGCCTGGCGATGCCGAGACGAACCGCGCGTACAGCGGGCTCACCTCCGTGTGCCAGGTGCCGACAATCGTCTCGTCGTCCACGACGCGCAGCTCACGTAGCAGTCGCGCCGCGCTGTTCGTAGTGAAGTGCTCGACCAGGAAGGACGGCACCACGACGTCCGGTGTGGCGACGGGTTCGCAGTGCACCTGCGTCTGGCCATCGGCCTCGGCGATCGTGACGGTGCCGACATGGACCGCGTGATTGGACGTCGCGATGGCGTCGAGCCGCCACACGCCGTGCAGGGCTTCACCGCGGGGACGCGGGCCCGCCTTGAACAGTTCCTCGTGATCGCGCAGGCCGAGCTCGCCGAACGAGTACCGGCGCATCAGCACACCCGTGAAGCCGCGTCGTCCATCCGGAAAGCGGCCGCTGTACCCGCCATAGACGATCACGCCGTCGGTCGGCGCCTTCATCACGTCGTAGAACAGGTGCTCGAACACGGGGTCGGTGTAACGCAGCAGGATGTACGTGCCCGGATCGAGATCGTTGGTCGCGCGATCGAGCGTGAACTCTTCGAGCGAGTGCTTCACCTTGATGCGGCCGTCCAGGTAGAGCGTCTCGCCGAGGTAGCGGTTGCCCTGCTTCCAGAAGCGCTTCGCATAGCCGGTGGACAGGCGCGTGAAGATGTCACGCAGCGCCAGGCCTCGGGGTAGCCACCCCTTCCAGTATTCGTCGTTGAAAATCGTGCGAGTCGGCAGGTCCACGAGGTGGCCGCCTGCGTTCATGAAGGTGTCAAGCGGGAGCGTCGAGACCGAGCGGAACGTGGCCGCGAGTTCGTCATCGGTGGCTCCCGCCAACCACCCGGAAGCAAGGTGCCCTTCAGGTGCCACCGCAGTCGACGTGCCCGGTGTCCCGCGTCGTTCCCGTGCCATGAGCTCTCCTCAGTCGCGCTCGGTGCCTGCGCGGGCATGTCGAGCTGGATGCCGACCTTCACGATGACGCGAGCCGACCGGAGCAGACACAGGTCGCCTCGCGGGTTGTATGCTGTCGCGGCATTCTAGTCTGCGACCGTGGTTCCGCGCAGGAAGCCTGAGGTCACCGCATGAGCGAGACGTTCGACGCCATCGTGGTCGGGAGTGGCTTTGGCGGCAGCGTCGCCGCCTGCCGGCTCGCGGAGCACGGCCTGAAAGTGCTGGTCCTCGAGCGGGGCCGGCGCTGGTCGCCATCCGATTATCCTCGCAAGCCGTCGGACCCGTGGTTCTACAGCGTCCGGCATCCCGAGAGGCGGCACGGCTGGCTGGACATCCGCCTGTTCAAGCGGATGATCGTGGCGCAAGCCGCCGGCGTCGGCGGCGGGTCACTGGCCTATAGCGGCGTCGCGCTCGAGGCGCACCCGTCCTGCTTCACCCACGGGTGGCCCGCCGAACTGTCGTACGCCGAGTTGAAGCCGTACTACGACATCGTCGCGCAGACGATGAACCTGCAGACCATTCCCGATGGGCAGCTCACGCAACGCCTGAAGCTCACGCAAGCCGCCGCCGAAGCGCTCGGCCATGGCGATCGGTTCTCGAAGGCACCGCTCGCGATGTCGTTCTCGCCCGACTGGCACTACGGGCTCGACGCACCATTCGACCGCCGCCACTCGCGTTCTTTCGTCAACGCGCAGGGCCAGCAGCAGGGCACGTGCATCCACCTCGGCAACTGCGACATTGGCTGCGACGTCAAGGCCAAGAACACCCTCGACGTCACCTACCTGCCACTGGCAGAGCAGCACGGCTGCATCGTCCGTCCGCTCCATGTCGTACGGCGGATGGAGCCGATCGATCGCGGATACCGGCTCGTGTTCGATCGCATCGTCGGCAAGGAACTGGTGCCAGGCACAGTGAGTGCCGATCGCGTGTTCCTGGCTGGGGGCAGCCTCGGGACCACTGAACTCCTGCTGCGCGCCCGCGACGAGCACGCGACGCTGCCGAAGCTGTCGCGAGTCCTCGGACGGCATTGGAGTCCCAACGCGAACGTCCTGTCGATGGCGACCTATGCGGATGCGGGTCAGGTCAATCAATCGGTTGGCCCGACGATCTCGTCGACCGTCGACTTCGCCGACGGCGCGCACGGCGGTCATCGCTTCGTGATCGAAGACGATGGCTTCCCGAACCTGCTGCTGAATGCGTTGCGCGCGGCCACCGACGATGACGAGGAGAACGAATCGAGGCACGTCGTGCACGACGTCTTCGAGGAGGCGTTACGCCGCGATGGCGATGCCCGCGGGCTGATGCTGTGGCTCGGCGCCGGTGTCGATGCGGGCGACGGCGAGTTGCGGCTGGACCGGCACGTGCTGCCACCGTTTCGGCGGGCGCTTGAATTGCGCTGGGCCGTGGAGCATTCGCGGCCGGTCGTGGAAGCGATCATGGCCATGCACCGCCGGATGACCGAGGTCACCGGTGGCCGTTTCCGGGTCGACCCCGGGTGGCAGAACTTCGGTCGCCTGTTGACCCTGCACCCGCTCGGCGGGTGCCGCATGGCGTCGTCTGTCGAGACCGGAGTCGTCGATCACCTCGGACAGGTGTTCGGTTATCCCGGCCTTCATGTCGTCGACGGTTCCATCGTCCCGGTGCCGATCGGTCGCAATCCGTCGCACACGATTGCGGCGCTCGCGGAGCGGATCGCGGCACAGGTGGGGTGAGGACACAGGAGCGAGAGACCTCGCGGCTCTAAGGCGTGCGGCCGGTCGTCGCCGGTACAGGCTCGCGGCAGACGAAGCTCGCGGCGTCGTTGGTGTCGCCCCGGCCTGCGTACACGGCGACCTGTGGATACGGGCAGAGCGGGCGCAGTCGGTCGACGACGCCATTCACTGCGCGCGTGGCGACGATGCGGTCGGGCGCCACGCCATGTTCCACCCACTGTTCGAGCGCGGCCTGCATGTCGAAGGCGGTCGGCCCGGTGCCGCCGCCGCAGTGCGCCATGCCGGGAGCCATGAACAGGCGATAGAACGCCGTGACATCCTCATCGCGACCGAAGTGGGTCCGCACGCTCCCGTAGTAGTCGATGCTGTTCTCGGGGGCGATCAGTTGATCGTTCCAGCCGTGGTACTGCAGCAGCTTGCCGCCGCGCTGCCGGAACGCCCCCAGGTCGGGGGCGGTGGCGTTCATGATCGGCGCGAGCCTTGTTTCCGCCTCGAGGTGGGCCTTGAAATCGTCGGGGTCGCGGAAGTCGAACGTCTTCCAGTCCCACTCCGCGTTCGCGAAGACGAGCCACTTGTAGTGTGCGATCGGGATAGGAAATGGACTCGCCGGGTCCCGGTGCGGCCAGTAGGGCTCGCTCCCGCGCGCGAGCCCGGGAAAGAGCTGGGTGCCCGTGCGCGGATCGGTAAGTCCTCTGTAGACCCGCCGCGCCGCCTCCACTTGCGCAGCCGTCAGGCAGCGGTCGGGTGACGCGTCTCCGCCGCACGCCAGCCGGGCCGGGTCGAACGTGCACTGCCGGGGATCGTCGAGTACGCCATCGGTGACGCCGTCGGTGGCATCACAGGAGGCGATAACGGCGCGATGCAGCAACCCGAGCGCCGGGGCAGGCAGGTGGCTGGCCGGGTCGCGCAGCACTGCCATGACGCCGTCGAGATCACCCGCCATGAGGCGCGTCCAGTTGTTGGCGGGTGCGCCGGCGACGATGCCGTCGTAGTCGGACGGGAATCGCTGCGCCTCCATCAGGCCCTCGTAACCGCCCGACGAACAACCGATGAAGTACGACCGCTCCGGGGAGCGCCCGTAGAACGCCTGGATCAGGGCCTTGGCGGTGCCGGCAGTCTCGTGCTGCGAGCGGTACGCGAAGTCGATCAGCTGTTCCGGTTGCTCATGGGCGAACCGCGCGGCGTTGACGCCTGGCGCCGCCTCGTGGCCCGTGTTGGTCGATGCCGTGGCGTACCCGCGCCGGAGTTGATCGCCCAGCGCCGAATACGAGATCGTGCCGGCCCAGCCACCGTTGCCCACGCCCGCGAACTTGCCGTTCCAGCGCTCGATCGGCATCCAGACTTCGAACAGGATGCGCGACTGGCTCGTCGGCATGAGCACGCCCTCGACGCGACAGAATGTCGGGAGGTTCGAGATGGCGTTGGTCGATCCTGGCGGCGTGACCGACCCCGTGGCGACCACCTGAGCGGAGGTGATCGTCGCGGTGGGAGCGGAGCGGCCGACGAGCGCGGAGCACGCTTCGGTGAGCGACTGGGCTGCCGGGTGCGACGCCTCTGCCATCGGCCAGAGCGCAAGCACCATCGCCAAGGCCGTGGCACTCATCCTGCCCGCGATTCTCATCCGCACCTCCTTCGGTGCTGCGATTGTGAGGCCTCCACGATTCCCGGTTGAATGACGGCGGTTGTCGTATAGTCCACTGACGCCACGCAACAGTTCCGGACTGGAGGGTATTGATGAAGCGAAAACTTCTAGGTACTGCCGCTCTGTACGTCTGCATTCTCGCCGCGACCGTGTTCACGGCCAGAACGTCGGCGCAGGGTGGCGACAGTCGAATTCAACGGGGGTTCGAGCTGGCGCCGGTGCCGCTCGAGATGAAGGGGCTCAACCCCGCCCTCGTCGGGTTGGGCAGCTACATCGTCAACGCACAAGGCGGCTGCAACGACTGTCACACCGACCCGTCGTACGCTGCCGGCGGCGACCCCTTCTCCGGCGCGGCGGAGGTGGTCAACGCGGAGCGTTACCTCGCGGGCGGAAGGGCCTTCCTGCCGTCTCCTTTCGTCTCGCGCAACCTCACGCCACGTGCCTCGAATGGAAGGCCCGCGGGGCTGACGCTCGAACAGTTCATCGAGGTCATGCGACACGGAACCGACTTCAAGAACGGGCCCCCCGACAACGTGCCTATCCTCCAGATCATGCCGTGGCCCGTGTACGGCAAGATGTCCGACCGTGAGTTGCAGGCCATTTACGAGTACCTCAAGGCCATTCCTTGCGTTCCCTCGGGACCAATGTCGACGCGCTGCGACGGCGCTTAAGCAGCAACTGACGTTCGCGATATTCCTGCGCTGCGCCAGCCTCGCCCGTCCTCACGGATACGATGGCTGGCGTACGCCCGTCAATCCTTCCTGTCGTCTTCGACGAAGTCCAGTAGCGCGTTCATGTAGTGCGGCGCGAAAAACGCCTCGCCGCCGTGAGCCACGCCGTGCAGGACGTGCAGCACGACCCGCTGGCCCACACGCGCGTACGCGCCCTGCAGCTCGTGTGACTGGTTGATCGGCATCTGCGGATCCTGATCCCCGTGCAACAGCAGGAGTGGCGGGTCCGATGCGTCGACGTGCGCCACCGGGCTCGCGAGTTCGGCTAGGTCCGGCACCTGGTCCGGTTGACCGCCCAGGAGCCGATCAAGCGCCGGCCGGCGCATGTTCAGCCCGAATGGCGTCGATTGCGCCAGGATGGTGCGCAGGTTCGACGCGCCGAAGTAACTGACGATGGCCTGGACGTTCGAGGACTGGTCGAGAAAGGTCCCGATCGAGCCCTCGAGTTGCCGGTGCCCATTGGTGACGCCGACGAGTGCCGCCAGGTGTCCGCCTGATGACGCCCCCGCGATGACGATCCTGTCTGCCCGATACCCGTAAGTGCCGGTCGTGGCCCGCAGGAAGCGGATGGCGGCCTTGATGTCGTGAACCTGCGCCGGGAACCTGGCTTCCGACGCCTGCCGGAAGTCGACGCTGGCCACCGCGAGGCCGCTCCGGACCAACTGGCTCGGCACGCCAGCCTTGCTGCCGGTGTTCCACGCGCCTCCATGGACCCACACCAACAATGTTCGCCCGCCTTCGCCACGGCTTGGGCCCGCAAGCGGGGCATCCCCTGCCGGAAGGTACAGGTCCAGCGCCAGCGGCTTGTCGTCCACCGTGGCATAGACGAGATCCTTGATCACCCTGGCCGGCGGACTGTCGACAGATGGCTGCGCTCGAGCGCGACCGACGGTCGTGAGCAGCGCGGCCGATACGATCGTCAACAAGACGACGAGGGGCAGTGCATGGCGTCGCTTCATGAAGGCAGGTCTCGCATCATCAGCAGCCCGATCCCGAACCGCATCGGCGTCGTGCCGAGCAGTGCGAACCCGCAGGCGCGGTAGAAGCCTTCGGCGTGAGGATTCCCCACGACGTGCAGCGACGCGGCGCCCGTGACTCGGGCGACGGCGCAGCAATGCTCGACCAGGGCCCTGCCGATGCCCTGGCGCCAGGCGGCGGGTTCGACGAAGAGTGCGTCCAGTTCCGCGTTGCCGTCATCACGCGGAAGGATGGCCGCAAAGCCCATGACCGAACCAGACAGTTCGGCGACGAACACCCCACCGGCCTCGATCTGCTGGACGGGGAGGGCGATGGCATCCGGATGGGCCAGGAGCGCCTCGCGGTCTCCTGGGTTGTCGAGGGAGGCCCGCCATTGGAGTACCTCGAGGACCCCCTGCTCCGAAACGGACGCTGGTCGGACATTGACGTGTCTCATGACGTCCTGGTCGATGGCGATGGCGCACGCTAGCATGGTCGGGCCTGGCCGGCAACGAACGACGTGACAGCACCGCGGGACGTCCTGACGCTGCCGGTGCTCCTCGCGGAGTTGACGCGCTCGCGGTACCATCGGCGCGACCTTCGAACCCATGCCACGCCCGCCGACGGGCCAAGACGGAGGGTGCACCATGACCTCACGCCGCGAGTTCATCGGGTCGAGTGCCGCGGTGGCCGCGCTCGCGGCCTCCGGCGTGCGCCTGGACGCCGCGCCATCGGGCCGCCAGCCCGGACAACGCTGGGACGAGGCGTGCCGCTGGATGAAACTGTCGCTGGCGTACTTCCACGCGGGTGGCGTCAAGGGGCGCCCGGAGCGCGTGGCGATGGCCCGCCAGATGGGAGTGCTCGGCGGCGTCGGCGGCGGCGGCCGCAACGTCGCTGAGACCAGGCGCGACTACGAGGATGCGGGCCTCGAGTGGACGGTGCTTGAAGGCGTCAACCTCACGCGCGCACAACTCGGCGTGGACGGCCGCGACGAGGACATCGCGCGCTTCATCGATCTCATTCGCGACTGCGCAGCCGTCGGCCAGCGCATCATCTGCTACAACTGGATGCCTGCCGTGAACTGGGCACGCAGCGACACCGCCCGCGTCGATCGCGGCGGGTCGCTCGTCACGGCATTCGACATCGAGAAGGCCAACACGGAGCGCACCGAGTACGGCGACAGGTTCACGCACGACGACTTGTGGAAGAACATGGAGTACTTCCTCCGGGCCGTCGTCCCGGAGGCGGAAAAGAACGACGTGCACCTGGCGCTGCACCCCGACGACCCGCCTGTGGCGCGACTGCGCGGCATCCCGCGCATAATCACCTCGATCGAGGCACTCATACGGGTCACGCAGATCTACCCGAGCAAACACAACGGCTTGACGTTCTGCCAGGGCAGCATCGCCAGCCAGGGACCCGACGTCGACATGCCCGCCGCCATCCGCTGGTTCGGCGAGCGCGGGCTGATCCACTTCGTCCACTTCAGGGACGTGCGTGGGACACCCACCAATTTCGTCGAGGCATGGCACGACGATGGGCAGAATGACATGTACTCGGCGATGAAGGCGTATCACGACGTCGGCTATCGCGGCCCGATCCGTCCGGACCACGTGCCCACGGTGGCCGGGCTCGAGGAGAACACGTTCCCGGGCTACAACAACCTCGGCGCGCTGTTCGCGGTCGGCTACATCAAGGGACTGATGGAAGCAGTGATGAAGGCGTGACATCGTTGGCAGTGCACTGGATGACAGGCCTGCTGGTGCCGGAGGCGCGAGATGACAGGTAGACGATGGCTCGCGGCCGTGTCGATGCTGGTCGTGTTCGCCGCACCGGCAACGGCACGGCAAGGACGATCGGCCGTTGCCAGCGGCGGCCATGGCGGTTTGTCCACCGGGCGGCAGGCGGTGACTCGTGGCGCCGACCGCGGTGGAGCCCGTGGCGACGATGGCGGGAGAGCCGGTGCGGCCAGTCCGTCCGTCCTGCGTGTGGAGTCACCACGGCCCACGTCGCAGCGGCCCACGCCCGTGCCGCGGCCCACGACGTCGTCGACTGCCCCTGCTACGTCGCCTCGCACCGAGCGGTTCTCCTATCCGCCTCCGACGCGGGCGCCGGGCTCCGGGGACGACACTCGACAGCGCCCTGGCGCCGTGCGTCCGGTGGACGCCACCCGGACCCCGTCACCGCCGTCTGGTAACGTCGCGCCGGCGAGATACGCCGTGCCGCGCGGGTCCACTCCCCACAACCCGCCGCGCCCCGCCGCGTACGCCCTGCGGTACGTCGCGCCTGGCTGGCGGAGCGGCTCGGGCTCACACATCATCGTCGTGCCGCGATTCGTCCATCCAGGCGTGCTGGGGACTGTGCCGTACCGGCGCTACTGCTACCGACCGAGTCTCGGCATCGGCGTCATCTACGGTGTCGCTGGCTTTTATCCGTTCGGCGAGATTGCGCCGGAGTACTACGACCCGCAGCCTGATGCCGTGCTTGGAGGCGTCCGCATCACCGATGCGCCTCGCGATGCGCAGGTTTTCGTCGATGGCGCATACGTCGGTATCGTCGATGACTTCGACGCCGTGGGAGAGCACCTGAACCTCGAGCCCGGTCGGCACCGCATCGAGATCCACACGCCGGCATCGGGCGCGACCGCGTTCGACGTGATCGTCCAGCAGGGCCGGACGATCACCTTGCGCGTCGGCGTCTACTGAGGCGCCCGACGGCCCGGGAAATCGTTCCCGTCATCTAGTCGCAGTACGTTCCCGTGCACGGCGGAGGCGGCTGCCCTTGCGCCGCCCCAATCGCCCCGATCATGTTCGGATGGATGGAGCAGTGATAGTTCGCGCCTACGGCAGGGGCCGTGACTGCCCGGCTTGTCGCGCCAGGCGCGATGTCGCCGCTGTCGAACGACCCATCGTTTGCCACGATCCGGTGCGTCGCCCCATCGCGGTTCATCCAGGCCACCGTCCCGCTCGTCGCCATCACGGCTGGGTTGGGGTTGAACGACTGCGCCCCGGCTGTGGCCGTGATGTTGACGGTCACCGTCGCCGCCGCGCCGCCGCCGCCCGAGGGCGTGGGGCTGGTCGGCGTCGAATAGCCGCCACCGCCGCACGCGCCGGTCGCGAGGGCAATGGCCAGGGCCACTCCGCCGCATGAAGCACTTCTCCGCATGATCGGGTCCTCCTTCTATCGAAGGGAGGGGCAAGAACCGAACCAACGCAACCGCGTGCGGATCCCCGGTTACCCGGCGTCTTTCGCAGTGGAGACCTCGTCCGGACTTACGCGCGCGGTAAGTGCTTTCGTCGAGAGAACGCAGGACTTCAACTGAGCCTGCTAGGATCCGCGCCTGACGCGCTCGTCCTGTCCTTGTCCGGAGGCCCCGATGACCCCGACCGCCACCCGCCTGCTGGCGGCCACCACAGCGCTGGTGCTGCTGACCTCGCTCCCGCACGGCACCCTTGCGCAGACCCGCAAGGCGCCGTCGACGCAGAAGATCGACGAGGCCTACACGGCCAAAATCAAGGAGCACCTGCAGGACCCGCGCATCACCACGGAGCTGGTGGACCATCTCCCTGCGTCGGCCACCGTCCCGACGCCCCTCGCATTCCACGGCCGCATCGTCGGCACGCCCGGCGAGTTGACGTATGCGAAGGACATCCATCGTTACCTCCAGGCGCTCGACAAGGCCTCCGAGCGCGCCACGCTGTGGACCATCGGCAAGACCGAGGAGGGCCGCGACATGGTACTGCTGGCCATCGCCGACGAGGCGACGATCGCGCACCTCGGCGCCTATCGCGACAAGCTCGCCCAGCTCACGGACCCGCGCAAGACGACCGAGGCGCAGGCCCGGGAGTTGCTCGGGACAGCCAAGCCGATCTACTGGCTGACCAGCGGCATGCACTCGCCGGAGAACGGCGGCCCCGAGATGCTGCAGGAGCTCGCCTACCGGCTGATCGTGGAGGACTCGCCGTTCGTGAAGCAGATTCGCGAGAACGTCATCACCTTCATCACGCCAGTCATCGAGGTCGACGGGCGCGAGAAGCAGGTCGACACCTACTACTTCAACAAGAAGCGGGCCGAGAACGACGCGCGCCTGCCGCTGATGTACTGGGGCAAGTACGTCGCGCACGACAACAACCGCGACGGCATGGGCCAGTTCCTCGCGCTGACACGGCACGTCACGAAGGTGCAGAACGAGTGGAAGCCGACCGTGATGCACGACCTGCACGAGGCGCAGACATACCTCTACGCCTCGACGGGCACCGGCCCGTACAACGAGGCGCTCGATCCGATCACCGTCGACGAGTGGTGGCTGCTCGCGAAGACCGAGGTCATGGAGATGACCAAGCGCGGCGTGCCCGGCGTGTGGACCTACGGGTTCTACGACGGCTGGACGCCCAACTACATGTTCTTCATCGCCCACACGCACAATGCCATCGGCCGGTTCTACGAGGTGCAGAGTTACGGGCCCGACAACTACGAAGCTCGCGCCGGCGCCACGATCACCAGCCGCGAGTGGTTCCGCCCGAACCCGCCCCTGCCGTCCATCAAGTGGGGGCCGCGCAACAACACCAACATCCAGCAGTCCGCGGCGCTGATCGCCCTCAACCACGTGGCGAAGAACCGTGAACTGTACCTCGAGAACTACTGGCTGAAGAACAAGCGCGCCGTCGAGGCAGGCAGGACCGGCAAGGTCAACGCGTGGGTCATCCCCGCGGCCCAGTACCGCAAGGGCGAGGCGGTCGACGCGGTCAACGAGCTGCGCCGGCAGGGCCTCGAGGTGCACCGCGCGACCAGCGCTTTCAGGGCCGGCACCGTGGACGTCGCCGCCGGCGACTACGTCATCCGCGGCGACCAGCCGTATCGCACGATGGCCGAGATGTACTTCGGCGTCCAGAACTTCGCCCCGGCCAACCCGCGGCCCTACGACGACACCGGCTGGACATTCCAGTACATGCGGAACGTATCGTTGAAGGCGGTCTCCGACACGACCGTGTTCGACAAGCCGATGACGCTGCTGACCATCGATGCGGTCGCTCCGGGCGGCATCGATGGCACCGGCGCCGCTGCCATCGTCGTTGCCCACACGACGGACAATAACCTGATGAAGTTCCGCTTTGCGCATACCGGCGTGAAGATGCGGGCGGCCGAGGAGGACTTCGAAGCGGCGGGGCAGAAGTTCCGCGCTGGCGCCTTCATCGTCGACGGGGCCGATCGCAAGGCGATCGAGCCGACGCTGGTGTCGCTGGGCCTGTCGGCATGGGCCGTCGCCAGCGCGCCAACGGTCAAGACGCACGACCTCGACCTGCCACGCATCGGCTACGTCCACGCCTGGCAGCGGACGCAGGACGAGGGGTGGGTGCGCGCCGCGCTGGACACCTACGGCGTTCCTTACACGTACTTCAGCGACATCGCGTTGCGCGATGGCAATCTCCGCACGAAGTACGACGTGATCATCTATCCACACGTCGGCGGCACGGCGCAGGCACAGATCAACGGCATCCCGCGGGTCGGCACCACGCCGTTGCCCTATCGCAGGACCGACGGCACGCCGAACCTCGGCGCGCTCGATCAGGCCGACGACATCCGCGGCGGCATGGGCATGGAAGGGCTGATGGAGTTGGTGAAGTTCGTGCGCGCGGGCGGCACGCTGATCACCGAAGGGTCGACGGCGTCGATTCTCCCGGAGTTCGGGATGACCAACGGGCTCGCGGTCGAGCGGCCGCCCGGCCTGTTCGCGCGCGGGTCGATCATGAAGAGCGCGTGGCAGGACCGCACGAGCCCGATCGCCTACGGCTTCGAGGACAAGACGCTGCCCGTCTACTTCAATCAGGAACCGGTGTTCAACGCGAGCGCCAGCACGGGCGCGGCGGGCGGGGGCGGAGGTGGCGCCGCGGTCCCCGGCGTCGGCCAGAACACCACGCCGATGGCGGGATCACCGAACCGCATCGCGTCGCTCGAGCCCGAGGCAAAGCCCGACGCAAAGGCCGATGCGCGTCCACAGGCCGAGGCCGCCGACGACTTCCGCCAGATGGCCCGGCGGCTGGGCGTGAACGTCGACGAGTCGCGGCCACGCACCGTGCTCGCCTTCCCGCGCAACCCGGACGACATGCTGTTGTCGGGGGGGCTCGCCGGTGGCCAGGCACTCTCGGGCCGTGCCCAGGTCCTCGACGCCACGCTGGGCGACGGCCACGTGGTGATGTTCGCCATCCGGCCGTTCTGGCGCTGGCAGACGCAGGGCACCTTCTTCCTGGGCTTCAACGCGATCCTCAACTGGAACGACCTCGACGCAGGCAAGCCGCCAACGCGCACCGACACGCAACCGTGACGTAGGCATTCATGGCACGATGAGCTCGCCCTGGGCGCTGCCGCGCTCTTGGCCAGACTCAGAGGACCATGAACATGCCGACGACATTCCCTCCCGCTATCGCGCACGGCGCGGATCGCCGTGCCTTTCTGAAGGGCACCGCCCTGGCTGCAGGGGCGGGCCTGCTGGCCGCGGCTCCAGCTGCTGGCGACACACGTCCACTCGCTGATTCAGAGAAGCTGACGCGAATCGCGGCCAACACGTATCCGATTCGCCCACTCTTCAAGCGCCGCCCGTCGACGCCGCCGGCGGCGTCAGCCGCAGCCGCGGCCTCGGCTGACGAGATGAAGAAGAAGTACGGCGAAATCACGTTGCTCGACTTCCCGCAGTTCACCATCGACAGGTTCCCGAGTGTTCGGAAGATGGACCTGTGGTCGTCCCTGTTCGGTGACGTCACCGACGACAGCATGTTCGTCAAGGTCACGACTACCCGAGACGGACGCACCACCGAGAACTGGGAGTTCGATCCGGCGGCGGCAGCTTCGAAGAAATGGCTTGGTCAACTCACCGACCGCATGGCTCGGACCGGGGTCAGCTGCCATCACGTCTCGAACAACGCGCCGCGCAACATCTCCGACCTCGACGCCAGCCTCCGGCGCGCTGGTATCAGTGTCGCAAAGACCTGGCTCGACGCGTGCGCGACGATTGGCGCCAAGTCCATGCGGGTGAACACCGGTGGTCCCCGCATCGTCCCGGGCGCCACCGCGACGACCAACTATCCACGCAACGACGAGGTGGTCAAGTACATCCGCAACGCCGTCGAGTCGTTCAGGGAGATGGCCGACTACGGCGGCAAACTCGGCGTCAAGGTGACCATCGAGAACCATTGGGGATTGAGCGCCGATCCGATGAACATGCGGATCATCCTCGACGAGGTCAACCACCCGTACTGCGAAGCCTCACCGGACTTCTGCAACTGGGAGCACGAGTACATGCTCTATCACGGGCTCCAGGCGCTGCTGCCGTACACGCACACGACAGTGCACGCCAAGTACTGGAACCGGTGGGAGAACGTGGACCTGCAGCGCTGCGTCCGCCTCATGATCAACGGCGGCTTCAAGGGTGTGTTCGCCCTCGAGTACGAGGACGGGCCGTGGGACGGCGTCGAGGGCGCGCAGCGGTTGATGAAGGAGGTCCTGGCCGGGCTCTGAGCAGGTAGCCTGCAGGCGTAGGCTGCAGGCTACGTGATCCAGTTGATGACCGGTGGTGGCCCCCACGACGCGACGTCCGTGGTGGTGAGCACCGGCAGGCGCGAGGTGGCCCCGCCGACGTCCGGAACGGCGTGACGGATGACGACGCGCGCGATCCGGTGGTGCCGAATCACGTAGCTGCACAGCAGGCAGGGTTCGTGAGTGGTGTACAACGTCGCCGCCGAGAGATCGCGGCCGTGCGTCGCGACTGCGGCGCGGATAGCCTCGACCTCGGCGTGGCAGGTGACGTCATGGCGGGCCTTCGCGGCTTCGACACCTTCGCCGATGATCGCGTCGCCCAGCACGACGGCTGAGCCGACCGGGGATTCGCCCTGGCTGGCAGCGATCTGCGCGAGCGCGTCGCAGCGGGCAAGGGCGTCGGCATCGGTCATGCGGCCTGCAGCCTACAGCCTACAGGCTGCAGCCGGCCTACAGGCTGCAAGCTACAGGTACAAACCACAGTGGCCGCCATCGCACCCTGCCGTGGCTGTACGGAACGACGTGGCCCCCACGTTCTATCCCTCACGCCAGAGGCTGGGCACGGCGATCACGATAGCTTCGTGAGCAATAGGGAGGTCACGGCAATGCGGCCTGGAGCAGGCCCGGTCGCGCGGTGGATGCGCACGACGTGGAAGCCGCGTGTCCACATCGTCGGTGGAATCGTCCAGCCGTGAACCCCCTGATGGTTGGTCGACGGCCCGACGTGAACGCCGTCGACTTCCAGGAACAGTTGCGGCGTCGTGGAGTCACTCCGTTCCATCGTGCCGAGTTCGAACCGGACATCACCCGGGAGGTCCGAATGGATGAATAGTTCGCCGGACGCGCCGATAAGCGCACGCATCCTCGTGCCACCCTGTCGCTCGACGGTCGCCCAGCCTTCGCCGAATGCTTCCTGATCCGCCAGGCTGATGGAGACTTGTCGCGAGGGGGTGGCCGCCGCGAAGACGCGGGCCCCGCCCGGACCGTGACACACGCTTGCTCCCGCGGGGCCCTGCACCTGGAGCCACTGCGGCGGGCCGCCGAGGGCAAGGGCCACCAGCGACGGGACGGGGTCCGGGTTGGTCAGCACGACGCGCGACAGCAGCTCTGTGCTGACCGGTGGCAGGCCGTCGCGCGCGAGTTCGGCCGAGACGGCCTCGCGGCCGGTAGCATCATTCACGAATTGCGCCGCGGCCCACTGCGGTGCCGATCGCTCTCCCACCGTCGCGGCGCGCGCCGCGATTGGGCGACGACTGCCGATCCAGAAGGTGAGGGATCCCCGGGCCGGCACGACCAGGCCCACCCTGCCACTGGACGCCAGCGATCGCACGTCAGCCCACGAGCGCGTGACAGGCGAACACATCGGGGGCGCCATGAGGTCGTACCACGCGAGCCCTGGCACCTGCCACGCGCCAGCGAGGCCGTCGGTCCGGCGAAAAACGTCGCCGCCCCACTCCCCGGTGCGGGGATCCCAGTACGCGATCGCGAGTCCCTCGGACGTGTGTGCGACTTCGAGTGAATTGAGCACCGTCGTGGCCTCCCGCGTGGTGGCCCGCGCGCCGATGCCGCCGGCTGGCACCAACGATGCTGGCAGCCCACCCGGGTCACTGGGGGACACGTCCAGCGTCACCGACGCACCAGTGCGCACGACATGCAGATCCGGCAGCAGCCGGTGCATCACGAGGCCCGCAGCTTGTGCGTCAGGGCGGCCCGTGGAGGCGGACAGAACTGCCCATACCTCCGGCGTGTACGCCCCCGGCGTGCCCGCGATCGCCACCACCGCGCTGGTGGGTATGTCTGCCAGCGCCGTCGACAGCGGCCGACCGACGATGCGTGCCGTTGTCGCGTCCGCGCCTGCGAGTGCCAGTTGCTGCCATGCTCCTTCTGATAGCCTCACGGGCGCCCCCTCGGCGCCTGGAAGGACCGCGAGGCTCACGCCTCGCACCTGCGGGCCCTCGGCACCGCTGCGCAGCACCCCCCACCTCAGCACGCGCAGAAGCGGCGTGCGCTCCACGAGCAGGGTTCCCCGTGAGGTCTGTGAGAGGACGTCGTGAAGAGCGTCACCGCTGCCGGCGATCACCCGGGCCTGCGCGTTCACCAGCGCGAGCGCCTGGATTGCGGGAACGACGACGGCCAGCCATCCTGCCAGCGCCACTGACTGCGGCCAACCCGCACGAGCGAGGCGCGCCATGCCGGCCGCGATGGCGAGCCATGCCGGCAGAAGAAGGAAGAGTGTGCGCGACTCGCGCTCGAACTCCCCGGGAATCGGTCCGAGTGTGGCTCCAACCAGCAGGCTCGCGGCAAGTGTCCTGACGGGCAGGGCGCTGACCGGAGCGACGAGTCCCACGGCGACCAGGCCGAGCCCCAGCGCCCCCAGGCTCCGCGCTGCATCGATACCGATCGCTTGCAGTCGCTCCCACATCACCGCCATGGCGTCGGCACCTGGCGCGCCTCCCAGCCAGAGGGACCGGTGCGCGGCAAGCACTTCGCCGACCTCACGGCCGGCTCCCGTCGCCGACGAGGACAGCGCGACATCGGTTCGCCACTGCACCGCGATCAGTAGCACGGCCAGCGCCAGCGCCCCTGCGACCAACCTGCGCCGGTTGGTGGCGAGCCACGTCACTCCGATGAAGCACCACAGCAACGCGGTGTCGTCGAGAGCCGCGACCAGCGATAGCGCCACGCCCAGGAGGCGTCCGCGCGGGCCGGGCGCCCTGGCGCCGACCAGGGCCACCGACAGTAACGCCAGGTCGAGCACCGGGCGTAGGTTGCCGGCCGCGACCACAGCACTGGACCACAGCGCTGCGGACCAGCCGAAGCCGAGTGCCACGCCCAGCGCCAGGCCCGGGGAGGCCATGCGCGTCGCGACCAGCCCCACCGCAGCGGCAGACGTCGCCGCAAGTGCACTCGTCAGGACATTCAGGTTCACGCCGGTGCCACACCAGGCGCGCAACAACACACCAGATGGTGAGAGGTGGGCAGGGCCGCCCACACGAGCCGCTTCCTCGAGCACACCCGACTCCCACAGCAGCCACGTACGGGCCGTCGCCCAGTCGGCCCGCAAAGCGAGTTCCGGCGCCAGCGTGATCAAGCAGGTCGCGAGGACTGCCACGAACGCACAGACGCCCACGAACCGCGGTCGCATGCGGGTATATTAGCGGCCACGTCGCAGTCACCGCTGAGACGCTTCGAATACCTGATGGTTGCCCTTCGCGCCTCCGCGCACGCGACGGCTACCCGCGAGCGGCTCACCGCCATCCTGATCGCGGCAGTCCTGGTCGTCTTCCGGGCTTACGTGTTCATCGCGTGGGAACAGTCGCACTTCGATGCCGATCAAGCCATCGTCGGTCTGATGGCGAAGCACCTGCTCGAAGGCAGGGCGTTTCCGCTCTACTTCTACGGCCAGCAGTACTTGCTCGGCATCGAGGCGCTTTGGGTCGCACCGGCCTTCGCCCTCGGCGGAATCTCGGTAGCCACGCTGAAGATTCCCCTGCTGATCGCCAACATCGTCGTCGCCGCTGGACTGATCGTGGCGCTGGAGCGTTGGGCTGGTCTGCGTCCGCTAACAGGGCTGGTTGCCGCAATGTTCTTCATCCTGCCGCCGCCGGGTACGGCCAGTCGACTGGTGCAGGCCAACGGCTGCAACATCGAGCCGTTCCTGTATGTCCTGGCGTTCTGGTGGCTGCGCGATCGTCCCCTGGGACTTGGCCTGGTTGCCGGCGTCGGCCTGCTTCACAGGGAGTTCACCGCGTACGGGGTCGCTGCGCTGGCCCTCACCGAGTTGGCACGAGGTCGTCTCGCCAGTCTCGATGGGCTCAGACGATGGACGGTCACGGCCGTCGCGATCCTGAGCGTCGTGCAACTGGTCCGTGCGCTGGTGCCTCTCGCGTCTGCGTATGGCCCGGGTACGTCGTATGCCGAGGAACGTACCGCCGACCATGCCACCGAAGTGGCACGGCGGTTCTGCTGGAACGAAGGCCAGGTGCTGGATCGTCTCCGGGCCCTTGCGACGGCCCAGGTACCGGAAATGTTCGGCGCACAGCGCCAGCGCGTGATGAGCATCGGCATCGTGTCCGGTCGCACGTCCCAAGGTGCTGACTGGCTGTGGCCAG
Organism: Luteitalea pratensis; assembly: GCF_001618865.1. Classification (GTDB taxonomy): domain Bacteria; phylum Acidobacteriota; class Vicinamibacteria; order Vicinamibacterales; family Vicinamibacteraceae; genus Luteitalea; species Luteitalea pratensis. Next base: position 2,844,804 of record NZ_CP015136.1, read on the forward strand.
TCCTGCTCATCGCCACACTCTTCCTGCTGGTCCGCACCGGCGTCCTGCTTGCGCGCGGGCTCTCCCGGGAGCGCGAGGCAGGCTGGTTCTGTGGCTACCTCATGATGATTGGCGTACAGGCGATGACCATGTACGCCGTGATGTGCGGTCAGCGCAGTCATCTCACGATGCGGTACATGCTGCTGGGACTGCTGCTCCCCGTCGGCCTATGGGGACTTCACCTGGCGGTGGAGCACCGACGCCTGGCGAAACTGGCATCGGTGGGCGTCGTGCTGGCATGGGCGGCGTTGTCGGCCGCCGCGCATGGGCGGCTCGTTCGCGAATACGTGGCGACGCCGCCGACGGCAGATCACCGTCTGCTCGCGGATTACCTGGTCAGCCACGGCATCCATCACGCGCGCGCGAACTTCTGGGATGCCTATCACGTCACCTTTCTCACGGCCGAGCGCGTTCGTGTGGCCTCGTCGAACATCGTCCGTATCCGCGAGTACGGGGAACTGTTCGAACTGCACGAGTCGCAGGCCGTGCTGATATCGACGACGCCGTGCAACGGATCGCGTGTCGCCCGCTGGTGGGTCTGTCCGGCAGGGCCAGACTAGCGGACCTGGAATGAATGTGCTTCGGGCAATCTTCGGCGCCCTTTGCGGCTATCTGATCTTCGCGATCACGGGCGTGGCCCTTGGCGCGCTCACTGGCCGCAACCTGCATGCCGTGCAGCCGCTCTGGTTCGTCGCGCTCACGGCAGGCTACGGTGTGTGCTTCGCCGGGCTCGGTGGCCTCGTGGCATCCCGAATCGCACCGCATCGGGGTTGGGCGGTGGTCGGCATGACCTGCCTGCTGGCGCTCGGAGCGGCGGCGTCGCTAGTGTCCAGTCCGGCGGCAGACGCACGATGGTCGCAGTGGAGCGCGCTCCTGCTGATGGCCCCGAGCGCTTACCTGGTGCCGCGCCTGCTGGGCCGGGCGTGAGCCGCCTTTCTTAAGACCTCACGTCATCCGTGCAAGCGGTCCCGGACTTCTCCGGCCGCAGGGCGGTCGTCAACGGGCGAGCAGCGCCTTCTGATTGGCCAGCACCTGGTCGAGCTTCTTCTGGTTGCCCAGGATGGTCTTCTGGTTGGCCTGGATCTTCGCCTGGTTGGCCTGGATTTTCTTCTGGTTGGCGACGATCGTCCCCTGGCCCTTGAGCAGCGTGGCCTGGTTCTTGAGAATGGTCTTCTGGTTGGCGATCACGTCACGTTCGAACACGCGGTGTCTCCTGAGGCAATGAGGGGACGAGCGACGCGCCGGCAGCGGTATCTGCCGGAGCGGTGGCGAGACGCGCGGCGCGGCGCGCCAGGGCAATCTCGATCAGGTTGGCCGTCGGGCCGACGATGAACAACGCGTAGTACGGCGCGTGTACGAACTGCATGAGCCGCAGTGTCGCTTCCACCGCGGCGACCAGGAAGGCGACCACGCACTGTGCCCACCGCGGTGACACGGTGGTCTTCGGGTCCGTGATCATGAAGAAGATGAACAGCTGGTACATCGGCCCGGTGATCGGTGCGGCTTCGGCGAGCAACGGGTGGCCAGTGAGTGCCGATCGCAGTGCGGCAAGGACCAGGAACGACAGGACGTAGGTGAGGGTGATGTGCAATCGGCCGAGCGTACTGATGATCACGGTGCCGAACGCCCAGACCACCACCATGGGCAGGAGTGTGTTACCCCACTGCACGCTCAGGCCGGCCACCGTGTCGGCCGCGAGCACCAGCATCGCCACGATGCCAAGGTTCGAGGGGTTCCAGATGTGCCGTCCGTCGACGCGGATCAGGTACTTGGACGTGATCGAGATGGCTGAACAGAGGGCGTACGGCCAGAACTCCGGCGAACGCACGAGCATGCCGACGCTGATGCCCGACACGTACGCCGACGCCAGATGCGGCCAGCGCCCGCCGAACAGCCGGCCGAGCACGAGTTCGACGGCGATCGACGTGCCGATGGCGAGCGCGGTACGTGACCAGCTCTCGAGGAATCCGAACGTCACCTGCCCGACGATGAGGACGATCGTGACGAGAACCGGTGCGAGGTAGCGCTTGTCGAACCGGAGGTTCTGCAGCCCACCGCTGAATGGCGCGGTCATGCGGGTTCCCTCAGCACGTGCACCTGATTGATTGACGGATGCACGATCTCCTGCATCTTACCCGAGGGCCAGCGGACGACCGCCCGGTCGGCGACAGTGGCCGCCCCGAGTCCGAAGTGCAGCCGACGCTGGTTCTGGCCACAGAATCCGGAGTTGCCGAGCACCTCCTGCACCTGCTGCTGGCCCTGCCAGTGCAGCGTGACCTGTGCGCCGATCGCGTCGCGGTTGGAGCAGCGCTGGCTCGCCGGCGTATCGGGACGGCAGCTGCCCTCGAGGTCGAAGCCAATCCAGCCGCGCCCGGGTGCGACGTCGTTCCGATAGAGCAGCAGCGGTCCGCGCTGGTTGGCGACCACGACGTCGAGCATGCCGCGGTTGGCGAAATCGGCGAGCGCGACCGAGCGGCCATCGTGGCGATCGGTGACGCCGACCATCTGTGCCACGTCGACCAGGCGGCCCGCGCCGTCGTTCACCCAGACGCGCTTGGCCTGGTAGCCGGCAAGACTGCGCGTGCCCATCGCCGGCCAGTTCTTCGCGTCGGAGATGACAACCTCGTGTCCGCCAGCCACCTTCGAGTAGTCGTACCAGTAGCTCTCGGTACGAGAGGCGGACACGTAGCCGTTCACGAGGTACAGGTCCTGCGTGCCATCGTTGTTGAGGTCGCCGAACTGCGCGCCGAAGCTCCAGCCGCCGAGGTCCACGTTCATCGAGCGGGCAAGGTTCTCGTACGTGGGCAGGGTCTTCGCGTCGCCACCCGTGGGTACCCACAGGTTGTTGCCCTGGATGAGGATGCCCTCCTCGGAGATGTTCGAGACGTAGATCGCGAAGCGGCCCTGGTTCAGGACGTCGCCGACCGCTGCATTCATGCCGCTCTTGGGCGCGTAGCCGACGCCGGCCTGGCGCCCGACCTCTCGGAACCGACCGCCTTCGTTGACGAAGAGCTCCGACACACCATAGTCGTTGGCGATGAACAGATCCGGATAGCCGGTGCCGCGCAGGTCGGCGGCCACCACAGCAAGGGCCCAGCGCGTCGAGGCGAGCCCGCGCGCGGCACTGACCTCCTCGAACCGCCCCCCTCCCAGGTTGCGATACAGGTACTTGCGGCCGCCGTTGGTCGCGTACTCGAAGCTCTGCGGCATGATCTTCGTGGTCGACAGCGCCCAGAGGTTGACGTCCTCTGCGAAGTAGCCGCCCATGAAGAAGTCGAGTCGCCCGTCGCGATCGAAGTCCAGCCACGTGGCCGTGTTGATGTTGGCCCAGGTCGGCAGGCCCGCCTGCTCGCTCACCCGCGTGAAGGCGCGGCCGCCGTCGTTGTGGAACAGTTCCTGTCGCCCCCAACGGTGGAGCAGCAGGTCAGGGAAGCCGTCGTTGTCGTAGTCACCCCATGCCGATCCCATCGACACACCCGTCGACGCCTCGTTGAGTGCGGCGATGCCGAGCGCTGCCGCGATCTCCTCGAACGTGCCATTGCCGCGGTTGCGATACAGGCGATTGCGCGACCCCTCCTGGCTGTCGGTCACGTAGAGATCGGCGTGACCGTCGGCGTCGACGTCCACCACGGACACGGCCGCCCCCATCGATGCCACCTGCGGCATGATGTGCGCCAGCTTCGCGTCCAGCGTCGGCGCCGCATGTACGAAGTTCAGCCCGGCGGTCCTCGAAGACTCGGTCATTCGAAAGCCATACCGGGTCCGCGGGTCGCTGGTGGCCTCGGCCACTACGGCCCGACGACCGAAGTGGCGCATCAGCCATGGCGTGGCGAGCAACGCCAGGAACAGTAGAGCGAGAAGCGGTCGAGCGTAGCGTGTCATCGGGCCTGGCGTGGGACGCGCGCACGCAGCGCGTTGCGCGCGTCTGGGGTGACGTACCGGGTGTGGTACGTCGCGAAGTCGTCGGCGTGCTGCCGGTAGACGGGGTCGTCTTCGAGGTTGTTCGGCGCCTTGTCGTATCGGCCGCTGGCGTGCGTGGGCAGCGGCAGCACCGTGCGGGAGAAGGTCGTGTTGTAATCGCCGTCCTTCACCCAGCCGTCGCCGACGACGATGAAGTCGCGCACGATGCCGGGTCCGGCGGCCGGTGCCTCGGTGAAGCGCAGGGCCAGTTCGTCGCCAGCGTTCATGATGATGTATCTGTCGTCCACTGACGTGAGCAGCGGCAGCACGTCTCCGAACCTGGTGTGGAACCCTTCGAGGTCGAGCCAGCGCGGCGCCGTGCCCTGCACGACGTAGCGTGGTCGCTCCGGCGCGCTCTCCTGCTGCGCCGTGACCGAGAAGCCGCGATAGCGGAGCTCCGCGGAACGCAGCGGCAGGCGTCGCGGCGCGACAGCGACGTCGGGACGGCCGACGGCCCAGGCCAGGCGATCCCAGAAGATCTCGAGGTTCGTCGTGAGGCGCAGGCGGCGCGGGCCCGACGCCGGCAGCACGCCGTCGAGCGGAATCAGGACGCTCTTGTCCTTGCCTGAAGGGAAGCCGAGGTTCGACTTGACGACGCGGAAGCGACCGTCGGCGCCGGCGACCTCGAGGGCGAGGCCCATCGGCTTCGCCTGCGTGCCCTGCGCGATGGCCACGTTGATCGAGCTGTCGGTCGGGTGAACCCAGCCCTGCGCGACCAGGTAGAGCGGACCCTTGCGCGAGGCCTCATCCGGTACGACGAGCTCGATGGCGTGCTGACGCGTGATCCCCTGGTAGGCGCCGCGCCCCGCGAAGTCGAGGTGCTGATCGTCCCGAGACTTGACCACGGCGGAGGCGTCGCGTCCGGTGTCGTCGATGACTCGCGCGAACGGCTGCAGCGGACCAGTGACGACCGGCGCGAGCGCGGGCGCGGGAATCGCGAAGCGCTCGTCGACGAAGACTTCGGTGCCGAGCGGGTGATCGACAACGGCCAGCGAGACGAGGTCGAAGAAATGGGTTTCCCAGAGCTCCGCGGTGATACGCAGGTCGTGCGCGCCGTCGCGCGGTACGAGCTGCGAGCCGCCGACCTTCACCCAGTCCTCGGTCATGGACGCGTCGGCTGTCACTTGCGCATTGATGCGCAGGCCGAGGGGCGACCGCCAGATCAGGTCGGTGACGAAGGCCATCTCACGGCCGTTCCAGGCAAACAGCCACGGGCACGATCCCTTGAGGCGCTGATCGGCCCGGATCGTCGCGTCGGCCTTCTGCAGGAACTCCGACTGCATGACACCGTTCGGCCAGAAGATCCGGATGACGTCGCTCGTCGTCGCCTCGCCGAGCCCGATGTGTACGATTGGGCCGGCGATCGGGTACGTCTGCACGTGGAGGCCGCTGCGGACTTCGACTTCGCCGCCGATGCCGAAGGAGTTGACGCGCTGGTCGCCGGTGGCGGTGGCGGCGCGCGCTCTCACGCGCTGCCAGTGATACGCCTTCGTGCCGACGTTCTCTGCAACGGCGAGGCGGCCGTCCGCCATGAGGCCGACGAGATGGAGTCGCCCCTTGTCATCCAGATCTGCCACCGCACGCGTGCGTAATGCGATGGGCGCTGCCAGCGCGATGAAGCCGTAGGGAGATCCACCGAGCAGCACCTGCGTGTCCGTGGCCGAGACGATGATGTCGAGCGCGGCGTTGTTGTCCAGATCGGCCAGCAGCAGTCGGGTGGTGGCTGTCGTCGCACCGGCCGGCGTTGCGGGCAGTCGGGCGATGTCGCGCCAGCGCCAGACCGGCGCTTGCAACTGCGCCGCGCCACTTGCCGCCTCCTCGAACGTCAGGGCCACGATGGCGCCGCTCGCCGTGACGCCGACGAGATCGGGACGGCCATCGCCTGTGACGTCACCAGCGGCCACCGCCAGCAGCGTCGCGGGAGCCCCCGGAACGCGCGCGGCCTCGAACGCGCCACCTCGAAGATTGACGAAGACCTGCACGGCTCCGGCTGCGTCGAGGCACGCGGCATCGGGGACGCCTTCGCCGTCGAAATCCGCCCACGCAAACCCCTGCAGCCGGCTGCAGGGTCCGAAGGGTTGCTGTCGCACAAAGGTACCGTCGCCGTTGTTGCGCAGCACGAAGGCGTCGCCGTCGATCGGGGCGATGACGAGATCGAGATCGCCATCGACATCGACGTCCGCAGGCCAGCCCGCGCGTGTCGGGGTGCGCAGCGTCGTTGCGTCCAGCTTCGTGTCTGCGGTGCGATCGACGGAAGCCCCTTCGTCGACCTGGCCCGTGAAGGCCTTGAAGGCAAGACCATCCGCGCCAAGGAGCACCAGGTCGGTACGGTAGTCGTAGTTCAGGTCCGCTGCGATGACCCGCACGTCGCCAGGCGCCGTCCGCTGCTTCGCTGGCAGCGGGATCCGCCAACCCGGGCGCGTATGTACCTCGATCGCAGTGGACGTTGCCGCGATCAGGGTCTCCCGGTCGTCGGCGTGGATCGCAATGGTTCCCACCCAGCTGCTGGCGTCCTCGCCAGCCACCACGATGTTGAAGCCAATGCCCGTGTCCGGCGGGGCGGGCGCCACGGTCGGTGCCGGCAGCACCAGGAAGCGGGTGATTGGCTCGCCGACCGCATCGAGCGGCGTCGTCACCCGCGCGAGCGCTCGTCGATATGCGGTCTCGCGCGTGAGCAGGTTGCGCAGGAAGGCCACCTGCGTCGCCGCCGCTCGCGGATTGGATGCCGCCGCGGCCTGCACCGCTGCAAGGCGCTCACGTGCGGCCACTGGCCATGCGCCCGACACGGCAGCCAATGAGCCCAGCGCCTGCGCGAGCCCACGCGCGTCGCCACGCTTCGCGGCCAGGCGCGCGTAGTCGAGGCGTACGGGGAGGCTGTCGGACCGCGTCAGGAGCTGTTCGAGTACGCGCTGTGCCTCGGCGTCGGCGTCCTTACCGCCCTGCCGTTCCGTCTCCTGCGCCAGCGCATAGGCGGCCTTCGGGTCGGTGGGATCGAGTTCGACGGCACGGCGCCACAGGCGTGTCGACTCGGCGAGATTGCCCTCACGACTTTCGACGAGCGCTTGCAGGCGCACGATTGCGGCCGCGTTCGGAGCGAGCTCGGCGGCCCGAGTCAGCTTCTCCCTGGCTGCGGCGTTCTCCTGTTGTCGCAGCAGCAGCAGCCCGAGATTGGCCCAGCCCGCAGGCTCCTGCGGCACCAGGGCCACGACACGATCCAGCTTCTCGCGGGCCAGGACTTCCTGGCTCGTGTCGATCGCCGCCAGGGCCGTGTGGAACGCGACGACGGCTTCGCGGTAGACCTCCGGCGAGACATCGGCCGTTTGTCGGCACGCCGCCAGGGGCCCGACGGCGAAGCCCATTCCGATGGTCAACGCAAACGCGGCGAGTCGGGAGTCCGTCATGCGCGCTCCTGCCCGGCGAATACGCGCGGCGGGTGGGCAGTCGCGTTGCCGAACCCGCAGCGGGCGAGAAGGGCATCGATGGCTGCGTGCGAAACGCCGAGGCGTTCGTGGGCGGCGTGCAGGTCCGACTCGAGCACGGGATACCAGTCGCGCCGTGTCGTATCGCCAAGCCCTGCGACGTCGAACGGGGCGATGGCGGCAGCAATGTCGTCGAGCAAGCGCTGCCGCGCATCGTGACGCGCTCCGCCGACTGTGAGTGCGAGAGCACGCCCGGAGATCGCGCGCAGTGCCGGTCCGAACACGGGATCCGCGTGCAGCAGGAAACCACGCGCCCGATCTGGCTGCCCGAGGCGACGCACCGTCTCGGCGTAGCTCGCGGCGGCGAAGTATAGTGCAGTCAGGCGCTTGAACAGCGGGAAATCCGACATGTTTGTGTAAAGGGCAGCCACGAGACGTTCGGTGGCCTCGAGTTCGTCCGCCGTGTCCTGCGCATATCGCGCGAGAGCCGCCTCGCGAGCGCTTCCAGGCGATGTGTCCTCCAGCACGCGAGCCAGGCGACCGATGCCAAGCAGGGTCAGGGGAAACCCGGTGGATAGCAAGGGATCGATGACGCCGGCCGCAGACGGCAGCAGCGCCCAGTCACGACCGGCGACAAGGGCTGTCCGGTGGGCGATCCGTGGTGCGTGGACGAACGGTCGTATCGGCCGCGCCGCTGTGAATTGCGCCTGCAGGGAAGGGTAGTCGGCCAAGAGGCGTGTCCATGCATCGGCGCCTTCATTGAGTCCGTACTGACGCGCGACAGCATCGATCGCCGCCACGCCTGCGCTCGTCACGCCGTTGCTGAACCGCAGCACCCACACCCATGCACCCGGCAGCACATGATGGAGCGCGGCATCGTCCACCGGGTACGGCGGCGTCGAATCGGATGGAACAAGAGCGTCCCAACGCTCGACGTCCTCGAAGTGCGCGTACAGCGCTTGCGTCGGCGGGAGCCACCCCATCGGTGTATCGCCGAGGCCAAGCCGGCTCCAGAGGAAACCTCGTGGGCCACTCGCGTCCACGAGGAATGCCGCGTCGATGCGCACACTCGCGCCTCGACGTGTGCCCTCGATCACGGGGTGGCCTTGATCGAAGACCGGTACATCGAGAGACGTCTCATCGAGGTAGCAGACACCAGCGGCCTCGGCTTCTCGGACCAGCCAGTGATCGAAGTCGGGGCGATACCAGTGCGTGTCCGCGATGGTGTCGTTCGGGCTCGCGGCGACCAGCAGTTGCCGCGCGTGCGTGTGGTCGTCGGCGAATGGCAATCCAGTGTCGTGCTGGAAGAAGCTGAAGCCTCGCTTGCGGCCACAGGCGACGTCCGGATGCGCCGCCTGCCAGGTGCCCCACTTCGAGAACGGACGCAGACGCGGCAGGTCGTATCGGTCCGCGAGTTCCTCGATGAGCAGTCCCGCGAGCGGGGTCGAGGACTCGCCGATGGCAAACCTCGGATGACGACCGCGCTCGAGGAGTGCCACCCGCATCCCGCGCTGACGTAGCACCAGGGCCAGCAGCGAGCCGGCGAACCCGGAGCCGACGATGGCGACGTCGGTGTCGATACGCCGTGAGCGGAGAAGTGTCACGACGGCGTCACCTCGCCGCAGGCGTCGCACGCGAGCGGCGGCGGCAGGCGTTGGTCCAGATTCAGCTGAGTGAGACGCGCCTGCCTCGGCAGCGCGCAGCGCCGGCAGGTCGCGAAGCGCTCGATGTCCCACGTGTCGATGAACAGGCGGCCCCGCGCGTTGGTGCCGAGACTGAGGGCCGAGAGGCCGATTGCTGCAGATTGCTCGATATCGATCAGGCTTGGCGCCACAAAGTCTGCCTGCGCTGCGAGCGCCTCGAGCGCGCCATTACCCCCCCGCGTGGGGATCAGCGAGACAACGGTGGCGCCACAGTCGAACGCGACGCCGATCGACCGGGTGAGCCAGATGTCCTGCTCCTCGGGCGGCACGAACGGCGGATGGATCAGCAGGAACACGCGCAGGTCGACCTCGCGCTCGGCGAGCGCGCGAGCGGCCTTTGCAAAGGATTCCACCGTGATGCCCTTGTTGAGTCGTTCGAGCGCGTTCGGGTGCGCCGTCTCGAGGCCCATCGCGACCTCGAGGCGTGTCGTGCGGCCGTCGCGGGTCAGGAGATCGCGCAGGCGCCACGTGCGATCGCCGACAAGTGACGGATGCGATTCCACCACCACGCGGGTGAACGGACGCAGCGCTTCCGCAATCGCGCCATCGTCCTGAGGCGGGACGGCGTGGTTATCGAAGAAGCTGCCGGCGTTGTACAGCTTGATCACCGGGGGCATCGCGGGCGCCTGGCGGATCGCCGCGATGGCGCTGGCGATCTGCAGGGGGATCGCGCCGCGCGGCGTGATTGCCGCAGTGGTGTGCGTCCACAGGTCGCACATCACGCAGCGCCAGGGGCATTCGCGTCCGGTCAGAAAGACAGTGACCGAATCGACGCGCGTTCCATCGGCCGCGCGTTCGGGCTCGATCACGACGCCCTGGTGCGCGAGGGGATCGAGCGCTTGCCGTGAAGTGCGCCGCGCGAGCACGAACCGATCGCGCGCCCGCCGGCCAGATGGATAGGCCGTGCCCGTGTGGGTGACGGCCAGGGAGGTCATGCGAACAAGGCGTGTACCGCGCGCCGGCATGCGGCCTCGTCGGCGATGAGCGAGGTCCGCAGTGTCTCGACAGGAATGGCCCCGTGCTGGAATCGCCGCTTGGGGAACACCGGCATGTCGAAGCCGGTCATCGCCTTGACGCCACGCGAGACGATGTCGCCCTTGAGGCCGTACAGCGTCGGCACGTCGTAGGCGGTCAGCGACGCAAACGGAATGCCCTCGGCGACCTCGACCACCGACGGCCGCGTATACGGACTGAAGCCATCGAAGCCGTAGCGACGGGCCGGCGCGTAGGTCCGTACGTAGCTCCGACTCAGGCCGCCGCTGTAGGTCAACGAGTGCTTGATGCGGCCGACCCCCCATCCCTCCTGATACAGCATGAGGTTGTCGACGACGCTGCGGATCGTAAGCTCGGGATTCTCCTCGATGGGGTAGTCCTTGAGGTTCTCGTCGCCGCCGTCGCCATCGAGCATGAAGCGCCACTCCGGATATCGCTCGCGGATGCCGCGGAAGAGGCGCAGGCCGAGTGCCGCGCATTCGACGTCGAGCGGCTTGTAGTCCTCGAGCACGCGCAGGGTTTCCTGCAGATCGAGCGCCTCGGGGCCCGCGTCGATCGCCTCGAAGAAGAGGCCGAGGCCCAGTCGGTCGAGGAACTCGTGGGCCTGCGCGACATCGGGACCACCCGCATCGAGCACGAACGCCTTGAGTCGCGCTGGCGACATGCCGAGGCGCCGCATCGTGTCGTACACCACGAGGAACACCGATCCGCTGTCGATGCCCCCCGAGAAGCAGACGCCGATCGGCGCAGTGCCGCTCGACACGCGATCCACATGTTGAAGCCAGCGCGCCACTGCGAACGCGAGCGCGCCGATGTAGCGCTGGCCGATCACGTCCAGGTTCGGCGGAAGCGCCGAGCGTTCGGGTGTGAAGAAACGGGTGTAGGTCGGATCGGGATCCGGGCAGCCGACCAGACGCAGTTCCACCACGTGATGCGCTGGCACCATCCGCGTGTAGCTCGGATGAAACTGGTGGGCCAGGCCCTCGGCCGCGAGCGCCGATCGCAGCGTGTCCATGCGGTCGGCGATGAAGAGCGCTGGGCCCTCGGCTCGCTTGGCGAGGAAGTACCGCATCGGCCGATCGAGTGAGCGGGCCATGCAAACGGTGATGCCATCCCGCGCCACGAGCGCGAACGACCCCTCGATGCCTCGCACCGCATCCGGGTCGGCAGACAGCACCCGCGCCCGCGCCTCGTCCTCGGTCATGTCATGGAGCACGTTCAGGGATGGGTCCAGAAGATCGACGACCCGCTCGACGTAACGGTGCATTGCACGATTCTACCGTTGCTCCCGTGGGCGAGCGGGCTCATGCGAAAGCACTAGTCATGTGCCGCCTGCACGTTATCGCTGTGGCGTTGGGCCACGTGCCATACTTTCCGGCTCCAACCGCCGTGCGCGCTCCCAACCGTCCGATCCCGTTGCTTGGTTTGGCAGGTCCCGTCCTCATTGTCGCGGCGTGGGCAGCCGTCTCGGCGTTGCAGCTGTTTCCCTCGTCGCTGTTCCCGGATCCGGGTGCCGTGGGCCGAGGCCTGGTCACCGAGTTCATGAGCGGGCGCCTGGTGCAGGACGTCCTGGCGTCGCTCTTCCGCGTCGGGGCCGGTTTCCTCCTCGCCACCGCCATCGGGATCCCGGCAGGCCTGCTCCTGGGCCACTCGGCGATGGCACGTGCCGCGTTGCTGCCGCTGGTCAATTTCTTCCGGAATCTGTCGCCGCTCGCGTGGATCCCGTTTGCGATCCTCTGGCTCGGCATCGGCGATCCACCGGCGATCTTCCTGATCTTCATGGCCGCGGTGTTTCCCGTCGTGCTCTCGACGGCTGCCGCCGTGGCCAATATTCCGAGCGTCTATTTCCGGGTGGCGGGCGATCTCGGAATCAAGGGGCCGCGGCTGTTGAGCGAGGTCACGCTGCCGGCCATCGCTCCGCAGGTGATCACGACCCTGCGGGTGACTGCGGGCCTGTCCTGGCTCGTGGTGGTCGCGGCGGAGATGATCGCCGGCCGTGACGGCCTCGGGTTTGCCGTGTGGGACGCGCGCAACGGCCTGCGCATCGACCTGCTGGCCGCGGTGATGGTGGTGATCGGACTCATTGGTGTCGGCCTCGATCGGCTGCTCGTGCAGATGACCCGTATCCCGAGCGTCCGCTGGGGATACGAGCGATGACGTCCGTTCCGGTGCTTCACCTCGACAACGTGGCCCATGCGTTCGGCGACATGCAGGTCCTGCAACCGATGGACCTTTTGGTCGAGTCCGGCGAATTCGTCGCGATCGTCGGTCCGTCCGGCTGTGGCAAGACGACGATTCTCAACCTGTGCTCCGGATGGCTGACACCCTCGCGCGGGGCGGTGCGACAGGGCGGACGATCGCGCACGGTGTTCCAGCACGACGGGCTGTTCCCGTGGCTCACCGTCGGCGAGAACGTGAGGCTCGGCTTGCGGCATCTCCCAGAAGCCGAGCGATCGACGCGGGTGGCGCACTGGCTGGGGCTGATCGACCTGGTGTCCTTCGAGCGTCACTATCCCCATCAGCTGTCGGGCGGCATGCGTCAGCGTGTCGAACTCGTGCGCGCCCTGGCCGGTGAGACGGATCTGCTGCTGATGGACGAGCCCTTCTCCTCGCTCGACTACCTGACACGGCTGCGCCTGCGCGGCGAACTGGCCCGGCTGCTGCGGGAGCAACCGCGCACGATCGTGCTCGTGACCCACGACATCGAGGAAGCGGCGCAGTTGGCCGACAGGGTGCTCGTGCTGAGCGAGCGGCCGGCGCGCGTATGCGACGAGGTCCGCATTGACGCCCATCGTCCCCGCGACCTCACGCATCCCGCCGTCGTCAACGCGGTTCATCGGATCCTTACCGGGTTGGGGCTGGAGCAGGACCGGCCCGCCACCAGCGCCAGCACCCCGCTGACTTCATGACTACACGCGTGGTTCTCCCCTGGAGTGCCTGATGTTGCGATCACCATTCGTCCGCTGGACCCTGGGTGCCCTCGTCGTCGTCATCGCGCTTGGCGTGTTACGCATGCGGCCGTGGACCACGCCGGCCGTGCCGGAGGCATCGACGACGACAGCGCCCGAGACGCTTGCCGTAGGCTTTCTGCCCGTGACGTGTCACCTCACGTGTCCGGTCACCGACTACGCGACGCGCACGAGTACCTCCACGCGCTTCGAATCGCAGCGCTTCACCGACTTCCCGACGGTGGTCGAGACCCTGAAGAGCGGCCGGCTGGACGCGACCTTCATGATCGCGCCGCTGGCCATGAAGCTGCGCGAGCAGGGCGTGCGCGTCAAGATCGCGTACCTCGGGCATCGTGATGGCTCGACGGTGATGGTGCGCAAGGACCTGCCCGCCACATCATTGAAGGACCTCAAGGGACGGACGTTCGCCATCCCGAGCAAGTACAGCAACCAGAATCTCGTCATCCGGAAGTTGATGCAGGACGAAGGGATTGACCCGGCCACGATTCGCTTCGTCGAGATGCCGCCGCCAGACATGCCCGGCGCGCTCGCGAGCAAGGCCATCGACGCCTACTTCGTGGGCGAGCCGCATGCCGCGCGAGCCGAGCTCGATGGGTCGGGTCGCGTGCTGTATCACGCCAAGGACATCTGGCCGCGCTTCATCTCCTGCGTGCTCGTGGTCACCGAGAAGCTGATCGCCGAACGGCCGGCGGTCGTGCGTGATCTGGTGCGCGGCATCGCCGAGAGCGGCGAGTGGGCCGAACAGCATCGCGTCGAGGCCGCGGCCGTCGTAGCGCCGTACTTCCGCCAGGACGAGAAACTGGTGCGGTACGTACTGACGCAACCGCCCGATCGCGTGAGCTACCGGATGCTCACGCCGCTCGACGAGGAGATGCAGCAGATCGCCGACATGGGTCTGGCCGCCGGCATTCTCGCGCGTCGGCTCGACGTGAAGGATCTGGTCGACCGCCAGTTCATCCCGGCCGACATCCAGCCGGCGAAGATCGACGCACCAGCGCCAGCACCCTGAATGTTGCTCATGCTGCGGCGTTGAATTGGCGGCATCGCGGCATCTCGGCATTACGGCATTGCACGACGAGCGGCGCCGAAGGGCGCCGCTCGTCGCTCCTCTACGCTTCCTGCAGTCGCTTGATCAGCTGAATCTGCCCGGCGTGATACACGGCATGGCTCGTGATGCCGAGCACGAGTTCCGCGCGCTCGGCGTCCGGCAACGCCGAGGTCGCCGCTCCCGTGTCAATCGCCTCGATCAGGTCGGCCAGGCGGTCGTGCTCCTGCGCGACGATGGTCTGCACGCGCTTCCAGGACATTGCGCGGTCGCTGTCGAGGCTGAACCAGTCGTCGCCCTCCAGCACGAACGGCTTGGGTTCGTGTCCGCTCACCCGTGCCCGCACGCCCCGCACGATGTAGGCGTGGTGCACGGCGATTTCGGCGATGTTGTGTCGGCCTGCGGCGGGGCGCCAGTAGGCCGTCGCCGCCGTGACATCGCCCAGCGCGGCCTTCATGTCCGCGCCGTGCCACGCGCCTGGACCGTAGCCCTCCCTCAGGACGCGGCTTTCGGACAGATGGTTGGTGGCGGTGCTGGTGTTCTGCTTGCTCATGATGCCCTCCTTGCATGACTGTTGTAGGACGTAGGGGAGGAGGCGGTCTTGGCAAAAGTTGCGCTCGACATGCAGGCTGCGCTCGAGCGGCGCCGGAGGACCGGCGAGGCCGGCACGACGACGTCGCGGATCCTGGCGCGCGGCGCCGGCTGGAGCGTCGCCGACGTGATCTGCACGGCCGGACCGCGCGACCGTCCGTTCGAGGAACGGCATGCGCAGCATTCGATTGCCGTCGTGCTCAGCGGCAGCTTCCAGTACCGCACGACGACCGGCGGTGGCGTAATGACACCCGGCGCCATCATGCTTGGCAACCCGGGCCAGTGTTTCGAGTGCGGGCATGCGCACGGCGAGGGCGATCACTGTGTCGCGTTCTGGTTCTCGCCGGACTACTTCGAGCGCATCGTGGCTGATGCAGGTGTCCGGGGCCGGTTGAACTTTCGCACACCGCGCCTGCCGCCCGTACGCGCCATGGCACCCCTGGTGGCCGCAGCAGGTGTCGGGACGGAAGTGGAGCGGAGTGAGGCGGCCTGGGAGGAACTCGGGATCCTGCTCCTGGGGGAGGCGGTGCAGTCGAGCGGCGACGTGACGCGTGGTCCCAGGACACCGCCCCATGCGGAAGCGCGAGTCAGCGCCGCGGTTCGTGCCATCGAGGCTATGCCCGACGCGCCACACACGCTCGCGTCGCTCGCCGCGGCTTCTGGCGTCAGCCCGTTCCATTTTCTCCGCACGTTCAGGCAGGTGGCCGGTGTTACGCCGCACCAGTACGTGCTGCGTGCGCGGCTGCGTGCCGCGGCCTGGCAGCTCGCGACCCCGACGCCGGTCCGCATCCTCGACGTCGCGCTCGACAGCGGCTTCGGCGAGGCGTCCAACTTCGACCGCGCGTTCAGGACGGAGTTCGGTGTGTCACCGCGTGCCTACCGCCAGCGCTTCGTGGAACCCTGATCCATGGCGACCAACTACACCGTCGTACTGTTCTCACGCCAACACATCGGCGATAACCCCGGGGCCTTTGACGACGTCGAGCCCAACGTTGCCTTCGTGGGCCCGGGCAAGGACTTTCCCTTCGATTGTCCCGGCGTCAATTCCGCGGCGGCGGCGTTGCTGATGTTCCAGTCGCGGGACGTCGATCATCAACGGAACGTGTTTCGCGTCAACGGCGTGGACGTGTTTGGCGGACTGCCGGCGAGTCCCGCGAGGGATGCCTGGAATGGCAACATCCTGCTGATCGAGCCGCACCACCAACTGAGGGCGACCGGCAACGTCTTGCGTGTCGAGGCGCGCTCGTCTGATGGCGGGAGCGCTGGCGGGATCGACGACTTCATCCTCGACAATGTCGTCATCATGTACAAGACCGCGGACATCGTGGCACAGCTACCGACGGCCACGGGCGACCTCGCGGCGTTCCTCACGTCCGGGTTGCTGGCCTCGATCGCCAACGTGCGTGGATCGGGGTCCGGAGCGGATCCCGCCGATCAGCGCAACGAATACATCCTGCCCACGCCGGCCCAACTCGCGGCGTGGCGCGCAGTGTTCCGGAGCCTCATCGGCGGGGCGTGGGATGAGGCGCACGCACGAGCCAGGATGATCAGTTCGACCTACAACGTCGTCCGGTTCTTCGACACGCCCTCGGGCCGCACGCACTACCTGCTCATGGAAGGCGTGCCGGGTCAGATTCCGGCGCCGGCGCCACATTCGGCGGGCGAGGCGATTACCGACCCTGCCGATCCGACGGCCCGAGGCTGGGGCACGTACATCTTCGACGCGGAGCCGCAGCGCGCGCTGAGCTTATCGGCGCCCCATCTCCACGACGATCTCGAAACGGAGCATCAGGCGATCGAAGCCTACCTGGCATCGCGGGCCCGCACGCTGCTCATTGCCGGCACCGACCGCGACCAGAACACGACCGCAGGGGAAGGGCGCGTGATTGCCGCCGGGGTCTTTGACGCCAGCGGCGGTTGTGCGGCGCGGGGAACCGACAACATGCAGATGCGATTCGCCTCTGGCTTGCCCCACGCCAGCATCTGTCGGGAAGACAGCACTCCAATCGGACCGTCGCGATTTATACACGTGGAGCAGCGCCGCACCGTGCGTCGTGCGTCATCAGACTCCGAGGCCACAGCGGGAGTAAACCGCGCCATCGTCCTGTCCGCCATCTTGGCGACATTCACGTAACGGGAATTGGCACCGCATGAAGATCCGCTCCTGAAGATCGGGTGGCGTGTGGCGGAGGACGAATCGGCGCCTCACGAACGGCCGCGCAGATCCCGGGCCGCGGCAGCCATGGCCGCAACCTTGGCGGACGCGATCTCGACCGTGTTCATCGGACGATTCGAGAAGGTGCCGAACCCGCAGTCAGGATTCAGGAACACGCGTTCGGCGGGATAGAGACGGAGCGCCTCTTCGACGGCCGCACGAATCTGCGCCGGCGTCTCGACCTGGTCGGTGCGAGGATTGACGACGCCCAGCCCGATCTCCTTGCCCTCGAACCCGATGAGTGTGCCGGCCCGCTCGGTGGCGTATTCCAGGACGAGCTGCGTGATTTGCAGCCGGTCGAGATAGGTCCTTAGCGCCTGGTAGCCGCCGCTCAGAAGCGTCGACTCGTCGCGGCTCCAGTTACCGCGGCACACGTGGAGACCAATCCGCAGATCGTCGACGCCCGCCACCACTCGATTGATCAGCGAGACGGCGAACTCGAGCTCCTCGCCCGGATCGCTGCGCGCGGCGAGCGCCGCGCACATGAACGTCCGCGTCCGTCCGGGCGCGAAGGCGACCTCTGTGAGCACCGGTTCGTCCAACTGCACGAACTCCACGCCGGCCGATTGCAGTTCCCCGAGCTCGCTGCGGAGGAGCGCAACGACGTCCTCCGCGAGCGCTTCCTTGTCCGGGTAGTACGCGCGCGTGAGTTCCGGCACGAACATCGCTCGGGTGAGGAGATAGGGTCCGGGCAGCGTGACCTTGATCGGGAGGCCCGTGTGGCGGCGCGCGAACGTCAGGTCGTCGACCGTCAGCGGCTCCCGCCGGTCGATGCGGGCCGTGCAGATCGGGCTGCTGATCGAATAGGCGGGGACGTCGAGCGTCTGGAGGAGTTGCTCGAAGCCAGCCTTGTCCTCGACGAAATCGAGCATCTCGGCGAGGGTCATGAGCCGTACGCCGGACAGCTTCTCGGCGACGAACGAGTAGAAGTTGTCGCGCCGCAGCTCGCCGTCCGTCACGATGTCGCAGCCGAGGGTCTCTTGCAGCCGCAGCAGATCCACCACCGCCTCGTCGGCGATGCGATCGAATTCCGCGCGGTCGATCCGACGGCGGCGATAGGCGCGCATCGCTTCGGCGACCCCTGGCGGCCGCGGCCAGCTGCCGACGGTCGTGACGGGAAAGAGCGGCAGGCTCACGACGAGGCCGGTGCGAAGAACCGTTCCGACTCGACCGCTGCCATCAGCGGGCCGAAGCCCGTCGTCCGCCCTGGCAGCCAGGCCTTCAGGCCTTCCAGGTCCATCATCTCGCGGTGCGCGGGATTGTCGTAGCGCATGGCAAAGAGCGCGTCGAGCCACGCGTTCTCGACCGAGCGATCGAGCGTCTCGCGGACCGTGAAGACGCAGTGGTCGAACCGATCCGTTTCCCCGACGATGCTGAATTGGTTGGCGTCGATCGTGCCGTCCTTGACCCAGCCGTCCCAGTTCAGGTCGAGCATCGCGCACGCCGCCGCGTCGCCCCTGGTGAGGCAGTCCAGCGCGTCGCGCTCGCCGCCGACGTGATCGCCGTGCTTGCCGACGAGGACGTCGAACCGCCGGACCGTGACGTCCACTCCGGGGCTGAGTCCTTCGCGGCGCAGGCGACCGAGTGGGATGAGCGTGGCCTGCGGCGAGTCGATCGCGCCGGTGGCGATCGTGCGCCCTTTCAGGTCCGCGAGTGTCTGCACCGGACCGCTGCGCCGCGCGACGACGTAGGCGATGCGATCGCGATCGGTATCGCGCATGGCAATGGCGCGGCAGCCGTTGCCCGATCGCCGCTGCGCGTCGACCCACGCGAGCGGCGAGTTCCAGGCGTTGTCGATCGCGCCCGACAGCAGTCCGTCGTTCTGATCCTCGTAGGTAGAGTAGAACGCGACGTCGATCGGTGCGCCCTGTGCGTCGAAGAAGTCGCGGATGATCTCCCAGATCACCGACACCTTGGGGTCGTACATCACCGCCCCGACCTTCAGCGGGCGCGACATCAGAACACCTCCAGCCCGCACAGGGCGCGGCCGATGAACTCGTAGGCGACCTCGCTCGTCGGCGCCATCACGATCGGCGCGCGTGCATCGCGGAACAGCCGCTCGATGCCGTGCGCCCCGCCGAAGGCCGCGCCGCCGCACGCCCGCATCGCCATGTCGGTGACCGCCACCGCCGTTTCGGTGCCCGAGGCCTTGGCCTCGAGGACCATCAACTGGGTTGCCGGACCCGGCGACTCCAGCGAATCGAGGACGGCGCCGAGGTGCGCCCGCGCACGGTCCGTATCGATGCGCATCCTGGCGATTTGCGCGCGTAGCGTCGGCAGATCCGCCAGCGAACTGTTGGATTGCTCGAACCGCGTGTGGGTGACGTGGCCGATGGTCGCATTCACTGCCGCTTCGGCAATGCCGATGCCGACCGCCGCCGATCCCACCTGGAAAAGCGGCAGCACGACACCGAGCATCATGTCGAGCCCCTTGCCGTCAGCCGTGAGCGCGCGGTCGGCGCCAACCGACACGTTCGAGAGCGTCATCGGCGCGCTGGCGTTGCCGCGGAGACCGAGTCCGCGCCACGGCCCCGACACTGCCACGCCCGCGTCCTCCTTGAGGACGACGTAGATCGAGCTCTCGAGCGGTTGCGTCGCGCCGGCCGACTGTGTCGACACGACGTAGCCGTCGGCGTGGCCGGCCGACGTGACGAATGACTTCTGGGCGTTGATCGACACGGCGCCGTTGCCGGAAGCGCTGGCGCGGCTCACCGGCGCCCAGAAGTGGCTGCGCGATCCCTTCTCGCTGAAGGCGAGCGTCGAGATGTGTCGGCCTGCGGCAGCGGCCTCGAGCAGCGGCGCAGTCTTGTCCGGTGCGGCGGTGTAGCAGGCGACGCCGCACAGGTGCATCAGGTAGACCATCGCGGTGGATGGGCAGCGCTGCGCCACCGCGTCGATCACTGCGGCGACGGTTCGCGGACCCTGGCCGAGCCCGCCATGCGTCTTCGCCACAGTCAAGCCGAGAAGCCCGCTCGCGCCGAGCGCGGCAATCGAGTCGGCCGGGAACGCCGCGTCGCGATCGACGCTCGCCGCCCGCGGCGCGAGATCCCTGTCGGCGACCGCGGCCGCGGTGGCAACGATCTGCTGCTGCTCGTCATTCAATCGATACACCGCTGGTCCTCCTTGGACTTACGAGGTCAGAACGAGTTCGATGTCGAGATCGAGGGCCTCGCGCAGCGTCGAGACGAGCGGCAGGCGTTCAATCATTTCGTCGAACAGCACACGGGTGGTCCTGTCATCCACCGAGGCGACAAACACCTTGATCGCGATCCGGCGGATGCGCGGCCGGCCGGTCTCACCAATCACCTCGAGGTACGCGAGCCCGTCCTGCAGTTCGCCTGTCACGAGTGCCTCGACCGCCTCGATCGGGAGGCGCCGGCGCCGCGCGAACTCGCGCAGCCCGTTGACGACCTCGCCGCCGACGGCGCCGAGCGCGTACTCGAGCGCGGCCACGTGCGGCGACGCGTCGTCGAACTCGACGGGACGGCCGATTGAAAACTGGCGGCGGCCGACCGAGACGCGCGCGTCCGCGGGCCCCGGCGCCGTCACTCGCAGCGAGATGACGATGATGGCGGTCATGCGTGAACGGTTGCCGGGCCTCGAGCGATCCCGGCAGAGACGGATGTCTGAATCAGCGAACGGGTGGCGCGACGCGCCACTGGGGCGGGGTTATCAGGTGAAGCCGGAGCCGATGCGGTACGAGCCCATCTGGCACCGCATGCTAGCACTTCTCGGTGGGTGGAGTGAGACGTGCGGTGACGCCGTTGGGTGCGATCGCGAGCCGGTCTCCCACTCGCGCGTGAAGTGCTCATCACCATGGTGTTCGCGTTGGGCCGACTGCACGAGGCGACAGCTGCAGCAGCACTTGTGATACCGCGCCCCGTCCGATGCAGGGTGCATGGTGTGCCGCGACTCACGTGATCGACAACCTATGCGAGCCGCTACGTTTGGCAACGAAGTGCCTTGCATCAAGGGCTGGATGGCCAGCAATCCCGGTTGCGAGGTACAGCCTTGCGTGCTACGGTGTGGGCTCATTCAAAGGCATTGGGCTGGTGTGGGCGTTTCGACGCACCCAGTGACGATCGCCACTGCACGCGCAACCTCCCCGCGACTGCAGTGAAGCGGTGTCTGGATCCTGAGGCACGGACGACCGGTCGTCGCGTGGTCGCCGCTGCATACCTCCGCGCGACGATATCAGGGGAAATACCAATGACGTGCAAGATCACGCTGAGCCTGCTTCTCGGAGTTGTCCTTCTGCCGCTGTCGGCCCACGCACAGAGCGACGCGGACTGCAAGAACCTTCCCTCTCACGCACAGCTCAAGGCAGCGATCGATGTGGCGGTGGGTCAGGAGGGGAGCGGGTTGAATCTGCACATGTGGGCGACCGTGGTCAACAGGGACGGGATCGTCTGCGCCATCGCCTTCTCCGGAACAGATCGCGGCGCGCAGTGGCCAGGCAGCCGCGTGATTTCGGCGCAGAAGGCGAGCACCGCGAATGCCTTCAGTCTGGATAGTTCCGCTGCCAGTGGCGGTTCCGGAGGTGCGCTGGCGCTCTCCACAGCGAACCTCTATTCGGCCGTACAACCCGGAGGCAGCCTCTTCGGCCTGCAGGCGAGCAATCCCGTGTCGACCGCCGACGCCTACAAGGGCCCCTCCGACAACTACGGACAATTCAACGATCCGCTGGTTGGTGAGAAAGTGGGCGGAGTGAATGTATTCGGAGGAGGGCTGGCCCTCTACGCGTCAGTACAGAACGGCCCGGCGCAGATTGTTGGAGGCGTTGGCGTCAGCGGTGATACGTCGTGTGCGGATCACAATATCGCCTGGCGGGTGCGGCACAACCTCGAGCTCGACTACCTGCACCTTGTCCCAGGCGTCGCTGGGCTCTTTCAAGGGGATGCGGCCCATCCCGACAACATCATCTTCGACATCGTCTCGAATCCCGGAGGCGGCACAGGAATCAGCCCGTCGGGCTTTGGTCACCCGACGTGCTTCAAGACCGTCTCCGGCGGCCTGCCCGCAGTAAGGTAGCCGGTTGTGCCTGTGCGTGGACGCGTCATGTGCGCGTCCACCACTTCGTCGGTGGGCGAGCAGCGTTTCCTGATTGGCCAGCGAGGCCCTCGCGTCCGGAATCAAGCGGCACGTCTTGGCCTTCGTAACGTCAGAACCTCGCCTTGAGTACGAATTGCAGCTGTCGCATCGGGGTGAACGGCAGCAGGCTCGAGATGGTTCCGACGTTGCCAGTCCCGATGGTGCTCGCCGGATTGGCAAAGGCCGGCTGGTTCAGCAGGTTGAACGCCTCGACGCGAAATTCGGTCTCGACCCTGCCGACGCGCGTGAGCTTGCCGACGGATGCGTCGATCGTGAACTGCCCGGGACCCCGCAGGATGTTCCGGCCGGAGCTGCCATATGTCGCTGTCGGCTCCGTTGGCCTGATGAAGTCCTCGACGGCGAACCACCGGTCGACGGTGGGGTTCTCGACGTGGCCGGGCCCGATGCGGTCGGGACGATACAGAGGGAAGCCAGCCGTCACGGTCGACGACGGGTTCGAGTCCTGGAACACGGTGAACGGATAGCCTGAGCGCACCAGCAGAATACCGCTGACTTGCCATCCGCCGAGCATCGTGTCCCTGGCGAACGGAAGGACGTAGATCCAGTTCGACGTCAGCACATGCCGCAGGTCGTAGTTCGCGGGGCCGCGATTGTAGGTGAGATCGTAGGAGTTCGGGAAGCGAGAGAGGCCATCCGTCTCGGAATCCAGATCGATGGCCTTCGCGAACGTGTAGGAGGTCTGGACGGATAGTCCGTCCGAGAAGCGTCTTACGAACCGCGCCTGCAGGGCGTGGTAGTCAAGTGTGCCCTTCGGCGTCGACTGGACGACGCTCGCGAGCGTGGGGTTGACGCGAAAGAACGGGCGGTTGACGTTGGGGTTCGCCACACCGAGCGTGGCCCGCGCCTGGTTGACGTCCACGAGCACGACGAGTTGGCGCCCGCGCGATCCGATGTAGCCGACGTCCACGACCGAGTTGCGTCCGATCTGGTGCTGGACGCCGAGGTTCCACTGCTGCGCGTACCCATCGCGGAAGTTCGGATCGAAGCTCGATCGCGACGTGCCTCCGGTGAGCGGCGTCGCAGGGATGCGACCGCTCGACAGCGAAATCGTCGGCACGAAGGGCGATGGGTTCGTCAGCGTCTGGGCCAGAAGGAATGGGGGGTTCTGGCCCTTCGACCCGGACGTCCCGGTGAACGGGCTGTTCCAGAACATGCCAAAGCCGCCACGAACGACGGTGCGTCCCTCTCCCTTCACGTCATGTGCGAATCCCATGCGTGGCGCGAAATTCGTCCTGGAGTAGGTCTGCAGGCGACGGCCGACCTCCACACCCGCAAGCACGGCATCGTCGGAGGCGACGACGAACTGCCCTGTGGACGTATCGAAGTTTGACTGTCGATTGTCGTCCTCGGCGTAGGGCACGAAGAGATCCCACCGCACCCCGAGGTTGAGCGTGAGCCCGCCGCTGACGCGGAAGTCGTCCTGCAGGTAGCCGGCCCACTCCGGCCGCCGCTCGGTGTACGGCGCTTCGAGCAGCCCGCGATTGAACAGCGATGGATAGCCGAGCACCAGGTCGGCAAACGAGAAGCCGCTCGCCGGCAGGGGAGCGCAGCCTCCCTGCCTTCCCGCGCAGCTGGACGTGAGACTGGAGTTGAACGCGAACAGGCCGATCTGACCCGAGGTGTCGACGATGCGCTTGCGAAGGATCAGGCTTGCTCCGCTCTTGACGGTGTGGCGCCCGCGAACGTGGGTCACGCTGTCGGTGAGCTGCAGGGCGGACATGTCGAGCCTCAGGGGACCTCCGCCGCTTCCCAGGCCGCGCATATCCGGCAACGACATGGTCACCATGCCCGATGTCCGTTCATCGAGGTTGATGCCAGGGATGCCGAGTTGCTCCGAAGTGTCCTGACCGAACCCGAACGGCGCGAAGCCCACGTCGATGGAACTCCAGCCGAGTCGGAACTCGTTGAGCCATTGGGGGGCAAAGACGTGCGTGTCGTTGACGGCGAGACTGCCGGCATCGATATCGTACACACCGGGAAGCCCGAATCCACCACCGACTCCACCATCACCTTGCGGCAATGAGGGCGGGATCTCACGCTCCGCGTACTGAGCGCTGTAGCGGGCGAACAACCGATTCGCTGTCGTCAGGGCGTGATCGATCCGGACGTCGAATTGATTCTCGCGCCGGCGCAGGGTCGGGTTGATCACGTAGTTGTCGATCGTCTGGCCCGTGGACGCACGCTGTCCCGTCGTGTTCGGGAGGGGATAGAGTTGTTCGACGACCCGGCGAGCCGTTTCATCGAGCCGTCCGGGAGGGACGACGTTGCCGGGGAACGGCAGCCCGGTCGTCGCGTCGTAGATGACCCGATTGATTTCCGAGAAGTCACCGCGGCGCATGGCCTCGCTCGGCACGGTCGAGACCAGGGTCAGATCCTGCTTGATGCGGGTGCCCTGGTAGTCGGTGAAGAAGAACGTCCGGTTCTTCACGAGCGGTCCGCCGAGCGTGCCACCGAATTGATGCTGGCCGAAGTCGGGTCTCGGCCGGCCGGCACGGTTGTTGAACCAGTCGTTCGCATCGAACCGATCGTCACGGAGGAACCCGAAGCCGCTCCCGCGGAACGTGTTCGCGCCCGATCTGGTCTGCAGGCTCACGACCCCACCCGTCGAACGGCCGAACTCGGCGGCATAGATGCTCGTGCGGACCTTGAACTCGTCCAGCGCGTCCACGCTGGGGAAGATCGCCACCGTGTTCAGCCACGTCTCGTTGTTGTCGACGCCATCGAGGAGGAAGTTGTTGTCGCGCGGACGCTGTCCGTTCGCAGTAAAGGACGCCGAGTTCCTCCAGCCGACGCTGCCAGCTCCATCGAGGTTCTCGCCCGCGACGCCGCGCGCCACGCCGGGAATGGTGCGGGTCAGCTGCACGAAGTTGCGCGTGACGAGCGGCAGCATCTGGATCTCCGCCATGCCGAGCGTCGCACTCACGTCCGACGAGGACCGGCGCACGAGCGGGTTGGTCGCTTCGACCGATATGGAATCGGTGAGCGCGCCGATTTCGAGGCTCAGATCGACGCGCACCGTCTGATCGACAGAGACCTGGATCCCCGTCACCAACGCCTGACTGAAACCCGGCGCCTGGGCCGTGACGGAGTACACGCCAGTCCCCAGCAACGGCGCGGCATAGTCGCCGCTTGATCCGGTGGCTATCACGCGCGCGAGACCCGTGGCGGTGTGGGTCAGCGTGACTTGTGCGTCCGGAACGCCCGCGCCGGTCGCGTCGCGCACGGTTCCCAGGATCGTGCCGGTCACGTTCTGGGCAAGCGCAGCCGCGGGATGGAGAGAGACAACGGCGGCGAGACCGAACACACAGTGCTTCACCAGGCGAACCGCGGAATGGATTCGGCGCATCGGGCTCGAACGCTGTCATCGATAGTTGTCGGCCACGATGATGTCGCGCGCCCAGTGATCCATGTGGGCGAGCAGGGCCCATCGCCCATCCGGCGACACGGCGAGCACGCGTGGAGGACTGTAACCGCGACTCATCACCGGGAACGGTAGCTCGCCTAATCGGCGGGTGCGACCATCCTTGAAATTGTAGAACTCGAGCGCATCAGGTTTCGCCGGATCCGGACTCAATCCACTTGCGCCCGTCAGGAACACGATGCCGTCATCGACGACGTCCCACCGGCCCGGATAGATGCCGGACAACACGTTGGCGACATTTCCGTTATCGAGACTCAGGCGTTTGAGCGTGCCTGACGCGAATGGTCCCGAGCCGCGTTGGAGAAAATAGACGCTGCGCCCATCGGGAGACTCGCGAGGGTCGATGCCCTCCTGCGTGGTGAGCTGGACGGCTGTTCCACCTGCGGCGGCGATCCTCCAGATCTCCGGCCGACCAGACGCGTACGATTCGTAGTAGATCCACCGTCCGTCCCGGGACCACTCCGGGTTGATCTCGCGATGCTCGTCGTGAGTCAGGCGGATGAGCGGTCTGTCCTCGATGCCTGTGACGAAGAGATCGGTGAGATTCTCGCCGTCCACTGCGTCGAACACCAGGGACCGTCCGTCTGGCGACCACGAGGCCAACCCGACCGACATCCCCTCGATATCCGTGACGGTTCGCAATCGCGAGCCGTCACGGCTGGCCATATAGGCCCGCGCCTGGCCATCACGGTCCGACGTGAACGTGACCTGCGTACCGTCGCGCGAGAACCGCCCCGGCCAGTCGCGCCGCGTCGAGTCACAGAACGTGGTCCAGGCCGTGACACGACCATCCGGCTGCGGGCCCTGGAGGTCGATCATTCGCAGTCCCACGTCCGATTGGGCGTCGACGACCGCGACGCGGAAGGTTCCGTCGCGCCGGTATCCTGACGTCGAGAGCTGATAGGCGCCGCTCGGCAAGCCCACTGCTGGCGTCGCCGGGCCGCCAGAGACCGCGACGCGAAACGCCGTGAAATCGGCAGCGGTCCTTCGTGTGAACAGGATCTCGCGGCTGTCGGGCGTCCAGACTGGCGCGACGACAGCCCCTACCCAGTCGTCCAGGCGCACCGGTTCGCCACCCGCGGTTGGCACCACGAACAGCGCGGCCTTCGACGCGCCACCAAACGCGCCAGACCCGGCCGTTCGGACGAAGGCCACGTTCCGGCCATCAGGCGACACCTTGGGATCGCGGTCGTTGAATCCAGCGGGCGGCGTCGTCAATTGTCGATGCGCGCCGGTCGCGAGGACGTGGTGAAACAGCGCCAAACCCTTGTCGGTGCGATCAAAGTACACGAGCGACCGCGAATCGGGCAGCCACGTCGCCCCGACGCCTGAATCGATGATCTTCCGTGCCGTTCCTCCGAGCGGAGAGATCACATGGATGCCTGCGCTGACGCCGGCTTGACCCGAACCGAAGGCGATGAGCCGACCATCCGGCGACCAGGCGGGGAAGACCTCGGTGGTGTTCGGCGTGTTGGTCAGCCGCGTCAGCGCGTCGCTTTCGACTGCCTTCACCCACAGGTCGCTAGGTGCGCTGAAATCGGGCCCCGTCCAGTTGAACGCCACGAAGTTGCCATCGGGCGACAGCGACGGCGGTCCTCCCTCGGAGCCCGGGAAAGAGGTCACGGTAAGAAGGCGGACCGGCAGTGGCTCCGGACCCGTGCCCGTTCGAAGGCGAGGAGCGAACCACGCGACCGCGGCCAGCACGACGATCGCGGCACCGGCCGTCCATAGCCATCGTGACTGTCGCGGCGCCGACGCGACGGCAGTCGACGGTTCGTCGACACGTTCAGGAGGCGGGGCTTCCGATGTCGCGGCATCGATGTCGCGCTCCGGAACGTCCACGGGCACGAGGAGTCGATAGCCCCGGCGTGGCACCGTCTCGACGAAGCGCGGAGTGGCGGCCGAATCCTTCAGCGCCTCGCGTAGCCGGCTCACAGCCGAGTTCAATCCGTGATCGAAGTCGACGAAGGTGCCGTCCGGCCACAGGCGCTGGCGGAGCTCCTCGCGGGTGACCAGCTGGCCGGGTTGTTCGAGGAGCGCCATCAGGAGCGCGAGCGGCTGGTCCGACAGGCGGCAGGTAACGCCGTCGCCGGCCAGGTCCCCGGACCTCGGGTCGAACAGGAATGAACCGAAGCGAATCGGGCCCTGCGTAGAAGCGTGATTCCGCATCGCAGCCTGGGGCGACGCTGCATTATACGGTCGGCTCCCCCGGCGCAGGTGCGGCCCGTAAGCGCTGACGTGTCAACGATATGCCCTTTGTGACATGTCGGTGATCAACTCGTGTGCTTCTCGTGACCGCGGTTGCATTGAGGTACGCGCCCCGCATCGCCATCGTCGCTCCCCGGGAGGGTGGCGATGCCTCGACGCTGTTGGGGGTGGATCTGGCTTGCGGTGTTGGCGATTCACGGTGGCGTGACGTCTCCGGGCGTGGTGGCCGAAGGCCGTGACCAACTGCCAGCACCATCGCAAGGCGCGAGCGACATGCTGCTGCAGATCCGTGCCTACGCCGACGGGCGAGTCGCCCCGGGGACCTTGACCCGCGCACACGATGTCGCCAGGGGCATCCTGGATTCGGCCGGGCTCGGGACCGAATGGCGGTTGTGCGTCACCCCCGAGGCGTGTCCGCCGGCGGAGGGTCACGTTTCCGAGGTGGTCGTAATCCTCTCGTCACATGCACGCCCCGATGGGCACGTCGACTGCGGCAGGGCAGCGCGCGGTGAGAGTGACTCCGAAGGGACGGTCCTCGTGTCGGTTCCCTGCGTCCGCGACGTCGTCATGCGACTCGCGCGCCCGTCCAGGAACCGCGCGCACCCGCTGCTCGCGGCGGCGCGCCACGAGGATCTCGTGGGCGCGGTCATCGCGCACGAGCTCGGTCACGTGCTTGGCATGGGACATGCGCCGACGGGCCTCATGCGCGCACAACTCGGGGCCGACGAGCTCATCGCGCTGGGGTCGGGGCTGCTTGGCTTCAGTGAGTCGGAAGGCGCGATCTTGCGCACCCACGCAACGCTGGCGCGACGTGAGTAACGTCAGGTGGCGCCGGCCAATGGCACGCGTTCATGCCCCGTGAGGGAACGGCGGGATCGCGCCACGCAGGGATCAAGCGCGGATGGGCTGGACGGCTACAGGAACTCCTTCACCTTGTCCATGGCCCGCTGCAACGAGCGGCCGCGGCGGTGCAGGTCGCCCCAGACATCGCCGACCGTGGCCATCCGCTCGGGCATGTTGCGGAGCGTGAACGATCCGGGGTTCACGGCACCGCGTTCGAGTTCCTCCCACGTGCACGGAGCGGAGACCGGCGCGCCGCGCTTCGCACGAATCGTGTAAGGGGCGGCGAACGTGGCGCTGTAGCCGTTTCTTCCCGTGTCCATGTAGATCCGGCCGAGCCGATCGACCTTGCTGAATTCCTGCGTCAGCTTGTCGGGAACCAGGCCCACGAAGAGCGCTCCGACGGCATTGGCAAATCGCGCCGCCGTGCCCATGGTGGTCTTGCCATCCAGCGGAACGACGATGTGGAAGCCCTTCGAGCCGGTGGTCTTGACCCAGGACGGCAAGCCAACCTTCTCGAGCAGATCGCGCAGGCCAATCGCGGCCGCACGCACCTCGGCGACGTCGTCATTGGACGGGTCGAGATCGAACACGCACAGGTCCGGGTAGTTCAGATCGGGCAGGCGCGACGCCCAGACGTGCTGCGTGATCGTATTCTGGTTCGTGATCCACAGCAGCGACTCCGTGTCGGTCACGACCGGATGGTGGACCACGCCATCCTTCTTCGGGACCTCGACCCGCTGCAGCCACGACGGAAAGCCCTTCGAGACGTGCTTCTGCCAGAACCCCTTGGCGCCGATGCCGGAAGGATACCGTTCCATCGTGATCGGCCGGCCACGCAGGTGGGGCAGGATCACCGGCGCCATCGCTTCGTAGTACGCCGCGACATCACCCTTGGTGATCCCGTCGTCGGGGAAGAGCACCTTGTCGGGGTGCGTAATCACGCGTGATCCCTGACCACGTCTCGAGGGTCCTTGTCGAAGCGGACGCCGATCAGCCTCGGGTGACGCAGCTTGTCGTTGGGCGTCCACTCGATGAACGCCACCTGCACCACGATCTGCGGGCTGACCCAGTGCACGCGCACACGCGGCAGGCCGACCGCCCGAGTGAACGGGCTGTTCTCGAGACCAATGGCGTCGAGGCGGTGGCGAAGATCGAGTAGCAATTTCGTGTCGAAGCCCGTGCCGATCTTGCCGGCAAACACGAGGTCGGCCCCATCGTGGTAGCCGACGAGCAGCGCGCCGAGGCCGACCCGCGCGCCCTGTGGATCGGTGAAGCCTCCGACCACGAACTCCTGCGAGAACTCGCACTTCAACTTCAGCCAGTGCCTGGAGCGGCGGTGCTCGTACGGTGAGCCTCGCCGTTTGGCGATCACGCCCTCCCATCGCTCCCGCCGTGCGCGGTCCCACGGATCGGCGTCGTCGAGCAGTTCGACGCGTCGCATCGGCTCCTCGAATGGCAGCGCCTCCAGCAGGGCGCGCCGCTCCTCCAACGGCAGCATCGTCAGGCGTTGGCCGTCCATCCACAGGATGTCGAAGACGTGGTAGCCGCTGTGGCCGTCCCACGTTACCTCGCCGTCGAGGATCACGTCCTCCAGAGGAAGGCTGGCGATGGCCCGGGCCACGCCGGGCAGGTTCTGGGGGAGGCGATTGCGCGAGTACAGACGGATATCACTGCCGCGCTTGTAGGCAAGGAGCCGGATGCCGTCGAACTTGCGCTCGAACACCCAGTCGCCGCCCGCGCCGAAGCGCTCCTGCGTGAGCGTGGCGGCCATCGGCTCGAGCCACTCGGGCATGTCGTCGGCAGCGGGCGCCGCGTTGAATCCAGGTCCGGAGTCACCTGACACAGAAGAAAGTGTAAGGGCTGGCTGCCACTGACGAGCATCCGGCTTGGGGCGCCGTCAATTCAGGTGCAGCACGACTGCCGGTTCCACCCGGGCGGCGCGTCGCGCGGGTACGTACGCTGCCACCAGCGCGCTGGCCACGATGACCAGTGGCGACAGCGTGAAGGTAGCCACATCGGTTGCACCCACACCGAACAGCAGGACCTTGATGGCGCTGCCGAGGAGGACCGCCGCGGCCAGGCCCACCGCCATCCCCGCGACGGCAAGCACGAGGCCTTCGCGCATGACGAGGCGGACCACGCCTGACGGATGGGCGCCCAGCGCGAGACGCAGCCCGATCTCGCGGGCGCGCTGCGCAACGCCGTGGCTCAGCACGCCGTAGACGCCTAGCGAGGCGAGCCCCAGTGTCAATGCCGCGAACAGCCCCAACAGCGTTGTCGTGAACCGCTCCTGCGCCAGGGAGGCCGACATGGTCTGACGGAGCGGCTCGACACCGAAGACTGCCAGGCCGGGGTCGATCTCCCTGACCACGCCACGCACCTGTGGCGCGAACGCCGCCGGATCGCCCTTGGTGCGCACGAGCAGCGTGTCTGCCAGCGGCAGCTGGCCCACAGGCGCGTAGGCGGCTGGCGGCGCCGCCTGGGCGAGGCCGTGCATCTTCTCGTCGGCGACGACGCCGACGATGGTGCGGGGTGTGCCCCAGAACGCAATTTGCTGGCCCAACGGGTCCTGCGTCGGGAAGAACAGGCGACGCGCGGTCTCGTTGATGACGAGCACGGCGGGCGCGTCCGCCGTGTCGGCCGGCTGCAGATGGCGTCCGGCCACGAGCGCGAGTCCGGTGACGCGCGCGTAGCCGGCGCTCACGCTCCTGATCGAGATCTCCGGCCAGTTGCGTGCCTCGCCCTCGCGTCCGACGACCGTGAACGAGTTCGTGAAGCCTGCGGCAAGCGGATGATCGCTGGCCACGGCTACGGCCTCGACGCCGGGCAGCGCCGCGACCCTGCGCAGCAGTGCGTCGTTGAAGGCGCCCACTTCCGCCCAGCGCGGGAAGTCCCGCAGGACGCGTGGGTACCTGTTCTCCGGAAGCTCGTACTCCGCCTTCAGCACGCCATCGGCGCGGAAGCCGGCGCGACGCCACTGAGTTCCAGGAAGCTCCGCATCAGCAGGCCGGCGCCGGTGACCATGACCATCGCGAGCGCGACCTGTGCCACGGCCAGGATGCCGAGGACTCGTCGGCGTGCGCGCCCACCGGATGCGGTGCGACCGCCCTCGGCCTTGAGGGTGGTCTGGACGTCCAATTGACGAACCTGGAAGGCCGGTACCAGCGCCGCGCCGAGCGCGACGACCGCACCGGCCGCCACGGCGGCGAGCAGGGCAGGCACGTCGACCGCAATCGCGGACGTCCGAGGCAGCGATGCCGGCGCGAACGACACGAGCGCTCGCAGCGCCCACCAGGCGAGCCCGACGCCGAGGACCACAGCGACGGTGCTGAGGATCACGCCCTCGGCCAGGAACTGACCGAGGAGGCGCCATCGCCCGGCGCCAAGGGCGGCGCGCACGGCCACCTCTCGGGCGCGGGCACCGGCCTGGACGAGCAGCAGGCTCGCGGCGTTCACGCACGCCACCAGCAGGACCAGGGCGACGGCCCCCATCAATGCGTACAAGGCCGGGCGTACCGGACCGAGCACGACGTCGTTCAGCGGCTCGACGAAGATGCCCCGCCCGTCGTTGGACGAGGGGTACGTGCGTTCTAGATCGGCAGCGATGCGCGTCAACTCGTCGCCCGCGGCCGCGACGGTGATGCCACGGGTCAGGCGCCCGATGACGAAGATTGGATGGTTGTCGCGGGACGCCGTGCCCGCATCGGCTCGCAGCGGAAGCCAGGCGTCAACGCTGACGTGGCCGCGGTCCGCGAAGGCGCGGCCGTACGCCGCTGCCGACAGGATCTGCAGCACGCCATAGTCGGCCGTCCGCGGTACGACCCCGACGATCTCGTACGGGACGTCGTCGATGCGCAGTGTACGACGCGTGACGGCGGCGTCGCGGCCGAACCGATCGGCCCAGAGCCGCTCGCCGATGATCACGACGCGGCGCCCGCCGGGGCGATCTTCGTCGGCGCGGAACGTGCGCCCCACGAGAGGTTCGACGCCGAGCATCGGCAGGAAAGACCCCGACACCGACAGCGTCGCGACACGGAACGGATCGCCGCCGGAGTCCGGCATCACGTTCACGTCGGAGCCGGTGAACGCGGCGACGGTCGCCAGCGTCGTGGCGCGTGCCGACACGTCGGCATAGTCGGGAATCGACGCGGGCTCACGCGTCGTCCCTGTTGCCCGATCGGTCTGCCAGATCATGGCGAGCCCGTCGGGATCGACAAACGGTGATGGCTGCAACAGCACGGCGCGCAGGACGCTGAACATGGCGACGTTGGCGCCGATGCCGAGGGCCAGCATCACCACCGCGAGGACGCTGACGCCACGGTGGTGCAGCAGCGTGCGCAGCGCCCCGCGGACCTCCCGCCCGGCATGGTCGAACCACATCGTTCGCCGCGATTCGTAGAAGTGCACGCGCGAGCGCCGGGGGCTTCCGAACGCCCGGCGCGCGGCGGCGCGCGCCTCGTCCGGACTCATCCCGTCGGCGACGAGCCGGTCGGTCTCGAGTGCGAGGTGGGCCTCGATTTCGTCGGAGAAGTCCTCGTCCGAGCGCGGTAGATGAGCCATCGTCTACGCTCCTTCGGGCGCGTTGCCGAGAATGCGCGCGATCGCCGTGGCGAGCCGCTGCCACTGTCGAGTCTCGACGGTGAGCTGGCGACGCCCTGCCTGTGTGAGGGTGTAGAAGCGAGCCCTCCGATTGTTCTCGGAGGTACCCCACGACGCCGAGATCCACTCGCGTGCCTCGAGGCGCTGCAAGGCTGGATAGAGCGAGCCGTGGTCCACGAGCAGGCTGTCGGCGGCCTGTTGCTCGATCGCACGGGCGATCCCCTGGCCGTGCTGCGGGCCGAACAGCAGCATCCGCAGGATCAACAGGTCGAGGGTGCCCTGGAGCAGGTTGACGCGGTCAGTGGGAGACTCTCGGGTCGACATTCAACAGGAGAGTGCCCGTGCTCGGGTCGAATGTCAACCCGACGATGAGCGCTGGCGCGTCCAGGCGAGCGCATCGAGCCCTTGCAGCGCAGGCAAGATGGTCAGGATTGCCCTCGCACTGCGACCGAGGAGACACTCGGCGCGTGTCCCTCTCGCGCCGCACGCTTCTCGAGCTCGCTGCCCTCGGCGTTCCGTTCGCGGGTACCACGCCCCGGCTTCTCTCAGAGGCGCCCGCGCGCGATGCTGAACGATCAGCGGACCTGGTCATCATCGGCGGCGGGCTCGGCGGATGCGCCGCGGCCCTCGCGGCCTGCCGAGCAGGGCTGCGCGTCGTCTGCACGGAAGCGACCGACTGGATCGGTGGACAAGTCACCTCGCAGGCCGTCCCGCCCGACGAGCACCCGTGGATCGAGAGTTTCGGGTGCACGCGCAGCTATCGTGAGTTCCGCGACGGCGTGCGCGCGTACTACTCGCGGCACTACCCGCTGACGACGACGGCGCGCAACACGGCCCGGCTCAACCCAGGGAACGGGAGCGTGTCGCGGCTCTGTCACGAGCCGCGCGTCGCCCTCGCCGTACTGCACGAGCTGCTGGCCCCGTTCGTCAGCGGTGGACAGCTACGCCTGCTTCTCGAGCACGCGCCCGTCGCCGCCGACCTCGCTGGCGATCGCGTGCGGGTCGTGACGGTCAGTCATCTCCACACGGGACGCGAAACCGTCCTTGCCGCACCGTATTTCATCGATGCGACAGACCTGGGTGACCTGCTACCGCTGACGAAGACCGAGTTTGTCATCGGCGCCGAATCGCAGAAAGACACGGGCGAGCCGCGCGCCCCGGCCGTCGCGCAGCCGCTCAACCAGCAGGCGTTCACATGGTGTTTCGCCGTGGACCACCTGGCGGGCGAGGACCACACGATCGAGAAGCCCACCGATTACGACTTCTGGCGCGACTACGTGCCGCAGATGCACCCGCCCTGGCCGGGCAGGCTTCTCAGCTGGGCCATGAGTGATCCGATCACGCTCGCGACGAGAAGGTTGTCGTTCGACCCGGACGGCGCCGGCGGCGAAGGGCTGAACCTGTTCGTGTACCGCCGGATCGCCGATCCGGCCAACTTCCTCGAAGGTAGGTATGCAAGCGGCATCTCGCTGGTCAACTGGCCCCAGAACGACTACTGGCTGGGTCCACTGCTCGGAGTCGACACTGGCGTCGCCGCAACCCATCGCGCACGCGGGAAGGACCTGAGCCTCTCGCTGCTGTACTGGATGCAGACCGAGGCGCCGCGACCCGATGGGGGTGCCGGGTGGAAGGGCCTGCGCCTGCGCGACGATGTCGTCGGCACGGCGGACGGGTTGGCCAAGGCCGTGTACGTTCGCGAGTCGCGGCGGATCAAGGCCGAGGTGACGGTGACGGAACTGCACGTGGGGACCGACGCGCGTGTCGCGGCGACTGGCGTCCCGCGCGCGGATGTCACCGCCGCATCCTTCCCGGACTCGGTCGGCATCGGGTCGTACCGGATCGATCTCCATCCGAGCACGAGCGGTGTCAACTACGTGGACATCAGCTCGCTGCCATTCCAGATCCCGCTCGGCGCGCTCATCCCGCAGCGGGTTGAGAATCTCATTCCCGCCTGCAAGAACATCGGCACGACGCACCTGACCAACGGGTGTTACCGGCTGCATCCCGTGGAATGGAACATCGGCGAAGCCGCCGGGCTGCTCGTGGCGCAGGCGCTCGCCGTCCGCGAGCCGCCCAGGCGGATTCGATCGGACCCCAAGGCGCTGGCGGCCTTCCAGGATGTGCTTCGACGCAACGGCCTCGAGCTCGAATGGCCGAAGCTCAGGCCCCTGTAAGAACGCGGTGCCCGAGTCCCTGTCGGCCGGGCTTCACGCCTGTCGGGTCCGGATCCATGACCTGCAGCGTTAAAAACATGTGATCAGGGAGCCGCTAGCACCCATGTCACCTGGTGATCGCCTCGTCCACGTCTTCATCTCTTACGCGCACGAGGACCGCAAGTGGTGCACCCGGCTGCGTGACCAACTCGGTGCTCTGGTGAATCTCGGACACATCCATCTGTTCGACGATGGCGAAATCGGCGCGGGCGAGAAGTGGGACGACCGCATCCGCCAGGAGCTCGAGGCGGCCGACATCATCGTCCTCATCGTCTCAGACAAGTTCATGGCGTCGAAGTACTCGACGACAATCGAATTGCAGCATGCGGTCGAAGGGCATGCGTCGCGGTCAGTCTGTGTGATTCCAGTGGTTGCCGACCACGTAGACACCGACGCGTTGCCCTTTCACGACCTGCAGTTCTTTCCGCTCGATGAGAACCGCGACCTGAAGCCGCTCGCCGAATGGAAGGAAGAGGTCTCCCGTCCATTGGCGGACGTCGCGCGAAGCGTCCGCAAGGAGGCGGAGCGGATCAAGGGCACGGCGGCGACGGCAGCAGAGCAGCCAGCGCGTGTCCGTCCGCCGCGGCCGCGCCAACCCCGGCCGGCGTGGCGCGCGCCCTCGATCATTGGCGGCGCCGTGCTGATTGTCGTCGCCGCGTTCCTGTTGTGGAGGTCGCAGCTGGTCGCTCCCATGTCGGAGCCGCCATCGGTTGCTGCCCCTTCGTCGGCTACGCCCACAAGCGCGCCCACGCGCGACGCCGGCGCGGAGAACACCACCCGCCCCACGACCGAGCCGGAGCGACCTGCGTCGCAGACGGGCGCTGGCACCGGGACCAGAGCGAAGAAACGCGTCGAGCCGGTGGCGAAATCTGATCCGGCGAGAGAGCAACCGTCCGTTGCTCCGGATCAGCCGGCCGGAGGCGCGAGCGCACAACCGGCCGCGCCTCAGACGCCGCCGTCCGCGCCCCCGCCGTCACCGCCCGATCCGGAGAACGTTCGCCGGCAGCTCTTCGCTCGCGCCTCGGCGGTCGTCGAATGTGTTCAAGGGAATCAGGACGAAGCTTCCGCGCGGCGCATCCTCAGAATTCTGCACACCATGCCAACCTCCGAGACGACAAGGGGGATCATGGCGGACCTCAAGAACGCCTGGCCCGGTGGAACGGAGAAAGAACACCGCGCCATTACGAGCGACATCAACTGCATCCCGAAACGACCATGAAAACTGGCCCCTTCGTCCGCGGCGCGCGTCTTCGTGTGCTCCTGCTGCTCGTGGCGATGCCGTTCGCGACCGGCGCGGCTGCAGAGCCGGCGTCCTCCGCGCGACAACAGGCAGGCGGCAAGGGCGAGCGAGCGAGCGACTCACCGCTCCATGCGTGTGAACCTCGGGCCGGCGCAGGAGCGAGGGCGATTCGCATCCTCGAGATTCGCTCCGAAGGCCGTATCGAGGAAGACCTCTCACTCGTGGACGGGATCAACACGAACCGGGATGTGCTCATCGTCGCCTGCCGCCGCGTGATCTGGCCGAAGTTCAAAGACCTCGATTCAAAAGGCGGCGTGCTGGTTCAGGTTCGTGCATGGCGGAAGCCGGCCGACGGCGGGTGGCTGGAGATGCGGCTGAACGAACCATCGCAGGACGAAGCCATCCTGAAACAGCAGGACTCGCGGCGATACGATCTCCGCGAGGTCAGCCTGGCCGTGAACGAGTCCACTCTCGAAGATCCCCGACTGATCATTCCCCTGCGGCGGGAGCTGGTGAAGCCGACGGACCTGATCCGTATCCGCATCCGGATTGCGCCGAGGTCAGCCATCTATCCGACCGAGCCGAGCCCAGCGAATGATGACAGTACCGGGGACAACCCGGTCGGCGTGATCCTGGATAACGAGGAAGTGATCGACTCGATCTTCGAAGTGGGTCGCTTCGGCCTGCACGCTCGCTTCTCCGACATGGCGCTGTTCGTCCAGCGCGTCGGCGAGGACCGGGCGAACAGCAGCGGCACCAATCTGGTGGTGTTCGACTCGGTGAACTTCAGGCCTGCGCCGGGTGTGAACTACGGGTTCAACTACTACCATCGCCGGCACGCCAGCATCCGTGTCCTGGAGCCTGGCTTTGGGATGCACATCGCGTTCCTGAACTGGAACGACCGCCCGCGCGATTCAGCCGCCGCGGACGTAGATGTGACGCGTACGACGAACCTGCAGATCGGGATCGGGGTGACCGGCTCGATGTTCGATGGAACCGTGGTCGGCACGCTCGGCTGGAACCTGCATGTGAAGGATCAGCGGCCGTACCTCGGCATCGGCTTCAGCATCACCGGGCTCGCCCGCAAGATCGCGCAGTTCGTCCGCGAGTGACCGACGCCACGCGCGTGCAGGTGGTCCGCCGGCCTTCCGTGCTCAGTCGCAAGCGTGCCGACTCGGGTTGGCCACCACCCGCGCCTCAACGCGCTCCGGCGCGACGGGCCTCCGCCAACTCGGGGAGGCCTGAAGCCGCGTGCTTCCAGTACTCGAGGAAACGGTCATCTCACAACGCCTTCAGGGTCATGCCGGCATTTCAGAGCCGATGGTCCACACGAAACCGCTCGGATCGACGACCTCGAACGCGCGGGTCTTCCACTCGGTGTCGTGCGGCTCCGATTTGAGCGTGATGCCGGCGCTCCTGGCTCGCGTCGCAATCTCGTCGACGTTCTGTGTCGTCGACATGAACACGCGCATGCCGATGCCCTTCTTCCGGTCGCGCCCCTTCTTCCAATCGTCCTGGCTCAGGCCGATCTGGCTCTTGCCGGCACGCAGCATCACGCCGAGAAGCGTCCCGTTGTCTTCCCACCGCTCCTCGACCGAGAAGCCGAGCGCTTCGTAAAAGGTCATGCTCTTCTGCAAATCATCGACGGTGAAGCTGGGAACGATCGCGCTGATCTGCAGAGCGTCTTGCGTTGTCGCCACGATACCCTCCTCGTTGTTCCGTCCAATTCGCATGCTAGCCAGCCGCGTCGCGGATCTGCAAGCGCGGCCGCGTACAGTCCAGTCCGCCGCCACGTCCGCGAATCGTCGTGACTCCCGTTCAAGGAGAGCGCCCTGGGCGCTGATCAGCGGATCGCGATCGGCGCGACCGTCGATCCCGTCCCGCCCTTGATCTTGAGCGGCTGCACGACGAAGGCGAATTCCTGCACGCGCTCGGCTGCAAGGACATCGAGCTTCAGATTTTCGAGCGTGTGGATGCCGTGAACCACCAGGAGCACCTGATGGACCGGCAGTGAGAGATCCGGATCGGGATTGGGCCCGACCTCGACCGGCCAGTTGTCGGCGCCGATGAGCAGCGGATCCTGCCTGGACAGCCACTCTGCCGCAGCGATGCCGATGCCCGGGCAGGTCTTCACGTAGCGCGCGTTGTCCACGTTCCAGAGCGTGCCCCAGCCGGTGTGGATCAGGATGGCATCGCCCGGCTCGAGCGTCAGCTTCTGGCGTGCCAGCGCCTGCTCCAGGTCCTGCGGCGTGATCTCGTAGTTGTCCGGGAGGACCGGCACGCCCTTCAGGGCAGCGACGTCGATCAGCACGCCGCGGGCGACGAGCGCGCCGACGCCCTCGACGCCCAGGGTGCCGAACCCCGTGCGTGACTCGTTGCCCTCGATCGGCACGCAGTTGTAGAAGCTGCCGCCGATCATCTGGTGCGGGAACGCATCGAACTGTGTCCCGACCTGGCCGATCTCGGAGATCACGAGCTCCTCGTTGGTGCCGCGGCGGTTGCGCCCAGGGTTGATGACGGTGCGCTTGGTGTGGAGGTCGAAGCGCCGCGTGCCGAAGACCGGCATGGTGCCTTCGAGCACGCGCCCGAGCTCGATGATCTGGCCGGTCTTCACGAGCCGCATCGCTGCCAGTACTGTTGCCGGCTTCACGTGGTTGGCCGAGCCTCGCGTGTCGCCGGCGCCCCACTTGGACGGGCACCGCTGGGCGTCGCTCGGGGGGTTCCAGCCCTGGGCGGCGACAGGTTCAACGACGCCGGCGCACAGCGTCGCCGCGATCGACACAATCAGGAGCCGCTTCATCGTGCCCACACGATACACGCGCCGCCTGCGACGAGCACTCAGGCCCGCCTTTGCCCTGAGCTTTACGGGGACGACATTCACCGCGACAGCGGCGACGTTGGCCGCCGCTTGGCTTGCGGCCATCTCGTACCGGACACCAGTGCGAGTCCTTGTGACCTCGCCGATCAGAAGTTCAACTCGAGGTTGATGTGGAACACCTGGCCCCTGGCGCCGACGGGGTAGGGATAAGCGGTGTATCCGACGGGGGATCCTTCCACGTACATCCATTCGCCGTTGAGACGAATCCCGCGCTCCTTCATCAGGTACCAGTTCTGTCCGACTCGCACTTCCCACGGGTCGCCGTAGTTGCCGAACACCTGTGAGGCGCCGACGTACAACTGAAGAGTCTTGGGGACGACCATCGCCGACGTCTGCAACTGGTAGCCCGTGTCCTTGATGTCGGCAATGCTGCCGGTGTTGAGGCCGGTGAAATTGCTCAACCAGCGCCAGTAGTACTCGCCCTCGACCGCCATGCCCTTGTACTTGACGCCCGCATCGACGCTCGCCATGCGGTAGTCCACCTCGTTGACGGTAATACCGG
The DNA here is from genome assembly GCF_001618865.1 of Luteitalea pratensis. Classification (GTDB taxonomy): domain Bacteria; phylum Acidobacteriota; class Vicinamibacteria; order Vicinamibacterales; family Vicinamibacteraceae; genus Luteitalea; species Luteitalea pratensis. The sequence continues at coordinate 2,884,754 of NZ_CP015136.1, forward strand.
GTCCAAACAGGTCCGGCGTGAAGATGACGCTCCCGTCCGTGAGGCGGATCTGGCTGTTCTCGATGCCTTCCGTTCCCGGCTGGCTCTGCTTTTCCTCGAGGCTGTGCGAGTAGTGCACGCCGATCCGCGTCGCGACCTTCTGGTGAGCGTCGTAGTCGCCGAACCCGTTCCAGAGGCCGAATTCGCCGGTCGTCGGCAACCACTGGAGGGAGAAGGACTGCGTGTCCATCCTGTTGTCGAGTTGCGACGCGCTCACGCCGAGGGTGCTCAGGTTGTTGGCAAACATCGCCATGTACTTGAGCTTCGTGTGCAACTCGCCCTTGAGCCAGACCCCGGAGGTGTACGACCCCCGAAAGAACTCGTCGGCAATCAGGCGATCGTCCACGCCGAGCCAGTACGGAAACTGCCCCTCCGTGCTTCGCACGGTCGGCAGCGACGTGATGCCGACACCCACGCTCACGAACCGGTTGAAGCTCCAGGTGAGGTTGCCCGCACCCACGACCTGGGCTGGATCACCCTGCGAGGGGTTCGACGACCAGACGTAGAGGTAGTAGCGCATCTTCGGCGTGAGGAACCAGCCCGAGAACGGCGCAAAGAACTTCTGCAACTGAACGTCCTGGCGCCGCTGCACGGTCTTCGTGTTGCCGAAGGCGTCGACGTAGGACGCGTCCAGGTTCCGCTGGTTCAGGTAACGGCCATAGCTGAACAGGCGCAAATACATCTCGCCCTTGTCGCCGGCGACCAGCAGGAAGCCGACGTTGGGAATGTGCGAGAGCGGCTTGGGTTTCGTCGTCGCCGGCTCGACGACGATGATTCCGGTGCTGAAGTCGGCGCTGCAGCCGTCCGACACCCAGACGCTGCCCTGATCGTAGCCCCACGTCTTCCCGAGCAGACACGGCGCCTCACCAGTCGATCGCAGCAGCACGACGCCCGACGATGTGTCCGCCGCGCATTGCGTACGTTCACCCGGCTTCGACGCGCACGAAACGATCACCGGAACGACCTGCGGCACTGCGGCCTTCTGGCTGGCCGTCGGGTCGTCCTGCGTATCCTGTGCTGCCACAGGCGTCGCGAGAACGACAAGAAGAAGCAGGAGAGCGAGCGGTGAGCTCATTGGCAGGAGGTGGGGCAACCGAACGCGCACACCAGTCCGACAACGGGATGTGATCCGTGTCGTCGAGGTCCACTGCGATCGGTTCGAATTGGATGTGCTTGTACTGCTGCTGCTGCTGCTGGCATGCTGCACGGCCGTTGGACCCTCGCTCGATCGTCGGCCAACCGGATGTGACCCAGATCACGGGATGTCGTGGGTCTGCCGACGCGTCGAAGGCGCGAGCATCACCAGTACTTGTTGACAACACCAGCCCTCGAACGGCCCATGCGATGGGTCATTCGCCACTGAGTATGAGCCGCTTCCCGGGCTCTCCGCAACTGTACGTTGGACGAAACGCAGACGCCCGTGCCCTCGTCGTACAACTGCCCGAGCGAGACGCCAGGCAGCCGGGTCGGCTACCTCACACCATGTCTGGGATCGCCGGCATGCGCGCGGTGTCAGCCATGGCGCGCCGTAGCCTTGGCGGAGGCGGGCGAGGGAAAGCCAGGGCACAGGCCAGGTGGCCTGCGCCCTGATGACACTGCATTACGGCGTCTAGAACGACATCCGCACGCCGACGCGGAACTGCCGCGACCGGCCCATCGCATCCGCGGACTGCGTCGCCAGCACGCGCCCGAAATTCGCGCTGTTGACGTTGCCGTTCGGGTTGGCGAAATGCGGCGTGTTGGTCGCGTTGAACGCTTCCAGGCGGAACTGCAGCTCCGAGGTCCTGATCTTGAAGGAGCGGAACAGCCCCAGGTCGAGGTTGATCACGCCGGGCCCGCGCATGGAGTTGCGACCCACCTCACCGAACCGGACCTCGGTGACGCGAGCGAACGCCGTCGTATCGAAGTACGTGCCGTCGCTGCCCACGTTGCCGAAGATCTCGACGTCGTCCTTGACCTGGTCGGGTGTCTGCTGGTTGCCCGGCATGTTCAGCGACGAGCCCGACGCCGTCAGGTTGAACGGGCGACCGGCGTACGCGGCGAAGATGCCGTTCAACTGCCAGCCGCCGAAGATCGCGCTGCTGAGGCCCTCGGTGGCCCACCTCTTCTCCCTGCCGAACGGCAGCTCGTAGACCGCCGCCATCTGGAAGTTGTGCGGGATGTCGTGGTCTGCCCGTGCGCGATTGCGATCGAAGACGATCGCCGCGTTGTAGCGGTACTCGGTCCAGTCCGAGTACGGGGCCTCGTCGATGGCTTTCGACCAGGTGTAGGCGCCCTTGAGCAGCAGGCCGTCCCTGAAGCGACGGTTCAGGGTGGCTTGTAGAGCGTGGTAGATGCTGTGCGTGCGACCGTCCCACTCCCGCGTGGGCGTCGTCCGGCCGAACTCCGGGAAGAGCGGGCGCCCTTCGTCGCCCGACCCCGGGATCTGCGACGCGTTGATATCGAGGAACGCGAAGCCGCGCTCCGAAGCCGACCCCACGTATCCGATCGATGCGGTGATTTCGCCCGGCAACGTGCGTTCGCCGATCAGGTTCCACGACTGGATGTAGCCGCGGTGCAACTCCGTGTTCGCACGCGGATAGCCCGTTTCCGCCACGCCTGGCAGAGGTATGCGGCCGGCGTCGATATCGGGACAGCAGATCGACGGGATGCCGACGTCAGGACCGAGCGGCGCGTTGGGAACGCCTGCGGCCACGTAGGCGCGGTCGGTGGTGACTGGTTGGAAGCCGTTGATGCCCGAGAAGGCCGCCACCAGGGTCAGCGGATACCACCCGCGCAGCGCCTGCGCGCCCCACGGATGCGAGTGGTACGTGATGCCGTAGCCAGTGCGGATGACCGCCTTTTCACCGATGCGATAGGCAAGGCCGACACGTGGAGCGAAGAGTTTCTTGCTGTACCCCACGCCGTTGTCCTGCGGCACGTCGCCCCTGCCGCCAATCAACGCCTCATTCGTGGCCGGGTCGTACGACTCAATCCCCATGCCGCCCGAGCGCCAGCGATTGGGGTAGAGCTCCCATCGCAATCCCAGGTCGACCGTCAGCTGGTTCGTGGCACGCCAGCGATCGCGGATGAAGAACGCGAACTGGTTCTCGAAGCTGTTCATCTTGATGAACTGGCTGCTCTTGCCCGACGCGGACGCCGTGCCGAGCAGGAATGCCGCCAGGCCATTCCAGTCGTTCTCGAACGAGGGCGCACCATCCTGGAATCCCACGCTGCCGTCCAGCGCGTCGGGATTCAGGGCCGTCACGCCAGGATCAAAATGGAAGGCGCCGCGTGGACCCTCGCCGAGCTCCGGCTGCCAGTGGTTCATCAGGTGATGCACGAAGTCGAAACCGAACCGGATGTCGTGCGTGTTCTTCGCCCAGCTCGCGTTGACGTTGGCGGTATATGACTGGTCGTTCCGGTAGAGCGGGTTCCAGCCCTCGTTGTTTCCCAGGTCGGAGTAGCCGGAGATGTACATCGGCGGCATGCCGCTTTCGCGCGGATCGGGACCGTTCGTGCCCGGGATGCCGAGGACGTCGGACCCGAAGTTGACGCCGAGGTCGGGCGGTTCCACGTCCTGGCCGAAACGCGTCCAGCCGAAGTTGCCGTCGATCAGGAACGTCGGCGAGACGGTATATGTCTGTCCGATACTGGCGATCTGCACCAATGTGGAGCCGGTGCCGAGGCCGCCGCCGCTACACAAACACGGCCCTCCGGCATCGCCGAGGCCGAACTCGCCGCTGACCTCGGCCTTCATCATGCTGTACTTGAAGAACGTCTGGTGCCGCTCGTTGCGGTTCCAGTTCACCTTGGCGTCGATGTTGTTGCGGTTCAGCGGCTGCACGCCGGCATTGAAGTAGTTCTGCGTGTCGCCCGGTCGATTCGGAAGAGGAACGAGGGCCAGCAGCTTCATCATCGGCGCGTTCAGGCGGCCTTGCGGGATGACGTTGACCTGGCCGCCGCTCGAAAACACCGATCGGCCCGTCCCGTCCAGATTGCCGCTGAACGGATCGAAAATCATGCCTTCTCTGAGGGCCGTCGTGCCTCCCTCGGTGGTGGGAACCAGGATCGGCGCACCGGACGCGCTCAGAATCGGCGCGCCGAGCGTGCGGCTGAAATTGCCGCTCCTGAAGTCGGCAGTCGGCACCGCGAAGCTGCTCGAGAAGCCCGTCCGCTCGAAGGTGCCTTCCCAGTTGGTAAAGAAGAACAACTTGCTCTTCTCGATCGGGCCACCGAGACTGATGCCGCTGATGCTTCGCTTTCCTTCGGGCTTTTCACTGGCCCCGGCGCGGTTCTCGTCCCACGTGAACGCACGCATTGCAGTGCTGTCGAAGGTCGTGAATGCCGTTCCGCGGAAGAAGTTCGTCCCTGACTTGGTGATGACGGTCACCGCGGCGCCGCCGGTGATCCCCTGCTCGGCGTCGAAATTGTTGGTCGAGATATTGACTTCCTGCACGCTCTCGATCGGGGCGACGTAGACCGCGTGGTGCGGCATCGTGACCAGGACGGCGGCAGATCCGTCCACGCGCGTATTGTTGGCGCCGCGCTCCTGGCCGTTGACGTTGGTTGACAGGGCGCGCCCCGGCGTGTCGGTGACGGCGTTCTGGAATCGCGCCGGTGTCGCGCCGGGCACCAGGTTGATGAGCGACTGATAGTTGCGGTACCCGGCCAGCGGCAGGTTCTCCATCGCTCGCGTGTCCAGACTCGTGCTGACATCAGCCTTGTTCGTCTGCAGGAGCGCGCTGGTGGCTTCCACGCTGACCTGTTCGGTCACCGCGCCCAGGTCGAGGGTGGCATCGATGCGGGTGACGCGGTTGACGGAAACGGTGACGCCCTTCTGCGTGTACGGCTTGAACCCGCCGGAGGTCACAGCGAGGTCGTACACGCCTTCGAGCAGGTTGGGGATGGAATAGTAGCCGCTTTGATCGCTCACGACCTGCCGCGTCAGGCCGGTTGCCTGATTTGTGACCGTGACGGTCGAGCCCGGAACGACCGCCCCCGTGGCATCACTGAGGGTACCGACGACCGACCCATACAACACTTGCCCGGCAGCGGTCGCGGCCGCAGAGGTCATGAGCACGAGGCCGATGACCAGGTCGACGAGTACCCGGCGCTCGCTACTTGCGAATATCACGCTGCACCTCCCCCATGAACAGATGAGCTTGCCTGCGCGAACCCGATTTGCTGTCTGAATCAGGAATTGTTGTGCGGCTTGCGGCAAGATGCAACGTCATCGGTAGAGGTGCCGGCGTGCTCGTGCGCGTGTCCCCGGGGGCCAGGCCACCCACACGTCGATGATTCGGGTGCCCTTCGTTTCACGGAGGTGAACCCCATGGTGACACGCGGGCCTGCTCTTGTAGACTCTCCGAGACTGATCGCTCGCCGCCAGAGACCCATGAAACGATTCTTGTTGTTGCTTCGCCGCATCGCGCTTGTGGCACTTGTGATGTGGCTATCTGCCTGTGGATTGCTTCTCGTGATCATTCACTACACGGGAACACGTGATGAGGCTGTTCGCTCTGATCTGATTATCGTGCTTGGCGCGGCGCTGACCGATGAAGGCAAGCCGTACAAGGCATTGAGCCGCCGTTCCGAACATGCCGCCGAACTATGGAAGATGGGCTACGCCGCAATGATTCTGTGCACGGGTGGGATTGGGCGTAGTGTGCGGATTCCTCGCAGCGAGGCCGATGGTTGCCGCGAGGTCGTGATGCGCGAAGGTGTTCCTCGAACGGCGATCGTCCTCGAGGAGAGAAGCCGAAGCACGGAAGAACAAGTGCGCAATACCCGTGACATCATGGTGAAACATGGCTGGCGACGCGCCATCCTGGTCAGCGACAGTTACCATGTGTTTCGCGCCCGTCGTATCTTCAGCAGCATGGGTATCCATGTCGCGCTAAGTCCTGTGCCTGCGGCAAAGATAGAAAGTCCCTTGTTCTATGTCTTTTCGATGATACGGGAAGTACTGGCGCTGCATGAGCAAGTCCTGAAATAGGATTGCAATCCGCCCGGTGTCGCGTGATCGGTCGCGACACGGCTCGTCATGAGGGTGTTGACCCCTTTCTGTCGTTCTTCGAGATGGAGCGGCGGCGAGACGGTGTCGAGCCCATCCTACCCGCGGATGGTGTTGGACGACGGAACGCTGTATGTCGCGTGGTCGAGCGACAGGACCGTCGAGGGCAGCACATACTACCGGTCGATCCACGTGGTGCGTTCACCCGACGGTGCGCTTACGTGGGCGAACCTCGCCGGAGCGGCGCTGATCCCGCCGTTTGCCGGCGACGAGAGGGGCGACACGACCGAAATCACGTTGCCCTCGGAGCGCGTGTGCGTCACGTGGTTGACCGGCTTCGCCATCACGCACGGCATGGGCCACTTCTTCTACCTCGCATCCCTCAACGCGCTCGAGCGTGGCTGTGCGCTGAGGAAGAACCTGGTCGCCCAATCGGCGCGGCTGAACGACCATCTGTATGCGATCGGTGGCCAACGATCGGTGGCCCGCGACGGCCTGCCGATCGGCAGCTACACGGACGATTCGCTGTCGCCCGATGACGTCCCGTCAGCGGTCCGCCTCTTTTCGGTCCGCGTCCAGTAGCTCGAGCTCTGCCTTCATCGCCTGCCCGCTCCGGCAACCCCGCGATGTTGACCGTCGGAAGGATTCGGCGGGCTATGGGGACTTCCGCGCGCTCACGCGGAGCGGACTTGGCTGAGGGGAAGGGGAGTGCACGAGCGTTCTCCCTATCGAATGCCTGGTCGGCCTGGCCGTGGAACGGCCGGCCGGGGCCAGGCGAGACAAGGAGCAGCGCCATGTCCAGAACGACCACGATTGCCTTGTTCGCCGCCGGTGTCCTTCTGGCGGGGTTGAGCTCACCGGCGGCTCGAGCCGATGTCGCCCACGATCGCTACTATTTCCTGAGCGAGATTGGCGGCTGCAGCAGGCTGGCCGCATTTCTGAAAGCCGTGCCGGGGACGGTCCACGCCAACGCGACGCTCGTCATAGACCAGGCGTGTATCGCGACCAGCGCCATCAAGGAGACGCTGGTGCTACCCGATCGTTTCACGCTGGCGGGGGTCGGCATCAACGGAGAAGGCATGCTCCAGTTCAGCCTGCCGGAGAACGTGTCGGCCATTCGATTCGCGTCCTCTCCCGGGGTCGTCAATCGCATGGCGACCATTCGCGACCTCACCATCGTTGGCCGCTGCTGCGGTCAGACTGGTATCGACGTCTCCAACAGCCAGTTCGTGTACATCAGGAACGTGCGCCTGCAGGATTTCGCGTTCGGCCTGTCCGGCAACCACGCGTTCTCCATCTTCGTCGACGGCAGCACCCTCCACAACAACGCCACCAACATCGTCATCGGGCACGACACGACCGCCTGGCGGATTCGCGACACCGTGACGAGCCAGGGAATCATCGGCATTCAGATTCGATCGACTGGCCGTGGCCACGTCGTCTCCGGCGGGCGCGTGGAGAGCAACTCGTCATGGGGCATCCAGGTCGCGGGGGCCATGAACGTGATCGAGAACACCTGGTTCGAAGGCAACGGAGGGGTGACGGCCATCTTCGTTACGGGCGAGGCGCAGAAGACACGCATACTCGGCAATCTGTTCTCGTCGCAGCTCGTGTCTGACCTCGGCACGGAAACGCAGATGTGCTTCAACATGTCGTTTGCGAACGATTCAGCGGACGTGAATGGATGCTGAAGACCTGACCGGCACAGCCAGTCGCACTGCTCACGCACCAAACTGACGAAGATGGTGATCCGCGTGGAGGTACGCCCATCGCATCCACGACATACGCGACATCCTGCCGAAGATGGGATGCTCCGGCCACTCGGCATCCCGCGAGCGTGTCGCTACTCGTTCGAGCAGCACCGCCAGTTGCGCGACATCGCCGGCAAAGTCGGCTGGACTCGTGCCCTCACATTGCTGATCGATTTCGGGGCGCGTCTCGATGCCCGCCGGCCACGGCACTGGAAGATAGAGCGCGGCCCATTTCACGGCGGTTCGGTGCAGCGCGCCAGTCGCAGGGCTGACGCGCCTCTCGTTCAACGCCATGCGGCACGCATCGCTCAAATGACAGATCATCTGATGCGCAGACATCTCGCCCCATCGACGAGTGCTGTCGGGGCGCACGGTTCTCAATCGTCGAAGGATCTCTGCCAGGCCGCCATCGCGAGCGAGCGTCTTCATCGCTTGGCGAGGCGTCGCGTGTCGGCCTGTGTCACGCGCCGATCAGCCGGTCGCCGCCGGCCTGCCGGAACAAGGCGCGGGCGCGCTGCCGGCCCGCTTCTGCATGGCCGACCAGCGCGCGAAACTCGGCATTGTCGCGCAGGGCGTCGAATTGCGGTCGTGTCGTCAACGTTGGCGACACGTAGTACCCCTTGGCCACCGCGCGCAGGAGTCGACCGAGGCCGGCTTCGTGATCGCCGATGTCGCACAGCAGCCAGCCTTCCTGAAAGATGGCTTCGGGGTCGTCGTTGATCTTCAACCCACTGAACGTCCTTGCCCGACCCGTCATCTCTTCGCCGCGCCGATCGAGCCACGCCATCAAATACTCGATCCATGCCTCGAACACCGGAATGCGAGACGCGTCGCGCATCGCCAGCAACTTCTGACGTGCTTCGACGCGCCGCCCCGCAAGGCCCAGTCCAATGACGTGAATGCCGTCGTCTGCACCGGCGATGACGGGTGGCGGCGTGATGGCGACGAGTCGATCGATGTCCCCCATCATCAGCAAGGTCTGCTCGAGACTGGTCGGCACGTTCGGATCGAGTCGCCGCGCCTCGGCATGCGCAGCGATCGCTTGTTCGTACAAGCCGCAGTAGCGACAGGCGTGAACGAGGCCGGCAAACAACTCCGGATCGTTGCCATGCCGATTGGCCTCATCAAGGAGCCGAACCATCGCGGCCTCGGCGTGACCGATATCGGCTTCGAGCTGGGCGTAGAACTTGTGTGCGATCGACAAGCGCGGGCTGAGCGCGAGCGCGCGGCGGAAGGCATCCTCGGCACGCGCCTCGCTGTCGACGGCGCCATCGATGTATTTGCCGATCACGCGGTGGCAGCGTCCCACGTGGGCCCACGCGGGAGCAAAGCGCGAGTCCAGAGCGAGGCAGCGCAGATACAAGTCGCGTGCGGCGGCAAGTCCATCGTACGTACGTGCCAACTCGTTCGCGCGCAAGAAGAGCTCATACGCTCGAGCGTCGTTTGGCGCGTCGGCGGCTGGCGCCATTTGTCCGCCCGAGAGCGGCAGCGCAAGCGCCTCGCACACGCGCAGCGCGATCTCGTCCTGGAGTTGGAAGAGCTCGCCCATGGACGACTGGACGACGTGCGACGCGAGCAGCGTTCCCGCCGGTGCTTCGACCAGCTGCGCCACGGCGCGAATGTGATCGCCTGCTCGCATCAGCGTGCCCATCACGACGCGATCGACGTCCGCCTCCGCTGCTAGCTCTTTCAGGACCGGCGAATCCATGCCGAAACGCGCCGCAACGGCGCTCGAGCGCACGACCAGCGCCGGATTGCGCGACAACGAGGTCGCGATCGCGTCGGGCAGACTGAAGGCAAGGAAGTCCGTCTCCGGATCCTGCCGCAAGATGCGAAATGGAAGAACGACCAGGCGGGTGAGCGCGCGCGCCCCCGTCGCTGCCGTCGACGTCGCCGCGGCGGGAATGGCCTCCAGCTCCTGCGCCATCGCTTCGGCAGAGGCGGGGCGCTCGGCGGCACGCTTCGCCAGAGCGCGGCGAATGACGCGATCAATAGCCGCGACCGCGGGTGATCCGCTCAGCGCGGGCGGTTGCTCGTAGCGCGTGGCGTGGAACACCTCGGCGAGCATACGGCCGTTGAATGCCGGATATCCTGCCAACATCTCGAACAGAATCGCGCCGGCGGCGAACAGATCGCTACGGGCGTCGACGGGCTCGCCAATCACTTGTTCGGGCGACATGTAACCGGGGGTGCCCATGACGATGCCAGTGCCTGTGAGTCGGGCATCGGGGCTCAGCCCGGCCTCCAACTCTGGCCGCGCGAGGCCGAAGTCGAGCAGCTTCACGCCATGGGCGGTCAGAAACACGTTGGAGGGTTTCAGATCACGATGCACGACACCGCGCGCGTGCATCGCCGCAAGGGCCGCGAGGATGCCGAGACCGATCGGGAGCACCTCTGAAGCGCGAAAGGGACCGCGGTGCAGTCGCTCTGACAAGGCTTCGCCGTCGAGCAACTCCATCGCGATGAAGACGCGACCGTTATCTTCACCGACCTCGTAGATTTGGCAGATGTTCGGGTGGTTGACACTGGCCGCCGCCCGCGCCTCGCGCCAGAGCCGCTTCCGCGCCGCCTCGTCGTCAGCACGCGGCGACAGCGTTTTGACCGCGATCGTGCGCTGGAGTCGATCGTCATGCGCCGCGTAGACGACGCCCATGCCGCCCTGGCCCAGCAAGCGTTCGATCACGTACCGACCGATGCGACCCGGATGGCCCGCTGCGGACGGTGTAACGACGGTTGCCCCCAGCCGCTTGTCGAGCTGCTTGTCAGCCACACCACCGCGATCATAACCCCCGTCCGCAGGAGCTCAGCGGCTGCCTCAGGCTCTCAATTGGTCCGCGGGCGAAGAGCGCCGCATGAAGACGCACCCTCCACGTCGGCCGTCTCGGTGTTGTGCACTGTCGGGTCGCTTGCCGAGCAATGTCGCGCTGGTGGACGGAGGTGCAGGCCCCAGCTCTGCAACCTCTGGTGGTTGAGCGTTCTTCCTGTCACCATGCTGTACCCGATGGCACGCTCTGCCCTGGTTCCGCTCACCCGGCTCCCGGGCGTGCTCTCGATGATGGCCAAGTGCTTCGTTGTGCTGAGTGTGACGCCGCACGCGCATCGCCAGCCGCCGTGGCCCGCACGGCGTTGCCACTTGCCCTCGGGCTGGCGATTCGGGCCGGGTTCGTGGCTCTCGTGGGTGCGCAGATCGTCGGTGGCGTGATGATCGCGATCGGCATGCGACTGGTGTTCGGCGGCGATCCGCAACGCGCGTATGCCACGGGCGGATGGCTGAAGCCTGTCCACGCCCTCTTGATGCACGAGATTCTTGTGCTGCCGTTGCTGGCGTGGCAGATGTCGAGGACGGACTGGGACGAGCGCACTCAGGTTCGGGCGGTGAGCATGGGCATAGTCCTCCATGCGTTGGTTGTCGTCGCGGCGGTTGTGAGCGTGCTTTAAGGAGAGGCAGGGGAACCTGCGGTCATGCCTGTCAACCCCGCCGATCTGCGCGACATGCTGCGCGCGGACGCATTTGGTCTGGTCCTCGGGCTGCTCCTGATACTGACCGGGCTGGCCACCCTCGTGTTCGGTAGCGTGCTGCGACGACGCGCCGTCTCGTTGCTCTGGCTGGGCGCCTTCTCTCTGCTTTACGGCTCCCGGCTCCTGGAACGCGCCGGTATCCTCCGCCTCTCCTTCGACGTCCCCACGGCTGTGTGGGAGCGCATCGATGCCGCGATGACCTATACGGTTCCGATTCCCATCGTGCTCTTTGCGCGCGCCATCTTTCCTGCGTGGCGTCGGTTCTGGACCTCGGGCGCGATCGGATTGGCCGGCTTTGCGGTCTATGGCGTCATTGCCGACGCCACCCTCGACCATGCGCACTCGGCGGGCACGGTAAACAACGGTATCGCGATTGCGTTCTTCGTCGGTGTGATTGGTTGGGTGTATCGTCCAGGCCTGACGCCCTCGCGCGAGTTGCAAGCGCTTCGGATCGGCGCACTGAGCGTGTCGGTGGCGGCTGTCGCCGACAACCTGCGCGGGATGAAGGTCCTGGCATTCCCGGGGCCAGACCTGGAGCCGATCGGCTTTACGGTCCTTATCGCATCTCTTGCAACAGTCGCGACGTGGCGCGTCGTCGCCGACGCGCACCAACTGGTAGTGATCAACCGGGAACTGGACATCGCACGACAAATCCAGTCTTCCATCCTGCCGCAGGCTATGCCACAGATGCGGGGATTGACCGTCGTGTCGCGCTACCGCCCGCTGACGGCCGTCGCCGGGGACTTCTATGACTTCGTCGAGATCGACACCGAGCGGCTCGGCATTCTCGTCGCCGACGTCGCGGGCCATGGAGTCCCGGCAGCCTTGCTCGCCTCAATGGTCAAAGTCGCACTCGCCGCGCAAAGAGATCACGCCGACAGCCCAGCCGCGGTGCTGGCGGGGATGAACCAGACGTTGTGCGGACGCCTTGCCGGACAGTACGTCACGGCCGCCTATCTCTTCATCGACATTCGATCTCGAATGATTCGGTATGGCGCCGCTGGCCACCCGCCGATGCTGCGCTCAACGCGCGGGAATGGAGAGGTGGACGAAGTGGAGCAGAACGGTCTGATGCTCGGCTTCGTGCAGAATCACGGCTACACGGAATTGCAAGAGGTCCTGCGCAGGGACGACCGGTTCCTCCTGTACACCGACGGCCTGATCGAGGCCTGCAATGCCGACGACGAGTTCTTTGGGATTGAGCGGCTCAAAGCGTCGCTCACTGCGGCAACCGCGCGCCATGCGGAGGATGCGACTGACGATCTTCTGACCTCAGTCCACCGATGGTCGGGACGACCGGCGGGTGACGATCTCACGCTGGTCCTCGTCGATTGGAACGATCGCGAGACGACGTGACGCGACTGCCCTCATGCTGGTGCTCGGCAACGAACACGTATGCCCAGAGTTCATCCGCTATCGAGAGAACAACGACGGCGAGACCGGGGCATGTCAGACTCGTGGACACGGAGCGGCCTCAGCGGACGTCCGTGTGAAAACCGACGGCATGGGAGGAGCAACGAATGGGCGACAAAGGTGGCAAGAAAGACAAGGAAAAGATCAAGCAGCAGCAAGTGAAGAAGCAGAAGCAAGAGGCACAGAGGAAAGATGACAAGACCCGGCCCAGGACCCCTTAGCATCATCAGCGTCCGCCGGGAGGGGCGGGCACCGGCGTACGTAGTGGACCGAGACACCCGTCAGCCTGAGTGAGCGGCGTTGGTGCACGGCGGCTGAGTCTCGGTCGGGGGGCCGGCTGTGGACGGCGATCGAGCCTGCCCTCACGCTCCGACTCGTCTTCCCGCCTGGCCTTGCGCCAGACGGAGGGCTTCGTCCGGTCGATCCTGATCGTGATGCGCGCCGGTCTCGATGCCACGAACCACGCGATCACCTGCAGTCGCACGCTTAGTCGGACACGCTCCTAGCTGGCACCCGATAGCCGTTCGAGCTCGATCTCGAGGCTGACGGTCTGCACCGGGTTGACAGGAACGTAGGCGGACTTGTACCCAGGCTTCGAGACGTAGGCGTAGATGCCAAGAAGGGGAGTGCCCATGTTGCAGAGCACGTAGCGGCCTGTCGCGTCGGTTACCGTGCTCGCGACCGGGCCCCATCCCATTCCGCCACTGAAGTCCAGGACGATGCTGGCACCCGGCAGCCTCTGGATGCCTTCAGGGGAGCGTTCGAACACATGCCCCGCCAACATCGGCCCGGCCAATGGCAGCGACGCAGGAATGCCAGTCGTCGACAGCGTGTCATCCGGCACGAGGTACAGATCTTGATCCGCATCGGTCTGCATGACGGCAACGCGGCACGGCTGCTTGTAGCCCGGCATCTCGGCGATGATCTTGAGCGAGCCGCTCACCAACATGTTGGGCACGCGGTATCGGCCGGTCGTGTCGCTGAAGACCTTCGGCGGCCACGATTGGTACTCGACCGAGACGTCGAGTCCCACGCCCGCAAGCGGGCGGCGACCTGCGGTGGTGGCTTCGTACACCACGCCGGTCAGCGTGAAGCTCACGGGCGCCGACGGGGACGAGACGGGAGCCGGGCTCGAAGGGGCGACAGGCGAGCGCGTCTCGTTGCAGGCGACACCCAGCACGATCGCGCCGAGTATGAGCAGTCTTTGCGTCATTGCTGCCTCCCGGCTGATACCAGGGGCGCCGATGGGGTACGCCTTCGACGCTCGACTGGCCCATTGGGCCGTCGACCATCACATGTGCTTCGCGCTGGACGGTACAGGCATCGTGCTCCTTCGGTTGGGCGAGCGCAAGACGTGAGCTCTGGGTGGCGCGGTCCGAGTGGAAGGGCCATGTCACGGCGCCCAGGGGGCGGGCGGCGTACTCGTCGACGTCATGCCCTCTAGCGCCGGAGGTTCCAGGAGCCGTTATTGGATGCCAGTGTCACGTGGTCTTCAGAAGCCTGACCAGAAATGTGCGACTTGAAGGTCGGGTACACCAGGTTGCCCACGAGCACATTCCCGGCAAGAGTGCCCTCGAACCTGACTGATTCGTTGATGCAGTCGGCCACCGCCGGCAGCGTGCCAGAGACGGCCGAGCCGCTCTGAGTGAACGTCACGGTGACTGGCCCTGAGCAGCCGCCGCCGCCGTCCAGTTCGTGCCAGACCACGGTCGCGCTGCCCGTCCATGTCCCGGCCAGACTGGCGGCCGGAGGCAGTGGCGTAGGAGCAGTAGGAGTCGTCGGAGTGGTCGGAGTGGTCGAGCTGCCAGACTCACATGCCACCGCGGTGAGTCCGACCAGCGCGACAAGGGTGCCCGCCTGGAATCGCCGCTGCATGGAGACAGGGGATCGCACGGGGAAGCTCCTTCAGCAACCTCGTCACGCGGTGACAAGGGCGCGTAGGCACGATGAACTGGCTCGCCAGCGAAGTCAATCGCATTTCGGGCGGCTCAGCCGCGGCACGCAATCCTTCACGCTGACCGTGAAAGAAGCGCCGGCGATCACGATCGCCAGCTCCGTGAAGGCGTCCCCGCCCCGGACCTGACCGGCGCGTCAGCCTGTCGGCCAAGGTCGTTGGCAACGGCCCCGACACGGCGGCCGGGACGGCAAAGTCTGGAATGTCCTCAGGCGTACAGCTCGGCTCGTCGGCGGCCGATCAATGGTCGCCGGCGCATGCGCGCCAGCGACCCGCACCGGCCAGTCGCCATCAAGCAACGAAGGCTCGAGACGCTGGTCGATTCCCGTCTGGCGAGCTCCGCCTTTCTAGCGTCGAGAAACCCTGCGATGAATACTCGATGGATAGTTGCCGGGAGGATCTGTCGCGATGAGCGCGAATTCGTTGCCGTCAGGCGCAATGAACAGATCGAAGGCCGGCCCATTGGCCACGCTGTAGCTGCCGGTGCAGTCCGCATTCACTGAATAGGTGATGGGTGTGACCAGGTTGCGCAACACGATGGTCCCGCCAATCCGGACGGTCACCGTATCAGTCCCCGTGCCGTCTCCATTGAAGACATGAAATCCGGCATCAGCGGAAGGCGTCGGAACTGTCAGCCCGAATGCCGGAGGGAGAGCGGTTCCGGAATTGGCAAACAGATACCGCCCGCTTAGCGTCGCCGCATTGCACTCGCCCTGGCCATCGCCGTTCGAGGCACTGAGCGTGCCCTGGAGAGTCAGGCCAGCGATGACCACCAGGCCGGCTGCAGTGGCCGCACGGATCGTTCGGCGCACGTGTGGGGATCGGGCGCTGAGGTGAGCGTTGGTCGCCGAGGTGCTGTGAAGCTGCATGATGCGTTCTCCTTAAGGTTAGTGTTCCTTCCTCCTCGACAGAGGCGGGAAAACCTGTCCAAAACTCGCAGGGGTCGAGAAATCGCGTAAAGTTCGCGCATCAGCCACCACACGCGCGACATCACCGCACTCCTTCTGTCATGGGGCACGGGGGATCAGGCCGCCGTGAACCAGTTGATCCCGCTCGTGCATGACGAGCTGCGCCGCATCGCCAGACGCTGCATGGCCGGGGAGCGTGCCGGGCATAGCCTGCACGCGTCGGCGCTCGTGAACGAGGCGTACCTCCGACTGGTGGATCTGCAGCACGTCAACTGGCAGAATCGGGCTCACTTCCTGGCGATGTCCGCGCGGTTGATGCGGCGTATCCTCGTGGATGTCGCGCGATCGAAGGGCTATCAGAAGCGCGGTGGCGGGGCCGTCCGGGTAACGTTCGATGACGCGCTTGCGGTGACCGATGAGCGTGGCGAGGACCTCGTCGCCCTCGACGATGCGTTGCGGACGTTGGCTGGCGTGGACGAGCGCAAGGCCAGGGTGATTGAGCTTCGGTTCTTTGGCGGGTTGACTGTCGAGGAGACCGCTTCGGTCTTGCAGGTGTAGGTCGACACCGTCATGCGCGACTGGACGGTCGCGAAGGCCTGGCTGCTGCGCGAGTTGCGGGATCAGGGGCCACGAGGCCATTCCGGCGGCGCAGGTCCAGCGCCCTGAGTCCGATGTCGGTGATGCCAGAATGACGACCGAACGATGGCGCCGGGTCGAGGCGCTCTTCCACGACGTGCTGGCGCGTCCCGCGGGCGAGCGCACGGCGGCGCTGGTTGCGGCGTGCCCGGACGACGCCGCGTTGCAGGCCGACGTGCAGTCGCTACTGGATCAGTCAGAGGGCCTTGATGGGTTTCTGGCCACTCCCGCCATGGACGTGGCAGCGCGCTTCGTGTCGTCGGCGAGCCTGTCGCTCACCGATCGGTGCCTGGGCGTGTTCGAGTTGCGGGAGTTGATAGGGATTGGCGGTATGGGCGAAGTGTACCGCGCGCGCGACACCCGGCTCGGACGAGACGTCGCGATCAAGATTCTGCCGCCCGCGTTTCAGAAGGATCCCGATCGGCTGGCTCGTTTCGAACGGGAGGCGCGGCTGCTGGCGTTGCTCAATCATCCGCACATCGCGCGATCTACGGGCTCGAGGACGAGGGCGGCGTGCGTGCGCTCATCCTGGAACTTGTCGAGGGTGAGACGCTCGCGGATCGAATCGAGCGCGGGCCGTTGCCGATGTCCGAAGTGCTGACGATCGCGGGCCAAATCGCCGATGCGTTGGATACGGCGCATGAGAAAGGGATCATCCACCGCGACCTGAAGCCCGCCAACATCAAGATCACGCCCGAAGGCGTCGTGAAGGTCCTGGACTTCGGGCTCGCGAAGGCCGCGGCGAGCGACGGATCGAGTCCGGGCGTCTCGCAGTTGCCGACGATCACGGACGGTGCCCTGCGTGAAGGCCTCATCGTCGGAACCGCGGCGTACATGAGCCCGGAGCAGGCGCGGGGCAAGCCGGTCGACAAGCGTACCGATATCTGGGCGTTCGGCTGTGTGCTGTACGAGATGTTGACCGGCCAGCTGCCGTTTCCGGGGAAGACGACCTCCGATACGGTGGCGGCGATCCTCGAACGTGAGGCCAACTGGGACGCCCTGCCCGTACCCACGCCCGAGTCGATTCGGCGGCTGCTCCGCGACGCCTTGCAGAAGGACACGAAATTGCGGCTCCGCGACATCGGCGACGCCCGTCGCGAGTTCGATGCCGCGCGGAGCGAATTGCTCTCTCCGTACCGAGCGACCCCACCACTTCGCCGCGCGGAACGGTTTATCTGGCTCACCGCCGTCAGCGTCCTGTTACTCGTCGCAGTGGTGGTGGCCATATGGGCGGCCCGCGCGACGCCGCCACTTCCCGAAGTGGATACGGAGATCAACACACCGACGGGATCGGATCCCGTCGATCTGAATTCACTGTCGCTGTCCGCCTGATGGACAGAAACTGGCCTTCGTGGCCCCCCTGGACGGGGAGCCTCACCTCTGGCTCCGTCAGCTTGACTCGATCGTTTCACGGGCAGTCCCGGGGACTGGCGATGCGTCGATGCCGTTCTGGTCCCCGGACGGCCGTTCCGTGGCGTTCTATGCAGAGGGACTGCTCAAGCGCATTGAGCTTGCAGACGGTTTGGTGCGGACCTTGACGGGCGCAACAGCCGGCGTCGGTGGTGCCTGGAATGGCGACGACGTCATTCTTCTGGTCCAGAATCCGGCCAGTCCCATTCATCGCATCTCCGCCGACGGAGGCATCCCGTCGGCGGTGACCCGGATCGAACGCGGCCATACAGGTCACGCGTTTCCGGACTTCCTGCCGCACGGCCGTCATTTTCTGTATTTCGTGCAAGGGAGTGCCGACGTCCGCGGCGTCTACGTCGGTCAACTCGATGCGTGGACCGCGCGGAAACTGTTCGACGCGGACTCGCCCGCGGTGTACGCGTCCAATCACCTCCTGTTCGTCCGCGGCGCGACGCTCTATGCGCAGCCAGTCGATGTGGCCCGGTGGAACCTGACCGGCACTCCTGTGCCGGTGGCCGCCGACGTGATGGGCAGCATGCTCACGAACGCGCGAGCGGGTCTCTCGGCAACAGCGGGCGGCACCGTCGCGTTTCGCGCAGGATCGGCAAGCGCAGACCGGCAATTCGCCTGGGTCGACCGGTCGGGTCACGAGATCGGTACGGTTGGCGCTCCTGACAGTGGGGATGTGATTTCCCCGTCCCTTTCGCCCGACGGCGCGTCCGTGGCGTTTCTGAGACGCGTGAACGGAAACACTGATGTGTGGTTGCTGGAGATGCGTCGCGGCTTGCTCAGCCGGTTCACGGATCACGGCGCTGAGGACATCTTTCCCCTCTGGTCCCGGGATGGGGCGCGAATCGTGTTCACGTCGACCCGGAACGGCGGGTTCGACCTGTACCAGAAGCCGACGACAGGCGCGGGGCTGGAGGAGCTGCTGCTGCCAGGCCGGGAAGAGACGTTTGCGTGCGACTGGTCGCCAGATGGGCGGGTCCTGCTGTATGGGAGGCGGAGTGCGGAGACCGGGTTCGATCTCTGGGCGCTCCCGTTGGGCGGAGGTGCGAGACCGTTCCCGGTGATTCAGACGCCACATGATGAGAAAGACGGCCAGTTCTCACCGGATGGAACGCAGATCGCGTTCCATTCCAACCGATCCGGGCGGTTTGAGACGTATGTTCAACCGTTTCCCGGTGTGGGAACGGCAGTGCGCGTGTCCACCAAAGGTGGTGCTCAGGTGCGGTGGCGGCCGGATGGACGCGAACTGTTCTACATTGCGCTGGACGGACGAATGATGGCGGCTCCGATCCAGTTGCATGCCGACGACCAGGTCGTTGTCGGTATACCCGTTCCCCTCTTCGGCACGCGCGTCGGCCGCGTCATTACACCTGTCGGTACCCAGTACGCCGTGTCTCCCGATGGGCAGCGGTTCATCATGAACACGGTCGTCGGCCACATCGGCCCGACACCGATCAGGCTGATTGTGAACTGGCACCCACGTCCGTAGACGTGTCGGTTGGACAATCACTGTAGGTCGAAGAACGCTGAGTAGGCGCCATTGACTTCACAAAGGAGGCTTGTATGGGCGTGCAGAAGATCGACGTCACCATCGATCCCGCCGAGGAAACCATCCACCTCGGGCCGCTCACCGTACGGCCTCACCCCGGCGCCGTAACTGCACACGTTTGAGCGCGGTCTCTGCGGTCCAGAGAGAGCTCCGATCCCGGGCGCGCCCTGCTGGCCGGGTTCGTCGGCGGCGCCGCCCCATTGGACGACTGGGAGAAGTTCGACATTCCCGGACTTCGTGGCATCGGACAGACCGCGCCGTACTTTCACAACAACAGCGCCGGCACACTCGAGGAGGTGGTTGACCACTACATGGAGTTCTTCAAACTCGTGGAGGCCAATACCGCCCCGGGCGCCCCCGTGCCTCCACTTGCGACGACCGACGGTGTGCACTTCGATCGACGACCAACGCTCGAGGAGCGCACTGCGCTCATAGCGTATTTGCGAAAGCTGTAGTGCACGAGTCGGCCGGTGCGCAGCCTGGCGAAGGTGGAAGGTCGACGGCTATATGCACGCCGTGTCGTGGCACAGGGTGCAATGGAGGAACGGGAGCACGTGATTCTGGAAGCGGTCGGCGATCTTGCTCGTGTGGGGTGCCGGCGTGGATCTCGAAACATGGCGGACGCCATGTCGTGTTCGTCGACCCGATTGCGATGTCCTCAATGGCGGAGTTGCGTGAGAAGCCAGGTGGCTTCCGGTCCCTCCGCCAGGAGGAACGGACTGTGAAGACCTTCATTCAAGCGTTAGCCATCCTGATGTGCGTCACCATCGCAACCACCCACGCTGCAGGCCCCTCGACCGCCACAAAGTCCAGGGACGTGTGTATTGTCAACTTGACCGGTACGTCACCGTCGAACACATTCGTCTTCAAGGACGTCAAGCCGCTCGCTGCCGGCGGGGCGATCGCCGTTCAAGGGCTCTTCTTTACGACTGCCCGGAAGGTGGCGCCCTTTCACGGCAGCGCGGTGATGGCCTCGGACGGCTCGGTTCGCCTCGGACTCGTGGTGCACTCCAGCGCCGACTCGACCAACGACTTCACCATCGCTGGGATTACCAGCGTGGACTTCGTCGGCACGGTGAAGTTCGACTCCGATGGCGACTTCGTGCCCAACGGTACGCTCACGATGGAGCCTGCCGACTGCGCGACGGTGGTCGTTCCGTGACGCTGCCGTGATCGATGCCCAGGCGAGCTGCATCGACGGGGGTGTATGAACCTGATCGCCTCGCGGTTGTGTGCGCTGGCGGCGTGTCATCGTCACACGCCCAAGCGATGGCGATCGGCCTCAACGAGGCTCGAGAAAGGGCGCGAAGGTTCCGCGGAAGTCGACTGGTGGCCGAAAGCGTGAGAATCCAGGCGCTCCCGCATACTTGGTCCCGCTCAGGTAGCCCTGTGCACCCAGGAACTGGCCCTCGATGACGGCCACGCCTTCCCGGCCGTCAAAACCGGGACGGATGGGTACGCTGAGGAACGACGCTGGTCCGGTCCTTGTGGACAGCTTGAAGGTCAGTCCACGGGCGCCACACCGGCTAGTTCGTGCGCGGGAGGGCTACTCCTCACGTTGCCAGGGCTGAGGGGGCTGCGGGCCCAAACGGATGCCGGCGAGGTCTGCATCGACACCCACGTCCGTGAGAACCGTCTCCTTGGGTCCCGAGCGTCGTTGCTGCTTCTCGCGCCGGCGATCGGCTACGGCACGCTCGCGCTGCAGTTTCACCGCCGTCATTTTTCCTTTCCGACTCAATAGTGTATTCCTCCGTGTCTGTCTAAAACGCCGAAGCCCTGGCCACCCCAGCCGGGAAGCCATCGCCCGAGGTTCGGCTCACCTGATGAAGTGTGTCACATAGTTCACGGACGTGGTCGTAAAGTTGAGGATGGGCCGGGTTCGGTTCTCGATCTCCGGCGGCTATCGACGCCGGCGTCTCATCGTCGACAGCACGGCGCTATCCATTGTCGGTGAAGGCAATTGGGCCGCTGCCCAGCACGGCGGACGTGGCCCGCGAGCCGCGTTTGCTCGAGGGAGGGCGTTGGCATGCATGAACTCACTGCGACCACGATGGCCGTCAGCCTATGTGCTCTGCTGGCCACACCTTGCGGCGCCCAATCGCCTGGCGGTCCACCCGCCGCCGACCACTGGACGATCAGCGTCTACACAGGGTCGTCGCCGTTCGCGTTGACGCCGCCGGCCTCCGTGCCGCACCCGGTGTTGACGGCCGCACACGTGACCGACATGCCCGATCTGAAGATCGACACGGTGGCTCACCCGAACCTGGTCAGTGCCAACGGCCGGATCTACATGTTCTTCACGGCGAAGGACCTCTCGGTGAACAAGGGCGGCATCGGACTGGCCGAGAGTGTCGACGGCCTGCATTGGACGTTCCGGAAGACCGTCCTTCGGGAGCCGTTCGTCCTGTCGAGTCCCTTCGTGTTCCGTTGGCAGGGCGCCTACTACATGGTCCCTGAGTCCTACACGGAGCACACGATTCGCCTCTATCGAGCGACATCGTTCCCTGACCAGTGGGAATACGTGCGCGACCTCCTCGCTGGCGAACCGGCCGAGGCATTCATCAGCCCGACGATCGTGCAACACGAGCAACGGTGGTATCTGTTCACATCGCCGTCGGGCAACGACACCCTGCGGCTGTTCGTCGCGGCAAATCCGACAGGGCCATGGGCCGAGCATCCAGCCAGCCCCGTTGTCGGGAAAGACCCCCCACAACGCCAGGCCTGCGGGGACGACCCTTCGTGCAGGACGGCGCGCTCTACCGAGTGGCGCAGGACTGCTTCCCGACGTACGGCCTGCAGGTGTTCGCCTCGAAGATCACATCGCTCAGCCCGACGATCTACGCCGACACGAAGGTGGAGGCGCCGCTGATCAAGGCATCGGGCCAGGGATGGAACCGCAAGGCGATGCACCACGTGGAGGCACATCAGACGGGAACGAACCAGTGGCTCGCCGCCGTCGATGCGCTCGGCAACGCGTCCACGGCGCCATCGCGCTGATTTGTCCTCCGACCAATTGTGACCTCCTCCCGGCGGCTGTCGGGAAGTGGCAGGTGTCCACCCGCGGCGGCAACCAGCCCCGAGTTCCATTGGCACTGGAGGAGGTGTTTCCGGTTATAAGTGCAGCGGAATGGATGTCGACGCGCGGACAGGTCCGTGCATCGGTCGCCTTCGAACCGACGAGGATCTGCGTATGCGTTCACTCCTGCGAATCACCTCAGTCATCTGTGTGGCCGTGTGTCTCTCGGTCGCCGCGCCCGTCGCCGCGCAGGTACAGGGGCCGCGCAAGCGCCTCCTGGTGATCGGCGAGGAAAAGGGCTATCGGCACGAGGCCGTGACGCATGCGATGGTGACGATGGCGCGCCTCGGCAAGGAGACCGGCCTGTGGGACACCGTCATCCGTACCGATACCGAAGCGCTCACGAAGAAGAAGCTGGAATACAACGCGAAGAATCTGAACGACTTCGACGCGGTCGTCTTCTACACGGGCGGCACTCTCGAGATGGACGCCAGCCAGCAGGCCGACTTCCTGTCCTTCGTTCACGACGACGGCAAGGGCTTCCTCGGCATTCACAGCGCGACGATCACGTTCACGAAGTGGCCGGCATACGGCGAGCTGATCGGCGGCTACTTCGACGAGCACCCGTGGGGCACGTTCGACGCGCCCGTCATCATCGAAGACCCGGCATTCCCCGGCATGAAGCAATGGCCATCGGCGTTCACGATCAGCGACGAGATCTATCAGATCAGGAATTTCTCGAGAACGACGACGCGGGTCTTGATGCGCCTCGATCCGTCGAAGCTGGACCTCGACAACCCGCGCGTGCATCGCACGGATGCCGACTTCGCGGTCACGTGGGCGCGGATGTACGGCCAGGGACGCGTCTTCTACTCGACGCTCGGCCACGTCGAGGCCAACTGGGACAAACCGGAGATGCAGACGATGATCGCCGAAGCGATCAAGTGGGTGCTCAAGCTCGTCGACGCGGACGTCAGTCCACGCGCAGCGCCCCGATAGCCCGAGCGGCTGTGGGCGGACACAGCTCCCATCGTCCTATTCGGTCGGGAACGACGCGAGTAGAGTCATGGGCGTGCCACAGATGAACAGCGTCAACCGCTTCGACGACCGTGCCAGCGACTACGTCCGGTGTCGGCCGTCGTATCCCGCCTCGGCCATCGACCACATCCTCGCAGGGTTGGGTCCGCCCGATGGCCTGAGCGCTGCGGACGTCGGCGCCGGCACCGGCATCTCCGCGCGACTGCTCGGCGATCGAGGCGTTCGCGTGGTGGCCGTCGAGCCCGGGGTGGCGATGCGCGGTGCGGCGGCGCCTCATCTCCAGGTGAACTGGGTCGCGGGGCTGGCCGAAGCGACGGGGCTCGCGCCACAGGCGGTGGACCTGGTCCTGTCGGCACAATCGTTCCACTGGTTCCGCCCGGCCGAGGCACTCACCGAGTTCGCCCGCATCCTCCGGCCGGGCGGACGCCTGGCCATCATGTGGAACCGGCCAAGTACCAGCGACGCGCTGACGGCTGGCTACGGTCAGGCGGTCATCGACGTCGGCGGCGACGTCGGCAGCGCGCGCATGTCCTTCGACGCAGTCGACGTGTCGCGCAGCGGCGTCTTCACTCCGGCAGTCCGGACGACGTTCCCCAACACCCAGCAGCTCGACCTCGCCGGCCTGATCGGCCGCGCCAACAGCGCGTCCTACGTGCCGAAGTCCACCGCGGCGAGCGCTCGTCTCAGGTCGTTGCTCACTGACCTGCACGATCGCTACGCCGACCGCGATGGTCTGGTCACGATGTGCTACGAGACGGAAGTGTTCCTCGCGCACAGGATGTGAGTGCCTGTGCATGGACACGCGCGCCACGTTTAGCCAGAACCTGAGTGAGGGGCCCTTGACGGCCCGACGATCGACGAGTACATGTCGTCGACATGAGCCCCACGCGTATCGCCGCCCTGGTCCTCGCCGCCACTTTGACCGCGTCCGCCCAGGCGCAGACGCTCCCGGGCGTCGGCGCAGCCATGCAGGAGATGGTGGCCAGCAAGGAAGTGGCCGGCGCCGTCACCGTCGTCGTCTCGAAAGATCGTGTCCTGCATCTGGACGCCACCGGGTCGGCCGATCTGTCGGCGAAGCGTCCGATGACTCCGGACACGCTGTTCTGGATTGCCTCGATGACCAAGCCGGTCACGGGCGTGGCCATCCTGATGCTCCAGGACGAAGGCAAGCTGAAGATCTCGGACCCGGTGGCGAAGTACTTGCCAGGGTTCGCCGATCTGAAGACGCCGTCCGGCAAGCCCGCCAACCTCACGATCACGCAGATCCTCACCCATACGTCGGGTCTCGGCGAGGCGCCCGGCCCGGCCGCGCAGGACGCCAGGACGCTCGCCGACCTGGAGAAGCTGTGGCTCGTCACGCCGATGCAGTACGAGCCCGGCGAGAAGTGGCAGTACACACAAAGCGGGATCAACGCCGCGTCGCGCATCGTCGAGGTGATCAGCGCGATGACGTTCGACGCGTTCGTGCAGCAGCGGATCTTCGACCCGCTCGGCATGAAGGACACGACGTTCTACCCGACCGACGCACAGCTCGCGCGGCTGGCCACCGCCTACGTCAAGAACGCGGCGACCGGCGCGCTCGACGCGGTACCGCCGCGCCGCGACTACGGCCCGCGCAACCGGCCGCCACAAGGCAACGGTGGGCTCTACTCGACAGCACCCGACTATGCGCGCTTCTGTCGGATGCTGCTCAATGGCGGCACACTCGAAGGCCGCCGCTACCTCAGCGCCGCCTCGATGAGGTCTCTGACGACTCCCCTCACCGGCGACTTGCCGACCGGATTCTTCCAGAGCGACGCATGGGGGAACCGCGGCGCCAACTACGGCTGGGGCCTGGCCACCAGCATCCTGCGAACCCCACACGACGGCGTGGCGTCGATGCTCTCGACGGGGACCTACGGCCACGGCGGCGCCTGGGGCACGCAGGCCTGGATCGATCCCGTGAAGGGCGTGGCGTACATCCTCATGATCCAGCGATCTGGCCTGCCCAACAGCGATGGCAGCGACATCCGCCGAGCCTTCCAGCAGGCGGCGGCCGCGGCGCTCGCGAAGTAGCTTCTCGGTATCCATCGAGTTTCCGAGTGCGGGCTGACGTGCCGCGCCGAAGCGAGTCCAGTCGTCAACGGCGCTGCGCGATCTGTGTCCGAGCCTGCCTGGCTCAGCTAGCAGCCCGTGGCGCAAGTCACTGACTCACGCCGGTAGCGCACCGCCGAGGTCGTCGGTGGTGTAGGTCGACACGGGCACCGACAAGGGTGTGGTGCCCGGCAGGTCGGCCCAGCGCGGGGCGAGCAGGCCGAGATAGCGCGTGATGAGGCGCGTGAGCGCACCGAGGCGGCTCCGGAGGCCTCGCGGCGTGCCCCAGCCGGTCAGTTGTCGCAGGATCAGGCCAAGATTGAAGGCGCCCGCATGCACCAGGAGCCGCTTGAGGATGTTCTGATGCCCGCGCAGATGCGTGCGGCGCATCGCGCCGGTCTCGTAGAGGTGCGCGAACGAGCGTTCGACGTACTCGGCGCGCTGCCGGCGGAGTCGTCCGCCACGCGCGCCATGCAGGCGTCGGCGATTCGCGTAGACGAGCGCTTTCGCTTCGGGAAGGTCCCGCCATTGCCGGCGCCCGCGGTCCGGTTCGGCGATGTACGGACGGACGTCGAGCGCGTGCAGGTCGATGAGGGTCCGATTGCTGTGGTAGCCCTTGTCGGCGATCAGCTCCTCCAGCCGGTGCGGCGCGCCGGCCCGTTCCAATTGCTCCGTCGCGTCGACGACGGTCTCGATCACCGTGGTGGTGTCGCCGACGTCGGCGCCGTCCACGCGCACGGAGACGACCGCCCCGCTGTCGACATCGACGGCGTGCTCGGCCTTGTGCGCGAGGTGCGTCCGCCCGTTCTTCATCTTGGTGATCTTCGCGTCGGGATCGACCGGGTGCGTCCACTCCTGGTTGGAGCTCTTCTTCTTGCGACGCCGGTCGAAGCGCGCCAGGGCCTCCCGCGTGGGCGTCGTGATGCCGGAGGCCTCGGCGAGTTGCGTCAGGTAGGCCTGGTAGGTCTCGCCCGTGTCGCGCCGCACGATGCTGCGCATGGCGGCATTGGCCTCGAGTGTCGTCGCATCGACCGCCACGGTCTGGCCGCGCAGCAGCCCGTGCGCCACCAACTGCGTCTGCACCCACGTGAAGACGGCTCGATGGGTCTCGATGTCGATCAGCCGCCGCGTGCGGGAGATCGTCGAATGATCCGGCGTGCCGTCCTCGAGCCCCAGATGCAGGAAGCGACGGATGGCCAGCGAATCGGCGGCACGCCAGGCAATGCCGCGCTCGGAGCCGAGGCCCTCGAAGTACCCGAGCAGGAGCAGCCGGAAGTACCGACCCGGCGCCAGCCCAGGGCGTCCCATCACCGCCGCGTAGAACCGACGGCATTCCGCCTCGACGAACGCGTCGAAGCCGGCCGCGTCGAGCACTGTATTCAACCGCGCGTAGAACGGATGCCCAGGTGCCGTTGGCAGGTCCGACGTCGCGATCCACAGCAGCGGTTGTTCATCCTGGCGGGTGCCCATGGCCATGCGCAGCCAGTCTATCGAGCGCGATCGATCGTGTCGATCCCTCGGAACGACTCAGGAGATACTTTCACCACGGGCTGCTAGGGCTGAAACGTGAATCCTGGTTTCAGCTCGCAGCGATACATACGTGTGCCGTCAGCGCGGGCATCGAGACGGCACGTCGCCCACGAGAGTCGCAGCATCGGGCCGAGCGGGAAGATGATCCCCTCGCCTTTGACCTCTGCCTCGATGCTGGGCCCCTGCGCGCCGGGCGGCAGCGTGAAGTTCATGAACCGCTCGAAGATTACCGGATACGCGTGCCGGACCAGGTCACTGACGATGTGCTGGGCGACTTCGGCCTCCACGAGATAGGTCACCGAGTCGGACCAGTTCAGGACCGATCCCCGAATCATCTGGCCGCCGCGCGAGAAGTTGTCGGCTGCCACCCGCGTGAACGGGCACGGGCCCGCCAGGCACGACACACGCACGTTCTGGAACTGACGGTCCGGGCCCGCCTCGAGCGAGAAACTTCCGAGCGTCGCCTTCCAACGCCCGTCCGGAGAGCAGGGCGCCTGACCGGCGCACGGCACGTTGGCCGTGTTGGCGAACTCGAAGGTCCGGGCGGCACTGGCGATCTCGATGGTGGCCTCGGCCTTGGAGGTGTATCGCACCCGAACGTTCGCGATTGCGACCTCCGGCTTCTCGTTCGCTCGTTCGTACGCCGCGAGCATCGGTCGCAGGCGGACGAGGTGAAGCTGGTTCGCGACCAGGTTGCTCGCGTCGAACGGGTGGTACTGCGGGTGTTCGACCTTCAGCGTGATGGACTGCTCCCGCGGCACTGGGGGATCCAGGGTGAGGCGGAACAGGCCCGATTCGTCGGTCCTGCCGGAAGCTGACGAGGCACCGGCGAGGGCACTGACGCGGGCCTGGGCAACAGGCCGCTGACGCTGGGGATTGGTATCGGCGGTCAGGACCGCGCCGGTCACCAGCCGCAAGCCCTCAGGCCGGCGCCACTTGATCAGCGCCAATACCGCCATCGTCATGGCGATGGCGATGACCCCGCTTACTGCGAGCCGCTTCGCGTGTCTCATGGCGCTGCCGCCCTATTTTAGTGACGTTGTGGTAGAAGGCGGACGCATATACTCGTCGACCTCGTCCTCTGTCGGTCGACGGTACAGCTGATGCCCTCGCGAACCCCATCCATCCGTCGTCGCCACGTTCTCACAGGGCTCGGAGGGGGCCTGGCGCTGGCTGCCGCCGGTTTCCGGGCCGCTCGCGCCCAGCAGGCATCGAAGGGGGCGGCGGCGTCCGCGGCCGAGGGCGAGGGGCTGCTCGACGAGATTCAGCGCGCCACCTTCGACTTCTTCTGGGAGCAGACCGACCCCGCCACGGGACTCGTTCGCGATCGCTTCAGCGTCCGTGCCGCCAGCGATTCGCGAACGGCGGCGAGCATCGCCGCGACGGGGTTCGGCCTGACGGCCATCTGCATCGGCGCGCGTCGACAGTATGTGCCGATGGAGGAGGCGCGCGACCGCGCCATTGCCGCGCTCCAGTTCCTCGACGGGAGCATGCCCACGCACCGTGGCTTCTTCTACCACTGGGCCGACGTGCATACCGGCGCGCGCATCTGGGATTCGGAGATTTCGTCGATTGACACGGCGATCCTGCTGTGCGGCGTCCTCACGTGCGGCGAGTACTTCCGCGACTCGGCGGCGGCGGAGCTGGCGGCGCGGATCTTCGACCGGGTGGACTGGACATGGCTCTCGGCCGACACGGCGTTCCTGCCGCACGGCTGGCGACCCGAGGTCGGCTTCCTTCAGTATCGATGGGACGTCTACAGCGAGCTGATGATGATGTACCTGCTCGGTCTCGGGTCCTCGACGTTCCCGCTGCCGGTCGAGACCTGGCATGCGTGGAAGCGGACGATCTTCGAGTACGACGGGTTACGCTACATCGGCTCGTTCGCGCCACTCTTCGTCCACCAGTACTCGCAGGCCTGGTTCGACTTTCGCGGCCGCCGCGACCGTTACGGCGACTACTTTCGCAACTCGGCGACGGCCACCGAGGTCCATCGCCGGTTCTGCCTGGAGCTGGCTGAGCGGTTCCCGCATTTCAGCGACGATCTCTGGGGAATCACTGCCTCGGACTCGGAGCACGGCTACGTCGCCTGGGGCGGTCCGCCAGAGGTCGGGCCGCTCGACGGGTCGGTCGTGCCGAGCGCCACGACCGGTTCGTTGCCGTTCATGCCGAAGGAAACCCTGCGTGTGCTGCGCACGATTCGCACGCGATATTCCCGCGCCTGGAGCCGCTACGGTTTCGTCAACGCGTTCAACCCGATGACCGACTGGTATGACCCCGACGTCGTCGGTATCGACACCGGCATCACGCTCGTGATGGCCGAAAATCTGCGGACCGGCTTTGTGTGGGAGACCTTCATGCGCAACGTGAACGTGCGCCGCGCGCTCCAGCGCGCGGGATTCAGGTCCTACTGATCTGGTCAGGATACGTACGCGTCCACGAAGCGGCCGGGCTCGGAGAGCCGGCCCTACCTTCTGTATGGATCAGTCCCCTGCGGTACACTGCGACCTCCATGCGCTCAGGCTCGGCACTGGCGTTCCTCTTCGTGTTGCTCCTGCTCGCCGCTCCGTCGTCGGCACAGCTGTCTGCGGCCAAGGAGGGCCCCGTCGTCTACGGTCATCATCACGTCAACGCGACGAGCATTGCAGCGCACTCGACGTTCTGGGTCGACACGCTGGGCGGTGTTCCGATCACCATTGGTGGCCGCCAGATCGTCAAGTTCCCCAACGTGTTGGTCTTCCTCCGCGAGCAGGCGCCGACAGGCGGCTCGATCGGGACGACAGCCGATCACCTCGGCCTGGCGGTGCCGGACCTCCGACCGGTGATCGACAAGCTGAAGGCCGGCGGTTACCGAATGATCACGCGCGACTCGGTGCCGGCTGACTGGGCGGTGAGCGACGACATCACGAGAAGCCCGGCAGGTGGACGTCCGATCGCATTCGTACTGGGCCCGGACGATCTCAAGGTGGAACTCGTGCAGATCGCGGACCAGAAGGCGCCGGCGATGCTCCAGCATGTGCACTTCTTCGGACCGGAGAGAGACGAGATGCAGGCCTGGTACGTCAAGGTGTTCGGCGCACGCGCGGGTGCGCCAGCGCCAGGCGCGCGGTTCCTGACGGCAGCCTTGCCAGGCGTCTCGCTGAACTTTTCCGCCTCGCCTGCTCCTGTCGTCGGCACGAAGGGCCGTGTCGTCGACCACGTGGGTTTCGAGATCGACGACCTTCCGACCTTCCTCAAGAAACTCGACGCGATGGGGATCAGGCCGGAGAACGTGCGTCAGGTGCCCGATCTCGGCATAGCCATCGCGTTCATCACCGATCCGTGGGGAACGTTGATCGAACTGACCGAGGGGCTCGACAAGATCCAATGACGTGGCGGCCGGGCCCTTCCGGAGAGCGTGGCGCCGGGACGTGACGCCACACCGATGCCCGGCCCCCGAAGGTCCATCTCGACCAATGGGGTCGCTCGGTCTACGCGGAACACCATCCGTGGTACCGTGTGCCCAGCTCTTCAGTTCACAGGAGGGAGCCCATGCGGTATCTGACTCTCGGCATCATGCTCTGCGCCAGCCTCGTCGTCGGATCGACGGTGCAGGCGCAGCCAATCGATCCTCAGATCGCGGCCCCCGTCACCAGGTTCATCGATGCCTTCAACAAGGGCGATGTGGCCGGCGCGGCGGCGACGCATGCGTCGGCAGCCGACCTCGTCATCATCGACGAAGTGGCGCCTTACCTGTGGCGTGGTGCGAAGGCGTTCGAGACGTGGATGGGCGATCTGGATCGCGATGCCAAGGCGAAGGGCATCACCGACCAGCAGGTGACGCTCGGCAAGGTGACGCGTGTCGAAACCAACGGCACCTCGGCCTATGTCGTCGTTCCATCGGCCTATGCCTTCAAGGAGAAGGGCGTCGCGATGCGCGAAGAGGCGCAGATGACGTTTGTCTTGAAGAAGGATCCCGCTGGCTGGTCGATCCATGGCTGGACGTGGACTGGCCCGCGAGGGAAGAAGATCACCACCGCAACGAAGTAACGATCCGCTGCACGCCGCCTGTTGGTGGCTCTGAACGTGGCTGTCCCATTGCAGTCCGTCGCGAAGTACATTCGGCCTTGCGGGCGATCGACATCAAAGTCCTGGCGCACCCGGTGCGCAATTGCGCTCGACACACGACGACACCTTGATGAGAGCGTGATTGACGCCCTCAGTCGTGAGTTCGGCGGCGCCTGAGCCGGCGATGGAGTTTGTCGCCCGGCAGGTCGGGCGACGACGCGTTCAACTCCTGTCCATCCTCCATGTACGCTGAAAGCGCCCGGAGCGTTTAGATCGACGGGCGCATTCCAGCGGTGAGTGCGAGCCCACTTCAGCGCCCCGGCTGGAGTTCCTCAGCGCGTCGTCCGGAGGGCACATGCGCGACGCCGTGTTCTCGCGGTGGCGTCGGGTCGGCGACGCGACCACAGGAAGCAGCGGCACATGACCAGACTCGACCGCGTCACCCAGATTCTCGATCAGGCGATCGGCGGACCGAACGTCAACATCGGCGTGCATCGTGCGTTCTGGCGGGGCTTGACACGCGAACAGTTCGTCACGAAGAAGGTGTTCGACCTGCCGCTGGTGACCGTCTCCGATGGGCAACACTCGAACCTGGTCAAGGCGCTCAGAGGAGAGTCGCCGTTCGGCATCGATCTGCCGACTCCGCCACCTGACGCCGAGTTCAGTCGTATGCCAGCCGGCCTTGCCGCAGTGGCGGAAGAAGACATCGCGTTCATTCAGCAATGGATCGACGACGGCTGTCCGGATGAGCCGCCAGTGGTCAACGAACTGCGTTGGCGAGCCACGAATGCACCCCGCGCGAGTTCGCGCACTGACGACATCTGGTTCGTAGATCCAGCAATCGGGTGGGCCGTCAACAGTAATGGCCAGATTGTGCACACCGAAGACGGCGGGACGTCGTGGGTCGAGCAGTTGCACGACGAAGACGTCTATTTTCGGTGCGTGGGGTTTGCGTCTCGCACGCGCGGCTGGGCGGGCACGCTGACCGCTTCCAAGCGGCTCTTCCAGACTCGCGATGGCGGTGGACACTGGACGGCAGTTTCCAACTTGCCACCGGGAACACCGGCGGCCATCTGTGGATTGTCCGTGGTGAACGATCAGGTGGTCTTCGCCTCGGGAACGAATTTTCCAAACAGGCCGCCCGCGGTGATCAAGACCGTCGACGGTGGTCAGACATGGACGGCGATTGACATGAAGCCGTTTGCTGACCTGCTGATCGATACGTTCTTCACCAGCCCGGATACCGGGTGGGTCGTCGGGGGCAAGACCGATCAACCACCAGCGACGCGAACCAATGTACGGCCGGTGGTGCTCCGTACGGAGGATGGCGGGCGGACCTGGGTCGACCGGGCCGCAGCGATCCAGGGGGTGTTTCCTCGCGGAGAGTGGGGGTGGAAGATTCAGTTCCTGGACGACGGCGTCGGGTTCGTCTCGCTGGAAAACTTCAACGCCGGCGCCATTCTGAAGACGCTGGATGGTGGGCTCACCTGGACCCGACACGCCATCAACGACCCACAGCTCAACGCCAACCTGGAGGGCGTGGGGTTCGTCGACGCGCAGCATGGGTGGGTCGGCGGGTGGGGCGACGCCAATTTCCAGCGACTCTCGAGCAGCGAGACCCGCGACGGCGGCATCACCTGGAAGGATGCCAATGAAATCGGGAAGGCCATCAACCGCTTTCGCTTCTTCGGTCGCCCCGTCACGGTGGGCTACGCCTCTGGCGAGACGGTCTACAAATACTCCTCCGAGCCCACGCGTGCCCCCCGGGCGGCGGCAGCCGAGGAACGGCCGCGATTTCTGGAATCGCTGGAGCCTGTCTCGGCCGTCGGTCCTCTGACCATTGGCGTGACGGTGCCGCCGGCGGCGGAGCGCTTGACCGTCAGAATCTGGGATCGGTTCGGCGACTTCGTGTTGATGTTGGTCGACGAGCCCGATCCGAGAGCCGGCCGACGCGAGCTGACATGGGATCGACACGACGCCACTGGAGAGCGTCGCCCGCCGGGCTATTTCATTTGGCGCGTCACGGTGGACGGCGTGTCAGAGAGCCGTCTCGTACGGTTGCAGTGAGATCGCCGGCATCGAGGCGTCGATCGTCGTGAAGGGCCGAGCACCCCAGCCAGAGATCCGAGGCTCCCATGCGAAGCAAGTCAGCAATGGTGGATGGTTTTCAAGTCTTTGCCGTGACCGGCGTCAACACGATTTCGTTCGCGATCGCCGCCGACGCGCCGGCGCGCGCGGGCCTGCTCGGGTTTGCGGTCGAGCGCGCGGATCCAACCGAGAACGAGCGGTTCTTCATGTTCGGGTTCAAGGTCTTCAAGTCGCTCGTGCCCCAGCCTGACGAGACCTTGAAGGTGAGCACATTCCAGCACCCGGTGCAGAGTCTCGTGTGGGACGATTTCACCGCGAAGCCGGATCGCGACTACACGTATACGTTTTATCCATTGCGGGGCAAGCCGAAGAACATCGACCGCAGCGCGACGCCAATTTCCATCACGGTGCATACCGAGCCGCTTTTCAGCACGAACGAGCACGACATCTTCTTCAATCGCGGCGTGGCGAGCAGCCAGGCCTATGTCCGGCAGTTCGGCAACAAGAAGCCGGATGACCCGACCTTGAGCAGGGAGGAACAGGAGCGGGCCTTCCAATGGCTCACGCGCGAGCTCGACGAAGCGATTCTCAGGTTCATCCGCGCCGCGCAGGCTGGCGACGCGTTGCGCTGCTGCTTCTACGAGTTCCGGTATCTGCCGGTCGCGCAAGAGCTCAAGAAGGCGATCGACCGGGGCGTCGACGTGCAGATCATCTGTGACGGCAAGGACAACGGCCTGCCGGCCAGGGACGGGAACCCGGCTGTCGCGCCGTTTCCGCGGCAGGACAATCTCGCGACGATCAAGAAAGCAGAGCTGCCCAAGACGAGCATCGTGCTGCGCGAGGCGAGGCCAAATGTCATCTCGCACAACAAGTTCATGGTGCTCGTGAAAGGCCCCGGCTCGACGGCCACCGAGGTGTGGACGGGCTCCACGAACCTCTCGCTGGGGGGCATTTCGGGTCAGACCAACGTCGGCCACTGGATCCGGAACCAGGACGTCGCCAGGCAGTACCTGGCGTACTGGGATGTCATGAGCGAGGATCTCGGCGCACCGAAAGGCGTAAGTGGGGCGTCGGCGGCCGGCAAGGCGAAGAATGCCGAGCTCCTGGATCGGGTCGAAGGACTGGCGCCCGTGCCGACGTCGCTCGCCGGTATTCCCAGCGGCGTCACGCCGGTGTTCAGTCCACGCCGCGGCAGCGCCGTGCTGAAGAACTACATCGAGCTCGTCGACGCCGCCGAGAGGTTCTCGGCCGTCACGCTCGCGTTCGGTGTGAACAGGAAGTTCAAGGACGCCCTGAAAGACAACACCATCAAGAGCCCGCTCCTCTTCCTGCTGCTCGAGAAGGAGGACGTGCCGAATCCGCAGAGCACGTCAGAATTCGTGCGCCTCAAGGCCGCGAACAACATCTATCAGGCCTTCGGGGCCTTCATCAGGAATCCTGTGTACCAATGGGCGCGGGAAACCAACGCGCGTGCCCTGAGCTTGAACTCGCACGTGGTCTACATCCACTCGAAATTCCTGCTCCGCGATCCGCTTGGCGCGGATCCGATTGTCGTCACGGGTTCGGCGAACTTCAGCGATGCGTCCACGAACGACAACGACGAGAACATGATCCTGATCCGCGGTGATCTGCGCGTGGCCGACATCTACTTCACCGAGTTCAACCGGCTGTTCAATCACTACTACTTCCGAGCCGTGATGGAGCTCGTGCTGCGCAACCGCCCCAACGCCAATCAGGACGCGAGCCTCTTCCTGGCTGAGGACGACAGCTGGACGCAGAAGTACAAGCCCGGCACGCTCCGCAGCAAACGCGTCGAGGTGTTCACACACATGGCGATTCCAGGGGTCTAGCCGGCGATTGGTCGTCCCTGGAAGCACCGATGGGCCAGGGACGGGTGGGCGCTCGCCGATCATCACTGATATGTTGGCGTGCAGCCGGTCGAAATCCATCGACCGACCCAGTCTGGAGGAGGGCGGAATGTCAGTCGCCAAGGTGTCGGAAATCAGCGCCACGTCATTGAAGAGCTTCGAAGACGCGATTCAGCTGGGAATTGCCCGGGCATCGAAAACGCTACGCAATGTCCGAGGTGCCTGGATCAAGGAGCAGCACGTGCGCTGTGACAGCGGCAAGGTCGTGGAATACCAGGTCAACATGATGGTCACCTTCGTTCTCGACGACTAACGTCATACCGCCATTACGGCTGTGCCACCGGCTGGCCGACCCTTGGCCAGCCGTCGCCGGTCCACGTAAGCGGGCGCACCTGCAGGATCCGCTGGGCCTCCAGGTTCTGCATGTCGTAGGTGTGGTGGACCATGTACTGGAGTGCACCGCTGGTGACGACGCCGTTGTGTCCGGGCCCGCGCCAGCGCTCGTCGCTCTGGAGCACCAGCGTGCCGCCTCCCTCGAGCATGGGCTTGCCCGCAGCATCGACGTACGGCCCGGTCGCCGTGCGGCTGCGGCCCACCGTGACTTTGTACGTGCTCTTGGCGCCATCGCAGCAGCCATCCCACGACACGAACAGGTAGTAGTAGCCGCCGTGAAAGATCACGAAGGGGGCCTCGATCGCGTGAGACTTCGTATCGGGACGGGCGGCGACGGGCTGGACCTTGGCACCAGGCCTGGGCTTGCCTGTCGCGGGATCGACCTCCACCATCTTGAGTCCCGACCAATGCGATCCCCAGAACAGCAGCCATCGGTCCTGTTCGTCGACCAGGAGCGCGGGATCGATGGCGTTGAAGTCCGAGGTGTCCGCGGACGACTCGAGCACCTTGCCGCGGTCCTGCCACTTGTAGTCGGGACTCGCGGAGTCGAGCGTCCGGTTCACGGCCAAACCGATCACCGACCGCTGACTGCCGAATGTCGAGACGCTGTAATACAGGTAGTACAGGCCATCGTGGTAGCTGAGGTCGGGAGCCCAGATACCCTGCGTGCCCGGTACCTCACGTTGTGCCCAATCGGGGACGGCTTGCTCGAATACGCGGCCGGCGGGTTCCCATCGCACGAGATCGGTGCTCCTGAGCAACTGCACGCCACGGCCCGTGGCGGCGACGTAGTAGACGGTCTCCCCTGCCTGGTTCTTCGTGGCGACCGCCGTCGGATCGGGCGCGCCGGTGAGCAGGCCTTCACGCGGCTGGGCCAAGGCAATGGCGGGGACGCAAAGAAGCAGCGATAGCGCCGAGAAGCACTGCGGCAGGTGAGTCATGAGCGCGCTCACACTACACGATCTCAGGCGGATCCTTGGCGGCTCGACTCGCGGAACAACCACGCACGCGGCCCCAACTGTGCGGTCACTGCGAGCGCCCGGCCGCAACGCCGACGCTGGCCGCGTGCAGTCGTGCCCAGCGTGTGCTGGCGCGCTCTCCACTTCGCGCGGGCGCCAGACGCCTTGCGGGCGGGCGGTGAGTGAACGACGCGACCTCGTCCAACGCACCGGTGACAGCCCGCGGACGCAACGTTGGAGTGTCGACGCCGATCGCTGAGTGGACCGAACTGTCCGTTCTGAACGAACAGGACGTTTTGGATGTGGCGCGCACCGCAAGCACCAGCGGAGGCTGCGTGGAGAATGGATGCCTGCTGTCAAATCGTTCGCCGTTCTGGACGCCGTCTACAAGGCCACCCTCAAGATCGGGCGGGAAGCTCCGACGACGCCGTTCATGCACATGACCCCGGTATTCCGGTCGTTTCCGCAGGGCCATTTCGTCGTGGACACCCATCGGCATGTTTTCCGACGCGACCATGCCGACCGCGCACTGGTGATCCCGCGCAAGTCCAGTGATGACAACCGTTGGACTGGGAACGCGCAGCCGTCCGTCCCCGCAGGACGAGGCGGCCTCTATTGTTCGGTGCAGGGTCAGGCGACCATTAATGAGGCTGCGTACTACTTTCAACGCCAGCGCCACACGCGGGCAGTCGCCGCCGGGAATCCCACACCGGCGCCAGTCGCAAGGACTGCGGTGTTGACCGGCAAATGCGTCGTTCGAATCCGGCTCCTTGGCCACTGGCTGGCGGCCGATCTCTCACCCCGGCACAACCCTGGAGCCATCGGGTTTCTCGGTCGCATCGAGAAAGATCCGAACGTCAAGGCGGCATTTCGGAGCGCCGGATACGCGAGCCGCACCGTCGTCGATCTCATCAATGATTCTGACGATTGTTCGGTTGCCCGCGGCATCGGACTCGCTCTCGATGAGACCGGCCATCAGGCATTGATGGTGGAGACAGCCCGGCAGTCCGAGCGGTCCCCGATCGAGCGCGGCGACAACTTGATCTTCTTTGGCGCCCTCGAAGAGAAGATCCGCAACCTCTCGATTGACGAGGCATACATTTTCCCCGTCGTGGGCGAACCGGAACGATATCCCGTGTCGTTCTGAGACGAAGTCGGGCGCGTCTGTGGGCGTCCAGCGCGACACGATCCATCAAGGGAGCTGCGACGGAGACCAGCTGATCGGCGGCTACTTCGACGAGCACCCGTGGGGCACGTTCGACGCGCCCGTCATCGTCGAAGACCCGGCGTTCCCCGGCGTGAAGCAATGGCCATCGGCGTTCACGATCAGCGACGAGATCTATCAGATCAAGAATTTCTCGAGAACGACGACGCGTGTCCTGGTGCGCCTCGATCCGTCGAAGCTGGACCTCAACAACCCGCGCGTGTATCGCACGGACGCCGACTTCGCGGTCACGTGGGCCAGGATGTACGGCCAGGGACGCGTGTTCTACTCCACGCTCGGCCACGTCGAAGCCAACTGGGACAGACCCGAGATGCAGACGATGATTGCCGAAGCGATCATGCGCCGAGCTTCCCTGAGTGTGGGCGCGAGAATGAACTTCTCGGCGACGGCTCCGCCTACTCCATAGGCTAATCTACAAGAGAGGGCATCGTGAGCGTCCAGAGCGATCACGGCGACCTGCCGACGGAGGACAATGATGACCATCGTCGGCGCCGACCGAACAAAGAGAATGACGCCCCTGGTCGCTCTCGGGTTGCTCGTCGCCGGCTCCACGTTGGGCGCACAGAATCAGCCTCTGCCCAATCAGGAATCCTTCCTCATTGAAACGCGCAGACACCTCCAGAGCGACAGCACGCGTCAGAGCAACTATGTGTACGTGGAGACGCGACGTGCGCTGAAGCTCGACAAGGGCGGGCGTACCCGCGAGGAATCGGTCAAGGTTGTCGAGAGCTATCCCGGCCTTCCCGGCGAGGAGCGCTGGGAGCGGCTCATCGCCGAGGATGGCCGGCCGGTGCCACCGGAAGAATTGGCCAGGGAGGATCGGGAGCGCCAGCAGAAGGCCAACGAGATGGTCCAGCGGCTGGCCCGGGACTCATCGAAAGAGCTGGCGCGGCAAGAGCGTGCGCTTGAGAAGGCTCGTCGTGAGCGCGACGAGGCGGTAGGCGACATCGACAACGTCTTCGAGGTCCGGATGATCGGACGCGAGCGGGGTCGAAGAGCACGACACGATCGCATTCTTACTGACGCCCAGGCGAGATACGAAACCAAAGACCCGCGCGGGCGAACAGATGCGGCACTTCAGCGTGCGCGCCTGGGTCAGCGAGAACGATCACGAGTTGGTGAAACTGGAGGCCGAGGCGATCGACAACCTGAGGCTGGGCCTGGGTGGGCTGGCCAGGCTGCACAAGGGTGCCCGACTGTCGTTCCTGCGCCGAAAGGTCAATGGCGAGCTCTGGCTGCCTGCCGTTGTCAGTTATAACGGCAGCGCACGGGTGGGCCTGCTCGTCACGCTGCGGCGCGGCGGCACCTCAGAGTTTTCCGGCTATCGCAAGTACTCGGTCGATACATCCGAGGGTGTCAGCCGGCCGAAGTAGCCAATCGCGACCACGCGTTGGTCGACGAGGCGCCGGTGAGGACACTCCTACGTTGCGCGCTCTTTGGCGAGCAGGATGCCCAGCCGATAGGTTCACGTTTCATCGCGCCGTGATGCGGGGAGCACTGTGAGCGACCAGACGGACGTCCTGCAAGGCACTCTCGACCTGTTGATCATGCGAACGATCGCCCTCGAACCCTTGCATGGCTGGGCAATCGCGCAGCGCATCCAGCAGATTTCCGATGACCTGCTGAGGGTCCAACAGGGCTCGCTCTATCCCGCGCTCCACCGGCTCGAACACCAGGGCTGGATCACGGCCGAATGGGGCGCATCGGAGAACAACCGCCGCGCCCGCTTCTACGCGCTGACGAAGGCGGGTCGTAAGCAGCTCGAGGCGAAGTCGCGAAGTGGGAGCGCCTGTCGGCCGGCGTCAACCTCGTCTTGCAACGGACGTAGCCGTGCACGACCGTTCGCCCTCCCTGTCCCAGCCAGGGGTGCTACCGCGCGGCGGCAGCCATCTCCTTCAGGAACTTCAGCGCTGGCCCGCAGTCACCGGCCACGTCAGATGAATTGGCCTCGATGCTGAGGCGCCCTTGGTAGCCAATCTTCAGCAGGTTGTCGAAGAACCGGCGATAGCGGGCCTCACCAGCTTCCTGCCTGGGGAAGCCGCGCGCCGACGGTTCGGCGATCTGCAGGTGCACGATCAGATCCTTCGCGTCGAGGATCGCGTCTGGATCCTCGTTCTCGAACGTCAGGTGATAGAAATCGACGATGATCCGGACCTTCGGGTGATTCACCTCACGCGCCAGGCGGGCGGCTTCGGCAACGGTGTTGACGATGTTGCTCTCGGGCTTGCGGAGCGGCTCGATGCCGATGACCATGCCGTAGCGGCGCGCCTCGATGATGTCACCTGCCGTGCGCAGGAACGCCTTCAGCTGATCCCACGCCCGCTCGCGCGGGAATCCCTCCGGAAACGAGCGGGCGCCCGGGCTACCGAAGACGATGACCTTGACGCCCAGCTGCTCGGCCAGCGCAAGGGAGCGCTCCAGAAAGTCGTTGACGCGCGCCTGATCGGCGGTGGGTCCGGTCAGCTTGATGTCGGCACCGGGCAGGAACCAGTTCATCGTCTCGACGCGGAGCCCGGTTGCTGACAGTCGACGCAACTGCTCTTGCCGGTCCGGGTCGGGCAGGGCAAGCGTTTTCGCGAGTCCGGGCTCGATGTAGTCGTATCCGCACGCGGCAATCGTGGCGGCATCACGCAAGGGCTCGACCTCACCGAACGAGGCCACACCGTACCGCAGCCTTACGCCCTGGGCCTCTGCGCGCCCTGGGGCGACGATCGCGGTCAGCGCGACGAGAGCGCGTAACCAGTTCGCGAGTCTCATTGATGGGCCACTTTGACAGGGACGGTCGAAAAGTCAAACCGGTGCCGGCCGGAAGTGCGTCGGGCGAATGTGTGATACCGCCTCGCGGCAAACGGCGAGCTGGCGCAACCACGTGACGAGTTGGTTCCAGGTGGCAGCTTTCAGGTCCGCCAGACTTCGCCGCGGGCGGGCCGTAAAGGACCCTGCGAACCAGCGCGTTCTAAATGTCGCCGCACCGCCGTTCGCCGCGCCTGTCGTGGTCGTGGTGAAGGCGACGCCACACCGGAACGCCCCCAGACGTCCCCCACGCGCTGCCGCGGAAGGCGGGTGGTTCGGGAGGGGAAGTAGGGCAGGGGCCTGCGTCGCGCCGCTGCACGGACACCGACGATGCCGGCTCGCCATCGGTGCGGACTAATCCTCGGCAGCGTGATAAAATCATCGGCCAGCTCGTGAGGGTCTCCTGGCATCGCCAGATGACGGCGTCGTGGCGGGTGCAGATGGTGCCGCGGCGCCTGCTGCCGTGGCACACGCTATGCACCATGATCGCGCGGAGGCACCCATATGCACCGCTTGCTTTCTGGTCGACGCATCCAGTGGTTGACGATGTTCGCCGCGCCGCTCCTGGCGTGGGCGTCCCTCACGGCGCAGGTCCGGCCCCAATCACCCGAGCGACACAATCCGCTTCGCGCTGCGTACATGCGTGCCCACTTCTACCAGGCGATGCTGCTGCACGATGCCGTGGCTCGCGGCGACCTGGAGACGGCGCGACTCGAGGCGACGCGCCTGCAGCAGCACAGCGCGACGGTGCCGATGCCTGCGCGTGCGCAAGCCTTCCAGGGAGCGATGACCCGCATGGCGACGCAGGCCTCAGCGGCGACCACACTGCTGGAAGCGGCGCGGATCACGGCCGCAATCCTCGGCACGTGCGGCCAGTGCCACCGTGCGATGCAGGTGCGGGCGATGCCCCCCCTGAACACGGACATCAAGGTGGGCGGGATCGTCGGGCACATGCTGCTGCACCAGCACGGTTCCGACGCGCTCGTCGAAGGCCTGGTTGCACCGTCCGACTCAGCTTGGACTGAAGGGGTGAAGACGTTCGCAACGCAGAAGCTCGATTCCGCCGATGCACCGCGCAAGTTCCGCAAGGAGTTGGCCGCCGCTGAGGCGCAGCTGGCGGAGTTGGCGGGGCAGGCGGCCCAGGCACAGGGCAGCCGCGATCGTGAGGTCGTCTACGGCAAGGTGCTGGCGACCTGCGGCGCGTGCCACGGCATGGTGTCGCATTCCGCGGGGCCCGATCGTCATTGAGTCTCACGCGGCGCACGGCCATGGCTGGCCGGCACGCCGTGCACCTGCTGCGCGGTGGTCGGCCGAAGGTGCGCGTGCGCGATTCCGTGAGCCTGGATCACCGAGGTGGGAACGCTCGGGCGGCGGCAATGGAAGGAGGCCCGTCTCACCAGGTTGGTCGCGAGTGGCGCTTGCAGGCGAGCACCATTTGACACCATCGTGCTGATCTCGGACGCAGAAGTCCCGCGTCTTTGCCCGCGTCCTGCTCGACCTGTGACTCACGGCTGGAGTCGCGTCGCGGTGGCGTTGCTGCCGGCGGCCCAGTGGAGCGTGCAACGCGGCGACCCGCGCCCACGCGTCGGTCGGCGTCGCGGTGCGCTGAGTGATTGCCGCGAGGACGGCGAGCGCTATCCATGCGCGCATCATCTGCTGGCACATCTTTCGAGACGAACGGCGAGCCCGGAGCGGCCTCGACTCCTGTCCGCTGCGGCAGCGTGCGCCGTTCTAGTCAGGGTCGACGCTGATCGCTGCAGGTCCTGGATATGCTGGGGCAGCCGGTCGGACGCGATCATCCACCTGCCGCAGTTCCCTCCTGCATCACGGCGGCAACGGCGGACAGGGCCACCCGCCAGGCCTCGCGGGTGGGTTTGTCGAAATCAGGACCGAGCGCCTGCGCAAATGCCCAGAGCAGCGCCGTGATCAACCTGTCGTAGTCGGCCGGACCGACTCCGTAATCGGCATGGCGTCGTCCGAGCTGAAGCAGACGGGGCCGCAGCGACTCGAGGTTGTCGAGCGAGCTTGCGACCGCGTCGAGCGTGTCCATCAACTTGCGGCCTTGGACAGCGAGATCGTTGTGGAACAAGCGGCGGGCGGAGGGGTCCAGCTCGAAGAGCTTGCCATAGAGCAGCAGCGTCACGGGAACGGCGTCGACGGTGAGTCGATCGAGGCTCTGCCTGACCAGGTCGCGCTGGGTGCGTGTGATCATCACCTTGTCGGGCGAAATCCGATGCGTCATTCGATCACCGCGCCTTCAATTTGGGCGAGCGCTGCCTCGATCTCGCGCATCTCGCGCCGATCGGGCGCCTCGACCGAGGTGCCGGGCTGAGCCTTCTGCCACCCCTGGGCAGCCTCGCGCAGCCAGCGGAGGGCGTTCTGGCGGTCCCCGGGTTCACCCACCTGGCTGCGCATCAATGCCGCATAGGTCAAGCCCATCGCCGACACGCCCCGCTGGCCGGCTCGCAGCATCCGCGCGTCGGCCGACGAACTGTCTCCCGCATCAAGCGCGCATACAGCGAACGCCAGCGCGTCGGCGCGCCGGCCCCTGGCGACGGCGTTCAGCGCGAGCCGCTGGTTGGCCCGTATGAACATCACGAGCAGGGTGGCGTCCCCGTGTGCCAGGGACGGTTCGGCAATCGCTGCCGAATTCAGATAGGCGAGGTGGGCATTGTCGACCTCGCCTGCGGCAGTCAATGTGTTCCCGACATCGAGGTGCGCGATCGCCCGATCCGTCCGGAGTGTCATGTCATGCGGGCTACGCCGGCCGAGCTCGTCGAGCATGCGGAGCCTTTCGCGTTGAACCGCAAGCTTCTGCGTGCAGTCGTTGCCATCCATCGCGGTGTCGACGCGGTTCA
Organism: Luteitalea pratensis; assembly: GCF_001618865.1. GTDB lineage: Bacteria > Acidobacteriota > Vicinamibacteria > Vicinamibacterales > Vicinamibacteraceae > Luteitalea > Luteitalea pratensis. Next base: position 2,927,825 of record NZ_CP015136.1, read on the forward strand.
GGGCGTTGCTGTAGTCGGCGGCCGCGCGTCTATCCGAGCGGTCCAGCTCATACAATCGTCTTGCGACGTCCGCGGCTTGCCCGTATGCCCGAAGCGCTTGACGCCGTTGGCCGAGCTTCTGAATGCCGGGCTTACCGAGCACGTCGCCGATCTGCCCGTATGCCAGCATCAGCGCTCGCTCCATGCCGGCATCCCGCGGCTCGGCGGCAGTGAACCTCTCCGGCATCGCTGCGGCATCGTGAAAATGGGCGTGCCCAGGTCTCAGGTGTGCACGGCGCTTCTCGCTCGCACCGATGCTGGCAGGCATGTTGGCCACCCCGCTCAGCACGACCGGCGTCGACCAGCCAGCACCAGCGGCTTCGAAGTACAGCCGCAGCGACTCGGCGGCGGCTGCGCACGCCCCGCGAACGTCACCAAGGTGTCGTTTCGCGTTGCTGGAATCCATGTATCCGTCAGCGAGCGCGAGCCGCAACTCGCGATTGTTCGCGACGGCCGGTATCGACACTCGTGCAATCGCGCGGTCGATCGCCTGCAGCGCCTCGTGACCGTCGAGCACGAGCGTGGACGCGAGCGAGCGGATGTGCCCGACTCGCGCATCGGCACGTCGCGCCTCGTACAGGGCCACGGCGGCGGCTGCCATCACACTGCCCCCCACGGCCGCGGCTGCCGCCACTGCACCTCGATGACGGCGCACGAAGGTGTAGGCACGATAGGCAAGCGTCTGCGGCCTGGCCGTGACCGGCTCGTGCAGCAGGTGCCGTCGAACGTCGTCTGCAAGCTGTGCGGCTGAGTCGTACCGCCGTCCAGGCGAGGCGTCGAGAGCCCGCGACACAATGTTGTCCAGGTCGCCGGTCAGCTGGCGTGCGAGTCGCGGCTCGTCGACTGCCGCGCTCGGCCGCACAATCGGTGTCTCGAGAGCTCGCTGGATCGCCAGCGCGGTCAGGTTCTCGAATCGCCGCGGACCCGTTCCAGTGAGTAATTCGTAGAGCACTGCGCCGAGCGAGTAGATGTCCGAAGAAGGCGTCGCGGCCTCCCCCCGAATCTGCTCGGGACTGGCATAACGCGGCGTCAACAACGCCGCGACCGTGTCAGTGGCGGCATTGCCAGCTTCGACGAGCAGCTTGCAGATGCCGAAGTCGAGCAGCTTGGGCACCCCTCGGGTGTCGACCAGGATGTTGCCTGGCTTCAGGTCGCGGTGGACGATGAAGTTGCGGTGCGCGTAATCGACCGCGGAGCAGACCGCCAGAAAGAGGCGCAGGCGGGTCTCGACTGCCAGCGCGTGCTGCGCGGCATACCTCGTGATCCATGGACCGTCGATGTATTCCATCACGATGTACGGGAGACCATCGTCGGTCGTCCCGCCATCGAGCAGGCGGCTGATGTTCGGGTGCTGGAGCCGGGCCAGTGTCTGCCGCTCGCGGCGGAAGCGGGCGAGGATGAACTCGGTGTCCATCCCTGGCCGTACGAGTTTGATCGCGACCCTCGCCCGGTACTCGTCGTCGTCGCGTTCGGCGAGAAACACCGTGCCCATACCGCCGCGGCCAAGCTCGCGCATCAGTCGATACGGACCGACCCGAGTCGGTGCGCTGACGCCTGTGCTCGTCTGCTGGAACGATTCGAGTGCGGCATCGATTCGCTTCTGGACGAACCCGCCAGGAACTGCTTGATGACTTGCCAGCAGCGACCGCACCTCCCGCCGAACCTCGTCGTCTGTTTGCGCGAGGCGATCGATCAAGATGGTTCGCTCGTTGACCGGCGCCGTCAGTGCCAGCTCGAAGAGCTCGCCGACAGCCAGCCATCGCTCCGGAGTCATGACTCACCGCGCGACAGCTCGCGATGGAGCCAGGCCTCGGCCAGGCGCTGGTCGCGGCCGATCGTTCCGACCGAGACGTTCAGCGCCCGCGCCGTTTCCTCAACACTCAATCCCCCGAAAAAGCGCAGCTCGATGACCCTGGATTTGCGCGCATCCACTGCTGCCAGTGCGCTGAGGGCGTCGTCGAGCGCCACGATGTCGTCCGACTTCATCGGCACGAGAGCGACCACGCCGTCAAGCGCCAACGTCACCTGTCCGCCGCCGCGCTTCTGACTGCGGTGACGGCGTGCGTGGTCGACGAGGATCTGGCGCATCAGGTGTGCGGCGACGCCATAGAAATGCGAGCGGGATTCCCAGTCGGGCATGGCCTGCGCCACCAGGCGCAGGTACGCCTCGTGCACGAGCGCCGTCGGTTGCAGGGTGATGGCCGCATGCTCGTCGCGCAAGTAGTGCGCGGCGAGGCGGCGGAGCTCCTCGTAGACGATGGGGATCAGCCGATCGGCCGCCGCCGGCTCGCCGTTGGTGAGATCGAGCAACAGCCTCGTAACCTCGGCCGCGGGGTCCATCCGTCGCTCCTCGTCAGGGTCGCTCGGGAGCGAAGTCTAGCACGGCCGGTGCGGCACGTTTCGTCGCCCGTTTGTCCCTGCCGGAGTGGCGCGATTGGCCACGTGATCGATCCGGGCACGTTCCTGCGCCCGTAGACACAGAGCTGCCCACGCCGGGCGGTTGGCACCCTCGGAATGTTCGAGGGGTCTGTCACGTTCGAACCAGGGAAATGTCATGAACAGCCATTTTTTCAAAGCCATCCTGATCGGGTCGATCATCCACGTCGTGGCGGTACCAGTCCGCGGCGAAACGGCCTGGAGCCGTGTATCGCCGCCGGGAGCAGGCTTCTCCGTCGAGGCACCGGGGACTGCACAACCGGATGCTGATTCCGGTCAATACACGTACAGCTCCGGCTTCTGGTCGTTATCGGTCAAGTTGCTGGCCGTGCATCCAGGGACGCGGGCGCTCGTCGAGCGCCGCGATCGCAAGGCGTTGGTCAGGTGTCTGGAGTCGATGAGGGACACCATGGCCGGCGCCGTCACCGCAGAGTGGAGTGGCTCCTCGTCGGGTGACATCGACGGCTACCCGTCACTCCGCTTCTCGATCAAGACGGCGGAGATCGAAGGGGAGGACCTTCTCGTCCTGACCGGCGAGCACCTCTACCTGGTCATGACCGTGGGCCCGAGGGGAACACGCAAGGACGACGCGAAGCGCTTCCTCCGAAGCTTTCGTCTCCTTGCCACCGATGGTCTACCCGTCAGCGATTCGCGCGCTGCCGACGCGGCGTCGACCAATCCGGTCGCAACGACGCTGGCCGGGCCCATGTTCACAGCGACGCGCCTGATCATCGAAGAGAGGACCAACCGGCGAATCGAAGGGTTGCTGCAAGCCGCGCCGCCGGCAGCGCGGCTTGGCACCCGGTGGAACCCGTCGACCCAGGCATGGCAGGACGCGCCCACATCGATCACCGGTCGTATTGCCCAACTCGTCGATGCGTACGGGAAGTCCGGCAATGTCGTCCGTGCACTCGAATCGGAACTCGAACAGCTCACGCCGGAATCCCGGGCCGCACTCGCGGCCTCGTTGCACGGACCCGCCGGTCCGGCCATTGTCAGGCAGTTGGCCCGATCTCAGTTCGTCTTGATGATGATGACCGACGATCCGGATGGACCGCGGGCTGGCGAGCCTGCCTGGCGCGAGAAGCTCAAGGCGCTGCAGACGCTGTTCGATCAGCGCATCGGCTCGGCATTGCCCAGCGCGGACGGCAGTGACCGGACCGCTGTGGACGCGTTCTTTTCGGACTCGTCCGCCGATGCACTCAGGCTCTGTTCCGTGGTCATCGGACGAGCGACGCGTGAACTCGAAGATGCCATCAATCTGATGATGTTCGATAACGGCGACGCAATCGGCCGCGAAATCGAAACCGTCATCGCCGGCGTGAAGTGACGCTGCCCCGGAGACTCGCCATGACATGCACACACCGGATGCGGCAGTCGTTTCACATCGCGACAGTTTGTCTCTGCCTGCTGAGCGGCGCGGTCGTCAACGCTGCCAGTGGCCAGCCCGAGCAGGCAGTCCGTGACTTCATACGCGCACTGGCGCTGCACGACGTTCACGCGTTTTCGCGCGCTGTTCGATCCGACCCGCGTGCGAGGCGTTTCATCAATCCGCAACCGTTGACGCCGGAAGGACAAGTGGAGGCCGTGCGACGGCTCGAGACGCTGCAAGTCCATCGCCGCGATGACGTCCTGCTCCGCGGCAGGCCGATCGCCGCGGATGGCCAGGGCGACTACCCGGTCGGCAGCGTCGGTCACTTCATCGCAGCTGGCAGCGGCGGGCCTGCGGTCGTGACCGTCGTGCGCGAGCCAGAGGGCTGGAAGGTCGACCTGCGATGGTGGCTGGCCATGCTCGACATGGCGGCCGGTCGAACTCCCGCGGCGAACTCGCCGGAAAATGCGATCCGCGGATTGACCCTGGCGCTCATTGCGCTCGATCGTGAGGGGGCGTTGCGCTTCGCGGTGTCTGGCGCGGAGATCAGTGAATTGTTCGACGGCGCCCCGCCAGTGCGTGAGCCGTCTGGAGTGCTGGAAGCCGCTGCCATGGAGATGCCACTGGTCGAGGTCGGCTCTGGAGAGTTCTACCCGATGCCATCCGGCCGGGTTGTCGAGGGCTCTACGGCTGCAGATCGGAAGGTCATCGTCGGCCAGTTCGGACCTGTCGACATGCCGTTCGTGCTTCGCTACGTCGGCGGCGTCTGGCGCGTCGAGCCAGAGCCCTACTTCGCTCTGATCAATCGTTAGCGTCCAGACCGGCGGCGTACGTGATCAGCTGCCCCAGATGTGAGTGATCTGTTCTTACGAGTTGGTTCTCGATCAGGACCCAGCTGCTATCGAGCGTGTTGCGGCACAGGATATCGGCGCGGAAGGGACCGACATTCTCCTCCTGGGCCGCCACCTCGAGTTCCAGGCCAATGGCCATTTCACCCCGACCTACAGCTCGTGGCTGAACCAGGTCGAGCTGTGGTTCAGCACGATCGCGCGCGACCTGCTCGCCCGCGGCATCTTCACGTCGACCACCGACCTCGCGCGCACGATCCGGCGGTACATCGACCGCTACCACCGCGCAGCGAGGCCGGTGCGCTGGACGTATCGCGACCTTACCCGGCGCATCGCGTGATACTTCACTTTCAGCTGATACAGTCCACCTAGGGATACTTCATTGCCACTGCTTGTGGTGGTTCCTGGTGTAGTATCCGCGTGTCCGGCCCAGGTTAATCGGAAATCCCTGCTCAGACGTCCCGCGCCGGGGTTGTCGTGGCGCGGCCCGCCGCGCTCATCCCGAAAGCATGCAATTGAATTCATTGGATTCGAGCCTTTCGACGATCGCGCTCAACCAGATGCCGACGACCTCGCGCCGACGGGGCCTGGATCGTTGGTTCTATGTGGGCGTCACGTCGGTGCTCGTTGGACTGAACCTCGCCGCGTTCGGCCCATCACTCATCGAGCCGTCCGCCCGCGCAGTGCCGCTCCCGCTTACGGCGCTTGTTGGCGCGCATGCGGCGGTTTCGGCGGCATGGCTGCTGGTGTTCCTGGCGCAGACGATTCTCGTCGCCACGGGCCGCACGGCCGTTCACCGACAACTCGGGATCGCGGGCGTGCTGCTGGCAGTGGCGTTGGTGGCAACCGGACCGCTCGTGGCCATCGGGGAGGCGCGTCGAGGCTTCGACCTCAGCGGCGATCTCGTACCACGTGGCACATCCCAGAGCGCGGGCACGTTACTGTCGGTTCTTTTCCTCTTCGTCTTGTTCGGGCTGCTGGTGGCGGGAGCGGTCTGGTACCGTCGCCGACCCGAGGTGCACAAGCGGCTGATGCTGCTCGCGATCCTCGGTCCGCTCATGGGTGCACCCGTTGCGCACCTGGTCGGTCACTGGGATGCCCTACGGCCGTTGGCGGGTCTGATCTTTCCGATCGCCAATGCGGTGCTGCTGGCCGTGTTGCCGATTCACGATCGGCTCACGCGCGGGCGTATCCATCCGGTATCCCTGTGGGGCGCGATCATGGTGTTCATCTGGTTCATCGTCACTTTCGTTGTCGTGGCGCCCACACCGGCGTGGCAAGATTTCGCCGAGTGGCTCGTTCGATGAGTGACACGCCCGCGCCACCTGGCTAGGGTGCCGCAGCAGCCCGTGGCGCAAGTCACTGAGTCGATGCATGTGGCCCGCATGCATCCGGCGAAGCCGAAGGTCAGGGTGCGCACCAGCCGACCGGACGAAATTGGCTCGCGAGGACGCGAGTCCAAGTCGGGCCACGCACCAATTCCCTGGTTGCCCGGACACTATGACCGCAAGAGAAGCGTGCGGCGAACGGCGCGCAACCCTATCATCGCGGCTGCGACTCCGACCAGGGTCATCGTCGTTGGTTCTGGAATGGCTGCCGACGCCTGCGGTGCATAGACACACTGACGAGCGCGCGGCGGATCATATCGGCCTCACAGTTGTTCTACGCCCAACAGGGCCTTGCGGGTCGTGCGATAGCTCCTACAGTGGTGACTGCTCCGCGTGATGCACGAGGGTGGCGTCGAAGACCCCGAGTCATTCCATGCGATTCCCTGTGAGACGCGCCCCACGGCTGTTCAGATCCAGAGTGTCTGCGCCGCGTCTTCTCCACGCATTGGCAGATCCTGCTTGTCTGCGATCGGCGCGCCGACCGTGTGTGGGCAAGACACTCGCTCAAACCGTGCATGCGGATGTCTCGCACGCGCGCCCTACGGTTCATGCAGCGCAGCATCGATGGTCCTCTGGCCGAGGGCCGCCATTGCGGGATCGTCACGAGAGTGCGTCAGGTACGCCAGTCCCAGCGCCAGCGCCCAGCCGCGGGCCCGCGTCTTCAATGCATCAGGCTCCTCGCCCGTCCACGCGTCGAAGCTCGATCGAATCGATCGCGGCAGCATCCAGAGAAGGGAGAGATCCGTCGCTGGATCACCGGAGGTGAGATCGCCGAAGTCGATCACGCCCGACAGGGAGCCGTCGCTCACCAGCAGGTTGCCCGGATGAAGATCCCCGTGGAGCCACAGTGGCGGTCCGGACCACGGCGGCGCCGAGAGCGCGCGGTCCCACAGGCTGAGCACTGCGGCTCGGTCCACGACGCCGTCAAGCTGTTGGAGATGCTGGTGCAATGCAGCGGTGCGCGCCTCGAGCGGCACACCTCGCCACGGATTACGCGGGGCGTCCGCAGGTGCGGGCTGGTGGAGCGCGCGAGAGAAGCGCTCCAATGCGGCACCGGTTGCCACGGGGTCCGGCAAGGCGGCATGCAGGAGACTCTCGCCAGGCAGCCATCGGACGACGGACCACGACCAGCCGAACATGGCGCCAGCAACCCCCACACGAACAGGTACGGGCACCGGCACGGGCAGTCGCAGGGACAACTGCGGCAGCCACCGTTGCTCGTATTCGATCAGCGGCGCGGACGCCGCGCGACGAGGCAAACGGACAGCCAGCTCGTCCCCCAGGCGGAACACGGCGTTGTCCCAGCCTTCGGAGACCTTGACTGGCACCAGATGGGCGAGGTCCGGATGTTGTTCCTGGAGCAGGGCGTGAACGAGTGAAGCGTCGACGATGAGGTCGGCCGCTGGCTTTGTCCCGATGGCCATGCTTGGCAGTGATCGTACAACTGTGGCGCGCTGCCGCCACGCCGCATGCGACGCGACGAGCGCGCGTCCACGCTCCTGACGTCGAACCGTCCCGTCGACGACTGGGGAAGCTTCTCGGCCACACGGCTGCGGTGAGCGCGCTCCTCGATCGCCTGCGCCATCACGCCAACGTCCTCAAGTGCGGCCTCCAGAGCTGGGGGACGAAGCTCCAGACCGATGTGCGACCAGAGGAAACAATGCGATAATCCTGCCTCGTTTCGGACGCCACGTTATCGCTAAGCAGAAGCAGGAAGGGTTGCCTCCGAGATGGCGGAGACAGACGCAGGGATGAACAGGCCGAGGAGTGCCTCGGCCGGGTCATGCCCATTTCCGAGGCGATGCCGTGAACCGCTGGGACGTGCGACCCATCGTCTGGTCGAACCATCCGTTGATCGTCGCCACCAGGTCGGTCGGCGCCCTGCATCGTGACCTCACAAGGCCGGCCACCTGCCGGTTGCGTCCATGAACGTCGAGCCCAGCCGAGCCGTACGGGTCTCGCGAGCGTCGGCCTGCCCTGTACGTACCGCGGCCGGCGGACGTTCTACCTTCCACCTGCCGGAGAAGTCGCTCGTGTCTGAGCGTCGCTTTCGTAATGTCACGGCCTTCAAACCGGCGCAGCACGTCGCAATGGCCTTCACGGCCGCAACCGGGAGTGCGGAAGAAGGCGTCGCAGCTGTCCCGGGCTGCGCTTGGTCGCCGTGCGAAGTGCAGCCGGAAGTTCACCAGGCATAGTCGTCGTTTCGCGAGAGGACAGCGACCGTATGGCGAAGAAGCCACGCAAGCCGAAGCAACGGGAGGCCCCTGCCGACGGGGGCGCCGCGCCGGACCAGCCGCCGCCAGAGGACCAGAAGGAGCATCGAGAGGCGGTCATCGAGAAGGCCGAGAGCCGCGACCTCAATCAACGCAAGCGGCCGGAAGAGATGCGCATGGACATGATGCGCTCGATCATCACCGAGCCGCTGCTCTCGCAGATTCAGCAGGCGCAGGAACGAAAGGAAACGGGCGCCACCTTCGATGTCATCATCGCGATCAACGAGTTCTTCGAAGGCGGCGTGCCGAACGCCCTCCAGGAGATTCGGACTCGTGCCGAGAAGTGGGGCGTCACGTACGCGACGGTCTCCAACTATTGCTTCGCCACCCTGACTGCCGATCAGGTCCTCAAGCTGGCCGACGAGGCGCGTGCACTGTTTGCCAAGTACGGACGCAGCGGTAGCGTCATCTATCGCATCTGGGAGGACACGGACATCGATGTCACGCTGACGAAATCGCTGGCGACGATCAAGGCCGATGCGGCACAGCGTTCGTTTCGGGCCTTCGGGAGAGAGATAGTCTGGGCCGTGCTTGATTCCGGCGTTCAGGGGGATCACCCGCACTTCGCGGCAAAGGCCACGCCCTTCGGCCCGATGAACACCCTCGCAACAGATGCGCCGCTTGCGCACACCGATTTCACACCGGACGGCAGCCGATCCGAGAACGCGGGCCAGAACATGGCGCTCGTGGACCGGTTCGGCCACGGCTCGCACGTGGCCGGCATCATCGCCGGGTACTGGCAATCACCGTCCGGAACCGAGGAGCCGGTCGTCGGCACCGAAATGCGCAACGAAGCTACGAACGAGCCGATCCGGCAGCGCGATGGGCTCTCGGCGATTTCTGGCGTGGCACCGCTGTGCAAGGTTCTGAGTCTGAAGGTAATCGCCGACGTGACCCTGCCCGGTGCAAGCAAGCAGACGGCGGGGCAGGGCAAGGTCAGCTGGGTGCTCAAGGCGATCGAGCAGATCCAGGAGTGGAACCAGCACGGCAAACGGCTCCTGATCCAGGGCGCGAACCTGAGTCTCGGCTACGAATTCGACCCGCGGTGGTTCGCCTGCGGGCAGAGCCCGGTCTGCGTCGAGGTCAACCGCCTGGTCAAGAGCGGTGTGTCGGTCGTGGTCTCCGCGGGCAACAGCGGCTACTCGACGTTCGTGCTCGCGAATGGTCGCAGCGAAGCGCGGTTCAACGATCTGTCGGTCACCGATCCAGGCAACGCGGAACTCGCCGTGACCGTCGGATCGACCCATCGCGACATGCCGCATACGTATGGCGTGTCGTACTTCTCTTCACGCGGTCCAACCGGCGACGGCCGTACGAAACCTGATCTGCTCGCCCCCGGCGAACGCATCATCTCCTGCGCGGCGGGGCTCGAGGCCGCGAAGTACGGAACGGCACCGAACGGTCAGGGAGAGCCAATCCCGGCGCTGTACTGCGAGCAGACCGGCACCAGCATGGCGGCACCGCACGTCTCGGGCGCGATTGCGGCATTCCTGTCGGTGCGCCACGAGTTCGTGGGACAGCCCGAACGGGTGAAGGAGATCTTCATGGCCAACTGCGTCGATCTGAAGCGAGAGCGGAGCTTCCAGGGGGCGGGCCTCCTCGATCTGATGAAAGCACTTCAGGCGGTGTGAGGTAGATCGGTTCGGTGGCCAACAGCAGGAGAGAAACAGATGGAGACACTGCAGGAATTCGACTTCGTCGCGCTCAACTTCGATCGAGACGGGACGCTGACCAATCCCGCCAGCTGGACCGAATTCAAGGCCGCGGCCGCGCGACCTGGCGGGCCGACCGATGCGATCTTCATCGCGCACGGCTTTCGGAACGACGAGACGGAGGCGCGCGGCCTCTACAGCGAATTCCTCCGGACGTTCCGCAGGAACATGGCGCAAGCGAGCGTCGCCGGTGCGCTCGCGCCACGGCGCTTTCTCGTCGCCGGCATCTTCTGGCCGTCCAAGGCATTCCGCGAGTCGTTCGGCGACGGCGGCGTACAGTCGGCCGACAACGACGCCGTGCAACTCGAGTTCGCCCGCGAGCAACTGGCGGAGCTTCGGGACCTGGCCAGGACGCCCGAGCAGGAGCGCCAGATCGCGGAAGCGATGCGGCTCCTGCCCTCACTCGAGGGGAACGAGGGTGCGCAGGACGAGTTCGCCGCCCTCGTGCTTTCGATCGCGGAGCAGGAAGGAGCGGTGCTGGATCCTTCAGACGGCTTCGACCGGATCCAGAACACGCCGGGCTCGACGCTGCTGGCCAAGCTTCAGGCGCCAGTGATTCTCCCGACTCGACGGCGAGATCCGGACGAAGGCGGAGTGCTCGCGATCGATGACGGTTCGAGCTTTGGCGGTGAGGGAGAGGGCCAGGGCCTCCGTGCAGTGTTCGGCTCGATATTCGGCCGCGTCGGCCAGTTGCTCAACCTGACGTCGTGGTACGTGATGAAGACGCGCTCGGGCACGGTCGGCGAGACCGGGGTGGCGACCTGTGTACGGCAACTGCGGGGCGAGCGACCCGGACTCCGCGTACATCTGGTCGGCCACAGTCTCGGGGGACGCCTGATGGCCGCGTGCGCGAAGGCATTGGCGCAGCCACCCGTCGTCCACGTCCATTCACTGACCTTGCTGCAAGCCGCGTTCTCGCACTTCGGCCTGAGCGCGGACAACCGAGAAGGCACACGCGGGTTCTTCCGCGACGTCATCGAGCAGGAGGTCGTCGAAGGACCGATGGTCGCCACCTTCTCGTTCGAGGATGCGGTCGTCGGCAAGGCGTATGCAATCGCGTCCAGATTGGCCGGCGACAACGTGCAGGCCGTTGGCGATCGGCACGATCCGTTCGGCGGGATTGGCCGCAATGGCGCGCAGAATCTGACCGAGTCGACCGAAGGACCATTGCAGGCTGTCGGGAGTGCCTACGCGTTCTCCCCGCGCGTGGTCCACTGTCTCGACGGCTCTGGCGGGCTCATCACCAGCCACGGTGACGTCGAGAACGAAAATGTGACATGGGCGTTCGCGTCCGCGGTCGCGTCGACGCCGTAGCAGCACGCCGAGGTACTGACGCTCGACGGGGCTGGGCACTGGGCCGCGCCGGCCTCGACGGGTGCCGACACCGACCCAGTCGAGACGGCACGGCAGGAGACGGCCGGGCTGAAATCGTGTCGAGCCTGCGACTCAGCCCACGGACCTGATGCCAAGATCGAGCATCGTGAGGAGACCATTCGCCTTGTTGAGCAACTCACGGCGATGGGCCAGGCCGTTGGCACCCCCGTTGATCTTCTTCGTCAATCCGACGACGTCGTCCCGGTCTGCGAGCCTGTTCAGGTTGTTCTTGTCCCAGAAGAACACGGCGGAGTGCACGGCGTACTCGCTGGACACGAGATCCGGTTCACTGTCGATCCGCTGGTCGTCTACCCAGTTGGCGAACGCCTGATAATTGCTTCGGCCCGTCAACTGGATGAGGCCCCGGCCCCGATACTTCCAGCCATCGCCGCTGGACTCGGCACGGTTGCCCATGCGGTTTGCATACACCCTGTTTGCGATCTTCTCAGGCTGGCGCGCGTACGCGTCGGCTTCTGCCCGCGTCGGAAAATACTTACCGAAGACCTTCATCAGGCCGTCGGCCGAGTAGTTCAGGTTCTCCATGTCGAACCGCATGCAGCCGGACTCGTGCAGGACCTGTGCGAAGAAGTGTGCGAGCCGCAGCCGGGAGTCCGCAATGCCGAACCGCGGCAACGTCTCCTCGAGGTGGTGTACGTACTGCTGGGCGTCCGATTCAGAGACTCCCATTTCCATCAACATTTCGATGCGCGTGCTCATGCGGTCTCCGTTGAGAAGAGGCCACCAGACGGGTCAGCCAGGGTGCCGCTGGTGGGCGAATCAGTCGTGATGTCACGCTCGTGGCAGCAGCCGATATCCCGGGTCGAGGTGCTGATGTGCCATGAGGAGCTGATGGATGTCGAAGGGATGTGTCTGCGTGTCGTGTAGCTCGTTGCGCACGACCTGGAACACGTGACCGAGGCCTGCGGCATCGTCAATGTCGATGTCCGCGCGCCAGTCGCTGCCACTGGTGAAGAAGGTGACCTGAAGGTTTCCGAAGGCGTCGCCGGTCTTGAAGCTGCCGGCCGCCACAAACCCTGGCGGCGGTTTGTGAAGCGCGCCGTTGACCTCGTGAAAGTGATCAGCCTGCACCAGGCTGGGCATCTGCACCCGCAGCGCTTGCGGCACCGAGACGAAGCACCGGTCACGCCGGGCCTCCAGCAGCGTCACGTGCGGGAGCAGGTCCGCCCCATCGGTGAACTGCGTTGCCAGCGACTTCTTTGCGATGTTCAGGAGACCGGCCCTGGCTTCGTCGCTCAGCGCCTCGTAGAGCGCCCGCCCGGTCACCCCCTCGTGGCCGGCGACCGTGTGGCTGCGATCGAGGATGCCCTGGACTCTGGCATCGACGTCATCGAAGTCAGGGAAGACGGCTCGCGCGCGGTCCGGCCGGATTGGAAGCGCGACCGTCTCCTGCCTGGCACCACTCGGAGGGATGCTCACGAACCGCCTGATGGACCGGTACGAGGGTGCCCTCACCTCCAGCACGTACAGTCCTTGCGGTTCACGCCGGAGGTCGTTGATGGCGATCACCCGGGTGGCGTCCACCCCCGACGCTGTCCGCTGATCGTCCAGCACGTGATGACGCAGCCCGACATCGACCCGTTCGGTGAGCGAGTGCCCGTCCACATCGACCAACTTCAGTTCCAGCCGTCCCGTGTGGTCCACTCGTGGTCTCCTCGCGTTGGTCACCTGCGCACTCGCGGCGTCGGCCCGGACACGTCAAGGCGTAGCGCTCAATGTAGAACGTTCGGGAGGGCGCACCCGGACACGTTCCAACGCCGCCACAGCTGTACGTTTTCATGAAGTGTGGCGTTTCACATCTCGGTCGATCTGGTGTGTGCCAGGTCGGAAACAGGCGGGCGCATGCGGAACGCAGGTGGACATTCGCGACCGACACCGTTGCGGGTGATATCGGCCGCCGCGCCCAGGGACTGGATATCGACGTACGTAAACGACTGGGACGCTGGCCATCGCCGCCTGCCAAATGTAGCGCGGCGCTACGACGAGGTCGCTGGCCTTGCGCCGGGCGATGCCCGCAGCACGCGCCGGGACGCGGCTCCGCGGCCGATGGTTGTGACAGGCACCTCATCAGCGCGTGACAGGAGACTCACATGGCAACCAAAAAGTACATTGTCCTGCACGCCAACCGCGGACTCGGCACAGGCGAGCCGTTCAGCGGCGGCGTCGCATCCATCGGCGCGAGCGCGACGACGGCAGCGCCGGTGGCGCAGGTCGAGGTGACCGACCTCACCGAGGAAAACGTGCGCGATCTCGCTCGCGACCCGGAGGTGGCGGCGATCACGCTACCGATGCCGCTGACGATCATCGCGCCCCACGTCGCGGGCGTTGCTGCGCTCTAGCGCGAGTCGCTCACCACGGGTGGACTTCCGGTGACCAGCCTGAACGTCATGGCCAGCGTCCTCGCCACGACGACGCGCACCGGCTTCGCCCCAGGTGTGTCTGCGGCGTTGCGCGGTAATGGGCTCGTACAGGCGCCTCAGGCCTAGGTGCGAGCAGGCGGCATCGGCGTCAGAAGGATCCGCCGGCCGGCGGGCAGCCCAGGCTCCTGCACACGCTGTCGATTCGACTCTCAGGAGGGCATATGCCAACGTGCTTCGTCGTGATGGGGTTCGGTCTCAAGACCGACTATGCGCAGCAGAAGACATTCGATCTCGACAAGTCGTACCGCAACCTGATCAAGCCGGCGGTCGAGGCCGCCGGCTTCACGTGCATCAGGGCGGACGAGATCCAGCACGCCGGCAACATCAACATCCCGATGTACGAACAGCTACTCAATGCGGATCTCGTCATCGCGGATCTGTCCACGGCCAACCTGAACGCCTTCTTCGAGCTCGGGATTCGCTATGCCCTGAAGCCCAGGACGACAATCGTCATCGCCGAGAGCGGCTTCATCATTCCATTCGACATGGGACAGGTCGTCATCCGCCGCTATCAGCACCTTGGGCCTGGCCTCGATTACGACGAGGTCATCGTCAAGAAGCAGGAACTGACACAGGCGTGCACGGAAGTCGTCGCCGCGAGCCGCGATGACAGCCCGGTTTACACGTTCCTGACGAATCTGGCGCCGCCGATGTTGAGAGGGGTCGCGGCGGCCCAGGCACAGGTTGCCAACCAGCAGACTCGCGTCGCGCTGGGCCAAGCGGAGACGAGCGACCAGGCGGCGGCGCTGACGTTGCCGCTCGCCGCGCTGATGGCGAAGGCGATGGAGGCGCGGGCCGGCAAGAGGTTCGGCGAGACGTGCGCCATCCTCGCTGGCGTCAAGGCCGTCCAGGGTGCCGCGGTTGACCCGTTCGTGATCCAGCAACTGGCGCTGGCGACCTACAAGCAGAATGAGAAGGACCCGGCCACGCTGATGGCCGCCCGGGCCGTCCTGAGCGACCTGTCGCCCGACACCTCGATCGATCCCGAAACCCTTGGTCTGTGGGGGGCTGTGCACAAACGCCTGTTCGACGCCGGCGGGTCGACGGAAATGAGCCCGGAGGCGGCGCTGGACGTGGCGATCGAGGCCTACGGACGAGGATTCGTCCTCAAACATGACTATTACAACGGCATCAACTTCGCTTTCCTGCTGGATACGCGAGCTGCCGCGAGCAGCGGGAACGAGGCGATTGCCGACCATGTGCACGCGCGACGGGTGCGGACGAAGGTGCTCTCGGTCTGTGACGAGGCGCTCGCACGAGAAGTGAAGGCCGAGAGTGCGCAGGGTCGGGCGGAAGCCGAGTACTGGCTGCGCGCCACCCGGGCCGAGGCCCGCCTCGGTCTTCGAGAGATCGCCAGCGTCGACGAGGCTCTGAGCGACGCTGCCAACATGACCCCGGCGCCGGAGTCATGGATGATCGACACGACCGCCAGTCAGCTGCGAAAACTCGCACGCCTGTTGGGCATGTGAGCGGGCGCGCGAGTTGCCGTCAGGGCGTATGGCGACAACGCTGATGGGCTCTCCGGCAGGCCGTCTCGCAGGCGCGATAGAAGAGTGCAGAATGTCGGTGGACGTAGCTGCGATGGACACGCTGGAGCTCACGAGTGGCGACACGGCTCCGAGCGACACGGCAATCAATCCGCCATCGCCACCGCATTCGATCGCACGAACAACGTCGAGCAGGTCGTCTGGAGCCAACCGCCGGCGGGCCATTCTGGTGCGGGCGTTCCGAGCGGGACAGTGCCCACAGTCGTACGCTCTCGTGGCTCGCGTCCGTTGAACGCGCCTACACCCCTGGGCCGTTCTCGTGACCCGGGCTGCGACAGGTAACTGGAGGCTTGCTTGCCGATGACGAATGAAAGTGTCTCAAGTGCTTCGGGATCAATCCCGGTGGACGTGCACTCGCCGGCGTCGCAGCGGGTGTCATCGCACCAACTGTCGCAGCACATCGACCACGACCATTGGAAGTGCATCGGCGTGGCGCAAGATCGCGAACCCACTGCGGCCGAAAACACGAGCCGCATAGCGGGGCGCCTCGCGATCAACCGTCACGCAGAACACGGCGATGCCCTGAAGGCGCGCCTCGGCGACCGCCTGGCGGGTGTCCTCCACCCCGTAAGAACCCTCGTAGACATCGACATCGTTTGGCTTGCCGTCGGAAAGGATCAGCAAGAGTCGACGTGCTGCCGACTCACGGGCGAGCGCGGCCGTCGTGTGCCGAATGGCCGCGCCCATGCGGGTGTACCGATCGGAGTCGAGCGCTGCAATCCGACGGTCGACGACGAGGGTCCGGCGCTCGTCGAACGACTTCAGCGACAGCACGGCCACGTCATCCGGCCCCTCGCCTGAGAACGCGAAGATGCCATAGCGGTCGCCCAAGGCATCAAGCGCTTCGCACACGACCAGAAGCGCGTCCTTCTCGACGTCGACGATGCGCCGGGTGTCCGAGACCCAGCCGTCGGTGGACGCGCTGACGTCGGCCAGCAGCGCCACGGCCAGTTGGCGACGCGACCGGCGATGCTCGATGTAGAGACGACCATCGGTGGCAACCCCGGCGCGCTGGTCGGCGCAGGCGCTCACCCATCCGGCGATGTCGGGCTCCGAACCGTCCGTCTGCCGATCCAGCCTGACGTAGCAGGGTCGCAGGCGCTCGAACCGGGCGCGCACGCGGCGTGCGAGCCTGGCATGACGCGCCTTGGCCGCGCCGATCCACGCGACATCTCCCAGCGGCGGCGCCGGCTCGCGCACGATCGCACCCCGGGATCGGTATGCGCGCAGCCGGTGATCCCACTCCGGGTACACCAGGCCCCACCGTGCCGGCGCGATCGGTGTCGACCCTGGAACGCGCTCGACCGGGTCTCCGGAGCGAAGCGCCTCCCTGACCGGCCCCGGCGTGCACACCACGCGGGCCTCGGGCAGATCCGACAGCGAATCGGCCAGTGCTTCAGGGTCGGCGTCGTCATCGCGATCGACTGGCCGCTGCATGCCGAATGGATCTTCGACACTCTCCTGCGGCTCGTCGGCACGGATGACCCAGGTCCCCGCGTTGTCATCGTCCTCGCCCTCAGCGGCGGCACGCACCTCCGGGCGCCGGCGCATCTCGGTCACACGAAGCCTCGGGATCGTGGGTACAGACTCTCCCGCTGCGGGAGGTGTGGCCGGCTCCAGCAAGCGGTGCGCCGCGATGATGTTCCCCCAGTACCACGGCAGCAACACCTCGCGATACCGGCGGCGATCGCCGCGCCCGGTCTGCGCACGTGCCCAGGCGAGGGACTGCTCGGGCGAACCATCGGCATCTACAGTGAAGGGTGGCGTCAGCGGGTCCGCAGCCAGAAACGCCTGGATCTGGTCCTCAACCGCGAAACTGAATGGCGACGGGCGGCGACCGATACCGCTGGCGAGCGCGAACGCACGCGCCGCACTCAGACCGGGTACGAGCCCACGGACCTCGCGCGCAATCCAGCGATCAACAGTCGCCGCTTCCGCGAGCAGAAACCAGTCGCGCGTCTCGCCGCTGGCGATGTCCTCCGACACCACCGCCGTCCCTCGCACCATGCGCACCGCCTGTTGCACGGCCATCAGTCGGTAGATCGCGAGAGCGTCCAGGCCGCACGTTTCCGGCGGCACCGCCGCCGGCAGATAGACCCGGCGTCCGTCGGTGGCCGAGTGCAGCAAGCCGTCGGGGCGGCTGCGCGAGGGGTGGCGGGCCAGGCGGGCGAGCCAGCTCACCGGTGCGGGCGGCTGCATTGGCGCAATCGCGATGGACCTCCCGAGCAAGGCCGTGAGGAAGATCTCCAGCCGAGTGCGTACGGCACAGAGCGCGGTCGCTCGATCTTCAGGTGTCGCTCCGTAGCGCCGCCACGCTTCACGCGCGACCCGCGTTGCGAAGTGCGCGCCCTCGAGGATCAGCTCTTCGGGTTCGGCCATGTCGGACTCGGCTCCCAGCGTTCCCGCTACGGCATCGTCGAGGTCACGAGATCGTGCATGGCTGCGAGCAGCTCGGGATCGTCGGTGAGGGGGCCGAGAAGCGCCGCATGGCAGGCCGCTCGCACCGGAATGTTCCCGGCGACGAGGCGCGCGGCAGCAACAATCAGGCGTGTGCTCGGTACCTCGGCCAGACCTCGGTCGCCGAGCTGGCGGAGACGATTCGTGAGTGTGACCAGCGCGATCGCCCGATCGCGTTCGATCCCGCTCTCGTGTTCCACGATCTCCGCCTCGAGCTCCGGGCTCGGAAAAGCGAACTCGAGGGCGACGAAGCGCTGGCGCGTGCTCGGCTTGAGGTCCTTGAGGCCGTGCTGGTAGCCGGGGTTGTAGGAGATCACGAGCTGGAAGCCGGGCGCTGCGTCCAGAATCTCGCCAGTCTTGTCCAGCGGCAGGACGCGCCGGTCGTCGGTCAACGGATGGATGACCACGACGGTATCCTGCCGGGCTTCGATGATCTCGTCGAGGTAACAGAGGGCGCCATGCCTGGCCGCCCGCGTGAGTGGGCCGTCGAGCCAGACCGTATCGCTGCCGCGAATGAGATAGCGGCCGGTCAGGTCACTCGCGGACAGGTCGTCGTGGCAGGCTACCGTGACGAGCGGCCTGCCCAGACGCCACGCCATGTGCTCGACGAAGCGCGTCTTGCCGCATCCCGTGGGCCCCTTGAGCATCACCGGCAGTCCGCGCGCGTGGCACGTCTCGAAGACGGCGATCTCGTTGCCCGTGGCCAGATAGAACGGCGCGTCCGGCCCCGGGTAGCGGAGGCCGTCGTGGTGATCCGGGCCGATCGATGGCGCGGCGTCCGTCCGGCTGTAGTCGCTCATGCCGGCATTCGGGCCGCGGCGGCCGCCGGCTCGACGTGCGTGCGCTGGCGAGGCGCCAGGAAGAAGAAGTCCCAGAGAAACAGCGCCACGCCGGCGGTGAACAGCGTCCCGGTGGCCACGAGCATCAGGAAATGCACCTGGATCTTCGCCTGCGTCTCGAGGTAACCCATCCCGAGGACGCGCTCGAGGTACACCTGGCCGATCCCGGCGGCCGCGAAGGCCATCGTCATCCCGAACATGCCGCCGACCTGCAGCCAGAACGCCCACAGCCCGGTCCTGGTCTCACGCTGCGATTCGTCGTGGCCCATCAGCGCGGGCGTCGCGTAGGTGATCACCGCGAGGACGATCATCACGT
Source organism: Luteitalea pratensis (assembly GCF_001618865.1). Taxonomy (GTDB): domain Bacteria; phylum Acidobacteriota; class Vicinamibacteria; order Vicinamibacterales; family Vicinamibacteraceae; genus Luteitalea; species Luteitalea pratensis. The sequence goes on from NZ_CP015136.1 coordinate 2,946,864, forward strand.
ACGCGCCGAAGAACGCGGAGTGGCCGTGCATGGGCGTGATCAAGGTGCCGTGTGTCCAGCGGTTGACCGATGGCCAGGTGTGGGCGAGGCCGAGCAGGCCCGCGCCCAGTGCGGAGAAGATGGCGCTGCCCAGCGTCCAGTGCAAGGCGAGCGTGTTCGGGTGGGAGAGCCCCGACCGTCGGATGGCCTGGTAGGCGTACGCCGACATCGCCACGAAGACCAGCGGCTCGAGCGCCGAGAAGAAGCCGCCGAGCGGCAACCAGTAGGACGGCACGCCGACGAAGTAGTAGTGGTGCGCCGTGCCGAGCAGGCCCGAGATGAACGTCAGCCCGACGATGACGTACAGCCACTTCTCCATCACCTCGCGGTCGATGCCCGACAGGCGGATCAGCAGGTAGGCGAGGAGCGCGCCCTGGATCATCTCCCACACGCCCTCGACCCACAGGTGCACCGTCCACCAGCGGTAGAAAATCGCGACCGTGTAGTTGTCGAACTCGAGCAACGAGGGCAGGTACAGGATGGCCGTGAAGGCAAGGCCGGCCATCAGAACACCTTCAGTGGTCGTCAGGCGCTTCGCCTTCCAGATCGTCATGCCCAGGTTGTAGAGAAACATCAGCATGACCACCACGATGGCCAGTTTCACGGGCAGCGGTTGTTCGAGCAGCTTGTTTCCGGCGGTCCAGCCGAAGAGGTAACCGACGACGGCGGTCACCCCCGCCAGCGTCCACAAGCCGAGGGCGGCGTAGGCCATGGTCGGGCTGTGCAGCTCGGTGCGGGACTCCTCGGGCACCAGCCAGTAGGCGGCGCCCATGAAGCCGGTGAGGACCCACACGATCAGCAGGTTGGTGTGGATTGCCTTGGACACATCGAACGGCAGCAGATGAATCAGCGGGTCGGGCCCGAGGTACTTCGCCACCGATAGCAGCCCGAACACCATCTGGAGGCCGTACAACAGCAGCGCCACGACGAAGTAGGGGTAAGCGACGGCCTGCGTGCGGAAGCGCATCCGGGGGCTCCTCTCATTTGAACGTCGCGAGGTACGCGACGAGCTGTTCGACTTCCTCGGGCTTCAGCAGCGCGCCCAGCGGCGGCATGACTGACTGGCCGCCGGCGCCGAACGTCGGGCCGGGCACGACGTAGGCGCTTGGATTGAGGATCGATTCGCGGATGTAGTCGGGGGCCGATCGCGCCGCACCCTTGTAGGAGGAGTCGGCAATCAGCGTGGCGGCACGCGTCGCGATGCCGGCCATCGACGGTCCGACGAGCACCGTCCCTGCTGTCGTCGAATGGCAGCTGAAACACGCCGGCGGCGAACGCCGGAAAACGGCTTCGCCCAACGCGACCGGGTCGCCGGAGGCCGCGGTCGCAGCATTGGCGGCGGTGGCGTCCGGCAGTGCAGCGCTGACCACGATCGGCCGTGGCGGCCAACCCTGGTTGTCGATGTTGGAGACCCACGTCAGGAAGGCAATGACGTCGGTGATCTGCTCGTCCGAGAGCTTCATGTTGGGCATCACCCGCCCATGACGCTGCTCGGAGTAGAACCGTGACGGATCCCGCAGGAACAGTCGGAGGTAGGCCTCGCCGCGTTGCTGCGTGATCTTGGTCAGGTCCGGCGCGTAGTATGCCCCCTCTCCGAGCAGCGTGTGGCAGTTGATGCAGTTCTTCCGGTGCCACACGTGCTTGCCGGCGATCACTTGCGGCGTGATCGCCTCGGCATGCGTCAACTCGCCGAATCGCATGTGGCTGTGAATCGTCAGCCCGAGGAAGATCGCCGCGAAGACGCTGGTGCCGACGACGAAGAACAGCCGCGTGTGCCGTTTTGTCATTCTGACCTCACATCGGGATCGCAGCCATCAGGCGGGCGTGCGCGGGAGTCCAACGGGGTCTGACTGGAACAGCGACGTCGTCTCAGACGCCGATCCGCGAGAAATTGAGGATGGCGATCCAGGCTGAGAAGGCCACGGCCACCGCCATGCCAAGCAGGACCACGACGCAGAGCGCGCGTGTCAGAGTCGAGGACCGAGAGACACGAACAGCGTCAGTCACGGCTGCTCCTCTTCTTGAGGGTGAGGCTCTCCGACTATCGGAGCGTAGCGTACACACGAAGTCCGCCGGCTGCAACTGGCGCGATCGGGTGACGGTCGTCGTCATGTTCGTGCCTACTGCCGATCGAACACCACCTTGTACTTCTCGGTCGGGGCGTTGACCGGCGTGCCGTCGATGGTGAGTGTCTTTCCGTCTGCAGACACCGAGTAGACCTCCGCGTACATGGGCTGGCCGTCGACGCTGGTCCTCATCTCGAAGCCGTTGGCTCCGGTCTTCCTGAAAATCGTCGTGTACTTCGAACCTTTGAGGCGACCGAGCCCTGGCGCCGCCGTGCCGTCGAACTGCCCGCTGAACACTGCGCCGGTGTCATCCGTGATCGTGACACCGTCGGGCGCTACGGCCGCGACCTCCAGAAGCGAGACAGGCATCGTCACTTCGGTGCTGGTCCACTTTCCTACAAGACCCGGTCCGCCGGCCGTCCGCTTGTAGGCGACGGTGAAGTCGCTCGTCGTGCCGTCGGGCTTGGTCAACTTGCCCGCGAGCCTCATGGTCTCGCCCTTGACGACCGCGCGATAGCCGACCAGCAACTTCCCGCCGGCCTTGATCGTCACGTCCCAGGCATCGGGCTCCGGCTGAGTCCATGACGCTCTCGATCCGTCGGGTGTCGGGTATTCCTTACCGTCGACCTTGAACGAGTATTTGAAGCCCTGGCCGTCGAAGGTCATCGTACCGTCGGCGCCGCTCGAGATCGTGACGGTATCGCCGGTGAGCTGACTCCTGGCAGCATTGAACTTCCACTTGCCGACGTAGGCGGGTTCGGCGGCAACGAGGCTGACGCCGGCGAGCATGACGAGAGCGGCGGTCTCACGAAGGCGTGTGTTCACAGGCGGTCTCCATTTCTTCGGCCTGTGGCCGAATGTTCGCATGTAGTAAGTTGCCCTTCGGCCTCCTGGTCGAAGCGAGAAACGGTAAGTCTCGTCGCAACGTTGCATGATCATCGTCCCGAAGACGTGACACGTCGCCGCACCTCGTCGAGGAAGTTCAGCACCAGCGTCACCTGCTGCTGCGCCGGTTGCGGCGCGTCGGCCGAGAGCACGGCGGCGACGCGCTTGCCGTCCGGCGCCAGATCGAACGACGGGACCCCGAGGTTGTGCAGGCGCCGGTCGGACCACACCCGTGGCCGTCCCGCGACAAACGCTCCATCTGTCACCGTGTAGGGCACGACCATCAGGCGAAGGTCCTCCCTGCGGTAGAAGAGTTCGTTCGCGCTGCGCGACCACACAGGATGCATGCCGCCAGCAGTCGAGATGACCCACTGCCGGCCCGTATCGGGGAAGCCGCGCACGTAGATTTCTATCCGTCCCGAGTCGGCCGCCATGAGCGCCATCCAGCGCCCGTCCGGCGAGAAGGCCGGAAGCGGGCTGTTCCATTTCCAGTTCCGATATGCCAGGGATTCAGCGAGGCGCAACCGGCCGGTGCTGACGTCGACTGCCGCAGTCTGGATGAGGCTGCCGCTGCCGGGCAGGATGTCGAAGAAGGCGAAGACCTTGCCGTCCGGCGAGAACGAACCGGGAAACTGCTGGCCCTGCTGGCGTGCCGTCAAGGGCTCGGCCGGACTCGCGCCATCGGCGCGCCTCCAGAACAACCGACCAGAGGATTGGAAGACCACGTACTGTCCATCCGGACTCCAGACGGGATCGCTGTGCACGCCCGATCCCTCGGTGAGCTTCGTGCGCGTCCCTCGCTGCCAGTCGTACACCAAGATGTCCGAGGTCGCTCCCTCGTTCAACTCGAACGCGACGCGGCTGCCGTCAGGCGACACGCGAGGGAACTGGTAGAACGCCGGCTCGAGACCCATCGATTCGGTCCGTCCCGTGCTGTCCAGCCATTCGAGGACCCGCAGTCCGCTCGTCGCGCCGCGCCGGTAGACCATGGTGCCGTCCGATGACATGTCGATCTGCGCCGATCCGAACTCGGGCGCGGCGGCGATCCCCTCGAGCACCGCGACCGCATCACCGCGCACTTCAAGTCGGTCGAGGTCGAACGGCACTGCGTACAGTGTGCCCTTCGACACGTATGCGAGGTGCCCGGTCGGCAGATAGCGAGGCGCCATGCCGGCATTCGGGAGCACGACCTTCTGGACGTGTCGCTCGAAGTCCATGACACCGATGTCGGCTGACGTGTAGTTGCCGCGCGTCCTGCCGATCGTGAACAGGACCGCCGTGCCGCCGGGGAGGAAATGAGGCCAGCGATGATTCAGCGCTCCAGCGTCCAGACTGGTGGCGCGGGTGACCGTGCCACCATCTGCGGGTACCAGCGACAATCCGCTCCGCGCATCGAGCGCCGCGATGATCTTGCCATCCTTCCCCCAACTCCCACCCCGACCCTGGGGCGCATCGCACAGCGCGACCGGATCTCCTCCAGCGAGACGGAGTTTCATGAGCTTGCCGGCCGCGAAGAACCCGACCCATTCCCCGTCAGGTGAGAAGAACGGTGCGTATCCGCCGTCGGTGCCGGCCAACGGCGTCGCCTCCCCTTGATCGAGGGGGCGCGTCGAGAGGATCTGGGATCCAGCGCGATCTGTCGAGACGAACACGATGCGCTTTCCGTCAGGAGAGAGGATCGTCGAGGCTCCGGCGGGGGCCGTACCCGCCGTGACGTCAGAGTCCAGGTGGAGCGCGATGCTGGCTGAAGCGCGCAGGGGGGACTCTGGCGGCGCGCCCATACGGAACCATCCGAGCGCGGCGCCCGAGACAGCAAGCATCCCCAAGGCGATGGCCACGCTTCGCCACCGCGGGAAGCTGCGCCGCACGGGATACAACCGCGGAGCCTCGCCTGGAGTGTCAGCGCGGCTTTCGGCAATCCATCGCAACTCGCCTCCGACATCGCCGATGTTCTGCCAGCGCTCGTCCGGGTTCTTCGCGAGGCAGCGCGCTACGACGTGGTCCAGCAAGCGAGGCGCCAGTGGCTGGTTTGACGAGATCGGCGGCGGCTGATCTCGGAGAATCGCTCCGATGACCGCCGCGGCAGAGGGACCGTCGAACGGGCGACGACCGGTCGCCATCTCGTAGACCACCGTGCCGAAGGCCCAGACGTCGCTCCGCGCATCGGCTTCGTGGCCCTCGACCTGCTCGGGCGCCATGTAGTGCACGGTCCCGATCAACGTGCCCGCCGTGGTAACGGGCGCTTCACTCGCGACCTGCGTAACCCCTGGCTCGGCGTTCGCCTTCGATGGCGCCAACATCTTCGCCAGGCCGAAGTCGAGCAGTTTCGCCCCGGTGCTGGTCAACATGATGTTGGCGGGCTTGAGATCGCGATGCGTGATGTTGGCGCGATGTGTGCGCTCCATCGCGCCGGCGACCTCCAGGCCGATGCGCAGGACGTCGTCGAGCGGCAACGGACGTCCGGTCGCGAGGCGCGCGGCCAGCGTCTGACCCTCGAGGCAAGGCATCACCAGGTACAGCAGGCCGTCCCGCTCGCCGATGTCGTACACGCTGCAGATGTGCGGATCGTCCAGAGCCGCGATGGCGCGTGCCTCCCGTTCGAAGCGCGCACGCAGTTCGGCGTCGGCGCTGCCAGTGAGGTCCGGCGCGACCACCTTGAGGGCGACGGTGCGACCGAGGCGCACGTCGCGGGCGCGGTACACCTCGCCCATGCCCCCGGATCCCAGGTGGCTCAGGATTTCGTACGAGCCGACTCGCTCACCAGGTGCGAGACGCATGGCGTTGGGCCAGGTCGGCGCGCGCGTACAGCGACGGCCGTGGGCCTTGAGCCCGCTCCTGCGTCACTTGCGCTGTCGTGCCTACCGGAATGGCCATGATGTTACCGCAGTCAGTGGGGCAGGCCGCGTGCGCCTGGTCGCAAACGATGCAGGTACGCGCAGGCCCGGCCGCGGCGAGTGTCCCGGTCGCGGGCGCCGCCTCTCATGCAGTGGACGCCACTCGCTGCTGCACCGGAAAGAGTCTGCTTCTGACCAGATTCGGCTCGAAGACTCCTGATGGTCAGTCATGAGCCGTCACGTGAACGGTCATCGAGGCTGCGCAACGACAGTCTCGGCGCGAGTTACCACGCTGGTGGCGCTTGCAGCATGACAACGATCGTTCGGACTCCCTCCACGTAGTGCCCCACCCGCAGGTTCTCGTCGAACGTGTGCTGGTTGTTGTCGCCGTTGACGAGTGGAACGATCACGAACGGCGCCCCGAGCATTTCCACCAGGGAGTCGGTGGGGACACTGCCACCCATCATGCGGATGCGGACGGGCTCGCCGGACAGGCTGGCCTTCTGCAGGGATTGGTATGCCCATTTGCCAAGCGGCGATTCGAGCGGCGTCCTGACGGCGCGGCCGGCGGAGCCCAGGGTGAGGGTGGCGAGTTTGTCGTAGGCGGCGCGGTCCTGGTCGGAGGGTGCGCCGTCGACCAGGCGATATCCCTGTTGCTCTATATGTGCCTTCAGGAGGCCGAAGAGGTAATTGGGTGGGGCTTCGGGGGTGGTTCTGAGGTCGAACTCGGCGATGGCCTGGTGGGGGATGATGTTGGAAGCCTTTTCGCCGACGGAAGCAGCGGCCATGCTGCGGACGTTGAGCGAGGGGAACTGGATCGCTTCCTGGAGGTTGCCGCCGACCAGTTCCGCGAGCTTGATGCCGGTGCTGCGCCGGATGGCGGCTTCGTCGTCGCCGGTATCGGCGAGGATCTGTTTCTCGGCGTCGGAGAGTGTGATCCGGTCGTAGTAACCGGCGACGGTCACCCGTCCCTGGTCGTCTTTCATGGAGGCGATCAGGCGCGAGAGGCGCACGGCGGGGTTGGGGACGTAGTTGCCGAAGTGGCCGCTGTGCAGGGGCTGCTTGGGGCCGTGGACGACGAGGGTGACGCGCGCGCTGCCGCGGTTGCCGAAGATGAGTGTGGGGCGCTCGCTCTGGTGGCGCGGGCCGTCGTGAATGACTATGGCGTCGGAGTGCAGGAGATGCTTGCTGGCGGTGACGACGTCGGGGATGGACGGGTAACCCTGTTCCTCCTCGCTGTCGAGCAGCACCTTGACGTTGAAAGCCGGATCGACGCCCATCTGCTTCAGGCCGTCGAAGGCGGCGAGCAACATCATGATCGGGCCCTTGTCGTCAGAGGACGCGCGGGCGAACACGCGAAGATCCGGATCGAGGGGAGTCGCGAAAAGCGCCTCCGTCGGGATGATGTGCCAGTTATTGGAAGAATCCCTTTTCTTCACCACCGGCTGCCAGGGGCTTGGCTGCGACCACTCCTTGTCCACGACCGGTTGGCCGTCGAGGTGCATGTAGTAGAGGACGGTCTTCGCGCCGGCGATCTTCTTCGGCCATTCGGCGAAGAGCATCGGCTTGCTCTTGTTCGCGAGCTGCTTGGTGACGAAGCCGCGCTGCGTGAACGCACGCTCCAGGAAGTCGATGTTCTTCTGGATGTCGGGCGGGTTGATCGCGTCGTTGGGCAGGGCGAGGAGCTGGAGGTATTCACCGAAGCTAGCTTGCGCGAGTTTCTGCCCGGCTTGGAGAGAGAGCGGCTCCTGGGCAAGGGCCAGAGTCGGAATCGCGAGCAAGATGAGCGACAGTCGAAGCATGGCGTCCCCTTCCCGGAGCAATCAAGGGATGGATAGCCTACTGCACCAGGAACAGTCCGCCCAGGGAGAAGTCAGCAGCTGCTGCTGAATGACCGTACTGGGAGTAGAGTTCAGGGCACGTGGCTCTCCCCCCTTATGATCGGCAGCACCTGAAAGAGGTGTTCGCGGGCGCACGGGCGTTGCCCGCGGATCGGCGCGCAGCGTACCTGGCCGAGGCCTGCGACGGCAACGAGGCGCTGCGTCTGGAAGTGGAGTCGCCCCTGTCGTCGGACGAGCGCATCAAGAAGAGCTTTCTCGAGGCGCCAGCGGTGGTGCGGGGTGACGACACCAGCGTGATAGGGAGCCTCGAGGGGCAGCGCATCGGCCCGTATCAGCTCGCGTCGTGTATCGGCGCGGGCGGGATGGGCGAGGTCTACCGGGCCCGCGACACGACGCTCAATCGCCAGGTCGCGATCAAGGTCCTGCTGCCCGCCGTTGCCAGCGATCCCGAGCGCCTCGCCCGCTTCCGGCGAGAGGCGCGGGTGCTTGCGTCGCTCAATCATCAGCACATCGCGCAGATCCACGGGTTCGAAGACGCCGACGGCGCACACGCCCTGGTGATGGAGCTGGTCGAGGGCCCGACACTCGCCGATCGGATCGTCAGCGGGGCGATTCCCATCAACGAGGCGCTCGCTATCGCGTCGCAGATCGCGGACGCCCTCGAAGCCGCGCACGAGCAAGGGATCATCCATCGGGACCTGAAGCCCGCGAACATCAAGGTCCGCGAGGACGGCACGGTGAAAGTGCTCCGGCTGCCCAGGCGGTGGTGGACTCTCTGCGGATCCAATCGCCGGCGACCGTCGCGGCGCCTTCAGACCGAGCCTCATCGAGACGTCGACAGCGGCAATGGACAATGCTCGCGGGCGTTGCAGCTGTCGCTGTCCTGGTCGCGGCCGGTGGTGTCTGGCGCCTGTGGCAACAGGATTACCTCTGGCAGAATCCTCTGGCCGACGCCACCGTCGAGCGTCTCACCGATTTCGCAGGGGAGGAAGCTGACGCGGCAATCTCGCCAGACGGAAAGTTCATGACCTTTCTCTCGGACCGCGACGGGCCATTCGACGCCTGGATCAGCCAGATTGGCAGCGGCGAGTTCGTCAACATCACCAGGGGACGGTTTCAGCTCATGAACAACCCCAACACCCGCTCCGCCGGCTTTTCCGGCGACGGCGCGCAGGTGTGGTTCATGCAGTTGGTCAGTGCTCGACCTCTGAGATGGACCTCATGGATCTCTCCCGCCCTGGGCGGGGCTCCGCGTACCTTTGTGGAAGGCGGGTTGGACCCCATCTGGTCGCCCGATGGAAGAAACGTCGTCTATCACACCAATGTTCTCGGCGATCCCATCTTCATCGCGGACCGGAACGGCAACAATCCCAGACAGATATTCGTGGCACCGCCGGGTGTGCATGGCCACTATCTGACGTGGTCGCCCGACGGTCGATTCATCTATTTCGTGAGGGGCACCCTCCAGAACGAGGAAATGGATATCTGGCGCATTCCCGTGTCCCAGAGCGAAGTCGCCGCGGCGCCAGAGCGAATCACCTCTCACAATGCGCGGGTCGCGTACCCCGCATGGCTCGATGCGCGAACGCTGATCTACTCGGCCACGGCTGAAAACGGGTCGGGCCAGTGGTTGTACGCCCTCGATGTCGAACATCGCATCCCGCACCGGGTGAGCTCCGGCATTGCGGAGCAGTATCTGTCGGTGGGTGTGAGTCAAGCCAGGCCGCGGCGTGTGGTCGCTACCATCGCCACTCCCACCGCCAGCCTGTGGACCGTCCCGATCTCGGATCGCGTACAGATGGAGGCGGCGGCGACGCGGGTGCCGACTCCGAACACGCGGGCCCTTGGCCCTCGCTTCGCTCCAGGCGACCTGGCCTTCATGGCCTTCTTGTCATCCAAAGGCGGCGCGGACGGACTGTGGAAGCTGGAAAACGGCGCGCCTCTGGAACTCTGGCGAGGCGACGATGGCGGCGTGGTGGCTCCTCCGGCCATCTCACCTGACGGTCGTCACATCTGCTTTTCGTATCGCACACGAGGCACGGCTGGCCTGTACGTCATGAATGCCAACGGCACGAACGTTCGCACGCTGGCAGCAGACTCTTTCGACGTGCGCGGCGCCGCCTCCTGGTCGCCGGATGGCAAGTGGGTCGCCGTCGCCGCCAATCGGGGAGAAGGTACCCGTCTGTTCAAGATCCCGGTGGACGGCGGCGCGCCGGTGCGGCTGCTCGACACGCTGTCTTTCAATCCGGCCTGGTCGCCCGATGGCCGATTCATAATGTATTCCGAGCAGCAGAGCGCCGGGCAGTTCGAGGTGAAGGCCATCACGCCGGATCGGGCGCCGGTCCCGATCGTCGAACTTCAGATCGTCGGCTTCAGCACTTCCGTGCCGTATCGATTCCTCCCGGACGGAAAGGGGCTCATCGTGCTGGAAGGCGTGCGGGGCGCCTCCCAGAATTTTTTCCGGGTCGAGCTCGCGACTGGGCACCGGCGTCAGTTGACGGATCTGACGCCCGGTCCAGTGATCTATAACTTCGATGTGTCGCCTGACGGCATGCAGATCGTGTTCGATCGACTCCGGAACAATACCGATATCGTGTCGATGAATCTGGCGCGGTAAGCGTGCGTTGCGACAGCTGAACGTAGGCCGAGCCTCGTTCGTGCGTGGGACTCAATCAGTCCCTCGGGGCTCGCCCGACGTGGATGATGCCGACAAAACAGTTCTTGTTCACGGGTGCGCCCTCGCAGCTGGGCATCGTGGCATTCGCGAAATACCTCTGGTACACGACCTCCACGCGCGCGCCGGCGCGCCACCCGGCCAGGATCACGCCGTCGAAGTGGGCCGCGCCCGCCGCATTCTGCCCGCCCCGGATGAGCGCCGTGAACGAACGGTCCCCGTCCACGACTTCATACATGGCCTCGAGTCCGATGACGTGCCCGTTCACGCTCGGTTGTCGCCAGAGCACCTCCCCGACGTACGAGCCGACTGGACCGCCGTCAGCGAAACCTTCGAGGAGGCCAAACGGGGGCTGCGGCGCGGGCAGAGGAGGTGCGGCCACCCCCCACTTCGTGAAACTGATGTCTACGGGTCGACTGTTGTGGTCCTGGTCCTGGTCGGTGGCCCGGGCGGGCGAGATCTGGATGACTAACGCTACCGCACCAACGAAAGAAGCGACCCGTGTGTGGATACCAGTGGTGCGCATAAGACTCCTTTGGGGATGACGGTGTCGTCCGTTGTGGTCCTGTAACATAAGATGCGCAAGACGGCCTCGTTTTCCCTCACGAGCCGATCACGGACTGCTCCCAGTGCACGATGTAACCGAATTGCTCCTGTCCTGGCGTCAGGGCGACGCCGGGGCCCTCGACCGCATGGTCCCGCTCGTGTATGACGAACTGCGTCGCGTGGCGCGCCGCCATCTTCAGCGCGAACAGCCTGGGCACGCCCTGCAAGCGACGGCACTCGTGCACGAGGTCTACCTGCGACTCGTGGATGTAGACCGACTGGCGCTCAAGAACCGGACCCACTTTTTTGCGGTGGCGGCGAAGTTGATGCGCCAAATCCTCGTCGATCAAGCCCGCCTGCAACGCGCCGACAAGCGTGGCGGCGGCGTCACGATGCTGACTCTGGACGAGGTGTCGCCAGCCGCTCAGGCGACGAGCGTGGACGTGCTCGCCCTCGACGAGGCGCTCGATGCGCTGTCCTCAATCGACGACCGGCAGTGCCGCGTCGTGGAGCTACGATTCTTCGCGGGGCTCAACATCGACGAAGCGGCCGACGCGCTCCAGATTTCATCCGCCACGGTCGAGCGGGAATGGGCCTTGGCGAAGGCCTGGCTCTTTCGCCGACTGTCACCGGGCTAACGGTTCTATTTCGTCCCGCCTCACCAGCTCCAAGTCGTTGATTCCAAACGGTCGGCATGTCAAACCTGAGCGGTCTCTTGCCTACCTCGTGACGACGCACCAGGCGCGCGATTGCACGCCTGTTGGACCGCGGGCACGCCGCGATAGACTTCCGGCCATGACGCACGAATTCGCGTTCGAGATGGCGGCCTCCAGCGTGCGCTTCGGCCCGGGCGTGACTGGCGAAGTGGGCATGGACCTCGTCGACCACGGCGTGCGGCGGGCCCTCGTGGTCACCGACGCCACCGTGGCCCGCCTGGCCCCGATGCACACGGTGCTCGCGGCTCTGGAAGCGCAAGGCATCGTGGCCGTCATTTACGACCGCGTGCGGGTCGAACCCACCGACGTCTCGTTTCGCGACGCGATCCAGTTTGCCGGCGAGCACGAGGTCGATGGACTTGTGGCGGTGGGCGGCGGTTCGGTGATCGACACGGCCAAGGCCGTGAATCTCTACACCACATATCCGCCCAGCGATTTCCTCGACTACGTGAACGCGCCGATCGGCAAGGCGATGCCCGTGCCGGGACCGCTCAAGCCGCTGTTCGCGATTCCCACCACGGCCGGCACCGGCAGCGAGACCACGGGCGTGAGCATCTTCGACCTCACGGCGCTGCACGCCAAGACCGGCATCGCGAGCCGGCGCCTGAAGCCCACGCTGGGTCTGCTCGACCCCGAGAACACGCGCACGATGCCACCGGAGGTGGCGGCGTCGAGCGGCCTCGACATCCTGAGCCACGCCGTCGAGTCGTTCACCGCCATTCCGTACTCGTCGCGCCTGCGGCCGGATCGCCCTGCCTTGCGGCCGGCGTACCAGGGGTCCAACCCGATCAGCGACGTGTGGTCGCTGCAGGCGCTGCGCCTCGTGGCCGCGTATCTCGTGCGCGCCGTCGAGGACCCGTCCGACGACGAGGCGCGCGCGCAGATGATCCTCGCGGCGTCCTACGCGGGCGTGGGCTTCGGAAATGCCGGCGTGCATCTGCCGCACGGAATGTCCTACCCCGTGTCGGGCAATGTGAAGGACTACCGCGCGCCGGGCTACGCCAGCGACCACGCGCTCGTGCCTCACGGCGTGTCGGTGATCCTGAACGCGCCGGCCGTGTTCCGCTTCACTGCGTCGGCAAGTCCCGCGCGGCACCTGCAGGCCGCCGAAGCGCTCGGCGCCACCGTGGCCGGCGTGGTCGCGGCCGATGCCGGACGAGTGCTGGCCGACCGCATCACGTGGTTCATGGAGCGGCTGCGTGTGCCGAACGGCCTCAGCGCTGTCGGCTACTCCGCCGCCGACATTCCAGCGCTCGTCGAAGGCACGCTGCCGCAGCACCGCGTGACGAAGCTCTCGCCGCGCGCCGCAGGCCCAGACGACCTGGCGGCGCTGTTCGAGGACGCGATGACCGCATGGTGAGACGGCGGACCCACCGCGGGACGTGAGGTTCCAACCTTCGGCCTGGCGAACGATGGAGTCCCGTATGAGCTCCGCGACGACCTGCGGTTGCTGTAACGGCATCATGTCGTGGTGCTGCGGACGCAGGCACCTCGCATGTCGCCAAAACGACAGGAATTTCCGCCGCTGAACCAGAGCCGTTATCGTAGTAGTCTGGCGGCGCGGTCGTGTGTTCCGACAGTCGCCGATAAGCGCCGAAGGACGTAGATCTCTCACCGTTTGCTGGGGGCATCGGAATTGACGTTTCCTGCCTACATCCACCTGGGACCAGTGGTCCTGCATCCGCACGTCGCCTTCGAAGCTCTCGCATATTCAAGCGGTTATTACCTTTACCGGCGTCAGCGACGCAGTGGTGACGTAGTTGATGCGCGCGCACGGTGGTGGATTGTCGGCGCGGCGATCCTTGGCGGATTCATCGGCAGCCACCTGCTGGCCGCTTTCGAGGAACCGTCCAGGTCTCTGACCCACTGGCCGCAGCTGCGGCTGGTGTTCGGCGGAAAGACGATCGTGGGAGGACTGATCGGCGCACTGCTCACCGTCGAATGGGCCAAGCGTCTGCTGGGCATTACCGTTGCGACCGGCGACCTTTTCGCGGTGCCGCTGATTCTGGGTATCGGGATCGGACGAATCGGCTGCTTCCTATCCGGCTTGGACGATCAGTCCTACGGCATTCCCACGGGGCTTCCATGGGGTATCGACCTCGGGGATGGAGTCAGGCGGCATCCCACACAGCTCTACGAGATGCTGTTGCTTGCCGGCCTGGGTGGAATGCTGGTCAGTCGATTGGGCCTCAATGCGACGGCCGGTGATCGTTTCAAGTGTTTCATGGTGGCGTACATGGGATGCCGACTGCTCGTGGACGTGATCAAACCGGCTGTGCGGTTTGGCGGTCTCTCGGCTATCCAGTGGACGTGTCTGGCAGTCCTGGTCTATTACGCACCGCACGTGCCGCGGCTGATCGCTGAGGTTCGCCGTGGCTGACCGGGTCCGTCCTTATCTCTTCTACGACGTTGCCGTCTCCATCTGCTCGACGTGCTATCGCAAGGTCGAGGGCAAGATCATTTTTGAAGACGGCTCGGTCTACATGCTCAAGCGCTGTCCCGAGCACGGCTCCGAACGCGTGCTCATGGCCGACGACGTCGACTACTACCGGCGCTGTCGCGAAGTATTCATCAAACCCCCCGAGATGCCGCTGGCCTTCAACACCCCGGTGCGATGGGGCTGTCCCTACGATTGCGGGCTCTGCGCCGATCATCAGCAGCACTCGTGTCTCTCGCTGATCGAAATTACGGACCGCTGCAATCTCGAGTGCCCGATCTGTTATGCCGGAAGCGCACCGTCGCGGCACGAGTACCGCACACTCGACCACGTGCAGCGAATGATCGATGCGGTTGTTCGTAATGAGGGTGAACCTGACGTGGTGCAGATCTCCGGCGGGGAACCCACCACTCACCCCGACTTTTTCGCAATTCTGGATCGCGCAAAGGCCGCGCCGATTCGGCACCTCATGGTGAACACGAATGGCGTGCGCATCGCCAATGACGAAGAGTTCGCCAAGCGCTTGGCCGGTTACATGCCGGACTTCGAGGTCTACCTCCAGTTCGATTCCTTCGAGACGGCGTCGCTGCTCGCGCTCCGCGGCGCGGACCTCCGTGACGTCCGTTCGCGCGCACTCGAGCGGCTCAATCGCCTGGGCCTCTCTACGACTCTGGTGGTGACGGTGAAGAAGGGACTGAACGATGGTGAGATGGGCCGCATCATCGATTTCGCCGTCACTCAGCCCGCGGTTCGCGGCGTCACGTTCCAACCGGTGCAAGCAGCTGGCCGGCTCGGCCAATTCAACCCGGCGACCGACCGTGTGACTCTGACGGAGGTGCGCCGCGGCATCCTCGCACAGACCGATCTGTTTCGGCCCGAGGATTTGATCCCCGTGCCGTGCCATCCCGATAGCCTGGCAATGGCATACGCGCTCAAGGTCGACGGCAATCTGATGCCGCTGACGGGTCTGATCGACCCGCAGGTGCTGATCGAGGGCGGGCGCAACACAATCGTGTACGAGGGAGACGACGCGGTTCGTGACGGAGTGTTCAGACTGTTTGCAACCAACCACTCGTCTGAGTCGAGCGCCCAGAGCTTGCGGGATCTCTTATGTTGCCTCCCGCGGCTGGACGCACCTGAAGGCCTTGGGTATCAGAACATTTTTCGCGTCCTGATCATGCAGTTCATCGACGCCTACTCGTTCGACGTGCGGTCGGTGAAGAAGACGTGCGTGCACATTGTCCATCCGGACGGACGGCTGATTCCTTTCGATACGTACAACTTGTTCTATCGGGACGGTTTGGAACGATCCAGGCTCGCGCCACTCAGACAGTGGGCGGAGCGCTCGATGATGAAGGAGATGTCATGAAGCGTGTCCTCGCCGTTGTACTGATCGCAGCACTTGCCACCCTGGCGCTAGGGATCGACGATACCGTGTCAGCGATTCAGAGCGGCGATCAGAAGAAGGCCGACACGCAGCGAGCCGACGTCGCCAAGGCCCTCGCAGGGATGCAGCGGGGCACGACTGCGACCGTCGAGAACAAGTACGGCATGAAGTTCGACGTCGTCATCGAGGAGATCACGGCTGACAGCGTGACTGTCTTGCGGCAGATCGGCGACACGACGACCAGCGAAACGATACCGATCTCCGACATCGCGAGGATCAAGAAGAAGAGTCTGAAGAAGATGGGAACGGCATCGAAGGTCCTGATCGTGGCGGCAGTGACCCTCGGAGTGCTGTTCGTGGCCGCCTTGACCACGTGCTCTGTCTCCGGGGAGAGTGCTTCGGCTGACGCCAATGTCTCCCCGGCGAATGCTTCGGTTGGCGCCGATGCTCGATAGGGGACACCGATCGGCCAAACCGAAGGGGGCGGGGAGGTCGCTGAGCGCGGCACTCCTGTTCACCATGCTCGGAGATCGTGGCTGACGAGCACTCGCGTGCGAGAGTTCGGATTTGGAGGTCACATGCTGTTAGAGACGCCCTTTCACGCGCGAACCGCCCCGTTGATACGGGCGCAGACCTGGCGTCGCTGGGCCGGTCATCAAGTCGCGTCGGCGTATGACCCCCACCCCGATCGCGAGTACGCGGCGATCCGCAATGCGGCGGCGCTTTTCGACGTGTCGCCGCTCTACAAGTACCTGATCACGGGACGCGACGCGGCGCGGCTGCTCGACCGCATGGTCACGCGGGACGTGGCCAGGTGCGCCGTCGGCCAGGTGCTGTACACGCCGTGGTGCGACGCCCACGGCAAGGTGCTCGACGACGGCACGATCAGTCGCCTCGACGAGGGTACGTACCGCCTGACGAGCGCCGAGCCGAACACGCGGTGGCTGCGGTTGAACGCGCAAGGCATGGACGTGATCGTCGAGGACGTCTCGGCAAAGGTCGGCGCGCTCGCACTCCAGGGGCCGTTGGCCCGCGCCATCCTCGAGCAGTTGTCCCCAGCCGACGTCGGCTCGCTCAGGTATTTCCGGCTCGTCCAGACCAAGCTGTGCGACGTGGCGGTCACGATCTCGCGCACCGGCTACACGGGCGACCTCGGCTTCGAGATCTGGGTTCCCGCCGAGCACGCCGTCGCCGTGTGGGACGCGCTCATCGCCGCCGGCACGCCGTATGGCGTCACTCCGGCCGGGATCTGGGCGCTCGACATCGCGCGCATCGAGGCCGGCCTGATCATGCTCGACGTGGACTACTTCTCGGCGCACCACGCGCTCATCGAAGATCAGAAGTCGACGCCCTACGAGATCAACCTCGGTTGGACCGTGAGCGAGACGAAGGGGCCGTTCAACGGGCAGCGCGCGCTCCGCGAACACAAGCGGCGCGGCGCAGCGTGGAGCTTCGTCGGGCTCGAGGTGGACTGGGTGTCGTTCGAGCGGCTGCACCACGAGCGCGGCCTCGCGCCGCACGTGCCGACCATCGCGTGGCGGGCGAGCTCGCCTATCCATCGAAATGGGAAACAGATCGGTTACGCGACAAGCGGAACGTGGTCGCCACTCCTCAAGAAGTACATCGTGCTCGGTCACGTCGAAGCCGCACACGGCGCGCCGGGCACCGAGGTCGAGCTGGAGATGACCGTCGAGCACCGGCGCAAACGGCCACGCGCAACCATTCGCAAGCTTCCCTTCTTCGACCCGCCGAGGAAGCGCGCGTGAAAGTCCACTGACGATGGCCAGCAACCGGTACGACGCGATCATCATCGGTGGCGGCCACAACGGTCTCGTCGCCGCCGCCTATCTCGCGCGCGCGAAGAAGAGGGTCGTGGTGCTCGAACGCCGTCCGCTCGTCGGCGGCGCGGCCGTGACCGAGGAGATCTACCCCGGCTTCAAGTTCTCCGTCTTCTCGTACGTCGTGAGCCTGCTGCGGCCCGAGATCATTCGCGATCTCGACCTGCCGGCGCACGGACTGCAGATCCTCCCGCTCGAGAGCACGGTGACGCCGCTCGAGAGCGGCGATTACCTCGCCGGGTGGGGCGATGCCGACGAGACACGGCGCGAGCTGCGTCGCCATTCGCCGCACGACGCCGAGGCGATGGCGATCTTCGGGCGCCTGATGCAGCACATGGCGATGGCGGTGAAGCCGATCCTCAGCATGGTCCCCCCCGATCCGGCCTCATTGTCCCCCGGAGACCTCAAGGGACTGCTCAAGCTCGGCGGACACTTTCGCTCCCTGGGCGCCGAGCGGTTCCACGCGCTCTACAAGCTCATGACCATGAGCAGCGCGGATTACCTCGACGAATGGTTCGAGTTCGGTCCGCTGAAGGCGACGAAATCGGCCAGCGGCATCATCGGGACGTTCCTCGGGCCGCGCTCGCCGGGGTCGGCGTACGTGCTGCTGCACCACTACATGGGCGAGATCGACGGCGCGTTCCGCGCGTGGGGGTTCCAGAAGGGCGGCACTGGCGGAATCAGTGATGCCATTGCGAGCGCCGCGCGCTCGCATGGGGCGGAGATCCGAACGGACGCGTCGGTCGAGAAGGTCCTCACGAAGGGCGAGACCGTGGTTGGCGTCGCGCTCGCGAATGGGGACGAGCTCCGCGCGCCGATCGTGGTGTCGGGACTCGACCCGCGCCGGACGTTCATGAACCTGCTCGATCCGCGTCAGTTGCCGACCGATCTCGTGGATGGCGTGAACCGCTACAAGTTCCGCGGCTCGTCCGGCAAGGTGAATCTCGCGCTCAGCGGTCTTCCCGAGTTCACCTGCATGAAGCACGACAAGGGACTCATGCTGCGCGCGACTCGAGGCGCATTCTCGATCTCGCCGAGCATCGAGTACCTCGAGCGCGCCTACGACGACGCCAAGTATGGCCAGTTCTCCAGCAACCCGTACATGGACATCGTCGTCGGCTCGATGATCGATCCCGGCATGGCGCCGCCCGGCAAGCACGTCATGAGTATCTTCGTGCAGTACGCGCCGTACAACATCACCGGCGGCTGGAACGATGCGACGCGCGACGCCTTCGGCAACGCGGTGATCAAGACGCTGGCGCGCTTTGCGCCGAACATCGAGTCGCTGATCCTGCACATGCAGGTGCTGACGCCAGCCGACATCGAGCGCATCACCGGATTGAGCGAGGGCAACATCTTCCAGGGCGAGCTCGCGCTGCAGCAGTTGTTCTTCCTGCGGCCGGTCCCCGCATGGGCGAAGTACCGCACGCCGGTGCGCGGATTCTGGCAGTGCGGCGCCGGGACGCACCCCGGTGGAGGGATCATGGGCGCAAGCGGAAGACTCGCGGCGCTGGAGATCCTCGGCGCGTGAAATACGATGCCATCGTGATTGGCGCCGGCCCGAACGGCCTCGTCGCCGCGACGACGCTGGCGCAGCACCGCAAACGCGTGCTCGTGCTCGAGAGCGCGCTGGAGATCGGCGGCCACATGCGGACCATCGAGTTCGCGCCCGGTTTCCGCTCGCCACTCAACGAGGACCACGGTTGGATTCCGCCCCGCGTCCGCTCGATCGTCGGGGAATTCAAGGGATTGACGCAGGTTCCACTCGAGGTCTCGATGACCGTGGCCGGCGCAGACGGCGCGCGGCTCACGTTGCACTCGAGTCCCGAGAAGGCCGCCGCGGAGATTCGCGCCCACTCGGATCGCGACGCGGCGCGGTGGCCGGCATTCGTCGCGCGCCTGCAGAGGTTCGCCGGGATTCTCGCCGAGCTGTATCAGCTCACACCGCCGGACATCGACACCCGATCGGTGGGTGAGGTCCTTCCGCTCGTCGGTATCGGACGCAAGCTGCGCGCGCTGGGCCATGCGGACATGATCGAGTTCCTGCGGGTGCTGCCGATGTCCGTGCAGGACCTCCTGGACGATGCCTTCGAGAGCGAGCTGCTCAAGGCCGCCGTCGCCGCGTGCGCGATTCGCGATCTGCAGCAGGGCCCGCGCTCCGGCGGCACGACGTTCAACCTGCTGCACTACATGGTGGGCGCGCCGCAAGGCTCGGTGCGGGGACGAGATCGCTTTCTCGAAGCTCCCGACAGCTTCGTGAAGGCCGTCGCCGGCGCCGCCCGCAAGCGCGGTGTCGAGATCCGCACGGGAGCGCCGGTCGTTCGCATCGACGTTCGCGATGGCGCCATCGCGGGCGTGGTCCTCGAGGGCGGCGAGGAGATCGCCGCTCCGCGTGTCATCTCCACCGCCGACCCCAGCCGGACGATGCGGATGGTGGATCCCGTGTGGCTCGATCCCGACTTCATGCTCGGCGTCAGGAACGTCAAGTTCCGCGGGTGCACCGCGTTCGTGTTCTTCGCCGTGGATGCGGAAGTCGCCGGCAAGGTCGATCACTCGACGCCCGCGACGATCAGCCTCACGGCGGACACCGCGACGCTGGAGAAGGCGGCCGACGCGGCCAAGTACGGCGAGTGGTCCGCCGAGCCCCATGTCGAGTTCTTCATTGCGTCACAGCGCTGGCCCGGGCTCGCTCCGGACGGCAGGCACGTCATTACCGCGCGCGTGCAGTACGCGCCGTACCACCTCAAGGGCGGGTGGAGCGAGGCCAGGACCGCGGCTCTCCGGGACAAGGCGACGGCCGCGATCGCACGCCTGGTCCCGGGATTCGAGTCCGCCATTCGCCATCGCGCGGTCCTCACGCCGCGCGACGTCGAGGAACGTTTCGGCGTCACCGAGGGCGCGCTCACGCACGGCGAGATGACGCTCGATCAGATCCTCTTCATGCGGCCCGTGCCGGGCTGGGGCAAGTACAGGATGCCCATCGATGGACTCTTCATCGGCGGCGCGGGTGCGCATCCCGGGCCGGGGATCCTTGGCGGCGCGGGGTATCTCGCCGCGCGCGCTGCACTGCGGTAGATCTGAAGAGGATTCACCTCCGCGCCGATCGCGGTTCGCCGATCTATTGCACCGGATCGGACTTCCGCAATGACCTCCAGCGCGGGCGTCGATACCCCCATGGCTTCTTCCCTTTGCCATTGCGCCCGGCCGCGCCGATCACAGCCCCCGAAACCGGATCTCCAGCAGTGGCATCACGGGGGCGAAGCCCTGCGTGCCGGGCGACTGGAAGTCCATGCCCGGTGTCGGCTGGTTCATCAGGCTGCGCTGGTAGATCATCGAGTCCTCCTGCGGCCTCGACGCGCGCACCTGCGTCATCAGGCGCTCGTAGATCGCCATGTCCCGCGACCGCCGCGTGACCCAGTCCGGCTTCGGGTCGGTCGTGTGGATCTGCGTCATCTCGTAGTAGTCACCGACGATCGTCGCTTGCTCCTCGGCGGTGAAGTCCGAGATCGAGGATGTCGTCGTGAGTTGGTAGTTCATGTACGCGACGTTGCGGTTCCCGGTGGCAATCGCCCCGCTCGCGTTGTGGTACACCGAATCGGTGATGTAGCTCGTGCCACGCGTCTGGTACTGCCAGACATGGGCACACTCGTGGACCAGAACCGGCTTGTTGTCGCGTTCGAACGTCCATCCGGGCGGCACACGAATCTGATTGCCCAGCGTGGTGGGCGCATTCATGATGCGCGTCTCGACGATCCGGATCCTCGACGCGTCCAGTGACGATCGGAAGACGTCATGGACGATCTCGTACTCCCAGTCGTACAGGGCCCGGCCGAACGGATTGGCAATGGCGGCGGCCTGAATGGCCGCCCACTCCAGAACCGGTGACGTGACAGCGACAGGCCGATCGGTCCGCTTGCGCAGGACATCGGCCGTGACGCCGTGAATTCTTGGATCGATGATGCGTCCGCGGCTGGGATTCGGCATGGCGTTGTTCTCCCGCGGGTGTCCAGACCTGAACGTACTGAAAACAGACCCGCCTGTTTCTGGACAACGGAGTCGGGCGCAATTGCGAACCGGTCGAGGTTCGAAACAGGTCGTCAGCGCCTCTGACATCGCTGTGCAATGGCCGAGGCCAGGCTGGCCAATGCTCATCCACATTGCGGCCGATCCGTTCGTAGCGCGGCCGTGGTGGCCAGGTGGGACGCAGGACCTCCCGATGCACGGCATCCACGAGGAGTCCGATGGCGTTTCCGTCGGGCACCCCGGCCTGTACGCACACCTGCGATTCCCATCAACGCGGTAGCCGACGGCGGTGGTTCACGCAGAGGCCGGCGCGATATTCTGATTGACCCTGAACAGGTTGTTCGGGTCGTACTTCATCTTCGCCACCGCCAACCGCTCGTAATTGTCTCCGTACGCGGCCTGCACGCGGCCATCGGGCTCGTCGTCGAACATGAAATTCACGTAGCCGCCGCCCATGTTGTATGGATGCACAGCCTTCCAATAGGCGCGCCCCCACGATTTCAGTGCTTCGGCGTCTCGGGGTTCAGGAGAGATGCCGGCAATGACCATCGAGAACGACGCGTCGCGCGCACCCCACGGAGTGGCGTCGCGCGACACACGTCTGACGGCGCCATCGATGGGATAGAGGTGCATCAGGCACAATTCAGTCGGCGCTTTGGCCGCTTCGGCGATGTGTATGTCAATCGCCTCGTCTGGGAGGGATTTCACGAAATCGCCTTTCCAGTACCACTGGAGCCCCTTGGGAAAGAAGGGATCGAACAGTGCGTTGATCGCAGGGAACGGCATTTCTCCCATCCAGTTGAATATTGGAGGGGGCAATGTGTCGAGCAGGGGCGCCAGCACGCGCTGCCCGGCCTCGGGCAGTCCGTTGTAGCTGCCGATGATCGCGCACGCGCGCCTTCCCCATCCTTCCTTGGGGAACGGCTCGATCGAGGGAACGGTCTTCAAACCGACGAAGATTCCAAGGTCTTCCGGTGCGGTTGGCAGGAAGTCGCGATAGGCACGCATTACCTGCCTGGCGTGAACCGCATCCCAGAAGATGGGACCCGCGTAGACTGTCTTCACGGGATGGGCCCGAAACAGGAAGCTGGTGACCACGCCGAAGTTGCCACCACCGCCTCGAATAGCCCAGAACAAATCCGGGTGTGCGCGCTCGCTGGCGGTCGCGACACTGCCATTGGCGAGGACGACATCCGCTTCCAGGAGATTGTCGACCGTCAGACCGTGCTTGCGCGTGAGATAGCCCGTCCCGCCGCCGAGCGTGAATCCCGCAACGCCTGTGGACGACACGATGCCGAGCGGGACGGCGAGACCGAACGCATGAGTCGCGTGATCGAGATCTCCCGACGTGCAGCCAGGGTCAACGCGGACGGTGTTCGTGGCCGGATCCACTCGAACGCTCTTCATCATCGACAGATCGATCACGAGCCCGTCGTTACAGCTGCCCAAGCCCGGTCCGCTATGGCCGCCGCCACGAATGGCCACCAGCACGTTCTGGTCCCGCGCGAAGTTGACAGCGGTGATGACATCGGCCGTGTCGATGCAGCGTGCGATCAAGCGCGGCCGCTTGTCGATCATTCCGTTGTACAGGGCGCGCACAGCGTCGTAGTCGGCACTAGTCGGTTGAATCACTCGTCCGCGAAGATTGTGCTGAAACGCTGCAATTGCCTGTTCGGTCATGGTCTCCTCCGTGAGTGTCGGCGTTGGTCCACCAAGGTGGTCTGGGTCTGCACATCGACGCGGTGGCAGGGGATGACGGCGGTGTAGAATGGGCCTTTCAAAGGCGCTCGGAAGAAGGACCGGTGGCGGTCCGGGAGGTAAGGCATGCCGAAGTTCGTCATCGAGCGGAACCTGCCACCCGGCACGAAGCTCACGTCGGAGCAGCTCCGCGAGGATGCGCTGCGGTCGCTCGAGGTGCTACGCCAGCTGGGCCCCGACATCCATTGGATCCACAGCTTCGTCACCGACGACAAGATCTACTGCATCTACTACGCGCCGGACGAGTCGCTGATCCGTGAGCATGCGAGACTCGGCGGCTTCCCGCTCGACCGCATCGCGGCCGTCCGGCAACTGCTGGATCCGGTCAATTTCGCGTAGCTGATTCCGCGGGCGGCAGGTCGGCGCCGAGCGCGAGGGCGGCAGCCTGCTCGAGGTTCAGCCGGGCGCCGACCGCGCGGAGGCACTCGGCCGCTGCGGGGTCGTGCGCGCGCCAGGCGGACTCGATCGACTGCCGGAAGGTGGCTTCCGCGTGCGGCCGCGCCGGAGCCTTCAGGGCGACACGAAGCGCACCCACCGCTCCGGCCAGGGTCAGCGCCCGCTCGGTGTGGCCCTCGGCCGCGGCGAGGCCCCCGAAAACTTCGAGCACGTTCAGAATGCCGCGCCGATGCCGGAGGGCCGTGAAGAGCTCGAGCGACTCCTCCAGCCACGCTCGCGCCGCGGCAAAATCCTGTGTCCCGCTCGCGAGCTCGCCGAGGTCGGCGCACGCGCGCGCCCTGCCCCATCGATCCCCGACCCGGCGGAAGCCTTCGAGCGCCTCCCGGTAGAGCCGCAGCGCTTCGGCGTGCTCCTTCCGGTCGCGGGCGACGTCGCCCAGGCTGTTCAGCACCCACGCGACGTTGTTGTGGCTCCCGCTCGCCCGGAATCCCTCGAGCGCTTCTTCGAGCAGTCTGCGCGCCAGGTCGTGCTCCCCTTGCTTGCTCACCGCGCACGCGAGGTTAGTCAGGGCTGCGGCCGTCGCCAGCTCGTCCCGGATCTGCCGGCACGTCTCCAGGCACTGCTCGAACCACGCGCGGGACGAGACATAGCTGCCGCGCATCCGCTCGTTGAGGCCGAGGGCGTTGAGTATGGTGATGACGCCCCGCTGGTCGCCCACTCGACGGTACACGTCGAGAGCGGCGCGGCTGAAGTCGTCCGAGGCGTCAAAGTCGCCTTGCAGCGAGCACAGGCCGCCTACGAAGCAGGAAGCCTTCGCCCACCGGCCGGTTCGGCGCGCCTCGTCGCTCCCTGTCGCGAGGGCGGCTTCGAGCCAGGCGCGGCCCTCGGCGAGATGGTCGCGCCGCTCCCAAAACACGTAGAGCGCGGCGCCGAGGCGATGCGCCCATTCCGCGTCGCCCGTGCGAATCACGAAGTCGAGAGCCGCTCGGAAGTTCGCGTGCTCGGCGTCGCATCGTGTGAACCACTCGTCGCGCTGCGATTCAGTCAGCGGGACCGTCCCCTCCTCGGCCAGCACCAGGCAGTAGGCGGCGTGCGCGCGACGCGTGAGCGGGCCGTCCTCGCTCTGGGTCAGCAGCTCGAGCGCGTACTCGCGCACCGTTTCGATCATCGCGAAGCGGGGCTCGGCCTGGGTCCCGCCGGCGCGCTGCACAAGACTCTTGTCCAGGAGCGAGGCCATACCCGCGGCGACGTCCAGCTGCAGGTCGCGGCGAGCGTTGCACACCGCTTCGGCGCCTTCGAGCGTGCAGCCGCCGGCGAACACCGAGAAACGGCGGAACAGCTGCTGCTCGGCGGCGTCGAGCAGGCTGAAGCTCCAGTCGAGTGTCTTGCGAAGTGTTTGCTGGCGGGCCGGTACGTCGCGGCTACTGCTGCTCAGTATGTCGAGCGGGTTGTGCAGGCGTGCCAGAATCGCTTCCGGGGTCAGCAGCTTGATGCCCGCCGCCGCGAGCTCGATGGCGAGCGGCAACCCGTCCACGCGGCAGCAGATCCGCGCGACATCGGCCGCGTTCGCGGCGGTCAGCTCGAAGGCGGGATCCGCCGCAGTCGCCCGCTCGACGAACAGCGCGACCGCCGGATTCTCGCCGAGCGCCGCGAGGTCCGACAGCTGCGAACTCTCGGGCAGCGTGAGCGGCGGGACCGGGTAATCGTGTTCGCCGTACAGCCGCAGCCGGAAGCGGCTGGTGACGAGGATGTTCAGCGGGGCGCAGGCATCGAGCAGGCTGACCAGTAGCGGCGCCGCGTCGAGCAGGTGCTCGAAGTTGTCGAGGGCGAGCAACATCGGTTCGCGAATCGACTGCTGCACGTGCGCGGGCAAGGCGTCGGCAAGCGAGCGGCCGTCCGTCTGCCGAAGCCCGAGGACCTGCGCGAGCGTCGAAGCCACCGCGTCGGCACTGTTCAGCGAAGCCAGGCTGATGAAGGCGACCCCACCCGGGCAGTCGGCGACGGCGCGGGCGGCCGCCTCCTGGGCGAGCCGGGTCTTGCCGCTGCCGCCGGCGCCGGTGAGCGTGATCAGCCGCACTTCGGGACGTCGCAGCAACGCCGCGATCGCTTTCAACTCGCGGGCGCGGCCGATCAGCGAGGTTCGCGGCGCCGGCAGCGAGAATGCGCCAGCGCCGCGGCTGTCGATCGGATCCAGTTGCAGCGGCTCGTGGAGCAGCCTCAGCGTTTCTGCTGTGGGGGCGGGCAGCGGCGTGCGGCGCACGGGCGCGAGAAATTCCGGCACGTACCCGCCGCGGGGCAGCGCGATCACGAACGGATCGGCCCGGCCCTCGGTCTCGTAGTACTCCTGCAGCTTGGCGCGCAGACGCCGCGCCTGCACGCGCACGATCGTGTCGGCTCGCGGGTCGAAGTCGGCGCCGCGATTGAACACGTCGACGCCCAGCGTGTACTCCTTCAACTCGTCGCGCCGCCCGTTGAGCGTGCGTTGTACCACATGCCGCAGCAGTCGGCTGAGCGCGGTTGCCTGGCCGAACGTCCGGCTTCGTAACACGCGCGCGAGTTGCGCCTGAACGGCCGAACTTCGAGGGGTCCACCCGCGCTCATCGGCGATGAGGACCTCGTCGTTGACGCGGGGATTGCTGGTCAACTCGCCTCCAGTCGTGTGGAAGGCTCAACTATAGCCCCCTCCCGCACCTCCCGCCACCAGACGCGCCGGCTCGTTCACCTCGATGTCACCTCGCGGTCACTCCCACCGGACCGCGGCGGAAGGCCAAGATTCTCGGCGACCAACGATAGCGAAACGGAAACTCATCCGGAAAGGACGGCAGCAATGAGCAGCAAACCCATGCGGCGGGCGCGCGTCGACGGAGCGGAACTCGAGTTCGAAGTCACGGGCACCGGCGAACCGGTGCTGCTGATTCACGGTGCCTTCATCGCTGAAGCGTACGCGCCGCTATGCGCCGAGCCAGCGCTGAACAGCCGCTACCAGCTGGTGCGCTACCACCGGCGAGGCTACGCCGGCAGCAGCCCGGTCAGAGCGCCGTTCAGTTTCGGCCAGCAGGCCGCCGACTGCCGCGCCCTGTTTGAGCACCTCGGCATCGAGCGTGCCCACGTCGTCGGCCACTCGTCCGGCGGGGCCATCGCCCTGCAGCTGGCGCTCGACGCGCCGCAGGTCGTCCACTCGCTCATCCTGCTCGAACCGGGCCTGCTCGACGTCCCAAGCGGAGCCCTGCTCGCCCAAGTGTTCGAACCGATGCTGGAGCAGTACGGCGCCGGCAACAAGGAGGGCGCGGCCGACAACTTCCTTCGCTGGGCGATCGGGGCAGAGTACCGAGCGTGGCTCGATCGGCTGATTCCGGGCGCGTTCCAGCAAGTGGTCGCCGACGCCGACACCTTCTTCCGCGTGGAGCTTCCGTCGGTGCAGGAGTGGCGTTTCACGCGGGAGGACGCCCAGCGGATCACCCAGCCTGTCCTCGGCGTGCTCGGCGCCGAGAGCGCCTCGATTTGGCCCGGCTGGAACGAGGTTCAGGAGCGGCTGCGTGAGTGGCTGCCGCAGACCGAGCCGGTCGTGCTCGCCGGCGCGAACCACGCGCTCGAAGAGAGGGACCCCCGCGGCGTCGCCGGGATCATGGCGCCGTTCCTTGCCCGCCACCCGATGCCCGTGCGGGTTTGAGCCGTTCGGCGGTTCGGTGAAAGCGTGTTGAACTTCAGCAGTGAACGTCTGTGACGAGGAGGACCGAGGTGATTCTGATGACAGCGGCACCTTCACGCCTCATGCCGACCTTGATTACGCTGCTCGCGCTCTGGCTCACGGACGCACACGCTCAACCGCCCGCGTGTGGCTCCTACATCCGCCGTATCGAGATTAATCAGGTTGAAGGATGCGCTTCAGCGCCCAAGCCGATCGAACCCAGTCGACCGGGGGAGGCCTCGATGCATATCAGCGAAACAGAAGTGGCGTTCACCGTACACAAGCCGGGTGATCCGGTTCCTGCAAGAGTGCGAGGCACTGTTTTCTACACACAGAGATTCGATCCCCACAAGCACAGAGCCGTTGTCCTTCTTCACGGCGGTACGCTCGATCGGCGCTTTTGGGACGGCTTCAAGATTCCAGGCGCTCTTCGATTCGCCGCCGAACTCGCCCGTCAGAGCGATACGGCCGTCTTCACTGTCGACCGACTCGGTTCCGGCGAGAGCCCCTACGATCGCGGCCCTGGCTCCGGTTTCAAGGTGACGCCAGACACCAACGTTGAGACCACGCACGAGATTGTCGCGCAGATTCGCAAGGGTTCCTATGAAGTGGTCGACGGGCCCGTGCCTCCACAGGGAGCGGCAGGGGTTGTCCTTGGCGGTCAGAGCTTCGGAGCTGCCCTGATCGAGCTATACGCGACGCGTCACCAGGATATCGATGGGCTCATGCCCTTCGGCTGGAGCAACCAAGTGTTGCCCGGCGCGTCGGCTTCGATGTTTGTCAAGATGCTCGATGAAGTGGTGACTCCGCAACTAGACGCGGGCGCTGACTACATCTACTTCTTCCCACCAGAAAAGAACAATTACTCGAAGTACTGTGAACAGGCCGTCTACCATGCGCCAGGCGTGGATCCGGACATTCTCAGGCAGGCGTGCGGCAACGGCCTTCACAATCGGATACCCGTTGGGGAGTTCAGCGGCGTGCAGCCGATGAAAAAAGAGATCACCGCGAACGTAGGCAAAATCGGGGCTATTCCCGTGCTCTTCATGTTCGGAAGGCAGGACAACATGGTGCCTGGCCCGGAGTGGGGCGGCTTGGGCGGTAAGGACGTCGACGTCATCACGCCGGAGATCGCGCATTGGAGAGCCAAGTGCAAGTGCAAGTTGTCGGTCTACGTCATAGAGGACACCTCGCACGATTTCCCCCTGCACAAGAGCGCCGAGAGCACGGTGAAAGAGATGTCGAAATGGCTCAAGAGCTTCTAACCGCCCACTCCGGCATCAGTTCGACGGCTGGAACAACCTTGCCGCCAGGTCCTGAAGGGTGATACGCCAAAACGCCCACTCGTGACCATAACCGGGCGTTTCGACGATCGCAGGCTGGCGGCGTTGGGCGGCGGCGCGATCTGCACCCTGACGCCAGGCATTGGCGGCAGGCCGGCGCTGAAGATTCCCACCCAGGCGAACGTGTCCAGGTTGTTGAACGCCGCCAGCAACGTCATTGCCCCTCCCATGGAGAGGCCAGCGATCGCTCGATTCTCTCTGTCGGGCAGCGTACGGTAGGCCTGGTCGACGAACGGGACCAGGTCGGTGATGATGCTCGTCGGGAAGTCGAGCATCGCCGTCCCTTGCATGGGGTTGCCGCTCCCGGGCGCCGGCGGCGGCGCGGGGACGAAATCCGGCGCGGCGGTCTGGTTGGCGTTCTCGTTCGTCATCACGACGATCATCGGCTTGGCCTTGCCCTGCGCAATCAGGTTGTCCATGATCTGCGGCGCCCGCCCCAAGGCTGTCCACGCATCTTCGTCGCCGCCACCGCCGTGCAGCAGAAACAGGACGGGGTAGCGAGCGGTGCCTGTCTCGTAACCTGGCGGGGTGTAGACGTACAGACGCCGCGTCATCTTCAGCGCGGGCGAGGGATACCACACCAGGGACACCGTCCCGTGCGGTACGTCGTTCACCGCGTAGTTCCTGGTGAACTCGCCTGCGATGCGAAGCGCGTTGCCGTACCGTCGGCCGTCCCGCACATGGAAGATGTTCTGCGGGTCGAGCGTCTGTACGCCATCGACGACGTAGACGTACACGTAGTACTCGGGCTTGAGCGGACCGATCGTGGCCGACCAGACGCCGTCCTCACCCCTGGTCATCGCGACCTCGTTGCCGCCAGGCCAAATCGGCGAACCCGCCGCTCGTGTTCCGGACCAGCACCGACGTCGCTTGTGGAGCGGAGAGCCGAAAGGTGGTGGTGCCGTCCGGTGTGACTTCGGGAGAGCGGACCGGGACTCCGGCCCCGGCCAATCCGGGTTGTCCGGAAGGGGCGCCCGCGGGCTGCGCGAATGCAGTCGGCACAGCCAGCATCACCAGGATCAACGCGAATGCTGCTGCCACTTCGATCCGAGAGTGCATGACTGATTCCCTTTCAGAATTGAGCCGCCCTCTCAGCGCCAACAGCCGATCGACCGGAGGCTGCTCGAAAAGGCGCGTGTAACCTGCGCGCAGGCGGCTCGACATCTGTCGTGAGAACTTCCTTGCGCGTCCATGTCGACACGGACGCCAGAATCGTATTAAAAGTCGCCATCCGACGACCACAGGAGCTCAAGTCAAGAGGCGCACTCTCCTGGAGCGCCGGACAGAACCGGCTAACCGTGCAGGAGCTTCAGCCATGACCAACGGAGAGCGGCATCAACTCGACGAGCAGGGATTCATCGTGCTGGAAGACTGCATGGGCGGCGATTTGCTCCGCGACCTGCGCGCGCAGATCGCGCATGTCTCGGACGTGGAAGGCGATCGCGCCGGGCACGAGTTCCGGACCGAAGCGCACGCACACCGGCTGGCGAATCTCGTGGACAAGGGCGAGGTGTTTTGCCGCGCGATCGTGCTGCCACGGGTACTCGAGTGCGTGCGCCACGTGCTCGGGCCGCAGGTGAAGTTGAGCAGCCTGAACGCGCGTTCTGCCGATCCGAACGGTGAGGTGCCGCAGCCGCTGCACGTGGACATGTCGGCGATCCCTGACGAAAAGGGTTACTGGGTATGCAACGCCGTCTGGATGCTCGACGACTTCACCACCGAGAATGGTGCGACGAGAGTCATTCCGGGCTCACACACGTGGGGGCGCCGGCCTCAGGACGTGCTCGATGATGCCCTTGCGCCGCACCCGCAGGAGGTCCTGGTCCTCGGCCGTGCCGGCAGCATTGCCGTGATGAATGCACACGCCTGGCACGGCGGCACAGCCAATCGCACGTCGGCACCGCGCCTCGCGATGCACGCGTTCTATTGCCGCCGCGACAAACCGCAGCAGCAATACCAGAAGCAGCTGCTGCGGCCGACGGTGCAGGACGGCCTGTCGCCTGAGCTGCGCGAAATGCTCGCCCTCGATGATCCGCTGAACGATGCGCTCAGCGCGAACGTGTCCATCCGAAGCGGCTTCCTGTGAGCCTGTTCGGCCCCCCCGGCAACTGCCACCTTCGCTTTTGGGGCCCGCCCATCGGCAAGCGGTGTGGTCGTAGATGGTGCGCACCCGTGGGCGCGTGGCAACGCGCCACCTGCCTATCCCGCATGGTGCCTGGCGATCTCGTCCGGCGTGAACCGCAGGAAGCGAGCGGCGTTGTTGTAGAGGATGTCGCGTTTCTGCGTCGGGGTCAGGAACGTGGCTGATTCAATCGCCTCGATGCCGTACTCGATCACGCCCGGCCAGTTCATCTGGTCCGAGCCGAACATCACCCGGCTGCCAAACCCGGAGTCGACGATCCGTTCGAGGTAGCGGTGAAACTCCTTGCGCGATAGGGCGAAGCAAATCGCGCCGACTTCGACATTGACCTGCGGGTGCGTCCAGAGCACGGCCAGAAGATCGTCGAGCATCGGCCAGCCCGCGTGCATGATGTAGACGCGCAGCTTGGGGTGGCGGACGAGGGCCTCCTCAAGCTCGAGCGGGCTATGCAACCGTGCGCGATAGTTGCCAAGACCCTGAAAGTAGGGCGCGCCCGGCGGCCCGATACCGACATGAATACCAAGCGGCACGTCGGCCGCTTCGGCCAAGGCGAGATACGGCTCGAAGCGCGGGTCGCTCGGCGAGACGCCCTGATACTGGATGCCGACCTCTCCAAACACCGCATAGCGCTTGGCGGCAAACCCGTCGCGCAACGTGGCGATGGACGGTGCCGTGGGTCCGAAATTGAACATCGCGCCCGGAATAATTCGTTCGTTCCCCGCTGCCCGCCACCGCTCGAGCACCGGTCCGCTCGTTACCGCGATGATGTTGCGGCGTTCGAGAATCTCGAACGTCGACTTCATCAACGCGTCATCGGTCTCGGCCCCTTTGAGTGGATTCGCGCACGGCGGGGTCTTCATCAAGGCGTTGAAGGCCGCTTCCCACGACAGCCGCGGGTCGTGCGCGGTTTTGTCAAAGCCAGGACAGACATATGTGGGCGGCGGGCCGTTATCATCCGCGCGATTGGCGTGCAGGTGCATGTCGATGATCGGCAGCGGCCGGCTCTGTTGCGCGAGCGACGCACTGCTCGTGACGCCGACCACCGCACTGCCCGCCACGGCAACGAGACCCACGACAATCAGTCGCGACATGAAGTGCTCCCTGGAGCGAAGGGTACCTGATCTCGCGCTCATCAACGGGCGGGACCCCGAACCTCTCACTCTAGGCTCAGCTGGTCAGTAGCGTCGCGTCGCCGAAGCTCTGGTTCGCGGTCAGGCGCTCGCCGCGGGCGAACGCCGCGAGGTAGGCTGCGATCCGCGACCGCGCCTCATCGAGATCGCCGTTGTCCAGGTTCAGGTTGAGGAGGTCGATGTACCACGGCAGCTTGGCCGTGTTGGTCACGTAGACCTCGACGATCTCGCGGGCGATCGGCAGCGTCGTCGTCTTGGACGGCTCGTGCACGTCGCGTCCGTTCGCGGCCAGCAGTTTCGCGTATTCCTCCCGCAGCAGCCGGTCGAATAGCGATCGGGTGAGCGGATCGCCCATGCGGACGCCGGTTTCGGGATCGTCCTCGGTGAACGCCCCGGCCTTGTGCAGCCATTCCCAGACGATGCTCAGGCGAATCTCTCCGGTCGCCATGTCCTCCATCAGGTAGAGGACGTCGTCGTTGCCGAACGAATCGGCCGGCTTCAGGGCGGCGGCCTGCATGCCCTGCCCGAAGGCATTGCCGTACTGGACCGCCACGCTGATCAGATCGCGAGCGCCACGCACCGTCCGCGCCGCGGGCTCGAGGGCGAAGAGGCCGTCGGCGTCGTCCGGCGTGTAGCCGAGCGGCGGGAACGCGCGACCGAGCTGGTTCGCCGCATCAGCCTTCTCCCATACCGGCCGGATGATGTGGACCATCTTCCAGTGCGCGACCCACTTGCCGCTGGCCCCTTCGCGCTGCTCGCGCTCGGCGCCAGCGACGGCACGCTTCATGGCGTTGGCGACGCCGGCCGCCGTGCCGACAGGGATGTTCGGCTCCATGCCGCCCTGCCACAACGCGAAGCGCCCATTGGCGTCCGGCGTGTTGACCGCACGCCGCACGCGATCCTCGTAGCGGCGCATGTAGCCGTAGGTCATCGTGACGTCGGCGATATTCGGGTTCACGAACGCGGGATCCCATGCCATCGCATCAGCGACGCTGTTGATGTAGTCCCAGCGGCCAGTGTTGAAGCCCACGAAGTGCGGCGCGAGTGCGGCGCGGATCTCCATCAGCTGGAACGTGGCCTCGACCTGCTCGACCAGCACGTAGACCTTGATCGTGCCGTGTGGGATCGCGAGATGCGCCTCGATCCCGGTCAGGATGGCGTTCCAGAACGCCGCTTCCTCGGCCGTCTGGATCTTTGGGAGATAGAGGACGACGGAGGCGCCGGCGTCCCGCAAGGCCTTGTGGTTGTTCACCACGTAGAGCACGCTGTCGACGATCGATGCCGAGAAGCCTGCGCCCCCATCGTGGCGCACGTGGCGGTCGTCGAGGTGCAAGCCGCGGGCACGGAAGATCCGCGTGGTGAAGTCCAGCTGCCGCTGCCAGTCCTCGACGAGCGACCGGCCGAAGAACTGCTGCGCCCATGCGTTCATCTCGCTGGCGACCTGTTCGGCGACCTGCAGGAAGAGCGGGGCGCGGGCGATCGCAAGCTTCAGGTTCCGCTGGTTGTCGAGCGACATCGTCGACACCTGGCCGAGCGCGTCCTCGCCGTCGAACATCCAGCCATCCGCGCCCGACAGGAGTGCGTAGGCGACGTTGCGGATGCTCTTCTCCACCGGGGCGAGCGGCTTTGCTGCCGGCCCCGTACCCTGAATCCACTGTCGCTGCAAGTCGGGTGGGATGTCGCTGCCAGCGAACCTGCCGGCGCGGGCATCCGCGACCGTGAGGTCGGTGCCCGCGAGCCTGTCGTCGGCCGGAAGGAACTCGATGCGCTGCTTGCGCTCCTGCCGGCGGCGCCGCCGCTCGAGTCGTCCGCGCATCAGCTCGACGCGCCGCGCGTCGAGCGATCGCAGTGCGAGCAGCGCCGCGACCGCCTCGGGCGTGAGCACGTCGCTGTAGGTGAGGTCGACACCCTCGCGAATCTCCAGTCCTCGCCCTTGCGTCACGAGTTCTCCCTCACGGTTGATGCAAACGGCATCATTGGCGGGTGTACGAACGCGCCCTCGGCCGGCGGGGCGACGCTGAGCGGCTCAGTCGACCAACGGAGTGTCGCCGGACTGGGGAAGCTTACGCCGGAGTGTCACATGGATGCGGCGACGGTCGCGATCGTTTCTGCGTCGCGAAGCTTGACGTGCGGCAGCTCGGCCATTCGCAGGGCGGACAGCTGTGACGGATGCCGTTAACCGGTGTGGTGTTGGATCTTCGGACTGGATTCCTCCCGCGACAGTGTGGGAGCATGACTCTCCACACATCACCATCCGTCGTCGCGCCATCCTGTCCATTCCATAACCGGCGGTTGGCAACAAAATGGGTAATCACACAGTTTCCTGGGCCACTCAGACGCGAGGTGCTGCGCGCAGCGCGACAAGAGGTCACTATGAAGCGAGAACTCGGCCGCGAATACCCGGAGCTTGACGATCCCAAGGTTTTCGAGCGCATGGTCGCCCTGACTATCGAACAGATGGAACCCGTGCGCGGCCACCTTCGCCGCGGCCAGCACGCCAAGGCGACTGGGTGTGTCACCGCGGAGTTCCGCATCGTAGACGACGTGCCCCAGGAATTGAGGCATGGAATATTCAGTCGGCCGGGCCGGACGTTCAGGGCCCTGGTGCGATTCTCGAACTCCCAGGCCACGTTTGAGAAGGACGGCGTCGGCACCGCGCGCGGGCTGGCGATCAAGCTCCTGGATGTCGCCGGTACCCGCGCCGTGCCGGGCGACGGCGATACGACTCAGGATTTCCTGATGATCGATCATCCAGTCTTTCCGTTTCCCGATCCGAAGACCTACACCGAGACGATCGGGCGCAAGAACATCCCACTGGTTGGCAATCTGGTTGCCGCCGCACACCTCATCCTGCTGGAGCGCGAGCAGCTGCAGATCGTCAACGAGATCAAGGGCAAGCACGTGGCCAGCCCGCTGGAAATCAAGTACTGGAGTGGCACACCGTTCCGGCTCGGGCCGGCGACCGGAGACCCCGCC
Organism: Luteitalea pratensis; assembly: GCF_001618865.1. GTDB lineage: Bacteria > Acidobacteriota > Vicinamibacteria > Vicinamibacterales > Vicinamibacteraceae > Luteitalea > Luteitalea pratensis. The sequence continues at coordinate 2,981,581 of NZ_CP015136.1, forward strand.
CACGCCGTCAAGTATTCGGTGGTGTCACACCAGGCCGATCGCACGATTCCATCGGATCACCCGGAGAATCTGCCCGACGACTACTTCACGCGCGCGTTGACCGCCAGCCTGGCGACAGCGGACGCGGTGTTCGACTTCAAGGTGCAGGTGCAAAACGACGCGGACGCGATGCCGGTTGAAGATGTATCGGTCGAGTGGAGCGAGGAGGATTCGAAACCGGTCACCCTGGCCACGCTGCGCATTCCGACGCAGAAAGTGGAGGCGGATGGCGAGCTGGCGACGCAGTGTGAAGCGCTGTCCTTCAATCCGTGGCACGCCATCGTCGAGCATCGGCCAATCGGCGGGATGAACCGGCTACGCAAGGCGGTCTATCAGGCGAGCGTCGACAAGCGCTCCTCACATTGACGCCGGAGTCCTCCACGCGACCATGCACGAACGCCCCGAAGCGGCGACGCCCGCGGGGGCTGGCCGGAAACCGACACCAGAGCTTCCACGACCCTCCGCCGGAAGTCTGCTCCACGCCGCACTGTGTTGGCATCCGAGCCAGCCTATTGAGGTTCAGGCGCGATCCCACACCGTGTTCTGCGAGAAGGCTCGCAACTGCGAGTCGAATCCCTTCGTCGTCGCGGTCATCGTCTGTCCGTCGTCGGCGACGGCATAGGTACCTTCACCTGCGAGCGAGCCGTCCTCTCGCTTCGCTTCGGCGCGGATCGTGTTTTCGTTCGGGCGCGTCGTGACCGACGCCAGCCCCGGAAAGCCGTCGACGGGGTAGGCGACGCCGTCCGGGCGCAAGCGCTGCGCTTTCTCCTCGCAACGCTTTCCCTTCGCGTCGACGCCCGCAGCGAGCAGCACGTATGTGCCGTCCGCCTCCTGCTCCCACGTCATGGTGGCCTCCGAGGGCGTGTGGTTGGGGTCGAATGCGGACCGTCTCGGGTTGAGGGCCCACGTCCCCACGAATGGATCGCTCATGGCAACCTCCTTGCGAACAGGTATATGCGGGGCCGTGGGCCGAAGTCCTGAAGGATCGCCTAAGATTCGGCGAAGCCGTGGCTGGTAGGCCTGAGGTGTACGAGTTCGGCCCGTATGCGCTCGATGTGCACGAGCGGAGGCTATGGAACGCCGGGCACGTGGTGGCGCTCAGGCCAAAGGCGCACGATGTGCTTGTGGCGCTCGTCCGCCGTGCTGGCACGCTGGTGACCAAGCGCGAGCTGCTCGACCTGGTCTGGCGCGATGTCTCCGTGGAGGAAGGCATCCTCGCCGTGTACGTCTCCTCGCTTCGTAAGAGCCTCGGCGATTGCGGGGAGACCGGCGCCTACATCGAGACAGTGCCGCGGGCGGGTTATCGGTTTTCCGGGGCTGTCAGGCTGAGGACGGTCCCCGCCGAACCGCTGTCAATGAGGTGGCCGATCGGGGTGCTGCCTGCTCGGCCAGAGGTGTCCGAACTGATCGGACGTGGCCGTGCCTGCCTGATGACCGCCTCGCGCTCGGACATCCCGCGCGCCGTGGAGGCATTCCGGTCCGCGATCGCGCTCGATCCCGATTACGCAGCCGCCCACGCGGGGTTGGCCGTCGCTCATTGCGCGGAGGCTGAGCTGCGCCTGGCGGCACCGCAGGTCGCGTACCCGTCGGCTCGCGCCGCGGCCCTTCGCGCGCTCGCCATGGAAGCGTCCAACGCCGACGCGCAGGTCGCGTTGGGCACCGTCCTGTTCCTCAGCGACTGGAACTGGAACGGCGCGCGGCGGAGCCTCGAACGCGCGCTCGAGCTCAATGCGGATCACACGGAAGGCTGGTTGCTGTACGGACGGTTGCTCGAAGCGCTCGGATACCTTGCCGAGGGGCTCGCGGCGAAGCAGCGCGCTCTCGAGCGCGATCCGTCGTCTGCGACCGTGCACCTCCAGATCGCGCTCTCGTACTGGAACCAGCGACGCTACGACGACATGATCGCCTGGGCGACCCGTTCGCTTGATCTCGATCCGCAACACTTGCTGGCGCGCGAGTACCTGGCGAGCGCCTATTGGAAGAAGGGCGATCTCGACCGGCACATGGCGGAGTCGCTCACGCACGCACGAGCCGCGGGGGCGCCGCTGGACCTGCTCGAAGACCTGCGGCGCACGTACGACACTCGGGGCCGCGCTGGCATCGTCGAGTTCGCGCTGCGCGCCAATGCGAACGGCCCACCCATGCAGCTCGCGCTGCTCCATGGCGAAGCCGGCAACCTGGATGAGGCGTTTGCGCATCTCGACGCCGCGATCGCGAGCCGCGATCCGGCGCTCGTGCACGTCGCTGTCGCACCGCAATGGGATTGCCTGCGCGGCGATGCGCGTTTTCACGAGCGCCTCGAGGATGTGGGCCTCGATGCCGCCGCTGATCGTTGTCAGCGCTACCTGCAGCAACATGGCCATGGCCCGTGAGCATCCGCCGCGGCGCGTGTAAGGAGTACGCGTTTGAGAGGGTTCAACAGTATCGCCCGCCTTCTCGTGCGCTGGATCGTGGGAAGGACGGGACCGAGCGAAGGCCGTTACTGGTTCCCATCGCCGGGCGCCAGCAAGGTCGTCGCGCGGACGATATCGGGCCAGGGCTCGGCCTCCGGCAACGACGCCAGGACGGCCGCCACGAGGACGCTGCACAGCGACTGCATCGCAGGAACGGTGTCATGGGTGTGTGACGTGCAGTAGCATTCGGCCACCGACATTCGCGACGAGGCGAACGATGCCGACGGGCGCACGCTTGACAGAGAGGCGCGCGGAGTTGGCCGACGGTGAGAAGGGTACGATCGCCCCGGGCAAGCTTGCCGATCCCGCGATGCTGTCGCAGAACATCTTGGACATCCCCTCCGAGGCTCTGCCGAAGACCGTGAGCGTGCTGACGGTGGTCGATGGCCGAGTTATTCACGATGCACTGACGCGCGAGTCCGCGTGTAAGGGCGGGGCGCCGTGTTGACGGTGCTCCATTTTCGGTGCAGTGTCGAAGTGCCGACCCGCATCATCGAGGACCTATGAGCCGCCTGCGACTCGCCACCACCCTGTTGTCGTTCCTCGCCGGGGCAAGCCACGCGACGGCGGCGCCCCAGCCCTGCGAGAGTCTCTCGAACCTTCGACTGCCAGACACCACGATCACCATGGCGGTGAGTACCTCGGGCACGTTCACGCCGCCGGACGGCACGCCCCTCGAGCGCCTGCCCGCGTTTTGCAGAGTCGTCGGCGTGATCCGGCCGACGAGCGATTCCCAGATCGAGTTCGAAGTGTGGATGCCCGCCGCGGGTTGGAACGGAAAGTTCCAGGGCATCGGCAACGGTGGCTTCGCCGGTGCCATCTCGTATGTATCGCTCGCGCAGGCCATGGGCCGCGGCTACGCTGCCGCATCGACCGATACCGGCCACAAGGGCGGTGCCACCGATGCGAGTTGGGCGCTCGGCCACCCGGAGAAGGTGATCGACTTCGGGCACCGGGCGATCCACGAGATGACGGTGAAAGGGAAGGCCGTGGTTGCCGCCTTCTACGGGGAATCGCCTCGTCGGTCCTACTTCGCGTCGTGCTCGAATGGGGGGCGGCAGGCGCTGATGGAAGCGCAGCGTTACCCGGAAGACTACGACGGGATCGTGGCGGGTGCGCCCGCCGCCGCGTGGACGCGCTTCATGTTCTCCTTCGTGTGGAACTCGCAGGCCATGGTCCGACCGTCAGCGCACATCCCGCCGGCGACGCTCGCCGTGCTGGAGCAGGCGATTGTGGCGGCGTGCGACCGGAGCGACGGTGTCCCGGACGGCGTCCTCGTGGCCCCGGACGCGTGCCGCTTCGATCCGCGTACGCTCCTCTGCACGGACGCGGAGTCGGCGGAATGTCTCGGCGCCGAGCAGGCTGCGGCGCTGACGGCGATTTACGACGGGCCGCGCACGTCCGGTGGAACGGCGCTCGCACGCGGCTTCCCACCAGGCGCGGAAACGGGGCCGGGCGGCTGGGCGGAATGGCTCACGGGTCCCGCACCTGGCGAGAGCGTCCAGGCGGCATTCGCCCAGGGAGCGCTCGCGCACATGGTCTTCCAACGACCCGACTACGATCTGCGAACGTTCGATTTCGATCGCGACCCGGCCGCCGTGGAAGACAAGATCGGTCCCATGCTGAATGCTACGGACCCGGACCTCTCCGCCTTTCACAAGCGGGGCGGCAAGCTGATCCTGTTCCATGGGTGGAACGACCCGGCCCTCTCGGCGCACGAGACCGTCGACTACTACGAGGCCGTGCGGGCTCGCATGGGGACTGCGGTCGACGCGCTTGTGCGCCTGTACCTGATTCCGGGATTGCAGCACTGCACCGGCGGTCCGGGCGCGACGTACTGCGGTGGGATCAACGTGCCGGTCAGGGACGCCGAGTATGATCTGTCCGCAGCCCTCGAGCGGTGGGTCGAGGAGGGCCTCGCGCCCGGCGAGTTCGTCGCCACCGCGGCGCCAGACCGGTCCAATCTCGCGGAACCCGCGCCAGCCACGCCCCGTCGCCGCATCTGCCCATACCCGCAGGTGGCGTCGTTGCGCGGCACCGGCAGTCCCGACGATCCAGGCGCCTGGACGTGCGAGGCGCACTGACCCTGTAGGCGCTGGTCAGGGCGACGCATGCAGTTGTTGACCGTAGCTTGCGACCGCTCCGATCGGTGGACTCCCTTATTGGGGCCGAGTTGACGCCTTGCATGAAGTACCCTTCAACGCCAGCGTCATGGCGGAACCCTCTCGGGGCGAGAACCCCACGGCCCTCCTGCTTGCCTGGCAGGCCGGCGATGACGCGGCGCTTTCACGGCTGGTGCCCCCGGGTCTATCAGGAACTCCGACGAGTGGCGAGCGTGCGGTTGCGTTCGGAAGCGCCGGGACATCTGCTTCAGACCACCGCCCTCGTGCACGAGGCCTACCTCCGGCTGGTCGAAGTTGATCGGATGAATGTCCGCAACCGGGCCCATCTCCTCGCATTGGCAGCACGTCTGATGCGCCAGGTGCTTGTCGATCACGCGAGGCGGCGCAGGGCGCTCAAGCGCGGCGGGGACCCGCCATTGGTCAGTCTCGACCACGTGGCGGTGATCGCCGACAAACCGCCCGGTGTCGACATCCTGGCCCTGGACGAGACGCTGAACGATCTCGCTACCCTGGATGCTCGCTTGGCGCGCATCGTGGAGCTGAAGTTCTTCGCCGGCCTCAGCATCGGCGAGACCGCCCACGCGCTGGGCGTGTCGACGGCGACGGTCGAGCGCGACTGGACCGTCGCGCGAGCATGGCTCCGTCGGCGGTTGTCGGAGACCCTGTCCTAGCCAGGCCCGGACATTCCCGGCCTGGCGTCGACGATCCGCATCCCTCGTACCGTTGCCACCTGCCCGGCAACCCCGTGATGGAGTCCTGTCGCGATTTTGCGCTTACACCAGCACCGGGAGGAATGGAGGCATGAGCTATGAAGCCGACTACGTCGTAGTGGGGGCAGGTGCAGCTGGGTCGGTCGTGGCGGCACGGCTGGCCGAAGACGGCACGCGATCGGTGCTGCTCGTCGAGGCGGGGCCGGACAGCACCGCCGACCCGACGATAGCCGCCGCAGCGAAGTTTCCTTTCCTGTACGACATGCCGGACCCGGTCGGCCCGTCTCCCTCGCCTACGCACTGGGGGTTCAGCTCCGACCAGAACGGGAAAGAGTACTGCTATCCGCGCGGAACGGGGCTCGGTGGCTCCACCAATCACCATGCCTGCGTGGACGGTCGCGGCACGCCGCTCATCTACGACGCGTGGGCGAGACTCACCGGCGACGATCGCTGGAGTTATCAGCGGTTGCTCCCGTTCTTCATGGCGATGGAGAACTTCGACGTGCCGTACGTCGATGAGCGCGTCCACGGCAGGTCAGGTTGGCTGCACATCAAGCGGGCGAAGCTCGAACGAGGGTTTCATCCCGATTTCCTGCATGTCGCGATGCAGGAGCACGGGATGCCGTTCAGGCACGACTTCTACAACGACCCGAACAGCGTGGCCGGCATCGGCTGGTCCGACATGCAGGTCCATCACGATGGCCACCCGCTGTGAGCATGATCCGTCGTCGAGACGTCGGACCAGTGCAGGTCGACGTGCGACAGCAAGATGCCGACGGCTCCTGTCACGGGATCGCCTCGCACCATCTCGCCGGGGCTCCCGGCGGCGACACGCGAGTGTTCTTTGGCAGCTACCACGTCCATCTGACGAAGCGGGATGGAACGTGGCGTATCGATGGTTTCCGGTACGCGTTGAACTATATCCAGGGCAACGTCAACCTCGGCCAGCGCGCATAGCGAGCCCAGGTCAGTTGATCGGGCCGCGAGCGCTTCTGGTTGCTGCCGCGCACCACGCTCCATTTTGGAGATTCGAATATGGGACTGAGTTACCCAATGATGGCCGGCCTCATCGCGATCACGGCGACGGTCGGGTCCGACCAGCGGATGGAAGCGGACGCGCGTGCGACGCTCGAGACCTTCCACGTGAAGGGAAACGCGAAAGACCTCGATGGACTCATGGAATACATCCATGACGACTGCATCGTGTCGTCTGCGAATCAGGACCTGATCAGGGGCAGGGAGGCGTTCCGAAACATGTACGCCAGGATGCTGAGTGCATACACGAACATCAACCTCTCCGTGGATATCGTCGAGACACGGACCGTCGGCGAGGAGGTCGAGATCATGTGGTACACGGTTGGACGGCGGACCAATGCGACCACAGGCGTCGTGGAGAACCTGCGCAGCGCCAACATGGCGCTGTTCAAGTACGACCAAGCTGGAAAGATGCGGTTCTACCGTGTGTCGAACCACCCGGCCGAGCCAGCCACGCCGTAAATGGGCCCGGGTCAACGTCCGATCGTGTGCGGCCGATTCGAGGGAGCATCTCGGCGTGCCGCTATAATCGCGCCACAGTCATGTCAGTGCAGAAGGGCGCGCAACTCGGCCCCTATCGCGTCGACGACCGCATCGGTGCGGGCGGGATGGGGGAGGTGTACGCCGCGACCGACACGCGGCTGAAGCGTCGCGTCGCCATCAAGATCCTCCCGCCGTCCCTGGAGAAGGACGCGCAGCGCCGCGCCAGGTTACAGCGCGAAGCCGAGCTCATTTCGTCGCTGCACCATCCGCACGTCTGCCGGCTGTACGACGTGGGCCAGACCGACGATGGCGGCCAGTACCTGGTCCTCGAACTGCTGGAAGGCGAGGCGCTGCAGTCACGCCTGCGGAGAGGTCCTCTACCTCTGGCCCAAGTCCTCCGCATCGGCAGTCAGATGGCCGACGCCCTTGCCGCCGCACATCGTCATGGCATCGTGCATCGCGACCTGAAGCCAGGCAACGTGATGCTGACCACGGACGGCGCGAAGCTCCTCGACTTCGGGCTCGCCAAGCCCGTCGTGGTGTCACCGGCCTCGGCCGAGACCATCGTCACCCTCGCCGCAGCTGTGACCTTGCGGGCGCGCGACGAAGGAGGCCCGAGGCTCGCCTGCCAGGTGCTCGTCCACCCGGCCGTGCAGTACGGCTGGGACACGCCGTCGGCTCTTGCCAACGCCGAGGGATACTTCCTTCAACGCGCCAGCGTGGAGTACTTCTGGAACCACTACGTCAACGATCCCGGCGACGGCGCGAACCCGTACTGCTCGCCGCTCGCCGCCCGGGATCACTCGAACTTGCCGCCGGCCTTCATCGCCTGCGCGCAATACGATCCGATCTGTGACGATGGGAAGAACTACGCCGAAGCACTGCGGGCGGCTGGGGTGCCGGTGACGTTTCGAGTCTACGAAGGCATGATTCACGGATTCATGTTGATGTCCGGCGTCTTCGACCAGTCGAGGACGTTGGTCGACGACATCGGTCGTGAGGTCAGGTCAGCCCTGGGTTGAAGCGATCAGGCCTTTGCGAGAATCGGCACAACCCGCGGGATGATTGGCGACATAGGGGACGACGAACAACTGGAAGTGGCCTTGAGACTGCGTCGCGAGCCGTCACGGGGCTTCTACGTTGAAGGGCTGGACGCCTATGGACCGCCATGGACGCCTCCAGTTCCCCCGTGACGAGACCTTGTTTAGACGGGAAACGGAACCCTGCAACCATCTGGATTCGGCCCAAGTGCGCGGGTGTGAAGTGATGACCCGAAGGAGGCGACTTGATCCTCACACGCAGGAGGCTCCTCACGCTCGCCGGCGGCATACCAGCCAGCCAAGTGCTATCGGCGTCCGCCCCCACGGCGAGCGCTCGTCAGACCGTTAGTCCCGTGCTGCAAGAGGATCCGTCGACCCTGCGGCGTATCGCTCGTGTCATCCAGGAGTATGACGAGCAAGGTGATCACCGCACCGGAACCGACACCGATTACCGCTCGGCCCAGTGGCTCGCGAAGCACACCGCACAAGCCGGTCATCGCGCCGCGCTCGAACCATTCCGCCTTATGCGAGTGGACCCGGGACCATCCTATGTCCAAGCCGACGAGCGACGCGTGTACGGCCTGCCGATGTTCGACGGCGCCTTTACGAGCGAGCGAGGTGTCGTGGGCCGCCTCGGCGCTGCCGGTGGTGCGACGGAGATTGGGCTGTTCGTGGCGAACCTCATGGCCATCGTGGCCGAAGCGGAGCCGATCGATGAACTCCGCCGGTCCAACAGGCACAAAGCGCTGATTGTCGTAACCAGGGCAGCACGGCCCGGGCTCTGCCCCATCAACGCGCGGTATTTTTCCCAACCCTTCGGGCCCCCCGTGTTGCAGGTCGGCAGCGAAGAAGAGGAGTGGTTGACCCAAGCCGCCAGCCGCCAACAGGAGATCACACTGGTCGTGCAGGCGACCCGCACCGCGGCAGAAGCGTCGAACGTCGTGGCGCAAGTCAAAGGAACCGATGCGGACCTGCCGCCGCTCGTCGTGTTGACCCCGCGCAGCAGTTGGTGGAACAGCGCAGCAGAGCGCGGAGGCGGGCTCGCTTGCTGGCTCGAAGCGATGCGAGCCGTCAAAGCGGGCGGACAGACCAGGAGCGTACTCTTTCTGGCGACCAGTGGACACGAGTTGGGCCACCTCGGTTTGGAACAGTTGCTCGCCAGCAGAGCAAGTATCGGCAAGCAGGCGTTCGCATGGATGCTGTTCGGCGCGAACATCGGTGCGGCGCACGGCGCGCAACGGATGACGCGGCTGCAGGCTTCGGATGATGAACTCGAGCGGCTAGCCGAGGAGGCGATGACGCGTGCGGGTACCAAGGTCGACGGGAAGCTCCCGCGAGGCGCAGGGCCCAACGGCGAGGTGCGCAACATTCACGAACGCGGTGGACGCTATCTTTCCCTGGGTGGAACGAACCCCTATTTCCATAACCCTGGCGACCGCTGGCCGTTGACAGTGGACATCAAGGCTGTCGAGCAATACTCAAGGGCATTCGCCGATCTCACGAGGGTGCTCGCGGAGCGGAAGCAGCCATCGGCAGGGGCTTTTTGACGCCGGACCGCTGCGTGTACCAACGCCGCGGCGTAAGATGGATGCACGCCTTGCTACCTGGGCGGAGCTCGTCCGCTCCGAAACCTCAATGCTCCAACCGGCGCCGCCTCAGCTGTTCGGGCGAGATAGCGAGCTTGCGCTACTGATCCGCGCGCTGGCCGACAGCGAGCGCGGCCGGGCGCGTGTCGTCTGGATTGGCGGGGAGCCGGGTATCGGAAAGACGCGGCTTGCGGAAGAGCTCGCGGCTGCGGCGACGCAACGCACAACAGTCGCGTGGGCACGTTGCGTTGACGCCGAGGCGGCGCCGCCGTATTGGCCATGGGCCGAAGGTATCCGGGCCTTGCTGCGGACAGTCACCCGGGAGGAACTCCAACTCCCGGTCTCCTGCCTCAAGCGTCTCAGCGCGCTGGTGCCGGACCTTGTGCATCATCCAGCGATGACAGCTCGGCCAGTTGGACGCGTGACCGCGTCCGACCGCTATCGACTGTTCGATGCCGTGCGCACGTTGCTGCAGCGCGCCTCCTCACGTGCATCGCTCGTCCTCGTTTTCGACGACCTGCATCAGGCCGACGCGAGTTCCTTGTTACTGCTGGAATTCATCGCTCGCGAGCTTTCCGATAGTCGGCTTCTCATCGTGGCGACGTATCGTGCCGACGAGATGTCCACGCGCTTGAGGGAGACGATGGGGGAGCTTGCGCGTGTCGGTCTGCAGAAGGTGGTCCTGACGGGACTCGGGCTGAAGGAGACCGGTCAGTTGCTGACATACCTTTCCGGTACCAGCTGTTCTGACGACCTTGTCCGCCAGGTCCACACCCGGACCAGCGGCAATCCATTCTTCGTGACCGAGGTTGCGCACCTTCAATCCTCGGATCGCGACGCGATACCGGACAACGTTCGCGCCGTCCTGCACCGACGCGTGAGCCGCTTGTCTGAGGCCACCATTCAGTTGCTCACGGTGTGTTCCGTCCTGGGCCGTGAGTTCGACTTCCGCATGGCCGCAGCGGTCGTCGCGCCTGACGGCGACCGCGATCTACTGGACGCGCTTGACGAAGCCTTGGAGCGTCTGATCGTCGAGCCCATGCCGGCAGCTGGAGAGAGTTGGTATCGGTTCAGGCATGAGCTGGTCAGAGCTGCCGTGTACGAGAGCGTCTCGCCGAGCCGCCGTGCGCATTGGCACGCCGCTGTTGTGGCGCTGATGGAGCAGCGACTCGGTGCACGTGTCGAGGAGCATGCTGCCGATCTGGCCTATCACGCCGCACGCGCAGAAGCGCTTGTCGGCTCGTCTCGCGTCGTCAAGTACTCGCGGCTGGCGGGTGAGCGGATGCTGGCGACGCATGCCTTCGACGGGGCGTTACGGCATTTCGAGCGCGCCTGGCGCGCCCGGAATTCCGTGCCGTGCGACGACGAGGCGGCCGGAATCCTGGCCGGACTCGGGCTGGCGCAGGCCGCGACAACCGTCCGGTGGAAACGGCAGGAGGCGTGGGCAAACGTACGGCGGGCGATCGAGTACTACCTCGAGGCAGGCGAGATCCAGAAAGCAGTCGCGGCCGTGACGCACCCGTCGCTCGCCGCAGAGGGCGTGGCGGGCGTCACCGACGTCATCCGCCGGCTCCTGCCGTTCGTGAGCGAGGGCTCGCGCGAAGCCGCGTTGCTGCTCGCCCGCGGGGCGGCGGCCGCGTACTTCGAGACCGGGAGCGACAAACCGACGCAGCAATGGTTCACGCGCGCGCTCGGGATCGCTTCGTCGTCCGAGGATGCGCGGCTCGAACTGCGGGTGCTCGCCCAGTCCCTTTCGGTGGACCACTTCGCCTTCGCTGGCATGACGCGCTCGTGAAGAGCCGTCGCGTGCTGGAGCTCGCAGCGCGGGTGGACGAGCTCCACTGGCAAGCGTACGCCAGCTACCGCGCTGCATACGCCCTGACCCACACAGGACGAATCGAGGAGGCAACCGGCCAGGCGCAGGAGAACCTCGCGGCGGCCGAGCGTCTTCGCGACCGGGGACTGCTGGCTGATGCCCTGTATGTCAAGGCACTGCTCGCTCAACTGCGCGGACAGTGGGACGAGGCGCGAGCACAGAGCGATCGGGGACTGGCCCTGGCGGCCGGCCATCTGCCGCTTCTCCATGTCCGCGCCGTTCTCGAGTACGAAACGGACAACGACGTCGCCGGTGGGCAGTATGTGCAGCGCCTCATCGACGCCGATCGGGACGCAAGACCCTATCCGATCGCGGGCATCTTCACTGCTGTGGCGTTGTCGCACATCGCCTATATCACCAATGGAATGAACGACACGGAGGCGGCGATCCGCGCCGCTCGTGCGGTCATCGCCAAGCCGTCAGCGGTCAAGAATGCTGTCGTCGGCGCACGGATGGGGCACGCGCTGCTGGCCGTGCTCGACGCGGATGTTGACGAGTGCGAAACGGACCTCGAGGCGTTAGCGCCGTTCGAATCCGTGATGCCAACGCAGTGGAGTCTGGCGACGGGCCGTGTGCTCGGGCTTCTCGCTCATGCTGTCGGCCAGAAACGCCGCGCGTGGAGCCACTTCGAGCAGGCGCTGGCGTTCTGCCGTGCGAGCGGGTTCAAGCCCGAGCTCGGCTGGACCTGTCACGATTATGCCGCCGCGCTCCTCGACAGTGACGCCCGGGACGACAGGCTGAAGGCGGCGGCACTGCTGGATGAAGGCGAGCAGATAGCCACAGCACTTGATCTCGTCCAGCTGCGCAAGCGTATTTCTGCATTTCGCGAACGTTATCGACTGCGACTGGCGCGCAATCCCGCCGGTCTGACCACGCGTGAGTTCGAGGTCCTGCAGTTGCTGGCCAGCGGCAAGGCCAACAAGGACATTGCGGAGGCGTTGTTCATAAGCACCCACACGGTCGCCGTGCACGTTGCGCGTGTGCTCGAGAAGACGCGCTCGTCGAACCGTACCGCGGCGGTTGCGTACGCCACTCGTCACCACCTGCTCGAATCGACTCGCTCGGCAACCGTTGACGATCGACGACCGAAAAATAGCTAATTCTGCTGATGCGCGAATGAGCTCGGCGCCCTACGATCGCGGTAGTGGTGAAGTATCCATGATACGCGCGCGAACGCTGTCGGGCGATCACGTTGCTCTCGAATCCGCGGTGATCGATGCGTTCGCCAGTCGCCTGGCCGGACGTGTGCTTGTCGAGGCCGACGCCTAGTACGAACAGGCAAAGGCGCTCGGCCTCGCCCGACCGCCATCCGGGCATTTCCCCGGCCAGAATCCGCGGTGTTCACCGGCTGGGCCTCGCCCGGGGTGTGGCGAGCGTGTGTTGGCAGCTTCGTTGACTGTGAGCGCCCCCAAAAATAGTCAATTCTGCTGATACCCGGCGTGCGACCGACTTCCTACCATTCCTGCCCAGGACAGCTGGATCTCGCGCGATGTGGGGCCGCGCCTTGGCGAACTGCCCGACCAATCGCGCGCTTGCCATCATGCGGTCGCAACGAAGCCAACACGCAAGCCCGTCAATGCTGCTCGCCTGCGTGACTGACGCAATCGACAGGAGAAGTGGAGGACCGAACCATGAAGATCCAACCAACCAGGCGGTCGATCAGGAGTGGTGCCCCTCTCGGGCTATTGAAGTCATTGATTGCTGTCGTCGCATCGGTGTGGTACGTGGCTGCGGCAGGTGAGCGGGTCTTCGCTGCCGGCGGCAGCGATGCCGTCACACTCTGGAACGAAAATGCCGGTGTGGCTGCCACCGAGGCGTGCCTTGCCCCCCTCGCCAACCCACTCCACGAATCGCGGATTTACGCCATGATGCACATCGCCATCCACGATGCGCTCAACGCCATAGACCGTCGCTCTCGCCCGTACGCGTTCGACGTGCATGCCGAAGCGGGCGCTTCGCCTGATGCGGCTGTTGCTGCGGCGGCGCGAGGGGTGCTCGTCCCGCTCATCGCTCAACTGCCTCTCGAGCTCCACACGCAGGCGTGCATCGATGCAGGCGTCGCAAGCGTTGAAGCCGCCTATACAACGGCGCTCGCCGCAATTCCCGCTGGCGAGGCCAAGGCGCAGGGTATTGTGGTCGGACGGTCTGCGGCTGCCGCCATACTCGACGTGAGGGCGCAGGACGGCGCGGTTGGGCCATTTCTCAACTTCGCGTGCCCGCAGGATACCGATCCCGGCGAGTATCAGTGCACGCCAGGTACTCCGTTCATCGTTTTCGAGGGGTGGGCTGACGTCACCCCCTTCGTCCTGCACCACAGCTCACAGTTCCGCCCGGCACCGCCGTATGCGGTGGACAGGCAGAAGTACACGGCTGATTTCACCGAAGTGAAATCTCTGGGGGGCGATGCCGTCAACACTCCCAGCGCACGCACGGCCGACGAAACCGAAATCGCCCTCTTCTGGTGGGAAAGTTCGCCGCTGAAGTGGAACCGGATTGCGAGAACCGTGTCCGCCGACCGGGGACTCACACTCTGGGAGAACGCCCGGCTGTTCGGGCTGCTCAACATGACGCTTGCGGACGGCTACGTCGCCATGGTCGATTCCAAGAACCACTACAACTACTGGCGACCGGTCACCGCTATTCAGGCCGGGGACACGGATGGCAACCCAGATACCGTCGGCGACCCGACATGGACGCCGTTGCGCGGCACTCCTCCGAATCAGGACTACGCCTCGGGCCACGCGATTGAAGGTGGGGCGGGTGCTGAAGTCTTGAAGCAGTTCTTCGGCACCGACGCGATCAGCTTCCGGGACTGCAGCGCGACGCTACCTGCGGGTAGCACGTGCAGCGATGCGACGCCGGTATTCCGCTCATATGCCAGCTTCTCTCAGGCGGCGGTCGAGAACGCCTATTCGCGCATCCTCATCGGCTTTCACTTCCGAAAATCGGTCGAAGAAGGGAGCGAATACGGACGGCAGATCGGCAAGCGCGCCGCCAACCTCTACCTGCGTCCTGTGCACTGACTGAATTGCGCGAGAGTCGTCAATTCGCCTGACGGTAGCGCTCCGGCAGCACCGTCCGGGACGCGCGGAAGAGGCGAGCGACGATGATCGAGATGCCTGGCGAGTCCCACTGGGCCGTTGTCGGGCCCACGCTCAGTGGTCGTCGCGATTGCGGCGCCGCCCTGCGAGTCCGTTCCCACTTGTGTGTGTCGCTCAGTTGGGGCTGACCGATCGCAGCGACGTCGCCGCACCGACCAATTCACTGCCCAGGCGCCTTTGGGCATTGCCGCGAGAGTCGTTCATTGCAGGGTGTAGTTGAGCGCCCACACGAGCAACAGCACGACAGGGACGTGCACGGCGAACTGCAGGGCGCAGTACCCGAGGATATCGCGCGCCTTGATGCCGAGAATGCCCGGCAGCGGCAACATCCAGAACGGATGGATCAAATTCGCGAGGACGTACGGCGCTTCCACCAGCCATCTAGCTCCCGCCGATGGAATGAACACCCCTAGCGCGGCGGAGTAGATGCCAACGAGCACAAGAAACGTGTGCTCGTTCGACACTGCGACGAAGCCGTGCGCCAGCCTGGATGCGAGCCCTGACTCCGTCATGATGCCAACCGCACCGGCATACAACGGGTACTGCACGAGCACACCACCGACTGACGGCACCGCATCACTCACTGCACGCACAAACGACCTTGGCCGCCAGTGGAGGAGCAGGCCCACCATCAGGAACAAGAATATGTAGCGGTTCAACTGCAGCAGGACAGGTGCGCCGTTCGCGTGCACCTCTCGCCAGGTAGAGTAGCCGAGCGAGCCAACGGCGATCGTCAACAGCGGGCTGTGCTCGAGCCATTCACCGGGATGCTCGACCGATGGACTCGACCCGCGCACGGGCGCGGGTATCACACCCATGCGGCTCATGGTCACGGCATGCTCAGGACGCGGCGCCGAGTAGACGGCGATGACCGTTGACAGTACGATCAGAACGACCGCCATCAAGGCGCTCTGCCACAGCAACAAGGTGTGATTCAGCGGGATCGCACCGCTGATCGCCAGAAGTGACGGCGGCAGTGACGTGGGCGTGGCCATGATGAGCGCAGCTGAGGACGACAGACCCAGTGCCCACACGCTACCCACACCAAGATAGGCGGCGGCACCCAGTGCGCGATAGTCGGCCGTGCTGACGCGCTGGGCGACCTCCCGGGCGAGCAGGCCCGAGCAGACCAAGCTGAAGCTCCACGACACCAGGGAGGAGAGCATCGAGAAGACCGCCACCCAGGCGATCGCGCTCTTTTGCGTCCGCGGCCACGACGCCATGGCCTGAATGGCCCGATGAATCGGCGGTGACGTTGCCGCGACGTATCCCGTCACGAGGATCATCGCCATCTGCATCGTGAACGGCACGAGATCCCAGAACCCCGCGCCAAACCAATCGGCGGCCTGCGTCGGGGACGCGCCGATCGTCAGGCTGGCGAGGAACACGATCACGACGACGAGGAGCGCGAGCGCGAAGGCGTCGGGGAACCAACGCTCGAACCAGGCCGAGAGTCGCAAGCCAACACGCGCGAGCCTGTTCTCACGCGTCTGCGTCATGCGCGCCGTCCGCCGACCAGCACGAAGACCATCAGGCCGGCGCTCCGCTACGTCGGTACCACCCCGACGTCGGTCAGATAGGCGGCCATCGTGCGCGCGAAGTGTGGGAACGCCACCTCAGGCTCTTCGATGTCTGGATGCCACTTCTTCTCCCACTCGAAACAGTAGTAGCCCTTGTAGCCCGCCTTCGCGAGCACGGACACTTGCGCCTTGACCGGCACCTGGCCTGTTCCCGTCAGGACATACCGGCGGTCCGTTCCGTCAGCCTTCGAGTCCTTCAGGTGCGTGTGCCGGACCAGGCGGCCAAGCGCCGCATAGGTGTCGGCCGGCGCCTCGTTCCCGGCGACGAACGTGTGATGTGCGTCCCAGAGGAGGGCGAAGGCCTCCGAATGGACCGCGCGCTCAATCGCGACAAGGTCCTTCGACCGGGTGAAATCACCGTGTGATTCCATCAGCACGGTGACGCCCGCGGGCCTGGCGTGCGCAGCCATCTGCTGGAAGCCCTCGACGACGCGCTTCATGACGTCGTCGCGTGGTTCGCCTTCCGGGAACTTGTCGCCGAACATCCGCACGTACTTCACCTCGAGCGCGTGGGCGAGATCGATGAACCGGCGGCCCTCGTCGAATTGCGCGGCTCGCGTGGCCGGCTCCCTTTCGTGCATGCGGGCGGAGGCGCCGAGGTCCGAGATGACGAGACCGAGCGCCGCGAGATCGTTCCTGGTGGCCGCCCGTCGCGACCCGACGAGCTCGGGGACCTTGGTCAGATCCATTTCGCCCGCCACGCCTCGGAGCTCGAGCGAAGCGTAGCCGAGCTGATCGGCCTGCTCCAGGACGGTCTTCCAGCTCCACGCCGGACACCCCAGCGTCGAGAACCCGATCGGGTACCGCTTCGCCGGACGGGCGCGGAGGATAGCTGGCGCGGCGAGGCCCGCCGTGAGGGCCGTGAGAAACACGCGGCGGTCAGTAGGCATGGAATATCCCCTTTCGAGGCAGATTATAGGCGCGGGGCGTCGCACGGCGACGGACGCAGGGCCGGGGCACTGCAATCCGCGTTGTCTTCGCGCGCGGCGTGGTACCGGCCCACGGAAGCATGACGGCACTTCCCCGTAGGCCTTGCCGTCAAGCACCAGCCTGCCGCTTAACCGCCCGACAAGCGCGCAGCGCCGACCACCGCAAGAGATTGATCGCCGTCTCTTCGGTGGAGGCGGCGGGACCCGGTTCGCGTCCTATCTAGCCCGAGCATGAAATACCCAGGAAAACCCTGCACCATGCCTTCCCAGAGATGCGCGATCTGTCCGCCCCGGAGGCTGACCGGCTCTCCTCCCGCGACCGAGGTCATGTCCCGGCGGCGACACGCGAGTGCTCTTTGGCAGCTACCACTTCCATCTGACGAAGCGGGATGGCACGTGGCGTATCGATGGTTTCCGGTACGCGTTGAGCTATATCCAGGGCAACGGCAACCTCGGCCAGCGCGCATAGCGAACCCAGGTCAAGATGATGAGTGCATACACGAACATCAATCTCTCCGTGGATATCGTCGAGACACGGACCGTCGGCGAAGAGGTCGAGATCATGTGGTACACGGTCGGACAGCGGACCAATGCGACCACAGGTGTCGTGCAGAACTTGCGCAGCGCCAACATGGCGCTGTTCAAGTACGACCAAGCTGGAAAGATGCGGTTCTACCGTGTGTCGAACCACCCGGCCGCGCCAGCCACTCCGTAGATGCGCCGAGAGACGCTGAGCGTTCACGTGACTTCACTGGTCCTGTGGGCTTGATCCGGTTTCGTGGACAGCTCGGCAGGTGGTTACGATTGCGCCAATGGTCCCACGCCCTCGTGGAAGGCGAGTGGTTCGCAAGACGCCTATGGACCGCCATGGTCGCCTCCAGATGTCCCCCCGTGGCGAGACCTTGTTTAGGCGGACAATGCGTCCAGGTCGAGCCATGCACCAACGCCACTGTCTGCCAGCCCGCCGTTCACCATGTCCCAGCTGATCCCCGTCGCCGTCGTCCAGGCTGCCCCCGTGTATTTCAATCGCGAGGCGACGACCGCGAAGGCCGTGGACCTGATTCGCGCGGCGGCCGGTCGCGGCGCGAGACTTATCCTGCTGCCCGAGGCCTTCATACCCGCGTATCCGCGCGGACTTTCGTTTGGCATGGTGGTCGGGAGCCGCTCGCGTGACGGGCGTGAATTGTGGCGCCGGTATTGGGACGCGGCGGTCGAGGTGCCCGGTCCGACGACGCAGGCCATCGGCAAAGCGTGTCGCGAACTCGGGGTGCACGCTGCGGTCGGCGTCGTCGAGCGTGTGCCGGCCGCCGGCGGCACGCTCTACTGCGCCCTCGTCTATTTCGGGCCCGACGGCGAAGTGCTCGCGGTGCATCGGAAACTCAAGCCGACCGGCAGCGAGCGATTGATCTGGGGCGAGGGCGATGGCAGTTCGCTGCGAGTGTTTCCGACTCCGGTGGGCCGGATCGGTGGCCTGATCTGTTGGGAGAACTACATGCCGGCGGCGCGAATGGCCCTGTACGCGCAGGGCGTGCAGATCTACCTCGCGCCGACCGCCGACCCGCGCGACACGTGGACCGCGACGCTGCGGCACATCGCCTGTGAAGGGCGGTGTTTTGTCATGGGGTGCAACCAGTATTCTCCGGCGGGTGCCTATCCGGCCGATGTGCTGCACCTGGCCGGCGCGGACGAACCGCGCCATGGCGAATGCCGCGGCGGCAGCGTGATCGTCTCGCCGCTGGGCGAGATCATCGCCGGTCCGCTGTTCGACCGCGAAGGCGAATTGCGGGCCGACCTCGATCTCGACGACGTGACGCAGGCGCGGGTCGACTTCGACGTATCGGGGCACTACGCGCGCCCCGACGTGTTTCAACTCACGGTCAACACCGCGCCGAAGCCGCCGGTCCGGTTTCAATGAGCCTGGGATGGGCGTCGGTGGGAGATGTTTTCGTCGCCGGCACGACGCCCGGCCAACGTAGGCCTGTAGCATCACCAGCACGCCCACGAGGAGCGCGAGGCGATGCTGTGCCAGAAGACCGCGCACAGAAGAAGGCCAAGCCCGTGAACAGAATCCAGGGCAACCAGGCCGCGCCATCCGACCTGCGCGACCACGAGCCATCACGTGACGACTGAATTCGGTGACTCCTCTGATGTTCGACTCCCCGTTCCCGCTCCAGCTGCGCCTCGGTCCGCTGTCGTGGCGGGCGGAACCGGCCTGGTCGGTGGAACCCTGCTGCAGCTCCTGGGAGGAGACACCAGCTACCATCGGGTGACGAGCCTCGTCCGGCGCGAGGTTCCGACACTGCCGGGGGTCGCCTTGCAGCGAGTGGACTTCGAGCGACTCGACCAACTCGTGCTGCCGGAGGTGGACGATGCGTTCTGTTGCCTCGGCACCACGAGGCGAGCTGCGGGGTCTGATGCTGCGTTCAGACGTGTCGACCTGGACTATGTCGTTGCCTTTGCCCGGCTCGCGCAGCGTGCTGGGGCGCTGCGCTTCCTGCTGGTGTCGTCGTTGGGCGCCTCACCGAGCTCTCCCTTCCTGTATCCCCGCACAAAAGGCGAATGCGAGGCTGCGATCTCGGCCCTCGGATTCACGACGGTGGTCATTGTCCGGCCGTCCTTCCTCGTAGGCGCGCGCGCGCAGGCACGTCCGACCGAAGCGGTTGCGCTGCGGGTCGGTCAACTGATTCGGCCTTTTCTCATCGGCGCACTTCGGAAGTACGCGCCGGCGGATGCGACGGCGGTTGCGCGGACGCTTGTCAGAGCCGCAGCGACCGCTCCCGCCGGCGTCATGGTCATCGAATCGGACAGTATTCGTTGAACGCTCTGACTCGCCATGATCGAACGGCGTGGAATGCCGGAGGCGCGATCGCCTTCCGCCACCCGGCGACGCCTTCGCGGCCCTTCAGGTCGCTCCAATTCCACCGCCAAGGTGCGCTTGACGAGTCGCACTTGTGCGAGACGGTCACCGTGAATGCCGTCCGGCCCGATCATCATTCGATTCACGTGCCACCATGTCTGCAGACGGCAATACCATCACGGATGTAACCACCGTGAAATCAAAAGACGGTAAGACGTCGAAGTCGACGTCCGTGTATCACCGCGTGAGCGGCGCAGATCGGGGCCGCAAGTAGACCAAGGCGGCGTCTCCGTCCTGGTATCGCAAGCAGACCGCGGCGTTGGTGCACGGGTGCAGGGGGCCGCGCAGCAGCCCGTGGCATCGGGAAGATCAGCGAGGCCTGGTCACAGGAGGCGGCGGAATCGAATCCGCCGGATCGGGCCAATACACTCGCGACAAGTAATGCAGCGCGATTCCGGCGCCCCAGCGGTTGGGCGCCGTCAAGATGACAAGCGCCGCCAGAACGACCAGCAGGATCAGACCCAGCACGCGATGCGACCGGACGACTCCGAAATAGATCACGACGATCATCGCGCCAATTGGCAACCGATCGCCCATGATGGTGAACGCCCAGGTGTCACCCGGATTACGTGCGAAGACCAAACCGCAGACCGTGCAGCCTTCAAGCTGGCGCCACCCGGTAAACAGCCGTCCCTGGCCGCAATGCGGGCAGCGCTTACGCAGTCCACGCCGAAGCGTCGTACCAATCACTGACAATCCGGACGGAGTCATACGGGTTCGCAGGGCGATGGACGCGGAGCGTGTTCGAGTGGTCTATCGCGATCAGGAGAAGCGTTGCACGGTGCGGCGATGCGATTCGGACAGGCCGCGATCTCCGTCCAGGAACCGAATCGGGCGCCGCATGCGGGTCCTGCCGCGATGCGACACGGTACGCCATCAGGGCGTCAGTCGATCCTTGGCCGGATCACGTCGATCTGCCTGGCGTCATGGATCACCTCGATCAGTAGCCAATTGTCGAGATTGAGGATTTCGTTATCGAACAGTCTGCGCCCACCGACGACCTCCAGACGAAGAGCGTTCGTGCTGATCTCGGTCGTGGCTGCACGGACCTTGGGCCTGCCGCTCCGCAGACAGCTGTTTGTGCGCGCCGTGCCGGCGGCCCCGGGCGTCATCGCGGGACCAGATCGATGAACATCCTGCTGCCTGAGACGCCTGGCGTTCGTCGGCCGGGAAGTGGCCGAGGGAGGGTACGGCACGAGCAGCGGGTACGTGTGTGAACTCATGCAGGGGCCAGGAGCGGCTGCGACTGAGCCGCGACCGGCGCCGATGGCGAGCACGAACGAAACGCCCGGCTCCTCGACATCGGTTATCCTGCTTCTCGATCCCAGACGTTGACAACGCTGCGCATGTTGGCCCACGTATCGGCCATGACGTCGGTGTGGCCGCACCGAGACCGACACGCCGGCGACGACGAGAAGCATCCGAGCGTCCGATGGTCGACATGTCGCACGCAGGAGTATCGGCGCGTGGCCGACGCTTCATGGGCCCGAAGTGGGCGATGGGCGCCGTCCTCTCACGCGCCCCCGTCGCCGTGGATTGCCGCCGCGGCGCTCGCGGTGCGGCTCGCTTTGTTGTGTCTCGCCGCGCAGACTGGTTCACCGACCCTGACCGTGGTGCTCGGCGACAATGGACGCATGGTGAGCCAGGAGGGCGAGTGCCCCGGTGACCATCGCGCTCCTACCCCTCTCGCTCTACACACTGAAGGATGCTGCCGATGTCCTGCTGTCCAGAATGTGCAGTGTGGGAAGTCTCGGCGGGCGTATTGTCGATGGGACGCCGGACGGTGACGGTGCCGTCGTCGGCCAATTCGTTCAGGTGAGGTGATGTCTGGAGAGCGCGACCGGCTGGCCCTTCACGGCGCGGGTTCGATGGGCTCGCTGAGAAGACGCATCGGCGGATGAACGGCAGATCGCGGGAGGCAGAGATGAAGACCAGGGTGACAACCGCACTGATCGGGATGATGATCGCGGGCTGGCTGAGCGGATGCGGCAGCGAGCAGAAGAGCGCGCCGGCGCCAACATCCGCACCGGCCCGCGCTCCGGGTCTGCGGATCGCGATGATCGCGAAGAGCGCAAGCAACCCGATCTTCCTGTCGGCGCGCAAAGGCGCTGAGACTGCCGCGAAGGAACTCGCGTCCAAGCACGGCATTCCCATCGAAATCGTCTGGATGACGCCGACCAGCGAGGACGGACAGGTCCAGGCGCAGAAGATTGCACAGGCGACCGAGGAAGGCGCGAGCGCGATCCTGATTTCCTGTTCCGATGCGAGCAAGGTGACCGCCGCGATCGACGCCGCCGTGGCCCGCGGTGTGCCGGTCATGACATTCGACGGCGACGCGGCCGAGTCGAAACGCTTCGCGTTCTACGGCGTTGATGATGAGAAGACGGGGGAGACCCTGATGCGTGAACTGGCCGCCCAGATCGGCAAGAAAGGCCCGGTGGCGATACTCGCGGGGAACCCTGACGCCCCGAACCTGCGCAAGCGGGTGGACGCGATCAAGAAGGAAGCCGCAAAATATCCGGGCATCACGATCGTCGACACGTTCCACCACCCGGAAACAGTGAGGGACGCGGCCGCCACAGTGGTCAGCGCGCAGAAGGCGCACCCCGAGATCCAGGGCTGGGTGATGGTCGGCGGGTGGCCGCTCTCCACGCCGCAGCTGATGTCTGATCTCGGTCCCACGAAGATCAAGATCGTCGCCGTCGGTGCATTGCCCTCGCAGCTCGTGTATGTCGATGAGGGGCTCGCCCCAGTCCTGCTCGCCCAGCCTACATACATGTGGGGCTACGAGTCGGTCCAGCGCATCATCGACAAGGTGCAGCTCAAAAAGGAAGTTCCCGAGATCATCACGATGGATGTGGTCCGCGTGACGAAGGCCGACCTCGGATCGTGGGCGCGGCAGTTGAAGTCCTGGGGGTTCACGGTCCCGGACATGTACGTGAAGTTGCCGTGAAGGGTGGCGGGGGGCTCGTGTCTCTTGAGCGCGACGGTCGACACTCAAGACCGTCGACGTGCCGTTCGCGTTCACGAACATTGCTGTTCAGAAATGACTCGCACGCGTAGTGCGCCGGGTGTCAGAGACGGGGTTGGACGCAGGAACATCTGATCGGCCTTCTCGAGGTAGACCGCTGGAAAGCATGTCAGGGCAACGTCGATGGAACGCGTTACCTCAACAACGCTCCGGGCCTCGAGGTTGTGTTCAGCGGACGACCAAGCTGTCCGATTCCCGCCCTGCCGTCGTTATTACAGGGGAGCAGAAGGAGGATCGGTCGCGGGCGGAGCGCTTCTCGCGGTCGTACGCATGATGATGAAGTCTGGCTGGATTCCTGACCCCCCAGACCCACGCGATTACACGGTCGATCACCGTGTGGTTCGCCCCTTCGTCGAGAGTCTCGGCATAGCCGAGCCGTCGGCGGCGCTCCCCGATGCCGTCGACCTCAGGGCCTTCTTCCCGCCAGTCATCGATCAGAATCCCCTCAACTCATGCACGGCCGCGACGGCTGCCGCGATCATGTCGTACTTCCAACGCAAGGCACACGACCGGCAGATCGAGCCATCGGTCCTGTTTCTCTACAAAGTGACCCGGAACCTGCTGGGCCTTCGAGGTGACTCGGGAGCGCTGCTGCGCACGTCCATGCACGCGCTCCGGCTCTTCGGCGTCCTGCCGGAGCAACGGTGGCCGTACGACCCGGCTCTCGTGGACGTGGAGCCCGACACCTTTCACTATCTGTTTGCTGCCAATTACAAGGCCAAGGCCTACTACCGGCTCGACACGTCAGGTGTCGACGGCGAGGCGCTCCTTGCGCGTCTGCGTACGAACCTGGCCGCGCAGCTGCCCGCGATGTTCGGCCTGTTCGCATTCCCTTCCCTGGCGTTCGCCGCCGCGACCGGCGCGGTGCCCTATCCCGCCCGGGGCGAGCGGCCCACTCTGTCGCATGCGCTCGTGGCGGTGGGGTACGACGATGGCAAAGAGGTTCGAAACCCGATCGATGGCGTCACCAGACGCGGCGCGCTGCGGGTCCGCAATTCGTGGGGACCGCAATGGGGCGAGGCCGGATATGGGTGGTTGCCCTATGCCTACATCCTCAACGGCCTGACATCTGACTGGTGGTCCGTCGTCGAAGCGGACTTCGTCGATGAAGGTCAGTTCGGGTTCCAGTGATGGCTCGGAAGAACACCGCGCGCCGGCCGCCACAGTCTCGCGCCGGCCGACCAAGGGGGGAAGTAAAGGAGCGCAACATGGCAGAAAAGACCAAGGACGATGCGACACCGCTCGCAGATCGTCTCGTGCCCGACCCGGCGAACCCACCCGAGCTGAGCCTGCTGCAAGGGTGGCTCGGCAAGTCGTCCGAACAGAAACATCGTCGACTCTACCTCGACGCCGAACTCACCCAATCGCTGGAGATCCCGGAAGAGGCGATCGTTTACGTCCTGGAAGTGCCCCGCGAGGAAAACCCCCTCGGTGGCGACCGCGTCTGGGTCAAGGCCGACGCCGCCATCAAACAGGGACCGGGACTGGAGCGGTTGTACGCCCGGTTCCTTCGTGGCCAGATCCAGCAGGATTACCTCGGCGTGGGGATGGCGGCCACCGGCAGCGTCGGTGCCGGGATGGTCGGCGCGCCAGCACTCGGTGGGGCAACGAGCCCGGCGATCTGTCGGCCGATCTCGGTGGCCGCCTGTGTGACGCAACAGATTCAGTGTCAGCCGTCTGTCGCCATCATTTGCGCCTCGCAGCTCACCAACGCTTGCGTCACGCGCCAGCCTGCGTTGTGCCAGGTCGCGACGGCAGCCGGGCCGCTGTGTCAGCCGTCTGTCGCCATCATTTGCGCCTCGCAGCTCACCAACGCCTGCGTCACCCGCCAGCCCCTGTTATGTCAGGCGGTGACGGCCACCGGGCCGAGGTGCACGGTGTCAGCCGCAGTCGTCTGCCTGACACGCGTCTGTCCGTCGATCGTGGACGGGTGTCCGAGCGCCCCTGCTGGGTGCTGGGATCCAACCATCGTCGAGACGATTTTCGAGCAGCCCATCGGGCAGGCCGGCTTCCAGGGCGGGCTCGGCTTCGACCCCGGCGGGGTCGGCGGCATGGTCGGCGCGCCGGCACCGGTGACGTCCACGCCACAGTGTCAGTTCGCGACGGGTGTGGCCACCTGCCAGACGCAACTCATCGTCTGTCGGCCCAGTGCCATCCAGCAACTCTGTCCAACACGCACGCCAATCTGTGTGTCGCGCGTGATCGTCGCGTGCCCGACCGTGGTGCAGCAGTGGTGCCAGACGGTACTGCCGCAGCTGTGCCGGACTCACACGCCCCAACTCTGCCCGACGTTCACGCCGCAGTGGTGTGGACCGTCGTTCCCCGGCTTCTGTCCGACGTTGCCGGGCGGATGTCCGACATCGGCGGCCGGTTGTCCCTCCGGCCCGGTGTGCGGGGATCCTGGCGGCTTGACCACGGTCATCAATCCGGTTGACTTCCAGGGCGGCGGCGGATTCGCGGCGGGCTTCGATCCAACCGGCGGCGCCGGGATGGGTGGCGCGTTCGATCCGTCGGGCGGTCTGGTTGGCGGCCCGGCGGGGCAGGGTTTCGAACTAGGAGGGGTGCAACTGGCGACTCGCTCGGTGATCTGTTTCCGAACGATCTTCGTGCCGCTCTGCCAGCAGACCGTTCCCCCGCAGTGCGCGTTCAGCACCGCTCAACCACAGCAGTGCGTCTCGAGGTTCTGCACATTCGTGGGCTGTCCCTCGGTCGCACCTATCGTGTGTCGGAGCGTTGCGATATGTCCCTAGGTGTTCCGTCACGTCAGGAATACCGGTCAGTTCTGATGTGCGTCAGGTCGTGTAACCGGCCGCGGCGCCCCTGATCTGACGATGTTGCGGCGGCCTGCTAGACTCTGGCAGGCCGCCCGTCCTTTCCATGAACAACTCGAAAATCCACGTTGTCCACGAGCTCATCCGACGCGGCCTGATGCAGAAGTCGGAGATCATCGACGGTGGCCTGACCGTCGCCGACTCCACCAGCAGGCATCGCAATTCGCTGGTGATGCGCAAGGCTGGAGCGGGGTACTTCGTAAAGGAGGCTGTACCGACGCAGCCGATGTCGGTTCAAACGCTGATGCGCGAGGCGGCGACGTACGCGCTCGTGCAACAGGCCAACGGCACATTGGCACCGCTGGCGGCGATGATGCCGCGCTGTCACGTGTGGGATCCGGTTCAGCGCCTGCTCGTCCTCGAACTTCTGCCAGGCGCCGAGAACCTTGCGGCCCACGCCCGGCGCACGAACCGTTTCTCGGAAACACTCGCGGCGCAGTTCGGCTGCGCCCTCGCCACCTATCATGGCCGCGCCGCCGGTACGCTCACGCAGACGACGCACGGACACATCTTCCCGGGCATGATTCCGTGGGCGCTGACCATTTCGCAGCAGACGCAGTCGTCGGTCTTGAATCTGAGCGGTGCCAATGCGCAGATGCTCTCGCTGGTGCAACGTTATCCAAACTTTCCGAAACGTCTGGACGCGCTGCAAGCGTCGTGGCGCCGCGACACCCTGATTCACGGCGACATGAAGTTCGAGAACTGCGTGCTGGCGTACACGAACGGGACGGACCAGGAGCCGGAGATCAAGGTCGTCGACTGGGAGATTGCCGATCTTGGTGACCCGCGCTGGGACGCGGGCTCGATGCTGCAATCGTGGCTCTCCTGCTGGATCTTCTCGATGCCTGCCGACGGGGTGGTCAATGACCCCGAACAGCTGGTGGCGCGCGCACACTACCCGCTGGAGGCGATGCAGCCGGCCATGCGAGCGTTCTGGCGAGCGTATGCCGAGACCATGGGCGTCAGCGGGACAGCGGAGCGGGACCTGCTCGACACCTGCATCAGCTTCGGCGCCGCTCGCATGATCCAGACCGTCTTCGAGTCGATGTACCAGATGACGCAGTTGACACCGCATGCGATCTTCATGCTGCAGGTCAGCCTCAACATCCTCGAAGAGCCGCGCGCGGCCGTTTCCGAACTGATGGCCCTGTGATGACGGTTCACGCACCACCACACTCGCTCAACGTGGATGCTGCCTTGATGGCGGCGCTGCGCGAACTCACCATCCTGTCTCCTTACGAGTACTCGTTCGCGGGACAGTCGATTCGGGTTGCCGAGCAGCCCAGCCTGGCTGCGGGCGGGACGGTCTCGCCGCAAGAGGCGATGCTCGGTGCGCTTCAGGCACAGTTCTACGGCAGTGTCTACAATCGGACGTTCGCTGGCCGGACGATCCCGCAAGCGCCGTCGCGGTTGACGAACATGACCAACGAGCTCTCACGCGCCAATCCGGGCCGTGAGCGATGGGACCATGGATGGCAGGTCTATCAAGTCATGCCGAACGGCGTCGTCCAGGCGCACAAGCACGGCAACGCGCAGATGTTCTATCCGGGTCAGTACATTCCGCTCGGTGGGACGACCGGGTCGCAGGTGTCGGTCCAGAACGGCGCGATTGTCAGCGCCTATCTGGCCAAGGAACTGCGCAACTTCCAGGATGGTTTCTACGTGGTGCTCAGCGAGAACGTGCAGCCGTTCTACGAGCAGACCACCCTTGTCCGCATCTACTGGCATCTGCGCCCCGAAGGCGCCGTGCCGATGGTTCGCGAGCTGATCTCCCGCTTCAACCGCTTTCAGGTGCCGTTCCGCTTCAAGTGCCTGGCCTATCCCGAGCTCTACGATCGCTTCGACGCGGGCGTGCTGTTCGTTGGCAGACGTCAGTGGGACATCACCGCGCTGCTCGTCGAGGAGCTCTACACGAAGCTCGTGG
Organism: Luteitalea pratensis; assembly: GCF_001618865.1. Lineage (GTDB taxonomy): Bacteria > Acidobacteriota > Vicinamibacteria > Vicinamibacterales > Vicinamibacteraceae > Luteitalea > Luteitalea pratensis. The sequence continues at coordinate 3,009,239 of NZ_CP015136.1, forward strand.
ACTATCTGAAGCCAGAGGTGCCGTTGTTCTCGAAACGCCTGGCGCCCGGGTTGGCGTTCGCGGAGGATCCAGGCAACGGCGAAAGTTTCGGAACGTCGCGTTGTCGCCTGATCGCCGAAGGCGTGTGGACGTCGTATCAACGCGGCGTTCACACGGAATCAGCGCGCCTCGAGCACATCGTCGACGCATTTGTCCGCGCCGGCATACCGCCCGAACGTCCTTGGCTCAATCCAGGCTCGGTCGACATCTATGACGTTCGCGTCACTTGATCCTGCTGCGGTGCGGGATGCCGCGCTCCGTGCCGCCGATCGAATCGGCGCCCGCCTCGTGCGAGACGCCGTCCGCGACGGTCCTCGCGCCGCCTGGCTGGGCGATCATATGGAGCCGGTGAACAACCAGTGGGCTGTGGCGCTGAAGGCGTCCGGTCCCGATCTGTACAGCGGCACGCCCGGTATCGCGATGTTCCTGGCGCGGTTGCACGAGCGCACCGGCGAGCGGCTCTTCTCGCTCACCGCCGAGGCCGCCCTCGAACAATGCCTGTCGCAACTGGAGTCCATCCCGCAGGAGTCGAGGGCCGCGGTCTGGTCCGGCTGGGCGGGCATCGCATGGGCGCTGCTCGACACGGGCGCCTCGCTGGGCCGTGCACAGTGGACCGATCGCGGCCTCGAGCTGGTGGACCGCATCACGCGTCTCGATCCTGCTGCCGGCATGCTGGACGTCATGAGCGGGAGCGCTGGCGTCATTCCATTCCTGCTCGACGTGCACAGACGGTACGATCGGCCCGCGGCCCTTGCCGCCGCAGTACGCCACGGCGAGGCGTTACTCGCCGCCGCGAATCGCTCGGAGCGCGGCTGGTCGTGGACAACGCTGCCTCCCACCGCGGGGTTCGAGAACCGCGACCTGTGTGGACTGTCACACGGGGCATCAGGGATCGCGCTGGCGCTGTTGGAACTCGCGCAGGCCACCGGCGACTCCCGGTTCAGCAGCGCCGCCGAGCATGGCATCGCGTACGAACAACAGTGGTTTTCTCCCGAACACAGCAACTGGCCGGACTTTCGGGAGATGGCACCGAACACGCCCGTGGCACAGTGGGGTTACTCGACGACCTGGTGTCACGGGGCCGCCGGCATCGCGCTGGCGCGACTTCGGGCGTGGCAGTTGACCAACCGGCCGGACTACCGCCAGCAGGCCGAAGCCGCCCTATACACGACTGCTGTCAACGTCGAGACCGCAGCCCCGGCTGGCGGAAGCTGGTGTCTCTGTCATGGCACCGCCGGCAATGCCGACATACTCCTCGTCGGCGCGGAGATTCTTGGGGATCCTTCATGGCGCCTTCCCGCGTGTCAGGCGGCGATTCGCGGCATCGAGACGTACGAGAATGCCCAACTGCCCTGGCCGCCGGGCGTGACCGGGGGCAGCGACAATCCGGGTCTGATGCTGGGGAACGCCGGAACGGGCTGGTTTTTTCTGCGCCTCGCGGCGCCGGAGATCGTGTCATCCGTGCTGTTGTTTTCTGGTCAGTCCCAGGGGGAACACTCGTCGTAAGAACTCCGGAGCGCTATCACCAAGTCCTCGGTGGGGCACCCATGGGATGAAGCCGTTCTGGCGCACGACAACTTCGCCGACAGAGGCTGCCACCACCGATGTCAAGCGAGTGACTGTTGCGCGGAGTCATACACGGCGGCACTGCAGTCACGGGCGACATCGTTCTCTTCGGCAGCGTGCTCCCGAAGCCGCGAATGACGGCGAGAGTCGACGCAGATACACGGCCGTCAGCTTCGACTTTTGCTGAACGATTCACGCCGGGTACAGACGAGGTACGATGGCTCACAAAATCGCTTGACCTCGAGCGCGTGGAGTCCGATCATCCCCCCTTGATATCAATGCTGCGGACTGTGTAGGTCTTCAGTGCCAGCCAAAGCGACGGTGCTGTTGGAACCGTTCGCGGCATCGTTGTGTCCGTGGCGCATGCTCCGACCGCGGTGAGAAGCCGCGGCCCCGGAAGGGGGCGTTCTATGCACTGGCCACACCGCCGGCTGGATCCCTGACCCGCGCGACCCGCGAGACTCTGCGGTCGTCTACGCGATCGTGCGCCGCCTCATGGATCGCGGGGGTTGCGGACGCGCGCCGCACTGCCGCCTCCGTCGAACGCTCGCCCGGCTTGTTCGCGCGCATCCGCACGAATCTCGCCGCGCAGCTGCGGTAACCCTCCGTCCCCTCTGGCCTGACATCGGATTGTGGTCGCTCGTCATGCGGATTCCGTGGTTAACGGGCAGTTCGGGCTTCGATCGAGTCGCACCAACGCAGCACTGACAAGGAGGTCGAATGGCTGAAACACCAAGGAAGAACGACACGAGATCGTTGGCGGACCGTCTCGTCCCGGATCCGAAGAATCCTCCCGATTTGACGATGCTCCAGGGCTGGCTGGGGGCCTCGTCGGAGGAGAGGCACCGCCGTCTTTATCTGGACCCGGAAATGTCGCGATCGCTGGAGATCCCCGGCGACGCGATCGTGCACACGCAGGACATTCCTCCTGACGTCAATCCGCTCGGCGGCAGCTGGGTGTGGATCAAGGCTGACGCAGCCATCAAGCAAGGCCCAGGACTGGAGCGCTTGTACGCCCGCTTCCTTCGCGGGCAGATTCAGCAGGACTTCCTTGCGGGCGGGGGCGCAGGAGTCGGTGCGGGAACTGTCGGCGCACCTGGTGGCGGAGCGGCTACGAGCCCCTTGATCTGTCCGCCTCAGACGGTCTTCACCTGTCCGACGCGGACGGCCTGGTGCCGACCATCGGTGTTCACGATCTGTCCGTCGCAACTGACGATCTGTGCGACTCGTCAGGTCATCTGTCAGGTGACGGCGCCGGTGCAATGCGCGCCGTCGCTCTCGTTCCAGTGCCCGACGCGGATCTGTCCGTCGGCGGTGGACGCGTGTCCGAGCGCGCCCGGCGGCTGCTGGGACCCGACGATCGTGCAGGGAACGATCGTTCAGCAACCGGGTCTCGGACAGGTGGGATTGCAGGGCGGCTTCGGCTTCGATCCGTCAGGTGGGATGGGATTCGGGCCGGCCGGAGGTGGTTTGGTCGGCGCGGCAGCCTTCGCGACCGGTTGGGCAGCGTGCCGGACCCGTGTGTTCCCCTTGTGCGACCCGTTCACGCGTACGCCGCTTCTCTGCCCGGTGTAGGTGGGGCGCGTCACGGGTAAGGTAGTGATCCAGCGGCGGCCTGTCGACACTGGCAGGCCGCCAAGCTGGGCTCACCGACATTCTGTGCGTTCTCGCGCGAGTTGCCGCCACGCCTACGCCGGCCCGTATGGCCTTTGAGGCGTCGAGCGTCCGTGACAGCCGATATGATCCGCATGACGACCACGTCCCGTTCGCAGCGCGATGACCATCGGCTACGGGCTCTCGTTCACGCACGCTTACGGTCGTCTGTCCCAATCGCCGACTTGAACGAGAGCCGCCAACCCGCTGACGGTGATGGTGCCGGACACCAGATCCCCCGCGGCGATCGTCAATCCATACTCGTGAACCTCACCCGAACGCACGCCGCGCGCAACCGGCGCCCCGAAGGAGAGCGCGCTGGCCTGGCCGGACGTGCCTCGGCCAGCTGGCGGGGCCTGACCAGTCAGGCCTTGGACGTGCGCGAGTAACCCGACAAGCAAGGCCAACGTCAGACGGGATACGAGCTTCACGCAGTACCTCCGGATCGGCACGACAACTGCTGCAACGAAATTGCAGATGCCGGCAATAGAATCAGCTCCGGCGCTGCGGGCTGGTCATTCCATGTTGTCTGCCTAGGACGCCTTCATTGCGGCTCGATAGGCGAGTCGGGCGAGCCGATCATGATCCCGTGTCACCGTACATACCTCATCGAACACCATCAGGCGCACGACATGTGGCGTCGGAACTCGAGCGCGCACTCGAGTGACCTGGACGACCACACCTTGCTAGGCTCCACTCCTGCGCCGGCTGTCGTTCTCCTGGTACCAAAGCGACGAGAACTCGCGAGAACATGCAGAATGTCCTTGGACGTAGCAGCGATACTTTCACCATATACGGGCTGCTAGGGTAGGCGTCGTCTCAGCTCATCAAACCAGCCTTCCACAACAACGGCTTCAAGAGGAGTGCCTCGATCTTCAGCTGCCGGCTTCAGCAACACGAACTGATTGCCATCCGGCATCACGTCGAAGCGCCGATAACCCCACAGCGGAGCCATGTAGTCTCCCTGGACTCGTAACCGCGGCTTAGAAACCGTGAGTGCCGGTCCCTGTCGTGAGGACACTTGCACTTCGAATACCTGTCGGCCATCGTTCGACATGTAGAACAACCGCTTGCCGTCGATCGACCAGACCGGAGACGCGCCGCCCGTCGTGGACACGGGTTGCCGCTCGGTCATCTGAGGAAAGCGTTCGAGCCACACTTCGTAGCGTCCGGTTCGATCCGACTCGTACGCAATCCACTCGCCGTTCGGTGACACCGCTCCATTTGCCTCATTGGCAGTGGAGGCCAGTAGTGGCGTTGCCGCCGGATTCCCCGGCGTCGCCAGTAGCAGATCCTGTTCACGGTAGATGCCATACGAACCAAGGCGCGCCCTCGAAACAATGAGACGTCCATCCGGCAATCGCGCATTTGGCGCATACGTCCATCCGCCGGCGCTCGGTGTCCACACCAGCGTCGCCTGACCGGTGCCGTCGGCGCGTTGCGAGTACACCGCAGCCGCGCCACCGCGGATCTGCTCGAACACCAGGGTCTCTCGATCTGCCCAGAGTGGACGCCCGCTTCGTGTATCAGCTGTGATCGGTGTCATGACACTGCGGCGCGTGTCGTACACCTTTACGCGCGCTGCCGCCCCCGGGTTGGTGCCAACCGCGATCTTGTCTCCGGTCGGCGAGATGCGAACAAACGCGTACGGGCCCGGCGGAATGTTGGGGAGTGGCGATTCACGTCCTGCTGCTGTGTCAACGAGCATCAACGACGATTCGCGCGTAGCGCGACCAGTCACTGCCGCCCCAACCATGTACACAAGCCTTCCGTCGTCCGAAACGCTCATGCGCGCCGGTCCACCAGGAAAAACAAATGACACTGCCTCGGCGAGCGGCGAAGCATCGCCGATGGGCTGCAAGGCATTCACGTCAAACTTCACCACCCACAACGTGCCGTCCCGGAGGAAGAGCAAATGCCCGTTCGCCACGTATTGCGCGAAAGGTGCTGGCATCACCGAACGAACTTCTCGGGTATCGGTACTGGCGACAAAAAGTCCACCTTGAGCCCGAATGCCCGTGAACAATACCCGTTTGCCGTCCGGTAGAAACTGTGGTCGCCCGTGAACGTCGCCTTCGGCGGCCTTGGTGAGCCGTTGCGCAACTCCACCGGTGTCGCGCACGATCATCAGCCCCGGCTCAGGCTCCATGGCAAAGACGATGTTGCCGCCGCGGCCCCACGACGCGCCTCTCACAACCCCGAGTGTGGCGCCCGGCAGTTGGCAAATCGATTCCGCTGTTCCGCCATCGATCGGCACTTTCTTCAGCGTCCGGTTGCGCAGATCGAACGCAAGCAGCGATCGCCCATCCGGCGAGAGTGTTACGCGCGGATCGATGCCTTCGGTGCCTGGAATGAGCTGTGCGTCAAGACTGTCCAACGATCTGACGTAGAACTGCCTGACGCCATTCTTCTCACCGACAAAAACGATTCGACGGCCATCCGGCGTAATTGCCAGTGGATATGGCACGTCCGCAAACTGCACGCCGGACGGCGGCACGAGCGCCAGGCGGGTCACAGGCGCGTGTAAGGTGGCGCTGCCATCCGGTCGAAGCCACAACCAGACGCCGACGCCCGACGCAAGTGCTGCGGCAAGACTCGCCGCCGCGACGAGCCACCGCGTTCGTCCTCTGCGCGGAGCCGCTGTTGCTTGTGTCGTTGGCCACGCCGTCGCCAGCTCGGACAGCTCGAACAGCGCGACGGCGATATCAGGAACGCGCGCGCTGACATTCTTTTCCAGGCATCGCTGCACAAGGCGGCGCGCAAGGGGCGGCATGTCGGCGGGCAGTGCGCTCCAGTCGGGTTCGGTCTTGAGCACCGCCGCGAGCGCTTCCGCGACGTCATCGGCGGGAAACGCGCGTTCACCCGTGAGCATCTCGAATAGTACGCAGCCGAACGCCCAGATATCCGATCGTTTGTCTGTCGGACGTCCTTTCGCCTGTTCGGGGCTCATGTAGGCGGCCGTGCCGAGAATGACGCCGCTCGCCGTCAGCGCAGGACTGGTAATCGTCGTCGCACTGGCGACCGAACGCTTGGCGGTGGCGCATCAACTTTGGCCAAACCAAAGTCGAGCACCTTGACGACGCCATCGGCACGAATCTTGATATTCGCAGGTTTGAGATCGCGATGGACGATTCCGACGGCGTGCGCCGCGGCGAGCGCGTCGGCGATCTGGCGGGCAATCGGTACCGTCTCGTCAAACGGAATCGGGGCGCGCGCAATGCGATCAGCGAGCGTTTCCCCCTCGACCAGCTCGATCACGAGCGCACGGCCGCTGGTGTCTGAAGACGGGTGCCGCTCGACGACGCCGTAGATTTGCGCGATTGAAGGATGATTGAGTGCAGCGAGTGTCTGAGCCTCGCGGACAAAACGCGCGATCCGATCACTATCGGTCGCGAACGCCTCCGGCAGGATCTTCAGCGCGACCGAACGACCGAGGTGTGTATCGCGCGCGCGATAGACCTCGCCCATGCCGCCGGACCCGAGGAGCGCCACCACTTCGTAGCATCCGAACCGGACGCCAGCGGACAACGTCATGTTGCGACCGATTCTATGTCTATGTGAGTGGTTCGCCAGACGCTGGGAGTGCAGTCGAGCTGGCGTACTTAGTCTCAATCGACGAAATCGTCACAGCAGTTCTCGCCGTGCCGCGATCCGGCGACGTCGGGGCATAGGAAGCGTTCGCCGTCGCCGTCGAGAGTCGCTCCGGAAACTATACATCAGCGATCGACAACGATGGACGTGAGGTTTCTGGAGAAGATTCCCGGCAGGCCGGAGTCGTCTGCGATCGGTCGGTGACGCGGCCTTGGGTTGGGCGGACTACGAGTCCCGATCGAGGTATGCACCAACGCCTCGATGAGCGCTGGCGTAGGCGCCGAGCCGCGTCAGGCACGACATGTCGTGACCGCCGACACATCATGGTCGCGCTGTCACAGATCGACATCGCGTCCGGTCTATGCGGTGAACTGCCCTCACAGCATGGAGCCTCCGAAGAACAATCTCGACCAGGCGTTACCGCCGACGACCATTGCAACAAAGGCCGTGCCGTCCCGGGCCGCTCTCGACGCGCGAAGAGGCGCTGTCCGAGCCCTGCACGCCGCCGGTTGCTTCGTGATCCCCAATCCATGGGACGCCGGGTCGGCGCGGTACCTGCGGCAGCTCGGATTCCCCGCGCTGGCCACGACTAGCGCAGGCTTTGCCTTCTCTCAGGGGTTGCTTGACTCCGAGACCGCGGTTGTCCGCGATCGCACCCTGCGCCACATCGCCGACATCGTGTCTGCAGTCGACGTACCGGTCAGCGCCGACTTTACGTCCGGATACGGGCTCGAGCCGCGCGACGTCGCGGAAAGCGTGTCGCGCTGCGTCGCGACGGGTCGCGGTGCCATCGAGCGGAGTCGCGCCGCGCTCCGTCTCGACTCGGAGGTTCAAGTCTTGAGGAACTGCTATACGTCATTGACGCCCCGCGAACGCGAGGTGATGGCATTGGTCGTGTCCGGGCTGTTGAACAAGCAGGTCGGTGGCGAACTCGGCATCAGCGAGATCACCGTGAAGGCGCACAGAGGTCAGGTGATGCGGAAGATGAAGGCCGACTCGCTCCCACACCTGGTAACGATGGCCGGACGCCTCGGCCCCCGGTCCGCCGAGCACTGACCGAGGCCGACGCGCTCAGGAATCTGTGCCGTCCTCGGAACAGTCGGGCTCACGGCCCTCTTCTGCGACTGACCGGGGATGCACCTCGCGGTCGTGGACGTGCAGAGCCGGCGTTCGGTCGATGAGCAGGCTGAGGAGTTCGGGCCGGCTGTAGTGACCGCGCGAGTCCATCAGCTGCTTGCGCCTTTCGATGAGCGTGAAGTCGAGGTCGGCGACGAGCACGCCTTCGCCCGAACGGATTGGCTCGCCGAGCAGCGTGCCATCGGGCGCCACGATGGCCGTGAAGCACCCGCCGGAGATCGGGCCGATGCTGCTCTCCGTGTCCGTCGCAATCTGCGCCTGCTGATCGGGATCGAGCCAGGCGGTTGCGCAGACCACGAAGCACGCGGACTCGAGCGCATGCTGCCGGATGTTGATCTCCGTCTGCTCGGCGAACCGAGGGCCGAAGATCGAGCCGGGGTACATGGCCGAGTGTATCTGCTCCCCGTCCGCCATCATGGCGTAGCGCGCCAATGGGTTGTAGTGCTCCCAGCACGCCAGTTGGCCGATCCTGCCGACCTTGCTGTCGACGGCGCGCAGGCCCGAACCATCTCCTGGATGAACGAAAAATACGGGTAGTACGGGACCACCGTCTCCGGGAAGGTGGCAAAGTGCACGCCACGTCGTCCGAGGTCGGCGATGGTGCGCACCACCTTGTCGATGGTGCCCTCACGGCTGTAGAGCACGGGGCTCAACTGGACGGCCGCTGCCCTTACTCGCGTCATTGTTCGACTCCTGGCCTCGTAGCCCGCGAACGCCGTCAGCCGAACGTGAATGCGAACGCCTCTACGCCGCCGTCGAGGAACTCGATCTCGAAGGTCCGATCGACGATGAGCCCGGGTTGCCGGACCAGTTGATACAAGCGCTGCTCGATGACCGTGCCGGCGCCGCGGTCGTCGACGTCCACGCCGCGCGCAGGACCTGGCGGCTGACCGTCGACCGAGACGCGAAAGCGCACCCGGCCATCGCGATGCAGCGGCCCCATGACCAGGTGGACGTCGCGCGCGTGAAATTGGCAGACGATCCGTCCAGGGGCGCTGCCGAGGATCGTCGGCTGGCTTTCCATCGTCCACTCGCCGTCGAGGGCCCAACGATTGAGATCCAGCCGCGCCGGGACCTTGTAGGCGCGGCGCTTTGCCAACGACGCGCCGCCCGGCGATGCGAAGCCCTCGCTGCGGTCATGCCCGAGGTAGATCTCGGGAGATTTCAGGCTCGGCCAATCGGCGGCCAGCTCGAATCCCGTCGCCATGACCGACACGATGCCGCGGTCGTCGCCCGTGGCGCCGGAGGCTCCGAGCAGTCGCTGCATGGCCTTCTCCGACCGCTCGTACTCGCCCTCGCCGAAGTGGCGGTAGCGGACGCGTCCGCCCGCGTCGAGGAGGTAGAGCGCGGGCCAGTGGTGGTTGTCGAACGCCCGCCAGAGGACGTAGTGGTTGTCGAGCGCGATCGGGAAGCCGATGTTCATGTGCTGCATCGCGCGACGCACGTTGTCGAGGTCCTTCTCGAAGGCGAACTCGGGTGTGTGCACGCCGATCACGGCCAGCGTCATCACCGCCGAGCCAAGAAATGTGCGTCGGCCGAAGACGCGTGTCGCTGGCATGACATCACGCTCCGGCTACCTGGCCATGACGAGCAGCGGCTTGCCCTTCTCGACGATGTACGTGGCGAGTTCCACGCCGCTGCCGCTGCCGACGTTTTTCGCCGCGTGGACCATACCTGCAGGAATGAACAGGACGCCGCCGGCCTTGAGGGTCACTGGCGGCTTGCCGTCGATCTGGTACTCCAACGAGCCTTCCAGGACATTGACAATCTCTTCGCCGGGATGCGAATGCCGGCCAAACGCCACGCCGGCATCCAGCTCGACGCGCACTTGCACGACTTCGCGTCCGGGGACGCCCAGATCGTGCCGTTGAAGGTCGATTCGCCGGATTCCCTGCTGCGGTGCCTGCGCCACGGACACCGTCACGGCGCTGCCGACGACCACGCCAACCGCGGCAAGGATCGCCACCGCCCAGATGCGCGCTGTTGTCCCAGGAACGAGCATGGCCTTACCTCCGTGATCCGACTTCAACCTGGCGCGAATCAGGGTGCTCATGACGGCGTCACCGCAGGACGGCGTCGATGTGGCGAGTGCCGGCCGCGGCCGCTTCCTCGGACGTCTTGCCTTCGCCACGCGCGACGATGTAGGCGGCGTACCAATCCGACCAGTGGTGCTTCGGCGCGGTCGGTTCGAACTGGCCGTGCCCGTTCTCGGCGTCCTTCAGCAGTTCAGTCAGGGTCGCGACGTCGAGGCTGCTGAATCCCCGGCCGGGAAGCCGTGTCGTGATCTCCTGGAGCAGCCAGCTGTTGCCGTCGGGATCGCTGAACGTTGCATAGGTGTTGTAGGAGTGTGCGTCTGGGTCGCGCCCGGGCAGGCGCGGGCCCCCGATGCTGGCGAAGTGGAACGGCTCGCTCACGTCGGCGCCACGGCCGATGAGTTCCGTCCGGGCCATCTCCATGTTGGACACGATCAGGTACGGGTTCTTGCTCGAGCCCGGTTCCGCCGCCGTGATGCCCTTGCCGAAGTGAATCGAGCACGGTGATCCGGGAGGCGTCATCTGCACCCCGCGCCAGTCAGGCCCGTTGGTGAAGTCGCCATCCATCCGCCACCCCAGGCTCTCGTAGAAACGCTTGGACCGATCGACGTCGGACACCGGAATGACGACGACCTCGAGTTTCAGATCGACCGTCGCGGCGGTCGGGGCGGCGTCGCCCTTGACCAATTCTGGGCTGCTCATCGTGACTCTCCTGCTTTTTTTGCCTGGTGGGTGATCAGGATCACTCGGCGCACGTGCCGCACCACCTTCTCAGCGGGCTCGCGCAGGCTACCTGCGGAGCACGCGGCTGAAGGCGGGAAACCGATGGTTGACGGCGGGTAGCGCCTCCAGGGTGTACGGAGCGTCATCGCCCGCATCATCGCGCCGCGCGCGGCTACATCCACGGCTCTTTCCAGTCAGATTACGGCCGCACCCGCCGTGACGCCAGTTCACAATTGCACTCGCTGCGGCGGAGCGGTGCAGATCCGGCGCTTGCCGGAGTCGCTCACGGGCATCATTTGGCCTTGGGGCGCCTGGCGGAGTAAAACCGCTGCCGAGTAGAGCGACGCGATGGACGGCGGCTACGCCCTGCGTTCGGCGGGTGCGCGGGCACCGGCCGACTGGCGTACCGGCGCGTGCGGTAGGCTGCTGGGCGTGCGCATCGTCCGCCTGTACGACGCGTCGCGACAGCCACGGGACTGGATGGACATTATCCGGCCAGGGCAGTTCGCGGTGTTCGCGTCGTTGCTCGATGGCGGCGAGCCGTGCGACATCGACGGCGTACCGACCGGTCATGGCGCCGCGAGCTGCGTGATCGTCGATGCGCTCGCCGAGGCCGAGGCGCTCTGTCGCGAGCGCGCCGAACGCCATCCCTCGGTGCGGTTGGACGTGTTCGACATCGCGGGGCGGAGCCAGCCACCGCTACTGACCGTCGTTCACCCCTCACGCATCCGCAGTCTCGAAGGCGACGCCGCGGTGAGGCGACGCAACACCGCCATCGCCGTCACTTTGGTCGTCGCGGCGCCGATCCTGTGCTGGATCGACTGGCAGGCAGGGGGCGTACTCGTCCTGCCGACCCTCTTCGCCATCAACGGCCTCTTCTTCGCACTCCGGCTGTTGCAGCTCAATGCATCTTACGCGGCGGCCGAACGCCGACGCCTCGAGCGGATGACCGGTCGTCAAGACGCCGAATGACTGTGCCGGACGCACCAAGCGCATGGCGAGGGACAGCTGCCGGAAGGCCCCAACGCGTTGCAGCCCGCGGGGAGCCCAGTTCCCTCCACCGGAGGTTCCAATCCTAGTCTCGCACCCATCGGTCCGCCTCGCCGCGCGGCGGTTCGCCGCCGCTCACGCTCGCTGTTTCGTTTGTCGCGAGAGCTCACGCAGCAGCCAAGTCTTCGCGAATTTCCAATCCCGCATGACGGTCTCGGCGGAGACCTGCAGTACCGCGCCTGTCTCCTGGACGGAGAGTCCGCCGAAGTACCGAAGCTCGACCACGCGTGCTTTCCGTTCGTGAACCAACGCCAGCGCTTCGAGCGCACCGTCGAGCGCGACGACATCGGGAGACGCACCAGACGGAGTCATCACGTCCTCGTCGAAGGTCACATGCGCGGCACCGCCGCCGCGCTTCTGAAAACCGCGTGCGCGGGCGTGCTCGACCAGAATCCGACGCATCAGCCGCGCTGCCATTGCGAAAAAGTGCGCCCGATTCCTCCATCGGACCTGGTGAATGTCGACCAGCCGGAGGAACGCCTCGTTCACCAGAGCCGTTGGCTGAAGGACGTGCCGCTTGTGCTCACCCGCCATCTGCCGTCGAGCCAGGCGGCGCAATTCGTCGTAGACGAGTGACAGCAGTTCGTCCATCGCGGCGCTATCGCCCTCCATCCCGTTCACCAGGAGCGTGGTGAGATGGCGACGCCGCTCCGCAGCAGTGTGAACTCCATCTGGGGTCATGACGCTTTCAGATCGACGACGCGACGTGACAGTTCGGCGCCCAGTTTATCGCCTCTAGGAGTGCGCCGGGCCGACCTGCGCCGACCACGTGTCAACACGCACATCACGTGAACGAGCGCACGACCAACGGAACACAGGTGCGCGGGCCCGTGCGCGATAAGGAGCCATACCCATGAGATGCGTACTCACACATTGCCGTCTGCTGTCGTGGCTTCCGCGCAGCATCGTGGCCGTCTCGGTCCTCACCACGACCTGTCTCGACGCTCGCGCAGCGCTCCCGCCAGGAAATGCCGTCCAGCAGTGGAATCAGATTGCGGAGGACACGGTGGTGAGCGCCGGCACATTTCAAAACGAAGGTCTGGTCTACATGGCCTACGTTTCGGCAGCCGTCTACAACGCCGTGACGGCGATCGACGGCTCGTACGAGACGTATCACTTCGACATCGTTGCCGATCCGCGCGCGTCGATCGAAGCGGCGGTCGTGGAGGCCGCCTACCTCACCCTGCGACATCACTTCCCGGCGCAGGCGGCATCGCTCGATGCCTTGCACGGAGAAGCGCTCGCGCTGATTCCCGAGGATGGCGCCAAAGACCACGGCCGGGCGATCGGAGCCGCCGCGGCGCAGGCGATCGTCGTGCTTCGTGCCGACGATGGACGGATCACGCCGATAGGCGTGACGTCAGCATTCCCGACCAAGGAGCCCGGTCCAGGCGTTTGGCGTCTCACGCCGCCAGCGTTCGCCGCGCCTCAGACGCCATGGGTGGGCCAGGTGCAGCCGTTCCTGCTGAGCAATCCGCGCCAGTTCCGGCCGGCGTCACCGCCTCCACTCGCCGGTCAGCGATGGGTGAAAGAGTTCGAGGAGATCAGGTGGCTCGGGTCGGCCACGAGCAGTGTTCGAAGCGCCGACGAGACGGCAGTTGCGCGATTCTGGACCGCCAACGTGATCAGGCAGTACAACCGGCTCGGGCGGGAGCTTTCGACGGCCCGATCCTTGAGCCTGCTGCAGACTGCACGGCTCCTGGCGATGATCAATGTCGTCGGCGCAGACGCGCAGATCGCCGTGATGCACTGGAAGTACGAATTCCTGTTCTGGCGACCGGTCACCGCGGTGGATCCCTCGTCGGTGGTCACAGACGGCTTCGGTCCAGTACCGGGCTTTGACGACGGGAACGACCGGACGATCGAGGAATTCGGTTGGCGTCCGCTGATCGCCACGCCGAATCATCCTGAGTACCCTGGTGCACACGGGTCGATTACGTCCGCCGTCGCCGAAGTCCTCACTGAATTTCTTGGGACCGAGCAGATCGAGATCGATATCCGCGGCTTCGACCCGGGCGGGCCACCAGGAAACCTGAATGCCACGCGTCACTTTGTCAGCAGCGATGAGTTGCGCGACGAGATCGTCGGCGCCCGACTCTGGGCAGGGCTGCACTATCGCGGATCGAGCGAAGCCGGCGTGGACCTCGGACGCCGGGTCGCGCATTACGATCTCAATCATGCATTCGGGCCGACGCGATAGCGAGCACGAAGGGTTAGCGCAAATGCACGCGTCAGTGAGCAGGCGAGGGCGAGTCACTACGTCCAGCCGCGTCGAGGAAGTCGGTCCACAGCGTGATGACGTGCCGCGATTGGTCGGCGGACACGGCATCGGGTACCAGGGCGGCCACGCGCGTGCCATCGCGTGAGACGGAGAACACGCTCGGCCCCGCATGGTCAACCATCCGCAACGCCGACCAACGACGTGGTGTGCCCGGGACGAAGGCTGCGCTCGTGACGCGGGGCGGCGCCAGCATGAGCACGTGACTGTCGGCCTGAAAGAAGACGTACGGCGGGCGCCATGCCCACTGGGACGCCGACCCGCCGCCGTCCGACACCTTCCATCGACGTCCGTCATCGGGAAACGCCCGTACGTAGATCTCCAGTCGGCCTCCAGACTCGTCAGAAGCGTAGGTCACCCATCGTCCATCGTGCGAGAACCGTAGCTGACGCTCATCGTGGGACGTCTTCAGGAACGGTTCTGGCTCTGACGCACGCAATCCCGAACCGTCCACCTGTAGGGGCACAGTCCAGAGATCCCAGCGGTCGTGCCCTCCGACATCGAGTTGCATGAACGCCAACCGGCGGGTCCCTGCCGTCTCGCCGATGGATGTCGGATAGCGCAGTACCGCGCGCCTTGGTGGAAGCAGCTCATGGCGGGCCGCGCCCCCGTCGGCTGAAACCCAGGCGATGGTGTCAATCGTGCTGAACACGATGAAGCGATCATCGGATGTCCAGACGGGGCCGCCGGTGGGTATGCCCGTCGTTACCTGGGTCCGGATTCGACGCTGCCAGTCGTACACCCACACATCGTTTCCCAGGGTGAAGGCGATGCGGTTGCCGTCCGACGAGAGCGCCGGAGCCCGGTAGTCGCCTGGCTCGGGCAGCAAGGCCCTGGTCGAGCCCGAACTCTCCAACCAGTCCAGCCGCGTCTCGAGTTCGCGGCGGTACAGCAGGATGCCCGTCCTGGATATGTCCATCTCGGCGGACCCCACGGTCCTGTTGTAGGCGATGCCTTCAACCACGCGAACCGGCGAGCCACGGAGTTCGAGTCGACTCGGATCGAACGGGACAGCAAACAGGGTTCCGGCCCGGATGAACGTGAGGTACCCGTTGCCGTCTGGACCGACCGCGAAGCGCCCGAACGTTGCGCCCGTCACCAGGGTCTTGCGCTGGCCGTTCGCAAGCGAGAGCACGTCGATGCGGGCGCGATCGAACCAGTCGGGATGCCGATGGCTGGTGAAGATCACGGCCTTCGCCCCGGGGAGCACCTGCGGCCACCGTTGCGTGTACTCGCCCTCGAGTCGCCCCAGCGGCACGACCGTTCCGCCGCCGGCCGGTACGCGCCCCAGCGTGCCTGTGGATGTCGCAAGGACGATGGCGTTGTCTTCTCCCCAGCTTCCGCCGCGCAGGCCTCCCGGCGCAGGACCCGGCGGCAACTCACATAACGTCGTGACCGACCCTCCGTCGAGCGCCACGCGTTTGAGCCGGCCATCCGCCTCGAATGCGACGAACTGGCTGTCCGGCGAGAAGAAGAACGCGGAAGCGCCCTCGGTGCCTGCAAGTGTGGCCGCCTCGGAGTCTCGCAGTCGACGTGTGAGCAAACGGCGATTGGAGATGACCACCAGACGTTCCCCATTCGGCGAAATCCCCGCTGAGGGATTGATGGCGAGTTCCATCGACACGTCGGGCCCGAGATCGACGTTCACACGCATGACGGGCGGGCTGGCCAGGACCCGTGCGGATGATTGCCACAGCCACCACGTCCCGCCGGTGAGCATCAGCGCAGCGATCACCGCGGCCCAGATCGGCAGATCGGCGCCGAGGCGGCGTTGGCGGAAGGTGCTGTCCGATTGGCTGGCAGACAGGCTCTCGTCGAGCTCGAGAATCGCGTCACGGAGGTCACGAGACCGGCGCCCGGGATCCTGCTGAAGGCATCGTCGAAGCAGTTTGCGGACCGGGTCCGGGACGGCCGCCGGCAACGCCGACCAGTCCGGCCCCCGTTCGAACACGTGTGCCATCGTGTCCGTGGTTGTCTCCGCGTCGAATGGCGGCGCTCCTGACAGCATCTCGAACACCACGCATCCGAACGCCCACACGTCGGTCCGCCTGTCCACAGCCAGCCCGAGCGCCTGCTCGGGGCTCATATACGCAGGCGTGCCGAGAATTCGCCCCGCCGCCGTGTCCGTCACCGAGTCGAGGTCAGTCGACACCAACTGACTGTCCGGCTCGGACGCCGTCGATTTCGCTATGCCGAAGTCAAGGACCTTCGCGCACACCGGCTCGGTGGCGCCGCCTTGCAGGACGATGTTCGCCGGTTTGAGGTCCCGATGGACGATGCCCTTCGCGTGCGCGGCGTCGAGCGCGTCGGCAATCTGGCGCGCAACCAGCAACGCCCGGGCGACTGGCAACGGGCCTCGCTTGAGCTGCTGGGCGAGTGTGGGTCCTTCCACCAGTTCGAGCGCCAGGGCGGTCAGGCCTTCAGTCTCCTCGACACCATAGATCGCACCGATGTGGGGATGATTGAGAGTGGCGAGCAGGCGCGCTTCGCGGATCAGCCGAGCGCGACGATCCGGGTCGCCCGTGAAGCGTGGCGGCAGGATCTTGATGGCCGCCTCACGATTCAGTTTGCTGTCCCGGGCGCGATAGACCTCACCCATGCCGCCTCTGCCGAGCAGGGAGACGATGCGATAGGCGCCAACGGCGCGTTCGAG
Source organism: Luteitalea pratensis (assembly GCF_001618865.1). Taxonomy (GTDB): domain Bacteria; phylum Acidobacteriota; class Vicinamibacteria; order Vicinamibacterales; family Vicinamibacteraceae; genus Luteitalea; species Luteitalea pratensis. The sequence goes on from NZ_CP015136.1 coordinate 3,025,962, forward strand.
CATGTGCGATGTGTCGTCCACCGCCGGCGTCGCTGTGGTGAAGACGGCTGGCGGTATTTCAAGAAAAGCTGCGGACTCCGACGCATACTGCAGCAGCGAGTCCAGCTCGCTTCGCAGGTTCGGTTCGCCAGCGCACGCCTCTTCCAGGAACGCCTCGCGGTCTCCGGGCGCCCGAGCCAGTGCGGCGTGATACAGGTCCGAGATCTCGTACCGTCGGTCTGGGCCCATCGGCGTACAGACTCGTCAATGGCACAAGGAAACCGCGGGAGTGCCCGTGCCGAGTACTACTCTAGCCGAGTCGCCCGATACGACGCATCAAAGGTCGGCTCCCGGTGGTCTAGCGGTGCTGTGCTCGAGTACATTCGGCACGTGCTTGCGCGAGTAGTCGTCAGCCTGCCCGACGCCGCGCGTGCTTGGGCATGGCCCCCTGCCCAATCCGCGAGATGGATCGATCCGTTGTCGCAAAATGTACGAACATGCTTACCTGTGGCGGCATCGATCGCGTACAGCCCGTGCCGGCCGAGGTGAACAGCCGCCGATCCGCGCCGTCGGCCCAGTACGCAAGGCCACGCCGCCGGTTGCCGACGATGTCGTCGCGCTCGGTGCGGCGAGCGAACCGCCAGCGTTCCTTGCCCGTCGCTGCATCGAGCGCAATCAGCTGACGCGCCGGCGATGCGGTGTAGTAGAGCACGCCAGCGACAATCAGGTTGTTGGTCTGGAACTCGCGCCCGCCGACGCCCCCGATGCCGCCAGGAGGCGCGGGGTCAGGTGAGTTGGCGTGCCTGTCGGTCGCACAGGCAGCCGCGATCGCCAACTCACGAGCAGGCAACGTGCAGAGTCCTCGGGGCGGTCGTTGATAGCGCGAACATTACCGGACCAGCTCCGCAGAGTGCGGCCCTTGGGCAGCGGAGCGGCCGGGCGCACATAATCAGGTGATGCGCACACGTCTTGTCGGACTCCAGCTCGTCATTGTTGTGGCGTTGCTCGGTGTGAGCGGCGCTGCCCGGCAGCGATCCGCGGCGGTCGAGACTATCGACCTGATGCCTCTGTACTGGCAGTTCTGGGACAAGGCACAGTCGCTGCGGGAGGCCGAGCAGATCCGGCTGTTCCGGGAAATGGTCGTGGAGCGTCGGCCGGAGGTCTACAACGCTGCGGTGATGAGCGTCCCGGGCGGCAAGTCGTTCGCCGATGCGCTGCCCGAGATCTATCCCCAGGCGGTCCAATGGACCTTGCCGCACCAGGCCGTCATCCGCAAGCTGTCCAACGAGATCACCACGACGCTGCCGCAGCACGAGCAGTCGTTCCGGAAGGAGTTTCCCGACTTCAAGTACCAGGGACGCGTGTACTTCCTGTATGCCCTGGGCGCATTCGACGGCGCGGCGCGGACCGTCGAAGGACGGCCGGCGTTGCTCTTCGGTCTCGATGCGATTGCCGCGATTCACGGTGACACGGCCAGCGTGGGCCCGCTCTTCCACCACGAGCTGTTCCATGCGTACCACGGGCCCCGGATCGGCGACACGGGCCGCGGTTTCCCGCTGTACCTGTCGGTCTGGAGCGAAGGCCTGGCCACGCTTGTGGCGCGCCGCTTGAACCCGTCGGCGAGTGACATGGCCATCTACGGGCTGCCGTCCAACACCCCGCAGCGTGTGCGCGACGACTTGCCGAAGCTGGCGGCGCTGCTACGCGCCAGGATGGACTCCACGTTGTCGGAGGACTACGACGAGTTCTTCGTCGGCAACGATCCGAAGGCGTCGAGACCGCGGCGCAGCGGTTATTACCTCGGGTACCTGGTGGCGGCGCGACTCAACGAGGACATGCCCCTGAAGGATCTCGCGCGGCTGAAGGGGCAGCAGTTGCGCCGCGCGATCGATCAGGCCCTCGCCGATCCCGCGGGCCTTGCCGCCGCCGAAAAACGCTGAGCACCAAGTCGAGATCACGGCGTCTTTGGCCGGCCAGTGAACCCAGCCGCCTTGCGCAGCGCGTCGGTCTCCATCACCTTGCAGGTCGGAACATGGAGCGCTCCCTCGGATCTGTGTTCCGGCAGTGTAGTGCGACGTACCGCGCTGCTCGTTCCACGTCTTCATTGCTGCGACGGACTGGGACGCGCTCCCGCGGCCGACGCGCGCAACCGTTCCTCGCCTGCCAACACGGCTGCGATCCGCATCCTGCCCGCTTCCGCCGGGCTGAAGCGCAGCGTCCCCCTTCTGAGTGCGATCATGTCGTCGGATTCCAGACTTGCACGCATCAGGCCTGACGGCGCATGCCTGATGCCAAGCAGGTGACCGATCTCATGCGCCACGATTGCTCCGACGAGGTCGTCATGCCTCGGCATCGCGAGCAGTGGGTTGGTGCCGGTTCCAGCGCGTCGCGTCAGTCGAAAGGCGACGCCGGCCAGGCAGGGAACCGAGACGATCACCGTGCCCGCCGAGTCGCGTGCGCCGTGAGCGGCAACACCGCAGTTCTCGCGCGGCCGATCACGGGACGAAAGGATGACGATGATCGCCGGCACCGGCGTGTCCCCGACCGGGCACGCTTGCTCCGTATCACAAACGCGCCATGCCACGCCGAGCCCGGCCGACGCCAGCAGGTGCTCAGCCACCTCCAACGCGGGCCGTACCGTAGCCTCGTCGACGTGCCTGTCGGCGTAGACCCGCACACGCAGTGCGACCAATTCCGGATCCGCCCCGCTCATCACCGGAGTCGAACCCGCTATCAATATTGCAGAGATGAACCCGATCATGTCGTCCCCCGTAGCTCACGTCGGCGCGTTAGAATTCGCGGTGCCCGCTCGCCGAGCGCGCGAACCCGATTCGGTGTGGGGGGAAGCTAGACGTGTCGAACCACGCAAGTCCTCAGCGGCAGGCTCAGAAACCCTCAGCGTTTCTCAGCGCCGCTGAGCGTGCGTCTAACCCGGTTCGTTTCTACGAGTTCGACCGATTCCGCATCGATACGAGACGCCACCTGCTGATGCGGGACGGCGGGCCCATCGGCATCAAGGCCAAGGCGCTCGATACGCTGGTGCTGCTGGTCCAGCACGCTGGCCGGCTCCTCGAGAAGGAGGAGCTGATGAACGGGCTGTGGCCCGACACGGCCGTCGAGGAGGCGAACCTCACGCAGAACATCTTCGAGGTGCGGAAAGCCCTGGGCGAGGTACCGGGCGAGCAACGGTTCATCGCGACGGTCGCCCGGCGGGGCTATCGCTTCGTCGCGGAGGTCCGTGCGATTGGAGACGAGCCCACTGCGCGCGATGACGTTGCAGCTGAGGATGGGCAGTCCAAGCCGTCGCTCGTCGGGCCTGAGCGCTTCGCGCGACGGATGGTCATCTACTCAGGCGTGGCGGCGGCGATTGTGCTGTCGCTCGTCGGTACAGGACTCTACGTTGCGTCCGGGCGCTCGGCACCGGTCATCTCGGGCACTCCCTCGTCGCCCCTGCGCAACCTGACGCGACTGACCTACGGCGCGGGTCTGCAGACCGACGTGAGCTGGTCACCTGACGGCCGGCGGATAGCCTTTGCGTGGAACAGAGACGGGAACTTCGACATCTGGGTGCAGAGCATCGATGGATGGGCGGACGCTGTACTTCCTCTCACGGGGAGCAGATGGCTACTTCAACCTGTGGGGGGTGCCCATTGATCCGGCGCGCGGCGCGCAAGCCGGGCCGCAGTTTCAAATCACGCACTTCAGCTCGCCCGATTGGCGCATCGAGCCCGATATTGGCTATGCCGACTACGGCCTGCCAGCGGCACACTCGTGCTTCCCATGCAGAGCGTGAAGGGCAGCATCTGGCTCTTGTCGGGTGTGAGCCCGTGACCACGTAGCACGGCGAAACCCACCGTCGAGAGGCCCTGATGTCGCCTGTCGTCTTGATGCTCCGGATGTTGATGATGACGCCGCGCTGTTTGCGGAGCGACGCGATTGGGTGCCTCGGGAGGAGTGGCGCGCGGAGGTTGAGCGCGACGGTCCGGTCGACGACTTCGGGAGTTGCGTCGACAACCGTCGTGCACCCCCGATGTCTCGTGGGCGGGACGCTCATTCTTGCGAGCCTCTGTCTCATTCCGGTCCACGCCCAGGTGGGACCCCAGACGCTCGAGCTCGCCCAGACCGAACGGCTCGCCGGCCTCGCGCGACTCTGGGGCGCCGTGAAGTTCTTCCACCCCTTCCTCGCCTACCGGGACATCGATTGGGATGGCGCGCTCCTCAAAGCTATTCCCGGCGTCAAGGCGGCGCGCACGCCGACCGAGTACCGCACGGCAATTGATGGCATGCTCGCGGCGCTTGGGGATCCGCTGACCACAGCCGAGGCGACGTCGACAGACGACCGTCCCGCACCGGCGTCGCCGGCCGAACCGGTCTATTTTCGTCTCGTCGATGGCCACGTGGTCGTCCACCCCGGAAGCTGGGCGCAGGCGATGGCTCGAGGCATCAGCCCGGCGTCGGCGGGCCAGCCACAGATGATGGCCGAAATTGCAGGCGCCAAGGGCATCGTTCTTGATTGCCGTGGCGACGACTCTCCGCCCGAGAGCATGCAGTGGTTCTATTTCAACAACTTCCTCAACGGGCTGCTGCCCGCGATCCTGCAGGGGCCTGTTTCGCTTGGCAGCGACCGGTACCGGCTCCACAACGGTTATGCGCCGCAGCAGGGCACGTCGTCGGGCGGCTACACTTCTGCGTTGCTCACGGAGACACCGGACGTCATTCTCGGGCAGGCAAAGGAGCGGAAGCCCGTCGCCGTGCTCATCGACGGGCGAACGCCAGAGCTCTCTGCGATCCTGAGCGGAGTTCAGGCGGCAGGCGGAGCCATCGTCCGCGTGGGAAGCGCCGGAGGCAGCGGGGGCGCACGCACCCTGCAGCTGCCGTTGCCCGATGGTGTGGTCGCGACGGTCCGCCTGTCGGAGCCCGTCCACCCGGCAGGTGATCCGACGCTGCAGCCCGACGTCGTGCTGTCGAATGAGGCGGGCGCTGGCGAAGCCGGCATCCGGTCTGCGATCGATGCGTTGAATCGCCCCGCTCGTGAACGCAGAGCGGCGGCCTTGGCCCCCGTTCTGCTGGGACCGAAAGACAATCCTTACCCGGCGATGCCCTTTCCGACCGAAGAGTACCGGCTGCTGGCGCTCTTCCGCTACTGGAACGTCATCAACTACTTCTTCCCCTACAAGCACCTGATCGACAAACCCTGGAACACCGTCCTTACGGAGTTCATTCCGCGCTTCGTGGCGAACACGTCCGAGCTCGACTACCAGATGACGATTGCCGAGATGGTCACCCGCATGCAGGACTCGCACGGGTCGGCCCGGAACCTACAGGCACTCAACGACCACCTCGGCGCATTCGCTCCGGCGGTACGGCTGGTCTCGGCGGGTGGAGAACTAACCGTTGCCGAAGTGACCGACGCGGAGCCCACGAACGCCGGTGGCGTGGCGCGCGGCGATGTGATCGTCTCGATCGATGGCCAGCCGGTTGCCGAGCGACTTGCCCAGTTGAGCAAGTACAGAGCGCTGTCCACGCCACAGTCGGCGTACGCCTACGTGTATCCCGCCATGCTCCGTGGAACGAAGGACACGCAGGTCACGGTGCAGGCACGTGGAATCGACGGACGCGTCCGGGACGTGATGCTCTCGCGCACCATCCCGCTGGCCAGCGTGAGCGGCATGCTGCCGCGCAAGACGCCCATTTACGAGGTCCTGCCGAACGGCTACGGCTACATCGACCTCGCCCGTCTCCCGAATGCGGAAGCGCACAAGGCGCTCGACGCTGTATTGAAGACTCCCGCGATCGTCTTCGACATGCGCGGCTATCCGAATGGCACGGCGTGGCCTCTCGCGCCGCGTCTCAGTTCTCGCACGAACGTCACGGCCGCACTCTTCCGGCGGCCGCTCCAGTCCGCGCTGAACCTCGACAGCTCGGATTTGGGCAGTGGCGCTCCCGACTATGCCTTCGCGCAGAAACTCCCGCCGGCCGCGGGAGCGATCTATCAGGGCAAGGTCGTGATGCTCATCAACGAATTTGCGATCAGCCAGTCCGAGCACACGTGCCTGTTCTTTGAATCAGCGACCGATGTGACCTTCGTTGGCAGCCCCACCAACGGCGCCAATGGCGACGTGACGACGCTCGTCCTGCCCGGTGGCATCTATGTCGGCTTCACCGGCCACGACGTGCGCCACGCAGACGGACGGCAGCTCCAGCGCGTCGGGATCCAGCCCCACATCAAGGCCGACCCCACGCCGAAAGGCATCAGCGAGGGACGCGACGACGTGCTCGAGGCGGCCATCAAGCATCTGGACGGCGTTCTGAGGAAATAGCCGACCGTTCTCATCGCCTCCACCGTGGACGTCGCTGCACCATTGGGTCAATCCCCCACGTCAATCGTCGGGACGTGGAAGGTCGTGACGTATGAAGACCGTGCAGCGGACGGAACGATCACCCGTCCTTACGGCGAGCATCCAGTCGGTTACTTCAGTTACGACCCCACGGGCCACTTATCCGTGCAAATCATGCGCACGCCCGCGCCAACGCCTTTTCCGGGAATGCGCGAGGGCACCGGCGACGGCGCCTCATACCGCGACGCCTTCCTGGCGTACGTGGCCTACTTCGGCACCTACACCGTGGACATCGCGAAAGGGACTGTGACGCACCACGTTGAGGGCAGCTTGCGCCCAGACTATACGGGAACCCATCAAGTGCGGCCGTTTCAGATCGTAAGAGATCAGTTGAGCATCGAGATCCGCCAGGATCAGCGGTACTTGCGACGTGAGTTGATCCGTGTGAAATAGCCATCGCCGTCAGCGTCAGGGCCCGTCGACCTACGGTGTATTTCCAGCATCCCTCATGGGTCGCCCCGACGCCCGGCGACACCTTGCGGATGCTGCAGGTGCTGGCCGACACCACGGGCGGCGAGTTCCTGCGCGTTCGCCGGGACGCCCGCCTCGCCGAGACGTTCGCCGCCATCCTCGCGCGGTACCGCCAGCGCCACCTGCTGTCGTTCACGCCGACCGGTGTCGGCAAGCGCGGAGGGCAGCGCCTCCACGTCCGCCTGCGTAGCCGGCCGGGGACGGTCGCCGCACGCGAGGGTGACCATGGCCAGGAATCCCTGATGGGTACCGCGCTGGTCACGCGGAATGGGTGTGTTCACCTCGTTTGTGGTGTCACGTGGCACGTGACGCAGGTGTCGATCTGCGACATGCGGTCGATCCTGTGTGCCGCGGCCGTGAACGGTGCGAGTTCCTTGTGACAACGGGTGCAGGTCCAGGCACGGTCCAACACCACGCGATGCACCCGCTCGAAATGCCAGGTCACACATCTCTCGTTCGCGGCGGGGGAGTCCATCGTGGCCGCGGGAACGGAGGCGACACTTGCGAGTGGCCTCGCGATCGGAGACGGGGCCAGCAGCCTCCCGACCATGCGGCCCTGAAGCATCGAGGGAGCGATGAAGGTGCCCTCGAGGCCGGCCTTGCCGTTCAAGCCGCCGAAACCGGAGACTTCGCCCACCGCGAACAGGCCCGGTATTGGTTCACCGCGGGCCGTGAGGACGCGGCTCGACGCGTCGATGCGCACGCCACCCATGCTCTTGCGTGTCAGCACATACAGCGGCATGGCGTAGAAGGGACGCTGTCGGATCGCCTGCGGTGCCCGCCTCAGGGGTAACTGCCCGCGATCCCGTCCCGCGCCGAAGCGTCCGAAATCCTCATCGCGTCCGGATTCGACGTGCCGGTTGTAGCGCTCGACCGAGGCCACGAGCCTGTCCTCCGGGACGCCGATCGCGCGTGCCAGGTCCAGGAGCGCGGGTGCGGAGGTGACCAGCGGGCTGCCGAAGATCAAGTGCTCCACGCGCGCGGGGTCGGCCCAGTCGGTGCCGGCCGTGACAGTGGACGCCTTTCCCGGGGCATCGAAGATCGCCCAGTAGCGACCGCTCGGTTGACGCGCGATATCGGCCATCTGGAGCTTCGCGCTGGAGACCTCGTCCACGAACCGCTCGCCACGCTGGTTCACCCAGATCGCCGACATGATGCGGATGTACACGCCTCGCGTCCCGGTGCGATCTCGAGGGTCGGGAAACCCCCACGTGTAGTTCCACTGGCGGTCAAGGCCGGTCATGGCTGCCCCGGCCTTCGCGGCGAGGTCCAGCCCGGAACCGGTCGAGTGGACGCCGGACCCGAGCAGAATCCGGTCCGGTGCGGGGCCGCCAGGCCAGTGCTGCCGCACGAGGGCGGCATTGCTCTGGAAACCTCCCGTGGCCATCACGACGGTCTGGGCCCGGAACTCCACGGCCGCGCCCGTGCGGAGCCGCACGCCCGTCGCGCCGATGACTCGCCCGTCGCGGACGGTGAGGTTCGTGATCCTGGTGTTCCACTCGAAGGTGATGCCCTCAGTGCGCAGGCACTCGCGGTAGATGGGTTTCACAACCCCATACCCGCGCTCCGGATTTTCGTGGTAGCGGGCCACGCTATTGCCGGCAGGCGTCCGGAGGCTGGTGAACCGCACGCCCATGGCCGTCAGCCAATCGTGGATGTCGACGCGTGACCGCTCGGCGTACAGCTTTGCCCACGCGAGGTCGGGGTCGTCGCCCCACGTGACGAAGTCCTGGAACGCGAGATCAGGAGAGTCGTGAATCCCCTGTGATCGTTGTAGCGGCGTGTCGACAAGCGCGAGGGCGCCCTCGGATATGACGGCGGTCCCGCCGAACACCGAGCTCATGTCGACGACGGTCACCCGCAATCCGCGTTGTCCGGCCTCGAGCGCGGTGCTCAAGCCGCCTGGGCCAGCTCCGATGACGACGACGTCCGTCGTGATCGGGGAGACATGTGTCTGACCGGAGATGGCACAGCAGGCCCCGGCAACGATCGCGATCCGCGTGATCTGTCGCATTGGGATGTCCTTGGCCACCGAGAAGCTCCGGGCCGCAGTGCGGTACGTCATCCGCAATCGCGCTGCAGTCGACCAGGGGTGCTCGGGAAGTGAGGCAAGCATACGCCGCCTGCCACCAACGACGCATTCTTCGGCCCCGGGCTTGCCAGGTCCTGCATCAATGACGGAGTGTGCGGAGTTTCACGTTTAGACCGAACACAGCATGACTTCGGCCCACGATGATGCCCCTTGACGCCCGCACAGTCAGAGCTCACCGTCGGCGCGATCATGTTGTCGGACACCGCCTCGAGCCGCGTGGCGAGCGGTCGGAGCTACGGCGCCAGCCCCTGTCCCATCCCTCCAGCTATACTCCGCCGCATGCGCGTCTCTCTGGCGTCAGTCGCCGCGGCGGCCGCATCGCTCGCATTCGCGATCGCGACACCGTGCGCACAAGATTCTGTCTTCGATCTCATGATCCGCAACGGCCGAATCGTCGACGGTACCGGCAGTCGGTGGTACTGCGGCGACGTCGCGATCCGCGGCGACACGATCGTGCGCATGCCGCCGCGCATCGAGGCGCCAGCGACTCGGTCATCGACGCGCTCCGCTCCCCATCAAGGCGTTCCTGAATCGCGTGGCCGCGACCCACGTCACGCCGAACGTCGGCATGATGTCGAGCCATTGGAAGTGTTGACAAAGGGAATGTGTAATGGCAGAGCGCGGCCCTTCCAACGCTGACACATATCGGCGAGGGCATCGGAAACGCGGAGACGCGCGGCTGGTCTCGTCGGGCCAGCCGGTGCGTGCGACTGCTGTATAACGGGGTATCTGCAGGAGGGCGATGACCCAGCCGCCGGATGTGACGGGCCTGCTCGTTGCGTGGAGCAACGGGGACGGGGATGCCAACGACCGCGTGACTGAAGCGGTCTACGCAGAGTTGCGTGCACTGGCGGGAGGCTGCCTGAGGCGGGAGTGTCCCGACCATTCACTGGGCGCCGTCGGCGCTCGTGCGCGAGATAGCCGTCCTCCCGGCGTGGCGCCGATCACGGTGAAGCGGGACTGGGCGCTGGCGAGAGCCTGTCTGTTCCGCGAGCGTCGTGGCGAGGCCTGAATGGAGAATCCGTCGAACCGGGAGCAGATTCGGGCACTGTTTCTTGCCGCGTTGGAACGCGCACCGGACGAGCGTGCCGCGTTCCTGCGTGCCCAGAACAGCGACGACGAGGTCCGCCGTGAGGTGGCCTCGCTGCTGGCCGCGCACGCAGATGCCGAAGCCCCCGGCGGTCACGAGACTGGCGTGTCAGATCGGGCGGCCCCCCGGGCGGGCGGGGCGAAGCGTCTGGATCGGTCTGCGACCCTGCAGTCCGGCGCCAAGCTCGGTCCGTATGTCGTCGTGTCCTTACTGGGGGCGGGCGCGATGGGAGAGGTCTATCGCGCGCGCGACACGAATCTCCGTCGCGATGTGGCGCTGAAGATCCTGCCCGAGTCACTCGCCGCCGATCGTGACCGCCTGGCGCGCTTCACCCGCGAGGCGCGGACGCTGGGCGTGCTCAATCATCCGCACATCGCCCAGGTGCACGGCTTCGAGGCGCTCGGCGGTGTGCGGGTGCTGGTCATGGAACTGGTGGAGGGCCAGGACCTCGCGCAGCACCTCGCGCGTGGGCCGATCCCGGCAGCGGAGGCGTTACGGATCGCGCGGCAGATCGCCGACGCGCTCGAGGCGGCGCACGTACGTGGCATCGTCCACCGGGATCTCAAGCCCGCCAACATCATGATCCGCGAGGACGGCACGGTGAAGGTCCTCGACTTCGGGCTGGCCAAGGCTTGCCTGGACGACCTCGGGTCGGCCACGCCGCCTGCTGATGCCCTGGCCGCGCCCCCGACGATGACGACGCAGCCACTCGCCACCGAGGTCGGCGTCCTCGTCGGCACGGCCGCCTACATGTCGCCCGAGCAGGCCCGGGGCGGAGCCGTCGACAAAGGCAGTGACATCTGGGCGTTCGGCTGCGTGCTGTACGAGATGCTTACCGGCGCGCGCGCCTTTCACGGCGCGAGTGCCGCCGACACGTTGGCCGGCGTGCTGCAGCGGGACCCCGCGTGGGATCGACTCCCCGACACCACGCCCCCTTCTATCCGGGTGCTGCTGCGACGGTGTTTGCGCAAGGACAGGCGTGAGCGATTGCAGGACGCCGCAGGCGTGCGCATCGAGATCGACGACGTGCTGCACGACCCGAACGGTAGCGCGCGGAGCCCTGCAACCCCGGATCAGGCACGTCTCGACCAGTCGTCGCCCGTTGGAGCAACGAGCCGCCACCGCTGGTGGGTCGCTGCTGCGGCAATCGGCGCGTGCGGCGTTGCACTCGTTGCGTACGCGGTCGTCGGCAAGCGGCCCGTTGAGCCGCGCCGGGACCAACCGCGCCAGGCAACGCGGTTGACCGCGTCTGCGGGCACCGAGTCACCGTCGGCCGATCTCCGCTTCGAGCTGTGGCCGGAGCGGGGAACGTCGTACGCCTCCAGCTTCGATGTGCCATTCGCACTCGCGCCAGACGGCCGCAGCCTCGCGTACGTCGCGGTTGGTCACGACGGCATCAAACGGCTGTGGATTCGGAGGCTCGATGCGACTGGCGAACCAGCGATCGAGATCGCCGGCACCGAGAACGCCAACACCCCGTTCTGGTCGCCCGACAGTGCGTGGATCGGCTTCTTCAATCGCCATGACCTCCTCAAGGTGCGCCCGACGGATCGGCGCGTCCGCACCATTACGACGCATGCCTCGGCGATGGCCGGCGCGACCTGGAACGCCGATGGCGTCATCGTGTTCGCTGGCGGAACGGGCGGACTGTCCCGGGTGTCTGCCGAGGGTGGTCCCGTCGCTCCTGTGACCGCGGGCGAGGGCAGCCACTTCTGGCCGCAGTTCATCGGTGACGGCAGGCACTTTGTCTACGCGGCCTTGATCCCCCGCGAGATTCGCCTCGGCTCGCTCACCGGAGAACCATCCCGTGCGCTGATGAAGTTTCCCGTCGCCCCCTCGTCGCTCGTGTACGCGCGCGGCTATCTCTTTTTCGGGAGGGACTCGAGGCTGTTCGCGCGCGCGTTTGATGAAGCCACGCTTGAACTTGTCGGCGAACCGATCGAGCTGCTGAGGGGCATTCCAATCACGCAGCTCGGCCGCATGCCGTTCTCGGTGTCGGCGGACGGACCGCTTGCCGTGTGGCCGTACGTTGCTGGCGCGCCGGCCACATTACGGTGGCTCACGGAGACGGGCGCCACGGCGTCGGTTGTGGAGACACCCGCGAGGTACTTGGGGCTGGCGCTGGCACCCGACGCCAGGCGGCTCGCCGTCTCACGACGCGACAGCAATAGCGGGGCCGACGTCTGGATCCGGGATCTCGCCCGATCGACGGAGACGCAGCTGACGTTCGACGGAAACGGCTTCGCACCACGATGGTCCGCCGACGGCGGCCGTCTCGTCCTCACCACGACCACGACGGTGCCTCCCAGACTGCTGGTCAAGAGCCTGCAGCGACCAACTCCCGACTTCGAGCTCGGCGGCTCGCTGCTGCCGGCGTTTGCGTCGAGCTGGTGCGGCGATGGCGTGCGGATCGTGAGCGTTCGTATCGATCCGATTACACGCGATGACCTCTATGTCGACGATCTGCGGGGCGGTCGGGCTGAGCGGCTACCGATCAATTCCCCGGCTAACGAGTATCAAGCCCTCGTCTCTCCTGACGATCGCTGGCTCGCCTATGTCACGGACGAATCAGGCCGCGATGAAGTGTGGGTCGCGAGCTTCCCATCAGGACAGCTGAAGCGACAGGTCTCGATCGACGGGGGCACCTCACCGCAGTGGACCGACGGCGGCCGTGAACTCGCGTACATTTCCGGGCGCAGCTGGCTGACTGTCCGGTCCTTCGCCGGTACAGACATCGACATCGCGCTTGGCAAGCCGCGCGAGCTTTTCGATGCCGCCACATTCGTCGAGACGAGCCCCCTGGTCACGCCCACGACCAATTCGTACGTAGCCGCCGTCGATGGCCGGCGATTTCTTGCCGCGGTTCGCGCCAACGATCCGGACGTCCCCCCGATCCAGCTGATTGTGAACTGGCGCACGCTGCCGCGCGACCGCTGATCACGGATCGCGTCGTATCGCCTGGAGTGCCTTCCGACTCTCCGCGTCGAGTGGCGTGACCGGCGACGTGCCCCGACTCCAGACGAGTCGGACTGCTTGGGAATATCATGTACGGGGCTCACTTGGCACCACCGGGTGGCGCCCGAGAATCGGATCCAGGAGGCGTCGCAGTGAAATACTCAGTCCTCGTCAACGGGGAGCCGCGTGCGGTCGACGTGCCCGAGCGGATGCCCCTGCTCTGGGTGCTTCGGGACTCCTTGGACCTGAAGGGCACCAAGTTCGGCTGCGGTGCGGCGCAGTGCGGCGCCTGCACGGTGCTGCTCGACGGCCAGCCCATTCGCTCGTGCATCACGCCGATCTCCGCGGTTGGCAAGGCCGCGGTCACCACCATCGAGAGCTTGCCGCGCGACGGATCGCATCCGCTGCAGCGCGCCTGGCTGGACCTCGACGTGCCGCAGTGCGGCTATTGCCAGGCGGGTCAGCTCATGGCCGCGTCGGCGCTGCTCAAGGCCACGCCGAACCCGACCGACGCGCAGATCGACGCGGCGATGAGCGGCAACGTCTGCCGCTGCGGTACCTACATGCGCATCAAGCAGGCGATCAAGTCGGCGGCCGGCGCCGGGGGGAGGGCCTAGTCATGGCGACAACCCTGAAGGATCAGGGCCTCGATCGGCGGGCGTTCCTGCAGATCTCGGCGGTGGCCGGCGGCGGACTGCTCATCGGCCTCTCTACGCCACACGTCGCCGCGCAGGGGCGCCCGGGTGGCCCCGGCGCGTCCGCGGAGTCGCTTGCGCCGAACACCTACATCACGGTGCACCCCGACAACACGTTCACCCTCATCGCGAAGAACCCGGAGACCGGGCAGGGCATCAGGACCGCGCTGCCGCAGGTCATCGCCGACGAGTTCGACGTGGACTGGGCGCAGGTCAAGATCCAGCAGGCCGACCTCGACCCGAAGTACGGCGCGCAGTTCGAGGGGGGCAGCCGCGCGATTCCCTCGAACTACCAGAACATGCGGCTGGTGGGCGCGGGCGGCCGGCTCGTGATGCTGGCTGCGGCCGCGCAGCAGTGGGGCGTCCCGACGAGCGAGTTGACGACCAAGGCTGGCGTCGTCACGCACACGGCGAGCAAGCGCACCGCAACCTACGCCTCGCTGTCGGCCCTGGCGGCGACCCTGCCCGTGCCGGAGAAGGCCGCCATCGAGGCCGGGCTCAAGCACCCGCGCGATTTCACGATCATCGGCAAGCGAATCCGCGGCGTCGACAACCTGGACATCGTGACGGGCCGTCCGGTGTTCAGCATCGACGTGGCGTTCCCCAACATGCTGCACGCGGTGCTGGTAAAGTGCGATGTGTTCGGTGGGAAGGCCATCAGCGCCAACCTGGACGAGATCAAGAAGCTGCCCGGCATCCGGCATGCCTTCATCGTCGAGCCTGCGACCGGACAGGGCAACAACTCGCTCGCCTCGGGCGTGGCGATCGTTGCCGACAGCTGGTGGCTGGCCCACGACGCGCGCAGCTCGCTGAAGGTCACCTGGGACGAAGGTGCGGTGGCGACGCAGAGCAGCACCGGCTACCTGGCGCAGGCGCGTGAACTGGCCGCGCGTGCAGCGACGGCCCCGCTACCCGCGCCGACTCCGGCACCGGCTCCGGGCGAGCGGCCGACCGGACCACCCCGCGCCGTGATCGGCGATGTCGACGCGGCTTTCCGCGCTGCGGCGAAGACCATCGAAGCCGAGTACTTCTTCCCGCTGCTCTCGCACGCGCCACTCGAACCGCAGAACTCCACCGCCCACTTCCACGACGGGAAACTCGAGATCTGGTCGCCGAGCCAGATTCCGTCCAAGCAGCATCCGGCGCTCGGCGCCGGCATTCCGCCTGAGAACGTCACGTTCCACCTCGTGCGGGCCGGTGGCGGCTTCGGCCGTCGTCTCGTCAGCGAGTACGACGTCGAGGTGGCACGGATTGCGCGCACCGTCACCGAGGAGCGCGCCGCCGCGGGGCAGCCCAGCGTCCCGGTCAAGCTGCTCTGGTCGCGCGAGGACGATCTGGCGCACGATCAGTATCGCCCCACGGGTTTCCACTTCTTCAAGGCGGGCCTGGACGCGAGCGGCAAGTTGATCGCCTACCGCGATTTCGTCGCCAGCACGAACTCCGTCGTGCCGGCCAACGAGTTCCCGCGGGGCTTCGTCGAGAACGTGCTGATCACGTCCGATAACGTGACACCGTTCGGCATTCCCGTCGGTGCATTGCGCGCGCCGCCCACCAACGGCATCTCGTTCGTGAAGCAGGGCTTCATCGACGAGGTCGCCGTGGCCGCCGGCAAGGATCCGCTGCAGTACCGGGTCGACCTGCTGAACAACCCGGTCGGCGCCGGCGCCACGGGCGGATTCAATCCGGTGCGCGCGCGCGGCGTGCTCGAGGCCGTGCGTGCGATGTCGGAGTGGGACCGCCGCGGGTCGCTCCCGAAGGGCACCGGCAAGGGCGTGGCGTTCCAGTTCGCGCACGCCGGCTACGTGGCGTACGTCGTGGAGGTCTCGGTCGACGCGCAGAAGGCGATCAAGGTCAATCGCGTGTGGTGTGCCGTCGACATCGGCCGGCAGATCGTCAACCCGAGCCACTCGGAGAATCTTGTCCAGGGTGGCTTCATCGAAGGCATGAGCCATCTGATGTCGTGGGCGATCACGATCGAGAAGGGACGTGTGGTCCAGAAAAACCTCCACCAGTACCAGCCGGCGCGCATGCCGCACGCCCCGGCCAGCATCGAGATCAAGTTCCTCGAGACCGACTTCGATCCGACCGGGCTCGGAGAGCCGTCGCTGCCTCCGGCCGTTCCCGCGATCACCAACGCCATCTTCGCGGCGACTGGTGTGCGCATCCGGTCGTTGCCGCTGGAGGAGCAGGGCTACCGCTGGACGTAACCCGCGATCGCCCGGGTGCCTTTTGAATCCTGAACCGGTCGCCCAAGGTCGGTTCAGGATCTCCTGTTTCTCTGCGCTTGCATGCCTCCCACTCGATCGACCGCCATCGCCGCTGGCGTCCTCGCTTGCCTCCTCGGCGGCCGCGCGCCGCTGCGCTCGCAGGAACGCACGCTCATCGCCCATGATTTCGAAGGACCAACGCACGGATGGCTCGTGTCCGGAGACACGGGTGCCGCCGAGCCTCAGGTCCACGCGTCAGACGGTCATCCAGGTGGCTATATCTCGTATGCCGACGAGGCATTGGGCGAGACGTGGTACTTCAGGGCGCCCGACTGCGTGCTGCGTGCGCTGTCGGCGGCCGAACACGGCACGCTCAGCTACAACCTCAAGCAGTCGGCGGATGTCGTGGGGATCGTCGAGGACGATGTCGTCATCGTCGGGCCGGCGGGCCGGCTCTCCTTCCGGTTCCCGACGTCGCCCGGCACAACGTGGACGCCCTTTTCGGTGACCCTTGCGGCGGGGAGTGGCTGGCGTTGGAACTGGAACAGGCCGGCCAGCGAGGAGCAGATCCACAGCGTGCTCGCCAACCCGACGAGCCTCGAGATTCGCGGCGAGTATCACACCGGACCCGACGAGGGCGGCCTCGACACGGTCGTGCTCACGGCCGGCGGGGTGAGCCCGCGACCATAGTGTCCTGCGCCTCGCATCGTGCAGGTGAACATGACTGTGCAGCACTGAAAGCCATTCCGATCAGGACACTCAGTGACCCGGGGCCTTCGTGTTCAGCGCTGCGATTTGATTCTCCAGCCGACCGGCAGTGTGGCAGTTCCTGCACGTCAGGTTGGTCGTCGCCGCGATTGCCGGGTCCGCCTTCCACTGCTTCGCCAGGGGCTCGTAGGGCGTGCCAGCAAGCACGGTCAGCATCCTGTCCAGGTGACGAGCGGCCTCGTCGGTGCGGCCCAGGCGTTGCGCCGACTGCGTCAGGCCAGACAGGATCTCGCCCTTGTGATGCACGGGCAGCTTCTCGATGTCGGCACCCTGTTGCTGCCAGAGGCGCGAGTAGTTGTCGTAGGCCAGCGCCCATGCGGCCGCGCGATGGGACTCGGGCAGTCGGTCGGCGAATACGGCCAGCGTGCCGCCGGTAATGGCCGCGACCCCACCGTTGCCCGACGTCGCCTTGGCGGCCTCGGCAAAGCCCGCCAGGGCGTCGGTGTAGAGGCGAGCGAACGCCTCGGGCTGGCCTGCTTCGTGCGCGAGCACGGCCCGGTAGACGGTGGCTCCCGATTTCCACGCAAGCAGGTCGCCCCGCTGCCCGGGCCGTTGTGTGAGCAGGATCTCGATGTGTCGTTCGGCCCGTTCCAGTCGCGGCAGGTTGTCGCTTCGAAAACCCGCGAAGATGTCCTCGCGCACGAGCGTGTGCACCGAGAGCCGCGTGTCCGCGAGCACGTCGCCGGGCGACTGCGCGGCAGGCGCGGCGATGACGACGAGGGCAACGAGCACGCCGGAGAGCAGTCTCATGACAACCTCCTGTTGATGGGGCGAGGAAGATATCATACGACTGCCGAGGTTACACTCATGACGACACGTGTGGCCAGCCTGGTGCTGGCCCTCTTCCTGCTGTCCGCGCCCACCCTGCTCGCCCAGCCACCGGATGTCTTCGAGCGGGTCGAGCACGGCTACGCGGTGTCCGAGAGCGGCGTGAAGATCCACTACGCAACGCTCGGCAGCGGCCCGCTGGTCGTGATGATTCACGGCTTCCCGGACTTCTGGTATTCGTGGCGTCACCAGATGGCGGCACTGTCGGAGTCGTTTCAGGTCGTGGCCATCGATCAGCGTGGCTACAACCTGAGCGACAAGCCGAAGGGTGTCGAGCAGTACGACATGCGGCTGCTCGTCGCCGATGTCGCTGCGGTCATCCGCCACCTCGGTCGCGACAAGGCCACCATCGTCGGTCACGACTGGGGTGGCATGGTCGCCTGGCAGTTCGCCATGCAGGTGCCGGCGATGACCGAGCGGCTCATCGTGCTGAACCTGCCGCATCCGCGTGGCCTCGTCCGTGAATTGCAGACGAACCCGGAGCAGATCAAGAACAGCGCGTACGCGCGCGCGTTCCAGGACGGGTCGCCGACCGACGCGGCCGTCTTCTTCGGGCAGGCGATGACCCCACAGACGTTGTCTGGGTGGGTCCGCGACCCCGAAGCGCGCAAGCGGTATATCGACGCCTTCGGACGCTCGGACTTCACGGCCATGCTGAACTACTACAAGGCCAACTACCCGAAGGCGTCGGGATCGGATCTTGCCCCCTTGCCGGACCTCCCGAAGGTCAAGGCCCCGGTGCTGATGTTCCACGGCCTGGACGACCGTGCGCTTCATGCCAACGGGCTGTCCGGCACGTGGGATTGGCTCGAGCAGGACCTGACGCTCGTCACCGTCCCGGGCGCAGGCCACTTCGTGCAGCAGGATGCGGCCGACCTGGTCACGTCGACCATGAAGTGGTGGCTGACCATGCGGAGGCGATGAGCGGTCGCTTGATGCGTCTGTGTTTTCTATTTGTAACGCAGCGCTTCCGAATGGTCCACGATCAGCGCAGAAACCCCTCCCCGGGATCGCGCTGTGCATCAGCTTGTGGAATTCGCATCCACGGACCCTACGAACCGGCCGGTCCGCTCAAGACGGGCTCCTTCGCCGCGGCGACGCCGAGCGAGGCGGAGCACCGACGCCGGACAAAGATGGAAGCGGGCTCTTGGTGACGCCGCAGATATGCGGCCACACTGCTCGGCACCGGCAAGGCGCTGATCGCGCTCGATGAGAAGGGCAGTCGGATAGATCGGAGCGAGAGATGTTCACGATGCGTCACTTCATTCGCTGGATGCCTGTGCTCCTGCTGGCACTGGCAGGCTTGGTCATGTTGGCGGGATCGCCTACCGCGCTCGGTCTGGCAGCCGAGAAGGCCATCGTGATTCCTCCCCCGGCCGCCGACGAAGCCGCGGGCCAGAAGTCATCCGACGTCGCCGTGTTGGCCGGCGGGTGCTTCTGGGGGGTGCAAGGCGTCTATCAGCACCTCAAAGGGGTAACCGCCGCGGTGTCGGGCTACGCGGGCGGCCAGAAGAACACCGCGGAGTATGAGACCGTCAGCCGCGGTGGCAGCGGCCATGCAGAGGCCGTCCAGATTACGTTCGATCCCCGACAGGTGAGCTACGGACGGCTGCTGCAGGTCTTCTTCTCGGTCGCACACGATCCGACCCAGCTGAATCGCCAGGGACCTGACGTCGGCACGCAGTACCGGTCCGCAATCTTCCCCGCCAATCCAGCACAGGACAGGATCGCTCGGGCGTACATCGGGCAGTTGAATCAGGCCCGTGTGTTCAAGGCGCCGATCGTCACGACAATCGAGCCGGACCGCCTGTTCTTCCAAGCCGAGAGCTACCATCAGGATTTTCTGATGAAGAATCCGCGGCACCCGTACATCGTCATCAACGACCTCCCGAAGCTCGACGAGCTCAAGAAGGTGTTCCCGGATCTGTATCGATCGGCGCCCGTGCTCGTGAGCTCGCGTTAGCAGTCCATGGCCACTCCTGCACGCGCTGCGGAGGCTGAGGTGACAGTATGACGACGCCGGAGCAGGAACGGGAGGGGACCGCCTCTCGGAGGATACACACCACGCGCCCGGCGATCGGGGAGGACTGGCTCTCGTGCTCCACGGGATCGGGTTGATCGCCCTGGTGCCGGTCGGCGTGCGGCTCGGCGTGCCGGACATACGGCACCAGGCGCTCGCCCATGGCCACGACACCGAGAGCCGACACGAAGCGCGCGACGCGCTCCTCGCCCGCGCCGCCTTTTCTGATTACCCGACAACTGCCTTGCTCACGGGAATCGCGGCTCGGTTGGCGCGACTATTGATCTTCGTGCCCCTGGGGTTGGCGTGCGCCAGCGTGGGTGCAGCTCAATCGAAGGTGATCGCCGTCACGAATGTGACTCTCATCGATGCCACGGGCGCCAGGCCTCGAGTTGTGTCCGTCATCGTACAAGGCGATCGCATCACGGCAATCACTCCAGGCGGCCGAGAACGGATCCCTACTGGCGCAACGATCGTCGATGGTCGCGGCAAGCATCTGATCCCCGGCCTGTGGATATGCACGTCCACATCGGTGGGCACGACGAAGGCACGAAGATCCTGCCTCGGCTGGTCGCATACGGCATCACTGGCGTACGGGATATGGCGTCGCCCGTCGACGAGATCCTTCGTCTTCGGCGCGAGACCACCGACGGCACCTTGGTTGGCCCCCAGATCGTCGCAGCCGGGCCAATCTTGCAGCGCCCATTGCCGTTCAGAACGCCGCCGCTCGTTCGAACGGTGACCGATGCGGACGCTAAGCAAGTTGTAGATGACTTGCAGGCGAAAGGCGTCGATTTCATCAAGGTCGGGGACACGCTCACCCGCGATGCCTATTTCGCGGTCGCGAGTGAAGCGAAGCACCTCGCTTTGCCGTTTGCCGGCCATCTCCCGGTGTCGGTGACGGCTCTCGAAGCCACACAGGCTGGGCAGCGAAGCATCGAGCACTTTGGAAGTGCTGGCTTCCGCAACGTGCTGATCGCCTGTTCCTCGGCCGAAGCGGGGTTGACGTCTGAGGTTCGGGACGCGCTCTCAAGGGCTCTGGCCGGCGGGCCCTCTCCGGACGAGACATTGTACCGGTCAGATTTTCTGACGAGACTTGTGCAGACCTACGACCGGCGCAAGGCAGCCGCGTTGTTCAGCGCGTTCAAGAAGAACGGCACGTGGCAGGTCCCAACGTTTGGCGCGCTCCGCAGCGTCTGGGATGCGCGCCGGGCTCAACTCAACCCCGACGCTGCCGCGGCCACGGACATCGCCGCGAAGAAGACGGTCGAGATGTTCGCCGATATGCGAAAGGCTGGAGTCAAGGTGTTGGCCGGAAGCGATCTGCCCGCCTCAACCGGAGCACCACCTGCCCTCCACGACGAGCTGGTGGCGTTGGTGCACGCCGGCATGACGCCTCCGGAAGCGCTGCAGGCGGCAACCCGGAACGCCGCTGAATTCACCGGGCGCCTTCCTGACGAGGGCACGGTTGAAGTGGGCAAGAAGGCCAACCTGGTCCTGCTCGAGGCGGACCCGTTGGCAAACATCGCCAACACGCGCCGCGTGGCGGCCGTCGTTCTGGGCGGACGGCTCATTTCGGGAGAGGAATTGCAGAAGCTCCGTTGAACTCCAGCAACGCAGCCGCGCCCTGCTGTACGGCGGCGAGTTGTCCGCTGCTCGAGATCACGCTGATGTCACCAATCAGTTGCGAATTCCGGTCCCTGACACCAGCCACGAAGAACGTGAATACGATGATCTGAGGGTCCCATGCCGCCGGCGTTCGGAGCGGCGCGCTAGTAAGGAGTACGCGTTCGAGCGAGTTTCTACAGTATGCGTCGTTCTCGTGCGCTGGATTGTGATGAAGGACGAGGCGGTGCTCGTCTGCTCTGGCTGTCGACCGGTTCACCTCTCGTGCGCCTCGGCCACTCGCGATCGCTTCGGCTCGCTGGCTTCGGGCGGTGGGCCTCGTCCAGAGGTCGAGAAGCGCGTTGGCTTCGCCTGCGCCCTCACCGGCACCGAGGAGGTGGGGCGGTCCGTCCGTGCCCGAGCTAGCGTCGCTGCAGGAACGCCAGGACAGTCTGATTGTAGAAGGTGGGATTGTCGCTGTGCATCCCATGTCCTGCCTCCGGCACCATCACGTGCGACTCACCTTCGAGGCAGCCTTCGAGTTCCGCCGTGATGAGGAGGAACATCGCCGGACTTCGCTCTCCCGTCACCAGGAGCGTCGGGAGCTTCAACTTCCCCAGATCCCCACAGTCGAAGGGAGGCATGAGGGCGGACATCTCGGTCAGGTGCAATCGGAGCGCTGGCGCCTGCTTTTCCACCAACTCCTTTCGTACGGATGGTGGGAAGTTGTCGAAGGAGCCAGGTCCGGCGAATAGTCGCAGACCTTCCTCGCGATTCCCGCTCTCCAACGCTTTCCGCGCTGGCTCGATGACCTGTCTGAGCGCCGACTGCCTCGTGGCTTCTCCCACGGCCGTGCGAGAGAGGAGAGAGAGGACGGGCGGCTCGCCGAGAACGAGGCTGCGGACGAGTTCGGGATGTTCCACTGCCAGCGCGAGCGCGACGGACGCGCCGTGGGAGTGCGCAACGAGATGTGCTGGAGTGGCCTTCAGTTCCTTTACCAGCGCTCCAAGGTCGGCCGCTTGAGCGCTCAGCGCATCGACATCGTGAGCCTGAGGTGGAGCGTTGGGCGGGTGATATCGCCGGCTGTAGGAGATGACCCGGAAGCGAGTTGCGAAGGTTTGCGCCTGTGTTCGGAACACGTTCAGATCCCCGAGGGTGCCGTGAACGAACACGATCGGCTCACCCTCGCCGCACTCGAAGTAGTGGAGCGTGGTCTGATTGACCTCGATAGGGCGGATATCGGAGCCACACGCTTGACCTCGTGCGGCCGTGAGGGAAGGGCCGAGCGCGACGAGCGTCGTCAGGATCAGCGTGAGACGGGAGGGTGCGAGTGTCGTCGGAAACATTCAGGCCTCCAGGATGATTGCGCGGCCAATCGGGCCGCAATGGCGCTACCGTGATGCCGCCATTCTCTGCGCGATCCTTCGTAACCCTGACTCCAGGTTCGGCTCGAATAGCGACTTGATTTCGTCGACGTAGGCGGCGGCATTCTCACCGAGCAATTCGATCCGTTGTGTGAGTCGTGCCGTGCGCTCCGACAGCGGATCGAACCGCCAGTGGGCAAGGAGCACCGCTCGTTCCAAGAAGGAGCCGCCTTCAATCGTGTAGCCACGGCCAGGTTCTACGTCACGAATGGTCCAGGAGGCCAGTGGCCGTCCCGGCATCTGGGTCGTGCCTCGCGTGCCCTCAACGAATTGGCCCTCCAAAGCAAACTCCGCGGGTGGGTCGTTCCAGTTGCTGATGTCTGTCATGAACGCCCAAGCGACCGACGCTGGCACTTCAGCTTCGACGGAACGGTGACATTCCCATGCTGGTGCGATGCTCATGCTCACCTCACAGCTTGCTGAGAGAACCCGAAGATGCGACCGAAAGGTCCGCGCCGTCAAACCTTACTTGTGGGCGGTTCGTGCGGTAGAATAGATGTGCAAGCCGAACTTCTGCCGCCTGGCCCGTGTGTCCACCCCGAGGGTGCGATCACTCGGTGACAAGCCGTGGGTTGGGGGAGTGCGATCTCCAGATCGCGTCATGCACCAACGCCCCGGGCCGCCGGTGCCGTTGGTCACCTCTAAGGCCTGCCAGCGCCTGTCACAGCCATGCGAAATGGCGACTGGCGTCGCGTCATCGAGCCAGGAACGCCTTCACGGATTCGAGATACAAGGCTGGATTCCTCGCCTGAAGGTTGTGGTTGGCATCGGGGAAGGGGCGCCACTCCTCGACTTGGCACCCCTTCTCCGCGCGGGCTGCCCGTCAGCGACTTGCGCCGCGGAACGTGATGGTCCCGTGGAACGAGCCGAACACGTCGTGCGCTTGGACGCCATCGATGACACTACTGGGTTCGAAGCGATGGAACAGCTCCACCGTGAAGATCCCCTCGGCTCCGGTGAGTCGGCCGGTGCCGCCCACGATGGTGTGTTTTTCGGTGACAAATAGGTACCCGCCGGGCAAATCCGAGACGTATGCGTGCCCGTCGACCGTCGTCTCGATGCTGTCGCCGTTGGCCGCGACCCAGCGAGCCGACCCTGCCGCGCCGAAGGTCACGAGATCGCCGGTGACTTCGCGGACCAATGAGAATCGCCCCAGCCGACTCCCAACGCCGGTCGCTGTCGTAGTGATCACCACCGATGTGGCGCCCTCGGGCACGACCTCATGGGTGTCCTGTCCCAGGAAGCTGCCCTTGAAGCAGCCGGGCGCCAGGCCTTCGCAGGAGGCCTGCGCCGCCGCTGGAGCGGCAATCGCCGCCGTCACCATCATCGCTGCGGCCGACACGTAGAGCTGGCATCTGGTTCTTGTTGTCATGTGCGTCACCTCGAGCCGGTGGCCGGGTGCCCAGTTGGAATCGCCCTGGCATTTCGCCGCGCCAAAAGCGCCGGTGGTGCCAAACGCGTTGTTTTTGGAGGACACTCTGACCGCCGGTTCTTCCTTTCACCGGTACAGGCGCAAACCCGCACCCAGAGCGGCCATGGCTCCAGGAGAGTTCCTTCGTGCCCGATCCTGACGACCGCCCAGCTATCGAGGAAGCCGCTGGAGACATCACCAATCTCCTGAGGGCGTGGAGCGGCGGCGATCACGGGGCGCTCGATCGGCTGGCGGAGCAGGTCTATCCCGAACTGCGCCGGATCGCTCGCCGGTACATGAAGAACGAACGCCAGGCCAACACCCTGCAGTCCACCGCGTTGATCCACGAGGTGTACCTGCGGCTCGTCGACGTGCGCAGGTTCGACTGTCGCGAGCGCGCACAGTTCTACGCGATGGCGGCGCAGATGATGCGGCGCATCCTGGTGGACGCGGCGCGCGCCCGTGCTGCGAAGAAGCGAGGCGGTTCGGCAGTCCGAGTGAACATCGACGACACGGCGGTGTTGTCGCCGTCGCCCGACCGGTCGATCCTCGCGCTGGACGAGGCGCTCACAGCCTTCTCCCGCCTTGCGCCGCGGCAGGCCATGGTCGTCGAACTGCGTTATTTCGGCGGCTTGACCGAGGAGGAGATTGTCGCGGCGCTCGACATCTCACCACGCACCGTCAGACGCGACTGGGATTTCGCCAAAGCCTGTCTGTCCCGCGAGCTGAACACGTAGAATCCGGTTCATTGCTGCCCCATGAGTTCGGACTGGTTCCGCCTTGTCGAAGCGCTCTATCACGCAGCGCATGAAGCACCGGCCGAGGAGCGGGCGGCGCTGCTGGCGCGAGCAGACCCCGAGTTGCGCCACCAGGTCGAGTCGCTTCTGTCGGATCGGACCGGCGCCGAGTTCCTGGATCGTCCGGTCCTCGAGCACGCCCGCGACCTGCTGGAAGGTCCGGTGCCCGTTACCCTGGATGTGGGAGCGCGCCTCGGTCCCTACTCCATCGACCACAAGCTCGGCGAAGGTGGCATGGGCGAAGTCTTCCGCGCGATCGACACACGATTGGGTCGCGCTGTCGCGATCAAGATCACCAGGGAGGAGTTCAGCGCGCGGTTCGAGCGGGAAGCGCGGGCGATTGCCGCGCTGAACCATCCGAACATCTGTACGGTCCACGATGTCGGCGCGAACTATCTGGTGATGGAGCTGGTGGAGGGGGAAACGCTGGCGGCACGGCTCAAACGTGGAGCGTTGCCGCTGCACACGACGCTCCCGTACGCCTCCCAGATTGTAGCCGCTGGCCGAGGCGCATGCCAAGGGCATCGTTCACCGCGATCTCAAACCGGGCAACATCATGATCGCCAGGTCCGGCATCAAGGTGCTGGATTTCGGGCTGGCGAAATCGGGAGGCGACGAGACGGTGAGCGCCAGCCGGCCGGTGATGGGCACACCCGGCTACATGGCACCCGAGCAGCGTGATCGCTAGTCGGCCGATGCGCGCGCCGACCTGTATGCATTCGGCTGCGTGCTGTATGAGATGTTGACCGGCGCGCGAGTCGCCCTCCAGCGC
Source organism: Luteitalea pratensis (assembly GCF_001618865.1). GTDB lineage: Bacteria > Acidobacteriota > Vicinamibacteria > Vicinamibacterales > Vicinamibacteraceae > Luteitalea > Luteitalea pratensis. The sequence continues at coordinate 3,051,474 of NZ_CP015136.1, forward strand.
AGGCGCATGCCGTCCCGGAAGCTGGAGCAGATCGTCAGCCGATGCCTCGAAGAAGACCCCGCCCGACGATGGCAATCGGCTGCGGAGTTGCAGCATCAACTGGCGTCGATCGCGCCCAGCAGGCGTGCGACACGTGTCGCCGTCGCCTCCGCGGCGGTGCTGGCCCTGTCGGCAGCGGCCGCCTACGTCGTCCTTCACCGTGCCCCGAAACTCACCGACAGGGACACGATCGTGATCGCCGAATTCACCAACACGACCGGCGATCCCGTCTTCGACGACACGCTACGGCAGGGACTCGCGGTACAGCTCCAGCAATCGCCATTCCTCAGCCTGATCTCGGACGCCCGGATCCGGAAGACCATGGCATTGATGAATCTTCCAGGGGATGCCCGCCTGACATCCGACATCGCCCAGGGCGTCTGCGCTCGGACTGCAAGCGCCGCGATCCTGGAAGGATCCATCGCGAGTCTCGGCAGTCAGTACGTCCTCGGCCTGCGCGCGAAGAACTGCACGACCGGCGACGTCCTCGCCGACGAGCAGGCGCAGGCGGCGCGGAAGGAAGAAGTCCTGAGTGCGCTGAGTCACATTGCAGTCCGTTTTCGAACGCGAGTTGGAGAATCGCTCGCTACCATCGAGAAACACTCGACGCCGCTCGAGGAGGCGACAACCCCGTCCCTCGAGGCGCTGAAGGCCTACAGCGCCGCATGGAGAGGGCTCATTTCGGAAGGCCCGGTAAGGGCCCAGCCGCTCTTCCAGCGTGCGACCGAGATCGATCCCGATTTTGCGATGGCCCATGCGCAGGTTGGATTCGGCTACAGCATCGTGGGAGAGTCGGCCCTGGCGCGCCCGAGCACACGCAAGGCCTTCGAGCTGCGCAAGCGGGCCAGCGACGTCGAGCGCTTCTACATCGACACGCTGTACGACCGCGATTTCACCGGCAATCTGGAACGCGAGCGACGGACCCTGGAATCGTGGGCCGAGAGCTACCCGCGCGATGCACGTCCTCACGGATTGGTCGGCGGTCTTGCCCTGACGAGCACCGGTCAATACGAGCTGTCAATCGCCGAAGCCGACAAGGCCATCGCGCTGGATCCCGAACTGACGCCTGCGTACGTCAATAAGGCCCTCAATCAGGTCTTCCTGAATCGTATCGACGAGGCCCTGCTGACGGTTGGTCGCGCGGCGGAGCGCAAGCTGCAGGGCGGCGAGTGGCTTGCCGTGATTCCGTATTTCGTTGCCTACCTGAAAGGCGCCGACGGCGAACTCAGACGTTCGGCGGCGATCGCCAGGAAGAACCCCGCCGCGGAAGACATCATGTCGCACCTGGAAGCGCTGGCGATGGCTCGCTCCGGCCGCTTGCACGAGGCGCGGTCGATGGCCGCCATGCCGGTCGAGATCGCACAGCGGTCGGGTCGACGTGAACGGGCCGGCTTGTTCGCAGCGGCCACGGCCGTATGGGAAGCGTTTTACGGAAACGCGGCCGCCGCGCGGCACAGCGCCACCAGGGCGCTCGATCTCGGAAGGGGCCGCGAAGTGGACTATGCCGCTGCGTTCGCGCTGGCCCTCGCAGGTGATCTGCCGCAATCGCGAGCCCTGGCCGAGGATCTCGCGCGCCAGTTCCCCGAGGATACGTTTGTTCAATTCATGTACCTCCCGACGCTTCGGGCCCTGTTCGCATTGAGCACGCATGATTCGGCGGCGGCGATTCAAGCGCTGCAGACCGCCTCGCGCTACGACCTCGCACTGGGCGGCGTCGGCTTCACCGGACGCTTCGGCGGCCTGTACCCCGTCTACGTTCGCGGCCTGGCCTATCTTGCGGCGCAACAGCCCACGGCTGCAGCCGCGGAGTTCCGACGGATTCTCGATCACGGCAGCATCGTCCTCGTCGATCCGATGGACGCCATGGCGCGGCTGCAGCTGGCCAGAGCGCTCGTGCTCTCGGGCGAAACCGCGAAGGCGAAAAGCGCCTACGACGATCTCTTTACGCTGTGGAAAGACGCCGATCCCGGGATCCCGATGGTCAACGAAGCACGAGCGGAATACGCAAAACTACCGTGAGCCCGGACCGAGATAGGGCAGCCCAGACCACGTTTTTGCTGGTCGAGATCTCCGAGTCCTCGCTCATGCACCTGGCGGCGCCCAGCATTGGGCTCGATCGCGGTACACCGCTGTTGACGTTGACGGTTGAACGGGATACAAACAAGCCCATCCTCGTCCGTTCGGTCGGTGCCACGCGCCCATGTCCGAAGTGTTCATCAGTTACGCGCACGCCGATGACCTGCCATTCGCCGAAGACACTCCCGGCTGGGTCACTGCGCTTGCAGACAGGCTCGAGAAGTCGCTGATGATGCGCCGCGGCGGCAGCCGCGTCGCCGTGTGGATGGATCACCGTCTCGAGCCGGAGAAACAGGTCGATGGAGCATTGCGCGACCGCGTTCGACGTGCCGAGTGCTTCGTCGCCGTGCTCTCACCGCGCTACCTCGAATCGCCGTGGTGCAGAAAGGAGCTGGATGCCTTCATCGCGCATGCCGGCGAGCAGGGCGAGCGCGTGTTCCTCCTGGAAATGTCGCCAACGTCGCGGGAGGAGTGGCCGCGGGGGATCCGCAACCTCTCGGCGCGCAAGTTCTGGGCACAGGGGTTCGATGACCCGACGGCGATGCCGCTCGGCTGGCCCGTGGCCGATCCCGCGCAGGATCGCCCCTACTGGCGCGCGCTGAACGAGCTCTCGCACTTCGTGTCCGCCCGGCTTCAGGCAGCCGGCGCTGTCACCCGCGACGACGACGCGCGCTGTGTCTGGATCGCCGACCCCACCGACCATGTGCTCGAGTCGTGGGAGCGACTCGCAGGTGCGCTGCGCCAGCAGGGGTACACCGTCAGGCCCTCGGCGCCCGGCGAGTATCCCACGGCGCGGGAGGACGACTATCGCGCTGCTCTCGAGGCCGATCTCACGGCGGCCGACACGTTCGTCCAGCTGCTCGGACCGCATCCGGGACGCAGGCCGTCCTGGAGCGAATTGCCATACACGATGCTCCAGGCGGCCGCCGCGCGAGCCACGAGTACCAACCGCTCGCAGGCGTTTTCGTTGTGGCGATCGCCGGACGTCCAGCTCGGGACCATCACGAATCCCGAGTACGCGCAGCTGTTGACCGGCGCCGCCGCTGGCGGCCTCGAGGACTTCCAGAGGCACGTGCTGTCGCGACTGGCGCCCAAGCCGTTCGTCGACACCTTGAGCCGTCCCATCGCCGCCCCGGAAAGCGCCACGATGGGAGCGCTCTCGATCTGTGTGAGCGCGGACGGGCCGGACCGTGAGCTCGGGCAGCGGGTGCGCGACGTGCTTTTCACGCTGGGCGCCGATGTCAGCCTGACCCCGGAACCCGCGCCCGATCAGCCGCCAGCGCAGTGGCGGCAGGACTACGAGACGATCCTTGGCGCGAGTCACGGCGTCGTGATCATCTATGGCTCCACGCCGCCCAGCTGGGTGCAGGCACAGGTCCAGGCGGCGCGCAAACTGCTGGCGCGCACGAGAC